>CAWAHK010000004.1:1522500-3054237 GCA_963781815.1 uncultured Pseudomonadota bacterium | reverse complement strand
AAATCCTGCCCCCGCTACCAATTAAATCAAAGTCTTATGCCTTATCGACCGCCGTCGGCGTCGCGCGATATCGCAGATGTAAGCGCAGTGTAAGCGTTGCGCCCACTCAAGACGCCGGCCGCATTGCCCCTAGTTCTCGTAGAAGTTACCCATCGATTTTCGGTGTGCGTGGTTTACCTGTTGTCTCCTCCACCGCTATGCCTCGCAGCTTGAATGCCCGCGTTATCAAAGCGTGCACGTCCCGGTACAGATCCCGCTTCGCAAGCGTCGGATCCAAACCTTCGCCGCGAAAGACGGCGTTTGTAAACGACGTAGGGTCTGCAGGTGGCTCTTGTTGCAACTTGAGGCGTTCCGAAGGCGCCAAGCAGAACCCACAGTCGACGCAGAGTTTGTCGAGGAGCCACTCAACTTCCCGGGCGGTTAGCGTGCGTTCTTCCAAGGTTTCTCCAAACCTATTGCGAAGGCAATTTATGAGTCTTGCCCAAATGACCGCGTGAACCATGACCTGAAAGCGCGGACCAGCAAGTCCAACCTACCTGTACCCGTGTTTCGGAAGTCCGTAAAAGTCGCGCGTGCCTTCAACATGGACATCGGTATTGTGCCGAACGCTATCAACCTCCTCGGCTCACGAGGGCGCACAATTGATTCGGGCGCCCGCGGCACATCCCACCCTACCTGTCACGGCCGCTCCAAGCATCTTTAGAACGCATGAGTGATTTCCTTCAACTGCTCCCTGAGCACTCGGATTGCACTAGAACTACCATTGCGTTCGTCAGCCAGTGAAAACTTTGCCGACGTCGTATAGATACTGGAGCCTAGTTCAACCCAGAAAAAACTAAGATCGGGGTCAACACTCTCTATAGCGGTAACATCAAACGAATGAATAACCGCAACGCCATTAGCGATTAGGGTCTGCGCCGAAACGCTGGAGATGGTGTTCGTGAATAGCACGCGGCCTACGTCTGGCCCACCCATCGCATAGCGGACTTCGAGCTTAAGCGTTTGGTCTAGGTGGGCGCATGTGCTGCCCTTCGACGCGCTGCCCTCACAGACTCGAAGGTTCCAAGTTCCCGCCGGAAGAGGCGCAGGACGGCGCACAGCGCAACCGCCGAGCGCAAGCAGTAAGAGAAGAACCAGAGTTGAACGCATTAGACGACCCAATTGTCGCCCGTATTCGCCGCGGGCACATGAAGGAATGCGATTCCACCACGGCTTGGAATAGGTGTGCCGCGCTTCGCCTTGAGAGAGGTTGTGAAAATCCACTGTATCGGGGGTTTATCCGGTGCTGCCGGCGTGTAGTTTGCCCGGAAAATACATCGCAGAACGACCTTGTCCAACTGCTCCAGACCGGAGGATTCAAGAATCGCGAGACTGACAGGGCGCCCTTTGGGCCCAATGTAAACCCCAATCATAACTCGCCGGTCTTTGTCGTCTCCTACGGTCTGGGCTGCCTGCGCAACGCAGTCATCTAGGTCTGACTTGGACGCAGGCGTCATCACGCCGATTTTCGTGGGGTCTTCGGAGGCACCTGCCAGCACTACATCTGCGCAGATAAGGCAAGCCAGCAGCACAAACATCCCAGCGCCCGAAGCGCCCATCCACCTGGGCGTCACGGCCGCTCCAAGCGTTGGTCAGCTGACCTGCCACAGGCGATGCTTCCCCCTGTCATCGGGCAGCGTCGTCCAACTTGACACAGTTCACCCCCACTGAACGGTACGCGCCACTGTTCCTTAAGGAGATAAAAAGGCCACGCACCGATGTTCCAGGCTTGCATCGGTGTAGTGCGCAGAAGGCGTACATCCGGCCTTCTACACTCAGCACGGTAGTCGTCGAATTCCGACTTTATGATTTCGAAGCGGCGCTCTTTAAAGTTCATGGTCGAATCCCACCACTGGGCATCCGAAGACTCGAAACGCGCGTCCGGATTCCAACCCGCCCAGGCTGCAATTACCAGGACGAGTGTGGCGAGTATCCGATAAGGTCCACGAAGGCGCATGACGTGCAGCAGGTCAGCTAACGATGAGGTTGAGCGGCCGCGCTCAGGCGTCTACCAAGCGACGCGGGCGCACAATGGTGTTCTGTGCTCGCGGCGCACACGGTCTCACGCTTCACGGCCGCTCCAAGCGTTGGTTAGCTGTCTGACCCACCCAGAGCGGCAATAAGGTTGGCGCGGCCCCTCGGTTCATAGGCGCGTTCGTACTCGTCGAGCCACGGACCAAGCGTTTCGTCCCATTCATAAGCAGCAGACTCACAGTAGATCAGAAAGTGCGCATTTCGCTGCAGTTTTGCGAGTAGCTGAAGTAATGCTACTCCCTCCAAAAATACTGGTCGTGGCTTTCCCAAGCGAGTCTGAATGACAGACCTAGCGCGCGGCCGGGAGGGGACGCGCGTGGGCAACAGCAGGCCCAAAGCGAACCGGCTGATGTCCTGGTGTAAGAAGTCAATCGCCTCGGCGGAGTGAGCCAAAGGCGTTGCGGATGTCTTTCACGATGCATAGGTCTCGGTACACGCCGGATGAGTAGATTTCCTTCGTAAGTCAACGATTTGAATTGGCCCAATCCATCAATGATTGCCATGATTTTCGGCAATTGTTGGTTTACGGATGCTGCGAGCTGCAGATTCAGGTGGATTGGACGTTTACGTGGCAGCGTTTGCTGGAGGCCGGTGGCGAAGCAGAAGACCTGATTGGGCTGCCGCAGAGAGGACGTCGCGAGCGGCAGCAGAGGGTCAATAGGGGCCTACGAGGAATCGCTTTGCTGGCGCAAGGCTCGCGCCAGTTCGCGAAGCAATGGGCGCGTTGCGCCGCTGTGGGCGTTACGGGCGGCTCTGGCCTTACCCTCGGTTGTCCTTGGTCCGGTTGACGACTTCCAGGGCTTCCACCGACGAATTGCTGTTGACTGCTGCTCGCGCCGTTTCGCCGTCCATCCATTCATTGCGTTGCTGCTCCAATAGTTTGTTTGGCGCATTTTCGGATTCCCGCGCGCGCGAGGCTTCCCCAGGGGGCGGCGGGCCGTTATTCACCTGCTGAGGGCCGTTGGCAATGTTGGCCTGCTGCACAAATGCCACCGGTTTCGGGTTCTTCATCTCCGCCAGCGTTTCAATGGTTGCGCGGCACTGACTTTGAGCCCTTACTAGCAAACAGGTCAGACCGGCGCTCGCGGAACCAGATCAAGCTACGAGCGGAAAACGCTGCCTAACGATCGAGGCGCGAGCGCGCGGCTTACACGCGGGCCGAGTGCAAGGCACTCACTAATGGCCGATTAGAGTGACGCAGTCTGCCCTTCCCGCTCAACCGATGCAGTCGAACGAACCCGAACTACATCCACTGTTGACACAACGGGGAAGTCCTTAGAGATGAGCTTGAGCGGCCGACCGCCGCCGTGTCCACGGCACCGCGAGCACACAATGTTTCTCTGTGCTCGCGGCGCAAAGAGTCTCACGTATCACGGCCGCTCCAAGCGTTGGTTAGAGCGCACGTCGAGAGCAAGCACACGGTGCAACGTCGCTACTGCGATCGCGATTGCAAATGACAAGACTACAAATGATAGGACGCCGACCGTAGCTGCGATCCTCTTTGCCTTTCCAAGGCTAGGATAATCGCTTTGAAACCAGGGCAAGACACGGCGTTCAACGCGCTCGTTCGCCAAATAGACCAGCAGCGATTATCCGCGCCCTGCCCGGAAGCTGCAGCAACTTATGAGGTCACCTTAGCGTGCGTGTTGATGGTTGGATTTATTTTCCTGGTCAGATTTCGCGCGATGATACTTCTCGTGCGCGTTTATTTTTCTTCGTCGTATTTCTGCTGCGCGTCGTGCTACCAGTTTTGCGGTGATGACGTCTAAATATCGCGGCGCACCTCTGACGCCTTCTTGTCGTCCCGCACGCCGACGAAGCTTGCGTGCCGCAGCCGGCCCTCGGCGGTCCACTCCACGAACCGGATCTGCACCACGACTCCGGGCTTGGTCCACGTCAGCTCGCGCATATCCTCGGCCGTGACTCCACTGCCCCAGCGCCCGTGCCGCTCGTCCGGGAGGTTCATGAACGGGCACTCTTTCGCGATAAGAGGCTTCAGTCGCCTCACCAGTTCCCCGCGCACGTGCGGCGTGAAGCCAGCGCGCACCTTGCTGGCGAACAGCAGCCGCCTACCCTCGTAGACCCCGACCATCAGCGAGTCGAAGCTGTCGGCGCCGTTGGCTCGGTAGCCACCCACGACGAACTCCTGTTGCGTGTCGAGCTTCAACTTCACCCACGTTCCCGAGCGCTCGCCCGGCTCGTAGGCCGCGTCGCGGCGCTTGGCGATCACTCCCTCAAGGCCAGTGTCCCGGACGGCCTGCGCTACGTCCGCAGCGGAGCCGTCGAGTACCTGCGACTCACGCAGGACTGTCTGGCCGCCCGGTAGCAGATCGGTGAGGTGCGCACGTCGTTCATCAAGCGGCCCGCCCGTCAGATCTCGGCCATTCAGGTGCAGCACGTCGAAGGCGTAGTAGACGATCGCGTGCCCGGCGCGGTCGGTGCGGTGTTGGAGCGCCTGAAAGGACGGCCGGCCATCCGGGCCGAGCGCCACGACCTCGCCGTCGATCACTACGGTACGGGCGCCGAGCTTTCGGGCTGCGGCGGGGATAACCGGGTAGGACGCGGTCAGGTCCTTGTCGTTGCGCGAGCGGATCTGCACCCGCTCGCCGTCCTTGATCAGCAGCGCCCGGTATCCGTCCCACTTCACCTCGTAGAGCCACTCCGGACCCTCAGGCAAGGCGGTCGCGAGCTGCGCGGCCATGGGAGGGATGAACGTCGGCGCCCTCGGGGCTGGGCTCGCGGCCGGGCTCCTGTTCTTGTTCTTCGGGCGGGGCACGGGTGCGATCGTACAGCTCGCCTAGGGTCCGGGCACTGATCCAGCGCAGGAGTCTCGGGCATACTGGGTGGACCGGGAACGACCTGCGGCGCAAGCATGCGCCCATGACCTCCCCCTCCTCACCCGTGCCTGTGCTCGATCTCTCGGACGACGCCTGACTGGTTCCAACCGCGCGCAAGTTACGGCGAGACTTTGCTGACCAGAGACCCCGCCCCAGGCGGGGTCTCTGCTTCCTGCCTCAGGAGCGGAGTGCCTACAGGCCGATGGTCACCGCCTTGGTCGCCAGATAATTGTCCAGTACCGCTTCACCCATCTCGCGTCCCCAGCCGGACTGCTTGTAGCCGCCGAAGGGCAACGCCGCATCGAAGATGTTGTAGCAGTTGATCCACACCGTACCGGCCTTGAGACGTGCGGCCAGCGCGTGTGCCTTGCTGAGATCACGCGTCCAGATACCCGCCGCCAGACCGTAGATCGTATCGTTGGCTTCCTGCACCAGGGTCTCATGCGCGTCGGTAAAGGGCGCCACGGTGACGACGGGCCCGAAGATCTCTTCCTTGACGATTTTCATGCCGGGCTTGGTATCCACGAACACCGTGGGTTCGACGAAGTACCCCGCGCCTTCGCGCGCCTTGCCGCCCGCGGTCGCCTTGGCCCCTTCCCTCTTGCCTGCCTCGAGGTAACTGGAGACGCGATCACGCTGGATCTCCGATACCATCGGACCCATCTGCGAGGTCGGATCCAGACCGGAACCGAGCTTGATCGATTTCGCATGGTCGGACACCCCGGCCACGACCTTGTCGAAGTGCCGCTCGTGCACGTAGAGCCGCGAGCCGGCGCAGCAACACTGGCCGTGGTTGAAGAAGATCGCGTTGGCGGCCCCGGGAATGGCGACCTCCAGATCCGCGTCCTCGAGAATGATATTGGGGGATTTGCCACCGAGTTCGAGCGACACGTGCTTCAGGTCGCGTGCCGCGGCCTGCACGATCAGGCGACCGACTTCGGTCGATCCGGTGAAGGCCACCTTGTCGACACCCGGGTGAGCGGCCAGTGCCGCGCCGGCGGTTTCGCCGAAGCCGGTGACGATGTTGACCACGCCTGGCGGGATGCCGGCCTCCAGCAGGATCTCGCCCAGGCGCAGCGCGCTTAAGGGAGTTTCTTCGGCGACTTTGAGCACGACGGTGCAGCCGGTGGCGAGCGCCGGGGCGAGCTTCCAGGCTGCCATGAGCAGCGGGAAGTTCCAGGGAATGATCTGGCCCACGACGCCGATCGGTTCCGGGCTCGTATACGAGTGGTACTTCGCACCCGGGGTGTAGATCACCGAGATCGGGATGGTCTTGCCTTCGATCTTGGTGCACCAGCCGGCCATGTACTGGAAAATGTCCGCGGCCAGCGCGACATCGGCCACGCGGGCCACCGCCATCGGCTTGCCGTTGTCGAGCGCCTCGAGCTCCGCGAGCTCATCGGCGTACTTGGTAATGAGGTCGCCGACGCGCCAGATCACCTTGCTGCGCTCTGATGGCGTCATCGTTGCCCAGGGGGCGGACTCGAAGGCGCGGCGCGCGGCACGTACGGCGAGATCGATATCCGCCTTGTCACCTTCCGCCGCCCGGGCCATGGTGCTCCCGGTCGCGGGGTTCTTTACTTCAAAGGTTTTGCCGGATGCGGCGGCGACCCACTTGCCGTCGATCAGCAGTTTCTTGGGGGTGGCAATGAAGTGGGCCACGGGGCTGGAAGCCTGTGCTTCCTTAATGACAGCGCTCATCGTGCATTCTCCTTGCGATGAATAGGGTTAGCTGGTTCACCGTTTTCTCGATATCGCAGGTAGTGGTGCTCTGGGCTCCGGGGTGAGCCTAGGCCGGTAATACCCTGTGAATATCCTCCAATTGACGCTCTAAGTCTTCGTCTGCGAATAAGGGAACCACCATTCATGGGGCTTCGCGGCCGGATCTATCATTGTGAATTTAGTATGTCGGAAGGTATCCAGACCCTCTGCTCCGAGTTGTCGTCCCATCCCTGACTGCTTACGGCCTCCGAACGGACCGGCATCATTGTCGAACAAGGGCGCATTGATCCAGACCATTCCCGCCTCGATTTCCTCCACAGCCCTTAAGGCTTCGTTCAAGTCGGCGGTGTAGATGGTCGAGCCGAGTGCGTACTTTGAGCGATTCGCAAGCTTGATAGCCTCGTCGAAGGAAGATACCGGGCACAGGGGGGCCACGGGTCCGAATGACTCGGTATTCATGATCTTAGCGTCAGGGGCGACGTCAGCCAGTACCGTCGCGTCAGCGAACCATCCCTTCTTTAGATTTTGTGGCCGCTTCCCCCCCGCCACGACCCGCACTCCATCAGCCTTCGTTCCCTCTAACAGAGACAAGTACCGACGGAGTTCACGTTCTGTGGCCATCGGTCCCATGTCCACCGCTTCAAGCCCGTTACCGATTCGCATTCGACGGGCATGGTCCGCCAGCCGCTCAGTAAACTCTCCGTACACCCTCTCATGAACATAGAAACGTTCGGCGGAAGTACACACCTGCCCACAGTTCACGTAAGCGGCAAATGCGCCTCCTCGCGCCGCAATATCAATCGGCGCCGACGGCATGACGATGAATGGATCGTTCCCCGACGTTTCGATTAGCGAGCGTTTGAACATGCGGCCACAAGTCTCCGCAACCGCACGTCCTGTAGGCACACTGCCTGTAAAAGCGACCATATCTGTGTGTTCGTGCTCGACAAGCGCCCTTCCCACGTCCCCGCCTCCGCCTACGACCTGAAGTAGGCCTGGTGGGAGGTTGCTAAAGGCCTCGACAAACTGCAATGTCGTCAATGTCGTTACTTCAGATGGCTTAATAATCACCGCGTTCCCGCAAGCAATGGCGGCTGCGGTCTGCCAGCAAAGGAGAACTATCGGGAAGTTGAACGGAAGCACAACGACGACTACCCCTAACGGATCCTTCGTCGTGAAATTCATTTGCCCTTCCGCGATAGGACCGAAAACCCGACCTGCCTCGTGCCGTGCGACCTCGGCGTAGTAGTCGGTGGCAGTCGAGCCGTAGCCGATCTCGGAGACTGACTCCTGATACGGCTTCCCCATCTCCCGGGTCAGCATCTCGCCGACAAGTGCGGAACTTTGTCGCATGCGAGCGGCCGCCTCATGAAGCAGCTCTGCACGTCTGAGATAGTTGGTCTTCCGCCAACGCTGCTGTGCTTCAGTCGCAGCTTCCACTGCCAGGTTAATCTCGGTCATCGTGGCATCAGTAATTTCACCGATTCGCGCCTCAGTCGCCGGGTCGATCACGGAATGGACTTTGGATCCCTCCGCCGGGACGAGTTGTCCGTTGATTAGATGTTGACTACTTAGTTTTGAAAAAGCATGTAGAGCGTCCATGGAGCTCTCCCTAAGGATATGTATTGAATTGGCAGTTAGCAGTACCGATTGGTGCGCTAGGGTCAGAGACTTACGTCGCGAAGTGAAACCGAAGTAGCGTGATTCACCTGCGGTGCACCGTACCCACCCTTATCCATAGGCCGCAAGACGAAGTGCACAAGTAGAAAATACGAACCACCGGCAAACAGCACCATTGGAATCCCCGCGCCCAGATAGCGAAACATCCACACCGCTCGATACGTGCTTGGGTCATACATCAGGATGTACACAACCATGGCTATCAGCGCGACCCCTACCGCTATCCAGTTCACACCGCCCCAGTACCAATAGCGACCGGCATGAGATCGAGTGAACAGATCCACCATGGATAAGCGCTGCCGCCGCAGAACGAGATAATCCACGAGCGTAATACCGGTGATCCCTACAAACATGACGCCGTTGTACAACATCCAGTTCATCACGACGTCGAGGACCCACGTCGTGCGAAACGCGACGTAGATTCCCGGCGTGAGTAGCAAAATTAGTATTACATCCCACGGGATCCGAGTTAGCGGACGCAATTGCTGAACTGTTACGCCAGCCAAGTACGTGAGGATTACCATGGTTATGAGGTTCGCCGCGAGAACAAAGGTAAGCATTGCGGGACCGAGTAGCGGACCACCCAGCGCCAATAACCACACGGTCGGATCTGGTGATCCCACTCGTGCGGCTCCAATCGCCGAAACTGCTGAAATAAATGCTGCCCCGAGAACTCCAATCCCGATGACGCAGGGTCCTAACAGATGACGCCGCCTTTCCACCAATCTAGTGAGGCCGCCCACGATTGGCCACCACGTCATGCCATTGGCCACTCCAAATTCGACGGCGTAGGCAAAGCCAAGACCATGGTCCTGCGTAAGCGCCATTTCGGGACCGACATTACTAGTCCATAGAACGGGCCAGTGAAATCGATAAACTAACAAACCAAGTAAGGTGACCGTAACGATCAGCTGACCCGGAGCCGTGTACTGACTTAACCGCTGAAACAAGCTCGGACCACGTCGCGCAACGACCCACACCATGACAAGGGTCCCCAGGGCAACGACGGACGCGAATGTCTCATTGGGATGCTGCGACTGCTGCACCACCCGGAGCAGTCCGGCAGCGCCGCGCGCCGTTAGCGCTACAACCACGTAGGTCCACCCAATCATCGTCGCCAATGCGCCAAGCAGCGGCAAGATTGCACCGTTAACGCCAAACGAGGCCTTGGCCGCATCTATTGGGTCAATGCCATAGCGATAACTCGGTAGTCCCGAGGCGAGCACTACAGGAACAAGGCCAAGGATTACCCCGCAGAGATACCCCAGGATTCCAATGACCGTGTTACCGACCGATGGGAGACTTCCACCGATCAAGAAAGCCCATGTCGCGGCGCTGAATGAAGTACATGTCCACAAGAATGAACCGAACCGGCGATAAATCCTTTCCCCCGAAAGAATCGGCAATCGCCCATCAAGTGCCTCGCGCGCGACCCGAGCCTGAATCGCGCTGCTATCGGAATCCGTCATGAGGCAATGCTCCGCCGACAGTCCAGGTTGCGATCGGTTAAACGAAAATCACTGCAACAATCCACAACAGTAATGCGCCTACGACCCAGACTAGAGCCTCGTAGAGCACCAGGCGCGTAGAGGCGAAACATTCAGATTCGGAATTCGGTGGTGACGCGGTCGCGCTGATGCGCCGACTGAGCTCTTCGTTTAGCCCCTCTTGCATAAGTGTCTCGAGTTGTTGCGCAGCCGAGCTGTCTACTCAGGAATGATGCTTGCCGTACTCGGTCGTCGACGAACTCCGTTGTGACGGAGTGCGAAGCCAGACCAGATCTGCTAAGAATCGCTTATCGAGGCCGTCCTTCACTTGTTAGGTTTTGCCGCAACTTCGGCACGGTAAGCGGTCCAAGCCTCATCGACGAAATAACTGTGCAAAGCTCGCGCATCGCTTTCCGATATCACATCGTCGAAGCGTGGCATTCCCCGCGACAAAAGAGCGCCTTTCCGCACGATGGATTGAAATACATCAAGCGATGCGATGCCATCTTCGAGGCGACTTAGATCTGGCGTGATGCCAGGCACTCCCAATGAATGGCACCGTGTGCAGTAGGTGTTATACAGATATTTGCCCTGGAGAATTTCCGAAGGACTGCCGCCCTGCTTTGGCGGCTGGCGAAACGGCTTGATCACCTGCGGTGGCGGTTTCGGGACCTCCGCAGCGCCGCCAAGCGCGAAGGTAAGCACACGCCCCTCGTTGACGTATTGCATGCCGGCAGTACCAAGAAACGCATACACTGAGCCGCCATGTCCCGCGAGTACGCTGATGTACTGCTTACCACTAACCTCGTAGGTCATGGGAGCAGCCATGATCGCGGTACCCGTATCCAGTTTCTTAAGAATCTTGCCGGTCGATGCGTCATAGATGACCAGCAGACCGTCTTCCCGCCCTGCGATCACTAGGCCGCCGGCAGTTGCCAGCACGCCCCCATCAAGCATCAAGTAGTCCTGAGAGGTCTGCTGCTCCCAGACAACCTTCTTTTGTATGGGATCCCACGCCTTAAGCACCCCTCTGACGCGAGGTTCTTTTGGAGGGGGTAGATGCGGCAGGGGACCAACGAGGGGTTCCCAATATTCGTACGAGAATGACTTGTCGGCGAACAGCCACATGATTCCCGTGGCACCGTCGACCCACCGGAGGTTCGAACCTGGGTTCTTTCGAACGTCCGCGTAGAACATACCGGTCTCGATTGTGGGAATGTATACGAGTCCGGTTGCCGCGCTGTAAGCCATCGGAGGCCAATTGTGACCACCCCACATCGATGGAATTACAAATTTTGGCGCAGTGTTGTAGTCCGCCTGTGCTTTGTCGACGATCGGTCGGAATGAGGCGTCCATGCCTTTCGACCAGTTCATGAAGACATAGGGCGCGGCTGAAATTGGTCGTCCATTTTCCCTATCGATAATGTAGAAATATCCGTTCTTATTCGCCTGCATCAGTACGTGCCGCGAGGTCCCTCCTATCGACAGGTTTGTTAGGATGAGGCCCGCAGTAGCGTCGTAGTCCCATACGTCACCCGGCGTGGTTTGGTAATGCCATGCCATCTGTCCCGTCTTAGCGTGCAGCGCAACGATAGAAGCTGCATACAGTCGATCTGTACTTGTGCCACCCGACCAATCGCGAGGCGCGTTATACGGACCCGCGTTGCCAGTTCCGAAGTAGACGAGGTCAAGATCCGGGTCATAGGCCATTTCATCCCACACGGTGCCACCGCCACCAAACGCCGGGTCACGATTTGGGTCCCACGTCGCCGCCGCACGGCGCATCTCAGGTGTCGCGTCCTTCTCCCCAATCTCGGGCACCGTATAGAACCGCCACGCTAGGTGCCCCGAGGCAAGGTCGTAGGCTGATACGTAGCCTCTGACGCCGCCCTTACCATTCTCTCCGCCAGCATTTCCAACGACCACGACTGCACCGGCAACTTGTGGAGCGCCAGGGCATTCGTACCCCGGGGTGCTCTTAACAAGTGTGTTGACCTGCCATAGGACGCTCCCTGTCCCCGCATCCAGGGCAAAAAGTCGACAGTCCGTCACGATGACATATACCTTCCCATTCCAAACAGCGATACCGTGGTTGACGACGTCTTCCCCAGCCCATCGTGCATAGCTAGGGTCACTATGCGGGTCGAATGCCCACAAGCGGCGACCGCTTGCCGCATCCATTGCATATACAGCGCCCCAAATTCCCGACACGTAAAGCACACCGTCAATCACCAACGGTGTGGCCTCCATTCCGCGATATGTGCTTGTTTTGAACTGCCAGGCAAATCCTAACTTCGACACATTCTGGGTATTGATTTGCTTCAGGGGCGAGTAATGGCTGCCGCCAAAGTCCCGACCATTCGCGAGCCACTGGCCTGGCTCTGAGTCAGACTCTCGAAGACGCTTAACGTTGACATCGCCCGCGGGACGCCGATTTTCGGCCTGCACAGGGGCAGGATCACTACGCTTGGCCTGAGGAGCGTCCTCACCCCATGCGACTTGCACACACATAGCGCTTGCGGACACCAGCGCCACAGGCAGCAACCAAGCGGACAGGAGTTTCCGTATCATGGATTAAAACCCTCGCCGATCAGCGAAACTCGGTCTTTTGGTTCGCTCGGCCACAGACTGTCGTAGCTGAGGATTGAGAAGGTGCGGCAGCGCCCTAGATAGGCTTTTGCTCTGGAATGAGCGGCTCGACCGGTACCCATGAGCACGGTATGGATCCGTATTCAGCCTGCAGGTGGACGAGCTTGATTTCTGTTACATCAAGTTGTCACATCGTACGCGCCAGTCGCTGAATCTGTCAAGGTCAGTGGGCGCGCGATTTCACCGGTTGCGCGGCGCTGCCCGCTCACGACCCCCAGGCCTGTCAGGCCTCAAATTAAGACCATCAAATCGATGCGTCGGAGCATCAGCGAGGCGTGCTAAGAGCGATTGCGCCGCAAGTTCAATATCGCGCACGACAGCTGCTGCAAGCTCGCCGGGCTTGCGACGGACGGCGGCGTCAAGGATCGCCTGGTGGTTACGAATGCCAACGCTAATCTCCCCGTAGGCGGGGTAGATGATGGCGAGGTACGACCCAGCCTGCAGCCAGCACCCCTCTATCATTTTCAAGAGAAGAGGCATCTTTGCGCGACCGTACAGCGCAAAATGGAACTCCCAGTTAACGCGAATAACGGCAACGTAATCACGTTCCGAGTGAGCTTTTACCAGCTCTGCATGCAAGCGCTTAAGCTGATCTACATCTTTTTCGTTCAGATTCTTGCATGCCTCGCGCGCAGCCAGTCCCTCAAGGCACTCTCGAAGGCTTGCAAGCTCCAGCACGCGCTCCTTGGTAAGAGACGGGATAGAGATCGTTCCAGAGTCAGTGACGTCAAGCACTCCTTCGGCGACCAAGTTCGCCAGCGCATCTCGAGCCGGTGTGATGCTGATGTTAAGTGCCGCGGCCAGAGCACGAATGGTGATCGTCTCCCCGGGACGAAAGCGGCCAGACATGATCGCACGCTTTACCTCATTCCGAGCTCTCGACCCGAGTGACTCCGGTCGAGCCGAGTTGTCCTTTAGCTTCCGCACTCCAAAACCTCCAAGCGGCAGACGCCCTTCCCCGCAATCGGTGACGATTCTAGGCTACCGAGCGCCCGCGTTCGAATTTGGTTAGCCGTTCCCCAGGCACGGTCGTCCCTCGTATCACCCGGTAGGACGCGCATTCACGAGCTTCATCCTCCGTAACGAGGCTTGAAGTACAGCGGCTTATGCGTGCAACCTGCTAGAAAACCATTATGTACACGTAGGCTGCGAGCCTCTCACTAGACCGGAGCCAATTCTCGCGCCTAATAGCTCATGCCGTCCGAGCGTGCTCCGCAGCAAGTCCAGGCGCCGCCCATACTGCATTGATTTTCCGACCGACGACGAATACAGGTCTCGACGAATCGCCGCAGCGCTTTCCGTCATTACCGGATTGCCCTGCTCGCTAAAATTGAGGCACGCGTCCTCCCACCCTAGGCCGCAATGCCTTACCAACCGCCTAGTCACGGCTCTTTGGTCGCTTATCAAGTCCTCGTATTGCACTATCAACAGCCGACTACCCAAAACATCCTGCCAATGCCTCATCAACCGATGCCACGCCGCGTAATATTCCCCCAACTCGCGAAGATCATAGGAAAATGGATACGCACCGGTAAAAAGAGTCTTAAACATCGAAAAGCACACATCCATCGGGTCCCTGGCTACTGCCACGATCTTTGCACCTGGTAGTGCTCGCCCAATAACACCAGTGTAGAGATAGTTTATCGGCGTCTTATCAACAAACCGCGGAGTGTGGCCCGTCTGCGGCCGTGTTGCCTCAAGATAGGACTTCCCCAAGTCGTGTGGATTGACCTCCAACACTTGAGCCACGAATTCCATCTTCGAAACATGTCTCTCGACACGCCGCCGAACAGCGCTAATAGTCTCCGCGGCCAGCGCGGGCGTCTCCCCGATTGAATGAACGGAGGAATGACTCGCGAGGATCTGCGCTATAAGAGTCGTGCCGCTGCGCGGTAAACCAACCACGAATATCGGCTCCTCGGTCGGAAACCCTGAAGCGCCCGCCACTACAGTCTGCGTATGGACTCGAATGATTTGATCTATGACGGCGATGTCTTGCGACACGTCGTACTGCATTCTCTTCCGTTGGAGACGACATCCTACCTCGAGGGAACTAAAGGCCTCGTCGAAGCGACTCAGGTCTTCCAGCTCCTTAGCCAGAGCAAAATGCAGTGCTATTCCGTTTTCAACCTTCCCTTCCTGACGTAAGGCTACTCCCAGCTCTGAAATATGATTACTGGTTTCGGTCTGTACCCGTAGGCCCGAGCGCATGAGATGCGCAGCACCGTGGCAAGGCTTAAGGCAGATGACGCGATCCAGGGTCTTCTCTGCACCTAAGAGATCGCCGATCATCCTCTGCGCACTCGCGCGGTTGAAAAGGCACTCGCCGCTGTTCGGGCTCTGCTGCAGTGCTGCTTCGAAACTTACCAGCGCACGCTGCGGCTCATCGCAGTACGTCAGCAGCGTGCCGCGGGCGGTGTTGAGCTCAGCAGTCGGTAAGTTGACTGACTCTAAGCGTTTCGCAACGACCAGTGCATCGCGTCGCCGACCGCTCGCAACAAGATGTAGGCCGTACTCAAGTAAGCACTCTGGTCGATCCGGCGCGACGAGCGCCGCTTGTTCAGAACAAGAAATCGCTTCTTCAAAGCGCTGCGATGACTGATGCAGCTTTGCTAGAAATTGCCAAGCGTGTGAATCCCTGGGGTTGCCATCGAGGTAGGCACGCGCTGCGCTCGCTGCTTTCTCCAACTCCCCAGCACCCGCCAACTCCCTGGCACGGGACAGGGTCACTTGAGAGTGACTAGTGTTAAAGCCCTCCGAAACCATGACTTATCTGCAGGCCCATCCAGCGCGACTCGCGATTCTAGCGAATATCGTAAGTCATATCGGCAATAGGGGTGGCGCCAGCCTTTGAATCGCGGACGTGCGTAGTCATCTGTCCCTTGGCACCGATGTATCGGCCCGTGCCACCCGTAATCGCGAAGACAGAGTCTCCGGTGTCCGCGTAAGGACCCTCTAAGGTAATCCGGCCAGTCGCAAGTACTAGTGTGAAGAAACACTCCCAACTCTTTCCGACGATAACGCGCACACAATTCCCCTGTACGACGCCCAGTTGGCGTGTGTTGGTCGAATCAAAGATTGGGTTAGCGAATACGATCATATCGCCTATTGAATCGGTCTCTCCCTTTGCGCCAAGGTGGATGGTGGTATTGGTGATCTCCCGCTCCACAACGTGCAGGGTTTCCCCGGCGTACGCGGAATGAGCACCACCCAAGGCGCTTAAGGCTCCAACGAAAACTGTAGCGACCGTAACTCGGAACCTTCGCGACCGAGAGAATTCAGTGATCGACAACGAATACTTGGCGTTCATAGCTACCCCACGGTGTTCCAAAATGCTTTCGTCCAACCGGATGCCGAGCGCTCGCTCGGTACATTGGAATGCGAATAGCGACTGATGCAACGAGTGTCATGACCGAGAGCATAGCGACCAAGCTCTCAATTACCGCCGCGCGGATGCGGAATTGCCACCTTCCACCATTTCGTGCTTGACGAACCGCACTCTGCGCAAGGAATCCAAGTTCCCACACACTCACATCTCGGACGCAGGCAGTACAGGGAATCTAGAATCTGTATCGGATGCCAATCCCGTAAGTTCGGGGTCGAGTAACGTTGCGATACCTGGCGTAGTTGACAACATTCTGAACGTACTGACCGCCCGAGTAGCCCGGATTGTCCGTAAAGTTGTATATGAACCCTGTGTACTCAAGCGGGCCGTGCGGAGCGAAGGTTACGCGCGCATTCCCCAAAAAGCTTGAAGGGATAGTCCAATTGTACGGACTGGCCTGCGCGATGTATGCCTCTTGCGAGCTTCTGTAGACACCGTCGATGTGGAAAGTCAGCGCACCGAACGACAGGGGCAGCACGTGATCGATCCCCGCCGTAACAACGTTCTTCGAAACCCCGGGAAGAGGAGAATCAGCGGGCACCGGACCACCGAAGAGTGAGGCCGTCTGGCCCGTGCCCCCAAATGCGGGGATAGTCGCATACGACAAGTAATCTATCAGGTCAAAAGTAGTCGTTACTTTTGCGTCAGTGTATGCGTAGCCGACTGACGCAGTCGTGCGTCCGGTGAATGCAAATTGCGTCTCAAGCTCTACACCTTGTGATCGTGCATCCGAACCATTGTAGGTGGCCGGAATGCCAGCAAACGTAAGGCCGTCGAACTGAAACCGATCCCAATATATGCGGAAGATGTCCGCGCTGAAGCTCATCCTGCGGTTAAAGGCTGTTCCCTTCACGCCAATCTCATAATTGTCCGCCAGGTCGGGCGCATACGTTTGGTACTGCGGCAATGACGCGAAAGCTCCACTTGTCGGCAACGCATTGGCTCCACCTCGTCTAAAGCCTTGCGAGTAGGTCGCGTAGACTTTCAGATCAGGCGTGAAGCTATAGGCTGTGTTGATCTTCTTCACTACTCTCGAAGTGGAAGTGGAGGATGACGTGGTTGTCGCTCCGAGCGGATTTGTTAAGTCCCCTGCGCAAATGGCGCCACACAGTAGCAATAGACTATTCGCGTTAGTTTCGAAGGTTTGGTCAAAGGCACGCGCTCCAAGCGTAAGTTGCCAGGAGTGCGTGATGTGCCAAGTCAGCTCACCGAAAATCGCGCGGTCTTGAAACAGTGTGTCTCGTGTGTAATCCCACACCGTGTCCCCGTACGCAGATTGACTTGGCATACCGATGGCGGCATTAAACGCGGTTACCCCCGGATCGTATTGATTAGTATGCGTGTGCCCGGCATCGCGTTCATAGTAAAGTCCAACCACGTAATCAAACAGGTTTTGGTCCCCGTTCGACACCAGCCTCAGCTCCTGAATGAAGGAATGATCTGAGACTTGGGAAGGCTGAATTGAGAGCAAGCGAGGATAGTTGTTGTAAGGGTAATAGTTATTGAAGTTGACACCGGCTGGGTTGTAGTAAACCGGAGTAAAGTCCGCCACAGCACTGGTTCTATCGTTGTAGTAAGAGCTCGCAGATGTAATAGTGGCGAAGCCCAGGTCCGCAGTAATAACAACGCTTCCCAAGTCAATTTTGTCGGTATACGGCGATTCCGTGAATGCCGTAGACGTGTACGTGCCGCCCGGCCTAAGAGTCACAGTTCCCTGCGGGTAAAAGGGAGGGTTTTGTGGACCGGGAGGCCCAAAGGTCGATTGCGTAATATTGAACGGTCCGCCAGGGAACTCAGGATTTCCGATCTGTGAGTTGTCGCTGTTGACTTGCTGATGGAAATAGTTCAGGTCGACACTGAAAGTGTCTTTTGGTTGCCAACGCAGTGCCGAGCGCACAAACCATTGAGTACTGACGTTGGAATTTTCCTTTACCGGGGCCAGCACTGGGCCGCTCGTCAGGTCACCAGGTATCGATGGCAAGGGGGTTGATAGGAAGCCGGGCCCTTCCCTAGCATAAAGGTCAGAATCGTCGATAAATCCGCCCCAATGGCTCGTCTGGCCGACCAATCGTAGGGCCAGGTGATCCACGATCGGAATGTTGATGAAGCCTTGGATTTCTCGGTTGAGATTGCTGAACTCACTCGCGCCCTGTGTGGCGCTTGCATCCCCGCGAACTTCCCCGGAAAGTCCATCAAAGCTAGGCGAACTTGGAACCAACCGTATTGTGCCCGCCTGAGAGCCAGAGCCATACAGAGTGCCTTGTGGCCCACGTAGGACCTCCACGCGTGCCACGTCATACAGAGGCATGGGGAAAAATACGGGAGTCTCGCCGAAATACGTGGAGACCGGACTCTGGGACTGAACCGGTGTTTGAGCGGCATTCCGCCCTCCACCGGGGGTGTCCGTTTGGAGACCTCGCAACGTAAAGTAGTTCGTACGACCCGGAGCAGCACCGCCTTGGTCTACCGTCGTTAGCCCCGGTACCAGACGCGTTAGATCACTCAGGCTTGTGGCGCCTGATGCCTGGATAGCCGCGGAATCGACCGCTGTGATGTTATATGGAACATCATATGCGGTCTCCGTGCGCCGCTGGGCGGTGACGATAACCTCCTGCAAAGCAGGGGACGTCGACGGCGGCGAGGGGTTTGGCGGCGCGACTTGCGCGTTGGCGTACATTGACGCAAGAAGCAGGCTCCCGGCCGGAGCAGCTGCAGCCGCGCGGCGGGATGCACGGAGTGTGTCGCGCACAACCTGTGAAACAAGAGGCGAGTGTTGTGTCCGCATAAGATGAATAAGTTCCTTGTAGTGCGATAGTTGTCGGGATCTTTGCTCATCTCACGATCTGGCTGCTCAAGGTGAACACTTCCTTTCACAACCGTCAGTAACCCTCCCCAGTCATGCGCGATGCGCCGTGCGGAACTGCTCACTGAGTTGCACGACGCCATTTTCTGGGCATCTGTTATCGCCTGCTTGCCAGTGCCGCCGCCACAATCGATTCGCTGTTCGGAACCGCTGCACTTTCGAGTGTCGGGCTCTTCGGAATAGCCCGATCAAACATTCCAATTCTCTGCACGGGTGCATCCAATTCGTAGAAGCAGTGCTCGGCAATCGTCGCACTCAACTCAGCCGCGTACCCACAGAAGCGCCATCCCTCGTTGACCACGACAGCATGTCGAGTCTTGCGGACCGAAGTGCAAATTGTGTCGATGTCGAGCGGACGGAGCGTGACAATATCGATAATCTCCGCCGAGCAGCCGAGCTCAGAAAGGCGCTCTGAAGCCTTTAGCGCTTCGAGCACCATGCGCGAGCTCGCAATGATCGATACATCGGTGCCGGGACGCACAATAGCTGCGCGACCAAGGACCCCCGGCGGAACCGCATCGGGTACTTCACCAGAAGAGTTGTACAGGAGCTTGTGTTCAAGAAAGACAACGGGATCGGGATCGCGAATAGCCGCAATGAGCATTGCTTTCGCGTCGACGGGGAAGGCTGGCGCAACGACCTTAATACCCGGAATATGCGCTACCATTACGTCGAGGCTCTTCGAGTGCTGCGCACCGGCACCGACACCCACGCCACCTTGTGTACGCAAAACGAATGGCAATGACACCTGCCCGGCCCATATGAACCGCGCTGGAGATGCTTGATTCACAAGCGCGTCCAGACAGAGCGGCAAGAAATCTCCATACATGATTTCAAGCACAGGCTTGAGACCCATCATCGAAGCGCCGACTGCCATGCCCGTCAACGTCGCCTCACTGATAGGCGTGTCCAGTACACGCTCTGGACCAAACTCCCCCAACAGACCCTCGGTCACCCGAAAGACACCGCCGTAGGTGGCGATGTCCTCGCCGTAAACCACCACCGCGGGATCGCGCGTCATTTCCTCGCGGAGAGCGGCATTCAAAGCCTGCGCATAGCGTATCTTTGCCACATTCAGCCCACTGCGTATTCGGGCTCCCGCAGTTCACTCGGATCCGGGTACGGCGCCTCAAGAGCACGTCTAAACGCTTCTTCAAGTTCTCCCCGCGTCTCAACCTGTATTTCCAAGACGCGCTCCTTGCCAACCATCGAAGTCAATTGACGCTCGCACCGCAGCAGCGGGTCTCGTGCCTTCCAGTGTTCGATCTCTTCAGCAGGCTGGTAGCCACCTACATCACTCGTTGAAAACCCTGTAATTCGATACGTCTTCGCTTCAATCAAGGTTGGTCCACCGCCAGCTCGGGCGCGCTCGACGGCAATTCGAGAAGTCTCCAATACCCCCAGGACGTCATTGCCGTCCAAAGTTATGCCCGGCATCGCATATGCGCCGGCACGATCTGCAATGTTGGCCACTGAGGATTGAACGCTGGCACGGACCGTTAGGCCATAATCGTTGTGATCGCATACAAAGACGACCGGAAGAGACCAGAGAGACGCCAAGTTAAGGCTTTCATGGAAGGCGCCTGTCTGTGCCGCGCCATCTCCGAAGAAACACATTGCTACGTGACCCGATCTAAACGTCTTGAACGCCCAAGCTTGCCCAGCTGCGATGGAAAGACCGCCACCTACAAGTCCATTGCCACCAAGCAACCCGGCGTCGCGGTCTGCCACATTCATGTGTCCCGCACGTCCCCTACAAGGCCCCGTGACGCGGCCATAGATCTCGGCGACTACACCATCGATTTTTGCGCCGCTGCCTAAGTAGTGTGCGTGGCCACGATGAGTGCTTGTAACCACGTCTCCGAATCGCAGCGCGGCTGTCGCCCCAATCCCCACCGCTTCTTGGCCATCACAACAGTGGATCGCACCACGAAATTCGCCAAGCTTGTGTCGTGACCGGAGCTCCTGCTCGAGACACCGGACTTGGAA
The DNA here is from genome assembly GCA_963781815.1 of uncultured Pseudomonadota bacterium. Classification (GTDB taxonomy): domain Bacteria; phylum Pseudomonadota; class Gammaproteobacteria; order Steroidobacterales; family Steroidobacteraceae; genus 13-2-20CM-66-19. The sequence goes on along the minus strand of CAWAHK010000004.1, from coordinate 3,033,552 downwards.
CATCTTGGAGTAAAGGCGTTCTAGCAACGCACGGTCGACCGGCTTTCGATCATGCGGTTCGGTGGTTGAATCGCCGATAGCTGTCGAGGACATTGGTCTTGACGATATTTGTTACTGTTATATCATGGAACCACGACAAGCTCAGGTTCGTCAAGATCCGGTATCGAGGACCTTTACCGCGCTGCCGCGGGACAGGCCGTGCTTGAATGACGACTCCGATGTGAGCTGTCCCGTCCACAGTCGTGCTATGACGGATCGAGTGCCCGCCTCTACAGCTCTGTGTACTAGAGGGGACTAGTAATAAAACACAATGCGGATCACGGTAACTGCCTCGGTAGCACCGATCCAAGCTGCCGGCCCTCATGCCGCGCTGATCGCAACATCGAGAGTGCGGCGTACAAAACTACTCCGGCGACCAGCCAACGCAGTACATCAAGCGGCAGGCTCTTCACGATGAAGACAGCGATCAGCACACCTGGTACGCCCCCCAAGGTGAGCCCGAGGGATGCGCCAAAATCAAAGCGTCCGGTCTTAAAGAACCGAAGGCTGGCAGCGGGCTGCAGCAGTCCGCACGAGCCCATCATGATGGGGAAGGCGCCGAGTGGATTGAGGCCGAGAAGTGACAGCATGATCATCTGTGGCGCATAGATCCCAATGCCAACGCTCATGAGCGCGCCAAGCCCGCAACTTACAACGACAGCAAAGTAGAACTTCCACCCGGAGAGGTCCATCGCCACCCCGCCGGCGGGAAATGCGCCCACATTGGCCATCACGAAGATCGTTGCTGCAATGAACAGTGCAGCACCCATGACCAATTGGATGCCGCGTCGCGGCAATCGGCTCACGACCCCTGCCCCGAGCCAGGCGCCAAGCGTTGCGCTGCCGATCGTCGCAATGAGCAGTATTGGGTCAACCTGCACCGCGGTCACGAACACGACGGTTTCGACAATGGCACCTAGGTTGTGACCCACATTTAGAGTCCCGGGAATAAGCTCATCGCGCGGCGAGCCCCTGAGCTTGAATAGTGCTGTCGTCGGCGCGAAAGAGCCTATGCCGAGCGCATCAAGAAACTCCGTAATGAAGCCAATGACCAGATCCCCCAGGCGTGGCCATTGCGGAACGGTCACGCCTCGGCGCACCGCCCTCACCCAACCAATCACGAACAGCACATTCATGATGAAGAGTGCAGTGAACAGCCCAACTCTGGGATCCAGAAAAGGCGCGATCCAAGGATGATGTGAGACCCAGATCTGAATGCTGTTCCACATGGCTTTCACGGCGAATCGTGCCACAAGCACTTTGTCGAAAAGTTATAGAGCAGGCTCAGGAGTGGCATCATCCCTGCCCCCTACTTCCACGAGTTAGACAGCGCAGAAGGCACGGATAGGTCCTACCGATCAAACCCAGAGACCGCTGATGGGCAAATTAACGCAATCTTAAGCCCCAGGACCTCCTTCGGCACCAAAGCTGCTGGCACGCGGCTCGACGATCGTGACGGGACTTTTCAGTGTAGTCGTAGCTGCGCAAGAACTGCGCCAGCTCAGGGTCAAGCACCTAGTGAGCCTCGATAAAAACTCGAAGATCACGTAGAAACTCGGCCACCTCGAGTCCAGTGATTACCCGATGATCGGCCGAAACGCGAAATCTCGCGCGCGGGCACCATGCAATGGAGCCATCAGCCTTGGAGCTGGGCCATGGCTTAAAACTCGAAACGGCCAGAATCGCTCCCTGCCCGACGCTCACAAGTGCCGTGAAGTCATCGACACCAAACGCGCCCAGATTTGAGACTGAAAAGCTCGCTCCGCTCACATCCTCCACACTGAGCCGCCGCTCAAAAGCAAGTGCCTTCAGACGTCGAACTTCTGCTGCAAGGTCTTCCAAGGAACGTACATCGGCGGAGCGAATTACCGGAGCAACCAGACCATAGGGCGTCGCCATTGCCACCGCGATATTAATTTCGGCAGCGAGTTTGGGCGTTGCTCCGTCCCAGTACATGCGCATGCGTGGATGCCTTGCCAGCGCCAGAGCCACATGCCGAAGCACGAGATCGTTGACAGAAAAGTCCCTTCCGATATCCGCGAGCCGTTGGCGCTCCGCAAGCAACGCCTCACCGTCACAGTCAACTGCGACATTAAACTGCGGGATCCCAGCAGATTCGGCCATCGCTCGTGCCATCGAGCGTTGATAGCCGGCTCCGGCGTGTGTACGGTCCGCTTCAACTGCAGTTTTCGACTTCCCAAGATAATGTTCGACGTCGGACTCGAGGATCGTTTCCCCTAGCGGCTTAATTACGCCGAGGTCTACTCCCCTAGCACGCGCCAGACGTCGCGCCGACGGCGTTGCACGAGCGGCTTCAGATCGTGGCGAAGTCGGCGTCAAGTCCCGATCTTCCCGTTCGGAAGGGGATCTAACCGGAACTGAATTTTCTGTCGCTCCTACCGTAGGCTTCACTTTCACGATGCGCGCAAGTACAGAGCGGAGTGGAATCTCCTCTCCGGCCCTGGCTTCACCTCGAATCAGAAAACCGGCGATCGGTGCTACAACCTCAATGGTAGCCTTGGCAGTTTCGACGTGTGCAATTGCGTCGCCCTCTGCAACGCTCGAACCGGTCTCGACCAGCCAATCTACAAATGTCGCGCTCTCCATGTCGTCACCCCCAAGTGGGGGCAGGAAGACCGCAGTATCATTCAGCATTTGCGCTCACTGCCTTAATCGCCTCTAACCAAGTTGCTGTTGGACGTTGCTGCGCTCTCTGCCGCAGGCTCTTATCGTCCTGCTCAAACCTTCCAAGTTCTGTTCCCGGAAAGCATTGCTCACGTGGTGATTTCGATTGCCCGCGCTCTTGACGAAACGCCAATCTCGAGGCTGGCGTGAGGGTCGCTGGCCATGTATCATCGTGTTATATCATATAACCCTGACCGCTCCCTCGGTCAAGCGGGCGCGGCTTGCAAGGCACGAACACGAGCAATTAACGCCGTGAAAGCTCTTCGAGTCACGTGTAAATGTCTCCCTGCCCCCCCTTCGATCAGGATTAATCGCAAGACTGCGCCACTTCTGCACGTGGAAATTCTCACAGAATGCCGTGCCACCTTCGACCGCTACCACGCTCTCGAGACCGCCCTTCTTTAATGACATCGCGCAGTCTCGCCACGGGTGGGCTCCGTCATGACTAAGCTCGATCTCGACGTGGCCATCGTCGGCGCGGGTTTCGCGGGCTTGTTCGCGCTGCATCGCGTGAGAAATCTCGGTCTTAAAGTTCGCGTATTCGAGGCCGGTCACGGAATCGGCGGTACCTGGTACTGGAACCGGTATCCAGGTGCCCGTTGCGACGTCGAGAGCTTGGAGTACTCCTATCAGTTCTCGCCAGAGTTGCAGCAAGACTGGGCGTGGACCGAACGCTATGCATCGCAGCCCGAAATATTGCGCTATCTGAATCACGTCACAGACCGATTTTCCCTGCGGCCCGACATTCAGCTTAAGACGCCGATTGACTCCGCTTACCTAGATGAATCTACTCCTCACTGGGTTCTTCGCACTGCCACCGGCGACAGAATCACAGCGCAGTGGCTCATCATGGCCACCGGTTGTCTATCGCGCCCCTATAGACCGCATCTACCCGGTCTTGATCAATTTACGGGCGAGCTCTATCACACTGGCGAATGGCCGCACGAGCCCGTGAATTTTCGCGGTAAGTGCGTTGGAATCATCGGAACCGGCTCCTCAGCAGTTCAGTGCATTCCACCGATTGCGCTGCAGGCAGATCACCTTTTCGTTTTTCAGCGCAGTGCCACCTACACTGTGCCCGCCCGCAACGGCCCTCTCGACCCGGAATTGCAGCGCCGAGTGAAAGCAGAATACCCAGCCTTTCGAGCACGTTGTAACGCCCAATTCTTAGCAATAAATGTCAATGCGAGCACTGTGTCCGCGCTGGCGGTGGGACCGAATGAGCGCCGTCGAGTCTATGACGAACGCTGGATGCGCGGTGGACTTCCGTTTACGGGAGCGTTCGGTGATCTAAGACTAAGCGCGGAGGCGAACGCCACTGCCGCCGAATACTTGCGAGGCAAGATTCGGGAAACTGTAACGGACCGTGAAGTTGCCCGGAAGCTCTCACCTCACAGCACTTTTGGCTGCAAGCGCCTCTGTGTGGACACAGACTATTACGCCTCATTTAATCGGTCGAATGTCACGCTTGTCGATGTTTACGCCGAACCAATTGAGACCATTACATCCTCTGGCTTGAGAACGACTCAGCGAGCGTACCAACTAGACTCACTCGTGCTCGCAACCGGGTTCGACGCAATGACGGGTGCGTTGTTGGCCATAGATATTCGCGGTCGCGGCGGACTCAAGCTCAAGGATGCGTGGTACGGAGGCCCAAGAACTTATCTCGGACTTGCCACCACGGGTTTCCCCAACCTGTTCTTGATATCCGGGCCCGGTAGTCCGTCAGTTCTCTCCAACATGGTTGCAACGATCGAGCACCATGTCGATTGGGTTACTCAATGCATTCGATACATGGAGACGCATGGCGTTAAGGAACTGGAGGCGAGACACGATTTCCAGGAAGCCTGGGTCGAACACGTTAACCAAGTTGCCAGTTGTACATTATTTCCCACGTGCAACTCATGGTATTTGGGAGCGAACGTCCCAGGGAAACCCCGTGTATTTATGCCTTACGTCGGCGGCTTTCCAACCTACGCTGCGAAGTGCAGTGAGGTTTCTACTAACGGCTTCCAAGGCTTTCGCTTGGGATGATGTGGTCAACCATAAGGCTCATCGGTGCATACCGCTAAACAGCTAAATGCCGCGCTGTTCGACATCAGAATCAGTGGACAGCGTGCTACGCTCGAGTCGCTTCTGCCGAACTGGCACAGGTTTGATCGCTTCGGCATTGTCGTGACTCAGCCGCTCGGTAGTCTCGGCGCAAGTCTCTTGATCCAAGCGGCGATTACTGCCTTTTACGATTTACGACGCTCCCATAGCAACGCCGCTGCTGTTTATCCAGAGATCTACCTATTGCACGTGGGTGGCCATTGGGGTGATCACAGCACGCTTGATTTCTGGCCTCCTCGTAAGGAGGTTTTTGTTGCCGATGACCCTCGCGAAGTCCTCGGGACAATCAATAATCTGGCCATCACTCGACTTGCCGTGCCTGCCGGTGCGACTGGCCTGACTCACATTGATTGGCAGGACAACGGCAAGGAGCGCACGACCGCCAAGGAGCGGATCTCAACTATATTTTCCTATGACGCCGACGGTACGGTTAGTGACGCCGATGTGTGTATCTCGGCGACCAGCGAGATTACCGAAGAAAACATCAACGCAATTCTCGATCCACAGTCGGTCTTGACCTCATGGCTGCAAGAGAAGTCACCCGCTACGCCGCGTGACCCCGTGCTTCAACAGTACCTTGAGGCGGTGAGCCGTCGTATGACGGAAGTGTCCGCGCCGCTTCGGGCATCGATTTCGGACCGCCGTAGACGAATTATTGAGACCGGTGGCCTCAGGGAAACGTACCGCCGCATCGACTTTACCGAGGCGTTGTGCTTCTTCACGGCGCCGACGCCCTCTTCCTCGAACTGACCTGGAAATCCACGAAACAATTCACTTTCAGCGACCTGAGGTAACTAAAATGCCGGATCCATCTGAAGTAGCAGTCATAGGACTCGGATCGATGGGCGGTGGCATAGCGCGCGCGTTGCTGGCTCGCCGTCACAGGGTATCGGTTTGGAATAGATCGCCTGCGAAGGCCGCACCGTTCTCGAGTGCGGGTGCCCGTGTCGTGGCAACAGCCACCGATGCGGTGGCTGCGAGTTCGCTGGTAATCATGTGTGTCTCCGACTTCGCTGCCGCTAGAAGTGTTCTTGAGGCACCGGTCACAGCCGCGGCCTTAAAGGGAAAGACGCTCGTACAAATGACGATTGGTGTTGCAGAGGACGTTCGCGGTCAACAGGAATGGGCGCACAAACACGGTTGCAAATTCACGGCAGGCTTAGTCGTCGCGTATCCACGTAGCGTCGGTCAGCCGAATTGCTTGGTAGTTTACGGGGGAGAGCCTTTATTGAAGGAGCACTCCGACGTTTTAGCCAGTCTCGGTGAATCTCAGTACCTGGGACCGGACCCTGTATCCGTGATCAAATCGTCCTACGCACTTGGCCCCATGATCATAGGTACTCTCGCTCTCTTCTTTGAGACCGCTGCCGTCGCCCGCCTCTCTGGCCTGTCCATAAATCAACACTATGCGCTCACACGGCTTATCTTCGATGAGATTCTCGAGGGCATGCGGGACGGCGTATACCGTATCGGAACCCGTAATTTTAGCGGCGACCAGGCCACAATCGATGTAACGATTGCCGCGATGCACGACTTCTGTAAGAGCATGGAGGCGACGGGCGTTCCCGCGAAAATATCCCGGGCAGTGATTGATTTACTACAAATCTCAAAAGACGCAGGCAACGACGACAAAGACATCTCGACATTGGTTGATGCGCTTCTGGCGTATGCCGCTCGAGCCGCTAAACGCTAAAGGCAACTTGAGCCCAGTGGAGGCTACAGGCGAAGGCGGCGTCTACGGCGGGAGCGTCGTGCAGCCGGCTGTGACTGAAGTGACTGTGTCACGCGCTACGCAAGTTGAGCGGCACGGTATCGAGATTATTCCTGATTTACATCGAGAGGCGACAGTTTATGACTATGCCCGCATTTGCTGGGGAAGCGCTAACAGCCTTTCCACGGCGGTGCTCGGCGCCTTTCCAATTATGTTTGGCCTGTCATTTTACCAAGCCGTCGTCGCAACCTTGCTCGGCGTTTTCCTTGGGTCAATACTGCTAGCGCCGATGGCAATTTTCGGACCGATCACAGGAACTAACAATCCGGTCTCATCTAGTGCGCATTTCGGCGTTGTCGGACGCCTTGTTGGTTCTGTGTTGGGTGTAATCGCGGCGATCGCCTTCTTTGCGATCAGCGTGTGGGCTAGTGGCGATGCCGTTATGGGGGCCGTGCAACGCGCTTTCCACGTTCGGCCCGCTTCCCATTGGCTTGCTCTGACTTACGCAATCTTTGCGATCTCGGTGCTGATTATCTGTATCTACGGCTTTCGATTAATGTTGCTGGCCAACAAACTATCGGTCGTTACTAACTCTTTACTCTTCACTGTGGGTCTAGGTGCGTTCTGGGGCGCGTTTAACAGTAGTTACGCGGGCGCCGGGTTGCACTGGGGATCGGCGGCGTTCTGGCCACCATTTATTAGCGCGGCTTTGGTGGTGTTGGGAAATATGATTGCGTTCGGCGCATTTTTGGGCGATTGGACACGCTATTTGCCGCGGAATAGCAACAAGCGTGTCCTCATGGCCGCAACCGTGATTTCGCAGTGGTTAACCCTGCTGCCATTTCTGTTCGGTGTGATGACAGCATCCGTAATCGCCACACGGGCCCCCGCCTTCCTTGCCAGTGCAGACTACACCGGCGGTCTCCTCAATGTCTCCCCAACGTGGTTTCTGACGCCGTTGTTGTGTTTAGCCGTTTTGAGCGGTATCGCGACCGGAAGCGCCTCGCTCTACGGGACCGGACTCGATTTTTCTAGCGTTTTGCCCAGTTTGACTCGGCCCCGGGCCACGCTCGTGATCGGCAGTCTCGCGTGCCTATTGGTATTTATTGGTCGGTTTTATTTGAGCCTCTTTGGGGCACTCTCGACATCCATATCATTGATCATCGTTTCAACGACGCCGTGGATGGTCGTCATGATGTTAGGCTACGTCGTGCGCCGCGGTTACTACATCCCAGCTGCGCTACAAGTCTTTAATCGAGGCCAGATTGGCGGCCCTTACTGGTATATACGCGGGTGGAACTTGCCGGGCGTGGCTGCGTGGTTCATCTCGTCGTCACTTGCGTTGATGAGTGTCAATATCCCTGGTCACTATGTGGGATGGTTGGGTAACTTGGCGGGTGGCGTAGATGTATCGCTGTTGGTTGCGCTCATCTTGCCGGCTATTCTTTACCCCCTTTTTCTGTATCTGTATCCCGATCCCAAAGCGGTATTTGGCCCAGCTGGCCCACGATTTGTACCCGCTGTCGACCGACCCATATTGCCAATCATCGACGCGGACTCGGCTAGACCTTTGTCGCTGGACTCCACGTCACGCTAGGTGATCGGGAAGACTCAGCGAATCATCTGGTTTTGACCCCTTGCTGCCGGTCGCCAACGGCCGCTCTCGGGTAAGCAAATTGACGGTTACGAGAGGCGTGGCGACTCCGCTACTCCGGCAGATTCATCTTCCGCAGGAACGCCTTGTAGCGCGAATCCGCTTCGAGACCCTTCATGAGGAGCCAATCGCCTTTGATCTGGAACAGATAGGGATCCTTTTGAGCATAGGCGCGTTCGAGCCAATGCATCGCTTCATCCGACTGGCCGCGAAATGCATATACCTGCGCGATGTCAAGCGCGTTTGCGTCCGCTTGTTCTTTTATCAGGGCTGCAAGCGCCGTATCGCCATCCGCCTTCCTGCCTAGCGCGTAATAAGCCAGTGCCAGGCCCTCCTGTTTCCCGTCGTCGATCGTTTCCTGCTGAAATTCGCGCAATGCGCCGTCGTGGTCACCGTGCTCAAGGAGTATGAGGCCAACGTTATAGTGCCCGTACGCATAATTCGGGCGAATCTCCAGCGCGCGCCGCATCGCCGCTTCGGCCTCTTGCGGATTACCGCGAGTCACTTGAATATTTGATAGAGCCACAAGCATGTCGGCGTCCAACAGGTCTTGTGCAAGTGCGGCCTTAATTTGTCTCAATGCGTCGTCCCTACGGCCCAGTGTGGCAGAGAGTGCAGCCTGCCCCTGTAGCACGTCCACGTTGCCTGGGGCGAGAGTCGCTGCCTGTTGGAGTTCCCGCTCTGCGCTGGCCCAGTCCCAGTCATACATGATGTGGATCCAAGCCATACCGACGTGGGCCCTTGCGTTTCTAGGGTCCAGTTTGAGTGCATTTGTTGCCGCACTACGTGCCTGCTCAAAGCCAACTGTCGGTGGCAACGAGCCCACCGTCACTTGTACAGAGTATGTTGCCGAGAGTCCGGCAGCCGCATCGGCGAATGTCGGGTCACGATCCAACGCGCGCTGAAACAGCATGAGAGCTTCGTCAAGACCTTCCTTATCAATGCGATCAAAAGCGTGGCGTCCGCGAAGATACAGGTCATACGCTTCGGCACTTTTCACGGTGGGGTGTGAGTTCAGTTCTACCGGGGCAACCGTGAGCTGCAACTCCCGCACGACAGAGCCGGCAATGGCATCCTGGAGCTTGAGTACATCTCCGATGTGCCGGTTATAGGTCTCCGACCATTCGTGCGCTCCGCTTCGGGTATTTATCAGCTGCGCGGTTATTCGTACCTGGTCGCCGGAGTTGCGCACGCTGCCTTCGAGTACGTACGCTGCACCTAGCTTCGTGCCGATCGTGCGCAGGTCCTCATTTTTTCCTTTGAATTGGAACGAGGACGTGCGACCAATAACCGTAAGGCCCGGAATCTTGGCAAGTAGATCGAGGATCTCTTCGGCCATCCCGTCGCCGAAGTATTCCTGGTCGTGTTTCTCGCTCATGTCGGTGAAGGGCAGCACCGCGATGGACTTCTCCGAGATCGGCGATGCGGTGGGAGGGGTCGCAGGCGTCAATGCCGCAACGGGGCGCGCACTCACCGAGTGCTTTGACAGCCAGAACTTGTCGACGACGAGGTATCCGAATGCAGCCGCGAGTACGACTGCGATCGCCGAGATCACCCACCGCCCGAGCCGCAGCGCCTCCGAATGAGCGGCCGCCGCGGGCGCGGCGACCCGGCCAGCCGAAACCGTTGAGTCGGCATGACTCCTGACCGCCTCGACGAGCTTGGCGGCGACCGCGGCGACACCTCCGGCCCCCACGTCGATCCACTGCGACTCACTGAGGAAATACTCGAAGGCCGGCGTCAGCGGCGTAGCATCCGTGCGAAGCGCGATGATGGGCCGCCCCTTGGACGAAGCGCGTTCGACTTCTTTGCCGACGTGCTTGGAGGCGAGTGCGCTGTCGGAGAGAACCAGCACCAAGAGCTTCGCCTTGCTGATCGCGGACATGATGTGGTCGGCGTAGTGCGACCCCGGCGGCACGTCGCGCGGGGCAACCCAGCACCGTAGCCCATGCTTCTCCAGCGCCTCGACAATGGCGTTGGCGACGGGTGCATCATGCGACGCATAGCTGACGAAGGCGTCGATGGACACATCAGGGGGATTGGCTGATGACCGCGAGCCGGCTGGCACCTGCTGCTCCCCCGATTCGGGCGGGTCTCCCGGCATGCCCTCTTACCCCTGTCAATCTAGTTCTTGCCGACAGGATACGCGATGCGCCGAGGGTGTCCTAAATCGAAGAGGGCCGCCTCGAACGACCGTTATTGGGCAGGCATTCCGACCCGCTGAAGGACGGCTCCTGGCCGACTGCTGACGGATTGGTCTGTACTACTGGTTTTGACCCAAGCGGTCAGATGACCTTCTGATAGCGGCCATTGAGGATGAGATAAGGAGCCGGTCCTAAGAAACCTCCCCGGGGCCGGAAACCATCATGCGTGCGGCGCGGAGCGGCGACTGCGGTTAGCTGACGGGACAAACAGTGAGTGGGGACACGGCTTGCGCGGTTTCCATGACGGTAGCTCTATGTGCACCCGCTTTCGGTACTCAGCGATAGCTTCGGGACGACTTCACGCGCAAACAGCTGAATCGAGCGGGCAGCCGCTTCCAGGGGCATGTTGCCGAACACCATCTGACACCCGATATAGTTCACTCCTGTATCGCGAACGAGATCCTCGATGTAGGTGCGCACCGTCGTCGGCGAACCAGCGATGCCATGGCCGATAGCCAGGAGCTCATCAAAGCGCTGTGGGTAGGCGGCCCCAAGCGGGAAGGCGACGCCGGAGCGCTGCCAGAGAAACTCCATTGACTCGCGCCACGGCTGATAGGCTTCGCCTGCGATGCGTTGCGCAGCGCCGTCGGTCTCAGCAACCACAACATGGCGCAAAATCCCGATCCGCGGAAGGTCGCAGGCTGCGCGCCCGGCCACGAGCCAATCGCGGCGGTAACGTTGAGAGATATCCGTCGCGCGTGACGTCGGTCCCAGCGAGACCACGTTGACCGCGCGCGGGATTGCCCAATCCAGGCCTTCAACGCTAGCAGCGCCATACCAGATCGGCGGATGCGGGCGTTGGAGCGGCTTCGCACGTACGAGATAGTCATTGAACTTGAAAAATCGCCCTTCGAAATTCAGCACCTCGTTGGCGAAAGCTTCCATAAGGACGGAAAACGCTTCGTGGTACATAGCCTGCGCCGTTGCCACGTCCGCCCCCACCCCATAGCGGTGATGCTCGAACAATGCGCCTCCCTTACCGACGCCGAGCTCTAGACGTCCACCGCTGAGATGATCGAGCAGGCAGATCTCCTCATACAGGCGCAGCGGGTGATGCAGCGGGAGTACGTAGACCAGCGGACCGAATCGAATGCGCTTAGTGCGCTCGGCTACTGCGGCGAGGAACACACTGGGGCTGGGGATCGTGCCGAGCGGCGTCGAGTGGTGTTCGGCAACGTGATAAACGTCATATCCCTCGGCTTCAAGCAGCCCGACTAGCTTCAGGCGATCCTCAAGTTGCTCCCCGAGGGGCTTGCCGTTGTAATCAACATGATCGAAGCAGCCAAATTTGAGCATAGTTAGAGACCTATGCCGCTTCGCTATCGTCATCGCCGGCTTCGGCCATTTCGGGTGCCCCCGTCACTTGTGCCGCATCGTCGCGGATGCTCTCCGGGTTGGCAACCAGGGGCAGTGCGCCGTCGGGAAATGACCGGTTTAGGGATATAAATTCGATGGGCAAAAGGCCGCTTGTCACGGTGAGTTCAACGGATCGACGCAACACTTTACCTTGTAAGACGGAGGTGGAGTGTGATGCGGCAACGACGGAAGCGACGCTATTGCACGGCGGCGGAGAGCGCCGAGATCTGGGAGCGATGGCAGAAGGGCGAAGGACTCAAGTCGATCGGCCGGGTCTTTGGGAAGAGTTCCGGTTCGATCTTCTCGCACCTTAGCCCGACCGGGGGCATTCGGCCGCCACCGCGGCGACGTTCCCAGCTGGCGCTGACGCTAGCCGAGCGCGAGGAGATCTCCCGCGGACTGGTGAACGGGCGTTCTCTGCGGGTTATAGCGTGCAGCATGGGTCGTGCTGCCTCCACAGTGAGCCGCGAGATTGCCCGCAACGGTGGCCGCGGCTGCTACCGTGCTGCGGCCTCGGATCGACAGGCCTGGCGTCGGGCACTGCGGCCCAAGGCGTGTAAGCTCGCCAGGCACCCGCGCCTGCGGCGAGTCGTGGCGAGGCTCCTCCAACGCAACTGGTCGCCGCAGCAGATCGCCGGGTGGCTGAGGCTCAAGTACCCCGGGGACGAGGCGTTCTGGGTGTCACACGAGACGATCTACCGCAGTCTGTTCGTCCAGGCCCGAGGCGTACTGAAGAAGGCGCTGATCGAGCATCTACGTACGCACCACCCGATCCGGCGCTCGCGCCACGCCACGGCCAAGGCGGACCTGCGTGGGCGGATCCCGGACACGGTGTCTATCAGCCAGCGACCCGCCAGTGTCGAGGATCGCGCCGTACCCGGGCATTGGGAAGGGGATCTGTTGTGCGGGTCGGCGAACAGTTACATGGTCACACTGGTCGAACGGCAGACCCGTTACGTCATGCTCGCCAAGATACCGAGCCGCCATACCGACACTGTCGTCAAGGCACTGATCAAGCAGGCCAAACAGCTCCCCGAGGAACTCTACAAGTCGCTGACCTGGGACCGAGGCTTCGAACTCGCCGACCACAAGCGCTTCACGATGGCCACCGACATCGCAGTGTACTTCTGCGATCCGCAAAGCCCCTGGCAGCGTGGCTCGAACGAGAACACCAATCGCTTGTTGCGACAGTATTTCCCCCGAGGTACAGATCTATCGGTTCACAGTCAGGCCCGACTGAACCAAGTGGCAAGACAGCTCAACGAGCGGCCTCGCAAGACGCTAGGCTATGCCTCGCCGGCAGAACGATTTCAAGCTTGTGTTGCGTCGACCAATTGAATCGACAGTCAAAACCGGACAGTTCGCTGCTCGCGATCGCAGAGAGGCAGGGGTTGCGTGCTACAGCAGCCGCAGGCGGGTAAACATTGGGCGCAGGTTCAGGCATAGCGCGGCCCCGCTACCAATTGACGCCACACCGCGAAGTGCCCTCCTTCTGTGGATATTTGTGAAGCCACTTCGCTGGCCCACGCCGACGTCAGCAAATGGACCCTGAGCTGCCGGTGGCGAGCGTCCGCTTCCGGGAATATCAATGACCGCAGACCGGATTCTTGATCCCACTCTCGCCGATAAGAAAGGCCGCCACGGAGCGCGCGCCGCGTCGAGAAGATCGCGGTGGCTTGACGGAACTCGTTCTGCGCAAGGATAGGGGCCGCATTAGTATGGTCGAATGGCAGTAGGCACTCGGAGTTGGGCCGTCACCGACCGGCACACCTGCGTTCTGGCTGGACGAGTACCTCCAGAGCGCCTAGGTGACCGAGTTCGCTGCCCGTGTGACAGCTATCACACAAACAGCTGACACCAGGGAGGCTCGGCGGCCGGGACGTTAAGCTGACCTCGGTTTGGTGCCATATGTTTCGCGTGGACGCGAGCATTTTCGGCGAGGAAGCTCAATGAGCGATGCCGCGCTGACGATCTGGATTTCTTGCGGCAGCCTGCTTGTATCGGCCGGCAGCCTGCTCGTATCTGTCGCAGCATACAGGCGATCCGACAAGCTCCGGCGGTTCGACCGCCTGAGTGAGCTTAGTAGGGACATCGCCGAACTTCGGCCGCGACTTGACCAGCTCGAGCGGACGATCCCCAAAACGGTGCAGTCTCGCGCCCCCGCATCAGCTGCCCTGGGTCACGGGCTTCGGGCTGGTGCGGACGCCCCCGCCGTTCGCGAGCCGAGAAGTCAGCTAGGCGGGGCTGCGTCGATACCGAAGCGCGTTGACTGTGCCGGCATTGAGACCAAGTCGGTGACCGCCCGACAGGTGAGCACTAGACTCGAGCAGCTCGTGCACTACATGCGGGAAAGAGCGGCACGCCCGAAGTAGCGATCCGCAGCTCAGTGCGCCGGCTTCACCTCCCGCCTCATGTTCAACTTTGCAAGTCATTGCAGAGTCCTGGATCACGCCGCCGTGGAATGTGGACGGCGCCATGCGGCCGCGCGTTCTGCCCCCCAATGTCGGCAACGCCCGTGCGGGTGGTCAGATCTCTTCGCAGGTGAAGTGGATGGTGTGCTCGGAGCCCTGCTGAGGCAGGCATCCGAGGCCGATCATGCCCTGCCCCTTGAGCTGCAGGATGTCCTGGCGTATGAAAAATTCCTCTCCGTCGTCAGTCTGTACGAACGTGCCGTTTGTGCTCTGGTCGATCAATACGAACTTGCTGCGACCGATCTCGATGCGGGCGTGCAGGCGCGAGCTCAGGCGGCCCTTCACTACGACGTCATTCTCCTCGGCACGGCCAATGGTGATGCTCGAGGGGCGCTCGCCCACCACCAGCTGGCGGTCATCGAACCGCAGCCGCAAACGCATGCCGCGCGCTGAGTCCGAATAGCCCCCGATCACGGGAACCATGGTGGTTTCTGTATCCGTGCCCAAGGAGCTATCCAGATACTCGGTTGCCGGACGGCCTGTCAGTATTCTCCCTGGCTTGGACATAATCAGCCTCCCTGTTGGGGTCACATTCTCCCCCGCCAGAACCGATTAACAACGCTGCCGAGGCGAAATGTGAGCTAGGTCTCAGAACTGAATCGGGGGTCCGTCGTTTCCTTGCCACTGGCGACTGCTATTTCACTTGTGAGGCGTGCAGCGGTGGCGCCTCAGAAGATCTGAAGCCCTCGGCTCGGTTTCTTTCCCCTTTTCGAGGCGCGCTTCTGCTGCGGAGACTTTCCCGGCTTCTTCTTCCTTCCTTCCTCCTTCTCAGATCCGCCCCTTAGCCCGGATCAGGCCGGCGGGTATCGATTAGGGTCTCCTTTACACCGAGCTGCAGAGTGACTTACGCCGCCACCACCACCCGTCGGCTGCGCCGGCACGATCGGCCCCGCATTGGCGGCAGCGCCAGCGATTGCCGCGTTCCGCGAGCACAAGTTTGTCGGGTATAGGTCGTCGCCGTTGAAGCAGTGGCTTGACGGAGACCGGCATGCCGTCCTGGGACTGGTGGTCGGTTTGCAGCAAAACAAGAATTTCCTTCAGGCTTTCAGCGAATGCGCAGCGCTGCGTTCGGGTCTCAGTAACTGCGTGTAGCAGGCCTCCGCTACCACACCTATCTGGATTTGGCCGTTCGCGACTTGAGCGAGCGGCATTTCCTCATTCAGCGACAACTCAGCGATCGGCACGCCGTCCTTTCCCGCCCGGACCGGTATGCGGCCTGCGATCTCCCGGACCCAGTCAGCCTCTATGATCATTGGCAGAAACCGCCCCGTTTTCACATTCCAGTGATGATCCAGCGTTTGATGGAATCGCGGAATTTCTAAGGTCTATGTAGGTCCGGCACTGTTTCTCTGCCTTGGACACCAGCCTTCGCGGGCATACAGGAGGGAGTTTGATTACAGCAGCGCTTGAGCTATAGCTGCGGAGGACTTCGGACGGGAACCTACGTTGCGTCATGCGGGCGCGGGGATATGATCCCAGCGCGCACATCCTCCGTTCGAGCAAGAACTTCGGGGACGTATCGGCTGTGAAGCACCCCTGTTTGATCCTGTTCGGGTCATTGCTCAGCACTGAATGCTCAGCGACTATCACAGAACCGAGCCGCTCTGACTTCTAGCGAGGAGTCCTTCAATGCTCAAACTATATACGCCGTCAAGGCGCTCTCTTCGTTTCGAAACAATTTGCGCGATGTTTCTATTCTGGCTTCCCCTTTCGATTTGTCGAGGCCAGACAATAATTGGACCACTTGACGACGTGACCGCGGTCGACAATCTGGAAATAACTTACGGCGGCTTTTCCTACGTCTACGACGTCTCCTTTGCAACGAAGGGAGCTAACTTCGGCCAAGCGTATTCCTCAACGCCACCGACCTTTTTGGGCAATTTTGCGGGCGCCCAACTTGCGTCAACTGAGCTTGCTTTTGTATTTGATACCGCGGGCGTTACCCATGTTGCCGGCGCTTTCGCGGGCCCAATTTCCCCTGGCGGCCCAGTACAAGAAGGCCTAGTCACGCCGTACGATCTAGCTCTTTCTAACGGTGAGTGGATGGCAGAGGAGACTAATTACCTTTCAAACCGCTCGCCAGCATGGATCCCCGTGGGTCCCGGTTGCTGCACAGGATTTACCGATAGTAGTGCAGACTATGTGGTGTACAGCCTCGTCTCGATGACGCCTGCGCCAGCTTCAGCTCCCGAACCGGGGACCCTCGCCCTAATGGCGCTCGGGCTCATCGCTCTATTGGTCGCTCGGGGAAGCATGTCGCCACGGCGCGAGAATTAGCTCCCGGGAACTGAGCGGGGTGCTAGTCGGCTTAAGAGTGCCCCATGAGCTTTTCATGCTGCCCGTCCTAGCTGGACAACCTCACCCAACACATCCGCTTTTGACTGCCGTTCAGCCGAGACGCACCAGATAGGGAGAATAGCGTGCCCCCGCTACCACATGTCCCGGGGCCCTTGAGCGGTGCTGCGGAGCACTGATTCCAGTACGCCATCAGACCGCCGGCGGGCACCGGCTCAAGCCTGATCTTCCCGCCGAACCGACCCTGGACCATTGATACGGGGCCACGTGCCGTCATAGTCCGCCTGGACCATAGGCTCCGCTGAGAGACGCACGGAAACTTGCCCTCTCTCTGAACCCGGACGTGGCTCCTTCAGCACCACAACAACCGTTCCTTGGTAGAAGTTAGGCTCAAGCGTTCGATTAACCCAAACGCCCGCGGGTGCGAGGGGTACGACTAAGACCGCGCTGCGAGGCATGTTCCTGCTGACAATTGGAAATGCCGGGTTTCGAAAGATGGCAATCCACCGGTACAAAGGACCCGACTTACACGGACGCCAAATCGGGCCCCGCTACCAATTTCTAAAATTCCGTCTCTTCCCCCAGAGCCGGGCCGCGTGAAGACCCACTGAAGGGTCTTCACGGCGGGTGGCTGCTGCATCAACCTGCTAGTGTCGAGCACTCATCTTTCGCTGAGCCCAGCAAACATCGGCTATACCGCGACCGCAAGCGCGGCTGACTCGCGAAGCTTTGGTCGCCTCCATTGACGCAGGCAGTAGCCTGAAAGCTCTAGCGTCCGATAGTTGAGTCGGCGCTCGCGAGCTTGAACTGCTTTGATTCCGCTGCACCTGGTTGCGCATAAAGCCCAAAGCGGCTTTCGGGTATCCAAATGACTATCTCGTCACCCTCTTCCACCGCGGAAGCGGCTTTGACTTCCTTGTTCGCCAGCGTGAGGGTCGCGTCGGGGGTGTATATGAATGTCATGGGATGGACCGCGTGGTCCCCCTGCGAGTTAAGAAAGTCTAGGGTGATGCGATTGTCCTTGTTGTGCTTAACGTCCGCGCCGAAGCGTACCCATTTCTCGCCCCCCACCACCTTCACCTCTCGACAGGCCACGCCGGCGTCCGGGAACTTCGCAAGAAACTCTTTACCGTAAACGACGTCCTTAATGCAGTTCAGCTTGGGCTGTCCTTGTGCAACCCCGCACAGGGAAATTCCGACTAAGACGGCGGCGGTCAGGTTGACTGTAGTCTTCATGATGTCCCTTCCTCTCATTGCTAAGTCTGTTTGAGTCCAAACGCAGAGCGTGTCGACACGAACGGATGTGTTCCAATCCACGGCGGTCACGTGTGACGGCGAACGCTACGCAGGTTGGGACGACTCTCACCAGCTAGTGCAAATCCCTTGCGTCCGCGTGCATAACCCTCGCACGCGCATGATGATCTTACGCTTGGTAAGGGATTCCCGGAAAACGCGGAGCTATCTGGCGCAAAATGCGTAACTCAACGGCTGCTTCAGCTTGGACTTGAGCGGCGGATTCGGACCGGTGCTCCCATGGAAATTCGATCCACACACCGGACTTTGGACCTGGATGGGCGGCCCGAACGCGCCTGGCGGTGACAACGACCCCGGGGAGAAAGACCTAAGGCTGGTGGTCCCCTCGCGCTATCTCAGCCGAGCTTGCTGAGGGACTTGCGGGCCATCGCGTAGCACGCCCCCGCTACCAATTTCAAGACAACCTGCCGCGCTCGCGGCGGCCACGCGCCACAGCATTCTTTGGTCCTGGACTGCCTAGTCCGCAGGGCCAAGGCGCCGTAGCCGCGCATTCTCGCGCTTGGCAGAAGCAGGTTTTGCGTTCTGGTCAGGCGCCGGGTCCGACAGCCGGGGAGCAGTTCTGATCCCGCTGCCGGCGCGGGCCGGCAGCGGGACCAGTCAGTCGGAGAGCGCAGTTTTTTACTTGCTCTGGGCCTGAACGAGCGGGGTCTTCGAGCTGAGTTGCAGATCGACCATCATCTGGATGCGACGATCCAGCTGGGCCCACGTCGCGCCCTTCTTGCCGCCGATAGCCTTTGAGACGATCGGCAGGTACTTGGCGCGCAGCTGCGTCACGGCCACGTCCACGTCCAGCCAATCCTTCATGAGCGAGGCGGCCTTCTCATCAGTCAGCGTGCCGAAATGATCGGCGTAGTCCTGGAAGGTGGCGTACTGCTTGTCCTTGATCTTCCGGAGCTCCGCGGAGTACTGGTCGTAGATGGGCCAGAACTTGGTGGCGTCCGTATCCGTGAGCGTCAGGTTCTGCGCCAGCATCTGCTTCTTCTGCGAACGGATGTCCTTGCGCAACAAGTCGATGTCTTGCGAACTGATGACATGCTGATCCTTGTCGGCGGCGGATGCTGGTGCCGCCGCCGTCTGCGCCCCTGCCGTTGCCGAGCATGCCAACAAGGTGGCTGCCATCATCGTCGCTACAAACCTATTCGTCATCAATGTTCTCCTTGGCTTAAAAAATTCCGCTCCCCGACATTGGTCTTGCGGGCAGTCGTTGTGACTCAAGCACGCGAACGCCTAGCCAAGGCACGCTGCCCAAGATCAGGCCGCGTAGCATAGCTGTTCTTAAGGGGCCGAATGCGGTCAGAACGGGATCAACAAGCGGCCCTTTCCGGGCGGGCGGGGACGAGATTTGCCGGGAAGCGGCCAGTACCCGAAGATGAGGGTGTCAGATTCCACCTCATAGGGAGTGGAGTAATGAAGTTTGCGTGTGCCATGCGATGTTGCGTGCTTCTTCTTTGGAGTGTGAGTTCGGTCGCTCAACAGCATCCGACGTGCATCGGTCCCCAACTCGGCACTTGGGCTCTCCTGTCCATGGAAACTGAAGATCTAGAGACCGGTGAAAAACACAATCTTCTCGGCGCGCATCCTAGCGGCTATCTTTCCTACGGTCCCGACTGCCGGATGTCCGCCATCCTGGTTAAGGAGAGCCGTGAGGGGCCGGCCGCATTGGTGGCAACGGACCCAGAGAGTATCGAACTTTATCGTGGGTTGATTGCTTATGCCGGCAGTTACGCGATCGACGGGTATAAGATCACCCAGCACACAGAAGCCTCTTGGAACCAAGCGTGGACGGGCACTACCCAGGTTAGTCAATTCAACATCGATGGAAAGTCCATGTATATAAGGACGGGGCCCAGCAAAAATCCAATGACCGGAAGACAGAGCTCGACTGTGTTCATCTGGGCCAGGGCTGAATAGCCACCCTCAGCGGCAGTGCTTGCGCTTAAGGATGAGCGTAGCGCGCCGCCCTGCAAAGTGCGATGACTGCTTTAGGGGACCCAGGCGGCTGGGCTGAATGCCCGCTTTTGGCCCGGAAGCGGTCGTCATCCGTACTGTAGCGCCTTCAACGGTGCTACGCGTCCATGGCTTCGCAAACTGGCCCGAGCTTTACGACAACAGAGGCACGTACTTTAGACCGCTTTTGACCCTGTGCTGCCGCCCGTGAACGGCTGCTTCGGGAGCCTAAATTAGCTTTTCCGCTTCGCCAACGCGTCGCGCGCTTCTTTGACCTCAATTCTTCCGGGCTTGTCGGTGTCAGCACAAACCTTCAACAGTTCGCGAAAATACCGTTGACTTGTATTCCGGTTTCCAGTGAGCTGCGCAGCGTGTGCGGCACCGTATAACGAGCGGAAGCGCCGCGGCTCTTTCTTCAACGTTGCTTCAAATTGCTCCAATGCACGCCCAGGATCATTCAGCTCCAGCAACATCTCTGCGAGCAACTCACGCGCTGGTGCCAGCGGTCCAGGCGTCACCACGCTCTTCTCGGTCCCGTCCTCCAATGCCGCCGCGGCTTCCATTTGACGCAGTGCTGCCTGCTCGTCACCCGCTGCGAAGGCAGCCCATGCCGCGACCCCGAGCTCCTGGATTTCCACTTGGCGCGCCCAGTAGGACTCGTTGGCCTTCAGGAGGCGCACCCGGATCGCGTGCAGCGCCGTCGCCGCCTCGCTTGCCGCCATCACCTGACCTAGCCGCGCCGCGCCTAGTCCGCGCGCGAACCACGTGATCGCCTCTGTGTGAGGAAACGGCGTCTCCCGCAGCACCAGTTGTCCGGCCTGGGTCCAGTCCTGCCGCTCCAGCGCGTAACGCGCCGGGATCGCAGCGATGGCAAAATATCCAACCGCAGGGCCGCCGGCTCCGCGCAACGCCGCCTTCGGATCGAAGCGCGCGGCAATCTCCGCTAAAGAACCTGCTATCCGTCCGGCCGCCTCGTCCTTCCCCATTTGCAGGTACGCGTAAACCTCGTAGTCGCTGGCGTGCAATTCTTCATCCGTCTGCCCTACCCGTTGCGCCGCCGCCGCCGCTGCGATGTTGCTGTCGATAGATTGCTGCCAGTCGCCCAGACGGGTAAACGTATGCGATGGCATGTGCAGCGCATGCGGCGCGTCCGGTGCGATCTTGGCGTAACGCTGCGCCGCCACCAGGGAGCGCCCCGCCAGCGCTGGCACGTCGTAGGCGTGGATGATGTAATGGGCGATCCCGGGGTGGGTCGGCTCTTGCTCGAACAGTTTCTCAAGGATGGCCCCCGCCTCAAGCAATGCTGCGTAGCTCTTGTCGGTCGGATCTGCCGAGGCCGCAAGCGCCAACGCGTAGAAGATCTGCGCCTCATGGTCTTCCGGATATTTCGCCGCGACGCCTCGCATTGCGTCGCGATAGGCGAGCAGGCGCGCTTGCTGCGGCGAATTCTCGAAGTCAGCGTACAGCTTGCCGGCGGCCGCGAGATACGCGCGTTCGCGCTCCGTGCTGGCGCCCAAGCTGCTGCCGCGCTCCACGCTCTCGCGCCCGAGTAGCAACTGACTGCTTGCTTTGATTCCCGGCGCGAATGGGTTGGTCCAGTCGCTAAGCGCGATTCCCCAGTATGCGATTGCGCAGGTCGGATCATCCCGCAGCACCGCGTTAAATCCATCGATGGCGCGGCTAAACTGGAAAGAATGCAGCAGTGCGAGCGCGCCATTGAATTCCATTTGTGCCACTTCATTGCACGACGTGGAAAAATGCACCGCTCCCAGCTTCTCGCCGTTGCCATGCCGATGCTCCTGCGCCATCCCACGCATTGCGACGAGCGTTAATAGGACAGCCGTAAGGAGTCTTATCCCCGCCATTTGGGGCCTCCCGCCCAGAGTACGTGCGGTTCAAGAACAAAAAAAAGCGAAGGAACCCGAACTTGGAATTGTCTGCCGAATATACGCACTCAGTCTCAAAGTGGCCGAACTCGGCCGTTCCAGAATGAGTGCCTCTTGACCCATCGACTGTCCTGGAACGACCGCTTCGGGGAGTCACTCCGGCACGGTCACTGGCCGGAATTGGCCGGTTTCGGCCGCCGACCCAACATTCGACAGACCCGGAGAGGGAGCAGCGGCCGCAGTGATTGTCGCTCCGCCGCGGACAACCGAGCCAATTCCTCAGTGGAGGCGAATCCAACAAGGGAAAACCACCGGGTCGGATGCCCTCTGAATTCAACGCGCTAGCGACAACCAGTGCGAAGTAGGAAATAACGAAATCGGGCGCCCGCTACCATCTAAGCTGCGGTTACAAGAGACGCTTCCGTACCGAAAGGGGCGGCTCGTGTAGAGGGGTGATCCCCCTAGCTATTAGGAACCGCT
This sequence comes from uncultured Pseudomonadota bacterium, assembly GCA_963781815.1. Lineage (GTDB taxonomy): Bacteria > Pseudomonadota > Gammaproteobacteria > Steroidobacterales > Steroidobacteraceae > 13-2-20CM-66-19. Next base: position 3,011,398 of record CAWAHK010000004.1, on the reverse strand, counting down.
CCTGCGCAGTGATCGGCCAAACCACATCACACTGCAGACAGTAAGCATCGATCTCTTGAGCAGCACCGAGCGACTCAACTAATTCAGTCCGCCCGTATCCGTTTTGCAATCGCGGCTGCTTGCACCTTGGGCACGTCGAAAAAAACGCAGTGGTTTCAGGCACGGTACGAGCCTCGCTCACAGCGTGGCTAACTTCTCCAGTGAAATGCCCGGGTCCACCCTAACGCTATAGCAAGCCCTGCGCGCTCGTGGGCGCTGATGCTCCAGTACTCATCGCATGGCACGCAGTAACCCTCCACCGGGTGGTCGCCGTTGAGCAGCCTTCGCAAAGCGCCGCGGGTGTACCACTGCACCTGATTGAGCTTGCACCTGGGGCATGTAGACAGGAGCGGGACGCGCGCGGATACAGTCCCGCCCTGGAGGACTTGAGTCGTGTTCATTTTCTCCCAGCTCTCCCTGAGGGTGAATTGACCGCACGATTGCGCTACGCGCTATATGTGTAAAAATGTAACTCGCCTTTGATCAACGCTGCTATTGGACTTTGGTCCTAGTGAGCGCCGGCGCATTGGAAGCCTGACCCGTGCTCTCTTAGAGACTCACTATCCTCACACCGGCGGCTCTTGACCCGACGCTTTCAAACTACGTGCTCCGAACCCGTCATTCATCGCTCGGTGGCTGGGATGCCGAAGAATCAGTTACTTGAGGCGTTTGCGAGGTCAATGTCCGGGAGTTGCCAGGCTTTGTCGAAAAAGCTCTTCTCAGGTCCGTAGAGCCGAAAGAGCACTTCGAAGTCACGTTCGGAGTTTGTGGGAACCCAGTTTCCGTCTTTCCCCGCGGGAGCTTTAGGCCCGAAGAATAAATCGACAGAGCCGTCGGCGTTCTTCTGCAGTCCGGCCGATTGGGATGATCGGCTGGACCACTTCTGGTCGCGTATGAGCGCATGCGTCTCGCGGCCGTAAAGCGTTGCCGACCAGTACTGCTTAACTGGCGCATTCGGCGGAACGGGGAGACGGTAGGTGTTCCTACCGTTAAAGCGATTGCCGTTCTTGTCCTTGTTACTCGTCAAATAGAACTGACCGGCGCCCGGATGCCTCGCACTGAAGAAATCCCATCGAAGAGGTCGCACCGCGCGCATCAACCGGGTAGCTGTTGGGCTCGCTCATTCCGTGCGAGTTTGCCTGGATGAGCTCCGGAGAAGCCGGCACTGCCCAGTGCGTGCCCTCGAAGAAGGTGGCGTTCGCCGCTCCGAGCCTGGACGATAGGTCGCGCCTCCCGATCGGAAAGGGCCTCGCCGATGGTCCCGGCACAAGCGCTTGTAGTCTTGGGTTAAGCAGCGTAGCGTCCGGCAGCCTTGGGGGCCATTGGCTTTCCGGGACACAACTACAAACTCATAACTGACCTTGGGAGACACCTTCATGACCCGTATCAGCCGGATTCTTTGCGCCGCCGGCGCAGTCCTGTCATTTGGCTCGCTAGCCACGGTGGCGTACGCCGATGGCCGCGACTACAACGACGGACCGGTACAGAACGTAAGCTTCATCCGCACTGTCGACGGTCATTTCGATGACTACATGCATTGGCTCGCGACTACTTACAAGAAACAGCAGGAGGCGGCCAAGGCCGCTGGCCTCATCACAGGCTATACGGTGTTGGTCGGTCAGCCGCACAGCGCGCAGGATCCCGACATTATCCTCATCACGGTGTACAAGAACTGGGCAGCGCTCGATCACCTGGGGAGCAAGTTCGATCAGGTCCTCGCCAAGGTGGAAGGCTCGGTGGACGCCGCGAACAAGGGCCAGGCAGACCGCGCCAAGATCCGCACGGTGCTGGGCTCGGACACCGTGCAGGTCGCCGAACTGAAATAGTGGTACCCGTCGGCGGGCGCATCCCCTGCGCCCGCCGGCCTGATCCGCAATTCCACGCGGGCCGGATCCGGGAATCAGAAGATTGGTTGCGCAAGCTCCGCGCCCTCGAGCCGGGGTTTTTCTGGCGCTCGCGAACAGCTTGTCCAGACCCTCATATTCGAGCGCCGCACGGACGAGGCGCTGTCTGAGATCGAGCAACTATCCCGACGGGATCGCGTGCCTCACATCTATTGTGTACTGGATGGCTGGTCGCAGAGCGGAACCCACGGCGCTGTTAGGGTCACTGAAGCGCAGTCCTGGTGACGCGCTCTCACTTGCGGAGCGGTACGCATCCCGGGGCGAGTACTGCAAATTACCTGCAAGTACTGGTCGGAACGGTCGTGCGTTACCGTGGAGTAACCCCGCTTCCGCGGGGCGATCCCGCGGCGCCTGCGGAGCCTAGCTATTTCGGGTCCCAGACCGGAAACGTGTAGGTTAAGACTATGTATCCTGCCGTGGAGTGAGAACTGCTGTTTGGGAAGTACAGCGCCGGATTGAACTGCAGGCGCGACGTGACATTGCAGGTGAAGCCCACGGTGAAAAAGTTGTCGCTGCCGCTTTGATAATCCAGCTGAAAGCGCCAGGTACTATTGAAATCATGCGCCCAGCCGAGGAGCAACTGCGTTTGATCGTGAACCCGGATCGGCCCGGCCATCCACTTGTCATGGGTCGTGTAGTACCCCCCCTCCAGGAAAGCTTGCGGGCTCGACCCGCGGGTGGACCAATTGATGAACCCGGTGGTCAGTAGCCACGGCCCGTGATTCACCAAGCCGACCTGCGTGCCGAAAATCTGCTCGCCGGGCGACAGTCCTTGAAATACAGCCGCCTCCAGCCACGAAGTAATGCCGATCTCGGCCTGCAGTTGATAGGGATTGGCGATTTCCGGCGCTTGGGCTTGGAAGCTGAGCGACAACTGACCCTCGGGCTGTAAATCCGGTGTGACGATCTGGCTCAATCCCTTGGTCGTTGCCTGCGCCTCGCCAAACATGTATCCGAGGATGATCGACCAGGGGATTGCGCAAGCTTTTCGCATCGGGCCTCATTCTAAGCGGCGCGCCAAATGCGTGCCGCAAGCTCTGTGCGCCGCAACGCGCTATTCCGCCTTGATCCTGCCTGTGGGACGCCGGTGGCCAAGGTTTCACCACCCTTTCGTTTCCCGGGAGGCAGGCCCCACGAGTCCCTCCAACCTTGAAAGGTCGAACAGGTCGGCAGCCCCTTCCGCAGCGCGGCGACGAACTCGTTGACGCTCACAAGTCCGTCGCCCGGTCCCTGATCGACCTGCGCGAGCGCCTTGAGCGCATCGAGGCTGCAGCAGACTTAATAGAGCAGTGCCTGCGTGCGTGGGAGCCTAGGCAAGTCCCTTCTCGGTGACCCAGCGGTCAATGACCGCCGCCACCTCGTCACTATTCGTCTCTAACATCATGGCATGCCCGTTACCGCGGACGCCGCATTCATCGAGTCGAATGTGATCGACGTGCGCACCTGCCTGGCGTAGGAAGTCGACCGTGCCGTGATTGTCCGTGGCCATCCATGAGGCCTCTGCCGTCACAATTACGATTGGAAAACCGCAGAGATTTGGCAGCCGGCGGGCGGGACTCTGCTGCACCAAACAACCGACGGTTCCCGGTCGTGCGGGAGCTCGTACTTCGAGTTTCAGATCCTCGGGCGCGCCGGCGGGTGGGTCGAACGTCAAGGGCGAAGCGGTAAGGCCCCAATGCAAAGCACCTTCCGCGCGTTGCGCAAACGGGGGACCGATCGGCTCGACCGCGATGATCGCCTTGAGGAGCGCCGGCCTGACGTCAGCGGCCAGCCAGCCAGCCGGACCGCCGGCAGAGTGAGTGAGCAGCATCGCCGGACCGATTGCATCGAGCAGGGCCGCAGTTGCGGCCTGAGTATCTCGGTGCGCTCGAACAATATCTGCTTGTGAAGGGCCGGCACCGGCAAGAAAGTGGTCAAAGTATTGATCACCGAGCTTGCCTGATCCTGGCCACTTATCGTGCAGGTGTGCTTGCGGATAGCGATCTGGGAATTCCTGGGGGCGGCAGAACCACTCTTCGAGAAACGCGCTTGAGGGAAGTGGGCCCATCGCACCTAGCGCATCTGGATGGAATGGCGAGCGGCCATGGCCAGGTCGGTCGACGACGTAGACAGCATATCCTCGGCGCACGAACCAATGGGCCCAACCTTCACGTCCGTCGACGGTTCCAAGGAAATCCAGCCCCTGCCCACCGCCACCGTGGATCAGGACGAGTGGCCACCGGTGTCGCAAGGCCTGCGGAATCCAGTACTCGACATACATTTGGCCGCGCAACGTTGGCCCGGATCCAGTTTCAACCCGCTCTCCGCCAACCCAAAAGAAGCCATGGGCGGCCAGCGTCAAACTCTCCGCGCCCTGCGCGTGCAGATCAGCAGGTCGTACAGACTTGACCGGTCCTTTCATCGAGCCTTCAGTCAGTGGTTATTTTCTTGCGGAAGAAGTCGTCAGGAGGAAACGTGGTCATCGCATGGTTCCCTGAGCTCCAGGCGAACGCATCGCACCTCAACGCGGCGTTGACGACGCGGCAGCGGAGCGAAACGGCAACGGCACCTCAGTACCCAACTGCAGTTGCGCCCGCAACATCGGTGTGATCGCCTGCGATTGGAAGTGGATTCGGTACATCTGCACATCGCGGAAATAGCGCTGTAGCCGGTCCCCGCGCTTCGCCCCCGAGGCGCCAGCGCTGTGAAATAGCATCTCCACGCATTCGCAGGCAGCGCGACATCCTTCACGCGCCGTTCCCCAGACTCGCAGGGTGTCCGCGGCTGTGATTGGCTGCCGCTCCGTCATCCATCGATCACATTGTGCAGCGTGAAGGCGGGTCGCACTCAAGGTGAGTGCCTCGGCGGCATCGGCGCGACACAGCGCCTCGCCGAATATCCGCTGCAACTCCGGATCGTGCATTCGAGTTCGCTTCGGATCGAACAGCATGGGTTTCGCCCGGAGCAATTGCTCGTATTCCTCCAGTGCTGCGCGCGCCGCACCGGTGAAGATGGCGCCAAACTCACAGCTAAACCACCCAAAGATTATGCCGAGGAACAACCCTTCGCCGTGCAACCGCGTACCCGGCGTACCTTCGGGCAAATTGTCGGTACTCAACAGACCGACGGGCGAGGGAATGATGTGGCGGTCGGAAACGAACACCCCGTTCAATCGCACACTGTTGGAGCCGCTCGCCTGCATACCCATGGCCGCATCGCCGCCCCAGTCCGGCAATACCTCCACGCTGGAGCGCGGCACGACGAAGGCCACCGGCGCGGGTGCACCGCCCAGACCGGGGATGAAGGCTCCACCCAAAAAATGGGTGCACACGGGAATTCCCGACGCGAACGCCCACAGGCCGCTCACGCGGTAGCCTCCCTCACGACGTTCGAAGGTTGGAATCCCTGCCGGACCGGCTGCAAAGGCAGCGCGAAAGTCGCCCTCTGAGCCAAACAGCTCGCGCTGCACCTCTTCCTCGAAGTGTGCGCCCACAACCAGGGCATGAGATGAGGCGAGAGCGTAGCACCAGCCGGCGCCAGGATGTCCCCGGGACAGCTCTAGGATCACGCGAATATAGGTTTCGCAGTCGACCCCGCCGCCGTTGAACATACGTGGCTGCAGGATTCGATAAAAGCCACCCTCCAGGAGTTCCCGGTGTATCTCATCAGAGTAGCAGCCGCGCGAATCACTCTGATCCTGCTGTGCGCGCAACTGCGCGCCGATCTTTGTCGCCCGTGCAGTGAGCTCGGCCGCAAAGGGGTGGCGGGACGAGATGGAATCGGAGGCCATTGCGCATTGTACGCAAACTCGCAACACCAGCCTCAAAGCGCCAATCAGAACTCTAGCGGCTAGGATAACCTCGATGAATCATCTGGTTAGCGCCAACCGCGGCGAGCTAGGAAATAGGAAATTCAGGTCCCCGCCACCAACTGCGGCCGTCCTGAGCGCGCGCAGTAGGAGCTGCCCCGCACTGCCAACACCTCGATGTCAGCAAGGGACCGCGCCCATCCCCTCACCGCACCCGGACGGATCCAATTCGCCCGCTTGGCCTTACCCGTCGAGGCGGCGCTTTAACGCGCTCAACTCGGCATGCAGGGCCTCAACGTCCCGCTCGAGTCGCGCCAGGCGCTGCTCCTGCCCAGGAGCACGCTCGGATACTGCCGGCACGGAGACTCCGCTGGAGGTCGTGGACTGCACGTGACCGGGATTCGTCTCTCGGTGTGCAATCTCACCGCCGAACCGGTGCGTGTAGCGAGACTCGCGCCTTCCGGGCTCGCGCGTCAAGCTGCTGACGTACGGACCTGCATCGCGCTCTGACAGTCGCGCGAGAATCGACTCGACCTCGGAAACGTCACTCAAGGAAGCCATGCGGCTCGCGCGGCTGCGCAGTTCGCCCGGCGTCTGCGGACCGCGCAGGAGCAACTCGCATATGATCGCCAGCTCCTGCGGGTCGAACTTCAGCGTGCCGAATTCCGTGTTGCAGAAGCAGTGGCGGTACTTCGCGACACGGCTGCCGAAACCTGATCTCTCCAGCAGCAGATGCTTCCGGCTCAGCTCTTCCACGGTGCGCAGCAGCGTCGGTTCATCCAGGTCCATGACCGGCTCGCGGTTGCTTTTCTGGTTGCACGCGTTAAGCAAAGCATTGAGTGAGAGAGGGTACTGATCAGGAGTCGTGATCTGCTTCTCGATCAGGCAACCGATGACGCGGGCCTCCAGGGCGTTGAGCTCGAGTTTCATTGCCCGTGATTGTTGCATCAAAATGCGCTGTAGTGCCCGGTTCATCTCCGAATGTCTTGGTCTTCAATGACTTCCAAACCAAGTCGCGCGTGCCGCGCTGCCACTTTCCCCGCCGGCGCTTTTGACGGACCGAGCGAAGACTCCGCACTAATCCCTCTTGGTCGGGGCCGAAGCTCGGCGACCTACGTCCGCGTGGGATGGAGTATCTACTGAGCGCCCGACGGAGCGTCCTTGCGGTGGCTTGCCTTTCCCCCCGGCGGGAGCCGGCGTTTCGACGGATCTTTGACGAGGTGCAGAACTCGCTTGAATATCTCGTCACCAGCGGGTGGGTGGCCCACGTGGATCACCGCACTGCCCTTTAGCTCCTTCGTGAGCGCATTGCTGGCAAGCTTCAGTGCATCTGCATCCATGGAATCCAGTACCTCATCCATCACTATCCAGGGCGGAGCCTGCAAAACGACACGCGCCATGGCCAGAGCGCTCAGCTCCTCCGCACTGAGCTGCTGCTGCCAGCTCACGGGGTGGTCCAGGATCGGAATCAGCTGCTGTAGATGTAACTCCTTGAGCGCCCTCCTGTACGCCTCGTCCTTGAAAGCCTCCGCCGGGCGGGGATAGGACATTGCCTCGCGCAGCGATCCGGGGGGCCAATACGGGGTCCGCGGCATGTACAGGACCTCCTCCGCCTTGGGCCGGGTAACCGTACCGGAGCCCCACGGCCACAATCCCGCCAGTGCACGGAACAACAGGGTCTTGCCCGTACCGGGTGCCCCGGCGATCAGAACGCGGTCGCCGCCTTGTAATCTCACGTGAAGCTCCTTCAGCATTGTCGCTCCGGCCGGAGAGGCGACCTCCAGTGCCTCGATCTCGAGCGCGCCCGCGGCTCCTTGCCGATAGTTGATCTGGTTCTCAACGCAATGCAGCGTGTCCATCGTGACTATCGCGCGCCGGAAGGTTGCCACGCGCAGCAAGGTCGCGCGCCAGTCGGCGAGCACGCTGAAATTGTCGACGAACCAGCGCAGCGAGGACTGCACCTGCGTGAATGCACCGGCTGCCATCATGAGCCCGCCGAAAGACAGCTCATTGGAGAAGTACAGGGGTGCCGCCGCGAGGATCGGCGCCACCAGCGTGAACCAGCCGTAACCCGCAGTGACCCAGGTCAGATTCGTCAGGCCCAGAACCAGGCGCCGGGTGGCAGCGAGGACCGCTGCTAAATCAATCTCGATGCGGCGCGCCTCATGGGCCTCGCCGTTGGCGAGAGCGATGGAATCGACATGCTCGTTGACGCGCACCAGTGAGAAGCGCAGATCCGCCTCGCGAGCGTAGCGCTCGGCATTGCGTGCGATGAGACTGCGGCCCACCCAATAGCTCAGGAGCGAGGCGGAGCCCGCGTAGATGACCGCAGCCCAGACCATGTACCCAGCGATCACATAAGCATGGCCATGAAAGTGAAACGTGAAGCCGCTGGATATTCGCCACAGCACGCTGACGAAGGAGCCCACCAGCACGCCCGCCTGCAGCAACTGCGTCCCTAGCTCGGCAGACAACTCGGTGAGGTGCCGGGCATCCTCGTGCATCCGCTGATCCGGATTGACACCGATGGCACCCGCACTGGCCAGTCGAAAGGCGCGCATCGGCCGCAGCCAGTTCTCGATGAGGTCCTTGGCAAGACCTTCGCGCAGCTTCAGCTTTGAGGTTTCGACCAGCCACCGCTGGCCGACGTTGAGCACCAGCAGGCCACCCGCGATTAGCCCGAAGACGCCCAGCTGATACGAGAACTCGCCGAGATCGCGACGGGCAAGTGCATCGTAGAACGGCTTGTTCCACGCGTTCAGAAGGATCTGGCCGTAGGCGGTCAGGATCACCACCCCAGTCAGTACGCCGCCCAGAATAACCAGGGCGTTGCGCAGGGGCGATGCGAGCAGCGCGCGCAACATCATGGCCATCTGCGCCCCAAGTCCCGACTCGATGCTGTCGGCCCCCTCCGGCGCCGCGCCGGAGGGGCCTTTGCCCTGATCTGCCATGGGAAGCTCCCTTTGCGCGATTCCAGGCCGGGAATTCTGCCAGAGCGACGGTGCAGCCATTACCGACAGTTGCGAGGCCGCTCGCACCGTGGTGCATGTGCCGCCATAAGAAGCGACAGCCACATCGCGGAGCACTTCTGTCCACCGCGGACGGTGTGTTGCCGGCTTCAGCCGCCGCAGGATCGATACGGGGGCGCGCTACCGCTACGTGGGGAAGGAGTGCGGGATCAGAGGATCACGTCGGCGACCATGCAGCTGGTGCTCTGCGGAAATATTACGTGCTTCTCGCAGCGCTCAAGCGAGGTCCTGTGGCCTAGCGGGAATCAGGTCAGCTAGCGACAGGGGCGAAAGAGTGGCCGGAAGCGGGGATCAAGCCCCCGTTTTAATTTCAAGAAGTGTCTTTTCCGGAGTCTGCGCATTCTGCACAGGCGGGGCGAGGAATCTCGCTCCGGCTGCGCGCGGATACTTGGATGAACGCGCTCGCTCCTCCCCTGCGCTCGCAAGCTCGCGCGGCGATCGCGCTAATGGGCCTGCGCTGTTGCTGCCTCGCCGCCGGAGGCCGTCAGACTGATATCTTCGACGTCAAGCCCAGCACTGGCGGAGCGCAGCGTGACCTTCTGGACCTTCGGTGGGACACCGTCAAACATCAGCACAAAGCGAGCGCTCTTGCCGTAGCCGATGTCGAGTTGTGAGCGCTGATCGCCATCGATATTGACGAAGACGCCTTTGCTGCGCGGGTGCCGATCGCCGCGATCATCGACGATGAAGCTGTCCTTCCAGACATCACTGAGCACCAAGGTGTCTTTGTGATTCTCGTTCGTAAGGTCGGTCACGCAGGCGACCTGGGTATTGTGGCGGCCACACCCGTAGACCACGAGCTTGGTAGATTGCCCCTCCGCGGAGCCCAAGCCTTCCTGCTCGGATGGGACTGCGCCGCCCGGCGACGCGTCTCCCCTGGCGTTCGGCGTGCCGGAGGCGCTGCCGCCAGCGCTGCTGAAAAGAGTTGTCAGCGTGCTGGACACCTGTGAATACGGGCTCTGACATCCTGAGCTGCCAGGCGTGCCGTCCGGCTGAGCACCGCCGGCCGACTTCCCTTTGTCACTCTTGCTGCCGCCAGTCCCCGCAGCATTGTTTCCGCCTCCGCAGCCGCCAGAGGTCCCAAAGATGGTGCCGAGGGTGCTGGTAAGGCCCGAAGTGCTTGAGCCGCCGCTGTCGCCGGCGGCAGCGGTGGTTCTGCCTGCCGCCGGGGCTTTGGCTGACGGCGCAACGGCCTTCGAGGTCACCGATGCAGTCGCAGGCGACAATGTCGCCCCGATGTGCGCGGCGAGCGAGCCGCCGCCTTCAGTCCAGCCTGTCTCGACCACGTTCTTCTTTGCGTTTCGCAGCGCGGTGCTCTGGGCCGCGACGGCCTTCTGCGCATTAGCAGCGCTGTTCGTCGGGGCGCAGCCAACTGGGCCCTTGTAGGAGAAGTGCTGTGCCAGATAGTCGGCAAAGCCTGTGCGCAGCTGCTGAAACGCTGCCGACTGTGCCTGAATGACCGCGCTGAAGTACACCGTGGGCTGATTCGGTGCTGACCCGCAGACGACGAAGTACTGTGGCGCAGCGGCGGGCGCCGCCGCGAGCGTTGGTACGGCTCCGACGGCGGCGAAGTAAACGGCGAACAGAGAGCTACTCAATCGCATTGTTCTTCTCCTTGCGGCGCCCGTATCCGTGTCCGTCCACCCGCGCGCGCCATCTGGGGAAGTCTGGCGCAGGCGGATGCGGGCGGGCGGGGCACTCGATGTGGCGCGGTGCGCGTTGCGTGTGAGAACGCTAACGCGAATTCCACCCCTGTGCAAAGGCACTCGCCGCGGCGGTCACATCCCGCCCTTCGGGCAGCAAAATCCTTATGCCTGCTCCGATGCAGCGCAGCAAGAATAGGCCGGACGACGTGTCCTTTCGATAACGCTTCGTGCCGCCATTAACGAGTGTACCGGCCAGAACCGCGAGATCCCTGGCAAATGTGGCTACGCTCACCTCTTCCCGTACTCGGTGAATACGTAGTCGCGGTTCTTCACTATCGTATGGCACGCGAACCCACATTTGGCGTCGTTCCCTTGCGGCGGCTTGTCACCCGCGGTGGCGGGCACGAATGTATCGGAGGCGGCTTCATAGTTGAACGCCGCCCATCCCCATCCGCCGCTGTCCGCGAACCTCTTGCTGTCCTTCACCATGAAGTCAACGTCGTGCAGGGCACCAGGTACCGTGGGCTGCCCGGGAGCGCCCTCGTTCTTTTTCGGATTCCAATGAATCTTCGCCATCCTGGAGCCGTCAGGGAAAGGCTTGCCGTTGCCGGGAGCACCACCCTTATAGGCCTCGATCATCACGGGATTTCCGAGGATCGCGGAGATCAAGCCGCCATTTTCACTGATGGCGATCACCGGCCAGCCTTCGTATCCCCTGAACTCGGAGAGTGCGAGCCCATTCGGCACCTTGACGGTGTACTTGTCCTGAGCGGAAATCGCGGCCCCGGTGGCCAAGACGGCGAGCGCGACCGCCATACCCACACCCACCAGCATACTTTTTCTCATTCTCGTAGATCCCTTATCCGCCCAGTGACTATATGTGCGACGGCGCCGCTGCCGCACCGGTAGCAGGCAAGTCTCCGGTATGGCGCGGATCTGCGACATTGGCCCTAGGGCTTACAGCCGGGCCCTGCGTGATCAAGTTCGATGGCCCCGGCGCCTCCCAATTGGAGCGTCAACCAGAGCGAGACAATTCAGCTCAGCCGGATGGCAGGCACTTCCCCCCTTCCCGTTGCACTACACTCACGCGACCCGCGGGACACTCTTCCCCCCTCGCCAGGCTCAAGGATGAAGCACCGGCTTTGCTTGTTTCGGCTTTGCATCGCGGTCCTCGCCTGCGGCGGTGCGGACTTCGCCCGGGCGCGCCCGCCCCTTGCCTCGGATTGTCTCGAACCACCCCAGGTGCTCTTCGAGGACCTGTTCGTCGCCGTGCAGTCGCAGGGGCTGTTCGCGGACGGCAAGGCGTTTCCGGACGCGGTACCGCTCGAATCGCCGGGGACGATACTGGAGGCATTCCGGCGCGCGCGTCCGCCTTCCCCGACGGCGCTGCGGCAATTCGTCGCTGGGCATTTCAAGCTCCCTGAAGAGGTGCGCGCGCCCGCCATGACGAGCGCTCCCAAGCGCATCACGGCACACATCGATGCCCTGTGGGACGTGCTGACGCGCAGCACGCCGACTGCGGCCCCGTGTGATTCATTGCTCGCCCTGCCCGAGCCCTACGTGGTTCCGGGCGGGCGCTTTCGGGAGGTCTACTACTGGGACTCCTACTTCACGATGCTCGGACTGCAGGCGAGCCACCGAGGCGATCTCGTGCATGACATGGTGCGAGACTTCGCATACCTCATTGAGACCTATGGCCACGTACCGAACGGCACCCGCACCTATTACCTCAGTCGCTCCCAGCCGCCATTTTTCTTTGCCATGCTGGGATTGCTGTCGCCCGAGGATCCGCCGGCGGCGCTGTCGCAGTACCTCCCGCAGTTGCAGCGCGAGTACGCGTTCTGGATGCAGGGCGAGGGTCAGCTTCGCGCCGGAAGCGCCCATCGACGCGTGGTGGCCCTCGCCGACGGGGCGATTCTGAACCGTTATTGGGATGATCGCGATACGCCGCGCGATGAGGCGTATCGCGAGGACACCCACCTCGCAGACGAGAGCCACCGTGCCGCCAAGCAGCTGTACCGCGACATCCGAGCCGCAACCGAGAGCGGCTGGGACTTCAGCTCCCGCTGGTTCAGCGATCCGAATGATCGGAGCAGCTTCGATACCACCGAGATCGTGCCGGTCGACCTGAACAGCTTGCTGTATGGACTCGAGAACGCGATACGCGCCGGTTGTCTGCGCAACAAGGACAGCGCTTGCGCCCGCGAGTTCCAGTCCCGCGCCAAGCGGCGACGCGTGGCCATCGATCGTTACCTTTGGGATGCGACGCGCGGCGCCTATCGCGATTATCGCTTCACGCGCCGTGTGCACACCGAGCGCATCTCAGGGGCCACGTTCTACCCGCTGTTTGTTGGTGCGGCCTCGCCGGAGCAAGCCGCCGCAGTCGCCGCCGCTGGGGCGCGTGAGCTGCTTAAGGCTGGCGGCATCGTCACGACCCCGGTAAGCACCGGCGAGCAGTGGGATGCGCCGAATGGGTGGGCCCCCCTGCAGTGGATCGCGGTGGATGGTCTGCGGCACTACCACGAGATGCAACTCGCGCAAGTGATCGCCTGTCGCTGGCTCGTGAACGTGGAGCAGCACTACCGGAAGACCGGCATGCTCCTGGAAAAGTACGACGTCCTCGCTCCAGGCCGCGCCGGCGGTGGCGGGGAATATCCGACCCAGCAGGGATTTGGATGGACCAACGGCGTGACGCGAGCGCTGCTGGAACTGTACCCTCAGAATGAGAATCTGAGTGACGTCGAGGCTTGCCCGAAGCCCTCCCGTCACTCCGCTCGAACCGCCAACTAATCCGGTGCCGCCTCCCCTCACTGCATCTGGCGTCACGCGGGACTCTTCCTCGCCCATCGCAGGTTCGGCCCCGAGGGAAATAATGTTCGATACCTTCACTCGTGCCCACTCAGGACCGCGATTGCGGTGACTCGGGTCCTTTGATCCAGGCGCACCACATTGCGGACCAGGAAAGCAGTCCAGGTGCCAAGAAACGCTCAAGCCTATGCTTGCTCGCCGGACTCTCACGGGTTCATAAGAGTGGCACCGGCCCCTCTGACGCGCGGTTGCCGGGATGCGAAAGGGAGCAACAATGGAGCTCAATAGAAGATGAATAAGACTGCGCAGACAGCCGTTGGGGTTTTCCTGCCGGTTGCGTCGCGACCGTGAAGACCGACCGTCACGTCGAAGGCTCGGCACCGCGACGCAAGAAAGCCACGGCGGCCAAAAAACGCCGCTCGCGTGCCGCCTTCATCGGGACCCGCCCCCTGAAATTCCCGGTCACGCTGCGCGGGCAGCTGGTGGAAGTGGAAGTCCTACCAGCGGTCGGCACGCTGACCCACGTGCACTACGAGATCACCGTCAGCCTCGGCGGCAAGGTGCTGGACTGGGTGCTCACGCGCCCGGAGCTGGAGCGCATCGGACACGCCGCCGGGATGCACACTGAGCGCCAGACGAGTCACTGAGGCAGGCATTGCGGCGGGACGCCGCGACTCAATTTACGACTCGCAGGTTAGGTCGCCAACGCTCGCTTGGCCCGAGGCCATGACTTTTGCGCGCGGGCGGCCACGCGCATCATCCGGATGCCGGCCGCGCCCACGGTACAAACAAGTACCCCCGAGCGCGATGCCGCACGCTTGCGTGACCCCTCCGCCGATCACTGCGGCGGCGCGCCTTCAGTACAGAATCGACGGCAGGTAAGCGCCGGCAGGTTCGTTGTAGAGGCCTATGCTCATCAACGTCATTTGAAACACCAGCTTGAGCCCGCAGTTCAGGCACCATTGGAACATTTCGTGGTTCCGGGTTGGTAACAGGAATCCCGGGCCGGGAAACTCTGCTGCCGCGGCAATCAAAGCCTTTAAATCTTGATTTGTCCTGGCCACGGCATGGGCAAGGAAGCCAATCGCTGTGGCGTATCCGGTGATCTCGTCCGAATGCTCGACCACATTCGCGGACTGTGCCCGGATTGCATCCCGCAGCTCGCGATCCCGGTCAAAGCCATGAACTGCGCGGCACAGCTTGTTACACGCTTCAACGTCGCGCTCTTCCGCCGGCCGGACATCATAACCAGCAAACTTAGCGCTCAGTCTGGCACCTTGCAGGAGCGACAGCGGTTCGCGGGTGACAAATCCGAGCTTCGTGTAAAGACAAAGCGAACGATTGTGGTAGCCGGCCTGGACGAGGCGGATTCCTGCTGCTTTTTGTGCCGCTGCCCTATCGAGCATTGCATCCATCAGGCCTCTCCCGATGGCGCGATTCTGCACTCCCGGTGCGACAGAGATGGGACCGATTCCGAAGATCGGTGAACGCTCGTCCATGAAGTTGCTACCGACGATCTTCCCGGCCTCTTCCGCGACCAGGCCGTAGAATCCCGCAGCGCCGATCAGCATCGACACCAGACCGGTTCCAGCCTCGGGTGAGGGGAAGTCCGCCGGAAAGTTGTGTTGTCTCGCGAGGTCTCCGAAGGCGTCATATAGGATACGGCCGCACGCCTGCGAATCCGCTTTCCTCGCGTCTCGAATATTCACAGGATCCTGCGCATCGGACGGCTTGTTTGCATTCTGATACCGCCTCGTGTTGGCACAGCTGTAGCATGCGCGCGAGATCACTCCAAGGCAACGCGGTTAGGACGGCGCGGATTACCTGTTCGCACATTTACCGATGTGCGACACTCGCCCGCAGTCCGAGTTTGCCCCTAGACTAGCAGCGGCACGGGGGATAGAAAAATGACATCAGGAGCGCCAGGACAAGGCGCATACCTTCTGCGGGACGCCCAGGATTTCTCCCTGGTGCACGGTGGCCCTTTGTTCCAGCTTCTGCTGCGCGCACACCTCTCGAGCGCCGGGATGAGTCTGGTGGCGCGGCGCATGATCGTATTCGTTCTGATCACCTGGGTACCGCTTCTGGTGCTCGCGGCCCTCGAGCGAAATCTGCTCGCCACGAACGTCGCGGTGCCTTTTCTGCTGGACCTGGAGACGCACATTCGCTTCCTCGTCGTGGTGCCACTGCTGCTGGCGGCAGAGCTCATCGTGCACCGCCGCCTGCTGAGCGTCGCGCGAACGTTCCTGGACCGGAACCTGATCCCACACACCGCGATGCCGCGCTTTGATGCAGCAATTATCTCCGCCTTGCGTCTGCGCAACTCGGTGCTCATCGAGGTATTACTAATGGTGTCGGTGTACGTCATCGGTGTGCTGTTCGTATGGCGCCGTTTCATCGCCATCGATGTCTCCACCTGGTACGCAATCCCAGCCGCCGCGGGGTCGGGCCTCACCCACGCCGGACTGTGGTACGCCTACCTGAGCCTGCCCTTCTTCCAGTTCCTGCTGCTGCGCTGGTACTTTCGTCTGTTCATCTGGATGCGCTTTCTCTGGCAGGTGTCCCGTATCGACCTCAGCCTCATTCCGACGCACCCGGATCAGGTCGGCGGGCTGGGATTCCTCGCCAACACCGTCTATGGGTTCAGCGTTCTGCTGACAGCGCACGGCGCTATGCTGGCCGCCCAGATCGCGAACCGGATTTTCTTTGCCGGCGCTGCGCTGTTTGATTTCAAGCTGGAAATTGCGCTGATGGTGGCCGTGCTGATGTGTATAGTATTTGGCCCGCTACTCGTGTTCTCACCGCAGCTCGCACGCGTAAAACGCACCGGCCTCAACGAGTACGGCACCCTCGCGGAGCGTTACGTGCGCGGCTTCGATGAAAAGTGGCTGCGTCACGGCATGCAAGGATCCGAACCCTTGATGGGAAGCGCCGATATCCAGTCCCTCGCCGACATGGGCAACAGTTTTTCGGTAGTGCGGTCCATGAGAATTGCCCCCGTCACGCGCGATGCTATCCTGCAACTCGCCGCCGCCGTGCTCGTGCCGCTCATCCCCCTGCTACTCACCGTGATGCCTCTGGAGGAGCTGACAAGCAAGCTTCTCGACCTGGTGTTCTGAGTCCTCAGCGCCAGCATCACGCACCCCCAGGTGAGCCGCCATCTGACCGTGCGACACGCGCGCCTGCAGTTCACAACGCCGCGGGACGTGACTCGCAAGTCCGCATCGAGCGCGCAGCCTGACGGGTGGCCCAAGCTCGGGCACCGCCACCGGCACGCCGCTACTCGGCAGTCACCGTCAAAAGTACCACTTGAGGCTGGCGCCGAGCGCGTTGAGGTACTGCTTCTCCGGGAGATGGTCAATTTGTCGTGCGAAGTACACTTCGAACCGGAAATGTTTGCTCACCGTGACTTCGGGGCCGACCTGGTAGAGCGTCCTAGCCCAGCCGTTGTAACGGGTGTCGTAGAACCACTCGGCGTTGACGTAGGGCACGACGGTGTGAGCGAACACCGTGAACTCGCGGGTCACCTCGACACGGAAGCGGTACCGAGTTGAGTAGTCGCCGCTGATCCACCGCAGATCAGCCCGAACACGAGCCTCCAACCAGACATCGGCGGGCAGCGGTGCCTTGGCGTACAAAGAAACGATCCCGCGGTTCTCGGCAACCTCCGCCGAATTATCGCCAGTCGTCTTGGATATGCGGTCATAGCCGATTCTTGCCCACAAGTAACGGCTTCGCTGCCAGTCCTCGTTCTGCAGTTCCTCTCGGAGGATTGGTTTAAGGGAAATGTCGTAGTAGGCGGCGAGATCCAGCGACTGAACGTCGGATTCCTCGCCCTGGGCGTAGGCCGCGTCAAAATAAAGCCGTGACCGCGCGCTCAGGGGCACGAATGCGCTGACCTCGGGCCAGATCTCCGAGTCATCGGCCGCGTGCGCCATTTCCCCGAAGGCCAGGCACGCAATCAGCCCTGCAAATGGGATGCGACTCAGGCGGTTTGTCATCGCTTGCGGTCCCTTTGATCGGCTCAATGTAACTGATCAGTCGAGGCGCTAACTATCGGCGAGCCGCGGACGCCAGAGCTGCTGTTGCCGCCTGCAAAATCGGCTCGCACAATTGAGCTAGGGCGCCACTTCCCTGCCTGAATTAGCGCTTCACGTACTCGTCAAGAAATCCAAACACGTCGGACTCCCATAGTGAGATGTTCGTATAGAGGAAATTGTGCCCTTCCGAGGGTGTTTGACCGACCGGCGGATAGATCTTCAGCAAGTTCGGCTTGTGAAGGCTGTCGAGCTGGGTCGCAAGCGTAAGCCCGGGAGTGGTGTCGTAGTCGTTGGCGGTGTGAATGAACATGATTGGGGCGGCGGTCTTGCGCACCGCGGCAATCAGGCTTTCACGAGACTCGAGCGAGCGTTGCCATGACACGGCGGCGGGACCAAAGACAACTGCTGCGCGGATGGAAGGATCACGGCCGACCATCAGTAGCGTTAACTGTCCGCCGAAGGAATGGCCTACGACGGCTATGCGATGTGGATCAACCTTCGTCAGGCTTTTGAGGAACGATAAGGCGGACGTCGCATCTTCGAGATGATCCGTCGTCAGGAGGACAAATTGCAGGTGGGCACGCGCGTCCTCGCCGCGCGTCGCGGTCTCGCGAGCGAGGAGATCACCTATGAAGGGACCTTGCTCCGCGGAAAGGCCTTCTCCGCGCCGGAACGGATAGAGAAACACGTATCCGTGCTGGACGAAGACCGGCCCAAGCGTGCGGGCTGCCGCCGTGATCGTAAGAGCGCGAGTGTGCTGCTGCGGACCATCGCTGCGGCCATGATTGAACAGGACCGCCGGGAACGGTCCCGTGCCGGAAGGCTCCCACAGGTAGCCTTTGAGGTGCAGCGTCCCGCTTCGGATCTCAACGGTTTCGGGATCGATGGACGGTAGAGCACGGGACGTCGCAGTCGCGCTTAGGAGCAGGCCGGCAAAGACGAAGCGGTACACCATGTCGTGCAACCCCCGGCCGAAATGCCGCTTACCGATCTCGGCCTTCAGGGTGCTCATTGGCACACACAGGCGTCACATTGGCTCATGCGGCCAGATACAGAGGGGCGCACGGACACTGCGACCACACTTCCCTTCAGACCATGGCTCGAATGCAGCCGTGTCAGGGCCGACCTTCATGTCGGAGATATTGATGGACAAATGCGATCGCCATACTGCCCTCCCCAACCGCAGATGCAACGCGTTTGACTGGGCTGAGCCGGACGTCGCCGCAAGCGAATATACCCGGTACGCTGGTCTCGAGGAGGTAAGGGTCGCGACGGTGCACCCAGTGCCCAGCTTTCGCTACGTCATTGCCGGTCAATACATATCCGCGGTCATCGCGCGCAATCTCGGCCGGTAGCCATTGCGTCTCGGCGTCGGCGCCGATGAACACGAACAGCCCACCGCAATTCTCACGGCGCGTCTCCTGGGCGATGCGATCGATGATGTCTACTGCCGTCAGGTGCACGTCACCGTGTACGCCTACGACTTCGGAATTCAGTCGAAAGTCGACGTTGGCGTGCCCGCGAAGTTGCTCGATCAGGTAGTGGGACATGCTATGTTCCACCGCCTCACCCCGAACGACGAGCGTCACCTTGCGAGCGTGGTTGGCAAAGAACAATGCCGCCTGACCCGCCGAATTGCCGGCGCCGATCAGGTGAACGTCCTGCCCATAAGTGGTGTGCGCCTCGCTGCGTGCCGCACCATAGTAGATGCCCTTGCCAACCAATCGTTCGAATCCGTCAATCGTCAAGCGACGCCAATTGACACCCGTAGCAAGAAGGATGGTCCGTGCATCGACCGTTTCGTTGCCATCCAGAAAGACCCTCCGCGTGACAGCATCGATACGGGAGACGGAACGCGTGACCAGAATTTCAGCCCCGAGCCGCCTCGCCTGCCGCAACGCGCGACTTGCGAGTTCGTCGCCGGATACTCCGTTGGGGAATCCGAGATAGTTCTCGATACGAGAGGACGTTCCGGCCTGCCCGCCGGGCGCCTCGCGCTCAACAACCAGGGTTCGCAGCCCTTCGGATGCTCCATACACCGCAGCAGCGAGTCCAGCAGGACCGCCACCGATCACAACGGCGTCATAGTTGCCGACGCCAGGCCGAGTCTGCAGCCCAAGGCGCTCGGCGATGTCCCGCGCGTTCGCGCGAACGACTACCGTGCCATCGGCGAGACGTATTGCCGGGCACTCCGCATCAGTCGGGCACTCTGCGGGCCACGGCTTCGCGAGGTCCGGCGATTCTGCCACCACCCATTCATACGCGATCTGATTGCGCGCAAGGAACCGGCGCAGTTCAGTGGACGCGCTATCCCACTGGTGCCCGTACATCGTCACTCGCGGCTTTGGCGCTTCGGCGGCGATGCCCTGGAGACCACCGATGCGCTCGCGCGCGAGCGCACTGACCTTTAGGGAGATCTCCAACGCAGTGGCAGCGAGCGCGTAGTACTGTTGTGCGTCAATGCGCATGACGCGCGACGGTACGGATGCACGATAGGCGCCGGGAAACGGCGTCCCCAGCGTGAGAGGTACTTCGCCGAATATGGCACCCGGACCGCGCCACCCCAAGGTACGTTCAATGCCGTCGACCAGCTTGAGTACCTCGATCTTGCCTGCGATCACGGCATACAGCGCACGTTCTCCGCCTTCATGGACGGCAAACTCTCCGGCGCACAGGTACACGTCGGCCGCACTTCCCGCGAGACGCTCGAGGTCCGGCCCGGAGAGCGCCGAAAAGAGCGGAATTGCGCGTACGTCATCCGCGGTGAGCATGATCTGATCCGTTCCGAGTATGGATCAATATAGCTCGAACGCAGCGTACACCTCCAATGCCGTGCTCGATCGAGTGCATTGCGAACCGGCGCATGTGCGCGTGAATATCCACTTCGCGGCCACATGTCAGCAAGCCGCACTTCCCCTCTTTGCAGGTGCCGGCCGAAATGCCGCTAACCGCCCCGAGGGACATTGCGACGGGCTGAACTGGGGCTCCTCGAAGGTGAAGGGCGGCCTGACCAGGACTACAATTGGTCCTGCGGCATGTTTCATTTGCAGCCGCCAAAGGGAATCGGCATGTCGTTGACACTGTACGCTCACCCGTTCGCGGCCTACTGCTGGAAAGTGCTGATTGCGCTCTACGAAAACGAAACGCCCTTCACCTATCGTGTCATTGAGGATGCGGCCGGGTGGACCGAACTCGAATCCCTATGGCCGATCAAGAGATTTCCTCTCCTCCGAGACGGAACTAAATTGATCGCAGAATCGAGCATCATCGTTGAACATCTGATGGTGCATCACTCAGACTCCGCGAGCCTGATACCGGAGCATGTTGATGCGGCTTTGACCGTACGGTTCATGGATCGGTTCTTCGACAACTACGTCATGACGCCCATGCAGACACTGGTGGCGGACCGCATGCGCACCGAGATCGAGCGCGACCCCAAGAGAGTCACCGACGCCAGAACCTTGCTCGATGTCGCGTACGGATGGCTCGAGAAACCGCTGACACAACACGTCTGGGCCGCTGCCCGCGAATTTACGCTCGCGGACTGCGCCGCCGCGCCAGCGCTTTTTTATGCTGACTGGGTGCACCCCATCGGCGACCGATTTCCGGGCGTACGCGATTACCGCAAGCGCGTCCTTGCACGACCCTCCGTGGCGCGCACGGTTGATGAAGCCCGCCCCTACCGCAAGCTGTTTCCGCTAGGCGCCCCGGCACGCGATTGATGAGCGCGTAGCGCTGACGCGGCTACCTTGAACTAAGTCGTTGGTGTGCCGGCATGGAATCGGCCAGATCCGACTCACCCTCGAAGCTTCATAGTGGATCGTCGGGTCCGGTGGCGGTTCAACCAACGCGCCGGCTTTCGGCAGGCACGAAAAACTGGTGATTGTTGCGTCCGCGGCCTTTCGCACGCAGTAGTGCGAGGTCCGCACTCTTCAAGAGCGTCTGAGCATCCGTCCCATCAGCGGGATACACGCCAATGCCAACACTCACTGTAACGCGCAAAGTCTGATGATTAATTCGGTAGGGCATACTCACGGCGGCAAGTATCTTATCAGCCGCGATCGCTGCATCTCGCGCGTGTGTCACCTCTGAAAGCAGAATCACGAATTCATCCCCGCCCTGGCGGCTCACGGTGTCCGAGGTGCGCACGGATTGCACCAGGCGTTTTGCAATCGACTTGAGAAGCCGATCACCCATCGCATGACCCATCGAGTCATTGATGAGCTTGAAGTGATCCACGTCCAGGAATAGAACCGCGAGCGCGTTGGAGTGGCGATGCGCTGCTGCAATCGCCTGCGTCAGGCGGTCGTTCAGCAACAGGCGATTGGGCAACTCGGTGACAACGTCGTGCTGGGCCAGATAAGCCATCCTGAGCGACATAGCACGGGATGCCCCGACATCGTGGAACACGATCACGGCACCGGTCACCTGCCCGTGGTGGCCGTGAATGGGTGCGGTGCTATCTTCGATGGCGGACTCATACCCATCACGACGGATCAGGAGGCAATTCGCCGCCAGTCCGACCTTCTTGTTGTGCCGAATCGCGGTCGATGCCGGGTTCACAACCCGGCTGCGGGTGTCCGCGTCGATGATTTGCAACACGTCTTCGAGCCGGCGGCCGCACGCTTCCTTTAGCGACCAGCCCGTCATACCTTCGGCAACCGCGTTGAGGTATGCGACATTGCCTGCAAGATCGGTGCTGATGACGGCATCCCCGATCGAGGCGAGCGTGGCCCGTGCGCGCTCCGAGTCCCCAAGGACGGATCGCCCGTACGCCGAACGCCGAAGCATGTTGCTCAAAGCCTTCGGCAACGAATAGCCGTCGAGGCGCTCTTCCAGTAAGTAGTCCTGCGCTCCGCGCTGAACAGCAAGCCTCGCCGCATCCTCATCCCATGAGTGACCTAAGACCAGAATTGGGACGTCAGAAGATGCGCGGAACAGCGCGTCGAACGTCCCGATACCTTGACTGTCGGGCAGGCAAAGTTCGAGCATGACTGCGGCGATTCGCTCGCCTCTCTCGCTACGCAGTCGGTTGCATGCGTCCGCGCAACGACTCAGCCTCTCCACTGCGAAGGGGCCATCGGCTGCATTAACCAGCGTGTGGCGAACGGCCTCCTCATCGGCGCTATTGGCCACCACAAGAAGTATGTTCCCGGCCACAGTGCCTCTCCCTAGCACAGGTTAGGTTAGGGTGCGGCCAAGCGCCAAAGGAATCAGTGCGTTAACGAACATAGAGACCTGGGGCGCCAGCTTCGTGGCGAGCCCCCGAGCAATCGTCGCGCTCGTGCCAGCATGCTAGGATTCCCAGGGACCGGAGAGGCTCTAAGCTCACGCAGTCCTCGCCATTTCTTCCGATCAAGAATTGGCAGCCGGTCAAGGATTGGCAGTGATCTCCCCGCTCGCCGACCAGCGCTTGAGTTTGCTTGGGCAATCTGCAAGACCGGCGTTACGACTTGCTCGACGGGCGAGCGCCACTTGTCTCCTGATAACCTTGATCCACAGCGACGCTAATCTCGAAACTGGCTTCGCTCGCCCACGCCCGCTACGTGTCGCGACCTGAGCAGTCCATCCGCGACGCATTTGCCATGCGCGCTGTGGTGCGGTTGCTTCAAAGCACTTCCTGTGCGATATCGCACCATGGGGCTATAATTACTTCTAGTGAGTGTGCGCGATGGTCGATACCGCCCACGATCTCCGACAGAATCACTTGCTGGCTTCCCTGTCCGCCGGAGCACGGGAACGCGTGTTCCCGCACTTGCGGCTCGTCGCAATGCCGCTGGGCAAAGTCCTGTACGAGCCCGGAGATCTTCTAACCCACGTCTATTTTCCGACCGACTGCATCGTCTCGCTCCTGTATGTTCTGACCGACGGGTCTTCGACGGAGATTTCCGTAGTTGGAAACGATGGCGTCATCGGGATCGCGCTGTTCATGGGCGGTGAAACCACTCCTAGCCGGGCCCTCGTGCAGAGCGGTGGCCACGCTTACGAGTTGCACGGCCAGTTGCTCAAAAATGAATTCCATCGAGATGGGTCAATGCAGCTCCTGCTGCTGCGCTACACGCAGGCCCTGATAACACAGATGGCGCAAACCGCCGTGTGCAATCGCCATCACTCGGTGGACCAACAACTGTGCCGCTGGCTCCTGTTATCTCTCGATCGCCTCTCAGGCAACCGATTGACTATGACACAGGAGTTGATCGCCAACATGCTCGGGGTGCGGCGTGAGGGCGTCACCGAAGCCGCGGGCAAGTTGCAAAAGCTTGGTGTAATAAAATACCAGCGCGGGCAGATTACGGTGATGGATCGGCCGCGACTGGAACAGCTGTGTTGCGAGTGCTATGCGATGGTCAGGAAGGAAAGTGACCGACTGCTCCCGCATCCCTCCCCGGAGGCGCTGCAGTAGGCATCGCCCTAGCCTCCCCGCTGCCGCGATTGCGGGCTCATTGGCAGCGAAGATGATCTCGCCAACACACAGCCCGCCACAGCCTGCAAAATCGCGCGTCGCGCGGTGGAGCGCACACGTTGGGTGCCGTGCTATCGTCTCGCCTCCACGCTTCTGAATTTCGCACTTATGGGCGATTCACTCCCTCCGAGCCAACCCGCTGCACGCGGCCAAGTCCTCCGGGCATCGCCCCCTGACGCCGCGCGCTGGATGCGCTGGCTTCCGGGCCTGCGCGTCCTGGGCAGCTACGACCCCTCGTGGCTGTCGCGCGACGTTTTCGCCGGCCTGGTGCTGACCACCATGCTCGTGCCGGTTGGCATCGCCTATGCGGAGGCCTCGGGTGTGCCGGGCATCTACGGCCTGTATGCCACGATCGTGCCGTTGCTGGCCTATGCGCTCTTTGGTCCGAGCCGCATCCTGGTGCTCGGCCCTGACTCCGCGCTTGCCGCCGTGATCCTGGCCGTCGTTCTGCCGCATTCAGCAGGCGACCCGCAGCGTGCCATCGCGCTGGCCAGCATGATGGCGATCGTATCGGGCGTTGTGTGTGTGGCGGCTGGCTTCGCGCGGCTGGGTTTCATCACTGAGCTGCTTTCCAAGCCAATCCGTTATGGCTACATGAATGGCATCGCGCTGACGGTCATGCTGAGCCAGATCCCGAAACTGTTCGGATTCAAGGTTAACGCGGAGGGACCGCTGCGGCAGGCGTGGGGCATCGTCCAACAGATGCTCGCGGGCAACACCAATCTCGTCACGCTTGCCATTGGCGGAAGCACGCTGGGACTGATTGTGATGCTGAAGCGTTACCCGCGCGTACCGGGCATCCTGCTCGCCGTCATAGCGGCCACGCTGGTTGTCGCCATCTCGGGTGTCTACGCGCACGCGGGCGTGTCTGTGATCGGCCCACTGCCGCACGGCTTACCCACACCGGCCGTTCCACTCCTTAACTTCGACGACCTAGTGCCGGTCCTCGAGGGCGGCCTTGCGGTAGCACTCGTTTCGTTTGCCGACACCAGCGTGCTGTCGCGGACATATGCTGCGCGCCTGCGCACGCCCGTCGATCCGAACCAAGAGATGGTGGGCCTGGGCGTCGCCAATCTCGCTGCTGGCTTCTTTCAGGGATTTCCCATCAGCAGCAGTTCCTCGCGGACGCCGGTAGCCGAGGCCGCCGGCTCGAAGACCCAGCTGACGGGAGTGGTGGGCGCACTGGCCATTGCGCTGCTCCTCGTTCTGGGGCCGAACTTGCTCCGCTACCTGCCCAACACGGCGCTCGCTGCCGTTGTCATTGCCGCCGCTATCGGACTTTTCGAAGTCGCCGACTTGCGCCGCATCTACCGCATCCAGCGCTGGGAGTTCTGGTTGTCGATGGTTTGCTTTGCGGGCGTGGCGGTGCTCGGCGCCATTCCGGGCATCGCGCTCGCGATCGCAATCGCCGTAATCGAGTTTCTATGGGACGGGTGGCGTCCGCATTTCGCCGTGCTCGGACGCGTCGACGGCATCAGGGGATATCACGATAGCAGCCGCTACCCGCAGGCGCGGCGGATCCCTGGACTCGTGCTGTTCCGCTGGGATGCCCCGCTATTCTTTGCCAACGCCGAGCTGTTCCAGAATTGCGTGGTTGACGCGGTGGCAAGTTCACCGACGCCGGTGCGCTGGGTGGTCGTCACGGCGGAGCCGGTGACAAGCGTCGACGTGACTGCGGCGGATGTCCTCACCGAACTCAACGACACTTTGGCCGCGGCCGATGTTCAGCTGCGTTTTGCAGAGATGAAGGATCCGGTGAAGGACAAGCTCAAGAAGTTCGGGGTGTTAGCTCGCTTCGGCGAGCCGACGTTCTATGCAACTATCGCCGAGGCAGTCGAGGCATATCTCGCCACTCATTCCGTCGAGTGGGTGGACTGGCAGGAGCGCACTCCCTAGCACCGCAAGCCCGTTGGCCGGCTCGGCAGCAACCGCCAAGACGGCTCGGTATTGCGGGTGTGCAGACCGGATGTGCTGCTGCGGGACAGTCGCAGGAATCTGGCCTGCCACGACGATTCCCGCGGGAAGTAACCTCCATGGGCGCTCCGCGCAGTGCGCGTCTTCTGCAGCATTCAACTTGGCGGGCTCTCCGCTACCACAGGGCGTGGGGAAGAGCCAGACTGACGGCAGGCAGCGGACGCGTGCTGCACTGCACTAAGTGCTTTTGATGCACTGCACGATATTCGCGGCTGCCGATGTGAATTAGGATGCGTGGGAAATCCAATAAACTGTCGCTGTGCATCGGCGATGAGCCGAAGCCTCGAGAAACAACGATCACTAACTCATTCGTCGTGCGTGGAGGAAGTCTCATGAAGTTTCGTTCGGCTCTTGTATTAGCCGTCTTGGCGGCGCCTGCCTCGGTGGCCCTCGCTGCCAGCAATCCCAGCCTCTCCGATCCGGACTCGCTGCCCAAGGTGGCGTGCAACGAGTTTCACTACAGCGCTGAGTTCCTGAAGCTCTACCCCAAGGCGCCGGCGGCGTGCCAGGAAGGACGCGTGTACAACGGCGCGAAATACGCCAAGTTCACCGCGAGGGTGTATCTGGTCAGCCCGGATTTCACGACCGTAGAGATGCTTAACGTCGCGGGCGACAGCATCACGACCTTCAGTTTCAAGGCGCCGCCGGATGCCCAGATTGCCGTGAACGGCAAGCCGGAGAAGATCAGCGACCTGAAGAAGGGTGAGGAGATCTCGTTCTGGGTCCCGGAAACTCGCTTGGCTGCAGCCGCCCTGCCGGGCCCGACGAAGACCTCCTGGAAGGTTCTGCCGCCGAAGTAACGTCCCCCAGCGGGCACCTGCCGGGCCGGTCCGGCGGGTGCCTCTGCTGGTGCCCGCCGCGCGCTCCGTCGCCACGCCACGCTTCAGCTCCGGCTCACTGCCGAAGCTGGTTGTGATCCCAGGTCGGAACTCAATTCGTTGCCTGGTCGTGGCGGCGGCTTTCTCTCTGGCGCAGCTCAGCCTGTCTCAAATCGGGCCGCGGTCCGGCGCTCAGCGCAAAGGTCTCCGGCCGCGCTGTCTTCGATGCCCGTTCGTCAGGGCAGGTCGATGCGGCCGTAGCTGCCGTTGGCTTCGTCGTTCGGCCCCGCCGCGAAAAACAGTGTGTTGTGCGGCTGATTGGCAGCGTCATTACCGAAGGCGATGCCCCAGAGACCCGGCGCGGCAAACGCACCGTTGGCCGTCGACAGCGTGCCCATGAAGTGACCGTTGTTTGGGTCGTACCCATTGATCTTGCCGTCCCCAAAATTACCCACGAGTAGCAGGTTGCTCAGCGTGCCGAAGTCCGCAGGTGCCAGTGCGATGCCCCACGGGGCGTTGAGGGCCCCGCCAGGCATGACGAGCGTCTTCAGGAACTTGCCGTTGGTGTCGTAGATGTCTACCAGACCGAGGCCCGCACCGTTCGCGTTATCATGATTGTCAGGCCCCAGTTGCTTGGCATAGGCCACGTAGATCTGCACCGCACCCCCGGCACCGTTCTTCAGCGCCTGGATGCCAAAGGGAGCATAACCGGCCGGCAGAGCCGGATCCTTGAAGCTGAAACTCGTAGCGCTTGATGGCTGCTTAGTGAAAGTCGAGTTAAAGACGTCCACCTTGTTATTGTGAAAGTCGGTGACGTACAGAAAGTGCCCGCTGCCATTGTCGGCCAGCGCCAGGCCCTTGTAGACCGCGCCCCCGGCGTCGGTGTACATCACCACCGCAGTGCTGACATCGACGTCTTTCGACCAGCCCGCAAGCATTCCGCCCTCGCCGGCATAGATGAACAGCGCGGCAGCGGACTTTCCGCCCGCACTGACCACAAAGTCCGTGGTGGGGTTGAAGATGATTCCCGTTGGATCAAAGGTCACGCCGCCCGTGCCCGGGGGCAGATTGACGATGAGCGGGCTCCCGGCCGGCTGTGGCGCCCCCGCGCCGTCGTACAAGGTAGAGGTATCGCTGTGGTTGTTGGCTACCCAGGCCGGACCGGGGCCGAAGCTAATGCCCCAGGGATTCACAAGATGGGTATCCACAGTCACCGTACCGCTGGCCGTGTCGGCGACGAGATTCTTGGCGACGAACACCGTGGCCGCGTTGACCGTGAGGGTCACCGACTTGGCACTGTTGCTTCCCCCGCCACCGTAGGGAGAGGTGCCCATATCGGTGCAGCTCAGAGTGTAGGTGGCGCTGCCGGCGGCCGTGGGCGTGACCACCATGTTGCCGCTCGTTGGCTCGTTCCCGCTCCAGGCGCCACTGGCGCTGCAGGAGGTTGCGTTGCTCGCCGACCAGGTGATCGTGGCGTCCTGGCCGACGGTGATGGTCGTCGGTTGCACCGCTAAATTAATCGTCGGAGCGACCGCCGGAGCGCTGCCTCCACCACCATAGCCGCCGCCACAAGCGGCGAGCACTACGCAGGCAACGGGAACGACACGCAACCGCGGCAGCGGTGCACTCGGTGTGAGACGCATGAGTTCTTTTCCTTTCGGCTGATCGCTGCTTGCCCAATTGGCCCGGGGGCGATGCAATGCCGCCCCGACCATGGGTGCGCGACGCCGCGGTTCGGGTTCTCGTGGACTTTGCGGCGGAACGCTGACATTTACCGCGCGCTGTCGGACTCAGCGCGCACACTGGCACTCTGCCTCACGGGAACATTTGCAGTTCGCGCGCCCGGCCCTGGCAGGCCCATGCCTATGAATGTTGCTTGCGGCCTGCCCTGCTACGCGTCCGCGGCCTCCGCTGCTGCCATCGCCAGCCGCGGTTTCGCGCCGTGCCTGGCGGCAGGCGCCCGCGAGTGATATCGGGACCTGCGCTACGCGCAAGCCATCAGCCGGCGCCAGCCGCTAGCTTCGACCAATTCGATCTGGTTCCCCACGGTCACCGCGACGTGAGTCAAAGTGCGCGCCAGGGGTTGTCGACCCGCAGCGCCAGGGGTTGCTGCAAAAGCTCCTAGCGGCAACAGGCTCGCGGCGGTGAGAGCCTGCGCCAGGACGCTGTTTATGATCCGGCCGCTGCCTTCTATGGAACGTCTGACCTGTGAGCACGCGGGTGGTGAGGGACGCCGTCGCGCAGTACCGGTTCGCTACCGCGCAATCGTACGGCGACGGTCGAGGTACCGCGTGGCCCCTGGGTGTTTGCTTTCCGCGGGCGCCAGGGTCACGGCTCGGCGGTCGTTACTGGGGCGGATTCTGCGCCGGCTTAGCGGCTTGCTGTGATTTGTACGCGGGATCCTCAGGAGAAACGCACTCATAGGTGGTCGCGTTGGCGGTCTGGGTGGCAACGGCGACCTTGCCCGATTGGCCGCACTTCTCCTGCGCCTGACCAAGCGCCGCGGCTTCCAGTTGCTTTTGCGCCTCCGTCCGGGTGGGAAGGTAGGTAGGGGTGGTCCGGCTGGCAGGGCTGCTGCAGCCCGCGACGAGAGCCATACAGCACGTAACCATCCATTTCATTTGCGCGCCCCGGGCGAATTGCAGTGGCCTCCAGTGTAGTTCGCCGCTAGGCCACGAACCACCCCCGGCGTGGGGCTGTGCGGCCTTTCCCTATCCGCCGACCCCCGAAGCCGGACGTACCGACATGCGAGCGATCCCCCGGCCCCAGTAGTTGGCCAATCTGTCCAGCGGCCGTCCCGCACCGCTGAACCGCAGGTCCCGCGACGATCATCGTCGCAAATGGCTCCTGAGCAGAGAACAGTGAGCGTGATCACGGTGGCGTCTTTGCATCTGCAGTAGATAAGGAATGGCTTAAGTGGTGTGGCGGTCGGGCAATGTGCCCAGCCTGCGGTTCACGGGGTGGCTTCTTGCGGGCCCGCCGATCACCCACGACCATTGAATCGGCAGGGACTTATGCCATGAGCACTTTCCTGAAAGCGACCTTTAACCGTCACAAATTCCAGGGTCTCTTCCTCAACACAGCCCTTGGCAATTTTGCGGGCTACGTCGCCGGCTCACTGGTTACGCTTGTATCCACTCATCGTGTGCTCGAACGACGCGCCGTCAGGAATCTCTTCGGTGTCCTACCGAGGAAGAACATCGTGGTTCACGTCTTGCCGCAATGGCTCGAGTGGCTGCTGGCGCTGCTTGTCGGCTTCCTCGTCATGGAAGCCGTGCGCTACTGGATCAATCACCGCAAGTACGCCCTGCTGCTGAGTGCCTTGTGGCCGACGCGGCGAAACGAGAGCGCCCCGCCACCCACCAGCTCGCCGGAGGCCGCGGAGTGCAGCGTCTCTGATGGTGACACCGCCCCAGGAACGCCGCCCACGAGAACGGAGACGAATCACATCGAAACGCCCTCCGCAGTGCCTTCAGGGTCCGCGCGCTGATCCACGGGACTTCGATGAGCCTCGGCTTTCGGATCAGCGGATACGTTCGCGATTCGATTACCATCCCATCAACTCTGGCGCCGGGTGAGCCATGGGTTGGAAACGCCACCGCCGCGTGTAACCGCTTGCGGTTCAACTTTCGTTCTCCCCGTGCTTGGTGGCATGATTGCCGAGTGCTTCCGCGTGCCATACACCTGTTTGCCGTAGCTGTCGCCTGTGCTGCGTTCTTGGTGGCTTGCAGTACCTCGGGTAACTACCACAAGGACGCCGCACACGAAAAGTTGCTTCAATCCCTTAGGCAGTGTCTTGTTGAGATCCCGATCCGCGGCGACAAAACCAAGGAGTTTGTGTCGCCGTGTATTACGATGGACGTATCGCCCTTGGATGGGATTCCCCGCAGCCATTTGATCGATGCTCTTGGGCCGGCGCAATTCTGTATCGGCGAGAACAAGGACAGCAGCAGCTTTCCAAAAACCGAAGATTGTCCCTTCGAGCAGAATCCTCAGTGGAGTTTCTACCGCCATCCAAACGCCACGGTTGGGGGCGGACCCGAACTCATTTGTGAGGCCAACAGCCACTTGTATTGCGTAACCGTGGAATGGCGCCGCTCGCAGTGAGACGACGAATGGATCGCTTCCGCACCAAGTATTGAGGTGCCCGCACTCGTTCACCCAAGGCCCGGAGCTAATTGGAGAAGTGCGCGCCGCACGCTCGCGCGCGCTCGATCCGTGACCGATCGCCGGCGGGATTCGATCTCATCAGGAAAGACACTCCCGCCGCCCGGGATCTGGATATTCCCGACGAAGCAGGCAAGCTTCGCCTCTCGACGGCCCACGTTGTGTCACTCTCGAGGTTCCCCGCCAAATTTTGCCCAAAAGTCGTACCGTGAATTGGTGCGCGGGAAAGGCACCTCCGGCACTGCCACGCCCAGGAAACGACACAGCGGGTCCCACCCTTCAGCCACATTGAATACCAGCAACCTCTCAGCTGGAATCGCTGAGCGCACGTCGTGTTCGCGCTTGTGGTAGGCCGCCAACGCTTTGCTCTTGTCCGCAAACTCGCCCCCAAACGTTTGCAACCCGACAATCTCCATCACGACATCACTCATCACGCGTGCTTGCGCTGGCAAATCCATGCCGCGATTAATCCGCAGACGCTTACCGATCGTGCCAGAGAAGCTCTTCCACCATGATTCATCGGAACGCACCGTGTGGATGACCTTGGCACCGGGATACGCCTCCGCGAGTTCTCGCCAGACATGGGCGCCAGGCCAGTCGACTTGCGACGCGTAGCCAGCGAACACGCGCTTCCAATCAACCGGCTGATGGTTGGCCACCGCTTGCCAGAAGCCGATCTGTTCCAGGCTCGGGAAGACCTCTTCCATATGGTGGCAGGGCCCAAAGCCGAGATCCTCCAGAGCGTCTTTTAACGATCGAGTTCCCGTGCGGCCAAATCCTGACCCGATTACCAACAGAGGCATGGCACTTCCGGTGATGCGTTCACGCGACGCTTGCCGCGGGGTTGAGTATCTCGCGAAGTAGCTTGCGCATGGACCATCTTTCCGCCTTGGAGAGCTGCTTCCGAAAGAGGCGATGGCCGTGTCCGCATGACCGCTACCGAAGATGCCGGCAACTGACTCTCCGGCCTGTTCACGAGGAGCGACATTCTGCCAAGGTGTTCCGCGCAAGGATCACCATGTACACGGAGAACACGGCGCAAGTGACCCATTCCCAAAAGGCAAAACTCAGGTAAAGCGGAACGCCGCGCGCGCGCCATGCAAGATTCACCCACTTCAATTCCGGCAGCTCGTAGGAGACGTAGGCCTGGGCGAGGGCCGCCAGCACGATCGGAGCGAGCGCAGCCCCAGCAAAGACGACTCGGCCGAGCCGCGGGCTCCCGGACGGCTCGCCCCGCTGCACGCCACGTGGGGTAGGCGCCCTAAGAGTCGCGTGCACCATACCAACGCATATGCCAACAAAGGCCGCCAGCGCGAGCACATCGTGACTCTTGGGAATCCGAAGTAGCCGCTCCGGCAACAAGGCGCACCACATCATGCATAGATACCCCAATCCCAGGACCCAGATCCCGACTCTGCCGGGTGCTTGCCTCCCTAGTCGCACCAGTACTGCGGTCCAACACAGTCCGGCCAGCCCACACAGCGCAAGGCCCCCCGACGCCCACCAGTGCCCGTTGGGATTGCGCTCGGCGTAGACCAGACTTGAAATGGTCATATACCGCCAGTCGTACTCGGAAGGATAGCTTCGCGCAGCAATCAACATTCCGCACCAGAATGCAAGCACCCCGCCGGCAGCGCCTGCATAGGCTGCCCGTTGCGCGAACCTCGGCGTTCGAAGCTCTGTCATTCAACCTTGCACGGCCGGTTCCGGCCGCAGAAAAACGCTGGCAGCCTCACGTGGGGCTCACGGCCGGGACAGGACTCCCCCACGCGCGATTCGAGCCCCATGCTAAACAGCGCAACGACTACCCTGGCAGCCCTGGTGAGCCAGGCAGGTCGTCCGTACGCTGATGCCTCCGCCTGCGCCGTCGGTCGTCACTGCGAACTCACGAGGTAGGGGAATGCGTGTAGGGCTTGATTTCTCGCCACGCGGCGGCGCGCTCATAAGCCCACGCGAGGGCAAGCACGCTCGTCTCAGCGCCCGGGCGGCCGCAAATCTGCAGTCCAATCGGCAGCCCCGCGCCGGTAAGCCCACAGGGCACCGAGATACTCGGCAACCCCAGCATATTGATGGGCCGGGTGTTGTGCAGCATCTGCAGTTCCATTCGGCGCACAGCGTTGGGATCACTGAGTTCAATGAATGTGAACGGGGGAACCGGCGTGGTCGGGGTGATTAGAAGGTCCACGTCATCAAAGCGGCGCACCACCGCGTGGCGGATCTGGTCTAACTGACGCCGGCACTGAATGTAGGTGGACTTCGTCACATCAGCGCCGGCGCGCAATCGCTTCAGGGTCGGCGCCTGGTACAGCTCCGGGCTCTTCGCGATGTAATCCTTGTGAAATTCGTAAGCCTCGGCGGAGAGGATCGCCACATACGGATTCATCACTGACGCGTAGGTCGCATCCGCTGCAAGCGGTGCCACCTCGCGCTGGCTACGTGTCAGGCTCCTGAGAACTGACAATGCGTTCTGCATCGCCGCTTCGATGTCGGAATCGAGGCTTTCGTAGAAGTAGTCCCTGAGGATTCCAAGTCGCAGCTCGGCTGTCGAGGCAGTGCTGTTCTCCAGGTACCCGGCACCGGGAAGGTCAACGCTCCCGGGATCCTGGGAATCGTAACCGGCGATGATCTGCAGCACCGAGGCCGCGTCCGCCACCGTGCGCGTCATCGGGCCGATATGGTCGAGGGACCAGGCCAGCGGTATGGCCCCGGAAGTGCTGACGCGGCCATAGGTTGGTTTCAGTCCCACGATGCCGCAGTAGGCCGCGGGTTCGCGGATCGATCCACCGGTATCAGATCCAAGCGCCGCATAGCACAGCCCGGCCGCCACCGCTGCCGCCGAGCCGCCGGACGAGCCTCCAGGACTGTAAGCGAGGTTCCAGGGATTGCGCACGGCACCGAAGTAGCTGATCGCCGAACTGCCGCCGAAGGCGAACTCGTGCATGTTGAGCTTACCGAGAAGCACCGCTCCAGCCGCGCGGAGGCGGCGCACCACCTCAGCATCCTGCGTGGGTACTCGATCCTTAAACAGCGCGCTGCCAGCGGTGGTTCGGATGCCGGCGGTATCCAGCAGATCCTTGATGGCGACCGGAATGCCGTGCAGCGGGCCCTTCCAGCCACCGTGGGTGATCTGTGTCTCAGCGCTGCGGGCCGCGGCAAGCGCCGCCTCGGCGGTAACGGTGATGAAGGCATTGAGACTCGGGTTGAGGGCCTCTATCCGGGCCAAGCACGCCTGCGTCAGCTCGAGCGGGGAGAGCCTTTTTTCCCGCAGCAGATGCGACGCCTCGGACAGGCTCAGCGCGGTCGGACCGGTGTGCGTGAGGAGCTGCGTAGCACCCTCGCCCGCCGCGACGCGAATTCCCGTTTGCGGAACGACAGCTCCGGCACCGCCCGCCAACACGTCTTTCATGAATTCCCCGCGAGACATGTGCTCAATTCCCATGGTGATACGCAGGCAGTGACACCATGCCCGATGGCACAACCGCGCTCCGGTGCTGGTCTCAGGGCGAACCGCGTCTCACAGAGGATAAAGGTGCTGTTGCGCCCAAGGCCAGTAAGTCGTCGGCGCTCGCTTCCCGCCACACGGCGCAGCTTCTCTTCTTGTAGACGAACCGTCCACTCCGGAACC
This sequence comes from uncultured Pseudomonadota bacterium, assembly GCA_963781815.1. Taxonomy (GTDB): domain Bacteria; phylum Pseudomonadota; class Gammaproteobacteria; order Steroidobacterales; family Steroidobacteraceae; genus 13-2-20CM-66-19. The sequence goes on along the minus strand of CAWAHK010000004.1, from coordinate 2,977,098 downwards.
ATTGTGCCCGCAATTGCAACGTCGCGATGATGCTCCTATCCTAGTTTCGCCTGCCCTCCTACACACCCAGTGGGCGCCATTGCAAGATGGATAATCCTCGCGGCAGTATTCCTTGGCAAGCGCGTGCCACGTGTGGATTCATACTCGCACCCATCATTGCTGCATTACTCCTCGAACTGCCGTCGATGCTGGCACGCGATCCGTCGCTTCCCGCCTATATCGCCTACCTGCTGAAGGTGGGTTACCTGGCCTTGTTGGTACTGGGTGTTCCGGCTTACCTGGTGGCCCGACGGTTGCGGTGGAGCGGGCTGCCGGCGTATGTCGCGTTCGGCGCACTCCTGGGCTGCGTGACGTACCTGGTCATCTTTGCGGCCGGCGCGCCCCTGGCCGCCCCGGGAGCCCTCTACGCAGCATTGGCCAGGCTTCGCTATCTTCCTCTGGGTGTGCTGTACGGGGTGCTCGTCCTGGCCGGTTTTTGGCTGATTGCCAGGCCGGACCGCCGCTAAGCACGCACTCGCCACTGCCATCAACGCGCTACAACAGCCATTCGATCGGCAACCAGCTCTGGACGCGCACGCTGAAGCGTCGAAACCACCCCGTTTCCGGCTCGGTCGTATAGGTTTCGCCCTTAGCGCCATCTTCCCAGCTGAGGTCTGCTTCGTCCTTCAAGGTTACCCGGTAGGCTACGTCGGGGAAGGCATTATCTACGGCCTGCGCCAGCCGCGCCGCGAAGATGGGGCTGTCAATAACCATGCCCATCTCCGTGTTCAACTTGGATGATCGCGGGTCCAAGTTGAAGGACCCTACAAATATTCTGCTCCGGTCAACCGCATAGCTCTTAGCGTGCAGGCCAGCCGTCGCACTGCTGCCAATCTGCTTCGCGCGCTTCTCAATCGGCACCGCATCCTGCTTCAGTTCATATATTTTCACTCCTGCCTGAAGCAGCCGAACCCGATATTTCGAGTAGCCCGCATGCACCGACGAAACGTCGGTCGCGGCAAGCGAGTTAGTCACGACCCGAACCTGCACGCCCCTTCGCGCGATTGCCTCCAGCGCCGCGCTTCCGTTCGGACCAGGTACGAAATAAGGCGAAATTAGATCGAGTGAACTCTGCGGATCCCCAAGCGCAGCCCTGAGTTTTGGCAGCAGCTGCACTTCACTTTCCGGAACCGGCTGCAGGGTCTTGGCCGGGTCGTCGCTGATTACTCGCGCGGTGGTCCATTGGAGATCCAGCGTCCCGGTGAGCAACTGCTTCACCTGCTCGGTTTGCGCTATCGCGTCGGCAAACACCGCGGCTGTCGGGCTTGCTATCACACTCTGCGCGCGTTGCGTGAGTTCCTGCGCTGCGATCGGCTTGACGTTGGCGAGTATCTGCGTTGCCGCGTACGCTGAAGGGCTGTTCCAGTAGAGATCGAACTCTGAGGAAACCTCTTGCACCACCTCCCCCACCGCCACTGCGTCCAGATCGACGAGCCCGGTCTCTTGACCTGCTTCGAAGTACTCGTCGGCGATATTGCGGCCTCCGACGATCGTGACCCGGTTGTCCACGGTAAAGGACTTGTTGTGCATTCGGTGATTCAGCCGATCGAAGTCCGTCAGGAATCCGACAGCCTTCGAGCCTCGCCCGACAAATGGATTGTAGAGCCTCACCTCCACGTTCGGTTCGCGCGCCAGCAGCGTGAGTATAGGATCAAGCTTTCGCGTCGAATTCGCATCGTCAAGCAGAATGCGCACGCGAACCCCCCGCCGCGCGGCTTCCATCATCTCCTCAAAGAGCAGCGTGCCGGTCGCATCCGCGTGCCAGATGTACGTCTGAATGTCGATTGATTTGGCCGCCTGGCGGGCCAGGCGTACGCGCACCCCGAAGGCGACGCGCCCATCGCTGAGCAGTGTGATGCCACTCTTTCCAGGATGCCCTTGAGTGAGAGGTTCGACGGCTCGGGCCACGGGCCCCGACTCGTCGGGCTCGACGGCGGCCACTGGAAGCCGACCCTTGATCGGGGGCAGTTGCGCACAACCGCAGATGAGGCACGCCAGCAGCAGAGTGATTCCGGTGGTGCCCCCTTGCCCGCCCGGCGGCACCCCAATTCGCGGTGGACTCACAGGGGATGATGCTGAGCGCGCGTTCGCGGGGTACCCGCCGTTGCAAGGTTGCCGTCGAACCGCAGGTATTTTACTTCTTCTTGTGATCGCAGGACTCGCATCAGAGTACGTGTGACAGCTGACCCAGATCGGAGCGCCGAACGGCCACAGGCTGCCGGCGCCCCGGAGAGTAGCCCGAACCAGACCACTCTTCTAGCCTGCCGCGTCTCGCGACGGATTGCGCGCGCAATGCGCGCGTAGCTGCCCCCGCACAGTAGTGCCGGGGGCTGATCTTCAGTCACTTGCTCGGTGCCACGCACCCGATGTAAAGATTGAGGGGCGCAAGTCAGCTGCGGATATAGTTTTCCAGCTGCTCAATCTGCGCGCGCTGCTCCGCAATCACTGCCTTCACCAGATCGCCGATCGAAACCATGCCGATTACCTTCCCCGCCTCGACGGCCGGCAGATGACGCACGTGCCGATCAGTCACTAGCTGCATGCAGTGCGCGACCGAATCATCGGGCGACACGGTAATCACGGGCGTGCTCATGATGGTGCGCACCGGGGTATCACTGGAGGAGCGCCCGAGCAGGATCACCTTGCGCGCATAGTCCCGTTCAGAAACGACGCCGACGAGCTCCGTGTTGCGCATCACCAGAAGTGCCCCGATTCGGTGCTCGGCCATCGCCTGGATCGCTTCCAACACCGAGGCCTCCGGCGCGACCGCATAAATAGCCGCACTCTTGCCCGCCAACACCTGCCGCACCGTGGTCATGGCTCACCCCCTTGATGGGTGAGCTTAATGCTAATGCCCCGCGGGACCTACCTCCAGCGAAACCCTGACCGGCAGCTGAATTGCCCTGACTTTGATACCGGGCGCACCTGCTCGAAGCTACCGCGACTGGGGGAGATGTCTTCAGCCGCACTGCGATAGGACGCACACGGTCGCCAAGGCCGCGTGCTGCGCCTGAACAGCGTCATCGGCTCCGGCAGAGCCTGCAGGGGGCGGGGCGCCGCCGTGATGCAGCTCGCTCGCGCCCCCAGTTGCCCTGCGTCCACCGACGCGGACCTCCTCTGCGCTACCGCGTGTGACCCCCGGCGCCGCGTCCATGGAAGCTCCGCCGGTTTCGTGACCGCAAATCGCAGCGTACCACTCAAATCACCGCCCCCCGGCCGATATCCGATCCAAGCAGACGCCGCCGCATACCGGCGTGCGCCCCCCGCACCCCGGCTTCCCGTGCGCGAGGGAACTGCCCGCGTTTCCGACCTGAACCGGGTCACGGAACTGCGCAACGTACAGCCCTATGCCACTGCGAAGCGCCCCGAGGCCAACCCGTTCTGCTCCTCCCTTTGCCGACTTGCAGGGTCTTCCAGAGGCGTGCCGGCCGCCGACGAACGCTGCAGCGGAAGACGCGGGATTTGTCCGGGTCCGGGCATCAAAACCGTGTTTCTAAGCATTGACCCCGCTGGGGAGAGCTGAACGTGCTGATGAACGCCACCGCCGGGGGTGCCGTCGCGGTGTCCGATCGGCGCGCGTACCGTATGGCGTCGATCGACCTGCTGCGCGGGCTCGTGATCGTCGTGATGGCGCTCGATCATGTTCGTGACTCCGTGATGCTCGGTTCCATGCAGGATCCGACGGCTGATCCTTCTACCGGACCCCTCCTGTTTGCCACGCGATGGATCACCCACTTTTGCGCCCCGACATTTGTCTTCCTGGCCGGGGTTAGTGCCGGCCTGATGGCGCAGCGTAAGAGCCCATCGAGTCTCGCACGGTTCCTTATGGTGCGCGGCCTGTGGCTGATCGTGCTCGAGGTTCTCGTCGTCTCGACGGCAGCGTCGTTCGCGCCGCTGGGTATCGCCGAACTCGGCGGCCGCACCTACGTGGGCCTGCAGGTCATCTGGGCCATCGGCGCCAGCATGGTGGCATTGGCCGGCGTACAGTATCTTGGGTCCCGCGCATGCTTCGCCCTCGGGGTGGCGATCATATTCGGCCACAATCTCTTGGACGGGATATGGCCGGCTGGGACGACAGCCACCATGCCGCAACCTCTGTGGGTGGTACTCCATGCGCGCCAGGTTTATGAGGTGGGCCCGTTCTCGGTCTATTTCTCCTATCCCTTGCTTCCGTGGATTGGCGTCATGCTCGTCGGTTACGCGTCGGCCCGCCTCTTTCAGGGACCTCCTGGACTCCGTGATGCGCGGCTGCTGCGGATTGGGGTTGGCTTGGTGCTCGGGTTTGCTCTGCTGCGTGCGCTCGACCTCTATGGCGACCCGCACAAGTGGCACTTCGATGCCAACAGCATCGGGGCGACACTCATGTCGTTTCTCGCCACCACAAAGTACCCACCAAGTCTTCTCTATCTGCTTATGACGCTGGGACCTGCCGCGATCGTGTGCGCCTGCGCCGAACGCTGGCACGGCGGGATCAAGAATGTATTGGTGACGTTTGGACGGGCGCCGCTGGCGTTCTACGTCGCGCATCTTTATCTGATTCACGCCGTAGCGCTGCTGATCGGTGTCGCGCAGGGCTTTGCTGCGCAGCAGTTTCTCACTCACTACCGTTACTTCCCAAAGGACTACGGAGTCAGCCTGGGCGTGGTGTACCTGATCTGGCTCGCAGTTGTTGCCACTCTCTATCCGCTGTGTCGCTGGGTAGCATCGGTCAAGGCGCGTCGCACGGACTGGTGGCTCAGTTATGTTTAGCATCCGGCAGAGGGCCATGGGATCATCCTGCTCCCATACGGTAGTCCGCTATCGGTCGCGGCTTAGGAGCCACAGCGCGGCCGGCAAGGCGGTGAAATCCGCCAGCAGCGCGAGCACAAAGGCCGACGCGGAAACGGTGCCGAACTGGCGCATCGGGGGCAGGTTCGAGAGTGCGAGCGCCAGGAAGCCGCTCGCGTTGATGAGGGTGGCGAACACGATCGGGCGTCCCGCGACCAGCAGTGCATGACGCAAGGCCGCGGCAGTGGAGCCCCGCACCTCCTGGAAATGGTAGAAGAAGTGCACCTGGTCATTCTCGGTCGCGCCGAGGACTGTCGACCCAATGAGAATCGTGGCGATATTGAGCGGAATCCCGACCCCGCGCATGACGATGAACACGGACAATATCGCAAACAGCGAGGGGATCATTGTCATCAGACGCGCCGCAGGGCTGCGGAATACCAGCAGGAATCCGAAGAAAATGACGGCCGCTGTGAGGGCGAAGCTCTGGGTGAGCGTTGGCAGCAGCCGCTCGGTGATTTCCCCGGAGAGCACGCCCTTGCCCGCGAGGCGACCACGCACTTCGCGCAGCGCCGGATCGCTCGACTGTGCCGCGGACCACGTATCGCGGACAAACTTGCGCATTGCGCCGGGCGGACCGAAGAGCTCCGCGCGTCCGCGGATGCTGAGGCGCACACTGGCGAGATCTGCCACGTCGACAAAGTTGCGCGCGCCAGACTGCGTGAGCATGATCTGGTCCAGGTCGGCAGCGAGCTTCGGCCACTCCGCAGGCGCGGTGGGTAGCTGGTCGGATCCGGACTGGATGTAGCGAGCCCAGCGCAGGACGGACGTGGGCCCGTCCACGGCGTCGACCCCGGGTTGCTCCTCGAGCCGACGGCTCAACAGTTCTACCGCCCGCAGGAAATCCGCGTCCAGCGCATGGCCGGGCGCGGTCTGCAACCACAGATCCGTAACGTCGAGTCCGTGCGTCAGCTGAAAGTGTCGCGTGTCCTGCGCCACTTGGGCGCTTGGATTCACATAGGTCAGCACATCGGTCTCGAGCCGCAATGGCGCAAGCTTCCCGGGAATGCCGAACAAGGCAACCACTCCGCACAGCATCAAGGCAAGTGCGCCCACGACCAGCGGCCAGTGGTAGCGGCGCGTCGCGGGGACCAGCAGGTCGACGAACGCCGGGAACCAGTTCCCGGCGGAAGCCGAGACTGATCGCAGCGGTGTGCGCAGCAGCGCCTGCAATGCCGGGAACAGCGTAAAGCAGGTCACCCATCCCACGAGCAGTCCGGCAGCAGTCCACAGCCCCATTTCACGCACGGGGCGAATTTGCGATACCGCGAGGGCCGCAAAGCCCACGGCGGTGGCGAACATCGAGGCCGAGCAGGGCAAGAACTTATTGGCAAGCGCCCGTGCCTGATGTTCGAACAGCGTCGGCGCATCGTCCGGTTCCATGAAACGCGAGTGCAGGTAGACGAGCGTGGCGGTCGTCGTGACCATCACGGTCAGCGGCACGATGGTCGAGACCACGGTATTGGACCAGCCCACGAGGTCAGCCAATCCCACGGCCATTGCGATCACGGCACCGAGCGTCAGAACGATGGCAGCCAGCGCGCGCAACGAGCGGTACACGAGCAGCACCAAAGACATCAGGAAAATCCCGAAAAGCGGCATGAACTTGCGCGTGGCACTGCTGGTTTCTCGCTCAAGCCAGGCATCGAGCCACGGGCTGCCGACACGCCGGATGGCGCTGAACGGGCTGCCCGCCTTCTCGAGCGGCACCAGGAGGGCGTCAATGGCGGTCAGTGCGCGGTTGCGTTCCGCGGGCGAGGCCACGCGCAGTTCCAGCGCGATCCCCAGGTAGTCTTCCCCCACCAGGCCGGCGCGCCGAAAGAGCGTTGTCCCCTCCGCGAAGGCCCTGGTGCGCGCGGCCTCATCCGGGGTGACACCGGCGGATGAGCCGGCCGCCTGGCGCAGGGTGAGAACACTGTGCGCGGCGACGTTGGGTATTTTGTTCAGATCGCGCTCAAGTCGCTCGACAACCTGCAGCGCCTCGGGCCTGAAGGGATCCTGAGCTTCGAGCAGCAGAAGCGCCTGCTCCCCTTCAGGAAACACACGCTCGAATTCGAGCGTGGCCTGCGCGGCGGCGTCCTCGGCCACGACCAGACGCTCGATCGCCGAGTCGGTGGGAATTCGTGTCGCACCGTAGACGCCAGCCACGGTGAGGATGCAAAAGAGCGCGACTATCCAACGCCGCGCCTGCAGCACGCGCAGGAAGAGCCGCACGAGGCGCGGGGAGGTCGGCACGTTCATAGTGGAGGCATGCTCAATTTCGACACTGTGGGCCCTCGGTGCCTGAGAATGATAGCCTGCGGCCATGAGCACATTACTGTCGGCGTCGGTTGTGACACTGGTGTTCTGCGCCCCCGGTTATCCCGGTGCAGCGGGGGACGCGCAGCCGTTTGTCCAGCAATTTGCCACCGCCGCGGCCACGAGTGCCGGCTGGCCGGCGGGAAGTCTGGCGGCCGTCTACGATCCGACGGAACAGGGTGGCATCGCCAAACTTGGCACTCCTGATGCGGCGCTCGCGTTCGTTCCGTACGCCTTCTACGTTCAGCATGGGACCGAACTGCGCCTGACACCGATTGCGCAGGCGGACGTCGTTGGCACTGGAACCGCGGAGCGCTGGACGCTGGTGGCGAAAGCCGGTGCAGTCAGCGGACCGCCATCCCTGGCCGGTTATACCCTGCTCAGCGTCGCCGGCTACGCCCCGGCATTCGTGCGCCACGCGGCACTCGGCGCGTGGCCGCTGCCGCCGGAGCTCACCATCGAGGCGACCGCACAACCGCTGAGCGCCCTGAGAAGAATCGCCGCCGGCGAGCATGTGGTGGCGTTGCTTGACCAAACGCAGGCAGCCGCGCTGCCGAGCTTGCCCTTCTCCAGCCAGCTCAAGGCGGTCACCCAGTCCCCGCCGCTGCCGGTTGCGCTCGTCGCGGTCATCGACACCCGACTGCCGGCGGCCCGGGTCCGCACCCTTAAGGCGGGGTTGCTCAAGATGGGGCATACGGCGGACGACGCCGCGACCTTGGGCCAGCTGCACCTGCAGGGCTTCGTCGCGCCCCAGCTGCCTGGGAAGACCACGACGCCGTGAAGAGCTGCATCGGATGCGCGCTCCTCGCGCTCATGCTCGGCGGCTGTGCCACGCCACCGCGGCCAGCTGAGCCGCCGCCGCCTTCGGGCGCAAGCAGCATCGAGGAACTGGCCGCGAGCATCGCCGCGTACGCGAAGCGCAGCGATCACGAGTCCGACGCGCAGGTCCGCAATGAACTGGCGAGCGCGGCGAGCCGCGACGCGGCGGCCTGCCTCGAGCGCGAGCCGCAAGCCGCGGCCTGTCTCTACGGACGCGCGCTTGCTCTGGGTCTGGAAGCGCGCGCACATCCGACGCGGGCGGGGGAGCTGCTCAAGACGATGCTGGAGAGCCTGGCAAGTGCCGAGGCCGTGGATCCGAACTATGACGCGGCGGGGCCGGCACGCGTGTCGGCCCTGGTGTTGATCCGGGCACCCGGCTGGCCGCTGGGTCCGGGCGATGCCGAGGCAGGCTTGGCGGCCGCGCGGCGCGCAGCGACGCTTCGACCGCAGTATCCGCCGAACCTCTTGGCGTTGGCCGAGGCGCTGGCGAAGACCGGAGACGCGAGCGGCGCACGCGAGAATTACGAGCGTGCCCGCGCCCTCGCGCAGGCCCTGCCTGATGGGGCGGACCGAGACGCCTGGCTGCATGAGGCCGACCAGGCACTGCGGCGCTAGGGGCTTCGACCTACCCGTCCACCCGCGGGCCCGCGGGCCCGCTGACGTACCGCTCACTTGCCATCGGCCAAGGGAGGCGGTGCCTTGCGCACGATGCTCGTCGCCATCGTGACGACCGAGGCGAGATCGCTGAGGTTCCCGGGCACCACCAGCGTCGTGCTCTCCTTTGCCAACTTGCCAAACTGGCGCACGTACTCTTCGCCAATCCGCAGTTGCATCGCCTCCATGCCACCGCGGTCGCTCAGGGCGCTGCCAACCCGCCGCAGACCTTCCGCGGTCGCGGTGGCAACCGCGAGGATGGCGGCGGACTGGCCCTCGGCTTCGTTGATCTGCTGCTGCTTGTTGGCCTCAGACGCCTTGATGACGCGCTGCTTGTCACCCTCTGCCTGATTGATCTTGGCGTCCCGCTCACCCTCGGAGGCCAACACCACGGCGCGCTTTTCCCGTTCCGCGCGCATCTGCTTCTCCATCGCGGTCAGCACATCCTTTGGCGGCGTGATATTCTTGATCTCGTACCGCATCACCTTGACGCCCCAGGCCACCGACGCCTTGTCGAGCTCGGCTACCACGTTGGCGTTGATGGTGCCACGTGCCTCGAAAGTCCGATCCAGCTCGATCTTGCCGATCTCGCTGCGCAGCGTCGTCTGTGCCAGCTGGGAGATGGCGAAGTTGTAGTTGGTGATGCCGTAAGAGGCAAGGTGGGGATCCAGCACCTGCATGTAAAGGACTGCGTCCACGGCAACCTGGACGTTATCGCGCGTTATGCAGATCTGTTCGGCAACATCGAGCGCCTGCTCTTTCAGGCTGTGACGATAGGCCACGCGCTCGACGAACGGGACCAGAATGTGGAACCCGGCCTGCAGCGTGCGGCTGTACTTGCCCAGATTTTCTATGACAAACGCACTTTGCTGCGGCACCACGGTCGCCGTGCGCGCAACCACGATCACCGCAATCAGAGCCAGAGCAATGAACACGTAGGATGACATGGGGGATTCCTGGAAGGTTGCCTAGACGTCGTGCCGCACGAGGAGCGTGAGTCCGTGGACCCTGAAAACGCGTACGCGCGTACCGGGCGGGATCGGAACATCCGACTCGTTGCGCACCGTCCAGAAGGTGCCCCCGTGCTCGGTCTGGCAGCTTTCCCCCGGGGCGAGCCCGACCTGCAGCGTCAGTCGCTCTCCGGCGGGTCCGGTGGAAACGGACGGCCCGTGACCGTGTAGCCGGCCATAAACGCGGCTGCGAAATGTGACCATCGAGATGATCGCCAGGATCGCAAATATTGCCCACTGCGCCCAGGGTTGCAGGCCCGGGGTAACCGCCGTTACCAGGCCAACCACGATCGCCGCGCTGCCAATGAACACCAGGTAAAACTGCGCGTTCACGTACGCGAGCTCCGCCCCGAGCAGTATCGCGCCGGCGATTATCCAGCCCCACCAGCTCATGTCTGTGCCCCTCGCGTCGGCGCCCTCACCCCTGCGGCTGTCTACTATATACCGAAGCCTCAGGCTCAGCCTTCGAGCGGCAGTTGACCGCCTGGCTCACGCGTAAACAACAGCCTCCCCCATCGCGCGGGACTGCGGCGCGCCCGTTCCGCCGCGAGCGTCGTCAACCGGCGCGGCAGCCTGGCTGACCCGGCACGCTGCATCTTCAGCAGCCCTGCGCGCACGACCATCCGTGTCATGCGGGTTGCAGCGAGGGTTACTACTCGCTTCTGCAGCCGATCAGCGGCGCCGGCATCGGGTCAGATTTGGATCAGCCACGATTCAGACTCGGTCTATGGAGGGCAGCCGGCCGCCTTTCTAGGCTTGCTCCCGCGATACATGCCAACCACTGGCCCTACTTTCGGAGATAACCATGAAATACCTCGCTGTCACGATACTGGCGGCTGCTCAGTGCATGAGCGGACAGCTCGCCCATGCCGATTCGACTTCCAAATCTGCCCAGTATGTCGCCGTGCCCTACGCCGATCTGAACCTCGCCCACATAGAAGGCGCGACCGCTCTGTACACACGCCTGCGTGCGGCCGCACGCCAAGTGTGCGCCGCCCTCGAGTCGCGGGAACTCGAGCGCGCCCAGCTCTTCAATGCCTGCGTGGCGGATGCTCTGGCGACGGCCGTCGCCAAGGTCGATCAGCCGCTTGTGAGCGCGTACTACCGAGCGGAACACGGCGATCGCAGCGGCGGACGGGCGCAAGTTGCCAGGCGCTAACGCCCGGTACGCGCCTGAGGAGCGGTAGGGCGGCCCCGATCGTGGGCCGCCCTCCCCCTGTGAGGCACACACGGTCGCGAGGCTGCAACCGCTGCGGGCTCCTCCGCAGCGGCCCACGGCAATCATTCCGGCAGGGTCATTTTGCGCAGCAGCGCCTCGTAGCGGGGGTCGTCACGCAGGCGGCGGAAATCCGGAGAGATCTTGACCCACGTGATCCCCGGGTCGCGCTGCGCGTACGCGCGCTCGGCCCATTCGAAGGCCCGGTCCTTCTCGCCGCGCCAGGCGTACACGCCGGCCACCATCGCGGCCAGCGTCGTTCCGTGCTCGCCGATCAATCGCTCAAGAAGGCGCTGTGACGCCGCCAGGTGTCCCAGGGCGTATTCCGCCTTAGCCTGACCGGCGAGACTGAGCTCGCCCATGCGCGTCCGACGGAAGGTAGCCAGCGCCAGTTCCGGCTGGTTATCCAGCAGTTGTAGGTCTCCCAGGTTATTGACAGCACGATCGGAGTTCGGCGCTATCGCCAGCGCCCTCTCATACAACAGCCGCGCCTGTGCAAGCTGCCGGTCTGCCACCAAGAAGAAGCCAAGGCGCCGACACATCTCCTCGGACAGTGGATCCAGCGCCAGCGCCTGCTCCTCCCTGGCGATGGCGGCCGGCAAGTCCCCCAGCACGCCGAGCAGTACCGCAGAGCGATGCAGCACCATGGCATCGTGCGGGCCGAGCGCTACGGCCCGGTCCAGGTCTGCCTGTGCACCCGCAAAGTCGAAGCGGTAGACAGCGCGCAGAAAGCCGCGTGCGGAGTAGCCCGCTGCCAATCCTGGAGCAAGCGCGACGGCCTGCTCGGCGGCAGCAAGCGCGCTCGCGTAGCCTTCAACCTCGCTGCTGCCGTCCGCCAGCCAGAATTGCGCCAACGCCAGGTCGGCGTATGCCGCGGCGTAGTGCGGGTCGAGCCTGGTGGCTGCCCGAAAGGCGGTTACCGAGCGCTGATATCCGGCGGCGTCGCCCTGGTTGTAGCTCTGCCTGCCCTGCAGATACTGGTTATAGGCCTCGAGGTTGTCGGTGCGCGGCTCCTGCGTTCGCGCTTGCGGCTGCACCAGGTGGACTCTCAGCGCGGTTACCACCGCACTGGCAATCTCGTCCTGAACTCTGAAAACGTCGTGAAGATCGCGATCGAACGTCTCCGACCAAAGGTGCTCGTTGGTTTCTGCACGAATCAGCTGCGCGGTTACTCGCAGTCTGTTGCCGGACTTGCGGACGCTGCCTTCGAGCACGTTGGAAACACGCAGTTCACTGGCGATCGTCTCCAGCCTTTCCGCCCTGCCCTTGAAGTAGAAGGACGACGTACGCGCGATGACCCGCAGGCCCGCAGTTCTCCCGAGCCGTTCGATCAACTCTTCCGACAGGCCGTCAGAGAAATACTCCTGATCCTTGCCTTCGCTCATGTCAGCGAACGGCAGTACTGCAACGGACGGTTCGTTGCCGGGCGCGAGCTCGCGGGGCGCGACGATGGCCTGCCCGTGCCCAGCCGTCGTGGATCGTGAGAGTCCGCCGCGTGGCGACAGTGACCAGTTATGCCCCAGGAGGTACCCAAGTGCGAGAACGAGCGCGGCGGCAGCTATGACCCACCAGGACCGGCGCTGCGCCACGGGGACGTGATCGGCGGCGTGCGACGCAGGTGCGAGAGTCGCTTCCGCCCCTGCCTGGCGCACCAGAACGGGCGCTATTGCGGGGATAAGTTCCTCAACTACCGGGTCGCTACCACCGGCCCCGGGCCCTGGATCTGGTGCGGCGGCGCCGGGCGGGACCTGGAGGGACGCAACCGCCACCGGCCGTGGCACCTCACTCGGTGCCGAGGCGCATGTCGTCACGCACTTGACGCGCGCGAGCAGCCGGTAGCCGCGGCGCGGCAGGGTCTCGATGTAGCGCGGCGCTTCGGCATCGTCGCGCAACGCAGTGCGCAACTTCCGGACTGCCGTGTTCAGGCCCATCTCGAATTCGACATACGCGCCCTCGGGCCACAGGCGCTCAAAGAGCTTCTCGCGCGTTACCAGCTCTCCGGGCCGCTCCACGAGCACCCGCAGCACCTGGAACGGCTTGTCCTGGAGGCGCGTTCGAACGCCGTTGCACTCAAGCTCGCCGGTCGCGAGCATGAGCGTGAATTCGCCGACAATCAGGATTTCAGGCTCAGCAGCACTCACCTCCGGCATGCCCGCGTCCTCGAGGAACGGCCCGGAGATCGCATCCAGGGCTCTCACGTCCCGCCACGCGAGACGTGAGCCCGACCGTTCGTGCTTCTGCAGATGCTCATGGCAGCGGTGGAGTCCCTGGTGATGAATCAAGGGGCCGTTTTCGGCGGACTGCGACTGCGGAGCGTCCACAACCAGTGTCTTACTTCCGGCGTCGACGATTGCCTCGGGTGCTCCGCCTTTCGGCGGCGCGCAGGCCCTATACCTCTCCACGGAATCTGCAGGCGGTTCCGGCCACGGTTTTGGCCTTGTACAGCTATTGTTCACCCCGCAGATCGGCCGCTCGGAACTCGATCCGCCTGAACGGCACGGAGACGCGGTTGGGGTGGGTGCAGGCTCGAATGCGCCAGCCGTGGCGGCTTGATACCGGAACCGCCGGCGCCAGGGATTAATCAGCCCTCGCTGACGAAGCCATGACCTGACCGCGGATCGCGCCGCCCGGGTCAGTCGGCGTCGCGATGTTGACGTACCACTTGTCCGCCAGGAAGTTGCTTACGTCGTTCGCCGTGATGCCCGCGAGTTCCATCGACCAGTGGCCCATGTTGACGCTGTCCTTGGCGAGCGCAACCAATCGCGGGCCGGTGGCCCCACTTGCCGCAGTGGCCACTTCGGCCGCCATCGCATCGCTCACGCCGGCGGAATTGGTGTGCACGGTGACAGTGGACGCACTGGAATCCACCGTCACCGCGGCAACACCAGAGGCCCCCATGCTAAGCGGCGGCACTTCCTGGGAGCCGGCCATGCCCGTGAACACCACCGTGATATTCGCCGGCGCAATCTGGCCCCGAAGTTCACCGCCGGGATGGGCGACTGAAGCTGCAAGCACGTAGAACTTCCCCTGCAGCAACGCGCTGACCTGCTCTGCCGTCAGCATCGCGCCGGCCGGCACATCCCACTCTCCCGCGGTAGTCCCGTGGGGCGCGAGCACGATGGCGCTCGTCCCCGTCGCCCCCGCAAACGCCTCATTGATGGTCACTGAAGTCGCATTCATGCCGCGCAGCGTGACCTTGCCGCCCATGGCGCCGGTGCCGAGGTGGGCACTCAGATTCGCCACTCCGGAAGCACTCGAGTCTGGCGCGGGAAACAACTGTGCGGGGGCCATCGAGACCAGGAGGGCGGGGTTATTCTCGACCTGGACCGTGACCGGCGCAGAGCTGGCCATCATGTCCATGCTATCGGTGACCGTCGCGGTGAGGCTGTGCGTGCCATCGCTGACGGTCGTGCTGTCCCAGCTGATCGTATAGGGAGCGCTGCTGGCCATCCCCACCCGCGCGCCGTCGACCATGAAGTCGACGCGCATCACCATGGCGCCCATTCCCGCCGCAGGCGTGGCGCTCAGCTGCACTGTGCGGTTTACCGTTGTACCCGGTGAAGCGAGCCTGACCGTGGTTGCCGAACACATGCTCATGGCGCCGGACATGCCGCCAGTGCAGCCCATGACCATGGCATCGGAGCCCATGCCAGAGCCACCGCAGGCGGTGAGAACCGCGATGAGGGTTCCCGCTGTCAAGCGCAGGGCACCCGGCAGCGCTCGCTTGAAACACGTCGTGTACTGCACGTGAAGCCCTCCCTCGTCCGATCCGCTGGTGGGTGGCCCTCGAGCAGCTAACGGTTCGCCCGATGGGGTCAAAAATCAATCTCCGGGAACGGCAAACCTGCATTCGCGGGAGTTCCCTCCTGCCTCACTTGCAGGTGCAGGCGGCAGGGAGCAGGAAGCTGTCGAGCGCCCGGTGCGTGCTACGAAATCCCCGGCGGGCGGTCCGCGTCCGCGTGGTTGGAAAGCGGGGACATCTCGTGTCACTATGCGCTCGCGTCCTTTGCCAGTGGCAGGCTCCACCGTGCAGCCGCCTCACCCCCCGCTGCTGAAGTACTACGACGGCGAGACTCATCGCAGTCCCTGGGTACGCGGCATTTTCAATCGAACCGCCCGCGACTACGACCGCCTCGAGTCGATCGTCGGGCTCGGTACCGGAGCTTGGTACCGTCGACTCGCCCTGCGCGGTGCCGGCCTGCAGCCGCAGATGACGGTCCTGGATATCGGTACGGGCACCGGACTGCTGGCGCGGGCCGCGGCCCGGATCGTCGGCGATGCCGCGAAGATCACCGGCGTAGACCCGAGCCCCGGCATGCTGGCGCATGCCAAGGTGCCTGCCGGCGTGCGTCTCCTGGCCGGCAGCGCCGAAGCCATCCCTGTTGCAGACTGCCACACGGACTTCCTCTGCATGGGCTATGCACTGCGCCACATCAGCGATCTGTCCGCCGCTTTTGCCGAGTTTTACCGCGTGGTGCGGCCGGGCGGACGCGTGTGCGTACTTGAGATCACGCTGCCCGCGGGCGGCGTATCGCGTGCGATCTTGAAAGCCTGGCTGCACGGGCTCGTGCCGCGCATCGCGCGCGTGGTTGGCCGCGCCGGCGATGCCCCCGTGCTCATACGCTACCTCTGGGACACGATTGCAACCTGCGTGCCGCCGGACGCCATTCTGCGCGCCTTCAGCGCGGCCGGATTCGTTGACACCGAGCGCCATGTCGAGCTCTCGATATTCTCAGCTTATCGGGCCCGTAAACCTGTCGCTGCAGCCAGGATCGCGCGGCCCTCTCAGGAAATTCCACATGCCGAGTAGTTCATTTTCGCGCCGCGCAGTGACTGCCGGCATCGCAGCGACCTCGTTTGGCGTCGGACTCACGGGTCGTGCGGTCGGAGCGCCTGGCAGCACGCAAAAGGCGGCGGCCGCCGGCGATTGCTTGTCAGGCTCATCGCAATCGATCCATCAGGAAGTCATTTTCAGCGCCAGCTGTCAGCGAGTCTACCAGGCGCTCACCAGTGCCTCGCAGTTCGACGCGCTGACGCGCCTGAGTGATGCGGCAAACCGGCTCACAGCACCGGGTGCGCAGCCGACCGCCATCAGTGCTGAGCTCGGCGGTGCCTTCACCCTCTTCGGGGGGTACATCACCGGCAGACACTTGCAGATGGTGCAGGATGAGCGCCTGGTGCAGGCGTGGCGTACCGGCAGTTGGAATGCCGGTGAGTACTCAATCGTGAAATTCTCGCTGGCGACGGCGACTGATGGCTGCAAGCTGGTCTTTGATCACCGCGGGTTCCCCGACGGTGAGGGCGCAAGTCTTGCTCACGGCTGGCGCGTGAACTACTGGATCCCGCTCGCGAAGCTGCTGGCGCAAGCCGGCTAGCTGCCAACCCTACTGCAGGTACGACGCTACTCAACCGCGCCGGGCATCATCATTTATGCAGCGCCCCACCGTCCGTAAGAGCTCCGGCGGATGCAATATTTCCGCCTCAGCCTGGCGATTGCAGATGAGCGATCCCAGGAAAAAGCCCCCATAGCAGCCCATCGTCAGAACTATGCCTCGCTAGCCGCGTCGGCGAAGTCCAGCAGGTACCGGTTATACGCTGCCGCGTCGTCCCAAAAGCATGCATGTCCCGTCGGCATCATCCGGATCTGGGCAGCGCCGATGCGAGCCATCTGCTGCTCAATAACGTCTGACTTCACCACCGCATCCTTTGTGCCATGCGTAATCAGTACCGGAATCCGAATTCTTGGCAGAAGATCGTCATTGTCAAAGGAACGCGAGAACAAAGCCTGACGCACATGTGGTGGAACACTGACGTTGTATCCCAACATACGATATCGGTCCTCCGCTGACAGTTCTTGTGCGAAGCACAGGCTCAGCAAGGTGCCGAGGCTGTGCACGCTTTCCTCCGCCTGTGCGGAGAAAAACCCCGGTAGCAGACTGAGAAATTCAGCAGTCAGAACCGACGCTGCCCCATCACTGCCGAGCTTGGTGACGCCACCGACGAAATTGACGCCCGAAATCTCATCTTCGCCGTAGTGCCGCAGATAGTCGAGGATCACGAGCGGTCCATATGACCAGCCGCAGAGAATTGGATGATCAAGGCCCAGCGTTTGTATGACGGCGTGCAGATCGTCAGCCCACAGTTGGGAGTCCGCGTACGCTCCGCGAGGCTTGTCCGAGAGTCCATGCCCCCGCAGATCCATCGCCACGAGGCGACAGCGGGCCGCCAGTTCAGAATTCATCTGTCGGGTCCAGGCGAGCGAGCTCTGCGAGACGCCATGGACGAATACAATTGGACGTCCCTTGGCGTTGCCCGCTTCAGCGACGTGCAGCTGAATGCCTCCTCCGCCAGTGATCATATGGCTCTTCACGGCGCTTCTCCGTGGTTAGCGCGGGCGCCTGGGGCGCGCACTGTTGACTTGCGGGCGCGACAATTCGGACACGACCAATGGGCCCGTTCAGCGAACCCAAGTCGGGACTAATTAGAATGCACCGCTCAGCGTAAGCAAGCAATCCGACGCGGTGCCGGCCCCGTGCCGCTGGCAGACGACACCCGACGAAGTCCTGTTGCAGTGCACCTCGTCGTCGTCGTGCAAGGCCGTATCGCCACTGGCCCGCGGTCAGCAAGAAGAGCACCACCGCTTCAATCGCCACGGCGAGGCTACCGGTGCCGCTCCCTAGCGCACGGACCTCATTTACCTTGGCGCACACTCGTGCTCACAGCGCGCATGTGCATCTTGAGGTTGAAACTCATCTCAGCAAACGACTGCGGCATCTTGAGCTCGTGTACGCGGCGTTCCAATTCTTCAAAGCGGGCGAGCATCTGCGCGCGCTCATCAGGATCAGTGCTTCGCTGCAGCGTGCGATCGATGAGCCGCAGTTCGTTATAGAGTCGGTAGATGCGACGCTGCATCTGCCAACGGTAAAACCTCGGCAGCAGGGACCAGAGCGGATACAGAATGCCGACGACGGGCAGGAGGATGATCAGCAGGCGCTGCAACAGCTCTGCGAGCCAGAAGGGCAAGCTGCGCTGCAGAATCGAGGGCCCTGCCTTGTACACGTGGCGTGCATCGCTGCTGACCGGAAGATCAATGGCCTCGGGAGCCGGAAACTCATCGGCGCGCTGGAAGATGCCGTGTGACGCATGCACTTCGATGGCGGCGCGCAGCAGCAGGTACTGCAGCGCCGCGTGCAGATCCTGCCGCACGACGAGGCTCGCCTTGGAGGCAATCAGCGCGACGTCGGCAGGGGGACGATTGGCCGCGAGGTCCGCCACGCCCTGAGGCAGTACGAGTTTGCTGAACTTGGAATCGAGTGCAACGTAGGCATCGGCGCGCTTGAAGCTCATGAGCTCGATCCCCGGTGCCACCAGCAGCCGCTGCACCGCCGACGAATCCCATCCGCCAAGGATCACAGCCACGTCAAGCTCCCCCGCAATCAAGCGCCGCGCTGCTTCCTCGGGCGGATAGCCGCTAAGCCGCAGCTTGTCTGCGCCCACCTTGTTAAGCTCGAGCAGCTTGAGGGCCAGCGGACGCGCCGCGCTCCCCGCTTCACCGATGGACACGCGCACACTCGTCAGATCGCGCAGCAACTCGACCAGAGTCTCGCCGCTGCAGAAAACCCACAGAGGTTCGTAGAACACGGTGCCCAGCGACACCAGACCGGGTGATGCCTGCTCGCTCGTGGTACCGGCCTGCACGAATCCCGCATCGACCCCCGAGCGCGGGTCGCGCAGCCTTTCCAGATTCTCCACGGCGCCCTTCGTCGGCACGAGATGCAGGCGCACCCCATCACGCGCCAGGATCTCGCGGTAACGCTCCGCGGCTTGCATGTAAACGCTGCCGGGTGGGCCGGTCGCGATTGTCACATCACGCCCTGGCAGCGGGCGTAAGGCTGCGAAAAGCACCCACAGCAACACACCGGCCGTGACAATCAGTAATGTGATGCCCGCGGAGGTACGGAGTAAACGGGAGTTGAATCTCAGGCGCATGACGGCGGCCTGCGACTGCACTTGATCGGTATCAGAAGAATCTTTGCCTCTCCCTGCTAGCGCCGGCACTCCAAACTGATTGCTGCGGCTCGGTCTCCCGCCGCACGGGCGCGTTGCCTGCGCCGTGGACGAACGAGCGGGCGCTACGACGCTAAACCGCGTGCGCAGCAACCCAGCCGATGGCGACTCGCACGGTCGCGCTCAATTCACCGCCGCAGGGTCGTCGCGGATCCATGACTCGAGCAGGGTGTACGTCACCGCCAGTATCACCGGCCCCACAAACAGGCCGATGATCCCGAAACCAATGAGGCCACCGATGACACCTGCGATGATCAAGAGCAGTGGTAAATCCACGCCGCGCCGGATCAGGATCGGCCGCAGGATGTTATCCAGTGCGCCAACCAGCACAGTCCACACGAGCAGCGCGGTTGCCCACCCGAAGCTGCCTGACCAGTAGAGCCAGATCACGGCCGGAGCGAGTACCAGCACCGGTCCAAGCTGGGCCACGCACAGCGCAAATACCAGCGCGAGCAGCAACCCCGGCCGTGGCACCCCGCTTAACCACAATCCCAACCCGGCAAGTATTGACTGAACAATGGCGGTGACGATCACTCCGAGCGCCACACCACGTACGGCTGCTCCGGCCAGTCGCACTACTTTTTCGCCGCGCTCCCGACCGGTGCGACGCGCGAACATCAGCACCCCGGTCGCCGCCGATTCTCCGCTCGTATAGAGGATCGCGACGATGATGATGATGAGAAGGAAATGAAGGGTGACCAATCCAAGGCCGCCACTCACCCCCAAGACCCAGCTGGCCGCCACACGAACGTACGGTTGCGCAATTTCGGTGAGCGCCTCCGGTCCACCTGCAGCGATTTCGTGCCACTTCGTGGCGACCTTGCTACCTACCCACGGCAGCTTGGACACCCACGTTGGCGGCTCCCCGAGCCCTTGGGTGAAGTACGTCCGAACCAAATCCACGCCCTGTGCCGTGGCATCGAACAGCGTACCGATTGCCAGGGTGATTGGCACGATGAAGATCAGCAGCATCGCGACCGTCATGATCACGGTGGCAACCCAGCGACGACCGCCCGCCAGTCGCTGGACCCGCAGCATCAGTGGCCACGTGGCCACCACGATCGTCGCAGCCCATACCAATGCGCCCAAAAACGGCAGCATCGTCCACATGCTGGCCGCGATAAGCACACAGATAATGAGCACCAGCAGTGTGATGCGCGTCAGATCGTAGGGGGTCTGAGAGTTCACGGATCTCTCCCATCGGCTGACTGAAATCCACTCACGGCGCGTGCGAAGACATGCCCCGGATCGGCGTTCCTGATCGGGCGTCGGGCGCCAGCCCCCGGGCGATCAGCACCGACGAGTACCCCGCGACCAAGTCGTAACGCGCCGCGCCCGAGCGCCGTATATTGCGCTCTTAGGATCCCGTTTGCGAACGACCGAGCCGGGCCAAGCCAGGCGCGATGCAACTTGCGGCGGCTACGTCGACTTTGCACTCACCTCATCCGCACGCTCCCGTCTGCAGCGCCGCACTCGCCGATGCGACGCCAGGCTTGCCGACCCACTCTTCTTGATTCAGCGACGACGAGTCCGGGCATCCTACCAGTTGCATCCAGCTCGTCTCGAACGCCCGCCTCGCCAGCGGCGCCAGACACGGTGAGGGTTGAACACTGTTGCGCTGCCCGAGGACGATCGCCCTACCAATGGCGTCGCCTGTTGAATAATTAACACGCCCGCGCGCCGGCCTGCGGGAGGGCCCGCGGCAGGCGATTACCCCGATAACAATCAAGCTCTTAGGGCTCGCTGCAGCTGAGTTGTACTGGTCGGAAATCTGTTGATTGCGCGCGGCGCTGCGCGCCACTGCTGCCGGGCGGCTGTTAGTGCTGATCGAAGAATGACTTGGCGGCGTTCAGGCAGAAGGGCGGCACCAGCAGGGCGTGGTACGCATCGAGCACTGCTGCATCACCGCCGTCGGTGGCACCGCCAACTACGGCTTCGGTTCGCACCAAATCCTTGGCTACACCAAATGCCGTCTTGAGACTGCCGTACGGATCACCGGACGCTGCGGCCGAATCGACATCGAGAATGACCGGCGCCGCTGCCGGCGGATGAGACACCCAGTAATTCCCCATTAAGGTCGTGTTGAAAAAGAATACCGTCGGATCGGAATTGCCGCCGCACAGGAGCGTTGGAGCCGACGGAACCCAGTTGCGCAAATCATTGGCCTTCAGGTGCACCCGCAGATGGTTGGTCGGCTTCGCTGCCGGCACGCCATCGGTCAGCGTCGGGAAGCCTCCATCGGGCGCTGCGAGCGCATCGCTTAGATACGCGCCGCGGTAGCTATTGTTGATCAGATCGTCCGTTCCGAAACCGGCGGCAAACACGGGCGCCAGATCGGCCGGAGACGTGGCAGGGGTATAGATGGAATAGCTCGGCGCCGGCGGCGTACTGCTGAAGGCCGCGCTCGGAAATTTGCCCTGCGCCTGCAGCTCGCTCACCGACGTCGTGCTCGGCAAAAGTGTCTCGACCGAAGCGGCGTACTTGCTCTCGAATACGTCCGTCGGCGCTGAATAGATGTCGCCGTAGGCCCTCTGATAGGCGCTGAGCACCAGGGCGAGATTGACCGTGGCGCTCTTGTTCACCTGCCCTTCGAAGATCGCGTCGCCGAAGGCGGCGAGAGCGTAGGGACCTGACATCGGGGCCGACGCCGTCACCGTCATCCCCGCGCTTTGCATGGCGCTGTGCGTCGCCATCGCCACGTAGCCACCCTGCGAATAGCCGGTGATGAACAGCTTGCCGCCATCGCTGGAATTCGGTGCGTCAGAGGTAGGCAGCGCCGCGCGTGCCGCCGTCAGGGAATCGATCATGTCCTTCGCTTGCTGATCTGCGATCAGATAGGGGTGGTAGTCGAGCGTCGAGGTGTCGTAGCCGACGTAGTTCGGTGCCACGACGATGTAGCCCTCCGCTGCGAACACCGCGGCCAGCAGCACTGCCTCGGCGTTATTGGAGCCATCCAACTGGGCGATGTCGAAATTCCGATCGGTGGTGGTGCCGTGTGCGTACAACACGAGCGGCCGCGCACCGGTGCAAGCCGTATCGCTGCCGCTCGGCACCATGAGAGCACCCGACGCTGGAGTGATGTTCCCCTGGGGGTCCACGGTTTGATAGGTCAGGTGGTACACCGTGACACTGCATAGGGGCGTGTAGGCAACCTGCAGGAAGGTTTTGCCGAGATCACTGCCACCAAGCAACGCCAGCAAGTCGCTGGGCGCATAAGTCGCGAGCTTCTGAGGCGGTTTGTCGATCAGATCACCGCGCTGAGGGGTCGCGGCGGGAGGTGGCGGGCTCGTATCCTGACCGCTGCCGCCACAGGCGGCCAGCAGGGCGAGTGCAGTGGCAAGAGCAAGGACACGCGGGGCGCATTTCATCCGATCATTCTTCCGGTGCACCCTCCGGAATGGTGTCGGACGCCGCCTGATTCGGGCGTAGTTTATTGCCCCGGCTCTCGCGCCCTCATCCTAAGGGATGCCGAACTGGCGCTCCGTTCAGGTGGGCACAGCGACAGCGGCCGCTGCTCGTGTGCCAGCGAGATCGCGCTTGCTGCACGTCAATCGCTGGCGGAAGGCTGCCTGTGCGCGCAGGCACCCGCGCTCACTGACTCGCCGCTACGAGCGCTATTGCATCGATGGAGACGAGCACTCCGGGCACATCGGCCCCCAGTCGCGCAATGACGCGCGCGGGCTTGGGTCCCGGAAAATGCTCGGCATAGGCTTCATTCATTTCCTGGTAAAGGTCCGGGCGCGCGAGCAGTACGGTCACCTTAACAACGCGCTCAAGCGAGCTGCCGGCCGCTTCGAGAATTGCACTCACGTTTCTCAACGCTTGATGGGTCTGCTCCTGCATGGTCACGCCGACGACTTCCAGAGAGCCACCGGCCGGTCGCACCGCAATCTGTCCGGATACGAATACGAAGCCATTTGCGACGACTGCGTGCGAATACGGTGAATGCGGTGCCGGGTATCCCGGAATGCTATCGATATGGCGGAAATCATTCATGGCGACCTCTGCGGGGCGGGGATACTTGGTTTATGCTCTTTCTACTGGCGGCGTTCACGGTTCGCGCCCGGATTTCACAGCGTAACCCGCCTCGCGCCAAGCCTTCATTCCGCCGTCGAGTGCCACCGCGCCCCGGAAGCCCATGTCGCGCAGCGTTGCCGTCGCCAGCGTCGAGACCTGGCCTAACTCGCAATACGTAAGTATCCGCCGGGTCGGATCGGTCAGTTCCTGATTCACCCTCAGCTCCAGTTGTCCGCGCGGCAGCAGCCTGGCGCCCGGGATGTGGCCTGCCTCAAACGCATCACGCTCGCGAACATCGAGCACGACGAGCTCATTCGCGCCGCTATTCAGGCGCGCTTGCAGCTCAGCCAGCGACATGAAGGGCACTGCCGCGGCCGCCTCGGACAGCATCTGGGCCACAGTCTTGCCGCCGCTCATGTTGGTGCGCAGCGCCTCGGTAATATGGGCGGGCATGGTCAGATTGAGGTTCTGCATCATCTCAATGAAGGCACTCCGGTCGCGATTCTGCAGCCGTGGGTTATCGCTCAGCTCCTGCCCTATCGTCGAGTGAGTGCGTCCCTTGTACTCGTGCGCCGGAAACACTTTGATTATGGGCTCAAGCTTCAGCACGCCGCCGAAGAGGCTGTCGTACAGTGCCCCGGCGTCGCCGCTGGGCAGGTCGGTACGCCCGGTTCCCCCAATGAGGAGCGTATCGCCGGTGAACACCCGGTCCTCTACCGTCAGGCACATGGAGTCGCGCGTATGACCGGGCGTGTGGATCGCCTGCAGCCGCAGCCGACCGACGATCAGCAGTTCCCCGCCCTGCAGCCGCACATCCACAAATGGTGCCGGGCACGCGCTGTGCATGACCACCGGCACGCGGAGCTGGCGCGCGAGCTGCTGGGTAGCCGAGAAATGGTCCGCGTGGGTATGGGTGTCGATGAGATAGCGAATGCGCAGCCCGTCCCGCGAGGCCAGTGCGCAGTAGCGATCAATCTGTCCAAGCTCGGGGTCGATCAGCGCCGCGGCACAGGTCTCTTCGCACCCGATCAGATAGGACCGACAACCCCCGCTCGCCACTGCTTCGAAGATCATGGGAACTCCGTAAGTGAACTTACGCAACTCCCTCTGCCTGCAACCGCGCTCGCACGCCTGCCGCACCGCCGCTCGCGCGGTGAGTGCGGACGTCCCTCCGGTGAAGCGCCACCCGGACAGGATCATACCAGTGCGCCCCTCCAGGCCCCGGCTTCGCGCGCTGCCACGTGCGCTTCAGCCGGCCGCGGGGGCGGGCGCGACTACCGGACGATCGCTTCTTTGGGGGGGCCGGTTGATTGGCTGACGGCCAGTTCGGCAGCGCCTCGAACCTGGAGACTCCTCAGGATTTCCGGGTCCGCTTTGCTGCCCAGGTTCAGGTCATGCCACGGCGCGGCCCGCGGTAACGTTTGGTTGCATTGTCCGATTGCGGGCGGCTCGGGACGTGTGCACTCTCGATGCGTTCTCGTGGCACGTGCGACGCGGTTCAAATGGCAGGATGCAACGCGGCTCGGACCGATCGAAGGAGGCAGGCACGGGCTGATCTGACGCCCGGCTATTCGCTGTACCTGGACGTTGTCCGGTGCGTGGCCGCCCTCGCGGTGTTCCTCGAACACGTGGCATCGTATCCGTTCTCACGCACCACTCCCACGAGCACCCACCCGCTACTTGCGTTCTTTGGGATCTACGGCAATTCCGGCGTTATCGTGTTCTTCGTGCTGTCCGGTTACGTGATCGCGTACGTGGTGGCGACGCGCGAGCGGACTGCGTGGGCCTACTCCGCTAACCGCATCTCCCGGCTTTACTCGGTGGTGCTACCAACGCTCGTGCTCACCTTTGCGTTCGACGCTCTGGGGCAGTGGCTGAACCCCGGGTTCTACTCGATCCGCACCGTGCTGTGGAAACCCGCCAGCTGGGAGGGCTACCTGTCCTCCCTGTTCTTCGTGAACGAGTTCCAGGTATTTGATCTGAGCGGGACCGTGCCCGGGACCAACGCGCCTTTCTGGTCCTTGAGCTTCGAAGCGACCTACTACATCGTCGCCGGCCTTGTGCTGTTCGCCCCGCTGCGCTACGCGCTGCCGCTCGCCTTCGTGCTACTGGGGCTCGCCGGCCGCACCATTGCCGCGTTGTTGCCGCTCTGGGGGCTCGGATTCTGGATTTACAAGGCCGGCGATCGTCTGGCTGAACGGGTGCCCTTTGCGCGCACGCTTCTGGTGCTGTCTTCGCTGGCAATCATGGCGTTCCCGCAGATCCCCTCGTTCGTAGCGCTGACCAACTTAGGCGCCTACTTTCCCTGGGGCCATGGTCCATTCAATCGCAATCTGCTGCTGGACTACGCGACGGCGCTCGCCTTTGCGGTGCAAATGATCGCCGCCCGGCGGCTCTTCTCCTCCATGCACGCGCCGCGACCGCGACTCGAGCGCCTGATCCGATGGCTCGGCTCGACGACCTTTCCCATGTACGCCATGCACTATCCGGCGCTGTGCCTGTTCGCCGCGCTCAGCCCGTTCGCCCCGATCTCTTGGGTGCATATCCTGTTCATCAGCGCCGCCGTGATCATCGTGATCGCACTGATGACCCCGGTGTGTGCATGGCTGAAGGACGCTCTGCGGCGCGCGCTCACCCCCACGCCATCCGCGAGAATCGCCCCGGTCCCCACTCACTCACGCTTTGGCCTGGGGGTCAACCAGCATGTCAGACGTCTGCGCAAATCCCTTTGACGCTCAAACGAGCGATGGGCCGCAGCCCTACCTGTCCACGCAATCGTAAAACGTTTCGCCCTCCTCACGCCGCGCCACCGCGTGTTTACCCTGGGCGGCACACTCTGATTCGGCCAGCTGCAGCGCCTGCGCCTCGCGCTTTTGGTCCGCGCCGGGGCGAAAGGAACCCGGGGCGGATGGATTATCCACTGGCGGTCCGCCCGCGCACCCCACAATGAGCGCCGTGCAGGCGATAGCATTCCATCTCATCGTCACTCCTCCCGAGACTGTTCTTGTGCTCAGCAGCGTAACAGTGGCCACGTTCAGTTTTTGCGCTATCGCCAAGCGGCATAACGCCTCACATCACACCGGTGGAGGCTTCCTCGATGAGTGCAACGATGGCATCACCCTGCGAGGCCATCGAGGCATGGCTCGCCTGCAGCGTGATGGTCTTCCTGGGGCGCATACGCTCTGCCATCCAGGCCTCGGTCTCCGGCGGGATCATGCGATCGTTAGCCGAAATCTGATACCAACTGGGCTTGCTTTTCCATGCAGGGGGTCCGGACTTGTCCTCGAAACAGCGCACCGCAATGGGCTTTTGTGCCAATGCCATCACCAGCGCTTCCGACTCGTCCACGTCCTGACAGAAATTCTCCCGGAACTGGGCCGGATCGATCCACAGGTATCCGTACTTGTCTGGCCGCAGGCTACCCGCGCCGGGCGGCGGCGGGCTGTGGCCGGCGATGCTGCCTAGGCTGTCCCCCGCATCGGGTGCGAACGCGGCAACGTAAACCAGCCCGATGACATTGGGTGCGTGGCCCGCCCCCGTAATCACGGCACCGCCATACGAGTGGCCGACCAGCAACGTCGGGCCGTCCTGCGCTTCTGCCAACTTCATCGTACGGTCAACGTCGTCCGCGAGCGACGTGAGCGGATTCTGCACTGCGGTCACTTTGTAGCCCTTCTTGTGCAGCGGCGGAATCACATGACGCCAGTGCGAGCCGTCCCCCCAGGCACCGTGAACCAGGACAATGTTAGGTTTCGTCGCCATATCGCACCTCTGCGGTGTTTTGTCGAACGGGTTGCGGCTTGCCGAGCGCTACGAACAGCTGAGGACGCCGGCGCTCGGGACGATCATACGCCGCTGACGAGGGCCGCAGTTGCCGGCGCGGGCGCCGCAGTGGTGGTCATCATGGCGATCGGCCCGCGTCGGCGGCATCTCGGCAGACCCGCGCTCGCGATCACCCACACCGTTGCGGGCCAGGTAGCTGGCTCACTTGAACAGGTTCTTCAGCTGGTCTTCTAGCTTTTGCTTGAGCTCATCCTTGTGCTTATCCAGTTGCTGTTGTGCCTGCGCCTTCGCGAGCCCCTCAAGATCTGGGCTGACCCTGGGCTTCGCGAGCGTGCCGCTAATGGTCACCGGAATATCCGCCAGCACGTTCCCTGATTTGGGCGTCTTTGCCGACGCATCCTTAAGAACGGTAGCTTTCACGTGGTAGTCGATCGCCTCAGTGAGCAGGTTGGCGGTGCCCTGCCCGTTGACCCGCAGATTCTGCGAAACGATGCTGAGATCCTTGGTCGAGGCCACCCCGTCGGCCACATCGGCCGACGCCTTGAACGCATCAAACTTGGTCCGGCCACTGCTTTGACCACCCGGTAGCGCCTGCCGTTGAATTACCGAGACCGCGCGATTGATCTCGAACCATAGATCGACACCCTCGAGTGCCCCCTGCTCGAGATTGGCCGCCACGTGCCCGGCCAGCGACCCCAACAGCGCATCGCTCTCGGCACCGCGCGCGGTGAGGTTGCTCGTGATGTTGCCGCGCCCCGACAGGCGGTCGGACTTGGCGAAATCCTTGAGCAGTTGCGCCGCGTCGATATTCGTCATGCTCTGCTCGAGCTTTATCAGCGGGATGTCGCCGCGCCCATCGAGCGTAATGTCCCCCGCGTACGTGCCCCCATAGAGTCTCGCCTTGGCAGGCGCAATGTGGATCACGCCGTCCTTCGCCGCCAGCGTTACCGCAACTTCGGTCAGTTTCACGCCGAGCACGGTTGCCCTGCCCACCGACACCTTGCCGCTCGCGCGTATTGACTTGAGCGCCTCGGTCGGCAATGGCGTCGGCTTCTCGCGCACCTTGATGGCTGGCGGGGGCGCCGGCGGCGGGCGGTAGCGGTCGAAGTCCATCTGATCAAGAGCCAGATCAAAGGTCATGGCCTTGGTATCAAGATTGCCGATGGAGACACTACCGCGCAGCGAGGAGTCATCGAGTCGCACGTCCAGATCGCGGGCCTGCACCGCCTTGCCGCCGTAGCGATAGGTACCGCTCGCGAGGAGCTTCGTGAGCGCCTGCGGATCGCGCGGGCGCGGGATCACGACGCCGAGGTGCTGCAGCAGATCGCGCGGAGAGACGGGATCGAGCTTGAACGTGCCGCCCAGCTGCGGCTCCGTCATGATGCGGCTGCCCCGCACAGCGCCGCTGAGGCGGGCATCAGCGACCTGTGCGCTGAAGGTCGGCGCGCTCAGGGTCTCACCCGCGAGGTCGAGGTCGAGCTCCGGCACAGACACCTTATAAGTGACAGGCGACGCCCCTGCCGTGCCGCTGCGGGTCGCCGTGAGATCGAGCTTCACGAGGTGGTATTGCCGCTGTGTGGGATCGGGCGTTATCTCGAAACTGCCGGACAAGCCGAGCGGTGGGGCATTCGGGGCCGATCGCACAGTTACCTTGGTCTTAATCGCCGTGCTGGTCCCCGCAGCAATCCGCCCCACCTCAAGATTCAACTGATCCGCAACAAGGTCTCCGTAGCTCACGCGGCTGTTCTTGAGGAGGACGCCCCCGACGTCGCCCAGGCTGCCGCCGCCAGAAGACGTCTGAGCCGCCGGTGGAGCGCCCTTGCCGCCGAAGTCCTCCCAGTTGCCCTTACCGGCCGGGTTCTTCTCGAGGCGAAGGTCCAGCCCGTCGATCTCCACGCGTCCGACACTCAATTCCTTGCGCAGCAGCGGCAGCAGTTTCACGTGCAGATCGAGATGCTCCACCGCGACAAACGGACGCGCTGGGAATCCGGGTGGGTTGCCGAGGCTCGCAGGTCCGAGCTCCAGGGCGATGGCGGGAAAGACCGCGAGCTTGATCCTTCCGGGCAATGCCAGCTCACGGCCGGTAGCCTCCTTCACGGCCTTCACAATGCGGGGCTTGAAGTCGTTCGGGTCAACGAGGAGGTAGACCGCAAGGAGGCCGAGCGCCAGCAGGGCAACCAACCCGCCCAGTACAAATGCGGCCAGCCTCAGTCCTCGCACAGACGCCCTCCTGTAGTGTTCGTGGCATTCTAGCGTTAGAGGACGCCTGGCGTTCTTAGGTTGTGTCCGACGGTCCTTCACAGCGATGACCGACACCGGCCTGACCCGGGTCGACACGAAAATTCATGGGCCACGAACCTCAGCGGGAGCCCCAGCTCATGATCCGTAAACTAAGCTCCGGTGAATATCGCCTGTATTCGCGCAAGATCGACCCACGCACCAAGCGGCGACGCAATCTGGGGACTTTCAGCTCGCGCGCCGCGGCCGAAAAGCACGAGAGCGCGGTGCAATACTTCAAGCGCCACTGAATGCAGTTCGGTGACAGCGGGCGAGCTCGAGCCGCCGCGCAGCCGCGCTCGTAGGCGACGCTGCCCTCCTGAGGTCGCCTGCTCGCACCCGCACACGCCGCGCGCCGGCCGGCGACTGCGGTATCCTGTGCGTAACGTGATGCCGCCATCGGCAAGCTGATCTTGGGGTCCTTGCGGGGGGCGCTGGTACCGACCCCAGCGGGCTTGGCGGGGCCGTGCCCAGGGCGGCGTGCATATATAACGAATCGCTGCAGCAAAGCTGGCGGGGGACTGCACCGGGGCGCTGCATTGGCGGGCGCGCAGGTCCGACAGCTAGGGCACTCCATGAGAAAAACAACAGCCGCAGTTACCTGCAGGGCGCGCCGCGAATGAGCGGCGTGGCGCATGCCCCGAGTGCGGTCGACGGGCGCACGTCCTCACCGCTGCGCTGGGCAGCGCTGGCCCTGGCGGCGGTCGCCATCTTCAGCAGCTACTACGAGTCCGATGCGATCGGCGCTATCGCTGACCTGCTCGGTCGTCAGCGTGGATTCACCCAATCCCAGATCGGCGACCTGACCGCGGTCATCAGCCTGCCGAACATCCTGCTGGCGGTTTTCAACGGACTGCTGATCGACCGCTTCGGTGCCGCGCGGGTCACGCTGTGGGCCGCCCTCATTGGCTTCTGCGGCGCGGTGCTGACTGCGATCGGGACGCCCTATGCGCTCATGTGGACCGGCCGGCTGATATTTGGCGTGAGCGAGGGGGCGATCTTCATCTCCCTCGTCGCCGGGCTGGCGCAGTGGTTCTCCCGCAGCGGCATTGCGCTGGCGACGGCATTGTTCCTGTGTCTTGCCCGGGTGGGCTCGTTCTCTCTGGACACCTCCCCGTCCTGGGCGCGGCCGCTGTACGAGGACGGCTGGCAAGCGCCGCTGTGGCTCGGCGCGGCCATTACCGCCGTCGGGCTCGTGGCGGCAATCCTCTTCCGGCTGCTGGATGCGCGCCATCCGCCGCCGCCGGCACTGCAGCCCCTCGGCTCCGAGCGCATCAACTGGTCGCAGCTCTGGAGCTTCGATCTTTCGTACTGGTACATCCTCGGATTGCATGTGCTGTATGCCGCGGTCTTCTTTCCGTTTCGCCAGACCTTCGCGATCGAGTACCTCCAGCACGTCAAGGGCCTGACCCTGCAGCAGGCGGGCAACGTGAATTCCGGGGTGTTCGCGGCGGCGATCTTCGCAACCCCCGCCTTCGGCCTGCTCGCCGACCGATTTGGCCACCGTGCCCTGATGCTGAGCGTCGGCACCGTGCTGCTTCCGGTCACCTTCATGGTGCTGAGCCTTACGGATCTGAGTCCCTGGATATCCACCGTGCTCATGGGCGTCAGCTTCTCGCTGGTGCCGGCGATCATCTGGCCATCGACGACCCTGGTCGTGGAGCCTCGGCGCCTCGGCACCGCCCTGGGGGTCATCGCCATGCTCCAGCATCTGGGGCTGTGGGGCTCTAATCGCATCGCCGGCTGGCTCGCGGACGAGGCCGGTGCCGGAGCGGCGAATCCGGCGGGCTACGAGACGATGATCCTGTACTTCGGTCTGCTGAGCCTCACGGCCCTCGCCTGCGCGCTGCTGCTGTGGCACCGCGAGCGCGGCCCCAACGGCCACGGGCTTGAAGCGGCGCGGGCCTCCGGCAAACTGCGCGAACGGACCGCCTGATGAAGATTGCGAGCCTCGAGACCTTCAGCACTCAGTTCGTGTGCTTCGTGCGTCTGACCACCGATGCAGGTGCCGTCGGGTGGGGCCAGACCTCCACTTACAACGCCGACATCACGGCCACCATCTTTCACCGCCAGGTTGCCCCCTGGGCCCTGGGTGCAGACGCCCTCGACATCGGCGGCCTCATTGCGCGCATTGAGGAGCGCGAGCACAAGTTCCCCGGCAGCTACCGCTGCCGGGCGCTTGCCGGGCTGGATACGGCGCTGTGGGACCTGCGCGGCAGGCTCGAAGGCAAACCCGTGGTCGAACTGCTGGGCGGCCGACCCGGGCGCCTGCGTGCCTACGCCTCCTCGATGCGACGCGACATCACGCCGGACGCCGAGGCCGCACGATTGGTGCGGCTGCGCGACGAGCAGGGGTTCAACGCTTTCAAATGGCGGGTCGGCGCGGAGTGCGGGCACGACGTCGACGAATGGCCCGGCCGCACCGAGGCCGTAGTGCCGCTGGTGGCGCGGGCGCTCGGCGCGGGGATGGCCAAGCTCGTGGACGCCAACAGTGGCTTCTCCCCGCTGCGGGCGATCGAGGTGGGGCACTTGCTCGAGGCGCACGGCATCACGCATTACGAGGAACCGTGTCCGTACTGGAAGCTGGAGGAGACGCGCCACGTCACCGAAGCGCTACAGCTGGATGTCACCGGCGGCGAGCAGGACTGGGACCTGGCGACCTGGGCACGCATGATCGAGATGCGCGCCGTCGACATCGTGCAGCCCGACGTGATGTATATGGGCGGCATCGCGCGAACCCTGCAGGTGGCGCAGATGGCCGCCCGGGCGGGGTTGCCGTGCACGCCACACAGCGCCAACCTCTCACTCGTCACGCTGTGCACGATGCACCTGCTGGGCGCCATTCCGAATGCCGGCAAGTACCTCGAGCTCTCGATCGAGGGGCCCGACTATTACCCGTGGCAGGAAGGGCTTTTCCTGAATGACCCGTATCGGGTGTCCGAGGGCCACGTGACCATCCCCGCAGAGCCAGGATGGGGCGCGCACATCAATCCGCGGTGGCTGGAGGCCGCCGTCCACCAGCGCAGCAGCCTCTGAGGGCGGCCTGCTAGGGACTCATCCACGGGTACTTGGCGAGCAGCGTCATACGCTCGTTTACCGGAAGCTCCCGCGGATACCAACCGCTGCCACTGGGCCCGGCCGTCGTGGCCGCTGCCTGCAGCGCCTGCTCCAGCGACACCAGGTCCGCACGCTCGAGCACGGGAAGCTGTACCCGTGGCAGCGGGTCGCACCCGTGGGCGCCATAGATCACCGAGTGCTCGTCCAGCAGCTGCTCGAGGCGCCGGGCACTCGCCGCGTACGTGTGCAGGTCAGCACCCGGCAGATAGGCGTAGATCGATGAGGGGTAGATGAAGTCGCCGGCATACAGCCGGTCGGCCTTCGCATCGTACAGAACCACGGAGTCCGGCGTATGACCCGGGACGCTGAGCAGCGTCAACGACCGATCGCCGAGGTCGATCGGCGTCCCCGGCCTGATCCAGTCGGAGACCTTAAAGGTGGGACGCCTGAATCCCTCCACGAAGCCCAGGTACTGGTAGAAGCCGAGCGCGAAGCGCCCGTTGTGCAGCTGGCGCCGCAGCCCCGGCAGGTCAGGCAGCCCGACCTCCTGGAACCTGGCGAGGTTGCCGACGTGGTCAAAGTGCAAGTGTGATGGTAGCGCCTCGACAGGCTGTGTCGTGAGCGCCTGCACTACGGGGGTGATATCGCGGATGCCCGGGCCGGTATCGAATAGCAGAGCCCGCCGCGACCCGACGATCAGGTAGCTGAAGTTGCACTGGCCGTAACGGGGTTCACCAATCGCGTAGGCCCCCTCGCCCAGGTCCGCCACGACGTAGTAGCTGTCGAACCAGCGCAACGGGGGTACCAGTGAAAGTGCGCCCGTTGTCATCTGCGGAGAACCCGCGTGCGCTCGCCACCACCACGCGGCCGCTTCGGGGAGCCTCCAAAGAAGCACGGCACCGCACAGCAGCGCTGCCGCCGCGACGAGCACCGCTGACCTGCGAAGACTTCTGCCGCGCTGGCTCACCTTACGACTCTGCCGGCAAGCTTGCACTCCCTACCGGCCGCAGGCGCCGGCCCCAATGACCCGCGCCGCCCTGCAAGACCTGGCAGCCGACGGTAGCAGGCACACGGGCTCTGCGCACGCCGCGCTATCCAGCGCCGGCCATCGCCTCCGCCGCCAGACCGCGCTGAGGCGTTACCTGAACCTGAAAGCGATGTGGAAGCGGTAGCAGTACGGGACGGGCGTGCTGCCTTGCACCGCACGCGCATAGCGCCCGTGTCGCGCAACGTTCAGCGCGCCCAGATCCAGCTGTGCATTGCCCGAAGATTGCTCGATCGTTGGGTCGCCGCGCCGTTGCCCCGCCTCATCCACACACACGCGCACGTACGCAGCACCCCCGATGCCCTCGCGGATCAGCGACGGCGGGTAGTACTCCTGGGTGTCGGGCATCTGATTCTTCCCGAGGATACGGATGGCATCGGGCGTCGCGGGAGCAACCGCTGGCGTTGGCGCGTTGGCGGACTCCGCAGCAGGCGACGGCTGTACGTCCGGCGGCGGGTCCGGCAGGCGCGGCACCGGGAGCCTTTCCGCAGGCACGCGGGCTGATGTGAAATCAACCTTGGTAACCGGTGTCGGCGGGACGCGCGGTGGCTCGGGCTCCCTGATGAAGATGATCGACAGGCTCTTGCCCTTGTCGTGCAGCACCGTCTGGACCAGCCCCGTGGCCAGAAGATAGGCGGCGAGGACATGGAGTGCGAGGATGCCGGCGACGGCGAGCGCCCGGCCCGAGAGGCGCTCGGGTTCTGCGAAATGGTAAGCCATGAGCGGTGCCTCCCATGTTGGTTCGCTGGATCGTCGTCACCCGAGACTAGCGAATACGCCGCGGGAAAACGTCCCGACGTCGCATGCCGTGAACCCGGCTGCCGGCTCGGCGCGGACACGTTGCGCCCTGTGCGACCCGGCAGGGTGCCAGCGCGTCGCTAGCGGGCGCCGTGGCGTTTCAGCAGCTCACTGATCAGCGGCTGGTCGGCGGCGAGTGCCGTCTGCAGCGGGGTGGTGCCGCGGCTGTCGGCCGCATTGGGATCCGCCCCATGGGCGAGGAGCGCTTCGACGGCGTCCAGGCGCCCGTGCAGCGTCGCCAGGAGCAGCGCGGTACGGCCGAGCGAATCCCGGGCCTCGAGGTCAGGGTGTCCCTCCAGCAGCGCTCCGAGGCTCGCGAGATCCCCGTCCTCGGCCGCGCGGCGCAGCGCCGCGGACGGGTCGGCCGCGCGGTTCGCATCCGCGGCTGCCCCGGCAAGAGCCGGAGGAGCGGAGCTGGCTAAGCTGTCGCGGCGCGCTCGTGGCGCCGCCGCTGCGAGTCGCGCCTCGGCCACTTCGTCGGCAGCCTGCGCCCGGCCGGCCGCCTGCGGCGGTTGTATCGCCGGCGCCGTCGCCTGGTACGCCGCGCTCTCCTGCGCCGTATCCTTCGCAGCCGGCGCCCGCGCGGTGACGCGCTCGTCCGCCGCGCGCGAAGGACGCGCACGCTCCATGGCCAACCCGGATGCGGGCGCTGATGGCAGCGCCGGCGCCGACGGCTGCGGTACCTCGCGCGGCTGCGGGGCCGCCACCGACTCCGCGGCCGTTTCGGGCGTGCGCGGGATCATGAAGCGCGGGGCGATCATGAGCCCGCCGAGTGCGGCGGCCGCGAGAGCGCCAAACGCCAGGGGGCGCCACACTGCGCGCCGCGCGGACGCGGGGTCGGCCGGCCGCGGCCGGCTGCGGGAGCGCTCGCCGGCAAGCTGCGCTGCATGCGCGAGCACCGCGCGGCGCAGCTGCTCGCTCGGGCGGCTGCCATCGCGCGCGGATATCCGCCGATAGAGTTCGTCGACCTCCTCGGGGTGATCCGCCTCGGGTGGCATCTCGCTCATGCGTACTCGCGCAGCAGTTCACGCAGCTTCAGGCGTGCGTAGCGCAACCGGCTCTTGGTCGTCTCGAAGCTCGCGCGCGTGATCGCAGCCACCTCCTCCACACTCAGGTCCCCCTCGATCTGCAGCAAAAATGCGTCGCGCTGTTCCTGCGGCAGTTGCCGCAGTGCCTGTTTGAGTGCCTGGGCCTGGTCCTCGAGCACCACCGCCGCCAGCGGGCCGACACTGGGCTCCGTCGTCAGCTGCTGAACCACCGCTTGAGCCTCATAGCCGAGGCTATCCAGGCTCAGGTGCAGCCGGTGCCGCCGCGAGTAGTCGATCATGCGGTTGCGGGCGATCGTGAACAGCCAGGCGCTGAAGCATGAGTGACGCTCGAAATGCACTGCATCCCGCGCGACCGCAAACCACACCTCCTGCATGACTTCCTCGGCGCTCGAGCGGTTACCCACCTGCCGCTCAAGGTATCGCCAGACACGCAGCTCGTGGCGCCGGAAAAGAGTCCCGAACGCTGCGGCCTCGCCGCCCGCATAGCGCTGCATCAGCACCTCGTCGCTCTCAGCCGAGTCCGTCATTCATCTTTAGGGGAGCAGTCAGCCGGGAGGATCGGGCACGAAGCCTCGCCCGTGCGAGACAGGAAACGGGTTGGGCATGGGCGGCGCCACGCGCGAGGCTGCCACCACTCCCAGCGCCACCAGATTCTCCAGGCTATCGTAGCGTATGCGTATCACCTCGTTGGGCTCGCGTTGCAGGCGGCGGAACTCGGTATTCTCCACGTAGGAGTATTCGCGCTCGCCGTGACCGGTACCAAGCTTGGGCGCCGGTACGTTCGGCGAGGCCGGCGCAACGCGCTCGTCGGCCGCGATCGCTCCGAGGGACTCGCCGGCGGCGGCCGGGGCTTCGCGCGCCGAGTCGCGAGCCGAGGCCTCTGCCCGCGGCACATCGGCCGGGCTCTGCGATTGTGTGATCCGTGGCGGCGCCGCAGGCCGCTCGCGAAACAGCGCCACGCCGATCACCCCCACATTGGCCGGCCGACCGGTGCGCGCGGCGTAAGAGTTCGGCGATGCAGTGAAGGTGAAGTCCGCCACTTCGGTGTCACTCTTGCGCCATCCGGCAATCTGGTAGTCGGCGCCGGGATCAAAAACGTAGCCGGTCTGTCCCCAACCGGCGGTTGCGCCGGAGATGACATTGATCCCGTCCACCGAGGTCACCGCCAGCAGCCGGCCCGCGGCACAATTGCGGATCTGTATGGCGTAACGGGCACCGGGCCGGCCGGCCACCCAGTATTCGCCCTTGAAGTAGTAGGTACTGAGCTGTGTGCCGCTGTCCCGGTCAATGACCGACACCGTCGCCAGGCCACCAACGGCGAGCGCCTTGCAGTTCACTGCCAGGCCCGCCAATGCCGCCAACCAAACTGTCCGCTTCATAGGTGCTCCAGTCGTTGCAAGATCCTGCAGACTGAAGCGCGGCAGCGGGCCGGACGGGGTTAAGCCCGTACAGCCGATGTGACAGAATCTCGGTGATGCCGCTACGGGTACTTATCCTCGACTACGCCGCGGACGGGATGGGTGTCGTAGACCAGGACGATCGACTGGATGTGACCGGTACTCGGGTCGAAATTGAACACGTCCGCGCAGTCAAATGACACGCGCGAGCCGTCCTTCAGGCGCCAGTCGTACAGATAGTAGGCGACTGCCCGCAGGTGCCCCTCGGCGCTGATCAGCACATCGTGCACGGTGAGCTTGGTTCCCCGGGACGCATCCGCGACCTTCTTGATGAATTGCCGGACGGGGAGCCGGCCCAGAAAGGGCGACTCGACCCAGCCGTCGGGGATGAACAACGACGCGGCCTTCTCGGCATCCCCGGCTTCCAGCGCCTTCAGATAGGCGTGCACACTTCGCTGCATAAATCCCTCCTCGCCGTTGCTCCCGGAAAAGCGACCGGACCCGATGCGCGCAGCGCAGCATTACCCTTGGCAACGCTGCGGCCGCCTACGCGTAACCCTGAGCCGGGTACCGGCCCCGGTCAAGTAGTCACCCGCCGGACCCGCGCTCCGCGGCGCTACTGATCACCGTCGCTTTTCTTCTGCAGGGTCATCCAGATCGCGATGTCCCAGGCATTATGAATCCCGATGAACAGCAGGATCAGCGACAACGCCGCGACACCAAACAGGGTCTGCTCCGGGCGGTGCCAGACCAGCAGGCCCATGCAGAACAGGCACGCGTACACCAGGGTCGGGAGAAAGACATTCCAGACCCAGTCCTCCTTGACCGGTACGTAGCCGGCGCCCTGGCGGCGCATGTTGGCAGCGGTGAACAGCCCATAGATAACCCCGACAAGCCCGCCGAGCGTGAACCCGGCGCTCAGGCTGAACAGGCGCTGGTGCGGCATGCTCAGGAAGGCGGCCAATGCGAGGACCCCACAGAAATGCAGGAT
Source organism: uncultured Pseudomonadota bacterium (assembly GCA_963781815.1). Taxonomy (GTDB): domain Bacteria; phylum Pseudomonadota; class Gammaproteobacteria; order Steroidobacterales; family Steroidobacteraceae; genus 13-2-20CM-66-19. The sequence goes on along the minus strand of CAWAHK010000004.1, from coordinate 2,939,754 downwards.
GGTCGGCGTCACAAAGGCGCGCAGGCCCGTGGGTCTGACCGCGCTGGCGTCGCGGATCAGCGCAATGACCACAAACGTGAGGCCAGTCAGACCGCCCGCCGAAGAACCCACGATGACGTAGAAATTCTCCCATCCCGCCAGTGCCGTCAGTTCCATTGTCTAACCTGCCTGCGCGTTCTCAGGGCGCCACGCGCGCCTGGCTCTGCGCCTTGTGACCCAGTGTCAGCGCGCTGAAGAAAATGGTCAGCACGCAGCACGCCACCATCGTCGTGAAGACCCCGCCCCAGCCCCAGTGGTCCGCGATCCAGCCCACCCCGCTACCGGAGATCGCCGACCCAAACACATAGCCGAAAAAACCAGTGAAGCCTGCGGCGGTGCCGGCGGCCTTCTTCGGGACCAGATCGAGCGACTGCAGCCCGATGATCATGATGGGGCCGTAGATCAGGAACCCGATCGCGACCAGGGCCGCGTAGTCGATCCACAGCGGTCCCTTGGCGTTGAACCAGTAGACCACCACCGCGACCAGGGTCAACGCCATGAACAGTATAGTGGCCGGCGCGCGCTTGCCCCCGAACCACTTGTCTGACATCCATCCGCAGGCGATCGTCCCGGGTATCGCCGCGTATTCATACAGCGACCATCCGAGACTCGACTGCTTGAAGGAGAAGCCCTTTGCCGTCTCCAGGTACGTCGGAATCCAGTTCTCCACGCCGTAACGGACGAAGTAACAGAACGCATTCGCGACCGCGATCGCCCACAGGTAGCGGTTCGAGAGCACGTATTTGAAGAAGATCTCGCGGAACCCGAGGATCTGTTCACTCGCCTGCGTGTAACCGGCCGGGTAGTCATTCTTGTATTCTTCTATCGGCGGCAGGCCACGCGACTGCGGCGTGTCCTGCAGCAGAAAGAAGGCGGCGACGGCAATCAGCGCGGCAATCAGCGCATTGAAGTAGAACTTCGCATGCCAGTCCTGAAAGAGAACGATACCCACGTACGCGAAACGGGCAACCAGCCCGCCGCCGACGTTGTGCGCGGTGTTCCACAGGGAAACCGTGCGGCCACGCTCGCGGGTGCTGAACCAGTGCACCATGGTCTTGCCGCATGGCGGCCAGCCCATGCCCTGCACCCAGCCATTCAGGACCATGATCGCGATTATGAGCACGAGCGAGCTCGAAGCCGCCGGGACCAGGCCAAATGCCGCCATGATCGCGCTGGAGAGCAGCAGTCCCAGCGGCAGGAAGTACTTCGGGTTGCTGCGGTCGGAAACGGACCCCATCAGGAACTTCGACAGGCCGTAGGCGATGGACAGGCCCGTCAGCGCGCTGCCCAGTCCCGCCTTGGTATATTCGGGATGCTCGCGCAGGATGTCCGGGATCGCGAGCGCCAGGTTTTGTCGTACGAGGTAGTAACCCGCATAGCCGATGAAGATGCCGACAAACACCTGCCGGCGCAGCCGGCGGTAAGCCGGGCTGATTTCCGCCGCCGGCAGGGCTGTGGTGAAGGCGGCCGGCCGCAGCAGCCCGATCATCCGGCCACCGGCAACGTGCAGCGCCCCTGCTTACCCTGGGATTGTTCTTGTTGCATTCCCCCCCCGATGGCCCCTTTTATCAGCAAACGACCCGCCCGGTCGATCAGTAACCACGGCGCCACGCCCGCGCTGAGGTGGCAATGTGCGTCGCCTGATTCTAAGCTCTCGGTTCAGCGGCCGACGGTGCACGGATCAGACCCTGCAGGCAGCCGCGGTCGACCCATTTCGAGCCAGGACCGTATGCAAACAACCGATAGCGAGAACGTGCACGTCAAGGGGCGGAAGTACCGCCGGACTTGGGCCGCCGGATCCGTCCTCCTCCTCTGCGGATTACTGGCCGGCTGCTCCGACATTGAAGCCTATCGCAAGTGCGGCAGTGAAGGCTGCCCGGGCGATGCGCAGATCACCGCGGCGGTGCAGGCGTCCTTCAAGGAGCACGCCGACCTGCAGGCGCCGAACGTCATCTACGTGCGCACGGTGGACCACACGGTATATCTGACTGGCCAGGTCGCCACCGGACTGCAGCGCGACACCGCTGAAGCGCTGGCGAAGGCGACGCCCGACGTGCACAAGGTGGTCAACTCAATCTCCACCAACTACCAGGGGCGCTGACCCTCCGCCCGGGCAGCCAGCTGCGCGCCGCCCCCACGGACTTAGCGGTGACGCAAGTACCACCGGCCAGCGACCCCGGCGCCCCGCCGGGCGACGAACTCGCCCGGCGCGCCCTGCTCGCCTTTGTGCTGACCTTTGTCGCCTCGCGCACGATCGTGTTGCTGATCATGGCGCGCCGCATCCCGAACCTCTACTTCTTCCTGCACAACACGCATGTGCACCACCTGAACTATGGCATCTTCCTGCTCGCGGGCGTGGGCGCTTACCTGTTGTTCAGCGTGCGCACCAGCCGCTCGCTGCGCCGTGCCGCGTTCGCCTACGGCATCGCCATGGCGCTCACCTTCGATGAATTTGGCATGTGGCTGCATCTGGGCGGCAGCTACTGGCAGCGGGCCAGCCTCGATGCGATCGTCGTGGTAGCGGCCGCCCTGGCGTTGATTGCCTACGCGCGCTCGATCAGGACCTTTGAGGTACGCCACCTGCGCGCCTTCGTGGCGCTGGCCGTCGCGGTCATCGCCTTCGGGGTCGTGCTCTACGACGCCTCAACGCGGCTCGGCAACCTGGAGGGGCCCAAACTGAGGGAACTGGAGCTCGCTTCCTCGCCCTGAACGAGCCGCGTTCACGGAGCGCGTGTCAATTCAGCAGCCCGAACACGGTAACGCCGGATTGCGTGCCGACGAATACCTTGCCGTCGGCGATCATCGGGGCGATGAACTTGTTGCCCGGACCCAGCTTGTCACGCCCGCCGGCGGCCTGGGAGCTGTTGTAGAGCTCGTGACTCAAGTCGCTGGCGTCGTAAGCGTGCAGCACGGCCGGATCGGAGTTCTCATGCGCCCAGACGATGCCACTGCCGCTGCCGTTAGCCGAGACTGTCGGTGAAGTACCCGGATAGTTAAAGGTGGCACTGCTGCTTGATGCTGCGGTGAGCTTGGCAGCGGAAATGGTGAACGCCTTGAGGTTGCCGGCCACCGGTCCGTAGTAGAGCGTGGAATTGTAGTACGCGGGCGTGGACCAGATGCCGCCGCCCAGGGCGCCAGGCAATTCCTGCCAGATGTTGTTGCCGCTGGCGCTGAACTTGCCCATGGAGTCGCGGTCAACGACGTAGATGTTGGTGTCCTTGCCCGCGCCCACCGCCAGATGACGCACGACGCCGCCGGAATCCTGCAGGTCCGGCAGTAACAGAATGCCGCCGGAGCCCAGGTCCTGGTCGGCGGCCGACTCGGCCACCGTGTTGGACATGGAGAAGTAATCCAACGCCGTCAGCGCGCCGCCGGAGAGCCGCAGGAAGCTGTTGCCGAAGTCCGCCCGGTTCGGGAAGCCGCGGGAATCAAGAGTGGTCTCGAAGGCGCCGTTCGCGGTGAGCAGGTAAACATCGCCGCTCGCGTCGGCGGCCGGGCCGCCGCCACTCATCCAGATCGCCGGGCCGCCGCCGCCGCTGTTGGGCGCGGCGTTGAACACGGCCGTCTGGGCCAGCGTGCCCTGGTTGTAGGCGATCACCCAGCCCGAATAGGGTGGATCGTCGCAGTGTGAAGTCCAGCTGGTGTAGAGCGTCCCGTGCGACAGCAGCAGCGCCGCGCGCTCCTCGTACTGCTGCGGATCGAAGCTCATCATGCCGCCCATCACCGGATACGTGGCGGTCACTTCCATCGGGCTGTTGGGCAGCGCCGCGCCGGTCGTGACATCCAGCGCATGCAGGCGCTGGTGGTACGCGAGCGGCGAGGTCGTCTTGGACATCGCGACGACATAGATGGTGCCGTGGGCACCGGCGCTGCGGTCGATGACCGGCGTTGCCGTGATACCAATCATTGGCGTGACCTGGCTGCAGGAGTGCACCGCCTCACTCGGTGTTTCGCCGCTGCCGAGCAGCGACTTCTGCCACAGCACGGCGCCGGTGTCGGCGTCGAACGCGTAGAGGGTGTCATTCTCGGTCGCCACGAACACGACGTTATGCGCGGCCCCCTGCACCGCCAGCCCCGACAGGTACAAGGGCTGCGCATCCACCTTGCCGTCGGTGTCCAGGGTGCGCAGCTTGCCGAAGCTGCTGGAATTTACGTTCGCAGGCGTCAGCACCGACTCGGTGACGTTTGCACCCGTACGGCCTACGTCGTTCTTGTAGGTGACCACGTCGGTGGGTTGCGTGGGCGTGTGGCTGCTGCCGCCGCCACCACTCGGGGGTGGCGGCATCGAGGAGGACATATCCGAACCGCCGCAGGAGGTCAGCGTCCCGAGGAGCAGCGTGAAGGCCATGACGTGTAAGCGCAATTTCAACTCCCTGGTCACTGCAGCTGAAACTCTCATGGCGCGCGAGCCTGCAGCAACCCGTCGGTGATGCGCGACACGAGGCCCGGAACATAATCTGTCCGGTGCAATCCTTCGCCCGATGCATGCCTGCCGCGCGCGGCTGCGTTTACTCTTATATATAGAGGCGCGGCATGGCGCCGTAGGCGAAATGCGCAAAGTGCGCTTCCGGAACTGCGGAATCACACTGTTCTCCGCACTATGGGTGTGGGTGACGCCACGCTCGCGGAGCGCTCCGCCAGCGCCAAGCGCGTGACTGGAATTTTAAGATTGGCCGCGCCCCGCTTGGCGATGGACCGGTCATCTGTGCGGGACTGCGTCAGCGTCCCCGGGGGGCTAACCTCGGCAATTGCGCCCCCTGGCCGGCGTGCGGCCTGGTGCAACTGTCACGCCCGGCCTCGGCTACTTGGCGGGGGACTCGAAGGATTCAGTGGGCAGGTTGTCCGGCGGGGCGAGCGAGCGCAGGTAGGTAACGAGTGTCCATACGCCGTCCGCCCCCATGGCGCCGCCAAACGCGGGCATGCCCTTCGGGCGTCCATAGTAGATGGAGCTGAAGACTTCGGCGTCCGCGCCGCCGTAACGCCAGCGTCCGTCGCCGAGGTTGGGACCGACGGCGCCCGAGCCCTCCGGTCCGTGGCAACCATCGCAGTTCATGGCCGTGAACAGGTTTGCGCCGGCGGCCGCCACCGCCTTGTCTCCCTGATGCGGGTTACTGAGCGTACCGCCGGGCGGTGCGACCCCGCCGGCGGCGACGTGCGCCTCGTAGGCGACCGCCGGGGGTGCCGCAGCGCCCTGGACGGCCGGCTCAGGGTCCCGGTGATCGCACGCGGCGAGCAGCAGACATGCCAACACCGCGGCCGGCACCACCCTCACCCGCACGCCCGCGTACCGACGGTTGGATGTGCTCATAGGCCGAAGATCCAGATGATGCCGCCCTGGCTGGTATGGCCGGCGATGTCTTTGATGTAGTCAGCGGGCGCGCGCACGTCCGTCGGGTCATCCGAGCGGACGTCCCCGCTGAGCAGCAGCCAGTCGCCCCCGATGCCGGCATAGACTGCCACGTACTGCTTGCCGTCCGGCCCGCGGTAGGTGATCGGGTTGCCCACCACCCCGGAGCCGACCTTGAACTTCGACAAGACTTTCCCGGTGCGGGCGTCCACGGACTTGAACCAGCCATCGAGCGTGCCGTAGAAGGCGACATCGCCTGCGGTCACCAGCGCGCCGCTCCAGTTCGGATAGGTTTCCTTGTTCTCCCACACCTTCTTCCCGGTCGCCGCGTCCCAGGCCATGAACGTGCCGAGATTGCCCCCGGGTCCGGCGCTGTACGGACTGTTGATTCCCATGAAGGGAGTGCCGCGCAAGTGCGAGGCGCGTGCGGAGGCGTAGTCCATGCACAGGTTATTGGTGGAGCTGTAGAACAGATGCGTGCGCGGCGAATACGCCGGCGGGGAGGACGGGCTGACCCCGCCCTCAAGACTGGGGCAGATGCCCTTGACGCTGCCGCGGGACGCCCCGGTTTGCTTGCTCGGATCAAGTACCGGGCGGCCGGTGGCAAGATCGATTGACTTCGCCCAGGTCACGTTCGCAAAGGGCTGCGCGAGCAGCAAGCGGCCGGTGGCGCGATCGAGCGTGTAGGCAAAGCCGTTCTTGTCGAAGTGCACCAGGGCCTTGGTCGGTTTGCCGCCGATCTCCAGATCCGCCAGCACCATGGCTCCGGCGGCGTCGTAGTCCCAGTTGTCGTGCGGGGTGAACTGGTAGGCCCACACCAGCGATCCGTCCGCGGGCCGGCGCGCCAACACGCTCGCCGTCCACTTGTTGTCCCCAAGGCGCTGCTCGGCGTTATAGGGCGAGGCGTTGCCGGTACCGTAGTAGACAAGATCGAGTTCGGGATCGTAGGACATCCAGCCCCACACCGGCGCACCGCCGGTGCGCCAGGTGTCCTCGGCCCAGCTGTGCGTGCCGAGGTCCGCACCGCTGTCGTACGGCGCCTTGAAATCACCGGGCTTGGCGAGCATGTCGGCATCGGGGCCGATGTTGCGGGCGGTCCAGACGATGGCACCGGATTTCAAGTCGAGTGCCTTGACCCAGCCGTAGATGCCGAACTCACCGCCCGAGGCGCCCACCAGCACGCGCTCCTTGACCACCAACGGCGCCATCGTCACGGTCTCCCCGTCGCTGACGTCCGCAACCTGCGTCTTCCACAACTGCTTGCCCGATTTGGCGTCGACCGCAACCGTGTGTCCGTCAAGGAGGTTGTAAATGATCTTGCCGTCGACGTAGAACGCCCCGCGGTTGACGGTGTCGCAACAGGACACGCCGATCGCGTTGGCGCTCACCTCGGGACGGTACTTCCAGCGCAGCGGGTAGCCTTCCTTGGTGAGGTCAAAGGCGTACAGCACGTTCGGCCACGGTGTCACGACATACATGGTGTCGCCCACGACCAGGGGCTGGCCCTCGTGGCCGCCGAGAACGCCGGTGGAGAACGTCCATACCGGGTGCAGTCCGGGGGCGTTCTGGGGCGTGATGGCGGTGAGCTTGCTGTAGCGGGTCGACGCATAGTCCTTGGCCGGCATGGGCCACTGGCCATCATCCTGGGCCGCCGCCGCGGGCGCAGCGCGCGCGCCCGCCGCCACTGCCGCTGAACACAGGAACAAAGTGATCGATGCCGCGGCGGACGCCCGCATATTTCCGCTTCCTTGTTGTTTGCTTGACCTTAAGGGTGAGACAGACCGCTAGCGCGGTCAAGCGGCCCGGACGCGGTGGCGGTTTAATTCAAGAGCCGCGGGATGAAACCGCCCGGGATTGTCAGGGTTTGAGGCTGCCTGCGTAAGCTGCGGGGGGGGTGATCATCCCGGCCGCTCTTGGTTGGGCCGCGGCGGGCGTCGTCCGATTTTGCACCGGCGCCGCCTGCGAACTTTCGCAGTGACACGGGCGCGCGGCGCTAGAATGCGGAGTGCCCCGGAGAGCCGCGCGTTGTACCAGCCGCAGATTCCACTCATTGAGACCAGCCCGGGCTTCAAGGCCCGGCGTCTCGGTGAAGTCGAACTCGGCCGGCTGGTGCTGCTGCGTGACTCCGTCGCGGGCCACGGCATCGGACTGCGCGCCGACGCCCTCTCGGCCCGCGGGGACCTTGCCGAGGGGGTGCTGCGACTGAGCGGCGCAACCACGCGTTTCGAGCGTCTCCGGCTCGAAGACACCGTCATGGCGCTCGAGATCGCGTTCGTACTCGAAGCCGACCCCGTCAAGGCGATCGCGTGCTCCCCGCGCTCGGGGGACCTCATCGTCGCCGCGAGCCGCACCGCCACGGGATTATTCGTGGCACACCTGTGGAACAGTGTGGACGGGCTGCTCGACACCGCTTCGGCCGTCATCCGCCCGTACAGCGCGCCGGGTGAGCCCACGGTGCTGCCGTGGCGGCTGGTTGAACGTGACAACCGTACCCGCGTGTTATTCAGCCACGGCTCGCCAGTGGTGCCGGAACCGCATGAGAAGGAGCGTTACCTGGAAGAGCCGCGGCCGCGGCGGGCGTTCGCCGAGGACTCCGATTAGCCGCGACCCGAGAACACACCGGCACGCGCGGTTCACCGTGAATACTCCAAGCACAGCGGCGCGTTCACGTGTGAATTGAACCGCACTACTGGCCGTGGCGTTCTGCCACTGAACGCAACCCAACCGCCGTAGTGGCCGGATTTTCCCTCGACGGCGTGGCGCATGGCGCGTGATACTCTGCGCGGCCCGCGGCGTTTTGCGCCGCGTGCGTCCGTCGGTGCCTGTGCCAGCACAGTTGAGGGTCTATGAGTCAGGGTCGCACATGGATTCATTGGATCGCGGGTTTTGGGATCCTCCTCAGCGGCGCCGCACTCGCCGCGGAGCCTGCCGGCGGCAAGTGCGCCGGTGACAATGCCGGCCTCACGCTGTCACCCGGGTTCTGCGCGACGCTGTTCGCGGATCATTTGGGTCACGCGCGTCACCTGGCAGTGGCCGGCGACGGCAGCGTGTATGTCAATACCTGGAGCGGGGATTACTACACCTACGGGCACGTGGACAAGCTGCCAGCAGGTGGCTTCCTCGTCGCGCTGCGCGACAGCCGCGGCAGCGGCCATGCCGACCTCATCAAGCGCTTCGGCGACGGCGTCACCCAGGGCAGCGCCGGCGGCACCGGCATCGCGCTCTATCACGACGCGCTCTACGCGGAGGTGAATGACCGCATCGTGCGCTTCGCATTGCCGCCGGGAACCCTGGTACCGCAGGGCCCTGCGCAGATCGTCGTCTCGGGCCTGCCGCTGAGTGGTGATCACCCGATGCATCCCTTCGTCATCGACGCCAAGGGCCAGCTGTTCGTCGATGTCGGTTCAGAGACGAACGCCTGCGAGTCGGATAACCGCATGCCCAACGCCCGTGGGCAGGAGCCGTGCACGGAACTTAAGACCCGCGGCGGCATCTGGCGCTACGATGCCAACAAGATCGGGCAGAAGTTCTCGCCCGCGGAGCGCTACGCGACCGGCATCCGCAACGGCGAGGGCATGGACTTTGACGCCGCCGGGCGCCTGTTCGTCACGCAGCACGGCCGCGATCAGCTCGAGAACTTCTCGAAGCTGTACAACGCCGAGCACGGGCGGGATCTGCCGGCCGAGGAAGTCGTCACGCTTGAGTCCGGTGGTGATTACGGCTGGCCGAGGTGCTATTTCGATGGGCGGCAGAAGAAGCTCGTGCTCGCGCCCGAGTACGGCGGCGATGGCGGCAGCAAGATCGGCCCCTGCGCGGACAAGCGCGCACCGGCGTTCTTCTTTCCCGCGCACTGGGCGCCGAATGACCTCCTGATCTACAAGGCTTCGCAGTTCCCGGCGCCCTTCCATGGTGGCGCCTTCGTCGCCTTTCACGGCTCCTGGAACCGGGCGCCGGCGCCGCAGGCCGGTTACAACGTCGTGTTCCAGCCGCTCACCGACGGCAAGCCCGCCGGGGACTACATCGTGTTCGCCGATGGCTTCGCCGGCGCACACAAGGAGCCGGGTCGCGCGCTCGCTCGTCCCGCCGGTCTCGCCGTGGGACCCGACGGGGCGCTGTACGTCGCCGAAGACGTTCACGGCCGGATCTGGCGCATCACCTACAGCGGGTCGGCGACCTCTGCGCGCCTTGAGCCGGCACCGACTCCAACCTTCGCGGCCGTGGCCGAAGCGGAGCTCGATCCGGCCACCCTGCCGGTGGCGGCCGGCGCCACGCGCGAGCAGGTGCTGCTCGGCTCGCGCATCTTTGTCGGCGCGAGTGCCGGTGGCACCTGCAGCGGCTGCCACGGTTCGGACGGCAAGGGCAGCACGGTGGGACCTGACCTGACGGGTGGTAACTGGCAGTGGGGCAACGGCAGCCTCGCCGCAATTGCCGCCACCATCGACAAGGGAGTCGTCAAACCCAAGCATGCCGATGGCGCGATGCCGCCACGTGGCGGTGCACCGCTGACGGACGCGGACGTCAAAGCGGTCGCGGCCTACGTGTGGGCCCTCTCACACCAGCACGCGACTGCCGGCCGCGCCCCACACCCCTAGGCAGCCCGCGCGTACCGTCCCGTGCCGTTACGCGTACGACGCCCCTGGTGGGCGCCACGCTCGGGCACGCGGGCGCCATCGGCTGATCAGTCACGCTTGGGTATCAAGAGCGCACGTGCCACTGCCGGACGCGCCACGAAACGTTCAAGCGTTGCCGCCACGCGCGGGAACTCGCTGAAGCGCACCAGCTCCCCCGCTCCATAGAAGCCCACGAGGTTGCGCACCCAGGGGAAGGCGGCCATGTCGGCGATGGTGTAGTTGTCGCCCATGAGCCAGGTGCGCCCCGTCAGGCGCTCATTGAGAACGCCGAGCAGCCGCCGCGCTTCGGTCACATAGCGGTCGCGGGGGCGCTTGTCCTCGAAGTCCTTGCCGGCGAACTTATGAAAGAACCCGACCTGACCGAACATGGGCCCGATGCCACCCATCTGGAACATCAGCCACTGAATCGTCTGATAACGTGCGCCGGCGTCGCGCGGCAGGAACTGCCCGCTCTTGTCGGCGAGGTAGATGAGGATCGCGCCGGACTCGAACAGCGCGAGCGGTCGACCCTCGGGGCCGTTCGGATCCAGGATCGCCGGAATCTTGCCGTAGGGGTTCAGCGACCGGAACTCCGGCGACAGCTGATCGTTGGTGTCGAAATTGACCAGGTGCGGCTCGTAGGCAAGACCGGTCTCCTCGAGCATGACCGATACCTTGACGCCGTTCGGCGTCGGCAGGGAGTACAGCTGCAGCTGCTCGGGATGTCGGGGGGGCCACTTCCTCGTGACCGGGTAGTCCGCTAGTGCGCTCATTGACTGCGCTCCTTGATGCCCGCGAGAGTGCAGCACCCACCATACCCGCCGCCGCCCGCGCTGTCGTCTCTCGAATGCATGATGGCGGGCGCCGCGGATGACCGTCAGCGAGGTCGCGGCTGCCCGGAACAGTCACCCCTTTGCCCACCGACTGCCACTGAGCCACCACCCGTCGCTGCGCTCCGTAGAACCGCAACGGAGCGGGTGCCGCTGCGGCACCTGCTGAGTTCACTTCGGGTACAGCGGCTGCGAGAGCGCCTGGTGGAAGGACGGCGGCGCGTGCTCGGCCAGATCCGCGATCATCCTGCCCTGGAACCAGACGTAGTCGTCGCTGCGCAGGATGCTCTGGTAGTGGGCGTCAAGATACTTCTGCGGCGATTGTCCCGCAGGTACCGGGCTCGGTCTCGAGTTCACGAGGTTCCTGAACCCGCGCACGATGCCACCGGCAAAGGGCGGGTCCTCCTCGTGCCAGTACGCGAGCGCGATCCGGTTGGCCCCGTTCTCCGCTGCATAGGTATGGGGACGCATCTTGTGCTGGCAGGCCTGCCACCAGTGCCCCAGCTCGTGCACAAACACCCAGCGGTAGGTACCGTTCTCGAACACCGAGCGCGCCACGGCCTCAGGACCGATCCTGCGGGCCATGTCCTCAAATCCCCGCTGCTCCTCGGCCGACAGGTGCGACCATGCGCCGATGAGCAGAGTGTTACGCTCGGCGACGTAGTTGCCAAAGGACGGCGGATCGCCAAGCTCAATCACCGGGGCCGTGCAGGCCTTGTAGCCTACTTCCCCTACATGCTCAACGAAGGCGTCGCGCAGCACCGTCAGACGTGCCACCACGGCCTCATCCGAACCATCGACGGCCTGCGCTGCTGGCGCCGGTACGGGCGGCGCCGCGGCCACGACGCTGCAGGCGAGCAGCAGCAGCGCGCCGAGTGCGCCATGTTCAAGGACCGGATTTCGTTGCGACATTGATTACCTCTGCTGGCCGCGGTGCACATCAGTTGACGACGGCGCCCTGAAAGCGCAGCCCAAGGATACTTCGGTTGCGAGCGCTCCCGGGGCAATGGCCGCGTACCCGGAGGCTCGCCGGGCGCGTGGCAAAAAGCCGTTCTCGCAGCGTGGCCTCGCTACGCGGTGCGCCTGCGGGCAAGGTCCTGGCAAGACCGGTACGGGCCGCGCCGGTTCAGGGTACTGGCATCGCCAGGTTCTTGACGAGGAAGGCGAACATGTCGGCATCCTGTGAAACCGCCTGCGAGACGGTCTCACCCCCACCGTGACCGGAGGCCACATCCACCGCCAAGAGGATCGGCGCCGGTCCCGCCTGGGCGGCCTGGAGCGCGGCGGCAAATTTGAACGAGTGCATGGGCATCACGCGCGTGTCGTGATCGCCCGTGATCACCAAGGTGGCCGGGTAGCGCACGCCGCGAAGTACGTTGTGCACCGGTGAGTACGCATACAGCGCCTGGAACTGCTGCGGATCCTGCGGGGAGCCGTAGTCGCCTTCCCAGCCCGCCCCCTGCCCGAAGCGGTTGAAGCGCAGCATGTCCATGACACCCACCTGCGCCAGCGCTGCCCCGAACAGATCCGGGCGCTGCGTCAGGCACGCGCCGATCAGAAGGCCCCCATTGGAGCGGCCGTGAATCGCAAGCCGCGCGGTGGAGGTGTAGTGATTGGCGATCAGCCACTCGGCGGCGGCGATGAAGTCATCAAATACCACCTGCTTGTGAGTCAGCGTCCCCTGGCGATGCCAGGATTCGCCGTACTCACCGCCACCGCGGATATTGGCCACGGCGAACACCCCGCCCATCTCCATCCAGGTGATGGTGGCGGGGTCAAATCGGGGCAGGAGCGGGATCCCGAAGCCACCGTAACCGTTCAGCAGCAGCGGGTTGTCGCCCTGAAGGTTCGCACCGCGACGGTAGGCGAGCAGCATCGGGATGCGCGTACCGTCCCGGCCGGTGTAGAAGACCTGCCGCTGTTCGTAGGCGCCGGCCTCGTAGGCAACGCGCGGCGCACGAAATACGCTGCTGGTCCGGCTCACAAAATCGTAGCGGTAGATGGTCGGCGCGGTAATCAGGTCGGTAAAGGAATAGAACGTCTCGCCGTCCGCGGCATGCCCCGCGAAGCCGTTCGCCGAACCCAGACCCGGCAGCGCAATCTCCTCGCGCCGGGCACCGTCAAGGCCATAAACCGTCACGCGGCTGTGGGCATCGTGGATCGAGCGCACGATGAGCTGATGCGCCACCAGCGACACGCTGCGATCGCCCAGGTCGATCGCATCGGCGCCCTCGGCGATCACGTTCTTCCAGTTGGCTTGTTCCGGGTGCAGCGGGTCGATCGCGACCACGCGCCCGTTAGGCGCGTTCAGCGAGGTAAGAAAGTAAAGAAGACCCGCGTCGGTACCGGCGTATACGTAGGCCGCGCCGAAGCCCTGCGTGACCGCCCGCGGCGCGGGGGCGGAGGCAGCCGTATCGACGAGGTAAAGGTCCTCAACCGCCTTGTCACCGACCTCGCCCTCGCCCGCCCGGACGATGAGCCAGCGGCCATCCTCGGACAGGAAGGGTTCGTACTGCCAGTCCGGATGGACTCCGTCGCCGAGGATGCGCCGATCGCTGGCGCCGTCGGAACCCAGCGCGTGGTAATAGATGGCGTTGTGCAGGTCCGCTGCGCTCAGTTCTTCCCCGCTCTTGGGCGGCGGAAACGCGCTGTAGTAGAGCCCGCGGCCGTCGGGCGTAAAGACCGGCCGGTAGTACTTGGTGTGCCGCAGAACATCAGGCAGATCCTGGCCGCTGGCAAGATCGCGCAGGTGCCAGTCGGTCCAGTCCGAGCCCGCCGAGGAGACGCCATACGCGAGCAGCGTGGCGGAGCGGTTTGCCACGTAGCCGACGACCACCGGATGGTTGCCGGCCGGCAGGATGTTCGGATCGATGACAACGTTCGGCAGCCCGGCCAGCGGCGCGACGCTCAGCAGCACGCTCTGCTCCTGTTGACCGCTGTTGTCCGTGTAGAAGTAACGCCCGCTCTCGGCGAAGGGGATACCGGTCCGTTCGAAGTCGTAGATCTGAGCGACACGCCTGCGGATCTGCTCCCGCTGCGGGATGCCCGCCAGGTAGGCCTGGGTCAGCTGCGCCTGCGCGGCGGTCCAGGCGCGCGTCGCCGGCGAGTCCAGGCTCTCGAACCCCCGATAGGGATCGGCTACCTTGGTACCGTGATAGTCATCCACCGTCGTGCCACGCGGCGCCGGGGGATACTTGAGGCCCGTCACCTCAGCGCGCTGCACCGGTGTACAGGCCCAGAGCGCCGCGATGGCCGCCGGCAACACCGCTGCCAGCCGATTCTTCTTGTGGGTCATGAAACGTCCTGGAAGTCATAACGAACGGGGCGACCGACGCGGCAATGGCGGTGTCGGCCGTGCGCTCGCCCACGGCCGAGCGCAGCCCCCGCAGCGTGCAGTTCAGGCGTCGCGGCACACACATCCTCCCTTGCCAGCTGCGATTATGCCCAAAGGCGCGAGCGCGCTGTGCAATCCCGAGGCGGCGCCCGAGGCGCGGCGCGGTTTACAATCCCCCCATGATGCAGCACGTCGGAATCGTGGGTTGTTCCGCGGAAGGAGCCGCGCTGTGCTATCGCACGCTGTGCCTGGAGGGGGAAGCGCTGCTCGGCGCGTACGACCATCCCGAGGTCAGCGTGCACACTCACGCGCTCGCGCGCTACATGAGCCACATCAGCCGCGATGACTGGGCAGGCGTCGGTGAGCTGATGCTCTCCTCCGCCCACAAGCTGGCGCGCGCGGGCGCTGACTTCCTCATCTGCCCGGACAACACCATCCATCAGGCGCTGCCGGGCATCCTTGCGCGCTCCCCGCGGCCCTGGTTGCATATCGGCGAAGTGGTGGCGGACGCCGCGGCCGCGCGCGGCTGGCGCCGTCTTGGACTCACCGGGACGCGTTACCTTGTCGACAGCGAGGTCTACCCGCAGAAACTCCTGGCCCGTGGCCTGGAGTGCCTGCGTCCGCAGCCCGCCGAACGCGACGAGATCAACCGCATCATCTTCGAGGAACTGGTGCGCGGGGTCATGAACGATGCGGCCGTAGTCTACTTCCAGGGCGTCTTCCGGCGCATGCGCGCGGCCGGCTGCGACGCCGTGATACTCGGTTGCACGGAAATCCCGCTCATCATGCACGACGGAAATTCCCCGCTGCCGACGCTGGATTCAACACGACTGCTGGCGCGCGCGGCACTGCGCCGCGCCGCCGGCGGCGCGTAACCCGAGGAGGACCTCCGCGCAGCGGTTGACTGATCATTCAACTCGAAGTAGACTCTTCTTGAATGATCACTCAAGTCACCTGCCATGGTCGCATCTGACACGCGCACGCGCCTGGTGCTCACGGCCATGCGGCTCTTCTGGGAGAAGGGCTACGGCTCGACCAGCGTCGCGGACGTCCTGCAGGCCGCCAAGGTCAACAGCGGCAGCCTCTATCACTTCTTCCCCGGCAAGCAGGACCTGCTGCTCGCGGTGCTGGACCTGTACCTGCAGGGCATCCACACCCTGCTGCTCGAGCCGGCCTGGCGGGGCGTGGACGATCCGATCGAGCGCGTCTTCGCCCTGCTCGCCCGCTACCGCCAGTCCCTCATCGACACCGAGTGCAGCTACGGTTGTCCGATCGGCAGCCTGGCGCTCGAACTGCACGAGCCGGACCTGCCGGTGCGGGAGCGTCTGGCGGCGAATTTCACCGTATGGATCGATGCCATCGAGGCGTGTCTGAACGCGGCAGGCGCGCGCCTGCCGGCTGCCTGCGATCGGCGCGAGCTCGCAGCCTTCGTGCTCACCACCATGGAGGGTGGCGTGATGCAGGCGCGCACCTACCGCACGATCGAGAGCTTCGATGGGGCGGTACGGCAGCTGCGCGCGCACTTCGACCGGCTGCTGCGTGAGGGCGCGCCCGCGAAGCGCGCGCGCCCCCCGGTCACCCACAAGAAACAGGAGCGACGATGAAACCTATCAGCAGCTACCTCGCTGCGGCCACCCTGCTCGCCGGCGTGCACGCCGTGGCGTTCGCCGCGGACCCCGAATCTGCCTACCGGCCGCTGGCGTTTCTGGTGGGCCATTGCTGGCGGGGGACCTTCCCGGACGGCAAGGTTACCGACGAGCATTGCTTTAGTTGGGTCTACGGCGGCAAGTTCGTGCGGGATCAGCACGTCGTGCATCGCGGCGCGGGGCAGGCGGACGATCTCGGCGAGTCGATTTACCTGTGGGACAGCGCCGCGAGGCAGCTGCAGTACCTCTACATCGAGAGTGCCGGCGGCTTCAGCCGCGGTGCGGTGAGCGCCGAAGGCGATGCGCTGTTATTCCCGCCCACGCGCTACCTTGAGCATGGCGCCGAGCAGACCTACCGCAGCCGCTGGCAGCGCTCCGGTGACAAAGCCTACGAGGTCGTGACGGAATTCCTCGTCAAGGGAAGCTGGACGCCCGGCTTCACCGTGCACATGCAACAGGTAGAGGGCGCCGGCTGAGGGTCGCTCGGCTTCTAGACCGGCTGGACCTTTTCGCGCGCCCGACGCCCCTCCGCGGGTCGCCGCCACACGGGGCGCCGCACCAGGGTGCTCTTGCCGAACAGCGATTCAATGAGATCCACCGCCAGGCGCGCGGTACGGTTGTGGACGTCGAACGCGGGATTCAGCTCGACCACGTCAAGTGAGGCGAGGCGGCGCGTGTCGGCGATCATCTCCATGCACAGCTGTGCCTCGCGATAGGTCGGGCCGCCGGGCACCTGGGTGCCCACACCCGGAGCGATCTCAGGATCCAGGAAGTCGACATCGAAGCTCACGTGCAGGTGCGTGTCGGCATCCACCCCCGCCAGCGCCTGTTCCATGGTCTGGCGCATGCCAAGTTCATCGACGTAGCGCATGTCGAAAACGTCCAGCCCCTGTTCGTGCACGAAGCGCTTCTCGCCGTCATCAACACTGCGGATCCCGATCTGGCGCACCCAGGAGGGCTTGATCGCCGGCACCGCTCCGCCGATGCCGGTCAGCGCCTCGGGACCAAACCCGCACAGGCAGGCAACCGGCATGCCGTGCACGTTGCCGCTCGGGGACAGTTCGCTGGTATTGAAGTCCGCGTGCGCATCCAGCCACAACACCCGCAGTTTCTTGCCCTGCTCGCGGCAGTGGCGCGCCACCGCGCTGATGGAACCGATGCTCAGACAGTGATCGCCGCCCAAAAGAACCGGCAGCCGTCCCTCGCGCAGCTGTGCATAGACGCCCTCGTGCACCAGTTCGTTCCAGCGCACCACCTCGGGCAAATGGCGGTAGCCGTCCACCGCCTCCTGCCACGGATTGCCGGGGCCGCTCAGGTTCCCCAGGTCGTGCACGGTCATTTCACGCGCCCGCAGCGCCGCGGCCAGGCCGGCGACGCGCAAGGCCTCCGGTCCCATGGAGGCGCCGCGATCGGCAGCGCCGACGTCGGTGGGCGCGCCGATGAGGGCCGCGACCCGCGACGGGTTCATGCGGTCACCCGGCGACGCAAGGTCGCGACCTGCGACTCCGGCAGCAGCAGCGCGAACAGGTCCTTCGGATCCTCGAGATCCGGCACCAGGTCGATCTGCGGCTGCGCCCCCCGCTCCTCGTTATGGATGCGCATCAGGTAGCGCAGCGAGGAGAAGTCCTCGAGGGCAAAACCCACCGAATCGAACACCGTGACCTCGGCGGCACTGGTGCGACCCGGGTGTGCGCCGGTGATGACGCGGGTGAGCTCGGTGACCGGAAAGTCAGCCGGCATCTGCTGGATCTCACCCTCGATGCGCGACTGCGGCTCAAACTCGACGAACACGCGCGTATCCGGGCGCTCCAGGATCTGCCGGTGCAGCTCGGTCTTGCCCGGGCAATCACCGCCCACCGCGTTCACGTGCATCCCCGGCCTGATCATCTCCGGGGTGAGGATCGTGGCGTTGCACTTATCGGCGGTCACGGTCGTGACGATGTCGGCGCCAGCCACGGCGGTGGCGGTCGAGTCGCAGCGCACCACCTTCAGGTCGGCGAGCTTCAGGCGCGCGAGGTTGCGCTCCAGCTTCAGTGTGGCCTCTGCATCAACGTCAAAGAGGCGCACCTCGCGGATACCCAGCATGTGGTGAAAGGCGATGACCTGGAATTCGCTTTGCGCGCCGTTACCGATGAGCGCCAGCACCCGGCTCTGCCGCCGCGCGAGGTAGCGCGCCGCGAGTGCCGAGGTGGCGGCGGTACGCAGGGCGGTAGTGAGGGTCAGTTCCGAGAGCAGCAGCGGGTAGCCGGTCTTGACGTCCGCCAGCACCCCGAAGGCCGTGACCGTCAGCAGGCCGACGGCGGTGTTCTTCGGATGTCCGTTGACGTATTTGAAGGCATACAGCTCTCCGTCGCTGGCCGGCATCAGCTCGATGACGCCGACGCCCGAGTGCGTGGCATGCCGAGGTGACTTCTCGAAGGCTTCCCAGCGGCGGAAGTCCGCCTCGATTTCCCGCGCCAGCTCCTCCACGAAGCGCGCCGTACCCCGCCGTGCGACGAGTTCTTGAATCCGCTCGATCCCGATGAAATCAACCATTGCAGTTCCCCTCGACGCTCGCCAGGAACAACGGTCACGCTGGCGTACACGTATGGTCGCCTGCCCGGAGAACCAAAATAAAGACAGAAACCTGCTCAGATCTCGTAGCTATTTGATCAAAATGCCAGCAGGTTCTATCATTCTGTAGTGCTGTAACGCACCAAATTGGAGCAGGCATGGACGACACCGACCGCCAGCTGATCGGACTGCTGCGCACCGACGCGCGGGCCTCCGTCGCCTCGCTCGCCAAGGCGCTCGGCGTCGCCCGGGGCACGGTGCAGAACCGCATGACGCGCCTGGCGGCCAACGGCACGATCGTCGGCTACACGGTGCGCCTGAAGCCGGACGTCGAGGAGCAGCGCATGCGCGCCTTCATGACGGTCGCGGTCGAGGGAAACCAGGTCGACGCGGTCATCAAGGCCCTGCGCGGGGAGCCGGCGGTCACGGCGCTCTACAGCACCAACGGCCGCTGGGACATCGTGGCGGAATTGCGGGCCGACAGCCTCGAGGGTTTTGATCGGGCGCTGGCGCGCATCCGCCTGGTGGAAGGGATCTCGCAGACGGAAACGAGCCTGCTGCTCTCGACCTTCAAGTTCTGAAGTGTGTGCGCGCCGCGGCAGCGGTCAGTCCCCCAGCAGCCGCGTCTCTGTCCAGTCCAGGATCAGGAAGCGGTGCTGGAAGCGCCATTGCCCCTGCTCGCGCCGCCAGCGATCCTGGTAGCGGATCGCCCAGGTGAGCAAGCTGCGGCCGCCGGCCGTGACGCTCAGATGGTCTGCCGTGGAATAGGTCTCTCCCTCGGCGCGATCCCCGTCGATGCTCGCGAGCTGATTGTGCACCCGGTGCTGGGTCGACACGTAGAGCTGCGCCATGAAATCCAGAGCAGCCACGATCTCGCGCTGGCCACGCAGTGTGATCCCGGGAGCCTCGATGACACAGTCCTCGGTCGTGATCGCGGCCCAGGTGACCTTGTCGCGCCGGTCGGCCCCCTGTGCATAGAGCTCCGCGGTGCGCCGCAGGGCGGCCTCATCAAGCAGTCGGGTCAGCGGCGTCTCGTGCATGCGTGCACTCCGGTGATGTTGGGGATTGCAGCCTAGGCGCGCAGCCAGCGCACCTCGGCGCCCGCGCCGAGGCGCGTCAGGCCGCCGCGCAGCTGCAGGTAGCGGATGTGTGCCAGCGTCTCCCCGTAGGCGAGCATGCTGTTCCAGCCCTCGAGGTTGCGCGCGCCGAAGAGCGCGCCGACGATTTCCGCGGTACCGCGCGGCTGGGCGGCAAAGTCGCGGAGCGTACGCAGCCGCAGCTCATGCCCCGCGCGCAGCTGCGCCGCGCGCGCCGCGGGGCCGCGAAAGGGGCGGCCGTGCGCCGGCAGCACCACCGTCGTCTCCGGCAGGCCGGCAAGCCGCTCCAGGGAGTGCAGGAAGTCTGCCAGGGGATCCTCCGAACCGGCGCCTGGATACAGGCTGACATTGCTCGAGATTGCCGGCAGCAGCTGATCGCCGCTGATCAGCAGGTTCGACTGCCGCCAGTACAGGCACAGGTGACCCTCTGCGTGGCCGTGGTGCAGGGAGGCGTGCCACGGGTCGCGCAGTTCGGCAATGCGCTCACCCTCGGTTATGAAGGAGGTCGGCGCAGGCATGCCGCTCACGAGCCTGTCGTAAACCCCGGCGGCGCGCGCCCGCGTGAGGAGCACTTCGAAATCCACGCCCCAGGTATCCCGATACTCCGCGAGCGCCGCTGCGCCCGCCGCCAGCGCGCCCACGGTGGCGAGCTGTGCCGCGGCGCGTGCGGGCTCGCTCATGCGTACCGGAACGTCGAACCGGGCGGCCAGATTGGCCGCCATGCCAAAATGATCCGGGTGATGGTGGGTGACCAGGATCGCCTCAAGTTCCTCGCCCAGGCGCTCGCTGAGGGCCAATGCATCCCAGGCGGCATGGGTTTCCGGCTGATTCATGCCGGTATCGATGAGCACGCGCCGCCGCCGCCCGGGCGCAAGCCACACGTTGATGTGCTGCAGGGGTCCGGGGACCGGCAGACGAATCCAGCGCAGGTCGCCGGCGATATCCACGGCCGCACCGACGGCCGGGACCTCCCAGGGGAGTGGTTCGACACTCACCGCATGGCGCCCGCACCCCGGACCGGGCGCGATCGCGGTGCAATCAGTTCGCCCAGGGTGACCGCCGCGGCGTCCAGCCGCCGCCGCAGCGGATAGCGGCGTGCCACGCGCCACGCGTGCAGGATGCCCGCGTAGCTGCCCCCGATGATCTCCGCGAGCACTTCGGTTGGCACGTCGGCACGCACGTTGCCCGCCCGTCGCCCGGCATCCAGCACGCGCATGAACGCGCGGTGCGTGCGCGCGGTGCGCGCGCCGGAATCCGCAGCGGCGCCGAAGGTCGTCTCGGAAGCCCCGATCAGCACGCGCGAGAGTTCCGGCGTCTCCTCTACCTTGGTGGCCGTCCAGCTGAACAGTGCCGCGAGACGCTCGGCCGCCGTGGCCGGCTGGTCAAACTGGGTGTCGATGATGTGCAGGAAGCGCGCCTCCATCTCGTGCACCAGGGCCGCGAGCAGCAGGTGCTTGGACGGGAAGTAGTTGAACGCGGTGGCCCGCGACACGGCCGCCAGCCGCGCCACATCGTCCATGGTGGTCGCGGCCACGCCCTGACGAGCAAACAGGGCGCGCGCCGCGCCCAGTAGCCCGGCGCGCACGCGCGCCTTGCCATCGGCGCGGCGCGACACCGGTCGCGACCCGGAGAGCTCCAACACTGTGGCCATGGAGCTCACGTGCTAGGCGCTGCGCGGTTCGCGCGGCAACCCGAGGGCGCGTTCGGCAATGATGTTGCGCTGAATCTGGCTCGTGCCGCCGTAGATGGTGTCGGCGCGCGACGCGAGGAAGATATGCGGCAGCGTGTCCCACTCATAGGCACTGCCGGCGGCAATCTCCCCGCGCGGCCCGAGCACATCGAGCGCCAGTTCGCCGAGCTTCTTGCGCCAGGCCGCCCAGAAGATCTTATAGGTATAGGCCTCGTTGGAGAGCCGGCCCGCTTCGGCGCCGGAGAGCATGCGCAGGGCGCTGTAGCGCATGAGTTTCAGGCCGATGTGCGCGTGCGCGAGCCGCTGACGGATGCCCGGATCTGCGAGCATGCCGCTCACGCTTGCGGCCTCGACGATCGCGCGCAGCTCGCTGCGGAAACTCATCTGCTGACCGAGTGTCGAGACGCCGCGCTCAAAGGCGAGCGTTCCCATGGCGACGCGCCAGCCATCGCCCACCGCACCCACCACGTTGTCGACCGCCGTGCGCGCGTCCGCGAAGAAGGTCTCATTGAATTCCGCCTCGCCGGTCATCTGCCGGATCGGGCGCACCGTGATGCCCGGCTGATGCATGGGCACGAGCAGGTACGACAGCCCGCGGTGCGCGCGCGAGCCCTCCTCCGTGCGACACACGACGAACGCCCAGTCGGCGAACTGCGCGAACGAGGTCCAGATCTTCTGGCCATTCAGCACCCACTCGGTGCCGCTCTCACTCAGCGCGGCGCGCGTGCGTACGTTGGCCAGATCCGAGCCCGCGTTGGGCTCGCTGTAACCCTGACACCACAACTCCTCTCCGCGCGCAATGGGCGGCAGGAAGCGCGCCTGCTGCGCGGGGGTGCCAAAGGTGAGTATGGTCGGTCCGGCGAGCTCGATGCCCATGTGGCCGAGGCGCCCGGGAGCGCCGGCACGCGCGTATTCCTCCGCGAAGATCACCTGCTCGGCGAGGGTGGCGTTGCGGCCCCCGAACTGCTCCGGCCAGCCGATGCAGCTGAAGCGCGCGGCGCCCAGCGCACGCTCCCAGTCCCGGCGCAGCTCGAACCTGCCGCTCATGCTGCTCTCGCCGCGTAGATCCTTGAACGGACCGCGCAGCTGCCCCTCGAGCCAGGCAGCAGCCTCGCTCCTGAAGCGCTCTTCGGCCGGGGTGAATCCGAGTTTCATAGGCGCTCCTTCAAAACACCGGGGTCGCGGCTGCACCGAGGTTCAGCACCTGCAGCATCCGTTCGCGGTGCCACGCCGGGCTGCCCAGCAGTGTCGCGCTCGCGCGCGCGCGCTTGAAGTACAGATGGGCATCGTGCTCCCACGTGAATCCGATGCCCCCGTGCAGCTGGATCGCGTTCGCGGCGCAGTCATAGAAGGCGTCGCAGCAATAGCTCTTGGCGATGGCGGCCGCCTCGGCCAGCTCCTCACCACCCTCATCCGCCACGCAGGCGGCGTACCACGCGGCCGACTTGGCCGCCTCGACCTCGACCATCATGTCGGCCAGGCGATGCTTGAGCGCCTGAAAGCTGCCGATCGGACGGCCGAATTGCACGCGCTGCTTCACGTACTCGGTCGTCATCTCGAGCAGCTGCTGCGCACCGCCGAGCGCTTCGGACGCCAGTGCGATGCGCGCCAGGTCCAGCCCGCGCGCGAGTGCCGGCGCGGTGGCGCCCGGCATGCCCAGCCGTTCCTCAGCCGTCAGACCCACATTCTCAAAGGTCACCCGCGACATCGGCCGGGTGAGATCGAGCATCACGTGCGGCCTGATCGTGATCCCGGCGGTCGTTGCCGGCAGGACGGCCAGGGCAAGATCACCCGGGTCGCCGACGCGCGCGAGCACCAGCAGCAGATCGGCGCTGTCGGCGTGAATCACGAAGTCGCTGACGCCAGTGAGGCTCATGCGGCCGGCCCGCGATTCGAGTCGGACCGAGACACCCTCCGGGGGCGGCCGGCCGTCGGTGCCGGCCAGGGCACAGGCGATGCGCACGCTGCCGGCCGCGATGGGCCGCAGCAGTGCCTCGCGCTGCGCTTCACTCCCGGCCTCGCGCACCAGGCTCGCCGCCAGGGCAACGGTCGCAAAGAACGGCGACGCTACCAGCCGCCGGCCCAGCTCCTCCTGCAGGATGCACAGTTCCACCCAGCCGAGCCCGCCACCCCCGTACTGCTCGGGGAGCGCAAGTCCGCTCCAACCCAGCTCGCCGGACATTTGCCGCCACAGGGCCGCATCGTAGGCCCCGGGAGCCTGCATCGCGGCCCGCATGCGCTCGGAGCTATAGCCCCGCAGCAGCTCGCGGGCGCTGGCGCGGATCATCTGCTGTTCTTCGCTATGGACGAATTGCATGCTCACTGCTCGTGTGCGCGGGGCCTTCTCAGGCGCGCGACTTGCGTTCCATGCGCTGCGCGGCCACCACCGCCGGGCCGCCTTCACGGTGCCATTCGGCGTAGAACTGGCTGAAGAACTGGCGGAACGCCGGGATCGGGCCGTCACTGTCGCACAGCAGCGGCTGCGCGACGTGGCGCTGGCGGTCCCAGATGACCTTGTCCTGGTCCAGCTGCCGGCAGATATCCTTGATGATCGCCCGCGCCACGCCGGCGCGCGGCCCCTCGCGGTCGGCACGCTGCTGCGTAAACGCGAATCGCAGGTGCACGGTGTCCTTCTCGATGGGCGTGCAGCCGGTCACGAGCAACGTCTCACAGATGCCGGTGAAGCGCGTCCAGGGCTGCCCCGGGCCGACCACGCCTGCGGTGATGGCGCCGTCGACGGTGCCGCGGGGCGTCTGCATCTTCGCCTGCACGGAAGTCTCGCGCCGGTGGCCCTCCATCCTCACCTGCCAGTCCGGGTAGGACGCAGTCCCATGGATGTAGCGGAAGTGCGCCACATCAACCCCGTTCTCCGCCATGGTCTGCAGCGGGCAGTACACCAGCCACTCGTGCTTCTCGTACTCGGTCCACTCGGGGCTGTGCGTCTCGGGGAAGTCCTCCACCTGCCACAACGGCGCCACCGCGTCCGGGTGATACCAGGCCCACACGAAGCGGTTCTTCTCCACCATGGGCCAGTGGCGCACGCACTCGCGCCGCGCCTGCGGCGGAATGACCTTCGCGTAGGGAATCTCGCGCACCGCGCCCGAGCCGTCGTAACGCCAGGAATGGAACGGGCACTCGAGGTAGTCCCCGTGCACGCGGCCGCCGAAGGCCATGTTGGCGCCCAGGTGACGGCAGTAGGCGTCGAGCATGCGCGGCACCCCGTCCGCGCCGCGCCACAGCGCCAGGTCGCGTCCGAAGTAACGCACCGCCCGCACCTGCCCGATGGCCAGTTCCTCGCTGTAGCAGATGGCGAACCAGCCAAACGGCAGCGGCAGATCGATGCCGCGCGCGGCGGCGTCCGGCCTGCCGGAAAACGGCGCGGTGCGCCAGCGCCGCAGTTCCTCGCCCCGCAGAGCCGCCAGGTATTCGCGCGTAGCGACCGCCCCGGTACCATCGCTCACCCCGCTGTCCTCGCTCATCCGGAACGCTCCTGTCACGGCGTCAGCCGCCGATCGCGAACACGCGGCGCGCGTTGTGGGAAAGGAAGGCCGGCCACACTTCGTCCCGCAACGGCACCGCCGGCAATTCAGCGAAGATACGCTCCAGCGACAGCCCCATCGGGTAATAGCCGGCGTACATGACCTTGTGCATGCCGCGTGTATTGGCGAAGTCGATGATCGCCCGGGGATAGTGCTTGGGCGCGAAGGCGCTGGTCGAGTAGTACAGGTTCGGGTACTTCAGCATCAGCTTCACCGCCAGCTCCTCCCAGGGTTCACCGCCGTGGCGCATCACGAACTTCAGCTCCGGGAAGAACCAGCAAACCTCGTCGACATGCTCGAGCTTCTGCGGGTACAGCGGCACCCGCGGACCCGGGACGCCAACATTGATCAGGATCGGCAGGTCGAGCTCCACGCAGGTGGCGTACAGCGGGTACATCTTCTTGTCATTGATCGGCACCTGCGGGTTCAAGCCACACGGAAAGACGCTCACTGACTTGATGCCAAACTCGGCGTGGATGCGCCGCACGCGACGGATCTCGTCCATGCCGAGGTTGGGATTGGCCGGGTAGTCGAAAATGAAGCGCCGCGGGTAGTCGCGCTTGGCGGTCGCGGCGGCCTCGGAGCCCTCGAAGTAGCCAACCAGTCCGACATCGATGCCATGGCGATCCATCTGCTCGATGAGGAAACGTACGTAGTCACCGCTCGACTCGAGCCGTGGGATGTCCTTGAACAGGTACTGCGCCGGCATCCGGAAGTGGCTGCGGCTCTCCTCGTCCATGAGCAGGGGCTTGAACTGCTGGTACCACTCCTCGTTGGTTTCGCTCACCGGAATGGCCATCATCAGGTCGACGATCTTGACATCGCGCGGGAAGGGCATCGGTCAGGCTCCGTACAGGCGCTCGCGCACCTGTGCCTTCAGCACTTTCCCGGTGGCGGTGCGTTCAAGCGGGCCCGCATCGAAGCGCCACTCGCGCGGCACCTTGTAGCGTGCGAGGCGCGCGCTGCAGAAGTCCGTGAGTTCGGCGGCACCGATGGCAGCGTTCCCACGCGCGACGATCACGGCGAGCAGCTTCTCCCCGAGCCGCGTATCGGGTATGCCGAAGGTCGCCACTTCCAGCACCTGTGGATGCTGGGTGAGCACGCGCTCCACCTCGGCGCAGTAGATGTTCTCCCCGCCGCTGATGATCATGTCGGTCTTGCGGGAAATGATGTGCAGGAAGCCCTCCGCGTCGATCAACCCGACATCGCCGGTGTGCAACCAGCCGCCGCGGAAGATGCGCGCGTCCTCCTGCGGACGGTCCCAGTAGCCGATCATGTTCTGAGCACTGCGGATGCACACCTCCCCGGCCACGCCCGGCGGCAGCTCCTGATCCGCATCGTCAACGATGCGAATCTCGGCGGTGGCGAGCGGCTTGCCGGCACTGTCCGGGTGCCGCACGTACTCCTCCCCGACTGTGAGCGACACCATACCGTTGGTCTCGGTCATCCCGTACCCGGTCCCGAGCAGCGCGCGCGGAAAGCGTGCCTGGATCGCCTGCAGCAGGTTGCGTGGCAAGGCCTGGCCGCCCGAACCAAGACTCGTCAAAGAAGCAGTGTCAAAGCGCTCGAGGTCCGGGTGCTGCAACAGATCCCAAAGCATGGTGGGCACGGCCGGCAGCGCGGTGACCCGTTCCTGCTGCACCAGTTCCAGCGCCCGCGTCACGTTCCAGCGCGGCAAGAAGACGATCTTGCCGCCACGCGCCAGGCTGGTGAGGAACACCGACAGGCAGCCGCTGGTGTGGAACAGCGGAAACACCAGCAGCGTGCACGGGCGTGGGGCACTGCGCGCCAGCGTCACGGTGTCGATGCCGAGCCCCGCCGCCAGGCGCGCGCCCAGCAGCGCGCCGCTTAGCTGGTTCGCCATCAGCGCCGTCAGCACGCCCACGTGATTGAGCACGGCGCCCTTGGGCTCCCCGGTGGTACCGGAGGTAAACATGATGAGGGCGGGACCCTCCGGGTCGCACGGCGTCGCCGGCAGCAGCGCCCCCCTGCCCTGCGCGAGGTTGCGGGCGTAAGAGCGCCAGCGCGCCCGCCCGGGAGGCACCTCGCCCACCACTGTGACGTCGAGCCCAGTGGCCACATCCCCTGAGGCCAGCAGCGCCGCGCACGCCTCGTCCGTCAGCAGGTGCCGGCAGCGGCTGTAGTCAAGACCATAGGCGAGTTCAGCCGCCGCGCTGCGGCTGTTGAGCAGTACCGGCACCGCCCCGAGCGCGGTGATGGCGATGAACGCAACCAACCACTCCGGGCAATTGCGCATCGCGATGCCGACATGCGTGCCGCTGCCGACGTCGCGCGCCGCGAGCTGCGAGGCGAGCGCCGCTGCGTCGGCGAACACTTCAGCGTAGGTGAGGCGCGCGCCTTCCATCACCGCCAGCACCTGCGGCCCGTGCACGCGCGCCGCCGGATACAACTGTGCGAGGCAACGCGGAGAATGCCGGAAGGTACGGCAATGTACGCCGCGCACCGCACTGTCGATGAGTTCAAACGGCTGTCCCGCGGCGGTAAATGCGGCCACGCTCAGCGGCTCGGGCTTTCCGGGGGAGGGGATCATCAAGCGCCGCCAGCGGTAAAAGTGGACTCCAGTATAAATATTTCACAGGACTGGGCACAATAGCGCGCGGCAGCACGGCAGGCAGCGGCGCACGCCGAGCTTGCGGCTCGCTGCCCGGGGAAGGCCACCAGCCGGTAGCTGCACCAGATTCACGAACCCTGCGGAGGTCCTCATGCGCTTCACCCTGCAGCTGGGCTTTGCTCGGTACCCCGATTACGCCGCGATCGCCCACACATCCGAGGATGCAGGCTTCAGCTCCATCGGCATGCCCGACAGCTTCTTCTTCCCACAGCACACCGATTCGCAGTACCCCTACGCCGACACCTCGATGATCCGCGGCTACATCGAGGCCATGCCCTTCATCGAGCCGCTGGTCGCCATGAGCTGGATGGCGGCAGCCACCAAGAAAATCCGCTTCTACCCGAGCGTCATGAAGGTCCCGACGCGCCAGCCGCTGGTGCTGGCCAAGGCGCTCTCCTCGCTCGCCGTGCTGTGCGGTGAGCGTATCCTGCTGGGTGCGGGCCTGAGCCCGTGGAAAGAGGACTACACCTACAATGGCGTCGCCTTCGAGAAGCGCGGCCAGCTCATGGATGAGTGCATCGCCATCCTGCGCGGCGCCATGAGCGGTGAGTATTTCGAATTCCACAGCGAGAATTACGATTTTGGGCCCATGAAGATGCTGCCCGTACCCAGCCGCCCGGTGCCGATCATCGTCGGCGGGCACTCCAAGCCCGCGCTGCAGCGGGCAGCAAGGCTCGGGGACGGCTGGGTGTCGGCCAACACGGATTTCGACACCCTGAGCCAGCTGCTGGGTGAATTAACCCGTTGCCGCGAGGCCGCCGGCACGCGTGCGCGCGCGGACTTCGAGGTCCACGGCTTTGACATGGCGGCGCGACAGGTCGCTGATTTCCGGCGGCTCGCCGAGCTGGGGATTACCGATGCCTGCGTCGCCCCCTGGGGCTTTGATCCTGCAACCCCGCTGGCCACGCAGCTTGCGGCCATCCAGCGCTTTGGCGATGAGATCATCGGCCGCCTCTAGTCCTGCGCTCCAGGCGGGTGCGGCTGCAGGAGCTTCGGCTATGCGTCTACGCGGCAAGGTCGCTCTCATCACCGGCGCGAGCCAGGGAATCGGTGCTGCCATTGCCGAGCGTTTCGCGCGCGAGGGAGCACACTTGGCGTTGTGCGCACGGCGCGCGGAACCGCTCGCGACCCTGGCCGCGACGCTGCGGGAGTTCGGGGGCAGCGTCACGACCACCACCCTGGATGTTGCCGATCACCAACGCCTGGAAGAATTTGTCAGCGCCGCCGCGGCCACGTACCAGCGGCTGGATGTGCTCGTCAACAATGCCCCCTCCGTCACCTATGCCGCGATAGCGGACATGGAGCTCGCCGCCTTCCAGGGCGATTTTCGCGTCAACGTCGATGCCGCCTTCGTGGCGACGCGTGCGGCCCTGAAAGTGATGAGCGCGCAAGGTCGCGGCTCGATCATCAACATCGCCTCGGTCAGCGGCCTGCTGGCGCTGAAGAGGCTCAGCGTCTACGGCGCCGCCAAGGCTGCGCTCATACATTTCACCCGCCAAACGGCCATCGAGGGCGGTCCGCACAACGTGCGCGCCAACGCCATTGCGCCGGGCGTCATCAACACCCCCGCGACCGCCGCAGGCTTTGCCGGGCCTAACGCCGAGTGGGGTCGCCGCATCGCCGCGCAGGTGCCGCTGGGGCGCTTTGGCGAAGCAGCCGAGGTGGCCGCGCTCGCGCTGTACCTGGCCTCCGACGAATCCGCCTATGTCAGCGGCACCTGCATTTGCATTGACGGCGGCAAGTCGGCGGAACTGACCGTGCCTGAACCGTGAGCGTACCCGCGCCATGAAGAAAAAGACCCACCCGGCCGGCAAGCCCGGTCCCATCGCCGTGTCCCGCGCGCGCCGCCCGGTGAGCAGCGCGCCAAGCGGCGGGCTGGCCGCGCGTATCGAGCGCCTGGAGGCGTTCGAGGAAATCCGCATGCTGGCGGCGAAATATTCCCTGTCGCTGGACATGCGTGACCTCGATGCGCATGTGAATCTGTTTGCGCCGGACGTACGCGTCGGCCGCGAGCGCGTCGGCCGCGGACATCTGAAGACCTGGGTCGATGCCACGCTGCGCCACCAGTTTACCGGCACCGCCCACCACCTGGGCGGCCACATCATTGAATTCACCGATGCGACGCATGCCCACGGAGTGGTCTATTCCAAGAACGAGCACGAAACCGGCAGCGACTGGGTCATCATGCAGATGCTCTACTGGGATGACTATGAACGCATCCGCGGCCGCTGGTATTTTCGGCGTCGGCTTCCGTGCTACTGGTACGCCACCGATCTCAACAAGCCCCCGCTGGGCGCCAACAAGATGCGCTGGCCCGGACGCGAGCCGTACGAGGGCACGTGGCACGAGCTGTGGCCGTCGTGGAAACAATTCTGGGCCGCAGCCGCGGCGCACGGCGAGGCCGAGGTGGCAGCGCCAGCCCCGCTCGGGGAGTTCCTGAAGAGGATGCGACGCGGCGCGCCGGACCCGAGGATCCGGGTGCGCTGAGGATGACCGCGCTGGAGGCACTGCTGCAGCCCCTGCAGCTCGGGGGCCTGAGCCTGCGCAACCGCATCCTCATGGCTCCCATGACACGCAGCCGTGCGCTCCCGGGCGACGTCCCGGGCGATCTTGCGATCGCCTACTACGGCGCGCGCGCGGCAGCCGGCATGATCGTAACCGAGGGCACCCAGCCGAGCAGGGACGGCAAGGGCTACGCCCGCACCCCCGGAATTCATACCGAGGAGCAGATCCTGGGCTGGCGCCGCGTGACCGAGGCCGTGCACGCCGCCGGCGGCTGCATCGTGCTGCAGCTGATGCACTGCGGTCGCATCGCGAGTCACCACAACAAGGAGCCCGGGGCCCGCACCGTCGCCCCCTCGGCGCTGCGCGCGGCGGGGAAGATGTTCACCGACCAGGCGGGACTGGTTGAGTTCGATGTCCCCGAGGCGCTCACGCTGGCCGAGGTGGCGCAGGTAATCGCCCAGTACGCGGCCGCCGCGCGCGCCGCGCGCCGCGCCGGCTTCGACGGCATCGAGCTGCACGCCGCCTCAGGCTACCTGCCCATGCAGTTCCTCTCGAGCGGCACCAACCAACGGCGCGATGCCTACGGCGGTGACCTCACGGGGCGGCTGCGCTTTGTGATCGAAACCCTCGAGGCGCTCTGCGCCGTCGCGGGCGCCGAGCGCGTCGGCATCCGCATCTGTCCCGGCAATCCCTTCAACGACCTGCAGGACGAGCGGCCACAGGAGACCTATGCGGCGCTGCTGAAGCAGCTGACATCGATGCGGCTCGCCTACCTGCACGTGATCCGGTCACCGGATGCGTCGCTGGATGCCTTCGCACTCGCGCGCGAGTGCTTCCACGGAGCGAAGATCTTCAACGACGGCTTCGACCTTGCGTCAGGCAGTCAGGCGATACGCGTCGCCGGGGCGGCGGCGGTCTCCTACGCGCGCGCCTTCATCGCCAATCCGGATCTCATTGCGCGCTGGTGCCACGGCTGGCCGCTGGCCGCATTTGACCGCAAGACGCTCTACACCCCGGGAGCCGCCGGCTACACCAGCTACCCCGCCTATCAGGGGCAGCCGCGGGGTTGATCAGAACCAGCCGTCGTTCGCTCCGTCCCAGACGTCGATCTTCGGCAGCCCGCGGTCGGCACTGTAAGTACCGAAGTGACCGGCGTGAAACGCCAGTGGCCGGCCCGCTGCACGGCGCAGGGCCAGTACTTCGCCCACCACGATGAGGTGGTCGCCACCGGGATGCACGGCGTGCACACGGCAGTCGAAGCGGCACAGCGCGCCCTCCAGGTGCGGCGGTTGCGGGTCGGCGCGCCAGTGCTGGTCGACCTCAAACTTATCCGCCGTGCGGCGCGCAAAGTGCACCGCGAGTTCGCGCTGCTCGTGCGACAGCACGTGCACGGCGAAATGGGCGCCCGGTGCGAACGCGACTGCACCGCTGCTGTGGTTCGACAGACACCACAGCAGCAGCGGCGGTTCGAGCGATACGGAGCTGAACGAGTTCGCGGTGATGCCTACCGGTTCACCGTCAGGGCGCACCGCGGTCACGACCGTAACTCCGGTCGCGAACTCGCCGAAGGCATCACGCAACTGCCGTTGCGTAAACGAAGTGTTCAAGCCGACCTCACGTGCGTTGACACCTACATCACCTTGGCCGGGTGCGGGACCCGCGGCGACCCGAGCAGCTCCCGGTACGACGGCGGCTCGCGCCCGCCCTCCTCAGTGATGCCGTAGCGGCGGGCTACTTCCGCGGAGATCAGCGTCTGCCCGCTCAGGCTCTGGAGCGCCGGGTCGCGCGCCAGGGCGTAGATAATGCGCCCGTTGAACTGCGGCGTCTCGCCCTGGCGCAGAAACTCCGCATACTGCTCCGGTCGGCTGCGAGCGGCGGCCGCCGTGCGTTCGGTGAGCTGCGGCCCGAGCCATAGCGAGACGGCCGCGACACCGTGCGGCGCCAGCTCCACGGCCATGTCGGCCGCGAATTTGTCGACGCCCACCTTCTGCGCGCCATAGGCCGGCCCGTGCATGTAGCAGCTCGCACCGAACGAGGAGGTGAAGGCGATGAGTCCGCGCTGCGCCCGCACCATGAGCGGCGCGGCAAAATAGCTTGCGACGTAGGCGGAGCGCAGTCCCACGTCCAGGATATCGGCGAGCTCGAGCGGCTTCTCCCAAAACGCCCCCGGCTCGATCAGCGCATCGTGGATACTGGCGGCATTGTTGACCAGGATATCCAATCGCCCCGACTCGCTGGCAACGCGCTCGAAAGCCGCCTGTACCGCCGCATCGTCCCGGTGGTCGCACGCCACCGCGACCCCCCGACCACCGAGTGCGGTGATTTGCGCCGCCGTCTCCAAGATGGTGCCCGGGAGCACCGTATCGCGCAGGCGCCCGAGGCTGACACCGGTCGAGCGGC
Organism: uncultured Pseudomonadota bacterium; assembly: GCA_963781815.1. Taxonomy (GTDB): domain Bacteria; phylum Pseudomonadota; class Gammaproteobacteria; order Steroidobacterales; family Steroidobacteraceae; genus 13-2-20CM-66-19. Next base: position 2,907,532 of record CAWAHK010000004.1, on the reverse strand, counting down.
CGGTCACGTACACCGTCATGCCAGTCGCACCGAGCGCTAGCGCGATCCCCTTCCCGGCCCCGCGACTGGCTCCGGTGACGACTGCGACCTTCGGTTCAGCCCCGCTCACGGGTGGCGGCCTCGCGGACGCCTCATGCGGGCGGCACTTTTGCCAGATGCAGAAACAGCGGCCACTCGCCGCCGCCGTGCACCGCCAGCAGCGCACCGCTCACGTAGGCGGCGAGCGGCGAGGCCAGATATAGGCAGGCATCGGCCACGTCGGCAGGCTCCGCCAGGCGCTTAAGGGGAAACATCGCCCCCATGCGGGCGATCCCGGCCGCACCGCCGTAGTGTTCGGCAGCGTTCTCGGTCGCGACGAAGCCGGCGATGATGCCGTTGACCCTTACCTTGGGCCCCCATTCCATGGCGAGGCTTTGCGTGGCGTGCAGCAGGCCCGCCTTGGCCGCACCGTACGCGACCGTACCCGGGGAGGGCCGGCCGCCGGCGACGCTGCCGATGTTGATGATGCAGCCGCCCTGGGCCTGCGCCTGCATCAGGCGGTTGGCACCCTGGGCACACAGCAGCGGGGCCGTCAGGTTCAGCTCGATGATGCGTTCGATGAGTCGCGCGGGTGCGCTGGCGAGTTCACCGGGAGGTCCGCCGCCGGCATTGTTCACCAGCACGTCAAGACGCCCGTGCCGCGCGGTGATTTCCGCGTACAGGCGCGCGAGCGCCTCGGCGTCCCGTACATCGCAGGTGCTGAAGGAAGCGCTGCGACCCTGGGCGTCTGGCAGCACGCTCGGCGTCGTGCGACCGCACACCACCACCTCCGCCCCGGCCTGCAGGAATGCGCGCGCGATGCCGGCGCCGATACCGCGCGCGCCGCCCGTCACCAGGACCACGGCGCCTGGCAAACGGATTTCCGCCGTGGGCTTAAGCATGGGTCGCATCGTACGGTGTGGTTTGCTATTTTCAAAGTATGCACGCCGACCGCCCTGCGACGCTGCCCCGTGTGTTGGCTCGCGCCGCACAAGTGTTCGGCGACGCCCCGGCGATCATCGAGGGTGCGCAGCAGCTGAGTTTCCGCGAGCTGGAGTGCCAGGCGCTCGCCGCCAGCGCCGCCTTCATCAGTGCGGGAATCACCCCCGGCGACCGGGTCGCGCTCTGGGCTCCCAATCGCACCGAGTGGGTGGTCTGCGCGCTGGGGGCCCTGGGTGTGGGCGCCGTGATCGTACCGCTCAACACGCGCCTGAAGGGCAAGGAGGCCGGCTTCATCCTGCGCCGCAGCCGCGCGCGCCTGCTGGTGACCGTCGGTGAATTTCTCGGCACCGACTACCCGGGCCTGGTTGCCGCCGAAGCGCTGCCACAGCTGGAGCGCATGGTGATCCTGGGCGACTACGCCGGCGCGGCGGGCGCGGTGCCCACCCAGGCGTGGACGCAATTCCTGGCCGGCGGCGCGATGCTGGCGCACGCGGACGTCCGGGCGGTGCACGAGCGGGTGGCACCCCAGGACATCGCCGACATCCTGTTCACCTCCGGCACCACCGGGGAGCCCAAGGGCGTGCTGAGCAGCCATCAACAGAACGTACGGGTGTTTCGCACCTGGAGCGAGGTCGTGGGGCTCACGCGCGGCGACCGCTACCTGGCGGTGAACCCCTTCTTCCACAGCTTCGGTTACAAGGCCGGCTGGCTCGCCTGCCTGTTGCAGGGCGCCACCCTCTACCCCCTCGCCGTCTTTGATCCCGGCCGCGTCCTCGATCATATCGAGCGCGATCGTATCAGCGTGCTGCCGGGGCCACCGACGCTCTACCAGGGCCTGCTCGCCCACGAGAGCCTGCCGCGCCGTGACCTCAGCTCGCTGCGGCTGGCGGTCACGGGCGCGGCCAGCGTGCCGCCGGTGCTCATCACCCGCATGCGCACGGAACTGAAGTTCCGCAGCGTACTCACCGCCTACGGACTCACCGAATCCACCGGCGTGGTGACGGTCTGCCCGCATGATGCCGACGATGAGACCGTGGCGACGCGCTGCGGGGTGGCGATTCCCGGTGTCGAACTGCGCTGCGTCGATGCCGACTGCCACGACGTGCCGCGCGGCACGCCCGGGGAGGTGCTGGTGCGCGGCTACAACGTCATGCGCGGCTACTTCGAGGATCCGCAGGCGACTGCGCAAGCCATCGATGCGGACGGCTGGCTGCACACCGGCGACGTGGGCGTCCTCGATGAACGCGGTTACCTGCGCATCACCGACCGGATGAAAGATGTGTACATCGTCGGTGGCTTCAACTGCTACCCGGCGGAAATCGAACGACTCCTGTCCGAACATCCGGCGATCGCGCAGGTCGCGGTGGTGGGCGTGCCGGACGAGCGTCTCGGCGAGGTCGGCAAGGCCTACGTGGTGCTGCGCCCCGGGGCGCAGGTCAGCACCGCGGCATTGCTGGCCTGGTCGCGCGAGAACATGGCGAACTACAAGGTGCCGCGCGCGGTGGAGATCGTGTCGCAGCTGCCGGTGAACGCCGCCGGCAAGGTGCAGAAGTTCGCGCTACGCAAAGGCGACGCGGGCTGAACCGACGCCCCCGAGCTCGAGGCGGAACTCATCCCCCGCGACCGCAGGTTCCAGCGGCACGAGGGACCCGGAGAGGATCACATCGCCCTCCTTGAGCGCAACGCCGTAACCGCCGAGGGTATTGGCGAGCCAGGCCACGGCAGCCAGCGGCGAGCCCTGGACGGCCGAGCCGAGTCCCTCCGAGAGCGGCTGCCCGTTCTTCCACACCTGCACCCGCAGCGCCGCCAGATCCAGCGGACGCGGGTCGGCGCGCTCCTCCCCGAGCACGAACACCCCGCAGGAGGCGTTATCGGCCACGGTGTCGATGATGCGGATATTCCAGTCGGCGATACGCGAGTCGACCACCTCGAAGCACGGCGCGATGCTCCCGGTAGCCTCCAGCACCTGCTGCGGCGTAACGCCCGGGCCGTGCAGGGCATGGCGCATAATGAACGCGATCTCCGCTTCGGCGCGCGGCTGGATCAGGCGCTCGCGGATGTTGACCGTGGCCCCGTTTGCGACCCGCATGCGGTCGGTCAGGAATCCAAAGTCCGGCTGGTGCACGCCGAGCATGTTCTGCACCGCGGCGCTGGTCACGCCGATCTTCTTGCCGATGACCCGCTCACCGGCACGCTCGCGCCGTGCCAGGATGCCGAGCGAGATCGCGTAGGCGTCATCGAGCGTAAGCTCCGGATGACGCTCGCGCAGCGGCCGCACCGTGCGCCGCTGCAGCAGCGCCTCGTACAGCTGCGCGGCCAGCTGCTCGTGCAGCGCACTGCGCGACTTAAGTTCTGAGAAATTCGAGGACATTGCGATTGAAGTCTTCCGCGCGTTCGATCATCGCCCAGTGCCCGCAGCGCGAGTACATGATGAAGCGGCTATCGGGCACCGCACGCAGGATCTTCTCATAGCCGCTCGCCGGGCAGAACTGATCCTCGACGCCCCAGAAACCGAGCAGCGGACCACGCAGCTTGCCCAGCTGCGGCGTGAGGTCCGGAATCACCATGCGCGACAGCACTTCCTTGGGCTGCGTCTGCAGCACATTGAAGCGCTCCTCCACCAAGGCATCGGTAACGATCTTCGCATCGTAGGCCAGCAGCGCGAGCAGCTCCTTCAACCCTGCGCGGTCGAACCCGCTGCCGACGAACTGCGACACCATTCTCTGGATGCCCGGCATCTTGAAGTAGGTCTCGCGCGACTCAATGCCCCCGGGGCCCATGACGATGAGCTTCTCGACGCGCTCGGGGCTATCGATCGCGAGCTTCATCGAGATCGCCCCCCCGAGGGAGTTGCCGACCAGCACGCAGCGCTGAATCTCCAGCTGATCAAGAAACTCGCGCAGCGTGGCGACGAACAGCTCGAGCGTGTAGTCGATCCCCGTGGGCTTGGAGGACCAGCCGAAGCCGAGCATGTCCGGCAGCACCGCACGGTAGCCGGCGGCCGCGAGCACCTTGTAGTTGGGAAAGAAGTTGCTGTGGGCATTCACGCCCGGACCGCTGCCGTGCACGAATACCACGGGCGGCCCGCTGCCGTGTTCGAGATAGTGCATCTCGTAACCCTGCTGCAGTTTCACGATGCGGCCGAAGGGCGGTGTCGGGGGGCGGGCCTGGGACATGGGCGCTCCTTTTGAGCCGGAGGCGAAATACGCAGCTGGCATGCCGCAATCCGCCGCAATCTTTAATTCTACGGCATCTTACGCCACAGGATGCGTAGCCACATAGCCTAGAAAGTACGAATACGATTGAACCCCTCGCGGGGGACGCGTATATTTCATTTTCGTCCGGAATCCGTTCTGATCCTAGTCCTTCGAGAGTGCCGGAGGTCCCCATGGCCACCCCTGCCGCGGTCGCGGCTGCGATCCCGTCCCGCGAAACCCTGGTCGAGCGCGCCCGGGCGCTGATTCCCGCCCTCAAGGCGCGTTCCGAGGCCGCGATCGCCGCCCGCTGCCTGCCGCAAGAGACCATCCGGGACCTGCAGGACGCGGGGTTCTTCCGCGTGTTGCAGCCGCGGCGCTTCGGCGGCTATGAGCATGATCCGCAGGTGTTCTACGACATCCAGATGACACTCGCGGAAGGGTGCATGTCGACCGCGTGGGTGTACGGCGTCATCGCGGTCCACCCCTTCCAGCTCGGACTGTTCGACGCCAGGGCGCAGCAGGACGTGTGGGGCGAGGATGACTCCACGATCGTCTCCTCCTCCTACCAGCCCGTCGGCAAGGTCGAGCGGGTGGATGGGGGATTCAGACTCTCGGGGCGCTGGGGCTTCTCCAGCGGCTGCGATCACTGCGCCTGGACGTTCCTCGGCGCCCTCATTCCGCCGCTGGAGCCGGGCGGACCCCCGGAGATGCGCACCTTCCTGCTGCCGCGCAGCGACTATCAGATCGTGCACGACTGGACGGTGTTCGGGCTGCAGGCGACCGGCAGCCACGGCATCATCGTCGATCGCGCCTTCGTGCCCGAACACCGCACCCACCGCGCGATCGACGGCTTCCTGTGCAAGAACCCCGGGCATGCTGTGAATACCGCACCACTCTTTCGCCTGCCCTGGGCACAGGTGTTCGTGCGCGCCGTGTCGAGCGCCGCCATCGGCTCGCTGCAGGGCGCGCTCAACGCCTTCGTCGGCATCGCCGCCAAGCGCGTCTCGACCGTCACCGGCAAGTCCACCAAGCTTGACCCGTTCGCGCTCAACGCCGCGGCCCGCACCCAGTCGGCCATCCTGGAGATGAAGACGGTGCTGATGCGCAGCTTCGAGGACATGATGGCGATCGTCCGCGCCGGCCAGGAAGTCCCCATGCCCGACCGCCTCCGCTATCGCTTCGAATCCTCCCAGGTGGTGCGCCGCTGCGCGGCCCTGTGCGATGAACTGATGCCACTCTTGGGTGGCCGGGCGATCTACATGGACAGCCCGGTCGTGCGCTACTGGCTGGACATCAACGCAGCCCGCGCGCACGTGGCCAACGATCCTGCCATCATCGGCACCGCACTCGGGGCGTTGTACGTCGGGGAGAACGTGCAGGAGTTCTTCATCTAAAGCGGCGCGCGGGCATACAGGCTCATGGAAAAGATCAAAGCGGCACTCATCGGTTCGGGCAACATCGGCACCGACCTCATGTACAAGGCGCTGCGCAGCCGATGGCTGAGGCCGGTATGGATGGTCGGCATCGATGCCGCCTCCGATGGGCTCGCCCGTGCACGCGAGCAGGGGCTGTTGACCACCGCCGAGGGAGTGGATGGCCTGCTGCCGCACCTGGAACGCGACGGCATCCGCATCGCCTTTGATGCCACCAGCGCCTATGTGCACCCCGAGAATGCACGCAAGCTTGCCGCCCGCGGGGTGGTGGTGATCGATCTCACGCCGGCGGCGATCGGCCCGTACTGCGTGCCGCCGGTGAACCTCGCCGCGCACGTGGGCAAGGGCGAGATGAACGTCAACATGGTCAGCTGCGGCGGACAGGCGACCATCCCGATCGTGGCGGCCGTGGCGCGGGTGCAGCCGGTCAGCTACGCGGAGATCGTCGCCACGGTGGCCTCGCGCTCCGCCGGCCCGGGCACCCGCAAGAACATCGATGAATTCACGCGTACCACCGCGAGCGGCATCGAGAAGGTCGGCGGCGCCCGGCGCGGCAAGGCCATCATCATCCTCAATCCCGCCGAGCCGCCGCTCATCATGCGCGACACGGTGCACTGCATTACCGAGCAGGCCCCGGACGAGGCACGCATCCGCGCCTCGATCGAGGCGATGATCGCCGAGGTGCAGAAGTACGTCCCCGGCTACACCCTCAAGAACGGCCCGGTGTTCGATGGCAAGCGGGTCTCGACCTATCTTGAGGTCGCAGGCTTAGGGGACTATCTGCCCAAGTACGCCGGCAACCTCGACATCATGACCGCGGCGGCGCTGCGCACCGCCGAGTTGATCGCCGAAGAGATGGGCGCCGGTGCCTTTACTCCCGCAACGAGGGCCTCATGAACCTCACCGGCACGAAGATCACGCTGCACGACATGTGCCTGCGCGATGGCATGCACCCGAAGCAGCACCAGATCAGCCTGGCGCAGATGGTGGCCGTCGCCAGCGCCCTGGACGCGGCCGGCGTGCCCCTCATCGAGGTGACGCACGGGGATGGCCTGGGCGGCGCCTCGGTCAACTACGGCTTTCCGGCGCACAGTGACGAGGAATACCTGCGCGCGGTGATCCCGAAGCTCAAGCGCGCCAGGGTGTCCGCCCTGCTGTTGCCGGGGATCGGCACCGTCGAGCACCTGAAGCTTGCCTACGAGTGCGGCGTGGCGACCGTGCGGGTCGCAACCCACTGCACCGAGGCGGACGTCTCCGAGCAGCACATCGCAGGCTCGCGCCAGCTCGGCCTCGACACCGTAGGCTTTCTCATGATGGCGCACATGGTCACGCCCGAGGAACTGGCGCGGCAGGGCAAGCTCATGGAGGGCTACGGCGCCAACTGCATCTACTGCACCGACTCGGCCGGCTACATGCTCCCGGAGGACGTGACGGCGCGCATCAGTGCCTTGCGCAGCAGCCTCAGGCCCGACACCGAGATCGGCTTCCACGGCCACCACAACATGGCGATGGGCATCGCGAACTCGCTGGCCGCCATCGAGGCGGGCGCCAGGCGCATTGACGGCTCGGCGGCGGGACTGGGTGCCGGCGCGGGCAACACGCCGCTCGAGGTGTTCAATGCGGTCGCGCACCGCATGGGGATTCAGACCGGTGTCGATGTATTCAAGCTCATGGATGTCGCCGAAGACCTGGTGGTGCCGATGATGGATCACCCGATCCGCATCGACCGCGACGCCCTCATCCTCGGCTACGCCGGGGTCTACTCTTCCTTCCTGCTGTTTGCCAAGCGGGCGGGCGCCAAGTACGGCGTGCCGTCCGCCGACATCCTGGTGGAGCTTGGCCGCCTGAAGACCGTCGGCGGCCAGGAAGATATGATTGAGGATCTCGCGATCAACATGGCGCGCGCCCGCGCGCGCGCCTGATACGAATAAAGCGGAGCTCCCCGTGGAACTGGATCCCAAGATTCGCGCCTATCTGGACTCGCCCATGGGGCAGATGCCGCCGCTGGAAAGCTTCACGCCCGCGGGAATCCGCGATCTGCTCAAGCAGTTCCCGGCGCCGGTGCTGGCGCCGCCCATTCACGCCGTGCGCGACCTGCAGGTTGCCGGCGCACAGGGTGACCTGCTGGTGCGTCTCTACACCCCCTCGGCCGCACGCAGGCTGCCGCTCATCGTGTTTTTCCACGGCGGTGGCTTTGTCATCTGCAACGTCGGCATGTACGACGATCTTTGCAAACTGCTGGCGAACTATTCCGGCTGCGCGGTCGCCTCGGTCGAGTATCGCCTGGCGCCCGAGACCCCGTTCCCGGGACCGCTCGAGGACTGTTACGCCGCGCTCGAGGCGCTCGTTGCCCGAGCCGAGGAACTCGGCATCGACCCGGGCCGGGTCGCCGTGGCCGGCGACAGCGCCGGCGGCAACCTCGCGGCGGCAACCGCACTGCTGGCGCGCGACCGGAAGGGCCCGACGCTGCGCTACCAGGGACTTATCTATCCATGTGTGGATCCGCAGTGCGGCAGCGACAGCTCCAAATCGCTCGGCACCGGCTACATGCTGACCCGCAGCGGCATGCTCTGGTTCTGGGGACACTATCTTCCATCGGCGGCGGACCGGAGCAACCCGCTCGCGGCGCCGCTGCGCGCGAGTGTCGCAGGGCTGCCGCCGGCGACGGTGATCACGGCGGAGTTTGATCCGCTGCGCGATGAGGGCGAGGCGTACGCGGATCGCCTGCGCGCGGCCGGCGTTGAGGTCACGGGTCGGCGCTACCTGGGCATGATCCACGGGTTCGTGAGCATGCCCTACGTCACGCCCGCGGCCCAGCGCGCGCTCGCGGATCTCGGCGCAGACCTGCGCGCCGCGCTCACGGCCTAGACTTTCACGATCACGGCAGAGGCGTGGCCGAAGAGGCCCTGGTTGGCGCTGATGCCGACGCGGGCGTTCGCGACCTGGCGTTCGGCGGCCTGCCCGCGCAGCTGCCAGACGAGCTCACACACCTGCGCGAGCGCCTGCGCCGGCACGGCTTCGCCGAAGCAGGCGAGCCCGCCGCTCGCATTCACCGGCAGGCGCCCGCCGACGGCGGTCGCGCCACTGCGCAACAGCGCCTCCGCACCGCCAGCCTCACAAAGCCCCAGGTGCTCATACCAGTCCAGTTCCAGCGACGCGGCCAGATCGTAGACTTCGGCCAGCGACAGCTCTTCGGGTCCGATGCCTGCCTCCTCGTAGGCGTGCGCGGCGATGGAGGCGCGGAATGAGTGCCCCGGGGCAACCGCCGCCGAGTCGGTCGCGATGTCCGGCATCTCCACTTCGGTGCTGGCGAAGCGAGGCGTCACGGTGGAGATCGCGGCCAGCCGCGGCGCCCGCAGGTTGTGGCGGCGCGCGTAGTCGAGGCTCGCGAGCACCACGGCCGCCCCGCCGTCGGAGGTCGCGCACACGTGTAGCAGGCGCAGCGGGTCCGCCACCATGGCCGACTCCATGACCTCTGCGGGGGTGAAACGCTTGCGATACCGGGCATTGGGATTGGCGGCGCCGTGCGCGGCATTCTTCACCTTCACCGCGGTGAAATCCGCGACGGTGGCGCCGTACAGCTCCATGCGCCGTCGCGCGTACAAGGCGAAATAGGTGGGGTTGGTAATTCCCAGGTGAAATCGCACCCAGTCCGGGTCCTCGGGCCGGTAGCCTGCCATCGGGGCGAGGAAGCCCTTCGGGGTGGTATCCGCGCCGACCACGAGGGCCAGTTCGCAGGCCCCGGAGAGGATCTGTGCGCGCGCCGCGGCGAGCGCCTGCGAGCCCGAGGCGCAGGCGGCATATGAGGTGTTGACCTGTGCACCCTGCCAGCCGAGTGCCTGCGCAAAGGTCGCACCGGCGACGTAGCCAGGATAGCCGCACCGCATGGTGGCGGCCCCCGAGATGAACTGCACGTCCGGCCAGGGCACGGCGGCGTCCTTTAGTGCGGCGCGCGCCGCGTGCACGCCGTACTCGACGAAGTTGCGGCCCCATTTGCCCCACGGGTGCATGCCCACGCCAAGGATTGCGACCTCGCGGCTCATGGGCGCGGCTCCAGCGGCTTCCACTTCCACACGAGCCTCTCGGCATCACCTTCCGCGTAGAGGCTCTCCAGCACCAGCTCCACCGGCATGCCGACCTTCAGCTGCGCCACCGTAACGCCGGCGACGACCTGGCCGAGCACGATCATGCGTTCCGCGGCAAGCTCCACGGCGGCGATCGCAAACGGCACAAAGGGTTCGGCCGCGACGAACGGCGGCGGCGGCTGATAGCAGGCATTGGTATAGGACCAGATGCGGCCCGTGCGGCTGAGCTTGACCTCCGCGAACGTCGTGCCGTCGCAGGCCGGATTGCGGCAGTAGCTGCCCAGGCGCGGAAAGAAGTAGCTGCCGCAGCTGCAGCAGCGCGAACCGATCAGGTGCGGCGGGTCCTCGAGTGTGTACCAGCCCTCGATGGCCGCCACACGGGTCTTGGCGTTCATGGCTCCTCAGGCCTGCGCGGCAGCTTCACGGCGGGATCACGACGCCTGCCGTGATGCCGCCATCCACGACGAACTCGCTGCCGGTGGTGTAGGAGGACTCATCACTCGCCAGGAACACCACCGTCGGGGCGATCTCGGCCGGGTCTGCCATGCGACCCAGCGGCGAATTGGGGAATGGCGCCGCGCCCAGGGTGTCGATCGGCACGTTGAACGATTCGGCCAGCAGCGGCGTCAACATGGCGCCGGGACACACGACGTTGACGCGGATCTTGGCGGGGCCGAACTCCAGCGCCGCAGCCTTGGTCATGCCCACCACCGCGTGCTTGCTGGCGGTGTAGGCCAGCGCCAGCGGCACGCCCTCGATGCCGGCGGTGGAGGCGATGTTAACGATGGAGCCGCCGCCCGCGTCCCGCATCTGGGCGAAGCAGCTGCGCATGCCGAGGAAGGTGCCGAGCTGATTGATGCGGATAATCTGCAGATACTCCTCTACGCTCTGCTCGACCGTGGCGCAGGTGCGGTAGATGCCCGCGTTGTTCACCAGGATTCCGACCGGACCGCCGCACAGCTGACCCACGGTTGCGAGCGCCTGCTGCCAGCTGCTCTCGCTGGAGACATCCAGATGGACATAATGCGCCCGCGCGCCAAGGGAAGCCGCGAGCGTGCCACCTTCATCGTCGCGCACATCCGCAAACACCACCTGCGCCCCTTCCGCGTGCAGCCTGCGCCCGATGCTCGCGCCCAGCCCGCGCGCCGCTCCGGTGACAAGGGCAATCCTGCCGGCAAGACGTGTCATGAAACTCCTTCCGCTGTGTCGCGCTCACTCAACCCGGTAGCGTACCGGCGGACCCACCGTGGTCGGCATCACTCATATAGAGTACTCTTTATTAATAGCTCACCTGCCGCGCCCGCACCGCCCACCCACCCATGAGCCGCACCGCCGCCACGCGTTCCGCACCCCGTGCCGCCGCTGGCGGCGCCACTGACGGCACCGCCGCCCTGGAGCTGCGCGAGCGCCTGGCCTTGCTCATGCACGAAGGGGCGCTCGACCCGAAACGCTGGCGCGAGTTTCTCGAGGGTCTCGGCCGGCGGATGAAGGGCGCCGCGACGCTGCTGCTGCGCTCCCCGCACGTCGCGGAGGCCGGGCTGCTGTACTCGTGGGGCGGCAGCGACGAGGTGCTGGCGCAGTACGCCCACAGCTATTTCCTGTCGGACTCGTTCGTGAACCTGCCCGTGAAGCAGGTGACTACCCTGCACGAGTTCGTGCCGGTCGAGCAGCTCGAGCGCAGTCGCTTCTACACCGACTATCTTGTGCCCTGGGACGCGATCTACAACCTCGGCGTGGACGTGCGCGACGGCGATCGGCTGTATGCGCGGCTGCGCCTGACGCGCGGACGCCATGCCGGCAACTTCACCACCAGCGAGAAGCGCTTCGTCGAATATCTGGTGCCGCACTTTGACATCGCCATGCGCACGCATGCGGCGCTGGATGTGACCAAGATGGAGCGCGCCATTTACGCAGACGCCATGGACCACCTGACGCTCGCGACCGTGATCCTCGACGCCTCCGCGCACGTCATTCATACCAACGCGCTGGCACGCGATATCCTGCACCGCCAGGACGGCATTTCGCTCTCCAACGAATCGCTGGTACTGGCGCACCCGGCGGACGCGCAGCGGCTGCGCGATGCCGTCAGCCGCGCCATCGCAGTCGGCCGCGCCGCCAAGCCCGGAATCGTGGAAGTGTTGCGGGCCCGCCGCCCCTCCGGCGCCGGACACTACGGCATCATGATCCGTCCGGCGGCCGGCTCGGTCGAGGCCGAAGAACCCACGGTAAGTCCGGCGGTCGCCGTGTTCATCAGCGTCGAGGACAGCGCGCAGACGCCGCCGCCGATCGAGACGATCCGCAAGCTCTTCGAGCTCACTCACAAGGAGGCGCAGCTGGCGCTGTGCCTGGCGAACGGTCGCAGCCTGCAGGAAGCAGCCGGCGATCTCGGGATCACGCTCAACACCGCGCGCGCGCATCTGCGCTCGACCTTCTCCAAGACCGGCATCGACCGGCAGGCCCGCCTGGTGCGTGCCATATTGAAGAGTGTCGCGCAGCTGGGCGGCTGACGCAGCTGCACGGCCGCGCTGCGGGCCGCTAGTAATTTTCGGGGCTGACGTCGAAGCGGTCAAAATAGAATCTGAAGCGCTCGCGCAGCTGCTGCGGCTCCACTGCGAAGTCACGCCGCAGGTCATACAACACCTGACCCGCCTTGCCGCGCGGATGCGAGGCGAGATAGTGCTCCAGGGAGGCGCGCGCCGCCCCGGTCAGCGGCAGCGCTGCCTTGGCATACACTTCTTCGAGGACCTTCCACGGATCGCGCATGAACACGTGGAAGGGGCAGTCGACGCTGCGCGCCGGCCTTGCCAGCTCGCGATCGCGTACGCAGGCGCGCAGCAGCCCCTCGATGCGCGCCACCCAATAGTCGCGCAACCAGGTGATTTCCACCCGCGGGCGCTGCATGCGCTGGGTATAGGCCTGCATGGTGATGGTGGACTGGATGACGGCGACCGGATCGCGGTGCGTAAACACCACGGTGGCATCCGGAAACACCCCGAGTAGCACCGGCAGCTGCTCCAGGTGCTGCGGGCACTTGAGCACCCAGCGCTTGCCGCTTTGCCGTCGCTGCCACTGCAGCAGCTGCAGCACCTGCTTCAGGTACTCGTAGTGCGGGGTCTGGTCGGTCCCGAGGTAATGATCACGCCAGCGCGGGGACATGCTCAGCCACTCGAAGTTGTACGAGGCGAAATCCGGCCCCATCAGTTCGAGTTCCTCGTGAATGTGATCCGGCTCCATCGGATGCATCGCGGCCAGGAGCGGCGTCACCCGCCGCATGCCCTCCCAGGCGGCTGCGCAGCGCGCATAGCGCGGGTCGGTGCCGTCCGGCAGCGCCGCCTCCGAGGGCAGCGGCACCGGCTCGTAGGACTCCCACAGCGGCAGGGAGTGGAAGCGCGCGTCGGCGGCGAGCAGGTTCACCAGGTGCGTGGTACCCGAGCGCGGCAATCCGGTGACGATCACCGGCCGATCGATGCGTTCGCTCAGGATCTGCGGATGACGACGCAACGTATCCTGTATCAGCAGCCGGTTGGACGCGTAGCGCGCCAGATAGCCGAACAGCACCGCCCGGTGCATCGCGGTGAGCACCCGGTCGGCATCCCATTCGCTGCACAGCAGCTCAAGACGCTCATGGAAGTCGGCCGCCCCGAAATCCTGCAAGCCCGTGCGCGCCTGCGCGGCCGCCAGCACCGCCGCGGCGGTCAGCTCCACCGGCTGGGTTTCGCCCCAGGCAAGGGCAGCGCGCTGCGCCTCATCCAGCTGCGGCTGCGCCAGATCCTCGATGCGGATGTCCTCGCTCACGCGTGCTGTCAGCCCACGATCGAGTAGCCGCCATCCACCAGCACTGTCTGCCCGGTTATGAAGCTCGCCGCAGCACTGGTGAGGAACAGCACCGCGCCGGCGACGTCCTCGGGCTGGCCTACGCGTTTGAGCGGCGTGCGCGCCAGTATCGGCGCCATCATGGGCGGAACCTTCAGCATCTGGGCCGTCATGCGGCTGGCGGTGACGCCGGCCGCCACCGCGTTGACGCGAATGTTGTCCTTGGCCCAGGTGATGCTCAGCGTCTTGACCAGCTGCACCAGTCCGGCCTTGGCGGCGCCGTAGGCCGGCACTACCTCCAGGCCGAAGAATGAGGTGAGTGAGGCAATGCCGATGACCCCCGCGCCACCGGGCAGCTTGCTCGCGGCGAGTTTCCCCTTGAGGGCCTGGGACAGGCGAAAGGCGCTGGCCAGGTTCACCTGCAGGCCCCTTTCGAATACTTCCGGGTCGTACTCGTTCTGCAGCATGAAATTCGCCCCGGCATTGTTCACGAGGATATCCAGCCGCGGCAGCGCTTCCGCGACGCTCGCGATCTGCGCCTTGTCGGTCAGGCTCAGCTGCAGGTAACGATAGGCGCCGAGGTCACCCTCATAGTCCCGGACGCTCGGGCGCGTGCCGGTGATCGTGACCTCGGCGCCGGCGGCCTGGTAGGCCGCAGCAATTCCGGCACCAATGCCCGAGGTCCCGCCGGTGACCAGCACGGCGGCACCACGATAGTCGTAGCGAACGTTAGCCCAAGCGCTCATTGCCAGCCCCTTCGTCGTCAGCCGCCCAGATCGATGATCTGCACCGGATTGTCGCCGCGCCAGTCGCGCGCCGCCGCCAGCCGTGCCTCGAAACCGGCACGCATCAGCGCGTTCATCTCGATGAACTCAAACAACAGTCTAGGCTCGCGCGGGTCTTCCAGATAGGCCACGCGGGTCACCTCGTTGGCCGCCTCGAAGCACACGGCCATGCCGCGCTGCCGTGCGCGCGCCACGTCTGCGCCCACATCCTCGCTGAACCAGGCGACGTGATGCATGCCGATGAGGGGCGCCCCGTCGGCCCCGCGGTAGGGGCTCGCCGCACCTCCCAGATCCTCGATGAGTTCGATCTCCATCCCGTCCTGGTAGCCCAGTGCGACATGCATGCGCACCGCGGCCGGCGCACCGCGGAATCTTCCCGTCATCGCGACATTCCGGAAGCAGGTCCAGGGACCGACCCCGCTGATGCGCAGCCAGTTCGCGAGGCTTTCCTCCAGGTCGCGCACGATCCAGGCGATCTGCCGGATCGGGCCGAAGCTCGGTGTCGTCATGCGCAAGACATCCCTTGGTTGAAGGCGCCCGCCCGCCGCTCGCGGCTTGCCGCTACACTGACGGCACGCCACTCGGGAGCTCCTACGGGCCCATGGAAAAGCTGCTGTACGTTTTCTGGCGCGACCAGGAAAGCGCCGAGGATCTCAGGCGCCGCTTTTTGCGCGACGTCACACCGCAGATTTACGCGCTGGGCGCCGAGCGCCTGCAGTTCAATGTTGCGGACTTTGCCGACCTCAGCGGCGCGCTCGTCAATTTTACCCTGCATAACACCAAGCCGGTGCCCGACGGCATCGTCAGCTTCTGGCTCACGAGCGCCTACCGCCGTGCGCCGCTGGAAGCACTGCTCGCGGCGACCTTCCCCCGCATCGCCGGCTACGAAGTCACCGAGTCGACAATCCTCCCCAACCTGCGTCATCCGCCACACGCGGACGAGCGCACCTACGGGTTCAGCCAGGTGACCTTCCTGCAGGTGCCCCCGCGGCTGGGCTACGAAGAGTGGCGCCGGATCTGGTTCGAGGAGCACACGCCGGTCGGGATCGCGACCCAGGCGAACTTCCTCTACACGCACAACGTGGTCGTGATGCCCCTCACCCCGGCAGCGCCGCCGTTTCGCGGCATCGTGGAGGAGTGCTTTCCGCCCGCGGCGCTGCGGGATTCGCAGGCGTTCTACGACGCCGTCGGCGACGAGGCCCGACATCAGCGCCACCTCGAGCTCATGATGCAAAGCTGCGCGAAATTCATCGACTTCGACCGCATTGACGTCATCGCCACGAGCCAGTACCGGCTGCACGACGCGCCCGAGCCGGCCCGTTAGCTTCAGCCAAAATACGCCTGACCGCCATCGACCGGCAGCGTGGCTCCGGTGACGTAGTGCATCCCGGGTCCCACGAGCGCCACGACTGCGCGGCCGATGTCCGTCTCGCAGTCGCCGACGCGCTTCAGCGCCACAGTCTCGAAGAACGTCTTGGCTTCGGGGTCGTGTTTGATCCACGCGGCGAGCGCAGGCGATGCGGCGAGCGGTGCGATGTTGTTGACCCGGATATTATCGCGGCCCCATTCCCCGGCCGCGGCGCGCGTCAGCGCGCGGATTCCCTGCTTGGCCACCGCGTAGGCGCCGTAGTTGGAGGAATCCCAGCGCACCGAGGCGGAGGTCACGAGGTTCACGATGTTGCCCCCGCCGCGCGCCACGAAGTGCGGATGGCAGGCCCGCATGAAGCGGAAGGACGCCAGCGGACCGGAATGAATACCGCGCAGGAACGCCTCGTCATCCATCGACAGCAGCGGCCCGAAGGCACCGTCGTAGGCATTGTTAACCAGGATATCGATGCCACCGAGGGACTCCACGGTACGCGCGACCGTGCGGGTGATGTCCTCGGCCTTGAACACGTCGCAGGCGATGGCCAGCGCCTTGCCACCGCGGGAGGTGATGGTCTTGGCGGTCGCGACCACTTTCGACTCGGTGCGCCCCGCCACCGCCACCGTGGCGCCCGCGGCGGCGAGCGCCAGCGCCACGCCCTCGCCCACGCCCTGTCCGGCGCCGGTGACAAGCGCGAGCTTGCCGGCCAGCTCAGCCACTGGAGTTGGCTCCGGCAGCCACGGGCGGCTTCACGCGCGCGAGCCAGTGCGCGGTAAGCTTGGGGGGCTCTTCGAATGACTCGACTTCCTCATAGAGCCGCTCATAGACGGATTCCGCGATGCGCCACTGACCCTGGGACTTCAGGTACTTGTCGCGGTACAGGGCACTGCCCGTAGTGCGCACCTTCTCCGCGAGGTTGATGAAGACGTCCGTCAGGTACCAGATGCCGGTCGCGCTCGTCTCGGTGAGCACATCAATCTCCGGATGATGCCCGGTATGGCAGGCCACCGCGTTGGCATTGAACGAGCCGGCGACCGACTGGAGGATCTTTTCGCGCCCGGCCATCTGCCAGCGATAGCTACCGCCGATGTAGTCCACCTTCACGTCCTCGGTGAAGACCTCGCGCATGCCCGCGATGTCACCGGTGTCCAGGCAGCGCCAGTACTTGTACTTGAGGCGGCGGATGAGTTCGATATCTTCCAGACGTAATGACATAGCGGTCCCCTCTGCATGCCGCGACGGACGCGGGCGCGTCCATCCTACAGGCTGCATTCGCTCCGGAATCTACCTTATCCTTATCCGGTTACATCGCCAAAACAGAGTATCCGCCGTGACCGCACCACTTCGTTGTTCCTTAAGTCATCCCGCCGCGCTCGAGCGGGTGCCCCGCTGGGACTACGAGGCGGACGTGATCGTGCTCGGCTTTGGTGCTGCCGGCGCCTGCGCGGCGTTAGAAGCCGCCCGCTCCGGGGCCCGCGTACTCATCGTGGAGAGC
This sequence comes from uncultured Pseudomonadota bacterium, assembly GCA_963781815.1. Classification (GTDB taxonomy): domain Bacteria; phylum Pseudomonadota; class Gammaproteobacteria; order Steroidobacterales; family Steroidobacteraceae; genus 13-2-20CM-66-19. Next base: position 2,890,398 of record CAWAHK010000004.1, on the reverse strand, counting down.
GCCGCTGGCAGTGGTGGTACCTCGGCGCTGTCGGGCGGCGAGATCTACCTGGGCGGCAGCGGCGGAACGCCCATCCAGCGCGCGGCCGGCTTCGAGGACGCGACCGAGGACCTTTACCAATATCTGCTGATGGTTGGCGGACCGAACGCGGATGCCGCCAAGGCGCGCCTGTACGCCGAGCATTCACTGCGGCATTTTGAATGGCTGAACGCCCAGGGCATCGAGTACAAGAACTCCTACATCGCCGAGCGCTGCATCGAGCCGGCGACCGACGACTGCCTGATCTGGTCCGGAAGCGAAGAAGCGTGGCCGTTTGTGCAGCGCGCGCGCCCCGCGCCCCGCGGTCACTGCCCGAAGTTTCTCGGTATGGGCGGCGGACGCTACGTCATGGACAAGCTCGCGCAGCAAGTCGCCGCCGCCGGCGTGCAGGTGCTATTCAACACGCGCGCCACGGCTCTGATCGCCGATGGCGGTCGCGACGTGCACGGGTTGGTGCTGCGGACTGATGGCGAGCCGCGCTTTGCGCGCGCGGCGCGCGCGGTGGTGCTGTGTGCCGGGGGCTTTGTCATGAACCGTGAGATGGTGAAGCAACACGCGCCGCTGTTGCTGCGTTCGCAGTTCCCTCTGGGAACCGTGGACGATGGCTCCGGCATCCTGCTCGGGGCCAGTGTCGGCGGGGTCATGGTGAATATGAGCGAGGGCTTCGCCACCATTCCCTGGTATCCCCCCGGATCGCTGGTGAAGGGAATATTCGTCAACGGCCAGGGGCAGCGCTTCATCAACGAGGACTGCTACCACGGACGCGTCTCCAACTACATCCTGCGCCAGCCCGGGGAACATATCTGGCTGCTGGAGGATCACGCAACTTATGCGACCGGGGAGATGCAGCAGCTTGCCAAGATCGAAATCGGCGCGGCGGGCGAGACCTGGGACGAGATCGAACGTGAACTGAGCCTGCCGGAAGGCTCGCTGTCGCAGACCGTGAGGCTCTACAACCAGTACGCGGCGCAGGGCATTGATCCGCTGTTCCACAAGGCCGGCAAGTGGCTAAAGCCGCTCGACGAGCCGCCGTTCGTGGCACTCGATTGTCGCCTGGACTACTGCTTCTACGCCTCATTCACCTTGGGTGGCCTCGACACACTGCCCAGCGGGGAGGTGCTCGATGCGGAGCGCAACGTCATCGCCGGACTGTTTGCCGCCGGACGCACCGCCTGCGGCCTGCCACGCTGGGGCGAAGGCTACAGTTCCGGACTGTCGCTGGCGGATGCGACCTTCTTCGGTCGCCAGGCGGGCACGCGCGCGGCTCGGAGCACACGCTGAGGTGTTTGCGGCCCCGCAGCCGGCCGCTTATCGGCCCGTACCTGCCCCGGACAGGACTTCAAGCGTGTCCGCGCCCAGTGTGCGCGCCTTGTCGCTGATTGCTCGGCTACTGGGTGCAGCAACGTCGCTCTCGCGCACGTGCCGATTCCACTCGGCGACACGCGCCTGGCTCGCGGCGCGGTCAGGCAACCCCGCGAAGGCAACACAGTGGGCGACGACGTCCCGCAGCGCGAGTGACAGCAGGCGCCCGCCGCCCCGCTCAAAGCTGCTCCAGGCCGCCAGCGCCGCATGCAGGCCAGTGAGCGGATCGGCGATCGCATCGCCGCAAAACATGGCCCGCCCGCTGCAATCCCGCATGACCTGCGACAGCCCGCCCGCCACCGCGCCGTCGTCTCCGTAGGCAATCCACGCTGCCGCCGGCTCCTCGCGTCCGTGGCCGGAGATTGCGATCCAGGTCAACCCGGGATTTTCCTCCAGAATTTCCTCCGCCAGGATCCCGAGTTGCCGCAGCGCGCGCGGCCGGGACGCCTCGATCACGATGTCCGCGCGCAGCAGCAGCTGGCGCAACTGCGCACGCGCGAGCGACAGATTGAAATCGAGCGCGACGCTGGCTTTGCCGGCGTTCAACAGATCGTAGAAGCCGCCGCCCGCGTACCGCAGTCCATCCGGCCGGCCGCTGCCTTCCACCTTGACCACCCGCGCGCCCATCATCTGCAGCAGATGCGCACACAGCGGCCCGGCCCAGAGCGAGGACAGATCGATCACCAGTGGTGCCCCGCGGGGCGGCCGGCACCGGGGCGCGCCGCGCTCAAGTTCACGGCACCAGGGCCGCGGGGAAGGCTCTGCCGATTCCAGCGGTGCCAGCGCCAATCCGAGCAGGCGGCCGCGCTCGACGCACTCCCCGATGCGGCGCGATCTGAGTGCCGCCGCAACCGCAGCCCAATGCGAAATCGGTCCCGCTTGCAGCCACGCCGGCAGCATCTCCCAATCGCTGGGGCGCGCCAGGTTGACCGCAAGCCAACCGTCGGCGGCTTGCAGCAGGCGGCAACTGCCGCCGGCGGCAATATCCCCGCGGCGCTCGTAGGCTGCGAGCGCCGCCCGCTCTCCCAGCAGGCGCGCGCCGTCAATTGCGGTGAGCGGTGACAGCGGCTGAAAATTCCGCAGAGCGGCAACGATGCCGTCAGCGTACGAGGCAAGCGGGACCGGGCACATTTGCGCCGCCTCACCGGGGTAGCCCGTCAGGGCCATGCTGCCACTGTGCGCCCAACGCACCGCAGGATGTGTCTCCGGCTGCGCCGCGAGCCGCCGCGCGTCGCTCAGGTCCTGCAGCAACCGATTGGCGTAACGGGTCGCATAGTCCAGTTCTGCGAGCACCATTCAGCTCCCCGGCAGAATCGCCTCGCACCACGACGCCACACGCTCAAAGAGCCGGTGACGGGAATCAAACACAAAGTGGCAGTGCCCGGTTGCCGGGAGCACGAGCAGCGTGAGATCGCGGCTCGCCGGAAAACTCGCCGGGATTTCGTGCGGGGGCCCAGCGATGTCCCGGTCGCCAACGGCCAGCAGCAGCGGGGTGTCGATTTGTGCGCACTCCGGGGCAGTGCTCCCGGGGATCATCGAGAACAAGCCCGCGCTCAGAAGCAACGATGAGCGCGCATGTTGCAACGCCTCCACACCGCGACGATCAGCGTTCGCGCCGGTAAAGAGCTCCTTACTCTGCGGGGACCGCGTAATCTCCGGGTACGGATCGCTGCCACGCAGCCGCGCCAGGCGCACCAGATTTGTCCGCGCCCCGGCAGGGTCCGCGGCGTAGCTGCTCTCCTCCGCAGACAGCGCCGCGGGCAATCCCTGCGCGCTGAATCCCAAGAGCACCAGCGCCGCGTGGCCACCGTATTCGGCCTGCTGCAGGATCGTAAGCATGGCTCCCATCGAGTGGCCGACGCCGATGCTTTGCAGCTGCGGCAGAGCCTGCCCGGTTACGCGACCGCTCCTTAGATCCTCGCGCAAGATTTTCACGGCCAATGAATTGGCCTGCGTCAGCAGGCGCGGCGTCAGTTCGAATCCGGCCCGCGGCCGGGTGCTGTCGCCCACGCCCAGGGGGTCGAGCATCACGACGATGAAGCCCCGAGAAGCCATGTATGCGGCAAAGCTGAAATCGCCTTCGGCCCGAAGATGGTAGTACTGGCGGGTGAGTGCGCCCCCGGGCAGGCAGAACAAGGCCACCGGCAGGGAACGCATCCGGGATGGCACGAACACATCCGCTGCCACCGTCAGAGTGCCCTCGCCCGGCAGCAGTTCACCCACCTCGACCAGGCGCGCCGCCGGAGTTCCTGCGATCAACCGTCCCTCCACAAGGAGCGGATTAGGCGAACTACCCGGCGAACGATCAGTAACCGCGCGCTCCGAGGCCGCGCAGCAGAACGGTGAGAAACTCCCGGATCGCCGGAATGCTCAGGTCCCCGGGGATGAAGTACATGCGCAGCACCGTTACGCCCATGATCGCATCGACCGCCAGCTCTACGTCGGTGGTCCGCGGCAATTCGCCGCGTTCCATGGCGCGTTCGAGGACGACCCGCACCGGATCGCGGCGCCGCTGCATCAGCGGGTCGAAGACGGCCGCCAGCGCGGGATTGTGGGCGCGCTCGGCCACGAGTGTCGGCATGATGGCATTGGACGGCGGCTGGTGCAGGATGCGCAGAAATTGCCGGTACAAGCCCAGCAGGTCCGCCATGAGGGTGCCCCGGTCATGGGGCGTGAGCGCTGGCCAGCGGTTAAAGGCCTCAATCACCAGATGTTCCTTGGTGGGCCAGCGCCGGTAGATGGTTGACTTACTGGCGCGCGCCCGCGCCGCCACCTTGCTGACCGTGAAGTTGGCGTAGCGTTCGTCCGCCAGCAGGGACGTCGTTGCCCTGATGATCGCCTCTTCCGATCTCTTGCTGCGCGGGCGGCCCGGTTTGCGCTTCGCCCTTATCACGGTGGCCGGTAGCTGGCTGTTCATTTTGTCCCTAAGACCCGGTGGCTCTTGAGGAAACTATCTCACAGTGCCGACTTGCCGGTCCAATAGGTACCAATGGTTCCGTATTCATGGTAATCCGTATAACATCGTGGAATCCGAAGTTTGCTCTCCGTCGCGTTGCGAGGCTCCCATGGCCACGGCTGCATCCGAAACTCTCAAGGAACCCCCGCAGGTAAGCGGCATACCCGTCATCGGCAATGCCCTTTCCATGGCCAAGGATCCCGGCCGGTTCTTTTACGAGTGCTACCGCAAGTACGGGCCCGTATACCGCCTCAAGGTAATGAACAACGTCTACACCGTACTCGCCGGCGCCGAGGCCGCAAACTTCATGGGTACGCGCGAGGGTCGCGATTCGCTGCGCTCCAAGGAGTTCTGGCAGGGCTTGCTCGATGAGTGGGGCGCGAAGCGCACCCTGACCGCCGAGGACGGCGAAACTCACCAGAAGCTGCGCGCCGTTCTGCGCCACGGCTACTCGAAGGAGTCCGTGAAGGGCCGCTACAACGAACTGGTCGAGATCACCGACTCGGTAATCGCACGCGACTGGACGGTGGGCACGACCGTGCCGGTTGTCCAGAACATGCAGTACATCGTCACCGAGCAGCTCGGTGCGATGCTCACCGGGACCTCACCGCGCGAGTATGTGGCCGACATACGCACGACGATCCTTTACATCCTCAACGTGCTCGTGACGCGTCAGCGCCCCAAGTTCATGCTGAAGGACCCGCGCTACAAGCATGCCAAGGAGCGCGTCTCAGAACTCGGACGACGCATGATCGCCGAATACAACGCCGGAAAAGATACGCGCGATCCGAGCCGCCGCAATCTGGTCGATGACGTAATGGAGGCGCACGCGCGCGACCCGGACCTCATTCCGGCCAGCGATCTCATTCTCAGCCTTACCGGACCGTTCGTGGCCGGTCTCGACACCGTGGCCAACACGACCGGCGCGTTCATCTATGCGGTTCTCAAGCACCCCGAGGTGCACGAGCGCGTGCGCCGCGAGGCGGATGCTTTATTCGCGCAGGGCAGCATCGATGAGGCCGACCTGCGGCGCGTGCCCGCGATCGACGGCGCCATCATGGAAGCGATGCGCATGTATCCGATTGCGGTGGCGCAGATGCGCACCGCCACACGCGATTTTGCGTTTCTCGGTCACCGCATCCGCGAGGGCGAGCTGCTCTACGTCGCAACCGCGGTACCGCACTACATGGAAGAGTATTACCCGCATCCCGAGAAGTTCGACATCGACCGGTACGCCAAGCCGCGTGCTGAGCATCTGAAGCCGGGGGTGTACTCCCCCTACGGGCGCGGCACCCACACCTGCCTCGGCAAGACGCTCGCGGAAGTGCAGATGTCAGTGAGCATGGCGCGGCTGTTCTATCTGCTGGATCTCGAACTCGAGTATCCGGAGTACGAACTGCAGACGAAGGTACTGCCAACCCCGGGACCCAGCATGAAATTCAAGGTGCGCGTCAAGGCACGCCGCCACTGAAGCGGCCGCGGCGCCCGCGCACTACGCCTTTATCGCCTTCTCGATGAGTTTGCGATAGGTCTTCGAGTACGGCGGCAGGTTGAAAGTCAGGTCGAGCAGGCCGAGCGGTTGCTCGACCACCGAGCGCGCATTCGAGAATTCCATGAACCCGGTCTCGCCGCCGATGCGACCTATGCCGGAGTGATTGACGCCACCGAACGGCAGGCGCGGATTGGTGCCGGACTGAATGAGGTTGTGGTTCACGACCGTGCTGCCGGCGCTCGTGTGCGCAAGGAAGTAGTCAATCGCAGCGCGCTGCTTCGCATAGATGTAAAGCGCAAGCGGCTTGGTGCGCCGCTCAATGACCGCAAGGGCGTCACGCCGGTCGCGGAAGGGAATGACGGGCAGAAGCGGCGCGAAGATTTCCTCCTGCATGATGAGCATATCTTCGCTCACGTTGGTAAGTACCGTGGGGGCCACGAAGCGATCCTCGGGGCGAGTCTGACCACCGCAGGCGAGTTTCGCACCCTTGTCACGAGCGTCCTGCAGCAGCCGCGTGACGCGCGTGAAATGCTGGTCGTTGATGATCCGCATGAGCTCGGGCGAGTGCTCGAAGCCTGCACCGGTGGCGTTGTACATGTCCGACATTGCCTTGACCAGCGAATGCACGAACGCGTCGAACACTGATTCGTGCGCCAGCACGTAGTCGGGTGCTACGCAGACCTGACCGGCGTTGGCAACGCGACCCCAGGCGATCTTCCTGGCGGCGTTGTCGATCGCGGCGGAGGCATCGACGATAGCCGGATTCTTGCCGCCCATCTCCAGCGTGACCGCGGCGAAGTTGTCGGCCGCGGCCTTCATCACTAGGCGCCCCACCCGCTGACCGCCGGTATAGTAGATGTGGTTGAACGGCAGGCCGAGCAGTTCCTGAGCAACGTCCGGACCACCCTCAAACACCGCGAACTCGTCGTGTGGCATCGCCCCTTCCAGCACCTCGCGCAGCACCGTGGCGCTGTACGGCGCCAGCTCTGAGGGTTTCAGGGCGAAGGCGTTCCCGGCGGCGATCGCTGCCACCGCGGGTACGAGTGCAATCGCTATGGGAGCGTTCCAGGTGGACAGGTTGAGCACGACGCCCTTGGGCTCACAGAGGATGTAGCATTTCTTGCCGAGGGTGGCCGCCGAATTGCGCACGCGCCGCGGCTTCATCCAGCGCCCCACGCGTTTGGCCACGAAGTCGACCTCACTCTTCACCATCACCAGCTGCGCCGCGACGTCGAGATCACATGCCTTCATCTCCGTGTGCGCGGCGTCGTAGAAGCGCTGCTTGTTCGCCAGCACCGCCGCCAGCATCGATCTGAGTCTTTCGGCGCGCTGCGAGCCGCTCGCCGTCGCCAGGGTGCGGCTGCCTTCACGGAGCGCCGCAAACCGTGCCTTTACGTCCTGCAACTCTGCTTCTCCTCGTGCGCCCCCGGCGCAGACCAATCAGATATTGAACTGTTTCGCGACCAGCCGTTCGAAGGCGGTTTCGGAAAGCAACGCCTGCATCATCGGCAACATCCGCACTTCCTTGCCCACCATGTAGCGCGGCTTGAGCTTCGGCACGTCAACAAGCTTCAGGACCTCGTCAGTGACGTAGTCCGGCTCGTTGGCAGTCAGCAGCATCTTCCCCAGGGAATCCGTGATCGGCCGCAGCTTCGCCTCGTAGCGCTGCCGGATCTCCGGACTCGAGCGCTCCCAGATTCGCGCCGTGGAATTGATCGGATCGGCGGTCATGTGCGTCTTGACCGCCCCCGGCTCGATCGAGGTCGCCTGGATGCCGAACTTGGCCAGCTCGTAGCGCAGGGTGTTCGTGAGTCCTTCCACGGCGTACTTAGACATGTTGTACATGCCCGAACAGGGCATCGGCACCCGCACCGCGCCGGAGGCGAAGTTAAGAATGCGCGGCGACTGCCGGCTCTGATGCAGCAACGGCAGGAACGCCTTGATCACGCGCACCTGGCCGAAGGCATTTACATCGAAAAGTCTCTTTCCTTCCTCGATGTTGACTCCTTCGATTGGTCCGGTGGAGATGTCGGCAATTCCCGCGTTGTTGATCAGTAGGTCAAGGCCCGCGCCGCCGAGCGCCTCGGCCACCCGGCGGGCCCCGGCCTGCACCATCGCTTCATCAGTTACGTTCTGCTCGATCACCGTGAGCGTGACACCCTGCGTCAACTCGCTGGTGTCGATGCCTGGCATCACCCCGGCGAACACCCGCCAGCCGCGCTGCGCCAGCTTACGCGCCATGAGCATCCCCATGCCCATGGCTGCACCCGTCACGACTGCGGACCTCGTCATAGCAATTCTCCTGTGCTGAATCTGGTGAAGCCGCAACTCATGCCGGCACCACTATTGTTTGTGCCTTGGACTCTGTCAGCGCATCGACCAGTCCCCAGGCCTGGGCCGTGCGCGCATCGAGCCGGCGCGCTGACAGTGCCAGGTACCCCGTGCGCAGGCGCCCAATGCGGCGCGGGATACTGACACAGCCTCCGCAACCGGGTATCAGACCGTAGCGGATCTCCGGCAGCTGGAAGAATGCGTCCGCGGTCGCCTCCACGCGTGCCCCGAATGCAGCCATCTCGACTCCCGCGCCGACCGCGGCTCCGTGCACGCGAAACGTGAGACGCGCGGCGCAGCGTGCCAGCATGCCCGGCACCGAGCGCGTCGCGCGCACCGCGTGCGCCACGGCCGGATCAGGAGCGCTGCCGAACTCCGTCAGATCGCCACCGGCGCTGAAGCACCTGCCTTCGCCGCTTATGGTGACCGCTACTATGGATGAATCCGCGGCGACCAGCTCGAGCGCCTCCACCAGGGCGTCGCGCATCTCCACCGAGAGCGCATTGCGCTTTGCCGGCCGATTCAGGCGCAGCCGCAGGTGCGAACCTTCTCGCTCAAGCAACAGCGGAGCGCCGCATGCCGTGGCCGCGCCCGTCGGGCTTGGGGGAGCTTGCGCGAGCCAGCCGCGGAATTCGGCACCCGCCTGCAGCGTGGCGTACGCCAGGGACTCGAAAATGAGTGCCCGCGAGACGTCCAATCCTTCAGTGGCTCGCAGCAGCTGGACCAGGACGAGCGCGGCCAGGGGTGCCGCCTGGATGTTCGCAATGAGCTCGTCCGCATCCTCAACCCTGCCCACGACCGCGTCGCAAGCACAGGCCAGTGGATGGCCCAGGTCGTCGGCCCCGATGCCCAGCACCGGGCACGCCTGGCGTTCCAGCCAGCGCACCAGGGCTTGCCGCTCGAACGGGCGCAGCGAGGTATCAGGACCTAGGTCCACGAGCAGACAGGCGCAGCCGCTCAACGCCGACGACGGGGCGCACAGGCCCTCCGCCAGCGCCGCTTCGAGGAGCCCGTTTGCGTCAAGCCTGGATGGCGTGTTCAGAAAGGTTCTCGCCGCCTGCGATACATCGGTCCGGCATTGCCGCAGGCCCCCAAGGTCGGTCGTCATAAATCGTGCGCGCGGTACCGCCGGTACCGTTTTGGTACGCTAGCGGTGGTCGATCGCATCTGTCAACCCTGGAGATCCTTACGATGAGTGACGCGATCCTGTTCGAGCTGCGGGGCCCTGTGGCACTCATCACGATCAACAGACCCGAGAGCCGCAACGCGATCAATGCCGAGGTGCGGGCGGGTCTGTTCGCCGCCTGGAAGCGCTTCGAGGAGGATGAATCGGCCAAGGTGGCGATACTCACCGGCGCAGGGGACCGGGCCTTCTGCGCCGGGATGGATCTGAAGGAGGCCAGCGCCATGGGCCTTGCGGTGCCCCCGCGCGGCTTCATTCCTACCCTGGGCGACGCCATCCACGTCAGCAAGCCGACCATAGCGGCGGTGAACGGCATGGCGGTGGCCGGTGGCTGGTTGTTCGCGCAGATGTGTGACCTGTGTGTCGCCGCCGAGCACGCCAGCTTCGCCATTACCGAGGCCCGCGTGGGGCGCGGGACGCCGTGGGCCGCTCCGCTCATCCACATGCTGCCACAGAGAATCATGTTGGAACTGCTGCTCACCGGGGAACCCATGGGCGCTGCGCGGCTCTGGGAACTCGGCTACGTCAATCATGTCGTGCCGCACGAACAGCTGCTGCCACGCAGCCTCGAGCTGGCGCGGCGCATCGCCGCCAATGCGCCGCTCACCGTGAGGGCCTGCCGGGCGCTGGTCTATGCCTCCACCGAAAGCGGACGGACCGAGGCATTGCGGGCCGGTGACCGGCTGTTCGAGCCGGTATATCGGAGTGCGGACGCGCAGGAAGGCCCGCGGGCGTTTGCCGAGAAGCGGCCACCGATCTGGCAGGGAAAGTAGGCGGCGTCAGAAGCGGAACACGCCGTTTCCGGGCACACCCGGCGGCGCGTTGAGCGCCGCCGACAGTGCTATGCCCAAGGCGTTGCGGGTATCCACCGGATCAAGAATGCCATCGTCCCAGAGCTCCGAGGTGGAGTAATAGGCGGAGGTCTGCTCCTCATAGGCCTTCAGAGTCGCCTCGCGCAGTTGCCTGAGGGCGGCAGGATCTGCATCCGCGCCGGTGCGCTGTAACTGACGCACCTTGACCTCTACCAGAGTGGCAGCCGCCTGCTCGCCTCCCATCACGGCGATCTGGTGATTGGGCCAACTGAACAGCAGGCGTCCATCAAAGGCGCGTCCGCACATGCCGTAGTTGCCCGCTCCAAAGGAGCCGTGGCACATCACGGTCAGTTTGGGGACGTGGCTGCAGCTCTGCGCCATGATCATCTTGGCCCCGTCCTTGGTGATACCGGCGGCCTCGTACTCGCGCCCGATCATGTAACCGGTGATGTTCTGCAGGAACAGCAGCGGGGCATTGTTCTGATTGCACAGTTCGATGAAGTGCGCCCCCTTGATGGCGCTGTCATTGAACAGGATGCCGTTGTTGGCAAGCAGCCCGATGCGATAACCCCAAAGATGGGCGAACCCGCAAACCAGGGTAGTGCCGTAGGCCGGCTTGTACTCGTGGAAGCGACTGCCATCGGCAATCCGGCCAATCACCTCCCGCATGTCAAACGTCTGTTTGATGTCGTCCGGGATGATGCCGTAGAGATCGTCCGGATCAAGCAGCGGCGCCTCGGAGGACTGCTCGGGCGTGCGCCACTTCGGCTGCCGCTCCCACTGTGCAACGATGTCCCGCCCTATCGCGAGAGCTTCATCCTCGTCGGCTGCCGGATAGTCGCAGGTGCCGCTGATGCGCGTGTGCAGGTCGCAGCCACCCAGCTCATCCACCGACACGATCTCTCCGGTCGCCGCCTTCACGAGCGGCGGTCCTCCCAGGAACACCGCGCCGGTACCGCGGACGATCACGTTGTAATCGCTCAGCGCCGGAACGTAGGCGCCCCCTGCGGTGCAATGCCCGAATACGATCGCCAGCTGCCTGACCCCCATCTTGCTGAGCAGCGACTGGTTGCGGAATATCCTCCCGGCCATGTAACGATCCGGAAACAGCTGCGACTGCAACTGCAACTGCCCGCCCGCCGAATCACACAGGTGTACTACCGGCAGCCGGTTTTCGATCGCGACGTCGAGCGCACGGACGATCTTCTTGATCGTAAGCGGATACCATGCACCGCCTTTTACCGTCGGGTCGTCGGCATGAACCATCACCTCACGTCCGCAGACGATGCCAATTCCCGTGATGCAACTTGCCCCCGGCGACTCGCCGCCGTAGCTCATGTTTGCTGCGAGTGTCGAAAGCTCCAGAAACGGCGTACCCGGATCCAGCAGCCTCTCCAGCCGCTGGCGCGGCAGCAGCTTCCTCTGCGATGCCAGACGCTCAAGGTCGCGTGGTGCCCGCTCATGGCGTGCCGCTTCCTGCCTCGTCCTAAGCTGCTGCGCCAATGCCTTGTTGTGCGCATAACGCCGGCGGAACTCCGGTGAACTCGTACGCACCGACGACTGCAGGGCTCTCATGACTCGCGCGACTCCTCGGGCACCAATGAGACCAGCAATGCGCCGCGTTCAAAAACCGCCGCGGGCGTCACGTGCACCTCCCGTACGGTCGCATCCCGCAACGCGACAATCGACGTCTGCAACTTCATGCTCTCGAGCGTCAGCAGGTTGTCTCCGGCCTTCACTGCCTGACCCGACTCGCACTGCACGGCAACCACTACTCCAGGCATGCTGGCGCGGATCTCGTCCAGCGCCTCGGCACCGGGGGTTCTCGCTTCATGCCCCATCAAGCGCACGACATAGGTGCGGCCCTGAAGGCGTACGTGTACCTCATCCCCGACCCTGCAGCGCCAGCCGCGGTAGGCGACGCCGTCCACGCTGAGTGCGAATTCACCCGCGGCGTCGTGCAGCGCGCCGATCCGATGCCGCACCGTGCCGATACGCACGCCCAGCTCGGGACGGCGCGCGACTATCTGCGCCTCGAGCTCACGACCGTCGACTTGTAGCCGGTATGCCATGCGCGCGCTTCAGTTACGCCAATCGCCGATGGTGGCGTGCGGCTCGGGCACGTCGAAAGCCGCGTGTCGAAAATCCGCGTCGGCCAGCAGCGCCGCCAGCGTGGCGGCGGCCGCCTGCTCCGGCGCCTCCGGCGGCAACAGGTCCTGCGCGTACTGAACGAGAAATGCGGTGTGCAGCTGACCGGCGAGAAACTGCGGGTGCCTGAGCACGCGCGCCAGGTAGTCGATATTGGTCGGCACGCCGAGCAACACCAGCTCGTGCAGCCCTTGTTGCAGGGTGCTTGCCGCCGCGGCGCGGGTGGCACCAAAAGCCACAAGCTTGGCGAGCATGGAATCGAAGGCCGGCGTGATCGCCTGCCCCGGACTGATGCCGCCGTCGAAGCGCAGATTGGGGGCCTGTGGCACGCGCAGCAAGCCGATCCGGCCCGTCGCCGGACGAAAATCGTGCTCCGGTTCCTCGGCACAGATGCGGCACTCAATGGCGTGCCCGCGTGGCGCAAGGTCGGTCTGTGAGAACGACAATCCGGCGCCAGCTGCGATGCGCAGCTGTTCGGCCACCAGATCGACGTTGAGCACATATTCAGTGACCGGGTGCTCTACCTGCAGTCGGGTGTTCATTTCCAGGAAGTAGAACTGCCCGTCCGGTGCCAGCACGAACTCCACCGTACCGGCGTTGCGATAACGCGCCGCCTGCGCCAAGCGAACTGCGGCGCCGCAGATCGTGGCACGCAGCGTCGGGGAAAGATTCGGCGCCGGCGACTCCTCGACAATCTTCTGATAGCGTCTCTGCAAGGAGCACTCACGCTCGAACAGGTGCACAACATTGCCCTGCCCGTCGCCGAGCACCTGGACTTCGATGTGTCGGGGCTGCTCGATATAGCGCTCGGCGTAGACGCGTCCGTCGCCGAAATACCGCTCAGCCTCCGCGGCGGCGACGCGCAGGCTCTCGGCGAGCTCCGCCGCGTTGCGTACGATGCGCATACCCTTGCCGCCACCGCCCGCCGCCGCCTTGATGAGCAGCGGAAAGCCCACCCCGGCAGCCCATGCCGCGAGCTGGCCAGGCTGCGCTTCGAGAATGCCCGGAGCCACCGGCACGCCCTGTTCCGCGGCAAACTCGCGTGCGCGGATCTTGTCGCCCATGAGCCTGATGGTCCCTGCGTCCGGTCCGACAAAGATGAGGCCCGCGTCGGCGACGCGCTCGGCGAACGCGGCGTTCTCGGACAGAAACCCGTAGCCCGGATGGATCGCGTCGGCGCCGGCGTGCCGTGCCGCTTGGATGATCTGCGCCTGATCCAGATACGCGGCGGTGGGAACCTCCGCGTCCAATGGGACAGCCGCGTCCGCCAGCCGCACGTGCGGCGCGGCACGGTCCTCGTGGTGATACACGGCGACGCCGGCGATGCCCTGGGCGCGCAGCGTGCGCAGGATGCGGCAGGCGATCTCGCCGCGGTTCGCAACGAGCACGCGCCTCAGCACTTGGCGGCGCCCCTGCGCTGTCGACCCGGCGTGCGCAGGCCTTCGAGGCGTTGTACCGCCCGCTCGAGCCTCTGCACCGAGCCCGCGACGGTTGCCGCCTTGTCCGCGCCAGCGCGCGCGAGGCCCCTATAGATGAGGTTCGTGATGGCATCGGCGGCATCATCCGGGGAGAACCGGCCCTCGCCACGCAGATAGGCCCAGCTGTGATGCTCGGCGCAGCCGAAGATCATGTCGCGCACGATCCTTAGCGGCACCTGCGCCTCAAACTCCCCGCGGGCGATGCCTTCCTTGACGATCGCCAGCGTACGCTGCGTGTAGAGCTGGTTCAGCTTGTAGACGCTCGACTGCCGGTACTGCGGCGACGGCCGCAGCTCATGGATGATCAACCGACACATGGCCGGGTCGCCGTGCAGGACACTGAGGTGCTTCCAGATCAGAAAGCGCAGGCGGTTCCACGTGCCACGCACGCCCTGCAACTGCTGCTCGTAGTCAGCAAAGATGCTCTCGTAGAATGCTTCGATCACCCCGACGAGCAGCTGACGCTTGGAGGGGAAGTAGCGATACAGGGTGCCCTCGACCACGCCAACCTGTGCGGCAATCTGCGCGGTCGAAGCCTGCGCGTAGCCTTTCTCGCAGAAGACCTCGCGTGCGACACGCATGATCTCTGCGACCCGCTCGGCGCGCGGCAGGCGTTCGCGGCGTCGCGCGCGACTGGCGCGGGCGCTCATCGCGCACCACCCAGAAGCCCGCCTGCTGCAAGCCACGCCCGCGGTACCCGCACCGGGAGGTCCATGAGAATCTGCGCGTAACTCTTGCCCTGCGGGTCATAGCGCAGCGAGGCGACGCCACCGCCGGCGAGCGCGCGGCGCAGTACAAAGTTCCAGCCTCCCAGGCCGGGCCAGTCATAGCGTTCGACTTCGCCTTCGACCAGGTGAGCCAGGTAGGCGCGCACGACCTCGGGCGCAAGTTGCTGAGCGAGCAGCGGTATGAACTCCGGTCGCCGCGCGAGCACGCCAATGTTGGCGGTATCCCCTTTGTCCCCGCTGCGTCCATAGGCGAGCCGCAGCAGCGGCACCTCCTCGCAGGCAGTGCCGGGGTCGCAGGCTTGCGGAGCGATGACGGCTGTCGCCCGGGGCCCGGGTCCCGCCGCCGCGGCTGGCGCCAGTCCCGGCTCCGCGGTGGCGAGCGCGGGTGGCGCCGGGCCCAGCGGCACCGCCTGGCCAGGGCCGTCCTGAAGTTCGACTTGGGCGTGCACACGTTCCTTGGGGATGAGGCACGACGCCAAACGCACCACCGGCTGCACCGCCGGCCTGCCGCCGGCGAATCCCGTGATCCCCTGCGCCATCGAGGTGGCCGACGGATAGATTTCCCGTGCAAACAGCTCGAGCGCGCGCTCCTGCGCATGCGCCACCGCGATTTTCAGGATCACCTCGCGGGTCGCCTGAGCGCGCGCGTGCGGGCCATACATCGCCTCCGCGCCGAGCACCTCGACCGAGACGGCCCGATAGTCCGAGAGGCCGCTGTCGGCGAACAGTCGACGGGTGCGTTTGAGGACCGCAGCCGCCACATGCCGGGCCTTCTCCGCGGCATCGGCTCCGACGATCATGAGGGTCGCCGTGCAGCGATAGCCGTCAGAGTAAGTGAGACTCACCTTGTATGACGGGGTGGCCGGCAGCCCGCGGGCGCCGGTCACTCTCACGCGATCTTCACCAAGGTCCGTAAGCGCGACGGAGGTCAGGTCACAGACCACATCGGGCAGCACGTAGCGGCCCGGGTCGTGCACCTCGTAGGTGATCTGCTCCGCCACCGTGGCCGCGGTCACCAGTCCGCCGGTACCGGCCGCCTTGGTCACGAGGAAGCTCCCGTCGGGCGAGCACTCGACGATCGGGTACCCCATGTCGTCCCAATCTGCCGCGACGGCGCGCCAGTCGGTGGTTATGCCGCCGGTGGCCTGCGGCCCACACTCGATGATGTGTCCTGCCAGGCTCCCCATGGCGAGCTCATCGAAATCCGCGGCGCGCCAGCCGAAGGCGTGAATCAGGGGCGCGAGCGTCAGCGCGCTGTCTGCGCAGCGGCCGGTGATGACGACGTCAGCGCCGCGCGCCAGCGCCGCGGCGATCGGAAAAGCGCCAAGGTACGCGTTGGCGCTGATCGTCTGCAGCGGCAGGGCTCGTCCACTCTCGATGTCAGGCACCCCCGCGTCGCGCAACGCGGCAAGCTCGGCGCTGACGTCATCGCCCACCACGACGGCGATCGAGAGCCGCACACCAAGCTCACGCAGTACGGCTGCCAGAGCCGCAGCGCAGGCGCGAGGATTGACACCGCCCGCGTTCGCAATCACCTTGATCTTGCGGGCCGCAATCTCGGCCGCGAGCGGGCGCATCACCTGCCCGATGAAGTCAGGCGTGTAGCCCAGCTCGGGCCGCTTGCGCCGTGCGGTCGCCAGCAGCGACAGGGTAATTTCGGACAGATAATCGAGCACCAAGAAGTCGATGTCGCCGCGCGCTACCAGCTGTGCCGGACCGGCCGCGCTGTCGCCCCAGAACCCGCAGCCACAGCCGATACGCAAGTGCCTCTCTGCCATCTAATGAGTGCACCTCACTTAGGTTCTGAAGTCAATTGTTTGCAGGCTGTGTGGACATGCTGAGCATTACTCATTAGTCTGCAGCTGCCGCCCTCCTGGGGATCGTCGTATGCCCGACCGCACAGCGCCGCCGGCGCCCTCCAGCCCCTCGCTACCCTCGTTCGATCTGGGCGCCGAGCAGGCGGCAACCCTCGAGGCCGCCAGTGAGTACGGCCGGCGCGAACTGTATCCGCTGGCAGCGCGCATGGATGCGGAGGAATGGTGGCCCGCGGCCGCCTTTGCCAAACTGGGAAGCGACGGCTACCTGGGCGTCACGGTGCCCGAGCAGTACGGCGGCGCAGGTGCGGATCTGTTCACGAGCGGTCTGGTGCTGCAGGGCTTCTCCCGCTGGAACCACGCGCTCGGGCTGTCCTGGGTCGCGCATGACAATCTGTGCGTCAACAACATCTATCGCAACGCCGGCGAAGAGCTGCGCCGCCGTTATCTGCCGGGGCTGTGTGCCGGCAAGCTCGTCGGCGCCCTGGGTTTGACCGAGCCCGGAGCAGGCTCGGACGCCCTCGGATCGATGCGCACGACCGCGCGGCGACACGGCGAGCACTACCTGCTGAACGGCTCGAAGCTCTACATTACCAATGGACCGGTCGCCGACGTGCTTCTGGTTTACGCAAAGACGGCACCCGAGCGCGGTCCGCAGGGCATTTCCGCCTTCATCGTCGAGAAGGGGTTTGAGGGATTCCGTGTGGCGCAAAAGCTCACCAAGATGGGCTTCCGCGGCAGCCAGACGGCGGAACTGGTGTTCGCCGACTGTCGCGTGCCCGCGGCCAATCTCCTCGGCACCGAGAACGGCGGTGTGGCGGTGGTCATGAGCGGCCTGGACCTGGAGCGCGCAATGATCGCGCCGCTGTGCCTTGGCATCGCCGAGCGGGCGCTGGAGCTGGCGCGCGAGTACGCGCAGTCGCGCGAGCAGTTTGGCCGCAAGATTGCCGAGTTCCAGATGATCCAGGCCAAGCTTGCCGAGATGTACGTGGCGGTTGAGACCATGCGCACCTTCACCTACCGCGCGCTGGCGGCCGCCAATGATCTTGACGTCGGCGGCGGCGGCCGCGGCCACATCCACGCCTTGACCGCCGCCTCGGTGATGTATGCCTCCGAGTCTATGAGCCGCGTGCTCGCAGAGGCCGTGCAGATCCACGGTGGCAACGGCTATATCTGGGAATCGGAAGTCAACCGCCTGTTCCGCGCCACGAAACTGCTGGAGATCGGTGCAGGCACGACCGAAGTGCGCAAGCTCATCATCAGCGGCGAGCTGCTTGGCCGCGTCTCCTAGGCGCACCGTCATGGCGGATAGCAAACCCTGGGGCGGCAGCTGGACTGCAGATGGGTCATCGAGGCAAGGTGCACCCGGCAGGCGCGCGAGACGCGCGGAGCACGGACAATGACTGACTTTGTCTCTCCCTGGATGAATGACGATCTGGCGATGTATCGGCAGACGGTGGCGCGTTTCGTCGAGAGCGAGATGCTGCCGCAGGACGCGCGCTGGCGGCAGCAGCACAACGTGGGGCATGAGATCTGGCGCCGGGCAGGCGCGCTCGGCCTGCTGTGCGCGGACGTCCCGGCCGAATACGGCGGCGCCGGAGGTGATTTCCGGCACGAGGTCGTGCTCTACGAGGAACTCTGTCGCCGGGGAATCTCCGGCTTCGGCCAGGGCGTGCATAGCATTGCCGCCCATTACGTACTCAACCATGGCACCGAAGCGCAGAAGCGCCGCTACCTGCCGCGGCTGGCGAGCGGTGAACTGGTCGGCGCCATCGCCATGACCGAACCGGGTGCGGGCTCGGACCTGCAGGGCATCCGCACACGTGCCGAGCGCTCCGGCGACGAATACATCATCAATGGCTCGAAGATCTTCATCACCAACGGCTATCTGGCCGGTCTGCTGCTACTGGTCGTGAAGACCGACGTCACGCTCGGCGCCAAGGGCACCTCGCTGCTCATCGTCGAGACCAAGGATCTCGCAGGCTACCGGGTTGGGCCGTTCCTCGACAAAATCGGCCAGCACGCACAGGACACCAGCGAGCTGTTCTTCGATGGCGTGCGCGTGCCCGCGGACTGCTTGCTCGGCGGCGAGGCTGGTCGTGGCTTCGCGCAGCTGATGGGCGACCTGCCCTACGAGCGCCTGATCGTGGCCGTGCAGGCGGTGGCGGCGATGGAGGGCGCCGTTGAGGCGACCGTTGGTTACGTAAAGGGGCGCATGGCCTTCGGCAAGAGTCTGCTGGAGTTCCAGAACACGCGCTTCAAGCTCGCCGAGGCGGCGACGATCACCCGCGTCGCGCGCGCCTTCATCGACCGCTGCATCCTGGAGGTCCTCGACGGTAGACTCGACGATGTGACCGCATCGATGGCGAAGTGGTGGGCCACGGACATGCAGCACCGCGTGCTCGATGAGTGTGTGCAGTTACATGGCGGCTACGGCTACATGAGCGAATATCTGGTGGCGCGCATGTACGCTGATGCCCGCGTGACGCGCATCTACGGCGGCGCGAACGAGATCATGAAAGAGCTCATCGCACGCTCATTCTAATCCTGACTGAGCAGCTCCTCGCGCACCAAGCGGCGTGGAATCTTGCCCATTTCGTTGTAGGGTAACTCGCTGCGGAACAGCACTCGCTCCGGCACCCGCGAGGAGCGCAGGCGCGCGCGCACCCACTCCTGCAGGGCCTCCGCGGATGTCGTGGTGCCACTTCGCACCACGACCACGGCGCCGACCGCTTCACCCCATTGGTCGCTCGGCACGGCGACCACCACGGCATCGGCGACGGCCGGGTGCGCCAGCAACACCTCTTCGATCTCGCCCGGGGAGATGTTCTCCCCGCCGCGCACGATGAGATCGTCCGCGCGTCCCTCGAGGAAGAGATAGCCCTCCGCGTCGACCCAGCCGCGGTCCTGAGTCGCGAACCAGCCCGCGGCATCGAGCAGGCTGCCGACGCCGCGGTACTCGCCGGCGACCTGTGCGCCGCGCACAAACACCATGCCCGACTGCTGCTGGCTGAGGACCGTGCCGGCCGCGTCGCGGACCTGCACTTCCAGTGAGGGCAGCGGCTTACCGACCGAACCTAGTCGCCGGCGCACCTGCGGGTCAGGGCTCGCCGCTGCCGCACGGTGATCCTCGGGGCTCAACAGGCACACCGTGGCGCTGGTCTCCGTGAGTCCGTAGGCGTTGGTGAAGTCCACGCCCGGAAACACCCGCAGAGCACGCTCGATGACCGCGAGTGGCATCCTGCCACCCCCGTAGGCGATGGCCCGCAGCGCCGGAAAGCTTGTCCTGCCGGGCAATTGCGCAAGGCAGTCCATGATGCGCACCAGCATGGTGGGCACCACAAAGGCGTGCGTGACTCTTTCCTGCCCCAGGAGGCGCAGCCACTCGGCGGGCTCGAAGCTCGGCAGCATGACGATGCGCCGCCCGCAGTATGTCGAGCTCAGGACCGCGGAGATCCCGGCGATGTGATAGGGAGGCACGGCCACGAGCGCCGCCTCCTCCGCCCCTGCGGCGCCGAACTCCACGCTGCCGAGAACGTAGGCCATGATGTTCTCATGCCGCAGCACCGCCGCTTTGGGAGTGCCCGTGGTGCCGCTCGTGAAGAGCTGGATGGCGATCGCACCCGGATCACTCGACGGCTCGGGCGCGAGCTCTTCGGTAAGCGGCGCAGCGGCCACGAGCGCGGTGGGGTCCGCAGGAGTGACATTCGCCGGCAGCGCCAGGCGTGCGAGCTGGGCACGCGGCGACACCAGCCAGGCAGGCGCCACGCGTCGCAACAGCCCCTCGAGCTCCGCGCTCGTCAGGCGGTAATTGAGCGGAACGTACGGCACGCCCGCATAGGCGGAGGCAAAGAGCGCTACGGGTGGTGCAAGTCCGTTGGTGTCCAGCAGGGCGGCATGGGCGAAGTGGCCGCCGGCGAGCTGCCGGGCCGCCGCGTGCGCCGCGCGGCGCAGCGCCGCGTAGCTGAGGCCGTGCCCCCCGCAGCTGACGGCGAGGCGCTCGCCGAAGGCATCCGCCGCCATATCGAGCAGCAGCGCGAGGTTCATCGATCAGTCCGAAGAGGGCAGCGCCTTGGCCTGCTTCACTGTCAACGAGGCACCGTTGAGACTGAGGGAGCCCTCCCCGCCCTTCGTGCACAGCAGTTCAAAACGCTCCTCGGCGTCCACGTAACGTTTGCCGATGAGCGAGCCCTGTGCGTGCGCCGGGTCCGGCGGCGTCGCCGCCGACGGCGATTCGCCGATGGCAAGCATCTCCACGCCTCCGCAGCTGAGTTGCGCCTCCCCGGCGGGCGCGCGGATCACCATCACCTCGGTGGAACATACTGCGCTCTTCAGGCGCAGGCCCGGTTTGATCACTCTCATAGGCGCTCCGCTTACGCGTTCGAGAGAATCGCGCCGGCCATGCCACAGGACACGAGCGCGTGGGTCAGGTTCTTGACCTGGTTGCTGGCCGAGCCACGCAGCTGGCGTACGGCCTCGGTGATGTTGTTCATGCCGTGAATGTAGGCCTCGCCGATCAGGCCGCCGTTGGTGTTCACCGGCAGCCTGCCGCCTAGCTCGATATTGCCGTCCTTGACGAAGTCCTTCGCCTCCCCGCGCGCGCAGAAACCGAAGGCCTCCAGCTGCCGCAATACCTGCGGCGTGAATGCGTCATAGAGCATCGCCAGCTGCAGGTCCTGCGGGGCGAGCCCGGAGCGCGCGTAGAGGCGCCGCGCCACGCCGTGCGCTTCGGGCATCATGGTGAGGTCGGCGTGGTAGTAGTTGGAGATCACCTCGACCTCGGCGGGGATCGACTGGGCCGAGGACACGATCCGCACCGGCCGCTGCTTAAGATCACGGGCGCGCTCAAGGCTGGTAACGACCACCGCGACACCCCCGTCACTTTCCTGGCAGCAATCGAGCAGCCGCAGTACCGGCTCGACGATCCAGCGCGACTGCTGATGCTCTTCGAGCGTGAGCGGTTTGCCGTAAAACCAAGCCAGCGGGTTGCTAGCCGCATGCTTGCGCTGCGTGACCGACACCTGGCCAAGGTCACGATTGGTGACGCCGAAGGTCTCCATATAGTGCTGGGCGGCGAGCGCCTCCCAGCTCGCAGGCGTTTGCGCCCCAAAGGGCATGCACCACAGCAGCGAGCCGGTACCGTTACCGGCGACGTTGACCACGCCGCCGCTCGGCGGCACCAATGGCTGCCCGAAGCGGTAGGCCGAGCGCTCATTCATGGCGCGCCAGATCAGCACGACCTCGGCAATGCCGGAGGTCACGGCCGCCATAGCCTGGCAGAGGGTCGCCACCGAAGCGGCTCCGCCGCCGGGGATGCGCGTCGTGTAGGCGAGATCCTTGACCCCGAGGCAGCGGCTCAAGCCGATCTCATCGCTCGGATCGAGGGTGAAGGTGATCATGCCGTCGACATCGGCGGGATGGATGCCCGCGTCGTCGAGTGCAGCCTTGGAGGCCTCCGCCGCCAGCTGCAGCTCGCTGCGGCCGGAGTTCTTGGAGAATTCCGTCTGGCCGATCCCGGCGATGGCGGCGTACTTAGGCACTTGGAGTGCCTTCACGGGGACGGAACACCGGCACCGCACGCCCGCCGCGGGTGGGGGCGAAACAAACCTCCACTGCAAGTCCGGCGCGCACAGCCGCAGGACTCACCTCAACCACATTGGACACCAGGCGGATGCCCTCCTCGAGTTCGATCAGCGCCACGATCGGTGGTTCGGCGAACCCCACCGCCGGCGGGTGCCGGGGGATGACCCAGCTGTACACCGTTCCACGCCCGCTGAGCTTGACGGTCTCACGCTTGAGGCTCTGGCAGGATGGGCACATCGGGCGTGGCGGGTGCACCAGGCGCGAGCAATCCGCGCAGCGCTGACCGAGCAGTTCGCCGCGCGCCACGCCCTCCCAGAAGAACGCCGCGTCGGGGGTGAACACCGGATCGGGCCGGGTGGCTGCGCCGGGCGGCGGTACCTCGCGCTCACTCACGTCTTCTGCTCTGCCGGTGCGGGCGCCGGGGCCTGCGGCTGCCAGGGGCTGCGAACCTTGCGGTGGCCCTCCTTCAGGCTCCAGGCGAGCACGCAGTCCTTGCACAGCGCCTCGATTTGCTCGGCGGAGTAGCCGAGTTCCGCGAGTATTTCACGGCTGTGCTGCCCGACGATCAAGGGCGGACCCTGTACGCGTCCCGGAGTCTCGGAAAGATCGAACAGCAGCCCGACCTGATTGAGCCGGCCGACGAACGGATGCTCGTACGCGGCCACCCAGCCGCGTGCCTTGAACTCCGCATCCTCGTGCAACCCCAGGGCGAACTTCGGATCCGATATCTCGCACGGTACCTGCGCCGCATCCAGCAAGGCGAACCACTCAGCCGCAGTACGCTCGCGCAGCGTCGACTCGAGGATCGGTGCCAGCGCGGCATTGTTCCGGGAGCGCAGCGCCGCGGTCGCAAAGCGTGCATCGGCCGCAAGACCGTGCAGCCCCGTGGCGATGCAGAAGCGGTCCCAGTCTTCCGCCGTCGCCAGCACGATGCACAGCCACCCGTCCCGGGTCTCGTAGAGGCGATTGGTGGCGCCGAAGCCCAGCTGCTGCGCGTCGATCCGCGGGCGCTCGAAGCCGCTGCCGTCCGGACGTGCGACGGCGTAGGAGCTGTTGAGCAGGTGGGCATTCACGATCGAGGTGTCGCAGAACTGACCTTGGCCGGTGCGCTCGCGCTGATAGAGCGCCTGGATGATCGCGATGGCGGAGAGAAATCCATTGCCGGTGTCACCGAGGCTGGTCAACGACCACAGCGGCTTGCCACCGCCGGCCATGCCACCGTCCTCGTACTGCACACCCGCCAGGCAGGCGCCGGTCTGATCGTTGCCCGGCAAACCCTCGCGCGGCCCGCTTTCAAAGCCGCGCGTGTGACAGTAGATGAGCTTCGGGTTGATGGCCTTCAGGCTCTCGTAATCGATCTTGAGGCGTTCGGCAGCGTCGTAGCGCATGTTGTGCTGCACGACGTCCGCCTTCTGGACCAATTGCCGCAGCACCTGCATGGCGCGCGGATCCTTCAGATCCAGCGCGATGCTGCGCTTGCCGCGGTTGGCCATGTAGGCGATGTGGTTCGAATGCCAATAGGTGTCGTAAAGCGCGTTGATCTTGATGACCTGGGCACCCAGGTCGGAGAGGATCTGCGTGCCATACGGACCTGCGATCGCCAGCCCCAGATCCAGTACGGTCACCCCGTCCAGCGGCGCGGCGAGCTTGCGTCCGCTCTTTGCTGCGGGCGCTGGCTTGCCTGCCAGTGCCGCGGCCTCGGCCTTGACGGACGCGGTGTGCTCGCCCACCCGCGCCGCGGGACGCGTAATCGCGCTCGGGTTCGCTGCGAGGCGGTAGGTGACGCCCACCTGGCGGATCGCGCCGAGCTCCGGGTCGTTGACCTCGGTGACGCAGCCGTCCTTGACGAAGAGCGGATCGGCCAGCGCTTCCTCCGGCGGGCGTACTTCCTGGATCGTCATGCCCGCGACCGCCGCCGCCTCCACCCAGGCGCGCGCGGGGAATTTGTGCACCGCCTCGGCCAGCTGCGGCTGGTAGTGCATCATAACCAGGAGCTCCTCCGGTCCCGTGCCGAAGCGATCCGGGTCGTTACGCGCCTTAAGATCGGGGGTGGCATTGAGCTCCTTGCCCGCGGAGGCCGTGAGCAGGAAGCGCGGATTGGGAACCCAGTTATGGATCCAGCGCCCGTCGGCGCATTCGAAGTGTCCCTTGGGCGAGCGCGAGCCGAGGATCCAGCTGTTGAACATGGGTGCGTCGATCTTCTCGGCCCGCTGCCACACGCCGCTGGCGCAGGCGAACGCACCCTGCAGCAGCGAGGTCTCCACCCACTGACCGCGTCCGGTGATCTCGCGGGCGCGCAGCGCCGCGCTGACGGCCGTGGTCGCCGCAAAAAACGCCCCCAGGCTCGGCCAGGAGGAGGCTGGATAGAGCGGCCCCGGGCGCGGGGCGCCCTGCAGCCACTCATAGGGAATCTCCACCTCGGCGAACGGGTCCTCGACGCCCGCCATGTGATTGATGGCGCCTTCGGGCCAGCCGCGCTGCTCCCATTGCAGTCCGGCGCGTGCGGCCACCAGTGCATCGTAGCCGGGGCGCCCGGAGTGCCTGTTGCCGCGGCCGTAGCCCGTGATGGAGCAATACACCAGTCGCGGGTTCAGCGTACCCAAGGTCGCGTAGTCGATGCCGAGCCGCTGCGTCACACCCGGCGAGAAGCTCTCCACGAGTACATCCGCGTGCGTGGCCAGCGCGAGAAAGCTCTTGAGGTCCTGCGGGTCCTTCAGGTCGAGCACGGCGCTTTTCTTGCCGCGCTGCCAGACGCGATAGCCGAGCTGAGCGCGAAACGGATCACCCCCCGGGGGTTCGATCTTGGTCACCTGCGCGCCGTGATCGGCGAGCAGCATGGCGCTCATCGGGCCTGCGATTCCCCAGGACAGATCAAGTACCCGAATCCCCTCGAGCGCGCCAGCCATGGTGGACCTAGGGCGGCAGGCCGAACAGCCGCAGCGCGTTGCCGCTCACGATCTTCTTGCGGTCGTGCGCGGGGATCCCCGCCTTATCGAACTGCTCGGCGACCACCCTGCGCGAGTTGGGCCAGCAGGTGGCGGGGTGCGGGAAGTCGGTCGACCAATACAGGCAGTCGGGACCGAAGAACTTGTATGCGGCCGCCAGCCCGCTCGGCTCGTACATGAAAGTCGCGCCCATCTGGCGCTTGAAGTACTCACTCGGGAGCAGCTTGACGTTCGGGAACTCGTAGTGCTGGTGCATGCGCGCATCGAGTACCACCTCGAAGAAAAACGGCAGCCAGCCCAGACCGGGTTCGACCAGCACCACCTTGAGCTTCGGAAAACGCTCGAGCGTGCCCGTAAGAATCCAGAATGCCAGCGGCTCGGCGAGCGCCACCGCCGGCATCGCGGTGAAGATGCCCTTCTGGGGCGTCGGGTCGCGGCGAAAGACATCCCACAGCGAGGCTTTGACGTCGAGGTGATTGAGGATCGTGATCCCGGTTTCCGAGAGCACCGACCACAGCGGGTCGTAGCGGGAGTCGTAGACGTCGGGCAGCCCGAACTCGGTGGGAAAGGGAGTGATCTGCACGCAGCGCGCGCCGCGGGTGGCAAGGCGGCGCACTTCGCTCACGGCGAAGTCGATGTCGAACAGCTGGATCTGGTAGGCGGTGAGTAAGCGCAGCGGATCAACGGAGGCAAAGTCTGCCATGCCGTCGTTGTAGCCCTGCAGCGCCTCTTTCCAGTCATTGCCCATGAGGTGCGGGGTGCAATACTTGGCACCCCCCACCTCCGGAAAGATCACCTCGGCCTGCACCCCGTCACGGTCCATGGCCAGCAGCTTGGCATGCGGCTCGAAGTGGCCCGGGTCCTTGGCGGCCTCCGGATCCACGAAATCTTCAAGCTGCAGTTGCCGCTGGCCACGGCGCAGCTCGGTCGCCTCAAACGCCGCCTGCTTCTTGCCGGCCTCATCCCATACCGAGTGCAAACGCGACGGCAACCGCGCCTTGACCCACTCATCGGTAAAGTGCACGTGAGAGTCGGCCGATACGAGGCGCTCCGTAACGACGGCATTCATGAGGTCAGTCTCCTGGCGTGGCGGCAGCCGGGTGGTTGCGCGCGGCAGGTCATTCTGCCCGCCGCTGCCGCGAGGGTCAATTAACGTACTATCGGTATCGATTTTGTCCCCGGGCCCGCCACGGGCGCACTGGCCCCCGTCGTCTTCGCACTTCTGAGGTCCTCGCGGCAGCGGAATCTGCCGCGCCCCACTCGCGGACCAAAGGACACCGTGGTAATTTGGGAACCGTCGGTACCGTTGTTACCGGTGCATCGGGGCCGGGGATGCACGATGAAGAGACTGGAAAATAAGACCGTCATAATTACCGGCGCCGCGCGCGGCATGGGCGCCGCCACGGCGCGGCTGTTTGCCGCCGAGGGGGCGCGCCTCCTCATCACCGACGTGCTGGATGCCGAAGGCGAGGCGCTGGCCCGGGAACTCGGGGACGCTGCGCTTTTTCGCCATCATGATGTAGCCGACGAGGAGCAGTGGCGGCGCGTGGTGCAGGACGCCGTGGCACGCTTCGGTGGCATCGATGTCCTCGTCAATAACGCGGGGGTCCTGCTGATGCGCGGACTTCTGGAAATTAGCAAGCAGGACTTCGAGCGCGTGCTGGGCATCAACCTGGTCGGGACGTTCCTCGGGATCAAGACTGTGGCACCGAGCATCATCGAGCGTGGCGGCGGCGCCATCGTCAACATCTCCTCGATCGACGGCCTGAAGGGCTCGAACGCGACCGCCGCCTACTCGGCCAGCAAATGGGGTGTACGCGGGCTCACCAAGGTCGCGGCCATGGAACTCGGCCCGCGCGGCGTGCGCGTGAACTCGATCCATCCCGGCGGCATCAGTACACCGATGACCACGCGGCCGGGCGCGGCGGCGCAGGCGGCGACGACGAAGTTCTACAAGGGTGTGCCACTCGGGCGCATCGGCCAAGCCGAGGAAGTGGCGCGCGTGACGCTCTTCCTCGCGAGCGAGGATGCCTCCTACGTATGCGGAGCGGAGATCGCGGTCGACGGCGGCATGAGCATCGGCCCCTATTACATGAGTCAGCCAGGCGCCCCCGTGATCACGTGACGCGCAAATGGTTTTCAGGAGCAGATTATGAGTAGCGTTTTGAGCCAGATCCCGAGCGGCGGCACCGAGACTTCCGGCAGCGTGCCGGTTGAGCGCTGTCCGCTGCCCGTGCCGTTCGGCTGGTTCTTTGTCAGCTACAGCGAAGAGCTCAAGGTAGCTGACGTAAGAAGCATCCAGTACTTCGGCCAGGAGTGGGTGCTGTTCCGCGCCCAGACCGGCGAGGCCGGGGTCGTCGATCCGTATTGCCCGCATCTCGGGGCGCACCTGGGGCACGGCGGCACGGTCGACGGCGACTCACTGCGCTGCCCGTTCCATCACTGGGCCTACAGTCCCAAAGGGTGGTGCACGAGAATCCCCTACGCCAAGATCATGCCCCCGGTCACCAAGCGGCAGCCGATCCTGAAGGCGCTGCCGGTGACCGAGAAGAACGGCATCGTCTGGGCCTGGTATCACCCGCAGGGCGCTGCACCGCAGTGGGAGGTGCCGCAAGTTCCCGAACTCGCGGACGCCAACTACATTGCCCCCGCCCGCGGGGAGTGGCCCGTGAACACCTTCATCCAGGAGCTCGGTGAGAACGGCGTCGACTTCGCGCATCTGAAGTTCCTGCACCATGTGCCCATCATCCCGACGGGCGAATGCCGCGCCGACGGCATTCACTGGCACGTGAACATGGCCAATGGCTACATCGTGATCGAGCAGACCGGACCGGGCCTGCAGGTGGTGCGCTTTACCAAGGGTCCGGTGGTGACCACCATGGTCAGCTACCCGACGCCGGTCAGCAAGTCCCGCACCATCATGCGCATGGGGTTCACGCACCGTAAGTACCCGGAAGGCTCGCCGGAGGCCCATGTCGCTGCGGAGATGCTCAAGGAGCAGGTCGGCCAGGGGAGCGGAGCCGAGGCCGGCTTCGAATCGGTCGACATGATCGTGTGGAACAACAAGCGCTATCGGGAGCAGCCATTGCTGTGTGACGGCGACGGCGAAATCCTGAAGTGGCGCAAGTACTTCAGTCAGTTCTACATCCCCTAGCCGGCGTCGGGTCGCGGCGCTTTTACCGGGCGGCTGCGCGGCGCAACAGCTCGACCAGCACCCCGGCGAAAGCAGCACCCTGCTCTTCCTGGAGGAAGTGACCGGCGTCACGGATGGTCGGATGCGGCTGCCCCGTGGCTCCCGGTATCCGAGCGCGGAAGACCTCGGCCCACGGTGCGGTCGTCGGGTCCGCATCGCTGAAGGCGGTCACGAAGGGCTTGTTGAACCTCTCCAGCACCGCCCAGGCACGCCGGTTCTCCGCGATGCCGGGCATGTCGGCACGGATCGGTATCAGACCGGGGAACGCAAGCACGCCGCTCTTATAGGAGGCGTCCGGAAAGGGCGCGTCGTAGGCGCGCAGCGCCTGCGCCGGCGGCGGCCGCCGGCACACCGACGCGATGATGCCACTCACCGGCAGATCGGTGGCTGCGGCGGCCGTGGCCACCCAGTTCTCGATCAGCGTCCCTGGCCATACAGGGATGCCGCGCGGCGGTGCTTCGCAATTGGGAAGGATGGTGTTGGCGGCCAGCACCGCCGCGAAGCGCTGCGGTTGTTCGGCGAGTACCCGCAGCCCGATCGGTCCGCCCCAGTCCTGGCATACGAGCGTCACGCGCGTGAGGTCGAGCGCCTCGACGAAGCCGCGCAGCCAGGCGACGAAGGCGTCATAACTATAGTCGCCGCGGGCGGCGAGCTTGTCGGAGCGGCCGAAGCCGATGAAGTCCGGGGCAACCGCCCGAAAGCCAGCCGCAGTCACGCGCGGAATGATGCGGCGATACAGATAGCTCCAGGTGGGCTCGCCGTGCAGCAACAGCGCGACCGGGGCCTCACGCGGACCCTCATCGATCGCCGCCATGCGCAGCGGCCCGAACCGGGCATCGCCCAGGCTTACGTAGCGCGGCGTGAAGGGAAAGTCCTCAAGTGCCGCAAAGCGCGCCTCATCGGTACGCAGTACGGCCGCGGCCATGCTAGGCCGCCGCCGCCTTGTCAAGCTTCACTACCCGGCACTGCGGCACCGGATGCGAGCTCGCGCGCGTCCAGCGCAGCAGCATGCTGCCGCTGCCGTGCCCGTCGGTGTCCATCCAGTTGGCGAAGCCGCGATTCTCGCGTGCGATGGTGATGGTGGCCGAGCCATCGGCGTTGTAGTTGGCGGTATGGCTGTTCACCCACACCG
Organism: uncultured Pseudomonadota bacterium; assembly: GCA_963781815.1. Classification (GTDB taxonomy): domain Bacteria; phylum Pseudomonadota; class Gammaproteobacteria; order Steroidobacterales; family Steroidobacteraceae; genus 13-2-20CM-66-19. Next base: position 2,861,202 of record CAWAHK010000004.1, on the reverse strand, counting down.
GCGCGTAACGGTAGTCGAGCGATTCCATCCAGTAGTTATCGAGCTGGAAGTTCCAGAACTCGCACTCCGGCGGCCGCACCTCGATCACCAGGGCCTCATCGGCCTGGAGTGCCCAGTAGCCGTGCAGGTAGAAGATGTTGGGGTCGCCGCCGGCGCGGAAGAACATCGTCTGATCGACGGTGGCCAGCTGGTTTGGATTGACCTTGAACCCCTGTACCCAGTCGGCGAAGGTGTGCGCCGTACCCTTCACGAACGCTGCCGTCGCCAGCAGCGAGCGCTCGATGCGTGCGGCGGTGAGGGGCGCGGGCTTTGCCGGCCCGCCGATGCGCTCGATGCTCATGATGGCAGGCGTTTCGCGCTCACGGTCGAGAATGGTGTTGCGCACCAACAGCATCGTGGAATCCGCCGACATCGGCAGCCAATTGCCCGGCTGCCGGTTGCGGCTGACCAGTATCTCGAAGGTACCGTCCGGGTTGACCTCGAGGCTGGGGGCGTCGAGTTCGCCCGTCGAGGCGAGTGTGCCGTCAATGGCGTAGCGATTGGCCTTGGTGGCAAAGGACAGATAACGCACCGTGCCGCGCGTGCCGCGCAACCTGTAGTCCCGGTCGCCCGCGATGGTAGCGTTCCAGTAGACGTTGTCGGGGTTATCGCCGCCGATCTTGAGCGTGGTGTTCGAGGCCTGGTAGAAGACCGGGAAGTCGGGGTTACCAAACTCCAGCATCATCTCCAGGCCCACGCGCGTAAGACGCGTCAGGTAACGCCAGCCTTCGGCGCGGTCCAGCTCGGTCGCCGGCGTCTCCGGACGCAACACCTCCGCGCCCGCAGCCTTGAGCGCGTCGCAGAACTGTGCCCACGAGGCGCCACTGATGACTCGGCCGACCACATCTTCCTCTGCCATGCTCACTCCCGCGCTCGCGCACATCCAAGGCACACGCGCGATAACAGGCGCGCGCACCGCGCTGTCACTCTACCTCGGATCGCAGGCGGGTTGAACGCGCGCCGCGCATCTAGTTCGAACGGACGAAAGTGGTGACAGCGCGGTTACGCGGGCCGCCGTCGGCCGCTAGCCGGTTACCTCAACCCAGCGCTCCTGCTGCGACGACAGTCGCATGGCATCGATGACTGCCTGACCGGCAACCCCATCTGCAAAGGTCGCGAGCGGCGGGGACTCCTCGGCATCGCGCCCCTCGATGCGCGCCCGCATCCGCTCCACCAAACGCGTGTAGGGAGCCAGGTCGGTGCCGAAGGCGTGCGCCTGCTCATAGGCGGTCTGCATGAGCTCGCCATGCGGGAAGGGCACCGGCGCTGGCAGCACCAGGTCCGGCGGCACGGGGATGCGCTTCTTGTTGCCCTGGCGGTCGGCGACCCACAGCTCCTCGCCCCCCACCCCCTCGATCCACGCGGCACCTTCCGTTCCGGAGATGCGCACGATGCCGAACATGTCTCCGGGGGCAGCCATCGATTCCACGAACACACCCTGCACGCCGTTCGCGAGCTTGAACTGCGCGGAGAACGTGTCGTCAGCGCTCATGCCGGGCTTGCCCGAGAGCGTTTGCAGGCGCGCACTGACGGCACTGAACTCCCCGAGGGTCACGCGTACCTGATCAATCAGATGCGAACCCCAGGCGCCGAGGAAGCCGCCACCGCGCGCGGCGTCTTCCCACCAGTCAGGCGTCTGCGCGGCCGGATGAGACAGGAACGGCACGAGCCAGGCGAACAGTGCCTGACGCGGCTGTCCAATGGCGCCGGCGGCAATGGTCCGGCGCAGCAGTTCATGCGGCGTGGCGAAACGGAACTCGACGCCCAGCACGTGCACGATCTTGGCGCGCTCGGCGGCAGCCAGCATGCCGCGCGCTTCCGCGACATTCATGGCAAAGGGCTTCTCGCACAGCACGTGCTTGCCCGCGCCCACGGCTTCGTGCACGAGCGCCGCATGCGTGGCGGGCGGCGTGGCGATCGTGACGATCTGCACGGCCGCATCCTCCAGCGCTTCACGCAGCGACGTGCTCGCGCGTGGCACCCCGAGGAGCTTGGCGCGTGCGGCGGTCTTGGCTGCGTCACGGCCTACCAACGCACGCACCTCGATGCCGGCGTTGCGCAGGGCGCGCAGGTGCGTGAACACGCCGAAACCCGTACCCACGACCACGGCGCCCGGCGCCGCTCTGATAGCACTCATGAGCTCATTGTGAACCGGGGGCCCCCATCTCCCGCATCCCCGATACGGGGTAGCATGGGCAGGCCGGTTCGCTACACCGATAGAGGATGTTGCAAGCATGAGCGAGAAGCCATCCGCCAGTGAGGAAAGCGCGCAGCGCCTGCTCAGCGGGCGCGCTTGGGAGGACTACTGCGACGTTCTGAAGCTCGCGGGCGGCGCCATCGAGCGCTTCGGCGACGAACCAACCGCGCTGGACCGCGCCGAGTGGTACCGCTTCCTCACGCGCCTGACGCGTAACGGACTCGAGCGTTTCGTGGAGAACTGCGAGCCCGAGCGCCCGCGCCTGCGGGACGCTCCTTGGCGTCAGTCGATCAATTTCCAGTCGCCGGACCAGGATCACCTGCTGGCCGAATTCATCGACGGCAGCCACGCCTATGTGATTCGCGGCAAACGTGGCACGGCTCCCTACTTCGTCATGGCTTCCTGGTCGGCGGTGCAACCTCGGGATGCCGGAGCCAGCGACTGGGCGCCGCGCGGCTTCGCCGGCCTCAAGGACTGCAACCCGGCGATGCTGCGCACCACCGGGATGCTGCAAAGCCAAGCCATCGAATTCGATCCGGCCGGCAACTTCGAGGTGCTGGTCAGTCGCGAAGCGCCGGCCGGGGCACGCAACTGGTTGAAGATCGAGCCCGACTGTGTGGGACTGCTCATCCGCGTCGTCTACCACGACCGCACTGCCGAAGTCGGCCCCACGATGCAGATTGAACGCCTCGACCATCCGGCCGCGCAGCCACTGGACCCCGCGCACCTGAGCACGCAGCTCGCAAAGAGCGGGCAGTTGGTGCTCGCGTACCTGGAGCTGGTGCGTTCCTGGTGGCAGGACAATCTCTCCAAGCGCCCCAACAGCATCCGCTTCAGCCGCGCGCTGTACCTCAGTAACGGCGGCGTGCCGGATCGGCACCATGGCTTCGGGACCTGGCGCAGGGCGCAGGATCAAGCCCTGGTGGTGAGTTTCACGCCACCGCCGTGCGACTACTGGATCTTCCAGCTGTGCAACCTGTGGCAGGAGAACCTCGATAACTACGAAGACGGCCAGGGGCACGTCACCAAGTACCGCTGCAACTTCGAGCCGGACGGGTCGGTGTGGGTAGTGATTGCGGACTCAGATCCCGGAGTCGGCGGCAACTGGATCGATCCGGCCGGACACGTTCACGGCGGCATGAGCCTGCGCCTGATCCTCACCGAGGCGCCGCCGCCGACGGTGAGCGCGTACCTGTTACCGCTCGCCGCGCTGCGCGCGCAGGGACGGGCCGCGCTCACGGGCGCCCCGCGCATTGAAAGCGGTGACATCGCGGAGTAGCGCGTCCGCACGAGCGCCGCCATCGTCATACCGGACTAGGAGCAACCGCCGATGGGCGCTCGCCGGTTTAGCGAGTATCTTTGCCCGCATCAACCCTGCCCGGCGTGAGCACGAACGATGAGTGAACACCTGCTGCCTGCCGAGAAGCCGATCACGGAGAGCGATGAGTTCATCGCCCGGCAGCTCGAAGGTGCCAGCATTCCGACCCTGATGATGTCGCTCATCCATCTCACCGGGGAGAGCGCGCTGCTGGACGGTGGGATTCGCCCGAAAGTGGTGATGATGGGGGGTTTCCAGGGCGGCCTGGGTGAGGAGGACCAGGCGCGGGTGCGCGCGCTGGCCCTGCAGGCGCTCAAGGATTACCGCGATCGCGGCTGCACGTTGCCGGCGCAGCCCTCCGCCGCGCAGGTACAGGCGATGATGAACTTCATGGTCGGCGAGCGCGTCGGCGATGAATACGTACCGATGATGCTCGAGGAGCTCGCGCTCGACGGCAACGATTCACGTGCCCCGCGCTGGTCGCGTGAAATCCCCGCCAGTATGCGCGAGAAGTTCCACGTGCTCATCGTCGGCGCCGGAATGTCCGGGCTGCTGCAAGCGCTGCGCCTGAAGGAAGCGGGCATCCCCTTCACGCTGGTGGAAAAGAATGACTCGGTCGGGGGCACCTGGTACGAGAACCGCTATCCGGGCTGCCGCGTGGACATCGCCAACCACTTCTACTCTTACTCGTTCGAGCCCTATGCATGGAGCGAATACTTCTCGCGCCGCGATGAACTGCTGGCGTACTTCCGGCACTTCGTCAAGCGGCACGGGCTGGAAGCGCACATCCGCTACAACACCGAGATGACCGCGGCGCACTACGACGAGAAGACCGCCACCTGGGACGTCGACCTGAAGAGCAACAGCGGTGGTGCGCCGCGCAAGCTGCGTGCCAACGCCATCATTAGCGCGGTCGGACAACTGAACCGTCCGCGCATTCCTGAGATCGCCGACCGCGAGACATTTCAGGGCAGGCAGGTGCACTCGGCGCAGTGGGACCCGGAGCTGGACCTCGCAGGCCAGCGCGTCGCGGTGATCGGCTCGGGTGCCAGTGCCTTTCAGCTGGTGCCCGAGGTGGCCAAGGTCGCCGCCAAGCTCTACGTATTCCAGCGTTCCGCGCCGTGGATGCTGCCCAACCCGCTGTACCACGAGGCGGTGAGCCCGCAGTTCCGCTGGCTGGTGCAGCACGTGCCCTACTACGCGCGCTGGTTCCGCTTCCTGATCTTCTACCCCGGCAGTGACGGCATCCTGCCGGCGCTGCGCATCGACAAGGAGTGGCCGCATCCGGAGCGCGCCGTCAACGCGCTGAACGACCACTACCGAACGCAGCTGATCGAGTACATGAAGAGCCAGGTGAACGGCAATCTCGAGCTGCTCGAGAAGGTGACACCAAAGTTCCCGTTCATGGGCAAGCGCATGCTGCAGGACAACGGCAGCTGGCTGCGCGCCCTGCAACAACCCAACGTGGAACTGATAGCCGAGGGTGTTACGCGTCTGGATGCCACCGGCATCGTCGCCTCGAGCGGGCACTACGAGGTCGACACCATCGTCTACGCCACCGGCTTTCACGCCACCAAGTTCCTGTGGCCGATGCGCGTCGTCGGGCGCGGCGGCAAGCGCCTGGATGAAGTCTGGGGCGATGAACCGCGTGCCTACCTCGGGATTACAGTGCCCGACTTCCCGAACCTCTTCTGCCTGTACGGCCCGGCGACCAATCTTGCGCACGCCGGCAGCATCATTTTTCACTCTGAATGCCAGGTGCGTTACGCCACCGCCTGTATCCAAGCGCTGCTGGAGAACGGCGTGCGCGCCATGGATTGCAAGCCTGAGGTCTACGAGGACTACACGCGGCGCCTTATCGCCGAGCTCGAGACGCTCGTGTGGTCGCATCCGGCCGCCGACAGCTGGTACCGTAACCGCGCCGGTCGCGTCGTCACGACCTCCCCGTGGCGCCTGGCGGACTACTGGCGCTGGACGCGCACGCCGGATCTGACGGACTACACCCTCACAAGGTGAACGCGACCAGGTAGTCGCCGAGCTTGGTACGCATGTAGCGGTGGCCGCCGGCGGCGATTACCACGAACTGCTTGCCCCCCGCGTTCAGGCGATAGGTCATCGGCGTCGCCTGCGGCCCTGCCGGCAGGCGCCCCTTCCACAGTTCAGCGCCGCTGCGGCTATCGAAGGCACGCAGGAAGTCATCGGTGGTTGCGCCGATGAAGGTAAGTCCGGAGGCAGTCACCAGCGGGCCGCCGATATTGGGCGTACCGAGCTTCAGCCACAGCGGAAACGGCGCCAGATCCCGCGTGGTGCCGAGCGTGACCTGCCATGCGCGCTGGCCGCTCTTAAGGTCAATCGCAACCAGCTCGCCCCAGGGCGGCTTGTTGCACGGCGCGCCCCAGGGAGAGAGCATCGCGGTCCACTGCGCCGCGTAGGGTGTGCCTTCTTGCGCCAGCAGCCACTCACCCTTGGCGAAGCGCGCATCGGCCTGCTCGCGCGGCACGAGCTGCGCGATGGTGGCGACGTGGCTGGTGTTGACAATCAGCAGCTCGCGCACCGGGTCGATGGCGACACTTCCCCAGTTCATGACGCCGAGGTTATCGGGGTAAGTGATCGTGCCCTCCAGCGAGGGCGGACTGAATACACCCTCGTACCGATGGCGCCGGAACAGTTCGCGGCACTTGGCCCTGTCCCAGGGCGTGAAGCCCCACATGTCATCTTCGGTGAACGGCGCGCGCTGTAGAACGTAGGCCGCATTCGTGGGTACCGGCTGCGTCGGCGAGAGATGCTCGCCCGGCACCGCCCCGCCCTGTGGCGCCGCGCGCTCTTCGACCGGTATCAGCGGCTCACCGGTCTCGCGATTGAGAATGAAGAGGTAGCCCTGCTTGGTGGCTTGCGCGAGCGCCGGCACCGGCCCATGAGCGCTGGGGAAGTCGAACAGCACCGGCTGGGACGGCACGTCGTAGTCCCACACATCGTGATGCACCGTCTGGAAATGCCACACGACCCTGCCGTCGCTCGCATCGAGCGCCACCACCGAACTCGCGTAGTAGTCGCGACCGTCGACGTCGCGCGTGGTGCCGTACAGCCCGACCTGCGCATTACCGGTGGGGATGAAGACCAGGTTGCGTTGTGGGTCGGTGGAGAACACGGACCATGTGTTAGCGGTCGAGCGCCGATAGCTGTCCTCGCCGCCAGCGTCCGCACCCGCCGCCTGAGGCGGCAACGAATTCCACGCCCACAACAGCGCGCCGCTGTGCGCGTCAAAGGCGCGCACCACCCCGGCTGGCATGTCGGTACGCATATCCTCGGTGATGCGGCCGCCCACGATCACCCGGTCACCGATGACCGCCGGGGGCACCGTCACACCGTAGTCACCCGGCAGGGTGGGCCCGAGGCGCGCTTTCAGATCGACCGTCCCCGCGGCTCCAAAGTCAGCGCACGGCTTGCCGCTCTGCGCATCGAGCGCGATGAGGCGCGCATCCTGGGTCGCCGTGAATATCCGGTCGGCACAGACCGCGCCCGCGGGGGCGCGCGCGTCGTGGTAATAACTCACGCCGCGGCACACCAGTAGCACCGCCCCCGTGGTGTCCAGTTTCGGGTCGAACGTCCACAACTCGCGGCCCGACTCCGGGTCGAGCGCGACGACGCGATTCATGCTGGAGCACACATACAGCCGGCCGTCGGCCAGAATAGGCGTGGCCTCCAGGGCCGGCAGGCGGCGCACTTCGGGCGTCAAGCCCTTGGCCAGCATGCGGTTGACCTCGGCCGGATCGGTCGGGTGGGCCGGCGCCAGACTTGCTTCCCCGATCCTGTAGGTCCAGGCGACCTTCAGCGCTGTGACGTTCTCGGGGGTAATCTGCGTGAGGGGCGAGTAGCGCGTGCCGCCCTCGGTAGCGCCCCAGAAGGTCCAGCCGGCGATTGGTCCGGAATTGTCGATCGGCGGCGCGCGCGAGCAGCACCCGAGCAGCGGCAGCAGAATAGCAACAACCCATCGCGCACCCGGCACGCTCCGCGCTCGCTGCTTCATCTGTCCCTCGACTTCAACGCGCTGCGAAAAGACCCGCGATCATAGCCCTTAGGCCACCGCAGCAATCCCTCGTTTGGACGAGGCCGCGTTGCATAGTGTCGAGCCCCACGGATACCGTTGCGTGGCTGCAACTTCCACTCGACTTCAGACTGATCACGGGTATGATCAGTCCGCTGACTATTATTCGTATCCTAGGGGGATCCTCATGTTGAAACCCGGTACGCGCTGTGGCGCGCTGTTTGCCGTGACGGGCCTGTTTATTGCTGATGCGCGTCTCGCGCTCGCCCAGGAGCAAACCCAGGAGGGCATCCAGGAGGTCGTGGTCACCGCGCAGCGGCGCGAAGAGAATCTGCAGACAACACCGATCGCGATCACGGCGCTCTCGGCCGAAGCGCTGAACAAACAGGGTGTCACCGACTTCGCCGGCGTGGCCAACGCCTCGAGCAGCCTCAACTTCACGCCGTACCCGAGCTCGAACAACACGCTGATCCTCTACATGCGCGGCCAGGGTGTCGCGGACGCCAACCAGATCACGCAAGACGGATCGGTCGGTCTGTATGAGGATGGCTTCTACATCTCGCGCCCGCAGGCGGAGACCTTCGATCTCGCCGATGTCGAGCGTGTCGAGATCCTGCGCGGTCCGCAGGGCACCCTCTATGGACGCAATACCACCGGCGGCGCCGTCAACATCATCAGCAAGAAGCCCACCGGCGAGCTGGACTTCAAGGTAAGCCTCGATGGCGGCAACCGCAACTACGTACGCGCCCTCGCCACGATGAACCTGCCAAAGGTCGCCGGGGGACTGTCGAGCAAGGTCACCCTGCTCTACAGCAACATCGACGGCAATGTGCACAACGCGGGCGGCGAGGATTACAACAAGGAGGAGCAGAAAGGCGGCCGGCTGTCGCTGCGCTGGGATACCGGCGGAATCTTCACCGCCGACTACTTCTTTGAAATCGGCCAGATCGATTCCACCCCCATCTACTATGTGAATAACTCACTGGTGGGGTTAATCCCGGGATACCCGCAGGCGAACAGCATCCCGAGCCAGACCTGGGAGCCGATCGCGCTGCCGCTGAGCATCGCAAAATTCAACGCCGACGGTCTCACGCTCAGCTTCCGTCTGAATGATTCAACGACCCTCAAGTCGCTCACGGGCTATCGCGGACTGGACTCACGCTTCAGCCAGGACTACGCCGGGTCCTTCAGCAATCCGGCTTCCGCGGGCTTCATCGGCATTACCAATTTTGCCGGCGCCGATATCGTGCAGAGCAATGTGTTTACACAGGAGTTGCAGCTCGTTGGCGACATCGGCAAGAGCTTCGACTATGTCGCCGGCCTGTACTATTTCGATGAACATGCCAATCACATCGAGGATGTCTCCATCGGCATCCCGCTGTTTGCTCCGGGGCCGCCGCTGAATTTCCCCTACAGCGAGGTCGACCATCGGGACGTAACAGCGGACGCTAAGTCCAAGGCCGCCTACCTGCAGGGCACCTACAAGGTGAACGACCGGCTCTCGCTGACCGCCGGCGGTCGCTACACCAAAGACGATCGCAGCGCCTCGCGCTTCCTGCAACCCCACGTGACCGTCACGCTGCTCACACCGGGCGGGCCACTCCCGTTCCCGGTCCCCTCGGTGCCTGACATCGGCTCCAACAGCCTGAGCTTCAGCAAGTTCAATCCCGCCGGCACGATCAACATGGCGTGGACGCCGGACGTGAACACTTACTTCCGCGTCGCGACCGGTTACAAAGCCGGCGGATCGAGCGAAGCCGGCCCGCCCGGGTCCTTCGGCCAGACCTTCTTGCCGGAAAACGTGACCACCTATGAACTGGGCCTGAAGTCGTACTGGTTCAGTCACACGCTGCGCACCAATGTGGCGCTGTTCCACAGCGACTTCAAAGATATGCAGCTGCAGTTCGACGTCGACCCGAACAATCTTGCGGTCGTACAGGCTTACAACGCGGGCACCGCCAAGGTCGACGGCGCTGAACTCGAGCTACTGTGGTCGCCCGTCAACGACCTCACCTTGGGGATCGACTACACCTACCTGCATACGTCCATCGACACCGTGACGGCTATCGCGGGCACGATCTTTGATCCGGCCGTCAATCCCCTGTCGCCCTACAAGGTAGGCGACAACGTCGCGCCGGTGTTCCGCTTGCCGTACGCGCCGCAGGACATCCTGAACGCAACCGCCGACTGGACCATGTTCCATACCAGCGGCGGCAGCCTCGAGCTGGCGCTCAATTACCGCTACCAGGGCCGCCAGTACGACACCGCCCCGACCGGTCCGGCAGTACCGGGCTCGATGGAGTTCTACTCCATCCCCGGCCACGGACTGCTCGACGGCAAGCTGCGCTGGAACTTCAACCTGGCTGACAGCAAGAAGACCATGAACGTCTCACTGTGGGGCAAGAATCTGACCAACAAGACCTACCAGGCGCACGTCATCGGCCAGGGCCCGATCATTCCGGTGCTCACCTCGACCGGCCCGGAACCGGTGCCGGGCTACACCTATCAGGCGATCGCCTGGGCGCCGCAGATCATGTGGGGTGCGGAGTTCCAGTACGGCTTCTAGCCTCGCGCTTCGGCAGCTGAGTTCGCGCGGGCCTTCGGGCCCGCGCGACTTTTGAGGACCAGTGAAAATGAGGGCCAGGTTTCGCTCGTTCGGTTCGCTCGCTGCGATCGCGACACTGCTCGTGCCTGCGCTCGCAACCGCCGCCGGCGCGCCTGCACCGCCACCCGACGGTGCTGCCCTGTACGCCACGCGCTGCGCCGCCTGTCACGATCACGCCGCGGACCGGATCCCGCCGAAAGTGCTGATCTCCATCACGCGCAGCGCGGAAGATGTGATCGACACGTTGACGCTGGGAGTGATGCGCACCCAGGCGGCAGGCTTGAGCAGCGCGGAGATCAAGAGCCTCGCGGTTTATCTCACAGGCAAGCAACCCGCCCCGCGCGCCGCCGCGGATGCGAACCCCTGCCCCGCGGCATTCGCGCCGCGGCTGTCGCTGTCGCCGTCGGACTGGCGCAGCTGGGGCCGCGATCTTGCCAGTTCGCGCTTCCAACCCGAGCCCGGTTTCACCGCCGCGCAGGTGCCGCATCTGAAGCTGCGCTGGACCTTTGCCTACCCGGGACGCGCCGCCTTCGGGCAGCCTGCGGTGATCGGCGACCTGGTGCTGGCCGGCGGCACGGGTGGACGCGTGTTTGCGCTCGACGCCAACAGCGGCTGCACCTACTGGAATTACGATGCCGGCGCGCTGGTGCGCACCGGCATCGTGATCGATGCAGTGACGGCCGAGCACGCCACCGATCACCGCGCCCACTTCGTCGCGTGGTTCGGTGACGACAAAGGCACGCTGCACGCCGTCGATGTCAATGACGGCAAGCGCCTGTGGGTGCAGCGGCTCGACGATCATCCGATCGCGCGCCTCGTCGGAACGCCGCAGCTGCACGCCGGCATCCTGTACGCGCCGGTGAGCTCATTTGAGGAAGTGGCGGCCGCGGACCCCAAGTACCGCTGCTGCACGTTCCGCGGCAGCCTGGTGGCGCTCGATGCCGCCAGCGGTCGGTTGTTGTGGCGCTCCTACACCGTGCGCATGCCGTCCGCGCCGGTCGCCAGCCCCAGCGGCCAGACGCTGTCGGGTCCGGCCGGCGGCTCGATATTCTCCGCACCGACCCTTGATGCGAAACGCGGCCTGATTTACCTCGGCACGGGGGACTCCTATACCAACGTCGTGTCGGACTCCACCAACGCGATCCTCGCGCTGAGGCTGAACGACGGCGCGCGGGTGTGGACGCGCCAGGTGGCGAAGAACGACGCCTGGATTCTGCTGTGCACGGGGAAACCGACCGGCAACTGCCCGAGTCCGCTCGGTCCGGACTTTGACTTCGCGAGCTCGCCCATGCTGATCAGCACCGCCGCCAAGCAGGTGCTCGTCGCCGGTGCGAAATCGGGCATCGTGTACGGCTTCGACGCGCGCGCTGGTGGCAAGGTGCTGTGGCAGCGGGCGCTGGCCGCCGGCACACCGAACGGCGCAATCCTCTGGGCCCCGGCCACGGACTTCAAGCGCGCCTACGTCGCCACCTCTGAATACGACCCACGGGCGCACTCGGGGCCGGGGGCGCTGGTCGCGCTCGACCCGGTGACTGGTGCAGTGCTGTGGAGGACACCGACACCTGATACGCCCTGCGCTTGGGGCACGCAGAACTGTTCTCACGCGTTGCTTGCCGGTGTCGCCGTTGTCCCCGGGGTCGTGTTCGCCGGCGCCATGGATGGGCACATGCGCGCCTACGACGCCCATGACGGCAGCATCATCTGGGACTTTGACACCGGCCAGAGCTTCGCGGCGGTCAACGGCGTCAGCGCGCACGGCGGCGCCATTGACTACGGCGGTGAAGTGATCGCGCACGGCATGCTGTTCGTGAACTCAGGCTCGATGCGTCAGGCGGGAAATCTCCTGCTGGCGTTCGCGCCGGAGTGAAGCACGCATTCGATTGAGGATCCGCGGCAGCCGCGCCACAATCGCCCGGCAATCGCGAAGATCGGGACTCACTCAAACAGACTAGGAACGCCATGGATCCGAATCATCCCTCGTGGGCCTCGCCCGTCGAGGCGCCCCTCGTCCTCGAGGAGCCGAACGCACGGCAGTGGGACGATTCCGCGGATCTTGTCATCGTCGGTTTCGGCGGCGCCGGCGTCGCGGCTGCCCTCGAGGCAGCCGAGCAAGGCGTGAGCGTGCTGGCCCTCGATCGCTACGAGGGCGGCGGCTCTTCGGCCGCCAACGGCGGGGTGTTCTATGCCGGGGGGGGCACCAGGATCCAGCGCGAGGCCGGTGTCGAGGACACTGCCGAGGAGATGTTCAAGTACCTGAGCCTCGAGACCCAGGGCGTCGTCTCGGATCAGACGCTGCGTGGCTTTTGCGATGAGAGCGCCGCCACCGTCGATTGGCTGCTGGCGCACGGCGCGCTGCTCTCTTCCAGCGGGGTATTCGGCAAGAAGGTGTCCTACCCGCCGCTCAAGTACCACCTGTACCATCCGGACAACTCACTCGTGCCCGCGTACGCATCGCGCGCCAGGCCGGCGGCCCGTGGGCATCGCACCGCGGTCTACAATCGGGGCAAGGCCTGGGGCCTCGGCTGGGGCATCTGGAAGCCACTGGCGGCCGCGGCGGCCAAGGCCGGCGTGCGCTTTGAGCGCTACACCGAAGTGCGGCAGCTCGTGGTCGACCGCCAGGGAAACGTCCTCGGGGTGAAGGCGCTCTCGATCCCGGCCAACAGTGCCGCCGCACGCCGCTTCGCGCGCTACATCCGCTACGCCAACAAGCTGCTCGAGCTGCTGCCCCCGGTCATTCCGCTGGCCGCGCTCACCATTGGCCTCGCGCGGCGTTACCTGGCCGCGGCCGGTCGCATCGAAGCCGAGGAGCGCGTCACGCGCTTCATCCGCGCACGTCGCGGCGTGCTGCTGAGCGCCGGCGGCTTCATCCTCAACTCCGCGATGGTGGCCCACTACGCGCCACTTTATCGGCGCGGACTGCCCAACGGCACCCTTGGAGACACCGGCAGCGGCATCCGCCTCGGACAGAGTGTCGCGGGTGCGGTGGGTTCCATGGATCGCGTCACCGGCTGGTGCATGATCAATCCACCGGCCGCGTGGCCGCGCGGCATCGTGGTCAACAGGCACGGCGCACGCATCTGCCACGAGGGCGTCTACGGATCGACGCTGGGGGATGCGGTCGCGCACAGCCCGGACGGTGTCGCATTTCTCATCCTCGATGAGGCACTGTACCGGGAAGGCCTGACGCAGATCCGTCCCGGTGCAGAATTCGTCAAGTACCAGCGCCAGGTGGTGCGCCTGAATCTGCTCATGAACCGCAAGACCGCGGCCACACCCGAAGCGCTGGCGCGCGCGGTCGGCATAGATCCGCAGGGACTGCGCAACACCGTCGACGCCTACAATCGCGCGGCACGTGGCGCAGCTGCCGACGTGGTCGGCAAGGCGGTTGATGAAATGAGCGCGCTCGAGCACGCACCGCTGCACGCCATCGACATCTCGGTGCACAGCCGTTACTTCCCCATGCCCATGCTGACCCTGGGCGGCCTGAAGGTGGACGAGTTCACCGGCATGGTGCAGCGCGACGACGGCAGCACCATACCCGGGCTCTATGCCGCCGGCCGCTCCGCGGTAGGCATCTGCTCCAACGTATACGTGAGCGGCCTTGCGTACGCCGACTGCATATATTCCGGGCGCCGCGTCGCCCGTGCTGTGGCGCGGGTCGGCCAGGCCGCAGCGCTGGCGCGCAGCGCCTGAGGCTGCAACCAGAAGTCTTGCCCGAGCGAGGATATCCATGAGCAGTACCGCATCGCTTGCGACGCTCGGCCTGCCGCCACTGGTGCAGATCGGGTTCGTCGTGCGCGACCTGAAGGACTCGATGGCCAGGTACGACAGCCTCTACGGACCGTGGCATCGCTTTGATGGCTCCGTGCCCGCCGCCACCTACCGTGGCCGCAGCGCAGACGTGCAGCTGGACATCGCCATCGGTCATAGCGGGCCGCTGGAGATCGAGCTCATCCAGTGGGTTGCCGGGGACAGCCCGCACCGTGAGTTCATCGAGAAGGGGCGCGAAGGCATGCACCACGTGCAGTACCGCGTGGAAGACGCCGATGGCTGGATCGCCAAGCTCGCGCCGCTCGGCTACCGGCCGATCTGGTACAAGCGCTGGTGCGCGGACACGACCTTCGCATACCTGGAACGAAACGGCGACCCGCTCATCGTCGAGTTTCTCGAGATGCCCGCCGGCGGCCCGGGCACGAGGCTACCCGGATGAGCCTGCAAGAGCTCTCGGATCGCTTCGAGATCAAGCAGCTGATCACGCGCTACAGCAATGCCCTCGACACACGCCGGTTCGAGCTGCTCGATGAGGTGTTCACGCCCGACGCCTACATCGACTACCGCGCCACGGGCGGGATCGACGGACGCTACCCGCAGATCCGTGCTTGGCTGCCCCCGGCGGTGACGCACTTCCCGCATATGTGCCACCTGGTGGGCAACATCGGCATCACCCTCGCGGCGGACAGGGCGCAGGCGCGCACGCTGTGCCTTAACCCGGTGGAGGTGCCCCTGCCGGCCTCTGGCCGGCAGGTCATGTTTCTCGCCATGTGGTACCGCGATGAGCTGATCCGCACGCCGGGCGGGTGGCGCATGTCAGAACGCGTGCAGCAAGGCTGTATCCAGCACAATGTGCCGCGGCACCTGCAGATTCCTGACGCGGGTGATGGACGAATTGCCAAGGAGAACACCGTATGCTGAGCCTGCAGGAACTCTCGGACCGCCTCGAGATCGAGCAGCTGATCGTGCGTTACAGCAACTGTATTGACCAGCGCGATTGGGACGGCCTCGACGCGGTGTTCACGCCCGATGCCTACATTGACTACCGCAAGCTCGGCGGCATTGATGGGCGCTTTCCGCAGGTAAAGGCCTGGCTCGGGCCGGCGCTCGCCAACTTTCCGCACTACTGTCACCTGGTGGGCAATATCGAGATCACGCTTGCGGGCGATACCGCCCGCGCGCGCACCCTGTGCATCAATCCGATGGATACGCCGCTGCCGGGCGGCGGATCCCAGGTCATGTTTCTAGGACTCTGGTACAACGATAAGTTCATTCGCACGCCCCGCGGCTGGCGCATGTGCGAGCGTGTAGAGGAGGGTTGCTTCCAGCACAACGTACCGGCACACATGGTCATTCCCACACCCTGATGGGCTTGAGCGCACTCCCCCGCCGCCGCGTGTTGGTGCCGCGGAGCCGTCCAAACGGACTACGGAATTCAGGCCGGTTGCGCAGCGGCAACGTTCTGGTAGCGTTCGGCACGGTAATGCAGGAGTAACGGCATGGCGCGCACGCAAGACTACGGATTGGGTGAATTTACCTTCCCACGCGGCTGGTTCATGGTCGCGGACGCGGAGGAGCTGAAGGAGCGACCGCTGCCGCTGCGCTTCTTCGGGCAGGAGTTTGCCCTGTATCGCGGCAAGAGCGGCAAGGTCGTCATGCTCGATGCCTACTGCCCCCACATGGGCACGCATCTGGCGCGCAACAACACCTCCTACATCGTCCAGGACGGACAGGTCGAGGGTGACTCGATCCGCTGCCCGTATCACGGCTGGCGCTTCGGTCCGGACGGCAAGTGCAACGACATCCCCTACAGCAAGGCCCCCATCCCGAAGGCTGCCTGCGTCAAGACCTGGCCGGTGGTGGAGAGCCTGGGCGCGATCTTCGTTTGGTACGACGCCGAAGGGGGCGAACCGGAATGGGAGGCACCGTCGCTGCCACAGTGGAACGACCCGCAGTGGGTGCGCTGGAAGTTTGATCATCTGGGGGTTATCAACTGCCACGCGCAGGAGGTGGTCGACAACATCGCCGACTGCTCACACCTGAACCCGGTGCACGGGGAAACGGTGAAGTTCTACCGCAACGAGTTCAAGGGACACCTCGCCACCCAGATCCAGGGCGGCGGCCACCGCACGCTGGTCACCGCGGACGGTGTCAGCCCGATACTCACCACGGACACCACTTACAACGGGCCCGGGTTCCTCCTGTCGTACATGCTCGGCATGGGCGAGTCGATCATCTTCATCGGTCATACGATGGTCGATGACGGCATCATCAAGGTCTGGCACGGACTGCTCGTTAAGTCCGCGAACGCGGTTGCAACCGAAGCCGATGTCGCCGCCGCACGGCTCTACCAGGAAGCCTCTCGCGTGGCATTCGCGCAGGACTTCGACGTGTGGGCCAACAAGCGCCCTGCGCTGCAGATCCTGCAGGTTCCCGGGGACGGCCCGTTCCACAAGGCGCGCATCTGGTACAAGCAGTTCTACAATCAGCGCGCCCGCAAGCAGGAGTTTCTCAAACAGGTCGAGGGCCTGCAGCACCGCGTGGTGGGCATGCCCTCGCGGCTCGAGGAAGCGGATACGGCCGCCTGACGGCGGCCGCCACCACCCCCGAGCCCTCAGGCCGGGAAGGTCTCGCCGCCGTTTGAGTCGAGCACCGCTCCGGTGACTCCCGAGGCATAGTCGGAGAGCAGGAATAACGCGGCGCGCGCGCACTCGGTATCCGTCACGAGCCGCCGCAAGGCGATGTTGGCCGCGACTGCGTCATAGAGCTGCTTCTCCGGCACCCCCTGCTCCTTGGCAGCGTAGGTGATGTAGTTCTGCACCGGGACGCCGAGCATCCAGCCCATGCGCGCGACGTTCACGCGGATGTTGCTGGCACCGAGTTCCGCCGCCAGATACTTGGTCACCACGTTCATCGCGCCCTTGGATGCCGCGTACCCGGCCTCGCCGGTGTGCGGCTTTACCGTGGCCATGGAACTTATGTTCACGATGGCACCGCCGCCCTGCGCCTTCATGACCGGCACCACCGCCTGCGTCATGTTCATCGTTCCGATCACGTTGGTGTCCAGGATCTCCTTCCAGGAGTTCAGATCGGCGTCGTCCGCCTTGGCAGGCGTGCCCCAGAAGAAGGCGCTGTTCACCAGGCCGTCGACGCGCCCGAACTGCTTGTTGGCCCCCTCCGCGAGGCGCTTGCACTGGGCCGCGTCGCGGATGTCGGTGACCAGCTTGAGCACCTTGCAAGCCGGGTTCGCCTCGCGCATGCGCTTCTCGGCATCGTCAAGCTTCTCCGCCGTCCGGGCACCGATCGCCACGGCCCGGGCGCCTTCGCGGGCCGCCTCAATTGCCAGCTTCACACCCAGTCCCGGACCGATCCCCGAGACGATTACGACCTTGTCCTTGAGTAACATGACACTGCACCTTACGACTTGATGAATGGGAGGATGTGTTTCTCACGATAACGCCTGAAGCGCTGCTCGAGTTCCGCGCGGGTGAAGCCGAATTCCTCGAGCGTGTACTCGTGTTTGGGGCGCCCCTCGCGCGGGTGCGTGCTCATGTACGCGCTGATACCCGCACGCGTGGCATCAGTCATCGGCAGCCCGATGTCCTGGTAGATGCGCTCCACCACCTTGACAGGCTCAGTGACGGTGTCGCGAAAGTTGACGTCGACGAAGTGGTTCGCCAGGCGCTCGCGCTGATCGAGGCAGTGGTTCAGGTGCTGCTCGAGGGTCTGCGACCATTGCCTGCCGGCCTCGCGCGGATCAGCCGAGTCGCTGCCCATCGCCCACAGCATGTGCACCATGCTGGCAAACGAGGGAATGGTCGCGATCGGGTCACGGTGGGTCTGCACGAAGGTCGCCCCGGGCATCAGCTCGGCGATGACCTCGACGTACCCCAGATGCATGGGTGTTTTCAGTACCCAGTAGTCGGCGCGCTGGCCGCGGCGTTTCTTCTGCCACTGCAGGAACTTCATGAGCTGCAGCAGGTAGGCATAGCCGGCGCGCAGGTCCTGCGAGTGAATCCAGCTGCGGTAGGTCGGCAGGTGCGCCAGGGATTCGGCGGTGGTGCTGAGGAGCGTGTGGTCGATGAGCATGATGTCCTCATCAGCTCCCATCGCATCCCAGGGGTGGATCGCGGCCATCTCCGGCACCGCCGCAAGAATCCCCGCGACCTCGG
Organism: uncultured Pseudomonadota bacterium; assembly: GCA_963781815.1. Taxonomy (GTDB): domain Bacteria; phylum Pseudomonadota; class Gammaproteobacteria; order Steroidobacterales; family Steroidobacteraceae; genus 13-2-20CM-66-19. Next base: position 2,843,055 of record CAWAHK010000004.1, on the reverse strand, counting down.
CCTTGGCCGCCGCGATGCGCTTTTCCCCGGCGACATCGTCGGCCTCCGGCACCGGGAAGCGTACCTCCCACCAGGCCCCGGCGTAGAAACGCGGATCGGCGGCCAGCAGGCGATGCAGCAGCGTGGTGCCGGTGCGCGCGAGTCCGAGTATCACTACCGGGGGCGGCAGCTTTTCCTCGAGGATCTCCGGATGGCGAACGAACCAGTCACGGGCGCGCAGCCGGGTCGTGAGCGTATTCAGCAGGCGCGCATGCCACGTGTGCACCCCCACCTCGTTAAGGCGCGCCTCCGTGCGCAGCGCCCGCGTCAGGCGCTCCAGGGGTTCCTCGATCGCAGGTCCGTCGAACTGGCTCAGTCCGGTCTCGCGTCGCGCCTGCGCGAGCAGCTGCTCCGGTACCAAGAGCTCCTCGGCACTCACGGGGTGACCCCCGCGAAGTGCTTCGCGGCCTGCCACGCGAAGGTCATCGCCGGCCCCAGCGTCGAGCCCGGACCCGGATAGGTCGGCAGGATCGCCGCCGCGCAGTTACCGATCGCATACAGGCCGGGAATCGGCGCACTGTCGTTGCGTAGCACCTGGGCATCGGTGTTCGTCACCAGCCCGCCGTGCGTTCCAAAATCACCCGGGTCGATCCGCATGGCGTAGAACGGTGGCTCCACGATGGGTGCCAGACACGGATTGGGCTTGATGCGCGGGTCGGCATAATAACGATCGTACTCCGCGTCACCGCGCCCGTGCTCCAGATCCTTGCCGGTGCGCGCGTACTCGTTCATGGCGCTCACCGTCTTGGCCAGGCCGTCGGCGTCGATGCCGGCCTGCCTGGCAAGCTCACGGATCGAGTCGGCGCGCGTCAGAAAGCCGGAGCTGAAGTAACTGCGCGGCAGGCGCTTGTCCGGGCGGTAGCGCACGGGCCACAACGGGCCGTTGAAGTACATCCGCCGCGAGCGCGCATCGAAAATCATCCACGAGGGCGCCTGCGGATCCTCCGCCGTATGCCGACGGTAGAATTCCAGCTGGTAGGTGATGTAGTTCTGTGACTCGTTGGCGATGCGCCGCCCGCGGCGCGTCACGACGATGTTTCCGGGGTAGGACTTGTCCATGATGGCGAGCCTGGGAACCGGGTCATCGGGCGCGCGGATGGACGAGCACCACCAGCCACCGTCCATGAGGCGAGTCGCGGCCCCGAGTGCCATCGCGGCGCGGTGCGCATCCCCGGTATTGGTGCCGGCGGCGGCGCTCCAGCGCGCGTCGGTCGGCTGCGGCAGGTACTGTTCGCGCATCTGCTGGTTGTGCTCGAAGCCGCCCGCCGCCAGCACCACCGCGCGGCGTGCGTGCACGATCACGGTCGCCCCCTGGTGCAGCACCCTGACGCCCGTGACGCGGCCGGTATCGTCGGCGAGCAGCTCCGTCATCGGGGCCTCAAGCCACAGCGGTAGCTTCCGGTCGTGCATCGACCAGCGCAGCCGGGCAATCCCGGCGCAACCGCAGGCGATACGTCGCGAGCGCCGGTTGCGCAGGGCCCAGGAAACATCGCTCACGTGATCCCAAATACGCCGCGCCGCGAGGCGCTTCCAGCCCGGCAGCTGTGCCATCAGCACCTGGGCATCGACCTGTGTCATGGCAATGCGGTCAAACATCCACATCATGTGGTGCGTGTCACGCAGCTGCCGGGCCTCGGCCCCCAGCACGCTGCGCGCCACCGGCGCGGGCTCCAGTGAGCGGTGTCCGTGCTTGGCGCCCGGCAGCGAGGACCAGTAATCCGGGTAGTGGGCGAGCGACTCGTAGCGCACCCGGGTGCGCTCGTGCAGAAAGTCGAGCATGCGCGGCCCTTCCCGCAGGTAGGTTTCCTGCAGCTCGGGGGGCACCGCGCCGGCGGGGGTGGAACCGCGTACGTACTCGAGCGCCTCCTCGTAGCTGTCCGTGGCCCCCGCCGCCCGCGCATAACGGCTGCACGGTATCCAGATGCCACCGCCCGAGGTGGCGCTCGTGCCGCCATACAGTGGGCTCTTTTCGATGACCAGCACGTCCCGCACGCCGAGCTCGTAGGCACACAGCGCCGCGGTCAGTGCACCGTTGCCGGAGCCCACGACCAATACATCGACGCTCAGCTCGCGTGCCTCACCCAAGGTGCCCCCTCGCGCGTGTTGTAATCCAGGCAAGTGTGCCCTGCAGGACTCGCGGCCACGTCGCCCAAATGAACGATCACGAGGGGCGCACGCGTTTAGGTATGCTGTCGCGCCCCTTCACGACGGAGTCGCCCGATGCCGAGTCAGGAAGCCATGAAGGCCGCCATGCAGGCCTATATCGACGCCTTTAACAGCGGCAGCGTGGAGGCGGTCCTCGCCCTGTACGCCGAGGGGGCCACCGTCGAGGACCCGGTGGGATCGCCCCTGAAGCGCGGCAAGGCGCAGATTCAGGCCTTCTACGCGCATTCGATCGCCACGGGCGCCAAGCTGGCGCTCGATGCCCCGATTCGCGGTTCGCATGCCAATTCGGCGGCGATGGCCTTCAGCGCCCGCATCGGCGCGCTGACGGTGCGGGTCATCGACGTCATGCAATTCGATGAAGCCGGCAAGTTCACCAGCATGAAGGCCTATTTCGGCCCCGGCGACCTGCTGCAGGGCTAAGTTCATAGCGGCGCCCGCGCCGCGTCCCCGCGCCGGCCGCCGCTCGGCGGCCAGCAGCTGCAGCGCCACGTTCACGAGGCAGCCGGCGCGGCATTGAGCGCAGCGTCTCCGGGCTCGCCGAGCACGCAGGAGGTGCCGCCGGGGGTGTACATCATCGCCACGCAGCGATTGCAGGAAGTACAGCCGGACTCAGTCAGCCGCCCGCTGGCAAAGGCATTCACCAGGTCCGCCTGATGGATCAGCACGCGCCCGAGCGCAACGGCATCAAAGCCTTCGGCCAGCACCTGCTCCGCATTGGCAAGGCTCTTGACACCGCCGAGGTAGGCCAGCGGCAGCCGCGTGGCTGCGCGCACCATGCGGGAATTTTCCAACTGATACAGCTCACGGAATTTCACGTTCTTAGGCTCCGTGAACTGCTGCACGAACATGGCGGCGGCGACGATCGGGTTGCCCACCCGCGTGCGGTTCTCCTTGGGAAACGAGGAGCCGAACATGGTGGTGATGGATTCGATATTGAGCCCGCCGCTGAGCACCAGCAGATGCGCGCCGGCGCGCTCGAGCGCCTTGGCGATCTGGGCACCGTCCGCGGCGCTGTTGCCGCGGCGATGACCGTCGGTGACGCTGAGCTTGCACACCACCGCCATGTGCTTGCCGACGGCATCGAGCACCCGCTGCAGCACCATGACCGGAAAGCGGGTGCGACGGTCAAGGCTGCCGCCATAGGCATCGCGCCTGCGGTTGTAGAGCGGCGTCAGGAACTGGCTGAGCAGGTAGCCGTGACCCATGTGGATCTCGACCGCATCGAAGCCGGCGGCGCGCGCCAGCTGCGCACCGCGCACGAATTCAGCGGCGACCCGCTCCATGTCCTGCGGCCCCATGCGCTGGCGCAACCACTGCCCGCTCATGATGCCGACCTTGTTGAATCCGCCGCTCGCCGACAGCGGCCGCGGGGTCGACGCCGGGGGCACAAAGGTGAAACAACCCCCGTGGGTGATCTGGGCGCAGGCGGCGGCACCCTGGCGGTGCACGGCCTCCGTCAGCACGCCCAGGTGCCGCACGGCTTCGTCATCGAGGGTGATCTGGTCTACGAAGGTGCGTCCATCCGGCGCCACGGCACAGTAGGCCACCGTCGTCATGCCCACGCCGCCGGCCGCGATGCCCTCGTGGAACCTCACCAGGCGCTTGGAAGGCACCCCACCGCGGGCCCCGCCTTCGTTGGTGGCGGATTTTATGAAGCGGTTACGCAGTCTGAGCGGCCCGATCTGCAGCGGCGTGAAGGCGGGCGAGCTGCTGGCCGGGACCTGGTTCATGAGTGTCACTTCCTTGTCCGGGAACCCTGGGTCAGGCCAGCCGCGTCTTGGCTGCCGGCCGTCGCACCGGCGTGATCTTGGCGGCGCGGTAGTCGTACTTGAGCGTCTTCACGGCGATCGAGGTCTCCACGTGCCGCACGCCCGGGAGCGACAGAATGCGGTTGTTGGCCACCTCGACGATGTCCTCGAGCGCGGCGAAGAGGCCGATCGCGAGGATGTCAAACCGCCCCAGCATCACGATGACGCAGCCGATCTCGGGCATGGCAGCGATCTTCTGGGCGACCGTTTTCAGCTCCCCGTGCTGCGCCTGGATGCCGATCAGGACCACCTTCGGGGAGCCGGCGAACGCGATGTTGGTGACGGCCGTGAGGCGGATGGCGCCGCCTTGCTCAAGACGGTTGATCCGACCGCGGATCGTGCCCTCGGTAACCCCGAGTTGCGCGGCAATCTGCCGGTTGCTGACGCGCGCATCGACGGTCAGCAGGTCAACGATGCGCCGATCGAGCGCGTCAAGTGAGGGTAGCGCGGTCTTCATGCGATCTGCGCCCGGTCGAAGTCGTACTTGATGACATCGGCAGCGATCCCTGCAGCCAGGGTGCGGATGCCACGGATCTTGGCGACATCGCGCAACAGGAATGTCTCCAGCTCCTCCAGGTCATGCAGCGCGACCAGGATCTCGATATCGCGCGCGCCGGTGACCAGGTGCACGGCGAACACTTCCTCGAGGGCGGCCAGCTCTTTGGCGACTTCCTCCGCCGCCCGCCCCTGCACCTCGATGCCGACGGCCAGCAAGACCTTGTAGCCGAGCGCGGCAAAATCGGTGACCGCCACGACCCTGATGGCGTTGATGTTCTCCAGGCGGCGGATGCGCGCGCCGACCGTCGCCGGTGAAATGCGCAGACTGCGCGCCATCTTCTGGTTGGTCGCCCGCCCGTCCGCCTTGAGGGCGGCGATAATGTGGCGGTCGATGTCGTCGAGCTCGTATTCCTGGGGACTGCTCATCGCGCTTCCCCCGGGAGGAGCGTGCTACGCATAGTCATTTCAGTAAACCTCAAACAGCCCCGCGGCCCCCATGCCACCAGCGACACACATGGTGACCACCACCCAGCGCACCCCGCGGCGCCGCCCCTCGATCAGAGCGTGGGCCACCAGGCGCGCGCCACTCATGCCGTAGGGATGGCCGACCGCGATCGCGCCGCCGTCGACGTTGAACTTCTCGTTGTCGATTCCGAGACGATCGCGGCAATACAGCGCCTGCACCGCGAACGCCTCATTGAGCTCCCACAGGCCGACGTCCTCGACCTTCAGGCCATGGCGTGCGAGCAGCTTCGGCACGGCGAATACCGGGCCGATACCCATCTCATCAGGTGCGCAGCCGGCGACCGCCATGCCACGGTAGGCCCCGAGGGGCTGCAGGTTGCGCTTGGCCGCCAGTTGCGCCTCCATCAGCACGACGGCCGCCGCGCCATCGGAGAGCTGCGACGCGTTGCCGGCGGTCACGTGGGCGCCCTTAGCAATGACCTTGCCGCCGGACCACACCGGTTCAAGCTTGGCGAGTCCCGCAAGGCTCGTGTCAGCCCGATAGCCCTCGTCCTGTTTCAACAGGACCTCCTCGGCATGGGTCGCCCCGGTCACCTTGTCGGTGACCACCTTGCGGCTGGCGAGCGCAACGATCTCCGCGTCGAAGCGGCCGGCCGCATAGGCCGCCGCGACGCGCTGCTGGCTCTGTAGCGCGTAACGGTCCTGCGCCTCGCGGGAAATCCCGTAGCGGCGCGCAACCACCTCCGCGGTTTCGATCATCGCCATGTACATGTTGGGCGAGGCCGCCAGCACCGCCTCGGACTGCGCCCGATAGCTGTTCAGGTGCTTGTTCTGCGTCAGGCTGATCGATTCCACGCCACCGGCGACCACGACGGCCATGCCATCGCCCACGACCTGCTTGGCCGCGGTCGCGATCGCCATGAGTCCGGAGGCACACTTGCGATCAATCGTCATGCCGGCCACGCTCTCGGGCAGCCCGCCGGTAACCACTGTCAGACGCGCAATGTTGTATCCCTGCGTGCCCTGCTGCGTGGCGCAGCCGAGTACCAGATCCTCGACCTCCGCGCCCTCGATGCCGGCGCGCCGCACCGCCTCGCGCACCGCGTGCCCGGCAAGCACCGGCGCCTCGGTATCGTTGAACGCGCCGCGATACGCCTTGCCGATGGGCGTTCGCGCGACAGAGACAATGACCGCTTCCCGCACGGGCTTCTCCTAGAAATAAAGACGACTGAGGGTGTCGGCGACGCACACCGGCTTCTCGACCCCTTCGGCTTCGAGCGTCACGCGTATCTTCGCCTGCAGCGCGCCACCGCCGAGGTCCTCGACCGCGAGCAGCTGCGCCCGCCCGCGCAACCGCGAGCCGCTGCGCAGCGCCGCCGGGAAGCGCACGCGATCGCAGCCGTAGTTGATGCCGTGGCGCATGCCTTCGGCCCGTACCAGCTGCGGCAGGAAGAGATTCACCAGCGCCAGCGACAGGTAGCCGTGGGCAATCGTGCCCCCGAAGGGCCCGTCAGCCGCCCGCTCGGGATCGACGTGGATCCACTGGTGATCACCGGTCGCCTCGGCAAACAGGTTGATACGATTCTGGTCCACCAGCAGCCAGTCGGTCGGACCGTAGCTCTGACCCACGGCCGCCTGATACTCCTGCACTGATCGAAACACGGCGCTGCTCATGCGATGCCCTACCCGCCAGCCTCAGGCGCGCTGACTCGAGACCGACAGGACCTCACCGGTCATGTAACTGGCAAGATCGCTCGCCAGGAACACGATGACATTGGCGACCTCCCACACTTCCGCAGTGCGGCCGAAGGCCTCGCGCTGCCGCAGTTCGCTCAGCAGCTCATCGCTCGTGACCCGGTTAAGGAAGGCATGCATGGCGATGCTGGGCGACACCGCGTTGATGCGCACGCCGTGTTCGGCCGCCTCGAGCGCCGCACAGCGCGTGAAGGCCATGACCCCGGCCTTGGCGGCAGCATAGTGGGCCTGCAGCGCCTGCGCCCGCCAACCCAGCACCGAGGCATTGTTGACGATCGCCCCGCTGCGCCGCGCGTACATATGCGGCAGCACCGCCCGGGTCATGCGAAACACGCTCGTGAGGGAGACATCGAGCACCTTGTTCCATTGCTCGTCGGTCATGTCGGTGACCGCGGCAGAGCCGCCGAGGCCGGCATTGTTGACGAGCACGTCGACGCCGCCCAGGTTTTCGATGGCCGCCGCCACCAGCGCACGCACGTCGGACTCGCAGGTCACGTCACACAATCTTCCCGCGACCCGGTCCGGCGCGACGGCCCGCAGGCGTTCCACGGCCTCCGTAAGCCGCCGCTCGTGCAGGTCGCTCACCATGACGCGCGCCCCCTCCTCCAGGCAGCGCTTGGCAGTCGCGAAACCGATACCGGTGCCGGCCGCGGCGGTGACCAGCACGCCCTTGCCGGCAAGCAGATTGCGTGCCGCGGGGTAGGGAGGCGCCTGGTTCGGGGTGCTCATGTGCCGTAGACCTTCTTCGGAGTGCGCCGCTCGGCGAGCAGCCGCGCGACCGCCGCCGCCACCTCGGCCGGCTGCCAGCGGGCCTGCTTGTCGATCTGCGGACCGTCACGCCAGCCGTCCGCGATCATGATCTTGCCGCCCTCGAGCTCAAAGATGCACCCCGTCACCGCGCGCGACTGCGCGCTGCCAAGCCACACCACGAGCGGCGCTATGTTGTCCGGATCCTGTGCGTCGAAGCCGGCCTCCGGGCGCTTCATCCGCTCGGCAAACACCTGCTCGGTCATGCGCGTACGCGCCGCCGGCGCCAGCGCATTGGCCGTGATCCCGTAGCGCTGCAACTCGGCCGCCTGCACCAGCGTCAAAGTGGCGATGCCCCCCTTGGCGGCGGCATAGGCGCTTTGCGCGATACTGCCATTCAGGCCCGCGCCGGAGGAGGTGTTGATGATGCGCGCATCGACCGGCTTGCCCTGCTTGGCGCAGCCGCGCCAGAAGTCCACCGCATGGCGTGCGACGCAGAAGTGCCCGCGCAGGTGCACCTTCATCGTGGCGTCCCACTCTTCCACGGTGGCGCTCACGAACATACGGTCGCGCACGAAGCCGGCGTTGTTGACCACCACGTCCAGGCCCCCGAAGTGCTCGATCGCCGCGGCGATGATGCAGCCGGCGCTGTCCCACTCCGAAACATCCTCCCCGTTGGCGACCGCCTCGCCGCCGGCGGCGCGGATTTCATCGACGACGGCCTGCGCGGTGGCCGTGTCGCGGCCCACGCCGGCGAGGCTGGTGCCAAGGTCATTCACGACCACCCGGGCACCTTCGCGCGCGAACCCCAGCGCGTAGGAGCGCCCGAGGCCGCGCCCCGCCCCGGTGACGATCACGACCCGTCCTGCGCACAGTCCTGGCATGTCAGAGCCTCTCGATAATGGTGACGTTGGCCTGCCCGCCGCCCTCGCACATGGTCTGCAGCCCGTAGCGGCCGCCACGGCGCTCGAGTTCGTGCAGCAGCGTCGTCATGAGCTTCGCCCCCGTGGCACCCAGCGGATGCCCGAGTGCGATCGCCCCGCCATTGACGTTGACCCGATCGAGGTCCGCCTTAAGCTCGCGTTGCCAGGCGAGCACCACGGAGGCGAAGGCTTCGTTGATTTCCACCAGATCGATGTCGGCAAGCGCAAGGCCGCTCCTGGCCAGTGCGTGCTGGGTCGCCGGGATCGGCGCGGTGAGCATCCACACCGGGTCGGCACCGCGTACCGAGAGGTGGTGGATGCGGGCGCGCGGCTTCAGTCCGTGGCGGCTCACCGCCGCCGCCGAGGCGATCAGCAGCGCCGCCGCGCCGTCGGCGATCTGACTGGAGACGGCCGCCGTTATCCGGCCACCCGGCGCGAGCGGTTGCAGCTGCGCCATCTTCTCCAGCGTGGTGCCGACCCGCGGGGTTTCGTCAGTCGCTAGGCCGTTGAGGGGGGCAATCTCGCGGTTGTAGTAACCCCGCTCGATGGCCTCGAGGGCGCGCCGATTGCTCTCCAGTGCAAACTCCTCCATCTCGCGGCGGCTGATCTGCCATTTGTCCGCAATCATCTCCGCGGCACGGAACTGCGACACTTCCTGGGTCCCGTAGCGCTCCCGCCAGCCGCGCGAGCCGCTGAATGGGTCGGGCTGCCCGAACGGCTGGCCGGCGAGCATCGCCGCCCCGATCGGGATCTGGTTCATCGTCTGCACGCCGCCCGCCACCACCAGGTCCTGCGTGCCGCTCATGACGCCCTGGGCGGCGAAGTGCACGGCCTGTTGTGAGGAGCCGCACTGCCGGTCGACGGTGGTGCCGGGCACGTGGTCCGGCAACCCGGCGGCGAGCCAGCAGGTGCGCGCGATGTCACCGGCCTGCGCCCCAAGCTGGTCCACGCAGCCGAACACCACGTCGTCGACTTCGTTCGGATCGATGCCGGTGCGCTCGATGAGCGCCTTGATCGCATGCGCGCCAAGGTCCGCGGCGTGGATGCCGGCCAGCGTGCCCTTCTTCTTGCCGGTCGGGCTGCGCACGGCGCCGACGATGTAGGCCTCGTTACTCATAGCTCATCCTCAAGCGGTTCGTTCAAACATCTGATCCGGCCCGAGTGCCAGATCTCCGCCGCACACCAGCTGCTGCAGACGGCGGGCGTGAAAATTGCGATCACCCCAGGCACCGCTGAGTGCCCAGGCGCGCTTCATGAAGAAGTGCAGGTCGACCTCCCAGGAGTATCCCATCGCCCCATGCACCTGCATCGCGGTGCGCGCGGCAAGGTCCGCGGCCTCCGTAGCGGCAAGCTTCGCATGAGAGGCCGCCGCGGCGGCGCGCGCGTCCGTCTGCGCCAGGCGCGTCACTGCCGCGTACACCACGGGACGCGCGAACTCGAGCTTCACCTGTGCGCTGGCGAGGTGGTGCTTGATGGCCTGATAGGAGCCGATGGCGCGCCCGAACTGCGTGCGCTCCTTGGCGTAGTCCACCGCCAGCGCCAGCATGCGCTCCGCCAGGCCAAGGCACTGCGCGGCACTGAAGCTGGCGCCGCGGTTGAGGAGCCGCGCGCCCAGGGCAACGGCGGTCACCCCGCGCGCCAGAGGCGTCGCTCCCGCGGCGGGCTCCGGGAAGTACAAAGGACGGGCAGCATCGATCGAGTCGGCCCTCACCGCGCTGACGGCGCCGGCCTCTGCCAGCGTCACGCTGTCGGTCCCGCACAGCAGCCAGTGCGTCAGGCCTGGTGGCGCAGGCGCGCCCGGATTCTGCGGGTGCGCCACCGCGATGCGCATCCTGCCGCTGGCCAGTTCGGGCAGCAGCGCCGTGACGCCGGGTTCGCCCGCCAGCTCCCCGAGCGCCGGCGCCGCCAGCGCCGCCTGCTCGATGAGGGGCTCGGGCAGCGCCGCGCGGCCGGCCTCTTCGGCGAGCAGGACAAAGTCCGCATCCTCCAGACCCATACCCCCGTGCTCCGCCGGGACTCGGACGCCAAAGAGCCCCAGCTCCGCAAGGCGGCTCCAGCGCTCCTCGCTGTGCTGATCGCGGGCTTCGAACGCCGCACGCAGCACCGAGGGGGGACAGATCTCGGTGGCAAGCTCCCGAAAGGCGGCGGCCATCATCTGCTGCTCTTCGCTAAAGGTGAAATCCATGCGCCTACCCGCGCGGCAGCCCGAGCAGGCGCTCGGCGATGAGGTTGCGCTGGATCTCGTTGGTGCCCGCGTAGATGGGGCCCGCCAGCGAGAAGATGAATCCCTCGAGCCAGGCATCCGCGTCCGTCCCGGCCTGCGGCCGGAGCGCGGCCTGCGCGCCCAGGAGACTCATGGCGGTCCGATGCAGGTCCAGATCCAGCTCCGACCAGAAGATCTTGTTGAGGCTCGCCTCGACGCCGATGCTGCCGCCGGCCATGAGGCGACTCGCCGTACGGTAGGTATTCAGAGCATAGGCCTCGGCGTCCATCCAGGCCTGCAACACGCGTCCGACGAGGGCCGGATCCGCCTCGTCCTTGCGGGACCGCCACAGGCTCACCAGGCGCTGCGCTGCCACCTGGAAGCGTGCCGGGCTTCTCAGCATCAGCCCGCGCTCGAAGCCCGCGGTGGCCATGGCGATCTGCCAGCCCTGGCCTTCATCACCCAGGCGGTGATCGAGGGGCACGCGCGCATCCTCGAAGAAAATCTCCGCGAAGCCCGGCTCGCCATGTATCTGCCGGATCCCCCGTACGCGCACGCCCGGATGGCGCAGCGGCACGAGGATGAAGCTCAGTCCCTGGTGGCGTTCGGAGGCAGCCCCGGTGCGAAAAATGCCGAAGCACCAGTCGGCAAAGGCCGCGCGCGAGGACCAGATCTTGTGTCCCCTGAGGAGGTAGCTGTCCCCGTCACGGACCGCGGTCGCACGCAGCGCCGCCAGGTCCGACCCGGCCTGCGGCTCTGACCAGCCCTGCGCCCAGATCTCCTCGCCCGCCGCCATCGGCGGCAGGAAGCGCGCCTTCTGCGCGGCGGTCCCGAACTCCATGAGCGTCGGCCCGAGGAGGAAGATGCCGTTCTGGTTCACGCGCAGCGGCGCACCGGCGCGGTAGTACTCCTCCTCGAAGATCAGCCAGTCGATCAGGCTCGCCCCGCGTCCACCGTATTGCTTCGGCCAGGTGATCATGGCCCAGTGGCCGCCGGCGAGCGTGCGCTCCCAGGCGCGGTGAGCTGCGAAGCCCGCCTCGCTTTCGAGCGTCGGCAGCGGCGTGCGTGGCACGTGTGCGCTCAGCCAGGTGCGCACCTCGGTGCGGAAGCGCCGCTGCGCGGGGGTGAATTGCAGATCGAGCGCCATGGCAGCCGTGCTCAGTACTTCGCGCGCTTCTTGCCCTTGACGAAGGCATCGCGGGCTTTCTGGGAATCCTTGTGCAGGTACATCTCGAGCGTGAATCCCTGCTCGAAGCGGTATCCATGATCGACGTCGCGCGGCTCGATGCCGTTCAGGGCCTCCTTGGCGAGCACCAGCGCGCGGCGACTCTTTGCGGCGATGACGGCGGCGAAGGCGCGCGCCTCCTTGACGAGCTTCGCGGCCGGCACCACGCGCTCGACCGCCCCCAGACGGTAGGCCTCGGCGGCCGGGATGCGGCCGCCGGTGAAGAACGCGGCGCGCACCTTGTGCAACGGCAGCATGCGCGAGAGGTGCGAGGCGCCTCCCATGGCGCCGCGGTCGATCTCCGGCAAGGAGAAGAAGGCGTCATCCGCGGCGATCACGACGTCGCTTGCGCCGCAGATGCCGATGCCGCCGCCGATCACAAAGGCGTGTACGGCGCTGACGACGGGCACCTCGCAGGCGCGAATGGCGCGGAAGGTACGGAAATTGCCACGGTTCAGTTCAACGATGCGCTCGGGGTGCTGCTGCATTTCCTTGATGTCGACGCCGGCGCAGAATCCCTTCCCCTCTGCGCGCACCAGCAGGCAGCGCACTTCGGCGCGGGCACCCAGGGCGCTGATGACGTCGGCCAGCTCGTTCCAGCTCCTGCTGTCGAGCGCGTTGACCGGCGGCTGATCGAGTACCACCTCGCCGATGTGTCCCTGGATGTCAGTGCGGATAGCCACGATTCCTCCTCGCGTTTGCGGCCGGTGCGCCGGCGAAAATCAGCGGACCGTGGCGGCTGCGCCGCCGAGTGCCGTGAGCCGCTCGCGCGCCTCGCGCACCATGCCCTCGATGAGCTCCTCGCATCCGGGCAGGTCGGCGAGCCTGCCGGCCACCATGCCGGTCGCGAGCAGCCCGCGCTGCGGTTCACCGGCGATCATCGAGCGCTGAAACATCACCGGCGCGATGGCCGCCATCAACGAGGTGCCCAGACTCTGCTCGCTGCCGTGTCCCATCTTGCGCGCGGCGGCGAGCAGCTCCATGAGGCTCGCGCCGGTGAGGCGCTTGAGCTGCCACGCACTGGCGAGCGCCAGCATCAGCATGCGCAGCCGCCCGGCCTTCTCGAGGCGCGCCAGCGTCTCGTTGCGGATCATTCGCTGCGGCAGGCCGTCGATCTTGGTGGTAAGCAGGATGTCATCGGTGCTGGCGCGCGTATAGCGCTCCTTGGTGACCTGCGGCACCGGGCAGTCGCGGGTCATGAGGAAGCGCGTCCCCATGGCGATACCCTGCGCACCGTAAGCGAGCGCGGCTGCCAGGCCGCGGCCGTCGGCGAAACCGCCGGCGGCGATCACGGGCACCTTGACCGTGTCCAGCACCTGCGGGAGCAACACCGTGCTCGCCACCGAACCGGTATGACCGCCACCCTCGCCGCCCTGCACCACCAGCATGTCGACCCCGAGCTCCACCATTTTCTTCGCATGCTTGAGGGCACCGACGGTGGGGATGCAAGCGATGCCGGCCTCACGGAAACGCGCGATCATCTTGCGGTCCGGCCCGCGCCCGAAGCTCACCGCGGTGACTTTGCGCTCGATGAGGATCTCGACGATGCGCGCGGCGCCCGGCTGGAACATGTGGAAGTTGACCCCGAACGGCGCATCCGTGAGCGCACGCACCTCATCGATCGCGGGTCCGACTTCCTCCGGGCTCAAGACCGCCGCGGCGAGGAAGCCGAAGGCGCCCGCGTTGCAGGAGGCCCCCACGAGCTGCGGCCGCGCCACCCAACCCATGGCGGTCTGGATGATCGGATAGCGACAGCCGAGACGCTGGCACAGCAGCGTATGCAGCGGATCGTTCATGCGCTCTTGGGCACGCGCACGCCGGGAGGGTTGCCCTTGAGCACGCCGGCACGCAGCTCGTGAGGATCAAGACGACGGATGATCTTCAGCTGCTCGGACGTCGGCGGCGGCGTGGTGGGCAGCCCCTCGGCGGCTTCAAGCGCAAAGCCGGTCGCCGCCTGCACTTCGGCAAGGCTGACGCCCGGATGCAGCGAACGCACGCGGATCGCGTGCGCCGCGCCGCTGAAGTCCATGACACAAAGGTCGGTCACGATGAGGCGCAGGTCCAAGTGCGCCGCGCTCGCCCCCGCGGGCCAGCGCGCCGGGTTGTAGCCCACGCCTCCCACGATGTCGACTTCGCCCGGGACAAACACGCGCGGCGAGTGAGCGGGCACGAACATGGAACTCGGGTGGCTGATGCTGTTGCCGGGCAAGCCGCGCATCCCGAGCATCTGCACCTTGGGCTTGCGTACCTCGCCGATGCCGGAGAGATTGGTCTGACCGAAGCGGTCGATCTGGATCGGCCCGATCATCACGTGCCGTTTGCCGCCCCAGACGCAGTCGAAAACGCGCGCAAAGGACATGTAGCCGGAGTGCTTCGGCCGGTAGTCGCCGCGCGGCCCGAGTGGTACCGGCTCCTCCACCAGGTACGCCTCGGCGTCGGTCATCATCAGTTCCGGGGAATGCGTGAGTTTGGCGAGGCTCGCCGCCAGGCGCGGCACCACGCCGATACCGGACGCCAGCACTTCGCCGTTGCCGCGCCAGGCTTCCGCGGCGGCGACGATCAGTAGCTCGGCCAGAGTGTAGGCGTGCGCCGGCATGCTGTTAGAACACCGGCACCGGCAGGGAAGTCAGGCGCGTGACGCCGCCCACGCTTGCCAGATACTCGCTCTCGCGCGACTGCACGAATTGGCTGAAGTAGCGCTGCCAGCCGCCGCTCTCGGTGGCGAGCGCGCAATACGCCTTCAGGTGTTCCAGGTCCCAGCCGTAGGCGGGCGGGTTGGAGGTCGGGTGCGCGCCAAAGCGCGCCGCCACCACGCCGCTGATGTAGCTGCGTTCCACGAGATTCAGCCGCGCATCCGCGCTGTGCGCCTGATCGATACGCTCCACCAGCTCCTCGCAGCTGACGTAGCAGCGCTTCGCGGCCCGCGCGAACTGCTCATCGAAGTATGGATCGGGACCGAGCGTCTGGACATTCCCCAGGCGATCGGCGCGATCCACGTGCAGCAGCGCCGCATCGAGGTGCAGCGCCGGCATGGCCAGCAGCAGCTCGCCGTCCTCGTAGGGCGAGCGCACGGTGCGAAATTCGGGATTTAGCGTCATGACGTCGGTCGCCAGGCCCACCCGTGTCGGCAGGAACGGCAGGCGCATGCCGGCGGCACGCAGGCCCCACTGCAGCAGCCCCTCGTCAAGCTCATGCGCCTGGATAGTCCCGCCCTCGCGCGCGCGCCGGAACCAGGGTTCCACCGGTATCGCATCGAGCGAGACGAAGCCGTAGAGGAGTTTCTTGACCTTGCCCGCGGCGCACAGCATGCCCACGTCCGGTCCTCCGTACGAGACCACGGTCAGGTCTCTGAGCGGCGAGCGCAGCACCTCGCGCACCAGCGCCATGGGCTTGCGACGCGGCCCCCAGCCGCCGATGCCCAGGGTCATGCCGTCCGTGAGGTTGCCAATTACCTCGGAGGCACTAAGCGTCTTGTCCAGCATCGGCGCCGCTTCGACCTAGGAGGGCGGCGGGGACCAGCGATGCCCCCACAGATCGCCGATGACGCTTTGCGTCGGCACCCAGGTGCTCCAGTCCGGCTGCAGGCCGTCGCAACCGAATTCCAGGTCAAAGCCACCCGGGGTCTGCACGTAGAAGGACACCATGAAGTCATTGGAATGCTTGCCGAGGGAGGAGGAGATGTGGGCTCCGCTTGCGACGCAGCGATCCAGGGCGTAACCAACATCATCGAGGGTGCGCGCCTCGAGCATGATATGGACGCAGCCGGCGGCTGCCGGCATGCCGGCCAGCGCCAAGCTGTGATGTCGGCGGCAGGCCGCATGCATGAAGTGGATGCCAAGTTTCGGATCGGCCGGGTTCGGGCTCATCGCGAGCCACATCTCGTCGGTATCCGCAAATCCCAGCTGCCGGTAGAACTGGCGTGCCGCGGCCAGCTGCAGCGCCGGCAGCACCGCGTGTCCCATGCCGAGATCCCCGGCGACAAAGCCGCTCAGCCCGCGCGGCGAGGCGAACGGCGCGTAGTCGTAGGTGCGGCCGTGGAAGAGTTCGAGTTGGTTCCCGCAGGGATCGGCGCAGAAGGCTATCTGCCGCACCGCACGGTTTTGCGCCTCCGCGGCGCTGCCCTGGCGCACCTCGACTTTGGCCGCCCGCAGCGCGCTGACCGTCGCGTCCAGTTCCTCGGCATCGCGGAACTCCCAGCCGCAGCTGAGGAAGCGGTTGTGCTGACCCGGCACCACGGCGATGCGGAACGGGCGCTCGTCGATGCGCAAGCGCACGCTGCCGTCGGCGCCCGGCGCGCCCTCCATCAGGCCGATGACCTCGACGGCGAACTTGCGCCACGCCGCCACGTCGGTCGCCTCGATCACTACATAGCCAAGGGATCTGACAGTCATAGGCTGATGAGGACAATAAGATAGAGTGTGCGCGCTCGGCCGCGGCCCGCGGGCGGCGAGATGGCTAGTGGCAATTCGCGCCCCCAATTGCGAGGTTAAGCCCTGTTCTGGGCTGTTGCAAGCAGAACTCGCGATATTGGACCCTCTGAATTACGCAAATCGACGAAAGCTAGCCCAAGAGCGCCAGCCAGTCGCGATCCTTGGGGCCGTACACCACGAAAAAGGGATTGAGGAGTTCCTCGCGGGTGTTGTAGCGCAGCGGGGCGCCTTCGAGCGAACTCACCGTGCCCCCGGCCCCGAGCACCACCGCGTGCGCCGCCGCGGTGTCCCACTCGCTCGTGGGTCCTAAACGAGGGTACACGTCGGCGGCCCCCTCGGCGACCATGCAGAACTTGAGCGAGCTGCCGACCGCGAGTAACTCGTGCGCACCGGCACGCGCGAGAAACCCATCCAGGGAATCCCCGCGGTGCGAGCGGCTGCCCACCACGCGCAGCGGCGAGGCGCTGTGGGCGCTGACGCGAATGGGTTCGGCCCCCTCGCCCGGGAGCTGCCGCCAGGCGCCCGCGCCCGGAACTCCCACGTAGCTGATCCCGCGCACCGGCACGTGCACCACGCCCAGCACCGGCGCGTGCGCCTCGATGAGCGCGATGTTGACGGTGAACTGCCCGTTGCGGGAGAGAAACTCCTTGGTGCCGTCCAGGGGATCGACCAGCCAGTACTGCGCCCAGCGGGCGCGGTCACTGAAGGGCGTGGCCGCCGCCTCCTCGGATAGCACCGGAATGGCGGGCGTGAGTACCCGCAGCGCCTCCAGGATCAGCCGATGCGCGCGCAGGTCCGCCAGGGTCAGCGGCGAGGCGTCCGCCTTGCGGGTGGCCGCAATCTCCTTGGCACCATAGACCTCGAGGATCTCCCGGCCGGCGTCGCGGGCGATGGCGGCGACCGCCGCGCTCAGCTCGTGCGCCGCGACGCTCATGGCGGCGCGGTGACCCTGACACTCGCCAGGTGCGCGATGATGTGTTCGGCCGCCTGATCGGCGTCCATGGCCGTGGTATCGATGCGCACTTCGGCACTTTCCGGTGGTTCGTACGGCGAATCGATGCCGGTGAAGTTCTTCAGCTCCCCGCGGCGCGCCTTCTTGTAGAGGCCCTTGACGTCGCGGCGTTCCGCTTCCGCCAGCGGCGTGTCGATGAACACCTCCAGGAACTCCCCGGGCGCAAAGAGCTCGCGCGCCATGCGCCGTTCCGTCCGGAACGGGGAGATGAACGATACCAGCACGATGAGGCCGGCATCGACCATGAGCCTGGAGACCTCGGCGACGCGGCGGATGTTCTCCACCCGATCCTGCGCCGTGAAGCCAAGATCCTTGTTCAGACCATGGCGGACATTGTCGCCATCCAGAAGGTAGGTATGCCGGCCCTGCGCCGTGAGGCGCTTCTCGATCCGATTCGCGATCGTCGACTTGCCGGCGCCCGAAAGGCCGGTCAGCCACAGCACGCAGGCCCGCTGCCCCTTTTGGCGCGAGCGCACCTGCTTGTCCACGTCGAGCGCCTGCCAGTGCACGTTCTGTGAGCGGCGCAGCGCAAAATTGATCAGCCCTGCCCCGACGGTGCTGTTGCTCAGCCGGTCGATGAGAATGAAGCCGCCCAGGGCGCGATCATCGGCGTAGGCCTCGAACGGGATGGCACGATCGAGCTCGAGCTCGCACACGCCGATGTCGTTCAGCTCGAGCCGCTCGGCGGGCAGCTGTTCGAGCGTATTGACGTTGATCTTGTGCTTCAGCGGGGCGATGGTTGCCGCCACCGTCCGAGTGCCGGCCTTCATGAGGTACTCGCGCCCCTGCAGCATGGGAGCCTCATGCAGCCACACGATGGTGGCCTCGAACTGGCTTGCCACCTGCGGCGGGGCATCGGCGGCGGCGATCACGTCGCCGCGGCTCACGTCAACCTCGGAGCTCAGGGTCAGCGTCACCGACTGTCCGGCGACCGCCGTGTCAAGGTCGCCCCCCGCGGTAACGATGCGCGCCACCTGGCTCTCGAGCCCGGAAGGCAGCACGCGCACACGCTCGCCCTTGCTGACGCTGCCGCTGGCGATCAGCCCGGCGAAGCCGCGAAAGTCGGCGTGCGGGCGGTTGACCCACTGCACCGGCAGGCGGAACGCGCGGCCGGTCGCCGCATCCTCAACCGGGACGCGTTCGAGGTGCTGCATCAGCGTCGGCCCTTCGTACCAGGGCATGTGGGTGCCGCGCTCGATGATGTTGTCCCCGTAGACCGCCGACAGCGGGATGGCGGTGATGTCGCTGAGCCCGATGCGCGCCGCGAAGTCGCGGTAGTCAGCCTCGATCGTCTCGAAGGTATCGCGCGCGTAGCGCACCAGATCCATCTTGTTGATGGCGAGTACCACGCGGGTAATGCCCAGCAGCCGCACCAGGAAGCTGTGGCGCCGCGTCTGGGTGAGGACGCCCTTGCGGGCGTCGATCAGTATGACGGCAAGATCCGCGGTCGACGCGCCGGTCACCATATTGCGCGTGTACTGCTCGTGCCCGGGCGTGTCAGCGACGATGAACTTGCGCCCCTCGGTGGAAAAGAACCGATACGCCACATCGATGGTGATGCCCTGCTCACGCTCGGCGGCCAGGCCGTCCACGAGCAGCGCGAAGTCAAGTTCACCCCCCCGGGTTCCGATTCGCTTCGAGTCGCGCGCGAGCGCGCTCAGCTGGTCATCGAAGATCATCTTCGATTCGTACAGCAGCCGCCCGATGAGCGTGGACTTGCCATCGTCGACCGAACCGCAGGTGATGAAGCGCAGCAGGCTCTTGTGCTCGTGCGAGTGCAGGTAGGCGCCGATGTCCTTGGCAATGAGCTCGGATTGATGGGCCATCAGAAGTAACCCTCCTGCTTCTTCTTCTCCATCGAGGCGGCGGCATCATGATCGATGACGCGTCCCTGGCGCTCGGAGGTCGTCGTGAGCAGCATTTCCTGGATGATGGCCGGCAGGGTGTCCGCCGCGCTCTCGATTGCGCCCGTGAGCGGATAGCAGCCGAGCGTGCGGAAGCGCACCTTGCGCAGCTGCGGCTGCTCTCCGGGCTTGAGGGGCATGCGCTCATCATCGACCATGATCAGGGCCCCGTCGCGTTCGACCACCGGCCGTGGCGCCGCGAAATACAGCGGTACGATCGGGATCTGCTCCAGATAGATGTACTGCCACACATCCAGCTCCGTCCAGTTCGACAACGGAAAGACCCGCAGGCTCTCGCCGGCGCGCTTGCGCGCGTTATACAAGGACCAGAGCTCCGGACGCTGCTGCTTCGGATCCCAGCGATGCTGGGCCGAGCGGAAGGAGAAGATGCGCTCCTTGGCGCGGCTCTTCTCCTCGTCGCGGCGTGCCCCGCCAAAGGCAGCATCGAAGCCATACTTGTCGAGCGCCTGCTTCAGTGCCTGCGTCTTCATGACATCGGTATGCACCTGGGAACCGTGCGTGAAGGGACCGATGCCCTGGGCGAGGCCCTCCGGGTTCACGTGTACCAGGAGTTGCATGCCGAGTTTCTTGGCCATGGCGTCACGGAACTCGTACATGGCGCGAAACTTCCACTTGGTATCGACATGCAGCAGCGGAAACGGCGGCACGGCGGGAAAGAACGCCTTCACCGCCAGGTGCAGCAGCACCGCGCTGTCCTTGCCGACCGAGTACAGCAGCACCGGCCGCTCGCACTCGGCCACCACCTCGCGCATGATGTGGATGCTTTCGGCCTCCAGGCGCTGCAGGTGAGTGAGGGTCGCAGGAGAGACCTGCGTGCGCGGCGGCGCGGCATCAACCCGACTCAATGTGGCGCTCCCGGCATGCGGCAATCCCCTCGCGGCGGCGTTGACTTATCAAGTGATAAGTCCTAGTCTCAAACCGTGGCTGTGAAAAGTCAAGCAGCGGCCTCCAAGGTGCGGCACGAAGAATCCGGCCGCGAAACCATCCTGAATGCCGCGGAGCGGCTGTTCGCTGAACGCGGGATCGACGCGGTCTCCCTGCGGACCATCAACGCCGAAGCCGGCTACAGTGTTGCCGCCCTGCACTACCACTTTGCCACCCGCGACGGGCTCGTGCGCGCTTTGCTCGAACGGGCCCAGCCGCGCATGTTCGAGCAGCGCGCCCGCATGGTGGCAGCCTTGAGCGCGCAGGCCCATCCGCCGCTCGCGGGGATCGTCGCGGCGCTGGTGCTGCCGCTAACCGCCGGCATGCTTGAGGACTTTCCGGGCAGCATCGCCAAGCTGCGCTTCCTCGTGCGGCTTTCCTTCGACCGCTCTGCCTACCTGGCCCGGACGCTGGAGGAGAGCTTCGTCATCTTCCGCCCGCTGCTGCAGCGGGCCCTGCCCGAGCTTGACGGGCGCACGCTGACACGGCGCTGGCACTTCGCTGCCGACCTCGCGCAGCATGCCCTTGCCAATGCCCTGGAGGTGCACGTCGCGGCCGGCGCACGCGCTTCCCCCAAACCGGCGGAATTCGAGCAGTTCCTGAGGGATCTGATGGCCTTCATTGCCGGGGGCCTGAGCGCCGCCTGAGGCCTCCGTCCCCTGTCGCAGCCGCGCCACGATTCCCCGCAACTGCTGCAACCCGGGTGCGGTACCCGGCGGCGGGCGCCGTAAGATGTCCCTCGGTCCGGGTTATTCAGGAGCGCTGCCCTTGCTGCTGCGACAAATGCCGGCGCTCACGCACGAGCCCTTCCGACGCTGGTTTTACCAGCACTGGGGCCGTGAGAATTGCCTGATCGCCGCCCGCACACGGCGCGCCGAATATCCGCTCTACCAGCAGCGGCTGTCGATCAAGTGCGCCTGGGGCGGCGCGGAGGACTACTTCATCGACGGCCGGCGCGTGGCCGTCGACGATGACACTTTCCTGATCCTCAACGACGGGCGCATCTACGGCAGCTGTCTGCACAACCGCAGGCCGGTTACTTCCTTCACGATCTTCTTTCGTCCCGGAATGGCGGAGGACGTGGCACGCTGTCATACGCTCGCGCCCGAGCGGTTGCTGGAAGAGCCAGCCTCGGGGCTGCCGGTTGAGTTCTCCGAGCAGCTGCGCCCGCACGACCGGCTGATTACCCCGGTGCTGCGCTTCATCCTCCGGCATGTCGAAAGCGGACTGACGGATGAGGCCTGGTACGAGGACCAGCTCTACTTCCTGCTGCAGCGCATGCAAGTCCTGCATCGCAATGATCTGGCCGCTGCGCAGCTGATCCCGACGAGCCGCCCCAGCACGCGTCGGGAGCTGTTCCGCCGCTTGGGACTATGCGTCGACTTCATCAACACGCACTACATGAGGCAGGTGGGGCTTGCGGAGATTGCAGCCGCCGCCCATTTGTCTCCCTACCATTGCCTGCGCGTCTTCAAGTCCCTGCACGGCGTGACGCCCGTTTGCTACCTAAACAATCGCCGCGTGCGTGCCGCCGAGCGGCTGCTGCGCAGTACCGACGTGAGCGTTGACGAGATCGCCCTGCGCGTCGGCTTCGAGAGCCGCACCAGCCTGTTCCGCCACATCAAGCGCCTTCACGGCGTGGCGCCGAGTGCGCTGCGCACCCGCCTAGACGCATCTGAGGCAGGTTTCGGCGGCGAGCCTGTCAGCCGGGCGCGGCAAGACGCCGCGCCCCCTCATCCGCGCGGTCTCAGAACGTGGCCGTGAACGCCACGAACAGCTGCCTGCCGAGCGTGTCGTACGTCGGGTAGGCATTGGGCGAGCCGGAGGGAACGATGTCCTGCGTCACGACCGGCGGATCCTTGTCGAAGACGTTGTTGACGCCGGCCCGCAACTGAATCCCCTTGTAGACGTCCCAGATGGCCGAGAGATCCAGGTAGCTGATCGCGGGTAGGTGTGCGTTGAGGGAGCGATACATCCCGTTGCTGAGGCTGGGATCGGAAGTGTTGCTGTCCAGGCTCACGCTGCCGATGTAGCGCCAATAGGCTGACAGCGAAACTGCCCAGGGACTATCCCAGGTGAAGCGCAGGTTGTGGCGCCAACGCGGGTTCAGCGTCCCGCAGGTAGGGCCGTACAGGCCGACGCAGTCGTATGTCGGGGCCCCCGGCAGGGGCGTCGACGTGACGGCCAGGAGCGCGGCGCCATTCAGATTCAGACTAAGCGCGCCGAAGCTGGCCAGCGACCAGCGGTAGTTGGCCTGCAGGTCGATGCCCTTGACGGAGGCGGCGCCGATATTTACCCCCGTTTGCTGTATGTAGCCCCCGGTTGCGATGCTCGAGCCGGTGATTGAACCGCCCGCATCGCGCACGATGAGATGACAGTAGGTCGGGTCGCCGGTCTGCAGGCAGTTCTGCAGGATGATGCTGGCCGAGATCGTGCCGATCGAGTGGTTGAGCACGATGCGGTAGTAGTCGATGCTGCCGCTGAAGGCCGGCAGGAAACTCGGCGTGAGGTTGAGCCCGAGGGTATAGGAGTCACCGATTTCGGGAAGCAGATCCGGATTGCCGCCCAGCAGCTGGCCGCACTGGTTAGCCACGCACTGCTTGATGGTGTTGGTGGATCCACCGTTGCCGTATTGTGAGGCGGTCACGCCGGTACGCTCGCACTCGATGAGCGAGGCGGTCGCCGGTGTTATGACGCCGGTCTGGGAATTGATCGTCTTTGCGCACGGATCCGTCCCCGGCGGACTGATGAGCCCGAAGGCCTGCGGCGAGAAAAGCTCGATGATGTTCGGCGCGCGCACCGCGCGCTGAAAGCCGCCGCGAAAGCGGAAGTCGGCCACGGGAGCATACTGAAGCTCGAACTTGTAGGTATTGGTGGCTCCGGCGGTGGTGTAATCCGAGCGCCGGTAGCCGGTGTCAAATACCAGATCCTTGAATGCCGGGCGATCCTGGGCCAGCGGCACGCGCAACTCGATGAAGCCCTCCTTTACCGAGTAACCGTTGTCGATTGCAACCGCCGCCCCGCCGAACCCGGACAGCAGGCCGCTGAGTTCCGCGCTGTCAGGGGCGAAATTCAGGTGTTCGTTACGATGCTCGGCGCCAAGGTTCACGCGTAACCCGTCGCTCGCGAAGGGCACCTTGATCCCGTACTTCCCCAGGTCTCCGGTCAGGTCCGCGTGCACGATGCGTTGCGTGATCGATCCATATGCCGTGCCCGTGGTGTACAGGGGCGCAAGCTGATCCGCGCTCACACCGCCGGTTGCAAAGATGTTCCACGGCACACAGGGCGCACCACTGATGCAGACCGGATCGCTGGCCGTGCCGGTAACATGCAGTGCATTGTTGACCGCCGCGAAGTTCAGGTAGTTGCTGTTCGAATTAAACAGCGTTGTGTAGTAGTACTGCCCGTAGGCGTCGTAATTCCACGCGTCGGTGATCTCGCCCGTCAGCCCCACCACCGCTCGGTAGTTGGTGTGTTCCCAGAAGCTGATGCGGTCGCCACCCTCGACGTTACGACGCCCGATGTTGACATTCGCGCTCGCCGAGCCCGGATTGGCCCGATCTGCGGCAATCTGCGCCGGGGTGCAAATGATCGACGCCTGCTGGGCGCTCAGCAGCGGGTTGCTGCAGTTGATATTGAAATTTCCGTTGCCAGTCGGATCGGTGGGATTGCCCTGAAACAGCCCGGACGGCGCGACCGCAATCTGCGTCTTGTCGTTCATGAATCCGAATTCGGCGTACGGCTTCACGTGCTGATTGATGTCCATGTGCCCCAGGAATCCCGCGGTATAGCGTTCGTTGCCGCGCGACATGTAGATGTAGCTTTGCGAATTGAATTCCGGTGGCGGCATCGATCCCGCCTGCGGCCACGGCAGGAACTGATTACCCACCACGGTGTAGTTCTTGCCGTCAAGCGGGGAGGTGAACAGATTGCTGCTGCTCGATCCGATGCAAATGAAATCGCTGAAGGTGTCGTTCGGGGCCAGCTGGCAGGCGCCGAAGTCGCGCGCGCCGCTCCTCACCGGGTCCGCCTTCAGGTAGGTGAGATAGGCGGTGATGTTGCCGTTGCCGTCGGCGAAATTCGTGCCCATGAGCAGATTTATGGCCTTGCTGCGTCCGTCGTGCCGGGATCCGGAGGTCACCGGAAAGCCCTTGTCGGCCTGCAGAGCCTGCAGCTCCGTCTGATCGTTCTGATGCGAGTACTCGCCCAGCTGTCCGTCGATCTGCACTCCCTCAAAGTTGCGCTTGAGGATGAAGTTGATGACGCCGGCGATTGCATCCGACCCGTACACGGCAGAGGCGCCACCGGTAACCACATCGACGCGTTCGATCAGGGCCACCGGGATCTGGTCGAGGTCCGGGGCTGGGTTGGGATTGCCGGTGTTTGGATCCCCGGTACCCAGGCGGCGGCCGTTGATGAGCACCAGCGTGCGCTGCGGACCGAGGCCGCGCAGATCCGCGGTGCTGAGGCCCCCGGGGGTTGCCAGTCCGTTCGAAGTGTTGCTGAAGTCCACCGAGGCGTTCTGGAAGTTCTGCGGCAACTGGTTGAGGACATCGATGATGTCGGTCTTGCCGCCAAGCTTGATCTCCTGCGCGGTGATCACTTGCACTGGACTGGTGCTGGCGACGTTGGGGGCAACTATGCGCGATCCGGTGACCACGACCTCCGCGAGTTCCGGTCCCGCAGCGGCGGGCGCCTCGGAGCGCTCCTGCGCCGGCGCATTGCACGTCACCCCGAGCGCTACGACGCACGTGGCAGCGAGCGTGAACATGGCGCGATGCGCGGCGGCCCGATTCAGGATTCCCATGGTGCGTGTGACTCCGGGTTTGTCGTCGTGCGCGGCATGCTAATGACACGGCGACGCCGGGGTGTTGCAGTTGTTGCGAAGTTGCCGCGCGCCTAGGCGTTGACCGGCGTAGTACGCGTCGCGCCAAAGGAAAGTTTCACCGTGCGTGAGCGCACTTGTCCCAGCGTTAGGCGCCCACGCACGTGGGTCTTGCGCCAGTAGATCTCGTCCGCGCGGCGCACCAGGTGGCCGCGGACATGGTGCAGCCGCGGTGCGCGCCGGCCGGAGCGCACGCCCGCGGTGCGCAGCTGCGCCGGAGCCAGGTCGATACGGCAGCTGACTTCGAGGTGTTCCAGCAGCGGCCGCTTGTTGCGCTGCTGGCGGCGCCGGTTCAGCCGCTGGCAGTCGACGCGTCGCGCCTGGGTGGCGTTGTGGGCGCCGAGCAGCAGCACGAACGCAAGCACCAGCGGCATGTCACGGGCCACTGACGCAAGGGAACTGCGCAACAGCTGGTCCTGGGCGGGCGTATCCAGCTGCGCCTCGCGGTAGTACTGTGCCCACCGGGCGTCGTAGCGAAAGCGCATGCAACCCAGCAGCTCATCCAGACCCGGATCATCCGCGGCGCGCACGCGCGCGAAGCCCCCGTCCAGAACAGACCGCAGCGGACCTACGGGTGGCCAATGGCAGTCAAGATCGAGGTGGGTCTCCAGGGGTGCAAGACAGGGAAAGCCGTCACTGTCGTCCCAAAAGGTGCGCAGTGTGCCGCGACGCCCGTCAGAGCTTGCAGTGACCAGCGCGCCCACCTTCGTGACGGGAGTCCGGGGAGATGGCGGACCGCCACCGACGTGGCCCGCGACGGCGCGCGCACGCGCAACGTCATTCCATTCGATCCAGAAACAGGTCCCGGGCAGGTGAATGAGGTCAAGGCAGCTGCTCAGGCGATCACCGTCCGCCAGCGAGAGCTCGGCGCACGCTGCCGTGAGGTCGTCGCGCAGAACGTAACGCAGCGGGCACGAGCTGATCTGCGGCGCGAACTCCAGCGCGCCCGGCAATCGCACCAGCCGCGCCTGCGTCCCCGGCGTCTCGATCGCAACCAGCAGCGGCGTTGCGTGCTGCGTAATTTGATCAAACAGTCTCATGTGCCAGCCACTCGGAGGACGTAAGAATGTTAGCGAGCGGTGTGACTGATGCGGGTTGCAGATCTTGCCAAGATCCACGCCGCACTCGCCGCGGCGGGGCGCGAGGCTAGCGTGGCGCAACCGCAGCCGGCGCTATGCCGCTGGAAATGACAAACACGCGGCCGGAGTGGTAGCCATGCACGCCACTCCAGGCCGCCGTGAGCAGCAGATCAACCGTACCGTCGGCGTCCACGTCCCCCAGTCCGACCGCGTCAAAACCCAGGGTGTCTCCGGGCGTGCGGTCGGTGAAGGTCCGCAGCAAGCGCCCGTCCCGGCCTGAAAACAGGTAGGCGCGTCCACCGGAGATCGCCACCTTGCCGTACTGCCACGCGCCCACGATCAGGTCCGCACGGCCGTCGCCGTCAACGTCCCCGGCAACCGAGGGGCTGGTGCCGAACCCGTCACCGGCCGTCTCCCCGGTCAGCGTCAGCAGGCGCGCGCCGGTGCGGCCGGAATGCACGTAGATGCGGCCGGTGGACGGTCCGCGCGCCGCGTTCGACCAGTCGGCGGCGTAGATCTCCGCGAGGCCATCACCGTCCATGTCTCCCGGGACGGATACGAACATCGCACCGAGCGCGTTACCGGTCTCATCTGCATCGATCACGAACCGCAGCGCGTGCGAGGCGCCGGCGTACACGTAGACCCGTCCATGGTGTTCAGGGCCTGCACCCGGTGCCCCGACCACGAGGTACTGCTGGCGGGCGTCGGCGTACCCGGCCACCGTGCTGCCGAACTGATCGCCCGTGCGTTCCCCCGCCAGCGTGAGCAGCAGGGCGCCGGTCCTTCCGGAATAGACGTACGCGTGGCCCGCAACCTTGCTCTCCCCGTCCTTGCCTGGGCTGCCGACGATGACATCGGCGCAGCCGTCCCCATCGATGTCCCCGGCACCCGCGACATGGGTGCCGAAGGCCTCAGCGGCGCTCGGGGCGTGAAATTCGTGCAGCACACGACCGTCACGACCGGAGTAGATGCGCGCAATGCCGCGGGCCGCGGGGCCGCTGGCGACGACATCCGGAATGCCATCGTGATTGGTGTCGCCGGCTGCCTCGACACCAGTGCCCAGTTCGTCGCCACGCGCGCCGTCTGCGCTCCACAGCAGCCGGCCGCTCGCAGTGGAGTAGACGTAGATGCGGCCCGCGTGGGAGTCCCCCGCCCCGTGGGTCGGGGCCGAGGTCACGACATCATTGACGCCGTCACCGTCGACATCGCCGATGTTGCGCGCGATCCAGCCGAACTGATCGTTGGGGGCCTCGCCACGCCACTCGCGAATGATCCTGACCGGTTCCACGAACGGAGAGTCGAACTCCTGCTCCTGCGGCAGCAGCGCGCGCACACGCGCGTCAGACTTCAGCCTCTGCAGGTTCGGGTCGACGTTGATCTGCGTCATGTCGTAGCGGTGCGTCGCACGTGCGCGTTGCAGCCACTGCAGTGCTCGCGCCGGGTCGTGTTCCGCGGCGTAGGCGGAACCGAGGGCGTAGAAGACCTGCGGCGAGTCGGGCTCAAGCTTCAGCGCCTCCTGGTAGGCGCCGATGGCAAGACGCTGCTCGTGTTGCTGCTGGTAGGCGCTGCCCAGGGTGCGCCAGGTACGCGCATCGACGTCGGGCTGCCGCGTCAGCGTCTCGAGCATGTGCCGTGCGGTGGCCAGATCGCCTGACTGCAGCACCCGCACCGCCGCCGCGAGGCTCAGCGGCGCAGGACGCGCCGTCCCGGGAGGCGTCACCGCCGCAGTGCCCAGCAGTGGCGCCCCGGCCGCGGCGGCTAGCAGCAGGCCGAGCAGCAGCCGGGCCCGGGGTATCACCGCGCGAGCCGAGGTGTGACTCATTGGGAGCAGGACTGATTGTGGCATTGCAGGTTCGGGTGCATGGCCCGTGATTCGGCGGTATCGCGGGTGTTCTGTTCCTGCTCCCGGATCTGCTGTTCGCTCACACACACGGTGCTGCGAAACTGCGTGCCGGTCACGGATTCGGATCGGCAATACAGCAGCTCACCGTGCAGCAGCGAGGGGCGGTAGCCCTGCCGCAGGTATGTGTCCTTAATCGAGAGGGGCGCACCGCCGCGTTCCTGCGGCGCCGCGCAGGCGCTCAACAAGGCGGTCAAGGCCGCACGCAGCAAGAGTGGCATCGGTGGCGATGCTAGCGAAGCCGCCCGCGCAGGCGGTTGCGGAAATTGCTCGATCGCGGTGGCCGTCAGGCCTGGGAGCGCAGACGCACCAGCAGCTCATCCGCGGCGGTGTAGGGGTCGATGCGACGGGACCGCACCTGCAGCAAGAGTTCCTCGCCGGCCGCAGCCAGGAGTTCCGCCATCACGCCCGCGCGCGCCAGCGCCAGAAACTGCTGTTCGCAGCGCCTGCCGCAGTGGCGCGCAAACTCACCACTCGCGGTCAGATGGGCGCGGTGCGCATCCAGCGCTTCCACGATAGCCGCGGCTCCCTCGCCGCGGCTTGCGACGGATGACAGCAGCCGCGGCACCCAGCCGCCGGCAGCATCGGCGCCACGCAGGTGCAACATCAAGTCCAGCTGCCGCAGTGTCTGCTCGAAGCCCTCGCGGTCCGTCTTGTTGACGACCAGGATTTCCCCCGCCTCCAGCAGACCGGCCTTCATCGCCTGCACCTCGTCGCCGAGTCCAGGGACCGCGACGATGATGGTCGAGTGGGCGAGTGTGACGATGTCGAGCTCCTCCTGCCCCACCCCGACGGTCTCCACGATGACGCGCTCGAAGCCCATGGCATCCAGCACCAGACAGGCATCGTAGGCGGCGCGGGAAAGACCGCCGCTCGCCCCGCGTGTTCCCATCGAGCGGATGAAGACGCCCTGATCATGCGCATGACGGCCCATGCGCACGCGATCGCCCAGGATCGCGCCGCCCGTGAACGGACTGCTCGGATCGATCGCCAGCACCCCCACCGTGCGGCCGCGCCGGCGCTCTTCCGCCACCACCATGTCGACCAGGGTTGACTTGCCGGCCCCCGGCGGGCCGGTGACCCCGACGACGTGCGCGCGCCCGGTGGCACTGATGATCTGTCGCAGCACTTCGCGGCCGCGTGGATCGCGGTCATCGAGCCAGCGGATGGCGCGCGCGCCGGCGGCCACATTGCCGGCCAGGAGTTCGGCGGCGACGTCCATCAGCCGCGTGCCGCTTCCGCCGCGAGCTTCTCTTGCCACCAGCCGCGCAGGTAGCTCACGATCTCGCGGGTGTCGGTGCCCATGATGAACACCCGGGCGAAGCCGGCCTCGTGCAACAGCGGCAGATCCTCCTCCGGAATCACGCCCCCGGCGAGCAGCAGCTTGTCCGCGGCACCCTGCTCGCGCAGCAGGCGCGCCAGGCGCGGCAGGCTGCGCGTGTGCCCCGCGGAGAGGCTCGAGATCCCCACCACATCCACGTCCTCCTGGATCGCAGCGCTCGCCACCGCCTCGGGAGTCTGTTTCAGTCCGGTAAAAATCACTTCCATCCCCGCCTCGCGCAGCGCGTGCGCCACCACGGTGATGCCGACGGTGTGCGTGTCCATGCCGAGCTTGGCGAGCAGCACCCGCAGGCGGCGTGCCGATGGGTCCGCCATCCTCAGACCCCCGTCAACTGGCTGTCCGGGGTATGCACCCCGAAGACATCCCGCAGCGCGTCGCACAGCTCGCCGTGCGTCGCATAGACCTTCACCGCGGCCAGGCACGGCGGCACGAGATTGCTGCCGCCGCGCGCCGCCTCGCGCACCGCTTCGAGCGCGGCTGCCACCCGGGCATTGTCGCGACGCGCGCGCAGGGCGCGCACCCGCGCCACCTGTTCGTCCTCCATGCTGTTGTCGGCGCGGAAAATCTCGATCTGCCGCTTCTCCCCCGGGTGCACCAGATGGTTCACGCCCACCCACTTGCGGCGGCCCTCCTCCAGGTCCTTGTTGCGCTGATACTGCTCGCGGCCGAGGGCACGCTGGAAATAGCCGCTCTCGATCGCGCGCAATGCCCCGCCCATGGCCATGATCTTGTCGATCTCCGCCATGGCGGCGGTGTCGATCTGCTTTGTCAGCGCCTCCACATAGTACGACCCTGCTAGCGGGTCGATGGTGTCGGCGACCCCGGTCTCGTGCGCGACGATGTGCTGCAGGGCGGCGCCGACGCGGATGGCCTCCTCGGCCGGCAAGGCATGCGCCTCATCGTGCAGCGGCGTCGTCATGTTCTCCCCGGCCCCGCCGAGCGCACAGGCGGTCGCCATGATCGCCAGGCGGCCGATGTTGTTCAGCGGCTGCTGCAGGGTGAGGGCGATGGTGGTGGGCGAGGTCATCATGCGGATCCGCAGCGCCGCCGGCCGCGTGGCCCCGTAGCGTTCCTTCATAAGGCGCGCCCATACCTTGCGGTAGGCGCGCAGCTTGCAGATACCCTCGAAGAAATCCATGTCGACGTTGATGACGAAGTGGAAGTACGGGGCGACCGTGTCGATGTCCAGGCCGCGCTGCAGCGTCGCGTCGATGTAGGCCATGGCGATGGCCATCGAGAAGGCCAGCTCCTGCACCGGATTCGCCTTGGCGGGCTGCAGTTGCGCACTGATGATGGAAATGGGGGCCCAGTTGGGATGATGGCGGATGATGTACTCGATGCAGTCAGTGGCTACGCGCAGGCCGTGCACCGGCGGGAAGATGTAACGGCCCACGCAGGTGTACTCGATCAGGATGCCGTTGACGATGTGCAGCACGAAGCCGCCGGGGTCGATGCCCTTGCGCTCGAGCGCGGCAATGATCATGGCAAGGTTTACCGGCTGCGGCGCGTTACAGACGCTCATCAGATACTTCAGCCGCTCGAACGGCAGATCGAAAGCGCGCTCGAGATCCTCCAGGCTGTCGAGCGCCATCCCGGCCCGTCCGACCTCACCCTCCACCAGCGGGTTGTCGCTGTCGTAGCCGTTCGTGGTGGGCAGGTCGTGCTCGAGGATCAGTCCCTGCAGGCCCTGCTCGAGCATGTAACGCGCGCGTTTGGCCCAGTCTTCGCCGCGGCCGAAGCCGGTGACCTGGGACATCGTCCACAGGTTCGAACGGTGGCCGTTCGGCTGGGTGCCGCGCGTGAAGGGGTACTCGCCCGGGAAGCCCACATCCTGGAGGTAGTCAAAACCGGCCGCCTCGAGATCCGCGGGGGTGTACAGGGGCTTGATGGGCCACTTGAGCGCCTGGGTGACAAACTCCTCGCGCCGCTCTGGATGCGCAGCCACGAACGGCGCGCGCGTCTGCGTTTCCCAGCGCTGAGCTTGCGCAGCGACCTCGCTCGGGGGGGCCTCCGGGGCCGGGGGAATCCGATCCAGCGGTCGGCTCATGTGCTTGCTCCTCGATGCGGCGCGCGGTTGCCGGAAGCTGTGCTGCGCAGCGCTCGTCCTCAGGGTCCGAATTGCTGCAGCAGATGGGCACTCAGGTTTCCGAACAGATCCATCTCCATGCGCCTCTCGGTAAAACGCCAAGCGCCTTCTGCCTTGGCAAAACGATCGTAGTAGCGCCCGCCGATGATGGGCTGCAGGGGCAGCACGTCGGTGGCCTGGTGCACCAGGACGTAGGACTGCGCGCGCGCCGCGTCCGCGCCGTCGGGCTCAATGATGACGTTGCTGGTCACGTGCCGGGTGCGCGGAGTACCGGTCTCCGGGTAAAGGCGCGTGAACTGCGTGTACATCGCCTCGATCGCCGCTACCCCGCGCACCGGTTCCGGCAGCGCCGGCACGTGAATCTCGGCGTGCGCGAACAGCTGCGCGATCCCGGCAAAGTCGCCGCGGTCGATCCGGTCGCAGTAGCGGTAGATCAGGTTCTGGATCGCGAAGTAATCGTCGGCCGTCATGCGCTACAGCCCGTAGCCGCCGGCCACGGCGATTCGCTGGCCGGTGACGTACAGGGCGCGGTCGGAAGCCAGGAACACCACGGCGTGGCCGACCTCCTCCGGCTTTCCCCAGCGCTTGAGCGCGAGGTTCTTGTGCACTTCCTTCACCCAGGCCTCATCGAACACGCCCTGCTTGGTGAGCTGCAGGAACATGCCCGCCTCGATGACACCGAGCAGCACCGTGTTGGCGCGGATCCTGTGGCGCCCCTCCTCGCGGGCAATCCCGGTGATGAGCGCCTCGATCGCCGCCTTGGGGGCGACCGAGATCCCGTCACGCTCCGGCCAGCTCAGATGCCCCGCGGAACCCAGGTGCACGTACGAGCCACCGCCCCAGGCCTTCAGCCGCGGCAGGGTGGCGTGCATGACGTTGAAAAAGCCGTTCACGTCCTGCTCCATCACCGTCTGCCAGACCTCGCGCGGCATCTCCGACAGCAGCAGCTGCTGCGCAAAGGTGCCGGCGCCCACGACGATGGTGTGCAGCCGGCCGTGCGCGCGCGCCGCCTCCTCGACGACCGCCTCGACGCGCGCCGCGTCCCCGATCGTGAGTTGATGCACGCTTGCCTTGCGTCCCAGGGCGCGCAGTTCCGCGGCCAGTTGCTCCGCCACGTCGCGCTTCTTGTTGTAGGTGACGGCCACATCGGTACCCGCGCGGGCAAATTCCCGGCAGACGGCCTGTCCTACACCGCCACTGCCGCCGATGACCAGCGCTGCGCCGTCGGGGAACACTGTCTCGCTCATGCCACCGTCCCCTTGTTGAGCATATCGATCAAGCGCTGCTTTACCGGCTGCACCCACTCGGCCTTCAGCTTCGGACTCAGGAGTCCCGCGGCATCCAGTTCATCGCACAGCCGCATCTGGTGCGCGAGATCGAACAGGTCGTACTGCGAGGAAAACATGCCATTACCGCCGTAGGTAATGAACGACACACCGTGCGTCTCGTAGTGAGAGCCGTCGGCACGCCGCCCCGGGCCGCGGTTGACCCAGTGACTGATGATTTCATCGCCGTCGATGGCCCAGTTGAGGATCGGAAAGCTCCAGCCCTGCCAGCCTGAGCCGACATCCATGTCGCGTCCATAATGGGTGGCGCGGATCTCGTCGCGGCTGCGGGCGACGACCGTCATCGCTCCCGCGTACGGGCAGGTATAGACACAGTCCTGGTGGTAGAACTTGTCGGCGATCCAGGCCCACTTGTTGGTGCGCTCGGCCTCCTTGAAGGCCTCGGCGAGCCCGCGGATCGCGGCGTCGACTTCAGCGCGCGGGTACGGCATCGGGTGTTCTCATTTCTCGTAGTTGACGGCGCCGGCAACCGAGCGCGCCGCGAGCTGCACCTCGAGCGGGCCGGCGGCGTAACTGCAGTGCAGCGCGGTCTTGAACTCCGAGCGGCTCTTGGTGATCTTCCACTCGTTGCCCTGCTTGGCGTACTCGTCATGGTAGATGAGACTGACGAAGGTCACCGTCTTCGCCTGCAGGTTGAAGTTGCGGTACTCCAGTGCCCACAGGGCACGCGCATGGGTGTCGTCGCTGAACTCGATCTCGGGATTGGCGCCGTGGTGCATGTCCAGGATGAAGGGCTGGCACCCGAAGGTGCGGTAGATCTCGGCAAACGCCTCGCGATCGCGGAACACGCCGACGTGGCCCATGTCGATGACCACTTCGCCGGCGGCGAAACAGCCCTTGGCGGCCTCCGGATCCTGCGAATCACAGGCATTGAGGTAGCGCGCCTTGACACGCCGGATCGCCTCGATGCCCTCGAGGCGCTGCACGCGGCGACGCAATTCTTCGAGCTCGCTCATCGGTTGTCTCTCCCGCCTAGCCGCCAATGACCGCGCCGGACACCTGCGCGGGCTCCCCGAGAAACGCCCGGTCGGAGGGCGGCTGCCGCCCATCCAGGTCCGTGACGCCCAGTTCCAGCGCCAGCTCTGCCGCGTACCAGGTCTTGCCGGAGCGCTCCGCGAGCTTCGGATCGCGCAGCAGCGCATCCAGCAGCCGCCCCAGAAACTCCGGGTGCACCGCGTTCGCCATCACCGCATCGTACTCGCCCGGATGCTCGCGCAGCGCGATCTGCGAGCGCTCGGTCAGGGTGAGGCCGGCCCACAGCGAGACGGCGGCGACGCCGGTCTTCTTCAGATCCTGGGCCATGTCGGCCGACATCTTGTCGATCCCGGCCTTGCCCGCCCCGTAGGCCGGGCCATGCAGGTAGCAGCGCGCACCCGGGGAGGAAACCATCACGATGAGCCCGGAATGCCGCGGCACCATCATGCGGGCCGCATGCCAGCTCGCCACGTAGTGCGAGCGCAGCCCGACGTCCAGGAGCGCCTGCATCGACAACGGCTTCTCCCAGAAGCCTCCCGGCAGCACCAGCTCATCGGGAATGGACGTGACGTTGTTGACCAGCAGGTCCAGTCGCCCGCTGTCGCGCGCGATCTGTGCGAACACGGCGGCCACCTGGGTGTCATCCGCGTGATCGCAGGCGAGGGCGATGCCCCGGGCGCCGCGGCGCTCGATCTCGGCGGCCGTCTCGTGGATGGTGCCCGGCAGCGGCGCGCTGCCGGCGCGGATGGTGCGCCCGGTGACATAGAGCGTCGTGCCCGGGGCTGCCAGTGCCACGGCCGTACCGCGGCCGATGCCGCGGCTCGCGCCGGTCACGAGCACCACACGCTCGGAATTAGGTTCCATGTCCTTCAATCCCCCGCTTCGGCTGATGGTCAGCGCAGCGCAAGCCTACTCGCACCCACGTGGGTGGGGGCATCACGCATATAGGGTAGCCCTGGGTGACACGACGCCGGATGCTTCTTTCCCCCAACAGCGGACGGCGACGTTCGTGCCGTGTTTCACCGCTACGCGGCAGCCAGGAGGTGCGTGCGGCGAGGTCCTGAAGCGCCCGCTTGCGTGCCGCACTGCCCGACAGACTCCCTAGCGCAGGTGATAGTGGAACGTCAGCCAATAGCGGCGCGGCGGGTTGTAAGTGCCCTCGGCATAGCCGAAGAACGCCAGCCCGTTGTAGCCTGAGTTGAGCACGCGCTGGTCGGAGAGGTTCTTGCCCTCTACCCCCAGGTCCCAGCGCCCGCTGGGTGCCAGATAGAAGAAACCCGCGTCGATGAGCGTGCGCGAGGGTGCCCGCAGCACCGCGCTGTTCTCCGCGTCCAGGTACATCCAGCTCTGGAAGGAGATGTTGGCGGTGAAGCGCCAGCCGGCCCCGCTCGCCACGTGCCACTCGTAGGCGCTCGCGAGGTTGGCGGTCCACTCGGGGGCATTCTGCAGTTTACGGTCGGTATAGTCCCCGAGGCTGTCGTGCCAGTCGTTGTACTCGTTGTGCGCGTAACCGAGGCTGCCCTGCAGCGTCCAGTGATCTGTCACCGCCGCCTCAAGATCGGTCTCGAGGCCGTAGACGGTCGCCTTCGCCGCATTCTGTACCACGATCGTCGTGCCCTCGGTGAGGGTCACCTGGATGTCCTTGTACTTGTCGTAGAAGACGGCGGTGTTGAGCCGTATCCGATGATCGGCGAACAGCGTCTTGAGTCCGAGCTCGGTGCTGTCCAGATGCTCCGGCTTGTAGTCCTGGATGAGCGTCACCGAGGTCGGGCGGCCGTTGATGCCCCCGCTGCGGAAGCCGCGGCTCCACTGCAGGTAGCCGAACGCCTCCGGGGTCATCTGCAGGTTGAGGCTAGCGCGCGGGGAGACTTCCTTGGAGCTGGTGGTGCAGGTGAAGAACGTGCCCTCCTGCTGCAGGTTGCTGCACGCCTTGCTCGGCACCGCGGTGTTGCTGGTGTCCACCGCCCCGGTAATCGGATTCACGGGCAGGAAGATCGTCTTGCCGGCGTCGTTGAGGACGGACTGGGAGAAGTCCTTGCTCTCATCGGTGTAGCGCACGCCCGCCTGCAGTGAGAGGCGGTCGTTGAAGGCGAAGTCGCCATTGATGTAGCCGGCGTAGTCCTTGGTCGTCTGGCGATTGTCGTAGGCGAGGTTGAAGTCGAGCGCGTAACGGGCGAGGTAGAGCGGATTGTTCGGGTCGTTAAGGGCGCTGAGCGCCTGGAACAGCCCCTGCGCGGTCACGAGGTTGGTCTGGTCGCGGGTGCGCTCCTGCAGGTAGTACAGCCCGGCGACCCACTTGATGCGGCTGAGGCTGCCGCTCGCCTGGATTTCCTCGCTGATCTGCGTGTCGTGCTCGTCGTGCACGTCACCGTTATAGTTCACGGCCGAGTTGTCGCCGTCGCGACCGAAGTCGGCGTGCATGTACCGGTAGCCGGTGATGGACTTCAGCAGCACGTCGCCACCGAGCTTCCACTCGTTGATCCAGCTGGCACCGAGCCCGTGCAGGTCATCGCGCACCAGCGGGCCTTCAGCGCCGCTGACGTCGATGTTAGTCGGCGGCGTGCAGCAAGGAGCCACGAAGGCGTTGAAGAGCGCCAGAAACGGCACCGTCGCCTGCGCCGGGTCGTACTTGACCATGACGTTCGGGCTGCTTGGCTGCGTCTGCGCGCTGAATTCCGCGGACAGGCGCGAGCTGAACGTGTCGCTCGGCGTCCAGGCGAGTATCGCGCGACCCCCCGCGCGCTCCTCCTTGCCGCCGTTCTCTCCCAAGGGACGATCCTGCCAGCCGTCGGACTTGCGTCCCATGAGCGAGATGCCGAGCGCCAAGTTGTCCGCGAGCCTAAGGTCGGTGTAGGCATCGAGCGCGTAGGAGTCGAAGTTGCCGACCGAGGCGCGGAAGTCGGCGCGGCCGCTGCCCGTCGGCGTGAGCGTCGTGATGTTGATGGCGCCGCCGATGTTGTTCTTGCCGAACAGCGTCCCCTGCGGCCCGCGCAGCACCTCGACGCGCTGGATGTCGGTGAGCTCGAGGTTGGTGCCGAACGTGCGCGCCAGATACACCCCGTCCACGTACAGTCCGACCGCCGGATCGGTGGTGAGGAGGAAGTCGAACTGCCCCACGCCGCGAATGAAGGCGCTCACCTGCGCGCTGCTGCCGCCGGTGCCGGAATTAAAGATCAGATTCGGGGTCACCATGTCCAGCGAGGTGACGCGCGCCACGTCGAACTTGTCGAGGAACTCCCCGCTCAGGGCCGTCATCGAGACCGGCGTGGTCTGCAGGTTCTCCTCGACCCGCTGCGCGGTGACCGTGACCTCCTGTAGCTCGGGGGTTGCGGCCGCGGCCGCCGTAATGCTCGCGCCCAGGCTCACCGCCGCGAGGGCGGCCACAAATGACTGTGACACCAGAAGTCTCCCTGGATCCGTTCCCGATTACGAGACTAAGTTCAATTATGACCATCTGCAAGCGTAATTCGCTGCGAGTAGCTATTATTTCTACGCAAATGAACTAGAACTCAGCTGCTGGAACGTTCTGTTCTGCGCTGCGCCAAACAGCGCTCAGATTGCGACAAGGGTGCTGGAGACGCGGGCGCGGGCGTGCTCTACTCGCGTTCGTGCCTCGTCATCGCGACGTGCTGGTGTGTGGCGTGCTGCTGGGAATCTTCTCCGGCACCCTCGGCGCCGACACGCTGGAACCCACCGGTGCGCCGCCGCGTCCACCGGTACCGGCACCCAGCGCGCAGGAGGAACTCCAAGAGATCATCGTGCAGACCACGGAGCCGAAGTTCGTGGCACCGACGCGCCGTGACCGGATCGGGCGCATCTGGGCGCCGGTGCTGATCGACGGCAAGGGCCCGTACCGGCTGGTACTCGACACCGGCGCCAACCGCTCCGCGATAACCACGCGCACCGCGCAGCTCATCGGCAACCCGCCCGCCGAGGATGGCGCCACACGCGTGACCGGCTTCACCGGCTCGGCGATGGTTCCCACCATTCACGTGGACAGCATGGAGGTCGGCGACGTGCTGATCGGACCGGCGGAGCTACCGGTGCTCGCCGATGTGTTCGGTGGTGCGCAGGGCGTGCTCGGGATCGAGGGACTCGAGGGCAAGCGCATCTATGCGGACTTCACCAACGATCAGCTCGTCATTGCACGCTCACACGGTGAACGCGCGCGTCGCGATTTCACCGCGGTGCCGCTGCGGATCATCCGCGGTCTGCTGGTGGCGGACGTCAAGGTGGGCACGGTGCGCGCCAAGGCCATCATCGATACCGGTGCCCAGGGCACGATTGGCAACCTGGCGCTGCGCGATGCGCTGATGCGGCACCCGCCGCGCAATGCCGCCCGCACCGACATCATCGGCGTCACGCTCGATGTGCAAACCGGCGACTATCTGCAGGCGCCCGACATCGACTTCGGCCATCTCACGGTGCGCGGCGTGAGGGTCACCTTCGGCGACATGTACCTGTTCCAGCACTGGGGCATGACGGACGAGCCGACGCTCACCCTCGGCATGGACCTGCTGGGCTCGTTCGACGTCCTCATCATCGACTACGCGCGCCACGAGCTGCAGATCCGGCTGCGGGAAGCCAGCTCCGCCGTGGGCCAGACACGCTACTAGCCTACATCGCGGTCGAGCGCTCCGGCGTCACCTTGTAGATCACCCGCACTTCGCCCGGGCGGCGGAACGGGTACTTGTCCTGCCCCAGGTACTTCTTCGCCATGGCGTCGATGTGCTCATCGGCCCCGCTCTTGGTGCGCTCGTTGACCCGCCCGCGAACCTCCAGGTAGCGGTACGGGTTATCCGGGTCGATGATCGAGAGCGCGACGCGCGGATCGCGCTGCATGTTCTTGTCCTTCAGCCGGCCCTCGGCCGTGTTGATGACGACGTCGCGACCGTCGTAGTCAATCCAGACCGGGGTGACCTGGGGATTGCCATTCGCCATCAGTGTCACCAGGTGGGCGAACGCCTTCTTCTTGAAAAGATCCACATGCGAATCCGGGATGCCGGTGTGAGCCATGATTTAAACCCCTCCGATACTCAGGACGCTCCGCGTCCTGGAGTTTCCATGCGCAAAAATCGCCGCCGCTCGTTCCACTGGTGCCGCGCGTGCAGCCGTTCGGACTCGTTGGTGGCCTCGCGCGGCAGGGCCTGCAGCGCGCGCAGTGCCGCCGCGTGCGCCATGGCCACCGCCGGGTCAGTCTGCAGCAGCGCTCGATAGTGATCGAGGAACGCCTGCTCCGCGGGGGCCCCTCCGCCGGTGAGCAACTCGCGTGCGTGCGCGCCAATCGCGGCGCTCTCGCTCGCCGGCAGTTCCTGGGCGTACGCCAGGGCGTGATCCAGGTCGGCGATCAGGCGGTACAACGGCTGCAGCCAGGCCCACTCGGGACTCGTGGTGATCTGCTGCAGTCGCTCGAGCGGCGAGGCGGGCGGCGCAAAGTGCCGCTCCGCTTCCAGCAGCGCCGCCAGCACTCCCTGCAGCGCCTCGCTGCTGTCGCGCAACTGCTTGAGCCAGGGACGGTCCTGCGACATGTACCGAGTGTGCCTTTCAGCCGGGGCGCCCGCGTGGCGGGGCGTTTCGCCCTAGCCTAACCGCTGCGACGCACCCGCGCTAGGCAACATGTCGAGGCGGCAGCCGGCAAGTTCGCCGATGCCCGCCAGGGTGAGATCCGCGCTCGGGTAGGCGGCGGTGACGCGTGCATCGAGCGCGTAATGGCCCTGGCGCGGAAAGATCGTCGTGACGCGTGCACCCCACGTGCCCTTCACCGCCGCCAGGATGCGCAGCTTGTCATCCACCACCACGTAGTGCGCAGCCGGGTAACGCTGCTGCACGGCGGGCAACATTTCCTCCTTGTGCAGGTAGATGAGCACGCGCCCTTGCACGGCATCCCACAGTCCGGAGCGCTGCACCTTGCGTGGCTGGAACACCACGTCGCCGTCGGACAGGATCACCGTGACGCCAAGACTGCGACAGCGCTCCAGCGCCGCCAGCGCGCCCGGGTACAGCCGCTGCGCGAACGGGTAGTCGAGCAGGAAGAACGAGACTTGCAGCAGCTGCGGCTCATCGAGATTTTCGAGCCGATAGCGCTGCAGCGCGCCCAGATAATCCGCGTAGCCGAGCTGCGCCCGCAGTTCCTCGAAGATCACCCAGTAGCGCTCGCAGCTGGCGTGGCCGAATTCGCGCTGCAGGTACTCACCGAGATCGGCCTGCACGGCATCGTTGTCGAGCAGCGTGTTGTCGACATCGAACAGGAAGACGGTGTTGGTGGCGGCTGACGCCATGTTCGCGCTCCAGGCTCCTTCAGGCACCGCCGCCAGTGTAGCGCGTCGTCGGCGCCGCCCCGGACCTCGCTGCTGCAACGCCGCGCCTGCAAAAAAAAAGCGCGGGGCAGGCGCCCCGCGCTTTCAGGTGGCTGGTCTTAGCGTGCGCTGTAGCCGCGCGCGTCGAGGCAAGCAACCATCGCACGGCGGTACTCCGCCGAGCTTCCGGTTCCCGATGGGGCGGAGCGGGTCGGATCAAACCCGGTCTGCGTGACCGCCCAGGTGTGGCATTCGAAACGGTCGGTGCTCGTCTGCTGATCACTCTGGCCGTTGCGCGGATAAACGTACACGTCCGCCCCGGCACCGCCCGAGGGACCGTAGTCCGAGGGCGCCGAACCCGGCGCCGCAGTCTCTGCCGATCCGTCTCCGGAGTCCTCACCTGCGGCCGGCGGCGGATCGGTCACTACGTAGCCGTTGTAACCCGGGTTCCAGGTGTAATAGAGATTGTTGTAGTAGTAGTACGGGCTGCCGCCCCACCAGAAGGTTGCATAGCCGATCGGCAGCACCGGGTAATACCAGGCAAAGCCGGGGTAGTACCACACGTGCGGCCAGTAGCCGCCGTGCCAGTAGCCGCCGCCCCAGTAGTGGCCGCCGTGCCAGTAGGCATTCCCGTTCCCATGATAGACCGGCGTACCGTGCCAGTAGCCGTTGCCGTGAGCGTAGCCAGGGCTGCCCACGTGCACTCCGCCGTAGCCGACGTGTCCCGGGGCGAAGCCTGGCCGTGCGACATGGCCGCCGGCGTAGCCGACGCCCCCGACGCGCGGTGCGCCCGCGTAGCGCGATCCGGCGCCCATGACGGGGCCGCCGCCAAAATGGCCTGCGCCCACGTGCCCGCCGCCCATGTGGCCGGCTCCGCCGGTGCTGACGTGCCCGCCGCCGGTTCCGCCCATGTGCTGGGCGTAACTCAAAGCCGGCACACCCGCTAACGTGACCCCGATCAGCACTGCTGCGGTGGCCCGAATAACATGCCGCGCTCTTGCGATGTTCACTGCCCTCTCCATACGACCGGGAGGCCCTTTTGGAGCTCCCGGTGCTCGTGATTAGACGCCCGCCGGACGTCCGCGTACAAGGCTCTGTGTATTAAAACGCAGTCACCAGGGCCCGGCTTACAGGCCGGCTTACATAAGTATGGGCACGCAGGAGTCCTTTTAAAGAACCCGCGAGGGGCGCCCGGACGGGCGATTCACGCGCCGTTCAGCTTCGGGAACGAGGGCTGCCCCGCCGGTCGTGCCTCAAAACACCAGGTTGATCGCAATCGCGGGGGTCACCGAGGTGCTGGTATTGCGCCCGATACTGATGATCCGCACCCCGAGGAGCACACCCGCGCGGGCGCTCCAGTTGTACTCGATCGCCGGTGCAAAGCCGAACGAATACGAGGAGCCCGAGTCCGTCTGCAGGGGCGTGCCCGGCGCGCTCGCCAGTGCCCCGCGGACCTGGGTATTGGCGTTGTACTGATAGACCAAATCCAGCGCGAGGACCCAGTTGCGCGTGACGCTGTACTCGGCCGCGGCGTCCACGGTGTAGCCATCGCCGGGGTACGCGTGTCCCTGAAAGCC
This sequence comes from uncultured Pseudomonadota bacterium, assembly GCA_963781815.1. Lineage (GTDB taxonomy): Bacteria > Pseudomonadota > Gammaproteobacteria > Steroidobacterales > Steroidobacteraceae > 13-2-20CM-66-19. The sequence goes on along the minus strand of CAWAHK010000004.1, from coordinate 2,801,449 downwards.
AGCGGGCGTCCCGTACACGCTGCGGTCCTGCACACTGACCGAAGAGGAGACCGTGTAGGTGAGATCGAGCCGGGCGCGCAGGATGCGGCCGTTGGGCAGCCAGAAGTAGTCCTGCGAGTACAGCGACACTGCGGTCGCGTAGCTGCCGGCGCCGACGCCATCGCTCGCGCGCGACAGCTGGTCGTAGCGGCCAGTCGGCAGCGTCTCCTGCACAACCAGGGCAAGGGCCGGAATGCTGCTGCCATCCTGGTAACGTGTCAGGCCGTAGCCTGCCTGCAGGGTGAGATCCCCGACGTCGATGCCCGAGGAGCTCGCCGCCCCGGAAGGGTCGTCGTGGAAGAACCGCGGAATCATCCCGACCGTCAGGCGGTCGGTGGCCCCGTAGAGCATGTAGGTGAGGGAGCCAAAGTCATGATCGGCGGACACGCCGTGGCGCGATCCGCTGGCGTCGATGTGCCCGGTAGTGATTACGTCGAAGAGGTACGGCTCCAGCAGGAAGTGCCCCTGCGGCAGGCTGGCGGCTGAGGCGGCGAGCATGGGGCCGGTCCACCACGCGTCCTCGCGCGACTGCCGCTCCGCGGCCGTCGCGCTGGCGCAGGCACACAGCAGTACTGCGGCCCAGCCGCTGCTCATCCGCCTCTGGCGCAAGCGTGGTTCCTCGTGGGGATGTCCGAAGCCGCCCATGATCAGCGGCTGGCCCCGGCGGCGCATTCCGTTTCCTGCGCTCTGACATTCAGTTCCGGACTTTCCATAACCGCTGCTCCACCCCGCCCGTGAGGCACTTCGCATTCTGCCCGCTGCGTGAACTTTTCGTCACGATCGTCAGCAATCGCGAAGATGCCACGTTGTTGGGCAGGTAAGCCGGACATTGGCGCCGGCCGCCAACCAACGAAACTCCAGGAGGAGAGATCCATGCTCAACCCCATCCGCACCCTGACACTCGCCGCCTTGACCCTTGCGCTCAGCGCAGCCGCCACCAACGCGATGGCCGACACGCAGTGGCAGAAGGAGCACCCGCGGCGCGAAGAGGTGAACAATCGCCTTGCCAACCAGGACAAGCGCATCCACCAGGAGCGCAAGGAAGGCGAGATTACCAAGAGCCAGGCCAAGCAGCTGCACCGCGAGGATCATGCGATCCGCAAGGAAGAGCGCACCATGGCGAGCACCAACAACGGTCACATCACGAAGGCCGAGCAGCGCGCGCTGAATCAGCAGGAAAATCAGGTCAGCAAGCAGATCGGCAAGTAGCACCGCAAGCGGCCGGCCGGCGGGAGCGTAGCGCGCTGCGCTCCCGCCGCTTGCCCTCAGGCCTCGAGCGAGAACGGCGTGAAATCCGTGTTGCGGTCGTAATAGTCCTCCTGTTCGACGCGCTTCAGGAAAGCGACGATGCGGTAGGTAAGCGGAGTCGCGATCACCTCCCAGGCCGACTTCAAGACGTACTGGGTGGTCATGACCGCCGCCAGGTGCTCGGTCGGCCACAGACCGGCGAAGGCGATGGTGTAGAACAAGGCCGAGTCGACCAGCTCGCCACACAGCGTGGAGCCGACGATGCGCGTCCACAGCCACCGCCCGGAGGTCCAGATCTTCATCTTCGCCAGCACGTAGCTGTTTACGAAAGAGCCGCACCAGAAGGCGATGATTGAGGCGGTCACGATGCGCGGCGTGTTGCCGAAGATCGCCTCCACCGCCGGCTGCTGGCTGCGGTAAAAATCCGACGCCGGCAGGTGCACGATCACGAACGCCATCACGGCCGCGAACACCAGCGCGGCAAATCCGCTCCAAACCACGCGCCGGTCGCGCGCGTAGCCGTAGACCTCGGTCAGGATGTCGCCGAACAGGTAGGAGATGGGAAAGAACAGGACACCGGTGAGGAAGGTCACGGACCCGATCACGGGCACGTGCACCGTGGTTTCCTTGGCGGCGCCGATGAGGTTGGCGCACAAGAGCACGCACACATAGGCGCCGAGGATCAGATCGTAGTAACGATAGGTCTTCACGCGCGGCAGCCTATCAGGCTGCAGCCGGCGGCCGCACGGTCCCGCTCGCCTCTCCAAAGCCGATGCGTCGGTAGCCCGGCCGTTCGCACCAGCCGCGTAGCGTCACGCGATCTCCGTCCTCCAGGAAGGTGCGTGACTCACCATCCGGCAGTTGCAGGGCACGCTGCCCGCCGCCGGTGAGCTCCAGCAGCGAACCGGCCTCTTCCGGTTTGGCACCCGACTGTGTCCCGCTGCCGATCAGATCCCCCGCGCACAGGTTGCAGCCGCCGACCGTGTGGTGCGCCAGCATCTGCCCCAGTGTCCACCAGGAGTCGCGGAACGTCGCATGCGACAGGCGCAGCGGCGGCACGGCGGCGGCGCGCATGCGGGCACTGTCTATCCAGGCCTCGAGCTGGATGTCGAACGCGCCGGCCCGGCGCGTGGCGGCATCGTCGAGGTACGCAAGCGGCGCCGGCTCCTGCGGCGGCCGCATCCACGGCGCGCGGAAAGGGGCCAGGGCCTCCAGCGTTACCACCCACGGCGACACGGTGGTCGCGAAGTTCTTTGCCAGGAAAGGCCCCAGCGGCTGGTATTCCCACGCCTGAATATCGCGCGCCGACCAGTCATTGAGCAGGCACAGGCCGAACAGGTGGGCCTCTGCCTCTGGCAGCGGCACGCGGCTGCCGAGCTCGTTGCCACGACCCACATACACGCCGAGCTCCACCTCATAGTCCAGGCGCCGCGAGGGTCCGAGGGTCGGTTGCAGCGCACCGGGCGGCATGAGCTGTCCCAGCGGACGGTGCACCCCGAAGCCCGAGACGCGCACCGAGGAGGCGCGGCCGTGGTAGGCAATCGGAACCCATTTGTAGTTCGGCAGCAGCGGATTGTCGGGGCGGAACAGGCGCCCGACCGTGGTGGCGTGATGGATGGAGGCGTAGAAGTCGGTGAAGTCGCCAATGTCGGCGGGGACGCGATACTCCACTGCAGACTGGGGCACCAGCAGTGCCCGCAGCCGCTGTGCCAGCGGCGCGCCAACCTGCAGCGCCGCAGACAGGGCCGCGCGCAGCGCCCCGGAGGCCGCCTGTCCCTGCGCCATGAGCGCGTTCAGCGCCGGCCCGGTGCAGGCAGCCAGCGCCTGCGCCGCAGCGCCCTGGAAGACGCCCAGCGCCTGCAGCGCCGCCAGGTCCAGCACCTGATCCCCGATCGCCACCCCGCCGCGGAAGCCGTCACGCGTTGCGGTGCGCCGGAAGGCGGCGAGCGGCAGATTCTGGATGGGAAAGTCGCCCCCGGGAACGTTCGCGGATTCGACCCAGCTGAGCAGCTTCGGATCGTGGGTGGCGTTCAGGGCCACCCCTGCCGGCTGCGCGCTCACGTGCGGCGACGCCGGCGGCGCGGCGCCGGCGCTGCGACGTCGGGATTGAAGTTGCCCGCCAGGCCTTCCCAGACCTCATCGTAGTTGCGCTGCAGGAGCGGGCTCTGCAACGCGTACGGCGTCGGGTGGATCACGGTGCGCGTTTCAAACATGAATGCCATGGTATTCGCGACGCGCGCCGGTTTGGAGGTATCGGCGCGGCTCGCCTTGGCAAACGTGGCCGCGTCCGGGCCGTGCCCGCTCATGCAATTGTGCAGCGAGGCGCCGCCCGGCACGAATCCTTCGGCCTTCGCGTCGTAGGCGCCCTCGATCAGCCCCATGAATTCGCTGGCCACATTGCGGTGAAACCACGGCGGGCGGAAGGTGTTCTGCATTGCCAGCCAGCGCGGTGGGAAGATCACGAAATCGACGTTGTCCACCCCGGCGGTGTCGGTGATGGACTGCAGCACCAGGAAGATCGAGGGATCGGGGTGGTCGAAGCTGACCGACCCCATGGTGTTGAAGCACCGCAGGTCATACTTGTAGGGCGCGTTGTTGCCGTGCCAGGCGACGACATCAAGCGGGGAGTGGTCCAGCGACGTCGCCCACAGGCGGCCGCAGAACTTTGCCACGAGTTCGCAGCGGCCCGCGCGGTCCTCGAAGGCCGCCACCGGGGTTCTGAAGTCACGCGGATTGGCGAGCCCGTTAGAACCGATCGGGCCAAGATCCGGCAGGCGAAACGGCGCGCCGAAATTCTCGCACACATAGCCGCGCGCGGTCCCGTCCAGAAGTTCGGCCCGCCAGCGCAGCCCCCGTGGAATCACCGCGATCTCCAGCGGCCCCAGCTCGAGGACGCCCAGCTCCGTCGCCAGGCGCAACCCCCCCTGCTGCGGCACGATCAGCAGCTCGCCGTCCGCATCGTAGAAGAACCGGTCCCGCATGGAGCGGTTCGCGACGTACCAATGGATGCCGCAGCCACTGTGCAGTTCCGGGGAGCCATTGCCCCCGAGGGTTGCCAGACCCTCGATGAAGTCAGTGGCAGCGCGTGGCACGGACGGCGCGCTCCAGCGCAAGCGATTGGGCGAGGTCGGCACCTCACCGAAGCGGCTCGTGATGCGCCCGGACTCTGCGGGTATGAAGCTGCCGTGGCGGGCGGCGGGGCGGATGCGGTAGAGCCAGCTGCGCCGGTTGGCGCTGCGCGGCGCGGTGAAGGCGGTTCCGGAAAACTGCTCCGCGTACAGCCCGTAGGCGCAGCGCTGCGGGGAATTGCGGCCCTCAGGCAACGCGCCCGGCAAGGCCTCGGTGGCGAAGTGGTTGCCGAAGCCGCTCAGGTAGCGCGGCTCCGCGGCGCCCAGGGGCGCAAGCTGTGGCACGGCGCTCTTCATGGCGTGTGGACTCCCCGGGTGGCGGTCGGCACATTATACTGGGCGCAACCGGTTGCGCACGCAACTGTATGAAGGGGCTGCTGGTGACTGCGCGATCCGCCGACCGGGCCACATTACGGCTGGCCACGTTTGTTCCCTTTCAGCTCAACCGGCTTGCCGTGGCCGTGAGTGAGCACCTCGCGGCCATCTACCGCGGCAGCTTCGCGCTCGAGATCCCCGAATGGCGCGTGATCGCCACCGTCGGGCAGGCACGCGGCTGCACGGCCCAGTTCATCGCCGCGAGCACCCGCATGCACAAGACACGCGTCAGCCGCGCTATCGCGCAGCTGCGCAAGCGCGGACTGCTCGAACGGGCTCCCAGCCCGCACGATCGGCGCGAGATGCGCCTGCGCCTGAGTGCCGAGGGGCGCCGCCTCTATGCGCAACTCGTCCCCCTGGCGCTCGCGCGCGAGGCGGCGCTGCTCACCTGCCTGAGCGCCACGCAGCGGCGTGGGTTCCGCGCCGCCCTCGCCCGCCTCGAATCACACCTGGGCCTGTAGGCAGATCCGGCCGCCCATGCTGTTAAAATGCGACGCGTGAAGGTACTGCGTGACTGGCTGCTGCTCCTGACGCTCGGTTGCGCCGCAGCGACGCCGCTGCGGGCGGAGAACGCGCCCGCCGCACCGCAGCCGCTGGCCCGCTCTTCGCTGCTGACCCTCGAAGGCGCGAACACGCCAGCCGGACTGATGCTGCGCGTGCGACCCAACAGCGGCACGACGCCGTTGACGGTGAGTGAGTTTTCGGTGCTGCTGGATGGCAAGAGCGTCCCGGCCGCCGCGCGCCCCGATGGCACGTGGTTGGTGCCACTGCCCGCCCCGGCCGCAGGCGGTCAGCTCGACGTCGCGGTCACGCACGATGGCATTCGCGAGCTGCTGAGCGCCAAATTGCCGGCCGCACGCGCCGGTGCGGCCGCCCCCGCCGCGGGCACGGGCGCGACGGGTGTGCACAAGCAGATCGTATGGTGGATCCTGAATGTGCTGATCGTGCTCGTCGCGGCGATCGCCATCTCGCGCCGCACTTCGTGAGGGGCGGCGGCGCTGCCGTGCCGCGTCGCCGCCCCGCCACTGCTGCGCGCTGGCCTACTGCGCGGTGAGCGCCTTCAGGTACCGGTAGAAGAAAAGATTGCCGGTATCAAATGAGGCCACGCCGACGCGTTCATCGCGACCGTGGGCGCGGACATCGTCCTTGTCGATGGCAATTCCGGTAATCCCGTAGGTCGGCATCCCGGCGGCGGACGTGTAGATCGCATCCGAGGCACCGGCGTCCATGTAGGGGACGACCTTGATCTTGGGCCACATGGTGGCCACCACGGCATCGAGGGGTTTGAGGACCTCCGGGTTCAACGGCGGCGGCGGGAAGCCTTTGCGGTCGGTGGCTTTGTCGTAGACCTTGCCGTTATCGGCCACGTAGCGCACCGTAACCTCGGGATCCGCGATGACCTGGATCAGCTGCTGACGGACCTCCTCGGGAGAGTGACCCGGCAGAATGCGACAGTTGACGTTCGCCTGGGCGCGCTGCGGCAGCGCGTTGTTGGCGTGGCCGCCCTCAAGCCGCGTGGCCACGCAATTGGTGCGCATGACGGAGTTGTCCGGCGGCTGGCTCGAGAGCCGCTCGACCGCCTGCGGATCCGGCGGCGTCTTGAGTATCCCGCGAATGTCGGCCGCGCGCTGTGGCGTCGACTGCTCGGCGAGTCGTTCGAAGTAGGCGCGGGAGACGTTGTTCAGCTCGAAGGGGAAGTGGAACTTGGAAATGTTGAGCAGCGCCTGGGCCAGTTGGTAGATCGCGTTGTCCGCGCGCGGCTCGGAGCTGTGCCCGCCCTTGTTGGTGACGCTTAGCTGGTAGTCGCCGTAAACCTTCTCGGTGGCGCCGAGGCGGAACATCTTCGGGACGCCCTTCTCGGTCAGCACCGACCAGCCGTCGGTGTTGATGACGAACGCGGCATCGATCAGATCGCGGTGGTTCTTGAGCAGCCAGTCGGGGCCATTGCAGCAGCCGCCCTCCTCGTCCGCCGTGAGCGCCAGGATGATGTCGCGGTCGGGCCGGTAGCCCTCCTGTTTCATGCGCAGCAGCGATGCCACCATGATGGCATCGTCGCCCTTCATGTCGGAGGTGCCGCGACCGTAGAAGTAGCCATCCTTCTCGGTGAATTTGAACGGGTCGACGGTCCAGTCCTCGCGGTTCGCCTCGACCACGTCCAGGTGCCCGATGAGCAGGACCGGCTTGTGCTTGCCGGTGCCGTGCAGGCGCACCACCACATTCTTCTTCTTGTCAGTCGGGCCGAGCACCACCACGTCCTGGGCCGGGAAGCCCGCATCGCGGAAGCGCTTCGCCATCGCCTCCGATGCCGTCGTGACGTTGCCGATGGAGTCGGTGGTGTTGATCTCGATCAGCTGCTTGAAAACCTCGCGCGCGAGCTTGTTGGAAGCCGCATCGGCCGCGGCATCAGCCGCCAGTGCCCCTGCCGAGCCGAGCACGCCCAGCGTTACGGCAGCAGCGGTGAAGTAAGCGCGTGAAATCATGAACTTGTTCCTTCAGCTTTAGTCGTCAGTTTAGTGCGGTGGGGGCTCACCACGAGCAGCCGGAAGGTCCCGGGTACAATCGCGGGCCGCGGATGGGGGTGCTCAGCCGTCGGCGCCGGGGTCGCACCGAAGCTTGCCGTCACGAGGAACACGCGGTGCGAGCGCTCATCGAGTGTCATGGTGCGGGCGCCGCGCTGCGTCGGGATGGACTGGGCGACCGCGAACGTCCCGGAGGACTCCTGCGTGACCGCCGTCAGCACCCCGGCGCCGCAGGAGGCGAATGCCAGCCGCGCGGCGGGGTCGTAATCCGCGGCGTCGGTACCGTCGCCGATGGGGGCCGTGCCCAGTTCGCGCCCGGAAGTGGCGTCGATCACCGCCATGATGCGGTTGCCGCACGCGGCGAACAGCTGTTTGCCCTGCGCGTTCAGCGCGAGGCCCGAGGGCTCCTCGCATCCGGCGATCGGCCACACCGACAGCAGCGTGAGCGCGCGCGAGTCGATCACTGCGAGGCTGTTCTTGTCCTCGAGGTTCACATACACGTGCCCCTGGCCGTCGGCGCGGGCGAATTCAGGCTTGGCATCGAGCGCGATCGTGCCGACCACCTCGTTGCTCACCGCATCGATGACCGTGGCGTTGCGACCGCGGCCATTGAAGGCAAACACACGCCGCGTCGCGGCGTCGTAGAGGATGGCGTCAGGATTCTCGCCGGTGGACTTGATCTCCTTCAGCCGCGCCAGTGTCTTGAGGTCAAACACGACGATGGTGCTGGCGGCTCCCGCGCTCACGTAGCCGCGTCCGAGATCCGGTGCCAGCGCCACTCCGTGCACGCCGGGCGTGTCGGCAATCTCCCCGACCCGCTTCATCCGGTCCACATCCACCACCTCGACGTGCGTTCCGTGGCTGATGAAGAGCCGGCTGCCGCCCTGCTCGAAGGTCAGATAGTCCCAGCCCTCCTCGCCCGGCAGCGCCAGGCTGCCGGCGAGCTGGTACAGCGGACGGCCCAGGGCCGGGGCCGCCAGCAGCAGCGCGCTCAGCACGGTGACAAGGACAGCAGGGGTTGCAGATTTCAGGTTTGGGGATTTCATGAGTTGCTCGCTTGGATCTGTATTGGCGCCCAGAAGTTCAGTGAATCAGGCGCGCGCATAAATTCAGCAGCGGCTGGGGAAGCACGCCCAGCACCAGCACCGCGGCCGCGTTCAGGCCGAGGGCCACACGCACGCCCCCCGGGGTTGAGGCTGGCGGCTGCTGACCCACCGGATCATCGAAGTACATCAGTTTGATGACGCGCAGGTAATAGTAGGCGCCCACGACTGACATCGCGGCAGCGATGATCACGAGCCACAGGTGATGGGTCTCCCACAGTGCCTGGAAGATGCGCAGTTTCGCCCAGAAACCCACCAGCGGCGGGACCCCGGCGGTTGAGAACATCAACAGCATCATCGCGAATGCGAGCAGCGGATCGCGCTGGTACAGCCCGCGGTAATCGTCGAGCTGGTCGGCCTCAAAGCCCTTGCGGCTCGCCAGCAGGATCACGCCGAAGGAACCGAGCGCGACGAGGACGTAGACGAGCGTGTAGTAGAGGGCCGCTGCGTAGCCGTCTGCGGTGCCGGCGACGAAGCCAAGCACGATGAAGCCCACGTTGGCGATGGTCGAATATGCCAGCATGCGCTTGAGGTTCGTCTGCACGATTGCGAGCACATTGCCGATTACCAGCGTCAGCACTGCCAGGGGTGCGAGCATCTGGGTCCACTCCACGCTCATGCCGGCCAGCCCCTGCGCCAGCAGGCGTAGGGCGAGTGCGAAGTACGCAAGCTTCGGCACCGTGCCGATGAAGAGCGTCACGCTGGTCGGGGCGCCCTCGTATACGTCCGGCAGCCACATGTGGAAGGGCACGGCACCGAGCTTGAAAGCCACCGCGACCACGATGAAAACCAGGCCCATCGTGACCCCGAGCGAGGACGGCGCACTCAGACGCACCGCGATCTCACTCAGGTCCAGCGTCCCGGTGAGCCCGTAAATCAGCGACATGCCGTAGAGCAGCGCCCCGGAGGCGATCGCGCCGAGCACGAAGTACTTGATCGCCGCTTCGGCCGAAATTCCCGAATCCCGGTCGAAGGCCACCATGGCGTACACCGACAGCGCGAGCAGCTCCACCCCGAGGTACACGGTCAGCAGGCTGTTCGCGGACACCAGCACGAAGATGCCCAGCAGCGCGGTGAGCGCCAGCACGTAGTACTCGCCGCGCAGGATGTTGTGATTCTCAAGGTAGGCGCGCGAATACAGCAGCGCCACCGCGACCACGAGGAAGCCGGCGAGCTTGAGCACGAAGCTGAGCTCGTCGGCGACGTACATGCCGTCAAACAGCAGCGCCCGCTGCGTCACATGGGCGTACTGCACCGTGAGCGCGGCGCTCAGGGCGATGGCCAGCAGCGTCAGCGTCGAGGTCAGCCCGCGGCGCTTCTCGCCGGCGAATACATCGATGAGCAGGATGGCGCAGATCGCCGTCACGAGGCAGATCTCGGGCACCGCGGGCGCAAGACTCGACCAGGTCATCGGGTTATCGGTCATGGCGCGCTTGCAAACCTCATACTTTGGTGGCGATCGCCTGGCTCACCAGGTGATGGATCGTCGGCTGCATGACCTTCAGGAGCGGCGCCGGCCACACTCCCACGAGCAGTACCGCGAGGGCGAGCGCACCGAGCACGAGGAACTCGCGCGGGTTGAGGTCCTCAAGCGCGGCCACCCGCGGGCTCGTCACCGGACCGAAAACCACGCGCTTGACCAGCCACAGGGTGTAGGCGGCGCCGAGCACCAGCGTCACGGCGGCCAGGAACGAATACCAGAAGCTCGCCCTGAAACTGGCAATGATCACCAGGAACTCCCCGACGAACCCCGAGGTTCCGGGCAGCCCGGCGTTGGCCAGCGCGAACAGCACCATGAAGGCGGCAAAAACCGGCATGGGATTGATCACGCCGCCGTAGTCGGCGATCTGCCGGCTGTGCATGCGGTCATAGAGCACCCCCACGCATAGGAACAGTGCCCCGGAGATCAGGCCGTGCGACACCATCTGCACCATCGCCCCGTCCATGCCCATGGCGGCACCCTGGACGCTGCCCGTGCGGCGCAGGATTTCGTACACGACAAAGGTCCCCAGAGTCACGAACCCCATGTGCGCGATCGAGGAGTAGGCGATGAGCTTCTTCATGTCCTGCTGCACGAGCGCCACCAGGCCGATATAGACCACCGCGATCAGGGACAGCGAGATCACCAGCAGATCCAGCTCGCGGCTGGCATCCGGGGTGATGGGGAGGCTGAAGCGCAGAAAGCCGTACCCGCCCATCTTCAGCATGATGGCAGCCAGGATGACCGAGCCGCCCGTCGGGGCCTCGACGTGGGCATCGGGCAACCAGGTGTGCACCGGCACCATCGGTACCTTCACCGCAAACGCCAGCAGGAAGGCGACGAAGATCCAGCGCTGCTCGATGAGGGTGAGCGGCAGTGCCTGCAGGCCGGCGATCGAGTAACTGCCGCCCTTGACGTACATGTAGATGAGCGCGGCGAGCATGAACACGGAGCCGAGGAACGTGTACAGAAAAAACTTGATGGTGGCGTAGACGCGCCGCGGGCCGCCCCAGATGCCGATGATGAGGAACATCGGGATCAGCATCGCTTCCCAGAAGAAATAAAAGAGCAGCGCGTCGGTGGCGGAGAACACCCCGATCATGAGGCCTTCCATGATGAGGAAGGCGGCGAAGTACTGTGCCGGGCGCTTCTCAATAACGCTCCAGCCGGTGATCACGACCGGCACGGTCATGAATGCCGTGAGCACGATGAGGGGCATCGAGATGCCGTCCACACCGAGTGCATAGTAGGCGCTGAAACGCGGAATCCACGCCAGGCTCTCGGTGAACTGCAGCGCCGACGTGGTGCTGTTGAACGCATTCCACAGCGGCACCGCAAGCGCCAGGGTCGCAAGCGATGCCAGCAGCGCCAGCCAGCGCGCCGCCGCTGCGTTACGGTCACCCAACAGCAGGATGACCACGCCCGCGCCGACGGGTAACCAGATGAGGATCGAGAGAAGGCCGTGCATGCGTGTGATTTCGTCTTGTTAGGCGTGCGCCAGGAACCAGCCGAGCAGCAGCGCCAGCCCGATCATCATCCAGAACGCGTAGGAGTACAGGTAGCCGCTCTGCACGCGGCGTACCACTGCGCCGAACCAGCCGACGGCGGACGCGCTGCCGTTCACCAGGACGCCGTCGATGAGGAACTGGTCGCCGCCCTTCCACAAGCCGGTGCCGATGCCGCGTGTCAGCGCCGCGACGACGTGCTCGTTGAACCAGTCGAAGTAGTACTTGTGGTCGAGCAGGCGCTGCAGGCCGGCAAAGCGCCGCGCCGCGGCATCCGCCAGCTCCGGGCGCCTCAGGAAGAACACCCAGGCCGTCAGCACGCCGGCCGCCGCAAACCAGAACGGCGGCGACACAAATCCGCGCAGGCCGGAGAGCGTGGCGCTGGTGAACTCCTCGCCCACCTTCGCGACCACGTTGTTGCCCGGCAGCACGAAGATCGAGCTGCCGAAATAGCTGCCAAAGAGCACCGGGCCAACGGTGAGGAGCCCGATGAACACCGAGGGAATGGCCAGCGCGATCAGCGGCACCGTGACCACCGCGGGGCTCTCGTGCGGCGCGTGGCCCTCGCCATGATGCGGGTCAGGCTCCTGCTGCGTCTGGGATTGCTGCCCCCTCGCGCCGAGCCCCTCCTGGTGCGCGGCCGCCGTGCGGAAGCGCTCCGGCCCGTGGAACGTGAGGAACAGCATCCGGAACGTGTAGAGCGCGGTGACGAACACGCCGCACAGCACGCACCAGTACGCGTACGTTGCACCCCAGCGGTGCGACTCGCCGACCGCCTCGATGATCGCATCCTTGGAGTAGAACCCGGAAAAGAACGGCGTGCCGATGAGCGCCAGCGCTCCGATCCAGCAGGTGATGGCCGTGATCGGCATGTACTTGGCAAGGCCGCCCATCTTGCGCATGTCCTGCTCGTGGTGCATGCCGATGATGACGGAGCCTGCCGCCAGGAAGAGCAGCGCCTTGAAGAACGCGTGCGTCATCAGGTGGAAGATCGCCGCCCCATAGGCGGACACGCCGAGCGCCACCGTCATGTAGCCGAGCTGCGAGAGCGTCGAGTAGGCGATGACGCGCTTGATGTCGTTGTTAACCACGCCCAGCAGTCCCATGAAGAACGCCGTGGTGGCGCCGATCACGAGCACGAAAGACAGCGCGGCGTCGGAATATTCAAAGAGCGGCGACATGCGCGCCACCATGAAGATGCCGGCCGTCACCATGGTCGCGGCATGGATCAGCGCGGAGATCGGGGTCGGGCCCTCCATCGAGTCAGGCAGCCATACGTGCAGGGGCACCTGCGCAGACTTGCCCATCGCCCCGATGAACAGGCACACACAGATCAGGGTGAGTGCGCCGACGCTCCACGAGGCGGACAGCGGGATGAGCGCGTGCGCCATCTGCGGCGCAGCAGTGAAGGCTTCGCGATAGCTCATCGAGTGGGTGAAATAGGCAACCCCGGCGATACCGAGCACGAAGCCGAAGTCGCCCACGCGATTCACCAGGAAAGCTTTCAGGTTGGCGAAGATCGCGCTGGGCCGCGTGTACCAGAAGCCGATGAGGAGGTAGGACACGACACCGACGGCCTCCCAGCCGAAGAACAGCTGCATGAAGTTGTTCGACATCACCAGCATCAGCATGGAAAAGGTGAACAGCGAGATGTAGCTGAAGAAGCGCGTGTAGCCCGGGTCGTCGTGCATGTAGCCGATGGTGTAGATGTGCACGCACAGCGAGACGAACGTCACCACCACCATCATCAGGGCGGTGAGACGGTCGATCAGGAAGCCCACCTGCATCGTCATGCCGTCGCTCACCAGCCAGGTGTAGACCGGCCCGTCATACGCAGGGGCGCCGTCCCAGTAAATGGCCTTGAGGACCCCGAGCGACAGCAGGCAGCTCGCCGCCACCGCCGCGATGGTCACGAGATGGGCCCCGGTACGCCCGATGTAGCGCCCGAACAGACCGGCAAGGATCGCGGCCACGAGCGGCAGGAACGCCACGGCAAGGAGCACGTTCGGGTTCATGGTCGCGCGCTAGCCTTTCAGGGTATTCAGATCTTCGACATTGATAGTGCGTCGTTCGCGGAACAGCACCACCAGGATGGCAAGGCCGATCGCCGACTCGGCGGCTGCCACGGTCAGCACGAAGAACACGAATACCTGCCCGTCGAGGTCCCCGAGATAGCGCGAGAAGGCGATGAAGTTGAAGTTAGCCGCCAGCAGCAGCAACTCCACGCACATCAGCAGCAGGAGCACGTTCTTGCGGTTGAGAAAGATCCCGGCGATGGCGAGCGAGAAGATGATCCCCGAGAGCGTCAGCAGCTGGCCGAGGCTGATCATGGAAGCTTCTCCGCATCCATCTTGATGACGCGCAGGCGGTCGGTGCTGCGCACCGCGACCTGGGCGTTCACGTCCTGCTGCTTGAGGCCGGCGCGATGACGCATCGTGAGCGTGATGGCCGCCACGATCGCCACCAGCAGCAGCACCGCCGCAAGTTCCAGCGGGTAGGTGTATTTGGTGTAGAGCAGGCGACCGAGCGCGAGCGTATTGCTGTAGTCGGCAGCGGTCGGCGTCCCGCCGCGGCTGGCATCGACCCCGAGTCCGCCGCGCGCCCAGACGACGCCCACGATCTCGACGATCACCGCGAGCGCGGTGAGCCAGCCGAGCCAGGCGAAGCGCGTGAACCCCTGGCGCAGTTCCGCGACATTGATGTCGAGCATCATGACGACGAACAGGAACAGCACCATGACGGCGCCCACATACACCAGCACCAGCACCACCGCGAGGAATTCCGCCTCGACGAGCAGCCAGATGGCCGCCGAGGTCACGAAGCACATGACGAGCCCGAGGGCGGAGTACACCGGGTTGCGCGCGCTGATCACGCCGACGGCAGAGATGACCAGGATGCTACCGAAGAGGTAGAACAGGACCTGGATAAGCGTCGGCGCGCTCATCGGTAGGGTGCGTCCGCGGCCTTGTCGGTCGCAATCATCGCCTCGTAGCGCTCGCCCACCGCGAGCAGCTTGTCCTTGCTCATGATGTTCTCGCCGCGGTGCTCCATGTGGTACTCGTGGATGCGCGTCAGCACGATGGCGTCCACCGGGCAGGCTTCCTCACAGAAGCCGCAGTAGATGCACTTGAACAGGTCGATGTCATAGCGCGTGGTGCGGCGCGTACCATCCGCGGCCACGTCCGAGTCGATGGTGATGCACACCGCCGGGCACACCGCCTCGCACAGCTTGCAGGCGATGCAGCGCTCCTGGCCGTTGGGGTAGCGGCGCAGTGCGTGCAGACCGCGGAAGCGCGGTGACTGCGGCGTCTTCTCCTCCGGGTAGTTGATGGTGTACTTGCTCGTCACAAAGGTGCGAGCGGTCACCGTCAGCCCCTTCATCAGTTCGGGGAGCAAAAAGGTCTTGAAGAGATTTAAGGCCATGGAATGCCTGCGCTCAGTGGAACCAGGGACGCGACCACGGACCCACGCGGTAGATCAGCATCAGCATTTCCACGCCGATCCAGATGAGGGTCACCGGAATGAGGGCCTTCCAGCCCAGCCGCATGATCTGGTCATAGCGGTAGCGCGGGAAGGTGGCGCGGAACCACAGGAACAGGAACACGAGGCAGAACACCTTCAGGAACAACCACAGGAAACTCGGGTGCCCGAGGAAGGTGTCACCCAGGCCCAACGGATAACCCTGCAGTGGCCCCTGCCAGCCGCCGAAGAAGAACACGGCGGTGAGGGCCGAGATCAGGATCATGTTGGCATACTCGGCCAGGAAGAACAGCGCGAAGGCGATGCCGGAGTACTCCACGTGAAAGCCCGCGACGATCTCCGACTCCCCTTCCGCGACATCAAAGGGGGCACGGTTGGTCTCCGCTATCCCGGAGATGAAGTACACGATGAACAGCGGGAACAGCCATAACCAGTTCCACGCGCCCGGGCCGCCTTCCTGAGTGCGCACGATGGTACCGAGGTTCATGCTGCCGGTGGCCATGAGCACCCCGACCAGCGCAAACCCCATCGCGATCTCGTAGGCCACCATCTGTGCCGCCGAGCGCATGGCACCGAGGAAGGCGTATTTGGAGTTCGTCGCCCAGCCGGCGATGATGACGCCGTACACCCCCATCGAGGTCAGCGACAAAAGGTACAGCAGTCCGGCGTCTGCCTTGGAAACCACCACCTCGGGTGATAGCGGGATGACCGCCCAGGCGGCGAAGGCCGGAATGAGCGCGATCATGGGGGCCAAGTCGAAACAGGATCCTGTTCGACTTGGCCGGAATGATCACTTCCTTCATCAGCAGCTTGAACACGTCGGCGAAGGGTTGCCCGAGCCCGGGGAACAGGCCGAGCAGGCGCACGCGGTTCGGGCCGCGCCGCAGCTGCATCCAGCCGATGACCTTGCGCTCCCACAATGTCAGCAGCGCCACACTGATGATGAGCGTCACCGTGATGACGAGAATCCAGAACGTGGAGTGCGCGTAGTCGGGGAGCGATGCCCAGACGCTGTTGATGGTTTCCAGCACTTCGCTTCCGACCCTGCTAGTACGTCACGGCCGGCGTGCGGCCCTCACGGGTGCGCTGCAACGACGGCGCGCGGCGCACCAGCGCATCGCTCTGGTACAGCGGCACGTCCACAAGCCCGGCGCCCTCCTGGCCGGCGCTCGTGGCCACGACCGCGTGCGTGCCCTGGTAGCCGGCCGGTTTCACCTCCGCGCAGCGCGCGCGCACCTCGGCCAGCACCTCCTCGGAAGTCTGGTACTCGAAGCCGGGCAGGTTCAGCAGATTCCCCAGCACCCGCAGGATCTTCCAGCCCGGGCGCGCCTCGCCCACGGGCAGTGCTGCGCCGCCCTGGCTCTGCCAGCGGTTCTCGCAGTTCACGTAGGTGCCGGAGGTTTCCGCGAAGGTCCCCATCGGCAGCATCACGTGCGCCACCGCCTTCACCTCCTCGCTCGCATACGGGGTCAGCGCCACCACGAACTCGGCGCGCGCGAGCGTGCGCCGCGAATCGGCCTCCGCGGCATCGAGGGTGGGTTCGATACCGCCAATGAGGAGGTAAGCGCGCAGCGGAGCCTTGAGCATCTGTGCCGCATTGAGACCGGGCTGCGCCACGCTGCGGGCGCCCGCTTCGCGATGCGGGAGGGCACCGGCCAGGTAGGCGCCGACCGCATTGCCGCCTTCGGCAATGCGTCCGAGGCTGGCGCCGGTAAGCGCCGCCAGCGCAGCCGCCAGCGAGCGCAGGTCCACGAAGCGCACGTGACGGGCGGCCAGCGCCCCGAGCCAAACGGCGCGCTTCTCACCCGCCACGAGCGCCTGCGCCAGCGCACGGTGCCCGTCGTTGACCACCGCTGCGCTCACCACGGCGGCGAGGTGCGCGGGAACGCTCTTGCCGGTCAGCTGGGCGGCCGCCGCGAGCACGGCGGCCAGCTCGCCCACCAGCTGCGTCGGCGCGGCCACTTGGTACGCCTTCACCGGAAACAGATACGGGAAGCGGGCCGGATTGAGGAAGCTCACCTGGGCACCGCGCCGGGCGGCCTTGCGGACCCGGTGCGCCAGCAGCGGCGCCTCGCGCCGCAGGTTCGAGCCGATGAGCAGCAGTGCATCGAGCCCCTCGATGTCGGCGATGGGCATCCCGAGGCCGGGGAAGACCGGGTCGGCTTCCTGGTCACGGAAGTCACGCTGCCGCAGGCGGTGGTCGATGTTGTTGGATTTCAGTCCGCGCGCCAGACGGTTCGCGAGGTACAGTTCCTCGAGCGTGCCGGTGCTGCTGGCGAGTACGCCCAGGTCCGGCGCGCGGGCCTGCAGCCCGTCGGCCACCTGCATGAGGGCGCTCTCCCAGTCGGTTTCGACCCACTCGGTGCCGCGCCGACGCATCGGGCGCAGGAGCCGATCCTCGCTGTACACGCCCTCGTAGCTGAAGCGGTCGCGGTCGGCGATCCACACCTCGTTGATGGCCTCGTTCTCGCGCGGCACGACCCGCATCAGCCGTCCACGCAGCACGTGACCGAACACGTTGGTGCCGACCGGGTCGTGCGGGGAAATGAGCGGTACCGAGCTCATCTCCCAGGCGCGCGCCGTGAAGCGGTAGGGCTTGGACACCAGCGCGCCCACCGGGCACAGGTCGATGACGTTGCCGGAGAGTTCGTGGTTGACCGTGCTCTCGAGGTAGGTGCGCACCGCCATGTGCTCGCCGCGGCCGATCATGCCGAGTTCCTGGATGCCGGCGATCTCCTCGGTGAAGCGGATGCAGCGCGTGCACTGGATGCAGCGCGTCATGTCCGTGGCGATGAGCGGGCCGAGGTACTCATCCTGCACCACGCGTTTGCCCTCGTTGTAGCGCGAGACGTCGCGGCCGAAACCCATCGCCAGGTCCTGCAGCTCGCACTCCCCGCCCTGGTCACAGATCGGGCAATCGAGCGGGTGGTTGATGAGCAGGAACTCCATGGTGGCGCGCTGCGCCCCGATGGCGCGCGGGGACTTGGTGAACACCTTCATGCCCTCGGTGACCGGAGTCGCGCAGGCGGGCATCGGCTTGGGGGCCTTCTCGATCTCGACCAGGCACATGCGGCAATTGGCCGCCACCGTCAGTTTGTCGTGGTAGCAGAAGCGCGGCACGTAGGCGCCGTTCGCATCGGTGGCGCGGATGAGCATCTCACCCTTCTTCGCCTTGACCGCGACGCCGTCGATCTCGATGTTGACCAGGTCATCCGCCATGGGCTGTGTTCCGTTCGCTTCGGCCGCCTTCAGGCCGCCTGCGCTCCCAGTGTGTCGCTCACGATGCTGCGGCCGCCGTGATCGATCATGTATTCGAACTCGTGCCGGTAGTGCTTGAGGAAGCTCTGTACCGGCCACGCCGAGGCGTCCCCGAAGGCACAGATGGTGTGTCCCTCGATGCGGTTGGCCACATCGAGCAGCAGCGCGAGCTCCTCGCGCCGCGACAGCCCGGCGAGCACGCGCTTGAGCAGGCGGTTCATCCAGCCGGTGCCCTCGCGGCACGGCGTGCACTGGCCGCAGGATTCGGACATGTAGAAGCGCGAGATGCGCTCGAGCACGCGCACCATGCAGGTGGTCTCGTCCATCACGATGACGGCACCGGTGCCGATGGCCGAGCCCACCGCCTTGAGCGAATCAAAGTCCATGTTGAGCTTGAGCATCGTCTCCCCGGGCACGACCGGCACCGACGAGCCACCGGGGATCACGGCCTTGAGCGCACGGCCGCCGCGCACCCCGCCGCACAGCGCCAGCAGGTCCGCAAACGGGATGCCGAGGGGCAACTCGAGGTTGGCGGGCTTTTCGACGTGGCCGGAGACCGAGTAGATGATCATGCCCGCGGAGTTGGCGGGACCGAGCGCCGCGAACCAGGCCGGGCCCTTGCGCAGGATCGTGGGCACCGAGGCGAAGCTGTAGGTGTTATTGATGGTGGTCGGCGCGCCGTAGAGGCCGAAGTTCGCCGGGAACGGTGGCTTGAAGCGTGGCTTGCCGGGCTTGCCTTCCAGCGACTCGAGCAGCGCCGTCTCCTCGCCGCAGATATAGGCGCCGGCGCCGACGAAGGTGTGCAGCTCAAAATCAACCCCGCTGCCCTTGATGTTCTTGCCGAGCAGGCCGGCCGCATAGGCTTCCGCCAGCGCCGCCTCGAAGCGCGGCACCGGCTCGCCGAGGAACTCGCCGCGGATGTAGTTGTAGGCGGCGGTGGAGTTGGTGGCGTAGGCACCGATCGCCAGCCCCTCGATGAGCGCGTGCGGGTTGTAGCGCAGGATATCGCGGTCGTGGCAGGTGCCGGGCTCGCTCTCGTCGGAGTTGCACACCAGGTACTTCTGCTGCGGCGAGTTGCGCGGCATGAAACTCCACTTGGTGCCGGTGGGGAAGCCCGCGCCGCCGCGGCCGCGCAGGCCCGAAGCCTTCAGCTGATCGATGATCTGCTCGCGCGCGGGCTTCTCGGCGAGGATCTTCTCCCACACCTCATAGCCGCCGATGCTGCGGTAGGTGGGAAGCGTCCACGGGCGCTCGAGCCGCAGCGGCTCAAACACTCCGAGGTTGAACTTCCCGGCGTACTTGCTGGCGATGTCGTTCACTTCAGCTCATCCAGAATGCGGTCGAGCTTCTCCGGGGTGAGGTGCTCGTGGTACATGTGATCGACCATGAGCATCGGCGCCCCGTTGCAGGCCGCGAGGCATTCCTCTTCCTGCTTGAGGAAGATGCGTCCGTCGGGCGTGCTCTCGTTCAGCTTGATGCCGAGCTTCTTCTCGGCGTGTGCAACCAGCTCCTCGCCGCCATTAAGCATGCAGGAGATGTTCGTGCAGATGCTGACGTGGTGGCGCCCGCACGGGTGGGTCTCGAACATCGAGTAGAAGCTCGCGATCTCGTACACCTGGATCGCCGGCAGTTTCAGGTACTCGGCCACCGCGTCCATGAGCTCACCGCTCAGGAAGCCCTGGTTCTGCTCCTGCGCGGCACGCAGCGCGGAGATGCAGGCGGAGCGTTGACGCCCGGGCGGGAACTTCGCCACCCAGTGATCGATCTCCGCCCGCGTGTGTTCGGACAGGAGCTTCACCTTGCTGTCGGGGCCGCCGGCGGCGCCCGTGCTGTCGTTGCTCAACGGTCTATTTCCCCGAATACGATGTCCTGGGTGCCGATGATGGCCACGACGTCGGCCAGCATGTGGCCGCGGCTCATCTCCTCGAGCGCCGCCAGGTGCGCAAAGCCGGGCGCGCGGCACTTGAGCCGATACGGCTTGTTGGCCCCGTCCGACACCAGATAAATGCCGAATTCGCCCTTCGGCGCCTCCACCGCCGCATAGGTTTCCCCGGCAGGCACTTCGTAGCCCTCCGTGAAGAACTTGAAGTGGTGGATGAGCGATTCCATGTCCTCTTTCATGTGCTCGCGCGACGGCGGCCGCACCTTGCGGTCATCGACCATCACCGCGCCCGGGTGCGCGCGCAGCCACTCCACGCACTGGCGCACGATGCGGTTCGACTGGCGCATCTCCTCGACCCGCACCAGGTAACGGTCGTAGCAGTCGCCCTTCACTCCCACCGGGATGTCGAAGTCCATGCGGTCGTAGACTTCGTAGGGCTGCTTCTTGCGCAGGTCCCAGGCGATGCCGGAGCCGCGCAGCATGGCGCCGGAGAACCCGAGCTGCATGGCGCGCTCGGGGCTCACCACGCCGATGTTCACCGTGCGCTGCTTCCAGATGCGGTTGTCGGTGAGCAGCGTCTCGTAGTCATCCACCGCGGCCGGAAAGTTCTCGGTGAACGCCTGGATGAAATCCAGCATGGTGCCGGAGCGCGCCTCGTTCATGCGCGCGGCGTCCTTGGCCGAGCGCCACTTGGAGGCCTGGTACTTGGGCATGCTCTCGGGCAGGTCGCGATACACGCCCCCGGGACGATAATAGGTCGCGTGCATGCGCGTGCCGGAAACCGCCTCGTAGACGTCCATCAGTTCCTCGCGCTGCTTGAAGCACAGCAGGAACACCGTCATCGCGCCGATGTCGAGCCCGTGGGAACCGAGCCACATCAGGTGATTCAGGATGCGCGTGATCTCATCGAACATTACGCGGATGTACTGCGCGCGCTCGGGCGGGGTGATGCCGAGCAGCCGCTCGATGGCGAGCACGTAGGCGTGCTCGTTGCACATCATCGATACGTAGTCGAGCCGGTCCATGTAACCGATCGACTGGTTGAAGGGCTTGGACTCGGCGAGCTTCTCGGTGCCGCGGTGCAGGAGACCGATGTGCGGATCAGCCTTCTGGATCACTTCACCATCGAGTTCCAGGACGAGGCGCAGCACGCCGTGCGCGGCCGGGTGCTGCGGCCCGAAATTCATCGTGTAATTGCGGATCTCGGTGGCGGGCGCGGCAGCCATCAGCGCGGCACCTTCTCGTCTTTGAGGGCGGGCTCGTAGCGGTGATCGTGGCGGATCACCTTGGGCACGAGGACCCGCGGGGTGATGCTCACCGGCTGGTAGACCACGCGTCCCTTCTGCGGGTCGTACAGCACCTCGACGTTGCCGATCAGCGGGAAGTCCTTGCGGAACGGGTGCCCGATGAAACCGTAATCGGTGAGGATGCGGCGCAGGTCCGGATGGCCCCGAAACAGAATCCCGAACAGGTCAAATGCCTCGCGTTCGAACCAGTTGGCCGACGCCCACACGTCCACCACCGAGTCGAGCACCGGCTCGGCGCTGTCGGGGATCTTCACCACCAGGCGCAGGCGCTGGTTGCACGAGATGGACAGCAGGTTGTAGGCGACGCCGAAACGGCCGGTCGCGCCCGGGTCCGGGGCATTGCTGCGCGCCACGCGCGCGCGGCTGAAACCGGAGCGCGTGGCGCTCTCGGTCTGCCAGTCATCGCGTCCGTAATGCAGGTAGTCGATGCCCGCCAGGTCCATCAGCATCTCAAATTTCAACTCCGGTGCATCGCGCAGCGCGGCGCATACCTCGAGCAGCGCGGCCGCGTCGCACTCGTAGGCGAGCTCGTGCGCGAGCGCAGCGGTGCGTCGCACGCGTGCCTGCAAGCGCGCATCAACCTTCTGGGCGAGAGCCTCGGTACGCTCGCTCACCTGTTGCTACTCCGTTGGCGCCTAGCGGGCGATGGTGCCGGTGCGGGCGATCTTCTTCTGCAGCTGCACGATCCCGTAGACCAGGGCCTCCGCGGTCGGCGGGCAGCCCGGCACGTACACATCGACCGGCACGATGCGGTCACAGCCCCGCACCACGGCATAAGAATAGTGGTAGTAGCCCCCGCCGTTGGCGCAGGAGCCCATCGAGATCACCCAGCGCGGCTCGGGCATCTGGTCATAGACGCGGCGCAGCGCCGGGGCCATCTTGTTGACGAGCGTGCCGGCGACGATCATCACGTCAGACTGGCGCGGGCTCGCGCGGAAGACGACGCCGAAGCGGTCCAGGTCGTAGCGCGAGGCGCCCGCGTGCATCATCTCAACCGCGCAGCAGGCGAGACCGAAGGTCATCGGCCACAAGGAGCCGGTGCGCGCCCAGTTGACAAGGTTGTCGACCTGCGTGGTCATGAAGCCACGCTGCGCAAAGGCTTCCGGGTTCTCGGGTGCCTCTAATCCCACTCGAGCGCCCCCTTTTTCCATTCGTAGATGAAACCCACCACGAGAATGGCGAGGAAGATGCCCATGGCCAGCAGGCCGGACCGTCCGATCTGGCCCAGCGCCACGGCCCAGGGAAACAGGAACGCGATCTCCAGATCGAACACGATGAACAGGATCGCGACCAGGTAGTAGCGCACGTCGAACTTGGTGCGCGTGTCCTCGAACGCATCGAAACCGCATTCGTACGGGGACAGTTTCGCCTTGTCGTCGTGGAAGCGTGAGAAGTAGCGGCCGATGCCGGTGCCGAGCGTCAGCAGCACCACGGCCACGGCCGCGGCCACGATCAGAAAGATCAAGATCGGCAGATAGTTGGACAACATGCGCTTGCGACCGTAAAAGGGCAGATCCAACCGTGACCTGCCCGTTATGAGCGGTGCGCATTGTAGCAGCGCAACCAGTCGTTTTGGTGCCGACGGGGAGACTCGAACTCCCACACCTTGCGGCGCTAGCCCCTCAAGCTAGTGTGTCTACCAATTCCACCACGTCGGCGATGTGAAACGACTTCCGCGAGCCTGCGGTGCTTACTTCGGTGCGGGCGCGCCCGGTGACGGCGCCGGCTCGGACACCGGTGGTGGCGTCGGCGCGGGCGTCACGTTGCCCGGCACGGCCGGCACCTTCGGCGTCACGGCCTCGTCAAGAATCGTGTGCTGCGGCTGCGCCGCGGTGCGCGTGCCGAGGTACGCCAGCACCAAACTGTTGATCATGAAGATCGCGGCGATGATGGCGGTCGCACGCGACAGTGCAGTCGTTGCCCCGCGCGCGCCGAAAACCGTTCCCGAAGCCCCCGCGCCGAACCCGGCGCCGGCATCGGCCCCCTTGCCGCGCTGCAGGAGCACGAGGCCAATGATGCAGGCCGCCGAGAGCAGCTGAACAAAGGTCAAAGCGTTACGCAACCACATCGGACAAACTCACTTATCCCGGTCCAGCAGCGGCCAGGATTGTCAGAAATTCATCGGCCTTGAGCGAGGCGCCACCAATTAATCCGCCGTCGACGTCCGGCATCGCGAACAGCTCCGCCGCATTGCCGGCCTTCACACTGCCGCCATATAGAATACGTGTGGCGCCCGCAATTCTAGCATCCCGGGCCCCGATCCGGGCGCGGATGAAGGCGTGCACCTCCTGCGCCTGCTCGGGGCTGGCGGTGCGCCCGGTGCCAATCGCCCACACCGGTTCGTAGGCCACCACGGCCTGTTCGAGCGCCCCGGCGCCGCTGAGTTCCAGCACCACGTCGAGCTGGCGCGCCACCACCTCGCGCGTGCGCGCGGCTTCGCGGTCGGCCAGCTGCTCGCCGACGCACAGGATCGGAATCAGCCCCTTGGCGAGCGCGGCGCCGAACTTGCGCGCGATGAGCTGGTCACTCTCGCGGTACAAGAGCCGCCGCTCGGAATGGCCCACGATCACGTACTCGCACCCGACGTCCTTCAGCATGGCCGCCGAGACTTCCCCGGTGAAAGCGCCCTGCGCATCCGCACACACATCCTGCGCCCCCAGGGTGAGCGCCGAATCGCGCAGCAGGCGTGCCGCTTCCTGCAGATACACGAACGGCGGGCAGATGACGCAGGTGGCCTGCGGCTTGGAGGGGGCGCCGGCCAGCAGCTCCTCGAGGAGCCGCGCGTTTTCGGTGCGCGACCCGTGCATCTTCCAGTTTCCGGCAACGATGGGGCGTCGCATGGACCGGCCTATAACGGCTTGGAAGCCGCCTACGGTGTTTAAAGGGCGCGCGATGATAGCGATGCAGGGGGGGTGACGCAACGGCGCCCGCCGGCGGGGCGGGAGCGGGTGGAAGCGGTGCAAAAAGGCCCGCCAGGGCCCCCGGGGGAAGCCCCTCAGCCGGCCACGCCCCGCACCACCTCGGCCAGCTCCGCCGCCGCGGCCCGCGTGGTGGCCTCATCGCGCCCCTCGACCATCACCCGGATCAGGGGCTCGGTCCCGGAAGCGCGCAGCACCACGCGCCCCTCGGCCCCCAGGCGCGCCTCGATGCGCGCGCTGGCCTGCTGCACGGCGGGCACGCGGGTCGGATCAAAGCGCGTGGCGACCTTTACGTTCAGCAGCACCTGGGGGAATTTGCGCATCCCGGAGGCGAGCTCGGCGAGCTCGCGCCCGGTGCGCTTCATGATCGCGAGCACCTGCAGCGCGCTCACCAGCCCATCCCCGGTGGTCGTCTTGTCCAGGCACAGGATGTGGCCAGAAGTCTCGCCCCCGAGGACGCCGTGGGTCTCGCGCAGCAGCGCGAGCACGTAGCGATCGCCGACCGCGGCACGCCGGAACTCGATGCCGGCGGCGCGCAGCGCCAGCTCGAGCCCAAGGTTGCTCATCACGGTGCCCACCACCGGGCCGCGCAGGAGGTCCTCCTCCTTCAGGGCGCGCGCGATCACGTAAAGAATCTGGTCACCGTCGACGATGCGCCCGAGGTGATCGACCATGACGAGCCGGTCGCCGTCGCCGTCGAGGGCCAGGCCGACGTTGGCGCGCACGCCGGGCACCGTGAGCTGCAGCAGATCCGGCGCGAGTGAGCCGCAGCCGTCATTGATGTTGCGGCCGTTCGGCGAGCAGCCGATGGGCACGATCTCGGCGCCGAGGTCCGCCAGGATCCGCGGCCCCACCTTGTAGGCGGCGCCGTTGGCGCAGTCGACCACGATCTTCAGCCCCGTGAGGTCCAGCCCGGGGGGCAGCGTTGAGGCGCAGAACTCCTGGTAGAGCGTGCGCGAGCGGTCCGCGCGCGTGGCGCGCCCGAGGTTGCGCGAAGTGCGCGTGAGCGGGGGCTGCTCGAGTTCGGCCTCGATGCGCTCCTCGAGCTCATCGGACAGCTTGCCCCCGGAGGCGTCGAAGAACTTGATGCCGTTGTCGTCGTAGAGATTGTGCGAGGCGCTGATCACGACCCCGAAATCGCAGTTGAAGCGGCGCGTCATGTAGGCGATGCCGGGCGTCGGCAGCGGGCCGATCAGCATCACGTTGACGCCGGCGGCCACGAAGCCCGCCTCGAGCGCCGCCTCGAACATGTAACCCGAGAGGCGCGTGTCCTTGCCGATGAGCACCGTGCCGCCCTCGGGCGCCAGCACCCGCGCCGCGGCGCTCGCCAGCTGCAGGGCGAAGTTCACCGTCATGGGGTGCTCGCCCACGCGTCCGCGCACGCCATCGGTGCCAAAGTATCGACGTGCCAATCCCCTACCCTCCCTCAGGCCAGCGCCGCGACCACCTTCAGTGCGTCGACGGTCGCGGCCACGTCGTGTGCGCGGATGAGGCGCGCCCCGTGCAATGCCGCAATCACGGCGAGCGCGACGCTGCCGTAGAGCCTCTCGTGCGCCGCGCGGCCGGTCAGTTTGCCGAGCAGCGCCTTGCGCGACAGGCCGACCGCCAGCGGCACGTCGGCCCGCGCGAGCTCGGCCAGTCCGCGCAGCAGGGTGAGATTGTGCTCGAAAGTCTTGCCGAAACCGAATCCGGGGTCGATGAGCAGCTGATCCGGCTGCAGGCCCGCCGCGAGGCAGGCGTCCACCCGCTCGCCGAGGAACGCCTGCACCTCGGTGAGTACGTCGCGGTAACTGGGCGCCTGCTGCATGGTGCCCGGTTCGCCCTGCATGTGCATCAGGCACACCGCGCAGCCGCTGGCGCGTGCGGCCGCGAGCGCCCCCGGCTCGCGCAGCGCGCGCACGTCGTTGATCAGGCCGGCGCCGGCAGCGGCGGCGGCCTGCATCACCTGCGGCTTGCTGGTATCGACCGAGATGACGGCCGTGGTGCGCTCGCTCAGGGCGCGCACCACGGGCACGACCCGGGCGAGCTCTTCCGCCACGCTCACCGGCGCGGCGCCGGGACGGGTGGATTCGCCGCCGACATCGATGAGGGCCGCCCCTTCGGCGGCCAGGCGCAGCCCCTGCTCGATCGCCGCCGCGGGGCTGAGGAAACGGCCGCCGTCGGAGAAGGAGTCCGGCGTC
Source organism: uncultured Pseudomonadota bacterium (assembly GCA_963781815.1). Taxonomy (GTDB): domain Bacteria; phylum Pseudomonadota; class Gammaproteobacteria; order Steroidobacterales; family Steroidobacteraceae; genus 13-2-20CM-66-19. The sequence goes on along the minus strand of CAWAHK010000004.1, from coordinate 2,775,027 downwards.
ACGTTGAGCACGCCCATGACGACGGGCGTGCTCAGGTCCAGGGTCTTAGCAGCGCAGCGCAGCGCACGGGCCGGGGCCGGCATGGGGAGGCGCCCTTTCAGGACGCGGCGGCCCTAGGGGCAGCGGCGCACCGCGGCTCAGTGCTGGCCGGCCGGGATGGGCGGCGGTCCGGCCGCAGGGCCCTCGGCGCCGCCGGCCTTGGGCGGCTTGTTGGAGAGCGTGTCGTCCCAGCCGGCGGGCGGCTTGGGGGTCTTGCCCGCCATGATGTCCTTGAGCTGGTCCTCGTCGATCGTCTCGTACTTGATCAGCGCGTCGGCCATCGTGTGCAGCTTCTCGAGATTGCTCTCGAGGATGCCCTTGGCACGGGTGTAGTTGACCTCGATGACGCGCCGCACTTCCTCGTCGATCGTGTGCGCGGTCACGTCCGAGACCTGCTTGTGCTGGGTGACGCTGCGGCCGAGGAACACTTCCCCGTTCTCTTCCGAATAGGTGAGCGGACCTAACTTCTCCGACAGGCCCCACTTGGTGACCATGTTGCGCGCCAGCTCCGTGGCGCGCTCGATGTCATTCGCCGCCCCGGTGGTGACTCCATCGGCACCGAAGATCAGCTCCTCCGCGCAGCGGCCACCGAAGAGGGAGGTAATGCGGCTCTCGAGCTCACGCCGGCTGGTGCTGTAGCGGTCCCCTTCCGGCAGGTACCAGGTAAGCCCCAGCGCGCGGCCGCGCGGGATGATCGTCACCTTATAGACCGGGTCGTGGTCGGGTACGATGAAGCCGACGATCGCGTGGCCCGCCTCGTGGTAGGCGGTCATCTTCTTCTCGTGGTCCGACATCACCATGGAGCGCCGCTCGGCGCCCATGTAGATCTTGTCCTTGGCGCGCTCGAACTCCTCCATGCTAACGATGCGCTTGTTGGCGCGCGCGGCGAACAGCGCCGCCTCGTTGACGAGGTTGGCGAGGTCCGCGCCGGAGAACCCCGGGGTGCCGCGCGCGATCAGCGCCGGCTTCACGTCATCGGCCAGCGGCACGCGCCGCATGTGCACGCGCAGGATCTGCTCGCGGCCGCGCACGTCCGGCAGCGGCACGACCACCTGGCGGTCGAAGCGCCCCGGGCGCAGCAGCGCCGGATCGAGCACGTCCGGGCGGTTGGTCGCCGCGATGACGATGATGCCCTCGTTGCCCTCAAAGCCGTCCATCTCCACCAGCAGCTGGTTCAGGGTCTGCTCGCGCTCATCATGGCCGCCGCCGAGCCCGGCCCCGCGGTGCCGCCCGACCGCGTCGATCTCATCGATGAAGATGATGCAGGGGGCGTGCTTCTTCGCCTGCTCGAACATGTCGCGCACGCGCGAGGCGCCCACGCCGACGAACATCTCGACGAAGTCGGAACCGGAAATGGTGAAGAACGGTACCTTGGCCTCCCCGGCGATGGCGCGCGCCAGCAGCGTCTTGCCGGTGCCGGGGGAGCCGACCATCAGCACGCCCTTGGGGATCTTGCCCCCGAGCTTCTGGAACTTGCCCGGGTCCTTCAGGAAGTCGACGATCTCGGCGACCTCCTGCTTGGCCTCATCGACGCCGGCGACATCGGCGAACGTCACGTTCACCTGATCCTCGCCGAGCAGGCGTGCGCGGCTCTTGCCGAAGGACATCGCGCCGCGCCCGCCGGAGGCGCCCTGCATCTGCCGCATGATGTAGACGAACACCACGATCAGCAGCAGCGCCGGAGCCAGCTGCAGCAGCAGCTGTCCCATGAAGTTCGGCTGTTTGGGCTCGCGCGCCTCGATTTTGACCTTGGCGGTGGAGAGCGTACCGATGAGGGCGGTGTAATCGGTCTCGGGGTTGCGGGTCTTGAAGGTCGACTTGTCCTTGAGCTCCCCGTAGATCATCTCCGACTGCATCACCACCGAGTCCACCCGCCCGGACTTCACGTCATCGAGGAAGGTCGAGTACGGGATTTCCTGAGGCTGGCCCACGGCGGGCATGTAGCGGCTGAACACGAGCAGCAGGACGAATACGATCACGACCCACAGCAGGATGTTCTTTGTCAAATCGTTCAAAGGCTTCCGTCCTTTTATCGCGCGCGCTCAGGGGTATGCAAATGAACCTACACCAAGCGAAACTGCATGGCCAGTAAATACCTCTCCGGACTGCAAGAGCGGAAAGCCTCGGGTTTCACAAGCTTGACCCTGCCAAACCGCGACCGCGCCAAGCGCACGACATCCCTCACCATTCGCACCCCGGAACAGCCTTGATCAGGGCGTCCCCGCCGACCTTCAAGACGCCCGGGGCGGATCCAGGTCCCTGACGTTTTTCCGCCGCCGCCCCGCGGGAATCCGCGGCCGCAACCCGCCGCCGCCTCGAGCGGCGGCGGCTCCTTGTCACCCCCGCACCCGGCTTAACCCCAGGCGCTGGGCTCCAGGTGCTGCGGGGGCCCGCCGATCGCACCCCGAGGGTGGCGGAGCGTCGCGCGCTCATTGATCTCCTGAGGGTGCGCCGCGGCTGCGAGCACGGCACGCACGCTGCCCGGGTGAGCAGTACGCCTGCCGCCCGCGCTCGCCGCGCTTGCGGGGTACCTCAGCAAATTAGTGCGCGCCCGTGCGGCATAAGTTCCTCGCTCTTACAATGCGCGGCATGACCAAGAGTGCCCCGGCGGGGAGCGCGGCGACGGCCCCGGACCTGTCCGAGCGCCAGAAGCGCCACCTGCGTGGCCTGGCGCACGCCCTGAAGCCGGTCATCCGCATCGGCAATCCCGGTCTCACCGAGGCGGTGGTGCGCGAGACGGCACGCGCGCTGCAGGACCACGAGCTCATCAAGGTGAAGGCCCCCGGGGGCGATCGCGGCGCGCGCGATGTCCTCGTGACGCAGCTGGCGCAGCTGACCGCCAGCGCCCTCGTGCACCGCATCGGCAACGTCGCGGTGCTCTACCGCCCGCACGAGAGCCTGCCGCGCATCCTGATCCCGGATGCCTGACGGCGCGCTACTCGAAGCGGACCGCGAGGATCTCGTAGGAGCGCGTGCCACCGGGGGCGGCCACGTCCACCACCTCCCCCGCCGACTTGCCCACGAGCGCGCGCGCGATCGGTGAGCTGACGGAAATGCGCCCGGCGCGGATATCGGCCTCATCCTCGCCCACCACCTGGTAGGTGACGCGTTCGCCGCTGTCCTGGTCCTCCAGCTCCACCACCGCCCCGAAGATCACCTTGCCGGTGTTGGGTAGCTTGCCGGGCTCGATCACCTCGGCATTCGCAAGCTTGCCCTCGATCTCCTTGATGCGTCCCTCGATGAAGCCCTGCTGCTCGCGCGCGGCGTGGTACTCGGCGTTCTCCGACAGGTCGCCGTGGCCGCGCGCCTCGGTGATGGCCTTGATGACGTTGGGCCGGTCCTGGGACTTCAGGCGCTTCAGCTCCACCCGCAGGGCCTCCGCGCCGCGCAGCGTCATGGGCACGCGCTTCATGCCCGCGCGGCCTCGCTGTGCAGGTCCTGCAGGCGGTTCACGTCGACCTCGTCGATGTGATCGAGGGCCTCGATGGTGGCAAGGCCTGCGTTGAGGGTCGTGTAGTAGGTGACGCGCCGGTGCACCGCCTCGCGGCGGATGGAGTTGGACTCGCGGATCGCCTGCTTGCCTTCGGTGGTGTTGACGATCAGGTCGATCTCATCGTTCTTGATCATGTCGACGATGTGCGGGCGGCCCTCGCGCACCTTGTTGACGCGCCGCACCGCCACCCCGGCTTCGGCGAGCGCACGCGCCGTGCCCTCGGTGGCCACCACCTCGAAGCCGCGCTCGATCAGCTTCTTGGCGAGCACCACGGCCGGGGGCTTGTCGCGGTCACGCACGCTGATGAAGCACACCCCCTGGCGCGGCAGGGTGACGCCCGAGGCGGTCTGCGCCTTGGCGTAGGCTTCCCCGAAGGTGCGCCCGGTGCCCATGACCTCGCCGGTGGATTTCATCTCCGGTCCCAGGATCGGGTCCGCCTCCGGGAACTTCATGAAGGGGAATACCGCCTCCTTGACCGAGAAGTAGGCCGGGACGCGCTCCACCGCGCCGACCAGCTGCTTCAGCTTGCGTCCGGTCATGACGCGCGCGGCGATCTTCGCCAGCGCCTGCCCGGTGGCCTTGGAGACGAAGGGCACGGTGCGCGAGGCGCGCGGATTGACCTCGAGCACGTAGATGACGCCCGCCTGGATGGCGAACTGGATGTTCATGAGGCCGACGACGTTGAGTGCGCGGGCGAGCTTGCGGGTCTGCTCGCGCAGCTCCTTCTGGGTCTCGCGGTTGAGGCTGTTCGGCGGCAGCGAGCAGCCGGAATCCCCCGAGTGCACGCCGGCCTGCTCGATGTGCTCCATGATGCCGCCGATCAGCACGTCCTCCCCGTCGCAGACCGCATCGACGTCCACCTCGATGGCAACGTCGAGGAAGCGATCGAGCAGCACCGGGCTGTCGTTGGAGACGCGCACCGCGTGGGTCATGTAGAGGCGCAGGTCCTCCTCGGTAAACACCACTTCCATGGCGCGGCCGCCGAGCACGTACGAGGGGCGCACCACCAGGGGGAAGCCGACCTCGCGCGCCAGTTTTACCCCCTGCTCCTCGTTGCGCGCGGTGGCGTTGGCCGGCTGCTTGAGCCCGAGCTTCCTCACCAGCGCCTGGAAGCGCTCGCGGTCTTCGGCGATGTCGATCGAATCGGGCGAGGTGCCGATGATCGGCGCGCCGGCGGCCTCGAGCGCGCGCGACAGCTTCAGCGGCGTCTGGCCGCCGAACTGCACGATCACCCCTTCGGGCTGCTCGACCGCCAGGATCTCGAGCACGTCCTCGAGCGTCAGGGGCTCAAAGTAGAGGCGGTCGGAGGTGTCGTAGTCGGTGGAGACGGTCTCGGGGTTGCAGTTGACCATGATGGTCTCGAACCCGTCCTCGCGCAGCTGCAGGGCCGCGTGCACGCAGCAGTAGTCGAACTCGATCCCCTGGCCGATGCGGTTCGGGCCGCCCCCCAGGATCATGATCTTGCGCCGGGTGGTCGGATTCGCCTCGCACTCCTCCTCGTAGGTCGAGTAGAGGTAGGCGGTGGAAGTGGCGAATTCGGCGGCACAGGTGTCGACGCGCTTGTAGACCGGCACCACTTTCAGCTCGTGGCGCTTGTCGCGGATCGCCTTCTCGGGCATGTCGACCAGGCCGGCCAGGCGGCTGTCGGAGAAGCCCTTGCGCTTCAGGGCGCGCAGCCGCACGGCATCCAGCGCCCCCAGGCCATCGGCGCGCACCTGGTCCTCCTCGCGCACCAGATCCGCGACCTGCGCGAGGAACCACGGGTCGATGCGCGTGAGCTCGTGCACCCGCCCCAGCGTCCACCCCGCCCGCAGGGCATCCGCGACGTACAGCAGCCGGTTGGCCCCCGGGGCGCGCAGCTCGTGCGCCAGGCGGTCCGAGTCCTCCTCGCTCAGGGGCAGACTCAGCTGCGGGGCGAGCCCGTCGAGCCCGGTCTCCAGCCCGCGCAGCGCCTTGTGCAGCGACTCCTGGAAGGTGCGTCCGATCGCCATCACCTCGCCCACGGATTTCATCTGCGTGGTGAGGCGGTCGTTGGCGGCCGGGAACTTCTCGAAGGTGAAGCGCGGGATCTTCACCACGACGTAATCGATCGAGGGCTCGAACGAGGCCGGCGTGGCCCCGCCGGTGATGTCGTTCTTGAGCTCATCGAGGGTGTAGCCGACGGCGAGCTTGGCGGCGATCTTGGCGATCGGGAAGCCGGTCGCCTTGGAGGCGAGCGCCGAGGAGCGCGACACACGCGGGTTCATCTCGATCACCAGCAGGCGCCCGTCCTTGGGGCTCACCGCGAACTGCACGTTGGAGCCGCCGGTGTCGACGCCGATCTTGCGCAGCACCGCGATCGAGGCGTCGCGCATGCGCTGGTATTCCTTGTCGGTCAGGGTGAGCGCCGGGGCGACGGTGATCGAGTCCCCGGTGTGCACCCCCATCGGGTCCAGGTTCTCGATCGAGCACACGATGATGCAGTTGTCCTTGTGGTCGCGCACCACCTCCATCTCGAACTCTTTCCAGCCGATCACCGACTCTTCCAGCAGCACTTCCCCGGTCGGGGAGGCATCCAGGCCGCGCGCGACGATGGTCTCGAGCTCCTCGCGGTTGTAGGCGATGCCGCCGCCGCTGCCGCCCATGGTGAAGGAGGGACGCACGACCACCGGGTAGCCGAGCTCGGCGGCGATCGCGAGCGCCTCATCGAGGCTGCGGGCGATCTGCGACTGCGCGGTCTCCAGTCCGATCTCGCGCATCGCGTTGCGGAACAGCTCGCGGTCCTCGGCCATGTCGATGGCGGCGCGCGAGGCGGCGATCATCTCGACGCCGTACTTCTCCAGCACGCCCTCGCGCACCAGGTCGAGCGCGGTGTTGAGCGCGGTCTGCCCGCCCATGGTGGGCAGCAGCGCATCCGGGCGCTCCTTTTCGATGATGCGCGCGACGCTCTTGGCGTTGACCGGCTCGATGTAGATGGCATCGGCCATCTCCGGGTCCGTCATGATGGTGGCAGGATTGGAGTTCACCAGGATGACCCGGTAGCCCTCCTCGCGCAGCGCCTTGCAGGCCTGGGCACCCGAGTAATCGAACTCGCACGCCTGGCCGATGATGATCGGGCCGGCGCCGATGATGAGGATGCTGTGGATGTCGGTGCGCTTGGGCACTAGTGCTCCGCGGGCTGCAGCAGCACTTCACTGACCGGCGCGTCCACCACCGCGCGCCACTCCCCGTCGCTCTCGTGCCGCCACTGCACTAGGTAATTGCCGTGATCCTCGAACCCGGCCATGGCGGGGGCTGCGCCGGCGCCGGGGGTGAATTTGAGCTGGTAGCGGCCGCGCTCGACGGCCAGCGAACCGCTGACCGTCACCGCTGCGGTCTTCAGTGAGAACTGCCAAGTGCCCCAGGACAGCGCCCGGCCCCAGAACGCCTCGATGGCCGCGCGGCCGATGAGCGGCGCGTTGTTCGGCGGCAGCTGCCAGCCATCGGTGACGAAAGCGGCGGCCACCTTGCCGGCATCCCCGGCCGCGTAGGCGCGTTCGAGCTGCGCGTTGCGCTGCTCGATCGCCGCGCGCACCGCGTCCGGGTCCGTCGGGGCGGGGACACAGGCGCTGAGCCAGAGGCAGCCCAAGAGCGCGCTCGCAGCGCCGGGCGCGCCGCTACGCAGGCGGCCCATGCTCAGCGACCGCCCGCGCGCTGCCGCAGGTTTTCCTCGGCGAGCTTCAGCTGTGCCTGCAGCCGCCGCAGCATCAGGTGATTGAAGCGCTCGAACAGCGGCTTCAGGTCATGCGGCCCGGGGCTCGCCTCCGGGTGGCCCTGGAAACTGAAGGCGGGGCGGTCGGTGAAGGCGATGCCCTGCAGCGAGCCGTCAAAGAGCGAGCGGTGCGTCGGGCGCGCGTTCTTCGGCAGACTCGCCTCATCGACCGCGAAGCCGTGATTCTGGCTGGTGATGAAGACGCGGCCGCTGTCCAGGTCCTGCACCGGGTGGTTGGCGCCGTGATGGCCGAACTTCATCTTCACGGTCGTGCCGCCGGCGGCGAGCCCGAGGATCTGATGTCCGAGGCAGATGCCAAAGAGTGGCAGGTCGGTCTCCAGAAACTTCCGGGTGGCCGTGATCGCGTACTCGCACGGCTCCGGGTCCCCCGGGCCGTTGGAGAGGAACACGCCATCGGGTTCCAGCGCGAGCACCTCCTCGGCGGGGGTCTGCGCCGGCACCACCGTCATGCGGCAGCCGCCGTCGGCGAGCAGGCGCAGGATGTTGCGCTTGATGCCGAAGTCGTAGGCCACCACGTGCAGGCGCTGGTTGGAGCGGATCGGCGTACGCCCGCTCTCGGGCCAGATGCTGCCCTCGTTCCACTGGTAGTGCTTCTTGGTGGACACCACCTTCGCCAGATCCATGCCCTTGAGGCCGGGGAACTTGCGCGCCGCCTTCACGGCGGCGTTCTCATCGACCTGGTCGCCGGTCATGATGCAGCCGGCCTGTGCGCCCTTCTCGCGCAGCAGGCGCGTGAGCCTGCGGGTGTCGATGTCGGCGATCGCCACCAGGCGGCCGCGCTCGAGGAACTCCGGCAGCGACTCGTTGGCGCGCCAGCTGCTCGCGAGCAGCGGCAGGTCGCGGATGATCAGGCCCGCGCAGTAGATCTGCGCGGACTCCAGGTCCTCGGGCGTGGTGCCGGTGTTGCCGATGTGCGGACAGGTGAGCGTGACCAGCTGTCGCGCGTAGGAGGGGTCGGTGAGAATTTCCTGGTAACCCGTGAGGGCGGTATTGAAAACGACTTCGCCTGTGGTGTTGCCTTTGGCTCCGATCGACTGACCGCGGAAGATCGTTCCGTCGGCGAGCGCGAGCACCGCAGGTACGCTCACGTGATGAATTCTCCCTGACGCAGATACACAAAAGCGGGAGGAGTTCTCATCGAACATCCTCCCGCCTTTGCTTGGACTAACCCGTACACGGATTAGGCAGAAATTTTACGGGCTTTAAGGCTTTTGTGTCCATGGAAAATTCCCGTGGAGCGTGGCTTCTCACCCTGACGCAACGCATGCAGATAACACCCTAAGTCTCTGTTTTCCCGACGAGGACATCGCGCATGGCGTAGCGGCCCGGGGGCCGCGGCGCAAGCCAGAGCGCGGCCGCAAGGGCACCCCTTGCAAAGATCGCCCGATCGGTGGCGCGATGGGTGAGAAACAACTCCTCCCCCGCTGCGGCGAACTGCACGGTGTGCTCCCCCACCGCCTCCCCCGCGCGCACGGAGGAGATCGGGACGGGGACCTGCGCGGCGGCCGTGCGCGCACCGCCCGCACGCACTGCAGCGGCGAGCGCGAGCGCGGTGCCCGAGGGCGCATCGCGCTTGCTCGCGTGGTGCGTCTCGGTGATCTGCGCGGCAAAGCCCGGCAGCGCGCCGGCGGCGCCGCGGGCGAGCTCCAGCAGCAGCGTCACCCCGAGACTGGTGTTGGGTGCGATGAGCAGCGCCATCTCCTGCGCGGCGGCGGCGAATTCGTGCTCCAGCTCCGGCGGATAACCGGTGCTGCCGATGAGGAGCGCCTTGCCCGCGGCGCGGCAGGCGCGCAGGTGCGCGCGCGTCGCGTGCCCGCCGCTGAAGTCGATGACCACCTGCGCGCGCGGCAGGGCGCTTTGCAGATCGCTCGTGATCGGCAGTTGATTCGGCGCGCCCCCCGCGAGCACGCCCGCGTCGCGCCCGAGCGCGCCGCTGCCCGCGGCGCCGAGCGCCGCGACGAAGCTAAGCTGTGGAAACTCCGCCGCGCACGCGAGAATCGCGCGCCCCATGCGCCCGGTCGCGCCGATCAGCACGGCGTGACACGCGGCGCCGGCGGCCGGTGAGTTCATCGAGTGGGCTTGGAGTCTTCGTCGGCGCCGGAGAAGAAGCGCCGCACGCCGTCCAGAAAGCCCTTCTCGCGCGGCGCGTGCTTGCCCGGGTGCGCCCGCAGGGTGTCCTCGAGCTTGCGGATCAGCTCGCGCTGCTCGGCCGACAGGTGCACCGGGGTCTCGATGACGACGCGGCAGAACAGGTCCCCGCGCGCCCCGCCACGCACCGGCTTCACGCCCTTGTCGCGCAGGCGGAACACGCGCCCGGACTGGGTCTCGGCGGGGATCTTCAGGTTGACGTCGCCCTCGAGCGTCGGCACCGCGACGCTGCCCCCGAGAGCGGCGGTGGCGAAGCTCACCGGAACCTCGCAGCTGAGGTGCTCCCCGTCGCGCTCGAAGAGTGCGTGCTCGCGCACGCTGACCTCCACGTACAGGTCCCCGGCCGGGCCGCCGTTGCGCCCCGCCTCGCCCTCGCCCGAGAGGCGCACCCGGTCCCCGGTGTCCACGCCTGCGGGTACCTTCACGGAGAGCTTGCGGGTGCGGCGCACGCGTCCCTGCCCCAGGCAGCTGTCGCAGGGATTGCGCACGATGCTGCCGGTGCCGCGACAGCGCGGGCAGGTCTGCTGCAGCTGGAAGAAGCCCTGGGAAACGCGCACCTGGCCCGCGCCGCCGCAGGTATCGCAGGTGACCGGGCTGGAGCCCTTGGCCGCACCGCTGCCGTGGCACACCTCGCACTCGCTCAGGCGCGGCACCTCGATCTCCACCTGGTGGCCGAAGACCGCCTGCGGCAGCTCCAGCTGCAGTTCATAGCGCAGGTCGGCGCCGCGGAACACCTGCGTGCGCCCGCCGCGGCGCGCACCGCCGAAGATGTCCCCGAAGACATCGCCGAAGATGTCGCTGAAGCTATCGGCGCTGAAGCCACCCCGGCCGCCGCCGCGTGCCGCCTCCAGGCCCGCGTGCCCGTACTGGTCGTACGTGGCCCGCTTGTGCGAGTCGCTCAGCACCTCGCAGGCCTCCTTGGCTTCCTTGAAGGACTCCTCGGCCTCCTGATCGCCGGGGTTGCGATCGGGGTGATATTTCATCGCCAAGCGACGGTAGGCCTTCTTGATCTCGGCCTCGGTCGCGGTTTTCGGTACGTCGAGTACCTTGTAATAGTCGCGCTTCGACATGCCTTTGAGCTTACGAAGCCTTGCGACCCGGGTCCTTCACCTCTTCAAATTCCGCATCCACGACGTCCTCGCGACCCGCCCCGCCCTGGGCGGAGGGCCCGCCCGCACCACCACCGGCGGCCGCTTCCGCGCCCGCGCCCTGCTCGGCGGCCTGGGCGCGCTGCGCGATGCCGGCGGCGGCCTGCGCGAGGGCCTCGGCCTTCTTGTCGATGGCGCCCCGGTCCTCGCCCCGCAGCGCGGTGCGCAGATCCGACACCGCGCTTTCGACCTTGGCGCGCTCGGCCGGGTCGACCTTGTCGCCCAGCCCCTGGAGCGACTTCTCCACCGAGTGGATCAGGCCGTCCGCCTTGTTGCGCGAGTCCACGAGCTCGCGGAATTTCTTGTCTTCCTCCGCGTGCGCCTCGGCGTCGCGCACCATGCGCTTGATCTCCTCCTCGTTAAGACCGCTGGAGGCCTTGATGACGATCTTCTGCTCCTTGCCGGTGGCCTTGTCCTTGGCCGAGACGTTGAGGATGCCGTTCGCGTCGATGTCGAAGGACACCTCGATCTGCGGCATGCCGCGCGGGGCCGGCGGGATGTCCGAGAGGTCGAACTTGCCCAAGGACTTGTTGTCCGCGGCCCGGTCGCGCTCGCCCTGCAGCACGTGAATGGTGACCCCGGTCTGGTTGTCGTCCGCGGTCGAGAAGGTGTTCGAGGCCTTGGTCGGGATGGTCGTGTTCTTCTCGATGAGCTTGGTCATGATGCCACCGAGGGTCTCGATGCCGAGCGACAGCGGCGTCACGTCCAGCAGCAGCACGTCCTTGACCTCCCCGGCCAGCACGCCCGCCTGGATGGCGGCGCCGACGGCCACGGCCTCATCGGGATTTACATCCTTGCGCGGCTCCTTGCCGAAGAAGTCCTTCACGTACTTCTGCACCAGCGGCATGCGCGTCTGGCCACCGACCAGGATCACCTCGGCGACGTCGCTGGCAGCGAGGCCGGCGTCCTTGAGCGCCGTGCGGCACGGGCCGACGGTCTTCTGCACCAGGTCCTCCACCAGCGACTCGAGCTTGGCGCGCGTGAGCTTGATGTTCAGGTGCTTAGGCCCCGAGGCATCGGCGGTGATGTAGGGCAGGTTGATGTCGGTCTGCTGCGTCGAGGACAGCTCGATCTTCGCCTTCTCGGCCGCCTCCTTCAGGCGCTGCATGGCGAGCGCATCCTGGCGCACGTCGACGCCGGACTCCTTCTGGAACTGCTCGGCCAGGAAATTGATGATGCGCAGGTCGAAGTCCTCGCCGCCGAGGAAGGTGTCGCCGTTGGTGGCGAGCACCTCGAACTGCCGCTCGCCGTCGACTTCCGCGATCTCGATGATCGAGACGTCGAAGGTGCCGCCGCCGAGGTCATAGACGGCAATCTTGCGATCCGCCCCCTGCTTGTCCAGCCCGTAGGCGAGCGCCGCCGCGGTCGGCTCGTTGATGATGCGCTTGACGGTGAGGCCGGCGATGCGGCCGGCGTCCTTGGTCGCCTGGCGCTGCGAATCGTTGAAGTAGGCGGGTACGGTGATCACCGCTTCGGTGACCGGCTCGCCGAGGTAGTCCTCGGCGGTCTTCTTCATCTTCATGAGCACGCGCGCGGAGACTTCCGGCGGCGCCATCTTCTTGCCCTGTACGTCGACCCAGGCATCCCCGTTGTCGGCCTTGGCGATCTTGTAGGGCACCATCTTGATGTCGCGCTGCACGACCTCGTCATCGAACTTGCGTCCGATGAGGCGCTTGATCGCGAACAGGGTGTTGTGCGGGTTCGTGACCGCCTGGCGCTTGGCCGGCTGGCCGACGAGCCACTCGCTGTCCTTGGTGAGCGCCACGACCGAGGGGGTGGTGCGGTCACCTTCGCTGTTCTCGATCACCCGGGGCTTGCCGCCCTCCATGATGGCCACGCACGAATTGGTCGTGCCGAGGTCGATGCCGATTACCTTTGCCATGAGTGCACTCCGCGCAAATCTCTTTCAAAAGGGGGACAGTCTAGGGCCACTTCTTAGGGGTGGCGGCCGGGGCTTTCAAGGCCGGAACGGGCCTACTTTGCCACGATCACGCGCGCCGGTCGCAGCAGCCTGCCGTTGAGCTCATAACCGGGCTGGATCACCTGCAGCACCGAGTTCGGCTCCGCGGTGGCCGAGTCCTGGGCCAGCATGGCCTCGTGGCGGCCCGGGTCAAAGGGCTCCCCGGCAGGCTCGATCGGGGTGACCCCGAACTTATCGAGCGCCCGGGTCAGCAGGGCAAGCGTAGCCTCCTGTCCGGACTTGAGGCTGGCCGGATCGGCCCGGTCCGCGTTCTGCACCGCGAGCTCCAGGCTGTCGCGGACCGGCAGCAGCTCCTGGGCCAGTTTTTCCAGCCCGTAGCGGTTGGCGGACTCGATATCGCGCTGGGCGCGCTTGCGCACGTTGTCGAGCTCTGCCACCGCCCGCAGGTACTGCTCCCAGTGGCTCTTGGCACGCTCCTCGGATTCCGCCAGCGCCTGCTGCAGGCGCTCCAGCTCCACCAGCTGCGCGGCGGTCTCCGGCAGCACGGTCGTGGGTTCGGCGGCGGGGTCGTGCCGCTCACGCTCATTGGAGGTCATCGCTAATCCTTCGTGGTTACCCTGGCTTCCGAGGCCGCGCCGCCTGCGGCCGCGCTTGACCGCCCGCACGAGGGCCCGTGCCCCCGGGGGTGGGGGTCAGCGCCGCGAATTCAAGGCGGCGCCGAGGAGTTTAGCCGTCATATCGACGATCGGGATAACCCGTTCGTAGGCCATGCGCGTGGGACCGATCACCCCGAGCACCCCGACCACGCCATCAGCATCGGCATAGGGGGCGGTCACGACGCTGCAGTCATCCAGGATGTGGTAGCCGGATTCGTGGCCGATGAATATCTGCACCCGCTCGGCCTTGAGGCTGTGATCGAGCAGGTGCAGGAAGTCGCGCTTCTCGTTGAAGGCCTCGAACAGGCGCCGCAGCTTCTCCACGTTGGTGAGCTCGGCCATCCCCATGAGGTTGGTCTCGCCCTTGATCACGTACTCAAGCCGGCCCTCGCCGCCGCCCTCGAACACCTGCTGGGCCACCGAGATGGCATCGAGCATGATCTGGTTCATGTGCGCGTGCGCCTCGGAGAGCTGGCGCAGGATCTCCTGACGCACCTCGCTCAGGGAGCGGCCGCGGCACTGCTCGCTGAGGTAGTTGGAGGCGCGCTTGAGCTCATCGGCGCTGTAGCGCCGCTCGGTCTGGATGATGCGGTTCTGTACCTCGCGGTCGTTGAAGACCAGCACCACGAGTACGCGGTTCTCGGTGAGCGCCACGAACTCAACCTGGCTTATGTGGGCGGCGCGGGTGCGCGGCAGCGTCACGACACCGGCCAGGCGCGTGGCGCTGGAGAGCAGTTGCGACACCGTGGCGATGAGATCGGTGGAGTGGTCGCGCCCGGCCTCGAACTGGCGGGTGAGCTGCTCGCTGATGGCCTCATCGAGCGGGCGCAGCTGCAACAGCGTGTCCACGAAGAAGCGGTAGCCCTTGTCGGTCGGGATGCGGCCGGCGGAGGTGTGCGGGGAGGCGACGAAGCCGAGTTCCTCCAGATCCGCCATCACGTTGCGTACCGTGGCGGAACTGAGCTGCAGGCCCGATTCGCGCGACAGCGCCCGCGAGCCCACCGGCTGCCCGTCCCGGATGTAGCTCTCGATGAGGATCCGCAGCAGGTGTTGAGCCCGCTCGCCTAAGGGCTCGTCCCGAGCTTCTTGCGCCATAAACCCCTTAGCCGCCGCCGGCGGCCCGTTGTGCACGGCAGAATCCTGCCGAACGCTAGCTTTCGCGTGCACCTACCGTCAACACCCACCTTACAGCCGCCCGCCGTCAGTGTGGGCCAAGATGTGACTTAGGCCATTGGCCCCCACGTAACCGCGCGTGTTACAAAGGCGCGCCCGCGTGGCTTGCGGGGTTAAGTCAAGGGCTCGCATGGCCTTTTCGGTGCGCACCTGCGCGTTAGTGGGCAGATTCTCCGATCCACGCATCGCCGAGAGCGTGGGCGCCCTGCTGCCGCACCTTCACGGGCGCGGCGTGCGGGTGCTGGTGAGCGCCACCGCGGACCTGGACTCCCCGATCCCGCAGCGCGTGCCGGAGGAGGAGTTCGGCACGCGCGCCGATCTCGTGATCGCGGTGGGCGGGGATGGCACACTCCTGTACGGGGCGCGTCTGGTCGCCCGCCACGGCGTGCCGCTCCTCGGGGTCAACCGCGGACGGGTCGGCTTCCTCACCGACATCATGCCCCAGGACATGCTCGCCTCGGTCGACGCCGCCCTCGCCGGGGAGATCGAAGTGGACGAGCGGCCGCTCCTGGCCGCGCACCTGAAGTGCGCCGGCGGCGCGGAGTCCCAGGCACTGGCCCTGAACGATGTCGTGATGCAAAAGCACGATACCGGGCGCACGCTCGACTTCGAGACCCGCATCAACGGGCAGTTCGTCAACTCCCACGGCGGCGACGGCATCATCGTGGCCACCGGCACCGGTTCCACCGCCTACGCACTCTCCTGCGGCGGGCCGATCGTGGAGCCGCACCTGCCGGCGCTCGTGATCGCCCCGATCTGCCCGCATACCCTCTCGGACCGCCCGATCGTGGTCTCCTCCGCCTCGGTGATCGAGGTGCGCCTCATGGAGCGCGCCGACACCCAGGCGCACGTCATCTGCGACGGCTCGATGCTCGGGGACTTCACGGCCGCCGATCGCCTCGAGGTGCGCCTCGCCCGCGAGCGGGTGACGCTGCTGCACCCGCGCGGGCACGATTACTATGGGCTGCTGCGCTCCAAACTCCATTGGGGCCGCGGCAGCTTCGAGCGCTGAAACGATGCTGACGCACCTGCAGATCCGTGATTTCGCCATCATCGACGCCGTGGAGCTGGAGCTGCGTCCGGGACTCACCGTGCTCACCGGGGAAACCGGCGCCGGCAAGTCGATCCTCGTCGATGCGCTGCAACTGCTCGCCGGCGGCCGCGCCGGCGCCGAGGTCGTGCGCCATGGCGCCGAGCGGGCCGAGGTCTCCGGCACCTTTGACCTCAGCCGCGCGCCGCGCGAACTCAAGCAGTGGCTCGAGGAGCAGTCGGTGAGCATCCAGGGAGAGCTGCAGGTGCGGCGCGTGGTGGGCAGCGACGGGCGCTCGCGCGCCTACCTCAACGGGCAGGCGGTCGCGGTGCAGCTGCTGCGCGAGGCCGGCAACATCCTCATCGACATCCACGGGCAGCACGAGTTTCAGTCCCTGACGCGCAGCGCCGCGCAGCGCGAACTGCTCGATGGCTACGCCGCCCTGAGCACCCTCACCGGCCAGGTCGGCATCGCGCACCGCGTGTGGCTCGAGCTGCTCAACCGCACGCTCGACCTTGAGACCAAGGCGCGCGACCGCGACGCGAAGCTGGAATTCCTGCGCTACCAGGTGCAGGAGCTGCAGGCGCTGAAGGTGAAGCCGGGCGAGATCGACGCCCTCGCCGAGGAGCACGCGCGCCTGGCCAACCGCGGCCGGCTCGCCGAGGGCTCCCAGAGCGCCCTGGCGCAGCTGTACGAGAACGAGAACAGCAGCGCGCACGCCGGGGTCAGCCGCGCGCTGAGCACGCTGCGCGCACTGGCGGCGCTGGACCCGAAGCTCGCCGCCGTGATCCCGATGCTGGAAGAGGCCTCCATCCAGGTGCGCGAGGCGGCGCGCGAACTGGAACACTACCGCGCCAGCCTCGACCTGGACGCGGCGCGCCAGGAGGAAGTCGAGCGCCGCCTGGCCGCGATCGAGGAGCTGGCGCGCAAGCACCGCGTGACGCCGGCGGTGCTGCCGGAGCGCGTTGCGGTCCTGCGCACCGAGCTCGAGTCCCTCGAGCGCGCGGAGCTGGACCTCGCGGTGCTGCGGCGCGAACTCGCCGCCGCGCTGCAAGGCTACCGCGAGCAGGCGCAGGAGCTTTCCGGCAAGCGCATGGCGGCCGCGCGCGCCCTGGCGCGCGACATCAGCGCCCGCATGCAGACCCTCGGCATGGCCGGCGGGCGCTTCGAGGCGGACGTCACCCAGAACGGCAACGCCGATCCCGCCCAGCACGGCATCGACCAGATCGAGTTCCGGGTCACGGCCAATCCCGGCCAGCCGCCGCGCGCCCTCGCCAAGGTCGCCTCGGGCGGGGAGCTGGCGCGCCTGTCGCTCGCGGTACAGGTCTCCTGCGCGCAGGAGGAAGCGCGCTGCATGGTGTTCGATGAGGTCGACGCCGGCATCGGCGGGGCGATCGCCGAGATCATCGGCCGCGAACTGCGCGCGCTCGGCGCGCGCGGCCAGGTGCTGTGCGTGACGCACCTGCCACAGGTCGCCTCCCAGGCGCACCATCACCTGCGCGTCACCAAGCTCACCGACGGGCGCACCACCCGCACCACGCTCACCGAGCTGTCGGTCGATGACCGGGTGGAGGAACTCGCGCGCATGCTGGGCGGCGTCGAGGTCAGCACCAAGGCGCGCGAGCACGCGCGCGACATGCTCGGGGCGGCCGAGCCCCAGGCGGCCAGCACCGACACGGTGCGCACGCGCCGACCGCCGGCGCTCAAGCGCCGCTAGCCGGCCCGAGGCTTCAGACCCTGCGGCTGAGGATGATGCTGCGCAGCAGGTGACGGTGGCAGTGCGCCGCGTCGCTCGCGCAGTGGCACAGCAGCGTCACCTCGCCGCCGCTCGCCAGGTGCTTGAGCAGCCGCAGCAGGAATTTCTGTCCGTGGTTCTTGATGGTGCGGTTGCGCGCAGCGCTGCCGGCGGGCAGGAAGAGCTCCGCCTGGTAGGCGCGCCGGAACTGCGCCCAGGAGAGCGTGCCGCGCTGCCAGCGGCGCAGCAGCTGCTCGCTCGGGCCCAGCGAGGCCAGCCACACGTGGTAGCGCGAGGCGCTCACGCCGCGGCCGCGAAAGCGCGTCGCCAGCACCCGCAGTCCGTCCGCGGGCGCGGCGGGAGCGAGCACGCACTTGGTCTTGAGCACCCGGGCAGCCGCGGCGGGAATTTAACTGTTCTTGCGGTTGCGGAAGGCGCAGTGCGGGCGCTTGCAGTGCCCGTAGAGAATCAGCGAGTGATCGCGGATCGCGAACCCGAGCTTCTGTGCCACGGCGGTCTGGCGCTCCTCGATGCTCGAGTCCATGAACTCTTCCACGCGGCCGCAGTCCAGACACACGATATGGTCGTGGTGCGTCCCCTGATTGAGCTCGAACACCGCCATGCCGTCCTCGAAGTGATGGCGGGTGACCAGGCCTGCTGCCTCGAACTGCGTGAGCACGCGATACACGGTCGCCAGCCCGATGTCCTCGTTGGACTCCAGGAGCGTGCGATAGATGTCTTCGGCGGAGAGGTGGCGGGTATTGCTGCCTTCGAGGATCTCCAGAATCTTCAGCCGCGGCAGGGTCACCTTCAAACCGGCTTTGCGCAGGTCCTTGCCTTCCAAGCTATTTTCTCCGGCGGTTGCCGCATTTCAGGGGCTGCGGCCAGCCGCGTTCAGGTATCATTGAAAAGATTATTATCCCCCATCGGAGAAGCATGCGCCTAATCTTTACCCGCCTGTCGGTGCTCGGTGTGCTCGCAGCGCTCGCCAGCGGCTGCGTGTACCGCATGGACATCCAGCAGGGCAACTACCTTGAAGGCAAGACCGTGGACCAGCTGCAGGTGGGCATGACCCGCAGCCAGGTGCGCTACCTGCTCGGCACACCGATGGTGCCGGACCTTTTCGACAAGGATCGCTGGGACTACCTCTATTATTTTCAGCGCGGGCGCCTGAAGCGTCCCGAGCAGCGCCACGTGGTCGTGTACTTCAAGGATGACAAGGTGGCGAACTTCGACCGCGACAACGTGCCGCAGTCGGCACCGCAGGCGCCCGACCAGGGCGCGCCGATCGAGAAGTTCCCCAAGATCTAGCGCGGCGCGCGGCGCTCGCGCGCCACGCGCTCACGGCGGCGCTGGCGCGCATCGCGCTTGAGCGCGCGGTAGAGCTCGATGCGGTCCCCGTGCGCGCACGCATCGCTGCGGCGGCGCGCTTCACCGAAGATGCCGACCGCGGCGCTCTCCCAGGGCACGGCGGCGCCGGCACTGCCCGCCTGGGCGCGCGCGGCCTGAAGCGCCACCTCGATGGTGTCGGCGGCCTGCAGGATCACCGTCCACAGGTATTCGCGCTCGGGCGTGGCGAAGGCGACCAGGCAGCGCTTGGTGCCGGCGGCGTTCATGCCGCAGACCGGGCGCGCTGCACGAAGGCCTCCATGAGCGAGCCCACGGTCTGCGCGAACAGCGACTCGAACAACAGCCCGGCCACGCGGCTCTTGAAGGCGAAGCGCACGTTCAGGTCGACGCGGCAGCCGTGCGTCTCGATGGGGGTCAGGAGCCACTGGCCGTCGAGCGAGCGGAACGGGCCGCTGATGAGCTGCATGTCGATGCGCCGCTCGGGGGTGAGGAGGTTGCGGGTGGTGAACTCGCCCGTGAACGTGCCCTGGCGCACGCCGATGGTGGCCACGATCTCCGCGGGCGTACGCGACAGCACGCGCGCATGCGTGCACCATGGCAGGAACAGCGGATAACTCTCGATGTCGTTGATGAGCCCGAACACGCGCGCCGGCGGTTGGTTCACCAGCGCCGAACGCTTGACCTCTCGCATCCTCGCATTGTCCCATTACCCCCAAGCCATGACCAAAGCCGCCGCCGCCACCCCCCGCCTGATCGCCGAGAACCGCAAGGCGCGCTTCGACTATTTCATCGAGGAACGCTACGAGGCGGGGCTGGCGCTGCAGGGCTGGGAGGTAAAGGCAATGCGCGCCGGGCGCGCGCAGCTGAAGGAGGCGTACGTCTACCTGCGCGACGGGGAGGCGTTCCTCATCGGGGCCCACCTCTCGGCGCTGCCCTCCGCCTCCACCCACGTGACCCCGGACCCGGTGCGCACACGCAAGCTGCTCCTCAACTACAGCGAGCTGCAGGGCCTGATCGGCGCGGTGGAACGGCGCGGCTACACCCTGGTGCCGCTGGAGCTTTACTGGAAGAACGGCCGCGCCAAGCTCTCCGTCGGCCTCGCCAAGGGCAAGAAGCAGCACGACAAGCGCGCCGTCGAGAAGGACCGCGACTGGACGCGCGACAAGGCACGCGTGCTCAAGCGCGGCTAGCGCTCACTCCGGCGCGAGCTTCTCGTTCTTCAGCTCGTAGACCACGTTCAGCGTCGTCAGCGTGTCGCGCCGCCCCGAGCCCTGCGGGGGCTGACTGTTGTCGGTGAGCTGGTAGCCGGCCGCCAGCGCGAGACGATTGGTCATCTTCACCTGCAGCGAGACGCTCGCGGTGGTGAGGGTATTTTCCTTGCCCGACTGCACGGTCGCCGCGGCCAGGAGCTTGGTGTTCTGGTTGAAGGCGTGCTCGAAGGTGAGCGCGCCGTCAAAGACCGCATCGCTTTGTTCATCCAGGGGCGTGCGGCTGATGACGCCGCCGAGGTCATCCTTCACCAGGATCTCCGGGCGCAGCCGCCGGTAACCGGCACCCATCTGGGCGGTGAACTTGGTCGCGTTGGTCTGCACGAACTGGTAGCCGGCGCCGGTCTTGATCGACTCCTGGAAGGCGAATCCGCTGAAGCGGTCGTCGTCGTGGCGCAGGCCCGCGTACCAGTAGAAGTGGGGCGTGATGTTGTAGTTCGCCTGTAGGTGCGCATCCCAGGCCTGCGCGGTGGTCTCACCATGGGTGGACCCGTAGAGGCCCTCGGCGCCAAAGAGCACCTTCCAGTCCCCGGTCACGTGCGCCACGTGCAGGAGGAAGTTTCCGGCGCTGTTGTCGGTGTTGCCGCTGGTCTTGGAGTAGCCCAGCTGCCCGCGGGCGGCCCAGGCGGGGTCCCCGGGGGCGAGCGGGGAGTTGTCGGCGTAAGCCGGCAGGGGAACAGCCACCGCAGCGAGCAGGACCAGCGCAGCCGGTGAACGCATCAAGACCCCTTCCCTGGAGCAGTTAACCTAACGTACCTACCTGCCTACCTTACCGAAGGCGGGGAGCGCGAGGCAAAGCGTGCGACCCCGTGCCAGCACGCAGCCGGAGGCTTTGCAGCAGGCTTGGCGCGGCCGCTTGCCCCAAGTGCGCTATGCTGCGCGGGTGAACCTGATTGGGGGCGACCGGTTTCGACGTGGGTTGCGAACCTTCAGGGGCGTACCGAGGTGCAGTGCCCTCGTTAATCACTCTGCAAATTATAGTTGCTAACGACGACAACTACGCTCTAGCTGCCTAAACGCAGCTGACCTCTGACCAGCTCGTGCCTGTGCGACTGAATCAGGGGACGCGTTCACAGGATCGCGCTGCGGCGTGCGACAGGCCGCGGCGTTAAGAGTCACTGTCCGCTGGCGAAGCGTCTTCCCTGCTCCTCGGGTAGCGTGACGCGAGAAACAAAGAGAGAGCTACGTACGTAGATCCTGAAGTCTAGGACTTGCGGACGGGGGTTCGATCAATGGGTCGCACCGGGTCGTAAGACCCGAGTGACAACGGAGCTCACATCGGCGAAACCTGACGGCGTCCGGTAAGGACGGCATGGCAACGCCGAGGGGTAGGAAGAGGGCCAACTTCAGGCCTGCCCTGTAGAGACTCATAGACCCGCCGACGGCAGTTTTGCCCGGGCGGGCACTAGGATCCGGTTTCTGGCTGCTACGAACCGGATAACACGCTCCGCATGCGTGGCCGCACGCCCTCGGGTGCGCACGGATGAAGGCATAGTCCAGGCCGTGGCGAAAGCCGCGGGTGAACTGTCCCCCCGCCTCCACCAACCGGCGGTTCCCGGCCCACACGGGCCGGGAGCCGATGCCCGGCATGGGCCACCGCGGGCCGGCTCACTCTTTTCAGCCGCGCATCCCGTCGTGCGTGGTGAGGGCTGCGTAAAGCTCCGGGCGCCGGTCGCGGAACACGAACCAGTTGTTACGCAGCTGCGCAATCGCCTCGAGATCGAAGGTGTGCGTGAGGACGGCATCACCCTCCTCGGGCGCCTCGGCAACCTTGGCGCCCATCGGATCCGCGATGAAGGAGGAACCGTAGAAACGGATGTAGAGCTCCTGCGGGCTCTGCAGCGAGCGCTCCAGTCCGTAGCGATTGGAGGCGATGAGCGGCGTCAGGTTAGCCGCCGCGTGGCCCTGCTGGGTGCGCTGCCAGTGCTCGCGCGAGTTCACCGGTGGCGCCGGCGGCGGCTCCGTGCCGATGGCCGTGGGGAAGAGGAACAGCTCCGCGCCCATCAGTGCCATGACGCGCGCGGTCTCCGGAAACCACTGGTCCCAGCAGATGCCTACCCCGATGCGCGCAAAGCGCGTCGCCCACACCTTGAAGCCCGTGTCGCCGGGGGCGAAGTAGGTCTTCTCCTGGTAGCCGGGCCCGTTCGGAATGTGTGACTTGCGATAGACACCAAGGTTGCTGCCATCAGCGTCCAGGATGGCGATCGAGTTGAAGTAGGCGCGTCCGGCACGCTCGAAGAAGCTGATCGGCAGCACGACACCCAGCTCGCGCGCCACCGCGGCGAAGTGCCCCACCGCGCGGTTCTCGGCGACCGTCGTGGCAAGGTTCAGGTGCCGTGCATCCTGCTCAATGCAGAAGTACGGCGTCTCGAACAGCTCCGGCAGCAGGATGATCTGCGCGCCGCGCGCGGCCGCCGCACGCACCAGTTCCTCGGCGCGCGCGATGTTGGCCTGCGAATCCCAGCCGAAGGCGGCCTGGGTGGCGGCGACCGTCACCGGACGGCCCGGTCGCTGCAAATGCCCGGGTTGCTCGCTCATCGTAGAACCTGCCTGTCGGGGTGAGTCCCGCAAGCTGGCGATTCTAGTGGATCGGCGTCCCGGTCATGACCCAGGGACACCTGCTATTCGCCCCTCGCCGATCGGCAGCACATCGATCAGCAGCGCCGCGGCGGAGAAGCTCCCCGGCGGCTGGTCGATCGAGCGCGGCACCCCCAGGTTGCCGACGAAAGCAATGGCGTACAGGAAGGTCAGCAGGAAGACGACCTAGGCGAGCGACCCGTACACAAACGCAGCAATACGGCCCATGGGAACCCCCTTGGCCGGCAAGACGTCCCTGTGGGCGGGCTTGGCCGAGGGTCAGGTTGCAACCGACTGTAGTCCTGCGGTGCGCTGGCCAGCGGCAAGCTTGGGCGTAAGCTTAAGAGCGCTGCTGCGCGCGGCGCTCGGCGAGGGAGCGCTCCACCTGCTCGGTGATCCTTGTGGCGGTCTGCAGCGCCATGAGGCCCGCCTCGCCCGGCACCACCGGGGGCCGGCTGTGGCGGATGCAGTCGAGGAAAGACTCGATCTCCGCCTTCAGGGCATCCCCGGCCTCCAGGCTCTGCTCCTCGATGGTCACGGGCAGCGCCCCGGGCGCCTCGGACGCCGGGCGTTTCCTGATGAGCGTCAGGATCTTTTGCTGCAGGTCGAGGGACAGGTAGGCGTCGTCCTCGAAGATGCGCATCTTGCGCTCGGTCTTCAGGCTGACCCGCGAGGCGGTCGCATTCGCCACGCAGCCGTTGGCAAAACGCAGCCGGGCGTTGGCGATGTCGATTTCCTCGGAAAACACCGGCGTGCCGACCGCATCGATGCTCACGAGCGGCGCACCGACGATGGTCTGCACGATGTCGATGTCGTGGATCATCAGATCGAGCACCACGTTCACATCGGTGCCACGCTCGCGGTACGGGGCCAGGCGGTGGCACTCGATGAAGCGCGGCGAGCGCAGGTGGGGCTCTGCGGCCAGGATCGCGGAGTTGAAGCGCTCGAGGTGACCGACCTGCAGCAGGCGCTGCTCGGCGGCGGCCAGGGCGATCAGCTCGCGCGCCTCGGCCTCGGTCTCGGTGATCGGTTTCTCCACCAGCACGTGCGCGCCGGCGCGCAGAAAGTCGCGTGCGATGGCAAAGTGCGCCGGGGTCGGCGTCACGATACTCACCGCGTCCACCGTGCCCAGCAGCTCGCGGTAGTCCTCGAGCCCGCGGGTGGCGAGCTCGCCGGCCACTTGCGCGCGCGCCGCGGCGCGCGGATCGACGACGGCCACGAGCTCGCAGCCGGCGGCCTGCGCGTATTTCTGCGCGTGAAAGCGTCCGAGGTACCCCACGCCGATGACGGCGGCTCTGATTTTGTGCATGGGGAGGCTATTATGCGCGCCCGCGCGGCGCTGCCCGAACTGATAGTGTGACCGTAACGGACCGCACCCCCATGTCCTCACCGCCCCTCATGGACGACACCGAACCGGCCGCCGGCCTCCTCGCGCGGCTGCGCGCGCTATCGCGCCTGCAGCGCGAGCTGCTCCTCTACGCGTTCCTGGTGCTCGGCGGAGCGCTGCTCATGCCGCTCTTGATCTGGGTCGTTGGCAACCGCGTGCTCGGCCCCTATACGCATGGCCAGAACGCGCACGCGGGGGCCCTGGCGCTGCTCGGGGACTTCCTGGTGGGCCTGGTGCACGGTTCGGCGGTGTTCTGGGCGGTGGCCCTGGGGCCGGCCGTGCTGCTGCTGCTGGTGCGCCTGTTCGTGCTCCTGTTCCGGGCACTGCCGCGCTCGCGGGGCGACTAGAGCGCGGCGGCGCTCAGCGCGGCCAGTAGGCCCAGACGGCAAGGGCGAACATGGCCGCCGTGGCCGCATGCGCCGCGAAGCGCCAGGCGCGCAGGCGCAGCTCCCCGTAGAGGCTCGCGGCGCAGACGGCCGAGAATAAGCCAAATACGCCGATCGCCTTCAGCAGGGCCGCGTGCTCGGGGGCGAAGCGGGCCTCGTCGGCCGGCAGAAACAGGATTACCACCCAGGTCAGGAGCAGCCCCACCGCCAGGGCGACGGCTGATCCGGTCAGAATTGCCAGCAGGGCCGCCAGGGGACGCATGATTGTGAGGACTGCACTTGCTAAAAACGAACCGCACGCTCTAGCCTTACTCTAAGAGTGTACCGAAACCACGAGTTCCCAAGATGCCCTTAGCTATGCGTCGCTCCTCCGGCTGGATCACCGCCGCCGTCCTCGCCATGACGGCGCTGGTGCTTGCCGGTTCCGTGCAGGCGCCGGCCAGTACCTCGCTCCTGCCCGCCGGCGCCATCGCGCCGACCGATCCGCAGCGCGCCACCGCGCGCAAGATCGGCCGCATCCTCGAGGAGGCGCATTACAGCCGCGCCGCGCTCGATGACAAGATGTCCGAGGTGATCTACCAGCGCTATCTGGAATCACTCGACGGGCAGAAGAGTTACTTCCTGCAAAGCGACATCAACGACTTCAACGCCTACCGCTTCCTGTTCGACGACATGATCCGCACCGGGGACATCGACCCCGCCTACCTGATCTTCGCGCGCTTCCAGCAGCGCAACCACGAACGCATCCAGCACGCGATCGCGCTGCTCAGCACCGAGCCGGACTGGACCGTGAACGAGAGCTTCGACTTCGACCGCAGCAAGGCGAGCTGGCTCAGCGACCAGGCGTCACTCGATGAGCTGTGGCGCAAGCGCGTGAAGAACGATGCGCTCTCGCTCATGCTGACCGGCAAGCCGTGGCCCGAGGTGGCCGATGTCCTCAAGAAGCGCTACGAGCGCGTGCTCAAGCGCGTCGACCAGGTGAGTCCGGATGACGTGTTCGAGAACCTGATGAACGCGTACGCGCGCGCCTTCGACCCGCACTCGAGCTACTTCTCGCCACGCTCCTCCGAGGAGTACCGCATCCAGATGAGCCTCAACTACGAGGGCATCGGCGCCTCGCTGCAGATCATCGATGACTACGTCACGATCATGAGCGTGCTCGAGGGCGGCCCGGCGGCCGTCGCCGGCACGCTCACCGTCAACGACCGCATCACCGGTGTCGGCCAGGGCAAGGACGGCGGCTTCCAGGACGTCATCGGCTGGCGCCTGGATGATGTGGTGCAGCTGATCCGCGGCAAGGCCGGCACGCTGGTACGGCTGCAGATCCTGCCCGCCGGTGCCGGCCCCGGCGCGCCGGAGAAAGTGCTCGAGTTCACCCGCAACCAGGTCACCCTCGAGGCGCAGGCTGCGCACAAGGAAGTGAAGAACGTCGCGCGCAACGGCAAGGTCTACAAGATCGGCGTGATCACGGTGCCGGGCTTCTACCGCGACGTTGCCGCCGAGAGCGCCGGGGACAAGAACTACCGCAGCACCACGCGCGACGTGGCGAAGCTGCTGAAGGAGCTCAAGAGCGAGAACATCGACGGGCTGGTGCTCGACCTGCGCAACGACGGCGGCGGCTACCTGCCCGAGGCCACCGAGCTCACCGGGCTGTTCATCGACCACGGCCCGGTCGTGCAGGTGCGCGACACCACCGGACGGCTGGAAGTCCTCGATGACCCGCAGAGCATGCCCACCTACGACGGCCCGCTCGCGGTGCTCGTGGACCGCCTGAGCGCCTCGGCGTCGGAGATCTTCGCCGGCGCCATTCAGGACTACCACCGCGGTCTGATCCTGGGACAGACCACCTTCGGCAAGGGCACGGTACAGAGCCTGATGCCGCTCGACCGCTTCTCCTCCAAGCCCACGAGCGGGCAGCTGACCGTGACGATCGGCAAGTTCTACCGCGTCACGGGTGAGAGCACCCAGCACCGCGGCGTGCAGCCGGACGTGCCGCTCGCCTCGGCGATCGACACCAAGGAAATCGGCGAGAGCGCGCTCGAGTCCGCCCTGCCCTGGGATCGCATCGCCGGCGTGCCGTTCAAGACCAGCGCGGGCACCGCGGCCGCCCCGCCGATCGCGGCCCTGGCCACCGAGGAGGACGCGCGCGCGCAGATCGATCCGGACTACAAGTGGCTGAAGTCGGACATCGCGGCGCTCGACTCGGTGCGCGAACAGAAGACCGTGTCACTGAACCTCAAGGTGCGGCGCGAGGAGCGCACGCGCATCGACAAGGAGCGCCTGGAGCGCGAGAACAGTCGGCGCGCCGCCAAGAACCTGCCCGCGTACAAGAGCGTGGAGGAGCTGGACAAGGCCAAGGACACCACCGACGTGGTGCTCGATCAGGCCAGCCAGGTGATGGCGGACGTGCTCGGCGGCGCGAAGAATCTGCCGCAGCAGCAGAAGACCGCGCGCAGCGGCTGAAGCGCGCCGCTGCCTCAGCGCAGCAGGATGCGGAACAGGTCCCAGGTATCGTCGGCGAGCACGTTCGGCAGGCGCTCGGCGCCTGCGCCCAACGGCGCCAGCTGCAGGATGTCCCCTTCGGTGAGCGCTATCGAATCGGTGAGCGGCGAGCCGTCGTTGGCGCCGCGGTAGCGCGCCACGCGCTTGAGACGCTCGCCGCGCTCGCGGATCTCCTCCGCCAGACCTTCGCGCGCGGCGATGAGGCTATGCGCGCGGGTGATCTGCCCCATGAGCAGCACGCACTCCTGCGGTGCCCCGTAGCTGTCGGTGACCTCGCGCTGACTGGTGGCTTCGTGCGCCCGCGCCACCAGCGGCGCCTTCAGCGTCGCCACCCGCAGGCACAGCACTTCCGCGTAGGCGATGGCGGCGATGTTGATGGCGCGCCGCGTCTGCAGCGACAGCCCGGGAAACTCCGGCAGGCTCTCGCGGGCGATCTCCTCGGCGGCGGCCTGCGCCTGCGCGAGTGCGGCGCGCGCTTCGCCAAGCTGCGCCTGCGCCGCATGGATGCGTCCGCCCAGCGCGCGGCGCTTGAAGTAGTGCCAGAAGCGCGTGAGAGCCGCGCGCTCGGTTTCCAGCGCGGCCACCTGGGCGCTCGCCTGCTCATGCAGCGCCTGCGCCGCATCGAGCTGCTTCTGCGCGGACTGGCGCCGCGCGAACTGGCGCTGGTTGTGCTGTGCGAGGTGCACGCGGCGCTCGCGCTCCTCCTGCTGACGCGCCAGATCCGTTACGAACTGCGTGATGAGCTCGCGCCCCGCCTGCCACAGGCGCCGCAGCTGATAGAACACCAGCGCGCCGTAGGCGGTCTCGGGCGTACCGAGCCGCCCCTCGAGAGCGCTCAGCATCTCCTGCACGCGCTGCGTGGCGCCCTCCTGCTGCTTGATCAGGTCCTTGAGACGGAACGTCTCATCCTGCAGGCCACCGTAGGCCTTCTTCAGCTCCGCGCGGTTGCGGAACAGCTCGAGCACCCGGTGATCTTCATCGGGCGGGCGTTCCGGGCGCAGGCTGAGCTTGAGAAATCCGAGTTGTCTGAGCGCCTTCATGAGAAACGAGGCGGCGAACCGCTCCTTCTCAAGCGCCGGATCCGGACCCCGTGCTGGCTGAGAAGCGATGACCCCGCTCCACGCAGTATTCCAGCCACTTATTTAACATCATGTTACGCGCCCAGCGCTGATCCAGTTCACGCTCCGCGTGGCTGCGCAGCGCCTGCAGGTGCGGCTGGGCGTGAACGTGCGCCCACTGCTGGGCTTCGACCAGGTGCGCGTCGTGGTAGATGCGCACGCGCATGTCGGGGTACTTGGAGGCGCCGTGCGCGTCCGCGAGCAGATACGTGAGATTGACGGTGCTGGTGTAGGGCGAGCGCTCGGTCACGGTGAGAACGAGGTCACAGTCCGAGGGCACCCGCGAACAGTACTCGCCGCGCAGGGTGCCCAGATCCCCGGCGAGCCAGCCGAGACGGATGAAGTTGCTCTCGTACAGTCCCATGAGCGCGACGAAGCTGCGCGGCCGCGCACGCCAGGAGACTAAGGTCCGTGTATCAGTGAGGAGCACGCCCCGACTATAACGCACAAGACTTGCGCTGCAAGTCGATCAGCACGCGAATTTATGTCGGTTGGCGCTTAGCGGCGCTTGCAAAATCCGTGCGATGGTTCACGTTCACCACGCGCAGCACGCGCCGTGTCACAATGCAAGACTGGCACACCGCCGTCAGGGACGCAGCCGCCGTTCGATCCCGGTGGTATTGAGGATGCGGCTGGCGATTTCCTCGATCGAGCACTCGGTGGTATCGAGTGATGGGATCTTGTAGCGCGCGTAGAGCGCATCGGCGGTGCGCAACTCGTACGTCACCTGTGCGCGCGAGGCATAGCGGCTCTCCGGGCGGCGCTCATTGCGGATCTGCTGCAAGCGCTCCGGCCTGATGGTGAGTGCGTACAGCTTGCTGCGGAACAGGTCCAGGCGCGCGGGCAGGCGCCCCGCCTCCAGGTCATCCTCCGTGAGCGGGTAGTTGGCCGCGAACACCCCGTACTGCAGCGCCATGTAGACGCAGGTCGGCGTCTTGCCGACGCGCGACACGCCGATCAGCACCACGTCCGCGTGCGCGTAGTCACCCCCGGTACCGTCATCGTTGGCGAGCGCAAAGTTGGTGGCGTTGATGCGCGTGGTATAGGCGGCAAGGTCCGCGATGCCGTGCGCCCGTCCGGCGCGGTGCGTCGAGCGGGTGTCGAGTTCACGCTCGAGCGGGCCGACGAAGGCGGAGAACAGATCCAGGAACAGCGCGTTGGCCCCGACCACCAC
Source organism: uncultured Pseudomonadota bacterium (assembly GCA_963781815.1). Lineage (GTDB taxonomy): Bacteria > Pseudomonadota > Gammaproteobacteria > Steroidobacterales > Steroidobacteraceae > 13-2-20CM-66-19. Next base: position 2,746,171 of record CAWAHK010000004.1, on the reverse strand, counting down.
GTCGCGCAGCTCGTCCTGTACCAGGGTGCTGAAGACGATCGGCCGCAGGCCGGTTTCCTCGCCGGCGCGGTTGATGCGCCGGACGACCTCGTGCGCCTTGTCAAGGTCGGATACAAATGGCAAAGTCACCGGCCGAAATTCCAGGCCCTCGAACTGCGTCATCAGGCTGTGGCCCAGCGTTTCCGCGGTCACGCCCGTCTGGTCGGAGACGAAAAAAACGGTTCGACGGCTCACAGGCTTGGCATACTTTCGCGGCTGGGCGATGGATCCGCAGTGTTTCACCGCGCGCGCAGGCTCGCAAGCGTCTGCGGGCGGTCTTCAGGAGCATCCTTGAACGCATTCGTCATCCCGTTCGAGCAGCTGGGCATGCGCGATGTCGAGACCGTCGGCGGCAAGAACGCCTCCCTCGGAGAAATGATCGGCAAGCTGACGCGCCTCGGCGTGCAGGTCCCGGGCGGCTTTGCCACCACCGCCCAGGCGTACCGCGAATTCCTGCAGCAGGGCGCCCTGGACGCGCGCATCCGCACCGAGCTCGCCAGCCTCGATGTGGATGACGTCACCAAGCTCGCCGCGACCGGGGCCCGCATCCGCCAGTGGATCATGGCGACACCGTTCCCGCCGCCGTTCGAGCAGGCCGTGATCGCGCAGTTTCGCCAGATGTCCGGCGGCGCGGACATTGCGGTCGCGGTGCGCTCCTCGGCCACCGCCGAGGACCTGCCGGAGGCCTCCTTCGCCGGCCAGCAGGAGACCTTCCTCAACGTGCGCGGCGAGGCCGGCGTGCTGCGCGCCATGCACGAGGTGTTCGCCTCGCTGTTCAACGACCGTGCCATTTCCTACCGCGTGCACCAGGGCTTCGATCACAGCGCAGTCGCGCTCTCGGCCGGCGTGCAGCACATGGTGCGCAGCGATCTTGGGGCTGCCGGCGTCATGTTCACCCTCGACACCGACTCCGGCTTCCGCGACGTGGTGTTCATCACCGCCTCCTGGGGCCTGGGGGAAACGGTGGTGCAGGGCGCGGTCAACCCGGACGAGTTCTACCTCTACAAGCCGGCGCTGCGCGCCGGCAAGCACGCGGTGCTGCGCCGCAATCTCGGCGGCAAGGCCGTGAAGATGGTGTATGCCCCGGAGGGTTCCCCCGCCCGCGTGCAGACCGTGGACGTGCCGCAGGCGGAGCGCCAGCGCTTCTGCCTGAGCGACGCGGACCTCGTGATGCTGGCGCGCCAGGCACTCATCATCGAGGAGCACTACCAGCGGCCCATGGACATCGAGTGGGCGCGCGACGGCGCCTCCGGGTCCATCTATATCCTGCAGGCGCGCCCGGAGACGGTGCAGAGCCGTGCCGGGCGTACCATCCAGCGCTACGCGCTCAAGGGCACCTCCCGCGTGCTCGCCACCGGGCGCAGCATCGGCCAGCGCATCGGCGCGGGCACCGCGCGCGTGATCCGCGACGCCAGCGAGATGGCGCGCGTACAGTCCGGGGACGTGCTGGTCGCCGACATGACCGACCCTGACTGGGAGCCGGTCATGAAGCGTGCCGCCGCCATCGTCACCAACCGCGGCGGGCGCACCTGCCACGCGGCCATCATCGCGCGCGAACTGGGCATCCCGGCGGTGGTCGGCTGCGGGGACGCCACGCAGCGCATCCGCGAGGGTCAGGACGTCACCGTGTCCTGCGCCGAGGGCGACACCGGCCAGGTGTACGAGGGACTGCTGGAATTTGAGCGCAAGCAGATCGAGCTTGACTCGCTGCCGAAGATTCCCGTGAAGATCATGATGAACGTCGGCAACCCCGACCGCGCCTTCGATTTCGCGGCGATCCCGCACCACGGCGTAGGGCTGGCGCGGCTCGAGTTCATCATCAACCGCATGATCGGGGTGCATCCGCGCGCGCTGCTGGAATTCGATCGCCTCGACGGGGAGCTGCAGGAGCAGATCCGCGCCCAGATCGCCGGCTACGCGGATCCGGTGTCCTTCTACGTCGAGAAGCTGGCCGAAGGCATCGCGCAGATCGCCGCCGCCTTCGCCCCCGAGCCGGTGATCGTGCGCCTCTCGGACTTCAAGTCCAACGAGTACGCCAATCTCATCGGCGGCACGCGCTACGAGCCGCAGGAAGAGAACCCGATGCTGGGTTTCCGCGGCGCCGTGCGCTACACCGATGAAGCCTTCCGCCCGTGCTTCGAGCTGGAGTGCCGGGCGCTCAAGCGCGTGCGCGAGACCATGGGGCTCACCAACGTGCAGGTGATGGTGCCGTTCGTGCGCAGCGTCGAGGAGGCACGCCAGGTCACCGAGCTGCTGGCCGCGAACGGGCTGAAGCGCGGTGTCGACGGCCTGAAGATCATCATGATGTGCGAGCTGCCGACCAACGCGCTGCTGGCCGATCAGTACCTTGAGTACTTTGACGGCATGTCGATCGGTTCCAACGACATGACGCAGCTCACCCTCGGGCTCGACCGCGATTCGGCCATCGTCGCGCGCCTGTTCGATGAACGCGACGAGGCGGTGCGCAAGCTGCTGTCGATGGCCATCGTCGCCTGTCGCAACAAGAAGAAGTACATCGGCATCTGCGGCCAGGGACCCTCGGATCACCCGGACCTGGCCCGCTGGCTGCTCGATCAGGGCATCGAGAGCATGTCGCTCAACCCGGACACGGTGGTCGAGACCTGGCTGTTTCTCGCGCAGCCGCCCGGCGACAGCAAGCTCGCCTGAGGCACCCTAGGGGATACCTGAGAACTGCGGTGCGAACAGCCGCGCGCGGTAGTGCCGCAGCTCGCGGATCGACTCGTGGATGTCAGCACTGGCAAGGTGTGCGCCCTGCTTGACGAAGCCCTCGGAGACCTCCGGCGCCCAGCGGCGCGCCAGCTCCTTCAGCGTGCTCACGTCCAGGTTGCGATAGTGGAAGAAGCGCTCGAGGTCGGGCATGAGGCGCGCCAGGAAGCGCCGGTCCTGGCAGATGCTGTTGCCGCACATGGGCGAGACGCTGGCGTGGACCAGAGGGGCGAGGAACTCGAGCGTGCGCCGCTGCGCCTCCGCGGTGCTCACCTGGCTCGCGCGCACGCGCGCGATCAGGCCCGAGGAACCGTGCTGGCGCTGGTTCCAGGCGTCCATGCGTGCCAGCACTTCATCGCTTTGATGGATCGCGAGCTCCGGTCCCTCGGCGACGATGTTGAGGTCCTTGTCGGTGACCACGGTGGCGATTTCGATGATCGCGTCGGAGTCGGTATTGAGCCCGGTCATCTCAAGATCGATCCAGATGAGGTTATCGCCGTTCGGCATGGGGCCTTAAGTGGTGGTAGCGTGTTGGCGGCGCAACGTGCAGCCTGAAGTGTAGCAGACGCCCCCGGGCGTACCCCTCGCATGCCACAGACGGTCGTTGGACAAGTGATCGCCGCTTTCGGGCGTCACGTGCTGGTGCGCACCGCGGCCGGGGCCGAGCTGCGCGCGCGTCCCTTCGGGCGCTCGCTCACCATCGTGTGCGGCGACCAGGTACGCTGCGAAATCGATGCGCGCCACGAGGAAGTGCACGTACTCGAGGTGCTCACCCGGCGCACCGCGCTCTATCGCGCCACGGCGCGCGGCGCAACCGAACCGGTGGTCGCCAATCTCACCCAGCTGTTCGTGGTGCTCGCGCCGCTGCCACTACCGGATCTGTTCGTGGTCGACCGCTATCTGGCGGCCGCCACCGCGGCCGGCGTCACGGCCACCCTGATCGTTAACAAGAGCGACCTAGGGGTCGACGCGGGGCTCGCCGCCGAGCTCGCCGTCTACGCTGCCGCCGGCTACGGCGCGCTCGCCTGCTCGGCCGACAGCGGCGCCGGCGTGGAGGCGCTGCGGGCAGCCCTGTCCCCGGCGGCACTGGCAGCGCTCGTCGGTCAGTCGGGGGTCGGCAAGTCCTCGCTGGTGCGCCGCCTGATCCCGGCGGCGGACATCACGATCGGTGCGCTGGTGCGCGAGGAAGAAGGCCGGCACACCACCACCGCCTCGCGGCTGTATGACCTGCCCAACGGCGCCGCCCTCATCGATTCCCCCGGCGTACGCGACTTCGCGCCCGCGGTGGAGGCGCTCGATGAGCGCGCGCTCGGCTTCGTCGAGGTCGAGCGTCTGGCCCCGGGCTGCCGCTTCGCGGACTGTCGCCACATGCGCGAGCCGGGCTGCGCGGTCATCAAGGCCGTCGAGGGCGGGGCGCTCTCGGCACGCCGCTACGAGAGCTACCGGCGGCTGCGGCGCCTGTACGAGGAGCTCTCGGCGGCACGCCGTCCGGAGCGCAACCGCTGAGGCGGGCGGTGCGGGCGCGGCGCCGGCACTCACTGGCTCGGCGGCTGCACGTCCGCGAGCGCCGCGCCGCTCTCCTGCGCCACCGCCCCTCCCGCCCGATGCTGACTGATGGCACTGCCGTCATCCGCGCGCAGCGCGCGGAACAGCACGCTCGAGGCGATGGTGGCGACGCCCAGGACCAGGAAGGCCTCGTGCACCCCGCGTACCATGGTCGCGGCATCCGTGTGAAAGCGATCCGGTACAAACACCGCCGCCACCAGCGAGGCGCCGGCGACGCCGAAGCTCATCGACAGCTGCTGCACGGTGCTCGCGATGGTGCTGGCGCTGGCCGCCGCGACCTCCGGGACATCCGCGTACACCAGGGTATTCATGCTGGTGTACTGCAGGGACTGGAAGAAGCCATAGGCGAAGGCCTGCAGCACGATCAGCCACACCGGGGTCGCCGCCCCGATGGTTGCGAACAGTCCGATCAGTACCCCGAGCACTACGGTGTTGGACACCAGCACCGCGCGGTAGCCGAAGCGCGCGAGGATGCGCGGCGTCAGCACCTTGAGGCTGATCGCCGCGGCTGCCTGCGGCATCATCAGCAGGCCCGACTGGATCGGCGTGTAGCCGAGGCCCACCTGGTAGAGCAGCGGGAACAGGAACGGCACGCCACCGATGGCGATGCGCGTGAAGAAACTGCCACCGACGGCGGCGCGGAAGGTGCGGATCCTGAACAGGGCCAGCTGCAGGAGCGGCTGCAGCACCCCGGCCGAGCGCAGCCCGTAGGCGAGCAGCAGCGCCACCGCGAGCCCCAGCAGCGCCACCACCTGCGGGGCACCCAGACGGTGCTCGCCGAAGACCTCCAGCACGTAGGACAGCAGCGCGATGCCGGAGCTGAACAGCAGCAGTCCGGCGACATCGAGCGGCGGGGTATGCTCGTTGCGGTACTCCGGCAGGTAGCGGTACACCAGCCACAGGCCGGCGATACCGATCGGCACGTTGAGGTAGAAAATCACGCTCCAGTGCAGGTAGCCGGTGATGAAGCCGCCGGCCACGGGGCCCAGCATCGGGCCGACGAGGCCGGGGATCGCCACGAAACTCATGGCACGCACCAGCTCGGATTTTGGGAAGCTGCGCACCAGCGTCAGCCGGCCGACCGGCACCATCATCGCCCCGCCGCAGCCTTGCAGGATGCGGAAGGCCACCAGGTAGTGGATGTTGCGCGCCAGCCCGCACAACAGCGAGGCGGCGGCGAACAGCGCGATGGCGCCGCCGAACACGCGGCGCGTGCCGAAGCGGTTCGCCATCCAGCCGCTGACGGGGATGAACACCGCCAGGCTCAGCGAGTAGCTGGAAAGCACCGACTTCATGCTGAGCGGGGCGACGCCGAGGGCGCGCGCGATGCTCGGCACGGCGGTATTGAGGATCGTGGTGTCGAGCGCCTGCATGAAGAACGCCACGGCCACGAGCCACGGCAGCAGCTCGCGGCGCGCGCGCGCCGGGGGCTCGATGCCGGGAGTCACCAGAGTGTGCCGCCGCCGCTAGGCGCAGCGCCGCGATCAAGTACGCCGCGCGCTGGCGCGCTACAGCGACTGGCGGCCGGCGAGTGCGTGCGCGAGCGTGCCGCCGTCAACGTATTCCAGTTCCCCGCCCACCGGCACGCCGTGGGCAATGCGGCTCGCGCGGATGCCGCGCCGCGCGGCGAGTTCACTCAGAAAATGCGCCGTGGCGTCACCCTCGACGGTGGAGTTGGTGGCGAGGATCAGTTCGCGCACGCCGCCTTCGGCGAGGATCGCCTCGAGCTCGCGCATCCCGAGCTGCTCCGGCCCGATCCCGTCCAGCGGCGACAGGTGCCCCATGAGGACGAAGTAGCGGCCGCGATAGCTGCCGGAGGATTCGATCGCGACCACGTCGGCGGGGGACTCCACCGCGCACAGCAGCGCCGCATCGCGCTGGCTGGCCGCACAGATGACGCACAGCGCCTCCTCCGTGAGCATGCGGCAACGCTGGCAGCGCTTCACGCAGGTGAGCGCGGCGGTGAGCGCCTCGGCCAGAGAGCGCGCGCCGGGACGTCCCTCCTGCAGCAGGTGAAACGCCATGCGCTGGGCACTCTTGGGTCCCACCCCGGGCAGGGTGCGCAGCGCGTCGATGAGGCGCGCCAGTTGCGGGGAATGCTTCATCGGCGCTTCAGAACGGCAGCTTCATTCCCGGGGGCAGCTGCAGGCCCGAGGTCAGGCTCGCCATTTTTTCCTGGGTGCGTGCCTCGACCTTGTGCACGGCATCGTTGGCGGCGGCGGCGATCAGATCCTCGAGCAGGTCGCGGTCCTCGCCGCTAACGCTGGGCTCGATCTGCACGCGCTTCACCTCGTGGCGGCCGTTCATGGTGATCTTCACCATACCGCCGCCGGACTCGCCGACCACCTCGATGCTGGCGATCTCGGCCTGCGCCTTCTGCATGTTCGCCTGCATCGCCTGCGCCTGCTTCATCAGGTTGTTGAAATTACCCTTCATTGGACCTGCACCCTCGAGGCGCCCCGCGCCGGCTGTATGAGTGAATTCATTTTACCGGACGCACGCTGTCCGGGAGCACGGTGGCCCCGAAGCGCTCGCGCAGCCCCTTGACCCCGGCGTCCTCCTCGAAGGCCTGGCGTGCCTGGGCGAGTTCGGTGTCCGAGGCGCGCCGCTGCGCTTGCGCCGGCGTCTCGGCGCCCGGCGTCACCGCCTGAAACTCCAGGCGCACGGTTTCCCCGTAGTAGCGTGACAGCGCCTGCGCGAGCTTCTCCTCCTGCGCGGCGGTGCGTACCAGCTGGTTGCGCGGATCCAGCCCCAGGCGCACCACGGCTCCTTGGCGGCCAATGAAGGCGCAGTGGTTCGCGAGCTGGCGCGCAGCTCCGGCAAGCTCAAGCTGGCTCACGATCTGCGCCCACGGACCGTCCCGGCCGGTGCCCGGGGCCGCCGCGGCCGCCTGGGGGGCGGGCGCGGCTGCGGGGGCGGCAGCCGCGCCCGCGCGGGGCGCGGCGCGCTGCGGCTCGCCCGGCGCCGTGGGAGCTGCGAGCGTGGCACCCGCGGGCCGGAAGGCCAGCATGCGCAGCAGCGTCATCTCAAAGCCGCTGCGCGGGTCGGGAGCCAGGGGCAGGTCGCGGCGGCCGATGATCGCGGTCTGGTAGTACAGCTGCACATCCTCGCTCGTCAGCGCGCGCGCCAGACGCTCCAGCAGCTCCGGCGCGTAGAGCTCATCGCCCTCGTAGTCGGCAAGCGCCTGCTTGAATCCCACGCGCACCAGCAGCGCGGCGAGTTCATCGAGCACCTGCGCGTAGTCGGGCGCGAATTCCTCGAGGGACTGAGCGCAGCGCAGCAGCTCGGTGCTGTTGGCGGCGGCCAGCAGCTCCGCGATGCGCACCACGTGATCGCGCGAGATGCTGCCGAGCATGGCCCGCGCCTCGGCTTCCCCCGCCGTGCCGCCGCCAAAGGCGATCAGCTGATCGAGCAGCGACAGTGCATCGCGCATGCTGCCGTCGGCCGCCTGGGACAGCAGCCTCAGGGCCGCAGCCTCGAACGTCACACCTTCCTGCTCGAGGATGTGCTTGAGGTGGGCGGCGATCTCGGCCGCCGGCAGGCGCTTGAGGTTGAACTGCAGGCAGCGCGACAACACCGTCACCGGCAGCTTCTGCGGGTCGGTGGTCGCGAGCAGGAACTTCACGTGCGGCGGCGGCTCCTCGAGTGTCTTCAGCAGCGCGTTGAAAGAGTGCGTCGAGAGCATGTGCACCTCGTCGATGAGGTACACCTTGTAGCGGCCGCGGGTGGGGGCGTATTGCACGTTGTCCAGCAGCTCGCGCGTGTCATCCACCTTGGTGCGGGAGGCCGCATCGACCTCGATGAGATCCGGAAAGCGTCCCGCGTCGATCTCGCGGCAGCTCGCGCAGGTGCCGTCCGGCTCGGGCGTCACGCCCAGCTCGCAATTGAGGCACTTGGCAAGGATCCGCGCGATGGTGGTCTTGCCCACGCCGCGCGTGCCGGTGAACAGAAACGCATGGTGCACGCGGCCGCTCGCGAGCGCGTTGACGAGCGCGCGCCGCACGTGCTCCTGCCCGACGAGCTCGGCGAACTTCTTCGGGCGCCACTTGCGCGCCAGCGCGGTGTAACTCATGAACCGATCCTCAAACGCACCATGGAGGCGGCCCGCACCAGCTTAGGCTCCGGCACCCGACATCGCCGCTGCCGCTGCTGCCTTCCGGCCCTGACGGGATTCACGACTGGTCGTCGCGGAGAAACCGATGCGGGCCACCATGTCAGTACCGTTTGGTGGCGGAGAGGGTGGGATTCGAACCCACGAACACCCGTTGAGATGTTACTGGAATTCCAGTCCAGCGCCTTCGACCGCTCGGCCACCTCTCCGATCAACAACTTACGCGGGCTTTGGCGAATGAGCCTGAGTCCGCCCGGCCCTCAAAAAAGGCGGCGAATGATAAAGCATGCCGGCGGGGCCCGCACGTCGGTTGCAGGCCGGTTCAGGCCTGCGGCGCCGGGGCAGGCTTGGCCACCTTGAAGGACGGGGGCTGATCCAGGCACGGGTCTTTCTCGGTGCGCGGCGGGGGGGCGGGCTCACTCAGCGTGGGGAGCTTGAGCATCCCGCTGGTGTCGAGGGCCGTGAGACCGGCCGGTATCTGCAGCGGCGCGCCGGTCTTGGCCGACATGTAGGGCTGTGGCTTGTGACAGGAATTGAGGCCGCGCATGGACTTGCAGCCGCTCAGGAGCAGGCCGACGGCTGCCAGACACAGGACCGCGACGCGAAACTTCATCATTTTCAAGGACACCTCATGATTCATTGCTCCCCGCCGGGGCCGTTATCCCAGGAGGCCGGCCGCCCGGGCAGCCGTCAGCACGCTGGCCCGGTATTCCTCGGCCAGGGGAGTCAGCGGCAATCTTACCCCAGCACCGATCAGACCCATCTGTGCCAGCAGCCATTTCACCGGGATCGGATTCGCCTCGAGGAACAGGTCGCGGTGCAAGGCGGCCAGCCCCTTGTCCAGCGCCTGCGCGCGCGCCTCATCGCCCGCCAGCGCTGCGGCAACCATCTCAGACATCAGCCGGGGCGCAACGTTCGCGGTCACCGAGATGACGCCCCGGGCACCGGCGCCGATGGCCTCACGCGCCGTCGCATCATCGCCGCTGAGAATCACAAAGCCAGGACCGCAGGCGGCGGCGAGCTCGCGGATCCGCGCAGCCTCGGGGACGGCCTCCTTGACCCCGGCGATACCCGCAACGCGCGCAAGGCGCGCCACGGTGGCCGGCTTCATGTCCACCGCAGTCCGCGCGGGCACGTTGTAGAGCACGACCGGCTTGCCGGCCGCGGCCTGTGCGGTGGCGGCAAAATGCTGGTACAGCCCCTCCTGCGACGGGCGGTTGTAGGCCGGTGTCACGAGCAGCAGGGCATCGACGGGCAACTGCGCCAGCCAGCGCACCCGCGCCACCGTGCCCGCGGTGCTGCTGGTCCCGGCACCGGCGATCACCGCCATGTGCGGCTGCGCGCGCGCGCACGCGCGCAGCGTGAGCTCGCGCAGCTCGGCCTCCTCCAGCGTCGCCGACTCACCGGTGGTGCCACCAACCACGATGCCGCTCGTGCCGTGGGCCGCGTGAAAGTCAATGAGCTTCGCCCAGGCGTCGTAGTCGATGCCGCCGTCCGGGCGCAGGGGCGTCACGATGGCAACCAGGCTGCCTGAGAACATGGATTTTTTGCGCGCTCGCGGGGGAAGCACGGGATGTTACGAGTGGAACTCGCATCGAAGCAAGCACCGCGGCCGCGCCGCCGCGGCAGGGTCGCGCTCGTTGCCGGCTCCCGGTACACTCGGCTACGCAAAACGGACAGCACACGCGAACGCCAACCTACAGATGAAGCAGCACCTGGCCGTGTCGGCGATCGGCAGCGACCGCACGGGAATGGTCCATGAGCTGACCCGCGTGATCAGCGAGTCCGGCGGCAATATCAGCGAAAGCCGCATGGCGAGCCTCGGTACCGAGTTCGCGATGCTGCTGCTGGTATCGGGCAACTGGCACGCGCTCGCGAAGCTCGAGACCGAGCTCAAGCGTCTCGCCGAGACCAATAGCCTCAGCATCCACCTGAAGCGCACCGAGCCGCGCACGGCGCGCACCGACATGCTGCCGTACTCGATCGACGTCGTGTGCCTGGACCAGAGCGGCATCGTCTCGGGGCTGTCCGGCTTCTTCGCCACCCGCGGTATCGATATCGCGGAGGTCTCCACGCGCAGCTACCCCGCCGCCCACACCGGGGCCCCGATGTTCGCCGTGCAGATGATCGTGAACGTGCCGAGCCGCATCCACGTCGCCCACCTGCGCGAGGAGTTCATGGAGTTCTGTGATTCCTTGAATCTGGATGCCATCCTTGAGCCGGTAAAATCCTGATAGCGAGATGTCCAAGATAAAAGCTGGGAGCAAAGTGCCGCAGTTCTCGCTGCCGATGACGGGCGGGGGCACGTGGAGCCTGAAGGATGCCGCAGGCAGCAATCTGGTGATCTACTTCTACCCGCGGGACATGACCTCCGGTTGCACCCGCGAATCGCAGGACTTCCGCGACCTGGCGCGGGCCTTCCGCAAGGCCGGAACGCTGATCGTCGGGGTGTCGCGCGATTCCGTCGCCTCGCACGACAAGTTCGCAGCGAAGGAATCCCTGCCCTTCCCGCTGCTGGCTGATACGGACGAGAAGGTCTGCAAGCTGTTTGATGTCATCAAACAGAAAAGCCTTTACGGCAGAAAGTACCTGGGGGTGGAGCGCAGCACGTTCCTGCTGGATGCCAGCGGGCAGCTGCGGCACGAGTGGCGCAAGGTAAAAGTGCCCGGTCACGCGGAGGAAGTACTTGAAGCAGCGCAGCGTATATGAACCCGGTCCCACGGCAGCCTCGGGCGAAGCACGCGAAGTGAAGGGCCGCTCACGCGCCGGGCGGCGCCTGTTCGTGCTCGACACGAACGTGCTGATGCACGACCCGGCGGCGATCTTCCGCTTCGAAGAGCACGACGTGTACCTGCCGATGGTGGTGCTCGAGGAACTCGACGCCCACAAGAAGGGCCTGTCGGAGGCCTCGCGCAACGTGCGCCAGGTGAGTCGCTTCCTCGACGACATGATGCGCGATGTCACCAAGGAACAGATCGACAAGGGCCTGCAGCTGCCGAGCGGTTACTCGGGCAACCACGGCAAGAAACCCTCCACCGGGCGCCTGTACTTTCAGACGCGGCAGCTCTCGAGCACGCTGCCCGAGGGCCTGCCCGGCCACGGCGGCGACAACATCATCCTGGCCCAGACGCTGGCGCTGCAGACCGAGCACAAGGAGGCCCGCGTGATCCTGGTGTCCAAGGACATCAACCTGCGCATCAAGGCCGCCGTGCTCGGCGTGCATGCCGAGGACTACTACAGCGACAAGACCCTCGAGGACGCCGACGTCCTCTACAACGGCATGGCGCCGCTGCCGCAGGACTTCTGGGAGAAGCACAGCAAGGACATGCGCTCGTGGAAGGACGCCGAGCGCACTTTCTACGAGGTCACAGGCCCCGCGGTGCACGAGTGGCAGCCCAACGAGGGGCTGTACGAGGACACCCCGCAGGGCATCGAGGGCATCGTGCGCCGGATCAATGGCGCCACGGCGACCATCGAACTCACGCGCGACTACCGCAACGAGCGGCACAACGTCTGGGGCGTCACCGCCCGTAACCGCGAGCAGAACTTCGCCCTCAACCTGCTGATGGACCCGGAGATCGACTTCGTCACGGTGCTCGGGCCGGCGGGCACCGGCAAGACGCTGCTCGCACTCGCCGCCGGGCTCATGCAGACGCTCGAGACCAACCGCTTCGTCGAGATCATCATGACGCGTGTCACCATCCCGCTCGGGGAGGACATCGGCTTCCTGCCCGGGACCGAGGAGGAGAAGATGGAGCCCTGGATGGGGGCGCTCATGGACAACCTGGAGGTGCTCACCGGCTCGCAGGAGGGGGGCAACTGGGGACGCGCGGCGACCAATGACCTGCTGCGCAACCGCATCAAGATCCGCTCGCTCAATTTCATGCGCGGGCGCACCTTCCTGAATCGCTTCCTGATCCTCGACGAGGCGCAGAACCTCACGCCGAAGCAGATGAAGGCGCTCATCACGCGCGCCGGTCCCGGCACCAAGCTGGCCTGCCTGGGCAACATCGCGCAGATCGACACCCCGTACCTGTCGGAAATGACCTCCGGGCTCACCTACGCGGTGAACCGCTTCCGCGGCTGGGCTCACTCAGGACATATCACCCTGGTGCGCGGGGAGCGCTCGCGACTGGCCGACTTCGCGTCCGACATTCTCTAGGTGTACTCTTGGGTGTCCGAAGGCTGCGGACGCGCTTGTAAGCGTCTGTAAACGTAGGGAAACTTAAGACCGTCCAGCGCGGTCAGACTGTACCATGCGCTCCCTCCTCGTATTCGCGGTTGCGGCCTTCCTCACGGCCACCGGCGCGGCGTTCGCCGCCGAGCCGCCGGCGTCCAAGCCGATTGTCCTCGGCCTGCCCACGGCCGGCTCGGACCTGCCGGACATGGGCAGTCCGTCGGCGGCGATAATCTCCCACACCGATGAGTACCGCCTGGGCGCGATGGTGGCGCGCGAGCTGCGCGACCAGAACGCGCTCGTCGAGGATCCGGAGATCAACGAGTACCTGCAGACGATTGGCCAGCGCCTCGCCGCGCAGAGCGCCGACGGCGGGCGGGACTTCCAGTTCTTCGTCATCAAGGACCCCTCGATCAACGCCTTCGCCGTGCCCGGCGGCTTCGTGTTCCTGCACGAGGGTCTGGTGCTCGCGACCACCACCGAGTCGGAACTGGCGAGCGTCATGGCGCACGAAATTGCGCACGTCACGCAGCACCACATCGCCCGCCAGATCCGCGCCCAGGGCCAGCAGAGCATGGCCTCCGCCGCCGCCATCCTCGCGGCCATCCTGCTCGGCGCCATCGGCGGCGGCCAGGCGCTGGAGGGCGGCATCGCGGCCGCCCAGGGTCTCGCGGTGCAGCAGCAGATCAATTTCACGCGCGACAATGAGATGGAGGCTGATCGCGTCGGGATTGGCTACCTCGCCGGCGCCGGCTACGACGCCAACGCCATGGGCGGCTTCTTCGAGACCATGAGCCGCCACGAGGGTCTGGCGGCCACCTACATCCCGGCGATGCTCATCGATCACCCGGTGACCACCGACCGCATCGCCGAGGCTCGGGCGCGCGCGGCGCAATTCCCGCCGCGCACCGAGCACGACTCGCAGAGCTATGAGCTCATCCGTGAGCGGGTGCGGGTGCTCACCACCAGCGCCGACATAGATCTCGCAGACCGCTACGAGCGCAAGATCGCGCGCGGGGATGCGGATCTTGCCGATCGCTACGGCTATGCGCTGACTCTCCTGCAGAGCAACCGCGCCGGCGAGGCCGTCAAGGTGCTGACGCCGCTGGTGCAGCAGCACGAGACCCTGACACTGCTGCACGTGGCGCTGGCGCAGGCGCAGGCCAAGGCCGGGCACACCAAGGAGGCGCTGGCGACCTTTGCGCGCTCCGCGGAGCTGTTCCCGCGCAACGTGCCGGTGACGGTGCGCTATGCGGAAACCCTCATGTCCGTGGGCCGCGCCAACGATGCGCACAACATGCTGCTCGACCTGTTCAACAACGTGCCGCCCAGCCCCGACCAGATCCGCCTCACCGCGCTCGCCGCGAGCGCCGCCGGTGATGCCGGCGATGCCTACTACTACATGGGCGAGTACCAGATCTCCGGCGGCGATCTGAACCTGGCGGCGCAGCAGCTCACCCTCGCCCTCGCCTCCCCGCACATCACCCAGATCCAGCGCCAGCGCTACCAGGCGCGCCTGGATGAGGTGCGCGATGTGCTGATCTCCACGCGCAAGCGCCAGCTGACCGAAAACGGCGGCGACCAGGGGCAGCAGCCCTCCGGGCACCGTGGCGGCAGCTACCAGTAACCCCGCTGCCTGAGCCGGGGTACCCCGCCGCTCCGCGGCCGCACGCGTTGCGGCTGTTACAATGCGCGCGAACTGTCCCAAGCTGAGCCTATGCGCACGACCACGCGGACCCTCCTCCTGTGCCTATGTGTTCTGTTCACCTGCGGCTGCGCGAGCCTGCCACCGGGCACGACCCGCAGCGCTCGCGATCCGTGGGAGCGCATGAACCGCGGCACCTACAAGTTCAACCACGGGATCGACCGGGCGGTGCTCAGGCCCGTTGCCAAGGGCTACGCCCGCTTCGTGCCGCAGTTCATGCAGACCGGGGTACACAACTTCTTCACCAATCTCACCTATCCGAAGGTGATGATTAACGACCTGCTGCAGGGACAGCTGGATGCCTTCGGCAACGACCTGGGCCGCTTGGTCGCCAACACCACGATCGGCATCGGCGGCCTGTTCGATCCGGCGACGCCGATGGGGCTCGAGCGCAATGACCGCGACTTCGGCCAGACGTTCGGAAAGTGGGGGATCAAGAGCGGGCCCTACCTGGTGCTGCCGCTCTTTGGTCCCTCCGATGTGCGTGACAGCGTGGGCCTGGGGCTGGAGTACTTCACCGACCCGCGCTACTTCGTGCGCAACAGCTACGTGACCTGGCCGCTGTGGGCGCTGGGCCTGGTGCGCACGCGCGCCGAGCTGCTCTCGCTCGACAGCACCATCGACAGCGCCTATGACCCGTACGCGCTGGTGCGCAACGCCTACCTGCAGCACCGCGACTTCAAGGTGAACGGCGGACAGGGAACCCAAGAACAGGACGAGCAGGAGCAGAAGCTGTTCGAGGAAGCCGCGCAGGATACGGATACGCCGGCGCCGCCGGCCAAGCCGCAGGGCTCAGCGCCCCCGCCGCCCGAGCAACCGCCCCCGCCGCCCGAGCAACCGCCCCCGCCGCCCGAGCAACCGGCCCCGCCGCCGCGCTAGCGCCCCCGCGCCTAGACGCCGCGCACCAAGAGCTCTTCAACGTCGCTGATGCGCGCGAGTGCGACCACGCCCTGCGGCAGGGCGAGAAACTGCAGCGAGCGGCCGGCAAGCTTGGCCGCGGCGAGCCAGTCGAGCAGCACCGCCAGGCCCGCACTGTCAGTCGGGCCGAGCCCTGCAAAGTCGATCTCCAGCCGCTGCGGCGCATCCGCGGCGTCGAGCACGGAAAGCCCTGCCAGGCGCGCCAGGCGTGCGCTCGCGAAGGTCAGGGATCCGGAGGCCGCAAAGCGGCCGTCCGCCGCCGCGGACAGGCTGAAGGCGCTGGCGGCCGGCAGGCTCACTTGGTCTGCTGCTTGCCGATCGATTCGGGCTTCTCCCCCGACTCCAGGCGCTTGATCACCGCATCGATGCCCTGGTTGGCGATCTGCGGACCGAAGTCCTCGCGATAGCTGTTGACGTAGCTGATGCCGTCGATGACGACATCCCACGCCTTCCAGCCCTCGGGGGTCTTGCGCATGTAGTAATTCACCGAGACGCGGTCGCCGTTGCTGCGCTTGACCTCGGTGCGCACCGTGGCGCGCGTGGCATCCGCTTCCGGCTTGCTCGGGAAGATCTTGAGCCGGTCGGGGGTGAAATCGACGATCGCCGAGCCGTAGTTGGTGAGCAGCGAGTGGTAGAAGGCATCGACGAAGCGCTTGCGCTGCTCCGGCGTCGCGGTGCGCCAGTACTGCCCCAGCACCAGGCGCGCGGCGAACTCCGTGTCGAAGTGCGGCAGCAGGTACTTGTTGACGAGCTGTTCGACCTTGGCGGGGTCCTTGCGATAGCCGTCGCGGTCCTTGTCCAGCTCCGTCAGCATGCTCTGGGCGGCGTTCTGCACCACTTCGGTGGGCCCGTTGGGGTCGGCGGCCGCCGGCGCGGCGGGCGCCTGCGCCAGCGCGGCGTGGGAGATGAACCACACAATGGCCAGGAGCGTTGCGTATCTCATTTCTTCGACTCCGATTTGCTCTGCGTGTCCTGGGGCGCGGCGCTATCGCCGTTGCTGCCCTTGCTGCTGTAGTTGGCGAAGAACTTGTTGATCAGGCTCTCGAGCACGATCGCCGACTGTGTCTGCTCGATCACGCTGCCGTTCTTCAGGTAAACGTCATCGCCGCCGGGGCTCAAGCCGATGTACTTGCCGCCGAGCAGCCCCTGCGTCTGGATGGACGCGAAGCTGTCATCCGGTATCTGGTTGAACTGATCATCAATGCGCATGCCGACTTCGGCCTTGTACACCTTTGAGTTGTAACGGATCGCAGTCACTTCGCCCACCCGTACGCCGGACATCGTTACCTGCGAACCGACCTTCAGGTCGCCGATGTTGTCGAATTGCGCCGTCACGCCGTAAGTCTTCTTGGCGCTGGCGACCTTGATGCCGCTCGAGGGCAGCTGGGTGGTGAGGAACAAAAGCGCCGCGAATCCCAGCAGCACGAACATTCCGGTTCCGATCTCAAGGGTTCGATTGGGGCGCATAGCAATAAGTGTCCTTCTACAGGAACAGGGCCGTCAGCACGTAGTCCAGCAGCAGTATCAGCACCGAGGAGGTGACCACGGTGCGCGTGGTCGCGAGCCCGACGCCGGCGGCGGTGGGCTCGGCGTTGTAACCCTCATACACCGCCACCAGGCTGCAGGCGATGCCGAACACCAGGCTCTTCACCAGCCCCTCGTTCACATCGCGCAGCGCGACCGCGGCCTGGGTCTGCGACCAGAAGACCCCTGAGTCGATGCGCATCAGCGCCACGCCGATCAGCTGGGCGCCAAAGAGCCCGATGACGCCGAAGATCCCCGCCAGCAGCGGCATGGCGATCACACCCCCGAGGAAACGCGGCGCCGCCACGTAGCGCAGCGGATCAACTGCCATGATTTCCATCGCCGTGAGCTGGTCCGTGGCGCGCATGAGGCCGATCTCGGAGGTAAGCGCGGTGCCGGCGCGCCCGGCGAAGAGCAGCGCGGTGACCACCGGCCCGAGCTCGCGCAGCAGTCCGAGCGCGGCGGCGCTGCCGAGCACGTCCTCGGAGCCGAAACGCTGCAGCAGCTGGTAGCCCTGCAGGCCGAGCACCATGCCGACGAACAAGCCCGAGAGCATGATGATGATGAGCGAGCGGGCCCCGGTGTTGTAGATCTGGGCGATGATCAGGCCCGGGCGCGCCAGTGCGGGCGGGCACTGCCCGAGCAGGCGCACCAGAAAGAGCGCCGTGGCTCCGAGGCGCCGCACGCCCTCGATCAGGATGCCGTTGGCCATCACGCCTCCGCCAGCAGCTGCGCAAGGTAGTCGGGAGCCGGGTAGTGAAAGGCCACCGGGCCCTCCTCGCTGCCGGTCATGAACTGGCGCACCGCCGGGGAGTCGCTGGCGCGCAGCTGCGCGGGCACGCCGGCCGCCGCCACGCGGCCGCCGGAGAGCAGGTAGCTGTCATCGGCAATCGCGGCCAGTTCCTTTACGTCGTGCGAGACCACGATGCTCGTGATGCCGAGCGCCTGGTTCATCTGCTTGATGAGCCGCTGGATCACCCCGAGCGAGATCGGATCGAGGCCCACGAACGGCTCGTCGTAGATGAGCAGTTCCGGGTCCATGACAATGGCGCGCGCCAGCGCCACGCGCCGCGCCATGCCGCCGGAGAGTTCGGCCGGCATGAGTTCGGCCGCGCCGCGCAGGCCCACGGCCTGCAGCTTGGTGAGCACCAGCTTGCGCAGCAGCACTTCGGGCAGGTCGGTGTGTTCGCGCACCGGGAAGGCGACGTTTTCGAACACGTCAAGATCGCTCAGCAGGGCGCCGTTCTGGAACAGCATCCCCATGCGCTGGCGCAGCGCGTAGATCTCGCCGCTGTCCTGGGTGGCAAGGTTGGCGCCGAAGACGGAGACCTCGCCCCGCTGGGCGCTGATCTGCGCGGTGATCAGCCGCAGCAGCGTGGTCTTGCCGGTGCCCGAGGGGCCCATGATCGCGGTAATGCGACCGCGGCGAACACTAAGATCGAGGCCAGCGAATATCGGCCGGCCGCTGATCGCGTAATGAACGTCGCGCACGTCGACGAGCGTATCCGCCGCAGACGCGGCGGAGCCCACGGGCGCAGGGCCTGAGCTGCTCACGCGGACGGGCGGCGGCTCCCTCAGGCTGCCTGACTTTCCATCTCGGCGGTGTACCGCCCGGCGGCGGCCAGCCCGTTGAGCCGGGCGCGCTTGGCGAAGGCGCGCTGTCCGGCTGCGTAGTTCGCGGCGGATCCGCTCCAGCTCTTCAGCGCGTCATCCTGCAGCGCGCGCCCGTAGCTGAAGGTCAGCGTCCAGGGCTGCGGTCCGAGCTTGTTCATGAGCCCGAGGTGCAAGGTGGCCTCCTGCGAGGACTGCCCGCCGGAGAGAAAGGCAATGCCCGGCACCGCCGGCGGCACGTGGCGGCGCAGCGTGCGCAGCGTCGCCTCGGCCACGACCTCAGGTCCGGCGCGGTGGGTGGCCTTCTTGCCGGCGATCACCATGTTGGGCTTGAGCACCATGCCCTCGAGCAGCACCTTGTGCTCGAAGAGCTCGCGGAACACGGTTTGCAGCACGAGGTTCGTCACCTCCTCGCAGCGCTCGATCGGGTGCGCCCCGTCCATCAGCACTTCCGGCTCGACGATCGGCACGATGCCGTTTTCCTGGCACAACGCCGCGTAGCGCGCCAGCGCGTGCGCGTTGGCCTTGATCGCGAACCAGGAGGGAATGTGCTCGGCGATGTCGATGACGCCGCGCCACTTGGCGAACAGCGCCCCGAGCGCGCGGTACTCGATGAGGCGCTCGCGCAGGCCGTCCAGGCCCTCGGTAATCGTCTCGCCGGGGAAGCCGGCCAGCGGCTTCGCGCCCGAGTCGACCTTGATCCCGGGGAGGATGCCCTGCTGCTTCAGGTACTGCGGGAACGGCGTACCGTCCTTGGTTTTCTGGCGCAGGGTCTCATCATAGAGAATGACGCCGCTCACGGACTCGGCGGCGGCCGGCGCGGTGAACAGCATCTCGCGGTAGGTGCGGCGGTGCTCCTCGGTCGACTCCAGTTTGATGCCGTCGAAGCGCTTCTTGATGGTGCCGGTGCTCTCGTCCGCGGCAAGGATGCCCTTGCCCTTGGCCACCATGGCGCGTGCCACGTGCATCAGCTCAGTCGCATTCATCGTTACCTTCCTCCGCAAAGGGACCCCGGGGACGCCTTGTACGCAACCAAACCGCGCCAGACGCCGGGTGTCGTGAATAACCCCCTAAAAACGGGGCCGCCAAGGATAGCAAATCGGCCCCCCGCCCGGCCCCTGCCGGCGCTTGGTTCCCGGGGCAATCAGTACTAAAATAGTCCTAGTTTGACGAGGGTACCCCATGCTGCGTATCAGCCGCCTGACCGACTATGCGACCGTGATTCTCGCGGCCCTCGCCGGCGAGCCTGCGCGCGTACAGACCGCCGCGGCGCTCGCCGAGCAGACCCATATCGCCGCGCCCACGGTGAGTAAGCTCCTGAAGCAGCTGCAGCGCTCAGGCTTGGTGGTCTCCACCCGCGGCCTGCACGGGGGATATCACCTGGCCCGGCCCCCGGCGCAGATCAGCGCCGCGGCGATCCTTGATGCCCTGGAAGGACCGGTCGCCCTCACCGACTGCTCCGCCGGCCACGGCTACTGTGAGATCGAGGACAGCTGCCGCGTCGGGCGGGTGTGGCAGCGCCTGAACCTCGCCATCCGCCGCTCGCTGAATGATGTGAGTCTGGCGCAGCTGGCGGGCCTGGAGGCTGCCCCCGCGCGCCTGCCGACGCTCGAGCGCGAGATGAAGGCGGTCGGCAACCGCACCCCGGTGCGCTCATGAGTGAATCGGCAAACGACACCAACCGGGAGCTGCAGTCCCTGATCGGCCGCGGCTACCAGCACGGCTTCGTCACCGACATCGACTCGGACACCGTGCCGCCCGGCCTCGATGAGGACGTGGTGCGGCTGATCTCGAAGAAGAAGGGCGAGCCGGCCTTCCTCACCGAGTGGCGCCTGAAGGCGCTGCGTCACTGGCTCACGCTGCGCGAGCCGCACTGGGCGCACCTGAAGGTCGCGCCCATCGACTATCAGAGCATCTCCTACTACTCCGCTCCCAAGGCACGCAAGGACGGGCCGAAGAGCCTGGACGAGGTGGATCCGAAGCTGCTCGAGACCTACGAGAAGCTCGGCGTGCCGCTGCACGAGCGTGCGCGCCTCGCCGGGGTCGCGGTCGATGCGGTGTTCGATTCGGTCTCGGTGGCGACCACCTTCAAGGAGCGCCTGCACGCGGCCGGCGTCATCTTCTGCCCGTTCTCGGAGGCGGTGCGCAACCACCCGCAACTGATCGAGCAGTACCTGGGGAGCGTCGTGCCCTACACCGATAACTATTTCGCGACCCTGAACTCGGCGGTGTTTTCCGACGGCTCGTTCGTGTACGTACCCAAGGGGGTGCGTTGCCCGATGGAGCTGTCGACCTACTTCCGCATCAATGCGCTCAATACCGGGCAATTCGAGCGCACGCTCATCATCGCCGATGCCGGCAGCTACGTGTCGTACCTGGAGGGCTGCTCCGCGCCGATGCGCGATGAGAACCAGCTGCACGCGGCGGTGGTGGAGCTGATAGCGCTCGATGACGCCTCCATCAAGTATTCCACCGTGCAGAACTGGTACCCGGGCGATGCCGCCGGCGTCGGTGGCATCTACAACTTCGTCACCAAGCGCGGCGAGTGCCGCGGCCGCAACTCGCACATTTCCTGGACGCAGGTGGAGACCGGCTCGGCGATCACCTGGAAGTACCCGAGCTGCGTGCTGCGCGGCGAGGGTTCGATCGGGGAGTTCTACTCGGTCGCCACCGTCAACAACTACCAGCAGGCCGACACCGGCACCAAGATGATCCACATCGGCCGCGACACCCGCAGCACCATCGTCTCCAAGGGCATCTCGGCCGGCCACGGCCAGAACACCTACCGCGGGCTGGTGAGAATGCTCCCCAGCGCCCACGGCGCGCGCAACTTCACCCAGTGCGATTCGCTGCTGATGGGCGCCAACTGCGGCGCGCACACCTTCCCATACGTGGAGGTGAAGAATGCCACCGCGACGGTGGAGCACGAGGCCAGCACCTCCAAGATCAGCGAGGACCAGCTGTTCTACTGCCTGGCGCGCGGCATCGCCCAGGAGGACGCGGTCAACATGATCGTGAGCGGCTTCTGCAAGTCGGTGTTCAAGGAGCTGCCGATGGAGTTCGCGGTGGAGGCCCAGGCGCTGCTGGCCGTGAGCCTCGAGGGCGCGGTGGGCTGAAAGTCCTATGACCACAGATACCAGCATGCTCAAGATCGACAACCTGCACGTCACCGTCGACGGCAAGAAGATCCTCAACGGCCTGACGTTGGGCGTCGGCCGCGGCGAGGTGCACGCCATCATGGGACCGAACGGCTCCGGCAAGAGCACGCTCGCCAACGTGCTCGCCGGGCGCCCCGGCTACGAGATCACCGCCGGCAGCATCGCCTACGAGGGACACGACCTGCTGACGCTGGCGCCCGAGGCGCGCGCGCGGGCCGGGCTGTTCCTCGGCTTCCAGTACCCGGTCGAGATCCCCGGGGTGAACAACGTCTACCTGCTCAAGGCGGCGGTGAACGCTGCGCGCAAGGAACGCGGCCTGCCCGAGGTTGACGCCTTCGACTTCCTCACGCTGGTGCGCGAGAAGATGAAGCTCATGCACATGGAGGACAGCTTCCTGTCGCGCGGCGTCAACGAGGGCTTCTCCGGCGGCGAGAAGAAGCGCAACGAGATCCTGCAGATGCTGGTGCTCGAGCCGAAGCTCGCCATCCTCGATGAGACCGATTCCGGGCTCGACATCGACGCACTCAAGGTGGTCGCCGACGGGGTGAACTCGCAGCGCTCCGCCGAGCGCTCCTGCGTGCTGGTCACGCACTATCAGCGCCTGCTTGAGTACGTGGTGCCCGACTTCGTGCACGTGCTGGTGCGCGGGCGCATCGCGCGCAGCGGCGACAAGGGCCTGGCGCTGGAGCTCGAACGCCGCGGCTACGACTGGGTCACCAGCGCGGCGGCCTGACGGGGATCCATGAACGCTGCCCTCACCTCCCGTCTTGCAGAAGACTACGCGGCCAGCGCCCCCGGGCGTGCCACCGCCGTGGCCCCCGCGCGCCGGCAGCACGCCATCGAGGTGCTCAGCGCCGCGGGCCTGCCGAGCACTAGGGACGAGAACTGGAAGTACGCGAACCTGCGCCCGCTCGAGCGCCTGCGGTTCCTGCCGGCCGCGCCCGCCGCGGTCACTGCGGCGCAGCTGCCGCCGCCCGTCAGCGGCTTTGCCCGCCAGGTGTTCGTGGACGGGCAGTTCACCGCCGCGCTGTCGGCCCCCGCTGCGGCGGCCAGCGTCTTTAGCAGCCTTAGCAGCTCCGCTGCCGCCGCACACGCCCTTACGGCGGAGGAACGCGCCACCGACCAGCGCTTCGCGCTGCTGAATGAGGCCTTCGCGACCGACGGCGCCCGCATCCAGGTGGGGGCGAAGCAGCCCGCGCAGCGCCTCGAGCTCGTCTTCGTCGCGAGCGCCGAGGCCGCCAGCGGCACCTCCTATCCGCGCCTCGAGGTGCAGCTTCAGGCCGGCGCCAGTCTGGAACTGCTCGAGCGGCACGTGAGTGCGCAGGCGGCGGCGAGCTTCGTGAACAGCGCCGTGCGCATCGAGCTGGAGCGCGGCGCGACGCTCAAACACTACCGCCTGCAGGAGCTCTCCGGCAGCAGCATCCTCTTTGACACCCTGAATGCGACCCTCGCGCAGGATGCCGCCTACCGCCTGCACGCCGTGAGCACCGGCGCCCAGTCGGCGCGCTCCACGCAGCTCATACGCCTGATAGGCGAGCGCGCCGACCTGCGCATGGCGATCGCCGCGCTCGCCGATGCGCAGCAGGTGCAGGACAGCTTCGCGCTCGTCGAGCACCGCGCACCGCGCGCGCGCACCGAGCAGCTGTTCCGCGGCATCGCCGCCGGGCGCTCACGCGTGGGCTTCAACGGCAAGATCGTCGTCGCCCCGGGCGCCGCCGGCACCGATTCCAAGCAGTCACTGCGCGGCCTGCTCGCCGGGCCCGGCGCGGAAATCGACGTGCGCCCGCAGCTTGAGATCTACACCGACGATGTGCGCTGCAGCCACGGCGCCACCGCCGGCAAGCTCGACGACAACATGCTCTTTTACCTGCTGTCGCGCGGGCTCGAGCCCGACACGGCGCGGCGCCTGCTCAAGTGGGCCTTCCTCGCTGACGCGTTTGCGAGCATCGAGGTGCCGCAGCTGCGGCAGCAGATCGAACAGAACCTGGCCGGCGTCCTGCAGGACGCCACCCTCAAGGAGTTACTGTAGTGGCCGCGAACCCCGCCCTCGCTCCCGCCGTGCCCGCGTTCGACGTCGAGCGCGTGCGGCGCGACTTCCCCATCCTCGCCACCCGCGTGCACGGGCATCCCCTGGTGTACCTAGACAGCGCGGCCTCCTCGCAGCGCCCGTGGCAGGTGATCCGCGCCGTGGAAGACTACGAGCGCAACTCGCACGCCAACGTGCACCGCGGCGTGCATGCCCTGAGCCAGGCGGCGACGTCCGCCTTCGAGGGAGCGCGCGAGCGCGTGCGGCGCTTCATCAACGCCGGCTCCACGCGCGAGATCATCTTCACGCGCGGCACTACCGAGGGCATCAACCTGGTCGCGCAGGCATACGCCCGGCCACGCTTCGGCCCCGGCGATGAGATCCTCATCACCGCCCTCGAGCACCACTCCAACATCGTCCCCTGGCAGATGGTGTGCGAGCAGACCGGCTGCGCACTCAAGGTGGCCCCCATCAACCGCCGCGGCGAGCTCGAGTTCGAGGCGTTCACGCAGCTGCTGTCCCCGCGCACGCGCCTGGTGGGCGTGGCGCACGTCTCGAACGCGCTCGGCACGGTGCTGCCGGTCAAACGCATCGTCGAGGCCGCCCATGCGCACGGCGCGGTGGTGCTCGTCGACGGCGCCCAGGCCGTGCCGCACAGCGCGGTCGACGTGCGCGCGCTGGGCGCGGACTTCTACACCTTCTCCTCGCACAAGCTCTACGGTCCGACCGGCATCGGCGTGCTCTACGGGCGCGAGGCGCTGCTCGAGGCGATGCCCCCGTGGCAGGGCGGCGGGGACATGATCCTCACCGTCTCCTTCGAGAAGAGCACCTACAACGCGCTGCCGTACAAGTTCGAGGCCGGCACCCCGAACATCTCCGGGGCCGTGGGGCTGGCGGCCGCGATGGACTACGTCGAGGGCCTCGGCATCGAGGCGATTGCCGCGCACGAGGCGCGGCTGCTGCAACGCGCCACCGCGGAACTGCTGCGGCTGCCCGACATCGAGATCATCGGCACCGCCGCCCACAAGGCCTCCGTGCTCTCCTTCACCATGAAGGGGGTGCACCCGCACGATCTGGGGACGATCCTCGACGCCGAGGGCGTGGCGGTGCGCACCGGACATCACTGCGCGATGCCGGTCATGACCTTCTTCGGCCTGCCGGCGACCGCGCGCGCCTCCTTCGGCTGCTACAACAACGATGCGGACGTCACGGCGCTGGTCGCGGCGCTCAAGCGCGCGCGCGAGGTGTTCAACTGATGGAACTGAAGGACCTCTACCGCGACGTGATCCTCGATCACAACCGGCAGCCGCGGAATTTTGGCCGGATCGAAGGCACGGACGCGCAGGCGGACGGCCACAACCCGCTGTGCGGCGACCGCCTCACCGTGTTCGTGCGCCTGAACGGCGAGCAGGTGGAGGACATCCGCTTCGAGGGCAAGGGCTGCGCCATCTCCACCGCCTCCGCCTCGCTCATGACCGAGGCGGTGAAGGGCAAGGATCGCGTCGCCATCCAGAGCCTGTACGACAAGGTGCATGAGCTGCTCACGCAGCAGGACGCGGCGGCCGATGCGTCGCTCGGCAAGCTCGCCGCGCTCTCGGGCGTGCGCGAGTTCCCGGCGCGCGTGAAGTGCGCGAGCCTGTGCTGGCACACGCTCAACGCGGCGCTCGCGCACGGCGCGGCCACCGTTTCCACCGAATGACGGGCGACCGCGATGCGCAGACAGGAAAACGAACCCTTTGTCGTCAACCGCGAGGTGCGCGCGGTGATCGTGCCGGCGGGGCAGGAAGTGAAGCTCAAGCCCGGCCAGGCCGGCTACATCACCCAGGCGCTCGGCGGCAGCTTCACGGTGTATCTGGACGGCAACCTGTTCCGCATCGCCGGCGAGGACGCCGACGCCATCGGCCAGGAAGCGGTGAAGCCGCCGCAGCTGCCCCCCAATGCCGGCGAGGAGGACGTGCGCCAGCTCGCGTGGGAGCAGATGCGCACCTGTTACGACCCGGAGATCCCGATCAACATCGTGGACCTGGGGCTGGTGTACGAGTGCGAGGTGACGGCCAACGAGGACGGCACCCGCACCGTGGAGGTGAAGATCACGCTCACCGCGCCGGGGTGCGGCATGGGCGACATCCTGGTCGATGACGTGCGCGACAAGATCCAGCACATCCCGACCGTGCGCGACGTGAAGGTCGAGCTCACCTTCGATCCGCCCTGGAACCAGAGCATGATGACCGAGGCGGCGCGCCTGCAGACGGGCATGTTTTGAAGGAATCGATGGCGTGAGTTCGAAGTGGGTTGACGTCGCGGCGGGACCTGAGTTGAGCGAAAGCGAGCCGCTGGCGGTGTTTGTCGAGGGGTTCGCGATCGCCCTGGTGCGCTGCGGCGAGAGCGTGTACGCCGTGCAGGACCTGTGCACGCACGACGGCGAGACGCTCGGCAATGCCCAGGTGGAAGAATGCCAGATCGTGTGCCCGCGCCACGGGGCGCGCTTCTGCCTGCGCACGGGGGAGGCGCTGACGCCGCCCGCCTATGAGCCGCTGCAGACCTTCGCGGCACGGGTCGAGAACGGCCGCGTGCTCGTGGAACTGCCCGCGTGAGCGGCGCGCGATGAAGCGCCTCACGCTCATGCGCCATGCCGACGCGCGCTGGAAGGACGCGGGCATCTCCGACCTCGAGCGCCCGCTGAACCGCCGCGGCACCACCGCCGCCGAAGCGATGGCGCGGCGTCTTCTGGAGCTGGAGCTGGTGCCCGATCTGGTGGTGGTCAGCCCCGCGCGGCGCGCGCAGCAGACCGCCGAGATCGTGGCGCGCGAGCTCTCGGTGCCGGCGCGGCGCGTGATTCGCGAGGAAGGGCTCTACCTGGCCGGTGCCGCGGACCTGCTGGAGGTGGTGCAAGCCTCCGGCCCGCGCGTGACGCACCTGCTGCTCGTCGCCCACAATCCCGGGGTGTCCGAGCTCGCGCACCTGCTGGTGCCCGCCGGCGGCAGCGCCGGGCTTGCGACCGCGGCGCTGTGCTCGATCGCCTTCGAATGTGCCGCCTGGGAGGGCATTGCCGCGGCGACGGTCCGGGACGTGACGCGCGCCGCCCCCGCCGCGGGACTCTTCCGCCTGTTTTCCTGAACGCCCGCGCCGGCTCAGCACTCCGGGACGTTGACCGCCAGACCTCCCTGGGAGGTTTCCTTGTAGATGGTGGACATGTCGATGCCCGTCTGGCGCATCGTGGCGATCACCTGATCGAGCGACACCTTGTGCGAGCCGTCCCCGCGGATCGCCAGGCGCGCGGCGTTGATCGCCTTCACCGCCCCCATCGCGTTGCGCTCGATGCACGGGATCTGCACCAGGCCGGCGACCGGGTCACACGTGAGCCCGAGGTTGTGCTCCATGCCGATCTCGGCGGCGTTCTCGATCTGCTCGGTGGTGCCCTGCAGGGCGGCCACGAGGCCGGCGGCGGCCATGGAGCAGGCCACGCCCACCTCGCCCTGGCAGCCCATCTCGGCCCCCGAGATCGAGGCGTTGCGCTTGTAGAGCATGCCGATGGCGGCGGCGACCAGCAGGAAGCGCAGCACGCCCTCCTCGTTCGCGCCGTCCTCGAAACGGCGGTAGTAGTGCAGCACCGCGGGCACGATGCC
This sequence comes from uncultured Pseudomonadota bacterium, assembly GCA_963781815.1. Lineage (GTDB taxonomy): Bacteria > Pseudomonadota > Gammaproteobacteria > Steroidobacterales > Steroidobacteraceae > 13-2-20CM-66-19. The sequence continues at coordinate 2,718,983 of CAWAHK010000004.1, read as the reverse complement.
CGCCGCGCCATTGGTCGGCGCGGTCACGACGCGGCCGCCGGCGGCGTTCTCTTCGTTCACGGCGAGCGCGTAGGCGTTCACCCAGTCCATGACTTCCAGCGGCTTGGTCGTGCCGCTCTCGGTGAGCACGCGGTAGAGGCGCGGCGCGCGCCGGCGCACCTTGAGCACGCCGGGCAGGAGTCCGGTCTGGCGAAAGCCGCGGTTGACGCAGTCCTGCATCACCTGCCACAGGTGCAGCAGCCGCGTGCGTACCTCGGCCGGCGCCGCCCAGGTGTGCTCATTGGCGAGCATCAGCTCGTACATCTCGAGCCCGTGCTCGCGGCACAGGCGCAGCAGCTCCTCCGCTGAGGTGAACGGATACGGCGGCGCGGCGTGCAGGCGTGTCTCGCGCGCCTCGCCCTCGTCGCCGCGCACGACGAAGCCCCCGCCGATCGAGTAATAGTCCTCCTCGCGCAGCGGGCGCCCCCCGCCCGCCAGGGCGCTGAAGCGCATGCCGTTGGAATGCCGCGCCAGGCGCTCGTGATGCATGAACAACAGCTGCATCGGCTCATCAAAGCCAATCTCGTGCTCGCCGAGCAGGCGGATGCGCCCGCTCGAGCGGATGCGCTGCACGCTCGGATCGATGCTGTCCGGGTCCACGCTCTCCGGCTGTGCGCCCTCCAGGCCTGCGAGCACGGCACGGTCGGTCCCGTGGCCCCGTCCGGTGAGCGCGAGCGAACCGTACAGGCGCACCGCGATCTCCTCGGTGGCGGCCAGCAGTCCGTCGCGCTTAAGTCCGAGGACGAACTCGCGCGCCGCGCGCATCGGCCCCATCGTATGGGAGCTCGACGGGCCGATGCCGACCTTGAAAATGTCAAACACGCTCAGCGTCATGGGATGAACCTTGCGCCCGGCGCGCCTGAGGGTGGTAGCCGCTGGGGCAACCGAGCCAGTCTGCAGCCTCGCTGCCGCCCCCACATGCTTTGTGGCGACCTTGGGGGACTCAAATGCGACCCCGCAGGCGCCGCAGCCGCTGCCGCTCGTGCTTGTCGGGGCGAGCCGCCGGGCGGGGTGCCAGGGCCCCCGCAAGGCGCATGCGAATCGCGAACTCCGCCCGTCGCGCCGCGCTCGCAGGCAGCTCCTCATAACATAGCGCCGCGGCGCGCGCGGGGCCGCGCCGCGCGGCGATGGCAAGCACGGTGCACTCAAACTCGACGCCGCCGCGCTTGAAGCTCACCCGGTCCCCGCACCTGAGCGCGTGGGCGGGCTTGACACGCTCGCCGTTCACGTGGACGCGTCCGCCGCCCACCGCCGCGCTCGCCAGGGCCCGCGAGCCGATGAGGCGCACCGCAAACAGCCAGCGGTCCAGCCGCGCCGCGCCCGCCCGCTCACTTGCCGGTTCCGACATGAGGCCTCAAGTATAATTGCTGGATGAACGATGCGGTCATAACGCGCCTGCGCGCTGAACTGGATAGTCTGCGCGCCCAGGGGCTTTTCAAGGGCGAGCGCGTGCTCGAGGGCCCCCAGGGGGGCGTGGTCGAGGCCGGCGGGCGCGAAGTGATCAACCTCTGCGCCAATAACTACCTCGGACTCGCCAATCACCCCGCGGTGCGCGCGGCGGCGCAGCGCGCGCTCGATGAGTACGGCTACGGCATGGCCTCGGTGCGCTTCATCTGCGGCACGCAGCAGACCCACAAGGAACTGGAGCGGCGGCTGGCGCGCTTCCTGGGCACCGAGGACGTCATCCTCTATTCCTCCTGCTTCGATGCCAACGGCGGGCTGTTCGAGACGTTGCTCGATGAGCGCGACGCAGTGATCTCCGATGCACTCAACCACGCGAGCATCATCGACGGCATCCGCCTGTGCAAGGCGCAGCGCCAGCGCTACGCCAACAGCGATCTCGCTGAGCTGGAGAAGTGCCTGAAGGACACCCAGGGGGCGCGCACGCGCCTGATCGCCACCGACGGGGTGTTCTCCATGGATGGCTACATCGCCAAGCTCGAGGGGATCTGCGACCTCGCCGAGCGCTACGACGCGCTCGTCATGGTCGATGACTCCCACGCCACCGGCTTCATGGGCGCCACCGGCCGCGGCACGCCCGAGCACTGCGGCGTCGCCGCGCGCGTCGACATCCTCACCGGCACGCTCGGCAAGGCCCTGGGCGGGGGCAGCGGCGGCTACGTGGCCGCCCGCCGCGAAGTGATCGAGTGGCTGCGGCAGCGCTCGCGACCGTACCTGTTCTCCAACAGCCTCCCGCCGGTGGTCGCCTGTGCCAGCCTGGCGGTGCTCGATCTGCTCGAGGACAGCCCGCAGCTGCGGGCACAGCTGTTTGCGAACGCGCAGCAGTTCCGTGCCGGACTGGCGCAGCTGGGCTTTGACCTCAAAGCCGGGGAGCATCCCATCATCCCGGTGATGCTCGGCGATGCCGCGCTCGCCGGGCGCATGGCCGAGCGGCTGCTGGAGGAAGGCGTCTACGTCGTCGGCTTCTCCTACCCGGTGGTGCCCAAGGGCCAGGCGCGCATCCGCACGCAGATGTCCGCCGCCCTCACCCGGGAACAACTGACGCGCGCGCTGGCCGCGTTCCACAAGGTCGGCCGTGAACTCGGCGTCGTAAACTAACCCGGTCCGGAAGAACAACAACCATGAAAGCACTCGTCAAGCAGCAGGCCGCGCCCGGGATCTGGCTCGAGGACATCCCGGAGCCGAAGGTGGGACCCAACGACGTCATGATCGAGATCGCCAAGACCGCGATCTGCGGCACCGACATGCACATCTACAAGTGGGATGCCTGGGCACAGAAGACGATTCCCGTGCCCATGGCGGTGGGCCACGAGTACTGCGGCCGCATCGTGGAAATCGGTTCCGAGGTCAGGGGCCTCAAGACCGGCGATCGCGTCTCCGGCGAAGGCCACATCACCTGCGGGTACTGCCGCAACTGCCGCGCCGGGCGGCGCCACCTGTGCCGTAACACCATCGGCGTGGGCGTGAACCGCCCCGGGGCCTTCGCGCAGTTCCTGTCGATCCCCGCGGACAACACCTTCAGGCTGCCCGAGTCGATCGGCGATGACATCGCCTCGATCCTGGACCCGTTTGGCAATGCCACACACACCGCGCTCGCCTTCAGCGTGGTCGGCGAGGACGTGCTCATCACCGGCGCCGGCCCGATCGGCATCATGGCGACCGCGGTGGCGCGCTTCACCGGTGCCCGTCACGTGGTAGTGACGGACGTGAACGACTACCGCCTCGAGCTGGCACGCAAGATGGGCGCGACCCGCGCCATCAACGTGCAGCGCGACTCGCTCGACCAGACCATGAAGGACTTAGGCATGCAGGAGGGCTTTGACGTCGGGCTGGAGATGTCAGGCAATGCGGCCGCCTTGCGCGAGATGCTGCGCACCATGCACCACGGCGGCTCGATCGCGATCCTGGGCATCCCGCCCGAGGACACGGCCATCGACTGGAACCAGGTGATCTTCAAGGGCCTCACCCTCAAGGGCATCTACGGGCGCGAGATGTTCGAGACCTGGTACAAGATGGCGAGCCTGCTGCAGAGCGGCCTGAAGCTCGAGCCGATCATCACGCATCACTTCCCGGTGCAGGAGTACATCCAGGGCTTCGAGACCATGGGCTCGGGCAAGTCCGGCAAGGTGATCCTCGACTGGTCGACGCTCCCCTGACGCGGCGGTAAAAAAATGGCGCCCCCTGCCGCCACCAGCCATCCCGCGGGCCTGCTTGGCGACAGCGCCGCGCGTGACTACGGCGACAAGCTGCGCCGCTTCGCGAGCTTCGCGGCCCCGGAACTCGCCCAGGCGATCGCAGGCCTGGGGCTCGCTCCGGGCATGCGCGTTCTTGATGCCGGCTGCGGCACGGGGGAAGTGCTGGCCATGCTGGCCGCGCAGGTCGGACCCTCGGGCCTTGCCGTCGGCGTCGATCTCGCCGGCGCGCACGTGCGTGCCGCGCGCGTGGCCTGCGAGGCGGCCGCGGTACTGCAGGGGAACCTGGCACAACTGCCACTGGCGCGGGCGAGCTTTGATCTGGTGTGGTCGCTGAACACGATCAATCACCTGCGCGATCCGCTCGCGTGCCTGCTGAGCCTCGCGGCGCTCCTCAAGCCGCGCGGGCGGCTGGTGCTCGGGCAAAGCTCGTTCCTGCCGGATATGTACTTTGCCTGGGACGCACGCCTGGAGCGCCTCACGAACGAGGCGGTGCGCGCCTATTACCGCGAACGCTACGGCGTCAGCGAACGCGAGCTGACCGGCATCCGCGCGCTCGTCGGCCTGATGCGCAGGACCGCGCTTGAGAACGTGGCCGCTAAGTCGATTCTCATCGAGCGCGTAGCGCCGCTCGCCGCCGCCGATGAGGCCTATCTGCTGGAGACGATCTTCCGCGGGACCTGGGGCGCGCGCCTGCAGCGGCATCTGGCCGAGGAGGACCGGGAGGAACTCGAGCGCCTGTGCGATCCGGCCGGCGCCGGCTACGCGCTGCGGCGTGCCGACTTTCACTTCCTGCAGAGCCTGACCTTCGTGAGCGCGCAGCGCCCCGCAGACGGCTAGCGCACTTCGCAGAAGCAGTAGGCGTACAGATGGTTCGGCTGGCTGAAGTGGCTGAGGACCTCGACCTGACGGGTGACCGGATCCAGGCGCTGCGCCAGATGCATGAGTGCAGTCTCATCCGGGCTCAGGTGCACGAAGGTGCGCAGCGCTCGCGTCTTGAGGTTCAGCGCCAGGGACTGCGCCCAGGTGAGCTTGGGCTCGATGAACTTGGTGGTGTAGTCGGTGAGCTTCGCGCGCCGTGCGGCCGCCTTCACCGCATCATTGAAGGAGCCGAGCTGGTCGACGAGGCCGATGCGCTTGGCGTCCGCGCCGGCCCACACGCGCCCCTGCGCGATGGCATCGACTTCCTCGCGGGTCTTCTTGCGCCCCGCGACCACGCGTGCCACGAACTCATCGTAGCCGTGCGTCGTCACCGCCTGCAGCACCGCCCGCGCGCCCTCGCTTAGGGGACGGTCGATGCGCGCCTGTCCCGAGAGTGCCGTGGTGCCGACCCCGTCGATGCTCACGCCCACCTTGGCGAGCGTCTTGTCGACGGTGGGAATGATGGCGAAGATCCCGATCGAGCCGGTGATGGTGGCCGGGCTTGCCCAGATCTCATCGGCCGGGGCGGCGATGTAGTAGCCGCCCGAGGCCGCGTAACCGCTCATCGATACCACCAGCGGCTTGCCCGCGGCGCGAAGCGCCACCAGCTCGCGGTAGATCTGCTCGGAGGCGAGCACGCTGCCACCGGGGCTGTTGACCCGCAGCACGAGCGCCTTGATGTCCTTGTCCTGGCGCGCATCCCGGATCAGGTGCGCGGTGGACTCCCCGCCGATGGTGCCCGGGGGCTGCTCCCCGTCGAGGATCTCGCCCTCGGCCACGATGACGCCGACCTTCTGCTTGCCGACGTTGAGCTTCTTGTCCGCGTGCACCACGCGCACGTAGTCGGCGCTGGAGATCCCGCTGAAGGACTCCCCGGTGTCATCCTCGCCCACCAGGTCCTGGAGGCGCTTCTCCACTTCGAGCTCGCTCTTGAGGGCAGTCACCAGGCCATCGGCGAGCGCCACCTTGGCGGCATCGCCCTGCGCGGCCGGCACCGCCTGCATGAAGGTGTCGACGTACTTTGCCAGGGCATCCGGGGGGAGCTTGCGCGCCTGGGTCACCTCCTGCTGGTAGGTGTTCCACAGCGCGCTGAGGTACGAGCGGCTCTCCTCGCGATCCTCGGCCGACATATTGTTGCGGGTGAAGGTCTCCACGGCGCTCTTGAAGGCGCCGACGCGGAACACGTTGATCTCGACGCCGAGCTTGTCGAGCGCCTCCTTCACGTACGGGCGGTAGCGGTCGTAGCCCTGCACCAGCACGAAGCCCATCGGATCCAGGTAGATCTCATCCGCCTGGGCGGCGAGGTAGTAGCGTTCCTGGGTGAGCTCCACGCCATAGGCGATCACCTTCTTGCCGGTGGCGCGGAATTCGCGGATGGCGGCGGCCAGTTCCGCCAGCGTCGGCTGGGTCGCGCCCTCGAGCTTGTCCAGGTCGAGCACCAGCACCTGAATGCGCTTGTCGGCGGCCGCCGCGCGTATCGAATCGGTCAGATCCCACAGCAGTGACTGGTCGGGCTCCCCGCCCAGCGCCTCCTTCAGTGCCCGTTCGCGCGGATTGCCGGACAGCTGCTCCACCAGCGGGCCCTCCGGGGACAGCACCAGGGCCGCCTTGGCGGGCACGAGCGGCACGCTGCCGCGCAACAGCGCGACGATGAGCCCGAAGATCACCAGCAGCACGATGAGGTGCAGCACCCGGCGCAGCCCGTCGAGGAAACGCCACAGACCGGAGAAGAACGAACGCGGTGTCAAGACGTGACCTGCCTGGGTGTCGGTGGTGCGGGGACGGCGAGCCACGCGCGGCTCCTAGAGCTTCTCCTCGATGCGCGCAGCCTTGCCCGACAGATCCCGCAGGTAGTAGAGCTTCGCGCGGCGCACGCTGCCGCGGCGCTTGACGGTGACGTCACTGATCGCGGGGCTGTGCGTCTGGAAGACGCGCTCGACGCCCTCGCCGTGGGAGATCTTGCGCACGGTGAAGGAGGAGTTCAGGCCGCGGTTGCTCATGGCGATGACGACGCCTTCGTAGGCCTGCACGCGTTCACGATCGCCTTCCACCACCTTGACCTGCACGACCACGGTGTCGCCGGGCTTGAAGTCCGGCAGCTCGCGGGTCATGCGCGCCTTGTTGATGTCCTCAATGATCTTGCTCATGGTCATTCACCTCGATCTTCGTTTCCTGCCGCACGTGCGGCGAGGAATTCATCCAAAGCGCGCCGCGTCTCGGGCGCGAGTTTCGCCTGCGACAGCATGTCGGGCCGGCGCTCCACCGTGCGGGTGAACGCCTGCGCGAGCCGCCAGCGGCGGATCTGCGCGTGGTCGCCGGACAGAAGCACCGGCGGCACGCTGTGGCCCTCGAAACTCTCCGGCCGCGTGTAGTGCGGCCAGTCGAGCAGCCCCTGTACAAAAGAGTCTTCCACGTTCGAGCGCTCGTCCCCGAGCGCTCCGGGCAACAGCCGCGCCAGCGCATCGATGATCACCAGCGCCGGCAATTCCCCGCCGGAGAGCACATAGTCTCCGACCGACAACTCGCGGTCGATCGCGACCTCGACCACCCGCTCATCGACGCCCTCGTAACGTCCCGCGACCAAGAGCACGCCCGGCAGCAGTGCCAGCTCCTGCGCCCGCGCCTGGGTGAAGCGCTCACCCTGCGCCGACAGGTACAGCCGCGGGCTGCCCGGCGGCAGCCGCGCGTGCGCCGCCCGAATCGCGGCGATCAGCGGCTCGGGCTTCATCACCATGCCCGGCCCGCCGCCGTACGGACGATCATCGACCGTGCGGTGCACGTCGGCCGTGTGGGCACGCGGATCTTCCGTCCCCACACTCAGCAGGCCGCGCGCCACGGCTCGCGCCACGATGCCGAACCCGAGCGCTCCTTCGATCATCGGCGGAAAGAGCGTTACCACCTCGATCTTCATGGAGCCTTCTATTCCAGCTCCGCCGGCCAGTCCACCACAATCGCGCGCGCCGTGAGGTCCACTTTCTTCAGGTGCTTCGGCTGCGCCAGCACCCAGTGTTCCTGCCCGTCCGCGCGCTTCGTCACCATCACCGCGCCGCGCGGCATGTCGACGAAGTGACTGACCAGCCCCAGCTCTGCGCCCTCGAGGTTGCGCACGCTCATGCCGACCAGGTCGGCGCGGTAGTACTCGCGCGCCTTGGGGGCCGGCAGCGCGGCACGCTCCACCTCGACCGTCGCACCGGTCAGGGCCGCGGCGGCATCGCGATCCAACACGCCCTCAAGACAGGCCACCAGACCCTGGCCGTGGGCCCGGCCATCGGCGACCGCGTGCGTCACGCGCTCGCCGTTCGCCATCTTCAGCACCCAGGGCCTGTACTCGAGCAGTCCCTCGGGAGGGTCCGTGTGCGAATCGACGTGCACCCAGCCCTTGATGCCGTAGGGCGCACCGATGCGCCCGAGTTCCACCCACTCCACGACTGCCTCTCTCGTCCTGCGCTGCCCGGTACTGTGTGTAAGTCCGTGGCGCGCGTTTACGCTCGCAGCGTTAGGCGGTCGCCTGCTTGCGGTAGGAAGACACGAGGTGCGCCACGCGCTCGGAGGGCTGGGCACCCTGGCCGACCCAGTAGTCAATGCGCGGCAGATCGAGCTTCAGTTTCTGCTCGTTCTTGCCGGCGATCGGATTGAAGAAGCCGACGTGCTCCAGGCTCGGGCCACCCTGGCGCTTGCGGCTGTCGGTCACCACGACGTGATAGAAGGGCTGGTTGCGCGCCCCGCGCCGCGTCAGGCGGATAGTTACCATGATCTTTATAGCTCTCGTTCAGTGCGGGCAGGCCACGATCGGGCCACCCAAAAAAGAGCGCGGATTCTACGCAAGCCGCGAATCCTGCGCCAGTTTTTCTCACTTCCGGGGGCGAGCGGCCGGGGTGCGTCCCGGAACGCTGCGGCAGCCCCGTCGCAGGGGGGCTAGCGCCCGCCCGGGAAGCCCGGCGGCATCCCGCCCTTGAAGGCCCCCATCATCCGCTTCAGGGCCCCGCCCTTCATGCTTTTCATGACGCGCTGCATCTCCTGGAACTGCTTGAGGAGGCGATTCACGTCCTGCACCTGGACGCCCGAGCCGCCGGCGATCCGGCGGCGGCGCGAGCCGTCGATCATCGAAGGGTTGCGCCGCTCCCGGGGGGTCATGGAATTGATGATGGCGATCTGGCGGCGGATGTCCCGGTCGCCCTGGTCGGCCGACACGCCGCTCTTCTTGGCCACCCCGGGGAGCTTGTCCATGAGGGCCCCGACACCCCCCATCTTCTGCAGCTGCTGCAGCTGCCCGCGCAGATCGAGCATGTCAAAGCCCTTGCCCTTCACCACCTTCTGGGCGAGGCGCTGGGCTTCTTCCTGATCCACCTGGCGGTGCACCTGCTCCACCAGACTCACCACGTCGCCCATGCCGAGGATCCGGGAGGCCATGCGCTCGGCGTCGAAGGGCTCGAGCGCCTCGGTCTTCTCCCCGACGCCCACGAACACGATGGGCTTGCCGGTGATCTGGCGCACCGAGAGCGCCGCGCCCCCGCGGGCGTCGCCATCGGCCTTGGTGAGGATGATGCCGGTGAGTTCCAGGGCCGCCCCGAAGGCCCGCGCGGCATTCACCGCATCCTGGCCGGCCATCGCATCGACGACAAACAGGCGCTCGGCGGCACCGACCGCGGCGTCGATCTGCCGCACCTCGGCCATCAGGGCCTCATCCACGTGCAGCCGTCCGGCGGTGTCCACGATCAGCACGTCGAACACGCCGCTCCTGGCGCGCGCCAGGGCATCTTGCGCAATTGCCGCCGGGGCCGCGCCCGCGTCTGCCGGCAGGTACTCGGCCCCGACCTGGGCGGCAAGGCGCTCCAGCTGCAGCATGGCGGCCGGCCGTCGCACGTCGGTACTGACCACGGCAACGCGCTTGCGCTCGCGCTCGATGAGCAGGCGCGCGAGCTTGGCGGCGGTGGTGGTCTTGCCGGCGCCCTGGAGGCCCGCCAGCAGCACCACCACCGGCGGCTGGGCTCGCAGCCGGAAGCCCGGCGCGGCACCACCCATGAGCGCCACCAGCTCGCTGTGCAGGATGCCGATGAAGGCCTGGCCCGGGGTCAGGCTCGAGAGCACCTCGGCCCCCAGGGCCTTGGCCTTGACCGCCTCGATGAAGCTCTTGACCACCGGCAGCGCGACGTCGGCTTCCAGGAGCGCCACGCGCGCCTCGCGCAGGGTCTCCCCGACGTTCTCCTCGGTGATCCGGCCGCGGCCGCGCAGGTTCTCGAGGGTGCGGGAGAGGCGTTGCGTCAGGGTGTCGAACATGGGACTTGAGGGACTTTGGCGGCGCGCGTCGCGGACAAGCGGATTATAGGGGCGCGGTCGGCCTTTTCCTCCTGCGGCCCCAAGCTTCTATGCTAGGCGGGTGCATCTCGGGCGCGAGCCCTGTCACGAAGGGGACGGACCTTGCATTTACCGACCACGACCGCGTTTCTGCTGCTCGCGCTCCTGGGGCTGCTGACCATCGTCGCCTTCTCCTCCGGCACCGAGGTCGCGATGCTGTCCGTGAACCGCTTCCGCATCCGTCACCGCGCGCAAGCCGGTGACCGCCGGGCCCGGGTGCTCGAGCGGCTGCTGCTCAAGCCCGATGAGTGGCTCGGCGCAAACCTGGTGATCCTGGCGGGGGCCAGCGTGTTCGCCTCGGCTATCGCGACCATCCTCGCGCAGCGCAGCGGGGAGCGCTATGCCGTGCCGCTCGCCGGCGTGGTGCTCATCATCATCGTGATCGTGTTCTGCGAGCTCGCGCCCAAGATCTACGCGGCGGCGAACCCGGAGCGGGTGGCGCTGCACGCCGCCGGGATCTACCGCGTGCTGGTGACGCTCGCGCGTCCGGCGCTGTGGCTCACCAACACGCTCGCCTACGGCTTCCTGCGGGTGTTCGGCGTGGTGCGCGCGGCGCGCAGCGACCAGACCTTGAGCGCCGATGAGCTGCGCACGGTGGTGACCGAGGCCTCGCCCCTGATCCCGGCGCGGCACCGCCAGATGCTGCTGTCGATCCTCGACCTCGAGCGCATCACCGTGAACGACATCATGGTGCCGCGCCAGGAAATCTCGGGCCTCGACGTGAGCGCGAGCTGGGAGGACATCCTCAACCAGCTGCGCCAGACCCCGCACACGCGTCTGCCGGTCTACGAGGGCGAGCTCGACAACCTCATCGGACTGCTGCACCTGAAGCGCGTCGCGCACGAGCTGGTACGCGGGGAGCTGACGCGCGAGCGGCTCATCGAGCTTGCGCGCGGGCGTGAGGCGTACTTCGTGCCCGAGGGGACGGCACTCAACGTGCAGCTGGCGCACTTCCAGCGCAATCGGCGCCGGTTCGCGTTCGTCGTCAACGAATACGGCGACATCGAGGGACTGGTGACGCTCGAGGACATCCTCGAGGAGATCGTGGGCGAGTTCACGTCCGACCCGGCGACCATCACCCACAAGGACGTGCACACCGAGCGTCCCGGGGTCTACATCGTCAACGCCAGCGCCACCATCCGCGCCCTGAACCGCGCGCTCGGCTGGCAGCTGCCGACCGATGGCCCGAAGACCATCAACGGGCTGCTGCTCGAGCACCTGGAGACCATCCCCGACAGCGGCACCATGGTGCGGGTCGGGGGCTACGAGTTCGAGGTGCTGCAGATTGCCGATAACGCGATCCGCACCGTGCGCGTGCGGCTGCCGGCGGTGGCCAAGTCCGCCTAAGCGGGCGTGCCTGCCTGGCGCAGGACCGCATCCAGCGCCTCGCTGATGCGGCCGACGCCGGTCACGGCGAGTCCCGCCACGGGCCGGCGCGGCGCGTTGTCCTTCGGCACGATCGCGCTGCGGAATCCCTGCGCGGCGGCTTCCTTCAGACGCTCATCGCCATAGGGCACCGGGCGTACCTCGCCGGTGAGCCCGATCTCCCCGAAGGCGATGAGCTGCGGGGCGATGGCGCGATCGGCAAGACTCGAGGCGAGCGCGAGCAGCACCGGCAGGTCCCAGGCGGTCTCGGTGATCTCGATGCCGCCGACCACATTCACGAACACGTCGTGCTCCTGCAGCGCGACGCCGGCATGGCGATTCGCCGCCGCGAGCAGCATCGCGAGCCGGTTGGCGTCGAGGCCCTGCGCCACGCGCCGCGGCGCACCAAAGCGCATGCGGTCCACCAGTGCCTGCAGCTCGATCAGGAGCGGCCGGCCGCCCTCGCGCGTGACGGTGACGATGCTGCCGGGGGCGGCTTCCGGGGCGCGGGCCAGGAAGATTGCCGCCGGATTCTTCACTTCCTTGAGTCCGGTGCCGGACATCGCGAAGAAGCCCAGCTCGTTGGCGGCGCCGAAGCGGTTCTTGGTGGCGCGCACGATGCGGTAACGGCTGCCCGCCTCGCTCTGGAAATACAGCACCGTGTCGACCAGGTGCTCGAGCAGCCGCGGGCCGGCGATCGTGCCTTCCTTGGTGACGTGTCCGACGAGGATGACGGCGCAGGCTGAGGCCTTGGCGAAGCGCACCAGCTCCTGGGTGCACTCGCGCAGCTGCGACACCGCCCCGGCGAGGGTGCCAGCAGTGCCTGACTGCACCGTCTGGATGGAATCGATCACGAGCAGCGCGGCGTGCCGCTCCGCCGCGAGCGCCAGGATCGCCGCCAGATCGGTCTCGCAGACGAGCCCTAAGTGTGCGCCGCTCAGGCCGAGGCGCTGCGAGCGCAGCTGCACCTGCGCCACGGACTCCTCGCCGCTGGCGTAGATCACCGGGTGGCTGGCGCCGACGTGCGCGGCCACCTGCAGCAGCAGCGTCGACTTGCCGATCCCCGGCTCCCCGCCCAAGAGCGTGACGGAGCCGGCGACCAGGCCGCCTCCGAGCACCCGGTCAAGCTCCCCCTGGCCGCTGAGGAGGCGCTCACGCCCGGCGGCGGCGGGCTGCGTCGCGAGAGTCACCGCGGCCGCGGCCGCCGCCGGGCGCGCGCGGGCCGCGCTGCGCTGCTCGAGCGAATTCCACTCGCCGCACAAGGGGCACTGGCCCTGCCATTTGAGGGTTTCGCCCCCGCAGGCACTGCAGACAAACACCGGATTCAGGCGGGCCATTTGTGCGCCGTGGGTCCACTTTCAGCTAGGATTCGCGCCGGGCAGGTTCGAAAGGCTTCTTTTGTGATGAAAGCCGCTCGGACCCGCTGGCGGCGATGCTAGCGTATGCCGGCTGTATTCGGGGACGGGAAAGTGACGCGTATCACATTAGTTGGCCCACAGGCCGGCCGGGTCGAGGCATGACGTTGCGCAACAAATTGCGCTTCGTCGGCTTGTCCGATACCGGTAAGGTCCGCGAGCACAACGAGGACACCATCGCCGTCGATCCGGACATCGGCCTTTTGGTGCTGGCCGACGGCATGGGCGGCTATAATGCCGGCGAGGTCGCCAGCGGCATTGCCGTGAAGACCATCGTCAACCTCGTGCGCGAACACGTGCAGCGCGAGGACCTGTCGATCCCGGACCGCGAATCGGGACTGTCCCGCTGCAACATCATCCTGCGCGATGCCATCAGCCGCGCCAACAAGATCATCTACCAGACCGCGCGCACCCAGCCACAGTGCGAGGGCATGGGCACCACCGTGGTCGCAGCGCTGTTCTTCGACAACAAGGTCACGATCGCGCACGTCGGGGACTCGCGCCTGTACCGTCAGCGCAGCGACAAGCTCGAGCAGGTGACGATGGACCACTCGCTGCTGCAGGAACTCGTCGACCGCGGGTTCTACTCGGCCGAGGAGGCGCAGCGGGCCGCAAACAAGAACTATGTGACGCGCGCCCTTGGCGTCGAGGCCAGCGTCGATGTAGAGATTCAGGAGGTCCCGGCCAACAAGGGCGAGGTATTCATCCTCTGTTCCGACGGGCTCTCGGATATGGTCGAGGATGAAGATATTCATTTAACCATAAACACCTTTAGTGCTAATCTGGATACGGTCGCCAAACAGTTGATTCAACTGGCGAATGACAATGGAGGCCGGGACAACGTCTCGGTGGTCATGGCGCACATCATGGATGCTTTTCCGGCTCGCACTAAGATTTTCGACAAGATCCTGGGTTGGTTCGGCTGACACGCGATAAAGGCAGAAGCACATGGCAAGGTTGGTCTTGAGCCTGGATGGCCAGGTAATGGCGGAATACAACATGAACAAGGAGCGCTACACGATCGGGCGCCTCCCTGACAATGACATCCGCATCGACAACGCAGCCGTCAGCGGCCACCACTCGCTGATCATCAATATTCTCAATGACTCGTTCCTTGAGGACCTGAACAGCACCAACGGCACCTACGTCAACGGCAAGCTGATCAAGAAGCACGCGCTGCAGCACGGCGATGTGATCACGGTCGGCCATCATCAGCTGCGCTTCGTCGAGGACGACGAGCAGCAGGATGAGTTCGAGAAGACCATGGTGATCCAGCCCTCGGCGCGTCCGCTGGACAAGCTGCGCACCGCTGCGGAGGTGGCCGAGAAGGCGGGTCCTTCGATCAGCGCCACCGGCAAGTCCCGCGCGCTCGACGGCGCCGCGGCCGTCAAGAAGGCGAAGCTGCAGGTGCTCTCGGGCGCCTTTGCGGGCCGCGAGGTCGAGCTGAGCAAGGCGCTCACGACCCTCGGACGCCCGGGCATCCAGGTTGCCGCCATCACGCGGCGTGCCGAGGCCTATTACATCGTGCACGTGGATAGCGGCAAGCCGGATGACTACCCGCTCCTGAACGGCACCCCGATCGGCGCCCAGGCCACCAAGCTCAACGACAACGACGTCATCCAGCTCGCCGGCGTCAAGATGGGCTTCTTCGTCAACTGACTTGAGAGCACGGGCCGGCGCCGCGGGCCGGCCCCGCTTTCTGTCCGGGCGCGGCGTCCAAGGGTGCCGCTTAGCCGCTCAGCGCAGCTCCAGCGGAACGCGCTGGCTCACGCCGCACAGCAGCTCATAGGGAATGGTGCCCGCGTGGCGGGCCACCTCCTCCACCGGCAGCCCTTCCCCCCAGAGCACCGCGGCGGTTCCGACCTCGATGCCTGGGACCGCGCTGACATCCACCCCGATCATGTCCATCGACACCCGCCCGACCAGCGGTGCCCGCTGACCGTGGATCAGCACTGGCGTGCCCGTGGCGAAACTGCGGTGTACCCCGTCCCCATAGCCTGCCGCGATGATGGCAATCCTGGAGTCGCGCTGCGCCTTCCAGGCGCCCCCGTACCCCACCGCTTCACCGCGGCCGACCTGGCGCACCGTGAGCACGGTGCTGGTGAGTGTCATGACCGGCCGCAGCCCAAACTCTTCAGCCGTCGTGTCCTCAAAAGGCGAGGCGCCGTAGAGCGCAAGGCCGGGGCGCACCCAGTGACTGGCCGGGGCCACCTGCGCCAGCAGCCCGGCAGAATTCACGATGCTGGTTTCGTAGCTGAGTCCCTGCGTCGCCTCGTGAAAGCGCGCCAGCTGCGCCGCGGTTGCCCGCCCGTCGCGTTCGTCGGCGCACGCCAGGTGCGTCATGAGGCGCAGCTCGCGCGGCGGACTGGCAAGGCCGCAGATACGCTCCAGCGCTGCGCGGAAATCACGCGGCGCGAATCCCAGCCGGTTCATACCGGTGTCGACCTTGATCCACACCGCAAACCGTCCCGCGCCACCGGACTGCTCCAGCAGCTCGATCTGCCGCGCGTCATGCACCACGAGATCAAGATCGTCGTGCGCGGCGTCCTCGAGCTGCGAGCGGCTGACCACGCCCTCCAGCAGCACGATGCGCGAGGTGATACCCGCCTCGCGCAGCGACATGCCTTCCTCGAGCCGCGCCACGGCGAACGCCCCGGCGTCCTGGATCGCAAGCGCCGCACTGACCAGCCCGTGCCCGTAGGCATTGGCCTTGACGACCGCGATCACCTTGGCGCGCCCGGCGCGGGCGCGGATGACATTCAGGTTGTGACGCAGGGCTTGAGTGTCGATGACGGCCCGGATCAGCCCACTCACCTGAGCACACCGTCCGCGTACGAGTCCGGTGCGTAGTTGGCGAAGCGCGTGTACTGGCCCTGGAAGGTCAGCAGGAAGGTGCCGATTTCACCGTTGCGGTGCTTGACGAGATCGATCTCGGCAATGCCTTTTTTTGTAGTGTTTCGGTCGTAAACTTCCTCGCGATAGATCAACAGGATCATGTCTGCATCCTGTTCGATGGCTCCACTTTCGCGCAGATCCGACATCACGGGCTTCTTGTGTTCACGCTGCTCGACGCCACGATTCAACTGCGAGAGCGCGATAACCGGCACCGAGAGTTCCTTGGCCAGCGCCTTGAGTCCGCGCGAGATCTCTGCGATCTCGGTGGCACGATTCTCGTTCGTACCCGGTACCTGCATCAGCTGCAGATAGTCGACCACGACGAGACTCAGGCCGTGCTCGCGCTTCACCCGTCGTGCGCGCGCACGCAGTTCAGTGGGATTTAGCGCCGGAGTCTCATCGATGAAGATCTTTGCCTCAGAGAGCTGACTGGTCGCACCCGTGATGCGCACCCAGTCTTCGTCCGAAATCTTGCCGCTGCGCAGGCTGTTTAGTGGCACGCCGCCGATCGAGGCGAGCATGCGCGTGATCACCTGCTCAGAGGGCATTTCCATGGTGAAAATGGCGACCGAGGCCTTGGTGCCCGGGTGCACGGCCGCGTACTCCGCCATGTTCACAGCGAGCGTCGACTTTCCCATGGAGGGGCGTCCTGCCACGATCACGAGATCCCCCGGACGCAGGCCGCCGGTCAGCTTGTCGAACTCAGAGAAGCCGGTCGGAAGTCCACGCAGCTTGTCCGGGTTGTTGTGCCACTCATCGATCTGGTCGATGACGCCCGGCAACAGGGTCCTCACGGCAACAGCGCCATCGCGCTTGCGGAAGGTCCCCTCCGCGATTTCAAACACGCGCTGCTCGGCACGATCAACCAGAGCGCGGGCCGTTTCGCCGTCGTTGTTAAAGACCGTCGAGGCGATCTCGGTCCCGGCACGGATCAGTTGCCGCAGCAGCGAACGCTCGCGCACGATATCGGCATACGCGCGCACGTTGGCGGCGGTTGGCGTGTCGCGCGCGACCGAGCTCAGGTAAGCAATGCCGCCCGCCCCTTCGAGCTTGCCGGTGCGCTCCAGGTGCTGCGATACCGTCACCACGTCACAGGGCTTAGCCTCGCCGGCAAGCGCGGCGATGGCGGCGAAGATCAGGCGGTGATCGGGGCGGTAGAAATCATCCTCGACGACAGCGTCCGCGACGTTGTCCCACGCCTGCGTATCAAGCATCAGGCCGCCGAGTACCGCCTGCTCGGCTTCGACCGAATGCGGCGGGATGGGCGCGTCTACCAGGGCGACCGAGCCGGAGTCGCCGCGTGTCTTGGCGGTAACGGCCACCCCGTTGTACCCGCGCGGAGCCGGTTACTCTTCCGCCACGATCGTGACGTGGAGCGGCACGTCGATGTCGGCGTGCAGGTGCAGGGTCACGACGTGCTCGCCCACGAGGCGCAACGGCCCCGCCGGCATGCGCACCTCGCTGCGTTCCACCTTGAAGCCTTCGCGCGTCGCGGCCTCGGCGATGTCGCTGGTGCCGATGGAACCGAACAGCTTACCCTCGGTGCCGGCCTTGGCCTGGATGGTGAGCTTGAATTCCTTCATCGCCGCCGCTCGCTCCTCGGCCGACGAGAGCTGCTCGCGCGCCAGCTTCTCGAGCTCCGCGCGCCGCGCCTCAAAGCGCGCGACGTTATCGGAGGTGGCGAGCGTCGCCTTGCCCTGGGGCAGCAGGAAGTTGCGCCCGTAGCCCGAGCGCACCTTCACGCGGTCGCCGATGTTGCCGAGATTGGCGACTTTCTGTAGCAGAATGACTTCCATCTCGATCGTCCTTTAGTGCTGGTCGGTGTACGGCAGCAGCGCGAGGAACCGCGCACGCTTGATCGCCACCGCGAGCTGGCGCTGGTAGAAGGACTTGGTGCCGGTGATGCGGCTCGGCACTATCTTGCCGGTCTCGGTGACGTACCCCTTTAAGGTCGCCAGGTCCTTGTAGTCGATCTGCTTCACGCCCTCGGCGGTGAAGCGGCAGAACTTCTTGCGGCGCGAGAACCGGCTGCCACCGCCACTGCTGCCACCCCCGCTGCGCTCTCTCATTGCCATGGTGTTACTCCTTTGCCGCGCGCTCAGGCGCTGTCGGCGGCGTTGTTGTCGTCATCATCGGAAGCCAGCGGCGAATCATCGCGCGAACGCTCGCGCCGACGGCCACCGCCCTCGCCCTCCTCGTCCGCGGCCTTCGCCATCGGCGAAGGATCGGTCACGGCGGAATCCATGTTGACGACCAGATGACGCAGCACCGCATCACTGAAACGGAAGGCGCCGGTGAGTTCATCGAGGGTCTTCTGATCGGTCTCGATGTTCATCAGCACGTAGTGTGCCTTGTGGACCTTGGCCAACGGATAGGCAAGCTGCCGCCGTCCCCAGTCCTCCAGGCGATGGATCTGGCCACCGCCGGCGCTGATCATGCCCTTGTAGCGCTCGATCATGGCGGGCACCTGCTCGCTCTGATCCGGGTGCACAAGAAAAACGACTTCGTAATGCCTCATGAATGCTCCTCGTGGATTAAAGCCGCCCGGATTTAAGGCCTGCCCGGTGCGGCAAGGAGATACGCGGACTTTGCGCCGCGCCCCTTTGGGTAAAAAGGGGCGCGAAGCATACTCAAAGCGCCCGCCCGCTGCAACGTGAGCTTCGCCCGCCGTGCTTGCCGTTCAAGGGGTTGGGCCTAAACGGCCAGCGCCTGGCGCAGCACCGCGCGGGTACTGGCCGCCACCCGGGCAGCGATCTCGCCCGCCGGCAGGCTCCTGAGCTCATCGCTGAACACCTCAACCCCAACGGTGAGCTCAGGTTCACGGGTGAGGAGCGTCCGCAGGAGCGGCACGAGCGCCAGCTCCCCCTCCCCGGGCAGCAGGCGCCCTCCCATGGGCGCGTAGGTGGTGCCCGGTGGCGGCTCGCGCCGGTCGCTGATCTGCACGCCGCCGATTAGGCCCTTCGGTATCGCGGCCAGTTGCGCGAGCGTGCCGCCGCTGCGCGCGAGGTGCCAGGTATCGAGCATCAGGCGCAGCGACGGGGCGTCCACCCCCGCCACGATGCGCTGCGCGGTCGCAAGATCCGGGATGGCACTCTCGGGCAGGAACTCGAGGGTCAGGCGCACGCCGTGGGCCCGCGCCCGCCGGGCGACGGGAATGAGGCACTCCACGAACTCCGCTTCACGCACCTCACCGCCGCCGAAGTGCGCGAGGTTGATCGTTTCCGCCTCGAGTGCCTCGGCGGCCGCGTAGCAGCGCTCCTCGGTGAATTCAAAATACGCACGGTTCTCCGGCGGCACATCCGCAGGCCGCGGCGTGCCGGGCAGCACGCTGATGAGCGGGTCGATGGCGTGCACCTTCACCCCCGCCTCGCTGAGAAGCCGCCGCAGCTGCGCGTCGCTGCGGCCGGCGGCGCGGCTCGCCTCATACATGCCGGCGGTGAGCGTGATGGCTCCGAGCCCGGCGCCCGCGGCCGCCTCGATCAGCGGCTCAAGCGGCGTGCCGATCGCCGTGCCCCAGCACAGCGCGATCACGGGCAACTCGTCAGTCTGAGGCATGGCGGCTCCGGCGCGGGATGCGCATCATGTGTCGATGAGTTCGCTGACCCACCGGCAGATCGAAACCAACGGCTTGACGCTGCACGTGGCCTCCCAGGGCAGCGGCGTCCCGGTGATCTTCTGCCATGGCTTTCCCGGGCTGTGGTACAGCTTCCGGCATCAGCTGCCCGCGGTCGCCGCCGCCGGCTGGTGCGCGCTCGCGCCCGATCAGCGCGGCTACGGCGGCAGCGACCGGCCGGCCGAACCGGCCGTGTACGACGCGGACTACATGATGCAGGACATGCTCGGCCTGCTCGATGCCCTCGGGGAGCCGCGCGCGGTGTTCGTCGGTCACGATTTTGGCGCCCAGCAGGTGTGCAACCTCGCGGTGCGCCATCCGCAGCGCGTGGCGGCGGTCGTGATCATGAGCTGCCCGTACGACTTTGATCTCGCCGGGCGCGGCGGCGCGGGCTCCAGCCCCACCGCGGCCGAGGCGGCCCGCCCGGGCGCGTTCGCCGTGCCCGGCGTGCGCCCCTCGCAGGCCTTCGCTGCCCTCGCCCGGCAGCACTTCTTTCACATGCACTATTTCCAGCAGATCGGGCCGGCGGAGCGCGAACTCGGCGCCGCGCCGCGCGAGTTTCTGCAGCGGCTGATGCACGCCCTGAGCGCCGAGGGGCGCCTGCTGGACTGGTCGAAATACCCTTCCGCCGGCACCGGCTACCTCGACGTGCTCGCGCCCGCACCACCGCTGCCGTGGAGCTGGCTGACCGAGGAGGAGTTCGAATACTACCTGCGCGAGTACACCCGCGCTCCGGCGGCGCGCAACTTCATCGGCGGCCTCAACTCCTACCGCATGGCGGACCGCAACTGGGAACTCGGCGCGCGCTACGCGGATGCCAACATCACGCAGCCGGCGCTGTTCATCGCCGGCGCCGCGGACGTGGTGCTGCAAATGATCCCGGCAAACGCGCTCGAGATCATGCGCCGGCGCGTGCCGGACCTCAGGGGCGTGGTGCTGGTTCCGGGCGCGGGTCATTTTGTACAGCAGGAAAAGCCGCAGGCGGTGAACGCGGCGCTCCTTGAATTCCTCAGGGGTCTTTGAGCGCCACGACGCGCGCGCAGAAGGCCGCGAAGTCCTCGGGCCCGCGGCAGAAGGCGCCAGGAAACAGCTCCACCATCGAGGCACCCGCCCGCACCAGCTCCGGCACGCCGGCGAGCGTGGCCTCCAGGTCCGGCGTGCCGTCTGCGGCGAACGCGAAACGCGGCACGACCCGCACCGTGAACGCCTGCGGATCGCGCCCGCGCTCAGCGACCGCGGCGCGCAGGCGGGTGATGACGGGCGCCAGCTTCACCGGATCCTGTTCCATCGGGATCCAACCGTCGGACACTTCCGCCATGCGTGCGATGTTGCGTTCACTTGGCGCCAGTCCCAGCCAGATCGGGATGCCGTCCGGCTGCACCGGACGCGGGTAGGAGTAGATCTTCTCAAAGTTCACGCTGTCACCGTGAAAGGCGGCCGGCGCCTCGCGCCACAGCAGGCGACAGACGCGCACCTGCTCCAGCAGGCGCGTGAAGCGTCCCTCCCAGGGGATGCCGCAGGCGTCGTACTCCTCCTTCTGCCAGCCGACGCCCAGCCCGATGCTGACGCGCCCGTGCGACATGACATCGAGCGTGGCGAGCTGCTTTGCCAGGAGCACCGCCGGGCGCAGCGGCGCAATCACCACCCCGGTGGACAGCCGGATCCGCTGCGTCACACCGGCCAGAGCTGCGAGTACGATCAAGGGCTCGAACCAGGGAAAATCCAGCGGTGCGGGGAAGCGTCCGTAGGGATAGTTCTGGACGTTCTCCCCCATCACCACGTGATCGGTGATGCTGACCAGGTCGACGCCCGCCTCTTCCGCGGTGCGCACCAGACCGGTCACCGGCGCAAAGTCGCCGCCGAACCAGCCCTGCAGGCCGTAGAGACCAATCGCGACCTGTGTCATCACGGCAACCCTGAGCAACGCCCAGGCCGGCAGTCTGCCACGATCACTGCCACGCCTCGTCGTCCGTTCGGGCGGTGGGCTGCCTTGGTAGACTTATGCGGCGACCACCACCACGAGTTCCAAGCACATGGCAGCAGAGCCGCTCATCGGCGTGATCGGGGGCACCGGCAAGCTCGGCGCGGCGCTCGCTCGCCGCTGGGCGAGGTCCGGACTCAGCGTCATGATCGGCTCGCGCGATGCGGCGCGCGCGAAGGAGGCGGCGCGCGCCCTCGCCGCTGAAGTCGGGCGGCCGGTCGCCTCGGGCTCCAATCTCGAGGCCGCCCAAGCCGCGCAGCTGCTGGTGGTCACCGTCCCGTATGCCGCGCAGGCGGGGACGCTGGTCGAGATCCGCGCCGGCGGCCGCCGGCAAGGTGCTCATCGACACCACGGTCCCCCTCATGCCCCCCAAGGTCATGCGCGTGCAGCTACCCGCGGAGGGCTCCGCGGCCCAGCGCGCACAGCAGCTCCTCGGCGCCGACGTGTCGGTGGTCTCCGCGTTCCACAATGTCGCCGCGCACAAGCTCGCCACCGACGCGGCCGTCGCCTGCGACGTGCTGGTGTTCGGCGATGACCCGGTAGCGCGCGAGCGCGGCGTGCAGCTCGCGCGCGCGGCGGGCCTGCGGGGCCTGCATGGCGGCGCGCTGGCGAATTCCGCCGCGGCCGAGGCGCTCACCTCGGTACTCATCTTTATCAACAAGACCTACGCGGTGGACGGTGCCGGCGTGGCCATTACGGGAGCCCTGAGGGAACCGCACGCCAAATGACGCTCGCCTCGCTGTCGCTGCTGCCGCTGCCCGGCATCCCGGAGGTCCTGCCCGGAACCGACCTCGCCGCGCTGCTCGCGCGGGCGCTGAGCACGGCCGGTCTCGTGCTGCGGGCCGGGGACGTCCTGGTCGTGGCGCAGAAGATCGTCTCCAAGGCGGAGGGGCGCTTCGTCGACCTCGCAGCCGTGACCCCGGGTGCACGCGCGCAGGAACTCGCTGCCATCACGGGCAAGGACGCGCGCCTGGTGGAACTCGTGCTGTCGGAGTCGGTGAAGGTGCTGCGCGCGCGGCGCGATGTCCTCATCGTGCGTCACCGGCTCGGGTTCGTGATGGCGAATGCGGGCATCGACCGCTCGAACGTGGGCGACGGCGCGGCCGGCGCGCGCGTACTGCTGCTGCCGCGCGACCCGGACGCCTCGGCCGCGGCGCTGCGGGCCGCGCTCACGCACGAGCACGCCCCGGGCGTCATCGTCAGTGACAGCTTCGGGCGCGCCTGGCGCAAGGGCGTCGTGAATGTCGCACTCGGCGCGGCCGGCGTGACCTCGCTCTGGAACCGGCGCGGTGAGGGTGACCGGGCGGGCCGGCCGCTCGAGGTGACGGAGGTGGCGCTCGCGGATGCGCTCGCCGCCGCGGCCGGGCTCGTCATGGGCGAGGCCGCAGAGGGCTTGCCGGCGGTGCTCATCCGCGGCTGCCCGCTGCCTGCCGCGGCGACTCCCGCCCGCACCCTGCTGCGTTCGCCCGAAGAGGATCTGTTCCCGTGAGCGCCCCGCGCATCGTGGCACTGTCCGGCGGCATCGGCGGCGCCAAGCTGTCACTCGGGCTCTACCGCGTGCTGCCACCTGGCACGCTGACGGTGATCGTCAACACCGGCGACGACTTTGATCACCTGGGGCTGCGGATCTGCCCGGACATCGACACCACGCTCTATACGCTGGCGGGCCTTGCCAACACGCAACTCGGCTGGGGCCGCTGCGACGAGAGCTGGGCGTTCATGGAGGCGCTCGCGGCCCTCGGCGGTGAAACCTGGTTCCGGCTCGGTGACAAGGATCTGGCGCTGCACCTGGAGCGCACGCGGCGCCTCAAGGGCGGGGAGACCCTGAGCGCGATCGTCGCCGACGTCGCGCGGCGCTTCGGGATCGAGGCCGCCATCGTGCCGATGACGGACGACCCGGTGCGCACCCGGGTGGGCACCGTGCACGGCGAGCTCGACTTCCAGGACTACTTCGTGCGCCGCCGCTGCGAGCCGCAGGTGACGGCGCTGCGCTTCGAGGGCGCCGCGCGCGCGCAGCCGGCGCCGGCCGCGCGCGCCGCCCTCGCCGATCCTTCGCTGGAGGCGATCATCGTGTGCCCCTCGAATCCCTACCTGAGCGTCGACCCGATACTCGCCGTCCCCGGGATCGTTCAAGCCCTGCGGCAGTCAGCGGCGCCGGTGATCGCGGTGACGCCCCTCGTCGGCGGTCGCGCGGTGAAGGGACCCACGGCGAAGATCATGGCGGAACTCGACGTGCCCCTGTCTGCAGCCGCGATCGCGGAGCACTACGGGGACCTCCTCGACGGGTTCGTGCTGGATGCCACCGATGCGGCGCTGCGCGGACAGTTCAGCTGCGCGCTGCGCTTGACCGACAGCGTGATGGTCACGCTCGCGGATCGCGAGCGCCTGGCGCGCGAGGTGCTCGCGTTTGCGCGCGAACTGCGGCCGCGGGCGGCGGCGCGGGCATGAGCTGCTGGGCGCTGGTACCGGTGAAGGCGCGCAGCGCGGGCAAGCAGCGCCTGGCGCTGGCGCTGCCCGAGGCGGCGCGTGCCACGCTGGTGCGGGTCATGCTCGAGCACGTGCTCGACTCCCTGCGCGCCTGTGCGCAGATCGATGAGGTGGCCGTGATGAGCCCCGATCCTGACCGCCTGCCGCCCGACGTCGCGCTGCTCACCGATGCGGGCGCGGACATGAATGCATCCCTCAGCGCCGCGCTTGCCGTGCTCGAGGGCCGCGGCGCAACGCGCATCGCCATCGTGTCCGCGGACCTGCCGCAGCTCACGCCCGACGACCTCACCGCCCTGGTGCTGGCCGGACAGCGGCACGGGGTGGCGCTCGCGCCGGATCACACCGGTCTGGGCACCAACGCGGCGTGCCTTACGCTGCCGGCGCGCCTCACGTTTCATTTCGGGCCCGGCAGCTTCGCGCAGCACGTGGCGGAGGCACGCAGGCTCGGGATGGAGCCGGCGCGCGTGCAACGGCCCGGGCTCGCCTTCGACGTCGATGAGCCCGCCGATGTCGGCGTGCTGCGCGCGCGCGCCGAGGCGCGCTACGCCTTCCTCGGCTAGGCCGCCAGCAGGTTATCGAAGGCGACCGGCAGGCGGCGCACGCCGCGCAGCACCGCCGAGCTTGCCGGTACCGGCCCGTGCGCGAGCCGCAGCCCGGGCAGGCGCCGCAGCAGAAGCTCCAGGGACGTCGTCAGCTCCGCGCGCGCCAGGTGCACGCCGAGACAAAAGTGCGGCATGCCGCCGAAGCTCACGAGGCGCTGCGCGCGGCGCGTGAGCTCGAAGCGCTGCGGCTGCGGGTACTGCGCCGCGTCGCGTCCCGCGGAGCGCACGCCGAAGAGCACCCAGGAGTGCGGCGGAATCTGCACCTCGCCGATGCGCGCGCCGGTCTCGGTGTAGCGTGGCAACAGGGCCACCGCCCCGAAGAGGCGCACGGTTTCCTCGACGGCGGGCGCAATCAGGGACGCGTCGGCGCGCAGGCGCGCCTGGAGCTCGGCATCGCCCAGCACCGCGTTCATCATGCTGCCGAGCGTGAGGTAGGTGGTGTCCGCGCCGGCCGGGAACAGCAGCTTCACGAACCCGAGGATGTCCTCATCGCTCAAGCGATGCCCCTCGACCTCGGCCACCGCGAGGCGCGAGATGAGGTCCGCACGCGGCACGGCGCGCCGCGCCTGGACGAGTGGCAGCAGGAAAGCGTTCACCTCCGCGCACGCCCTGAGTGCGGCCTCGGGGTGAAACGGGTAGTCGAACAGGCCGCGCACCCAGGCGAACAGCTGCTCCTCGTTGGCCGCCGGGATCCCCAGCAGCCGTGCGATGACGCGCAGCGGGTAGCGATGGCAGTACTCGGCGACCAGATCCAGTTCGCGCCGCGCCCCGAAGGAATCGATCAGCTCGTTGGCCAGGGGCACGAGCAGCCGCCCGGCATACTCCTGCATCGCCTGCGGCTGAAACGCCCCGGCGACGAGGGCGCGGTGGATGCGGTGCTCCTCGCCCTCCATGCACAAAAGCGTGCGCCCCTGCACCGGCAGCGAGTAGCGCAGGTTGGCCGCGGCGGCCGGGAACTGCTGTGGGTCCCGGAAGGCGCGGGCCACGTCCTCGTGGCGCAGGATCAGCCACGCCGTGCCCGCCAAGTAGCGCACCGGCACCACCCGCTGGCCCGTCTCGATCAGCGCGGCGAGCTGTGCCTCCAGGTCCGGCAGCTCGTCGCGGGCGAAATCGACGTGTGCCAGGGCGTAGTCCACGGCGCGGCTACTTCTGGTAGGCGTCCTCGATGTTGGGCGCGAACAGCTGCATGCCTTCCGGCACCGACACGCAGGTCGCATCCCAGTAGGCCTGCGCCACGGAAATCTTCCCCGCCTCGTTGAGCACGAAACGGTCGGTAATGTTCAGGTCGAGTCCCTGGTTCAGGTGCGGCAGCCGCACCTGCATGGTGAAGTTGAGGATGCCCTCATTGGCGCACACGATAATGCGATGCACCTTCGGGGTCATGAGCCGCGTGGGGTCCTGGTGCGCGAAGTCCCAGAAGCGCGCCACACCTTCGTGGCCCCGAAACGGCGGCGTGCCGACCGGATCGGACCACTCGCAGTCGGGCGCGAACAGCGACAGGACCAGGGCCTTGTCGCCGCTCGCCCAGGCGCGCACGTAGGACTCGAGCACATTGCGGACCACTTCTGGCTTCATCGTCTTGCTCCACCGTTTGGACTAAGCGTCCCCGCCGGCGCCGCGGCAGACCAACTGCCCCGCCGGCACGCGTATCATAGCGAGAACCCATCGGGAGACGCGCACACTTGAACGCGGTGCCTGCACTAACGGAGATCCTCGCCGCCGCCCGCGCGGGCACCCCGCCCGAGGACGAGGCCGCGCTCGCCCTGGAGCACGCGCCGCTCGCCGCGCTGCTGCCGGCCGCCGAGGAGCTCACGCTCAGCGGCTTCGGGCCGGTGGTCACGTACTCGCGCAAGGTGTTCATCCCGCTGACGCAGCTGTGCCGCGACGTGTGCCACTACTGCACCTTCGCACAGCCGCCGCGGGCGCTGCGAGAGCCGTACCTGAGCGTCGAGGCAGTATTGAAGATTGCGAGCGACGGTGCCGCCGCCGGCTGCAAGGAGGCGCTCTTCACCCTCGGCGACAAGCCGGAGCTGCGCTACGCCCTCGCGCGGCGCGCGCTCGAGACCCTCGGCTTCAGGAGCACCATCGAATATCTGGAGCACTGCGCGCGCGCGGTGCACGCGCACACCGGCCTGCTGCCGCACCTGAATCCGGGCGTGATGACGGCCGAGGATCTCACCCGGCTGCGCCCGGTGTCCGTGTCGATGGGCCTGATGCTCGAGAGCGCCAGCGAGCGGCTGGCGCTGCGCGGCGGGCCACACTTCGGCTCACCCGACAAGCTGCCGCAGCCTCGCCTCGCCACCCTCGCCGCGGCCGGCGCGCTCGCGGTGCCCTTCACCACCGGACTCCTCATCGGCATCGGCGAGACGCGGCGCGAGCGGCTCGAGTCACTGCTGGCGCTGCGCGCCCTGCACGCGCATCACGGGCACCTGCAGGAAATCATCATTCAGAATTTCCGCGCCAAGGCCGGCACGCGCATGGCGCACTCGCCCGAGCCGTCGCTTCAGGAACAGCTGTGGACGCTCGCGGTCACCCGGGTGATCTTCGGCGCCGGCATGTCGCTGCAGGCGCCGCCGAACCTGCAGCCCGGGGAGCTCACCGCGCTGGTGCGCGCCGGGGTGAATGACTGGGGCGGGGTCTCCCCGGTCACCCCGGACCACGTGAATCCGGAGGCACCCTGGCCGCAGCTGCAGGCGCTCGAGCAAGACACGCGTGCCGCGGGGCGCCACCTCACCGAGCGCCTCGCGCTCACGCCGCCGTTTGTCAGGCACGCGCAGGCGTGGGTTGACCCGGGGTTGCGCGCCGCGGTCGCGCGGCGCGCGGACGCCCTCGGGCGCGCCCGCACCGATGGCTGGTACGCCGGCGCGGGCACCGCGGTACCGCCATCGCTGGCGCGCGAGCTCGCCGCCACGCGCCGGCGCCGCGAGCGCATCACCCGACCCGTCGCGGCGGTCCTCACCCGCGCGCAGCGCGGCGCCGACTTGAGCGAGCCTGAGATCACGACGCTCTTCGGTGCACACGGTGCGGACCTGCAGGCGGTGCTGCGCGCGGCCGACGGACTGCGCCGGCTGACGGTGGGGGAAGAGATCTCCTACGTCGTCAACCGCAACATCAACTACACCAACATCTGCCTCTATCACTGCGGCTTCTGCGCCTTCTCCAAGGGCACGAGTGCCAGGTCGCTGCGCGGCGCGGCGTACCGGCTCGATCTTGGGGAGATCGCGCGGCGCACGCGCGAAGCGCACGCCGCGGGCGCCACTGAGGTGTGCCTGCAGGGTGGCATACACCCCGAGTACACCGGCAACACCTACCTTGAAATAGTGGCGGCCGTGAAGGACGCGGTGCCCGAGATGCACGTGCACGCCTTTTCGCCGCTCGAGGTCACCCACGGCGCGCGTACCCTCGGGCTGTCCCTGCAACGCTACCTCGGCGAACTGCGCGCCGCGGGCCTCGCCACGCTGCCGGGCACGGCCGCGGAGATCCTGGACGACGAGGTGCGCCGGGTGATCTGCCCGGACAAGCTGACCACCGGGGAGTGGCTCGCCGTCATGCGCGCGGCGCACGCCACGGGCCTGCGCAGCACCGCCACCATCATGTTCGGGCACGTGGATGAGCCGCTGCACTGGGCGCGGCACCTGCTCGCCATCCGCCAGCTGCAGCGCGTGAGCGGCGGCTTCACCGAGTTCGTGCCCCTGCCCTTCGTGCACATGGAGGCGCCGCTGTGGCGCCGTGGGCTGGCGCGCTCCGGTCCCACCCTGCGCGAGGCGCTGCTCATGCACGCCGTGGCCCGTCTCACCCTGCACCCGCACATCGTCAACATCCAGACTTCCTGGGTGAAGATGGGGGCGGATGCGGCGGCCCTGAGCCTCGGTGGCGGAGCCAACGATCTGGGCGGCACGCTCATGAACGAATCCATCACGCGGGCCGCGGGCGGGGTGAACGGCCAGGAGTTCGATGCCCCGCGCATGGCAGCGCTCGCGGCCAGCCTCGGCCGCCCACTGTACCAGCGCACGACGCTCTACCAGCGCGTGGCCGCGCCCTCCCCAAGAGCGCGCCCGGCGACCGCGGCGCTGCCACTCTCCACACCCTGAGCGCCGGAGCCCCGCACTTGCCCGACGCCGCACCCTGGGACGTCCAGACCGACATCCTGGTCGTGGGCTCCGGCGCCGCCGCGCTGACCGCCGCGGTCGTGGCCGCCACGCACGGCGCGCGCACGCTGGTGGTGGAGAAGAGTGAGCTCTTCGGGGGCACCTCGGCGACCTCCGGCGGCGTCATCTGGATTCCCGCGACCCAGCTCGCCCTCGACGGCGGCCACCCCGACACGCCCGAGGAGGCCTTCCAGTACGTGCGCGCGCTCTCGGACGCCAACGTCCCCGATGCGCGCATCTGGGCCTTCGTACGCGGCGGGCGCGAGATGGTGGCCTGGCTTACTGCGCACACCGCGGTGCGCCTGCGTGCCCATCCGTACGCGGACTACCACCCGGAAATGCCGGGCGGCAAACCCGGCTGGCGCTCGCTCGAGGCGCTGCCGCTGCACGCGAGCGACCTCGGCGCCGATTTCGAGCAGCTGCGGCCGCCGCACCCGGCGGTGCAGTTCCTCGGCCGTGTCAGCTGGACGCTCGAGGAGACCGGCGCGCTGCTGTTCCGCACTCCCGGCTGGTGGCAGGTGGCGCTGTCGATCTTCGGCAACTACCTGCTCGACTTCCCGCAGCGCTGGCACTCGCGCCGGGATCGACGCCTGACGCTCGGCAACGCGCTGCTCGGGCGGCTGAAACTGTCCCTCGACCGGGTGGGCGGCGCGCTGTGGCTGCGCGCCCCGCTCATCGAGCTGCTGCGCGAGGACGGCCGCGTCACCGGCGCCGTCATCGAGCGCGAGGGCCGGCGGCTGCGGGTGGGCGCAGCACGGGGCGTGCTGCTGGCGGCCGGCGGTTTTGAGCGCAACGCCGCGATGCGCCGCGAGTACCTGCCCAAGTCACCCGAGCCGCGCTGGAGCGGCTCGCAGGTGAACAACACCGGCGACGGCATCCTCGCCGCCACGCGCCTCGGCGCGGCGATGCTCAACATGGACTCCGCGTGGTGGGGTACCTCGATGAGCCTGCCGGGCGAGGAGCGCGCCCGCCTCATGGCCTTCGAGCGCGCCCTGCCCGGGGCCATCATCGTCAACTCCCGGGGCGAGCGTTACATGAACGAGGCCGCCTCCTACCACATCGCCGGCCAGGAGATGCTCAGCCACGACTCCCCGGAGACCCGCACCATCCCCTCGCTCATGCTCTTCGATGCCACCTGGCGCCGCAGCTACCCGCTGGGGCCTGTGATCCCGGACCTGCCGGACTGGCTGCAGCCGGCGGCCGTGCGCGCGGTGCTGGTGCGCGCGAACAGCTGGGACGAGCTGGCGCGCCGCACGCAGCTGCCCGCCGAGCGCCTGCGGGCCACGATCGCGCGCTTCAACGAGCACGCGCGCGCCGGCAGCGACCCGGATTTCAGGCGCGGCGAGAGCGCCTACGATCGCTACTACGGGGACCCGCGGGTCAAGCCGAACCCGACGCTGCGCGCGCTCGAGACGCCGCCGTTCTATGCCCTGCCCATCTACCCGGGCGACATCGGCACCAACGGCGGCCTGGCCACCGATGAGCATGCGCGGGTGCTGGACACGCAGGGCGAGCCGATCCCCGGCCTCTATGCCGCCGGCAACATGGCGGCAACCGTCATGGGGCACTCCTATCCGGCGGCGGGCGCGACGCTCGGGCCGGGAATGACCTTCGGCTACCTCGCCGCCCGGCACGCGCTCGGCTGACAGCCGAACTCAGACGGTGGCGAGCGGGGTCACCGGCGAGCCCACCGCGCCCGGCAGGTCCAGCGGCGGGGCGGTCAGCAGGAAGCGGTTACGGTGGTGCGCGGCGAGCCACTGCGCCAGCTCGCGCAGGTACCACAGTTCCGCCAGATGGATCCCGAGCTTGAACAGGCACAGCTCGTGCAGCGGCAGCAGCGCGCGGCGCCCGAGCGTGCCGCCGTCGAAGTGCGTCGACTCAACGGCCGCGTTGTCGGCACACAGGGCGACGAGGCCGCTGTCATCGATCCAGCGCTGCAGGCGCGCATCGCTGCCGTCCAGGCCCGCGCAGCTCTGGTGCAGCACGCCGTGGTCGGGCTGCTTCTTCATCTCGAGCACCAGGTCGGCGAAGCCGGTGTATAGGCACACGAAGTCCCCGGGCTCCACCTCGACCTGCTGCGCCTGCATCAGGCGCGCCAGCGCCTCGTACCCAACCTTCGCCGGCGTGCGGCCAAACTCACGGTACAGGTCGATGAGGACGCCCCGGCCCTGCACCCCGGCGCGCGCCAGGTTCTCGATCCCGAGCGCACGCGCCCCGGGGCCGCCGGCATCTTCGGGCCCGAGGATGTGCTCGCCGGCCCGGAAACCGTTATAGAAGACCGCCTCGGGCACCCCGTCGCCGTCGGCATCGAACTCCGAGCCGCAATGCGCGAGCGCATCCCACTGGGTGGAGTACTGCAGGCATAGCGTCACCGCGTCATCGCACACCACATCGGTCGCGCCCGGCGCGTAACCGGACATGTGAAAGGGATAGGCGGCCGCGCCGCTGGCGAAGCGCGTCGCGCTGAGCTTGGGCGGCGAGCGCGTGTCCCAGAGCCCGACCCCGCCCGGGTAGTCCAGCGGCAGGCTCAGGCAGAACACCCGCCCCTCGCGCACCTCGCGCACGCCGGCGAGGCGGCGCTCGGGGGTCAGCAGGTTCATGCGTCCGCGCTGATCGTCCGCGCCGAATTCGCCCCAGTTGGAGCCGGGAGGTCGGTGCTGCCAGCGTGTCATGGGTGCAATTTCGCACACCCGATGGCGCGCTGTCCCTAAGGTCCAGCTGAGCGCCGGTCCGGGGGAGTCCACTGACGGCGGCGCCAAGCAGGCATACTGGCGCCATGGCGAGACCGGACATGATGATGGCGTGGCGGCTGGTCGAGTACGGACGCCCGGCGCAGCTGCAGGAAGTGCGCGTGCCGCGCCCCGCTACCGGGGAAGTGCTGATCAAGGTCGCCGGCAACGGCCTGTGCCACTCGGACGTCGGACTCATGGAGCCGGGCGCGTCGCCGCCGCCGTTTCCGGAGTGGCAGCTGCCGTTCACGCTCGGGCACGAGGTCGGGGGCTGGGTCGAGGAGACCGGCGCCCGCGTCGCCGGATTCTCCCCCGGGCAGCCGGTGGTGCTCGTGGCCACGCACTCCGACGGCACCTGCGAGTTCTGCCGCGAAGGACTGGACAACAACTGTGAGAGCGGCACCGCCGGCCGCGGCTACGGTCGCGACGGGGGACTGGCGCAGTACCTGCTGGTGAGCAACACGCGCGCGCTGATCCCGCTGCGCAACCTCGACCCGCGCAACGCCGGCCCGCTGGCCGATGCCGGCGCCACCTCCTGGCACGCGGTGCAGCGCGTGCTGCCGCGACTGACCAGCGGCTCCAGCGTGGTCGTCATCGGCGCCGGCGGCCTGGGCAGCTTCGCCGTGCAGTTCCTGCGCCTGCTGTCGCCGGCGCGCGTGATCGCGGTGGACCTGAACCCGGCGCGGCTGGAGTACGCGCGCACGCTCGGGGCACACGAGACCCTGAACGGTGTGAGCGAGCGTACGCCCGCTGACCTGCAGTCCCTCAGCGGCGGTCGCGGTGCGCACGCGGTGCTCGACTTCGTCGGCGTGGATGCCACCATCGCCGCCGGGCTCGCCGCCGTGCGCCGCACCGGCGCCTACGGACTCATCGGCGCCGGCATGGGGAGGCTCGAGCACCCCTGGTTTCACCTGCTGCCCAAGGATGGCGAAGTGTTCACCTTCACCGGCAGTACCATCGCGGACCTCAAGGCGGTGGTGGCGCTGGCCGAGCAGGGACGGCTGCGCAACGACACGGAGAGTTTCGGCTTCGCGCAGGTGCCGGAAGCGTACGCGAAGCTTGCGCACGGGCAGCTCCTCGGCCGGGCCGTGGTGCTGCCGGCGGCCTGAAGGCCCGCCATGCCGGACACGGCCGACCTCCTGGCGATACACGAGCTGCTCGCGCTCTACGGGCACATCATCGATGAGCGCCAGTGGGAGCGTGTCGGGGAGCTCTTCACCGCGACCGCGGTGTACGACATGCGCGACTTCGGCCTCGGCGTGGTGCACGGCGCGCAGGCCATCCGCGAGCAGTGGAGCCGCCCGGGGGCGATGCACCCGCTCGCACACCACGCGACCAACATCATCGTGAGCGAGGATGCCGACGGCACGGTGCGCGCCGTCTCCAAGGGTCTGGGCGTCGGTCCCCGCGGGCGGGTCGGCTCGGTGGTCTACCGCGACATCCTCGAGCGCACCCCGCAGGGCTGGCGCTTCGCCGAGCGCGCCGCCCAGCTGCGCCGCTGAGGCGCCCGCGCCACGCCGCGCCTCAGCGCGTCCACGCCAGGCGCGCGCCGAGGGCTAGGAACAGCGCACCCACCATGCGGTCGAGGAGCACGCCGGCGCTGGGATTGCGGCGGAAGAAGGCCTGCAGTCGTCCCGCCGCTGCCGCCAGCACCAGGCACCAGATGAGCCCGGTGGTGACGAAGGTTGCCCCGAGTGCCACGAAGGCGAGCGTCTTGCGGGCGCTGGCCGGATCGATGAACTGCGGCAGCAGGGCGAGGAAGAACAGCGCCACCTTGGGGTTGAGGAGGTTGGTCAGGATCCCCTGCCTGAACGCGGAGCGCACGGCCCTCCTGGCCGGCGGCCCCGGGAGCAGCGCGTCCGCGTGCGGGTGCTTCGTCAGCAGCAGCCGCGCGCCGAGGTACACCAGGTAGATCGCGCCTGCGAGCTTCACGAGCGTGAAAGCCAAGGGAAAGGCGGCGAGGATCGCCGACAGGCCGAGCGCGGCCAGGAGCGTGTGCCCGATGCTGCCGACGCAGATGCCGAAGGCCGCCGCCACGCCCGCGCGCGTGCCGTTGGCGAGACTGCGGCCGATGATGAACATGGTGTCCTGCCCCGGTGTCAGGTTGAGCAGGATCCCGGTGAGCACGAACACCGGGTAAGCATGGATGCCGAGCATGCGTAACTTTCGCTGCGGGGGCGGACCGAAGCTTAAGGGCCGCGCGTCCCGGCCTCAACCCGCGGCCGCCTAGGGCGCGAAGTGCGCCTGTACCTGAGTCCAGGCCAGTTCCGCGGTCTCGCGGGCGCGCGCCCCGGCCTCGCGCGCATGGCGGCTGGCCGCGGTGCCATCGAGCACGCGCCGCAGGATGCCCTGGCGGATGCAGGCGATGCGGAACAGGTTGTACGCCATGCAGAATTCCCACACGTCCGGGGCAACCCCGGCGCGCCCGGTGCGCCGGCAATAGGACTCGAGGTACTGCGTCTCGCTCGGGATGCCGAGCGCGGCGACGTCGACGCCGCCGAGCCCGCGGTTCTCGCCCCCCGGCACCCGCCACACCATCACGTGGTAGGCAAAATCCGCCAGCGGATGTCCGAGCGTGGAGAGCTCCCAGTCCACGACCGCGAGGATGCGCGGCTCGCTCGGGTGGAAGATCAGGTTGTCGAGTCGGTAGTCGCCGTGCACCAGCGTTGTCTCATCGGAGGCCGGGATGTGCTCAGGCAGCCACACCAGCAGCTGCTCCATCGCCTCGATGGGCTCGGTCTCAGAGGCGCGGTACTGCCTGCTCCAGCGCGCGATCTGGCGTGCGAAGTAGTTGCCGGGCTTGCCGAAATCCTGCAGCCCGATGGCGGCGAAGTCGAGCGCGTGCAGTGCCACCAGCACGCGGTTCATCTCCGCGTAGAGGGCGGCCCGCTCGCCGGGGCTCAGGCCCGGCAGGGTCGGGTCCCAGAAGTTGCGGCCCTCGACGTACTGCATGACATAGAAGAGCGTGCCGAGGATGCCCGGGTCATCGCCCAGGCATACCGGCCGTGCAACCGGAAAGCCCGCCGCGTGCAGCGCGCCGATGACGCGGAACTCGCGGTCGACGGCGTGCGCGGAAGGCAGCAGGGGGCCTGAGGGCTGCTTGCGCAGCACGAACTGCGCGCCGTCGGCCGCGCTGAGCAGGAAGGTGGGATTGGACTGCCCGCCGCGGAACTGCTGCACCGTGAGCGGCCGCTGCAGCCCGGGGATGCGCTCGGCGAGGAAGCGCTCGAGCGCGCCCAGGTCGAAGCGCTGCTGCGGCGTCACCGGCATCGTGCCGGCGAACTCCTGCGCACTCATCTAAGGATACTTCTCCAGTTCCAGCCGGCCGATCTGGTTGCGGTGCACCTCGTCGGGGCCGTCGGCGAGGCGGATGGCGCGCGCGTGCGCGTAAGCGTTGGCGAGGTGGAAGTCATCGCACAACCCGGCCGCACCGTGCGCCTGGATCGCCCAGTCCACCACCTGGCAGGCGGTATCGGCCGCCGCGATCTTGATCATCGCGATCTGCGCGCGCGCCGCCTTGTTGCCCACCGTGTCCATGAGCCAGGCGGCGTGGTACACCAGCAGGCGCGCCTGGTCGATGCGGATGCGCGACTCGGCGATGCGCTCGAGCGTCACGGACTGCTCGGCGATCGGGCGGCCGAAGGTGGTGCGCACCTTGACCCGGCGGCACATCTTCTCCAGCGCCCGCTCGGCCACGCCGATGAGGCGCATGGCGTGGTGGATGCGCCCCGGGCCCAGGCGCCCCTGCGCGATCTCAAAGCCGCGGCCCTCCCCGAGCAGCATGTTGTGCGCCGGCACGCGCACGTCCTTGAAGTCAATCTCCATGTGCCCGTGCGGGGCATCGTCGAAGCCGAATACCGGCAGGTGCCGCAGGATGCGGATCCCGGGGGTGTCGCGCGGCACCAGGATCATCGACTGCTGGCGGTGCCGGGGCGCTTCCACATCGGTCTTGCCCATGAAGATGAAGAGCCGGCAATGGCGGCTGCCCGCGCCCGAGGTCCACCACTTGCGCCCGTTGAGGACGTAGGCGTCCCCGTCGCGAAGAATGGAGCTCTCGATGTTGGTGGCATCGCTGGAGGCCACGCGCGGCTCGGTCATGGCAAAGGCCGAGCGGATGGTCCCGGCGAGGAGCGGTTCCAGCCACTGCTGCTTCTGCTCGGGCGTGCCGTAGCGCTCGAGGGTCTCCATGTTGCCGGTGTCGGGCGCGGAACAGTTGAAGACCTCCGGCGACCAGCGTACGCGCCCCATCATCTCGCACAGCGGCGCGTAATCGAGGTTGCTCAGGCCCGCCCCGTGGCGCGAGTCGGGCAGGAACAGGTTCCACAGCCCGGCGGCGCGCGCCTTCGCCTTCAGTTCCTCCAGCAGCGCCGGCTCCTCCCAGTGATCCCCCTCCTGCAGCTGCGCGTAGAAGCGCTCCTCGTTCGGGTAGATGTGCTCGTCCATGAAGGCCGCCAGACGCTCACCGTACTCGCGACTGCGCCGACTGAATTCGAAATCCACGCTGCCTCCTCCCCCGGGACGGGCGGCTCAGCCGCCGTAGAAACCCTTACCCGCGCGCGCCAGCCGCGCCAGCAGCGGCGCGGGCGTGAAGTACTCCGCGCCCACCTGCCCGCTGTAGTGCAGCAGGCGTTCGTGGATGACCTTAAGGCCAATCTCATCGGCATGGAACATCGGGCCGCCGCGGTAGGCCGGGAAGCCCAAGCCCTGCAGCCAGATGACATCGATTTCGTGTGCCCGCGGTACCACGCCCTCCTCGATGAGGCGTGCTCCCTCATTGATCATGGCATAAAGGCAGCGCTCGAGGATTTCCGCATCGGCAATGGCGCGCCGCGTGATGCCGCGCGAGGCGGAGTGCCGGGCGATGAGGGCGCTTACCTGCGGGTCCGGCAACGCGCGGCGCTGCGCGTCGTAGCGGTACCAGCCCGCGCCGCTCTTTTGCCCGAAGCGGCCGAGGGCGTTCAGCTGCTCGAGCAGGTCCGCCGCGTGCTCGCGCGGGGTGAGCCGCGACCAGCGCGCCTGGCGCGTGGCGAGCACGACATCCAGGCCGCCCAGGTCCGCGACCGCGAGCGGTCCGAGCGGAAAGCCGAACTCGACCAGCACCCGGTCGATCTGCTCAGGCTCGGCGCCCTCCTCCAGCATGAACAGCGCCTCGCGCGAGCGCCGTGACAGCATGCGGTTGGCGACAAAACCCTCGCCGGCGCCCACCAGCACCGGCACCTTGCCCAGGCGCCGGCCGAGTTTCATGAGAGTGGCGAGGACTTGGGGGGTGGTATCGCCCGTGCGCACGATCTCCAGCAGGCGCATCGCGTGCGCGGGATTGAAGAAGTGCATGCCCGCCACCTGCCCGGCGCGGCCGCTGCCCTGCGCAAGCTGCGTCAGATCCAGGAACGAGGTGTTGCTGGCGAGGATCGCCTGCGGGTGACAGCCACGCGCCAGGCGCGCGAACAGCTGCTGCTTCGCGGCGAGCTCCTCGCTGATGGCCTCCACCACCACGTCCGCGGCGGCGAGGTCCGCCTCGCTGGCTGCGGCGCGGATGAGCGCCAGCCGCTGTTCGGCCTCGGCCCTCGTGACGGAACCGCGCGCGACGGCGGCGGCGTAGAAGGACTCGATCCCCGCCCGCGCCTGCGCGGCAGCCTGGGGCGTGCGCCCCAGCAGGTGCACCGGGATCCCCGCGTTCGCGAAACACATGGCGATGCCGCGCCCCATGGTGCCCGCCCCCACCACCGCTGCCGCACGGATCTCGCCGGCGGGCGTGTCCGGGGAGAGACCGGGGATCTTGCCGACCTCGCGCTCAGCGGCGAACGCATGGCGCAGGGCGCGCGACTGCGCCCCCTTAAGCAACGCGAGGCAGCGCTCGTGCTCGCGCCGGATACCTTCGGCGAACGGCAGCTCGTACGCCATCCGCACCGCCTGCACCGCCTCCAGGGGCGCAAGCTGCCCGCGCTGCTTCTTGCCCAGGGTGCGGGTGAACTCCTCGAACACGCCGGGCTCGGCCGGCGCAGGCTCGAGGGCGCTGGTGCGGCGGCACGCCCGGCCCTGCTGCACGAGGCGCTCGGCAAAGGCCAGCGCGGCGCGCTCGAGGTCACCTTCGGCACACTCATCGATGAGTCCCAGCTTCAGCGCCTCCTCCGCCACGAGCTCCTTGCCTTCGGCGATCATCGTGAGCGCGGTGCGTGCACTCACCAGGCGCGGCAGGCGCTGGGTGCCGCCGGCGCCGGGAATGATGCCGAGCTTCACCTCCGGGAGGCCGAGGCGGGTCCCGGCGAGCGCGATGCGGAAATGACACGCGAGCGCGAGTTCCAGGCCACCCCCCAGGGCGCTGCCGTGCAGCGCCGCGATCACCGGCTTCGCGCTCGCCTCGGTGGCCTCGATGACCTCACCGAGGTGTGGCGGCTGCATCGGCCGGCCAAACTCGCGCACATCGGCGCCGGCGCAGAAGAGCCGCCCCCTGCCTATGATCACGAGCGCCCGGAGGGAGGTATCCGCGGCGGTCCGCGCGAGCGCCGCGGTGAGCGCGGCGCGCACGCCGTGCGAGAGGGCATTCACGGGGGGATTGTCGATCGCTGCGACCGCAATCGCGCCGTGAATGCCAACGGTAACCGGGGCCGTCATGCGAAAAGGGATGCGCCCGTGCTACGCCACGAGCAGCGCGACCTTGCCCTGGGCACGGCGGTTCATCACCATCTCCAGCGCCTCAGAAAAACGCTCGAGCGGAAAGGTCGCCGAGACGTGCGGGTGCAGGCGACCCTGCGCGTACCAGTCGAAGAGCTCGGCGAAGCTCCTGGCATTCTCCGCCGGTCGCGCCTTGGCATAAGCGCCCCAGAACACCCCGACGACGGATGCCTGCTTCAGCAGCAGCAGGTTGAGCGGGATTTTCGGAATCTCCCCGCTCGCAAAGCCGATCACGAGGTAGCGACCGAGGAAGGCGAGACTGCGCACCGCGGGCTCCGCGTAGGCGCCGCCGACCGGGTCGTAGATGACATCCACACCCTTGCCGGCGGTGAGTTCCTTCACGCGCGCGCGCAGATCCGAGCTTGCATAGTTGATGCACGCATCGGCACCGTGCTCGCGGCACAGGGCGAGCTTGTCCTCGCTCGAGGCGGCCGCGATGACGCGCGCCCCGAGGATCTTGCCGATCTCCACCGCGGTGAGTCCGACGCCCCCGGCGGCGCCGAGCACCAGCAGCGTCTCCCCGCTCTTGAGCTGCGCGCGCTCAATGAGCGCGTGGTGCGAGGTCGCGTACACGATCGGAAAGCACGCGGCGGTGGTGAAGTCCATCTGCGGCGGCAGCGGCATCACGTTCGACGCCTCGGTCACGACCTCCTCGGCAAAGCCACCGTGGCCCACCATCGCCAGCACCCGCATGCCGATGGCGAGCCCCACCCCGGTGCCCACCGCCTTGATGAGGCCTGCCACTTCCGCCCCCGGGGAGAATGGCAGCGGGGGCTTGCTCTGGTATTTGCCCTGCACGATCAGGCCATCAAGAAAGTTGACCCCGCAGGCGCGGGTCGCGATCAGCACCTGGCCGGGGCCGGCCTGCGGCGCGGGCACTTCCTCGAGCGTGAGCTTCTCGAGGGCTGCGAACTCGCGGGCGAGCACCGCCTTCATGGGCACTCCCGCTGCCGTAGCGACTCGTAGAGCAGCATGCCGGCCGCGACCGACACGTTGAGGCTCTCCACCGCCCCGCGCTGCGGCAGCCGCACCAGAAAATCGCAGTTGGCCTGCGTGAGGTGGCGCAGTCCTGAGCCCTCGGCGCCGAGCACCAGCACCAGCGGACCTCTCAGATCGACCTCGCGCGCCGCCTTCTCAGCGGCAGCATCCGCGCCCACGACCCAAAGGCCCGCGTCCTTGAGCAGCTTCAGCGTGCGCACCAGGTTCGTGACCGTGACGACCGGCGTGGTCTCGGCGGCGCCGACGGCCACCTTGCGCGCGCTCGGGGTGAGTTGCGCGGCGCGATCACGCGGCACGATCACCGCGAGCGCCCCGCAGGCATCCGCGGTGCGCAGGCACGCCCCGAGGTTGTGCGGATCCTGCACGCCGTCGAGCGCCAGCAGCAGCGGTGCGCGCACGTCGGCGAGCGCGGCGAGCAGGTCATCCTCGCTCCAGGGGCTAAGCCGGGTGATCTCCGCGGCCACGCCCTGGTGGGCGACCTCACCTAAGAGCTGCTGCAGCGCCCGCGCATCGACGCGTTCCAGCGGGCGCGCATGGCGGCGGGCGAGGTCCTCGATGGCGCGCGCCCGCGGATCCGCGCGCTGCTGCGCCAGGCGTACGCTCACGACCCGGTGCGCAGCACGCTCGAGCATGACGCGCACCGCGTGCATGCCGTAGATGGTTTCCGTGCCCTTCACCAGCGCCGCCCGCCCTAGGCCTCTTCGGCCAGCGCCAGGTCGATGAGTCCCTCGATCGGGTTGACGGCGGTCACCACGACTCGCACGTGGCCCCCGGCCCGCAGCCGCCGTCCGCTGCGCTTGCCGCGCCAGCCGTGCCCGTTGTCCTCCATGACGTAGTCATCGTCGCGCAGCTTGTCGATGTGCAGCAGGCCGTCGACGGCCACATCCAGGATCTGCACGAAGCAGCCGAACTCCACCACCGTCGTGATAAGCCCCTGGAAGGTCTGCCCGATGCGCTCGCGCAGGTAGGTGCACTTGAGGAAATTGGACACGTAGCGGTCGGCCTCGTCCGCGCGCTTCTCCAGCCGCGAGGTGCTCTCGCCGAGCGCGCCCAGGGCCGGCACGTCGTAGCGCACCGCCGCCCCGCCCTTGGCACCGATCAGGGTCTTGATGGTGCGATGCACGATGAGGTCCGGGTAGCGGCGGATCGGGGAGGTGAAGTGCGCGTAGTGCGTGAGCGCGAGCCCGAAGTGCCCGATGTTGGTCGGCTGGTAAACCGCCTGGGGCATCGCGCGCACGACCAACGACTCGACGAAGGCGCGCTCGGCCGCATCCGGCACGCGGCGTGCGATCGCCTGCAGATCGCGCGTGGTGACGGTCTTGGGGATGCGCGCCTCGATGCCGAGCGCCCCGAGGGTCGAGGTGAGGCGCTCCAGCTTCTCGTCCTCGGGCTGCCCGTGCACGCGGTACAGGCTCGGCATGTGCGCCCGCTCGAGTGCCTCGGCGGTGGCCACGTTGGCGAGGATCATGCACTCCTCTATGAGGCGATGCGCCTCGTTGCGACTGCGCATCTCGATGGCCCGCACGCGCTCGGCCTCATCGATGACGAACTCCGCCTCGGGGGCGTCGAAGTCCAGCGCGCCGCGGCGGCTGCGCGCCTTGTGCAAGGCGCGATAAACCTCCACCAGCACGGTGAGCTTGTCGTACAGCGGCCCGAGCCTGTCGCGCGCGGCGGGACGGCCTTCGAACAGCGCCTCGTACGCAAGGCCGTAGGTCAGGCGCATCTGCGAGCGCATCACTGCCGGGTAGAACTTCGCCTCCTTCAGGGCACCGGACTTGCTGACGAGCATGTCGGCCACCAGGCACAGCCGATCCACGTGCGGTGCCAGCGAACACAGGTGATCCGACAGCGCCGTGGGCAGCATCGGCAGCACGCGGGTCGGGAAGTACACCGAGGTGGCACGTTCCTGCGCACCGGCATCCAGGGCACTGCCCGGGCGCACGTAGTGGCTGACATCCGCGATCGCAACGATCAGGCGAAAGCCCGCCGGGTGGTGCTCCGCGTAGACCGCGTCATCGAAGTCCCGCGCATCCTCGCCATCGATGGTGACGAGCGGCAGGGCGCGCAGGTCCACGCGCGCCTCGGCCGTGCCAGGATCCACCTCCGAGCCAAAGGCGTGCGCCTCGCGCAGCGCCGCGGCCGAGAACTCGTGCGGCAGGTCAAAGCGCGCGATGGCAGACTCGGTGGCAAGCGCCACCGGGCGGTCCGGGTCCAGACGCTTCGCCACCACCGCCTGGGCCGGCGAGGCGGAGCCGGCGTGGCGCGTGATGCGCGCAATCACCCAGTCGCCGCCGCGTGCACCGTTCAGGTCGGCGGGGGCGACCGCGCAGCGCAGCTGCAGCCGCCGGTCCGCGGCGTTCACCCAGGCGCTGCGGCCCTGAACCTCCACCGTGCCGAGGAACGCGGTCACGCCACGCCCGACCACCTCCTGCACCGTGCCCGACCAGCGCTCGGTGGCATCGCGCGAGACCTTCACGCGCAGCCGATCGCCGTGCATGACGCCGCGCATCTCCGGCGGCGGAAGGAAGACACTGTCCTTGAAGCCCTCCACGCGCAGGAAGCCGTAACCGGCGCGATTGGCGCTGACGGTACCTTCAACGACGGCTCCGGGTTTGACGTGCGCGCCGGACACGCTCTTGCCGGGCGTGGCGTGCGTGCGCTCCTTGGTGCGCGCGGCGGCGCCAGCGGATCTGCGGGCCGCGGGCGCAGCGCCCCGGGGCTTCGCGCTCGACCCCCCGCTGCGGCGCCTGCCGAACTTTCCCCTACTGGCCGTCAATTGACAGTCCCCGACCCCGTGCGTACATTGCGCGGCCTTCCTCACCTGCCCGGGTGGCGGAATTGGTAGACGCACTAGTTTCAGGTACTAGCGGGTAACACCGTGGAGGTTCGAGTCCTCTCCCGGGCACCATTAAAAACAATAAGTTAGCGTTTATTTCGATTCTCTTTCTGGAGATATTGCCCGCACCGGCGAAGGGCTTGGGTGCGGGGGCAGGCGGGGCGTGAACACTCGCGCAACCGTCCGTGGGTGGGATTCTACCCACTCTTTCTTAATGTGGTCGCGCGGGGTCGTTACTGAGACCGCCTGGCGATCGAACAGTTCCCGAGGAGCCCTGAAGAATTCATGAAGACACCCGCCGCCCTGCGGCCCTTGATCGATGATGGTGTCATCGACGAAGTCATCCGCTCGCTCAAGAGCGGCAAGGAGGCGACGGTTTATCTGGTGCGCTCGCATGTTGAGCATCGGGCTCATACGCGGTCGAGCGACCCGTGATCATCGATCTGCCCCAGGCCGTGAATGCGGCGGGCAACAACGGAGCATTCTCGATGCTCGAGCGGGACGTGAACAACGTTCGCGGCACGCTCGGCCGCTTCGCGCCGGAGCTTCTGGAATCGAAGTTTGCGCGCGAGATGTGGGCTCTGTTCGAGCAAGGTGAACTGACCGCTGATAGCAAGCTGGCGGGTATCTTCGCGCGAGACGAGACTCCAGCTGACGCAGACAGTGTCCTGCTGGCGGTCGAGGATGCCCGGGAGGAAGCGTTGCGACGAGAGCTGGGACGAGAAAGCTAGAGTAGCTGTTCTGCTTCCGCAAATAGCGAAGGGTCCACATACGCGCCCGAAGCGGCTGCACGGGAAGCCGTCCAGCGTGT
This sequence comes from uncultured Pseudomonadota bacterium, assembly GCA_963781815.1. Lineage (GTDB taxonomy): Bacteria > Pseudomonadota > Gammaproteobacteria > Steroidobacterales > Steroidobacteraceae > 13-2-20CM-66-19. The sequence continues at coordinate 2,676,462 of CAWAHK010000004.1, read as the reverse complement.
ACGCACGGACTCGGGCTCCAGCCCCAATAGATCGGGCGTCCTCTAAAGAGGGACAGGTTTCGCTTCCGCTACTGCCGCACCCGCTACTTGGACATCCTGCTCGGACACTTCCCCCGCTGCCCGCGACGGCCCCAATGACCTTCACCGAGTCGCAGATCGTCGAGATCCTCAAAGAAGGGGGAACACGATCAGGAGGGCCAGCACTAAGTGTTTAAATCCGGCATCCCATCCCCGGCCAGCGTTTAACCGTATGTGACGTCTGTGCTCTGTCCGACCTCGATGATATATCCGTCAGGATCGCGGATGTAGCAGCGAATCTCGCCGTACTTGGGAATCGGCTCCGTGATGAACTCGGCCCCTCGACTCTTCCATAGTTCATAGCAAGCTTGAATATCCGCAACGCGGACATTCATAAAGCTGTTGATATGATTCGGGTCGGGAATGCTGAGCGTTACCGTCGGCTTATCCGGGGTCGGCCCGCCCCCAACGTTCAGAATCATCCAGATGTTCGCAAGCTGAAGGTACCCAGGCGCGTTGCCGTCACCTAGACTCAGAATGCGAGCGCCGAATACCTTTTCGTAGTAGCGCGCCGATCGCTGGATGTCGGAGACGGTGAGAAAATGCGAGATGCTGATCCCCTCTCTCGGGGGCATCTCATAGCTCTTCTGCTCGATTTGTACGCTGCTCATTGACGACTCCAACGCCCCACGCTGAAAGCGTGAATGACCGACTCAGATAACGATGCCCACAGCCAAGAACAGTTTCGAAAAAGACTAGGAGACCTCGCACTGAGTGTATCTAATCCGACATGCAGTGCCGGCCGCGCGTCAACCGTACGTAAGATCGGTGCTCTGTCCGACCTAGATGACATATCCGTCAGGATCGCGGATGTAGCAGCGAATCTCGCCGTACTTAGGGATCGGCTTTGTGATGAACTCCGCGCACCGACTTCTCGATAACTCATAGCACGCTTGAATGTCCGCAACGCGAATATTCATGAAGCTGCTGATTTTATACGGATCGGCGAGGACGCTCAGCGTTACCGTTGGCTTGTCCGGGGTGGGTCCGCCCCCGACGTTCACAATGAGCCACGTATTCGCGATCTGAATATGCCCAGACGCACCCTTGCTATCGCCTCTGCTCAGAACTCGACCACCGAAGACCTTTTCATAGAAATCAGCCGATCGGTTGATGTCGGCGACGGTGATAAGCAACGATCAGTGTGCTTTTGCCGCTCATCGTCAGGCTCTCCTCACTCTGTCTTCTGACTACTGTTTCATTGCACGTCGGACGACGTGGCCTTGGAGTACACAGGTCTGATCGGCGGTATCTAGCGGAGCCTGGGCGATGTTGCGACCTCCCTGGCGCCTTGTTGGCCGCACTCAGCGCAAGCTAGTAGATGGCTAACGCTAACATCAAGCGGCGGCGCGGCCTTGACGATGGTCAATGTCAGGAAATGTTGTTACCGAGAGTAAAGCGCTGAGACGCGTGCGATGCTCGCCGCGATGCACAAATGTTGGGTTCTCCGGTCACCCCGCGGGTGGAGCTGAGCGCGTGTAGTGCCGTATCCAATCCGAGTGCGGTATCGGCCGGAACTCCGGGAAGTCACTATTTGCAAAATAGTTTTGCACGCGTCGGCCGCGGAGATGTCTTGCTTGGGCATACTGCCGGCGACCTATCTCCGTTGTTGGAAAGATGCTTTCAAGTATTCCCGCCCAGCCTTGGCGACGGGTTCCGCTTAGGTACCTAGCTGAGGGCTGTCGGCTGCGTTGGCGCACAGAGAGGAGGCGCGAACGGCGCTTCCAGCATTGACGCCGCGTCAAAACCGAGTGAATGTGTCGCGAGAGATGGACTTGTCTGGCCATGCGTGGCAGTCCCTAGTACCAAAGGCCGAATTGGCTCATCTGGATTTGCGGGGTTTACTCTCGCGTCAGCCGAAGCGTGGATCGGCACGCAGGTGATGGAGTGCGTGCACGCCGCGGTAGCCAAGGCCCGAAAAGTCAGGTGACCGTGCGCAATCACCTGATCGGCGGGGGCTTTGGGCGGCGGTTGGAGCCGGATATGGCCTACACCGCCGCACCTGAGCGCTCGGGATGTGGCTCACTATCGGGAGTTGTCCTCCGAATGGTTCCGTTTCGACCGTGAAATGAGAATCGGTGTGCAACCTGCACCAGGGTCCTCCTCGACTCTCCAGGAGAACGTCCATGCTTCATTCCACCGCGCGCGCGCTTAAGTGCCTGTGCGCTTTCGGCATCTGCGCCGCTCTCGCCGTTTCTATCTTGTACGTCACGAGATCCGTGGCACAGGCTGGCAAGGAGAGCCAACCACAGGTTGGTACAAGTGATAACTCGAGGAAGGTCGCTCCGATCTTCGGCATCACCATTCCAACAGGGTATCGCGATTGGAAGCTGATCTCCGTAGCCCACGAAGCAGGTCAACTCAACGATATCCGCGCCATTCTGGGTAACGATCTAGCGGTGAAGGCCTATCGGGGCGGGACGCTTCCATTCCCGGACGGCGCAATCATTGCCCGGCTGGCTTGGAAATACGTCCCGTCTGAGGAGAATGACAAAGTCTTTGGCGGTCCCCAATCCTTCGTTGCCGGGCCACCACCGGCTTGGTACCTCCAGTTTATGGTCAAGGACTCAAAAAAGTACGCCGCGACTCGCGGCTGGGGGTACGCTCAATTCGATAAAGACGGGAATCCGGCTGACGCGGCGAAGCTTGAAACATGCGCTCCCTGTCACGAGCCTGCTAAAGCTAACGACTTTGTCTTCACCCATTACACACCCTGATACCGCTGGCTCGCAGCTGTACCCCGACCGCGAGCTCGTACAGGGTCAGACAGCAGTGATGGACTTCAAGACCTATCCCCAATTCGTGACGTTCACGTGTGACCAGCGCACACCGATAGTTGCCAGGGTCGGATCAGAATGCGCGTTGCACGCCGCCGGACTACGCGGCTGGGTTGAATCGATCTCGTCTACGGAGATTTTTCGAATCGGCGAGCGCGATTCTACTCACGCTTCTTGGGCAGCGCGCGATCATCGGCTGCAGCGAATTTCTGGCCTAGCGCCGAGCCGTCCAGGAAATGGGGCAGCGTCACCCGGGGTTAGACTCTAAACCCTGGCGCTACGCAAATGCGTGGGGCCGTCGATAGGACGCTCACTTGCAGGTGCCAACAAAGTTGTATCGCCCCTCGCATGGGTTTTGTTGGCGCGCCGGTACCGATCTTCAGAGCCGGTGGCGCAGCGCCGCCCGCGGCTCTAAGGGAGATAATCGCTCATCCGGAAGTCTTGACGGAAGATTGCTTTGACCTCAGATTTTCAATGAAGACCTTTTAGTAGATCAGCTGCAAATTTCTCAAACAACCGAACTCGTCGTCTTTAGTCGTGCTTATGCCAGTGGTAATTTCCCTGCACCACGCCCAAGCGCACGACTGAATTATTCGCATGGCACATTGAATACGTATAGCAATTTCATTTTAAAATCAGTTCACGAATATATTCTCTGCGCAAAACTTTTCTGTATTCATTCCGGCCCACCCTGGCCTTGTTCTGACACTCGGTGCTACAGATTACTTTCTTGGCCACTTCTTCTTCCTCGACGCCTCTATCCAAAGCCGCCATGTTCTTATAAGTGATCCACAGAATTATATCGGGGTGATCCGGTGATGGTGGAGTGGAACTGAAGACCTTGTAATCGATGATTATCCCAGCTTTCTTCGTGGCTTCCACGGTCGGCTTCCATGTCGAATTTAGCCAATCGATGTACTCTTCAAAATGCCCGTACTCAACTCCTATTTCTTGCACGAGAGTGACCGGGCCCTCAGTATACTTGCGCTCATCCTGGGCACGCGCATCAAGCGAAAGTGAGGAAGCTGCGAGACACATGGATAAGATAATAGGTTTAGTCATTTTCTCTTCACCTCTTGTGATATGTCTGCAGTCGGCTAACACCCGTCGATCAGATTTGAATACTTCAGTGGCGTAAGCAATGGCTGCCTTCGACCCCTTATGAGTGCGGCTATTCCACTGCGGTCGTCGAAATCACGAAAGCAGACGCGCGACTCAGAGAGGTACCGTTACATTCCCGTGGAGCTGGCTTTCACTTGTGTTACTACCCGCACATTCGAGAGCTTGAGAAAGATCAGCGGCAAGGTCCTCGATATCCTCCAGCCCGACCGAAAGTCGGATCAATCCCGTGCTGACCGCTCCCACCAGATGAGGGTCCTTACCGTACCAATCCAGGTCGTACGGCAACTCTATAACTGTCTCTACACCGCCGAGACTGCTGGCGATCTGAATGAGTCGGAGGGAATTGAGCAGCCATCGTGCTTGCACGGAACCGCCCTTCAGCGAAAACGATATCACGCCTCCGCCACCCGACATTTGGCGAGATGCGACTTCAAAGTCGGGATGAGTGGGTAGGAGCGGATAGTAGAGAGACTCGACAAGAGGCGAGCGCTGCAACAGTTCGGCGAGTGCCCGGGCCGAGGCGAAAACCCGCTCACTCCTGACCGCCAGAGTCTTGATCCCTCGCAGCAACAGCCACGATGCTTGCGGATCCAGAACGCCGCCGAGAAGGCGCTTCATCTCACCGATGGATTTCAAAACGTCAGTGGCCCCGGCTACGACGCCGCCCATAACATCCATATGGCCTCCAAGCAGCTTCGTAGCGGAGTGCAAGACCAGCGACGCTCCCAGGCACAACGGCTTCTGGCCCATTGGAGTTGCGAACGTGCTGTCCACGAACACCATCACGCCGCGCGCGCGCGCCAGGGTGGACACGGCCGCGATGTCGGACACCCTCAGCGTCGGGTTGCATGGCGTCTCAAGATAGATCAATCGAGTATTCGGGCGCAGCACCGAAGCGATGGCTCGCAGATCACGCGTATCAACAAAGCTGACGTCAACGCCGCGGCCGGAAGACAGCCAGTGCAATACTTCGTCCGTCTGGGCGAAAATCTGCTCCCCCGCGATCACGTGCGACCCCGGGGGCAAGTGAGCCAGAAGCGCGGTGCTGATCGCCGCCATGCCGCTAGCGAATACGATCGCGGATTCGGCGCTCTCGAGAGCTGCGACTTTCTCTGCAAGCTCCTCTTCGCTCGGGTGGCCAAACCGCTGATAGAAGGTCTTTGCACCGCCCTGGTACAGGCGCGCGTGCTCTTCCGCGGACGGCGCGGTGTAGATCGTGCCGCGTACGATCAACGATGACAACGGGCGGTTCTTTCTTGCACCGTCGAGATAAGTGCGCACCGCTAGCGTTGCCGCTCCCATACCGGATCGCCGCTCCTCGCCCATCACATCCTCCGAACCGCCATTACCGCAACGCCAACCGAGCTTGATTTTAGGTCAGGGAAAGATAGAGTACAGGTACAGAGATATCGATAATTTATCAGTACAGATGAGGACTACCACTCGTGAACAAATTCGCTGCGCTTTCGGGCGAGATGCGACGGATGATTGAAACCGGAGGCCTGCGTTATGGTGAGAAGCTACCGTCGGTGCGAATGACTGCACGGTCGCGCCGGCTGAGCATGACGACCGTCGTCGCCGCGTATAGGGAGCTCGAGGTGTTTGATTTGATCGAGGCGCGGCCGCGCTCTGGCTACTACGTGAAATTCGACGCATCGCTGTCGCGGGTACCGAGGCCTCGACTACGCTTCGCGCCGAAGGGGCTAGAGACATACCGCGATCTGATGCCGGAACTATTGGCCGAGGCCGATCAAGGCAGCCGCGTACTGCGCCTTGGTGTGGCGTCGATTGAGAACAGCCTCCTACCTCGTGAGTCGCTTGCGCGGCTGACCCGACAAGTCTTGAGGACCGCCGGCACTCAGGCATTTGAATACGCTGATCCGATGGGGCTGCCGTCTCTCAGGAAACGGGTCGCAACCCTCATGATGGATCGTGGCGTTGCCGTTTCAGCGGGCGATGCGATCGTCACCTCGGGATGTCAGGAGGCCTTGTGGATCGCTCTGCAGAGCGTATGCAAGCCGGGCGATGCCGTCGCGATCGAGTCGCCTAGTTACCCCGGTGTGATCAAGAGCATGCAGTTAATGGGCCTTAAGGCTGTGGAGATTCCGACCACGCCGACTGGATTGCATCTGGATACGCTCGAGGACGCGCTGCGAAAACACAAGATTGCAGCATGCTATGTAATGCCCAATTGCGCCAATCCGACCGGGTTGGTCTATTCCGAGGAGACAAAGCAACAGTTATGCGAGCTTGCTGCCAGGCATGATCTGCCCATCATTGAGGATAGCGCCAACGGCGATCTCTATTACGGGGCGTCGCCATTGCCCGCATTGAAGCGCTACGACCAAAGCGATCTGGTCCTTTTTTGCTCCTCCTTCTCGAAGACCGTGGCGCCCGCCTTTAGGGTCGGTTGGATCGTTCCCGGTCGCTTTGCAAAAAGGGCCATGGAGCTTAAGTATGCAGTCAGCTTGGGGACTCCAGTGCTGCAGCAGATGGTGGTCAACCGCTTCATATCCGAAGGCAGCTTCAAGCGTGGGCTGCTCAGAGCACGCCGCGTCCTCGCGACAACCCTCGGTCAAATGCTTCGTTGTGTCGACGAGTGCTTTCCGCCCGGCACCCTCAGTCAACGGCCCTTAGGAGGCATGTGCGCGTGGATTGGGCTACCCGCCGGAGTCGACAGCGACCGTTTGCGCCTCATGGCGCTCGAGAAGAGTATCAGCATCGCATCCGGTCGAATGTTCTCGCCGTCGGGCGCCTATAACAACCACATCAGGCTCGGCTGGGGCGGCGTCTGGACCAAACGGGCTGAAGCGGGCGTGCGCGCGGTCGGGGCTATCGCCCATGATCTTTCGCGTGGGGTACAGGGCCGGTCGATGGCGGAAAACCGTGATCGCAGTTCCACGCTGTGAAGGTCAGAGCATTGGCCACTTGCGCACCTGTGCGAGCGTCGCGTATGGGCCGGCGATCTACGTATTGGCGGGGAAACCGAGCGGGGCTAAAGCGGAAGCGGCGCGCGAGACGTTGAACCGAATCGCCGCCGACACCGCCGCGGCGCCCCAGCTTCAGACCAACGGAACCATGCGCCTGGAAGGGGATGCCGGCGCCCTGTTGGTCACGCTGGCGCGCAAAGCAGTGCAACTCCATGTCAGCGTGCGGCAACAAGGCTAAAGTCAGCGAATTCCGGCGGCGCAAACGAGGCCTCACTTGTAGTGTCGCGCCGACCTATGCGAATCCGAGAGTTCCTCGACTTCATTTCGCCGCTCTACGCCCTTCAGACGCTCGAGGGTTACGTCGCACCTTGCCCCGCATCAACATCCACTATCCTGGTTCTCCGACTGCGTGAACCACATCGATGAGGGATACGAAGGAAGCCTGGACCGGACACCAGACGCTTAACAGCATGCGCAGCGCAGGAGCTAAGGAGTGAGTTCCTTCACCAGCCGCTCAGCATGATAGATCTTCTTCAAGGCCTCGGTGATGCCGGTCACATCAACTTCCACGGCACGATTGACGGAGCCGTCGTAGCCGAAGTTGCCTCCCAGTGCCTGGATGTTCAGGTCGAACACGAGCCCAATCGCTTCACCGTTGCGTCCGATTACCGGCGAGCCGGAGTTGCCCGGGATGATGTCATCTGTCGACACAAAATTAAGGTTCGTGTTCAGATCGATCGACTTTTCCGCGGCGAGCCAGGTCTCCGGCAGCTTAAACGGACTCCGTCCCGTGGCATGCGCGAAGGCACCGGCGAAATTCGTCACCGGATTCACCCGGTGTCCGTCATCCTCGTAACCCGCCACCTCACCGTAGGTGAGCCGCAACGTGAAGGTCGCATCGGGATAGGCGGTCCTGCCATATAGCGCGAACCGGGCTTTGGCGAGCAGCGCGGAATTCTTGGTGAGAACCGCCTTGACCGAGTCTTCGTAGTCGGCGCGAACGGCGCGCGCCGGCACATCGAGCCTCCTGGCGAAATCCATTAGCGGGTCATGGTAGGCATCGATTGCCTTCTTCCCGCCCTTCAGGAGTTGGGTGCGCAGCTCGGCGCTCGTGAGCTTTGTGCCGTCGACCAGGCTGCTTGCGATCTCACCCGGGCTCTCTTTGCCCATGAGTGTTTTGAAGTCCGCATCGCTCGTGCCCAGATCTTCGCGCACTTTGGTCAGCCACCATGCGAGCACCGTCTTCTCAAGATCCTGGTGGATCGGCGCGGCGGAGGTAATTTCGAGCTTCAAGGCCGGAAAGTTTGCATCGGTATATTCCTCGAGGCGCTTTCCGTCCGGTTTGTCGATTTCGGCGGCGTAACGGTTGAGTTCGATCGCGCGCCCCAGTAAGGGCGACAGGCGTGTGGGGAAGCGCTCCAGGACTGCGTTGCGCACATAGATATCGCGGTGGTGCTTCAGGGCCGCGGCGATGGCGTCCCACGCTTCACTGGTGGCGGCCGCGAGCTTCTTGTCCGCAGCGACCTTCCTGCGAAGATCATCCTCGGCGCGCGCCTTGTCGCTCATGAGCGGGCCTTCGACGAGTGCAAGCTGGCGGCCTTTATAAGCCTTGAGTGAGTTTTCGATATCAAATTTCAGGGTGCTCGACGTGCGCTCCTGCTCCGGGCCCTTGGTGGCATACTCGTTCAGCACCCCGCGCAGCTCGGAATACAAATTTAAAATGAACGGCTGTGCCACATCGCGCTGGAATTTCAGTTCCGCGAGCGTGTCGCCACGATCTGTACCGCCCGGGTTGCCGCTGACGAGCGCGATGTCGCCTTGCTTGGCACCTTTGGTGGCAAATTTCAGGTAATTGTCGGTACGCAAAGGCTTGCCGTTGGCATAGATCCTGACAAAGGCGCATTCAAGGTCGTAGCGGGGAAACGTGAAGTTGTCCGGATCACCGCCAAAGAACGCCGCCATCTCCTCCGGCGCGAAGACTATGCGGATATCCTGATAGCGCTCGTATTTGTAGAGATCGTAGCTACCGCCTTCGTAGAGCGTGACGACTTCACAGCGCACGTCGGCTGCAGTCCCACAGGTACTCTCGATCCTGGCTTTTGCCATACGCTCGGCATCGTGGAATTCACGGCCCGATCTTCCAGCCGTGGCGGCGTCCATGTCCTTGGTGACATCAGTGATTTGCACCAACTGATCGGCCTCAAGTTCCGGGCATCTCTTTTCTTCCGCGCTCGTGCGAGCGTAAAAGCCGTGCGCGATGTAGTCGTGTTTTGCATTCGCAAGATCGCTCAGGCACTCGCGCACGCAGTGGTGGTTGGTCATAACGAGCCCATCGGGTGAGACGAGGCTCGCCGAGCAGCCCTGAGCGAGGCGGATGCTTGCCAACCGTACGTGCGTGAGCCACTGAGCGTCGGGCGCCCAGCCGTATTTTTCGCGCATCTTGGCACTCGGAAAGTTGTCGAAGGTCCACATGCCCTCATCCGCGAAGGCGGAGGCCACGAAATTCGAGCCCAGTACCAGCAACAACGCGCACAGAGCTCTACGCATATTAAAGTCCCAATCCTGGCTGAACCGATTCCAAGGTTGTCGCGCGGCCTTCTTGAGTGTCTGCTCTCGGGGCGCGCCGGTAATTTGGGCGCCCCTGTACTGGAGCGCGGCGCCTCGCGTCCTGAAACGGCTGGCTGAAGGACCGCCTATATCGGCCGCTGCCGTGCTGCCTGCTGATGGGGGTTGAATCATGAGGTCGGTAGGAGACTGCGAATCTGCCTCACCGCGTAATCGACCTTCAGGTCGAATGCGATCTTCCCCAGCTCCGCCGTTGAGCGGCGCGCGTCACCCAAGATTCCGTTTTGTGGACTGTGCGGCCCGAACTGCGCCTTGCCATCCCCGGCGGTGTGACCGACGACGGAATCTCCCACTGCAGAGGAAACCAGATCTCTGCGCACCCATGTGTTGTCCTTGTCGAGATACAACATTTCCGAGGTGTCAAAAAGGTAACCGTGGAGGCCGAGTGGATAGCCGTGCTGCGCCAGGTACTGATCGAACGCATCGTTGGCGGGCCTATAGACCTGGTCACAGTAGAACACACGAGCTCCTCCGCTTAGCGTGCCGTCGAGCTTCTTGGCGACCTCCTTGTAGACCTGCGGCTGGCCGCCACCGTGATCGCCCATCAGAATTATGTTGCGGAAACCGTTGCGGGCCGCTTGCTCCGCGATGCGCTCGAGCATGGCAGCGAGCAGCTCATTCGTGATCCCGATGGTACCGGGAATCGATTCCGCATCGTTCGGAGTGTAGGGCAACACGGGCAGGAAGATAGCGTTGCCGAGTTTTCTCGCGATCGCCTCGACCACCGCATGCGCTATGAAGTTATGGCCGCCGTTCGCGTTCTGAGGGCCTCGTTCCTCGACACCGCCGGTGTAGATGAGCGCCGTCGTCTTGCCCGCCGCGAGCGCGCACTTCACTTCCACCCAGGTCATCTTCTCCAACTCCACCAGATCGGTCTGCGTGCACGGTGCAGCGCGCGCAGGTCCCGCAGCCAGAATCAGGGAGGCCGTTCCGCCAGCGATCAAGATCAACAAGGAATGCGAAAGCGAACCCATGCAGCCTCCTCATTACTTAGGCTTGCGGAACTTCAGGATGAACTGGTCCGAGTGTCCGCGAATCGTCGGGTCGAACACTTTGTCCGTGCGGGGGTCCGCCGGATTGGCGAGAATCGAACTCTCGGAGTCGAACTTGAACCCAACCGCTTCGACCTCTCGGCGCACCGTCGAGGGTTCGATACGATGCAAAGTCTCGGTTACATCGGCGGCAGCGCCCGGAGCGGCGGAATGATCGAGAACTACGTAAAATCCACCGGGCTTCAGCGCTTCGTATACCGCCTTGTTAAACGCGGCGGTGTCAACCGGCCCCATGAACTTGTCATGCAGGTCGTGATAGTTTCGGGAAATCCAGAACAGGTCGAGCTGCTCGGGGAACTTCAGTCCTTCGAGCGCCGCGGCAGTCGTAACCGTTACATTTGGATGGGTGACGGCATAGCCCTGCAGCTCCGCGACTGCCTTAACGAAATGCTCGAACTTGAAGAAGGCGGTGGGCTCCACCGCATAAACGTGACCCTTGGAGCCGACGACGCTGGAGAAGAGACGCGTGAAATAGCCTGAGTCGGCGACATAGTCGGCGACCTTATCCCCCGGTTTGATGCCGCTGAAGGCTAGAGTTTGTTCCGGTTTTCGGTCGGCATCCCGTGTGGTGTCAGAGTCCGGGCGCGAGGAGTCGGCGACTGCCGCGGCAAGTGCCGTCGATACATCGGGCGAGGGACCCCCCGCAGCAAAGGCGATAATCCCAAAAGCAAGAGCGGAGGCCGCGAAGGCGACCGCCATGATTTGCATAGGGGTTCTCTGAAGACTCCGCTCCTGCGTGCGGTGAGTGGAACTCGTATTGATGACGCTAATTGTTCTCATGGTTCCAATCTCCTGATGACACAAGCATTTGGTGAACTCTCAAGTTTCCGATACCTGCCGTTTACGCGCATGGGGGCACACTTGACGGTCTAAGACACCAGCCCGGACGGCGGCACGCCGATTTCGCCGCTGGCGATGTAGGCCGTGGCACCACTAACGCTGACAGAGGTCACGACGGATCCGCTCTTACGCGCCTCCGCTTCGATCTCGCTGCGGCGCCCCATCGAAACACCTTGCTCGATCGAAAGGCGATAGGTCGTCCCGCCAAACTCGGGCTTCGATGCCATGGCACCGACAAGGGCGGCACAGGCGCTCCCCGTCGCGGGATCTTCTTCGACGCCCAGCGCGGGTGCCCACATGCGAGCATAGAGCTTGCCGCCATCCCGTAGATTTCCTGCGAAGAAGAAGACATGGGGAGCCCACGCGCACGAGAGTGTTGCCGCCCAGGCAGCCCGATTAATCGCCGCCCGATCGACGACCTCGTTCGAGCTCAGTTGCGCAAAACAGAATGGAACACCGACACCCGCGAAAAAGACTTGGCTGACCTCGGCGGCCTCGACGGATAGGACGGCGGCGAGTTCAGTCGGAGAAGGTGCGCCGGTCGGTGCCTCGATCTTCCCCGATAACGTCAACGTGCCGTGGGACCCCCCGTTTCGCTGAGCGACGTCGACCGTCACGGGACCGACGTTCTCCTCCAGAATGAGCCGGATTGGATCACTAAGCCGTACATGCTGTTTCATCACCAGCACACAGGCGGTGCCGACCGAGGGATGCCCCGCGAAGTCGAGCTCTGCCCGGGGCGTGAAGATGCGGACGCGATAGGTGTTCGCGGAATCGTTCTTCGGCAGGACGAAGGTCGTTTCGCCGAAATTGAATTCGCGAGCAATCTTCTGCATGCCCTCGGTAGAAATGCCGCTGGCATCCGGCAGAACCGCGAGTTGATTACCGCCGAACGGTGTCGAACTGAACACGTCGACGATGTGAAATGGGTACTTCATGAGATCAACCTCCGTGCGTCGCCTCAAGCCTTGACGACGAGGTCGATCTCAACGCACGCCCCAAGCGGCAGCGCGGCCACCGCGATCGTCGTGCGGGCGGGGAAGGGCTGTCTGAAATGCTTGGCGTAAACGCCATTCATCGCGCCGAAGTCACTTATGCTCGTGAGATACACCCCGGCGCGCGCAACGTGATCGAAACTCCTGCCGGCCGCCTTGAGAACCGCCGAGAGATTCTGGAAGACGCGCTCTGTCTCGGCCACAATACCCCCCTCGACCACCTTACCAGTGGCCGGGTCTTCGCCGACCTGACCGCTGAAGTAGAGGAAACCACCGACTTCGATCGCCTGCGAAAACGGGCCGACCGGCGGCGCGAGTTCGGACGACGTAATTGCGGTCTTGCTCATGGCAAACTCCGGTGAATACTGGGCTAGATGGTCAGGATGGTAGCGCCCGAGGTGGCGCGCGCTTCCAAGGCCTTGTGGGCGCGTCTGCAGCATCCTTGAGCGCAAAACGCTCATTGACGTTAATGCGCACCTTTCCCGAAGCCACCATACTGAACAACTCGTTACTGGAAGCTTCGAGCTCTTCTCGTCGCTCGATGTAGTGGAAGAGGATTGGGCGCGTCAGAAAGAGCGAACCCTTCTGCGACAGAAGAACAGGTGCAATAGGGTCGATGGGGCCGGAAGCTTGTCCGAACGTCACCATCAATCCACGCGGCCTTAGACAATCGAGCGAGCCCAAGAAGGTATCCTTGCCGACGGAATCGAAGACCACCGGCAGTTTCTCGCCGCCGGAGATACGAGAAACCTCCGCGACGAAATCCTGTTTGGAATAGAGGACGGTGTGTTTGCAGCCGTGGGCATGGGCCAATTCGGCCTTGGCTTCTGTCGAAACGGTACCAATGACCGTCGCGCCGAGAGTGGCCGCCCACTGACAGAGAATGAGCCCGATCCCGCCGGCGGCGGCGTGCACGAGGATCAGGTCACCGGCCTTGACGGGATAAACCTGCCGGATCAGCACCCGAGCAGTCATACCCTGGAGCATCATCGCGGCTGCTTGATCGAAGGAGATCGCATCCGGCAATCGCACCAGTCGATCGGCTTCCATGAGCCGCACCTCGGAATAGCCACCGGCGGGACCGGCATAGGCCACCCGATCGCCGACTTTCATACCACGCACATCCTGCCCGATTGCCTCGACAGTCCCGGCACCTTCGAGACCCGGAATAAAGGGAGGCGGCTGCGCGTAGTATCCTGTGCGGTGATAAGCATCGATGTAGTTCAGGCCCGCCGCCACCTGGCGTAGGCGCACCTGACCCCACCCGGGCTCACCGACCTCGATCCGTGTCCAGTTCAGAACCTCGGGACCGCCAGTGTGCCGAATCTGAATCGCATGAGGCATCAAGGTTTCCACAAAAGCACAAACCTCTTGCTCTTTGTAACGGAGAACCGATAATTCCGACAGTTCATTATTCTCACAATGATGGTGCAGTTTCAGCACGATGTTGCTCCTGTTTACAGAAGCTTTTAAGAGTGCTTTAGGAGGCTCCTGTGCTCGATGATTTACGCGCCCTCGTAGAGTTCGCCCAGGCCGGGTCGATCGCCGGTGCAGCCGATCGTCTATTCCGGACGCCCTCCGCGATTACCCGGCAAGTGCAAAGGCTCGAAGCTGCATTGGGTGCCCAGTTGCTCGACCGCTCGGTAAAGCCGCCACGGCTGAACTCGCTGGGCTCCAGGGTGCTTGAACAAGCGCGAGATCTGCTGCAGCGGACCGAGGCGCTGAAATCTCTTACGTCGAGCGACGCCGAACCTCATGGCCTCCTGCGCATCGGGCTCTCGCATGCCCTGGCCGAGGGGACGCTTATCGACCCGATTCAGGCGCTAACTAATAAATACCCCAAAATCCGAGTGCGGCTGTCGACCGAGCTCACGGGTGAACTATTTAAGCGGCTGCTCGCGGGTGAACTCGACGTTGCTGCCGTGCTGTTGCCCGAAGGTAAAACCGCGCCTCCACCTCTTCTGACGAATATCATCGCTAGCGACCGCATGGAGATCGTTCAAGGCGCCGCAGGCAACGTTGACGGTGATTGGAAAAGTTTGGGCCGAGCACCCTGGGTGCTCAATCCGCCCGGGTGCTTTCTTCGGGCGAGCCTCATCGGTCGGATGGAGAGTGCCGGCTTCACCCCCATGATTGCGGCTGAAATCCACAACATGCATATGCAGCTGGCGTTCGTTCAGTCCGGTTATGGTGTCGGGCTGCTGCCCGCTCGCTTTATTGCCAGGAATCGTTCTATCGATCCCGTGAAAGTATTGCGTCCCCCCTCGTTTGACCTGCACCGATCCGTCGCGATAGTCCGGGTTGGGCAACTCGGCGCCTTGGGGAAGGCTGTCGAACAGTTGGCACACGGGCTTCGGCAATTGTTTGAGGCGTCCGACACAAGGAAGCCCGTAACGAGGAGCCGAAGGAGTGTACCCGTGAAACGGCGGGGGGCGCGACCGAGCAAGTAGTCGCCGAGCATCGCCTGTTGCAGCCTCTCTATCCACTTGCGTTAAATCATGATTCTGGCCTGTCCTGAGACTCGAATCGGGCTGCCTCGACACGCCGGGATTTTCGACGCGAATTAGCGATCGTCGCTCACCACAGCACGAGGGAGGCAGCGAAGAGCGCTATCAGCGATGGTGCTAAATCTAACCAGCGGTAACGGGCCGAGGGTTTCATATTGCTCCCTGCCGTACGCTATTCGACGCTAAAGCAGAGCAGCTCCCGGCAAATGGCGCGCGCAGCCGGCCCGACCGGCTCGCTGCTCTTAGGCTTGCCTCCCTTACGGCAGATATTCCTTGGGCAGCGGCGCAGTGGCCGATTCGGCCTGCACCATGATGCCCGTCACTCGCCAGCCGCCGGCTTCTTTGATCGCTTGAATGCTGTTGATGCCGCGCGCGACTGGCTTGCCGTCGCTGTGCAGCGCGTAGCTGCTCCATAAGTGCGCGATGTTGCCGTAGCGCTCAATGTGAAATTTCAGCTGCTCTTCTTCCAGTATGGCGTGGCCACGGGCTTTGACGCGGGCGATCCAGTCGTCTACGGTCTGGAGCGTATAGGTTGGTGCTCCGTCCGCGCCACGTGAAACGAACATCATGCGCGCTTCGGGTATTAACAGGGCCTTCATGCAGGCCCGATCCTTGTCCGCGGGACCGGTGATTGCCGCATCGAGCGCGGCGGGAATGCCATTGGGTTCCGATGGCAACGCACAGCTGGCAGCCGGCGCCTGCGCCATCGCACTTCCGGCGAGCGCGCCGGCCAGAATCGTCGCTGAAAATAGTGTCCGCAGCATTTTTCTCCCTCCCGAATAGCGGCCACTGCCCGCGACGTCGCCGCTTGCCGTGCGGGTTACTTGTAGGTTGCATTGACCTGTACAAAAGCTGCTTGCGGCCTGAAGTTGACCATCATCGAGCCAAACGCCGGCCCGATCAGCGAGTTCTCATCGAGGGCAGCGCCAAGGGCCGCGCGGAACTTGTCCACACCCTCGGCGCTCGGCATCACGAAGCTAAAATGTAACTGAGGCCGCGAATCGGTGGTGTAGATCATCTCCCGGTCGATCTCGTACTCGACGATTGTGCCGTCGGCGAGCATCTTCTCGAACACCGGCACGTAAAAGCTGCTGAGCGTCCGCACGGCATCGTCGGCGTCGGGCGCATCGGGCTTGAGCTTGTAGGTAGCCGCGTACCCGTAGGCGCCCTTCCACGACCCGGCTTTCCGGTTGTAGAAGTGGCTGACGAACACTTGATCCCAGTGCTTGGTCGAGCTGACGAGCAGCGGCGAGCTCGAGCCGCCGCCCTTGTGGAAGGCCTCGAGCACTTTCATCACGCCCGCCATCGAGTTGGCCTGCCACCAGTTGTCGTGGGTGAAGCCTTCAGCGGAGTGCACCTGATTCTCATCGTCGCCGTAGCCGACGAGGGTGCCGTCGGCGAGCGCAGGTGCGAGGATCTTCTGGTTACCCGTGGCGTTGTCCTTGTCAACGTCAGCCCAGTGGGCCCGCGGAAACGTCCAGTACGATACGTACCTGTACAGCGCCGGCTTTTCCTTCACTTCGACGGTTTGTGCGCTGACCAGCGTTGCGCTCATCCCGAGCACCGCCAAGCCGGCGACGCCTATCATCACTCCGCGCAGTGATCTGTTCATACTGCTTCGCTTTCCTTTGCCGAAAGGCTTGTTTTTGCTTTCGGCCGCGGCCGTTCCAGCGTTCCGACGGACGCCATGTGTGTATCGGGTATCTTCTAACGGAGCACCGACAATTCCACAAGTTCATTATTCTCACAATGATGGTGCCGTTTCAGCACGATGTTACTCTTACGGCGGACTGGAGGTATCTGACGTGAATCGGCTGAGGGCGCTCGAGTCGGAGAATGCGCCTGAAGAAGCTCCTGGCCGGGTCGATGCTCGAGAACGAGGTCACCCGTGAGGCGTTACGAAAAAAGTCGTAACCGCACCGCCCCGGCGGCAGTTGGTGCGGTGGATACAAAGCCGGGGGCTCTCGGAGCAGTGTGCGCTGAGCCTCGTGCACATGAGTGCAGACCCAATTCCGGAGCTGCGGCGCATCTCGCCGCCCGTGGATGACCTACACGGTCGGTGAACCGCCGTGCCGCAATCCGGGGGCGCTTCAGTGCGATAGACCGCATGCATGGACAGGCCAAAGCCCTTGGGTGGCGCGTCTGCGGCGACGATCTTGACCAGAGTTCCGCGCGAGTGGGACTGGATGAGTCCGCGGGCATCCCGCCGCATCCGAGTCCCGCACGCAGGAACGCGTGATTTGCGCCGAGATCGCGATAGTCAACAATGCGCTTAGCAACGACGCCGTGTAGTTCGGGTTGAACGGTGCGATCTTCGGTGCCGCCGTTTCGCCGTGGCGCGGCGCGCATAATATTGGAAGGTGGTTACCGCGCTGCGATCTGGACACATATCAACGGATAACAGGCGATACCAGCGCCAATCGCCCCAGTGCTTGAAGTGAGGGTAACTTTTTTGGGTAACTCAAAAAGTCCCACCGCGTTAACGCCTTGATTGTCTAAGAATTTATCGATACCATTCCCGTCCTCTCCCGGGCACCATTAAAAACAATAACTTAGCGTTTATTTCGATTCTTTTTCTGGAGATATTGCCCGCACCGGCGAAGGCCTTGAGTGCGGGGCAGGCGGGGCGTGAACACTCGCGCAACCGTCCGTGGGTGGGATTCTACCCACTCTTGTGCATCTCGTTGGGCGGGTGTGCTCTTAAGGCCCCGCCGTCACTGGCCAGTTCCCGAAACGCTCGCAAGGATTCATGAAGACACCCGCCGCCCTGCAGCCGCTGATCGATGATGGCGTGATCGACGAAGTCATCCGCTCGCTCAAGAGCGGCAAGGAAGCCACGGTTTATGTGGTGCGCGCCGGCGCGCACACGCGCTGCGCGAAGGTCTATCGGGACATGGCACAGCGCAGCTTCCAGAAGCGTGCGCGCTACCAGGAGGGGCGCAAGGTGCGCGGCAGCCGCCAACGCCGCGCCATGGCCAAGAGCACGCGCTTCGGGCGCAAGGAACAGGAGGCGGCCTGGAAGAATGCCGAGGTCGATGCGCTCTACAAGCTGGTCGGCGCGGGCGTGCGCGTGCCCAGGCCGTACGGCTACTTCAACGAGACGCTGATCATGGAACTGGTGACCGATGGCGCCGGGGACCCTGCCCCGCGCCTGGGCGAGGTCGACCTGTTGCCCGATACCGCGCGCGCGTATCACGGCTTCCTCATCCAGCAGATCGTGCGCATGCTGAGCATCGGGCTCATCCATGGTGATCTCTCGGAGTTCAATGTACTCGTAGGAGCCGACGGCCCCGTGATCATTGATCTCCCCCAGGCCGTGAACGCGGCCGGCAACAATGGCGCGTTCGCGATGCTCGAGCGTGACGTGAACAACATTCGCGGCACCCTCGGCCGCTTCGCGCCGGAGCTTCTGCAGACCGAGTTTGCGCGCGAGATGTGGGCGCAGTTCGAGCAGGGTGCACTGACAGCAGACAGTAAGCTCACGGGGGTGTTCGCGCGCGACGAGTCAACGGTGGATGCCGAAGGTGTCCTAGTGGCCGTCGAGGACGCGAGGGAAGAAGCGTTGCAACGGGAACTGGGGCGAGAAAGCTAGCACGCGTCATGGTGCAACGCTGAGGGCGGGCGCAGGTCATTGAATTTGTTCCTGCGTCGTGTCCGTGCGCCCACACGACGCCGTAATGTGGCCCGGGCCGCCGGGGCGGGCGAGCTGCTGCCGCGCTTCACTACCACCAGGCTGCAGATGTGCAATGAAGCAGTGCGGCGCACAATCCAGATCGAAGCCGCGTGCGATGGCTGCGCCGACCGGCTGCTGGGCTTGTTCGTCGACTCTGCCAAGGTCAATCGGGTTACGCTGAACAATTCCTCGGGGCTTGCATCCTGGGAGAGCTGAATTCCATGAAACCGATTCCGAACGGCGCGCAGGGCCAGTATGTGCATCGAGTTGAATCTGACCATCTGGCGAACAGGTTCAAAGACAGCATCCTGCCGCCGGTGTTCTCGACGCCTTACTTGATTCTGATCATGGAGAACGCGGCACTGAATGCCATAAAGCAGTACCTTGAGGCGGGCGAGAGCGCAGTTGGTACGCGCATCGACGTACGCCATCTCGTGGCCACGCCGGTCGGGCGCGAGGTCGTAGGCCATGCGGAAGTCACGGGCACCGACGGTCGCAAGATCTTCTTCCGCGTGTGGGCGACGGACTGCAAGGAAGAGATCGGCACCGGGACCCATGAACGCACGCTCGTCAACGTCTCGCGCATCGTCGAGCGAATGACGGCGAAGTACGGGTCGGCGTCCGAAGCGGACTGATCCTGTGCTCTTGGCGCAAGCACCTAGCCCGTGGCGCGCCGAAGGCCAATGGCACGCGTCTCGGTGCGGACGACGCGTTGTTGCCCCAAGCGACTAGAGGCTCGCCTATCCTCCGGGGCTTGGTGCAGCGCGCGATTCCCGCCGTGGCCATTATTGGAGGATTCGACAGCCGGACGCCTCGAGGCCAAGTGTCGCACCGAGCCTCTCCTGGCGCCTACGGAGTCTCACTGGCCCTAATCCCTTCGCACCTTGTCGAGCACCCGCTGCGTGAGCGTTGGCCGTCGCTGCGAGAACTGTTCGACACAGGCCCTCAGATAAGGGCTCAACTGCCGCTTGGCGTAGGCGAGATACCCCACATCGCGCAGCTCGTTCAACGTTTGACCGTAGTCATTGAGGATTGCCGCCGAGAGCAGCTTGCCAGTATACGTCGCACCGACTCGTGCCGACGCCGACAGCCAACGTGCCTTATCCGGAAGCACCCGCACAGCGGAAACCGCCATCACCGACGACGTCTCGAAGACCGACCGTCCCTGCCGCCTCGCCTCTTGCTTGAGCTGCGCCCATTGGTCGCTGATCACCGTGGGAGACGGGAGCTCGATTGCCTTCAGCCTGCGCGCTTCGCTGCGAATTGCGGCCCACTCCCCCCGCAGTCCCGCGACATCTAGTGGCGGAGTATTGATAGTCTCGGCAAGGCGTGATGACGTCTTCTCCAGTCCATCCAGCAGCTGATCCATGCTGTGGAACTGCGTTTCCTTTTCCAATAAGCCTTGTGCCCTTAGTGCGTCGGCAATTTCTGGAATCAGCCGACGCCCCAGACCACTGAGATCGGCCAGTGCCGCGAGCACCCATACCGGTGAGACGCGAAACGCAACAATGCCGAGCAGCTCGATTGCATTGCCAGCCCCGCGCCTCGCGATAAAGTCATTTGACTGCGGCTGTTCAACGGGATAGACGCCTTCGGCGCCACCGACTTGCTCGATGACGTAGCGCAGCGTTGTGTCCACCAGGCTCTTGTACAAGTGGCTGCGACGCACGCCCCGTGGCAATACCAGTTCGCCGACTTCACGCAGGAGGCCAGCGCTGAGGCCGAGCGCTGAGCGAATAACGCGCTCGGGAATCGATACCAGGTATGTCCGTGAATGCATCTCGTCAGCGTGCGGCTGAATGCTCGCGGTTGAAGAAGACTGTTCGCGCACAGAGGGCTGGCGAGTTCCGGCGGGCAGACAGCGTCGAACGCCTGGAAGGTGTGTCGACCCCCGGCATGATCAACTTACCTCGAGAGGTCCAGGCTCAACTCCACCAAAGACGAGATCGGGGTCGGCTGCATTCCGTTGCCCGTAGGTCCGGAACTTCTCGACTACTCGGCACATCTCCGCGTCATCGAGAATACGGACTTCTCCCAGGGACAGCGCCGCACCGTATTGGAGCGCGAGGTTTTCGACCTCGCCGGCAAGTGAGAGGGCGGCGGAAAGGTCTGCGCCGGTCGCAATGACGCCGTGATTGGCAAGCAGACACGCCTTGCGGTCCTTCAAAGCGGCGAGTGCCGCCTCTGATAACTCCTGTGTACCGAATCCGTAATATGGTGCACAGCGGATGTCGCGGCCCCCCGCAACGGCGACCATGTAATGGAATGCCGGAATCCCCCTGCCCGTGCAGGCGAGCGCCGTCGCTCGTGGGGAATGCGTGTGAACGATCGCGCCGACATCGCTCCGCGAGCTGAAGATATCGCGGTGGAACCGCCATTCACTCGAGGGGCGGCGCTGGCCGAACCAGCAGCCATTGAGGTCCACGAGCGGGATATCGTCGGCTTGCAGGGCTTCGTAACCCATTCCGCTCGGGCTCACGTAGAACCGCCTCGCATCGAAGCGCACGCTGACGTTGCCCGAGGTGCCATGCGTTAGACCTCGACGCGTCAGCTCACGACAAGTTGCAATCAGCATCGCGCGCAGGTCTCCACCGCTGGAGCGGGCGTTGGACTCCGTCATTCGGCAGCTCGCAGGTCAGGATACAATCGCTGCAATCCTGCACGACTTGCCAAGCAAACGCCGCGCTCCGTGATCAGTGCGGTCACCAGCCGTGCGGGTGTTACATCGAAAGCTAAGTTCAGCGCGGGACTCCCGTCCGGCACCAGCCTGACGGTCTCAATCCGGCCCGATGCACTGCGGCCGGTAATATGCGTGACCTCCTCCGGCGATCGTTCCTCGATTGGAATCGCAGCGCCCGCCTGGAGGGACCAATCGATGCTGCTGACGGGCAGCGCCGCATAAAAAGGCACGCCGTTATCCCGGGCAGCAAGTGCCTTGAGGTAGGTGCCCACCTTGTTGCAGACGTCTCCACCCGCGGTCGTGCGGTCGCTCCCAACAATCACCATATCCACCTCGCCCCGTTGCATCAAATGCCCGCCCAGATTGTCCGCCACGACGGTGTGCGATACGCCATGCGCCCCAAGCTCAAAGGCCGTTAGTGCAGCGCCCTGGTTGCGGGGACGGGTTTCGTCCACCCATACGTGCACGGGTATCCCCGCGTCATGCGCCATGTAGAGGGGCGCAAGCGCGGTACCCCAGTCGACGCAGGCAAGCCAACCGGCGTTACAGTGGGTGAGAATGTTGAGTTTTCGTCCCGCGGTCTCGGCAAGCCCGCGGATGATCTCCAGGCCGTGAGTGCCAATTGAGCGGCACTGCTCGACGTCGGCATCACAGATTACGGCGGCTTCCTGAAACGCCACATCGGCGCGTCGCCGCGGCGGAACTTCCGCCAGCACTTTGCGCATTCGCGTCAACGCCCAGGCGAGATTGATCGCCGTGGGGCGGGTCGCTTGCAGGTTCCGTGCCGCTTCGGCGAGGTGTGAGTCCGACGGATCCGCGCGCGCGGCGAGCGCGATGCCGTAGGCCGCGGTTGCTCCGATCAGCGGTGCACCACGCACCACCATAGTTCTGATCGCGCGTGCCGCATCGGCGAGGGTCTCGAGGTCAATGGTGACAAACTCGAATGGCAGACGAGACTGATCGATTGCCTGCACAGTTCCGGCTGCTGTGACCCAGATCGTGCGGAAGTGCTTGCCGGATATTTTCATGGTTCCAGGCCGATCCGTCTCGTCGCCGGTGCGGGGCCGCTTTTCCAAACAGGGGAAATTGGCCCCGCCAAGCTTCGCGCGCTCGAGACTACGTCGGGTCGCATTATGCCACCTGGACCCATAAGGGCCGTCTGTCCTGCCCCGGGGAGGGGCCTGCAAGGTCAGATCACCCTGGGTTTCCTTGAACTTGGGCTAGCCGCGTGTGCTCGGCGTCGCACTGAGAAGTGCGAGCCTCTCGCCTGTGTCGGCGCCCATCACTGTTAGAAGTACCGTCGCCAGTCGAACACGGCTCGAACACCTAGCGAATACACGCGCTGCATGTCCACGCTAGGCGCGCCTGGTGGCGAGACTGCGTCCCCCCCTCGCGGGACATCCACGCCGAAGAACATCTGCACTCTCACCTCAGAGGTCTGGGTGAAATCAAACGCGCGGTAGGGCCGATACTCCAGGATCGGGAACTCGAAATAGGTCGACTTGAAACTCACGACCCTGACCCCCGCGCCGGGCGTCACCCCCGGCGCCAGCAGCGTGTCGTTCCGTTCGAGGCCGTAAAAGGCGGCTCCGAACTCACGGCCCAGCACGAACTGCCAGCGGCCGAACCGCGTTGCCCAGCCGAGCTGCCAGGGGATGAGTCCGCCGTTGGCCGCGGTGACGGCGAGGTCTTCATAGGTCGTGGGTGCAAAGAAGTACAGCGGCGACAGAAACAGCAGGTCCCCGGGCACCAGGTAAAAGGGCATTCGCACTCGCGCCGAGAATCCGGAACGCGCCGGAATCGCGGCCGCGAGCGTGCCGCCCTGCTCCGCAGACGGGTTGCTGGTGAATTGGTTCGTGGAGGGCAAATCACCGCGATAACCCACTGAAAGAAAGATGAGTCCATCCCCCGCCTCTCCAAGCACGCCCTCGAGTCCGTACCCGGCGCGCAGCGACAGGTCCGCGCCGCCCATGTAGCCGCTGCCACTCTCCATGCCCGTGAATCCGCCGTCGAGGTAACGCGCGTCGAGCGAGCCGGCAATACCGATGAAGGGACCCACTTCCGCCCGGAAACGCGGCATCGCACCGAGTCCCCGGTCCAGGCTGGGGACTGGAGTTTGCAGCACGATCTCGACATTTACTCGTATCCCCTCGGGTGTCGCACGCTGCCCTTCAGGCCGCTGCGTCAATGTGTTGTTCCTGCAGACGTCGAAGGCTTCAGGCTGAGTGGGAGCCGTTGGTGTGTACGGAATCGTGCTGTTCGGCGGCCGAGCCGCGGCAGTGTCGAGGAGTTGCTCGATGCTCATGCGTACTACGGCGGCTGCCCGCTCGGCGTCCTCCGGTCGCATATGGGCGTCACCCATCAGCACCATCGTCCGCGCGCCGCCCTGCCAGGTGGCTACCTCCAGGCCATTCTCGTTGTAGAAATCGTGAGTACCCTTGCGTTGCGAGACGTCGCCCCAGGTTCCGGCCACGTGGCCTGCGGCGAAGACGTCCTCCAGGAAGTGAAGCGCGAAGGCCTCATCGAACAGCATGGCACGCGAGAGGGCGGCACGCTCGTCAGGGGCAAGCGACTCGCGCGCGAGCCTCGTGGCCTTTTGCAGAGCGCTCAGGTGATACCAGCCGAAAACGCTGATGGCGTTGATCGCAGCCCCGGCCCGCAGGGTCGCCTCCACGTACTCTTCCACAGTAAAGTCTGTCCTGGGGCGGGCAAGCAGGAAGTGGGCATTGTTGTACCCGGCCCGGCGTGCATACTCGGTGTCGGCGCTCTGCAGCTTTACGTCGGCGGCACGCAGCGCGTTGATTCGCTGAGCCTTCGCCGCTTCGTCCTCAAACTGGCGACGGATATCGCTGATCGTGCTGCTGCGTTCCGCGTTGTGCACCGACGGTGTTGTCGAGATCTGTGACAGGTCGACCTTGAGCTGCGCCGCGATCGCGGCGACCTTGAGGATCCACTCCGTGTCGTTGACCGTGTCGATCATCTGCGCGCTCGAGCACGAATGGTCGCCAGCGATCCCCGAGAGTGCCGCCCAGTCTATGCACTCCGGCTTCGTGCCCTGCTCCGGATTGACTCCCTTGTCGCACAGCCGCATTTCGTGCCCCGTGCGCGCATCGCCCCACAAGCGATCGAATACCGCTCGGCGCTCGGGGTCGAGGGTTTGGACAGCCAGGACTGCGATGTCCCGGTGCTCCGGATAGACCCACGCGAGCGCGGGTCCCGTCATGGCCACGAGGCCGACCGCCGGCAACAGAAGCCTCATGATCAACGCTGGCCACGAGCTCGTCGGAGCTTCCTGCATTTTTTGCTTCTTAGTTAATGCGAGCTACCGCACCGTCACACCGGCTGCGACGGCTAGTCGGCGTTCGAGAGGTCTTCTTCAATGAAGCGCAGAACCGCTTCGAGAAGGGCTTCGCGCGGGTAGGCGTTCTGGGTCACGATCGTTGCGCCGATCATGTCATGCGAGCGGGCAATGGGCACTGCCAGTGCCCAATGATCCGCGTTCACATAACCCATAAGCACGCTCCCCGGGATCACCTGGTCGTAGAAGATAACCTGGCCGTCGTTGCGGCCATCCACGCTCGCAAGTTTCCGGTAGCCCGATTTCAGAGCGTAAGACATGCGTTCGGGCTGCGGGAAGGTCACCAGCGAGTAGTAGCGCAGGCCTGACGGCAATGGGTTCTCTGCGAGCCACAGCCTGCGCTGCGCCGGCCGCAAGCTCGCGACCGCACCCCCGTCACCCGAGCTGCACGTCGCCTTTGGAAAGCGGCGCAGCAGGTCCGCCTGGTACTGTTCCGAATCGTTCGCAAGCGGCGAGCCGCCGACGGCGCCCGCCGCACTGACCACTGCGGCAACGCGGCCGCGGATTTCAGGATACGTTACGAGAGCTTGGAGTATGTCGGGCGCCCCCTTGGAGTAGCCGATCAACACCAGGCGCGGAGCACCTGCCTCAACTGGCATGGCCATCAGCGCGTCCCGGATCTGACTGGCATTCTTTGCCACGCTCGACAAGGCGTCGACCTTGATCAGCACATGGTCATATCCGTACTGGCGCAGATTCTTTGCGGCGATCCCCGGGGGATCGAGCCAACGCTCCAGGCACTCGTATCCAAGTCCCGGCACCACCGCTGCGACGAGATGCTGTCGCGACTGGCCGAGGTCGACCGGCCGCCCCGTCCCGGCTGCTTCCGTCCCGACGCGTGTCAGGGCGTCTTCGCACGGCCGGTTGTCGGGCAGTTCCTTGCGCGCTTCGAGAATGGCGCAATAGATCTCGCGAAAGCGCGCGCGTTTGTCGGTTACTGCCGCGCTTGAGGCCGACACGAGCACCAGGGGTGGCGTGTCGGTGGAATAAGGGACGAGCGGCTCCGAGGCGCAGGCCGCCAGCGCCACGCATGCCACCGCATGGGCAGCACTCCTCAATTGGGGCCCCACGCCCATGTCAGTGCCGCTCCGTGGTGCACGCAGGCCGCACGTGATACGAAGGGCAGCGGCAGCAGCCCTCAGCGCTCGGTGTGAACCCACCTCGGGTTTGCCGGTTTCCTCTTGGGACGTCATGCCTGTACTGTTCCCGTGAGCGGGTTCGTTTTGCCAGCCGGGCGACACTCGGCAGCCGCTAGCCGCGCCGAAGGCCGGCAGCCATGCAACCGGCATGTTGGCACGGGTTCCGGGTGCGCGCCATGGGACCTTGGGCCAAGGCTTCGCCCCAAGCCGACTCCTGATCCATGGAGAGTCCGGCACGAACACCCTGGCCGGCGCGGATGAGCCTACGGCGACGCTCGAACGCCACGCTTTGAGCATCCCAGCCTGTTTGCATGGGGGAGGGATTACCTCGGACCCCTACACTCCAAACGTTGTCTCCCCACTGCCCCGTTGAGTGAGCGCGACCATGCGCCGCATAATCGCTAAGCGTTGCCCGTTGCCTAACATATACGCAGTGGGCATCCTTAGCTGCTCCAGCAGCTTACGCAATGCGGGTACCTTGTGGTTTGGTTTCGTCCCGTACTCTGTGGATCCCACCGCGGTATGCGCGCGCGATCTGACGTGCGTGCTGTGCTTTGGTTACTCGCCCTGACTGCCTGCACGGCCAGCGTGCGCGCCCAGCAAGCGCCTAACGAGGACGAGCTGCGCTCCATGTATTGCGCAGAGGTGATAAGAGCGGAGATAGGTCTGCAGCACCATATGATTTCCGCGTCAGACGACGCGGCGGGAAGCGCCACTTCGGCAGGGCTGCGGCAGCAATGGATTGACGTAAGCGCCGAGTTGCTGCAGGGGCTTGCAAGGCTCGAGGTGGTACGTTACCGCCTTCAGGTCTACATGCTGCCGCGAATCGGCGCGCTCGATTCTCATGCCCTGGCGTCAGCAATCCGCCAGGGGGAGACCGATTTTCAGGACTCGCGGGCTATTGCGGATCGGTGCGCGGTTCAGTGCGACGCGCTGCCTGCGACGAACCCACCACCACAGGCCTGTGGCCTGCCTTGCGGCGATAACCCTCCGCTCGTTCGCCTGAGTGCGTGCGAGAATCCGCCCTGGCTCCCGGCTCTCAAGGGCAGCCGCTGAGGTGTGCCGCGCTGCAGCTCCGCTAGGGGCTCGCAGCAGGCTGCGCTGGCAGTGCTCCAGCGTCTTTCTTCAGCGTTTCCGGTCCGCCATAACGATGCACCAGCACGGGCAGCACCAACAGGTTCAGCAGGGTCGATGAAAGCAGCCCTCCCAGAACCGTGATGGCCATGGGTGCTTCGATCTCCTGTCCGGGGCTGTGCAGCCCGATCGCAAGGGGCGCCAGCCCGAGGGCGGTCACAGTGGCGGTCATGAGTATGGGGATCAGTCGTTCGTTGGCGCCGCGCAGCACCGTCGCAAAGCTCCACTCCATCCCCTCGACCTCGACCATGTGTTCATAGTGCGCCAGCTGCAATATCGCATTGCGCGCGCTGACGCCAAAGACCGTCACGAGCCCGACGAGCGAGCCCAGCGAAAGGCCAATGCCGGTGATCGCAATCGCAAAGACGCTGCCCAGCAAACTGAAGGGCAGGTTGGCCATCACGAGCCATCCGTTAGCGCGCCAGTGCAGGGAGACCAGCAGGATCAGCACGATGAGTGCCAGGGCCGCGCCCGAGTAGGCCAGCAACTCAACCCTCGTCTGCCGTTCCGCCTCGGCTGCCCCCGTGAACTGCACGTAGGTCCCCTGCGGCAGGTGAATTCCATCGGCAATCCTCCTTTGTGCCTCAGTAACCGCCGCCTGCAGTCCGCGACCCTGCACATTGAAGGTCACGGCGATCTGCCGCTGGCCGCCCTCGTGCTGAATGCTGTAGCGGCTCTCCGCCAAGTCCAGCCGGGCAACCTGCGACAAGGGGATGGCCCCGTAGGGGCCTGAAATCATGAGACGCCCCAGGTTGTCGACACGGTCGCGGACTGAGGCGGGGAGCCGCAGCACCACTGACACGGTGCGGTTACCGGAGAAAGTCTGCCCGACGACGGCCCCGGCATACGCCGACTCAATGGTATCCAGTACGTCCTGGATTTTTAGCCCCGCCGCCGCCAGCTGCTCCGCTTGCGGCTCGATGCTCAACGACGGGGTATTGTCCTGGCGCTTAAATTGCAGATCTCTAACTCCCGGCTCACCGGTGAGGGTCTGCACGATCCGATCGCCCACGTCATCGAGTTCCTGCAGGTCGTTGCCAAAGACCTTGATTGCAACCTGCGCGGTCTCGCCACTGAGACTCTCGCCGATCCGGTCCCCCAGAAAGGTCACCACTTCGCCCTGGATTCCCGGAAAGCTTGCGAGCATCGTGCGCAGGCGCTCCTGCGCAACGGCCTGATCCACCGAGGAGTCGGCCTTGAGTTCGACGTGCAATTCGCTTCGGTGCGGGCCCCAGGTATCTTCGCCCGCCTCAGCGCGTCCAACCTGCTGCTCCACGGTTTGCACGTAGGGTAACGCCAGAATTTGCTTGCTGATTCGCTGCCCGAATCGGAGCATCTCGTCGAGCGAAGTTCCGGGAATTGAACTGGATGCCTGAATGACAAAATGGCCTTCGCGGAAGTCCGGCATGAAGGTGCCGCCAAGGAAGGGCACCGCTGCAATGGCCGCCAGCACACACGCGCCGATGACGACCAGGACCGTCCCGATCCGCCCGTCAAGGCGCTCGATCGCGCGGCGCTGGCGCTGCTTGATGCGCACCAGCCAGGCCGGCTCCTCCTTGATCGACGTGGTTCGCAGCAAGAGGGCGCAAAGCGCCGGGGTTGCCGTCATCGCGACCAGCAGGGAAGCGGAGACCGCCAGAATGAACGACAGCGCCAGGGGCCCGACGAAGTGGCCCTGGACGCTGGCTGTGAGGAGTTCGGGTATGAAGACCGCTATTACCACCGCCGTCGCGTAGATCACCGGGCCGCGTACTTCCAGCGATGCTTCGAGAATGATCTCAAGACGCGGTCGCGCCTCCGGTTGGCCCTCGTTCTCTTTGAGACGTCGCAGAATATTCTCGATACCGATGATGGCGTCATCCACCAGCACGCCCAGTGCCACGGCAAAGCCGCCCAACGTCATGGTGTTGAGCGTGTGCCCCATCCGGCCCAGCACCAGAACGGCCGCCAACAGAGATAACGGAATCGCGCTGAACGCGATGAGTGCCGCGCGCAGATCCCGCAAAAACCCATAGAGAATCGCGACAATGAGCAAAGTGGCGATGAGCAGGGCGCGTTCCAGGTTGCCCAAAGCGCGCTCGATGAAGTTGGCAGGACGGTGCAAGCCGGCAAACAAGGTTATGCCCTGTGCCTTCAGAGCTGGCGCAAGCTCGGCCAGTGCCTGCTCCAGCGCGCGCGTCGCAGTGAGGGTATTGGCGCCATACTGACTGGCGAGCGAAATCAGCACTCCGGGCCGTCCCATAATGAGTGCATCCCCGGTGCGCAGAGCCGCTCCCTGCTCCACCGATGCGACATCGCGTACCCGGATCGCGACCTTGTCGCGCACCGCAATGACCGCATCGCCGATCCTGCCGACATTGGGAGCCGGGATCGCGGATTTCAGCAGGACGCGCTGGGCAGCCAGGTCGATATAGCCGGCGCCGCGCAACGCGAGGCCGGCGCGCGCCGCATCGGCGAGATCGGTGAACGTCAGGTTGAGGCTGGAGAGCTTCCGGGTGTCGGGCAACAGCAGAATTTGCCGTACCCGTCCGCCGAACACGATCGCATGTGCGACGCCTGGCACGGCCAGCAGACGTGGCTTGACGATCCAGTCCGCGGCATCCCGGAGTGCGTACGCGTCTGCCGTGTCAGACACCATCCCGATCTTGAGCAGATCCATGGTGCTGGAGACGAGCGGAGAGAGCTTCGGCGTCCCCACGCCTGCCGGCAAGGCAGAGCCGAGTTCCGAAAGCCGCTCCGAGATTCCCTGGCGCGCCACGTGCAAATCGACGCCATCCGCGAACGTCACTGTGACCACGGACAGGCCCGGGATCGACTCGGAGCGCATGATCGCCAAGCCCGCGGCACCGTTGACCGCGTTCTCGACCGGCTTCGTCACCAACTGCTCGACCTGTTCCGGCGCAAATCCGGGCGCCTCAGTCTGAATATCGACCTGCGTCGGAACGAAGTCGGGAAACACGTCCAGCTGGGCGCGCAGCGCGCCGAGGCATCCCAACACCAGGGCCAGCGCGCTTAGTGCAGACACAGCCCCAAAGTGCCGCGTGCACGCGGAGACGAGCCAGCGCATCATCAGTCAGCGCCCGCGGTGCTGGCATTGAGCTGCCGCGCCAGCAGCAGACCCGCTCCGGAGATGACGACCGCGTCCCCGGCCACCAGAATTTCGGGTACAAAGTAACCCTCGGCGAGGGGCTTGCCGATGTCGATCGGGACGCGGGAGAAGGTGCCCTGGCCCTTTCTCACGTACACCCAGTATTGGCTGTTGCTCATTACAACTGCCGAGGACGGCACGAGTACGCCCTCCTGACCGCCCTCGCCCCCTGCCACGGCCTGCAGCCGCGCACCCTCAGGCATGTCTGCCGTCTTGAAGAGGACGAAATAACTCCGACCCGGCACCGCTGGATCTTCAGGTGCCTCCCAAAGATCCCGGCTTGACCAACTGGCGTTGCTCGCGCTGCCGTCCATCAACATCACGGTGACGTCTTTGGGCGGCGCGTTATGAAGTTCGCCCGGGGGAAAAGTGACCCGCGCCAGTTTCGCGGTGCCGTTCGCCAGTTCCTCCACGATCCGCGTCGCCTCACGGCCGTGCCACGGGAAATGCAAGCCGAGCGCGGCGGAAAGCTTGCGGCGCGCCAACCCGAGGCCAGCCTGATCCGCGCTCACCTGTCGTGCCGCGACCTCCACGGCATCCAGGCCGAGCGCCCCGGGACCACCGGCGAGCCGTTTGGCCCGTGCCAGGGCGGCACTGCTTTGTTGTGCCGCGGCCGCAGCCGTTTCCAAATCGGCAGCGGCCTGGGCCACCCCTTCATGCCCGAGCACTGCACCAAGACCCGTGGAATTGGCCCGGTAGGACACCGCGCGCAGTGGCGTCACCGCGATCTGCAGGTTTTCAACCTCCGCGGTGCTGAGGGACACGTCACCGCCCGACTCGCTCTTCTCCGCCGACGCATCCCCCGATTCCGGCTTCGCACCCCCTGCCTTGGCGTTTCCCGCGGCAGCAGCCTGCGGCGTTGCGGCGGCGTTGGCGGATTCCGTCTTGTTTGATGACCCGCAGCCGGCCAGAAGAACCACGGCCAGGATCAGTGCTGTTGGTCTTGCGCCCATCCGCCCCCCAGTGCTTTACACAATCCAACCACCGACTGGAACCGCGCCAGCCGGTACTGGCTCATGAGTTCCCTCGCGGCGTACAGCGACTGCTGCGCATTCAGCACGGTCTGGAAATCGCCCGCCCCTTCCCGGTAGCGCGCCTGCGCTCCCGCCAGTGCCAGCTCACCCTGCGCCAGACTCTGCGTTTGCGAGCTTGCTTGCCCATCGAGATGTGACACGGCCGTCAGTGCCGTCTCGACATCCCACAGCGCCGCCAGAATGGCTGCCCGGTACTGCGCGAGCACTTCATCTTCCTTGGCCGCCGCTTCATCACGGGCCGCCCGCAGCCTGCCGTTATCGAAGATCGACTGGACCAGCGTCGCCCCCACAGTCAGCGAGGGACCCACGCCCGCCAGGGTGATCACCGCCGCCTGCACGGCCGGGTTCTGCACTCCGCCGCTGCCAGTCAAAGTGATCGAGGGGAAAAACGCTGCGCGGGCCTGCTCCAGATCGGCATGCGCCGCCCGCAGGTTTTCCTCGGCGGCGAACACGTCGGGGCGCCGTTGCAGCAACTCGGCCGGCAGACCCGCGGCGACCTGCGGCTCGGCGAAGTCCGATAAGCGTTGAGCGGCGATCGTCAGCGAGCCTGGCGTCTGTCCAGTCAATATCGCCAGCGCCGCGAGAGACTCCTGTTCCTGCTGTTCAAGCTCGCGGAGGCGGATCTCCGCGCCCGCCACGACCCCACGCTGCTGCGCCACTTCCGTCGGGTTGGCCAAACCCGCTTCATAACGCGCCAGCACCATGTCCAGCTGCTGCTGCGAGTTCTTTAGAGTTAGCCGGGCAAGTGCCAGCCGCTCCCGAATCGACAATGTCTGGAAATACGCGTTGGCGACCCCGGTTACTACGGTAAGTTCCACCACCGCTCGATCCGCCGTACTCGCTTGCCAGAGTGCGCCGGCGGCGTTGTGCGCTGCTCGGTTCTTGCCCCAGAAGTCCACTTCATAGCTTGCAGACAGCAGGGCGGCATAGTCCGTTTCATGGGCGCTGCCGTACGAAGAATGACCGGCGTATGACACCGCATTGCCGTTGAGATCCACCTTCGGCAGGATTACGGCGCCTGCCGCGCGGGCGCGCGCATCAGCCTGCCGCACCCGGGCCGCGGCACTCTGCAGATCCAGACTGTGCGCGCGAGCCGCGTGCACCAGGTCGCTGAGCTCGGCGCTGCCAAACCCGTCAATCCACTCCTGCGTAAGTGGGGCCGCCCCAGCCGCTTGCGGCGCGGCCCAGGCCGCGGGCACCGCAATCTCTGGCGCTGGTGGCGGCGAAATTCGACATCCCGGACACAGCGCCAGGGTGGCAACGAGCCCTACGCTGAGAGTCCGGGACGCGGCCCGTTCTGAGAGCCTCACGGTGCTCCGCCCAGGTGCGTCGGCGATGGATTTCGTGCGCCGCGTAACGGAGCCCCAGCGCCACGGGCCATCACCAGCAACAGTGGAGCGTCGGCAATGCGCCCTCCGTGGGTACTAGCCCGACGCAAGGTCCCGTACCGCGCAATCTGCCCGGGGTCCCGCGGCCTTCCACCGGCACACGGCATTCAGCGCTCGCTGCAACGCACTTGGCGCTTTGTCATAACGTTGCGAACCGCTCTTCTCCGCGCTCATCCGTTCGACCCCTTCGGCCTAGCCCTGTGGCCCATGGAGATGCGCCTGCGCAGCGCAGCATTCCGACGCCGCGAACCCGCCGGTCCAACACGTGCGGGGGCAACTCAAGATCGTTCCATGCCCGACTTAGCACTTCATTAGCGTCATCGGACAAGATAACAGTGGATCTATCGGGCCATCCACAATCAGCCAATCTCCCATTTCCAGCAGGCGCCGCCTGAATCGCGGTGTATCCGGCCTCGGCTTCCGAGCCCTCCAGGGCCACTCGCGCCACTCTCGGCGCCCCCGCCAATGCAAGCCAACGCAGACGGCGTCGCTCGCGTTTATCCCCGCAGAAGGGGCTGCGGCCTGCTGCTCTGGCGTGGCTTTGGGCGCCTTCGCACAGGCCGCGGTTACGTTGCGTGACTAACGCCGCAAACGCGGCACCGGCAAGTCCACTTCCCGTGGGCGTGCGGGCGGCCCGAATGCTCTCAGCATGAGCGCTGGCCGAATTCACCCCGCACTGCGCACCATATAGAAGAGTGACAGCGCCCAGTCGACGCACCCCGGTCGTTCCTTTCACGCAGCCGGATGGTTCGTTACAAGTGCAAGCGTTGCTTGCCCGCCCGTGTGCGACTGTCCGGGCGACCGCGCAGCCCTGCGTCCCTCGTCACATACGCCAACGGGCATGCGCC
This sequence comes from uncultured Pseudomonadota bacterium, assembly GCA_963781815.1. GTDB lineage: Bacteria > Pseudomonadota > Gammaproteobacteria > Steroidobacterales > Steroidobacteraceae > 13-2-20CM-66-19. The sequence goes on along the minus strand of CAWAHK010000004.1, from coordinate 2,643,134 downwards.
CAAGAAGTGGGTGCGGTATCACGAAGTTCTGCGCACCCGTCCGCATAGAATTTCGCCCGATAAATGTCCTCGGAGTCACACATGGGCACCGGTGGTCGCACGATTGCCGCCTTTGGTTTGTTGCTAGTGAGCGCCTGCGCAGCGCCCACTCAGATCTCATCCAACAAGGCGCAGGATTACACCGCGCAGCCGACGCGGCTGTTCGTCGTGACGGATGTTGGCAGTGATTTCGGTAACGACTTTGCCAATTCCTTTCAGGCAAAGCTGATTAACATCGCCTCCGATTGCGGTTCCGCGGCGGAAGTCAGCCGCATATCGGCGCTGGAACTGGACGACAGCACGCGGCGCAGGGAAATTGACGGGTTTAAGCCCGACGTTTTTCTATCCATCCGCCGTAACGGCGGAACGAAAATGTCGACCGGGCAGCTCGTCGATGTCATTTACGACGTGCGGCTCGTCGATTTTCAGAGCAAGAGAATCGTGTGGCGCGCAGCGGTCACATTTTATCGGGGCGGCACAATAATCCCCTCCACGGACCGCGGCGCAGCGCTGGCCGTCGACATCACAAACGAGATGAAAGAGGATCATGTCTTTCGCACCGGCGAGGTCATCAAGGCCAAGAGCTGACGCCTGACCCGAGTAATCGGGTCTTCGCGGCATTCAATGCAGGGCGACCGCGAATTTAGACCGTAGGCATCTCGTCGTGCGCCTGCGGCGCATGTCTCTCGGATCAGCTGGTTGGCTCTGCGGAGCTGCGGCCAATGCAGCGCGTAAGACGCCGGTGCCCAAGGTCAAACTCATCTACTGCGGTGTGGGCTGCCGCGAACCGCGGCAACTCGGGACTCAAGAACCCGGCCGGTTTTCGCCATTCGCCACGCCGAGACGCGTCTCCGCGGAAGCGACCATCGCCTTAAAACGAGGATCCTGCCGTAGCGGGTCGAGATCCGGGTCGGCCTTGGCGTGGTTCAACCAAGCAATAGCCATGGTCTCGAATACAGGGCCGAGAAGCTCGAGCGCCGCCTCCGGTTCCTTCAGATAGTTTGTGAGGCTGCAGGCAAAGTTGTAGCGCGCGTTCATGTTTTCCGGGTCGATCAGCAGCGCACGGCTGATCCAATCCTTGGCGCGCTCGGCTTCACCTAAGGTCGCAAGGGCAATCGCGCCGTAAGCCATGGCCGTGCCGTTGTTCGGATCCTGCGCGAGAGTCTTCTCCGTTCGGGAAAGTGTGATTTTGGCGACCCGCCTGGCGGCCTCTAAATCTCCAACGGCGGTGTAACAGGTCAGCAGCATGGAGCCGGAATTCAGATCCGTCTCCATCAGCGACAACGCCTTTTCGTAATGGCGAATGGCCTCGTCCAGTCGTTGCTGCCTGAATCGCAAGTAGGCAGCCGCCCTGTTGACCTCGTAAGACTCCGGGTCCAGGCGCAGAGCAACATCGAGTTCGGCGGCCGCCTCTTCGTGCCGACCGTACTGGGATAGGATCCTGGCTTTAACCGCATGGGCTTCGGCCAGATTCGGATCCAGTGCCAGGGCTCGCTCGGCCGGCACCAGGCCGTCATCGCCGGGCCTGCCGTTGACGAACCGCAAGTTCATCTGGCCAATTGCGATGAGTGCCCAGGCACGCGCGTAGCCGGGGGCCACCTCAACGGCGCGCTGGCACAGGCGCAGTATCGTTTCCGTTCGCCGCGCATCGGCTTCATGGCTTGTGACGTAGGACTGTCGTGCCATGAGGTACAGGTTGTATGCCTCGACATTGTCGGTGCCGCGATGCTCAATGGCCTTTTTCTCTTCGGGCACCAGCTTGAGTTTCAGCGCCTTGACTATGGCTTCGGAGATTTCCGCCTGGAGCGCGAAGATATCGCTCAAGTCACGATCGTAGCGCTCAGCCCACACGTGATCGTTGCTGGAACCGTCGACCAGCTGGGCGGTAATGCGCACGCGACCCCCGGCTTTCCGCACGCTGCCTTCGAGAATGTGGCCGACTTTGAGTTCGCGCGCGAGTTTCGGGACATCAACATGCTTGCCCTTGTACATAAAGGCGCTGTTGCGCGATACGACCGACAGTGCCGAAACCTTGCTCAGATCGGTGATGATGTCCTCAGTGATGCCGTCGCTGAAGTACTCCTGCTCCTGATCGCCGCTCATGTTGGCAAAGGGCAGCACGCAGATTCCGACGCGCGGCGGACTGATAACAGGCCCAGCCTGCGCCGCGTTAGTGGCAGACTTCACAGCCTGACGCGCGCGTTGGCGCTTGATTACGGCACTGAGCGAGCGCAGCAGATCCTGGAACGGAGCACTGGCTGGGTCCTCGCCCCACTTGTCGAGGTCTGTGGTCTGTATCGCGCGCACGTCGATCGGCAGGCGCGCGTCCTCGAAACGCACCGGCACGAGGATGCCGCGCTCCGCCGCGTCGCGCGCTTCACCGCGTACCCAGCGTGAGGCCACGGAGGTCGGAGTCCAGACCACCAGTACGGCATTGGCCGCCTGCAGCTCCGCGTCGATCTGGTCATCGAACTGCTGGCCGGCGTCAATGGCCGGGTCCCACCATACCGACCAGCCCTTTGCCTCAATCGCGGCCACGAGCGGCGCGACCCGCGCCCTGTCGCTGCGCGAGTAGGAAACGAAAACGTCAGCCATGCCTGGGGGATTTCAATCGATTTTGGTCGAAAACGGACATTGTTGTGGGGCTAGCTTACCGAGTTGGGTAAGTCCTTGGGTGATTCCATGGTGCCAGCGCGCTAGACCGTGATTGCGCAAGAGTCTGGCGTCCGCGGCAAGTCCTCTCCCACGCGCCAATAAATGAATAATATTCAATAAGTTCAGCGCAAACGTAACGTGAATTCGATCGCGACTTGAGGGACCCGGGCCGCCGGAAACGCCTGGGCGTCAGGTGGTCTTATGACTGCTGCGCGCGGCGGCGTCCGCGCCAAGGACCATCGTGGCGGGGGAACCCGACTTGCCTTGATCCGCCTTCACGTAGGCGTCCTGCCAGTCCGGCCGGTATGGTCGGCCGAGGAGTGCGAAAATCGACATCAGTGCGCCGCGCGCCATCTCGCGGTCGTCCATCATCTTGAAGAAATTCGCCTCATCCTCGAGGCGTCGGGCCGGATCGGTCTCCTGAGTGCGTCGTTTGAGCTCGATGGCGGTGGGATTGGCGATCTGAAGGAAAATTCGCCGCCGCTCGTACGCGTACCAATCGAGCACATCATCGGGCGCTTCCCCCTTCATCAGCGCCGAGAGGGACAGGACCAAGGTTCGCGCATCCTGAACTCCGGAGGTGAATCCCATTCCGCCAATGGGGTTAGTGGCGTGGGCCGCGTCTCCCGCCAGCAGCACCCGCCCCACCCGAAAGCTGGAGGCACAGCGCTGGTGGACCCGATACGAATTCGCACGCTCGAGCTGCCAGGCCTTCCGTTCAGGAAAGAACGTTGCATAACGCTCGGGTATCCGTGCGCGCCGCTGCTCCTCGGTGAGTTCGCTGCCTTCGCCATACGCGATGCGCCAGTAGTGATCCTGTCGATCGAGCCTTGCGACGATGTGCCAATTGGCGCCATCGGCCACCATGTTCGAGAAGGGGAATCCGCAGCTCTCGAAGTCATAGTACACATTGGTCGCCATGAACGTTTCCGGCCACGTGAAGCCATCGAAGGCCACCCCCATCGCCGCCCGGACAGAACTACGGGCGCCGTCCGCGCCGATAAGCCAATCGACGTCCATGCTCATGGACCCCTGTGGAGTGCTCAGCTGCACGCGCACACCTTCGGGATGCTGCTCGAGGTCTTCGAACACGGTGTTCCACTGAACCCCGGTGTGCGGCAGCGCAAGAAAGCGCCGCAAGACCATGCGAGCAAGCTCGTGCTGGCCGAAGTGCAGCGAATATCCGTACGGAGTCAGGTCCAGAATGAGCCTGTGGTCCATCCGACCGATGCGGCCGGTGAGCTTGAAGCGCATGTTGAACTCGTAGCCAACCGCGCCAATGCTCAATGCCTCCTGCAGCAGTCCCAGCTCCTCAAGGACCTGTAGCGTCGAGGCCAGGTACACAGAGGCGCGAGGCGAGGCGACCACGTCTGGCTCGCGCTCAACGATGGTCACCTCGGCCCCCTCTTTCGCCAGGCCGAATGCGGTGACGACCCCCGCCGGACCCGCTCCCACGACTAGAACCCGTCTTCCTACGCTCACGTGCCTCGCCTCACCAGGGGCTGAGCTCTCGCCACTTGATAACCCACCTTGATGCCCGCCGCTTCGCGCCAACACCCCGGACAAGTTACTCGACCATGGTCGTAAGGGGTCAACGACGGAGCAATATGCTAAAGCGTCAGCAGCACCGATCGCATGGCCGCGATAATTGCGTCGGGAGGCCTTTGCAGGCGTAGCGCACTGGTCAACTCGACCTGCACTCCTACTCCGCGCCGGCCGCGATTGCATATGTTCCTGGGATTGACCGCCTGGAATCTGTGCTCTCCCAGACGCGCGTCGATCCCAGCGCTCCTAAGCGCGTCGGCGAGCAGCCCTTTCAGCTCCTGGTCCAGGCCCCCAATCAGCGCTTCCTGTGCGTCGCCCCGGCATCCATGGACAGCGACCACGTGGTCACAATCGGCCAGGAGTGCCAGACAGCGCCGTTCATCAAATCGGTGACTCGTCAGATGGAGCGCCCTGAAGTTGCCCGATGGCCGTATGCCCTCGAAGAGATACAGATTCAAGTCAGTGCCCGCAACACCACGTGCAATTTCCGACGTACCGGCTTCGATACCGCCACCGTGGGGCGCAATAACCGCGATGGATGAATTTGGTCGCCGACTTATGCTAACCGTAAAGTCGGTCCCTTCCGCGCGGGCCTCGGCCAGTTCCGCGTAGCACTGATATCCCGGATCGGAATGACTCATAGTCACTTGCTGCCTGCAGGCAATTGCACTCCTGAGCATCGACTCACTGACTTTCCCGGCGGGAGCGCATCGCAGGGGCCGCTGCCGGGGCGGAAGGCTAGCTCGCCGGCCGGCCGCGCTTCAAGGAGTGCGCTCGATCAGAGCCACGTCCGAGTTCTCCTCCACGCGGTCGAGCACCACCTGCGTGCCGGCGGCGGAGATATCGAAGTCGCGTGCGACAAAACCCGGCGGCAGCTCGCTGAGAATTCGCGGTATGCCGGTAGCCAGGTCGACCTGCACGAGAGTCATGTGCCCGGGCTCGACGCGCAGCACGACAATCTGCTGCGGGTCGCGCGCAAATGCTACGCGGGATCCTCGGGGCAGCATCAAGCTCGGCAGCGGATAGGCGCGACCGTCGGCGGCCGCAGCCCGCACCGGGAAGCTCGTGCCAACGTCGGCGCCGAAGTAGATCAGGAACTTCCCATCCGGGGACCACGTCGGATCCGTGGAGTAATCCGCGACCAATACTCCGGCAGGCTCGCCGTTGAGCGGAATCCGCATCAGGCGCGGTTCGCCCTCGCGCAACACCGCCGACACCAGCGAGTTTCCATCCGGGGACCAGACCGGCCCCCCGCGCAGCTCGAGTCCGGCGCTCACCACTTGCGGATGCCTGCCATCCGCCTCCATGACATAGAGCAGTGTCCGGTCACGCTCGGCCACGGTGAACGCGATCCGGCGCCCATCGGGCGCGAGGCTCGGCCGCCCGACAAGGCGGGACTGCCGGTTCGCCCAGAGTTTGCGGGCAGCGGCACCGCTGAGACTCCAGATGCCCTGCTGCTCGGTTGCCGATGACACGTAGAGAATTGAAGCAGTGCCGAAGCGCGGGGATGCGCCGTTGGCAGCCAGCAGCGCCAGATTGCCTGGCTCGGCGCCGGAATTATCTGCGAGGCTGAGCCGCCAGAGACTGCTGTGAGGATTGGTGATCGTTGCCACGAGGTGCGACCCGTCGGCACTCGCGGCCAGCGACGCATAGGTCTCGAGTCCAGAGCTGACTCGATGTGGCCGGCGCCGCTCGACATCCACGGCATACATCCAGGGTCCGCCACCGCTCTGATCGGTCGCAAGGTACAGCAGTGTGCGTGCATCGATCATGACCGGATACGTCATCCCGACATCTTGTTTCGTAATCTGTTCGAGGCCCGTGCCCGCGGACCGTATGCGCCAAATGTCCCATTTACCGCCCGGCACCCCGCGGACGAAGTAGATGTAAGAGTCGTCCGTGGACCACAGGGGAAAGTGGCAATGCACTCCCGCCGGGGCGACGTAGACCCTGCGGTCTGCGCTTTGGCTCGATGCTGCCGGCTCGCGTATCAACAGCGGATCGCCGGGCGCGGTCGTGTGGTAGACAAGCCGCTTGCCGTCGTGGGACCAGTCAAACTCCGCAGCTCCGGCCGCATACGGGCGGGCCGGCCCGCCACCCGTCGGAATGCCGAGAAGGCTCACATCCGTGGTCTGCGAGCCGTCTGAACGACGCGTCCAAACGGCCAGCACGGAGTCATCCACCGAAAAAGCGAGGGAACGAATCTCCCTGTTGACGACGTTTAGTCCCCGTAGCGCGCCGTGCGTCAGGTTCCGGTACGTGTCGAAGTTGCCGTCGCTCACCCAAGCATCATTCTGGCCGTCGCGTTCGGCGACAATGGCTACAAGCTTGCCGTCGCGGGATATGGCGGCCGAGTGCTCGGTTCCCAGATCTGGCAGCCGTGTAAACCTCGCGTTAGCCAGCGGGTCATGCCAGAAGTAGTCGGACCTTACTGCCCACCAGAGGAGCGACCCGGCCAGCAGCACAGCTGCCACCCCGATGAGGACAAGACGTTGCAATGTCCGCCCGCGTGCAGAGTCCGCCGCGGCGTGCCGGTCTGCGCTCGCGGCCTGCTCCTGGTGTGTACCGGTGTCACCGGACTCGAGCCGTACACGCCGGCTCTCCCACCAGGCATTGAGTTCTAAGCGGAAGGCATAGACGGAGCCTCCTCGGTGGTGCAGGTGCCGGTGGACCGGCATTCCCTCGCTCCGCTCCCACCTCTGCACGGTGCGCACGTCGCGCCGCAGGTGGGACGCGATCTTTTTCCAGGAGTCGAGCCGATCCTCCGGCGAGCCTGCGACCGAGGGCACGTCCACGCCTGTCTGAGGATCGTTCAAGGCGCCATTCTGCTCTTGCGTTTCAAGCGCGAGAACCGCTTTGCACGCCCACTAGTACACGGCGAGTGACGACATTTGACGGCATACCTCGCATGAAGGAACTCCTGACGCGCTTTACCGCTTGTGAGGAGCTCGCGGTCGCATCGATTGTAGAGGCCACCGACAAGACTGCTGCATTGCAAAAGGAAACGCCAGCATGCTTCACGCCACCGCTGTACCTGGGAGCGACTCACACCAGGCCGAGCAACCGGTTGAACAGCAAACGCCACGGCGCGAGGCTGCGTGGCCGCGGGCCCTGAGTGGGCCAGATCGCCGCCGCATCCCCATTATCCAGAGACTGACCGCAGGCACGATTCTGACCGCCCTTGTGGCTGGCTGCGGCGGGGCCCGCGCGGCGCTCACCCTGTTGGCCGCTGTAGGCACGCTGCTACGACGTCTCCGTGAGTCAGTGGTTGGTCGGGTGATAGAGCCGCCAGTGCCGCGACCGCCTTGCGCTGCGGGCGCGATCGTTAGGCTCTGATATGATTTTGATCGACGTCCAGCGAGCTGCCTAGTAGAGGGGGTGCAATGAACCGATTCGAGCAGGCCGTCTACGACTGCATGAAACCGACCGCGGAGCTTTTGGAGCGGACGACGACCAAGCTGCACCGGGCAATCCTCCTCAACTTCTGGCGGCATGTGCATCTTGAGGGCGCGGGAGAGTACGACAAGATACTCGCGCCTGACATGATAGTTGATCATCCCGTGTATCGAGTCACGTGGGGCGCGAACCCTGCGGTCATTGAAGGTAAAGACGGAGTGCGCGCCTTTTACAACAGTGTCGGCGAGGCGGTGCTCTGGCACTCGGATGACCGGCTCTCGGTTGCGGACTGGGGAATCTGCGATGAAATCACTTTTCATCAGCTCGCCATGGGTTCGGACCTCCGGCTCATCGGCTACGCGGTCGAGCACGCCGACCGGCTCTACCACGTCCACAGCCGCCAGGCGTTCATCTGGCCCTACGACGCGCAGGCCCGGCTCGCCGGCGAGCATCTCTACGAAGACAAGACCAGCCTGCGCATCGAGGAAGTGCCACGAGCGGAAGCCATCACGCCGGCCCGTGTACGCGAGATTCACCGTGAGCAACTGAGCAAGCTGGCGGCGGCGCGCGGACCCAATTTCTGGGTCTTGAGCAGGGCGTAATTCAAAGATCCCGTATCTGCGAAGTGCCCGCCATTGATTTCAGACTGGCGCTTTAAGCTCACCGAGCATCGTTGGGATCAGCTCCGCTACCGTCGGATGGATGTGCACGGCCCGTCGCAGGGTCGTATAGGGCGCCTTGGCGTACATGGTGTCCAGTATCGCGTGGATCGCTTCATCGCCACCGGTACCTAGAATTGCGCCACCGAGAATCTGGCGCGTTTCAGCGTCAACGATGATTTTCATGAAACCTTGCGTCTCGCCTTTTTCTACCGCCCTTTGAACTTTCGTCATGGGTCGAAATCCGACCAGCAGGCGCTTCCCCGCGGCCCGCGCTTGCGCTTCCGTCAGCCCCGCCCGCCCCAGGGGCGGATCGGTAAAGAGGGCATACGCGGCAATGCGGTCACTGACACGGCGGCGCTCCCCGTCGAGCAGATTGGCCGCGACAATCTCAAAGTCGTTGTAGGCGGTATGCGTGAATGCCCCCTTCCCGTTGCAGTCGCCCAGCGCCCAGATTCCGGGCACGCTCGTTCGCAACTCATCATCGACGATGATATAGCCGTGGCTGTCCGTCTCGACACCCGCCGCTTGCAGCCCAAGATCGTCGGTGTTCGGACGGCGGCCTACGGCGAGCAGCACGTGGGAGCCAATAACCTCTGGCTCACCATCGCGACAGGAGACGTGCACGCAGACATCCGGGCCGCGTGCCTCGACGCGAATGCATTCGGCTTCGAGTCGGGTTTGAATGCCTTCGGCCGCGAGAATCTGCTGGACCGTGGCTGAGGCCTCGGGGTCCTCGCGCTGCACCAGGCGCTCGGACATTTCCACGACGGTGACCTCGGCCCCGAAGCGCCGATATATCTGCGCAAACTCCAGTCCCACGTAGCTGCCGCCCACTACTATGAGATGCCGCGGGAGTACCCGTAGCTGCAGCAGGCTCGCGTTGGTGAGGCAGTTCACCCGGTCGACGCCCGGCAGAGCGGGAATGTTGGCCCGGCCGCCGACGTTGATGAAAATCTGCCGGGCCTCCAGCAAATCATCACCCACCCGAACTCGGCTCGGTGACTCGAGCCTCGCATGGCCTCGGTAGACTGTGCAGTTGGGCAGATCCCTCACCCACACCTCCAGGCCTTCGCGGGAGTTACGGACGATGGTCTCCTGACGATCCTTAACCTTCTGCATATCCACGGTGACCGCGCCACCCAGCTGGACACCGTAATCGGCCGCGTGACCTGCAAGATAGGCGGCATAGGCACTCGCCACGAGCGCCTTCGTCGGCGTGCAACCGGTGTTCACGCAGGTGCCGCCGAACAGGTTGCGCTCAACCAGGGCTACCTTCATGCCGGCATCGCTGAGCCTCCCGGCCAAGGGCGGGCCAGCCTGACCGGCTCCAACTATGATCGCGTCGAAGGAGTGGCTCATGGTTGGCTCGCTGTGTTGGCCGCAGGTGCCTCACCTGGGCAAAGGATGCGGAAGGCGCAGAGTGGTCCCGCCGTGGACGGCAAGCGCAAGCTTGATCGCGAGGTGGTCTGGGCATGCCGATCGACGGCACCAAATTTGGCACCTCGCGCCAAGGGGGCAGCCTGCCAGCGCAACCAAAGCGTATCATGAGCGTACCTGCACCGACCTGTGCAAGGGTGAACCCCCTGCGCCGCCCGGCGTTTCGCTGGGTCGGCGCCCGGCTCTTGGAAACCAGTCAGTATGCGGTCGCCACGAAAGCTTGAAGCCAGAGTGGCCAAATGGATCTGACCCACCTGGCCACCCTGGTCAAGAAGGAACGCCAGTCCATCCTGCTGCACTGGCGGCAACAGGTACGCCAACTTCCCTCGGCCGCGCACCTCGATACCCCGACGCTTAACGACCACATTCCCGCGTTGCTTGACGAATTGGCGTCAGCATTGCAAGTCGGCTCTGCCCAGACAATCCCTGAAGCCCTGAACGAAGACAGCGCAGAGGTCCATGGGCTACAGCGCCTCAGGGACGACTTCGACATTGAGGAGGTCGTTGCGGAATACAACATCCTCCGCGCCGGCATCCATGACCTCGCTACCGCCAATGGCCTCAACCTGCAGGGCCAGCCGTTCCACGTGATCAACCGGGTGTTCGACCGCGCAATCGGCATGGCCTTGCAAGCGTACAGCACCCAGCGGGCCCTCGAAGTGCAACAACGCCGCGAGGAATATCTCGGTTTTGTGGCACACGACCTGCGAACGCCGCTTCATGCCATCTCCCTGGCAGGAAGAGTCCTCGAACGGCTGCTTCCGCAGCGCGATTACCCCGCCGAAGTAGCCAAAACTTTGAAGTCACTGCGCCGCAATGTGCAGCAACTCGAGGGGTTGGTCCAAAAGGTCCTCGAGGAAAATGACAACGTGCGGACGGAGAGCGGAATCAAGCTCGTGCGCCGAGAGTTTGACTTGTGGCCTCTCATTGAAGGTCTCATCGAGGAACTGCGGCCAGTCGCAGAGGCCGCCGGTACACAATTGATCGACGAGGTACCCGACGATCTCACGGTGTTCGCAGATGCAGATTTCCTTAAGCGTGTCTTCCAGAACCTCATTGCCAACGCAATCACGTATACGCCACGCGGCCGGGTCGTTGTCGGGGCACGGCAACTTGGTACCGATGGTGGCGTCGAGTGCTGGGTGAGCGACACGGGCGCGGGAATCCCTGAGAGTTTTCTTGCCCACGTGTTTGACAAGGGCGAAACCGATCCGGCAAGTGGCAGCGGTACGGGGCTTGGTCTTGCCATCGTTCAGTCCTTTGTTGAGGCTCACGGCGGACGGATAGATGTCGAGTCCAAGGAGGGCACAGGCTCGATCTTCCGATTCTCGCTGCCTGGCGCTTCCAGCCGGCCCACGCAGCAACCTGCCATCTGATGCCTCGCACCTCAGGTGTGACGGGCGAGCCCCCGGGGCGCACCCTGTTGGAGCAGATCACGGATCAACGCGATGTGCTCAGGTCCGACGCCGCAGCAACCTCCGACGATGTCCGCGCCATCCTGTAGCCATTGCCGTGCCCACGAGAGGTACTCGTGCGGGCCGAGGTCCACCCGCAGGTCATTCAGTTCGGCGTTCGCGCTGGCCTTTGCGGTTTGCGGCCCGAATGCGTTGGCGTAAGCACCCACCAGCACTGCCTCAGGCTGCACGGGACCAGCACTCAGGGCACGCTTGGCAGCGCTGATCGCCTCGCCCATCACCTCCGGCTGGCAGCAGTTGAACAGCACGGCACGTGCGCCGCGGCGAGCCGCATGTGTCACGGCCGAGCCTACCGGTTCACCTGAGCGCAGGCGCGCGCCGGGAGAGCGCGGGGAATGATCCGCGAGCGTATAGGACACCCACCAGGGCTGCTTTGTCCCCGCGAGCACCTCGCTCATGAGCTCCATCTCGGCCTCGGAACTCAGGGTTTCCGAGAGCCATAGGTCCACGTGCGGCTCGAGCGCCTGCACGAGCCGTCGTAGCACCGGCCGCGCCACCCCCGCATCGAAGAGATCCGGCCGATATGATCCGCAAGCCGGCGGCAGTGAGCCTGCAACCTGCACGCGCTGCGGCGCCTCATCCGCAGCGGCACGCGCAAGCTCGCCTGCCAGACTCGCCAGCGCGCTTCCGGCGCGTTCGAAACGCTCGGCGCCAATATGAAACGGCACCACGGCATAGCTGTTGGTGGTAATGACCTCCGCGCCAGCACGGATGTAGCGTCGATGCACCTCGCTTACGTATGCGGGCGCTTCAATCAAGGCCAGTGCCGACCACTCCGGCTGACGGAACGGAGCACCGAGCCGCATGAGTTCGCGTCCGGTGCCCCCGTCGAGCAAGACCACCCGGTGTTTGTCAGGTACTGGCGGGGCGGCGAATCGTGACATTTGGAACATTCATGACGGGTACATGGACCATCGCGTTAGCCAGCACGCGCCGCTAAGTGCGCCGATGGCTCAGCTGATTATCGTCGAAACAGCGCGGGCCACACTGGTTCGCGGGGCGAGCCAAATCAGCGCAATACCTACCGTGGGGATGGCGCAGCCGACCCGGACTCCAGGCCCCCCGATGCTCCCGACCGCCCTCGTCACTGGTCTCAGCGTCCATCTGGCTCTGATGCAACGCAATAAGAGGTCGAGCGCCCGGCATCCGCGCGCGCCAGCCCCAGCTCTGTTGTCCTCCGCAGGGGGACCAACACGTTGCCACCAACACCTGACGCCAACACCTGCAGAGCGCGTCAGATCCTCTGGAGTAGGCCGGCGTACGCCGCACAAGTGTTTGATCTGACGCGCGTTTACGATAAGCGCGCCTATCTGGCGTGTACCGGACGATGATCGAGCCGGCGGGTAGCGCTCTGCAAACGTGCCGACCTCAGTTACACAGGTCAATGCACCGGCGTATTCTGACGTCGCAACGGCTACTGTCCTGCGACAAGACAATCTGAGGGGGCGGATATGGATAAGAAATTCATAATTGCGTGGATCGTCATCTTCGTCGCGTGCTTCCTGGGCGGATTTATCGTTCACGGGCTGCTGCTGCACGCCGACTACATGCAAATTGCAAGTCTCTTCCGACCCGAGACGGATCAAGCACACTACTTTGGATGGATGGCACTCGCGCATGCGAGCTTGGCCGGTGCATTCGTGTGGATCTATGCGCGGGGCGTCGAGGCGAAGCCCTGGATGGCACAGGGCGTGCGCTACGGTGTGGCGGTTGCACTCCTGACGACGGTGCCCATGTACCTGATCTACTACTCGGTCGAGCCGCTGCCTGGAAACCTCGTGGCCAAGCAGATTATTTTCGACGGCATCTGGATGATCATTCTCGGCGTGATCGTCGCCTGGCTGTACCGCGGCGCAGCAAGATCGACCTAGTTTGAGATTGGTCCAGCTCGGGCTAAGTCCGCGGCAGCCTTCGCCGTGTCACGTAGGCGGCTGGTGATCCAGGTAAAGCGGGGATGGATGGCTCATCGGGACGCGCAACCACTCCCGCACGCAAGAGCGCGTCTCGCAGCGTTGCACAGTAGCCCCCGCCTGCAGAGTCCGACACCACACCGGCCGTGCGCAGCTTTGCATGCACTCGCGGATTGGCCTCGGACAACACGACCGCCGCGACGCGAGATCGGTGGCTTTGTCGCGCTGCGGGCACCCAGCACAGTGTCGTCTGGCCAGCACGCGCTGTTCAGGTCGGTACGTCTCACACCACCGGTACGGCGACAGGCACAACGAGCCCCGCATTCTCAAGAATTCTCGGCACATGGCTATCCCATCCAAGTGCCATCACGTGCACGCCGGCACACAGGTTGCGCACTGCGCGGATGGTTCGCGCCGCGATCCCGATGCCAGCACGGGTCTGCGCAGCGGCATCGGCAGCGAGCGCCATCTCGGCGATGAGGCCTTCCGGCACGCGAATCCCCGGCACATTGGTGTTAAGCCACATCGCCATCTTGGCGGACTTGAGTGGAATGATTCCGGCCAATACCGCCACCTCCCGCGGCTTGAGTGCCTCAAGGAAGCGCTCGAGCGTTGCCGGGTCGTATATTGCCTGCGTCTGGAGGAACTGTGCGCCCGCATCAATCTTGCGCCGCACGTTAAGCAGTTCAGTCTCCAGATCTGCCGCTCCGGGATTGGCGGTCGCTCCGAGAAACATGCTGGGGATCCCTCGCAGCGGGTTGCCTGCCAAATCCCGGCCCTCGCATAAGGCGCGCGCGGCGCCCAGCATCTGATTTGCGTGCAGATCGAACACCGGCTTCGCCTCCGGGTGATCGCCATTCGCCACCGGATCACCGCCCATGAAAACGAAGTTACGCACACCGAGTGCAGCGGCGCCCAGCAATTCCGCCTGTAGCGCGATTCGATTCCGGTCGCGCGCCGTCATCTGCACGATCGGCTCGATGCCGCGCTCGAGCAGCAAGCGCGCGACCGCTGTCGGGGCTATGGTCATCCGGGCCCGGTGCGACTCCGTGACGTTGAAGGCATCGACGTAGCGGCGCAGGGCGTCCGCTTTTGCGAAGAGATCGGAGAGATCTACGCCTTTTGGCGACGTCAGTTCTGAGGTGATAACAAATTGCTGCGACTGGATCTTAGTGGCGAGTAGGCTCATGGCTTCCTGTTCATCGGACAACCCCAGAAGCACGTCAGCCTGCGGAAAACCGATGAGCGCTTCTTGGCGGAATAATCGTTCTGCAACTCTAACTGGTGTAGCCGGTACCGCCAAGAAGCTTGTTTGCACGACTGTATGATCGGCACAGGCTCATCCGTGCATGCCCGGAGCGGTAGCTGCAGGATGAAACCGTCGTGACGACGCACCCGCGCCCGGCGCCCCTGAGCTCGGGTCCTCTCCCGTAACTCACCGCGGCTGGAGTCCCATGGCCGGAGGAGTCTCGCTCGCTCTCAAGCGCCGCGCGCGGGAACAGGCCAGCGGGGCGCGCGGTGGACCACTTGGGAAATAGCATGCAGTATCGAACTGGGTTGGCGATGATTCGGGCGTACGGGCGGGCTGGTACGGGTTGGTTTCCTCCGCGCGTGGACCGTCCTGCTGTCACCGGCGCGTGTCGCGCCCACAATTCGTTCATACGTAGCGATGACTCCTCCTACTTTTTTTCATGTTGACGTCTTCGCCACGAGTCCGATGACCGGGAATGGGCTCGCCGTGTTCCTGGACACTGCTGACTGGTCAACTTCGGTTATGCAGCGGATGACGCGGGAGATGCGCCAGTTCGAATCAATCTTTCTCTCCGACTGCTCCGCTTCGGGGGCGGCCGCCCGGATATTCACGGTGGATGAGGAGCTTCCGTTCGCCGGACACCCAGTTCTCGGGGCCGCAGCCGTCCTGCACCGCACCCAGGCGCCAAATTCGCTCATCTGCGCGTGGACGCTGCGACTTCCTTACGCAGCAGTCCCGGTCACCACGCGCCGACAGGATGATCACTACCTGTGCGAGATGAACCAGGGCCAACCCATCATGGGAACTACCGTCTCGGCGCAGCTCCTGGGCCCTATCTTGAAGCGACTCGGTCTCCGCGATACGGATACGGTGAGTGGACTGGCCGCCCAGGTGATCTCGACCGGCCTGCCGTACCTCATCATCCCCGTCTCATCGTCGGCCCTGGCGCGCGCGCGAATCGAGGGAACGGACCTTGAGTTGCTGCTGGGCGCCGTTGGCGCAAAGTTCGTCTTGCTTCTTGACGTCCATGCACGGGAGGCACGCACCTGGGACAACCTGGGGCACGTTGAAGATGTGGCGACCGGCAGCGCCGCCGGACCGGCTGCGGCTTATCTCCTGCGACACGGCCGCGCGCCGGCTGCCTCACCCATCGTGCTGTCCCAGGGCCGCTTTGCCGGTCGTCCAAGCAAGATCTTCGTGGTGGCCGACCAGGCGGGAGACCTGCTGGTGAGCGGGCAGGTGTGGCCTGTTTGTCATGGAACTGTTGACCTGAACCCGGCCGCTGCCAGCGGTGCGTACGACACCTAGTGCGCCTCCATTCCGCGACAGGCATCGACCACGTTTGGACATTTTCACAGAGCATCGCTGATGTCGCCCCGCTGGTTGGGGCGGCACAGTTATCCCCGGCAAGCTAGCAGCCTCACGAGCGCTCCACACCGGCACTGGATCAGTCGCGGCACGCGACGGCTGATTCTGCGCGCCCCACTGACACCCTGGCGACGGCCGTGGCAGACTACCCAGGCGCCACCGGCCGCAGGGCATCGGCCTGGTATTGGGCAGCACGCTCCCGGGTGTCATAGTCGAATATCAGAGCCTCTGCACTGGTGAGCAGCAGAGCGGCAAGAATCGCAAGGCACTTTATGGTGTTCACGGAACGGCTCCTCATGTCTTCCATGGGACGTAGTTTTCGCCTGCCGCGCCCGACCAGCAAACGCAATGTCTGACCGGCGCATAAGAAAAACTGAGGTGCCGCGGCGCTTCGACAGGCTGCCGCTAAACGCATTGCGCGTGTTCGAGGCGGTCGCCGCTCACCTGAGCTTCGCGGACGCCGCCGACGCGCTGCACGTTACCCCCGCGGCGGTGAGCATGCAGATCCGTACCCTGGAGGCCTACGTGCGTGTGCCGCTCTTCCGGCGCAGCGCTCGCGCAATCGCGCTGAGCGCCGAGGGCGAGCTGCTGCTCCCCGGCGTGCGGCGTGGACTCGGCGAGCTACAGCAGGCCGTTCAGCAACTGCGCCAGGACCGCAGCGGCGGCGCACTGAACATCAGCACCGTGGCCTCATTCCTCGAGAAGTGGCTGCTGCCCCGGCTGCCGCAGTTCCACGACCAGCATCCGAGCATCGACCTCAGCATTCACACCTCACGCGCCGCGGTGGATTTTTCGCAGGGCAATTTTCATGCCGCGGTGCGCATGAGCACTGCGCCGACCCCGGGTGTGTACAACGAGAAGCTCCTCGATGAATGGTTCCTGCCGGTTTGCAGCCCCGAACTGCTGGCGCGTATCGGCCCCCTGCGCACGCCGGCCGATCTGAAGCGCTACCCGCTGCTGCGTTCGCCTGATGAATCCTGGAGCCTGTGGCTGCGCCCGGGAACCACGGTGGACTGGCGCGAACGCGGCGCGGCTTTCGACGACTCCCTCACCATACTTGCCGCAGCCGAGCAGGGTCAGGGTCTGGCGCTCGCCCGCTGGGCGCTGGTCGCGCGGGACCTCGCCACCGGACGCCTCGTGCGCGCGAGCGAAGAGGTGGTGCCCTGCCCCAGATCCTATTACTTCGTATGTCCCGAGAGTTATCTCGCGCTGCCCAAGGTGCAGCACCTGCTCGAATGGTTGCGCGAGAGCGCCGCCGCTTTCCCAAGGCCGGACAGCCCGGACGCTGCGCTCGGGAACACCCCAGCCCGTATCACGGGTCCTGCGCGGGGCGCAGGCGCACCACGGCGCGCGCCCTTAGCGGGCGGCCGAGGTGGTCCACGCAAGCGGGCGCGGTAGGCGTCGCACTGCGAGTTAACCGCCGGGACCGGACCGGCCCCAGCTGCCCAGCGCCGACTCGGTCTCAACGATAAGGTTCCCTCCCCGGCAGCATGCATCCGTGTGGCCGATGCGTTCGGGTAACATTGGGCGGCGCTGGCCGGCGAGGTTGCGGCAGCATCACCATGAGGGACGCAGCTATGAGCGAGGCACTTGTCTTTTACAGCAGTCCGATGTCCCGGGGTCGCATCGTGCACTGGATGCTGGAGGAAGTCGGCGCGCCGTACCGCTTCGAGGTTGTGAACCTGGAATCCCAGGATCAGAAGAAACCGGACTTCCTGGCGGTCAATCCCATGGGGAAAGTGCCGGCAATCGTCCACCGGGGCACAGTGGTAACCGAGTGCGGCGCCATTTGCGCCTACCTCGCGGACTCGTTTCCTGCCGCGCGCCTTGCCCCACCCGTGGACAGCCCGCTGCGCGGTACGTACTACCGGTGGCTGTTCTTCGGCGGGACGTGCGTCGAAGCCGCGGTCATCGACCGCATGCTCTCGCGCCCGCCGGCCTCCCGGCCCGGTGCGCTGGGCTATGGCAGCTATGACGACACCGTCGCAACGCTGGAGAGGGCCCTCACGCCAGGCCCCTACATCCTGGGTCCGCAGTTCAGTGCGGCCGACGTCTATGTCGGCTCGCAGATCGGCTTCGGGATGATGATGAAGGCTCTCGAACCTCGCCCTGTCTTCAAGGACTACCTGGACCGCGTACAAGAACGTCCAGCCTATAAGCGCTTCATGGAAAAGAGCGACCAGATCGCGACGGAGATGAAGAAGGCCGGTTAGAAGACCACCCTACTCGGGCTCCTGCGCGTGTTAGGCGTCACATTTCCAAGGAGTCGCTATGAATCCATTGGCGGTGTTGCTGGCGGCGGTTTCGAGCTTCCTGCTGGGCGGACTTTGGTACTCCCGCGCGCTGTTCGGTCTCGTGTGGCAACGTGAGAACGGCCACGGCCAGCCCCACGCTGAGCCGCAACACGGAGGACACCCGGCAAGGGTGTTTGCCGTCAGCTTCATGTTTTCTCTCATCGCCGCGACATTGTTCGGGCTGTGGCTGGGACCCGCGCCATCGATCGAGACGGCACTGAAGGCGGGGGCGTTGGCGGGCTTTGGCTTTGTGGCGGCGAGCTTTGGTATCAACTATCAGTTTGCCCAACGCTCCTTCAAGCTCTGGCTCATCGATGGCGGCTACCACGGCGTCCAGTTTGTGTTGTTCGGTCTGATCCTGGGCCTCTGGCACTGACACTAGGCGGGGTAAACACGCGGTTTGCCAGCACACCGCCATCAGCGCCCTGATCGCAGCGCCCGAACGGAGACTGCAATGTTTGTAGGCCACTATGGCGTGGGCTTCGCCGCCAAGAGCGCTGAGCCGACGATTCCGCTCTGGGTGCTCTTTCTGGCGGTACAGTTTCTGGACATTCTCTGGGCCCCTTGCATTCTCCTGGGCATCGAGAAGGTGCGCATCGTGCCCGGAATCACCGCGTCGAATCCGCTCGATCTGTACTACATGCCCTACACGCATAGCCTGCTGGCGGCCATTCTCTGGTCGTGCGTCGGCGGGTGCGCCTATCAGCTTCTCGCGCGCCCGGCACGCGCTAAGGCGAGCGTTGTAGTGGGCTTGGCCGTGTTCTCCCACTGGATTCTGGACTTCGTGGTCCATCGACCCGACTTACCCCTATATGACGATTCCGTGAAGGTCGGCCTGGGACTCTGGAACGCTCCGGCGCTTGCGTTTGGCGTGGAGGCTGCGCTGCTCTTTGGGGGAATGTGGCTCTTGCTCCGCGGGCGCCTCGTCCGCTCGCTCCCGCTGCTCGCGTTCGGGCTCGCAATGCTCGCAATTCAGGCCTATATCTTCTTCGGTCCGCCCCCGACCTCCGACCGATCCGCCGCCTGGACCGCGCTCTTCGCATATGCCGCCTTTGCCGCAGTGATCTGGTGGCTGCAGGATCGCGGTACCCGGGTGAGAACCGGTACGAAACTGCGATGCATGTTCTAGTTACGGGAGCGACGGGGGTCATCGGCCGGCGCGTGGTACCAATGCTGCTGGCGCAGGGACACGACGTCACAGCCCTCGCCCGGGACCCGCAGTCTCGGCAGCAGCTTGAGGGCCTCGGGGCCAGATGCGTGGCGGTCGATCTATTCGACCTCGAGGCGCTCAGGCGCACTGCCGCCGGCCATGAGGCGCTCATCAATCTGGCTACCCACATGCCGTCCACCACCTGGAAGATGCTGTTCCGCCGCGCCTGGCGACTGAACGATCGCATCCGGTCCGAAGGCGTTGCGAACCTGGTGGATGCGGCACTTAGCGGCGGGGTCGGCAGGTTCATCCAGGAGTCCTTTGCGCTCACCTATCCGGATCGCGGCGACCGCTGGATCGATGAGCGAACGGCTCTTGAGCCTGCCGCCTACAACAAGACGGTTCTTCAAGCCGAAGAATCGCTGGCGCGGTTTTCCGCCGCCGGGGGTACTGGCGTCATATTGCGATTTGCCGCCTTCTATGGCCCTGACGCAACACAGGTGCGCAGCTACATCGAAGGCCTTCGCAAGGGATGGGCGATGCTTCCCGGAGGACCGCAGCGGTACCTCTCTTCGATCTCGCACGATGACGCAGCGACCGCGGTGCTCGCCGCCCTGAGGGCGCCGGCGGGTGCCTATACAGTGGTCGATGACGAGCCGGTGCGACGCGCGGTGTACTTCGGATCACTGGCCGCCGATCTTGGTCTGGTCCCGCCACGATTTCTGCCGCGCTGGACGACGCGCCTGTTCGGGTCGGTGGGTGAATTGATGTCACGCTCGCTGCGACTTTCCAACCGCAAGCTCAGGGAAGCCAGCGGCTGGGTACCGCAGTTCCCCTCTGTACGCGAGGGGTGGCCCAGCGTGCTGGCACAACTGAAGGCCATGCACCGCAACGAAGGGCCCTGTAGTGCCGCGGGGGCAGGAGGTGTGCGGCCCGAGGGCAAGCGTCCGTTCTGAGGCTGCCGCGCTCGAAGATTGCACCGCGCGCGATCCCCGTGGCGTCAAGGATTTTTTGACCCCATGCTCGCGATGTAGCATGTTAGCGTGGACTGGCGCAGAGACTGCTGGAGCCGACAAAACAAAGCGGCGTCCGGAAACCTGAGTGGTCGGCTCCACGTCCGCGACTTTCCATCGGCAGTGGGCGTTTGGTGATGGTGAGTCCCCGTCCGGCTCTGCATTGACCCGTCCCTGAGTCCGTCGCAACCGCCACAGAGGAGATGCCGAAATGAATGTGTCCAAAGCAATCCCTGCGCTGTTTGTCGCCACGGCACTCTGCTGCGCCCACGGGGTGCGGGCCGAGGGCCCGCACTGGTCTTACCAGGGCCACGGGGGACCGGCGGAATGGGGCGAGCTCGACCCGGCGTTTGCCACCTGCCAGCTCGGCAAGCTGCAGTCGCCGATCGACATCCGCGGCGCCAAGGCCGCGGACCTGCCGGCGATCAAGTTTGACTACAAGCCCTCCCCGCTCAAGGTGATCGACAACGGTCACTCAATCCAGGTGAACTACGCGCCGGGCAGCTCGATCGACGTCGGCGGGACGCGCTACGAGCTGGTGCAGTTCCACTTCCACAAGCCAAGTGAAGAGAAGATAGACGGCAAGGCGCACGCCATGGTCGCCCATCTGGTGCACAAGGGCGCCGACGGCAAGCTCGCCGTGGTCGCCGTCCTGCTCGATGACGGCGGCACCAATCCCACGATCGACACGATCTGGAAGAACCTGCCGCAGGAGAAGGGCAAGGAAGTGGCCGTCAACGCCACCGTCGATGCCGCGACGCTTCTGCCCGCCGACCACGGCTACTACACGTTCCAGGGATCCCTTACCACGCCGCCGTGCAGCGAGGACGTGCGCTGGTTCGTGCTGAAGACGCCGCTGAAGATCGCCGGCAGCGAGATTACCGCGTTCGGCAAGATCTATCCGATGAACGCCCGCCCCTCCCAGCCGCTCAACGGGCGCACGCTCGAAGCGACGCGATGACAGGTATGCGGTCAAGCGGGCTTCGCGGCACGCCGCACGCCGGTGGTGAGGAGTGCTCCAATGAATAAGAACCTGTTTGAAGCGATCCCGCTCTGGCTGTTCTTTGTGGTGACGGTCACATTCATTCTGCTGTCAGTCGAAGTCGGCTTTCGCGCGGGCATCTTCCACGGTCGCAGGTCAGAGGACGCACGGCAGGCCAGCATCGACCCCCTGGTGGGCTCGACGCTCGGACTGCTGGCGTTCGTGCTCGCATTCACGTTTGGCATGGCGACCTCGCGCTACGACGCACGTCGGCAACTCGTGCTGGATGATGCAATCGCAATCAGGACCGCAGATATGCGGGCACAGCAGCTGCCCGAGCCGCATCGCAGCGATACGCGGGCCCTGCTGCGAGAATACGTCGACGTGCGGGTCAGGGCTGCTCTGGGACAGGAACCCTTACCGCGTGCGCTCGTGCGCAACGAAGAACTGCAAGAGCAGCTGTGGTCACGCGCGGCGGCGCTCGCACAGGAAGCCCCTGCGATACCTGCGGCTGCAGCGTTCGCGCAGGCGCTAATCCAGATGGTCGAGGTGCACACGAGACGCGTGGCTGCGGGGCTGCATAACAACATCCCAACCACGATCTGGGTTGCGCTGTTCTGCGTTACAGGCCTTGCGATGGCGATTACCGGGTACCGCGCGGGGATTGGCGGACGACGCAGCCTGGCTGCCACTGTGGTCTTGGTGCTGTCATTTTCCGCCGTGTTCCAACTCATTGCCAATCTCGACCGGCCGCAGGAGGGCTTCCTCACCGTCAGCCAGCTGCCAATGCTCGACCTGCAGACCAGGCTGCACCGACCGTGACTGTGCAGCATGAGGCCGGTTACCGCAGCGAGGATTATTCAATGAACCCCACCACCACCGGACTGATGCTCGAGAACAGCGGCCACGCCGCACAGCGCGGCGCCGCCCTGTCGGCTCGCTACGCGTCCGAACGTCGCAAAGCCGAGTGGCTCGAGTTGTACGCGGACGATGCGATCGTGCAGGATCCCGTCGGCCGCTCGCCCTTGGACCCCGCGGGGCTTGGCCATCGGGGTCGCGAGGCCCTGAGCCGATTCTGGGATCTGGTCATCGCTCCGGGGAGAATGACCTACGCGATTCGCGAGTCGTACCCCTGTGGCGATGAATGCGCTAACGTATGGACGCTGACAAACATACTGCCAGGAGATGTGGTCATCACCGTGGATCTCGTCAGCATCTACAAAGTGAACGCCGCAGGAAAGCTCGCTGCGATGCGCGCCTACTGGAGCTACACGGACGTGGAGCAAAAGCTCAAAGCCGCCCTCGCCCCTTGATGGGACGACGGCTTCCAGCCCGCCACCCAGCGCATTCCGCCCGTTCACGCGACCGGCCTGACTCCACAAGGCCGTGGCGTGCTTGCCCGAAGGAGAGTGCCTTGTGCGTTTCCTGACAGCGATTTCTCTGGCGACTCTAGTGAGCCTGTGCCTGGTGTCAGCAGTGGCGCGGGGTGCCGGGCCAGGCACAGGCACCAAGACAACCCCAGCGCTCGACATCGAGGCGCACCGCGGTGGGCGCGCCCTGCGACCCGAGAACACGCTGCAGTCCTTCGCCCACGCGCTATCAATGGGCGTCGACACGCTGGAACTCGACATGGGCGTTACCAAGGACGGGACCGTGGTGGTCTCACACGAGCGCGGCCTCAACCCGGATCTTGCGCGCGCTGAAGACGGGCACTACGTCGCTGCGCCCGGCACCCCTTTCGTCAAACTGACGCTGGCGCAAGTCAAGAAGTACGATGTCGGGCAGATCCGCCCGGGGAGCGACTACGCGGCGCGGTTTCCCGAACAGCAGGCGGTGCCCGGCACCCGCATACCTACGCTCGCCGAGGTGTTTGCCCTGGTGCGCCGCTCCGGGGATCGCCATGTGCGCCTCAACATCGAGACCAAGATCGACCCGAATCATCCGGACGAATCGCCCGACCCGGAGCACTTCGTGGCCACAGTGCTCGCGGTGCTAAGGCGCGAGAACTTCGCGGATCGCGTCATGATCGAGTCTTTCGACTGGCGCACCCTGCAGCTGGTGCAGAAGCAGGCGCCTTCCATTCCGACCGTCTACCTGACCCAAGAGCAGAAACCCGAGGAAAATATCTATCGCGACCAGCCCTCGCCCTGGACTGCAGGCTTTGATCCGCTCAAGTACGCTGGCTCGGTGCCCCGCGCGGTCAAGGCCGCAGGCGGCGCAATCTGGTCGCCGCTGTACGAAGACATCGACTCCGCATCAATCAAAGAAGCGCACAAACTCGGGCTCAAGGTCGTGGTCTGGACCGTGAATAAGGCCGAGGATATGGCGCGCCTCATTGATATGGATGTCGACGGCATTATTTCGGATAACCCCGACGTGCTGCGCGCCGTAGCGGCGAGGAAGGGCATTACTCTGCCCGCGCCCGCGCCGGTATCACCCTGAGCGGACCGCCAGTTCCCCGCGAGACCGCATGCCCGCGCCGCCGAATATTCTGATCCTGATGGCCGACCAGCTCACTGCCGGTGTACTGCCGGCCTACGGGGCCAAGATAGCCAGGACACCGCACCTGGATGCGCTCTCCCGGGCCGGGGTCGTGTTCGAGAGCTTCTACTGCAACAGCCCGCTGTGCGCACCGTCGCGCTTCTCGTGGGCCGCCGGGCAGTTACCGTCGCGCATCGGTGCCTACGACAACGCCGCAGAGTTTGCCGCGCAGGTACCCACCTTCGCGCACTATCTGCGCCGTGCCGGCTACCAGACGGTGTTGTCCGGCAAGATGCACTTCTGCGGGCCCGACCAGCTGCACGGTTTCGAGGAGCGCCTGACGACGGATATCTACCCGGCCGACTTTGGCTGGACGCCGGACTGGACGCGCTTCGAGGAACGCCCCGGGTGGTATCACACCATGGACTCGGTCCTGCATGCCGGCCCCTGCACGCGCACCAATCAGATCGACTTCGACGATGAGGTCGTGGTCGCCGCGCGCCAGAAGCTGTTCGACATCGCGCGCGGCAGGGACCGGCGGCCGTTCTGCCTGCTGGTATCGATGACGCATCCGCACGATCCGTACGTGATCCCCGAGCCGTACTGGAACCGCTACCGCGACAGCGAGATCGAGATGCCGCGCATCGGGTACGGCGAGGTAGAGGACGACCCGCACGCGCGCCGCGTGCGGCACGTGATCGGACTGGGAATTGCGCAGCCGAACGCGGCACAGGTGCGCGCGGCGCGCCGTGCCTATCTTGGCGCGGTGTCGTATGTCGATGACCAGGTCGGCTCGCTGCTGGCGGCGCTGCACGACGCCCGGCTCGACGACAACACCGTGGTGCTGGTGCTCGCCGACCACGGCGACATGCTGGGCGAGCGTGGTCTTTGGTACAAGATGAACTTCTTCGAGCCCGCCTGCCGCGTGCCGCTGATCGTGCATGCACCCGGGCGCTTCGCGCCGCATCGGGTCCGGGAACCGGCTTCGATGCTCGATATCCTGCCTACGCTCGTGGAGCTCGCCGGTGACGGCAAGCCGGCGGCCTACGCGGCAGCGCTCGATGGCCGCAGCCTGCTGCCGGCCCTCCAGGGCGGCGCCGGGCCCGGAGAGGTGCTCGGTGAGTACCTGGCGGAGGGTGCGATCGCCCCGCTCGTCATGATTCGGCGCGGCGCGTACAAGTTCGTGCACTGCCCCGCGGATCCTGATCAGCTCTACGACCTGGCGGCGGATCCGGACGAGCGCGTGAACCTGGGTTCCCGAGCGGAGTGTGCGGGCCTCGTCGCCGAGTTTCGCGCCGAAGTGGCGCGGCGCTGGTCGCTCACCGAGATCCATCAGGCAGTGCTCGCGAGCCAGAGCCGGCGCCACTTCGTCGATGGCGCGCTGCGCCAGGGTCACTATTCGCCCTGGGACTACCAGCCGCTGCGGGACGCCAGCCGCCTCTACATTCGCAATGACCAGGAGCTCAACGATCTGGAAGCCATGGCGCGTTTCCCGCCTCGGGGCTGAGTCGCTCCCCCGGCAGTGGCGACCCAGGTGAGCGAGGCACTCGCGCCAGCCGTGTGCGGCGCGTTCGTGGCGCTCGCCCTGTGGCATTTCTACATGGCGCTCAGGCCTCACAGTGAGGGCGCTGTGCCGAGCGTCAACGGCCGACCCCTGTTCGTGCCCTCGCGAGGCGCCACGGTCGCGGTGGGTATCGTCCTGGTCCTGTTCGCAGGACTCGTCGCCGCGACCGCGGGCCTCCTGGCCGTCAGTGTGCCGCGCGCGCTCCTGTCGTGGCTGTCGTACGGTCTGGCGCTGGGGCTGCTGCTGCGCGCAGTGGGCGAATTCAGGTACGTCGGGCTCTTCAAGCGCATGCGGGGAACCAAATTCGCCGTTCTGGACACGTTGGTGTATTCACCCCTGTGCCTGGTGTTGGCCGCGGGCGTGGCACTGGTGGCCTTCCAGCATGGCAACTGAGGCGCCGCGAAGCCTGTCACGGGGACACGACAAGGACGAGCGCCGGCAGGCGCCCCGCCGGGGCTACAATCGCCCGCAGCACAGGTGAGACCATTTCCGTGAGCGCATTTCGAGAGCCGCAACAGGGTTACAGCGAGGCAGAGCGCCGCGCGCGCACGGATCTGGCCGCCTGCCATCGGCTCGCCTATCGCTTCGGCTTCAGCGAGGGTATCGACAATCACCTCACGATGCTCGTCCCGGGACACGCGGACCGCTTCTACCTCGCACCGTTCGGGCTGATGTGGAGCGAGGTGAAGGCCAGCGATTTTCTCGAGGTCGACTTCAGCAGCGCCACCGTCGCGGGCGACGGACTGGTGGAGGACACCGCCCTTTACATCCACCTCTCGGTGCACCGTCTCAAGCCGCAGGCGAGTTGCGTGCTGCATACCCATATGCCGTACGCGACCGCGCTGAGCATGCTGGAGGATCCACGCCTGCACATGGCGGGACAGAACGCGATCGGCTTCCATGAGGACATCGCGTACGCGGATTACCGGGGCCTGGCGCTGAATTACGGTGAGGGCGAGCGTCTCGCGCGCGCGCTGGGTGAGAAATCGGTCCTCATGCTGCGCAATCACGGAGTGCTCGTGACCGGCCATTCGGCCGCGCAGGCCTTTGAACGCCTGTATTTTCTCGAGCGCGCCTGCCAGGCACAGGTGCTCGCGCTCGGGACCGGCGGCAGGCTGCACGTGCTGCCCGATGCGGTGGTGCAAGCCACGCTCGCCCAGTTCCAAAGCACCGAACGCGTGGGCGGCGAGGAGCGCACCGAGTTGCACTTTGGAGCACTCAAGCGACTGCTGGATCGCAGCGACGCGGACTATGCGAGTTGATGGCGCCGCGGCCTGAACCTCCTGCGCGGGTGCCTTGGTCCATCGTGGGGCTGCTCGCCGCCGCGCTCTTCCTCAACTACATTGACCGTGGGGTGCTGCCGACGGCGGCCACCCTGATCCAGGACGACCTCGGTTTCACGACCGGGCAGCTCGGGCTGCTGTTCTCCGCTTTCTACTGGTCCTACGCGCTGCTGCAGGTGCCGGTCGGCTGGCTGGCCGAACGCTTCGGTGCGTGGCAGATACTCGCCGGTGGGCTCGCGCTGTGGGGGTGCGCCACGATGCTGGTCGGAGCGGTGCAGGCTTTTGTGGCCCTGCTGCTGCTGCGGGTACTGCTGGGAATCGGCGAGAGCGCGGGGTTCCCGTGCGTTTCCAAGCTGCTTGCGACGGTGGTGCCGGTCGGCGGGCTGGGCAGCGCCAACGGCCTGGTCTCCTTTGCCTACCTGTTCGGTCCTGCCGTCGGCGCCTACGGCGGTGGCCTGCTCATGGTGCACTTCGGCTGGCGCGCCGCCTTCTGGGTCTTCGGGGCACTCTCGCTGCTGTGGCTGCTGCCCTGGTCACGGGCGAAGCTGCCCCAGCGTGCGGCCGCACAAGCCGGCGCGTCCATCCCCGGCTGGGGGCAGCTGCTGCGTCAGCGATCCTTGTGGGGCACGAGCCTCGGGCATTTCTCGGGCAACTACACCTTCTACTTCATGCTCACCTGGCTGCCGTTCTATCTGGTCAGGGAGCGCGGTTTCTCGACCGCCGTGATGGCCGGCATCACCGGCAGCGCCTATGTGGTGAACGCGCTCAGCGCCCTGGCCGCGGGCTGGATGACTGATCGCTTCATCGCTCGCGCGGGCAGCGCGAATCTTGCCTACAAGGCGGTCATGGCGCTGGCCCACGCCGGCGCCGTGGTGTGCATGCTCGGCATTGCCCTGGGCTCACCCGCCTGGGCACTCGGCGCCATCTTCGTCTACCAGATCCTGAGCGGCGTCTCCTCGCCCGGCACCTTCGCGATCGCGCAGATCCTCGCCGGCCCGAGCGCCACCGGGCGCTGGGTCGGAATCCAGAACGCCATCGCCAATCTTGCCGGGATCGCACCCGCGCTCACCGGGATAATTATCGAGCAGACGCATCACTTCACAGGCGCCTTCGTGCTCGCCGCGGGCGTGAGCGTGCTGGGTCTTGCGGGCTGGGTGTGGATGATCCCCAAGGTCGCCGCCATAGACTGGTCCGGTGCCCCGGCCCCCGGGGCGCTGGTGCCCGCCTAGGGCGAATTCCCCGGCAGCTCGCCTGGCAGGCTTCAGCCCTGCACCGCCGGAATAGTGTGATCGGCAGGCAGCGTCCCGATCATCACCGTCATCTCGCACACCCGTTCGCTGATCCGCCAGCCGCGCGCGCTGCGCACGAGCTGGTCGTGGTAGAAGCCCGCGTTCGTGACGATCTCCTGAGCGAAATAACCCCCGCCGGGCTTAGGGCGCCCCATGGGGGCGAAGAAGTAGCAGCGGCAGCGGCCGCGGTCCCCCTCCACCTGGGGCATGATGTTCGTGATGTGATGCAGGTTGATCGGCCAGGCCTGCAGCGCTCCGTCGAGCCACTTGAGGGCCTCGCGATGCGGCAGGCGTCCCGGGCCGCCGGTGCTGGCGTAGTCGATGGTGGCATCGTCGGTGAACACCTGATCGATCAGTCCCCAGTCGCGCTTGTCCACCATCCACGCGTACAGGTACAGCAGCTGCTCGATCTGCCTGGCATCCCGCTCTGTCACGTCGCTCATGGCAAGACTCTCCGTTGCAAGTCTGCGCTGCAGCGCAGGGAATCGGCAGGAGTCTGCCCTGGCCCTGCGCCACCGGCAGCCGGGGGATCCTGCGGCTGTCACACACGACAGCCGACTCTTTGTACACTACCAAACTGCTCCTGAAAGGATCATCGGATGCCCGGGCGGAAGTGGATGATGTTCGCGTGTGCCGCGCTGCTGACGGCCCATGCCCCCGGCGGCGCCGCTCAGGGCACGCCACCGGCAAACGTGCTCCCAGCGCATGTCGCCTGGACCACCGACCCGGTGCGCCACTGTCCCGATCTGCGGATCGCCGACGACGGCGCGGCGGCGGTCGTCGTTTTTTTCGTCAGTGCCGCCGGTATCCCCTCGCGCGCGTCGATCAAGTCGTCCTCGGGATCCGAGGCGTTTGATGCTGCCGCGATGAGCTGCGTCCTGAAACTTCGCTTTCAGGCGGCGACCCGGTTCGGCGACGGCGTGCCGGTGGAGTCCTGGCAAGCCCTCGGATGGCGGCAGGTCAGCCCGCCACAGCGACTCTCAGACTCCGACGCTACCAGCCGCGCGCCAACACCGGTACAGCCTGCGGCCGCGCTCATCGGGACCGAAGCAGCCGCCGCCGCCGCCCGGCCGCCCTCCTCCTCCCGATCGGTCGGCGTGCGCGCCTGTGCCGACGCCGCCGGCAAGCTTGCTGCAGAGCCGACCATCATTCGCTCATCGGGAGATGCGGCGCTCGATGAGGCCGCGCTCAAGATCGCCCGGTCCGGCGCCGGGTACTATCGGCCCGCAACGACCGCAGGCGCACCGCCGGTGTCCGGGTGCGCGCGACTGGAGATCCAGTTCGACGCCAAATAACCGGCGCGGGCGGCCCGCCTCCTGACCGGTATGATGAGCGCCAGGCAGCCGGGGACCTAAGCATGCACAGGGCGCTCGTCACTTGCGTACCGGTACTGGTGGTGCTGGCGGCATGCGTGCACGATAGCAATACGTCCCGTCCTGCGGCCCCAGCTTCTCCCACGCCGGCGGCCGCGCCGCCGGCAACCGCTCCCGCGCCCGACACGGCGGCGCCGGTTTCCCCGGCGCCCGCACCGCCACCGCAGGCGCCGACCGCACCGCCATCGGTGGCCCCCGCCGCAGGGGGGGCTGCCACCGGCAAGGAAGCCGCGGCAGCAGGAGCGGCCGCCACGGCGCCCGCGGTGCGCTCCGGCTCAACCTCCAGCAAGCCCGCCAAGGCGCCCACGGCCGCCGCGTCCGGGACATCCGCCGCGCCTGCAGGTTCGGCGGTGCCGGCCACCACGCCGGCCGCCGCCGCGCCGCCACCCGCGTCAAGCGCAGCGGCGCTGGACCTGAACGGACTCGAACAGCGCCTGCGCGACACCCACGCCATCGGCGTATTCACGAAGCTGACACTGAAGAACCAGGTCGATGACCTGCTCGGGAAATTCAAGTCCTTTCATCAGGGCCAGTCCCACGTGACGCTGGCGCAGCTGCGGCAGCAATATGAAGTGTTGCTCTTGAAGGTCATCAGCCTGCTCCAGGATGATGACCCGTCACTCGCCAGTGCCGTGTCGTCCTCGCGCGAAGCGATCTGGGGCGTACTGACGGATCCGAAGAAGTTTGCCAACATCTGATTTATGCAACAGGAGTAGCCATGCTTGCGCGCTCAATTCTCGGTATCCCGGTCCTGGCGCTGCTCGGTTCGGCCGGCGCTCTTGCGGCGGAGGGCGCCTCAGCGGTGCAGGACCTGCGGGCGGCGATCGCACTGCAGGGGTTCCCGTGCGACCGCGTGGTCGATTCGAAGCGCAACGGCGACAGCGACTACACCGCCTCCTGCAAGGACGGTAATCGCTACCATGTCTTTGTGGATTCCGCCGGCCGCGTTGTAGTCAAGAAGCTCTGAGATCCGTGGGCGCAATTTGCGCCCCACTGCGGACCAGCACGCGAGCGGTCACGCGGACGGCCGACTCCAACGCGGTCTCAGGCGTGCACGTTCGGGGGCTCAGCGGCGACCACGAGACGCCACAGCGAGGTCACCTCCGCGGCGCGCGCCGCATGCAGGGCGTCGGTCTCGTCCGCGATGCGCTGGTGCCGCGGCCGTACGTCACTGCGATCCACCACCCGCAGCCCCGCGGCGCGAAACGCGGCCAACAGCTCCGCTCGCGGGCGCAGGCCCAGATGCTCCGCCAGGTCCGACAGGATCAGCCAGCCTTCGCCCTGCGGCTCCAGGTGTGCGGCGAGTGCGCCCAGAAAACCGCGCAACATGCGGCCGTCCGGGTCGTAGATCCCGCGTTCGATGGGGGCGCTGGGGCGCGCCGGAATCCAGGGCGGATTGCATACCACCAGGGCGGCGCGACCTGGCGGGAACAGATCCGCATGCAGCAGTTCGACCCGCGCATGAAGTCCCAGGCGCGCTACGTTCTCGGCCGCGCACGCGAGCGCGCGCGGGTCCAGGTCGGTGGCGATCACACGTGCGCACCCGCGGCGCGCCAGCACCGCGGCCAGCACACCGGTCCCGGTGCCGATGTCGAAGGCCAGGGCGGCGGCTGACATCGCCGCCGGCAGCGGCGCCGCGGCGACCAGATCAACATATTCGGAGCGAATCGGCGCGAACACGCCGTAGTGCGGATGGATGCGGCCCGCCAGCGCTGCGACCTCGATGCCCTTGACGCGCCACTCGTGGGCGCCGCCCACACCGAGCAACGCCCGCAGCGGGGCGAGCGAGGGCCCGTCGGCGGGACCAAAGGCTTCCGTACAGGCCTGTCTCATGTCCGGCGCGCGCCGCAGGGGTATCCCGTACTCGGCATCCAGCGGCACGAGCAACGCGCTCAACGTCCGCGCGCGCTGTGCCCGGGCCTGTCGATACAGATGGAAGGCCTGTGCCGGCGATGCCGACGGCGGCGTGGCCGCCGCTTTGTCGCGCCGTCGCGCCCGGCGGTCGGCGCGAGTGGCCAGTGCCACCAGCATCTGGCGCGCATTCTGGAAGTCCCCCCGCCACAGCAGCGCGGTCCCCTGGCAGGCAAGCCCGTAGGCCTCCTCAGCACTGGTGCGGTCATCCGCGATGACCACGCGCGTGGCGGGCGGCGCCCCGCTTTCCGAGCGCCAGCGCGCACAACGCGCCTCCCCCGCTTCCGTCCAACGGACGAGTGGGGATGGTGGCGCAGCAGGGTCCGTTGCCGCGCTGCTCATGCGGGGCCGCATTGCACCAGCCAGATCACGATGCCCGCGAGGCGGCAGGCGGTTTGATTCATGTTTGCGTCTCTGGGCCTCGCCTCGTGGGTCTTGGGAAATACTACCGTGAGAGCTTGCGCTCGCGCACGGAAGTACAGCTTGGCCGTGGCCCGCCAGCGGGGAGCCGACAGCGTCCTGCCCCGCCTGCGTGGGGCAGCATTTGCGCGGCCGCGGGCGCGGCTGGCGTGACCCATCGACTTTAAAAGTCGGTTTCCGTTAGGCTCAGGCCGGCACCTGCGCCGACGAGTACCACGATGCCTAGCACGGCAACCACGATTACGGCCAAGTCCTCCGCCGAGCGGATCTTTCCGCGGCTGACGCCTGCGCAGATAGCGCGGGTGGCCGCGCATGGCCGCCTGCGGCCCACGCAGCGCGGCGAGGTGCTGTACGAGGCCGGCGATCCGGTGCCGGCCTTCTTTGTCGTCACCGCGGGAGAAATCGAGATCCTCAGAACCGAAGCGGGCCGCGAACAACGGTTCACCCTGTTCGGCCCGGGGCAGTTTACGGGCGAGGTCAACATGCTCTCCGGGCGCCGCGCGCTGGTGCGGGCCCGTGTCAGCGAGTCCGGTGAAGTGATCGAGATGAACCGCGAGCGCCTGCTGACGCTGGTGCAGACCGACGCCGAGATCAGCGAGATCCTCATGCGGGCTTTCATCCTGCGCCGCGTGGAGCTCGTCGCGCAGGGGATCGGCGATGCCGTGGTGATTGGCTCGAATCACTGCTCCGGAACGCTGCGGGTGAAGGAATTCCTGACCCGCAATGCCCATCCCTACACGTACCTCGACCTCGACCGCGACCCCGACGTGCAGGTGTTGCTGGATCGTTTCCAGGTCACGGCACACGACGTGCCCGTGCTCGTGTGTCGTGGCGTCACCGTGCTGCGCAACCCGACCAACCGGCAGATCGCCGAGTGCCTCGGGTTCAACGAAACACTCGATCCGGCGCAGGTGCACGACCTGATCGTCGTGGGCGCAGGTCCGGCAGGACTGGCCGCCTCGGTATACGCCGCGTCCGAGGGCCTGGATGTGATGGCACTGGAGCTGACGGCGCCCGGCGGCCAGGCGGCCTCGAGCTCCAAGATCGAGAATTATCTGGGTTTTCCGACCGGCATCTCCGGCCAGGCACTCGCCGGGCGCGCCTTCGCGCAGGCGCAGAAATTCGGCGCCCACGTGCTGATCGCGCGCGGTGCCGCGCGCTTCGCCTGCGAAGGCAAGGGCTACGCGGTGGAGATCGGCGACGCCGCGCCGCTGCGGGCGCGCGCGATCGTCATCGCCACGGGCGCCGAGTACCGCAAGCCGCTGCTCGAGACCATCCCGCGCTTCGAGGGGGTTGGGGTGTACTACGGGGCGACGTTCATGGAGGCGCAGCTGTGCGTCGGCGAGGAGGCGGTCGTGATCGGCGGCGGCAATTCTGCCGGACAGGCGGCGGTGTTCCTGGCACAGACCGCGCAGCGGGTGCACATACTCATCCGCGGCAAGGGCCTGTCGCAGACCATGTCCCGCTACCTGGTGCGCCGGATCGAGGATCACCCGGCCATCACGCTGCATACGTGCACCGAGCTGATCGAACTCGCCGGCGAGGCCCACCTCGAGCACGTGCGCTGGCGCCACAACGACACCGGCACGGTGGAGGACCATGACATCCGCCACGTGTTCATCATGGCCGGCGCGACGCCCGCCACCCAGTGGCTCGGCACCTGCCTGGCGCTCGATGCCAAGGGTTTCATCAAGACCGGCCCCGACCTGTCACAGGAGGACCTGAGTGAGGCGGCGTGGCCCCTGGCGCGTGCCCCGTTCCTTCTGGAAACGAGCCTGCCCGGGGTATTCGCCGTCGGCGACGTACGCGCCGGCAATCTCAAACGCGTGGCCGCCGCCGTGGGCGAGGGATCGATCGCCGTTTCCTTCGTGCACCGTGTGTTGGCCGAATAAGGAGCCAGAACATGCCCCCACAGGCGTGCCCGCATCTGGTCGCAATCACAACCGTCAAGCAGCCCAAGCGGCGCGTGTGCGAAGAGTGCGTCAAGAGCGGTGACCGCTGGGTGCATCTGAGGACCTGCCAGGAGTGCGGAGTGACACTGTGCTGCGACAGCTCACCGAATCAGCACGCGAGCAAGCACGCGCGCGCCACGCAGCATCCCGTGGTTGCCTCCGCCGAGATGGGCGAGCGCTGGATGTACTGCTACCCGGATGATGAGGTGGCGGAGTACTAGGGCGGCCGCCTAGGGCCGCGGCTGCAGCCACAGCGTGTGCGCGGCGAAGTCGCTGGTGATCACGAAGTGGCGCAGGATCGAGACCCCGATATTGAGATCCGCGGCGCTCGGCTGGGAGTCAATCGCCGCCGGCACCTCCCGGAAGGTGCGTCCGGCGACCTCAAGCGAATGCAGCGGGATGAGCTGCCGGGAGGTTTCACCGCCCAGGCCGCCGCCACGGGCGCTGCTCACCTGGCGTCCGTCGGTGAGCAGGTGCAGCCGCGCCGCAAGCTTGCTGCCTACCAGCACTTCCGAGCCATTTCCCAGATCGAACACCGCGCGTTGCTCACCGGCGTCCTCGAGCCGCACCGGCAGGGTTTCCACGCCATTCTCAGTCGTCAGGTCGAGCCGGATACCCGGCGGCACCGTATCGCGGGGCACGACCGTGATGCGCCGGCCTTCGATATCGATCCGCAACCGTGCGGCATCAAAAATCTCCCGGCCAAGAATGACATCGAGGGGCTGCCCCAGCAGCCGCCGGCCGACGTCGGCAAGTTCCGTCACCGCCACGGTCTGATCAGGCAGCGTCACGCCGAAGACCTGAAGTTCCACACCCTTGATCAGCGCGGCGTCAAAGGAGGCGTCGCCGGAACCCTGTCCCGTGACCGTGGTGCCGCTGGCAAGCTTCAGGGCGCCGGCGAAGGCCGGATCGATCAGGGTCGCTTCCGCAGCCGAGTCGAGCAGGGCCTTCACCGCATGGCCGTTCACCCGGGCGTCGACGAGCAACCGCGAACCGCGCGTCAGAGCCACCGGGTAACTCCCCGGCGCGGCGGGTGGCGATCCAGGCAACGCGGCCGGGGCAACACCGAGCAGCATGATGGCGCCCACGAGCATCGCACGACCGGACATGCGGGCCTCGCTACAGTTTGAGTTGCGAGAGATCTTAGCGCCGCGGGACGCCTGGCTGCGAACTGGATGCGCCCGCGCCGCAACCGAGGACGTCCGGGAGCGCGCGTGGCTGCGGCGCCGTCCGCCGGGGCGGCTGTCAGGAATTCACAGGAGCATCTTGCAGACGCGCAACTACGCGCGCCACCACGGCATCGCAGTCAGCTCCGCCAAACTCAAAGACATCTCCCTCCGCCAGATCGATCTCCCGGGCGAGCGACTCGCGCAGCAGGCCTTTGGCGCGAAAGTGGCGACTGCGGGCTGCCTCCTGGGAGATCCCAAGCGTAGCGGCGATCTCCTCGAAGCTCACCTCGTCGACCGAGCGCATCACGAACACCACCCGGAAGATCTCCGGCAGTTCCCCCACCTTGCGCTCCAGCACCTCGCGCATCTGGCCGCGATCGATCGAATGCTCGGGCAGTTCGGAGGCATCAGCCACGCCTGCAAGGTCTTCCATATAACAATCCGAGCTGACCAGGGGAATAATGTTGTTGCGACGCAGGCTGCGGCGCCGCCGCGCGCTGCATTCGTTCAGCACCAGGCGGGAGAGCCAGGTCGACAAGGCCGCGTCGCCGCGAAACTGCCCCATGGAACGGAAGGCATGCAGATACGCATCCTGCAGTGCATCCTTGGCCTCGGCCTCGTCCTGAAGGGAGGCGCGCGCCAGCCGGTAGAGCCGCCCGTTGTAGCGACGCATGAGCAGCTCGAACGCCGCCCGGTCACCAGCGGCGATGCGGCGCGCGATCGCGAGGTCATCAACGGGCAACGCCTCGGCTTTACTGCTCATGTGCTGCGCTCACCACCCTGATCGTGGCCTTCATCGTCGGATGAAAGCTGCACCCGTAGGGGTAGTCGCCGGGCTTGGCGGCGACGTACGTCCATGAGGCGCCCGCCTCGATACTGCCAGAGTCAAAGGCCTTGTTGCTGGCGGTCGCCGTGTGGGGAAACAAGTCCTTGTTCGCCCACACGATCCGATCGCCGCGGTGCACGGTCAGTTGCCCCGGGTTGAACTGCATGTTCTCAATGGCCACGGTGTAGGTCTTCGGGCCGGCCGGCGGTGGTGCGGCCGCGCCCGCTGAGCCCAGCAGCAGTACCCCGGCAACCAGGAGGCCGCGCCTGCAAGCCGCTCCCATGCCCCTCAGCCGCTGCCCTTGGCAAGAGACGCCTGCAGCTGCTTGGCATGCTCCAGGTGGGCGACGAACGCCGGGCGCACCTTGACCAGCAGCGCCTTGAGCTCGGCGTTCTGGGCACTCGGGATGAGCGTCTTGTCGACAGCGCTGAGCACGGCTTCGTGGTAGGCCACCTCATGGTCGACGTAAGCCTTGTCAAAGGCCGCCCCGGAGAGCTTCTTCAGCGCGGCCAGGTTGTCGTCCCCGCCCTTCTGCAGACTCTCGCTCGTGGGGCTGGGTGCGGGCGTGACGTGCAGCTTCTGCACCAGTTCAGTCGCGGACTTATTGACGGCACTGTGATCGGTGATCATGAGTTGCGCGAACTCCTTGACCGGAGCTGACTGCGACCGCGCTTTCGCCAGCGTGCCGGCGTCAATGTCGACTTGATTGGCGGTCACGACGATGGCGGCGATCTGTGGATCGGTCGGGCCACCCTGCGCCCACGTGGTACTCACCGCCAACAGCAGGGCCGTTGCACAAAGCACAATTGGGGATTTCATCTACTGTTCTCCTCAGCGTCGGTGGATTCTCTGCCGGTGCGCAAAAAGCGCCTGCCAATTAGATGTCACGAGTTTCCGACTTGTTTCACGCACGGGCAGGCGCCGTGCCGGGGAACGCCGGCGCGCGGCAGCCGCGGGTCCGGGTGGCAACAGGGGGACGCTCGCGACCCGTAACCTCCTGCGGGCCCGCGCAAGCTTCATAACGATCCCTTATCAGGCCATTCCCTGAAGTGCGCAATGGCGAGCCCGGGAGCCCCTATCATGCGGATCTGGATAACTGACAGGAATTTCAGATCGTGGCGGCCATCGGCAAGGAACGCGTACTCACGGTGCGGCACTGGACCGACACCCAATTCACCTTCACCACGACACGTGAGGCGGCCTTCCGCTTCACCAACGGCCAGTTTGTCATGGTCGGGCTGGCGGTCGCCGAGCGCCCCCTGCTGCGCGCCTACAGCATCGCGAGCGCAAACCATGAGGAGCATCTTGAGTTTCTCAGCATCAAGGTGCCCGACGGACCGCTGACCTCGCGCCTGCAGCACATCAGGGAGGGCGACGAGATCCTCGTCAGCCGCAAGCCCACGGGCACCCTGCTCTTGGATGACCTTCGACCGGGGCGGCGGCTGTACCTGCTCAGCACGGGGACGGGAGCTGCGCCCTTCCTCAGCCTGATCAAGGACCCGGAGGTGTATGCGCGCTTCGAACGCGTGGTGTTCGTTCATGGTGTGCGCTGGCTGAAGGAATCCGCGGTGGCGCGCAACCAAATCGCGATGCTGAGAGACCACGAGTTTCTGGGCGACGAAGTGCGCACTAAACTGAGCTATTACCCGACCGTCACCCGGGAGCCCCACGTAAACCGGGGCCGCCTGACGACGCTCATCGAATCCGGGCGATTTTTCGCTGACCTCGAGCTGCCGCCCCTGGACCCGGCGCACGATCGGGTGATGGTGTGCGGCAGCCCCGCGATGCTCGCCGACACCCGCGCGCTGCTCGATGCGCGCGGTTTTGCCATTTCTCCGAACATCGGGGAAGCCGGTGACTACGTGATCGAACGCGCCTTCGTCACCAACTAGTTGCAACACCCCTCTCGAGCACCGCCTGCGGGATTACGGCGTGCACGCGGGATTGCCTGCGCTGGTTGCGTCCCCGTTCGCCTGATTGCAGTGACCCCAGCGCGGGCCGCACTGCTCACCGCCACTGGCGCCTGCGTGCCCGCGGCCGCTCAAGCGTAGGCGCGACGCCCGACCGGCCGGGCAACGTTTCCGAACGATGGACGTGGCTGCTATGCTCGCCCGGGCGCGCGGGTGGCACAGACCAGCCGCCGCCCACCCCCGTTTAGCCAAGCGTGATGTCGCAAGGGAATATCCATGAGCAAGATGACTTACACCATCGTGAAGCACGATGGCGGATGGGCCTACAACGCGAATGGCACCTTCTCGGAAAGCTTCAAGACACACGATGAGGCGCGGCAGGCCGCTGTGCGCGCCGCCCGTGAACAGGGCGTCCCGGGGGAGTCAACCCTGATCACCTGGGAGGACAGCGACGGGCACTGGCACAAGGAGTTTGCCGCCAGCAACGACCGGCCCGAGACCCGCGTCAAGGGCTGAACTTGCCGGCACGGCCGCGGGATCATGATCCCTGCATGCCGGCGGCGGCCTCAGCACAGGTGATCGCATCGACGCTCACCTCGACGATGTCGGTCAGGTGCTCGCCCTCGGCCGTGTCAAAATACTGGCGGTCGACCGCGATGGCCCGTGCCGCGCGCGGTGAGACGGTATAGCTCACCTGCTTGCTCTCCCAGCGGCTCACGCCGTCCTCGGTCTTCCAGTTGACGCGATAGCGGATCGAGCCATGACACCCTTGCGGCAGGCACTTCTCGCCGTTGATGCCGAAAGCGATGCGAAACTCATCCTTGCTCAGTCGCATGACCAGCGGACTCTGGGTGAGCGCGACGAGGCCGGCAGGCGCAGCGGCAACCTCGCCGCCGACGGCGGCGGCAGCGAGCAGGCTCAAAGGCAACATCTTCATGAGGGCAGCTCCGGGAGCGACATGGGGTAGCGCTCTGGCGGCCGGAAAAATAGCGTTGCCGCCAACCCGGCACAAACGATCAATACTGACGGGTGCCGCAAAAAGCGCTCATCCGTCGTCAGGAGCGAACCAGCGCCCCGCTCAGAACGGGTAGTTGATTCCGGTGAACACCGCTACCCCTTCCGTGCCGTAGCCGACATCGACGTAACCCACGACGAAGGGCCGAGCGACGCCGCGGAACCCGATGCCGCCTACCGTGTGCAGGTGGTCCAGGGGAAAGGCGTCCGTGTCGGCGAACACCCGACCGGCGTCGACGAACGGCGTGAGTTCGATGTCGACGTGCGTCGAGACGGCATTGAAGGAAAATACGCGGTGACGCAGCTCGAGGGTCGTGGCGAAGGAATTGCGGTCGACATAGCGTCCGAACCCGAATCCGCGCAGGGGCTGCTCGCCGCCGATTGCACTGCGATCACCGCCAACACTGCTGAGCGCCCAGAACGGCACGTCGTTGGCGCGCAGCAGATAGCGTACTGCGACGTGTGCGGCGAACACGGTATCGTGAAACACCGGCCAGAAGGCGCGGGCGTCAACTCCGGTGTCGGTGTACATCGAGTCGTTGAACAGGCCGGTGCGGCTCGCCATGCCAACATACGCGATCCACTGCATGCCCCGGTGGGGAATCGTCAGATCATCGCGCGTGTCATACACCAGTCCCAGCCGATGGAGGAATTCCCGGTCGCTGCCGAGGGACTGCTCGCCGAAGCGCTGCTCGATCGACGGTATGCCCGACAACGTGCCGGGCTGCACGTCGACCCGGCGCAGACGCACCGTGTAGGCCAGCTGCCAGATGCGGGAGATGTTGTAGCCGATCCGGGCACGCAGCACCTCCTGTTCGGCGGTGTAGTTGGTCTGGTCGGCAAGGCTGGTTTGATTGCCGATGCCGTAAAACCGCGGCGTGCCGTCGCGGGCGTACACCGCTCCCGCCGCGAAGGACCAGCGGCCGCGGCGGGCGAGCCCGATCTGGTAATCCAGGTCAAGTTCGCGCTCGACGCGTTGCTTGATGCCGGCCACTGCCGACCAGTGTTCATCCTCGGACGGATAAGCGTACAGCCGCGCGTGCATGCCCCAGCCGAAGTACGGATTGTGGACGAGGTCGGGGGCGATAATCCGATCGATCTCGCCCTGGGGATTTGCCCGTACCCACACCGGCATGATGCCGACCGTGGTGCCGCTGTCCGGATCCGTGCCCACCACCGGCACTGGAAGGAACGGCGC
Organism: uncultured Pseudomonadota bacterium; assembly: GCA_963781815.1. Taxonomy (GTDB): domain Bacteria; phylum Pseudomonadota; class Gammaproteobacteria; order Steroidobacterales; family Steroidobacteraceae; genus 13-2-20CM-66-19. The sequence goes on along the minus strand of CAWAHK010000004.1, from coordinate 2,603,566 downwards.
CGTCGAGGGATTGAACCAGCGCTGCAGACCAGTGGGGGCCGGTTCGGGCACGGGTGCCGGCGGCATCGGCGTGGAGGGCGGCAGCTGAAACTGCTGTCCGGGTGTTTGCGTCGGCGACAACTGGGCCAGCGCGGCGGAGCTGCCGAAGAGCAGCACCACGAGGGCGGCGGGCGTCCAGGCGCGCCGCCTCAGCGCGGTGACCCCCACGCGACTACGCAACCCGTTCCCCCGCGGCAGGTCCTGCTGCGGGCCGCACCGCGTGCGTATGCTCAGAGTGGGCGCCGCGTGGCGGGGCCTCAAGGGTCTAACCGCGAGCCGATGTGCCGCCTCAGTCGCTCCTTGACGGCGACCGGCCCGAGTGTGGGGCGTGGCAGGTCGGCGGGCGAGCCCGGGCGTGTCAGCAGGCACGCGAAGCGCGGGCCGGTCAGCGACCCTGCCTCGAGCCAGGCCGCGATCTTTCCGAGCTCCGCGGTCTGCAGCGCGGACGCATAGCCGCATGCCGCCGCAATCCCGGCAAATGAGAGGCGGCGTGATACCGTCGACTGGCCCCCGGTGGAGTCGTGGACCGCGTTGTCGAGCAACAGATGCCACAGGTTCGGCGGGGCGTAGGCACCAATCGTGGCAAACGTGCCCATGCGCATCAGCGCCGCCCCATCGCCGTCGAGCGCAACCACCCGCAAATCAGGGCGACTGAGCGCAAGACCCAGCGCAATCGCAGACACGCATCCCATCGAACCCACCATGTAGAAGTGGCTCGGGCGGTCCTGCAGCGCAAACAACTCGCGGCCGCAGAATCCGGTGGACGCCAGCACCACCGTGGCCGCATCCGTGGTGCAGGCGAGCACCTGCCTGAGCGCCTGCTCCCGTGAGACCAGTGACCGTGGCGGGGCGGCAGCGTCAACAAGCGGCGCGTGACTCGGCGGCCTGGCGACGGTCAGCGGATCCGCCTCCAGATCGCAGGCGGCGACCGTGCCCTTTTGCATGAGCAGCGCATAGGGTTGCCCGCTCGAGTCCATATGCCGGGTGGCACGCTCGAGCGCCGGCGCAATCTCCTCGCGCTGCACGGGGAATAACTCCCACGGGATCTGCATCAGCTCCAGCAGCTGCGGCGTGATGGGCCCCATGAGCGCGTGCTGCGGCTCGTCGGCGACGCCCGGCTGCCCGCGCCAGGTCACGATCAACAGCTGCGGCAGGCGGAAGGTCCAGGTGAGGGACGTGAGGGGACTCACCGCATTGCCCAGCCCCGAATTTTGCATCATGGAAATGCCACGCCGCGGCGGCAGGCCGGTGGCGCCCAGTGCCACTCCCGCAATTAACGCGACCGCATCACCCTCGTTGGCCATGGACAGGTAGCGCAACGAGCTGTCCTGCAGGACGTAGTTGATGAACGGGGTCAGGTACGAGCACGGCACCCCGGCGTACCAGGAAAATCCGCGTGCCCGGGCGGCCTCGACAAAGTCCCGCGCCTGGATCATCGCCGCGAGCCGCCATCCTCATCGGTAGCGGTCCCGAGCAGGTTCTGGCCGTGGGCAAAATCCACCGCGTGGCGCAGTTCCTCAAGATCGTTCACGGAGCGCCAGTGCCCGTGTACGTACACCACCTGCACCGTTGCGCCATCGGCAACCAGCGCATTCAGCAGTGCCGGTACGTCCAGGGAATCGAAGTCAGGCCGGGCGTGCAGCACCGCCATCACCGACTTCAGCCGCGCGAGCGCCTGGCGGCGGACGTGCAGCATCCCGATCCAGCGTCCCTGTGGGGTCAGCGGCCCGCTGGTGCGCGCGGGCGTTCCGGCCGCATCGTCACCCGCGCTCGCCACCCGCTGCAGCAGTGCCCCGCTACCGAAGAAATCCCGGTCGTCGCTGCGCGAGCAAAAGGCGAAGTCGCGCACCGTGCTGTTGATCGCGCCGGGGTCCGAAGAATCGACCACGACCGCGAAATCGGCCTCACACTCGAGCAGGTCGCGCAGCACGTAGCTGCGGAACAGCAGATCCCCGTAACACACTACCGTGTCGGACTGCATGTCGTTGAGGGCGCACGCCAGCGAGGCGAGTTCGCCGGTCTCGGCGTAGCGTTCGTTGAGGGTAAGCTTGATTCCCGACGGATCGATGGCAGCGGCCCGGTAACCGCCGACCACGGTGATGTCGTTGACGCCCTCCTTCTTGAATGATTCGATGAGCCAGCCCAACAACGGCCTGCCGCCGATGGGCAGCATCAGCTTGGGACGATCAGTGGTTACCGCCTCGAGGCCCCGGCCGCGCCCGGCCGCGAGCACCACCGCCGCGCGCGCGGCGTCCGCCTGGGCGAGATAGAGCCGCTCCGCTTCGGAATACTCCTCGGCATCCTGCAGGCGAAAGACCTCCTGCACCGACACAATTCGGTCCTCGACATTGACCAGCGCCTGGCTCAGCTGCACTTCTCTCGCGACGCTCTGCATGGCGGCAATCGCCGCCCGCAGCATGTGATTCGCCCAGATCACCATGCTGATCCCCGCCTCGCGAAAGACCTCCGTGGGCGTGCTGTAGTAGCGCGTCGGCACGATCACCAGCGGCGCGCGCCCCGCCCATTCACGGGCAAAGGTCACGATCTCGTCCGCCTTCGCAAGCTTGCTGTGGATCAGGATCGCATCGGCGCCAGCCAGCCGGTACGCCTCGGCGCGGCGCAGCGCCTCCGGCATGCCCCAGCCGGCTATCAGCGCCTCAACGCGCGCCACGATGCAGAAATCCCCGTCCCGCTGGGTATCCTTGCCCGCCATGATCTTACCGGCGAACTCGGCGACGTCAGCCAGCGGCTGGCGCTCGCCGTTCAGAAAGCTATTCGTCTTGGGGAACTGCTTGTCCTCGATACACACGCCAGCGACGCCGCGCTGCTCGAGCTTGCGCACCAGGCGACGCATGTTGTTGAAATTCCCGTAGCCGGTGTCGCCGTCCAGAAGTATCGGCAGATCGCTGGCGTCCACCATGAACTCCAGCAGGTCCACGATCTGCGTCCAGCTGGCCTCGTTGTTGTCACGCACCCCGAACTGCGCGGCCATCGACAGGCCGGAGGCCCAGATGCCGCCGAACCCGGCTTCGCGCACGATGCGCGCCGACAGTCCGTTGTGTGCCTCCATCAGAAACTCGAGACGCTCGCTCAGCAGCATCCGGCGCAGGCGTGCGCTGCGCGTGAGCACCGCAGCGGCGCCTGCGGGAGCCTCGCCGCGAGCGGTGGTCGCGTCACCTGCAGCGTCGCTGCCAGAGCGGGTGGTGGCGCTCACGATAGCCGCGGGAGAATATCGCGCTCGGCGCGCTCAACGTCAGCGGGAAAATCGATCTCGATCCACGGCATTCCGGTGACGTCTACGACCTCCACCGGCTGCGTGCCCTCGCGCAGGAAATCCCGGATCGCCTCCTCATGCGGCAGGTTGTCGCGACCGCTGTTCACATAGTCAGCCACGATGGCCGCGAAGCGGCGCGCGCCGGCCTCATCAAAGCGGAAGAAGCCCACCGACTCCCCGATGGTGTCGTACTGCAGCTCCGCGGCTACCTTCTTGCGCAGCTCCACCGGCACCCCGCCGCGCACGCAGATCTTCACCGGCTCGTCCCCCGGCTCAAAGCTCCTGTCGATCAGCAGGCGATTCACCGGGCGCGGTCCGGCAACCAGCGCCGCCATGATGTCCCGGTGGTACAGCACGTCGGCATCCATCAGCAGGACATCCCCGCCACGCGTCATGGCGTCGGCCGCCGTATGCACGGTGAGCACGCTGCCAAGCTCGAACCCGGAGTTGAGCACCACCTGCGGTCGCGGCTGCCATGCCAGCCGCTCCAGTTCGCCCTGCACCAGTTCGCTGCGGAAGCCGAGCGTCACGACGACCTCATGGACTCCGACACCCCGCAGCAGCTGCAGGTGCCGTTCGAGCAGGCTGCAGCCGCCGAACTCCAGCAGGCATTTGGGCAGCTCGCCGCCTTGTGGCTGCTGCATTCTCAATCCTCGTCCGGCGGCAAGAATAATGGCGCGCATGTGTACCCTGATCGCACATAAGGGTAGGCATAGTACAAAATCAGCGGTGCACTGTGGCGCGCGGGGGGTCGTGGCCCCGGCTCCTAGTCCCTCACCGTGGCCAGCCCGGCGCGGCGCCGAAAGGCCCGTTCGGAGAAGTGCAGGTAGATCAGGCCCGGTATGGCGAGCAGTAATTCCCTGGCGCGCTTGGCCAGCGACAGCGCCAGCGCCACTTCCGGGCGCAGACCGCCGAGCGGCGCCAGCAGCACGTAGCCTCCTTCCTGCACGCCGAGCGACCCGGGTACGGCGAAGGCGACGCTGCGGATGGTCTGGCCGAGGCTTTCCAGGATCAGAGCGTCGCCCCAGCTGACGGGGGAATCCAGCAGCCGACAGACCAGCCACACTTCCCCGGTGCCGGCCACCCATCCGAGCAGACTCAGCGCGAAACTGCCGGTGACGCGCGCGCTGCGGCTGTACATGCCCTGCAGCGCGAGGTCGATCGCCTCGGCATGCTTGAGGATGCCCGACCAGTCGCGTCGCCCGGCGACCCGCTGCAGCAGCCGCGTCAGCTTGCCGAACAGCCCGCGCCGCTGCAGCAGATAAAAACCGGCGATCATCAGTGTCAGCACGCAGCCCCCCGCCACCGCCGCGGTCCCCGAGCCGGCGAGCGGGATGAGGCTGGCGCGTCCGCCGAGCAGCGCGAGTCCCAGCAGTGCGAACACGATCTGGGCCACGGTCTGCAACGTCGTACTCGCGGTAATCGCGGCGGCGGCGTCCGGCGTCGGCACACCGCGCTGGATCAGTTGCCGGATCATCAAGAGCGGGCCGCCGATCTGGCCTGCGGGCATCAGGCTGTTGGCGGACTCCCCGATCCAGCGCACCAGCAGCGCGTTGAGCGTCGAGCCGCCCCGCGCGCGCGTCTGCAATATGCGGATGGCGGCCGCATCGAGGGCGAGGGGCAGCAGGTGAAAGGCAGTTACGCCCAGCAGGCCCCATCCCGCCAGCGCCAGGGTCGCGAACACGGCGCTGGCATCGTGCGAGACCAGAACGACGACAAACAGCAGCACTCCCGCGGCCAGGAGCCAGAAGGCGGCCCGCGTCATGCCCGTGCCGAGTCAGCCCGCGCAGCCGTTCCACGGCGCGCGCCGCGGCGCCGGAATACCTGGCGAAATCCGAAATAGGCAACCGAGTCCTTCATGTTCGACACGAAGCGCCACCAGCGGTGCATGCGCGGGTCCGTGAGGTACTCGAAGGTCAGGGAGACGCGCCGCTCGCCGGCCGCGAGCGGCGTGATGCGGTGGCGCAGCGCATCGCCATCGAAAAATACCAGCCCGCCGGGGGCTATCTGCACCGACCCGGACACCGGCGCGGCGCCGGGAGTGCGCGTGTGCAGTTCATAGTCCAGTCGGCAGGAGGACTGATCGAGCACGCCGATCAGCACCGTGTAGCGGCGTCCCGCGTAGTAGGAGGTGTCATAGTGCCAGCCGATGTGATCCCCCGGCTGGGTGTAGAAATACAGCGCATAGGCGTGCGGGTCATCAGCGGGGGAGACCTGCAGCCGCTCGCCGGCGAGCTGCCCGAGCCACTCGATCAGCGCGCCTGAGCGGTACAGCTGCGCGATGCCGGGGGCGAGTTCGTCGATGGAGTGACGGCTGACGCTGCCACCCTGCTTGTGTCCCGGCAGGTAGTTGCGATTCACGGCCGGCTCGACGGCGAGCACGGCGGCCGCGAGCTCCGCGGTCACCTGCGGATCCAGGAACTCCGGCAGGTACAGGAACGAGCCCTGCGCGATGAACTGCGCTCGCAGTCCCCCCAGATCGAGGCTGCTCAGGCGCGCGGCAAGCAGTTCGCTCATCGGCCGTACCCGCGCGCGATCCGCCGGTAGTCAAATATTACCCACAGCGCGAACAGCGGCGCGCCGATGGCCGCCACCAGCAGAAAGGCTGCGGTCCCGTTGCACAGCGTCACCAACGGCAACAGGTACAGCACATCCTCGGTCTCGAAGCCGCTGAGGGAGGCCTGGCGGCTCGCCGCCTTGCCTGCCAGCTCCTCGATACGCATGCGCAGGTAGAAGATGAGGGCGACGCAGACGCCGGCGAGTGCCCCGAGGGCCGGCGGCGCGAACGGCAGCGCGTCCGGTGTCTGCCCCACTCCCACGCCGATTGCCGTGAACAGCAGCACCGTCACCAAGGCATCGCTCGCCAGGTCATACCAGTGGCCGAAGCGACTCGACTTGCCGCTGAGGCGCGCGAGTTCCCCGTCGGTGTGGTCGAGAAAATTCGACACCACCAGCAGCAGCGCGCCCAGATTCATCCAGCCAAAGCTCCCGCGCGTGAGCGCAGCGGCCGCGGCCATCCCAAATGCCAGGCGCACGCTCGTCAGGTGGTTGGGCGTGACCCAGCTGTGCTGCAGCGGTTCGACCAGGCGGCGCGCGAGGCGGGCGTCCCACGGCAGGTTCATGGCCCGCGCGGCGGGAAACGACGAGGGTTCAGACATGGTTGGATGGATTCGGTCGGGGCAGTCGTCTTGGCGGCATTTTACCCGCCTGCTCGTCATGCCACCAAAATGAATACCGCCGCGCGCACTCGCGTCGCGGAGCCCTCGGTGGCGGCGAGCCTGGCCCCGGGCAGTGCTAGCGCCCTGCCGGCAGGGCGCCCTGCGCACGCCACCACGCCACGGCGTCGGCAAACGCCGCGCGCGCGGGACGCCAGCGATAGCCGAGCTCACGCACGGCCTTATCGCTGCAGAAGAACATGCGCTTGCGTGCCAGGCGTACGCCTTCGACCGTGAGGCGCGTGCTGCCCCCGCTCAGGCGGGCCACCGCCTCAGCGACCAATGCCACCGGCAGCAGCGCCCCTGCGGGCAGGCGCAGGCGCGGCGGCTTGCGGCCCACGAGCTGTGCAATGTCCGCAAGAATGGCCTGCAGGGTCATGTTCTCGCCGCCGAGGATGTAGCACTCGCCGCTGCGCCCGCGTTGCAGCGCCAGGAGATGCCCCGCGGCGACGTCATCGACGTGCACGATATTCAGGCCGGTATCCACGTACGCGGGCATGCGCCCGGCGGCAGCGTCGAGCACCATCCGGCCGGTCGGTGTTGGCTTGATGTCCCCGGGGCCGACCGGGGTGGAGGGGTTGACGATCACCACCGGCGTGCCCGCACGGGCGAACTCGCGCGCGACCTGCTCGGCGAGAAACTTCGAGCGCTTGTAGTGTCCGATCATGTCAGTCACGGCGACCGGCGTCGCCTCGTCACCGGGGGTGCCATCGGCGGGCAGGCCAATGGTGGCGACACTGCTGGTATACACCACGCGCTCGAGGCGCGCGCTGCGGGCGGCGCTCAGGATGTTGCGGGTGCCCTCGACGTTCGTCTGATACAGCTCCTGCGGATGGCGGGCGCCCAGGCGGTAATCGGCCGCCACATGGAACAGCGCCGCGCAACCGCTGGCCGCGCGCTCCAGACCCTGTGCATCGCCGAGGTCGCCGTCAACTGTTTCGAGCCCGAGGCCCAGCAGGTTGCGGCGGTCGGAGGTCGGCCGTGCGAGCGCGCGCACCTGCCAGCCCTCGCGCAGCAGCGCGCGCGCCACCGCCGCGCCGACAAAGCCGGTGCCGCCGGTGAGCAGCGCTCTCACGTGAGACCGGGCGCCTGCGCCGCCAGGGCACCGCTGTGCGCGATGGCCGCCAGCGCACGGCGCGCCTCAAGGTAGCGCCGGGTCAGGCGTGTCAGCGGCACCACGTCCTGGGGCCGCCGGCACAGCCGTGCGAGGAGGCGCCCGATCTTCACCTTGCCGGTCACGCCCGCGGCATCGCGTACCGAATCCGGCAAGGCATCGCTCGCCACATCGACGATGACGCGCACGGCAATGAATGGCAGGCCGTGCGCCTGCGCCACCAGCGCGATGGCTGCGCTCTCCATGTCGACGGCGGCCGCGCCGGTCACGTGGAACAGCCGCGCCTTCTGAGCAACCGAGGTGATGGCGGCGAGGCTGGTGAGGAGGCTGCCCTCGCTCAGCGGCTGCCGTGCCGCCAGCGCCGCACGCACTTGTTCGCGCCAGTGCGCGTCCGTCGCCAGTGCCATGCCGTCAGCGGCTACAATCTGTGCAGGCAGAAAGATCTGCCCGGCGCGCAGAGCTGGATCCAGCCCGCCGGCCATCCCCCAGCTGACCAGTGCCGTGGCGCCGGCGGCGACCAGATTGTCCGCGGCAAGGGTGGCGGCCGCGCCGCCGGTCCCGGCCACGGTCAGCAGCTTGCCGTCAGCCAGTGCGGCCACCGAGGCATGTCGTGAAACGATCGGACCCAGATGGCGCCCCTCGCTTCGCAAAGCGCAGACGACGCCAACGACGCCCGTCGTCAATGAGTGCCCCCGGAGCGGGTGAGGTTGCGGTAGGCCGCCAGCGCCCACAGCGGAAAGTAGGCGCTGTAGCCGTGGTACTTCAGATAGAACACCCGTGGGAAGCCGGGTGCCGTGAAGCCCGGATCGCTCCAGAAGCCGGCGCCGTTCTGCGTCGCGAGAAGGTAGTCGATGCCACGCCGCACAGCCTCCGAACGTACCTGTCCGCCAGCCATCAGGCCGAGCAGTGCCCACGCAGTCTGGTATGAGGTGCTGCCGGCGGCGCGGCGTTCGGCGGCGGCCTGCGTATAGGTCTCGTTGCTCTCGCCCCAGCCGCCGTCGGCGTTCTGCTGCGAATTCAGCCAGCGCGTGGCACGCACGATGGCCTCATCGTCGGAGCGGACACGCGCCTGCGCCAGTGCCATCAGCACCGACCAGGTACCATAGATGTAGTTAGTTCCCCAGCGACCGAACCAGGAGCCGTCCGCCTCCTGCTCGGTGCGCAGGTACGCCAGAGCGCGCATCAGGGCCGGCCGGTCCTGGGGCCGGTCGGCCAGCGCCAGCACGGTGACTACGCGCGCCGTGACATCGCTCGTCGGCGGATCCAGCAGCGCACCGTGGTCGGCGAACGGGATGTAATTGAGCCGGTAGTGGACATTGTCGACATCGAAGGCGGCAAAGCCGCCGTCACTGCTCTGCATGCCGACCAGCCAATCGAGGGCCCGCGCGGCACGATCGGCGTACCGCTGCGGGTCACGGGCACGGCGCATCGCCCACACGATCACCGCCGTGTCATCCAGGTCAGGATAGAAGCTGTTCGCAAACTGGAACGCCCACCCGCCACCGGGCAGATCCGGGCGCGAGCGCTGCCAGTCCCCAGGCTCATCCAGGAGCTGCCGGCCGCACAGCCAGTCGAGGGCGCGCTCGCAGCCGTCGACCGCGGCAGCGCTGCCCTCCTCCTGCATCGCGAGCGCGGCGAGCGCGGTATCCCACACCGGCGACACGCACGGCTGGCAATAGGCCGTGCCATCGCTCACCACCAGCAGCTTTTCGAGCGCACGTCTGGCGGTCACGCGCCGCGGGTCATCCGCGGGGTACCCCAGGATCACCAGGGCTTCGAGCGCGTTCACCATCGCGGGGAATATCGCGCCGAGGCCATCTTCGCCGTTGAGGCGTTCGAGCACCCAGGATTCGGCACGTTTGGTCGCGCGGCGCCGCATGGCCTTCGGAATCAGCGGGTCAATGCGGCGCGCACAGCGGTCGAGAAGCTGGAACGCGCGCACCAGCGAGCGGCCGGGCCCCTGCGGCAAGGGGAAGTAATCGTGCTCCTGCTCGGCCGGGGTCACGAACAGCTCGGCGACGTCCACCTGGCGCGGGTTCTTGGCGCGCGGGCGTTCGGTGCACAGGATGAAAAGCGGCACCATCACGGTACGCGACCAGTAAGAAACCTTGTCCAGGTGGAAGGGGAACCACCGTGGCAGCAGCATGATCTCTACCGGGATGTAGGGTACGGCGCGCCAGGGCACCTGGCCGAACAGCGCGAGCGTGATGCGGGTGAAGACGTTGGCGCGCGCGGCACCGCCGCGCGCCAGAATCGCCTCGCGCGCCCGCACCATGTGCGGCGCATCGGGCGCGTCTCCAGCCAGCTTGAGCGCGTAATAGGCCTTGACGGTGCAGCTCACGTCGAGCGCGCCGCCCTGGTACAGCGGCCAGCCGCCGTGGGCGGCCTGGCGGCCGCGCAGGTAGTTGGCGAGCTTCGCCTCCAGCGCCGGGTTGCCTTCGCCGAGGAAGTGCAGCATGAGGATGTATTCGGCCGGGATCGTGCAGTCGGCCTCAAGCTCAAAGAGCCAAAAGCCACGCTCGCTCTGCGCGCCGGCGAGCGCGCTGCGCGTCGCCGCGATGGCGCGGTCCAGAGCCGAGCCGCGCACGAGCCGTCCACCGAGCCTGGAGGGCTGCTCCGGCGTCGGCGCATAGGCCTCATCGAGTTCGGAAATAGGCGAGGTTCGATTCAACGGCCAGAACTCCCTTCGCGGCGCAGGTCGCGCGGCTCTTCGTAGTCAGCATCGTGAGCACGGGGGCGCGGCGCAGCCGCGGACTCCAGTGGCCGCTGCGGCAGCTCGACCGCGGCGGGCGCTGCCAGCGGCAGCCCGATGGCGGCCACTGCAAAAAGACGGCGCAGCAGCCAGTCATTGCCCACCGCAGCGTTGCTCAGCTGCGTTGTCACGCCCACCGCCGCGCGCGAGATCTTCACCTGGTTGCCGGCAGTGAACCCCGGGTTGGCCTCAATGCGGCGCAGGGTCAGTACCGCAAGGCCGATGGCCCACAGACAGAAGCGGCGGATGCCCGCTTCCTGCTTCGGTATCAACAAGGTGAACGCCAGGGCATTTCGCAGGTGCGCGTGCGCCACGCCGACCAACTCGCGCATGCTGGCATCAAAACCCTTGGTCTGCCGCTGCGGATGCAAGCTGCCCAGCTCCACGCCGTGGCGCCCAAAGACGTCCTGCGGCAGCCAGCAGGCGCCGCGCTGCCAATCCTCCCAGACGTCCTTGAGGATATTGGTCATCTGCAGGCCCTGCGCGAAGGACACGCTCAGCTTCTCCAGCCCCGCGCGCCGGGCCTCGATCGCCGGTGAATAGGCGCAGAACAGCTGCGTGAGCATCTGACCGACAACTCCTGCCACGTAGTAGCAGTAGTCATCCAGGTCACTCATGCGCGCCAGCCCGCGCAGGCTGGCGATGCACTGGAACTCGTGCATGCCCTCGCACATGACCTCGACACAGCGCCGGATCGCGACGCGCTGCTCGTCATCGAGCGCGGCGGTCAGGCGCACGATGCGTCCCATATTGAGTACCAGGTCGCGCTCGGCCGGCAGCGTCTGCTCGGAGAAGCGCGGCAGCAGATCCCGCGCCAGCTGTGCCGCCTCTTCCTCCCCGCATACCACCGCAACGAAGCGGTGCAGCAGACCGAGCCTGGCGGCCGCCGAGGAGGTGGTCTGATCCTCGATCGTGTCGGCGATGCGGCACAGCAGGTAAGCGTTAGTCACCGCGATGCGCAGCTTCGCGGGCAATTGGGGAATGGTCAGCGCGAACGTGCGTGACACGTGCGGCAGGATCTGGTCCTGATATTCCTCATCGCTAGCGCTAGCATCCATCTGAACAGTGTCTCGCATGACCTCGACCGTCGCAATTCGGGCCCGCCTTGCAGCCGGCGCGCACCTTTGCAGCGGGCGCTGGGGCTGCATTATGCCTATAAAGCGCCGTGGACCGGGCTGGGGCGCCCCGTGCCAGGGCCGCATCCCGCGCCGCCCTGCCGTGCCACCGGGCGAACTTGAGGGGCTGCGCTCGGCCGTCAACTCTCGCCAGCCCGGGCGGCGATGGGCTGCGCTTTGTGGGCACCAAAGCTGTGTTCAGTAGCTGCGCGCGAGCAGCCAGGATGCCAGTGCGCGCAGCGGCATCGCGCGGGTGCCGAACGGCGCCAGGGCGCCGAGCGCCTCAGCGTGCAACAGCCGCACCCGCTCCTGCGAGGCAGCGACGCCCAACACCGCCGGATGTGTGGGCTTGGCACGCTCGCTGTCGGCGCCGGCCGCCTTGCCGAGCGTGGCGACGTCGCCCAGCACGTCCAGAAGATCGTCCTGGATCTGGAAGGCCAGGCCGATCGGTCCCACGAACCGGGCGAGGGCCTCGTAGAGGCGCGCGTCAAGATGCGGCACACAGGTCGCTGCCATGAGCACACTCACACGAATCAGCGCCCCGGTCTTGCGCGCGTGCATCTCCTCGACCTGCGCAATGTCCAGGCGCCTGCCCTCGGCCGCCAGATCCATGGCCTGGCCGCCCGCCATCCCGAAGGTGCCACTGGCCTCGCCCAGCAACCCGATGAGGCGCAGGCGGGTTTCCGCGCTCGCGGTGAGCGAGGGGTCGCACGCGAGCACTTGGAAGGCGAGCGACTGCAGCGCATCCCCGGCCAGAATCGCCGTTGCCTCGTCGTAGGCCTTGTGGCACGTGGGCCGGCCGCGGCGCAGGTCATCGTCATCCATGGCGGGCAGGTCATCGTGAACGAGGGAGTACACGTGCACGAACTCGATGGCGCAGGCGATGGCCTCGACCTGCGCGTCCGGAATACCCAGCGTGCGTGCGGTGGCGAACACCAGCGCCGGCCGGATGCGCTTGCCGCCCCCGAGCGCGCTGTAGCGCATCGCCTGGTGCAGGCGCGCTGGGATCTCATCCTCATCCGGCAGGCGGCTCGCGAGCGCCGCCTCCATGCGCGCCTGCCAGGATTTCAGCAGCGCTGGAAACGCCTCATGCTGGGCCGGATCCTCGACCGGGGATGGCGCAGCTGCAAAGGCACGGTTCACGTGTTGGGCTCAGCCAAGGGGCGGTGCGGCTACTGCACTCGCCGGGCGGCGGACTCTCGGCTCGAACGCGTAACGGCCGACACCGGTACCGCGGTGACGCTGCGCCGCACGCGGTCCTGGTAGACGACCGGTGGGTTCGGTGCCATGGGCCCGGTGGTGCGCGGACCGCGAATTGCCGTGGTCAGTGCCTTGATCGGGTGGCTGAAGGCATCGTTCACGGCCGTGCCCTCGAAGCCGCAGTGCGCCATGCAGTTATCGCAGGCGGGGTTGCGTCCCACGCCGTAATCACCCCAGTTGGTGTCTTCCATCAAGGAGCGGAAGCTGCCCGCGTAGCCCTCATCCGTGAGCAGGTAGCAGGGTCGCTGCCAGCCAAAGATGTTGTAGGTGGGCGTGCTCCACGGGGTGCACTGGTAAGCCTGATTGCCCGCCAGGAAGTCCAGGAACAGGCTCGAGTGGTTAAAAGACCAGCGGCGCCGCGCGCCAGTGGCCGCGGACGGCGCCGCGCGCTCGCGCTTGAAGATCTCGCGGAACAGTCCCTTGCTGGCGCTGCGCCCGAGGAACACATCCTGGCGCGGCGCGTGGTGGTAACTGTACCCGGGGGAGACGGTGATGCCCTCGATCCCGAGCGACATGGCCTCATCGAAGAAGGCCGCCACGTGGTCCGGATCCTCGCCGTTGAACAAGGTGCAATTCACGGTGACGCGGAAACCCTTGGAGCGCGCCAGGCGAATCGCCGCCACCGCCTTGTCGAAGACACCTTCCTGGCAGACCGACTCATCGTGCCGTTCGCGGTTGCCATCAAGATGGATGGAGAACGTGAGGTACTGCGAAGGCTGGTACTCGTCGATGTGCTTCGGCAGCAGGATGGCGTTGGTGCACAGGTAGACGAACTTACGGCGCGCCACGATGCCGGCGACGAGCTGCGGCATCCCCCGGTGAATGAGCGGCTCGCCTCCCGGGATAGACACCATTGGCGCCCCGCACTCGTCCACCGCGCGCAGGGCGTCCTCGACGCTCATGCGCTTCTGCAGGATCTCTTTGGGATGATCAATCTTGCCGCAGCCCGCGCACGCGAGGTTGCACTGGAACAGCGGCTCGAGCATCAGCACCAGCGGATAGCGCTTCACGCCGCGCAGCTTCTGGGTCGCGATATAACGGCCCACGCGGTACGCCTGAATCAATGGCACGCCCAACGTCTTCTCCTGATCTAACTCTGAAGCGCGAGCACGTCTGCGCGGTGATCGCGCCAGATCCGCTCCCACTCCATCCTGAACCACGGGGTGAATTTCTCGCTCCCGCCAGCGGCCAGCTCCGACTGCAGCGCCTCCGGGCTGATCCAGCGCCAGGCGTGGATCTCCGCCGGGTCGCTCGTGATCGGACCATTGCAACGCCCGATGTACACCGAGCACAGCTCCTGCTCGGCACCCGCCTCATCAAACTGCGCCTGGTACTGAAACTTGAACAGGAACTGCAAGGGACAGCTCAGCCCCAGTTCCTCCTGCAGGCGCCGCTGCGTGGCCGCCTCCAGAGACTCCGCGCGTCGCGGATGGCTGCAGCAGCTGTTCGACCAGTAAAGTGGCCACAGGCGCTTGGTCGGCGCGCGCTGCTGCAGCAGTAGCGCGCCCGCATCGTTGAAGATCAGCACCGAAAAGGCGCGATGCAGAATGCCGCTGCCGTCGTGGCACGCCGACTTGCCCAGATACCCCACCTCGCGATCGGCGGCATCGACGAGGATCAGCAAATCGGCTTCGGGAGCGACCGCGGCGCGTGTGCCGCGGCGAGCATTCTGCGAGTTTTCCGATTCAGCGCCTAATTCCATATCCATCCGGAAGCATACAGGTCCCGCCCGGGGCGGGATGCGGCATTGGGAAACGTGACCGACCGCCCCGGCCATTCGTGCCTGCTTATCAAAGATACCTAACAAGATCAATAACTTAAGTATCGCAGGCGGCCTTGACTGCCAGCGAATCTACACGTAATGCGGCGGCGACGAAATCCCTCCCTCGAAAGAGCCGGCCGCAACTAACGGGGTTCTCGGGGGCGATCACCGGTGGCGGGCGCCGCAGCGCCCTGCCGCCGAGTCAGGCCGGGGCACCGGCGTTTGCGGCGGCCGACTCGGGTCCCCCTAGGAACCGGACGTGCCGCGCACCGCACCACGCAGCGTGCCGCGAGGATCAGGCAAAGCTCTCCCCGACCGTGCCGCATGTGGCCTCTTTCGCACAGCGCGCTGCCGTGCCGCGGGCGCAACGGCGTAGGAAAGGCCGTGAGGGGACTGTCGGCATCCTCTGACGCTCAAGATGTCGCTAGGCGGATTGCTGCGCGCCCTCAGAGACGTAGTCTTGGGGGATACTGCAGCCGGCGTGGGGGGCATAAGGAGGGTGCTGTGTCTGAATTTTCATGGGCTCCGGGACTCTAAGGCGCGGGGCGGAACAGCTTGTCGTCACATACGTCAACCACGACGGCGTGCAAGCGCGCGCCGCCGCTCCCGGCCGTGCGGCCCGAGGACTATGCCTTCTTCCTTGACCTTGACGGCACGCTGCTGGAATTTGCGCCGCGCCCCGAGGATGTGCGGTGCGACGCGGCGCTGCTGAGGCTGTTGGCGGAGGTTTCAACCCGCAGCGCCGGCGCGCTGGCGCTGGTCAGCGGTCGCGCGATCGCTGATCTTGATCGAATTACAGCACCGCAGCGCTTCCCGGCGTCCGGTGTCCACGGCCTCGAGCGACGCGGCGCCTGGCAGCAGCACACATCACAGCCAGTGGCTCCGCGCTCGCTGCTCGAGCCCCGTCAGGTGTTGCGGGCCCTGGCCCGGCGTCACCCGCGCTTGCTGCTCGAGGACAAGGGAATTTCCCTGGCGCTGCACTACCGCGGGGCGCCCGAGTTAACAGACACCATCAGCGGCGCGCTCGCCTCGATGCCGGCGCTGCTTACAGGAGAGCTCCGGGTGCAACACGGTCACAAGGTCGTCGAGGTGATGCCCGCCGGGGCCTCGAAAGCCACCGCCATCGCCGCATTCATGGAGGAAGCACCCTTCCGGGGACGCCGACCGCTGTACGCCGGGGACGACCTCACCGATGAGTGCGCGTTCGAGTGGGTGAATACCCACGGCGGTGTGTCGATCGCGGTGGCGCCTGCGCAGCCCACCGCCGCCGCCGCCTCGCTGCCCTCGGTCGTTGCGATGCGTGCCTGGCTGCAGACACTCACGTCGCCGCCGGGAGCCGCAGGGTGAGCGCTGCACAAAATGCCGGGGCCGCGACTCCGCCGCACATGCTTGCGAGCACCGGCGTGGTCGGCAACGGCCAGATCACGGCGCTGGTGCAGGCGGATGGCGGCATTTCCTGGTGCTGCTGGCCGCGACCCGACGGTGACCCGATCTTCTGCAGTCTGCTGTCCGCCGACAGCCCCCGGGGGATCTTCAGCATCTCGCTCCTCGATCAGACCGACTGCGAGCTGCACTACCACCACAACACGGCCATCCTCGAGTCGGTGGCGCGCGATACGCGCGGCAATGCGCTACGCATCACCACCTGGTGCCCGCGCTATATCCGCCAGGGACGCCTCTATCGTCCCACGATGCTGATCCGGCGTATCACGCCGGTCGCCGGTCGGCCCGCCGTGCGCATCCGCCTGCTGCCAGCCGGTGGTTACGGGGCGCGGGCATTCGAGCGGCAACTTGGAAGCCACCACGTGCGCTTCCTCGATCCGACGCAGTCGCTGCGCGTCACCACCGACGCGCCGGTGTCGTACCTGACCGAAGACCGGATCTTCGTACTCGATCGCCGCCTCGACCTCGTACTGACCGAAGACGAGACCCTGGGTGGCTCGGTCCATGAAACCGCTGACGAGTCGTTGCGCGCAACCACGCGCTACTGGCAGGAGTGGGTCCGCGGCCTCGCGATCCCGTTTGAATGGCAGGAGGCCACGATCCGCGCGGCCATCACGCTGCAGTTGTGCACCTTCGACGACAACGGCTCGGTCCTCGCGGCGCCCACGACGTCCATCCCGGAGGCACCCGACAGCGGGCGCAACTGGGACTATCGCTACTGCTGGCTGCGGGACGCGTACTTCACCGTGCAGGCCATGAACCGCCTCGGGGCCACCGGCCCCATGGAAGCCTACCTGCGCTATCTGGAGGACGTGGTCGCGAGCGAGGAAGGCTCCTCGCTGCAGCCGGTCTACGGCATCACCGGCGAACGCGACCTGAGCGAACGCATCGTCGAGAGCCTGCCCGGCATGGCCGGCATGGGCCCGGTGCGCATCGGCAACCTCGCCTATCGACAGCGCCAGTACGACGTCTACGGCTCCGTCATCCTCGCCGCCACGCAGAGCTTCTTCGATCAACGCCTCCAGCATCGCGGTGACATCTCGCAATTTCACCGCCTGGAGTTGCTCGGTGAGCGCGCGCTGCCGCTGTTCGGGGAGCCGGACGCAGGGATCTGGGAATTCCGCGGCACGGAGCGACCCCACACCCTCACCGCCGCCATGTGCTGGGCCGCGTGCGATCGCCTGGCGCGGATCGCCATCCGCCTGCAGCTGGAGGAGCGCGCCACCTTTTGGGCCGGGCATGCGGCCGAGTTGCGCGAGAAAGTGCTGCGCCAGGCCTGGAGGGAGGCGCGCGGCACCTTCTCGGCAACCCTCGACGGCGATGCCGTGGATGCCAGCCTGCTGCTGTTGCCGGAACTGGGAATCGTCGCGTGGAAGGATCCGCGCTTCATGCGCACGCTTGAGACCATCGAACGCGAGCTGCGGGTGGGTGACTTCCTGGCACGCTACCGGCATCCGGACGATTTCGGCGAGACGCGCGCTGCCTTCACCGTGTGCTCCTTCTGGTGGGCCAACGCCCTGGCAGGCACCGGTCAGCTAGAGGCCGCCCGCGGCCTCTTCACGAAGCTGCTCGCGGCCCGTAACTGCGTCGGGCTGCTCTCCGAGGACATCGACCCTGACACCGGCACGCTCTGGGGCAACTTCCCGCAAACCTACAGCATGGTCGGGATCATCACGACCGCCATGCGCCTCAGCAGGCGCTGGGAGGACGAGGTTTGAGCAGGTTGGTCAACGTGTCCAACCGCGTGGCGCTGCCCGGGGCGCGCGCTGACGGCGGGCTGGCGATCGGACTGCTGGCGGCCATGCACGCCGCCGGCGGTCTGTGGTTCGGCTGGAACGGCCGCACCTACCCGGATGGTGCGGAGCCTCCGGATGCGGAAGACCTGCAGCGCGGCAACGTCAGCTTCCGCACGATCAGTCTGGCGGAAACGATATTCGGGCAGTACTACAACGGCTTCTCCAACGGCACGCTCTGGCCCCTGTTTCACTATTTCCTGGACAGCTTTCACTACCAGGAAGAACAGTACGAGGCGTACCGCGCCGTGAATGCGCTGTTTGCCCAGGAGCTGTTGCCACTACTGCGGCCCGATGACCTGGTGTGGGTACATGACTACCACCTGATCCCGCTGGCGGCGCAGCTGCGGGTGCGGCAAGTCTCCGCCCCCATCGGGTTCTTTCTGCACATCCCCTTTCCGCATTTCGAGGTGCTGCGCGCGCTGCCCGTGCATCGCGACATCATGTCCGCGCTGCTCGCCTATGACGTGGTGGGCTTCCAGACCGAGGTGGACCGGCAGGCGTTCATGGATGCCGCGCGCGCCCTGTTTGGTCGCAACTGCGTGGTCTCAGCCGACGTCATCGTGTACGCCGGGCGCCGCGTACGCGCCGGGGTGTTCCCGATTGGGGTCGATGCGGATGCCATCCGGCGCAGCGTCGAGCGCAACAAGGCCTCCCCGGCGGTGCTCAACATGTCGCAGGGGCTCCAGGATCGGCGCCTGATCATTGGTGTCGATCGGCTCGACTACAGCAAGGGGTTGCTCGAACGCTTCGACGCCTATCAACGCTTCCTCGAGGACTTCCCGCAGCACCAGGGCGCCGTGACGTACCTGCAGATCGCGCCGCTGGGCCGGCAGAACGTGAGGGCCTACGCCCGCATCCGCGCGGCCCTGGAACAATCGGCGGGCAGAACCAACGGTCGCTTCGCCAATGTCGACTGGACCCCCATCCGCTATCTGAACCGGAATTTTCCGCACCCGACGCTGCTCGGCTTCCTGCGCCTCGCCCAGGTGTGCCTGGTCACCCCGTTGCGCGACGGCATGAACCTCGTGGCCAAGGAATTCATCGCGGCGCAGGATCCTGCCAACCCCGGGATGCTGGTGCTGTCGGATCGTGCCGGCGCCGCCAGCGAACTCACCGACGCACTGCTGGTCAATCCGTACGACATCCGCAGCATCGCACGGGCGCTCAAACAGGCGCTGGACATGCCGCTCACCGAGCGGCGCGCACGCCACGAGAAGCTGTACCAGACCTTGCAGGAGCACAACGTGCATACCTGGTGGCGAAGTTTCCTGGCCGCGCTGCAGCAGGCGCGGCAGGAGAGCCGCTCGTCGCGCCCCAGCGAGGCGCGCGGGTCGGCGGCGGATCGACACAGCAACACGCGCCCTTGAGCGCCGCGCTACGCTCCGGCCGGCGTGGATTCCCGCAGCCCGCCCAGGCAGGCCGTCAACTGCGCCCCGAACAGGAAGATCTGGGCGCTGTAGTACAGCCACAGCAGCAACGCGGCAAAGGAAGCAGCAGCACCGAACGCAGTCGGCTCGATTGAGTGCGACAGGTAGAGGCCGATGCAGCGGCGGCCGAGGTCGAACAGCACGGCGGTGATCAGTGCGCCGGAGGCGATTGCCCGCCACGACAGTCTCCTGGCCGGCAGCACCCCGTAGACCAAGGAAAAAAGGCCCGCCACCAGCGACAGCGACACCAGCAGGTTCACCGCGCTCAGCGCCGGCACCACTACCGGATAGCGGGTCGCCAACAGGTCCTGCACGCTTGCGAGCGCCGTGGAGATGGTCAGCGACACCAGCAGCAGGAACCCAAGGGCCAGGATGATCCCGAACGACAGCAGGCGGGTGCGGAACCAGCCGCCGATGCCCGCCGGAGCCGCCACTTTGCTCTGCCAGATGCGCCGCAGCGCCCCCTCGAGGGCCGCCAGCACGGTGGTAGCGCCGATCAGCAGCGCGACGGCGCTCACCACGGTGGCAAGTAAGCCGCGGGCCTGGCGCGCACTGGTGGCCGCATTCAGCAGCGCGGTGGCGGTCGATGAGCCAAACAGGGCATCCAGCTGTGCGGTGAGTTGTCGCTGTGCGGCGGCCTCCCCGAGTAACTGCCCCGAGATCGCCAACAGGATGACGAGCAACGGCGCCAGCGAGAACACACAGTAAAAGGCGATGGCAGCGCCGGTCGTCGAGGGCTCCTCATTGAACCAGTTCGTCAGCGCGCATTTGAGCAGCGGCCACGACAGGCGCGCGCCTTGGGGCTGCCCGTCAGGCTGCGATCGCTCCGGAGGCTGCCGCGCCGAGGGCCGGTTCACGACAGCAACCGGCGGTTCCTTCCTGGCAGACATTGGCCGCCTGGTGGCCGCGCCCGCGTTCACACCGGACGCGGTTTGTTGTGCGCCGACTGCATCGGGACCGCCTGCGTCTTGCGCTCGGTGCCCGCGGCGTCGCTGCCGGGCCTGCTCGCCGGGCGGAGGTCGTTCCGGAAAGTGGCTGGCGTTTCGGAGGGCGTCGTGGAGTCCTGCGCGCCGTGCAGGGACCGCATTAGCTGAGCAATGCCCACGCCGGCCACGGCCAGGGCGAGTACGGCGAACGCCACAGCCACCGGAACGGTCCTCATGCCGACCCTCCATGGTTAGCCACCGCGCCAAGGATAGATACGATCACCCGTCGCGGGGCAGCCCTGCGCGTCTGCAACAGGGGTCGGCGGCCGCTGACGCGCTACGCCTGTCCTAGGTTGGCAACAGCACGGGCCAGCCATTGGTGGCCGCAATAGTGGTAAGTTCAGGCGTCGGATGCACCGCGAACGCTGCCGCCGCGAAGGCGAGCATTTCCCCGTCCCAGCGCGAGTTGCCGAAGGCGACATCCGGTGCCCGCCCGAGGGCGGCCTGCAGCGCCAGGGCCTTGCCGCCGGCGTTCGGTACGCGCAGCAGCCGATCGGTGACGCGTCCGTGCACGCTGACGGCTGCGCTCGCCAGCACCTGCTGCGGCGGCACGCCGATGAGGGGTGCCGCGGCCTCGATGATCCACTGATTGCTCGATGAGACGAGCCAGATCTGGCAGCCGCTGCGGGCAAGCTGTCCGAGCAGCTCGGTCATCTGGTGGAACAGCGCCGGCGGTATGTGCGTGGCGACGTACTCGCGCGCGGCCGCCGCGACGGTGGCAACCGGCAGCCCGGCATGCAGCGAGGCGAGGTAACCGTTGAAGGTATCCTCGTCGATGTCGCCCGCCTGATAGGCGCGCAGCCGCGTGCGCGCGGTGGCGGCCGTGACGGCATCGACCAGTTGACGCTCCAGTTCCCAGTCAAGAAAGCCCAGACCGGCATCGATCGACCACAGTGTGCCATCGCAATCGAATGCCGCGACCTCAGGGCGAAGCTCCAGGATGCGACGGGTCGCTTCGGCAAAGGGCACGGCAGAGGCACTGGCCATGCAGCGGGTTCCTCAAGCAGCAGTCGGCGCGGGACGGCAGTATGAGGTATCCGCGCGGCGGACGGGATGCGTCCGCCGCGGACGTGTCAGGAGCGGCCGGGCCATCCGGTGCCCGCCTGACGGAATGGGACGCGCGTGGGGAGTGCAGCTAGGGCGCGATGCCCCGCCCGTCCCCGGCGCTGCGACCGGCAAGCGCCGGCGCTGAATCCGGTGCCTGCGGCTGACCGACGCCGCCGAGTGCCTTGTAGATCGCCACCACGCCGACGTTGACCGCGGTCTGGGCCTGCACGACCGCGTCCTCGGCCTCGAGCTGCGTGCGCTGCGCATCCAGCAGTGTCAGAAAGTCGGTCGTGCCCGCGCGATATTGCAGCTCCGCCAGCTCGGCTGCGTGCGCGGAGGCGCGCGCCTGCTCGCTGAGGCTCTTGAGGGCCGCCTGCTGCTTGGCGTAGCCGACGAAGCTGTTCTCGGTGTCTTCGAGCGCTCCCAGCACCACCTGCGTGTAGGCCGCGCTCGCCTGATCCAGCTGTGCTTCGCGCGCGTGCAGGCGTGCGCGTACCGAACCCAGATCGAACGCCGCCCAGCTGATCGTGGGCGTCACCGACCAGGCGCGGGCATCATCGCCGCCGCTGGTGCTGAAGAGGTGACCGACGTTGCCGGAGAGAAAGCCGACGAATCCGTTCACGGTCACGCGCGGGAACAGGTCCGCGGTGGCCACCCCGACCTGCGCCGAGGCTGCAGCCAGCCGCCGCTCTGCGGCGCGCACGTCCGGACGGCGGCGCAGCAGCGCGCTGGTGTCTCCGACCGGAAGTGCCTTGGCGTAGGGGCGCAGCTCGACGGCCACCAGCTCGGCATCGAGCGCACCGGGACGCTCGCCCAGCAGCACCGCGAGCCGGTACATCGCCTGCTTTTCGGCCGCTTCCAGCGGGGGGATGGTGGCCTCGGTGGCCATGAGGCGGGCACGGGCGCGCTCCACGTCCAGCTGGTCGCCCCGGCCGGCCTCGTAACGCAGCTGTGTCAGTCCTTCGGACTGCTGCTGGCTGCCGAGGTTGCGATGCGCGACATCCAATCGCGTCTGCGCGCCGCGCAACAGGAAGTAGTTGCGTGCCACTTCCGCGGCCACGGTTACCTCGGCATCGCGCAGGCCCGCTTGCTGTGCACCCAGCTCCGCGCGCGCGCCTTCCACCGAGCGGCGCACGTGGCCGAAGAGATCCAGCTCCCAGCTGGCGTCGAAGCCGACGCTGTCGCTCTCGACCGGGAAGCGCGCGGTGCCGAAGCCCGGCTGCTGCGATTCGCCCTTGGAATATGCGGCCGTCAGCGGCACGTGCGGCGCGAAGTCATAGGCGTTCTCTACGAACACGGCCCGCGCCTCCTGCACGCGCGCGACCGCGATGCGCAGATCAAGATTTGCCTGCAGCGCCCGCTGTACCAGGGAATCGAGCTCCGCATCCGCGAATTCCTGCCACCACGCGGCCTCGGGGTCCCGGGACTGGAAGTCCGGCGTTGCAGCGTTGGCGACCACGGCTGGCGCCACGGCCGGGGCGCGGTAGTCCGGGCCCACGGCGCAGGCTGCAAGGGCGGCCACAACGGCACCGGCGGCGCCGGCGCGGATCCAGATTGGCGCCCTCATGGCGCCGCCTCGTGCGCTTGCGGCAGCAGCGGCACCGGCCGGATGGTGGCTGCGCGCCGCCAACCCAGCCGTCGCGCCAGCAGGTAGAACAGCGGCGTCAGCAGCAGCCCGAAGAGGGTGACGCCCAGCATGCCGGAAAACACCGCGACGCCCATGGCGTGGCGCATCTCGGCGCCGGCGCCCTCGGAGAGCACCAGCGGGACCACGCCCATGATGAACGCGAGCGAGGTCATCAGGATCGGCCGCAGTCGCAGGCGTGCCGCATCCAGCACCGCGCGCAGCGGGCGCTCGCCGTGCGCTTCCCGGTCGCGCGCAAACTCCACGATCAGGATGGCGTTCTTGCCCGCCAGCCCCACCAGCACGATCAGGCCGATCTGGGTAAAGATGTTGTTGTCGCTGCCGGCGAGCTGCACGCCCGTGATGGCCGAGAACAGCACCATCGGCATGATGAGGATCACCGCCAGCGGCAGACTGAGGCTCTCGTACTGCGCGGCGAGCACCAGGAACACCAGCAGCACCACCAGCGGGAACACGATGACGGCCGTGTTGCCGGCGAGGATCTGCTGGTAGGTGAGCTCGGTCCACTCGAAGCTCATGCCGTTCGGCAGCTGTTCGCGCACCAGCGCCTCAACGGCTGCCTGTGCCTGCCCGGTGCTGAATCCGGGCGCCGGCCCGCCGCTGATCTCCGCGGTCGGGTAGCCGTTGTAGTGCATGACCCGGTCGGGACCGGAGGTCGGCCGCACCGTGACGAAGGACCCGAGCGGAATCATGTCGCCGGCGCCATTGCGGGTCTTCAGCCGCGCGATGTCCTCGGCGTGCAGCCGGAAGCGCGGCTCCGCCTGGGCGTTGACCTGGTAGGTGCGCCCGAACAGGTTGAAGTCGTTGACGTAGAGCGAGCCCAGGTAGATCTCCATGGTGTCGAACAGGTCCTGCAGCGCCACACCCTGCGACTTCGCCTTCTCGCGGTCGACCTGTGCGTCCACCTGCGGCACATTCGCCTGGTAACTGCTGAAGAGGCCGGCGAGCTGCGGCGTGCCGCGGCTCTTGGCGATAATGTTGTCGGTCTCGCGGGCGAGTGCGTCGAAGCCCAGGCTGCCCCGGTCCTCGATCTGCAGCCGAAAGCCCCCGATCGTGCCCAGGCCCTGCACCGGCGGCGGCGGGAACACGGCGATGAAGGCGTCCTGAATCGCGCCGAACTGGCCGTTCAGCGCCTGCGCGATTGCCGCGGCAGACTGCGTCTTGGAGGTGCGGTCCTCGAAGGGCTTGAGCGTCACGAACACGATCCCGGAGCTCGGGCTGTTGGTGAAGCCGTTGATGTTCAGTCCCGGGAAGGCGACGGCACTCTCCACTCCGGGCTGCTTGAGCGCCAGCGCCCCCATGCGGCGGATGACGGCCTCGGTGCGATCAAGCGTCGCGGCCGCCGGCAACTGCGCGAAGGCGACGAGGTACTGCTTGTCCTGCGGGGGCACGAAACCCGTCGGCGTGCGTGCGAAGCCGGCGTAGGTGAGCGCAATCAGGCCACCGTACACCAGAAGCACGATGCTGCCGGCCCGCAGCACGCGCCCTACCCCGCGCACGTAGCCGTGTGAGGCGCGGGCGAACAGGCGGTTGAACGGGTGGAACAGCCAGCCGAGCGCCGCGTTGAGGTAGCGCGTCAGCCGGTCCGGTGGCGCGTCGTGCGCCTTCAGCAGCACCGCCGAGAGTGCCGGGGAGAGGGTGAGCGAGTTGAATGCCGAGATCACGGTGCTGATCGCGATGGTGAGCGCGAACTGCTTGTAGAACTCCCCGGTGAGCCCGCTGATGAAGGCGGTGGGTACGAACACCGCGCACAGGACGAGCGCGGTGGCGACGATCGGGCCGGTGACTTCGCGCATCGCCTGGCGCGTGGCATCCAGCGGCTTCAGACCGCGCGCGATATTGCGCTCGACGTTCTCGACCACGACGATGGCGTCGTCCACCACGATGCCGATGGCAAGCACCAGCCCGAAGAGCGACAGCGCGTTCAGCGAGAAGCCGAACAGGCGCATCACCGCGAAGGTGCCGATCAGGGAAACCGGGACCGCGATCAGCGGGATGATCGAGGCGCGCCAGGTTTGCAGGAACAGGATCACGACGAGCACGACGAGCAGCGTTGCCTCGAGCAGCGTGTGCACCACGGCGCGGATCGAGCCGCGCACGAACACCGTCGGGTCGTAGACGATCTTGTAGTCCACCCCCGGCGGGAAGCTGTGCTTGAGCTCCTCCATCTTGGTGCGCACGCTGTTGGAGACCTCGATGGCATTGCTGCCCGGACGCTGGAATATCGGGATCGCCGCGGCGGGCTTGTTGTCCAGCAACGCCCGCAGCGCGTACGAATCCGAGCCGAGCTCCACCCGCGCGACGTCCTGCAGGCGCGTGACCTGGCCGTAGTCGCCGGTCTTGATCACGATGGTGCGGAAATCCTCCTCGCTGCTGAGGCGTCCCTTGGTATTGATGGCCACCTGGAAGTTGGGACCGCCGGCACCGCGCGGCACGGCCGCGATCGAGGACGGCGCCCCGAGCTGCCCGGCTGCGACCTGCACGTTCTGCTCGCGCAGCGCGCGCACTACGTCAGTGGCGGTCAGCCCACGGCTTGCGACCTTCTCCGGGTCGAGCCAGATGCGCATCGAGTAGTTGCCGGCTCCGAAGACCTTGGCATCACCGACCCCGGGCAGGCGCGCGAGCTCGTCCTTGATGCGCAGGGTCGCGTAGTTGGCCAGGTACAGCGTGTCGTAGCGGTCATCCGGGGACACCAGATGCACCACCATGGTGAGATCCGGGGATGCCTTCTCGGTCGTGACCCCGAGCCGCTGCACCACGTCGGGCAGCTTCGGCAGCGCCTGCGATACGCGGTTCTGCACCTGCACCTGCGCCTTGTCGACGTCCGTTCCCAGGGCAAAGGTCACCGTGAGCGTCATGCCGCCATCGGCGGTCGCCTGCGAGAACTGATAGAGCATGCTCTCGACGCCGTTGATCGACTGCTCGAGCGGGCTGGCCACCGTCTCGGCGATCACCTTCGGGTTCGCGCCCGGATAAGCCGCGTGCACGACGACGGTGGGCGGCACGACCTCCGGGTACTCGGTGATCGGCAGCGTCGGCAGCGCCAGCAGTCCGGCGAGGAAGATCAGCGCCGACAGCACGCCGGCGAAGATCGGCCGGGAAATGAAGAACTGCGAGAGTTTCATAGGCGACTCGGACTTTTCAGGGTGGACGGCTCAGCCGGCGCGTGCGACCACGACCGGACCGGCCGCCTTGGGCTGCGTGGCGGGAGCCGCGGCATTGGCCGGGGCCGCGGGCGCACCGATCTGGCGCAGGCCCAGGCGGTCGGCATCCATAGGCACGCGTGCGGGGGCCACCGCCTGGCCCGGGCGCACGCGCTGCAGGCCGTTGACCACGACGGCATCCCCGGCGCTGAGACCCTGGCGGATGACACGCAGGCCATCCACATCGGGGCCGAGCTCGACGAAGCGCTGCTCGACACGGTTCCCGGCACCCAGCGTGAGGACGAAGTTGCGCCCGAGGTCGGTGCCGATGGCCCGCTCCTCGATCAGTACGGTCTCCGCCTCGCTGCCGCCGACCAGGCGGATGCGCGTGAAGAGACCCGGCGTGAAGCGGCCGTCAGGGTTGGCGAACACGGCGCGCGCGCGGATCGTGCCCGTCGCCGGATCGACGCGATTGTCGATGAAGTCGAGCGTTCCCGCGTTCGGGTAGCCCTCCTCGTCCACGAGTCCCATGTATACCCCCGCTGCCGCCGGCTTGGCGCCGGCCGCGGCGCGACGGTCGTTCAACTGCCGGTAGCGCAGGTAAGTGGCCTCGTCGGCGTCGAAGTACGCGTACACGGGGTCATCCGAGACCACCGTGGTGAGCACGTTGGCGCTCGTGACGAGGTTGCCCGCGGTGATGAGTGCGCGCGAGACGTGTCCGTCGATCGGGGCGCGCACCTCGGTGAACTCGCGGTTCAGGCGCGCCGCGGCGAGCGAGCTGCTCACCGAGTCAAGCGCTCCCTTGGCCGAGGTTTCCGCCGCCGCCAGGCGCTCGTACTCCTCGCGCGAGATGGCGTGTGCCCCGATCAGGCCCTCGGCGCGCGCATGATTGGCGCGCGCCAGCTGATGCTCGGCCGCGGCGCGGGCGCGCTCGGCGCTCAGGCGGTCCACCTCGTCCTGGAACGGCCGCGGGTCGATCTGGAACAAGAGGTCGCCCTTTTTCACCCGCGCGCCGTCGGCGAAGGTGACCCGGTCAACGAAGCCGTTGACCCGCGGCCGTACCTCCACCGTGTTCACCGCCTGCAGGCGGCCGCTGAACTCCTGCCACTCCCGCAGGGGCTTGTGGATTACCTCGGCCACGGTCACCTGCGGCAGCGGCGCCGCGGCGGCCTGGGGCAGGGCCTCGGAGCGGCCGTGGATCGCCAGCAGCACGGCACCGGCCAGGACGGGTGCCGACACGAGCGCAGCCTTGAGCAGGCCATTTGAGCGAAGATTCCTGAATGACACTGTCACGGGGCGTCTCCCTAAGTAAGTCTTTGAAAAACCCGGTCTCGCAGTCCCCCGGAGGGGCCCGCCTTGACACCGGGCCGTAACACACGGATGCTATGTGCGTTACCGGTCAGTAACTAACGGTCAGTGATGTTAGTTACCGGTAAGTCACATGTCAAGAGGTGACTCATGAGTGGCAAATCCACGGTGCTGCCCAAGGCGCAGGCTGCAGAGGCGAAACCGAGGGTCCGCGACCGCATCTTCAAGACCGCGTGCGGTCTGTTCTACCGACACGGAATTCGGGGCGTCGGAGTGGACACGATCGCGAGTGAAGCGGGCACCAACAAGATGAGCTTCTACCGCGCCTTCCATTCCAAGGACGAGCTCGTCGCGGAATATCTGCGCGAGCGGGAGCGCGAGGGCTGGGCCTGGTGGGACAGCATCATCGCGCCGCACGCAGGCAATCCGCGCGCGCAGGTGGAGGCGCTGTTTGATTCGCACGTCGCACGCACCTGCCAGACGACTTCGCGCGGCTGCGCGATGGCCAACGCGGCGGTGGAGATTTCCGAGCCCGACCATCCGGCGCGGGTGGTGGTCGAGCAGTACAAGCGCGAGTTGCGGCGGCGCTTCCGCCAGCTGGCCACGGACATCGGCGCGCGCGAGGCCGAAGCACTCGGCGATGCACTCATGCTGCTGTTCGAGGGCAGTTTCCTCACGCGTCTGACATTCGACAGCCAGCAGGGACCGGCGCGCAATGCCGCCGGGGCGGCACGCGCTCTGATGCGCGCCTACACCAGCTGACCGCCGCGCGCGGCAGCTACTTCGCTGTACCTGCGAGGCGACAGCAAGTGTCGCCGTCCGTTTTCCACGCTGCTGGATTTTCATCCGGCCCACTCCTTAGGCGTGCTTAACTAAATCACCCGTGTGACCGCCGTGCGAGGGTGCGCTTCATGTCCGCGCGGGCGCTGCAGCGGTCATTCGCTACGCTAGCGCGCGCTGTGCGTGCCGTGAAACGCTGTTTTTTCACGCATGGATCACCAATTCGTCGCTCGTGCCGCATGGATCTTCAGCCTCCTGCGCCGCGCGCGGCACCCGGTTCTTGCGGGGTTTACGAGCCGCTCTTATGCCGCACCGCCGAGCGCGCCTGTAACTGCTTTGATACCGCCTCGCCACCCCCTGGTGACCCCCGCTGACCTACACTTTCTCGCAATCAGCCACCGGCGCGCACCTATCGAAGGGGACACCTTGCGGGTATCAATGTGCAGAGCACTCAGCAGTCACAACGCGGGAAACCGCACGTGAGCCGTGCGCCGCGCACGATCGTGATCGTGGGCGCGGGGTTCAGCGGCACGTCCGTCGCACTGCAGCTGCTGCGCCTGGGCCGCGAGTCGCTCAAGGTCGTGCTCCTGGATACCACGCCCGTGGCGCGCGGCCTCGCCTATGCGAAACGCCCCTACCCCTATCTGCTGAATGTACCGGCGGGTCGCATGTCGGCGAGCGAGGATGCCGGCGGGTTTCTGCGCTTCGCCCGGACGCAGGTTCCCCACGCGAGCGCCGCGGACTTCCTGCCACGCGAACTCTATGGGGAGTATCTCGAGGCGGAATTGTCGGCCGCCGAGCGCAGCGCCGCCGCCCCGGTGCAACTGGAGCGCGTGCGCGGGCTCGCGATCGCCGTGGAGAAAGCGCAGCGGCGCACCGGTTTCTCTGTGCAGCTCGCCGATGGCCGCCGGCTGCACGCCGATGAACTCGTGCTGGCACCCGGCAACCCGCCGCCGGTACCGCTTCCCGGCACTGAAACCCTCGGCCGGACGGCCCGGTGCATCCAGGATCCCTGGGCTGCTGCGCAGCAGTTTGAGCCGGGCGAGACGGTGCTCCTGGTCGGCAGCGGCCTCACCATGGCGGACGTGGCGCTGGCGGGAATCCAGTGCACGTCCGGCAGCGCGCGGGTGCATGCCATCTCAAGACACGGCCTGCTGCCCGCGCCACAATCCCCGTTCGAGCCGGCGCACGGGGAGGCTGACGGGCGCACGCTGCTGCGGGCGGCGTCGGTTTCCATGCGTAGCCTGTTGCGCGCCGCGCGCGCGCTGGCGGCGGACATCCAGCAGCGCCAGGGTGACTGGCGTGAAGCGATTGCGTGCGCGCGGGCCCTGGCGCCCGCGCTCTGGCAGCGGCTGCCGCAGCGCGAGCGGCGGCGCTTTCTGCGACACCTGCGCTGCTATTGGGACGTGCACCGCCACCGTCTGCCGCAACGCAGCTGGGCGGCCCTGCAGCGGCTGCGTCACAGCGGCGAGCTGGTGGTTCACGCCGGGCGGA
The DNA here is from genome assembly GCA_963781815.1 of uncultured Pseudomonadota bacterium. Lineage (GTDB taxonomy): Bacteria > Pseudomonadota > Gammaproteobacteria > Steroidobacterales > Steroidobacteraceae > 13-2-20CM-66-19. The sequence continues at coordinate 2,573,966 of CAWAHK010000004.1, read as the reverse complement.
TACTGGAATTCACGAGCGTGGGGCAGCGCATCCGCGTCACCTGGCGTGCGCGCGGCGCGCATGAGTCGCAAACCCTGCTGGTCGACCGTGTCGTCAATTGCACCGGTCCGGACTACGACCTGCGGCGTACCCGGCAGCCCCTGTGGCGCTCGCTGCTGACGCAGGGACTGGCGTGCGCGGATGCCCTGGGTGTGGGGCTCGTCACCGACGAGTTCGGGGCGCTGACCGGCGCCGGCGGCCGCGGCACGCCGAATCTCTATTACGTCGGTCCGCTGCTGCGCGCGACCCACTGGGAAACCACCGCGGTGCCGGAACTGCGCCAGCACGCGGCGCGACTGGCGCAGCACCTCGTGATGGGGCGATGTGAGGGCAGCCGCGCTGCCCCGGGGTCGCGGCTGCCGGCCCGCGCCCTGCAGCTTCACGCCTGAGCCGGCCGCAGGATCGCCGGCCGCAGCGGCCCAGCGGCGTTTTTTTGGGCCCGGCCACGGTCGCTGGCGCCGCCCGCGGGCCTGCCCGCCCTGCGCTGTGACGCGGGGTGTCCGGGACGGGGCGCAAATCACGTTTGCCTTCATTGCAGCGGTCGCTGGGGATATGCTGGTCCACGCTGCTCCAGTAAGAGGCGAGGAAGCCCGTGAGCCGGTTTTGGAACATGCTGTCGGCCCTGTTAGTTGTCAGCGCGAGCGCGGCGCTGGCCGATACTGAGGCGCCTGCGAACGGCGCGTGGCAAAACATGCGCGGCCACCTGTACGGCACGCGCGACATCGGCGAGCTGGGCGATGAGCTGATGAGCATCGAGGCACCCGCCAGCACACCGGACCCGGCCGCCACGCCCATCGCGGTGCGATTTGGCAAGGACCTCGCCGGCAAGGTCAAGCAGGTGCGCGTCATCATCGACAACAACCCCTCGCCGCTCGCGACCACGATGAACCTGGAAGCCGGGCTGCCCGTTGACGAGATCGACCTGCGCGTACGCATCGATCGGTTTACCTCCGTGCGCGCGATCGCCGAGACTCGCGACGGGCACCTGGAAATGCGCAGCGCCTGGGTGAACGCGAGTGGCGGCTGTTCCGCGCCCCCCAGCGCGGCGCAGGGAGGCACGCTGGGTGAGATCCGCTTCCGGCCCTCGGGCGATGAGTCGGCGCTGCAGATCAGCATCCGTCATCCAAACAACTCGGGTTTCCAGATCGACCCGCGCTCCGGGGATCCCATCCCGCCGCACTTCATTTCCCGCATCCGTCTGCTTTCCAACGGGCAGACCGTGCTGGACGCCGAGACCGGAATTTCCCTGAGCGAGAACCCGACGCTGCGCATAGCCACCCGCGGGCCGCTGCCGGCCTCACTGACCGTCGAGGCCACCGATATCCCCTCGCAGGCGCTCTACAGCGCGACCTGGAACGGGCCCGGAAGCGCCCATCCGTAGGCGGCCGACGAGCGCGCGCCGGCGGGTCATGCCAATCCTCTGGGGCTGAAGCGTGTACTGCGGCCGGCAACGCGGGCTCGGCTGGCGCACCGCACTCGCCGCGCTCGCGACCCTCTCCTGCGCACTGCCTGCACACGCGGCTGCCGACTTTCCCGTCGCAGAGGTCGCACCCGGGGTGTTCGTCCATCTCGGCAAGCCCCTGGCGCTCGAGGCGGCCGGCCACGATGACATCGCCAACCTCGGGTTCATCATCGGGTCGCGGTGCGTTGCCGTTATCGACACCGGCGGTTCAGTACGCATCGGGCGTGCCCTGCGTGGCGCCATCCGGGCGCGCACCACGCTGCCGGTGTGTTACGTGATCAATACGCACGTGCACGTCGATCACGTGCTCGGCAACGCCGCCTTCCAGGCTCCCGCCACCCACTTCGTCGGGCACGAACAGCTCGCCACCGCCCTCTCGCAGAGCCGGGAATTCTTCCTGAAGAACTACGCGGGCGATCTGGATGCGCCCCCGAGTCCGCAGCAGATCATCGGCCCCGACACGACGGTGGCGATCGACACTGACCTCGAGCTTGACCTCGGTGCGCGGCACCTGCATCTGCGCGCCTGGCCCAAGGCGCATACCGACTCCGACCTCACCGTCTTCGATGACTCGACCGCGACGCTGTGGACCGGCGACCTGCTGTTCGTGCAGCGCACTCCGGCCCTCGACGGCAGCATCAAGGGTTGGCTTGCGGCCCTCGAGCGGATGAGCGCGGTGCCCGCAAAGCACGTGGTTCCGGGGCACGGCCCACCCAGCGGCGATCTGCCGGCTGCGCTCGAACCGCAGCGGCGGTATCTGCAGGCTTTGCTGGTGGGTCTGCGTCAGGAGATCGCCGACGGCAAACCCCTGCAGGCGGCGATCAGGGAGGTCAACCCGGAGCACTCCGGGTGGCTGCTCTGGGATGAGACCCACCCGCGCAATGTGGCGCGCGTCTATCAGGAACTCGAATGGGAGTGATGCGCCGGCGCGCGTTCCTGCACTCCGGGATGCTTGCGGCTGCCGGCCTGAGCACGACCGCCTTCACCGGCTCCGCCGCACCCCGCGTGCTGGTCGCCGGGGGTGGCTTTGCCGGCGCCTGCTGCGCGCTGCAGCTGCGGCGCCTGAACCCCACCATCCAGGTGACACTCGTCGATCCGGAGCCACGCTACGTCACCTGTCCGATGAGTAATGAGGTCCTGGCCGCCCTGCGCGACCTGGACTCACTCACGGTGTCGCGCGCGGGACTTGAGCGAGCCGGGGTTCGCTACGTGCACGATCATCTTGCGAGCATCGACGCGGACAAGCGAACCGCACGTTTGGGTCGAGGGGCCGCCCTAAGGTATGACCGGCTGGTGCTCGCCCCCGGGATTCGTCTGCTGTATGGAACGCCGGAGGGTTATGACGCAGCCGCGGCGCAGCGCATGCCGCACGCGTGGCTCGCCGGCGCGCAGACAGGACTGCTGGCGAGCTACCTGCGCGCGATGCCCGACGGCGGCACGGTGGCGATCAGTGTGCCCGCCGGTCTGATGCGCTGCCCACCGGGCCCCTACGAACGCGCGAGCCTCGTGGCCTATTGGCTGAAGCAGCACAAGCCGCGCAGCAAGATCCTGGTGTTCGACGCCAACAATCATTTCCCGCGCCAGGACGTGTTCACCGACGCCTGGGCGCGGCTGTATCCGGGAATGATCGAGTGGATCCCTCCCGCGCAGGGCGGCGCCGTCACGCGTGTGGACGCCGAGCACGGCACGCTCTACAACTCGGGCGGCGCGCAGCGCGTGGACGTGGCCAACATCATCCCACCGCAGGCGCCAGGTGTGCTGGCGCTTGACAGCGGCGTGGCCAGCGGACATGGCTGGTGTCCAGTGCGGCCGCAGAGCTTCGAGTCCGAGCTGTTCGCAAACGTGCACGTGATCGGCGATGCCTGCATCGCCGGCGAGATGCCGAAATCCGCCTCCGCGGCGCGCAGCCAGGCGCGGCGCTGCGCCGCCGCGATCGCCGCCGCGTTCGAGGGGCGCGACCCGGCGGCGGCGGACCTGGACAGCGTCTGCTACAGCCTGCTCGACCCCAACACCGCGCTCGCCATTCACGGCCACTTCACCCTCACCGAGGGAACGCTTCGCCAGAGCCCCCGCGCGCCAGAGGCGGCGCCCGACCCACGCTATGCCGCCGAAGCCGCGAGCTGGTATGCGGACATCCGCAAGGATTGTTTCGCCGCCTAGCGAGTGCGGAGTCGGCGCCGCGTACTCAGCCGGGCAGGCCCTCAAACTCCTTGAGCCCGGGAGGGACGAGCGCCCACGCCGGGCGGTTGCGGGTGAAGATCGCGACCCGCGGACGGAACGCCGTCGGGTCATCCAGCGAGCCGGCGTAGATCGTAAACTGCCGATCCTTGCCAACCGTGCCGCCGAACACGAGACCGCCGCAAACGCCGCAGAAATTCCGCACGGCGTCGTTGCCGTTAGCCGCCTTGGAGGTGAACTGCCGCGGCTGACCGCTGAATTGCACCGACTCGCGCGCATACCCCATGAACGGAATGAACCCGCCACCGGAGGCCTTGCGACAGTCTTCACAGTAGCAGTGCCCCGCATACAGCGGCTCACCCCGTGCCTCATAGCGCACGGCACCGCAGAGACAGCCGCCGGTGTACACCGTTTCGCTCATCGTGTGCTCATCATCCAGGCCTTGCTGGCATCACTGTTTCATAGGGGACGGTTTACAAATGCTTGCCCCGAAGCCGGAGGTCAGAGGACCGTCACGTGCAACCGCGCAGTTTTTCGCAGATGTTGATGCTACCCAATCCGAGGGGCGCATTGTAGTGACCGTGCAACCACCGCATTGTGCGCGCCAGGATCGGCAAGAACGGTTTTTCAACTGCCGCGGCGCTTCACTGCGGCGGGGACCAGAAGAAGCCCGCAGATGCTGTCTGCGGGCTTCTGCCCGGTGTGCTGGCGGATTGTGGAGCGTCACGCCCCAACACGACATGATGGCTCCTTGCCAGTCACACTTACAAATTCGGAACGTCCACCGCCCCTATGCGCGCAGCGATCTGAAGCCGGCGCGAACCTCTTCTGAAAAAAGCTGCGGTTGTTCCCAGGCCGCAAAGTGGCCGCCTTTCTCCACCTTGTTGTAATGGATCAGTTTGGGGTACACCCGCTCTGCCCAGCTGCGCGGCGCTGGATAGAGTTCGTCGGGGAAGACGCTCACGGCGACCGGGATGGAGACGCCTTTGGCGTTGAAATACCCGAGTTTGTTCTCCCAATAGAGGCGGGCGCCGGAAAGCGCCGTGTTCGTCAACCAGGTGATCGTGATGTTGTCGAGGATATCGTCGCGCGTGAGGCCCTCAGACTTTCCGTCGAAGACGCGCGCGATGAGCTCATAGCTGCGCGCGTCGTGATCAAGGAAATAGGCCGCCAGGCCGACCGGTGAATCCACGATTCCGTACAGCGTCTGCGGGCGCAATCCCATCTGGTATCCGTATCCGATACCCTTTTGATACACGAACTGCAGGCGCTCGTAAGCGAGTTTCTCGTCGGCCGAGAGACCCGCTGGCGCCGGCGCCCCGGAAAAAGCGGCGTTGTTAATTTCTTCCGGAAACACGCCAGGCATGTTGGTGTGAATGCCGAGCAGCTCCGGAGGCGCAAGCAGACCCATTTGTTCGGTGATGACCGCGCCCCAATCGCCGCCTTGTGCGACGAATTTCGTGTACCCGAGACGCTTCATCAGCACGATCCAGGCACGCGCGATGTGCGGACAGTCCCACCCGGTGGTGGCCGGTTTTCCTGAGTACCCGTAGCCCGGTATGGACGGTATCACCAGGTGGAAGGCATCTGATGCATTTCCACCGTGTGCGGCGGGATTGGTCAGCGGCTCGATGATCTTCAGCTGTTCGACGACCGAGCCGGGCCAGCCGTGCGTGACGATCATCGGCAGCGCATTTTCATGCTTGGAACGGACGTGGATGAAATGGATATCCAGCCCGTCGATCTCGGTGATGAATTGCGGCAGGGCGTTCAGCCTCTCCTCGCAAGCGCGCCAGTCGTATTCCGTCCAATAGCGCGCGAGTTTTTGAATCGTCGCCAACTGCACGCCTTGCGTTTGATCCGTAACGGTTTCCCGTTCGGGCCATCTTGTTGCGTGGATGCGCCTGCGCAAGTCCGTGAGTTCCGCCTCCGGAACGGGATTCACGTGAAAGGAACGGATAGCGGTCTTATCACTGCCTGTCTGTAGTGTCATAGCCTTATTCCTTCTGAGAAAGAAGAAAAGAAAAGCGGGTGCTCGCAGCAACCGTTGTCGATGCGGACGGGATCACACTAGGGCGCGGAGGTCTGCGCTATTGCAGCGCGGTGTCTGCAGTGGCCAGGACGCACCGGGTTTGTTCACTTGCAGACACGGGGATAGTACTGCGAGCGCCGCGCTCGCCAAAGTGAAATTCGCTCGTGCGCCGCGACATGACGCGACCGCAAGCGGCGCAGTCGCCACTGCGCGTCCTCATTTCGATGATTGATATGCTGCTCGGGCTGGCCCAAGACCAGCCCGAGCAGCGACAGGAACCACGCCTCGCGCTGGCGCTCGATTGCCTCTCAGTGAGCCAGTCGACCTACCGTGTCGCGCAGACCCGCTGCCACGCCAGCGCCGACTTACTTGGCCTCGCGAGCTGCCTGCGCAATGAGAGCGGCCACAACCTTCGGCTTTGACACGTAGACGGAATGACTGCCGGCGGTTTCAACAACCTTTGACTCCGCGCGCTGCGCCATCAAGCGCTGGGCCGGCGGCGGAATCATCTTGTCGTCGCTTGCGACAAGGTACCAGCTCGGCTTGACGCGCCAGGCCGGCTTGCTGACCGCACCTGCCAGTGCCTCGACCCCCCACGGCACCTGCGAATCCGCCATGAACGCCGCAAGCTCAGGTTCAACATCCGCGGCGAACGAAGCTGCAAATTTCGCGCGATCGAGGAACAGAAACCCATCCTGCGGCGGCAGAATCGGGGGTACCGGAGCGCCTGGGGCGGGATTCGCGATCAGGGACGAGACCGACTCCCCCTGGTCCGGCGCGAAGGCCGCCACATAGACCAAGCCCTTCACTTTCGGGTCCGTTCCGGCTTCTGAAATTACGACGCCACCATAGGAATGGCCAACCAAGATCACCGCTCCGTCTGCTGCAGCGATCGCCCTCTTGGTGACTGCTACATCATCAGCTAGCGTCAGCGTTGGGTTCTGCACGATACGGACATTGAAACCCTCCCCGGTCAGGATTTTGTAAATGGGTTGCCAGCCGGAACCATCCACGAAGCCACCGTGGACGAGTACTACGTTCTTAATCATCGCCAGTCCTCCTTCAGCGGTACCCGAAAACATGCGCGGCGTGCCCTCAGCTCAGAGGATCACGGGCCGCAATGGCACCCGCCACGCACTCGAAACGACCAAACATTGAACACGACGCAGCGTGCCGAAAGTGCCGCGAGTGACTCGAATGAGCGGGCGCGAGTCAAGTGCGAGCGAGACATTCGCCCGATGGTGGTGCCTCGCAGCATAACGACACCCACATCCCTTGAGCGACTCGCGTGAACAATCTGCAGGATCGAACGTGGAGAATCAACCGCGTTGCACCGGCGCGAAGGGCGCACACAGCTCGAACGCGTACTTGGCAACTGCGGCGGACCCGAGCGCTCACGCCACGGTCGTCCGCCTGCATCGAGGGTTCAATTCCTGCGCGCGCACCCAGCACGGCAACAAGCCGAACGGCCTGGCCTGCGACTCAATATCTCCAGCTCTTCAGATCCGCCGCACCCGGCGCGGTCGCCGCGATGCGCTGCAGTATCTGCTGCAGGTACTGGTAGTTGTAGTGCAGGCGCGAGTAGGCGTTTGCGAGCTTCGGATCCCCGTTCCAGCAGTGCTCGGCACGATCACCGTAGGCAACGTGTCCCTCGTACGGCGGGCGCAGGCTTTCCAGGCGCTCCTGCGCAAAATACACCGAGTTGGTCAGATAGTAGTTGTCACCCGTGCCGACGTAGATATGGATCTTGCCCCTGAGCTTGGGCCCGAGGGCTGCCCAATCGCGCTCGATGATGTGCGACAGGTCGAAATTGTCGCGCCAGTACGCGGCCACTTCCTTGTCGATTACCCCACTGAGCTTATCGAAGAGTGGTTTGGGGTAGCCGTCCTTGCCGACCGGGCTGAACACCGCGGTCCAGATGTCGTACTGCCCGCCGGAGCGCCCCTTGTCGCCCTGCGCGAGCTCCATGTAGTTCGCGTCGCGCTGCGTTGCAAAGACCTCCCCGAGGTAGTTGCGCATAGACGGGCGCTCGACGGTTAACGCCTCACCGCGCAGCGTGTAGGCGTTGGTGTCCTCGTAGATATTTATCAGTGTATAGGCGCGGAAATCGATCGGGTCGGGGCACGCGACAAACGCGCCGTTGTACATGTCCGGATAGAACACCTGGGTGGCGAGCGCTTCCCAGCCCCCGGTGGATCCGCCGTAGGTGAATCGCGCCCACCCCTCGCCGATGCCCCGGAAGCGCCGCTCGATCTCCGGAATCAGCTCCTTGTTGATAGCGTCCCCGTAGGGCCCGAGGTTGGCCGAATTCACCGCATAGCTGTCGTCGTAGTAAGGATTGGCGTGTTCGATCTCGATGACCAGGAAGCGCGGGAAGTCGGACGAAATCCATTTCTGGTAGAAGGCATAGGCCTCCTGCTGCTGGATGCGGTTGTAGCCCGCCAGATGAAAGCGCTGCGAGTAGTCCGGCTTCAGATCCGGATCCGGCGGCGTGGTGCGAAATCCCGAGATGTCATCGGGGTAGTGGCCGTGGAAGACCATGAGCGGGTAGCGGACCCCGGGGTGTTTGTCGAAATCCTTCGGGACTAGCACGTGCGCGCCGATGAAGACGTCGCGCCCCCAGAATTTCGATAGCAACTCGCTGCGCATCCGGATATGACGGATGAACTCCGAATCGCTTTTCGCAGTGACCGGCTCGACCTCCTGGTCCAGCATGAGGGCCACCCTGGCGGGGTGAGCGGGATCGACGTGCACGCGCACGGCCGTTGAGAACAGGTTACCGGGCTTCTTCGCCCACTGCTGTCCCTCGCCACGGTCCGGCGGTAGTTTCAGAGTGCGCCCGTCCGCCAGGTGGAACGTCTCGTAACGGTTCAGCACGGCCTGGACCAGATAGTCGCCCGCGGGCACCTGCGAGAGTTTCTGCACCGGCCAGCCGAAGGCATGGTCGTCGAGGCTCACCGCACGTCCCGGAGCGAGGCCGTCTACGTTGAGACCGAACACGTACGGGCTCGTCAGCGGTTCATCCGCCTCGACGTGGGTGCGAGGCTCGCGCGTCAGATCCCGGCTGAGCAGCAGGATCATGCGTCCGTCAAGCGGCTGCGCGCTGCGCTTGGCGGGAAAACTCACCGTGAACGATGCGCCCGCCCGCTCCCGGGGAGCCACTACCGGTGCCTTGGCGCCGGTCGCCTCCTCGGCATTGGCACCGCCGCTCAACGTGGCGAGCAGGGCAATCGCGGTGTACCGGGAGGCACGGAGTGTGGCGCGGGCGTTGGCTGTCATGTCAGCAGCGTGTCCTTTTGAAGTTGGAAGCGAGCGGCGTGCCCAAGCCACCGCCGGGCATGCGCTGCGGATAGTAGCGCGTCGCGGCGCCTTGCCGATATTCACCCGCAACGCCCGTGCCGGTAGGATTGGCGGGCCTGGAGTGCGCGGCGCACCGGGCCAACTCGGATCACTGCATGAAACGTAGTCACAAGGCGGCCGCGACGTTGTTCCGGCCTCTGGGCGCCCCGCCCCGCGGCAAGTCGCTAGCCGCTGCGGACGACAACCCCGCGCTGCAGGCGATCTGGCACATCGTGTGCGCCATTCCGCGCGGCCGGGTATCCACTTATGGCGCCGTGGCGCGGGCGGCCGGACTGCCCGGACGGGCGCGGCAGGCCGGCTTTGCGCTGCGCGTGGCTCCCCGCGCGATGCAGCTTCCCTGGCATCGGGTCGTCGGCGCCGGCGGCCGCATCGTCTTTCCTGCCTCGTCCCCCGCACACCGTGAGCAGACGCGGCGTCTGCGGGCCGAAGGGGTGCCGGTCAAGGCCGGCCGCGTCGCCGCCTCCGCGCTCACCGATCTTGAGACCCCGTGACCGCGCCGCGCGATGCTCAGTCGAGCGGCCACGACATCGAGTCCGGCAGGCTGCCGGTTTCAGCCGGCCTGCGCGGTGACGCCTCCGGGAGCGCATCAACGACGCGCCACCAGGGGTCCACGCTCTCGGCGTGCGCCGGCTCCACCGGCTCGCCCAGCCGTGGCATCACGAGCTGCGCCCCCGTGGCCGGTGCCAGCCGCACCAGGGTTTCGGCCGGTTGGTCCCAGGCATGCATGGCGAGGCTGAACGTGCCCCAGTGAATGGGCAGGAACGGGCCGCCGCCCAGTAGTGCGTGCGCCTTGAGCGCGTTCTCCGGCCCGAGATGCATGTCGCCCCAGGACGGATGGAAGGCTCCGACTTCCAGCATCACCAGGTCAAATGGGCCCAGCCGTTCGCGGATCCGCTGATATTCGCTCGTGAGCCCCGTGTCGCCACTGAAGAACACGGCGTGACGAGCCGAGCGGATCACGAGCGCCGACCACAGTGTCGTATTGCGGCTCTTCAGCGTGCGCCCGGAGAAGTGTTGCGAAGGCGCGGCGGTGACCGTGAGCTCCGAGCCCGGCAGCGTGTATGACTCCCACCAGTCCAGCTCGAAGATGTTCTCAGGCCGTACTCCCCACGCCTCCAGGTGCGCGCCAACGCCGAGCGAGGTCACGAATGGCACGTTGACCTTGGCGAGCTGCCGTACGGTCGGGTAGTCCAGGTGATCGTAGTGATCGTGTGAAACGAGCACCAGATTGAGCGGTGGCAGATCGCGCAGGCGCACGGGGACCGGCTGAAAGCGCCTGGGTCCGGCGAGCATCGAGGGCGAGGCACGCACTCCCCAGACCGGGTCGGTGAGCACGCGGACACCGTCGATCTCCAGCAGCACCGTCGAGTGACCCAGCCAGGTTGCGCGTAAGCCACTCGCCGCCGGACGCGTCCAGGCAGCGAGCGGATTCAACGCGGGCAGCGGTGCGCGCGGCACGCGTCGTTCGCCGCCGCATAGGAAATCACGCAGCGAGGGCATCGGCACGGCCGGGTCGCGCAACCCCGGCGCTATCGGGAAAAGGTTGCGAAACCGATCCCCGGCCCAGCGCGCCGAGGCCTGCATCCGCTCAAGTCGCGCGCCCTGAGCTCGGCGGCCAAGTGATTTCATCGCACGGGCAACTCCATTTATTTCAGGCGAGCGACTTCCGCGAGCTGCGGGTGTCAGTTCACCGCCCGCACCTTTGCAGGTACACCCAGGGAACACTCGAGCGCCGCGCGATCCCAGCCACCACAATCCGCGGCAGCGCCATAGGTCATCGAGAGGAACTCGAGCAGCGTGCCCTCCGGCGCGGCCGACGCGCGCACCACCTCGTACGGGAGCACGAACTCCCCGAGTTTGGCCTCGTAGTGCGCGCCCGGCGTCACCGCACGCTCGCGGAATCCCGCCGGCTCCGGATAGGCGTAGCAGTAGAAGGCCGCGTGGGGAAATGCGTCGTTGCCGGGCCAGAAGCCGGCGCTGCTGACCTCGTGCGAATACGCCTCGCGCGCCACCGCGTCGGGTAATCCGGGTACCCCGCCGGGGTGCAACGGCGCCCTGCGCCCCGAAAAGCGCGTCACGGCTAAGTCAAAGCTGCCCCAGAAGAAGTGCACCGGGCTCACTTTGCCCAGGAACCCGCTGCGGAAGTGGCTGAACACCCGAGTGCTCGCAACGAGTACACGCCAGAAGCGCTGCGCTGCGGCCGCATCGTAACTGGCATGGACATGATCCTCCGGAAAGCGCACTGGATGCTCCAGCTCAGAAGGCAGATCGTTGATGCTAACGAGCACACCGAGCTCGTGCAGCAGCCCGAGAACGCGGACGTAGAAGTCAGCGACCGAGCGCGGCTCCAGGGCAAGTGCGCGCTGCGCGCCGGTACTGGTGCGCAACAGCAGCTGCTGGCTGAGAAAGTCGAACTCGACCTCCAGCAACTGCTCGGCAAACGGAATCGGCGAAGTGCCGAGCCCGCGCGCGGTAACGTACAGCGGGACCTGCCAGCTGTGATTGACCCAGGGGGTCAGCTGCAGACGGACCTTGCCGACGATCTGTGTCCACAACTGCAGCGTCGCCGCCGTGTCACGCCAGCTGGCGAAGTTAAGGTCAGGCCATGCGGCGGGCGCGCGGTTCACTCAAGCCTCCTCACACAAGTACCAAGGCACGACGCTCACGGCCGCGCGATCCCCGGCCGTGGGAACAAGTCCATAGTGTACGTGGGAAGCGCAACGCCGCCTCTCCTCCTTCCGGGCGGGCGCGACAATCGGCTATGGTTATGCCGGGCCCCGCACCGCCGATCCAGCCGCTGCGGCCGGCGCCGCGTACTGAAGAGAAGCAATGCACAGCTCAACGATATGAATAGATTACTCATCCTTGGCAGCGTCGGGTTGTTCCTCGGACAGGCCGCCGCCGCCGACAAGCCCGTACCGCGGACGCACCGCCTGGAAGTGACACCGGCCACCGTGGCGTACGGCTACTACTGGTCCGAGGCCACGCCGGTACTGCGAATCCGCTCCGGTGACATCATCGATGTCGACACGCTACTCACCAACACGCCCGCGGGCCTCGCCAAGGCCGGCGTCGCGGACGACAAGATCCAGCCCGCGCTCAAGGCGGTCGTGGAGGAAGTCACGGGGGACCGCCGCGGTCCAGGCGGCCACATACTCACCGGTCCGGTCTACGTCGAGGGCGCAGAACCCGGGGACGTGCTGGAGGTCAAGGTCCTCGGCATCGAGTTATCCATTGACTATGGCTACAACGGCTGCAGCGGCGTGTTGCCGGAGAATTGTGAGCAGGGAGCCGCGGCGAAGATCATCGCGCTCGACCGCCAGCACATGACCGCCGAGTTCGCCCCGGGGATCGTCATTCCGCTGCGGCCGTTCTTCGGCAGCATGGGAGTCGCCCCGGCCCCGCAGATCGGGCGCCTGAGCAGCAACCCGCCCGGACGCCACGCGGGTAACCTCGACAACCGTGAGCTGATCGTGGGCGCCACCTTGTACATCCCGGTCTTCGTCCGTGGTGCGCTGTTCGAAGTCGGCGACGGGCACGCGGCCCAGGGCGACGGCGAGGTCGATCAGACGGCTATCGAGACCTCGCTGCGGGGGCGGCTGCAGCTCACCGTCCGCAAGGACCTGAAGCTCACCTGGCCGCGCGCCGAGACGCCGAGCGACTACATCAGCATGGCGACCGACCCGGACCTGGCGGTTGCGACCAAGACGGCCATCCAGGAGATGATCGATTTCCTGGTGGGGGAGCGGAGACTTACGCGCCACGAGGCGTATCAACTGGTCAGCATTGCCGGAAACGTCGCCGTCACGCAGCTGGTGGACAAGCCGAATGTCGGCGTGCACGTGCGCCTGCCCAAGAGCATCTTCGCGGCACGTTAGTGCGCCACGGTTCACAGCGTGTGAAAGGTTTCTGACTCCGCGCCGAGGTTCTTCAGGAATTCCTGCAGCTCCTTCGTACGCCCGGGCAGGCGTGCCCGGGCCGCCGTGGAGATCACCCGGGGCGGTACCTTGGCAAGGTTGTCCTGCAGCATCTTCACCGCGCGCGGCCCGTCCGGCTCCCCGCCGTTCGGGTCCACCAGCCCGAAGATGCGCGCGACCCCGATCGCGCCGAGCCAATCCAGGGCATCGGCGTCATGCAGGTAGGTCGCCTCGGGCCCCACCGGGTCGCGGGCGAACATGTGAGTGCGGATCGCGCCGCGGACTGCCTCGATCTTCGACATCGGAAAACCGGTGTCCTGCAGCAGCGTGTCCACGATCCGTGCGGCCTCGTCGGCATGATCCACATGCTCCTTCTCGTAAGGCGCGAACGCGGCCACGTCATGCAGATAGGCCGCCGCGTAGAGAACGTCATCATCCAGTACCACGTGGTCCTCCGCGGCGAGGGTGCGCGCCAGATCGTAGTCGCGCTGCGAATGAGACAGTCCCCAGGCCGGATGCTTGAGGTGGATTTCCGCAAAGCGGTGCACCGTGGCGCGCCAGTCCTGCGGCTGCGCCTTCGCAGTCGGGGGTGCCGCAGTTGCGGTGATTGAGAGCGCCACGCTGGCAAGCGCCAGCAGGGCCGTTGCGCTCGCCAGGTACGACCTCACCGCGGTCACTGCAGTGTCCATTGAGCCCCCTCCGTAACTTTCCGAATGCCTCAGCTCGGCCGCCCGCCTTGCGCACGCCTCCGGCGGGCTACGCTGGCAGTCGCGCCTATGCCCTGCGCGCGAACTTCAGGGCAACCGAGTTCATGCAGTAGCGCAAGCCGGTCGGGCGCGGACCATCATCGAAGACGTGGCCCAGATGGGCATCGCAACGTCGGCACGATACCGCCGTGCGCGCCACACCGAGCGCGTAGTCCTGCCCTTCCTGCACGTTGGCGTGCGAGATCACCTGCCAGAAGCTGGGCCAGCCGGTACCCGAGTCGAACTTCGTGCGCGAGTCGTACAGGGCTGTGTCGCAGCAGATGCAGCGATAGAGGCCATCGGCGTGGTTCTTGTCGTATTCACCGGAAAACGCGAGCTCCGTACCCTGCTCGCGCGTCACGTGATAAGCCAAGGGCGAGAGTAACTTGCGCCACTCGTCCTCGGTTTTGACAATCCGTGGCAGCTCGACCTTGCCGAGACTGGCCCCGGCGGCCGAGAAGTTCTCGATACTCACCGTCGCGCTGCGCTTGGGCGCCGAAAGCAGGGTCGCCGCCGCGCCGCGACCCACCACTCCAACGACGCCGCAGGCAGCGAGCGCGTCAAACATGAAGCGGCGACGCGATCGCATGGGGCCAACGGGCGGCCCTGGCCTGCGCTTGCGTTCATCCATGCGGACTATCTCCTCGGATCAGCCGAAGGTAAAGGAATACGCGCGCACGCCCGGATCGAGGAACTCGATGCTGAAGGTGCGGTCCTGGATGGCCCCCGACTGGCGGATGAGCTGGTACAGACGCTGCTCGGCGACGCTGCCGTTGCCGTGTGCGTCCGTGTCGGCGCCGTGATCCGCTCCCGGCTCGCGGCCCTCGATCGTGACACGGAAGCGGACCGGCTTGCCGTCCGGCCCCGGACCCAGCACCAGATGCAGGTCACGCGCATGAAAGCGGAACACGATCTTGTCGTGGCTTGCCGCGGACAGGGCCGACTCGGCCCCGACGATCCACTTGCCGCCGAGGGTCCATTGGTTCAGCGGCAGCGACGCGGGTACCGCGTAGCTCACCGGTTGATCCTTGGCAACCGGCACCGGCGAGGCGAAATTCGCGGCGCGATCGTAGCCAAGGTAAGTCTCCGGGGAGCCCACGTTGCTCTCATCCGGGGCGATCTCGATCGCGGCCGCGCGCATGGCACCGCTGGCGCCCGGAAGGTCGCGCTGTCCGGCCTCGGTGAGCAACTCGCGGATCAACTGCTCCGACTCCTCATAGGAGCCCTCGCCAAAGTGATGACCGCGGATGCGACCCTGCGCGTCGACAAAGTAGTGCGCCGGCCAGTACTGGTTGTCGAACGCGCGCCAGATCGCGTAGTCATTATCAATCGCCACCGGATAGGTGATGCCCAGCTCGGATACCGCGCGGCGCACGTTCGCCTCGTCCTTCTCAAAGGCGAATTCCGGGGCATGCACCCCGATGATGGTCAGGCCATGGTCCTTGTAGCGCTCGTTCCACGCTTTCAGGTACGGCAGGGTGCGCAGGCAGTTAATGCAGGAGTAAGTCCAGAAGTCGATGACCACCACCCGGCCGCGCAGCCGCTCCGCTGTCAGCGGCGCAGAGTTCAGCCACGCGACGGCACCGTCCACGGACGGCAACTCGCCCTCGACCGGCGGACCGCCGTGCGCCGCACCAGGCATGGCGCCGGTCATGGCGCCGGCCGGGTGTCCTGTGCCGCTCATCGATCCGCTCATCGAGCCGGTCATGCTCGCTTGCATCGCGGCCCCCGACTGCATGGCGCCGCTGTCCGCCCGGGGATGAATGGCATCGATCAGGGACTGTTCGACGCGATTGGTGCTGGCGAAGGACAGTCGTGTGAGCAGACCCGTATCCCAGCCGGCTGCAATCGCCACGACACCCGCGAGCACCGCTACACCGAGTCCGCGACGGACCCAATCGACCGCTCCCAGGGATTTCTTGAAGGCACGCAGCAGGCCCGCGCCGGCAAATACCGCCAGGGCGAGGGAGCTGATCGCACCAAGCGCGTACGCGAAGAGCAGCAGCGTGGTCTGCGTGCTCGGGCCATTGATGGCCGCGCCGGTCAGTATGAGACCGAGAATCGGGCCGGCGCACGGGGCCCAGAGAAATCCGGTGGCCACCCCGAGCGCGGCCGAGGGCAGCATACTGTCGGACTGCCCTGCGCCTTGCAGCAGGCGATTGCCAAATGCCACGAACGGCCGGGCCAGCCAGTCCGCCACGCGCTGGGAAAGCAGTGCAACGCCGAACGCAGCGAGCAGCACCAGTGCCAGCAGCCGGCCGAAGGAGTTGACGCGAACCGCCCAGGCGCCTCCCACCGCGGCCAGGGTCGCGATGGCGGCAAACGTCACCGCCATGCCTGCCAGCAGCGGCAGCGTGCCGCGCGCAAAGGAGCGATCCTGCCGTGCGAACACGAACGGCAACACCGGCAGGATGCACGGGCTGAGGATGGTCAGCGCCCCACCGAGGAATGCCAGAGCTAGCAGCAGCATGGGTTGCTTCTCGCCTGCTTGCTAGTGAGTAAGCGCCGCGACCGTCACCGGCTTGCCCTGATAGAGCGCGGGCAGCGTCTGCTGGAAGTTGCGGATCTTCGGCAGATCATTGAAGGCGATGTACGCGTTGGTGGGATTCCTCAAGAGGAAGTCCTGGTGGTAGTCCTCGGCCCGGAAAAATCCCTTCAGCGGGTCGACACGGGTGGCGATCGGCGCGCGGAACACGCCCGCCTTGTCGAGTTGCGCAATATAAGCGACGGCGACCTTTCTCTGGGTATCGTCCGCGTAGAAGATCGCCGAGCGATACTGCGAGCCCGTATCCGGACCCTGGCGGTTCACTTGGGTCGGGTCGTGCGCGACGGAAAAGAAGACCTGCAGGATCTCGCCGTAGGAGACCAGTTGCGGGTCAAAGGTGATCTCGACTGATTCCGCGTGACCGGTTTGTCCGGTACCCACCAGTTCGTAGTGTGCGGTACTGCTTTGTCCGCCCGAATAGCCCGACAGCACGCGCCGCACGCCGGTCATGTGCTCGTACACGCCCTGCACACCCCAGAAACAGCCGCCGGCCAGCACGGCGGTCTGCAGCGCACCGGCCGTGCGCGGGTTATCAATCGCCGCTGGCGGCACCGCGACGGCGGGCTCGCCGGCCAGGGAGGCCCGCAGCAGCAGCCCGCCGCACATCAAAAGAAGCGCGCTCACTAGAACTTTCATGGCATTTCCCGCAGTTAGTCCTCTGTCGATGCATGGGGCTGCACCGGGCGTGCGCAAGAGCGTGCGCCCGGATGGTCCACAACTCATTGAAAGTCCTCGCATTCCGTTGCCGGTGGGGGACACGCAATGGTACCGGGATGTTCGCGCTGGTGTTTTGCGCGTTCGAGTAGGAGACCGTACATCTGAAGGCGCTATTGCAGCACCGGAGCGCAATTGAGTCCGAGTCTTTTATGATGGGTCCCGGTGTACTGAGTTCACGTCGGTGCCGATCTTCGGTGCGCCGTTCTGCTCTCCAGCAACGAAACCACGAGGAACAATTGCGTGCAACCGGTAGAGCAGGCGCTGCTCGCCGCCCAGGGCAAGGCCGAGCAGCTCTTTAAGGAGATCGTGGCGAACGGCCTCATTCGACCCGGGGTCCTCGAGAGCGAGCTCAGCAGCGAGATCCATGCGCTCGCGCAGCATCGCTTCGGCGTGCGCCGCCACTGGCACAGGCGCGTGGTGCGTGCCGGACCGAATACCGTGCTGACCTACCACGACGAGCCACCGGATCGGTGCATCCAGGCCGACGACGTCGTGTACCTCGACTTGGGGCCGGTGTTCAACGCCTGGGAGGCCGACTTTGGCCGTACCTTTGTGCTCGGCGAGGACGCACGCAAGCACCAGCTGGTTGCGGACATCACCAGCGCCTTCCGTCAGGGCAAGCAGCTGTACCTGGACACCCCGGATCTGACTGCCGGCGCCCTGTACGATTTCGTGAGCTCGCTGGCGCAGCCGGCGGGCTGGGAGTTCGGCGCCCCCAGCGCAGGGCACCTCATCGGTCATTTTCCCCACGAGCACGCGCCCGGTGAGCCGCGGCGCTTCTCGATCCGCCACGGCAACGAGATCCGCATCCGCGAACCCGACGCCAGCGGCGCCACGCGCCACTGGATTCTGGAGATTCACTTCGTGGACAAGCAGCGCGGCTTCGGCGGTTTCTGCGAGGAGCTGCTGACGCTCGGGCCCGCCTGAGGCCGGCGACCGGCTACTCGAACAGCGGCTTCATGCGCGCATCGCGCCCTGCCCCGCCGTAGAGATCGAGGCCGCGTTCCAGCCACTGGCGCAGCACCGCATCATCGGCAGCCAGTAGCGGCAGCGTGCTCACGCTCGCGATCCATTGCAGCGCCCCGAGCGCCATGTGGTCCGCGTAGTTGGGGACGGCGCCGCCCAAGAACGGATAAGAGGCAAGCTGGGTGCGCAGCGGATCGAAGGCCTGGCGCATCTCCGGCAGGCGACCCGCCCGGTCCGCCGTGAAATCCTCGAGCGTGACACCCTTCAGCCACTGCTCGCGGCTGCGGCGAAAATAGGCGCGATCCTGCGGGCGTGCGGCGTTGTGAATGTCGAGCGCGTAGATACGGAACAGCCGGCGCAGGATGGCGCCGGATAGCCAAGCGTCGAACAGCTTGACCATCGCGAATTCGGCCGGGCCTGAGAACAACTGTGGCGGCGCGGGGAATGCGCGATCGAGGTACGCGGCTATGTCCCAGCTCTCGGACAGCATTTCCTCCCCGTCGGCGATGACCGGGACGGTCTTGAAGCGTCCGCCGAAGGCCTGGGGGATTTCAGTGAACCCAAGCGGCACGGATTGGAAGGCGAGCCCCTTGTGGGCGAGCGCAAAGCGCGTACGCCAGACGAAGGGACTCGCCGAGCAGCCGTTCTCCAGTACCAGCTCATACAGGCGCAGGTCGCGTGTTGCCGCCGTGTTCATGGCCTTCGCCCCGGTTAGCGCGCGGCCGCCCGCTTCACTGCTGGCGCAGGAACGCACTGATCGCGGCCACCGTCTTCGCAGGCTGCTCTTCCATCAGCCAGTGGCCCGCATCCGGAATTACCAGCGCCGTGACGTCGGTGGCCACGAAACGCAGTTCCTCGGCAAGTGCCGCGCCGTAGGACTTTTCCCCGCCGATGGCGAGCACCGGCATGGGGAGCTTGCCCTTGGCGAGGAAGGCCCGGTTGTCGATTCCGTCCTGGGGAAAGGCCACGAACTGCTCAAAGGCGTCATGCATGGCATGCGGGCGCGCGTACAGGTGCGCGTAGTGCACGCGCGTCTGCTCGTCGATTGCCGCCGGGTTTGCGGACAGCTCGTTGTAGAAGCGATCGAGGTAGATGCGCTCGCGACCGGCCACCAGCCGTTCCTCGTCGGGTCCGTGGAAATTGAAGTGCCAGGTCTTGGGATTGCTGAGCTGTTTGTCCCAATTGCCGATCCCCGGCAGGGGCGCATCCATGACCACCCAGCGAGTCACGCGCGTCGGGTTCCGCGCTGCCAGCGCGTAGCCCACCATGTTGCCGATATCGTGAGTCACGAGCTCGAACTTGTCGATCTGCAACTTGTCCAGCACCTGCTCCATGTCACGCGCCTCGGTCTTCTTGTCGTAGCCGCTGTCCGGATGTGAGGACAGACCCATGCCGCGCAGGTCAGGAACCACCACCGTGTGATCACTCATCATCACGCTCGCCAGCGGTTGCCACATGTCGCCGCTGTCCCCGAAGCCGTGCAGCATCAGGATCGCAGGTCCTTGTCCGCCGACGCGAACGTGGATGGTGGCGCCGTCGGTCTTGATCTCGAGCACACGGAACGCGGCCGGAAAGGGTGCGACTTTGGCGGCCGCGGACACGCCCAGCATAAGGGCACAGGCTGCGGTGGCGAGGAGACGTGATACTCGTTGCTCCAATTTCTTACCTCAGTGACTTAAGTTGCGGCGGGACGGCTCAGGGAATCTCGCCCGGCGGCCGCAGGGTCGGCGGGCGGCCATCCTGCGTAATTTCGAACCAGATGGCGTTGAGCACGCCAAATGTCAGCGCCAGCGCGAGCCCAAGAATCCAGCTGAAGTACCACATGTCGGCTGTCCCTTCAGTAAAGGCCGGTGTGTCGCCGTATCTCTTCCAGCGTGATGCGCCCGCGCAGCACGTGGAATACCCACGAGGTGTAGGCAATAACGATCGGCAGCAGCACGATGACCGCCACCAGCATCAGGCCGAGCGTGTGCGCGCTGCTGGAGGCGTCCCAGACGGTGAGCCCGTGGTCCGGATGGATCGATGAGGGCATGAGGAACGGGAAGAGCGCGATTCCCGCGGTCAGGATGGTCCCGGCAAGCGCGAGCGCGCTCGTGAGGAAGGCCCAGCCGGCCCGGCCGGCGCCGAGCAGCCCCCAGGTCGCGGCGGCGCCGGCGAGCGCGCTCGCGGGTGCGAGCCAGAGAACTGCATGGGCGTGGTAATTGGCAAGCCAGGCGCCGCGCGCCACCGCCACCTGCTTGAGCAGCGGATCTGAGTCACCGAGCGGATTGGCACCCGCGACGATCTGGTGGCCGTCCAGGCCCGCCGCCCAAACCCCCGCCGCGCCGAAGCCGACGAGGTACACGAGCGCCGCCACGCGCGCGCACGTGCTCGCACGCTGCGACATCGGCGGCCCGACTTTCATTGCCGCGTACACGTTACCGTGCATCACGATCATCGCCAGGCTCACCACTCCTGCGAGCAGCGCAAAGGGGTGCAGCAGCGACACGAAGCTGCCGGTGAAGACCGGGCGTTGGAGTGCATCGAAGTGAAACGGCACCCCGAGGAACAGATTTCCGAAGGCGACGCCGAACAGCAGCGCCGGGACGATACCGGCAATCGTCAGGACCCAGTCCCATACATTGCGCCAGCGGGGATCGGGTACCTTGTTGCGAAACACGAATCCCACCGGCCGCAGAATGAGCGCCACCAGCAGCACGAACATGGCCAGATACAGGCCGGAAAATGCTGCCGCGTACAGCAGCGGCCACGCCGCGAAGACCGCGCCCCCGGCCAGGATGAACCAGACCTGGTTGCCCTCCCACACCGGCTCCACGGACTCCAGCAGCGCACGTCGTTCCTCATCGGTGCGGCCCAGGGAGCGAAAGGTGGCCGCGAGCCCGAAGTCGAAGCCGTCCATGATGGCGAACCCGATCAGGAGGGTGCCGAGGATCAGCCACCAGATGAAGCGCAGTGTTGCGTAGTCCGGCACGACGCCTCCTTAGTGGCTGACCGCCGCCGTGGGTGGCGTCGGCCAGTAGCCAAGTCCATCCGGGCCGCGGCGGATCATGCGCAGCAACAGGAATACGTCGACCGCGGCCAGGGCGGAATAGAAAATCGTAAAACCCGTCAGGGACAACAGCACGTTGGTCCTGGGGGTCGCGGAGACACCAAGGAAGGTCGGCAGCAGCCCGTCGATCGCCCAGGGTTGTCGGCCGTACTCGGCGACGATCCAGCCAAGTTCCGCCGCAAGCCAGGGCAACGGCAGGCTGAAGAGCGCGAGGCGCAGGAACCAGGGGTGCCGCTCGAACCGATGCCGCGCCGAGAAGTAGAAGGCCGTCGCGAACAGCGCGATGAGGAACAGGCCGATGCCGACCATGAAGCGGAAGCTCCAGAACAGCACCGCGACGTTCGGCACCGTTGACCAGGCCGCGGCCTCGATTTGCTCCGGGCTGGCGGCCGCAGGGTCATCCACATAGCGCAGCAACAGCAGCGCGTAGCCGAGGTCCGCCTGGTGCGCGGCGAAGCGCGGTAGCGCTGCCTGATCGTCCGGGTGCTGCCGCAGTTGCTGCAGCGCCGTGTGCGCTTCAATACCGCTTGCGATGCGCTCCTTGGCATGCGCCACGAGCTCGGAAATGCCCGCCACCGGCTGGTCGATCGAGCGGGTCGCTATCAGGCCCAGCAGCCATGGCACGCGGATCTGATACTTGGTTGTATGGGACTGGGTGTCGGGAATGCCGAACAAGGTGAAGTCCGCCGGCGGTTGCTGCGTGTGCCACTCGGCCTCGATGGCCGCGATCTTCATCTTCTGGTTTTCGCTTGCCTCGTAACCGGACTCGTCCCCAAGCACCACCACCGACAAGGAGCAGGCGAGCCCGAAGCTGGCCGCCACCGCCATCGAACGGCGCGCGACCTCGACGTTGCGGCCCCGCAGCAGGTACCAGGCGCTGATCGCCAGCACGAACACCGCCCCCACCACGTAGCCGGCGGCCACGGTGTGTACGAACTTCGCCTGTGCCACCGGGTTGAATAACACCTGGCTGAAGGATTGCAGCTCCATGCGCATGGTGTGCGGATTGAAGCTTGCGCCCACCGGATACTGCATCCAGGCATTGGCAATGAGGATCCACAGCGCGGACAGACTCGACCCGAGGGCCACCAGAGCCGTCACGATCAGGTGCGCAAGCCTCGAAAGCCGGTCCCAGCCAAAGAAGAACAGGCCCACCAGCGTCGACTCGAGGAAGAAGGCCATCAGGCCCTCGACCGCGAGCGGCGTGCCGAAGATGTCACCGACGTAGTGGGAGTAGTAGGCCCAGTTGGTGCCAAACTGGAACTCCATGGTGATCCCGGTGGCGACACCCATGGCGAAGTTGATACCGAACAACATGCCCCAGAAGCGCGTCATGCGCTTCCAGATCTCGCGTCCGGTCATGACATAGGTCGCCTCCATGATGACCAGGATCATGGACAGTCCGAGCGTCAGGGGCACAAACAGGAA
This sequence comes from uncultured Pseudomonadota bacterium, assembly GCA_963781815.1. Classification (GTDB taxonomy): domain Bacteria; phylum Pseudomonadota; class Gammaproteobacteria; order Steroidobacterales; family Steroidobacteraceae; genus 13-2-20CM-66-19. The sequence goes on along the minus strand of CAWAHK010000004.1, from coordinate 2,551,527 downwards.
GTGATAGAGCGCCGTAAGCGCGAACTGAGCGCGCGACAGATGCACGACCCCGAAGTCGATCATGGGCGCTCTCCGCGATCCGGCACTGCATTCGGGAGCACCGGCGAGACCGCAGCGCGTTCCACTGCGAGCCTGCGCCCGGCGGCTGCGGCATCGACGGGGCTGCGATGCGGGGGCGAAAAGAACAGCCACCACAGCAGCACGAGGGCGGCCATCTTCAGCACCAGCAGCAGGCTCAGCTCGCGCCGCAACGCCGAGCGCCAGCCGACGGCGCGCAGCCGCGGCGCAGCGCCAGGCGATGCCGGGTCAGACGCCAAGCCGCGACTACTCATAGCGAGCCCCCTCCCGCCGGGCAGCACAGTCTGCCGGGTTGACGCTGCGAACGCACCGATTCTAATCCGGTTGTCACTGTGGCGTCATGATGTTGCCAGTCCTCGCACCGGGCTGGGTGCTCGACGTGAGCAGGTCAAGGGCCGTGGCAGGTTGTCGGTCGGCGGATCGAGGTGCAAGATCAACTACGCGCACCGAGCTGCGGATTGCGCGCGGGACAGGGAAATCTGGGATCAGTCGTGTCGCGGGCAGGTCGCAAGTGCCGGGGCCACCGTGCTGCGATTCTCCCGTATCGAAACTGACTTAAAAAGAACAGGACCGATCGCAATGCGGCGCTCAGACATCCACGTGTATGGTCCGTGGCGGGCAGCCCTGGTGGGCGGGACCGCCGCGGTACTGCTCGCCTGCTCCCCCAAGAAGCCCCCGCCGCCACCGCCGCCGCAGGTCAGCGTCATGACCGTGACGCATACACCGGCAACCTTCACCGAGGACTACGTCGCGCAGACCGAAGCGGTCAACACCGTGGAAATCCGCCCGCGGGTGGGGGGGGTCCTCGAGAAGCAGGTTCCGCGCGAGGGCGAGCGCCTGAAGACGGGCGAACTGCTGTTCGTGATCGACCCGCAGCCCTACATCGAGGCGCTCGCTCAGGCGCGCGCCACGCTGGCTCAGAACGAGGCCTCGCTGGAGCAGTCGCAGCGTGACCTGGGCCGTGCCAAGTCCTTGTCAGAGATCGATGCGGTGAGCCAGCAGGAACTGGACGCCACGGCCGCCAAGAACAAGGCCAACATCGCCTCGGTGGCCGCCGGCCAGGCGACCGTCAAGACCGCGCAGTTGAACCTCGGCTACACCAATATCACCAGCCCCATTGACGGCATCATGGGACGCGCGCAGCTGCGCGTCGGCGGGCTCGCCACCGCAAACAGCACGCTCCTGACCACCGTGTACGAAACCACGCGCGTGTTCGTGAACCTGAGCATCAGCGAACAGCGGCTGCTGACCTTGCAGCGCCAGCTCGGACGGGCGCCGAACCAGGACAGCAAGGATCCGCCGCCGTTTCGCCTGTTCCTCGCCGACGGTTCCGAATACCCGCTGCCGCCGAAGCTGAACTTCATCGATCCGGCGGTTGACACGCGCACCGGTACGCTCGGCATCCGCCTGGAAGTCCCCAATCCCCAGGGGCTGCTGCACGCGGGCGAGTTCGCGCGCGTGCAGGTCACGGCGCTGCAGGACCCCAACGCGATCGTCCTGCCGCAGCGGGCGATCCAGGATCTGCAGGGCAAGAACTACGTTTGGGTACTCGAGGGCGACAATAAAGTACAGCAGCGCGACGTGCAGATGGGGCCACGCATCGGCGAGAACTGGCTGGTGGCCCAGGGGCTCAAGGTGGGCGACCGCGTGGTCATCGACGGTGTGCAGCGCCTGCGCCCGGGGGCCGTGGTCAACCCGGCGCCGTATGAACCTGGCGCTGATCCTGCCAAGCGTCCCCCCGACCCAGCCAAGGCTGCCGCCGCCGGCCACGGCGCATGATCGACTTTTTCATTGACCGGCCGATTTTCGCGACCGTGCTCGCGATCATCATCACTCTCGCCGGCGGGGTGGCGCTGACCGCGCTGCCCATTGCCCGCTTCCCGCAGATCACGCCGCCTGCGATTGTCGTCTCCACGCGCTTCCCGGGGGCCGACGCCGCCACCATCGAGCAATCGGTCGCCGCGCCGATTGAGCAGCAGGTCAACGGCGTCCCCCACATGATCTACATGGACTCCAAGAGCGCTAGCGACGGCAGCTACACCCTCACCGTCAGCTTCGAGATCGGCACCGACCAGGATATCGCCGCGGTCGACGTGCAGAACCAGGTCGCCATCGCGCAGCGCCAGCTACCGCAACAGGTGCTGCAGCAGGGCATCGTGGTCGCCAAGAAGCAACCGCAGATCCTGCTCGTCGTCTCGATCGGCTCGGACGACCCGCGCTACGACGCGCTGTTCCTCTCCAACTTCGCCACCCTGCGAGTCTACGACGCGCTGGCGCGCGTCAAGGGCGTCGGCCAGGTCACGGTGCTGGGCGCGCGCGACTACGGCATGCGCATCTGGCTTGACCCGAAGAAGATGGCGAATCTGAGCGTCACCACGCAGGACATCAGCGACGTCCTCAACGAGCAGAATGTCGTCGCGCCGGCCGGCACGGTGGGGGCGGAGCCTGCGCCGCCCGGACAGCAGATGCAGTACATCGCCTCGGTCAAGGGGCGACTGTCGACCGTCGAGGAGTACGGCAACATCATCGTACGCACCGGCAAGGACGGCGCCCTCGTACGCCTGCGCGATATCGCCCGCATCGAGCTCGCGGCGACCGATTATTCACTCTCTGGAAAACTGAACGGCGTGCCGACCGCGATGATCGGCGTCTATCAACTGCCCGAGGCCAACGCTCTCGAAGTCTCGCGCGGCATACGCAAAGTGATGGAGGACCTCGCCCCGACCTTCCCGCCCGGTATCCGCTACTCAGTGCCCTTTGATACCACCCTCTTCGTCTCGGAATCCGTGCGCGAGGTGGTGAAGACGCTGCTGGAGGCAGGATTGCTGGTGCTGCTCGTGGTCTTCATCTTCCTGGAGAGCTGGCGTGCCACGCTCATCCCGATGCTGGCGGTGCCGGTGTCCCTGATTGGTGCCTTCTCGGCTTTCCTGGCGCTCGGGTTCTCCATCAACACCCTGACGCTGTTCGCGCTCGTGCTCGCGATCGGGCTGGTGGTCGACGATGCGATCGTTGTGGTCGAGGCGGTCAGCGCGATCATGGAGAACCGCAAGCTGCCGCCGCGCGAAGCGACCAAGGCCGCGATGCGCGAGGTGGCAGGACCGGTCGCGGCGATCGCGCTCGTGCTGATCTCCGTGTTCGTGCCGGTCGCCTTTCTCGGCGGCCTCACCGGGCAGTTCTACCGCCAGTTCGCCCTGACACTGGCAGTCTCGGTGGGGATCTCAGCCGTGGTCGCCCTCACCTTCACCCCGGCGCTGTGCGCCCTGCTGCTCAAGCCGCCGGAGGAGTCGCACCTCCCTGGCCTCCTGGGACGCGCGTTTCAGGTCTTCAACCGCGGGTTCCGCAATTTCACAACCCGCTACACGCACACCGTCGGCAGCGCGATCAAGCACAGCGCGCGCTCGATGACTCTCTTCGTGGTGCTCTCGCTCGGCGCCTACCTCCTGCTGCACCTGCGCCCCAGCGGCTTCATGCCGGATGAGGATCAGGGCTATCTCATCAGCCTCATCACGCTGCCGCTGGGCTCTTCGTTGCAGCGTACAGAGGCGGTCACCGATGCCTTCAGCAAGCAGATCCGTGAGAACCCGGACGTACAAGCGACGTTCGCCATCACCGGACTGAATGTGCTCACCGGCACGAATTCGTCTTACGCCTCCACCATGTTTACGATTCTCAAGCCGTGGGCGCAACGCAAGGGGGCGGCCCATGGAGCCGTGGCGATTGCCACCCGGGCCAACCAGATTGGCGCCGCCGCCACCAAGGCGACGATCCTGACCCTTAACCCGCCGCCGATTCCCGGCATCGGCACCGCCGGGGGATTTGAGTTCATCCTCGAGAACCGCGGCGGCGAGGACATCCAGCGGTTCGCGACGACGCTGGGGGAGTTTGTTGGGGAGGCGAATCGGCAGCCGCAACTAACGCGCGTTTTTTCGCAGTTCAGCACCCGCTCCCCGCAGATCGAGTACGTGCTCGACCGTGAGCGCGCCAAGACCCTCGGGGTGTCGGTCTCGAGCGTGTTCTCGACCCTGCAGTCGTTTCTGGGCGGCGCCTACATCAACGACTTCAACCTGTTCGGCCGCACCTACCGGGTTACCGCGCAGGCCGAAGCGAGCGCGCGCAACTCGCCCGAATCCGTCGACGGCCTGTACGCGCGCTCCGCCGCCGGAGACATGGTGCCGCTCTCGACGCTGATCAGCATAAAACCCAAGCAAGGCCCGGAATACATCGAGCGTTACAACATCTACCGCGCCGCGACCATCAACGGCTCGGCCGCGCCGGGCTACAGCTCAGGCGAGGCCACGCAGGCCATGCAGGCGCTCGCTGCCGATCTGCCGCCGGGCTACAGCTACGAATGGACCGGCACCACCTATCAGGAACAACTTTCCGGCGGCCAAGCGGGCGCGATCTTCGGCATGGCGATCGTGTTCGTATTCCTGGTGCTGGCGGCGCTGTACGAGAGCTGGGCGATCCCCTTTGCGGTGCTGCTCGGCATTCCCTTCGCCGTGCTCGGGGCTTTCATTGGTCTCACGCTGCGCGGCATGGCCAACGACATCTACGCCCAGATCGGGCTCGTCATGCTGATCGGGCTGGCCGCCAAGAACGCGATACTGATCGTGGAGTTCGCCAAGCTCGAATACGAGCGCGGCAAGCCGCTGGTGGATGCCGCGATCGCCGGCGCGCAACTGCGCCTGCGGCCGATCCTCATGACCTCCTTCGCGTTTGTGTTCGGCTCGGTGCCGCTGGCGATCGCCACGGGCGCAGGGTCGGGCGCCCGCCTGGTCCTGGGAACCGCCGTGGTGTTCGGCATGACGGTGGCCACGGCGGTAGGGATTTTCCTCATCCCGATGTTCTACGTGCGCGTGCAGTCGTTTGCCGACCGGCTGCGCGGCAAGGCTGCGCCCGTGCCGCAGTCGCTTGCATGAGCCCCCCAGGCCCTTGGCAGCTGCTTGTCAGCGGCGCGGTGGCGCTGCTCGCCGCCGGCTGTGCCGTAGGACCGGACTATCACCGCCCGGAGACGCAGGTCCCCTCGGCCTACCGCTTCGCCGCCGACAGCGCGCCGGATTCCTTCGCCGATCGGGGCTGGTGGGAGATCTACCAGGACCCGGTCCTGCTGGACCTGCTGAAGGAGGCGCTCGCCAACAATCTCGACGTGCGCATCGCGGCGGCGCGGGTCGATGCGGCGCGCGCAAACCTGGGCGCGGCGCACATGCAGCAGCTGCCCCAGGTCGCGATCGGCGCCGGCGCACAGCGTGCCCGCACCTCGCAGTATGAGCTACCCTTGGGGACGATCCCGATCACCAACGTGTTCCAGCTGCAGGGCAGCGCCTCTTACGAAATTGATTTCTGGGGCAAGTATCGGCGCGCCTCGGAAGCCGCGCGCGCGCAGCTTCTCGCCACCGACTATGCGCGCGCGGACGTCGTGGGGGGCCTCATCGCCAGCGTCGCCACCGCCTACTTCACGCTGCAGACGCTCGATGAGCAGCTGGCGATCACCCACCGCACAGTCGACGCGCGTCTCAAGTTCGTCCAACTGACGAGCGCCCAGCACGAGCGCGGCGCGGTCTCGGGCCTGGATGTCGCCACTGCGCAGGCACAACTCGCGATCGCCGAGGCCAACATTCCGGAGTTGCAGCGGCAGCTCGGCCAGACCGAGGATCAGCTGAGCGTGCTGCTCGGGCAGAACCCCGACGCGGTGCTGCGCAATCAGACGGGGGCGCTCAAGCGTATGGCCGAGGGCGCACCGACGCCCGTGCCCCCGGCCGGCCTGCCCTCGAGCCTGCTCGAGCGCCGGCCGGATGTGCGCGAAGCCGAGCAGAACCTGGTGGCGGCCAACGCCCAGGTCGGCGTCGCGCGCGCCAACCTCTACCCCACCATCAGCCTCACTGCCGCCGGCGGCGTCGCCAGCACCGCGCTCGAGCACCTCTTCACCTCCCCGGCGCAAACCTGGTCACTGGGGGCGAGCCTGTTACAGCCGGTGCTCGATCCGCAGCGCAGTCTTTACCAGGTCGACCTTGCCGATGCCCAGAAGCGCGCCGCCCTCCTGCAATACCAAAAGAGCCTGCAGGTAGCCTTCCAGGAAGTGTCCGATGCTCTGATCGCACGGGAGAAATTCGAGGAGTTTCAGGCGGCGCAGCAGGACCAGGTCATCGCCCAGCGCAAGGCCAATACCATCGCCCTGGCCCGCTACCGTGTCGGCTATTCCTCCTATTTCAATGTCATCGACGCCGACCGCGACCTGTTCTCCGCCGAGCTTTCCCTGTCGGCGGCGCATCTGAACACGCTGCTTTCCATGGTGCAGCTGTACCGCGCGCTCGGCGGCGGGTGGCAGACTCCGCCGCCGGACAGTGAACCGCCACCGGCCGCGCCGGCGCCCGGATCCTGAGCCTGCACGGGCGGCGACCCGGCGAGTGTCCTACAATCGCCAATCACCGGCGTGACAGGTCACCGATACCCTGCACCCGGCGCAGGGTCACTGGGGACCCGCAACGGGAGATTCTAAGCTGTGAGCGCCAAGCCAACTTCGACGCGACGTGACCCGGGTTACCTGGGCCTGACGAGCACCGTCGAGACGCTCCCGGCGTCCTATTACTTCGACCCGCTCCACTATCAGCGGGAACTCAAACAGATCTGGCAGCGCAACTGGATCTACGTCTGCCGCTCGAGCGCGATCGAAAGTCCGCGCAGCTACCGCACCGTGCAGCTCGGTGACCAGTCGGTACTGGTGGTGCGTGGCGATGATGGTGTTGTCCGGGCGTTCTACAACACCTGCCGGCACCGCGGCGCTGCGCTTTGCCGCACCAGTGAAGGCCGCTTCGGATCCACTGGGATCGTCTGCCCTTACCACAGCTGGCGCTACAATCTGCGCGGGGAACTGGTACAGATCTCCTCGGTGCAACCCGGGGACGGATTTGACCGGCGCGACTATCCGCTCTACAGCCTGCCGCTGACGGACTGGAATGGCTTCATCTTCGTCGCCCTCACCGACAATCCGCCCCCGTTCGCCAACAGCTTTGACCTGCCACTCACGCGCCTCGATGACTGGCGCATGGGGAGCCTTGCCGTCGGCCACACGCTGCGCAAGACGATCAAGTGCAACTGGAAAGTCTTCTGGGAAAACTACAACGAGTGCCTGCACTGCCCCAACGTACACCCCAAACTTGCGCAACTGGTGCCGATCTTCGGCCGCGCCCTGCTCGAGCGGCGTGATGATCCCACCTGGCAGGACCACGCGGCCGATGAGGATCCGAAGTTCGCGGGCGGCCTGCGCAACGGCGCCCAATCCTGGACCATGGACGGCAATCCCGTCGGGGTACTGTTCCCGCAGGTAAACGAGGCAGACCGCAAGTCCGGACATCTGTACCTTACCAGCGTGCCCTCGGTGTTCATCGTGGCCCACGTTGATTACGTGCGCGTCGTGCGCCTGCTGCCGCTCGGTCCGGAACTCACCGAGATGAGCATCGAGTTCCTGTTCCTACCCGATACGCTGGCTGAGCCGAAGCACGACATCACCGGCGCGGTGGAATTCACCAACATCGTGATGAGCGAAGACGCGGAGATCTGTGAGGTCAACCAGCGCGGCCTGCACTCCCTGCCACACGAGAAGGGCGTGCTCATGCCTGAGGAGTATGCGATACGGCAGTTCCAGGACTGGGTCAGATCGGAGCTGACGCGGCCCTAGTGCGGAGGAACCCGGCAGTCGCGCCTCACCGCCATGCCGGCACAGGCCAGGGCTGATGCAGCGGACCCTCTGGGCGCTGGCACTCGCGGCGCTGTCGACAGGCCTCAGCAGCGGCTGCAACCGCAACGACACACCCGCCGCTCCGGTGGCGGAAGAGCGGGTGCTGCGCATCTACAACTGGTCTGACTACATCGGGTTCCACACGATCGCGGACTTCGAGCACGTGACCGGCATCAAAGTCATCTACGATCTGTTCGACTCGAACGAGACGCTGGAAGCAAAACTGCTCGTCGGAGACTCCGGCTACGACATCGTGAGCACCAGTGAGGCGTACTACTCCCGGCAGATCCGTGCCGGCCTCTACGAGCCACTCGACAAGGCGCAACTGCCGAACTGGAAGAATCTGGATCCGCAGGTCCTGGCAGTGCAATCCAAGGCCGACCCCGGCAACCGCTACGCCGCGCCCTACCTGCACGCGATCAACGGCTTCGCCTACAACGTCGCCCTCGTTCGCGAGCGCCTGCCGGAGGCGCCGGTCACAAGCCTGGACATGCTGTTCAAACCCGCTGTCGTCGCCGAGCTCGCCGACTGCGGCGTGAGCTTCCTGGATTCGCCGGACGATGTGATCCAGCTGGCGCTGGTGTACCTGCATCTGGATCCCAACTCCCACAGCATCGAGGATCTGCATGCCGCGGAGAAGCTGCTCATGGCGGTGCGCCCCTACATCCGCGTCTTTGACTCGAGTGACTACATCAACCAGCTCGCGACCAAGGAGCTGTGTGTGGCGATGGCCTGGTCAAGTGACTACTCCATCGCGCAGTTGCGTTCGCGCGCCGGCGGTCTCGATCTGGATCTCGCCTTCACGATTCCCAAGGAGGGCGCGGATATTACCTACAACGCGCTGCTCATCCCGGCCGGGGCGCCACACCCGCGTGCGGCACATGAGTTCATCAACTTCATACTCGACCCGCAGGTAATCGCCGCTATCACCAACGACATCCACTATGGCAACGACAATCTTGCAGCGCAGCCCCTGGTGCATCCTGACATCCGCAATGACCCGGCGATTTATCCGCCGCCGGAGATCCGCGCGCGCTTGTACCTGCCAGATGAATTCGATGCCAAGTATCAGCGGCTGCGTACCCGCGTCTGGACCCGCATCAAAAGTGGTGTCTAGCGAAACGGCAGGCGGGCCCCGACCCTCAGGCCCTCACGTCGGCGCCATGTTCCTGCAGCTGTGCGCAGAAGGCGCCAAATTCGCTGACGTAGCGGTCGACATCCGCGCCCGAGGTCGCCGGGCACATGAGTAGCATGCTAGGGAACGGCGTGATCAGCACGCTCATGTACGCAGGCGCCGCGCGAACAGCTCTTCAAAGGAGGGCATCACTTGCGCGATCAGGCTGCGGAACTGCTCCGGGACCTGGATGTCCGCTTCAGCGGGGGTTTCGAAACCGGTCGACCGGTAGACCTGCTGGTACCAGTAGGGTGCCCACACACCGTCGCTGGGCCGTGGACCGGCGGGCCAGTGCAGCATCCGCGGCGTGAAATCGATGGCGAGCAGCCCGCACAGCGCGCGCAGCTGCGCTTCCGGCGCCCGCAGGAACTCCCCCGCGTCGATGACCGCGGGCGCGCGGGCGCTGCTGCGACTCACGTACTCGAAGATCTCGCGTTGCTGCAGCACCCCGATATCGGCCGCCACGGCGTGCGGGCGGCTCTTGAGGTAAGAGACCAGTACGCGGCGCGGGTCACGGATCAGGAACACGTGGGTGAGCTGCGCCAGCCAGTCCCGGCCGATGTGCGGCAACAGGTGATGGGTCATGTGCTTCTGGTACATCAGCGCCGCGCCGGCAGCCGGCGGCGTAGTCAGGCGAGTGGCGACGCGGCGCCAGTCCGTGTCGCCCGCGGCGATAACCTGCTCGCCTCCCGGGTGGTCCAGACCTGTGTGTGCCAGGTAATGCGCATAGAGCGGCTCGTCGACCACTTCGCAGTCGCCGCGATTCTCGAAGGCCCGCATCATCGCCGTCGAGATATTGCGGGGGCCGGACCACATTGCGACGTAAAGCGTCATGGCACCTGCTGGCCTGCGACGTCGCGTTCGATCAGCTCCAGATACAGACGCTGCAGTCGCTCAACCACCGCACCGCGGGCCACGCTGATTCGCCGCCCGTCGACGTCCGTCACGGGCGCGATGCCAGCGAAGGTGCCGGTGACGAAGGCTTCCTCGGCACCGTAGACCTCCGTCAGACTGAAGTCCTTCTCGTGCGCCGGAATACCCGCCTCACGGCATATCTTCAGCACGTTGGCGCGCGTGATGCCGGCGAGGCAGTACTTGCCGGTGGACGTCCACACTTCCCCGCGGCGCACGATGAAAAAATGGGTGGAATTGCAGGTGGCGACGAAGCCGTGCGGGTCGAGCATCAGGGCCTCGTCCGCACCGGCCTTGGTGGCCTGGATGCAGGCCGTGATGCAGTTGAGCTTGGAATGCGAATTGAGCTTCGGGTCCTGCACGTCCGGTGCGCCGCGGCGCACGTGCACGGTGAAGAGCCGCACCCCGCGGGTCAGCGCCTCGGGTTTTGGCAGCTTGTATTCCGGAATGATCACCAGGGTGGCGGGACCGACGCAGGCGCGCGGATCCTGGTACGGGGTACTCTTCATGCCGCGGGTCACCATGAGGCGCACGTGCACCCCATCGGTCATGTGGTTGGCCGCGAGCGTCCGGTACAGCGCGCCCGCCAGGGCGGCCTGCTCCATACCGATGTCCAGGTCGATGGCCTTGGCGGCCTCGAAAAGGCGCGCCAGGTGCATCTCAAGGAACGCAACCCTGCCGTGATGCACCCGCAACCCCTCCCAGACGCCATCGCCGAGGATGAAGCCGGAGTCGAAGACGGAAACGACCGCCTGGTCGCGGGGATGAAGCTCCCCGTTGACGTAGATGAGGATGTCGCGGTTGCGCGGATCGTCGGCGCTGTGGTGCGTCCCCTGAGTCATCGATCTGTCCTCTCGCCCGGTGGCGGTGACTGCGGGTGCGCGGCGCGCCTCCGCGGGCTATCTTTGATTGTCTCAACTCACTGCCCGCAATGTTAGCACCGTGATTACCAGCACCCGTGTCCTGCTCGTCGCGCTCGTGCTCATTGCCGGCTGGTACGCCTGGACGTGGTTCGCGATCGAGCGGCGCCGCAGCGCACCGGGGGCCCGCAGCGCGCGCGGCGCGGACGTGGCGCTCGGCTTTGCGACCGACTTCTTTGACACCCTCGGGATCGGAGGATTTGCGCCGACAACCGCGATCTTCAAGCTCTTTCGCCGCGTTCCGGACGAGTTGATACCGGGCACGCTCAATGTCGGACATGCGCTGCCGACCCTGACCGAGGCGCTGATCTTTATCGCCGCTGTGACGGTGGACCCGCTGACCCTCATCAGCATGATCGCAGCCTCGGTGCTGGGTGCGTGGCTCGGGGCCGGACTCGTGTCGCGCCTGCCGCGACGCGCCGTGCAGCTGGGCATGAGTACCGCGCTGGCGGCGGCTGCCGTACTGCTCCTCATGACTAACCTCGGCTGGATGCCTGGCGGCGGGGAGGCTGCCGGCCTCGGCGGAGCGCGGCTTGCCTTTGCGGTGGCCGTAAACTTCGCCCTCGGGGCGCTCATGAGTCTGGGAATCGGGCTCTACGCGCCGTGTCTGATCCTGGTTTGTCTTCTGGGCATGAGCCCGCTGGCGGCCTTCCCGATCATGATGGGCTCGTGTGCGTTCCTGATGCCGATCGGCGGCGTGCGCTTCATTCGCAGCGCAAGCTACAGCCCGCGGGCGGCCCTCGGCCTGACGCTCGGCGGAATCCCGGGGGTACTGGTGGCCGCCTATGTGGTCAGGTCCCTGCCGGTCACCTGGCTGCGCTGGCTCGTGTTGGTGGTGGTGCTGTACGCCGCCTTCTTGATGCTGGAGTCAGCGCGCCGGCGGCTGTAGATTCGAGGGAAAGGAACCTGCTCCGCCGCGGCGGAGCAGTTCCATGAGGCACCTGCCGGGAAAGTCGCTAGACGCGCGACCTGCCGGCGATCAGCGTAATGACCGCGCCAATCAGGAACACTACAAACAACACCTTGGCGATCCCGGCGGCGCCGGCGGCTAGTCCGCCAAATCCCAGCACGCCCGCGATGATCGCGATGATAAAGAAAACCACTGCATAGTGAAGCATGAGATCCTCGCTTGCGCTGACCCCGTAACGACGGTGTCTGAGTGAGGGGGAGTATCTTTGCCCACCGACTGCGGTTGGATCAGGGCGTAAGCGTAAGCGGCGTAGGATTCCGGCTACAACTGCCGGCGCGCCCGCGCCGCGAGGCACAAAGGATCTTGCTATGAGCATAAAAGCCTGCTGCACCTTCCCGGCGAGCGAGCCGCGACCCGGCCGCCGCTCATTCCTGCGCTCCGCGGCTGCCCTCGCGGTGCTCGGCGCCGCGGGCGGGGCGGGCTTGGTCGGTTCGCCAAGGGTTGCCTATGCCGCCCTCAGCAAGGAACAGCGCGACCAGCTCACCCCGGTCGCGGTGCTCGACCGGCTAAGGCAGGGTAACGAGCGCTTTCGGGCGGGCAAGCTGGACACGCACGACTACCTCACCCAGAAGCGCGCCACCGCGGGTGGCCAGTACCCAGCGGCGGCGATCCTGAGCTGCATCGATTCACGCGCACCTGCTGAGATCATCCTGGACGTCGGCATCGGCGACAGCTTCAACGCGCGCGTGGCAGGCAACATTGCCAACGATGACATCCTCGGCAGCCTGGAGTTTGCCTGCGCGGTCTCCGGCGCCAAGCTGGTCCTCGTCATGGGACATACCGCATGCGGCGCCATCAAGGGGGCGATTGATGAGGCTGAGCTCGGGCACCTCACCGCCCTGCTGCAGAAGATAAAGCCCGCTATCGGCGCGACAACCTTTGCGGGCGAGCGCACCAGCAAGAATGCGGAATTCGTCGACGCCGTCGCTAAAACCAACGTGCGGCGCACCATCGATGCGATACGCCGGCAGAGCCCGATCCTCGGTGATCTTGAGAAGCAGGGAAGGATCGCCATCGCAGGCTCGATGTATCAGCTGAGCGGCGGCCGCGTGGAATTTTTCTCCTGAACGACCGCCTCGAATCCGGGTTCGCCAGGGAGAAGCAGAAATGCACACCGTCGTCGTCATCGCGATCGGTTTCCTGGTGCTGGGTCTGTGCCTCCTTCTCGGCCACGCGATCGCCGGTCCGGCAGGCGCGGCACGCGCGGCGCTCTGCTTTGTGCCGATCTGGCTCATCAGCGCCGCCGCCAATATGTACGTCGGCGTCAAGAGTGCCGGCTACCCCGTCAGCGAGGAGACGCCGGTGCTGCTCCTCGTGTTCGCGATCCCCGCGGCCGTGGCTCTGCTTGCCTGGTGGAAACTTCCCCACTGAGCGGCGGTGCGGCGGCTACGGTGGGCACGCGCGAGGCGCCCTGAAAACGTGCCCGGTAGGCCGCCGGGGACACACCCAGAGCGGCGACAAAACTGCGCCGCAGGCTCTCTTCCGTTCCGAATCCACAGCGCCGTGCGATCTGAGTCACGCGCAGCGATGTCTGTTCGAGCTTGCGGCGCGCTGCATTGAGACGTATCTGGCGCACGTAGTGCCCGGGAGTGACGCCGACGCTGCCCGCAAAATGCCGGGCAAAGTTGCGCTGGCTCATCGAGGCACGTTCGGCCAGACGCGCGACCGAGAGCTCCTGTTCGAGGTGACTCAGCATCCATAGCTGCAGGTCGCGCAAGGCGCTGACTTCGCTGAACTGTGCCGCGAGATGGTCGCTGAACTGGGATTGTCCGCCCGGGCGCTTCAGAAACAGCACCAGCTCGCGCGCCACCGCGAGTGCGACCGGCGTGCCCCAGTCCTCTTCGAGCATCGCCAGCGCCATGTCCATTCCGGCGGTGACGCCCGCTGAAGTGTAGAAATTGCCGTCGCGGATGTAGATGGCATCGTCGCAGACCCCGCCACCAAGACTCGTCTGCAGCTCGCGCAGGAAGGCCCAGTGCGTGGTGGCACGACGCCCCTGCAGCAGTCCGCTTGCGGCGAGAATCAGAGCACCGTTGCAGATGGAGCCGAGACGCGCGACCTTCCCCGACATCGCGCACAGCCACTTCAGGAGCTTGCCGTCCGCCTTTGCCGCCGCGTGACCCACTCCGCCGGCGACCAGGAGCGTATCGGCGCTGCGCACACTGCGGTAGGCACGTTCGGCCACCAGCCGCAGGCCCGACGAGCTGCGAAACGCACCGGCGCGGGGCGCCACGATCTCCACGTGGTACACCAGTTCGCGGCTGAGGCCGTGGTCACGGATCCAGCGCGCGGCGCGCCCGAACACTTCCAGTGGGCCGGTGACGTCAAGAACCTGCACGTCCGGGTATGCGAGCATCACGACGTGGTGCGCGCGCCGGGGGCGCGAGGTTCGGGAAGCCTCGCGCATCATCAGGAGCTGTTGGGTTGTTTGAGCAGGCGCAGGGGCGTGGATTTGCCGCCGCCAACAAGCGAGCCCGAGATCACATCACCGTTGCGCTTGCCGGAGAATGTCAGCGGCCCCTGATCCGAGTCCACCTGGAAACTGATCTTGCCTGCTGCCGCTACCTGCACTGTGACTGGCTGGCCAAGGACCTGGGACTCCGGCACGTCGAGCGTTGCCAGGTAGTGATCCCCCGCCTGAGCCAGATTCAGCACCACCGTGAGCTGCGGCTGTTGCTGCGGATAGGCGGGCCGGAACACGCCCCGCCAGTGGGTGGTCTGGTCGCGGTATACGAGCGGGATGGTCGGCGGCACCTCGCGCTGCTCCCCGGCTCCGGCGTTGGTCTTCCAGCCCTGCCCCTGGTACTCCATATCGTCGGCGGTCGCCTGCGCGGTCGCGCGGCCGAAATACAGCTCCACCACGTGCAGCGCCGCGTCGATTCCGGAACTCAGACCGCCGGCGGTCACTATGAGTGGATCGGCCTGCACGTAGCGCACCGAGCCGCGCACCTTGACGCCAGGGTATTGATTCGCGAAGCGCTGCAGGGCCATGTGGTAGGTAGTTGCTGCCTTGCCGTCCAGCAGGCCGGTCTCCGCTACACGGAAAACACCGGTGCACACCGAGAGAATCAGGGCCTGCTCGGCATGTACCTTTTTCAGCCAGGCCGCAAGCCCGGCGCCACCCGTCTGCGCGCCCACCACGACCACATCCGGTCGCGGCGCATCCTCGAAGGTGAAATCCGGCACGACCGTCATGCCCTTGCGGTTGCCACCGCTGGTGTGCAGCGGTGTGCGGCTGGGCGCGACGGTGTACAGCTCGAACGGCATCTGCGACGCGGTGGTCCCCGCTGCCGGCATGGCGTCCTGGAACACCTCCCACGGTCCGGCAAAATCGATCATCACCGCGCCTTCGCTCAAAACGAAGGCTACCTCGATATTGCGCCCGACGGGTGGCGCAAGGTGCTCTGCGGGTGTCCCCGCGGTGGTGGCCGCCAGCAGCGTCAGCAGTGTCGCGCCGATCATGAGAACCTCCGCGCAATGTGGGCACAGACTACCGCTACCGCAGTCGGCAGGAAGGACAATGACCCCACACTTACTGCCATCGGCGTTCCGCCCTCCCCGGTCGCGCTGCGGGATCCGGCGTTGGCGCTACTTCTGCTCCGTGAAGACGTACTCGTGCTGCGCGTCGCGCACGATCAGCGTCCGCTGTGGCGCCGGCTTACCGACGACGAACTCCAGCCCCTGCAGCGTCGGCGTAATGGTGATGAAGCTGATCGTCCCGTCGTCGTTCTTGCGCGAAGCGACCTCGCTGCGCAGGTTGCCTGCCTTGAAGAACAGTCGGCTGCCCTCGCGTGATACTCCGATGCCCCCCAGGGCCGCGTTGCGGTAGTGGGCGGCGAGTGCCGCGGCAGCCGCGCCCTCCGCCGGCACCTGCAAGCGCTCACGTGCCTTAGCCCGTTCGGCCTCCAGGTCCGCCGCTGCAGCCGTCAGCTGTGCCGTGGCCTCGGCCTTCCCATCGAACAGGAGTTCCACCAGGCGGCGCAGGAATGGGCCGCGCAAAGCGTACCCCGTATCGGAGTTGGTAAGAATGACGGCGCCGACGTTGTATTCGGGGAGCCACATCATGTCGCTGTGGTAGCCGGCAAGATCACCGCCGTGGTGCACAACCGTGACGCCCCAGCGCTTGTCGATGATCAGACCCATGCCGTAATCGACACCGGCGCTGACCACGACGTTGGGCTTGCGGCGCTCGAGCAGATTCGTTTCCGACACCAGCTGTTGCCCATCGGCAAGCTTGCCGCTGGCGAGCTCCATCATGACGTAGCGACTCAGGTCGTGCGGGCTCGTCCAGATCCCACCGGCCGGGCGCAAGGGAATGATGGTGTAGTTGAGCGTCATCTCGCCTGCGGCCAGGTGGCCGTCGATGTCCACATCGTGCGGACGGGCCCAGTTCCCGCGCATGGCCTTGTCAAAGTCGAAGGTGCTGCGGGTCATCCCGAGCGGATCGAGCACCTTCTTCTGCATGGCCTGATCGTACGCAGTGCCAAGTTCGGTGTTCTGCATCGCGATACTGCCGCCGATGAAGCCGGCGGCAGCGGCCATCAGATTGCTGTACTGGAAGACTTCGCCGAACTCGCTGGTGGGCTGCATCGCTCCAAGCCGGGCCAGGGCGTTGCGGGGAGTCTCGTGCAGGTCTTGGAATATCCAGTCCAGATCCTGGCGGGGCATTCCGGTGCACGCGCACACCAGATGCTTTACGAGCACCTTGCGGGTGGTGGCGGCGCTGCCAAGCCTGAAGGCCGGGTAGGCCTCGGTGACCGGCTCGTCCCACCGCAGCTTCTTTTCATCCACGAGTTCGGCGAGCAGCAGCGTGCCCAGCGCCTTGGTATTGGAGGCCGCGATGAAGAGTGTGTCGGCGTCGACCAGTTCCGGCTTGCCGAGCTCGCGCACTCCCAGACCGCCTTCGTAGACGACCTTGCCGCCATCGATGAGGCTGAAGCCGACTCCGGGCACCTTGAGCTTGGTCATGCCCCCGGCGACGAAGCCCTTCATGGCGTCGATGATCTGGGCATCGATCGGATGAGCTGTCTTGCCGGCGAAGGTTTCGCGCCGGTACCCCTTCGCACGCAGGCTGCCGATCGCAAGATTCAGCGGGCCGGCACGCTTTTCGCGGGTCGCCTCGCTCGACTGCAGCAGGCCTACGAGCCAGCTCTTGTCGGCGCGCCAGGCGAAGGCCGAGACGACCAGCTTCTCGTTCGGCGAAACTTCGTAGTCGACGAAATAGCGCTCCTCCCAGCCGTCGCGCGGCCCCCCCGGCGTCATGACGCGGACCGGGCGTTTGAAGCCCGGGTCATAGGCGGACCAGCCGGCCGCCACGGCCGCGGCAGCGTCGGCGGCCTCGACGTCGATCAGACCGAGCTTCATGTCCGCTTCCGGCGGGCGCAGTTCGAGGACCTTACCCCGCGGAGTTAGTGACCAGCCCGGTGGCAGGGTGAAGGTCGTTCCGGCTGTGGTAGCCGAGGGGATGCCCGCGGCCGTGACCGTGGTTGGGGCCGACGCAGGTTGCGCGGGCGCGTCGGCGCTGGCAGGGAGCACCGTTAGCCAGGAGAGCAGAACCACTGCCACCAGCACTGTTCTCATGAGAGTTTCCTCAACTTCTTGCGCGGGCGCTGCGCGGCTGCTTCCAGCCGGGTGTTAACTATGCACCGAGCCTTGTTTCGGCCGAAGCCATTCAAACATAGCTTACCGGCTCAGTAACAGCGCTAGCCTTGCAACACCCCGGCATCCCGAGGGCTTGCTCCGGGTCGGTTGTGGCACGACGATCGCCGCGGTAGGGTAGCCGGCGATCCTGTGGCTTGTCGCCAGGCGCACCCGAACGAAGGAGAACACTAATGATTCTGGGGATGTCGACTGCAGCCTTTACCACGCTTCACGTGATCATCAGCCTGATCGGCATCGCCGCCGGCCTGATCGTCGTCCTGGCCATGTGCAACGGCCGGCGCGTACCAGGCTGGACCGCCCTCTTTCTGAGCACGACGGTGTTGACCAGCGTCACCGGGTTTATGTTTCACTCCGCAGCCTTCGGGCCGCCGCACGTGATCGGCGTGATCTCGCTGGTCATCCTGGCCATCGCGATGATCGCCCTGTACGTCAAGCATCTGGCCGGCGCCGCGCGCTGGCTCTACATCGTCAGCGCAATCCTGGCGCTGTATCTGAACGCCTTTGTGGGCGTGGTGCAGGCGTTCCAGAAGGTTACGCCCCTGCACGCGCTCGCTCCCACGCAGAAGGAGGCACCTTTTCTCGCGGCGCAATTACTGGTGCTGGTGTTCTTCGTGTGCGTGGCGCTTATAGCGCTCAAGGGCTTCCCGGCCCGCACCATCCGTTCCGTGGTCTGACGGGGCGGAACAACGCCCTGACCCCGGCTGCCTGCCCTGACGGCGGGCGCGCTAGAATCGCGTTCTGTTTGCAGCGGCTCATCGCAAGGAGTTCCCATGATCAAGGTTACGGTTGCCTATCCGAACGGCTCGGGCGCGAAGTTCGACATGAACTACTACGTCACCAAGCACCTGCCGATGGTGCGGGATCGCTGTGCCCCCAAGTGTCGCGGCATCGCCGCTGAGAGCGGCCTCGCCGGCGGCGCGCCAGGCTCCCCCGCACCCTACATCGCGCTTGGCCACCTCACGTTCGACTCGGTCGCTGCCTTCCAGGAGTCATTCTCGCCCCACGTGGCGGAGATTCTGGGCGATATCCCCAACTACACCAATACGCAGCCGGTAATTCAGATCAGCGAGATCACGCTCTGAGGTCGTACGTCTGCGAGCGGCGCACCACGAGCCAGTTCGCCAGTGCGATGGCGAGCGTTGCCAGCAGGACCAGGGACTTGCTGAAATCCACGCGCGTCAGCAACGTGGCGCACAGCAGCACCCCGAGCGCGGGCAGCGCCCAGCCACCGGGGAGTCTCACGAGCGCTGCCCCGGGCTGACGCGCGCGCAGCACCGGCACCGCCAGGCAGATGGCGCCGTAGTAGAACAGCCGCGCGACCGCTGACAGCGTGACATTCCAGGCGAAGGTCGCCAGCAACGAGAAGCCGGCAAGCAGCAGCGCGAACACGACGATCGAGACATGGGGAGTCCTGAAGCGCGGATGCACGGCGGCCAGGCTTGCGGGGAAGTCGCCGCGCTCGGCCAGCGCAAACATGCCACGCGGCGCGGTGAGCAGGTTGGCGCCGACGTAGCCGTAGACCGACACCAGTGCACCGACGGCGATCAAGCGGGCGCCGAAATTCCCCATGAAGACGCGGGCGGCATCCGCCAGCGGTCGGGTGCTGTGCGCCGGGTCGGGCAGCACGCTCATGACGATGTACTGCAGCAGGGTATAGAGCACCGTCAGGATCGCGAGGGCCACGAACAGTCCGAAGGCCGCGTCACGGCGCGGGTTCTTCGCCTCCCCCATCGGATTCAGCGCGCCCTCATAGCCGCCGTACGCAAACAGCAGCAGCAGCATGGCATCAAGCCACTGCCCGGCGTGGGCAGCGACCGGTAACGGCGCGACGCGCGCATGGTGCGCCAGGTAGAACACGCCCGCCACGCCCACGATCGTCAACGCCGCCAGCTTCGCGACCACCGCGGCATTGCTTACCCGCGTACCGTCACCCACCCCGCGCACGTTTACTGCCGCGAGCGTTCCGATGAATACGGTAATGATCACGCCGCGCGGCAGCGGCTGCGTGGCCGGGGTCCAGAATTCGCCCAGGTACGTGACCAGGAGATTCACTCCGGCCGCGGCGGCGGTCAGGCGGCTGAGAAGCATCAGCCACCCTACCTGCAGACCGGCCAGGCGACCGAACGCGGTGCGCAGGTACAGGTAGGTGCCGCCGGTCTCGGTGAACTGCGAGGCGACTTCCGCGTAGCAGGCGACGATCACCGCCGTGCCGGCCGCGGCCAGCAGTACCGCGACCGGGCTGGCGCTCCCGAGCAGTGCCGCCACTGCTGAAGGCAGGCCAAAGATGCCGCTGCCGAGAATGCTGTTGACCGCCAGTGCTACCATGCTCCAGCGGCCAATGGCGCGCACCAGCTGTGGCGCTGTGTTGGATAAAGGCGCGTACGTCATCGCGCGTTTGTACCACAGCCCCGTGCCATGCACGCTCGCCCCAACCCGAAACGGACACTTTGCGAGCCAGGAATTCTGTGCGACATACCTACGCGACCCATCTGGAGTGCAGCGCCACCGGCGAGCACCACGACATCACCCGGCTGCAGGGACTATCCGCCGCCAACAAGCCGCTGCTCGCGCGCTACGACCTGGAAAGCCTCGCGCGCGAGGTTCCCCGCGAGGCGATTGCTGCACGACCCGCGGGCCTGTGGCGCTGGCGCGAGCTGCTGCCAGTACCGGATGCGGCGCACGTCGTCAGCCTCGGGGAGGTCGAGACGCCGCTCGTGCCCCTGCCCCGCAGCGAGCGGCCGGCGGGCTTCCGCCCACCGCTGGTGAAGGATGAGGGACGACTGCCGACCGGCTCCTTCAAGGCCCGGGGTCTGTGCGTTGCCGTGTCCATGGCGAAGTCCTTCGGGGTGCGGCGTGTCGCGATCCCTACCAACGGCAACGCCGGCGCCGCGATGGCCGCGTACGCGGCGGCCGCGGGGCTGGAAGCCTTCTGTTTCTGCCCTGAGGACACGCCCGAGATAAACCTGAGCGAGATCGCGCTGCAGGGCGCCACGGTCTGGCGCGTCAATGGACTGATCAACGATTGCGCCAAGCTCGTCGAGGCCGGCAAGGCGCTCTTCCGGTGGTTCGACATGTCAACACTCAAGGAGCCCTACCGGATCGAGGGCAAGAAGACCATGGGACTGGAGCTGGCGGTTCAGGGCGACTGGCGACTGCCCGACGTGGTGTTCTATCCGACCGGCGGCGGCACCGGCCTGATCGGGATGTGGAAGGCCTGGCAGGAGCTGCTAGCGCTGCGGTGGATCTCCACACCGCTGCCACGGCTGGTGGCGGTGCAGTCGAGCGGTTGCGCTCCGATCGTGCGCGCCTTTGAAACGGGCGCCACGACGGCGACGCCGTGGGAGAACGCCCACACGATTGCCGCGGGTATTCGCGTGCCGGCGGCGCTCGGAGACTTCCTCATCCTCAAGGCGCTGCGTGACAGCGGCGGCTTTGCACTGGCGGTGACGGACGAGTCTATCGATGCGGCGCGCGCGCACGTCGGCGCACGCGACGGCCTGCTGTTGAGCCCTGAGGGTGCGGCAACTTACGCCGCCTACCTTGCCGCCGCCCGCTCCGGCCGGATCCGCCCGACGGACCAGGTGATTCTCTTCAACTGCGCGAGCGGGCTTAAGTACCCGATGCCGCCGGTCAAGCAGCGGATGGACGTGCGGCGCCCGTTCGAAGGCATCAGCCTCTAGGATGCGGCCCCCTATTTCGTGTCGCGGAACTTCATGGCCACGTGGGAGCCATCACAGAAGGGCTTGTTGTTCGAGGCCCCGCAGCGGCACAAGGTCACGCGATTGCGAACCTCGTAGGTGAAGCCGTCCGCCGCCACCACCGGGATGCCACCACGCAACCACAGTGGGCCGCTGGCCTGCTGTGCCGGATCCTCGACCAGGCCGATCGAGACCGGCAGCGGGTGCTCCACGGGTTCCCCGGTCGCCCGATTCCACGCCACCAGACGCCCGGCCGGACAGTTGTTGACCTGCCGGAGAAAGTTGGCCCGGACCTTGGCGTCCTGGGTGCGCTCGACCTGGCTCCAGACTTGTCCGTTCGGATCGCAGAAGCGGGCAAACGCGCACAGCGACTCCGCGTCGGTGAGCGCCAGCTCCGGACCTTCGATCGACTGTGCCTGCGCGCGGTAGGGTTCACGGCTCGCGGTCTCGGTGCCGTCAAACTTAACCTTCGTATGGGTGCCGTCACAAAAGGGTTTGGTCCTGGAGTGACCACAGCGGCACAGTGCGTAGCTCGCCTGGGGCGGGAACGGATCGCTCTCCTGCCATTCCTCCGAACCGCCCTCGGCGTCGCTGACGATGGTCTGGCGCGCCAGCGGGACCGTCCCGGTCACAAGATATGGGCCATTCTTCGAGACGACCACCTTGACCTCGACCGTGTTCCTGGTCATGACGACTCTCCGGCTGTCATTCGAGCCTTCGCCACCGGCGGTTGGTGCGCTCGGTAGCCTGAACCTCTGCCCGCGCGACGACAAGATGTGGCCGAATGGCGCGCGCATGCGAATAATGGGGCTAGTGGCCGGCGCGGTCGCGGAGCATGCCGATGTCAAAGAAGAGCAAGCACGCCCACGAGGACATTCCGGAGATTGGCAAGCAGGAGTACGCCCACGAGCTGCGGCGTCTGCAGATCGAACTCGTAAAGCTGCACCGCCACGTCATCGCCCACGACCTGAAGATACTCGTGATCCTTGAAGGCCGCGACAGCGCCGGCAAGGACGGCACGATCAAGCGAATCGTGGAGCACTTGAGTCCACGTGAGGCACGCGTCGTCGCCCCCGGAAAACCGAGCAACCGCGAGGAATCCGAATGGTACTTCCAGCGCTTCGTGCGCTATCTGCCGGCGGCGCAGGAGATCGTGCTGTTCAACCGCAGCTGGTACAACCGCGCCGGCGTGGAGCCGGTCATGAAGTTCTGCACGCCCGCGGAGCATGAGGATTTCCTGGAGGCGGCTCCGCGTTTCGAACGATTGCTGGTGCGTTCCGGAACCGTCCTGCTGAAGTACTACCTCGACATCACCCGCAAGGAACAGGCGCGCCGCCTGCGTGAGCGCCGCAAGGATCCCCTGAAGCAATGGAAGATCAGCCCGGTCGACGAGGCGGCGCAGAAACACTGGCGCGACTACAGCCGCGCCCGCGACAGCATGCTGCTGCGGACGCACCACGCCGACGCGCCCTGGATGGTGGTGCGCGCCAATGACAAGCAGCAGACGCGCCTCAACGTCATCCGGGATGTTCTCAGGCGGGTCCCGTCCGCAAAGAAGCACCGCCACGCCGCGGCCGCGGACCCGCGCGTGGTACGCGAGTTTCACCCCACGCTCCTGAGTTCCGGCTGGGTGGCCCCCTGATGCGCCGGGGCCTCCGTGGGGTGCTGGTAGAATGCCCGGGGCAAAGCAACCGTACGCGCCGAAATGCCGACAACCAGTGTTGACCTTGATCAGTATCTCGCTCCGGCCGGCGCGGCGGCGGCCAGTTTTGCGCGTCTGTGGCAGAACCTGTGGACCCAACCGTACGTGACGCCCGCCCTGCTGGAGATGTGTCGCCTGACCCTGGCGCGGCTGCATCAGGATGAGCATGAGTTCGGTGCGGCAAACCCGCACGCGCCCCCCGGAACCCTGAGCGCCGAACGCCGCGAGCAGGTGCTGACGGGCCGGGTCTTCAAGAGTGCCGCGTTTTCCGGCGAGGAAAAGGCGGTGCTGCTGTTCACCGAATGCTATGGACTCGATCCGCAGTCGATCGCCGATGACGTCGCCGACGAGGTCAAGAATTGCCTCGGTGAACCGGGCCTGGTCTTTCTGATCGAGGCGCTCGGCTGCCTGGACGGGCGCATTCGCGCCGCTCGCTGCCTGCGGGATCTGGCCCGCGCTGCGACTGCCACGGGAGCCGGACATGTCGGCTAAGGCGCGGGCCGGCGCTCCCGCGGCGCGCACCGGCAACACCATCCGTGACAGCGCCCTCGGTCTCGTCCCGGAGACGGTCGGGGAGATCATCGCGCTAAACGGTGCGGTCTGGGACCACAGCCTGGTCTCGCCGACGCTGCTGGAAGTGATCCGGCTGCGCAACGCGCGCACGGTCAACTGCGTTTATTGCAAGGCGGTGCGCTACCAGGTGGCGCGTGACGACGGACTCACGGAAGCGCGTGCGGCCATGATTGATGACAACTACGAGCGCAGCGCACTGTCGGCGCGCGAAAAACTCGCCATCGCGCTCGCCGATGCGTATCTGGGATTTCCCGCGCGGGTGGAGCCGGAACTGGCCGCCGCCCTGAGGCGCGAATTCTCCGGCGCCCAGATCGCCTCCATGCTCATCGCGCTGATGACTTTCAACTTCACCTCGCGTACCGCGGTGAGCATCGGCGGCATGCCCGAGGAGGCGCTGCCGGTCATGCTGATGCCCGTCGCGGCAACGACTGCCTAAGCGGCGCGGGGCGCACCCACCGGCGCACGCCTGCCCCGGATATCCGTCCTGGGTCACGGCCCGAGCGCCACGGGCAACCGGTCGTTGCCCAGCAAAGGGCGCGGCGCCCCGCAGGCGCCGTGGCTCTACCAAACGGCGCCCCCGGTCCGGGTCCCTTCAAAACGGTAGGTGGCATAGGTGTAGTGCCACAGCGCCGGTGAACGAAAATCGGCCGCTGCGCATGGAGCCTTTCAGTACAATCCAACGACCCAAGAGCCGGGTGAGTCCGGCGGCTGCTGGTTCGAGCGCGGCGCGCTCGGGGTGCATCCCGCGTCGGCGGACTTCCGCCCGGCACGCAAGGCGCGCCCCGCCTTCGTGGGCGCTGAGCTTGATGCGCTCGCGGAGCGTTTGCGCACTGCGGGCTACGAATGCTGCGACGACGACGAATTTAAGGACTACAGGCGCATGTTCATCTTTGCGTTCGGCAACCGTAGCGAGCTGCTGCAACCGCGGGCTGCCTCAGGATGAGTGCCGTCGCGATTGGCGCTCGCCGAACACCGTCCTTGGCAGCGCAGGGATTGATGTTTCTTGGCGCCGCCCTCGCCCTGCTCGGAAACTACTACGTCTACGACGCCATCGCGCCGGTGGCTGAGCTGTTGAGCCGGCAGCTGCACTTCAGCGACACGCAGATCGGCACGCTGAACGCCATCTACAGCCTGCCGAATATCTTCCTCGTCGCGTTGGGCGGGGTGTTCGTGGACCGTTTCGGCGCGCGCGTGATGACCGTAGCGACGACCGCGATCTGCCTCGTCGGCGCGATCATCACCGCGTGCGGCGAGCATTTTCCCGTCATGGCAGTCGGCCGGCTCGTGTTCGGCATCGGGGCCGAGACGCTCGTGGTGGCAACTCTGGTCGCGCTCGCGCAGTGGTTCACCGGGCGCTACTTTGCGTTGCTGCTCGCCATCAACCTGAGCCTGGCCCGTTTCGGTTCCTACCTCGCCGACCGCTCGACCTCGTTCGCGAGCGGCCTCTATGAGAGGGGCTGGCAGCCCCCCATGTGGCTCGCGGTGGGCTTTGCGGGGGTTTCCCTGGTCGGCGCGCTGCTCTACTTCAGGCTCGACCAGCGCGAGTCCGTGCGCGGCACACTCGCGCTGCCACCGCCCGCGGACCGTTTCAACTGGGGGCATCTGCTGCGCTTCCCGGCCAGTTACTGGCTGTTGGTTGGCACGTGCGTCACCTTCTACAGCGTCATCTTCCCGTTCCGCAGTACCTTCGCCATCAAATACCTGCAGGAGGCGCGTGGTTTTACGCTCGAGCAGGCCGGCACGCTCAACAGCTACGTGTTCCTGATGACCGTATTCGCCACGCCCGTCTTCGGACTGCTGCTGGATCGCACCGGCCGCAACGCCCTGCTGCTCTCTGCCGGCTCGGTGCTGTTGCCGCTGAGCTTCGTGGTCCTGGGAGTGATGTCAGAGGGCGTGGGCATCTCCACCGCGTTGCTCGGCCTGAGCTTCTCATTCCTGCCGGCCGTGCTCTGGCCGAGCGTGCCGCGCTACGCGGCGCCCGACCAGCTTGGCACGGCCTACGGTCTGATGACGGCGATGCAGAACGCCGGCCTGTTCGTGGTCAACATCGCCGTCGGGCGCATTAACGATGTCAGCGGGGCGAGCGCCACCAATCCCGCCGGCTACACGCCGATGCTGTGGTTCTTCGGCATCCTGAGCCTCGCGGCGTTCCTGTGCACGGTTGGCCTGTGGGTGAACGATCGGCGCAGCCCGGCGCCCGTGCCCGCGTAGCGCGGGAGACGCAGGCTGCGCCGCGGCGCGCAGCTCTAGGCCTTGGCGTAGTTGCTCGCGCCGAACCAGTCGACGACGACCACCGGCTCGTCGCCCACGACCCACGCGTCGTGACCGCTCGGCAGGCAAGTTACGTCCCCGGGGCCGGCGATGAACTCGGTGCCGTCGTCCATGCGGATGCCGAGTTTTCCGCTCACGTGGTACTGAAAATGCGGGGCGGTGCAGCTTTGCGTGCGGGCAATCGGCCGCAGGTCATTCGACCATCGCCAGCCGGGCTGGAAGACGAGTCGCCCCACCTCCCCTGCGCCTATCTTTACGATTTCCGCTCGCCCGCGGGGAAATTCGCGCGTCTCGTCGGGTTTGGAGAACGTCTTGTGCTCGGTGGTTTGCATGAGGGGCTCCCAGGCAGCGGGGAAATTGCGCCGCCGCAGCCCGAGTGTCTACCAACTAGTAGGTATACACAAGAGCGGCCTGCTATGCTTGCTGCCGAATGACCTCACCCAAGTCCCCCGTGGCGCAGCCCACCACGACTCGTATCCTGGAGGTCGCCGAGCGGCTGGTGCAGACCCGCGGCTTCAACGGCTTCAGCTACGCTGATATCGCCGCCGAGGTCGGTATCACCAAGGCGAGCCTGCACTATCACTTCGCCACCAAGGCGGCTCTGGGCCGTACGCTCATCGAGCGCTACAGCAGCGCCTTCGAGCGTGCGCTGCAGCACATCATGCAGGACCTGCACGAGCCGCAGCTGCAGCTGCGTGCCTACGTGCAGATCTACGCGAAGGTATTGGCGGATGAGCGCATGTGCCTGTGCGGCATGCTGGCGGCGGAATTTGGCACCTTGCCCGAGCCCATGCAGCACGCGCTGCGCGCCTTCTTCGCGCTCAACGAGCGCTGGCTGGCCGCGCTGCTCGAGCGTGGTGAACGCGAGGGCTGCTTCGTGCTGCGCGTGCCGGCCAGCGAGGCCGCCAGCATGCTGGTGAGCGCGCTGGAGGGGGCCATGCTCGTGGCGCGCGCCTCCGGTGAGAGCACGAAGTTCGAGTCGGCGGCGCGGTTGCTGTTGTGGCAGCTCGCACCCGCGCACCGCCCGGCGTCGCTGGCGCGTGCGGCCCGACCGCGTGCGGCGGGCGTGCGCCCCGCAGCCGTACGCGCCGCCCGCGGGCGGAACAGCCCGCGCAGCTGAGGCGGGGGCAAGCACCGCGACCCGGAGGCCCCGGCCGGCGACTCCCGTGGCCCGTAGTAGACTGCACCATGGCCTGGCTAACACCGCTGTTTCTCATCGCCCTTGTTGCCGGAACGCTCATGGAGCTGTGGCTGTCCGGGCGGCAGATGGGGGCCGTCATCCAGCACCGCGATCGGGTGCCAGCGCCGTTTGCGGACAGCGTCTCAGCACAGGATCACCGCAAGGCGGCCGACTACACCATTGCCAAGGCGCGCCTCGGTCGCTGCGGCACCATCGTGGATGCCGCCCTGGTGCTCGCGCTCACCGTGGGTGGCGGCATCGCCGCGATCGACGCGCTGTGGCGCCACAGCCCGCTCTCCCAGCCGTGGCTGGGCCTGGCCGTCATCGCCACGGTCGCCCTGCTGATGCAGGTGGTGAACCTGCCCTTCTCCCTTTGGCGCACTTTCCGGCTGGAAGCCCGCTTCGGCTTCAATCGCATCACCCCGGCGCTGTACCTCGCCGATCTTGCCAAGGGGCTCGCGCTGAGCGTCCTGCTGGGTGGCCCGCTGGTGCTCGCCACACTCGTGCTGATGGAGCGGGCGGGGCGGCTGTGGTGGCTATGGGCGTGGGCCCTGTGGCTCGGTGTCATGCTGGTCATGGCGTGGGCGTGGCCGGCGTTCTTCGCGCCGCTCTTCAACCGCTTCTCGCCCCTGAAGGACCAGCCGCTCAGGGAGCGGATCGAGTCGCTGCTGCGGCGCTGCGGCTTTGCGTCCAAGGGCGTATTCGTGGTCGACAACTCGCGCCGCTCGAGCCACGGGAATGCCTATTTTACCGGCATCGGCCGGCACAAGCGCATCGTCTTCTTTGACACGCTGCTGGAGCGCCTGGCACACCCGGAGGTGGAAGCGGTGCTCGCCCATGAATTGGGGCATTTCCGCCTGAAGCACGTGCGCAAGCGGCTGCTGCTCTCAATGGCGGCCAGTCTTGCCGGGCTGGCGCTGCTCGGCTGGCTCACCGCCCAGCCCGGTTTCTACCGGGCACTCGGCGTGCCGCTGCCCTCGACGCACGCGGCGCTGCTGCTCTTCATGCTCGTGGTACCCGCGTTCATGTTCTTCATCACGCCGCTGGCCTCGCTGTGGTCGCGCCGCCATGAATTTGAGGCGGATGAGTTTGCAAGCCGTTATGCGAGCCCCGCGGAACTGGCCACCGCGCTCGTGAAACTGCACCGGGACAATGCCAGTACGCTGACCCCGGATCCGGTGTACGCCGCCTTCTACTATTCGCACCCGCCGCCGCTGGTGCGCATCTCGCGCCTGCGGGCCGCGACGGGGGCGCCTGCGACCTAGAGGTCTTAGGGAATGTAGTAGAGGTCGATGGTCTTGCCGATGCGCTCCACCGGCCGGTACCCATCCAGCCACGCGTAGTCGCCTGCCCTGCGGGTGCGGGCGAGATCGGAGATCGCCACCCAGCCGCTCACCTGCTGGCGAGCCTTGAGCAGCTCGAGCGGGGGAAGCGGCTCGCGTGCGAGATCGGCCGTCCCGAGGTAGGCGAGGTACAGCTTCGGCACTTGCAGCGCGTTGGCGCGGATCTCAAGGCGCTTCAGGTCCTGGCCCCAGTCCAGGTCGCTGTCGACCAGCACCCGGCGCGGCACCCTCACCGTCTCGTTGAAGTACGGCAGGTAGTCGGGATAGGCGCGCCACAGCGTACTCAACTGCCACAGCACCAGAGCGAACAACAGGGCGCGGCCGGCGAGGCGGGCCCGCCGGTCAGCGAGCGCGGCGCCCGCCTGCCAGGCACGCAGCGTCACGTAGGCGGCGCCAAGGGCAAGGAAGGGATAGAGGATGAGCACGTGGCGGATGCCGATGTTGATGCGGCTGAAGACGCTGGCGAACGCGAGGATCGCGAATACCAGCACCGCCGGCGCAAGCGCCCAGCCGTTGCGCTCGCGCCAGCCATTGCGCGCCAGCCACACGAGTCCCACCGGGCCCGCCACGAGCAGCGGCAGGGGCGTCTTGACCGCGAGTGTCACGAAGTAGAAGTACCACCAGCCATCATTGCTCACCTGGCCCAGCAGGTACGAGCGGTGGCCGGCATCGTTGTGCGCCTTCACGGCGATGATCCCGTTGAACAGGTCAGTGAGCTCGCGCGGCAACCACACGTGCGACAGCCAACCGTACGAGAGCCAGGTGCCGAGCAGGTGATCGAGGCCCTCGCGCGTCAGCAGGTAGTTGACCGCCCAGTCGTAGCGCACTTCCACGCCCGAGACGTCGGGCGAGCGCACGGCGTACATGGCGAGCAGCGGCACCAGGGCGGCAAGGCCTGCCAGCATCACCCCGGCGGCGCGCGAGCGCGCCACGCGCCAGGGATGGCGCTCATGTGTGCCCCAGGTGATGCGCCAGCTGTTGAGGGCCTGCACCAGGCCAAGGCTCGCCAGCGACAGCGCGATGAAGGGCACCGCGGAGAACTTGGTCGCCACGGCGATCCCGGAGGTGAAGCCGAACAGCACCGCCTCTTCCCAGCGCCCGGACTTGAGCCAGTTCTCGAGCGAATACAGCGCGAGCATCGCGGTGCCGGCCGCGGCAACGTCGAGCGTCGCGAGTCCCGCGTGCCCCAGGATCGGGGGCACGGAGGCGAGGAACGCTACGGCCAGCAGTGCCGCCGCCTGTGACTCGAACAGCCGGTGCGCCCACAACCAGGTGGCAAGGAACAGCAGCACCAGGAATGGCAGCGTGCCGGCACGGGCGAGGGTCAGGTAACGCTCGTAGTGCCCGTCGGAGTAGAGGATGTCCTTGCCCTCCTGCGTGCCATCCGGCGGCGGTGTGCCGTAGGAGCGCGCCCCGGCGAGGTAGGGCCCGATCGCCAGCAGCACACGGGCGAGCGGCGGATGCTCGGTGTCGTACTCGTAGTGTCCCTTGTCGAGCAGTTCGACACCGGCGGCGAGGTGCTCCGGCTCGTCCCAGGTGTTGGAGTAGATGCGCCAGCTGCCGGCGACCAGCAGGCAGCTGCCTAGAATGACGAGCGCCAGCACAAGGCGCACCGCCCAGCCGGAGCGCGCGGGATCCGCCGGCGTCAGGTCAAGCTCCGAACGGGTGCTGCAGCACGATGGTCTGCTCGCGGTCGGGGCCCGTTGAGATCATGTCGACCGGTACGTCGACCAGGCGCGCCAGGCGCTCGAGGTAGGCGCGCGCGTTCGCCGGCAACGCCTCATAGGCGGTGATGCCGACCGTCGACTCGCGCCAGCCGGGCAGCTCCTCGTAGACCGGCTGCACTTCGGCGTAGCCCTCGACGCTCATGGGCGGTTCCGGCGTCACGACCCCGTTGATGCGGTAGCCGACGCAGATGCGAATGGTGTCGAGGCCATCGAGCACGTCGAGCTTGGTAATGCACAGGCCCGAGACGCTCGAATTGACAATCGAGCGCCGCAGGGCCACCGAATCGAACCACCCGCAGCGACGCCGCCGGCCGGTGACCGAGCCGAACTCATGACCCACGCGCGACAGGTGTTCACCGTACTCGTCGAAGAGCTCCGTGGGAAAGGGACCCGCGCCGACGCGCGTGGTATAGGCCTTGACGATACCAAGCACGGCGTCGAAGGCGCGCGGACCCAGCCCCGTGCCGGTGCCCGCGAAGCCGGCGGTCGTGTTCGATGAGGTGACGAAGGGGTAGGTGCCATGGTCGACATCGAGCATCGCGCCCTGGGCGCCCTCGAACAGCACGTTGGCGTCGGTGGCCCGCAGCTGATGCAGCGCCAGCGTCACGTCGGTCACCAGCGGGGCGATCTGCTCCGCCATCGACAGCTGCGCCTCGAGGGTCTTCTGGAAGTCCACCGTCGGTGCGCGGTAGTAGTTCTGCAGCACGAAGTTGTGAAAGTCCAGCACCTCGCCGAGCTTGGCGGCGAAGCGGTCGCGCTGGAACAGGTCGGCCACCCGTACCGCGCGCCGCGCCACCTTGTCCTCGTACGCGGGGCCGATGCCGCGTCCGGTGGTGCCGATCGCGTTCAGGCCGCGGGCGCGCTCGCGCGCCTGATCCAAGAGCACATGCGAGGGCAGGATCAGCGGGCAGTACGGCGAGAGTCGCAGCCGCTCGAATACCGGCACGCCCTGCTCCATCAACATGCGGCTCTCGCTGAGCAGCGCCTCGAGTGACAGCACCACGCCGTTGCCGATGTAGCAGCGCACCTGCTCGCGCAGTATCCCGGACGGGATGAGCGACAGGATGGTCTTCTTGCCGCCGATGACGAGCGTGTGGCCGGCGTTGTGACCGCCCTGGAAACGGGCGACGGCGGCGGCGCGCTTGGTCAGAAGGTCGACGACCTTGCCCTTGCCCTCATCGCCCCACTGCGTGCCGATGATGACGACGAACCTGCCCATGCTCTTCTTGAATCCCCTAGCGCACGAGAAACAGGATGATCACACCGACCAGCATGCTGCCGAGCCCTGCTATGCGCAACTCGCGGTCGTGCACCTCGAGCAGGCGCGCCAGCGCCCGCTTGACGCCCTGGGGGTTCAGGAACGGGGCGATGCCTTCCATCACCAGAAACAGCCCGAGCGCGGCCAGCAGGTCATTCAGGTTGATCGGCATGCGCGGCTGGGACGCGCTTAGCGCCGCGGGGCGGGCGATTTGGGCGCAGCCGCGTCCTTCAGGTACTTGAAGAATTCACCATCGGGTGTCACCACCAGCAGGTCCCCGTCCTTGCCGAGGGAGCGCTCGTAGGCCTGCATGCTGCGGTAGAAGGCGTAGAAGTCAGGGTCCTTGGAATAGGCACGCGCGTACGTCTGTGCCGCCACCGCGTCACCCTCGCCACGGATACGCAGCGCGTCGCGCTCGGCGCCAGCGATGATGACCGTGCGCTGGCGCTCGGCCGAGGAGCGGATGGTGGCGCTCTCCTTCTGCCCTTCCGCGCGCGTGCTGTTGGCGATCTTGACGAAGCTCTGCTTCATGCTCTCGTAGATCCGTGCCGCCACGTCCTCGGGCAGGTCGATGCGCTGCACGCGCACGTCGATGAGGTTGGCGCCCAGACCCGCGGCCTTGACGCTCGCCTGGCCGAGCATCTCCCCGGTCACCGCAGCGCGCTCGCTGGAGACGATCTGCTGCAGCGTGCGCTGCGCGACGACGGTCTTGATGCCGTCCTTGACGATCTCGGAGAGCCGCTCGCCGGCGATGCCCTCATCGCCGCCCGTGGTGGTGAAGAACAGCGACGGGTCTTTCACCTTCCACTTGATGTAGAAGTCCACGATCAGGCCGCGCCCGTCGTTGGTGAGGAAGGTCTCACCGGTGTAGGACTGCGAGAGAATGCGGCTGTCGAACTTGGTCACCGTATCCCAGGGCCACTTGAAGTGCAGCCCGGGCTCGTAGCGCGTGCCCACGATGGCGCCGAACTCCTTGCGGATGGCGTACTGGGTGGCGCTTACGGTGAACATGGAGGTGCCCGCGACGATCAGCAGCGCGAGTAGCCCGATGAATACCGGGACGTGGCGGGCGTTCATCAGCGTTCTCCCCGCCCGCGCGCCTCGACCGTCACCTGGTCGGCCTCCTTCGCGCCCGCGTTGGCGGCCGCGGCGGCCTGCTCGGCGCTCTGGGGTTCGCCCGCCTGCGCATTGCTCTTCTCCAAGAGCTTGTCGATCGGCAGGTAGATCATGTTGCTGCCGGCCTTGCCGTCGATCAGCACCTTGTGCGCGCGCCCGAGCACGCTCTCGAGCGTATCGATGTACAGCCGGCGCCGCGTCACCTCCGGCGCCTGCGCGTAGGCGCCCTCGAGCTGCGAGAAGCGCGCCGTCTGGCCCTCGGCGACCGCCACCACCTGCGCCTTGTAGGCCTCGGCGTCCTGCTGCATGCGCGAGGCGGTGCCCTGTGCCACGGGCAGGATGCTGTTGGCGTAGGCCTCGGCCTCGAGGATGAAGCGTTCCTTGTCGGCCTGGGCCTTGTTGGCGTCGTTGCGCGAGGGGATCACCGCATCCGGCACCTGCACGTCCTTGAGGTTGACCGTGGTGACCGTGATGCCGGAGTTGTAGTAATCGAGCGTGTGCTGGATCAGCTCCTTGGTGCGGCGGGTGATCTCCGGGCGCGTGCTGCCGAACTGCACGTCATAGAGCGTGCTGCGTCCCACGATCTCGCGGATGGCGCTCTCGCTCACCTCGCTCAGCGTGGTCTCCGGATCCTTCATGCTGAAGAGCTTCTTCACCGGATCAGAGAACTGATACTGCACCGCAAAGTGCAGGTCGACGAGATTCACATCCGAGGTGAGCACGCGCGAGTTGAAGTCGCTCGCATTCACGTACACGACGTTAACCTTGGTGACGCGCTCGATCGGCCACGGCAGGCGGTAGTGCAGGCCCGGGGGCTGCACCTCCACCAGCTTACCGAAGCGCTGCACCACGCCGCGCTCGGCCTGT
Source organism: uncultured Pseudomonadota bacterium (assembly GCA_963781815.1). Lineage (GTDB taxonomy): Bacteria > Pseudomonadota > Gammaproteobacteria > Steroidobacterales > Steroidobacteraceae > 13-2-20CM-66-19. The sequence continues at coordinate 2,518,342 of CAWAHK010000004.1, read as the reverse complement.
CTCACCTGGTAGACGCCGCTCACGAGCCACACCACCACGATGAACAGCGGCAGGAAAATGGAGAGCGAGCCGCCGTTGCCGCCTCCGGGACGCAGCAGCGACTCGAGCTTGCGCTGCCAGCTCTTTAAGCGCTCGTCGAGTTCCGGCCCGCCCTGCCCGGGGCGACGGCCCCACGGGCTGTTCTGACCACCATTTGGTTGATTCCAGGCCATAAGAGATATGCGCGATCAGCGCTACTTGGCGACGCTCAGAACGGCGGACGATTGTAGGTAGAGGTCCGCGGGGGCACAAGGCGTGTCCGCACCCTGTACCTCCAGAATCTGCACGCCGGTGGTGCGGGCGAGCGCCAGCAGTTCCAGGTCGGGCAATTCAACGGCGAGCTCGATCGAGCCGTCGTCGGCTGAAGTCTCGCCGCGCACGGCCTGCGCCGCGTACAGGCGGGAGCGCAGCGCGCCGGCGCTCGCCGGCACGCGCAGCCGCGCCCGCCTGGCAAAGCGCGCCAGGCGCTCGGCGACCGCCGTGACCAGCAGATCCAGTCCCACGCCGTGCTGCGCGGAGATCCACACCGCGAGCGCGCGGCCGTTGGCGTCGCGCTCGATGCGCGACGCGGCCTCGAGGCGGTCGATCTTGTTGTAGACCAGAAGCTGCGGTATGTGCTGCGCGCCGATCTCCTCGAGCACCGCGTCGACCTGCTCCACCTGCTCGGTGCGGCGCGGGTTGCTGGCATCGACCACGTGCAGCAGCAGGGTCGCCGCGCGTGCCTCGGTCAGCGTCGATTGGAACGCGGCCACCAGCTCGTGCGGCAGATCGCGGATGAAGCCCACGGTGTCGGCGGCCACCACCGGCGTACCGCCCGGCAGCTGCAGTCGCCGTACGGTCGGGTCGAGCGTGGCGAACAGCTGATCGGCCACATAGGCATCGGCGCCCGTGAGCGCCCGAAACAGCGTGGACTTGCCGGCGTTGGTGTAGCCGACCAGGGCGAGCGAGGGCACCGGGATCTCGGCGCGCATCTGGCGCCCGGTCTCGCGTTGCTGGCGGATCTTCTCCAGGCGCTTGGTGAGTACGCGCACCCGCTGCCCGATGATGCGCCGATCGCTCTCCAGCTGCGTCTCGCCCGGACCGCGCAACCCGATGCCGCCCTTTTGGCGCTCCAGGTGCGTCCAGCCGCGCACCAGGCGGCTGGCGATGTGCTTCAACTGCGCAAGTTCGACTTCGAGCTTGCCCTCAAAGCTGCGCGCGCGTTGCGCAAAGATGTCGAGGATGAGGCCGTTGCGGTCCAGCACGCGCCGCTCGATGAGCTTCTCGAGGTTGCGCTCCTGGCTGGGCGAGAGGGCGTGGTCGATGAGAATGACCTCGGCCGCCTGCGCATGCGCGACTTCCCGCAGTTCCTGGGCCTTGCCGCTGCCCAGGAAGTAGCGCGGATCGGGCCGGTCACGCCGCCCGGTGACGGTGGCAACCGGCAGCGCGCCGGCGGAAATGGCCAGCTGCTTGAATTCCTGCAGGTCCTCCGGGTCCACCGGGGCGCCCAGCCCCAGGCGCACGAGTACGGCGCGCTCACCAGTCCGTGGGCGTTCGAACACTAAGGTTTCCCGTAACGGGGGACATTACTCGGCGGGTGTCTCGGGCGCGGGCGTGCCGTCCTCGGCCGTCAGGCGCACGTTGCGCGCCGGCACGACGGTCGAGATCGCATGCTTGTACACCATCTGGCTGACGCTGTTCTTCAGCAGCACCACGAACTGGTCAAAGGAATCAATCTGCCCTTGCAACTTGATGCCATTGACAAGGTAGATCGAGACCGGCACCCGCTCCTTGCGCAAGGCATTCAGAAAGGGGTCTTGCAGGGATTGGCCTTTGGCCATCGTGTTCTCCTTATTTTTCGCTTCGAGTTGTTCGACAGACAAATGGGACCGCACACGAACGTTCCGTGTTCCCGCGATCCGGCAAGCAAATGTGCCATACAAAATGTGCGGCACCGACGTCGGGCATCTTAACATGCACCTTCCGTCAAAGCCCAAGCGCGGCCAGTTGTGCCGAGGTGTCTCGGATCCACGACACCGGCATGCCGCCGTCCGCATCAAGTGGCTCGCCCAAGCCCTCGCTGCGCATCCACGTCAGCTGGCGTTTTGCCAGTTGGCGCGTCGCGGCAATCCCACGGCTGATCGCTTCCGTAAGGCCATAATCTCCCTCAAGATGCCTCCACAGCTGTCGGTAACCCACCGCACGCATGGCGGGATGGTTGGCGCTGAGATCACCGCGGGCGCGCAGCCCCCGCACTTCCTCGAGGAACCCCGCCTCCATCATCAGCCCGAAGCGGCGGGCCAGATGCGCGTGCAGCGCGGCTCGGTCCCGGGGGGTGAGCGTCCAGTAGCGCAGCGGGTAGCCCTCGAGGGGACTCGCGGTCGCGCGCTGCAGCTCCGATAACGGCCGCCCGGTCGTCACACACACCTCGAGCGCGCGCTGAATGCGTTGGCCGTCAGCCGGGGCAATGCGCGCGGCGGCCTGCGGATCCAGGCGCTGCAGCTGCGCATGCAGGGCGGGCCAGCCGCGGCTGGCCGCCTGCTCATCCAGCCGCGCCCGCAGTGCCGGCGCGGCCGCCGGCAGCACCGCCAGCCCCTTCAGCAGCGCCCGCAGGTAGAGCATGGTGCCGCCCACCAGCAGCGGCACGCGCCGCCGCCCGTGGATGTCGCGGATGCAGCGCAGCGCGTCGGCGACGAAGCGGCCCGCGGAATAGCTTTCAGTGGGCTCGCAGATGTCCACCAGGTGGTGCGGGATGCGCGCCCGCAGCGTCACGGCGGGCTTGGCGGTTCCGATGTCGAGGCCGCGGTAGACCTGCGCGGAGTCGACGCTGACGATCTCCACGGGGGCCTCCTGAGCGAGCGCCAGCGCCCAGTCGGTCTTGCCCGCGCCGGTCGGCCCGGTGAGCACCAACACCGGCAGCTGTCGGGCCGCCGCCGCCACTCAGCGGCCCCGCAGGAACAGCTGGTCAAGCTGCTGCAGGCTCAGCCGCGTCCAGGTGGGGCGGCCATGGTTGCACTGGTTGGCGCGCTCGGTGGCTTCCATCTGCCGCAGCAGGGTGTCCATCTCCGCCAGCGTCAGGCGGCGGTTGGCATGGATCGCGCTGCGGCAGGCGAGCGTGCCGAGGAAGCGGTCGGTGGCGCCCTCGAGGTGGTGGGTGCTCACGTCGAGCGCCAGGTCCGCGATCAGCGCGCCGACGACCTGGCGGACCTCGCGCAGATTCAGCACCGCCGGTACACGGCGCAGCGCCAGACGCGTCGGGCCCAGGGCACCGACGTCGAACCCCGCCGACTCCCACTGCGCGCGCTCCTCCAGCACGCGCCCGAGTTCGTGTTCCTTCACCTCGATCACCAGCGGTTCGAGCAGGTGTTGGGAGGCAATCCCCACCGCGGCGCCTTCGGCCTTGAACTTCTCATACAGCACCCGCTCGTGACCGGCATGCATGTCAACCAGCACCAGGCCCTCCTCGGTCTGGGCGAGGATGTAGGCGCCGTGCAGCTGCGCCAGCGCGGTACCGAGGGGTTGCGGGGAGTGCGGCAGGCTTGCCTGGGGCTCGGCGGCGGACTCCCGGACGGCTGCCGCGATGCTCCACCCAGCGTGCGCGCCGTCCAGCCGCGCCAGCAATGGTGCGGGCAGCGCCAGCGCCTGGGCGGAGGCTGCGGAAGACGGCCACGGGGCGCGCGGGCCGCCCCCGCCGAAGGCACCGGGCCGCAGCGCGCCGGGCGCGGCGAGGTCCGGCTTGGTTTCTGCCAGCGCGCGCTCGAGCGCACGAAACACAAAATCGTGGATCTGCCGGCTGTCGCGGAAGCGCACCTCGAGCTTTGCCGGATGCGCGTTGACGTCGACCAGCTTCGGGTCCAGGGTCAGGTAGAGCACGTAGGTGGCGTGGCGGCCGTGGTAGAGCACGTCGCGATAGGCGAGGCGCACCGCGTTCATGAGCAGGCGGTCGCGGACGCTGCGACCGTTCACGAACCAGAACTGCTGGTCCGCCTGGGCGCGCGAGTGCGTCGGCAGACCCGCCCAGCCGGAGAGCAGCACCGGGCCGGCGGCATGGCGCACCGGGATCGCGGCGGCCGGGAAATCCCGCCCGAGTACCTGCTCAAGCCGCACCAGCTCGTCCGCACCGGCAGCGGCCGCAGCCGTCTCGAGCAGCACACGATTGCCGTGTCGCAGTTTGAAGCTCACGTCAAAGCGCGACAGCGCGAGACGTTCGGCGAGCGCGGCGATGTGCGAAAGCTCGGTGGCGTCGCTGCGCACGAACTTGCGCCGCGCCGGCACGTTGTAGAACAGGTCCCGTACCTCTACCGTGGTGCCGCGCGGGTGTGCGGCAGGGCGCACCGCACTCACGCTGCCGCCCTCGCAGGTGATCTCCGCCGCCTGGCCCGAGGCGTGATCCAGCGAGGCGATGCGCAGGCGGGAGACCGAGCCGATCGAGGGCAGCGCTTCGCCGCGGAACCCGAGCGTGCTCACCGCTTCGAGGTCCTCAAGGCAGGTGATCTTGCTGGTGGCGTGCCGCGCCAGCGCCAGCGACAGTTCCGCCGCACTGATGCCGCGCCCGTCATCGCGCACCCGCACCAGTCCGATCCCACCGCGCTCGATGTCGATCTCGATGCGGCTCGCCCCGGCATCGAGGCTGTTTTCGACGATTTCCTTGACGACCGAGGCCGGGCGCTCGATTACCTCCCCGGCAGCAATCTGATCGACGAGTTCGCCGGAAAGTACGCGGATAGCCATGCAGGCGGTGAAGTTTACAGGCGAACCCGGCGCCTGCGGTCAGTGGCGGGTGAATCTACGGCGAGGCGCCGGCGGCGAGGGATTCCTGGGCGCTGGCGAGCGTCGTGCGCCGCTGCTGCTTGAAGCGCGTGCCATCGGGAGGGTTCTGGGTGAAGAAGCCGCGCAAGCCGGCGGCGATCGCATCGGCCAGCCGGCTCTGCTGGCTCGCGGTGCGCAGGCGCCGCTCCTCGGCGGGATTGGAGATGTAGGCCGTCTCGACCAGCATCGAGGGGATGTCGGGGGACTTGAGCACCACGAAGCCGGCGTGCTGTACCTGGGCCTTGCGCACCTCGCCCACGTTCTCCAGCGCGCTCACCACGCGCTCCGCGGCGCTCGCACTCATCCCGATGATCTCGCTCTGGGTGGCATCGAGGAGCACAGGGGCGAGCGCGCCCTTGTCATCCAGGCGCACTCCGCCCATCAGGTCGGCGGCATTCTCGCGCTCGGCCAGCCAGCGCGCCGCCTCGCTGGAAGCCCCGTGCACCGACAGCACGTACACCGAGGCGCCCGAGATGCTGCGATCGGCGATGGAATCGGCGTGCACCGAAATAAACATGTCCGCGCGCGCCACGCGCGCCCGGTGGATGCGGTCGCGCAGCTCCAGGAACTCGTCACGGTCGCGCGTCAGCACCGCGTGCATGCCCGGCTCTGCGTTGAGTCGCTCCGCCAGTGCCCGGGCAATGGCGAGCGTCACGTCCTTCTCGCGCGTGCCGCCGTGTCCGATCGCCCCCGGGTCCTGGCCCCCGTGCCCGGCGTCCACCGCGATGATGACGTCACGGTCCCCTTCGCCCGGGGCGTGCACCGCGCGCACCGGCTGCGCATCCTCCGGCCCGGGCGCAAGCGCCGGCTTCGTGCCCAGGCTGAGCAGCAGGCGGTGCCGCGCGCTCCCGCTCCACGCAGTGCGTGCCACGAGCGCCGAGTTCAGCTGCACCACCACCCGCAGCGTGCCGCCCGGCTGGCTGCCGAAGCGCACGCCGGTGACGACGCCCGAGGGTAGCGGCGGGCGCAGGGCGCTGGCCCGATGCGTGTGCTGGAGGTCGATCACCAGGCGGTCCGGGTGCTCCAGGGTGAACACCTTGGGTGCCACGGTCTGGTCCAGATCCAGTATCAGTTGTGCCGTCTCGCCGTCCGCATCGACACGCACGCCGCGCAACTCCGCGGCGTGCAGGGGCGCAAGCGCCCCCAGGCCGACCAGAGCGCCGGCGCATCCCCCGTAAAAGACCTTTCTAATCATTGAGTTCGCGGCACTATGTTGGACTTAATCTACGTTTTTGGCGGGTGCATTTCAAGGCGCACGGGAGCGGGAGCCCTTCGGGGACGGAACGCTTCAGCCACGCTGAAGGTCCTGCAGCCAGTGCCTGCCCAGCTCGGAATGTGCGGCGAGCTCGAGCGCATGCGCCTGCCGGCCGATCGTGAGCTGGATGCTCAGGTCCGGCGCAGGAAGGTGTCCGGCCCCCTGCTCCGGCCACTCGATGAGCCACAGGTGCCCCGGCTGGGCCCAGTCGCGCAGACCCAGAGTGTCCAGCTCTGCCGGGTCGCGCACCCGGTAAAGATCAGCGTGCACGATGGTGAGGCCGTGCAGCGCGTAGAGCTCGACGAGCGTGTAAGTCGGGCTGCGCACCGCACCCGCGACACCGCAGGCGCGCAGGAAGCCCCGCGCCAGGGTCGTCTTGCCCGCGCCGAGTTCGCCGCTGAGGAAAATCACGGCGAGTGCCTGCCCCGGCGGGCGCGCGCGCGCCAGTCGCGCCCCCAGTGCCTCCGTCTCCCCTTCCGTGCGGGCCTCCTGATGCACGCGCCGCTTCAGAGGTTGACGCAGTGGTGCAGCTCGCGCGTGAGGTCACTCGCAAGCACGCCGCGCTCGCCGGCGCGCGCGGCCGCATCCCCGGCCAGCGCGTGCACCAGCACGCCTACGCGCGCCGCTGCCCAATGGTCGTGACACTGCGCGAGGATGCCGGCGATGGTGCCGGTGAGGACGTCCCCGGTGCCGGCGGTCGCCATCCCGGGGTTGCCCCGCTCGCACACCCCCGGCGTGCGCCCCGGTGCGCCGACGAGCGTGCCCGCGCCCTTGAGCACGACCGTGCCGTGGAAGCGCGCGACGAGGCGCTCCAGGGCGCCCAGCCGGTCGCGCTGGATCTCCTGCGCACTCGCGCCGAGCAGCCGCCCCGCCTCCCCCGGATGCGGAGTCAGGATCCAGTCGTCGCGAGCGCCGGCCGTGCCGCCTTCTGCCAGCAGGTTGAGCGCGTCGGCGTCCACGACCAGGGGCTTGCCGGAATCGAGCACCACGGCGAGCGCGCTCTGCGCCCACGCCGAGCGACCCAACCCCGGCCCCACGGCGACGACGTCCGCGCGCCCGATCGCCTCGGCCAACACGCTCGCGTCGGTGAGCGCGACGCAGATGAGCTCGGGTCGGCCGGCGGCGATCGCCGCCACGTTCTCCGCGGCCACGGCGACCGTCGTCAGTCCCGCCCCGACCCGCAGGCACGCCTCGCCCGCCAGGCGCGCGGCCCCCGGCATGCCACTGCCCCCGCCGACGATGAGTACCCTGCCGAAGTCCCCCTTGTTCGAGGAACGCGGCCGGCGCGGCAGCGCCTCCTGAATCTCGGCTTCCACGATGCGCGTGAGGCGCGGCGCCGGTTGCGCCGAGGGTGCCGGGGAGATCTCAAGATCATCGCAGAACACCGTGCCGGCGAACTCCGGGCCTTCGCCCACGAACAGTCCGGTCTTCAGGCCCGCGAAGGTTACGGTCGCCTCGGCACGGATCGCCTCATCCCCGAGCACCGAGCCCGAGTCCCCATCGAGCCCCGAGGGCAGGTCCAGCGCAAATACCGGGCGACCGCTGTGGTTCATGGCGCGGATGACGGCGGCCGCCTCGGTGCGCACGCCGCCGCGCAGCCCGGTGCCGAGCAACGCATCGACAATGAGCTCTCCGGCCGTCAGGTGCTCGGCGGCAAAGGGCCGCACGAGCCCGCCGCTGGCGCGAAAGTCCGCGTAGGCCTGCGCGGCATCACCCTTGAGCTGTTCCACCGCCGCCGCGGCCAAGACGGTCACGGTGAGTCCGGCGGCCTGGGCGAAGCGGGCGAGCACGTAACCGTCACCGCCGTTGTTGCCGTTGCCGCAGACGATCACAATGCGGTGCGACATCGGCCAGCGCGTACGCAGGTAGCGCAGCGCCGCCTCCCCGGCGCGCTTCATCAGCGTGTACCCGGAAACCCCCAATGACTCGATGGCGTACGCCTCGAGCGCACGCACCTGAGCGGTGGAATACAGAGCAACCGGCAACGCCATGACACTCATTATACTGTCCGGCGTGGCCATCCCATGACGCAGGTTTCCTCCAGCGACTTGCCCTCGCTCAAGCGCCAGTTCCAGGAGCACGCCCGCGCCCTGGGATTCAACGCACTGGGCGTCGCCCGCATCGAGATTCCCGAGGACGAACAGCACCTGCTGCGGTGGCTCGATGCCGGGTTCCACGGCGAAATGCACTACATGCAGCGCCACGGACGCATGCGCGGCCGGCCCGAGGAACTCGCCCCCGGCACCGTGCGCGTGGTGAGCGCGCGCATGGACTACTGGCCGGCGGAGGCGCACCCGGCCGAGGCCGTGCTCGCCGACGCCAGCCGCGGCTACGTGTCGCGCTACGCCCTCGGCCGCGACTACCACAAGATCCTGCGACGCGCACTCGCCGACCTCGCCCGGGCGATACAGCAGCTCATCGGCCCCTTCGGCTACCGGGTGTGCGTGGACAGCGCGCCCGTGCTCGAGCGCGCGCACGCGCGCGATGCCGGTCTGGGGTGGATCGGCAAGCACACCAATCTGATTGCGCGGGACGCCGGCTCGTATTTCTTCCTCGGCGAGATCCTGACCGACCTGCCGCTGCCGGAGGATGAACCGGCCAGCGCCCACTGCGGCAGCTGCCAGGCGTGCCTGCCGGCCTGTCCGACCGGGGCGATCATCGCGCCGTGGCGTCTGGATGCCCGCCGCTGCATCTCCTATCTCACCATCGAGCACGCGAGCGCGATCCCGCTCGAGCTGCGACGCCCCCTCGGCAACCGCATCTACGGCTGCGACGATTGTCAGCTGGTGTGTCCGTGGAACAAGTTTGCCGCGGCTGCCGCGCACCCGGATTTCAAGGTGCGCCATGGCCTGGACGCCGCCTCGCTGCCGGCGCTGTTCGCCTGGACTGAGCAGGAGTTTGATGAACGGATGCGCGGCTCGGCCATCTACCGCATCGGGTACGCACGCTGGTCGCGCAACATCGCCGTGGCGCTCGGCAATGCACCCACCTCGGCGCAAGTCCTGAGCGCATTGGCGGCGCGACGCGAAGACCCCTCCGCGCTGGTGCGCGAGCACGTGGAGTGGGCCTGGCAGCAGCACCTGCGCCCCGCCGAGCGCGTCAGCTAGGTGCGCGTGACCCTGATGTTGTCGATGAGCCGCGCGCGGCTCAAGCGCGCCGCGGTGAGTACGACGAGTTCGCGCGCCTGCACGGTCGGGGAGCCCAGGTCCGCGGCCAGGCGTACCGCAAAGTAGTCCGGCCTGAGACCGCCGTCCTCCAGCGCCCTGAAGCCGGCGCGTTCGATGCTGGCAAAGTCCGCGTCGCCACCCGTCAGACGCCTGCCGGCGGCCATGAGCGTGGCGTAGATCGCCGGCGCCAGCGCCCGCTCCTGGCTGGTCAGGTACTGGTTGCGCGAACTCATCGCCAGGCCGTCGGCATCGCGCACCGTCGGTGCGGCCACAATCTGCACCGGCATGCAAAGATCGGCGACCATGCGGCGGATGACGGTGAGTTGCTGGAAGTCCTTCTCGCCGAATACCGCAAGATCAGGCTCCACGATGTGAAACAGCTTGGCGACGATGGTGCTGACGCCCTCGAAGTGCCCGGGGCGGAACTCGCCCTCGAGGATCCTGGACAGGCCCGGCACCTCGATGCGCGTCGCCCGTTCGGCACCGTGGGGGTAGATCTCGGCCACGTCGGGCATGAACATGAGATCGCACCCGGCCGCCGCCAACATGCGCTCGTCCTCGCGCGGCGTGCGTGGGTAGTGCGCGAAATCCTCGTTGGGCCCGAACTGCATCGGGTTCACGAAGATGCTGGCGACGAAACACTCGCCGCGCTCGCGCGCCGCCTCGATGAGGCTCACGTGCCCGGCGTGCAGGTTACCCATGGTGGGCACGAAGACGACGCGGCGCCCTTCGCGATGCCAGCCGCGCACGCGCTCGCGCACGGCGGCGATGGTGGTAACGGTCTGCATCGCTACTGGAAGCTGTGTTCCGGCGCCGGGTACTCGCCCTCTTTGACCGCGCGCACGTAGCGCCGCAGGGCTTCGAGGTTGTTGGCCGCGCCGTCCATGAAGTTGCGTACGAAGCGTGGCTTGCGCCCGGTCGTGATATCGAGCATGTCGTAGGTCACGAGAATCTGTCCGTCGGTATCCGGACCTGCGCCGATGCCGATGACCGGCACGTGCAACGCGGCGGTAATCTGTTTGCCCAGGCCGGAGGGGATGCACTCCAGCAGCACGATATCCGCGCCCGCCGCCTCCAGCTGGCGCGCCTCCTCCAGCAGCCGTGCCGCGGTGTCGCGCTCGCGCCCCTGCACGCGGAAGCCCCCGGTCTTGTGCACCGACTGTGGCTTGAGCCCCACGTGGGCGCACACCGCGATGTCATGCCCGGTGAGGAACTCGACGATTTCGGTCTGCTTGCCGCCGGATTCGAGCTTCACCATCTGGGCGCCGCCCTCCTGCATCAGCCGCACCGAGTGTGCCAGTGCCAGGTCCTTGGACGGATAGCTCATGAACGGCAGATCGGTGATCAGGAACGGGCGATGCAGTCCGCGGGCCACCGCGGCCGAGTGATACACCATCTGGTCCATGGTGACCGGCACGGTGGTGTCGTAGCCCTGGATCACCATGCCGAGTGAGTCACCGACGAGCACCACGTCCACGTCCGCGGTGTCGAGCAGCACTGCGAAACTTGCGTCGTAGCAGGTGAGGCTTGCGATCTTCTCGCCGTCCGCCTTCATGCGCGCCAGGGTTGCGAGCGTAACCGGCGGCCGGCTCACATCCCGCTGCAGGTGCGTGTACATGGGCGTGAGTGTAGCTAGATCGCGCGGCTGCGCAACGGGTTGTAGTAGAGGCGCCCGCGGTTCATGCGCTTGATCGCCGCCAGCAGCTCGTCGTAGTCGCGCTGGTTGGCGATGGGGTCGATGGAGGCGGCGTTCACGATCAGAAGCGGCGCGGCTTCGAACTCGTGGAAGAAGCGTGCGTAGGCCTCGTTGAGGCGCTCAAGGTACTGCCGTTCGATGTACTGCTCGTAGTCCACCCCGCGCTTGGCGATGCGCTCGATCAGCACGTCCACCGGCGCCTGCAGGTACACGACCAGGTCCGGCTTGGGCGCCTGGATGTCGAGCTTCGCGTACAGCTGCTCGTACAGGGCGTACTCCGCATCATCGAGCGTCACGCGCGCGAACAGGCGATCCTTCTCGAGCAGGTAGTCCGCCACCCGCACTGGCGCAAACAGGTCGGCCTGTTTCAGTGCGGCGAGCTGCTGGGCGCGCTGCAGGAGAAAGTACAGCTGGGTCGGCAGCGCACCCGCGCGCGGGTTGCGGTAGAAGCGCTCCAGGAACGGATTCTGCGCCGCCTGCTCGAATACCGCCTGCGCCGCAAGGCTGGTGCACAGCCGGCGCGCGAGGCTGGTCTTGCCGACGCCTATCGGGCCTTCCACGACGATGTACTTGTGGGTCGCTTCGCTCGGCATGTCGTTACAACAGACTCAAGCCCTCGGACGTGACGCGTCCCTTGAGCTCGGTCACGCGGCCGAGCCCGGGCAGCTCGAGGTCAGGGGCGATGTCACCCAGAGGATACAGAACGAAGTTGCGCGCCACTATCCCGGGATGCGGCAGCGTCAAGTGGGTGTCGGCGCGCTGCTCCTGAGCGTACGACAGCAGATCCAGGTCGAGCACCCGCGGTCCCCAACGCTGCCGCTCGCGCGGACGGCCGAAGGCGGTTTCGAGCGCCCGCAGTTGCTCGAAAAGCTCGCCCGATGAGAGTTGGGTCAGCAGGCCCACGGCAGCGTTGACGAAATCCGGTTGCGCGACCGGACCTAACGGGCGTGAGCCATAAAGGGGGGATACCGCAACGCGCCGCGTGCGCGGCAGATCCGCCAGGCGCTCGAACGCTCCGCGCACCTGCTGTGCCGGATCGGCAAGGTTGCTGCCCACACCGATGTAAGCGGGCTGCCAGATCTGCATAGGGCCGGGTCAGGCCGACCGGGGAGGACCGGAGCGGCGGCGGCGGCTGCGGGTGCGGCGCCGCGGCCCGGGTGGAGCATGCGTCGCACCGGCGAGCGCGTCGGCCATGAGGCCGCGTTCCTCGACCGACACCTCCTGCAGGCGCGTCCACCACTGTGCCATCTCCTGCGGCGCGAGACCGAACTCCGCGCGCAGCACCAGCAGGTCGTAGGCGGCACGAAAGCGCGGATGTTCCAGCACCCGCAAGGCGCGCCGGCCACGGGGATGCTCAAGGCGTGGCTGCAGCGCGAACATCTCGCGCACGCCGAGCGAGAAGCGCTTGGGTATGGCGATGCGTGTCTGCGCCTCGCGGATCGCACGATCACAGGCATCGAGAATGGTCGCCATCTCGTGCCAGCGCTGCGGGGGCGTGGCCTCGATGATCCCGGCGATCGGTCCATACAACAGGAGCGCGAACAGGAAGGTCGGCGTCACCGGCTTGTCCGCCAGCACCCGCGCATCGGTGTTCTTCAGGCCCTGCAGCAGCAGCTTCTCCACCAGGCTTTGCGGATGGCTGACAAAGTAGGCCTCGACGCTGGGCAGCAGTGCCGCCAGGAGTCCGCGGCGACGCAGGACCTCGTAGCTGCGGGCACCGTGACCGGTGAGGAAGAGCTTCAGGGTTTCATCGAAGAGCCGCGCCTGGGGCACGCCACCCAGCAGGTCCCGCAGCGGCGCGATCAGGGCGGCGGTGGCCGGATCGATCGCAAAGCCGAGCTTGGCCTCGAAGCGTGCGGCGCGCAGCATGCGCACCGGATCTTCGCGGAAGCGCGTCTCGGGATCGCCGATGAGCCGCAGCGTGCGGGCAGCGATGTCCTCGGCGCCATTGACGTAGTCCCAGATCGAGAAGTCGGCGATGTTGTAGTAAAGGGCGTTGGCGGTGAAGTCGCGCCGCCACACGTCCTCGTCGATCGTGCCGTAGATGTTGTCGCGCAGGATTCGCCCCGAAGCATCGAACCTGAGGTCCGCGCTGTGCTCCGTCACCGTGCCGGCCACGGTGATGCTCAGTTCCTCATCCAGCGTCGCGTCATCAAGCTCCGGGGCTTCGCCGTCCTCCGCATCCGCCGGCGGCAAGGGTTCGTCCCCCTGAGACGGGGCGCTGGTGGCGCGGAAGGTGGCGACCTCGATGATCTCGCGCCCGAAAAACACGTGCGCGAGCCGGAAGCGGCGCCCGACCAGGCGGCAGTTGCGGAACAGCTTCTTGACCTGCTCGGGCAACGCGTCGGTGGCTACGTCAAAATCCTTCGGCTCGATCCCGATCAGCAAGTCGCGGACGCAGCCGCCCACCAGAAAGCCCATGAACCCCGCGTCGCGCAGCCGATAGAGCACGCGCAGGGCGTTGGGCGAGATCTGGGAGCGGGATACTGAGTGCTCGGATCGCGGGATGATCCGGGGAGCGGCGGCGGGCGTCGCAACGGACGCGTGAGGCGGGTTCAATTAGTTGGCTTTCGGCTTGAGCAATCGGGGCGGCCCTCTATAATACCGCGCTCTTGCTTCAGGCCCCGAAGCACCGCTCCCTTCGTCTAGAGGCCCAGGACATAGCCCTCTCAAGGCTAGTACACCGGTTCGAATCCGGTAGGGAGCGCCATAGAATCAATAGGTTATGTCTTCACGCAGGCCGAGGGCGCTGCGGCCATGGGCGCCCTCAGGCCAGCGGGTGCGCCCCCGGGTCCGGCCCCACCGCCACCTGCGAGGCGCGGATGCGATCCGCGTCTGCGAAGTACAGCTTCGCGATAGCAAGTGCGGTGGAATAGGGCTCGGGCGCATTGCGGTTTGTGAGGAGGACCACCGTAAAGGCACGCTGCGGATAGCGCACGATGACGCTGCGGAAGCCGACCGTCTCACCGGAATGCCACACGGTTTCCCCCGTGATGCGCCATCCGCAGCCGTAGCGAACATTCGGATCGTCGCTCGCAGTGGCGGGCGTAAAGGCCTGGCGAAGTGACTCGGTGCGCAGCAGGCGTGCGTCAGAGAGGGCCGCGTCCCAGCGGGCGAGGTCATCGATCGAGGAGTAGATCCCTCCATCTCCCAACACCGCGCTGGTCAGACTCTGATCGGTTCGAGCCCAACGCGCGCCAAGGTTCGTATAACCGAAGGCGCGCGCGGGGATCACCGAGACGCCTGGCGTGTAGGCGACCGTCCCGTGCATGCCCAGCGGGAGGAAAATGCGCCGACGCAGGAAGCTTGCAAAGTCCGCGTGCGCGGCCCTGCCCACTATCAGCGCCAGCAGCGAATAGCCGGTGTCGCTGTAGCGAAAACGCGCGCCAGGCGTGAAATAGGTTCGATCCTGCGATTCAAGCAGCCGCAGCACATCGTCATCGCGGAGCTGCCGTGACTGTCCGGCCGGAATCAGTTCCTCGTAGTCGATGAGCCCCGAGACGTGGGTCAAAAGATGTCGAATGGTGCACGGGTCCACCGCGGCGGGCAGCGTGGGGAGCCACTTTCGGATCCGATCATCGAGTGACAGGCGTCCGTCTTCGTCGAGCAAGAGCACGGCGGCGGCGGTGAATTGCTTCGTCATCGAGGCGAGCCGATAGTTGGTCGCGGGCGTGGCTGCGACGTGCCCCTCCAAATCCGCAAGCCCATACGCGCGCCGACACACCACCGCGCCACCCCGGATGACCAGCACCGAAGCCCCGGGTGCATCGCCGTGATAAGGGCTCATGAGCCGATCGATGAGTCTGGCGCGGTCCTTGTCTTGCGAGTCACCGCTCATCAGCACGGCACCTTTGCGTCCCGAATGTTAAGTCCCCCAACCGAGCGGGCATGGATCGGCACCACGATTCAGATGCACAGCGGCCGCTGCGAATACTACCGCCGCAAGTAGCTACGCTGCAGCGCCGCAAGCCGCCTGTCCGCGCAGCGGCTTCGTTCCAACTGTCAGGTGGCCACACCGGAGGCGTCGGTGGTAACTTGCAAAGACCTAGGCGCACTCCCCGGCCGTTTATCGGTTACTTTCGACACCACGTGGCGAACGCACACGACGAGCCGCGGTAAGCATCTGTCTCACCCGCTTGCATCGGAGAGGTAATGAACCGACTTTCCACTTCGGCTGCTGCCGCTGGCACCCTCGGAGTCATGCTCCTGGCGGCGTGTGCGAAAACCGAGCCCCCGAGTGCACCCGCCGCCCCGACTGCCAGCACCCGTGCGCCGGCGCCCCCCTACCCCACGCGCGCCTATTTTGGCGACACGCATCTGCATACCGCCCTTTCGCTGGATGCCGGCGCCGCCGGGGCGCGTCTGCTGCCGCCCGACGCGTATCGTTTTGCCAAGGGCGAAGAGGTGACCGGCGCGAGTGGCCAGAAGGCCAAGCTCGCCCGCCCTCTGGATTTTCTGGTGGTGACGGATCACTCCGACCAGATGGGCCTGATCACCGACCTGCTCGCCGGCAAGCCGGAACTTCTGCAGGTGCCGGAGGCCAAGCACTGGTATGACCTGATGAACTCCGGCAAAGGGGCTCAGGCCATGATGGAGATTGTGACCTCCTTCGCGCAGGGTAAGTTTCCCAAAGCGTTGCAATACAACCCTGGCACCAAGGGTTACGGCGACACCTGGATGGCGATCATCCAGGCAGCCGAAGACGCCAACGAGCCGGGTAAGTTCACCGCCTTCATCGGCTACGAATGGACCTCGCTGGTCACTGGCAACAACCTGCATCGCAATGTCCTGTTCCGCGACAATGGCGACAGGGCGCGCCAGGTCGAACCGTTCACGAACTACCCTCCCGGAAGTTCCAACCCGCGGGATCTGTGGAAGTGGATGGCCGACTATGAAACCAAGACCGGTGGCCAGGTGCTGGCGATTGCGCACAACGGCAATCTCAGCAACGGCATGATGTTCCCGCTGATCGAGTCGTTCACCGGCAAGCCGATCGATCTGGAGTACGTGCGCACGCGCGCGCAGCGCGAACGTATCTACGAAGTCACCCAGATCAAGGGCGACGGCGAGACGGACCCCTTCCTCTCGCCCAATGACGAATTCGCGAACTTCGAGCGCTGGGACAAGGGCAATCTCGACCTGACCGCGCTGAAGAAGCCGGCCATGCTCGAATTCGAGTATGCGCGCTCGGCGCTCAAGAACGGCCTGAAGGTGGAGAGCCAGCTCGGCGTGAACCCCTACAAGTTCGGGCTCATCGGCAGCACGGATTCGCACACCGCGCTTTCCACGGCGGACGAGGACAACTACTGGGGCAAGACCTCGGCCAGCGAACCGAGCGCGGATCGCACCAAGCACCCGTTCATCAAGACCAAGCTGGGTGTCGTGCAGGGCTGGGAACAAGGGGCCTCCGGGTATGCCGCGGTGTGGGCGACGGCGAATACGCGCGAGGCGCTGTTCGATGCCATGCAGCGCAAGGAGGTCTACGCGACCACCGGGCCACGCATGACGGTGCGCTTCTTTGGCGGCTGGGACTTCGCGGATGCGGACGCCAAGGGCAGCGACGTCGCGGCGACCGGCTACGGCAAGGGGGTACCCATGGGCGCGGACCTGAAGGCAGCACCCGGGACCAGCGCGCCGACCTTCCTGGTGGCCGCCATGAAGGATCCGATCGGCGCCAACCTTGATCGCGTGCAGGTAATCAAGGGCTGGCTCGACGCCAAAGGCGAGTTGCAGGAGCACATCTACGATGTCGCCTGGTCGGACAATCGCCAGGCCGGGGGCGACGGCAAGCTGCCGCCCGTCGGTAACAGCGTCAATGTGCCCGATGCCAGCTACACCAACAGCATCGGCGCGACCGAACTGATCACGGTTTGGAAAGATCCGCAGTTTGATCAGAAGGAACGCGCCTTTTACTACGTGCGGGTGATTGAGATCCCGACGCCGCGCTGGACTGCGTTCGACGCGAAGCGCTTTCACGTGAAGATGCCCAAGGAGGTCCCGATGTTCACGCAAGAACGCGCCTACACGTCGCCCATCTGGTACACGCCGCCGGCCCAATAGCGAGTCGAACCATGCGTCGCTGGCTGCGCGAACCGGCGCTGCAGTTCCTGCTGATCGGCACCGGGCTGTTCCTGGCCTATGGCTGGCTGCACGGGCGCGCGAGTTTCAGCCGGGACACGATCGTCATCACCGAAGGGCGCATCGAACAGCTCGCGGCGGGTTTCGCGGGCCTGCACCGGCGACTGCCGACGCGCGAGGAACTGGATGGCATGGTGCAGGATGCGGTGCGCGAGGAAATTCTCTATCGCGAAGCGATGGCCCTGCATCTGGACGAAGACGATGTCATCGTCCGCCGCCACATGGCGCAGAAGCTGCAGTTCGTATCCGAGGACACTCATCCGGTGCCCGAACCGACCCAGGCCCAGCTGCGCGATTTCCTCGCGCAGCATCCGCAACAGTTCCAGGCCGAGCGCGGCTACAGTTTCACGCAGGTGTTTCTCGATCCGCAGCGGCACGGCAGTCGGCTGCAAGCGGACGCGCAGCATTTGCTCGCCGCGCTGCGACGCGCGCCCGAGGACGCTGGCACTGGTAAAAGGTGGCGATCCATTTCTGCTCGACTCGCATTTCGAGCGCCTTCCCGCGGGCGAGACGGCGCGACTGTTCGGCGCCGATTTCGAAAAGGCGCTGCAGACAACTGCAACCGGTCAATGGCAAGGTCCCGTCACTTCCAGTCTTGGCACACATTTGGTGTTGCTACGCTGGCGCGACGAACCGGGGCCACCGCGGCTTGCCGACATTCAGGCCGAAGTTCGGCGCGCGTGGATGAACGCGCAGCGCGAGCTCGCCAATGCGCGTTTCTATGCCGAGTTACGCCGACGCTATGACATAAAGGTCGAGTTACCAGCGGCATCGGCCGAGCCGGCCAAGCTGGTGGCCGGCAGCCGATGAACAGGCGCTGGACTGCGCTGGCACCGCTGCTCCTGGCGTTGGCCTTCGCGGCGGTCGAAGCCGTGGCGCACGAGTCGCGCCCCGCCTACCTGGAACTGCGCCAACTGGACGGCCAGACCTACGACGTAAGCTGGAAGGTGCCGGCGCAGGGTGAACGTCTGCGACTGGCGCTCGATGTGGCGTTTCCCGCGGGCACCGTCCGGCTCGGCCCGCTGCGCACCACTTATGCCAACAATGCGTTCCTGCAGCAGTGGCGCGTGCGACGGCCTGGAGGCCTTGAAGGGGGCCGCGTTAGCATCGTCGGCCTTGAGTTCACACTGACTGACGCGTTGATTCGCGTGCAGCGTCTTGATGGCACGACCCAGGTCGCGCGCGCGACGGCGGCCGAACCGAGCTTCACGCTCGAGGCCGAGCCTGGCTCCCTGGAGGTGGTCCGTACCTACCTGGCCCTCGGCATCGACCACATTCTCACCGGCGCGGACCACCTGTTGTTCGTTCTGGCGCTGGTCATCCTCGTCGGGGCCACGCAGCGGCTGCTGTGGACCATCACCGCGTTCACAGTCGCACACAGCATCACGCTCGCCGCCGCCACGCTCGGCTTCGTTCACGTGCCGCCACCACCAGTGGAAGCGAGCATCGCGCTGAGCATCCTGTTTCTCGCAGTCGAGATCGTTCACACGCGCAGCGGCCGGCCGGGGTTGACTCAGCGTGCGCCGTGGATAGTGGCGTTCGTCTTCGGGTTGCTGCACGGCCTGGGATTCGCCGGTGCACTGAGCGAGATCGGCCTGCCCGCCAACGCGATCCCCTTGGCCCTGTTCTTCTTCAACGTAGGCGTGGAGATCGGGCAGTTGTTCTTCATCGCCACGGTACTCCTCGTCATGGAGGCTCTTGTGCGCCTGCCGCTGCCGCGGGGCGGCTGGCGTTGGAAGGTACCGGTCTATGCGATTGGCAGCGTGGCGGCGTTCTGGACCGTGCTGCGACTGAGTGCGTTCTAAGATTTGCAGGATCCACCTGCCGATCGAATTCGCACCGAGCCGCCCCGATCAGGGGGCGGGGATCCCAGGTCCGTTCCGGATCACGAAAGCGAAGCCCCGGTGTTGCGCGAAACGTACACACTCCGGAGGAGCCTAGCCGCGCTCGTGTGTACGCAAGATACGCCTAAGGGATTGATTTTCATAACACTCTCAGGCCAATTCGAGCCGCCGAGACGGACCCAGGCGCAGCCGTGTGGCAGCGCTCAAGCCGGGGATATAGGACGAAGGTCCATCATGCGGCAGCGCGACAGTTCGAGTAGATTCGTTCTAGCCCCCCCATAACATAACGAGCGCCACCATGATTCGATCAGTACTTGGACGACTGTCGATTCTCGCCGCGACCCTGGCATTGTCGACAATGGCCCACGCTCAATACGCCAACCACGGCAGCAGCGGACAGGGCTGGGAAGGTGGATTCGACCTGGTGTACCAGAACGCCACCACGCTCGACTTCGATGGCGGCTCAAAGGTCAATACCAACACCGACTGGGGTCTGGCACTGACTTTCGGCTACCGCTTCAGCACACACCTCGAGGTCTTGTTTGGGCTGGATTGGGCCGACGTCGACTACCGCGCAAACTTCGTGCTTCAAACCGGTGGAATTACACAGGCCACGGGCTCGTACCAGGCCTTCACGCCCCGTATCAATCTTCAGTACACGCTCCTCGACAGGCCGATCAGCCCGTTTGCGCTCGCCGGCATTGGCTACACCTTCGTCGATACGAATGTTCCGAACGGTCGTCCGTCCACCGGCTGCTGGTGGGATCCGTGGTACGGCTATGTCTGCACGACGGTGCAGTCAACGAAAACGGTAGACGGCTTCGCGTATCAGGCCGGTCTCGGCGTGCGCTGGGATGTGTCGGATACGTCGTCACTGCGCCTGTATTGGGAGCGTAACTGGGCCGACCTCGGCCACGGCTCTCCTTCCATTGATCAGATCAGGCTCGGCTACACCTACCGTTACAACTACTAGTCGTTGCTGGTAGAGGCAGAGCCTCTGCCGGGACATAACCACCCACGCACCCAACGGGGCCCTGCCCCGTTGGGTGCGGCGCTGTCAAGCTGGTCCAAGGCGCTCGCGGGCGCGCCCATCGCCCTGCCGTGACCACGGCGCGAGACTGTGCCCTGGGATTTCTGCGCCACCCCGGCGTCCCTGCCGATCCCTGCCTCAGGGTCCTTCGGGAAACGACGACCGGATCGTTGGCTTCCCCAGCCTCTTCTGGAGAGCACCGGACAAGGTGGTCCAGTGGCTGCCCCCGTAGACGACGAGCACCCGCTTCTTAAGTGCAAGCTGTGCCTCGATGGTGGCCAGCAGATGTTGGTCGCGGGTGAACATGTCGGCCTGATTGAGCAGCGCCACGGGCGATAAGGTTCCGGGCTCGGAACGCTGAGTCAAATCCGCATCACGTGTCAGATCGACGCCGAACATGGCTCGATACCGGGCGGAAAAGTCAGCAAGCGTCATGGGCTGCAGACTGAGCTGGCGGGCAAACCACTGCGCCGAGCTCGCAAACGCTTCGGTCAGCCGCGGATCGGCCGGCCCCGTGATCGCCCCGGAGCGTATCGACTGCGACAAGCCCCCAACGAGGTACGCGAAGTAGACGTCCGTCGACGTGTAGCCCTTGCGTACGAGGGCCTGCAGCTGCTCTTCCCGTGTTGGCTCGCCGCCCACGAACGGGACACCATGCCTGAGCGCCAGTGAGGCCGCGTACATGGCTTCACCCTTGGCGAACTCATCTGCCTGCGGCGTCCCATATCGGTTGGCCTCGTCCACGAGGGGTGGCGGGCTTGCGCCCATCGAGGTTGGAGACCCCTCGACGATCACGATTGCCGGGAAGGCTTGCGCGAAGCCGGCGGACACGGCCCGCAGGGTGCTGTTCTGCGGGGTAAACACGTGGTGGGCACCCACGAACACTAGAACGTCGTCGTTGCTGCGGTAGCTTGCCGTGAAGGCCACTTCGGATACGCAGGCGGCCGGGCACCAGGGCTGTAGTCGCTGCTCGAGCGCAAGCGTCCAGGGCACCACGCCCTCGCCCTGCGCGGACGCCGCATTCTGGGCCAACGCCAGGGGCGAGAGCGCGAGCAGCAGGCTGCACAGGTGCAGGCGAACGCCACGGCACATGATTGGTCCAGACCTCGAGGATTCCAGCTGGCCAGTGCCAGGTCACTAATCAGTGTATCCGGGTCCTGCGCCGCGCTGAAACACGCCTCAGCGTCTCGATTGCGCGCGGTAAGATCAGCCACCTATGCCACGTACGTCCTCTCGACCGGGGAAGCCGCGCCGGGCAAGCGGCACGTCAGCGCCTGCCATCAGAGCCTTGCGGCGCACCGACCGGCGCCAATGGGAAGCACTTTGGGCGCAGTACCTGCGCTTCTATCGGCAGCACCTGCCGCCAGAGGTCACCGCCGCCACCTTCGCGCGGCTCGTTGACGAGCAGGCACAGCCCCATGCCCTAGTCGCGGAACACAATGGCACGCTGGTGGGCTTTGCGCATTTCACTTTTCACCCCTCGACTTGGTCGCTGGCCGACCTCTGTTATCTCGAAGACCTGTTCGTCGCTCCCGGCTCTCGCGGGCTCGGTAGCGGGCGGGCCCTGATTCACGCGGTGTACGCGGCGGCGGATCGCGCGCGCGCCGGCTCGGTATACTGGATGACGCAGGAATTCAACGCCGACGGGCGCGCGCTTTACGACACGCTGGCCCACAGAACCTCGTTCATACGCTACGAACGCTAGCTGCGGACGCGGCTCTCAGCGGGCAGTGAGCGCCGCAAGCTCGCGTGGCGCGCCGCGTGCTAGTGGGGCGCCTCGCTCGGCAGCTCAAGCGGCGGAATGCCCCGCCGTATCTCCTGTGAGAATTGCGGGCTATGGTCGGCTTGCTTGGCGCGCTCGGTGATTCTGCCGAACGCGCGCAGCTGCTCCAGCGTGTAGCGCGGATCCAGTCCACCGACCGCGTAGACGTATTCCGGCAGATAGCCAGAGAGCAGCACCCGGTAGTTGAGCGGCAGTTTGCCCACGATGCGCCTCATCATTTGAAATACGAGCGTGGTGCAATTGGCCGTGACGGTGTTGTAGAAGCGCGGCTTCTCGACCAAGCCGTTTGCCTGCTCCAGATAAGCGGCGAAGAGGGAACGGATGTCCTCGCGGGGTAGGCGGATGTGATAGAGGTAGTCATCCTCACCGCGGATGTTGGTGCGCACGCGAATGACGTCGCGCTCGTCCGCTGCGATGACGCTCAGCTCGAATTCCTTGAAGAAGCCGCCGATTTCGGAAAATGCTTCACCTTTTTCGCGCCGGATCTCTACCGAGAACACTACGTGCTCGCCATCGGTGAAGCCGAACGAGATGAGCAGGTGGGCTATCGCAGGCGAACCCCAGTACGAGGTAATGAGGTCCAGTGACTGCAGCATCGCAAGGTCGTAGCTGCGTGTTTCCCAGCGCGCCGTGTAGTCGCTCTCGCCGCGCCACTCGAAATTGCGCACGTTTGACAAGGTGGCCACATCCCCGTGCACGAGCCCTGAGGTCTGCTGGGCGACATCATCGGCCCACAAACGCGCGTTCGAGGGCACCAGGGTGTGCCACCAGATCATCACCACGCCAAAGGCAATCGCGAAACTCAGGAGCGCAAGCGGCGCGTGTCCGCGGTGTAACCCAACTACCGCGGCGCAACTGAAGGCGACCCAGACCACGATGAAGAGCGCCTTCAAGCCGGTCCCGCCGGACGCCTGAAACCACAACGCGATGGACGTCCAGGCCGCCACGCAGATGATGACGAGAGTTGCGAGAATCATCGCAATGCGGCGCAGCAGTCGCGCCGTGCGCTGGCCCACCCGCTCCGCTCCTGTGATGTCATTTGCCGGCTGGAGTTTGGGCATCAGCGCTACCGCGGCGATGCCACATGCGTACGGCATCATCCTCTATCAGGGTCTTGCGCACGTACAGGAAGCGGATGTTGTCGTACTCAAAGGGCGAGCCGGTGGCGTAATAACGATAGTCGACACTGGCACGCTGGTCCAGCAGCCCGACCGGCAGCAGATACCAGCCAATGGTGCCCTGGTAGAGGTTGGCGACATTGATGATGTAGCCGGTGCCGAAGTCCACCCCCCAGCCCACGCCGTCGCGCACGGTGTTTGGCCCGAGCAACGGGATCACGAAGTAAGGGCCCGGGTGCATCCCCCAGCGAGCCAGCGTCGCACCGAAGCCGGTGGGAGCGCTGGGAATCTTCATTGCCTTGGCCACGTCGAACAGCCCGCCGATCCCGAGGGTGCTGTTGATCACGAAGCGTCCCAGCGAGCGCACCCCGGGGGCGGGACGCAGCTGGGCAACATAGTTCAGCGTGCTCATTATCTCCCGCAGGTTTGCGAAGAAGTTGTGGGCGCCGGTACGAAGCGGGCTCGGGAGGCGACGATACTGATCGGTGACCGGCAGGACGAACGACTCATCGAGGCGCGCGTTGAAACGATAGGTGAAGCGGTTCATGCGTTCCCAGGGATCGTACGTCTGCAGCGACGGGACCTCAGCCGGCGTGAGCGGCGGCCCGATGCCCGCGGGCTCGGTTGCACCGTGGCCCTCGGCGGGCGTCGTCATCGCCGCCCGTGCGGCCTGCAATTCCTGCCCACGTTTGATGGCTGCGGCATTGTCGGCGGCCGGCGTCTCCGCGGGCAGCGTACGAATCGAGAAGTCGGCGCTGGCGCAGCCGCCCATGAGCGCGAGCGCACACAGCAAGGGTACCGCAGCCACGGGCCGTGGGGCACTCACTGCGGCACCCCGGCCCAGCGGCCGGCCAGCATGTCCAGCATGTCCGCGATCTGCCGGCGCTCGCCAAGGTTGCCAAGATGGCCGCCGTGATCGTAGACCACGATCCTGCTGCCGAACGTCGAGCGCAGCCATTGCAGCTCGTCGCGGTCCAGAATCAGGTCGTCGGAGTTGGTTTGCGCGTAGTAGTCCGGGTCGCTGCGCAGCGCGTTACCGATGACTTCCAGGCGATTGTCGGCCTGCAGTGACTCACGCGTCGCGCCGCTGCGGTGCGTGGCGTAGTAAGGGACGAAGACCTTGTCGAAGTACTCCGCAAACGGCTTCAGTCGCAACACCCGCGCAATCTGCTCGGTCGGGTCGCCCGGCTGAGGCGGATGCCGCGCGTCGATCACGACGCCGGTGCCAGCGTGTAAGTCTCCCTGGTAGAACATGTCCATCAGGTCGAGGCGGAACGTCAGGGCGATTGCCGCCGAGAAGTCCGCATCGGTGTGCAGCACACTCGCGGCCGCGGCCAGCACGTTGGTGCTATCGATGTGGAGCACGTCGGTGGCGCGGTAGAAGTTCGCCAGCCGCGCGTACAGTCGTCGGTAGAGGCGGTCGATGCCCTCCTCGTCGGACCCGATACTCTCAACGAACAGCCGGTCGATCCGGTTCATCGAGGCAAACAGACTCACCGGGGGATTGATCATTACCGCACGGTGGATGTTCAGGCGGTGCTCGGTCGCATCGAGCGACTTCACGACCGCGGCGTTGGCCCCACCCAAGGAATAGCCGAGGATGTCGATTTCGGTAATGCGGACCTTGGCCGGCAGGTGCTTGAGGATCTGCTGGATGGTCGCGTACAGGTCGCGACCGTCCTGCAACAGATCGCCCGCCACTCCGGTACTCGAGGCCGCGGCAATGAAGCGCGGAAACGTGGGCGAAGGCAGCGACAGCACGTGATAGCCCGCCCCGTAGAGCGCCGCGCGTAGGGTCGCCATGTTCGAGGCAGTGCCGTCGGCACCGGTGCCGGCGATCAGGATCGCGAGCGGCGCGGCCTGGTCCTGCGCCGAAAACCAGACGCGCAGGCGCCCGTCGAACCACAGCACCCCCGGCAGCGGTCGCGCCCACGGCAATTTCACGTTGATTTCCTGCAGGGGGACGCTCGCCGGCAGCGCCGCTATGTCCTGAGGGGGCGTGCCGTACACGGTGGCGCGAAGCGCCGCCGAATCGGCAAGTCCCGTGGCCGGAGCTTCCGCCGCCTGCGCCGCGGCCAGCTGTGCCAGGGCGATGAAGAAACTCAGCGACCGGACGGCCTTCATCCCGTAGTCCCTCCCTGTGAGCTACGTAGTGAGGTGATCACGGGGTTCTAGGAACAACCTCCGGCGCCGCCGCGCTGCGACTGCGCGCGGCCCAGCGCAACAGGCCAAACGCATAGGTGGTGTAATACCCTGCGAGCGTGCCGAGCAGGAGCATCGTCAGGGGCGTGGGTGCGGCCGGAGGCTGCCCGGGACTGGACCAGGGTGCTCCGCCGCTGACCAGGAAACGATAGACAATTCTCCCCACCAGCAGTGTCGAGAGGGCGATGCCCAGGTGCGCACTCGGGGTGTAGAACATGCCCTCGCCCGTGATCTCAAAGCGCGTCAGGCGCAGCCCCAGAAGTCCCAGCGCCACACCCAGCGTGACCCCGACCGCAAGGGCGGCCTCGGTGAGCGGATAGCGGTGCACCGCGAACACCATGAAGGACAGGAGCAGGGGAAAGAACACCACCAGAAACCACGGACGCCGCGCGGAAAAGTGCTGACGCCCGATCGTGCGGCGGATGCGCCCATAGAGCCGCCACGCGATCAGCGCAATGATCGCGGCCGTAAGCAATGCATGCGACGTACCGGGTGACATCAGCGCGACCCGCGCGGTAACCGACGACTCGCACCATGAACCACCTTAGCCACCAGCACTCCTCAAGAGCACGACCGTGCTCCGACCGACAACACAGCTGACAAGTCTAGCTGATGAGGCGTCCCGGGGTCCGGCCGCAGGCTTGGCCGCGCAAATGACCGCCCACCTCAAGGGATGGCTGCGATCTCACTCTCCGGATCCAGGTGCACCGGCGCCCAGCCCAGATACCTGCGGGCCTTGGCACCGCTCAAGTGCTGCGAGCGGGCGTAGCCGCGGGCCCAGGACCCGAGCTCTGCGGCAATCTCGTCCGCCGAAATGACCTCCGGCTCGAGGCTGGGCGTGGCAAAGCGCCGCGCAAACGCCTGCGCGATACGCCTGACGGCAAGCCCGTCAATCGCCGCGCCGATATAACTCTCGCCTGGCGCACCCGCCTCGAGCACGCGCCGGTAGAGATCGGCAAGGTCGTCACGGTGCACCAAAGGCCAGCTAACCTGCGGAGCGCCCACGAGACGCACGGCGTCACGCTCACGCGCATCCGCCAGGAAGCGGGCGAACACGCCTCCGGAGGCTTCGTACACCATGGCGGGGTGGATCACCATCGCCTCCAGACCCGGCGCTCCCAACACGAGCCGGAGGTGCGCGATCGTCCAGGCATAGGGTTCCAGCGGATCGAACGGCGCCTCCTCGTTGAGCGCGCAATGCCCACTGATGCCGTACAGCCAGCACCCGCCGGTGTAGATGAATCGCACCGGGCGCGAGCGCGCACTCAGGTGCGGCAGCAGGCTCCCGAGCAGCCGCCGATCGATCTCCGCCTCGTCGTCCGTAAAGGTGCCGGCGGCGTGAATGACGGCCTCGATGTCGGGCAACGCATGGAGCCAGGCGGCGGGCGCGCGGAGATCGCCGGCAACCGCCTCAGCTCCCAGGCTCGCCAGCCTGTCCGCCGCGACCCCCGAGCGCGCGAGTCCCCAGACCTGGTGCCCCGCCCTGACGAGTTCGCGCGCGACGGGCTCACCGATCGACCCCGTGGCACCCAGGACCAGGACTCTCACCGGCGCTCACGAGCGTGCGCGGGCCCGAGATGCCTGCGGGCCGGGTGCGCCGACGCCGTACCCCGCAACCGACGCGCGCTCATACTCCCTCGCTCTCTTGTGGGTTTAGGTAACATCCGCTTCAGTGTCCATGCGCGTCTTGCGGAGGCTTGCTCCGCTGCTGGTCGAAGACTGTCGTGCCCGGGGGATGTGCGTCAAATTGTGACACCCGTGTGCCGCCAGGGCCGCGCTCCTGGACGTGACGCTTGATAGAAATTGACCGGACCTGCCACGAGCAGGCGGAGGTTACCCTGCGATGACTACTGAAGCGGCTGATTCTCGGCGGGCAACCGCGGGGCGCGGGCTGGCTTGCCTTGGCACGCTCGCGCTCGTGCTCAGCACGGCCGGTGGCACGGCATCGGCCACGCCCCCGGCACACGGCCCTCAGTACCTGAAGTCGAATGTGCCGAATGCGCCGTTCTCGGCCGCGGTCCGGGTGGACAACATCCTGTACCTCTCCGGTCAGATCGGCATCGGTGTCGACGGTAAACTACCGGCGGACTTCGCCGATCAGGTGCGACAGACCATGAGCAACGTGCAGGCGACGCTGCGCCAGGGAGGCCTTACCCTTGACGACGTCTTCAAGTGCACCGTGATGCTCTCCGACATGTCGCGCTGGGAAGACTTCAACAAGATCTACGTCAGCTACTTCAAACCCGAACGCCTGCCCGCGCGCAGTGCGCTCGGTGCCAACGGACTGGCGCGTGGCGCGCTCGTGGAACTGGAGTGCGCCGCCTATGCCAGCGGCAGCCGCTGACTTGCAGCGGAGCCGATCCGTACCCCCCGAAGTCGCCCCGCCGGCGCCATGAACGCCTCGGTCCATCAGACCGAGGACCTGCTGTTCGCGATCCTGCTGCAGGTCATCGTGATGATCGGCGCGGCGCGGATCGGCAACAGAATCCTGCGCCGGCTCGGGCAACCCGGCGTCGTCGGCGAGATCATGGCGGGGCTCATGCTCGGGCCCTCGCTGCTGGGGCATTTCCTGCCGGCGACTTCGCACGCCCTCTTCGGCGAGCATGCCTCGACTCCCATCGTCATCATCAGCCAGATCGGCCTGATCTTCCTGATGTTCCAGATCGGCATGGATTTCGAGTTTGCCCATCTCAGGAACCGTCGCAACCGCCGCGCCGTCGCCGCAGTCACGTTGGCCTCGATCAGCGTGCCGCTGGCGCTGGGCATATTCATCGGCCGTGCCTCCGCAGCCGCGCTGGCCCCCGGCATCGATCCTGTGGTCTACAGCCTGTTCTGCGGCGTGGGCCTGGCGATCACGGCGGTACCGATCCTCGGGCGCATCCTGCGCGAGTACGGGCTCACGCGCGCCGAGGTGGGCGTGGTCGCCATCTCTGCGGCGGCCCTCAACGATGTGATCGGATGGGTGATGCTCGCGGGCGTGTCCGCCTACGCGATGGCCCGCTTCTCCGGAGCCCAGCTGGCGCTGCAGATTGCCGGACTGTTGGTTTTCGTCCTCGTGCTGTGGTTCGTCCTGCGGCCCCTGATCGGCCGGCTGCTGGCGGCGAACCCGCTGCGCGAAGGCAGTCTGCCGCCGAACCTGATGGCCGCGGTGATCTGCCTGATGTTTGTCACGGGCATTTGCACCTACCGGCTCGGGATCTTCGCGATCTTCGGCGGTTTCGCGGCCGGCCTGCTGTTCCACCAGTATCCGAGCTTCGTGAGCGCCTGGCACCGCCAGGTCGGTCAGTTCGTGCTGGTGTTCTTCCTGCCGGTGTTCTTTACCTTCACCGGGCTCAGGACCAACGTGCTCGGACTCACCGGCAGCGGCGACGTGCAGTGGCTTCTCATCGTGCTCGCCGCGGCGATCCTCGGCAAAGTGCTGCCGGTGTATTGCGCCGCGCGCCTCACCGGATTTGACCATCTGCACGGCTGGATACTGGGGACGCTCATGAACACCCGCGCGCTGATGGAGCTCATCGTGCTCAACATCGGCCTTGATCTGGGCTTCATCCCGCCCAAAGTGTTCACCATGCTCGTGATCATGGCGATCGTGACCACGATCATGACCGGTCCGATCCTGAAAGTGCTGCTGCCGCGCACCGGGCACGCGATCCCGCAGGGCGTGGAAGCGTAACCCGCGCCGGGCGCGGTGGCGCTAGCGCGTCGCGGGACTCCCCGTTGCCGCCGCGAGCGCGCCGCCGAGCTGCACGATGGCGGCGACCAGGTGGTACAGGGTGCTTGCCGGGGAAGGCTCGGCGATGAAGCGGCCATTGACCGTCAGGGTGTCGTACCAGAGACCCTCCGGCAGCACGGCCAGATAACGCTGCAGCGTGCGGCCGGATCCCACCACCTCGGCCCAGTAGTCCCCGTCGGTGGCTGCCAGCCGCGCCAGCGCCTTCAGCCGCTCGGCCTGCGGCCACAGGCGCGCCTGCGCGTCGTGCACGGAGAAATCATCCAGCAGTGCATTCAGGGCGACCCCGCCGCGCACGCCGTGCCGCTCGGCAAGGCGTACCAGACGCAGCGCGGCGGCGGCGGCGCGCTCGCTGCCGCAGCGCTGCAGCAGCCACGCCCACTCGAACAGGTGACCGGGCTGGACGATGTGGCCCTCGGCGCCCGGCAGCGGCAGCCAGTCTTCGCCAAAGTGCTCGAGCAACGCGCCGTTGCGCGCATCGATCAGCCGCGTCAAGGCCAGCCCCACGAGCTCCTCGACCAGTCGGCCCCACACCGGCGCGGCACTGATCTCACGCCAGGCGAGCGCGGCCTCCAGCAGGTGCATGTGCGGGTTGGACAGCAGCGGCACTCGCTCGGGCAGGCCGGATGCGAAACCCGCGCCACTGCCCTTGAGCAACCGCTCGATCGTCCCCATGAGCACCCGCGCCTCCTCCACGAGGTCGGCGCGCGGGCCCAGGACCTTCTGAGACTCGGCCAGCGCCAGCAGCACGAACGCCTGGTCATAGAGAAACGCGCGCTCATCCAGCGCGGTGCCGTCCGAGGCGCACAGGGTGCGGAACAGCCCATCCGCGCGGCGGTAGTGAGCGAACAAGAACTCGAGGCCGCCGCGGACCAGCGGCACCGGATCGCCCGTCCAGCCCAGGGCGGGCGCGTTGGCGAACGCGTACACCTGTCTTAGCTGCACGCGCGCGCGGCGCGCATCCCCCGCCACGGGCCCATCGCTCGCCAGGCGTTCGTGGAAGCCGCGGTGCACCGGGTCGTAACCTGCGCGCGCCCACAGCGGATAAGCCGCATTGACCAGCCAGGCGCGCAGCTGCCCGTGCAGCTGCCACGCGGCGCCCGCGGCAGCCTCCCGTGCCCCGAAGTCAGCGACGCGCTCAGTGCGCAAGGCGGGTTGCGGTCGACTGCCGCGCACCCGGCAGCGCGCGGGCGGCGGCAAATCCAAAGGCGCTGATACACAGGTAGGCGATGAGCGGTACGGCGTAGGCGGCACGCAGGCTGGTCACATCGGCGATGTAACCGGACAGCCGGGGCAGGAATGCACCGCCCACGATCGCCATGCACAGCAGTCCCGAGGTCGCCGCGCGCGAGGCGCTCGAGCGCTCCAGGGTGAGCGTGAAGATCACCGGGAACATGATCGAATTGACGAGCCCGACGGCAAGCGCGGCCACCCCGGCGCCGGCGCCCGGCGTCAGGCGCACGGTCAGGCACAACAGGGCGGCGATCGCGGCGGCAAGCCCCAGCAAGTACCCGGCCCGCACGCGCGTGAGCAGCGCGCTGCCCACGAAACGCCCCACCATCGCGCCCAGCCAGTAGAGGCTCACGAGCTTGCCCGCCTGCTCGAACGAGACCGCGAAGACGTCCGCCTGGTGCAGGAAGTTCGTCATGAGGCTGCCGATCGAGACTTCCGCGCCCACGTACAGGAAGATGCCGGCCGCGCCGAGCAGCGCCCAGCGTGACCGCAGGGCCGCCGCGATGGAGGTGTCCTCGGCCTCGGACAGCTGCGGGGCTGCCGCCTGCAGGCGCGCGCGCACCGACCAGATGAAGGCCGCCAGCAGCGCGATCAGTGCCGCGATGATGAAGAAGGCGAGATCGATGTGGCCCAGCGATTCGGCCCGCTGTTGCACCGTGGCGCTCGCTGCCCCGGTGACCGCAAAGATGCCGCCGGCGAGCAGCAGCGAGGAGACCAGGTACGGGGCGATCGCGGTGCCCAGGGAATTGAAGGCCTGCACCAGGGTGAGGCGAAAGTGCGAGCGTGCGGGTGGGCCGAGCGCCGCGGCCAGCGGATTCGCGGCGACCTGCAGGATCGTGATACCCGAGGCGATCACGAACAACGCCACCAGCACGATCGCAAAGGTCTCAAAGTGCGTCGCGAGCGGCACGATGAGACAACCAACAATCATGACGGCGAGCGCGACGACGATGGCGTTGGTGTAGCCGACGCGCCGGATGAGCGCCGCGGCGGGAAGCGACACCACGCCATACGCCATGAAGAAGGCGAACTGCGTCAGCATCACTTCCGCAAAGGACAGGCTGAAGATCGCCTTCAGGGCCGCGATCAGCGGATCAACGGTGACGGTGATGAAGCCCCAGGCAAAGAACAGCGTCGCCACCGAGGCGAAAGCCGCCAGCTGGCCCGTGTCCCTGTCGTGCGCGCGCGGCGCCGCCGGCTCCTGTGGTGCGGGCCTCAATGGGCTGCCTGCGGCGCCGCGGCGGCGGCCACGATTCCCCACGGACTGCCACCGACGGCGATCGTGGCGTCCACGTGCCCGGACTCAAGGTCGATCACGGAGATATCCCCGGCCGGACCGTTCGCGGTGTAGGCCTTGGCACCATCGGCACTCAGGGCCAGCCCCCAGGGACGCTGCCCGATCTTCGCCATCGTCCTCAGGATGCGTCCCGAGGATGCGTCGACTTCCAGCAGCGCGCCGTAGCGGCCGGTCGTGACGTACAGCGTCTTACCGTCGCTCGAGGCGATCCCCATCGGCCGCACGCTCTGCGGGTCGCCCAGCGCGATGGTATTGAGGACCTTGTAGTTCTCGGTGCTGAACACGGTGATCGAGCCGCCGAACTCGTTCGTGACATAGCCGCGGTGACTCCCGGGCGGCAGCAGGATGGCGCGCGGCCGCTTGCCGGTGGGGATCTGCGCCAGCACCTTCATGTCCTTGGCCTGCAGCACGTAGACGCTGTTGGCGGTCTCGCAGGCGACATACACCAGGCGGTCGTCAGCGCTCACCGCGACGCCTTCCGGCTCCGAACCCACGGCGACCGTCGTGCGCACGTTGCCTTGCGCCAGATCCACCGCCGAGAGCTCGCCGCTGTCCTCGTTGGAGACGTACAGGGTCTTGCCGTCGTGCGTCAGGGCAAAGGTTTCCGGGTCCGCCCCACTTTGGTAGGTCGTCACGAGCTTCTGCGCCTTAAGGTCCACTACGCCGATGCCGTCGTAGCGGCGGTCGGGCGGCGGCAGCTTGGACTCATCCACGTTCGGGCCGCCCATGGGCGAGCCGGTGAGCGCCACGTACACGCGCGCACGATCGGGAGACACCTGGATGCCGCGGGGGCGCTTGCCGACCGGGATGCGGGCGAGCACCGCGGAGGTGTGCGGATCCACGATGACGACGTTGCCGCCCTTCTCGTCGGAAACGTACAACCGCTCGGCATCCACCGCGCCGGTCGCCCACACACCCGGGGCGAGCACGCCGAAGAGTGCCGCAACACCCACGCCGCGCAGCGCCCGGTGAAGTGTCTTGCTCATGGACCAGTCCTGTGGCGAAACATCCCGCCCGATAGTACCGCAGCCGCGGCGCGTGCGACGCGTGCCGGCCGCCGAGGCGGGCGCGCGCCAAGCGCCGCGCGGCCGTAGCTCGGCCGCGCGGGGGTTGCCAAGGGTGCAATCGCTAGTAGGTGACGACGCTGCGGATCGATTCACCGGAATGCATCAGATCGAAGGCGTTGTTGATCTTGTCGAGCGGCATCACGTGCGTGATCAGCGGATCAATGGAAATCTTGCCGTCCATGTACCAGTCGACGATCTTCGGCACGTCGGTGCGTCCCCGGGCGCCGCCGAACGCGGTGCCCTTCCACACCCGTCCCGTGACGAGCTGGAAGGGACGCGTCTTGATTTCCTGACCGGCCCCGGCCACGCCGATGATGACCGAGACGCCCCAGCCGCGGTGGCAGCACTCCAGCGCCTGGCGCATGAGGTTGACGTTGCCGACGCACTCGAAGCTGTAGTCCGCGCCGCCGTCGGTCAGTTCGACCAGGTGGGGCACCAGTTCGCCCTCCACTTCCTTGGGATTGACGAAGTGGGTCATGCCGAACTTCTCGGCCAGCGCCTTGCGGTTCGGATTCAGATCCACGCCGACGATCTTGTTGGCGCCCGCGAGGCGGGCGCCCTGGATGACGTTGAGCCCGATGCCGCCAAGGCCGAACACCACCACGTTGTCGCCGGGCTGCACCTTGGCGGTGTTGATGACCGCTCCGACCCCGGTCGTCACGCCGCAGCCGATATAGCAGACCTTGTCGAACGGGGCATCCTCGCGGATCTTAGCCAGCGCGATCTCCGGCAGCACCGTGAAGTTGGAGAACGTGGAGCACCCCATGTAGTGGTACACGGTGTCCTTGCCGATCGAGAAGCGGCTCGTGCCATCAGGCATCACGCCCTTGCCCTGGGTGGCGCGGATCTGAGTGCACAGGTTCGTCTTGCGCGACAGGCAGCTCTTGCACTGACGACATTCGGGGGTGTAGAGCGGAATGACGTGATCGCCCTTCTTCAGGGAAGTGACTCCGGGGCCCACATCCACGACGATGCCGGCACCCTCATGCCCGAGGATCGCCGGAAACAACCCCTCCGGGTCCGCGCCCGAGCGCGTGAACTCATCCGTATGGCAGATACCGGTAGCCTTCAGCTCCACCAGCACCTCGCCGGCCTTCGGGCCCTGCAGGTCCACGGTGACGACTTCCAGCGGCTTACCGGCGGCGTAAGCGATTGCGGCACGTGTTTTCATGAGTGACAGGTTCCTAATCCGGAAGCGGTTAGTCCGAAGAGTGGGCCCCGCCCGCGGCGCGGGGCCCAGGGAGCGGCGCTCAGCTCAGGCCAGGACGCCCTTGGCTTTCGCCGTATGCGTCGCGATGAGGTCCATGAGTGCCGGCGAGAGGCAGTCGTAGGGCTCCAGTCCGAGCTCCGTCAGGCGCGCACGCACCGCGGCCATCTGATCCGGCTTCGTGCCCGACTCGATGATCGAGGAAACGAAGGCGGCGAACCGCGGTTCCTCCCAGCCCTGCTCCTTGGAGAGCTCGACGTGGAAGAAATCAAAGCCGTAGAAGGGGTGATTCTTGTTCTCGATGCGCCCATACATGTGCACGCCGCAGCCGGTGCAGGCATGGCGCTGAATGGCAGCCTTCTCGTCGACGACCTTCAGCTTCTGGCCATTGGCCGTGACCGTAACCTTGTCGCGGCCACCGACGCCGACGACCGAGAACAGTGCGCCCTCGGGCTTCCAGCACTTGGTGCAGCCGCAGGCGTGGTTGAACGCCACATTCGACGCGATGCGCACTGTGA
Organism: uncultured Pseudomonadota bacterium; assembly: GCA_963781815.1. GTDB lineage: Bacteria > Pseudomonadota > Gammaproteobacteria > Steroidobacterales > Steroidobacteraceae > 13-2-20CM-66-19. The sequence continues at coordinate 2,484,230 of CAWAHK010000004.1, read as the reverse complement.
CCGGGTTGCTCGTGCACTTGCAGGTGAGGGTCCCGCCGGCAAAGCCGGGCGTCCCCTTCTTGACTCCGTTATCAACCGACGGATGAATTTTGATAGCCATGGTAGTCGTGCCTCGCCTCTTAGGTTTGTAGATGGTTCCAGAGTTTCTTTTTACAAGAAACTCAGTCGGACTCCTGCGTGGTCGCCCCGAGGTGTTGGGCGTGCCGCAGCAGTCCGTGCCGATGAATCTTGCGGTAGATGGTGCGCCGGCTGATGTGCAGGCGTGCCGCGGCCGCGCTGACATTCCACTGACAGGACTCGAGCATGCGACGCAGCGCGTCGCGTTCCGCGCCGCTGAGCGCACTCTCCCCGTCCGCATCGATGAGCTGCTCGCTGTCGGTGCGCGGCGCTTCCTCCACCGAGCCCCCGGCGAGCCACTCCTGGTTGAAGTCCTCCAGCGTGAGCCGCTCGCAGGTGCGCAGGGCCAGCATGGTGCGCAGCACGTTGCGCAACTGCCGCACGTTACCCGGCCAGGAGTGGCGTACCAGCAGATCAAGCAGCCCCGGTTCAACCTCCACCGCCGTGCTCCCGGCCTCGCTGCGCAGCAGCTCGCTGATGAACTCGGCGCGGTCGGTGCGCTGCCGCAGCGGCGGCAGGCGCACCGTGATGCCGTTCAGGCGGTAGTACAGGTCCTCGCGGAATTCGCCCTTGGCGATGAGATCCAGCGGATGGTGCTGCGTGGCGCTGATGACGCGTACGTCGACGCTCACCACCTTGCTGCCCCCGAGCGGCATGACCTCGCGATCCTCGATCACGTTCAGCAGGCGCGTCTGCAGCGCCACCGGCATGTCCCCGATCTCGTCAAGGAACAGGGTGCCGCCGTTGGCCTGCAGGATGCGGCCGATGCCGCCCTCGCGGGTGGCGCCGGTAAAGGCCCCCGCCTTGTGCCCGAAGAGCTCGCTCTCGATGAGGGTCTCGGGGATGGCCGCACAGTTGACCGTCACGAACGGCTTGTCGGCGCGGTTGCTGGCATTGTGGATGGCGCGCGCGCAGAACCCCTTGCCGGTGCCGGTCTCCCCCAAGAGCAGCACCGAGATGTCCCGGTCGAGCACGCGCCGTAACACCTCGACGTTGTGCATCATCGTCGGATCGGCGGAGTGCAGGCACTCGAGTGAGCCGCGCGCCTCCAGCGGCGCGCCACCGTCAAGGTTCGCCGCCACGGCGACCTGCGCGCGGCGATTGGCCTCCAGCGGTGCGTGCACGGTGGCAAACCAGCGCCGCTGCGAGATCTTGGTGCTCAGGGGCTCGGCACGGTAGCCGCGCTGTGAGGCGATGCGCATCAGGGTGGCGAGATTCGTATCCAGCACCTGCTCGACGCGCTGACCGCACACGAGTTCGTGCGAGCGCTGCCCGAGAAGGGTGAGTGCGGCGCGATTCACGCCCCTGATGAGGCCCTGCTCGTCAAAGGCGAGCACCCCCTCACCGGGGGTGCTCACGAACTCCGCGCAGCGGTGGAAGCGCACCAGGTGCAGGTCCTTGCAGGCGCTGAGCAGCGTGCGGTTCTCGACGTTCTGCGCCGCCATCTCCACCAGCGCCAGCGTGTGGCTCTGGGGGTTTGAGGACGAGCCGGAAATGTCCAGCGCGGCCAGCAGCTCCCCGCGCATGTCGAAAATCGGGGCGCCGCAGCAGGTCAGCTGCGTGTTCTGCGCCAGGAAGTGGTCGGTGCGGTGGATGACCACCGAGTGCCCGGTGGCCAGGCACGTACCCATGCCGTTCGTGCCCATTTCCCGCTCGCTCCACATGACCCCTTCGCGAAAGCCGCTGCGGCGGGCCGTGGCCGAGAACCCGGTGTCGCCGACATAGCTCAGGATCACCCCGTCACGATCGGTCAGCATGATGCTGTACTCGGAGTGCTTGATCAGCTTGCCCAGAGCCTCCATCTCGATCCGGGCGATCCCGAGCAGCACCCCTAGGCGCTCGCGGCGCGCCTGCAGGTCGGCCTGCTCGACGCTGTTCGGGCGCTTGATCTCCTGTGGATCAAGGGCGTAGGTGTTGAGGCAGCGGCTCCAGGAGGTCCGGACCACTTCGGTTATCGGCAGCTCGGCGCCGTGCCGGCGGACGAGATTGCCAATGAGCTCCGCATGACTGTGGGACGCGGGTCGCGCACGCATCATAACTAAGGCTCCCCCTCAACAACCAACAGACGGACGGTCAGTTACCCTTGCAGCCGAACTTGCACTCCGGCGCGCCGCTGTAATGGGACCGCACGAAGGCAAGGATGCGCCACAATTCGTCGTCCGTCTTCACCACTTGCCCCATCGCCGGCATCGGCCCGACCACTTGCTCCTGCGCCTTGCGGCTGTAGCCCTTGGCCTGCAGGTCCTGGGTCCCGTAGGCCACCAGCCGGAACAAGGTGTCATCGTCGCCGCCGTAGACCCAGGTATCGTTGGTGAGCGGCGGGCACATGCCCCCGCCCCCGTTACCGCCATGACAGCCGTTACAACCGTACCCCAGATAGAGCTTGCCGCCGGCGGCCACCAGCGCCGCGTCGTCGTCCTTGTAGGGGTTCTTGAGCGCACCCTTCGGCGTGGCGTCCGCCCGGGCCACGGGCGTCATCGTGGCGCCGGCCGCCGGGGCTGCGCCGGCCGGCGGCGCAGGCTGCTGGTCCGGGGCCGGCTTCTGGTCCTGCGCGTAAATCAAGGATGACATCAGTCCCACGGCGCCTACGATCAATATTCTCTTCAGCACTACGTCCTCGGCTTCCTGTTACTGACGGTGGACGAGCCTAAGCGCCGGGATGATCGGCGGTGTCATCGAGGAGTTTGATGACCTTCTCATCCCCCTTGGCCCGGGCGATCGACAGCGCGGTATCGCCGCGCTCGCTCTGCACCTTCACGTTCGCGCCGGCCCGCACCAGGATCTCCACCATGTCGGCCCGGCCGTTGGCCGCGGCTATCATGAGCGCGGTAACACCGCCGGAATTGCGCGCGTTGACGTCGACGCCTTTTTTCAACAACGCCTGCACCACCGGTTCCGCGTGGTTCGCGACCGCGAGCATGAGGGGCGTGTAGCCACCCTCGCCCACCGCGCGGCCGGGGTCCGCCCCGGCCTCCAGCAGCGCCACGGCCGCATCGTTCTTGCCATACTGCGTGGCGATGCCGAGTGCGGTGAGACCCTGCTTGCTTTGCGCGTTGGGATCGGCACCGTGTGCGACCAGCAGCTTCACGTTCTCGGCGCTGTCCAGGTAGGCCGCCTGAATGATGGGGGCCCAGCCGTCGCGATCGGGCTGGTTGACATCCGCCCCGTGCGCGATTAGGAATTCGACCATCGCGGGTGAGGCCATGATGATCGCGTGGTGCAGCGGGGTTTCACCCTGCTGGTCGATCGCACCGATCGAGGCGTGCTTCTTCTCGAGCAGGTAGTTCACGCGGTTCTGATCATTGGCCATGACCGCGTTGTTGAGCTCCACATTCACGTCCGCGCCGTGCGCCAGCCAGTCATTGAGCTGCGCGATCGTCACCTGCGGCGTCGGCGGTCCATGGTGCTGGCGCGGTGGGGGCTTGTAGGGGCCGTGCGCCGGAAGATCACCGCTGATGATGCAGGTATCGCAGGCCACGAGCGGCACACCGTACTCGGTGAGGATGGCGCGGATGGCATCCTTCTGCTGGTGCATCGCCTTCTCGAGACGCTCCCGCTGCTCCTTGTCGCTGCGGCGCAGTCCGATCGCCATGTCGAACTCGAGCGTCACCGAATCGTCCATGAGATTGGCAGGCTGGATGGTGATCGGCGCCTGCTTCATCGCCTTGAAATACCCCGCCAGCGGCCCCCAGACGGCGGCCACGTCGAGCTTGCCGTCGATCACCTGCTGCACCTGGTAGCTCGGCTGGTGCTCCGGCACCAGGTCCGCATCGTGACTGAGATAGTGGATCTCGACCTTGCGCACGTCGTGATACGCGAGCGCTTCACGTATGCCCGAGGTCTCGTAGACACCGACCTTCAGCTTCTTCAGGCGCGGGTCATCGAGGCTCTTGAAGTCATAGGCACGCTCGCTGCGGTAGGCGAGCACGTAGGTGGTGCGATAGAGCGCCACTGTCGTCTGAACGTCATCCGCGCCGAGCGGCATGTCGAGCATGACGTCGCACTGGTCGGCGTCCAGGGTCGAACGCGTCAGCCCACGCTCGATTCCCGGCCGGAAGTAGTTCTCCACGGTCGTGTCCAGCGCCTTGGCGAGCACGGCCGCAATCTTGTTCTCGAAACCTTCACCGCGGTTGTTGGACAGCGGCAGGTTGCCCGGATCGGCGCACACCCGCAGTGCCGCCATCGCTGCACCGGGGGTCACCAAAAGCGCACACACCCCGCAGGCCAATACCGCGGTCAGCATTGACCCAGTTCGCATCCGCATCCTCATTCGACTCGGCTCCTCAATCCCTGTGGCGCCTTCGCCCGGATGAGGGGACACGCCCGGCGGTTTGCGCCGGGCGCGTCCCGTTCCATCAAACAACTAGCTATCCGTCATTCCTTCACAGCGAAGGTGTACAGCGTCCCGCCCTGCGGGATCAGGTTCAGACCCGCCGCCTTCGTCATGGCGGTGGCGCCGATGGCACCAAACTTATCGCCCAGATCAAGACCGGCAGTCACCGGCAGGCCGATCCAGCCGCCGATGCCGCTCCACACGGAGACGTACTGCTTGCCGGCGACCTTGTAGGTGATCGGGTTTCCGATGATTCCCGATCCCAGCCGTCGCTGCCACAGCACCTTGCCGCTGGCACGGTCAACCGCGCGGAAGTCGCCGTTCAGGCTGCCGTAGAACGCCAGACCGCCATCCGTGACCAGGGCGCCGCCCCAATTCGGATACGGATCCGGGATTTCCCATACCGTCTCACCCGTCAAGACATTGAACTTCTTGAACTTGCCGGTGATGCCGGGCTTCTCCGGATACATATAGACGTTCGCGAACACGTAGACGATGCCCTGCTGGGTATGTGAGCGCTCCTGCGGCTCATCTTCCATACACCAGTTGTTGGTCGGGCAATACGCCATGCCAGGCTCGCCCGGATCAATCGCGCACGGCTGCTGGTCCTTGCCACCCATGGCCGACGGGCACGCCTGGGTATTCCCATGCGGCGCGAAGGGTGAGTGCTCCTTGACCTTGACCGGCCGACCCGTCTTCATGTCGACCTTCTCGGCCCAGTTCGTCGTCACGTACTTGTTAGCACGCAGCAGCGTTCCGTCCTCGCGATCGAGCATGTAGGCGAAGCCGTTACGGTCGAAGTGGATCAGCACCTTGCGGGCCTTGCCATCGACGGTGAGGTCTTCGAGCATATTCTCGTTGATGCCGTCGTAGTCCCACTGGTCAAACGGCGTCATCTGGTAGGCCCATACCACTTCGCCGGTGTCGACCTTGCGCGCGAAGATGGTCATCGACCACTTGTTGTCCCACTTGCCGTTGTTGCATTCCTCGTGGGTCTTGGCACCGCAACGATACGAGGGACTCCACAGGCCGGGGTTGCCGCTTGAGGCGTAGACGATCTTCAGCTGCGGGTCGTAGCTGTAGAAGCCCCACATGGCGCCGCCACCGCGCTGCCACTCGTCACCCGGGAAGCTGGAGATGCCGATGTCCTTTCCGGCCACGCCATACTCAGGATGCTTCTTGTTGCTGTCCTTCGTCAGGCATACGTCCTTGTCACTGCCGGTGTTGTGACATTCCCAGATCTTCTTGCCGGTCTGCAGATCGTAGGCGGTGAAGCGGCCGCGCGCGGCGAACTCATCGCCACCGAAGCCGATCAGGACCTTACCGTCCGCGATCAGCGGGGCCGGCGTGATCGTCTCGCCCTTGTCCGGATAGGCGCTCTTGACGACCCACACTTCCTTGCCCGTGACCGCATCCAGCGCGATCACGAAGCCGTCGAGTGTGCCGAATACCAACTTGCCATCCGCATACGACGGGCCGCGATTGACGGTGTCGCAACAGGCGCGCGGTACCGCCGAATCATCACGGTTCGTCGTCTTGCGGTAGTTCCAGGTCTCCTTCGGATGATCCGGATCACTCAGGTCGAGTGCCTGGATGATGTTCGGCCAACCGCTCTCCATGTACATCATCGGCTTGTTGCCGACCGTAACCACGAGGGGCTGACCCTCGTGACCACGCAGTGTGCCGCTTGACTGCGACCACACCATTTGCAGGTTGCCAACATTGGACGTGCTAATGTCCTTGAGCGCGCTGTGACGCGACAGGGACTGATCACCGCCGGGGGCGGCCCATAGATTAGGATCTTTCGCGCGGTCGGCTACTTCATCTCCGAAAGCCGCTGCGCAGAACGCTCCTAGTGCCAGCCCGGCACCTATAACGCACAGACTTCTCTTGCGTTCAAATCGCATACGCAGTTCTCCTCAGATAATTATTGACTCGTCTAGTTCGCTGTGAGCACCGCTAGTCCGCGCAGGCTTGTGAGCATGAGCTATGCGCCTTACCGGCCTCGCAACCACGTTCCCCAAACAGACCTCGTGCTTGCTTCGCACCCTGATCAAAAATCGCGGCGAATATCATAGTCTTACTCGCATTGATGTACAGCAGAGGCCCCAACGCCCAGTACGCTACAAACCTGTGCCACAAATGACACAGTTTGGGATCTCTGCTGCGGTCCCTATCGCGCTGCGCAACGCCGGGGCAAGCAGACAGCGGCGCTGCGCGATCCTTATTTTTCGACGTTTGCGATAACAACTGCCCACCCCTGCGGAGCCAGCCGCGGCTTCACTCACGTCTGCAGCTGAAACGCGGCCGCGGCCCGTCGGGACGCGACCTTGAGAAAACTTTGCCCACTTCTGCCTCGCCGCCGAACCGGCTTGTGCGCCGCGTCAGATAGTTATCGTCAAGCTGACGTCGGCGGTAGGCCGCGATCCCCGATCTGTCGCCCGACGGCCTGCGCGACTGTTCAGCGACACGTCGGCGGCCCGGCGGCCGCCGACGTGTCTCGGGCTCCGAACGGTAGTCGGGCCCTCTCCAGGCTTGCCTCAGAACCCGACGAAGGCGCCGATGTTGAAGGTGTTGGACTGGTTGGAGCCGCCGGCCTGCGCCTCGCTCTTGGTTCGGCTGGCTTCCGCCAACAGCGTCAGGTTCTTCGTCAGCGACCAGTACGCGCCGATGGTGCCCTTCTTGTTGCTCTCCACCAGGCCCGGGTTGAAGCTCGCATCCGTCGAATTGGCGGTGTCGAGTTTGCTCTCCCCGTAGTTCACGCCCAGCTTGACCGCACCGAACTTGTAGGTCACCTGCGCCAGGTAGCCGTCGGAATCGCGCGTCTGACCGTCGGCGAAGGAGCCGTTGACAAAGAGTCCGGTGGTACCGAGACCCTTGGCCTTGTAGTAGTAGCCGAAGGCCTCGAAGCCGCCCACGTCGAGCTTCAGGAACACGTCAACACCATCGCCGGTGTAGTTGTAATTGACATCCGGGAGAAGCCCCCCACCGGGGATCTGGTTGTACTGCTGCTGCGTCAGGAAGGCGACGGAGCCATACAGCTTCACGGTATCCGAGAACGAGCTCGTATAAGTCGCCTTGGCGTGAAAGCCCGGCGACTTCTTCGGCTGCGGCACACCCGCATCGGTGAGGGAGTTCAAGGGATCGAAGATGCCGCCGGTGATGTTGAAGCCTGCGAAGTCCGGCGTCGTGTAGTCCATCTGCGCGAGCCAGTCGGTATAGATATACCCGAAACCGATACCGCCGAGCGTCGTGTTGGAGGGCGCTGAGGTGGCCGCTGAGCCGGGCGCACCCACGCCGGGCAACGTCATGTCATTGAGAATCACGTCGGCGCCGAAGAGGCCGATCTGGCGGCCGAGCAGGAACGTACCCATGTCCTTGTTGCCAAACGTCAGGTAGACCTGGCGAATGTCCAGGCCGGTGGTTCCGAGGGCCGTGTTGGTTGGGCCGCCGCTCGCCTGCAGGTTCGGGCTGCCGCCGTCGTTGGTGGCGATGCCCGGATAAAAGCCAAAGTGCACGCCGATGTCGAAGCCGTCCTGCGTGGTCTTCACACCAAAGACGATGGCCGCGGGCAACAAACCGTTACCGACGTTGGAAACACTGGTATTGCCGTTGGCTGCCCCTCCGCACGTGAGGCCTCCGCCGATGGCTACCGGATTTTTCTGGCAATCCGAATAGATGTAGTCGACGTTAATGTTGCCGTTGACCGAAAAGGTCCAGTTGCCGTCGGGGCTCGTCAGGTCCACCGCCCCGGCGGGCATCGCTAAGACTGACAAGATGCCCCCAGCAACTAACGGCCCCAGGATCCGCTGAGTTACGTAAGTGTGCTTCATCGTATGACTCCCACAGTTGTGATCGCCGTTAGGAAACCGGCGCTGCCCGCTTATTCCAGTCGGGGCGCAATAAAACCTGTGGGCAGGGGAGCAAGTCACGTGCCAACATCTGTGGTCAGAAGACAACAGATTTAGGTCAATAGGATCAATAGCTTAGGTCTTGTAATAGTTTGAGGGCTACAAGGTCTCGCCAGAAGCGTCACACTGTGGCGCACGAGTGGTACGAAAACGTCCCACTCGCGCGTGGGACAAAACCAACACCGTGTTAGGTTGCCGGGCGCAGCCAGCGCGCCGCGAGCGGCGGCACGAGGATGAGGCTGACCAGGGTGGAGGAGACGAGTCCGCCCAGGATCACGATCGCCATCGGACCTTCGATCTCATGACCGGGCTGGCGCGCCTGCAGTGCCACCGGCAGCAGCGCGAGTGCGGTCAGCAGCGCCGTCAGCAGCACCGGTGTCAGACGTTCCTCCGCGCCGCGCAGTGCGACACCCAGGTCCCACCCCTGCTGTTCGACCGTGGCCAGATGCTCGTAGTGCGAGATGAGCAGGATGGTGTTGCGCGCGGCGATACCAAAGAGCGCGACGAAGCCGACCATCGCCCCGAGCGAGAGCGTGCCGCCGGTGAGTGCGACCGCGATCACCCCGCCGATGAGCGTGCTCGGCAGCGCCGCGAGCACCAGCAGCACGTGGCGGCTGTGGCCGAAGGCGAGCGCGAGCAGCAGCACGATCAGGATCAGCGCGGCGCCCGAGTGCCATAGCAGTTCGCGCGCTGCCGCGGCCTGCGCCGGCGCCGATCCGCCGTAGCGCAGGTATACGTTCGGCGGCAGCTGCACGTGCGCGGCGATCGCCTGCTGCGCCGCGCGCGCGTAGCCGGCCTGGTTGGCGGTGCGCGGGTTGGCGACCACCACCTGGCGTCGCAGGCCGTCCTCGTGATCCACGACGCTGCGCGCGGAGACCATTTCCAGGCTCGCCACCTGCGCCAGCGGCACCCGCGCGCCGTCCCGGCCACGCAGGAGCAGCGCGCCGATATCCTCGGGAGTGGCGCCGGGAGCGGCGATACGCGCCACCACCGGCACGCTGCGGTCGGACTGGTTGAGCTGCGCGACGAGCGTGCCGTGGTAGGCCGCGCTGAGCGCGCCGAAGACATCCGCCGCCTGCAGTCCGAAGAGCGCCAGCTTCTCCTCGCGCACGTGCACCTGCAGCTCCGGCTGGCGTGGCGGCACCTGCAGGCGCACCGTGCCGCTCTGCGGCCAGCGGCGCAAGACCTCCGCGATCTCGCCGGCGACCTTGTCGTCCGCGTCGAGGTCCGGGCCGAAGACGCTCACGAAGAATGGGGCCACTTCGCCCGAGAGCGTCTCGCCGATGCGCTCGGCCAGTACCGAATAGATCTCCACCAGCTGGTTGGGAAAGGCGTCGAAGACCGCGCGCACCTGCGCTTCCAGCTGCGCGGTGCTCACCGACTGCCTGGGATCCAGCTGGATCTCAAACTCGCTCTTGTTCGGTGCATCCGGGTCCTGGCCATTCTCGGCACGCCCGATCTGCTCGGCCACGCTCTTCACCCCCGGAATCGCCGCCAGGCGCGCGGCGATGCGCTGCCCCACGCGCGAGGTCTCCGCGAGTGAAATCCCCGGCCGCAGCGCGGCGTGGGCGATCAGATAGTTTTCGCGAAAGTCCGGCAGCAGCCGTGCGCCGAGCACCGGCAGCAGCGCCAGGCCCAGCAGCCCGCTAATGAGCACCAGTGCCAGCACCGGCTGCGCCCGCGGAGCGAGCCGGGTGATGAGGCCGCGCTGCCAGTGCTTGCAGCGGCGCAGCCAGTCAGGCTCCGGGCGCGGGGCGTAGTCCTGCATCAGCAGCGCGCACATTGCCGGCGTCACGCTCATCGCCACCAGCAGCGACAGGCCCACCGCCAGCAGGAAGGCGGTGGCCAGCGGACGGAAGAAGGCGCCCTGCAGGCCCGAGAGCATGACGATCGGCAGGAAGGCGACGGCGACCGCCGCGGTGGCGTAAAACACCGGGCGCCGCACCTCCAGCGAGGCTTGCAGCAGCAGCGTGCCCATGCTGGCGCCGGCGCCGGCGGCGCGCCGCCGGCGCGTGATGTTCTCCACGTCAATGACGGCGTCGTCGACCACGACGCCGAGCGCCACCACCAGTCCGCCCAGGCTCATCGTGTTCAGCGACAGGCCCCAGCCACTGAGGATCCACACGGTGGCGAGCAGCGAGACCGGGATGGCGCTGAAAGAAATGAAGGCGCCGCGCCAGTCGCGCAGCGTCGCCAGCAACAGCACCACCACCAGCACCGCACCGATCAGGAGCGAGTTGCGCAGTTTGGCGATGGCGCTCTCGATGAAACTCGCGGGCCGCAGCAGCGCCGGGTGGTACTGCACGTCGTGCTGCGCGAGCGCCGGGGCCAGGACCTCCAGCCGGTGCTCCAGATCGCGCGTGACCTCGAGGGTGTTGGCACCGAACTGCGTGGAGGTCTCGACCAGGATCCCCGGGCGGCCGCCGATGATGGCGTCGCCGAAGCGCGGCCCGGCGCCGTCCCTGATCTGCGCCACATCCTCGAGGCGCACCGGCACGCCGCCGCGGGTCGTCACCAGCGTCTGCCCGAGCGCAGCCACGGAAGCCGCCGGCGCCTGTGCCTGCAGAACAATGCGCTGGCTGGGCGTCTCCAGATAACCCCCGCCGGTCATCTGCGTGCCGCGGCGCGCCGCCTCGAACACCTCCTCGAGCGTCACGCCGGCGGCGTCGAGGCGCGCCGGGTCGAGCCACAACTGCCGCTCGCGCGAGTCGCCGCCGAAGATCTGCGCCTGCGCAACACCCGGCACCGCGAGGATCTGCGGCTTGATCGTCCAGCGCACCAGGTCGCGCAGTTCCAGCGGCGTGAGGCGCTCGCTCGTGAAGCCAAAGTGCAGCAGGTACTCCATCGAGGAGCTCAGCGGCGAGAGCTGCGGCGGGCTCACCCCCGGGGGCAGCAACGCGCTTGCATCGGCGAGGCGCTCGCTGATCACCTGGCGCTGCAGGTAGGGGTCGCTGTTGCGCCCGAACACGACCTGGATCGCCGCCAGTCCCTGGCTCGAGGTCGAGCGCACGACCTCGACATTCTCAGCGCCGGCGAGCAGGTCCTCCAGCGGCCGCGTGACCAGGGACTCCACCTGCGTCGCATCCAGGCCCGGGGCTTCCGCCTGCACCAGCACATGCGGAGGCGCGAAATCCGGGAAGACGTCGAGCCGCGCATTCAGCAGCGCGGCGGCGCCAAGCAGGGCGATGAGGAGCGACAGCGCCGTCACGATCCTCGGATGTGCCAGCGAGCCGCGGACGATAAAGGCAAGCATGGGCGCTAGTCGTGATCCTCTTCGGCCGCCGAGAAGCTGCTGATGCCCTGCAGCGACCACAGCACGCCTGCGCCCTGCACGACGACCCGGTCGGCGCGGGCCAGTCCTTGCACCAGCCACGCGTTGCCGACCCGCGCCAGCGGTTTGACCGCAACCGACTCGTAGCGGAATACCTCCGGCGTGGCGCCGCGCTGCTGGCGGTACACGTAGGCACCCCCCGGCGCGTAGATAAGCGCGGCCGCCGGCACCAGTAGTCCGCTGACCGGCCGGGTCTGCAGGCGCACGGACACGCGTGCGCCCGGACCCAACCCGGGCGGCGCCTGCTCGATTTCGAGCAGCCAGCCGGCGCTTTGTGACTGCGCGTCGGTGCGCGGCAGCGCACCCAGCACGCGCGCGCCGATCTGCACGCCGTCGACCTCGACCAGCGCACGCTCGCCGAAGCCACTGCCCGCGTGACGACCGGGCAGGTCGGCCCGCAGCAGCAGCCGCTGTCCCTTGCTGAGGGACTCCACCAGCGCACGGCGCTCCGCGGGGCTGAGGTTCGCAAGCGGCCCCCACTGCTCGCGGAACGTCAGCAGCGCCGCCTGCGCCTGGGCGTTCGCCTCGATGGATTGGGCCTGCGAGGCCTGCAGCGCCTTGAGGGAAGCCTGCGCGCCGTCGCGGTAGAGATTCTGCAGACGCGTGGTGTCGGCGGTGGCGGCGGCCGCGGCCGCCCGCGTACCCTCGATGCGATCGCCGTCGGTGAGCAGCGCCACCGGATCGAGCACCAGGCCGTAGGCCTCGACCTCCGGCGCACTGCTGAGTGGCAGCGGCGTTGCGATCTGGATGCCCACGGCTTCCTGCTGCGCCGCCGTCAGTGCGAGCGTGCCGCCCTGCTCCTGCGCTTCGTCGCCCTCGCGCTCGTCCCCGGCCTGCTTCGCAGCCGCGGCTGCCCCCTTGGGCGCACTCGCCTCATCGTCATCCTGGCCCGCGGCTGCCGCGGCGGCGCCGGCGCCGGCGCGGGCCGCGGGCGCGCGCGCCGCCGGCGCCGGGTCCGCGGAAGCTGCCGCTACGCTCCCTGCGGCGAGGAGCAGCACCCACAGTGGCAGCGGCGCTGAGCCTCTCATGTGTGTGGCGCCACCGCGGCGGGCAGCATCTGGCTTTCGGCGCCCTGCAGCGGTCGCCGGTAGGCATCCTCGAGTGCCCCAAAGGCCAGCTGCGCGGCGTAGGCGCTCTCGAGCACGGTGAGCTGCGCCTCCGCGGTCACAATCTGCGCCGCTAGAACCTCCGTCCGATCGCTCGCCCCGGCACGCAGGGCGCGTTGCTGCGCCTGCTGCTGCTCGTCCGCGACGCTCGCCACATTGCGCGTCTCGGCCCACGCCTGCTGCGCGCTTGGCCACGCCAGCTCGGCGCGATCGATCTGCTCGTAGATCTGCGCCTGCACCGCCTTCAGGTGCTCGCCGGCGGCAGTGCGCCGCCCGAGCGCCTCGCCAATGGCTCCCTGATGCTGGTTGAACAGCGGCACCTCGAACGAGACGCCCAGGGCACTCTCGCCGGCGAACTGGTCGAGCGGATCCTGGTGCACGCCCTCGGCGCCCCAGGTATAGGCGGGCGTGATGCGCAGTTGTGGCCAGCGTTTTGCGACTTCGCCGTCGAGGTGAATCTGCGCAAGGTCGTACTCGCGCAGCGCCCCGATGATCTGCGGCCGCCCGACGAGTGCCTCGGCGCGCCACTGCCCGGGGACCGCGGCGCTGAGGGTATCGATCGCCGTCCAGTCCTCCCAGCGCACCGGCACGCCGGTGAGCGCGGCGGCGGGCACCCCGACCACCCCGGCGAGCCGTGCCTGGGCGTCGGCGGCGCGCGCGCGCGCCTGCTGGCGCCGTTGCTCGGTGCGCGCCAGCTCCAGCTCGTCACTGAGCAGCTGGGTGCGCGACAGGTCCCCGAGTCGCAAACGGTTGCGATCAGTGGCGAGCAGCGCGCGCCGGTCGGCCACCAGAGATTCCAGCAGTACCGTCGCCTGCTGCGCGTACACGGTGTCGAGCAGCGCCTGGCGCAGCGCCGTGCGTACCGCCCAGATCGACTCGCTCAGCTGCGACTGCGCCAACGCGGTCTGCACGGCCGCCAGCTGCCGGGCGCGGGCGCGCTCCCCGGGACGTCGCAGCAGAAAATCAAGCGATATTCCGTAGAGCCACGCCGGACTGGCGGCGGCATTGGTCAGGTACTCCGCGAACAACTCCATGTTCGGGTTCGGGTGTTCGGCGGCGGTGCGCTCGGCGGCCGCGACCGCGGCCACTTCGGCGCGCTCGGCCGCCAGCTGCGGGTTGAGGTGCAGCGCCGCCGTGAGCCATTGCGCGCGATCCCACCCGGAGGTGGGTGCCGGCAGGTCCGGTACCGATTCCAGGCGGCGTGCGCTGAACTCCGCCAGCGTATCGGCAGGCACCACCGGTGCCGGTGGTGGCGCACTGGCGCAGCCGATGAGCAACGCACCCAGCAGCGGGGCGGGCAGCCCGCGGCCCGCAGCCGATGTCAGTTGTCGCATGCCGCGTGTGATCTGCCGCAACGCCCCCTCCGTTCGCTGCAATATAGAGCCCGCGACGCGCGTGATCAACGCACCTGGCCGCGCGTGGCCGCGCGTGGCCGCCGGCAAGAAATCGCGGGGCGAATCGTCTTTAGCGTTCGGCAGGTCGGCGTGCCGCCGCTTGCCCACGGGCGTGCCAGCGGGCGATCTGTGCCAAGGTGATGCGCGCGCCCGCCGGCTGCGCGTGCGGGTGCCAGCCTTGTACGCTGCCGAGCGTGGGCCCGGCGGCCAGCGCCTGCGCATCCGCCGTGTCTGGGAAATAGTGACTGCGGGTCACCACCACAGCGATGCCGGCGCGCCGTGCGGCCTCGATGCCTGCCGGCGCATCCTCGATTGCAACAGCCGCGGTGGCGGGCACGCCAAGCGCGGTGAGCGCGAGCCTATAGACGCAGGGATCCGGCTTCTTGTTCGGCGCATCCTCGGCGCACATCACGGTGGCAAACCGCAGCGCCCAGTCTTCCCCGAGGTGCGAATGCAGCAGTGCCGCGACGTTGCTGCGCGTGGTAGTGCTCGCAATGCCCATGGGCACACCGGCGCTGGCACAGTCATCGAGGAGTTGCGCCACGCCCGGGCGCAGCGGCAGCCGGCCGGCACGCACGATCGCCCCGTAGTACTCATTCTTAAGCCGGTGCGCGGCGGCGGCCAGCCGTTCGCGCTCGCCCGCCTCCGCGGGTGCCTCGGGCTGACATTGCATGTCGTGCAGCAGGCGCTCGCGCCCGCCGGCCACCGCGAGCAGCTCGCCGTAGCGCGCCTCGCTCCAGCGCCACGGGACCCCCAGTGCTTCAAACGCCTGGTTGAAGGCGACCAGGTGCCCGTGACGCTCCGTCTCCGCGAGCGTCCCGTCAACATCCCACAGCAGCGCCCCGATCATCCGCGCCTGCACGCGCCGCCCACGACAAGTATCACCGCTCGCTCAGCAGCGCCGGCAGCTCGCCGAGTGTCTCGATGAAGGCGTCGCAGGAGAGCGTCCGCGGGTCGTTGCCCTCGTTGTACCCGTAGGGCACGCAGACGATGCGCACCCCGGCGGCGCGCGCCGCCTGCACGTCGATGGTGGAGTCGCCCACCATCAGCGCTTGCGCGGGCGCAACCCCGAGCAGCTGACACGCCAGCAGCAGTGGCTGCGGATGCGGCTTTCGCTGCTCGCAGCTGTCGCCGCCCACGATGACTTCGATCCACTGACTCAGGCCGAGGCGCTCGAGGAGCGCGGCGGCCGCGGCGCGGGACTTGTTGGTGACGACGGCCACGCGCAGCCGCAGCGCACGGATTTCTGCGAGTCCCTCCGCCACTCCGGGATAGACGCGGGCGCGGTCCTCGTTCAGTGCCTGCATGCGCTCGTGGTGAAAGGAGAAGCGCTCCAGGAGCCGGCCTTCATCGAAGGCCGCGCGGCCGGCAACCAGCTCCAGAGCGCGCCTGATGAGGGTGGGCGCCCCGCGGCCGATGAGCTCCCGCACCGTGGTAACCGCCAAGGGGCGGATCTGTTGTTCCGCCAGCGCACGATTCAGGGCGAGCGCGATATCCGCGACCGTATCAAGCAGCGTACCGTCCAGATCGAACAGTACCGCCTGCACCGGTGTGGACGGGCGCGCCGGCGCGCGCGGGTCGGGCGCAGCCCTCACGCCGGCCGCTGGCCCCGCACCAGCGTGCGGGCGCGCGCGCACACCGCCGCGCACGTCAGGCCGAGCTCCGCGGCAACCTTGTCCGCGGGAGCTGACTCGCCGAAGCGGTCGATCCCAAGCACGTCACCCTCGAAGCCGGTGTACGCGCGCCAGAAATGGCTGACGCCGGCCTCGATCGCGAGCACCGGCACGCCGCGGGGCAGCACGCTGGCACGGTAGGGCTCGTCCTGGCGGTCAAAGTCCGCGCAGCTGGGCATGGACACCACGCGCGCCTCGATGCCCTCGGCGGCGAGCGCGACGCGCGCCGCGAGCGCCAGCGCCACCTCCGAGCCGGTGGCGAGCAGCGTCAGCGCCGGCGGCTCACTGCTGCTCGCCAACACGTAGCCACCGCGGCGGATGTCGCTCAGTTGCCGCGCGTCGCGCGGGCAGTGCGGCAGGCTCTGCCGCGAGAGGATGAGACACGTCGGGCCCTCGCGGCGCTCGATCGCCGCGAGCCACGCTACCATGGTTTCCACCGCGTCGCACGGTCGCCACACCGAGTTGTTCGGGATCAGTCGCAGGCTGCTCACGTGCTCCACGGGCTGATGCGTCGGCCCGTCTTCGCCGAGTCCGATGCTGTCGTGCGTGAACACGTAGATCACGCGCTGCCGCATCAGCGCCGACATGCGCACGGCGTTACGGCTGTAGTCGGAAAAGGTGAGGAACGTTCCGCCGTAGGGAATATAGCCACCGTGCAGCGCGAGGCCGTTCATCAGCGCGCTCATGCCGAACTCGCGCACGCCATAGTTGATGTGGTTGCCCCAGCGGTGGCGGCGCACCGGCACGCTGCTCGCGGTGGCCGTGAGATTCGAGCCGGTGAGATCCGCGGAGCCGCCGAGCAGCTCGGGCAGCAGCGGTTGCAGCAGCTCGATCACGTGCTGCGAGGCCTTGCGCGAGGCGACGCCGGGCGCCTGCCGGATGACACCGGCGAGCAGCTGCGCGCTGCGCGCCTCCCAGTCCGCAGGCAGCGCGCGCGCGCGGACGCGACGCTCGAATTCCGCGGCGAGCTCCGGGTACGCCTGCGCGTAGGCATCAAAGCGGCGTTGCCAGCGCGCCTGCACGGCGGCACCGGCGCGGCGGGCGTCCCACGCCGCGCGCACCGCGGCGGGAATCTCGAAGGGCGCGCCCTCCCAGCCGAGCGCGGCGCGCGTCGCGGCCACCTCCGCGGCGCCGAGCGCGGCGCCGTGCGCCTCGTGGGAGCCTGCCTTGTTGGGGCTGCCCTTGCCGATCACGGTCTTGCAGCACACCAGCGTGGGTCGGCCGCGGTCCTCGCCGGCCTGCGTCAGCGCCGCCTCGATGGCGTCCAGATCGTGTCCGGCGACGTCGCGAATGACGCGCCAGCCGTAGGCTTCGAAGCGCCGCGGGGTGTCGTCCGCGAACCAGTCCTCGACATGCCCGTCGATACTGATGCCGTTGTCGTCATAGATGGCGATGAGCTTGGAGAGGCCGAGGGTCCCGGCCAGCGAGCACGCCTCGTGACTGATGCCCTCCATGAGGCAGCCGTCACCGACGAACACCCAGGTGCGGTGATCGACAATCACGTGCGCGGGGCGGTTGAATTCGGCCGCCAGCAGTTGCTCGGCGAGTGCCATGCCGACGGCGTTCGCCAGCCCCTGGCCCAAGGGACCGGTCGTGGTCTCGACACCCGGCGTCACGCCGACCTCCGGGTGCCCGGGGGTCTTGCTGTGCAGCTGGCGGAAGCGCTTGAGCTCCTCGAGCGGCAGCGCATAGCCGGTGAGGTGCAGCAGCGCGTAGAGCAGCATCGAGCCGTGGCCGTTGGAGAGCACGAAGCGATCGCGGTCGGGCCAGCCCGGATCCGCGGGGTTGTGCTTCAGGAACCCGCGCCACAGGACCTCCGCGATCTCGGCCATGCCCATCGGCATGCCCGGGTGCCCGCTCTGGGCCGCCTCCACGGCGTCGATTGCGAGGATGCGCAGCGCGTCGCACAGCTGGCGGCGGGGCACGGGTTCGGGTCGTACTTGGGCGTTCATGCGCGGACGGTCTCCTTACTGTGCGCGGCGTTTAAGATCAATCAGACGCAGGATCATCGGGGTGAAGATGAACTGCATCGCCAGTCCCATCTGCCCGCCCGGCACCACGATGTTGTTCGGGCGGCTCATCCACGAGTTGTGCAGCATCGAAACGAGGTACGGAAAGTCGATGCCCTTGGGATTGGCGAAGCGGATGATCACCATCGACTCATCGGCGCTGGGGATGTCGCGGGCGATGAATGGGTTGCTGGTGTCCACCGTCGGCACGCGCTGGAAGTTGACGTGCGTGCGGCTGAACTGTGGGCAGATGTGGTTCACATAGTCGGGCATGCGGCGCAGGATCGTCTCGACCACCGCGTCCTGGCTGTAGCCGCGATAGGTGCGGTCCCGGTGCAGCTTCTGGATCCACTCGAGGTTGATGATCGGCACGACACCCACCAGCAGGTCGACGTGCCGCGCCACGTCGATGCCGCCGCCGACGTAGGCCCCGTGCAGCCCCTCGTAGAAGAGCAGGTCGCTGTCGCTGATCATCGGCGCCCAGTCGGTGAACGTGCCGGCCTCGGCATTCAGTTCCTTTGACTCCGCGGCGTCGTGCGCGTAGCGGCGCACCCTGCCGCGCCCGCTGGCACCGTATTCCTCGAAGGTCCCGGCCAGCTCGGCGAGCAGGTTGGCCTCGGGCCCGAAATGACTGATCGGCTCGCCGGTGCCGCGGTCAGCGGCGGCGACGCGCTCGCGCATCTGTACGCGATTGTAGCGGTGGAAGGAGTCCCCCTCGATCACCTGCGCCCTGATGCCCTCGCGCCGGAAGATGTGCGCGAAGCTCTTCATGACGGTGGTGGTGCCGGCGCCGGAGGAACCGGTGACGGCGATTATCGGATGCTTGATCGACATGTAACGTTTCTCGAAGAGTGCTCACAGAAGCCCGGATCCATTGCTACAGTCGCGCCTCGGGGCGGAACAGCGAGCGTTCGTTGAAGAGCGGCGAGCTGAACGGCCGGTCCGCTCCGCACTCCCAGTCCGCGTGGTAGCGCTCGATGCGTTCCACCTCGTTGCGCGACCCGAGGATCAGCGGGATGCGCTGATGCAGAGCCTCGGGGGCCACTTCCATCAGGCGCTTGCTGCCCGTGGTGGCGCGCCCGCCCGCCTGCTCCACCAGCATGCTGATCGGGTTGGCCTCGTACAGCAGCCGCAGGCGCCCGGGCCTGGTGCGATCCTTGGTGTCCTTGGGGTACATGAAGACGCCGCCGCGCATGAGGATGCGATGCACCTCGGCGACCATGGAGGCGATCCAGCGCATGTTGAAATCGCGGCTGCGCACCCCGGTCTTGCCGGCCTGGCACTCGGTGACGTAGCGGTGCACCGGCGGCTCCCAGAAGCGTGCGTTGCTGGTGTTGATTGCAAACTCGCTGGTGTCTGGCGGTATCTGCAGGTCCGGATGCGTCAGTATGAAATTGCCGATTTCCCGATCGAGCGTGAAGCCGTGCGTGCCCTTGCCGACGCTGATGACGAGCATGGTCGCCGGCCCGTAGATGGCGTAGCCGGCCGCCACCTGCCCGAGGCCCGACTGCAGGTAGTCCGCGGCGGCCGGCGCGCTGTCCTGCTCGTGCCGCAGCACCGAGAAGATAGTGCCCACCGAGACGTTGACGTCGGTGTTCGAGGAGCCATCGAGCGGATCGAACGCGAGCAGGTAGCGGCCGCGGCTGTACTCGGCCGGCACTGCATACGGCTCCTCGAGCTCCTCGGACACCATGCCGGCGAGCAGGCCGCCCCACTCGCAGCTGCGGATCATGACCTCGTGGGCCAGCACGTCGAGCTTCTGCTGGGTCTCGCCCTGCACATTCTTGCCGCCGTGCTCGCCGAGGTAGCCCCCGAGCGCCCCCTTGGCCGTCATGGCGGAGATGGCCTTGACGGCGGCCGCCACGTCCACCAGCAGCGCCCCGAGGTCTTGAGCCCCGCGGATGCCGGTGAGCTGCTGGATCAGGAACTTGGAGAGCGTGGTGCGCCCGAGGTGCATTGGCGGGACTCCTTATTAATGGTTCTTGGCGGGGCTGGCCTGGAACACCCGGCTGGCGCGGATATCGGAGGCGTCGATCGTGGTCAGGTCCTCGGCCGTGAACTCGCGGTCCTTGTCGGCGAACAGGCGGCTCGCCTGGCGCAGGCGCGCCCGGTCGAGCGCGTTGCGCACGCTGCGCGCATTGGCGAACTGCGGCTGGCGGATGCGATTGGCGAGGTATTCCTCGAAGGCCGCGCGCGCCCCGGGAGCGAAGCGGTAGTTCTGCTGGGTCAGCAGGCGCTCGCCGATCGCGAGCAAGTCCGCCGGCGGGTAGTCCGGGAAGTCCAGGTGGTGAGCGATGCGCGAGCTCAGACCCGGATTGGAGCGGAAGAAGGTGTCCATGCGCTCCTTGTAGCCGGCGAGGATCACGACCAGGTCGTCGCGCTGGTTTTCCATCACCTGCAGCAGGATCTCGATGGCCTCCTGGCCGTAGTCGCGCTCGTTCTCCGGCCGGTACAGGTAGTAGGCCTCGTCGATGAACAGCACCCCGCCCATGGCGCGCTTGAGCACTTCCTTGGTCTTCGGTGCCGTGTGACCGATGTACTGACCGACCAGATCGTCGCGCGTCACGGGGACCAGGTGGCCCTTGCGCACGTAGCCGAGGCGAAACAGGATCTGCGCCATGCGCATCGCCACGGTGGTCTTGCCGGTGCCCGGGTTGCCGGTGAAGGACATGTGCAGGCTCGGCGCCTGCGCCTGCAGTCCGAGGTTCATGCGCAGCTTGTCGACCACCAGTAATGCGGCGATGTCGCGGATGCGGGCCTTGATCGGCGCCAGTCCCACCAGATCGCGGTCGAGCTCCTCGATCACCGCACCCGCCTGGCTCTGCGCGAGCACCTCGCTCACGGTACGCGCAGCGCCTGTGTCAACCGGCGGCGTGCCCTCGGGCTGCGTCTCGGCCGCGGGCGCCGTGCTGCCGGGGATGGAGTACAGCGGCGTGCTCACTCAGGCAACCCTGCTGACGGGGCTCGCCCCGCGCAGCTCGTAGCGCATGGCGTCGATCACGGCCTGGTAGTCGGCGCAGCCGAAGATCGCGCTGCCGGCCACGAAGGTATCGGCGCCCGCGGCCGCCACGCGCTGGATGTTCTGCACCTTGATGCCCCCGTCGACCTCAAGACGGATGTCCCGCCCTGAGGCCTCGATGCAGCGGCGGGCGCGCTCGATCTTGGCGAGCGCGGAATCGATGAAGCCCTGCCCGCCAAAGCCGGGGTTCACGCTCATGACGAGGATGAGGTCGACCTTGTCGATGACGTACTCGAGCACGTCGAGGGAGGTCGCCGGGTTGAAGGCGAGACCGGCCTGACAGCCGGCCCCCCGGATTAGCTGCAGCGTGCGATCGACGTGCCGCGAGGCCTCCGGGTGGAAGCTGATGAGGTTGGCGCCGGCCGCCGCGAAGCTCTCGACCAGCGCATCCACCGGCTGCACCATCAGGTGCACATCGAGCAGCGCCCGGCCGCCCTGTGGCCGGCCGAGGTAGGGCTTCAGCGCCGCCGCCACCGCCGGGCCGATGGTGAGGTTCGGGACGAAGTGATTGTCCATGACATCAAAGTGGATCCAGTCGGCGCCCGCCGCGATGACACGCTTCACTTCCTCGCCGAGGCGGGCGAAGTCAGCCGAGAGGATGGAGGGCGCGATCAGGTGCATGGCGTAACTCCTCGCGACGCGGTTCAGGCCTTGCCGTTGCCACGCTCGCCCTCGGGGCGGTCGGCGGCGTAGCTGCGGATCGTGTAGCGCTGGGTGCGGCCGTTGCCTTCCTGGCGTTCGAGGCTGAAGCCCGGCTCGCTGGGCGGACGGTTGACGATGAAGCTCATGGCGATGCTCTCGATGCCGCGCGCGGAGTCAAAGGCCATCAGGCGGATGTAGTGCTGCGGAAAGGTCTTGCGGCAGCTGTTCAGTTCCATCAACACCCCCGCGGCGTCCCTGAGGTCGAACATCGGCATGCCGAACATTTCCCAGTAGGTGTTGCGCGGGTGTGGGTCGTCGGTGTACTCGACGCTCCAGGCGTAGCCCTTCTTCAGGCCGTAGTCGATCTGCAGCGAGATCTCCGCATCCGTCAGCTCCGGCAGGAAGCTGAACTGGCCCTGGGTGATGCGTCCGGTGGGATTGGTCATCATGGCGTGGGTCTCCGCGGCGTTCAGTGCGCGACCGCAGGCGTCGGCACGTAGTCCGAGGCATCCGTCGGTGTGTAGTTGAAGGTGATGTCGCCCCAGGTATCGAGCGCCTGCTGCAGCGGGCTGCAGAAACGCGCCGCCTTGCGCAGGATCTCCGGTCCCTGGGTGGCGATGTCCAGACCCTCGTTGCGCGCCTTCACCATCGCCTCCAGCGCCACGCGGTTGGCGACTGCACCGGCCTGGATGCCGCCGGGGTGGCCGATCGTGCCGCCGCCGAACTGCAGGCACACGTCGTCGCCGAACAGGTCCAGCAGCTGGTGCATCTGCCCTGCGTGGATGCCGCCGGAGGCAACCGGCATGACCTTCTTGATGTCGCACCAGTCCTGGTCGAAGAAGATGCCGCGCGGCAGGTCCTGGCGGGTGAAGCCGTCGCGGCAGACGTTGTAATAGCCCTGCACGGTGAGCGGGTCGCCCTCGAGCTTGCCGACCGCGGTGCCGGCGTGCAGATGGTCGACGCCGGCGAGGCGCAGCCACTTGGCGATGACGCGGAAGCTCACCCCGTGGCTCTTCTGGCGCGTGTAGGTGCCGTGGCCGGCGCGGTGCATGTGCAGGATCATGTCGTTGCGGCGCGCCCAGTTGGACATGCTCTGGATGGCCGACCAGCCCACCACCAGGTCGATCATGACGATGACCGAGCCCAGGTCCTTGGCGAACTCGGCCCGCTCGTACATGTCCTCCATGGTTCCGGCGGTGACGTTGAGGTAGGAGCCCTTCACCTCGCCCGTGGCGGCGCTGGCCTTGTTCACCGCGTCCATCACGTAGAGGAAGCGGTCGCGCCAGTGCATGAAGGGCTGCGAGTTGATGTTCTCGTCGTCCTTCATGAAGTCGAGCCCGCCCTTGAGGCCCTCGTAGATCACGCGTCCGTAGTTGCGGCCCGAGAGGCCGAGCTTGGGCTTGGTGGTCGCCCCGAGCAGCGGGCGGCCGAACTTGTCGAGGCGCTCGCGCTCGACGATGAGTCCGGTGGGCGGGCCCTTGAAGGTCTTCACGTAGGCCGGCGGGATCTGGATGTCCTCCAGGCGCGCGGCTTTCAGGGGTTTGAAGCTGAACACGTTGCCGATGAGGCTTGCCGTCATGTTGGCGATCGAGCCCTCCTCGAACAGCACCAGGTCATAGGCCACCCAGGCGAAGAACTGGCCCGGGGCGTTCGGCACTGGCTCGACCTTGAAGGCCTTGGCGCGGTAGGTGTCGCAGGCGGTGAGCCGGTCAGTCCACACCACCGTCCAGGTGGCGGTGCTCGACTCCCCGGCGACCGCGGCGGCGGCCTCGACCGGATCGACCCCCTGCTGTGGGGTGATCCTGAACAGGCACACGGTGTCGGTCGCCTTCGGGACGTAGTCCGGCTCCCAGTACCCCATCTGCCGGTACTTGAGCACCCCTGCCCGGTAGCGCTTTTTGGCATCCGTGATGGCCGTGGCGCCTTCAGTTCTTGCTTCCGTACCGCTTTCCATCTTTCGCCCCTGGTTGCTTGAGGGGACTGTAAGCGGCGATTATTATTCAGGTAAAGTCACTTTAAGTTACTGACAAGATAAGAATCACTTAATGAAGAACGCCACGCTGCGCCAGCTGAGGGTGTTTTCGGCCGTTTCGCGCCACTTGAGCTTCGTGCGCGCTGCGGAGGAGCTGGGGCTGACCGCCCCGGCCGTTTCCATGCAGATCAAGGAGCTGGAGGCGGAGGTCGGACTGCCGCTGTTTGACCGCTCCAGCCGCAAGGTGTCCCTGACCATGGTCGGGGAGTACGTGCTCGCCTACACGCAGCGGGTGCTGGCGGCGATGCGCGATGCGGAGGACATGGTGGCGCGCTTTCGCGGGCTGAAGACCGGCGTGTTGGATGTTGCCATGGTGAGCACCGCGAAATATTTCCTGCCGCGGCTGCTCGCGCGCTTCCGCGACGAGCACCCGGGCGTGGAGATCCGGCTGCAGGTCGCCAACAACCGCGAGGAGGTGGTGGCGCTCATGCGCAGCGGCGCCGTCGAGCTCGCCATTATGGGGCGGCCGCCCAAGCACTGGCCCTCGCGCGCCGAGCCCTTCGCGATGCACCCGCATGTACTGGTTACCTCGATCGAGCATCCGTTCGCGCGCGCGGAGAAGGTGCCCGCCCGGGCGCTCATGACCGAGGGCTTCATCGTGCGCGAGCCCGGCTCGGGCACACGCGCGGCCCTCGATGAGTACATGGAGGCGTACCAGATGCGCCCGCAGGTGGTGATGCAGATGTCGAGCAACGAGGCCATCAAGCAGGCGGTGATGGCCGGCATGGGGGTGGCGCTGCTCTCGTTGCACACCGTGGGGCTGGAGCTGGATCACCACCTGATCGCGGCCCCGGAAACCGAAGGCCTGCCCGTCATGCGGCGCTGGCACGTGGTGAATAACCTTGCGAAGACGCTCTCCCCGGCTGCCGAGGCGTTCCGCTACTTTGTGCTCGAGAGCGGCGAGGCCTTCCTCGCCAAGCACTTCTCACAGGGCGCGCCCGCCGGCGGTGAGCCCTGGACCCTGCGCTGAGCGCGCCCGGCGGTTGCCGGGCACACGCCCGGAGCCCTTTTTCGACCCGTCAGCGGCTGCTGCTATGCTCAGCGCCGCAGCCGATTCTGGCCTCAGCGCACGGATAAGACCGGTGGCTCTCACTCCATTCCACGTGGCCCTGCAGGTACGCGACCTCGCGGAGGCGCGCCGCTTCTACGGCGACACGCTCGGTTGCAGCGAGGGGCGCAGTGCCCCGGACTGGGTCGACTTCAACATGTACGGCCACCAGTTCGTGTGCCACCTGAATCCGCAGCTCGGGCCCGCCGGGCGCATCGGCGCGCACTTCAATCCCGTCGACGGCCATGGCGTGCCGGTGCCGCACTGTGGGGTGGTGCTCGAGCCTCCGCAGTGGCGCGAACTGGCCGCGCGGCTGCGGGCACACGCGGTCGAGTGGGTGATCGAGCCCACCACGCGCTTCAAGGGCCTCCCGGGCGAGCAGTCCACGCTCTTTATTCTGGATCCTTCGGGCAACGCGCTCGAATTCAAGTCCTTCGCAGACCTCGCGCAGCTGTTCGCGCGCTGATCCGCTGCGGCGCTCCTGATGCGCTACTTGCCCGGCAGCGCGATGTTGTAAAGGGCAGCGGAGGCTTCGCTCATCGCCGCCGTCAGCTGCGGGCGCGGCAGGGCGCGCATTGCCCCAACGGCCGCCTCCCCTAGCGCGTACCACACGCCCGCCTCCCCCAGTTGTGCCAGCGCCCCGCGCGCCACGTCGCTGGCGCTCATCGGCTCGAATCCCTTCGCCGCCGCCGCCGTGAACGACAGCCCCGAGCGGCGCATGGCGGGCGTGTCGGTGAGGCCGGCGACGGCGCACAGCACGTCGATCCCCTCGCGCGAGAGTTCCCAGTGCAGCCCCTCGCACAGCGCGATCTCGAACGCCTTGGCCGCGGCGTAAGTTGCCACGTAGCCGCTGCCGCACAGCGCCGACATCGAGGAGACGATGATGAGGCCGGCGCCGCGCCGCCGGCGCCGGGCGAGCGCCAGGTGCGCCACGCTGACCGGTGTCAGGCAGTTCAGGCGCACGAGGTTGAGCGCCTTCTCGAGCGGCTCGTCCAGAAACGCGCCGACACCGTGGGTGGCGCCGGCGTTGCACACGACGAGTCCGATGTCGTGCGCGCCGAGCAGCTGCCCGAGGAAGGGCCGCAGGTCCGCGGCGGCAAGGTCCTGCGTGTAGGTGGTCACCGTGGCGCCGTGCGCGGCTCTGAGCTGCGCGGCTGCGGTGCTGAGGGCGGCGGCGGTGCGCGCCACGAGCACCAGTTCCAGGCCGGCGGTGGCGAGTTCTTCGGCGAACTGGCGCCCGATGCCCTCCGAGCCGCCCAGAATCAGCGCCGCGGGGCCGTATTTGCGGCCGATGTCGCTCGTCTTCAACTTGCTTTAACTCCCTGCGACCCCGGGGCGAAATGGCCCTATTTCACACTCCGAAAGCGGCCGATTTACGGGCGCGGCAGCCGAGGCGGCACGTTCCGCATATGTGCGCTGCATCCCAAATGCCTTCTTCCAAGCGTGACATAAGCACGGCGCGGACGCGGGGCCGCTCCGTAAGATTGTGCCATGTAGTTCAGCACCGTATCTCTCTTAGCAAGTTAGGAAATCAGCACCATGCGGACTTCATTCGTCATCAAGGGCGTGCTCGCTGCCGCGGCCGCCGCGGTACCCCTGCTGTGCCAGGCCGAGTCGAACGTGCAGACCGGCGCAGCCACGGCCGCCCCGGGCGCGACCGCGCACGTGGACTTCCAGATCACGATCCCGAAGATTCTCTATCTTCGTGTCGGTAACGGCTCGTCCTACACCACCGGCGTGCTCACCTCGGTGGGTACGGTCGATCTGGTGCAGTTTGCCCCCGCCGCCGCGGTGGTGGGTAACGGCACGGCCGTCGCCGGCACCGGCGGCGACCTGACCAACGGCGTGGAAACGGCTGCGATCGTCAGCAACAGCGGCAACGTGACGCTGAATGCCACGGCGGGCGGTGCGCTCAGCGACGGCGCCGGCGACTCGATCCCGTTCACGCAGATCACGACCACGGCTTCGACGCTGAACTCGGCCACCCCGCTGCCGGCGCCGGTGCTGGCCAACGGCACCAGCGCCAACGTCGTGCTGGTCGCCCCCGCCACCAAGATCATCCAGCAGGATGCGAAGTGGACGTACGCGTATGCCAACACCACCGCGCCGCCGGCGGGCACCTATGGTGGCGTGAACGTGCAGAACGGCCGCGTGGTCTACACGGCGACGATGCCGTAGCATTCATCGGCTAACAGGAACCGGTGCACCGTGGCCTCCCGTGGGCGCGACACGCGCAAGCGCCCCGGGGGGCCAGATTTTTTCCGGCTCTCGCCCCGCAGGGCCGGTCCGGCGCTCGCTGTGATGCTGCTTGCGGGCAGCTGTGGCCCGGCCGCTGCGTTCACCGTATCCATCTCGGCCGGCAATCCCAAGACCGTTTACCTGCAGGTCGGCCTCGGCAGCTTCACCGGGCTTTACAACGCCGGTGGCACGCCGGGCAACAACGCCACGATCAACAAGGAATCGGTGACCGTCGCCGCCAACGCAGTGGGCAACGGCACCGCGCAGGCCATGACGACGGACAGTCCCCAGACCAATAGTTTCTACGACAACTTCGTCTTCTGCAGCGTGCCGCAGCAGCTGTACATCGGCGGCTTTTACCGCGCCACGGGCGGCGGGGGTTCCGGCTCGGTCTCGGTCACCGCGACGGTGCCCGCGTCCCTCGCCAACGCCACCGGCAACACCATCGCCTTCTCCCAGATAAGCTGGACCAGCTCCGGCAATGGCGACACCGGCGGGCAGCCCTTTCCGGCCGGCACCTTCACCGGCGGTGCGGTGCAGACCATCGGCACGATCGCGCAAAACCAGTGGGCCGAGAGCTGCTGGACCTTTTCCTACAAGAACACGGTTACTCCCCCGGCAGGCACCTACACCGGACGCGTGCTCTACACGCTGACGGCGCCGTAAGGCCGTGGCGTCAGGCACCGCCATGCGTCCGCTCACCGTCCTGGCATTCTGCATAATCTGGCTCGCAGCGCTGCCGGCAGCTGCCAAGACCACCGCCATCGACGATTCGGGCACGCTGCCCCACGACGCCGCACTCACCATGCGCTGGCGGGAAGCCACACCCCGCGGCCCCAACGCCATGGCGATGGTCGGCACGCTCAGTCTGCGCGTGAAGCTCAACGTCTCCCCCTGGATGCACCGCGCGGGCCGCATTTACCTGACGCTGCCGGTGCAGTCGCCCGGCGCCATGAGCGCCAGCTGGACCACCCAGGGGCGCCTGCTGGCCGGTCGCGTCGTGGCCGGCAGCCGCACGCTCGTTTACTCCGGCCCGATCACGACGCCGTTCTTCGAGGACAACGTGCAGCTGACCATCACCGTGGACGGCCGGCGCATGCAGCAGCTGTACCACGTCAACTTCAGATTCGAGATGGACGAGGACTGACCGTGCGACGCCTTCTTCTTGCAGTCACTTACACGCTGGCGGCGCTGGGCGCAGCCGACGCCTATGCGGAGGGCTTCGCGGCGCTGGTGTCACCGCCGCGCTTCGAGGTCAAGGGCCGTCCCGGCTCCACGCTGCGGCAGGTGTTCGAGCTCACCAACCGCTCGGCGGCGCCGTCAAAGTTCCGGGTACACACGGCGGACTTCACGCTGGGCGCCGACTACAGCGTGACGTTTCACGAGCAACTGCTGCCGGACAGTTGCCGCCCGTGGGTGGCGATCGAGCGTCCGGAAGTCTCGCTGCCCGGTGGCGGCACGATCCGCTACCGCTTCGAGGTCCAGGTTCCCAAAGACGCCCCCGACGGCGAGTGCCGCTTTGGCATCCTGGTCGAGGGTGACGAGCCGGCGATTACGCAAAGCGGCCCCATGCGGCTGCCGGTCGCCGGGCGCATCGGCATCATCGTCTACGTCGCGATCGGCGACGGCCGCCCCAACATCCAGATCTTCGGCCCCGACGTGGTGACGCTCAACGGCCGCAAGATTCCGGCGTTGCGGGTGCTCAACGATGGCAACGTACACGCGCGCGTGAGCGGCTTCCTCACTGGCAAAGACGCGAGCGGCAAGAAGTACGACTTCACACCCTCGGATCTGCCGATCCTGCCCGGGGAGACGCGCGAGCTATTTCTCACCCCCTCGACCCCGGAAAACGAGAATCCGACACTGAGTTTCCCGGTCACCGTGCAGGGAACCTTGGAGTGGGCCGACCAGAGCACTGAACTCAACGAGCGCTTCAAATGAAGCGCTCGACAGCGCGCGCCGTCCACCTGGTAGCGTGCCTGTTTGGTTGGGGAGTTCTCACGCTGGCAGCGCCCTCGGGGCGCGCGCAATCCGCCGCTGCCGAGCCGGCCACGCCGCCGGCGGGTCCGGCCTACCAGGACCGCTACCTCAGCGGCGGCACCCTGACGCCGGACATTTCAACCGGCGACTACAGCACCAGCGACACCACCGGACTGGCGCGCTCGCTGCGGGTCGACGCGGTCGCCAGCGTGCTGCAGGGGGAAGGCGCCAACACGCAGCCCGCCACGCACGAGAACGGCATCATCGTCAACGCCCAGTGGGACACGGTGTCCTATGGCGCCTGGTCCGCCGATGCCGCCGGCCGCATCGGCGGGGATGCGAACCGCAGCGGGTTTGCCGGCGCCGGCAACAGCAATACCTCCTTCTCGCTGCACGAGCGCGGCATGCCCTTCGATGACGGCTGGCAGACCGACAACGCCCTGGGTGACGTGAACGCGCCGCTCATCAATCTGGAGCGCACCCAGCCCCGGTTCCTGCTCGCGCAGGGTCCGATGCTGGGGGCCGAAACCGAGTGGCGCGGCCCGGCGGGCCTGCAGATCATCGCCGGGGGCGGCGAGCCGGGCATCTACAACGGCATCAAGGTGCCGACTTTTGACACGCTCGGGGGTTCCACCGCCACGGTGGGCGCGCAGTGGGCGCCGGCTCCGCAATGGACGCTCGGCGGCGAATTCGCCGCCGCCCACGACGTCACGCCGTATTTCCTGTCGCTTGATCCGTCGCTGCCCGCTGCCGCCGCGAGCAATGTGCGCATCTCCTCCAACACCGGGATCGTGTCGGCGGCGTGGCAACAGGGGGCCTCGCGCGCGCAGTTCAACCTCATCGACGGCACGCTCGATGGCAATGGCAATGCGCTGGGCGGCTGGGCGGATTTTTCGCACACGCGCGGCGGGATGACCCAGACCTTCGGCGCCTTCCACATCGACCCCAACCTCTCGTGGGGCAACCAGCTGATCACGAGTGACGTGCAGGGCGGCTACTACCGCCTCGATTATCAGAGCCGCCGCTGGCTTGCGGACTTCGGCGTCGACGAGGTGAAGTCGGTATCGGGCAACGGCTCAAGCACCACCTTCGTCAACGGTGACGCGCGCTACCAGCTGTCGCGGGACCTCGGGGTCGGCGGTGTCGCCAACGTGCGTTACAGCGACCACAATACCGCCTGGTCGCTCGAGGGTTACTTCGACAATGTCAATCCGTGGGGTACCGGGCGCGTCCAGGCCGACTACGCCACCGACCCGCAGACCTCCGATACCACCCTGACGCTGCAGCAGACCTGGAACCTGCACGCCGGCACGCGCCTCAGCACGACCGCGGCGGTCGATCGCATCCGCAGCACCGCGATTCCGACCTTGCCCCAGGACAGCACCATCGCGCGCCTGGCCATCTACGGTGGCAGTGACCTGACAGCAAGGCTGTCGCTGGACGGCAGCATCCAGTGGGCCACGGCCGTGCAGGGGCGTGCGGCACCCAGCACCTCGGCGGATGTCTCCCTCACCTACGAAATTGCCCGCTCGTGGCAGCTGCTGTTCAGCTACTACGAGAACCGCATCGGCTCCTGGACGCCGCTCGTCGTGACCTCGCCGCTGGCGCCGCCCACGCCGACCCCGTTGCCTTCGCAGGGCGAACGCGGCTTCTTCCTCACCCTGCGCTATCAGGCAGCGCGCGGTGCGCATTTCGTGCCGCTCGGGGGCATCGCCGGCGCAGGCTCGGGGCGCCTGAGCGGCGTCATTTACCTGGATGCCAACGAGAATGGGCGCTTCGATGCGGGCGAGACCGGCGCCGCCAACGTCACGGTCATTCTGGATGGCCGCTTCTCGGTGCGCAGCGACGCCAACGGGCGCTTTGATTTCCCGGCGGTGGTCGCGGGCCACCACGTGCTCACCGTGCAGTCCGACAACCTGCCGCTGCCGTGGACGGTAACCAACGCCGGCCACACCGAGGTCGACGTCAGCACCCGCGACCGTACCGAGGTCAACATCGGCGCCCTGCGCCTGAAATGACGCGTCTAGTCGATGATTGCGGACTGAATCGTAATCCCGGAGCGCAACACCGCGGAGATCTCTGAGTTAGCCGCGACCTCAAGCAGCTGCGTCTTCTGCGCACTGCTCAGCGGTTTTGCGAACGACAGGCGCCGCTCGATGTGCTCCTTGCCCGCATCATCGCGCGACCAGCGCACGCCGACCGTGATTTTACCCAAGGTCCAGTCGTTGTGGGCCGCATGCCGACGCAAGGCCACCGCCGTGCAGGCGCCGAGGCTCGCCAGCAGCAGCTCGCGCGCCGCAAAACCGGCGTCGCTGCCGCCGGCCGCGACCGGCTCATCGGCAGTCAGGTGATGGTGCCCGGACACGATCTGCTGCACGTGCGCATGTTCATTGATAACCGTGACGTAAGCCATGTGCCGCTCCTAGGGCCGATCAGCCGGGTGCGTGTCCTCGTCGTCCGGCCAGTGCTCCGGCACGGGCCGCACGATCGAACATACTACGGGCAATACTGGTGATGCTGACGCCGGTGACATCATCCAGCCGGTACGGCGTACCCTCGAGAATGGACTGCGCCGCGCGCAGGCCGCTGCGGATCGCCGGCCCGATGCCTTCGCCCAGATCCCGCGTCGCAAGTCCGGCAGCGTCCCCGGTGATGAAAGCGTTGTCGCGCCGTACCACCGCGACGTTACCGCGCAGGTAGTAACTGTAGCCGGTGGGATCGAGCTGCGCCCCCGGCGCGAAGCCGGCCTCGAGCATGGCGCTGAGAAATCCCCAGTGCCCGCGAATGTCGTGGCCGCTGTTCTTGATGCGCGCGGCGATCGCGCCGACGCCAACGTTGAGCCAGCCGCGCTCCTTCGGCACGTACCACGAGTACCCGGGCAGCCCGTGACCGAAGAACCACAGGTGGCAGTCTTTCTCGTGCCAGTCATACTCGATCTCATGCTCGAGCGTCACCAGCTGCAGTTCACTCGCCCGCGGATTGAGCTCACGGAACAGCTCACGGTACACCGGGCAGCGCGTGCCGCCGGCGCCTATCAGGTAGCGGCAGCGGAACGCGTCGTCGATGAGGTAACCGTCGCCGTCGGCGACGATGTGGCGCACGTTGTGCTCCACGAGCGGTGCCCCCGCACGCTCGAGCGCCCAAGCATCGAACTCAAACCGGCGGATGGAATGCTGCACGCACGGCACTGGCACCTGCCAGCGCCCGAAGTGCATGCGCAGCCGCGGATAGGTGAGGAGGCTGTGCGGGTAGGCTGAGACATCCATGCCCAGATCCTGGACCACCTCGGGCGTGATCCAGCCGGCACACAACTTCAGGCGCGGGAATCGTTCGCGGTCGAGGATGAGCACGTCCATGCCCGCACGCCGCAGCTTCCACGCCGCGGCGGCACCAGCCGGGCCACCCCCGACGATTAACACCTCGCACGAGCGCATGGCGGCCTCAGCGCGGGTACAGGTGCGCGCGGGTCAGGGGAACGTCGTTGCTCTCGCCAGGGGCGAACACCACCTGGAAAAGCTGCAGCGTGCCGGTCGTGAAGGCCGCCACGGAACCTGCCAGGTACAGGCGCCACATGCGCACGAACTTCTCATCGAACATCTGCCGCACGCGCTCGCTGGCATTCTCGTAAAGGACGAGCCAGTCACGCAGCGTGCGCGCGTAGTGCAGACGCAGATTCTCGACATCGAGGATGGAAAGGTTGCTGGGCTCGAAGATGCCCATCATCTCCGCCAGCGAGGGCGGATAGGCGCCGGGGAAAATGCGCCTTTCGATCCACGGCTGCAGCGGCGCCGGGTAGTTGCGGCCGATCGAATGGATCAGTCCGCGGCCGCGCCCCTGCAGCGCGCGGCGTATCACCGCTCCGAGGGTCTCGTAGTTCGCCACCCCCACGTGCTCGAGCATGCCGACGGACACGAAGGCGTCGAAGCGGCCGCTGATGTTGCGGTAGTCGTCCTGAACGTACTCCACCTGGCCGCTCAGGCCCTCACGGGCGGCACGCTCGCGGGCATAGGCCACCTGTTCGCGCGAAATGTTGAAGGCGCGCACGCGCACGCCGTAGTTGCGCGCCATGTGCAAGGCAAGCGTACCCCAGCCGCAGCCGGCCTCGACCACGCTCTCACCCGCTTTGAGTCGCAGCTTGCGGCACACGTGGTCCATCTTGGCCACCTGGGCCTCATCGAGCGTCGCGTCCTCGGTGGGATAGTAGGCACAGGTGTACGCCATCGTACGGCCCAACCACAGGGAGTAGAACGCGTTGCCGATGTCGTAGTGGTGATGGATGTTGTCGCGCGAACCGGCCAGCGTGTTCTTGTGCGGGCGGCGCAGGGCGCCGGTGGCCCGTCGCAGCAACGAGCCGGACTTGGCGGCGGCGAGTCCCGAACGGTACACGGTCTCCAGCAGGCTCGCGAGGTCGCCGTCGATGGCGACGCTGCCCTCGCTGTACGCATCCCCGAAGCGCAGCGGTGGATCGGCAAGGATCGGCATGAGGGTGCGCCGGTTGGCGAAGGTCACCCGCGCCACGGCGGGCTCAGCAGCCGGTCCCACCAGCGCACGCTCCTTCACCGCGAACTCCACCGGCGGGTCTCCCAGCACCGCACGCAGGCGCGTCAGCAGCCAGCTGTCGATGGAGCGCCCGGGCCCGGCCGACTCGACCGGTTCGGGCGGTGGCGCACGGCCACTCCCGGAGGCGCGCTCCGAACTCGGTGCCAGGCTCTCGTCAAAGGCGTTCACGGCTTTAGCGACCTCCAGCGGGAAGCCTTAATTTAGCATGCACGCGTCCTGAGGACAGCGCACACCTCCGGGGGCCGAAACCCCTGTAGGACTTGGAGCTAACTCCCGTCGAGGGCCTGATTTAAAACCGCCGCGAGGCGGGCGCCGGCCAGCAGCAGGCGCTCGCGGACGAGCCCGGTGGCAGCCTCAACGTAGCGGGGGTCCAGCACCACGATACCCCCGGGCGGGTGTCCGCAGACAAACCCACCGTAGTGGTAGGCGACGTTGCGCGCCAGGTTGTTGGATTCAAAGACCCAGCTGTCGGGTGAGCCCCGTCCGGCCTCCTGCAGCAGCACCGAGGCGTCCCCGGCCAGCGCGGCGATGTCGGCCGGCGGCTGCTGGCGGCTGCCCGTCCGCAGCGCCAGTCGCACGAAGTCCCCGTCCCACGCCCGGTGCAGACTTTCTCGCCCGCGCGTTCGCACGCCGCTGAGCGCGACCTGCACGCCATTGCCGCCACGATCGTCGTTGTCGGCGGCATGCAGGGGCTGGTGCAGGTCCCCGACGAGGTGCACGACCCACTTCAGGGCCTCGTTGCGCTCGCGCCGCGGCGTGTGGCGATCGGCGAGTACGCCCAACAGGCGCTTGAGCTGTTCGCTGCCACATTCCCCATCGGGGCAATAGCGCGCCTTGGGCACGGCGCTGCCGCACACCGGCTGGTCGTCATAGTGCCAGCGGGCGCGGAATGCCGGTGTACCCCGCAGCTCGTCGGCCCACACCGATACCGCCTCGAGGGTGGTGCGCCCGGAAGGGCTGCCGAAGCCATCAACGTCCCCGGCGAGCAGTGCCGCCACCGCGGTGTGCGCTGCGGGCGTCAGCAGGTGATCCGCGATCGCCCCAACCGTGCGGTGCCCCTGTGGCCCCCACGCCGGGGCGACCGGGGAGCACGCCAGGGCGAACAACAGCCAGCCGCCGCGCGCTCTATTCTTCATCTGACCGCCACGGCTCACGGGGGTGTCACCACGGCAGCCCGCGGCGGTGACTGCGGGGGCCCGCCGCGGGCCTTCGTGTAAAATCCGCGCCCGCGCCGCGCCAGCACGATGTCTTCGTTGTCAGGGAAACCCAAGCATGCATTCGACCTCGCCTCCTCGTCACTCCCTTACGGCCGTACTGTTCGCAGGCGCTGCCGCCTGCGCCCTCGCTGCCGCGTTGCCGGTCACCCCGGCCTCGGGCGCGCCGGGCGGCACGGACCTTGCGGGTATCGACCGCGCGGTGGCCCCCGGAGATGACTTCTTCCGCTACGCCAACGGCGCCTGGCTCGCTGCCACCGAGATCCCGCCCGACCGCTCCAGCTATGGCGCCGGGGCGATCGTGGATGAGCGCACGCTGCAGCGCACCGTCGAGGTGATCAAGAACGCCGGTAGCGGCGGCGACTCGGCCAAGGTCAGCGCCTACTACGCAGCGTATCTGGACGAGGGCAGTATCGAAAGCGCCGGGCTGAAGCCGCTCGCGCCCGAACTCGCGCGCATCGATGCCATCAAGGATCGCGGCGCGCTGGCGCAGGCGCTCGGCGCCACGCTGCGCACCGACGTCGATGTGCTCAACAACACCAACCTGCATACGGAGAATCTCTTCGGACTGTGGATCGCACAGGACCTGAGCGATCCGAAGCGCTACCTGCCCTTCATGCTGCAGGGCGGCCTCGTGATGCCCGATCGCGACTACTACCTGAACCCCTCGCAGAAGATGGCGGAGATCCGCACGCAGTTCCAGGCACACATTGCGGCGATGCTGGGCCTGGCGAACGTGGCAGATGCGCCGAAGAAAGCCGCGGCAATCTTCGCCCTCGAGCGCCACATCGCCCAGGCACACTGGAGCCGCCAGGAGTCCGAAGATGTGCGCAAGGGCAACAACCACTGGAGCCGCGCGGATTTCGGGCGCCGGGCCCCTGGCCTTGAGTGGGAAGGATTCTTCGCAAGCGCCGGGCTGGCGCACCAGGAAGAATTCATCGTGTGGCAACCGAGCGCCATCACCGGCATCGCCAGGCTCGTCGGCAGCGAACCACTGGACACCTGGAAGGACCTGCTGCGCTTTCACCTGATCGAGGCCAACGCGGTGTACCTGCCGAAGGCTCTCGATGAGGAGCACTTCAAGTTCCACAGCCGCATCCTCTCGGGCACGCCGCAGCAACGGGCGCGCTGGAAACGTGCCGTGGACCAGACCAGTGACGCGCTCGGCGAGGCGGTCGGCCGGCTTTACGTCGAGCGCTATTTCCCGCCCAGCGAGAAGGCGCGCGCCGAGGCGATGGTCAAGAACCTGCTCGCCGCCTTTGCGGTGCGGATCGATGAGCTCGACTGGATGGCCCCGCAGACCAAGGCACGTGCCAAGGCGAAGCTCGCCGTACTGAAGGTCGGGGTCGGCTATCCGGATCACTGGCGCAGCTACGCGGGACTGCGGGTCGAGGCCGGCGACGCCTTCGGCAACGCGCAGCGCGCCCGGTTGTTCCAGTACCAGTACGACCTCGCCAAGCTCGGCAAGCCGGTGGACCGCTCCGAGTGGGTGATGAATCCGCAGCTGGTCAACGCGGTGAATCTGCCGGCGATGAACGCCCTGAACTTTCCCGCAGCCATCCTGCAGCCGCCCTTCTTCGATCCGCAGCGCGACCCGGTGATGGACTACGGCGCCACCGGCGCGGTGATCGGACACGAGATCAGCCACAGCTTCGATAATCAGGGCGCGCTGTTCGACGCCAGCGGACGTCTGGAAAACTGGTGGACCAAGGAGGATTTCGCCCACTTCGAGGCGGCCGGCGAGCGCCTCGCCGCCCAGTACGACGCGTATCGCCCCTACCCGGACATCCACGTGAGCGGCAAGCAGACCCTGAGTGAGAACATCGCCGACGTCGCCGGGCTGTCGGCCGCTTATGACGCCTGGCGGCTCACGCTCAAGGGCGCCGCTGGTCGCGCGGTGCAGGGCTTTAGCCCGGAACAACTGTTCTTCGTGAGTTTCGCGCAGTCATGGCGGCAGAAAATGCGCGAGGCGGAGCTGCGGCGCCGCATCGTCATAGACGGGCACGCGCCAGATGAGTACCGCGCCGACACGGTGCGCAATCTGGACCCCTGGTACGCCGCCTTCAACGTGCGGCCGGGGCAGAAACTGTATCTGACGCCCGCTGAGCGGGTGCGCGTCTGGTAACAGCGGGCGGCGCGCGCTAGCGCCCGCTCGCTGCGGCGCCCGCGAAACCCCCGAGCCAGTCGAGCAGGACGTGCGCCAGGGCCACACGCTGGTCCGAGTAGGCGTGATCGCCCGCCAGATGGACCGCCTGCAGGTGCACCGCGTCCGCCGCACGTGCGGCTGCGACGATCGCCTCCGCCTCCGCGCGGAAGGCGTCATCCGAGGACACGATGAGCACCGGGCGTCCCTTCCACCTGGGCGCCAGCTCCACGAGGTCCCACTCGCGCGCGTGCGTTCGCAGCTCGCGGCTGAGCGCGGCGGCATCCGCGCCGTGCAGCGGCCCTACTTCCGCCTGGAAATGCGCGCGTATTTGCTCATCCCACCCGGGGCGCGCCATCGCCACGCGACGGTTGGCGGCCGAGACCAGCGCCACGCCGAGCACCTGAGGGTCGCGCGCGGCAACGATGCCGGCCACGTGACCGCCGACGCTGTGGCCGACGAGCACCAGCCGCCGCGGGTCGACCCCGAGGCTGGCGGCGTGGGCGGGCGTGCGCAGGTACGCAAGCACCGCTTCGACATCCTCGATGCAGTGCGTGAAGGAATACGTGCCGTGGCTGCCCCACGCGCCGCGGTAGTGGAATATCAGCACGTTGTAGCCGCCGCGCCGCAGCGCCTGTGCCAGGTCCTCGTTCTGCTCGTAGCCTGGGAAACCATGCAGCATCAGCACCGTTGGGTGGGCGACGGCGCCGGCGGCGCGATAGTAGACCCCGTAAAGCTCGGCGCCGTGGCTCGGCAGCGTGAGCTCACTGAATGCCGCCGGATGCGCAGCATCGGGTGTCGGATCAGCGGCTACCGGATCGAATGCAGGAGTGTCTGCCAGGGCGCGCGCGCTCAGCAGTGCCATGAGCAGCAGTGGCCACCGGAAGTTGCCTGAGGATAACGGCATCGTATCTGCCTGTCGGTCAGCGCGCCGGCTTCAGGCGCCCGTAGTAGACGAGGGTCACGTACGGGAAGACAACCTTTCCCGCGCACGCGTGACGATCGAAAATCTGGCGCAGCGCAGCCAGCATCGGCGCGTGCTCGGGATCCCCGGGCTCGGGCGCATACGAGGAGGACATCAGCCGACCCGCGAGCCCCTCCTGGTCAAACACCTGTTCATTGGCGAAGGTGGCCAGCTCCATGTGCCCCCCGAGGAACGCGCGCATGCTCGCCTCCTGCGCGCGGCTGCCGACGACCTGGTCGTATTCGGGGGCGTGGCGCCGCACCACCGCCTCGTACTCGGTCAGAAACGCGCTGGCCGCCGGTGGCCGCTCATTCCACAGCAGGGCACCAAAGGCACCGGGGCGCGCGATGCGCAGGGCCTCGTGGCGGGCGCGGTCGGCCTTGAACCAGTGAAACGCCTGCGCCGCGACGAAAAGATCGACGCTCTCGGGCTCCAAAGTGGTGGCCTCGGCACTGCCCTTGACGCTGCGGAACCGCGTATCGCCCGCCAGCAGTGCTTCGGCCGCGGCCCGCATGCCATCGTTGGGCTCCACGCCGAAGACCCGGGCGCCGCGCGCCAAGAGCAGCCGCGCGAGAATGCCCGTGCCCGAGCCGACATCCGCCACGACCGTCGTGGCGCCAAGGCCGCAGCGAGTCTGCAGCAGATCGATCGCAGCCGGCGGGTAGCTCGGCCGGTAGCGCACGTAATTGGCCACGCGGCTGGAGAAGCGCTCGGTGGGATCCTTGCCAGAAGCGCTCACGACAGGCAGGTCCGTACTGGTGGCGCACCTGCACAGTGCCGCTCCACGTGGTCACGGGCATCTCTGCAGAAAGGCATACGGACACGGTAGCGTATCTGGGTCACAATCGCACGCGGGGAGCCGCCATGTCCGATTACCAGCGCCTGGAAACACAACTCGTGCATGCGGGTGAACCGCTGCCGCGGATCGCCGGTGCCGTGGAGATGCCGATCTTCCAGTCGGCAACCTACGCCTACGGAGGTGAAGGCAGCTACGATGACGTGCGTTACCTGCGCAACAACAACACCCCGAGCCAGCTGGCGCTGCACACGAAGATGGCGGCGCTCGAGGGTGCCGAGGCCGCGCTGGTCACGGCCAGCGGCATGGCGGCGATCTCCGGGACGCTGCTGGCGCTGCTGGGAGCCGGAGACCACCTGCTCGCGCAAAGCTGCCTGTACGGCGGCACGCACGATCTGATTACCCGCGAATTCCCGCGCCTGGGGCTGGCCGCCGATTTCATCGACGCACAGCGGCCCGAATCCTGGCAGGCGCAGCTGCGCCCGCAGACCCGCGCCATCTATGTCGAGGCGATGACCAATCCGCTGCTGGAGGTCGCGGACCTCAAGAGCGTGGTGTCCTTTGCCCGCGAGCACGGCCTCATTGCAATCATCGACAACACCTTCGCCAGTCCGGTCAATTTCCGGCCGGTGCCGTTCGGCTTCGATCTGTCGATTCACAGCGCCACCAAGTACCTGAACGGCCACGCCGACATCGTCGCCGGAGCAATCTCCGGGGGCGCGCAGCTGGTCGAGCGCATCCGCCACAAGCTCAACCTGCTCGGCGGCGCGCTCGACCCGCACGCGGCGTTCCTGCTCAAGCGCGGGCTCAAGACCCTCGCCCTGCGGGTGCGCTTTCAGAACGACAGCACGCTCAAGGTCGCCGCCTTCCTTGCGGCACAGGCTGCGGTGCAGCGGGTGAACTATCCCGGTCTTGCGGGCCACCCGCAGCACGCTCGTGCCCGCGAGTTGTTCGCCGGCTGCGGCGGCGTACTGAGCTTTGAGCTGCACGGGGGCGCGGCGCGTGCCGATGCATTCGCCGCCCGGCTGCGCATCCCGGCCCTGGCACCCAGCCTCGGCGGCGTGCAAAGTCTGCTGACCCGCCCGGCCACGACTTCACATGCCGGCCTTGCACCCGCCGCGCGCCAGCGGCTCGGCATCAGCGATGGCCTGCTGCGGCTTTCGGTAGGGATCGAGGCCACCGAGGACCTGCTGCAGGACCTCGAGCAGGCGCTGCGATGAACCGGCACGGCCGTGCGTTTCAGCAAGCATCGGGTGTTGCGCGTCACGGGCCGTGTCCATAATTTGCGCACGAAGGCGTCTTAGAGAGTACTCATGGGCAGTTCCGAAACCCCCACCGCCACCATTACCCACCCTGCCACGGCCGCGCCGGCGGAGCCGGCCTTCGGGCGCACCGCCTTCGAGCTGACGCTGCTCGGTGCCATCTGGGGAGGCTCGTTCCTCTTCATGCGTGTTGCCGCCAGCGAGTTCGGTCCGATCCCCCTGGTGGAAGCGCGGCTGGCACTTGGCGCCCTGATCCTGCTGCCGTTCCTGTGGCAGGCGCGCGCGCACTTCACGCCGGGACTGTGGCTGCGCATCGGCGGCATCGCCGCGGTGAACTCGGTCATCCCGTTCGCTCTGTTCGCCTGGGGGGCGGAGCGCGCGCCCGCCGGGATTGGCGCGATCAGCAATGCCATGACGGTCATGTTCACGGCGCTGGTGGCGTACCTGTTCTACGGCGAGCAGATCGGCACGCGGCGCTTGTGCGGACTCGGCGCCGGCTTCGTTGGCGTAGCCATTCTCGCCAGCGGCAAGACCGGTGGCGCGAGCGTGTGGCCGGCAGCCCTTGCCGGCACGGGTGCCGCGCTGCTGTATGGCATCGGCATCAACCTCGTGCGCCGTTATCTGACCGGCTTGCCCTCGGCCGCGGTGGCGGCGGCGAACCTGCTGACCGGAAGCCTGCTGCTCGCCCCGCTCGCCCTGTACACGTGGCCACAACATGCAATCAGCGCGCGCTCCTGGGCGAGCGCCCTGCTGCTCGGCGTGCTGTGCACCGGCATCGCCTTCGTCTACTACTATCGGCTGATCGCGCGCATCGGCGCCGCCCGCACCTCGACGGTCACTTACCTGATCCCGCTGTTCGGGGTGATCTGGGCGTGGCTGATCCTCGATGAGCCCCTCACCGCCACCATGGCCATCGCCGGTGCGCTCATTCTGGCGGGTGTGGCGTTGAGCCAGCAGCGCGAGCGCAAGGGTTGATGCTGGCGAGCCTGCCGTTCCCGGAGCTGCTGAACGCGCGTGACCTCGGCGGCTACCCCACCGTCGACGGGGGTGTCACGCGCACGCACTCGCTGGTGCGCGCAGATGATCTGGCGCAACTGACGCCGGCGGGTCTGCGCGCACTCGCAGACTACGGCATCCGCACGGTGCTGGATCTGCGCTGGCCCGAGGAGGCGGACAAGCACCCGAGTCCGGTGCCCGAGGCACTGCCACAGGTCCGCTACGAGCGCATCTCGCTGCTCACCCATACCGAGCAGGAGTGGCGACTGCGCAGCCGCGAGATCGCCAAGGAACTGTGGAAATGTGTAGTGCTTGAGCACGTGGGCCACGAGTTGCGGCGTGTGCTGGGCATGATCGCCGCTGCCCCGCCCGCAGGGCTGCTGTTCCATTGCGTTGCCGGCAAGGACCGTACCGGGCTCATCGCCGCCCTGTTGCTGGCGCTCGCGGATGCGCGCCCGGCAGCGATCGCCGAGGATTACGCGATCAGTGGTGAGAACCTGCGCGCGGGCTACCTGCGGCGCTACCCGAACACCGAACCGGAGCGGATCCTGGAGATCCTGCGCTGCCCCGAGGAAGGCGCCTACAACATGCTGAAGTTTCTGGACCACGCCGGCGGCGTGCGTGCGTACCTCAGGCAAATTGGCCTCACGGAGACTCAGATCAGCGCGCTGCGCAGCCGCCTGCGTTGAGGCCATTCACGACTCGTTCAGGGCGCATTGCCCATAATTCTCTCCGCACCGGATGAACGTGCTCCCCAGCGGCCCAGATTTTCCCGCGGGCACATTTTAAGCACGCTGTGGATTTGAGTTCGTCTCATTCCGGTGCCCTTCCCTTCCGCTATCCTTACGTTCCCGCAACTTCTCACGCGTACCGGGAGCGATTGCCATGGACGACATCAGCGGGGGCTGCCTGTGCCGGGCGGTCCGCTACAGGATCAGCGCCGCGCCGGTGGTGACCCGCGTGTGCTGGTGCCGGGTCTGTCAGTACCTCGGCGCCGGCAGCGGGACGGTGAACCTGTGTTTCCCCAGTGCCGCCCTCAGCGTGACCGGAGCCTTGCGCGACTATTCCCTTGCGGCCGACAGCGGCAACGTGATGCACCGCCGCTTCTGCGCGGTGTGTGGCACTCCGCTGTTCAGTGCCAGCGAGGCGCGGCCGCATGTGGTCTTCGTGCGCGCCGGCAGCCTGGATGATC
This sequence comes from uncultured Pseudomonadota bacterium, assembly GCA_963781815.1. Lineage (GTDB taxonomy): Bacteria > Pseudomonadota > Gammaproteobacteria > Steroidobacterales > Steroidobacteraceae > 13-2-20CM-66-19. The sequence goes on along the minus strand of CAWAHK010000004.1, from coordinate 2,442,270 downwards.
CTGAGGTAGCGCAACCGGCCGTGACGATCTGGACCTCGGCGGCACCGAGCTGGGCCTGCTTCAACGAGCGCTTGCCGAAAGTGGCCGCGCAGCCGCCGCCCGCCGCTTAGTGCGCCGGCGGCTACTTCAGGCCGAGTGTCTGGCGCAGCTGCGGAGCGGTGAGCACGTGGTTGTACGGCACCGTGCCGACGTCAAATTCCCGGGCCCGGCTTAGATTCCCGACGACCACGGGGGCGAAGCCCGCATCGCGCACCAGTTGCTCGGCAACGGCCAGCGCCGCGGGGTCGTCACCCGCCAGCGGTATTGCCACCGCATCGCCAGCACGGTGCGCCTCGCGCGCCAGGTCACGGTAACCGATGGCGTTGAAAGCGCGCACCAGGCGCACACCCGGCAGGAACTGCGGCGAGCTGACTCCCGTGCCCTTGGCACGCACCTCCACGGCCATCGGGCCGTCGCGCTCGGGGTAGGGATTGCAGGTGTCGAGCACGATCTTGCCGGCGAGCTCGCTCTTGAGATCCTGCCCGATCTCGGGCAGCGCCTTGTAGGGCACCGACACCAACACCACCTCCCCGAAGAGTGCCGCCTCGCGCGGCGTGCCGACGTGCGCCCTGGCGCCGAGGGAGGCGGCGAGCGATTTGAGTTCCTCGGGGTGACGCGACGAGATCAACACTTCGTGCCCTGCCTTGACCCAGAGCGTCGCCAGCGTGCCGCCAATGTGACCCGAGCCGATGATGCCGATCTTGAGCGGCGGCGGAACGGGCGCAGCCGCGAGCTGCTGGGGCAGCACAGCCGCGAGCATGAGCGCGGCCGCGATCCTGAGGGAACGCGCGCGCAGCCCGATCCCGCTCGCCCGCAGGCGCAGCCCCCGCATCCACTCAGCTCCGAAGCTCATGCCAGACATTCGCCTGCGGGGGAACCGGATCCAACACGCCCGTGGCCGTTAGTTCCTTCTGCGGGCCCCGGAGCGCTTCGCCGCCCGGAACGAGATTCCCGAACGCATTGCCTTCTGCTGTACTGCGGCGGCGGTGCGCCCAAGCTTCTTGGCAACCTGCCCGGTCGGTGTTCCGGCCTTCGCGAGCGCCTTGAGTGTCTTCAGCTCGCTCGCGCTCCAGCCTGCGCCGTCGTTGGGTGGACGTCTTGCCATGGTTGTTACTCCAAATATCGTCAGGGGGTGGGTTGGATTGGCGATCATACACCGCTGTCAACGCCTGCGCGCGCCCCGCTAACCGTCTGCAACATGTTGGAACGCGGACGCGCGCCAGGCAGCGCGTGTTGTTTTGGCGCCTACCTGCGATCCCAACTTGTAACTTCTCGCGCGCCTGCCGCGCGTGTTGGCGCAAGGCCCTGCGGCATGCGGCCACGTCGGCTCAACATCAGCCCCGAGACGGCCAACACCGCGGCCGCACGGGAATTTTGCGCCGCACGCGCAGGGCGCGTTCCGAGCGTGGCGGGGGTGCGCGAGCACAGGTACAGCTGCGACGCGACCGCGTGCCCGCTGGGTCGGCTGGCCGCGGATAAAGTCGTCGGCGAATGCCGACAGAAGCGCGCGCGGTGACAGCGCGTCACCGCGCGCGCGGGACGCAACCTACTCCGCAATGCCCTCGCGCAGGTATGCCGCGTCGACCGCGTTGGCCATCAGCATCGCGATGGTCATGGGTCCGAGGCCACCGGGCACGGGGGTAATCCACGCGGCGCGCTCGGCGGCGCGCTCAAATTCGACATCGCCGACCAGCTTGCCGTCGCTGTTGCGATTGATCCCCACGTCAAACACCGCCGCCCCCGGGCGAATCCAGTCGCCGGGAATGAACCCCACCTTGCCGACCGCGGCGACCAGGAGCTCCGCGCGCTCCACTTCCGCGCGCAAATCGCGCGTTCCGGTGTGGCACACCGTCACCGTGGCGCGCGCCAGCAGCAGCTCGAGCGCCATCGGGCGCCCGACAATGTTGGAGGCACCCACCACCGTGGCCCGTACGCCGGTGAGACCGATGCCGTACTCCTGCGCGAGGCGGATGACGCCGAAGGGCGTGCAGGGCCGCAGCCGCGGCCGCTTCTGCGCCAGCAGGCCGGTGTTGACCGGATGAAAGCCATCGACATCCTTTGCCGGATCCACCGCGTCCATGACACGGTTGGTATCGACGCCCTTGGGCAGCGGCAGCTGTACCAGGATGCCGTCCACGCGCGGGTCGCGGTTGAGTGCCTCCACCAGCGCCAGGATCTGCGCCTCGCTGGTGCTCGCCGGCAGGTCGTGCGCGAAGGACTCGATGCCCGCTTCCAGCGAGGATTTGCGCTTGTTGCGCACGTAGACGCTGGAGGCCGGATCCTCGCCGACCTGCACCACCGCAAGACCCGGCCGCCGCCCGCTGCGCGCGGCGAAGGCCGCCGCACGCAGCGCCACCTCCGCGCGCACCTTGGCGGCAACCGCCTTGCCGTCGAGCAGCCGCGCGCCGGTGCGCGGGGGCGCCGCGGCGGCGCCCCCTGCCACGCTTGAGGTACTCATCAGTAGCGGTACTGGTCGGGCTTGTAAGGTCCGGCCTTGTCCACGCCGATGTAGCGCGCCTGCGCCTCGGTGAGTTCGGACAGCTGCACGTTGAGCTTCTTCAGTTGCAGCCGCGCCACCTTCTCGTCAAGGTGCTTAGGCAACACGTAGACGCCGATGGGATATTTCGCCGTGTGGGAGAAAAGCTCGACCTGGGCAATCGTCTGGTTGGCGAAGCTCGAGCTCATCACGTAACTCGGGTGCCCGGTGCCGCAGCCCAGATTCACGAGCCGGCCCTGCGCCAGCAGGATCAGGCGGCGCCCGTCGGGCAGGATCACGTGATCGACCTGGGGCTTGATGTTCTCCCACGGGTACTGCTTCAGACTCGCGACGTCGATCTCGTTGTCGAAGTGCCCGATGTTGCACACGATGGCGTTGTGCTTCATGCGCGCCATGTGCTCGTGGGTGATCACGTGGTAGTTGCCGGTGGCGCTCACGAAGATATCGCCCTTGTCGGCCGCGTACTCCATGGTGACGACGCGATAGCCTTCCATCGCCGCCTGCAGCGCGCAGATCGGGTCGATCTCAGTGACCCACACCTGCGCGGACAGTGCCCGCAGTGCCTGCGCCGAGCCCTTGCCGACGTCGCCGTAACCGCATACCACCGCCACCTTGCCGGCCACCATGACGTCGGTCGCACGCTTGATCGCATCCACCAGCGACTCGCGGCAGCCGTAGAGATTGTCGAACTTGCTCTTGGTGACCGAGTCGTTGACGTTGATGGCCGGGAAGGCGAGTTTGCCCTCCTTCGCCATCTGATAGAGGCGCTTGACGCCGGTCGTGGTTTCCTCGGTCACCCCCTTCACCCGGGCGATACGCGTCGAGTACCACCGCGAGTCTGCCTTGAGCTTGGCACGGATGGCGGCGAACAGCGCCGTCTCCTCTTCGCTGCTGGGATTGCTGATCACGCCGGCGTCGCTCTCGGCGCGGGTGCCAAGGTGCAGCAGCAGCGTCGCGTCACCGCCGTCGTCCAGGATCATGTTGGTGTAGCCGCCATCCGGCCACTCGAAGATGCGGTGCGTGTACTCCCAGTAGTCCTCCAGCGACTCGCCCTTCCAGGCGAACACCGCGGTACCGCGCGCGGCGATCGCCGCGGCGGCGTGATCCTGGGTGGAGAAGATATTGCACGAGGCCCAGCGCACCTCGGCACCGAGCGCCTGCAGCGTCTCGATCAGCACCGCCGTCTGGATGGTCATGTGCAGCGAGCCGGTGATGCGCGCGCCCTTGAGCGGCCTGGTGCGGGAGTACTCCTCGCGGATCGCCATGAGCCCGGGCATCTCGGTCTCGGCGATGGCGATTTCCTTGCGACCCCAGTCGGCGAGCCCAAGGTCAGCGACTTTGCAGTCGGCGGCCGGCGCCGCAGGTTTCAGTGTGGCATTCATACTCGATACTCCGAATGACAGAGTGAGCGCCGTATGGATGTCCCGCGTCTTCCTGAGCCTGGCAGGCCCCGCGGGTGCATCCCGCCGGCCCGTCGCAACGCTCCTCAGCAAGCGCGGTTGCCGCTGAACGCGGCGGAGAGTTTCAGTGCTAGGCCGCGCGTATCCCCTTGCCCTCGGCAGCCAGGGTCTCGGCCAGGTCGGTACGCTCCCAGGTGAACTCCGGCTCCGTGCGCCCGAAGTGCCCATAGGCAGCGGTCTTCTGATAGATCGGCCGCACGAGGTCAAGCATTTCCCGCAACCCGTAGGGGGTCAGGTCAAAATGCTTGCGCACCAGCTGCGTCAGACGCTCGCGCGAAAGATGGCTCGTGCCGAAGGTCTCCACCATGATCGAGGTGGGCTCGGCCACCCCGATGGCGTAGGAAACCTGGACCTCGACGCGTTGCGCCAGCCCCGCCGCTACCAGGTTCTTGGCAACGTAGCGGGCGGCATAGGCCGCCGAGCGGTCCACCTTGGAGGGGTCCTTGCCGGAGAAGGCGCCGCCACCGTGGCGCGCGTAGCCACCGTAGGTGTCGACGATGATCTTGCGCCCGGTGAGGCCGCAGTCGCCCACCGGACCGCCGGTGACGAAGCGCCCGGTCGGGTTGATGTGGTACTTGGTGCGCTTGTCGACCCACTTGGCCGGCAGCACCGGCTTTAAGATCTCCTCCATCACCGCTTCGCGCAGCGCCTTGGTCGAAACCTCCGGGCTGTGCTGGGTCGAGAGCACCACGGCTTCGAGTCCGACCGGCTTGTTGTCCTCGTAGCGCAGCGTCACCTGGCTTTTGGCATCCGGACGCAGCCACTCGAGCTTGCCGGACTTGCGCACCTGCGCCTGGCGCTTCACCAGGCGGTGCGCGAGGGTAATCGGCGCCGGCATCAGCACGTCGGTCTCGTTGGTGGCGTAGCCGAACATCAGCCCCTGGTCGCCGGCGCCCTGCTTGCGCTCGTCCTTGCGGTCGACGCCCTGGGCGATGTCCGGGGACTGCTTGCCGATGATGTTGAGGACCCCGCAGCTGGCGCCGTCGAATCCCATCTCGGAGGAGTTGTATCCGATGTCGAGCACCGTCTTGCGCACCAGCGCCTCGACGTCCACCCAGGCGCGGGTGGTCACCTCGCCGGCGACGATGACGACACCGGTCTTGACCAGCGTCTCGCAGGCGACGCGGCCGCGATCGTCCTCCTTGAGGATCGCATCGAGCACCGCGTCGGAGATCTGGTCGGCCACCTTGTCCGGGTGCCCCTCAGACACAGACTCCGAGGTAAAAAGATAGTCATTCGCCATGGGATTCGTTCTCACCGCGCCAGCCAAGGGTAAGCCCCTAGTTTAACCCAGCAGCGGCTACCCATGCTCACCGTGCGGTTCTAAGCAAATGCCTGCACCAGACGCGCGCTGAACGCGGCGGGCGTAAAGCGATGATTTTGCGTGCCGCGCGACTCAATCTTGATGGCCCCCATAAGCGAGGCAATATGTCCCGTCGCCCGCCAGTCAAGGCCGCGCAGCAGCCCGTGGATCAGGCCGGCCCGGTAGGCGTCCCCGCAGCCGGTCGGATCCACAACCGCGCTCACCGGCGCGCAGGGGATGCGGATCTCCTGTCCCTGCAGGTAGATGCTCGAGCCTTCGCCGCCGCGCGTGACGATGAGGGCGGCCACGCGCTCGGTGAGTTCGCGTACCCCCCAGCCGGTCTTCTGCTGCACCAGCTGCCATTCGTAGTCATTCACCGTGACCCAGCGGGCCTGGGAGATGAAGCGCTTGAGATCCTCGCCGCCGAACATGGGCAAACCCTGGCCGGGATCGAAGATGAAGGGAATCTTGGCCGCCGCAAACTGCGCGGCGTGCTGCACCATGCCCTCGCGCCCATCGGGAGCCACGATCCCCAAAGTGATGCCCTGCGCATCCGTTACGCGGTTCTCGTGCGCCCGCTGCATCGCGCCCGGGTGGAACGCGGTGATCTGGTTGTTGTCCCGATCAGTGGTGATGAAGGCCTGCGCGGTGAGTTCCTCGGCAATCACCCGCACGTGATCCGCGGGCACGCCGCTGCGCGCCAGCCACTCCCCGTAAGGGGCAAAATCGCTGCCGACGGTCGCCATGGGACAGCCCACATCGCCGAGCAGCTTCAGGTTGTAAGCGATGTTGCCGGCGCAGCCGCCGAACTCCCGGCGCAGCCGCGGCACCAGGAAGGAGACGTTCAGGATGTGGATCTTGTCGGGCAGGATGTGGTCGGCGAAGCGATCCTCGAACACCATGATGGTGTCGTAGGCCATCGAGCCGCAGATGAGCGCCCGGCCGCTGCCCGCGTTCACGGCCGTACCCCGCACCACCGCAGGGCGCCTGCGGCGGCTCGCGGATCAGCCTCTACGCGGAGGTTTGCGCAGGCCATGGCGCCTGCGAATGCGGAATCGATGCTCATGGGGGTGGGATTCTTTCGCTTCGGTTCAGGTGATCCGCTGGCGGTGCGCGTATACGACGTGCTTGTCGCGGCGCGCGAAGGCCACCAGGGTAAGGCCGGTCTGCTGCGCCAGACGCACCGCAAATGCCGTCGGCGCCGAGAGCGCCACCAGCAGCGAGACGCCGACGGTGGCGCACTTCTGCACCATCTCGTAGCTGGCACGGCTGGTGATCAGCATGTACCCGGCGGACAGGTCCGCGCCGCTGCGCGCCAGGGCCCCGATAGTCTTGTCGAGCGCGTTGTGACGGCCGACGTCCTCGCGCACGAGCTGAATTCCGGCCCCGGGCAACACCCAGGCAGCCGCATGCACGCTGCCGGTACGGGCATTCAGCGGCTGTCGTGCCGCGAGCTGCTCGATGGCCGCGTGGATCTGCGCCGCGCTCGCCGTCACGCCCTCGGGCACCGGGGCCGGCGCGCGGATCGCATCGGCGGCGGTCTCCGCCCCGCACAGCCCGCAGCCGGTGCGGCCGGCCAGGTTGCGGCGGCGCTGCAGCAGCTGGGTGAACCGCTCCCAGGCGACCGAGATGTGCACGTCGGCAACACCGGCCCCATGCGTCACCTCCACCCCGCGGATCTCCTCGCGGCGTTCCACCAGGCCTTCGCTCAGGGTGAACCCCACGCCGTAGTCCTCGAGGTCGGCGGGCGTGGCCAGCATCACCACGTGCGGGACCTCGTGGTAGACGAGCGCTACCGGCACCTCTTCGGCGACCAGATCCGTGGCCTCGCTGAGCGCGCCGCTCGCCCAGCGCTCCACCGCGACCGCGGCGCTGACGGCCAGCGGCGCACCGGCGGTATCGGCGGGCACCTCACGGCTCATGCGCAGCCCCCGGGGAAGGCAGCACCAGATCAGGCAGCGGCGCGGGGGCGCGGTCGCAGCGTTCCCGGGCCGCCGGTCCGCCGCACACGGCCTCTTGCGTGGGTGCTAAGGTCTTCATGTCGAACCAGTATACGTCCCCGTGCCGCGTCGGCAGCTTGCCCGAGAGATGCAGCTGCAGCGCCCGGTCGCCCACCTGCGGTGCGGGTGCCCTTGCTCTGTGATGGCTCTAAACTGTTTCTGTAAACGTCCGCAGAACGGAAAGAATTTGCTCGTCCCCCGCCTTCGCAAGGCCCCGGCACTCACGGGGCTGCTGGCCAGCACTGCCTGCCTCGGCACGGGCGGTGCGTGGGCGGACGTTCCTGCCGGAATCGACACTCTGTCGTTCGGCGGTGGGCTGGCCCTGACCAGTAACTACATCTACCACGGCGTGTCCGAGAGCGACGGCCACGGCGCCGTGCAGGGGGACCTGCATCTGGCGACGACGGGCGGGACGTTTCTGGGCACCTGGGGGTCCAGCCGCGACAGCGACCTCGAGCCCGGGGCCTCCGCGGTGCTGGAACTGTACCTGGGACACCGTTTCGAGCTGTCGAGCACCTGGAGCGCCACGCTGACCGGGCGCGCCCATATCTACCTGGGCAGCAACGAGTACGAGCCCTCGGCCGATTACCAGGAGCTCGCCGGCACGGTCACCTATCTTGACCGCTGGTCGTTGAGTATCACCGCGATTCCCAATGCGGTGCGCTACTGGGTCTTCACCCGCATCAGCCGCAGCGCGGCGTGGGTCGCGGACGCTTCCGGACAGTGGCTCTTCGGTGAGCATTTCTTCGTGACCGGTGGCGCCGGCTACTACTACTCGACCGGGACCGGGCCGGGGGTCGAGCGCGCCACGGGCTATGCCTACGGCAACCTGGGGGTTGCCTATGAGGTGCGACACTGGCGCCTGGATGTGGGGTATTACCTGACGCAGGACGCCGCGCGCCGCTCGTTCCCCTATCCCACCGCCAGCCAGCAGTTCGCGGCCACCCTCGCCTGGCATTTTTGACCCCGCGCGGCCACGGGCATAGGGTGCCGGGTGAACCGGCACGCTGCGCACAGCCACCTACAGCAGTGAAGACGCAGGTGAAGGGCAGCAACAGGAACATGGCGGAGCCGACATATCGCGGAACGGCCTCGGTGGCGCGTGAGGTAGATCTCATCGCGAGGATCGCCGAGGGCGATCGCAGGGCCTTCGAGGAGCTCTACAACCTCTACCACCGCCGCATGGCGCGCTTTCTGACGCGCCTGACACGTCGCTACGACGTCGCCGAAGAGGTGATCAACGACACCTTCTGGGTGGTGTGGAACAAGGCCGGTGATTTTCGCGGCGACTCGCAGCCTTCGACCTGGATCCTTGGCATCGCCTACCGCAAGGCCCGCAGTGCGTTCCGCGCTTCGGCCCGGCTCGCCGAAAGGAACCTGGAGGCCGCCACCGAGCCACTTACGACCGAGGCCGTCTCGGGTGCCGAGGAACTGCGCGACTGGCTCGGCCAGGCGCTCGGACAGTTACCGGTGGAACAGCGACTGGCGGTGGAGCTGTGTTACGAACTCGGTTATTCCTGCGAGGAGATAGCCGCGATCATGAATTGCCCGGTGAATACGGTGAAGACACGCCTGTTCCATGCGCGCGGCAAACTGCAGAAGCTGCTGCCGCAACTGGCGATGCCGACCTCCGAGGCCGCAACAGTGGCGCCGCGCCACGGTCACAAACTATGACGCCCAGCAATACATCCGTGCACGAAGAATCCTGGTTCCTGCTGCCGTGGTTCGCCAATGGGCGCCTGGCTGGCGCGCAGCGGGCGCTGGTCGAGGAACACCTGCGCGAATGCCCCGCCTGTGCCGAGGAAGCCGAGCTGCAGCGCCACATGTGCGCGGCGCTCACCGAGCCGGAGCGGGTGACCTACGCCCCCGGCCCCTCCTTCCGCAAGCTGATGGAGCGCATCGACGGGCAGGCCCCGGCACCGACGCGCCTCGCCGCCGTTCCGCGCACCCGCGCCGCGGGCTCGCATGTCACTGCCGCCTGGCGGCCGCCCGGATTTGCCTGGGCGGCGAGCTTCCTGCTCACCGCCGGGTTTGGCACGTTGCTGGTGACGACCTACCAGTGGTCACAGCCCCGCTACGTGACCTACACCGCCCAGAATCCGACGTCGGACGTGCTGCACATCGCCTTTGATCGTTCACTGCCGGTGGGCGAGGTCGAGGCACTGCTGCGCTCGGCCGGCGCGCGGGTGGTCGAGGGTCCGGACAGCACCGGCGTGTTCGGCGTGACGCCGACCGCTGTCGCCGAGCACCCTGCCGGCGAGGTCAGCCCACAGTTGCGGGCGCTCGCGGCGCGGTTGAGTGCCGATGCGCGCGTGCGCTGGATCGCGCCCGTCGGCCCCGAGACCACCCCCTCCAGTGCGCAGGGAACGCGCCAGCCGGCCCACTAAGATGCGCAGCGGCGCCCTGGCATTCGTAGTATTTGTCGCCGCATTCGCGGGGGTGGCGTGTGCGGATGCGCCGCCTGCGCCGGTAGCGGCCGCGGCAGCCCCGGCAACGCCGGCCGAACCGCCAGCGCGGATCGTGGTCGCTTTCGCCAATCCCGCGCACAGCGCCCCGGCGCCGGCGGGCAGCACCGGCAACCGCTACAGTGGCTTCAGCTACAGTGTCTCGCAGAGCGCCGAGCAGCAGGCGCGCCGGGTCGCGCAGGTGTATGCGCTGCGCGCGGTCGCGAGCTGGCCCATCGAGGCGCTGGCGATGCACTGCGTCGTGTTTGAGATCACCAACGGGCGGCCGATGGCGGACGTGCTCGGTGCACTCGCCAAGGACAGCCGCGTGCTGCTGGCGCAGCCGCTGCAGGAATTCCACACACTGACCGATGCGTCCGCGCCCGCCGTCGCCTACAACGACCCGCTCTACGACCTGCAGACTAACCTCACCACGCTCGGCATCGCGCGCGCGCACAAGCGCACCCAGGGGGCGGGGTTGAAGGTGGCGCTGATCGATACCGCGGTGGACGCCGGCCACCCGGATCTGCGCGGGCGCATCGTGCGCTCGCATTCCTTCGTGCCCGAGCACGCCGCAGCCGGCTCGCTGCGCCACGGCACGGCCATGGCGGGCCTGATCGCCGCGGTGGCCAACAACCACATCGGCATCGTCGGCATCGCTCCCCTGGCGCAGGTGGAGGTATTCGAAGCCTGCTGGCAGCTGCAGCCGGACAACGATGCGGCCGCCTGCAATACCTTCACCCTGGCGCAGGCGCTGGCCGCCGCGCTCGCCTCCGGCGCGCCGCTGGTGAACCTGAGCATCGCCGGACCCAGCGATCCGCTGCTCTCAGCACTCGTCGAGCAGGGTATGAAGCGCGGCATCACCTTCGTCGGCGCGGTGCCCGCCGGCCCGGCGGGCTTTCCGACCTCGATCCCGGGGGTCATCGCCGCCGGCGGCAGCGAACACGTGTTGCCGGCCGGCGCGCTGGCGGCCCCTTCGCAACGGGTCATGACGCTGCGGCCCGCGGGCCAGTACGACTTCGAGTCCGGCTCCTCGGTTGCCGCAGCCGAAGTCACCGGCGTGATCGCCCTGTTGATGTCGGCTTCCCCGGCCCGCCTGGCACCCCAGGCCATCCTCGCGCTGCTGCACGAGAGCACACCCACGGCGGTGCGCTCGAGCGAGGACCCCGCGCCGGTGGACGTGAATGCGGCACTGGCGCGCCTGGACGCCCAGAACCTGCGCAGCAGTATCGCCGCGCGCGACGCTCCCTAAGGCCCACCGCGAGCGCGACTTGACCACCCGTGCGGGGCTGCCCATGCTCGCGCGCAAATGACCGAACCGACCGCGCCGCTCACCTGGGAGCTGATCGAGGAGGCGCGCCAGCGCATCGCCGGGCGCGTCAAGGTCACGCCCGTCCTCACCAGCGAGACGCTCGACGCGCAGGCCGGCGCGCGGCTGTTTTTCAAGTGCGAGACCTTCCAGAAGTGCGGCGCCTTCAAGGCACGTGGCGCCGCCAACGCGGTGTTTGCGCTGAGCGAGGACGAGGCGCGCCGCGGCGTAGCGACGCATTCCTCGGGCAACCACGCCGCCGCCCTGGCACGCGCGGCGCGCCTGCGCGGCATCCGCGCCTACATCGTGATGCCCGACAACACCCCGGAAGCCAAGCGTGCCTCGGTGCGCCGCTACGGCGGCGAGATCAGCTACTGCGCGGCCACGCTGGCGGCGCGCGAGAGCGCCGCGCGCGAGCTGGTCGAGCGCACCGGAGCGGCCTTCGTACACCCGTACGACAACCTCATGGTGATGGCGGGCCAGGCCACCGTCGCGGCCGAACTTTTGACGCAGGTCCCGGACCTGGACGTGATTTTGTGCCCGGTGGGCGGCGGCGGCCTCTTGAGTGGCTGCGCGGTCGCGGCCAAGACGCTGCGGCCGGCAATCCGCGTGCTCGGCGTCGAGCCGGCAGGCGCCGACGATGCAGCGCGCTCGCTGCACGCCGGCACTTTGCAGCCGAGCGTGCATCCGCAGACCATCGCCGATGGTCTGCGCGGCGCGCTCGCCCCGCGCACCTTCGCCGAGATCCAACGCCGGGTCGAGGACATCCTTACGGTCTCCGAGGAGGCCATCGTCGCCGCCATGCGCGAACTGTGGGAGGTACTGAAGATCATCGTGGAGCCCTCGGGGGCCGTGCCTTACGCGGCGGTGCGCGACGCACCGGCGGCGCTCAAGGGCCTGCGGATCGGCATCGTGCTCAGCGGCGGCAATCTCGACCTCGACCACCTGCCCTGGATGCGCTGAAGCGCGCGCCGCTCAGACGCGCTCGAGCAGCAGCGCGATCCCCTGGCCGACGCCGATGCACATGGTGCACAGCGCGTAGCGGCCGCGCACGGCGGCGAGCTGCCAGGTGGCGGTGGTCGCCAGGCGCGCCCCTGACATTCCAAGCGGATGCCCGAGCGCGATGGCGCCACCGTTGGGATTGACGTGGGCGGCATCATCGGGCAGCCCGAGCTGGCGCAGCACCGCGAGCGCCTGCGAGGCGAACGCTTCGTTCAGCTCGATGACGTCCATCTGCTCGAGTGTGAGGCGCGCGAGCGCGAGTACCCGGCGCGTGGCCGGCACCGGGCCCATGCCCATGATGCGCGGCTCGACTCCGGCAGTGGCGGCGGCCACGATACGGGCACGCGGCGTGAGGTTCAGGCGTAACGCGGCTTCGGCGGATGCGACCAGCAGCGCACAGGCACCGTCGTTGACGCCCGAGGCGTTGCCCGCGGTCACGGTGCCATTGTCCCGGAACGGGGTCGCGAGCGCCGCCAGCTGTTCCAGCGTGGTTTCCGGGCGCGGATGCTCATCGCGCGTGATGCTGACCGACCTGCCCTTGCGCTGCGGGATCTCAACCGCCAGCAGTTCATTGGCGAAAAAATCGCGCGCGTAGGCGGCGGCGGTGCGCTGCTGGCTGCGCAGCGCGAAACGATCCTGGTCGGCGCGCCCGATGTGGAACTGTGCGGCCACGTTCTCGCCGGTCTCCGGCATGGAGTCGGTGCCGTAGAGCTTCTCGAGGCGCGGATTGACGAAGCGCCAGCCGATCGTGCTGTCGTAGATCGCGGCGGCGCGGCTGAACGCCGCATCCGCCTTGGGGACCACAAAGGGCGCGCGCGACATCGATTCCACGCCGCCGGCGATCACCACCTCCGCCTCCCCGGCGCGCACGATGCGCGCGGCCATGGCAAGCGCGTCCAGCCCCGAGCCACACAGACGGTTGATGGTCGCACCGGGTACCGAGACGGGCAGGCCCGCCAGCAGCAGCGCCATGCGCGCGACGTTGCGGTTGTCCTCCCCGGCCTGGTTGGCGCAGCCGAGCAGCACCTCATCGACGGCGGCGGGCTCGAGCGACGGATTGCGCTTCAGCAGCGCCGCGATCGGAATCGCGGCCAGATCATCGGCGCGCACGGCGGCGAGCGCTCCCCCGTAGCGGCCAATCGGGGTGCGTACCGCGTCGCAGATAAATGCATCCGTCATGCAGGGCATGATAGTCGGCGCCGTACCGGCGCGCACCCCGGTACAGTCAGGGCGCGCGGGCGGCGGGCGTATCTGTGCCGCGGTGCCCGCCTGCGTCATCCTGCACGGACGATTTCCTCCCGGAGTATCCCGTGCCCGACCCGCTGCCGTTCATCACCTACGCATTCGTCATGTCCATCACGCCCGGACCCAACAACGTGATGCTCACCGTGTCGGGCGCGACCTTCGGCTTCCGGCGCACGCTGCCGCATCTGTTCGGCGTGGTCTTCGGTTTCGTGGTGCAGCTGCTGGCGGTGTGCCTGGGGCTGAGCGCGCTGTTCAGCCACTGGCCGGTGCTGCAGACGCTGCTGAGCTGGGCCGGAGCCGCGTACCTGGTGTACCTCGGCTGGCACCTGCTGCGCAGCGGCGACTCGGCGGCCGGCGGCTCGAGCCGCCCGGTGAGGTTCTGGGAGGCCGCCATGTTTCAGTTCCTGAATCCGAAGGCCTGGGTCATGTCGATCACCTCCGCGACGCTGTTCCTGCCGCAGGAGCTCGGCATACTGCTGCGCGGCGCCTACATGGCCACCGTCATGGAGGTCGTGGGCGTTCCATGCATGACCGCCTGGGCGCTGTTCGGCAGCTCGCTGAAGAACTTTCTCGCCGCGCCGCCCGTGCGCATGGTATTCAACGCGATGATGGCGGTGGCGCTGGTCGCGACGGCCGTCGTCATGGTGAAGTAGCGCCACGGGAACACCGACGCCATGTTCGAGCTGAGCCGAGAATCCGAGGTGCCGCTGGTGGAGCAGATCTGCGAGCGCCTCACGCTGCTGGTGCGCCAGGGTCAGCTCAGCCCGGGAACGCGCCTGCCCTCGATCCGCCGGCTCGCGCGCCAGATCGGCGCGAGCCCCTTCACGGTCGTTGACGCCTACGAGCGTCTGGTCGCCCGCGGCCTGATCGAATCGCGCGCCGGGCGCGGCTTCTTCGTGTCCCAGCAGCGCCTGTCGGCGCCGCTGGCGGCGGTCGAGGCGCTCCCCGATGCCGGCACCGACGCCATCGGGCTGGCGCGGCTCACGCTCGCCGAGTGCACGGATCTCATCCCGGCCGGCTCCGGGTTCCTGCCCGAGAACTGGCTGCTGGAGGCGGTGCCGGCGAGCGAGCTGACGCGACTGGTCAAGAAGCGCCGCGCCCAGCCGTGGCTGCCCTGCCCGCCCCAGGGGCTGATCGAGCTGCGCGAGCACATCGGCGCACGGCTGGTGCAGAACGGCATCGCAGCCGGGACCGCCAACATCATGACCACCTTCGGCGCCTCGCAGGCCTTTGACCTGCTGGCGCGCATCCTCTTCTCACCCGGCGATGCGGTGCTGGTGGAGGATCCGGGTTACTTCGTACTCTTCGAGCAGCTGCGCGCCCACCACGTGCGGCTCATCCCGGTGCCGCGCCACAGCGCCGGACCGGATCTTGCGGTGCTCGAAGCCGCCTGCCGCGCGCATCGGCCGCGCGCCTTCTTCATGCAGACCCTGCTGCACAATCCGACCGGTTCGAGCGCGGACGCCGCACACTGCCATCGCATTCTCTCGCTCGCGGAGCAGTTCGGCTTTGCGATCGTGGAGGACGACGTGTACGGGGACCTGCACCAGGGACCGGCGGTGCGGCTGGCGCAGATTGACGGCCTGCGCCATGTCATCTACGTCGGCAGCTTCAGCAAGCTCATCGGCCCCTCGCTGCGGGTCGGCTACGTGGCCGCCGACACCGCCCTCATCGGCCAGCTGGTGGAGCGCAAGGTACTCTCGGTGCTCTCCGGTTCCGCGTTGCTGGAGAGTTTCGTGACCGAGGTGCTCGATGGCGGCCGCTACAAGCGCCACGTGGAGCGCCTGCGGCTGCGCCTGGAGCGCATGCGGCGCGACGCGCGCGCGGCGCTGGAGTCCGCGGGCATCACCTTCGACAGCGGGCCCGGCGAGGGCATGTTCCTCTGGGGGCGCGTGCCGGAGGCCACCGCCGTCGAGCAGCTGGTGCGCCGCGCCCGCGATCAGTCGATCCTGCTGGCGCGCGGGGCGCTGTTTTCGCCGGAAGCCGCAGCCAGCCAGTGCCTGCGCTTCAACGTCTGCCACAGCACCCGCCCGCCGCTGATCGAATTCCTGCGTACCGCGCTGCGCGCAGCCTAAGATGCCGGGCGCATGGGCGCCCCACTCCAGATCAGCGACGCGACCGAAGCGGACCTTGCGGGTCTGCTGGGGATCTACAACGACGTCATCGCGACCTCCACCGCGATCTACTCCGATGTGCCGGTGACGCTGGAGGAACGCCGCCAGTGGTGGCGCAGCCGCACCGCCCAGGGCTATCCGGTGCTCGCGGCGCGTGATGCGCACGGCGTCGCGGGCTTCGCCACCTTCGGTGACTTCCGCGCCTGGCCCGGGTATCGCTTCACCGTCGAACACTCCGTGCACGTACGTGCCAACGGCCGCGGCCAGGGAGTCGGCACCCTTTTGGTGCAGGCCCTGTTGCCGCGCGCCGCCGCGCTCGGCAAGCACGTCATGATGGCCGGCGTCGATGCCGACAACGCCGCCTCCATCCGCTTCCACGAACGCCTGGGATTTGAACGCAGCGGCCACCTGCGCGAGGTCGGTTACAAGTTCGGCCGCTGGCTCGATCTGGTATTCCTGCAGCGCCGGATCTGACACCGGTAGTATCCGCGCATGTTCGCCAACATTCCGAGCGCCACGCGGGCGCTGATCCTCATCAACGTCGGCGTATTCGTGCTGCAGCAGTACTTCGGCGAAACGCTGCAGACCCTGTTCGCACTGTGGCCGCACGACAGCGCCGCGTTCCACCCCTGGCAGCTGCTCAGCTACGCCTTCCTGCATGGCAGCATCGGGCACATCTTCCTGAACATGTTTGCGCTGTACATGTTCGGTCGCGCGCTGGAAGCGTACTGGGGGGCGCGACGCTTCGTCATCTTCTACCTGGTATGCGTGCTCGCCGCAGCGCTGACGCAGCTCGCCGTGGAGGGCAGCGGCGGCCCGCCGGTACTCGGGGCCTCCGGCGGGGTTTTTGGGGTACTGCTGGCCTTCGCCTGGTACTTCCCGAAGCAGCGCCTGATCCTGATCCCGATCCCGATCCCGCTGCCGGCGTGGCTGTTCGTCACCCTGTACGCGCTGGTCGAGCTGATCTTCGGCATTACCGGCACTGAGCAGGGGGTCGCGCACTTTGCCCATCTCGGCGGCATGCTCGGCGGCGCGCTGTGCATCCTCTACTGGCGGGCGCGGCGGCGCTTCAGTTTATAGGCGCCGGCGAGATCCGTACCGGCCCGCGCTGCGTGCCGCAGGCATCGCACAGGAGCGCGTGGCCGAAACGGTTGCGGCCGAAGGTGCGCCCGTCAGGCAGCGTCACCCAGTTGCCGCCGCCTTCGACCTGTGCATCCACCAGGCGCACGTGCAGCGCGCAGCCGGGATTGGCACAGAAGGGTGCCCCGCGCTCGACTTCCAGGTGCCCGGTCAAGGTATCCTCCGCAGCGCTGGCCCGTGCGCGCCGCGGTTCGGGGAAAGGTATTACCTGCATCAGTGCACCCTTTGGCAGAAGCCTCCGGGGCACCAGTGTCCGTGGCTCGCTTGACCAGGGCGTGACGCGCCCGTGGCGGATGCATGACGCGCCCGCCGGCAGCGCTCCTCGGTACCACCTCAGGTATCGAGGTTAACAGCAAGTTATTACAGAGGAATTTCCGGGAAGTTGAATTCCCCCGCCGTGCACGCTCACAATCGCGCGCCGAAAAAACGCCGGGAACTTTTGCGAATGCACTTCTATCTAGAGCCCAACGCATGATCAAGACCGAACACCTGACCAAACGCTACGCCTCCCTCACGGCCGTGGACGATGTCAACTTCACGGTCGGGCCGGGCGAGGTGCTCGGCTTTCTGGGCCCGAACGGCGCGGGCAAGACCACCACCATGCGCATGCTCGCGGCCTTCGTGACTCCCACCGCCGGCAGCGCGAGCATCTGCGGACACGACGTGGTGAACGATGCGCTCGCCGCCAAGGCCTGCCTCGGTTACCTGCCCGAGGGCGCACCCAGCTACGGCGAGATGACCGTGCGCGCCTTCCTGTCCTTCATCGCCGACGTGCGCGGGCTTGAGGGCGCGCGGCGCCAGGGGCGGCTGGCGCACGTCGTCGAGCACCTGCAGCTGGGCGGGGTGCTGGAGCAGACCATCGAGACGCTCTCCAAGGGTTTCCGGCGTCGCGTCGGCCTAGCGCAGGCGATCGTGCACGACCCCCCGGTGCTCATCCTCGATGAGCCCACCGACGGCCTTGACCCGAACCAGAAGCACGAGGTGCGCACGCTGATCAACGAGATGGCGCGCGACAAGATCATCGTCATCTCCACGCACATCCTCGAAGAGGTCGATGCCGTGTGCACCCGCGCCGTCGTCATCGCCCGAGGCCGCATCGTCGCCGATGACACCCCGGCGGGTCTCGCGGCGCGCTCGCGCTATCACAACGCCGTGTCAATGCAGCTCGAGGCACCGGCGCAGCTGGCGGCGGCACGCGACGCGCTGAGCGCGCTGCCGATGGTGGCCGCCGTCGAGGTGAGCGAGCGCGATGCCCGCCTGACGGCGCTGCCGCGCTCGGGCAGCATGATCCTGGCGGCGGTCTCGGAGCTGGCCACGCAGCAGGGCATCCGCCTGCAGGATCTGCACCTGGAATCGGGACGCCTCGATGAGGTGTTCCGCACGATTACCGCTTGAGGAAAGAACGCACCATGCGCAACGTGGGCATCATCATGCGCCGCGAGCTTGCGAGTTATTTCGCAACGCCGCTCGCGTACGTCTTCATCCTCATCTTCCTGGTGCTGGCGGGGTCCTTCACCTTCTACCTCGGCGGCTTCTACGAGCGGGGCCAGGCGGACCTGGATCCGTTCTTCACCTTCCATCCCTGGCTGTACCTGTTCCTGATCCCGGCGATCTCGATGCGGCTGTGGGCCGAGGAACGCAAGTCCGGGACCATCGAGCTGCTGTTGACCCAGCCGGTGACGCTCTGGGACGCGGTGGTCGGCAAGTTTCTGGCGGCATGGCTGTTCACGGCGCTGGCGCTCGCGCTCACCTTCCCGCTGTGGCTGACGGTCAACTACCTCGGCAAACCTGACAACGGCGCGATCCTCGCCGCCTACCTCGGGAGCCTGCTGCTCGCGGGGGGCTTCCTGGCCATCGGCTCGTGCATGTCGGCCCTGACCCGCAACCAGGTCGTGGCCTTCATTCTCGCGGTGGTCGCGTGCTTTGCGTTCCTGCTCGCCGGCTTTCCGATGGTGCTCGACCTGTTCCGCTCCTGGGCCCCGCAGGTGCTAGTCGACGCGGTCGCCTCGCTCTCCTTCCTCACCCACTTCGAGTCCATCGCCAAGGGCGTCATCGACCTGCGCGACCTGCTGTACTTCGCCATGCTGATCGGCTTCTTCCTGCTCGCGACCGCGATCGCTCTCGAGCTGCGCAAAGCGGACTAGGACCATGATCAAACGCTCAACCTTAGGAGGCGGCGCGCTGCTCGCACTGGCGCTGCTGTTCATCGGCCTCACGGTGCTGTTCAACTCCTCACTGCGCGGCTGGCGGCTGGACCTCACGGCGAACCGGCTCTACACCACGGCCGCCGGCACCGACCGGATCCTGGCGAGCATCAAGGAGCCCATCAACCTTTACTTTTTTTACTCCGAGAAGACCGCCCAGCAGCTGCCGCAGCTGAAGACCTACGGCACGCGGGTGCGGGAATTTCTCGAGGAGCTCGCGGCGCGTTCCAACGGCAAGCTGCACCTGCACGTGATCGATCCGCAGCCCTTCTCGGAAGAGGAGGACCGCGCGGCGGAGCTGGGCGTGCGCAGCGCCCCGGTGGGCGCGGCCGGCAGCCAGTTCTACTTTGGACTCGCCGGCACCAATGCCACCGACGGACACGCCACCATAGAGTTCTTCGACCCCAACAAGGAACAGTTCCTCGAGTACGACGTCGTCAAGCTCGTCTACCAGCTCGCCAATCCCAAAAAGCCCGTGGTCGCGTGGCTGTCGTCCCTGCCGATGGACGCCGCCTACGAACCCCAGGGCGGGCGCATGCGTGAGCCGTGGGTGGTGTACAGCGAGGCGAAGCAGCTGTTCGACGTGCGGCCGCTGGAACCGACCGCGCCCAAGATCGACCCGGACACCAACGTACTGGTAGTGGTGCACCCGAAGGGGCTCGCGCCTGCGACCGAGTTCGCGATCGACCAGTACGCGCTACGCGGCGGTCACGTGCTGGTGTTTGTCGATCCGCTCGCCGAGGCCGACATTGCCGCTGCCGACCCGCGCAACCCGATGGCGGCGATGACGGCGGACCGCTCCTCGCATTTCGCAGCGCTGCTGAACGCCTGGGGCGTGCAGTTCAACCCGGCACTGGTGGTGGCCGATCGCGGCCACGCGATGTCGGTGACCATGCGCCAGGGCGAGCAGCCGGTGCTGCACCTGGGAGTGCTGGGCCTCGACAAGGACAGCTTCGGCCCGGACGATGTGATCACGGCAGGACTGTCCAACATCAACCTGGCCACCGCCGGCGCGCTGGAGCCGGTGAAGGACGCCAAGACGCACTTTGAAGCGCTGCTGCAATCGAGCACGGACGCGCAACTGCTGCCCGTGGAGCGCTTCCGCATGCTGCTGGATCCCGCCAGTCTGCTGGATGGCTTCAAGCCGAGCGGTCAGCGCTACACGCTGGCCGCGCGCGTCACGGGCAGCGTGCACACCGCCTTTCCGCAGGGGCCGCCGGCGGGCGTCACCCTGCCGGCCGGGCAACTGGACCTCAAGGTCTCGGCCAAGCCCTTGAACCTCATCGTGTTCGCCGACGCGGACATGCTGTCGGACTTCCTGTGGGTGCGCTCGCAGGATTTCTTCGGCCAGCGCCTGACGCAGGCCTGGGCAAGCAACGGGGACCTGGTGCAGAACGCGCTCGACAACCTCGCCGGCAGCGCCGACCTGATCAGCGTGCGCGGCCGCGCCTCCTTCACGCGTCCCTTCGAGCGCGTGGAGAAGCTGCGGCGCGCCGCCAACGAGCGCTTCCATGCCAAGGAGCAGGAGCTCGAGCAACAGCTCCACGACACCGAGGAAAAGCTCACCGCGCTGCAGGCGAAGGGCGGCGAAAAGCAGGGTGGCGCGCTGCTGCTCACCCCCGAACAGGAGCAGGAGATCGAGCACTTCCAGACCGAGAAGCTGCGCATCCGCAAGGAGCTGCGCGCGGTGCGCGCGGGGCTGGATGAGAACATCAAGAACCTCGGCGCGACGCTGAAGATCATCAACATCATCGCGGTGCCGGCGCTGCTGGCCGCGCTGGCACTGCTCATCGGCGCGTGGCGGCGCCGGGCGCGCCGCGCCCGGCCTGCTCCCGGGGAGAGCCTCACATGAACGCACGCCGCGTCGCATGGCTCCTGGTCGCCGCCGTAGCCGTCATCGCCTTTGCGATCTGGCTCTCCTCGCTGCGCCACCTGGAGCGCGCCACGCTCACCGGGGACCCGGTGCTGCCAGGGCTGGAGCACGGGGTGAATACCGTGACCGAGGTGCGCCTGCGCCGCGCCGATGACACGCATGCCACGCTCAAGAAGGAAGCCAGCGAGTGGATGGTCGCCGAGCGCGGCTGGCCGGCGGAACTTGGCAAGGTGCGCAAGCTGCTCCTTGACCTGGGTACGCTCGACGTCGTCGAGGAGAAGACCCGCCTGCCCGCCAACTATGCGCAGCTCGGCGTCGAGGACGTGACCACGCCCAAGGCCACCGGCACGCGCGTCGAGGTGGTCTCCCCGGCGCGCAGCTGGACCCTCATCGTCGGCAAGCCCTCGAGCGCCAAGTCCGGGTACGTGCGCGTGGCCAACTCCGAGCAGAGTCTGCTCGCGGCTCCGGCGTTGAGCGTCGATGCCGACCCCAAGGCATGGCTGCAGCGCTCGCTGCTGGACCTGCCCGCGGAGCGCGTGCGCGAAATCGAACAGCGCCCGCTGGACGTGGCGCCCTACGGCGCCGCGCGGCAGAAGAAGGAGGACGCCAACTTCACGGTGACGCCGCTGCCCAAGGGCCGCGAGCTCAGCAGCGCGGGTGCCGCGGACGTGCTCGCCACAGCGCTGAGCGGCCTCACCCTGGAGGACGTCGCCAAGAGCGCTGCCGAGCCTCAGGCGCAAGCCTCGCACGCCATCTACCGCACCTTTGACGGCCTGGAGGTCGAGGTCACCGGGCGCAAGGACGGCGCGCGTGCCCTGATCATGCTAAGCGCGCACTCCACCGCGCCGGGCACGGCCGAGGAAGCCCAGCGCCTGCAGGGCCGCCTGGGCGGCTGGGAGTTCGAGATCCCCGACTACAAGTACGCCGCGATCTTCACCCCCATCAGTGATCTGCTGAAGCCGCTGCCCGAGCCGGCCAAGAAGGCGGCGAAGCCCGCCAAGCCGGCCAAACCGTAGCCTCAGGTGCCAGCCCGGTCGCGCTGACGGGCGCCTGGCACGGGCATGGCAGGCGACCTTCGCCTCCTCAGGGCTTCACCTGCGCCATGATGGCGAGGGGACGGCCCTCAGGATCGTTGAAGTGCGCCAGCCACTCCTCCGTGCCGTCGGCGTGGCGGTGGACCAGGTGCGGCGCGGCCGTGAAGTGCACGCCGCGCGCGCTGAGCGTGTCATACGCGGCACGGATATCCGCCACGCGCAGGTACAGCCCCGACTCGGGTCCGGGATCCGCCTGTGCCTGCAGGTACAGCCGCGTGCCGCCGCAGTCGAAGAACGCCAGGTCGCCGAAGCTATAGAGGTGCTTGAGCCCCAGAGTCTTGCCGTACCAGGCCTCGGATTCCTTGATGTCGCGCACGCCGCGCGAGATCTGCAGCAGCGGCCCGAGATTGAGGTTCGTGCTCATCGTTTTACCCTCCCGACTGAGTGCGCTGCCCGCCGGGGTCCGAAACCAGCGCCGCACCGCCTGGCGGTTGGCAAGCCCGAGTTTCGCCACGACATTGGCGACGTGATACTTCACCGCATCGAGGCTGACCCCGCGGCGCCTGGCAATTTCGCGGTTGCTCATGCCGTGCTGGATCGCGTGCACGATGCGCCATTCGGTCGGCGTCAAAAGGTCCGCGTGTGGCGGCCGTCCCCGGCGCGATCTGACGGGCATGTGGGCATCCTACGAGCCCGGGGCGTGAATTACCCTCCCCCCGGGCCTGGCAGCGCGCCACGGCCGTGTCAGCGCCCACCGACGGGAACACGGGACTCGCCTCGGGGCAGCCGGGCGTAGAATTTTCCGCGTTGCTTCAGCGACTCACTTGGCACACAGCTGAGGAGAAACGGACATGAGTGCTGTATTGCTGGCCGTATTCGGCAAGTTCAGCGAGGCCGAGAAGGTGCGCACCGAACTGGTGCGCGACGGCTTCCCGACGGACCGGGTGGAGCTGACCGCGCGTCACGAACAGGGGCGCGCCGGGGTGCAGCCCGCCGCGAGCACCCAGGACAAGTTCGTGCAGTATTTCCGCACGCTCTTTGACCAGGACGATGAGCGCGCCTTCGCCGAGACGCTCGCCGAGCGCGTGGCGGTCGGCAGCGCCGCGACGGTCACCGTGCATCCGCGCGGGGATCTCGAGACCTCACGCGCCGCGCAGATTCTCGAGGATCAGGGCGCGCAGGAACTCGTCGCCCACGATCTGCAGAATCAGTCCTTCGAGCGCGCCGCCTCGCCGCGCGGGACTTCGGTGGTGGGGCAGCTGTTGCCGGACAACCCCCTGCGCGCGGACCGCTTTTACTGCTGGCTCTTCCCTGAAAAAGTGCGGGGCCGCGAACACGGGCACTAGCGCCGTCACCGGCGCCGGGAGCGTCACTGCTCGCGGCGCCGCGTGCGCCAGCCCCTACTGCTGCTTGTCGGCGGTGTAGCTGGTGATCTGGTCGTGCTCGACGTCCTTGTCCGTCACGCTGAGCGTCTTGCCGTCCGCGGCCGCGGCGATGTGGATCTCGTCCGTCACCTTGCCGGCGCGATAGTCCGTCTCCTGCACCGTGTTGGCGTCGAGTTTCTTCAGCGACACCAGCGTGTGGCCGGGATCGCCGTGCACCGGGTACTTCTTGCCATCGAACTTCGCGTTATAGCCCTGACCGTTCCAGTGCGAGCTGAACTGGGCGTCAGTCATCTGGTACACGATCGTGGTCGCCGTGTCGTTGGCATTGCTGATCTGGTTTGGCTGCCAGGAGCCGGAGACGCCATTGGAGCCGGCAGGTCCGGGGGCGCGGCGTGATTCGCTGAACGATCCGGTGGCGACTTGGGCGCCGGTGTAGTCCTTGAACTGGCCGTTGAGGGTGTTGCCGTCGCTGGATACGGTCAGCGTCGTGCTGCCGGTCTGCTTGCCACCCTTCTTGGTGATGCGCTCGATGGAGTTCGGACCGACCACCACGATCGCCACGGTGTCGTAGTAGGCGTGGCCGGTTACCTTCTGGTCCGTGCCGTCGGCTTTCACCTTGATCGGGGGCACACAGCTCGAGCAGGTGTACATCCCGTCCACGACCGCGAAGGTATCCGCCTTGCCGGTCACTTTCACCGTGTCCAGGCGCGTCTTCCAAGTGCCGTCGAATGCGCTCGCCGCCAGCGCCGCGGCGGGTGCCAGCAAGAGCCCGGCGATAACAATCTGCCTCATGAGGTCTCTCCCCTTATTTTTATGCGGGGCTTGGGTTGCAACCCCCGGAGCCGCCTAGTCTGCGCCTCAGTCAGGCGATACCCAACAGCCGCGGTCGAGGTTCAGTTGACGCGGGGCTTGAGCACCTCGGCGAGCACGTCCGGCTGAGCCTCGAGGCGCGTCAGGTGCGGCCAGCGTGGCCCGTCAAAGTACGGCACGCTCAGCACGCGATAGTAGTCGCCGTTCTCAACCATGATCTCGATCGGCTTCTTGCTCGCCTGCGCCGCCACGATCGCCGCATCCAGCACTTCGATGGAGTACTTGCGCCCGTTGACGGCCAGGATGGTCATGCCCGCCCCCGCGCCGGCGCGCGCGGCGGCCCGATCCTCGACGGTGTCCACGATCACGTGCTTGTCATCGATGATCATGCCGATCGACCACTCGCGGTTGAGGTTCTTGGTGCGCTTCTCGCGCGTATCGATGAAGGAATTCCTCGCCGCCGTGTAGGTGAGCTGCCAGCCGCTGCTCTTGAGACCGTCGAGCACCGCGGCCGGCCCGAGGGAATCCAGGTGCCGGTGGATGAGCGTACGCCAGTCCGCCGGCGCCACACTCGCAAGGGTCGCGTACACGTCGGCCTCGCTGTAGGGCTTCAGGGCCGGCGCGCCGCCGTTGCCGGCGTAGAAGCGCTTCACGTAGTCATCGATCGAGGCGCGCCCGCCCGAGCGGGCGCGCAGCTCCGCATCCACGTTCAGCCACAGGAACTCGGATGCCTCGTAGAAATCCACCTCACGGCGGCTGCTGGACCACGCGGCCGGCGTGCCATAGAGAATCTGCGCGGCCACCGCGGTGTCGGCCAGCGGTCGCCAGCGGTTACCGGTCTGGATGTCGTAGAAGCCGGCGATGCTGGCGAGCATCTCGCGGTAGCTCTCCGGGGTAATCAGCCCCGAACGCACCGGCAGCACCGTGCCCCAGAATTGCGTCATGCCCTCGTAAACCCACAACAGCGAGCCGTCCATGGGCTGCTGGTAATCCGGGCTCAGCAGGCCCGCGGGCCGGCGGTACTTGCCGTTCCAGCTGTGCACGTACTCGTGCGCCAAGAGCTCCGCCACGCCCTCGCGCAGCGGCGCGTCGGAGAGCGAGTTCTCATCCACCCGATCGTCGCTGGACTCGTGATGCTCGAGGCCGAAGTGCGCGACGTGATCCGAGAGCGTCAGGATCCAGGTGTAGTGACGGTACATGCGCGTGCCGAACAGCAGCCCGGCCTGGGCCACGAGCCGGCCGTAACCGGCCGCGAAGTCATCCGGCACCGCCATCGCCTCCTCGCTGTCGGCGACCAGGGAAATCGTGTGCTTCAGTTCCGGAAAAGGCGCGGAACCTGCAAGCTCGATGTGCTTGGCGAAGCGGCCCAGCTGCACCGGCGAGTCGATCAGACGGGCGAGCGTGGCGCTCTCCAGCTGCACGCTGCCGTCGGCCTGGGGCTTGAGGTCCAACGCGCTGGTGAGCTTCCAGTCCGCGGGCGGGATGAGCGCTGCCTCGGTGCTGAGGGTGGCCGCATCGCGCCCCTTGGGCAGCAGCACGAACTGGTTCCAGGAGATCACCGCGACCTGCGCGCTGCTCGTCGGGCCGGCGGTAAAGTCACCGCTGTCCACCGGCAGCCCGCTGTCGAGGGCGATCTCCAGGCGCGTGGCGCCCGCGGGCACGTTGAGGTTGATCGCGAACATCTCCTTCGGATCGCGCTGCCAGGTAAGCAGCTGGCCGTTGGCGCGGATGCTCAGACCGATGAGCGTGTTGAGCGGACCGCTCGGCCCGTGTTCCCCGGGGATCCACTTCGGATAGACCAGCGTGAGCGCACCACCGCCCTTGACCGCGAGCGTCAGGTCGGTGTGCACGTGCTTGCGGGCGATCTGGCGCGCATCGAGGCGCACGGAGAGGTCGGCGCCGCGCGCCGTCGCGAACGTGGCCAACAGCACCGCCGCGCCTACCGTCCGGAGAAACACCGTCGCTCTCATTTAAGACCTCGCGGGAATAACAGGGTGCGCGATTGTTCACTGAATGGCCCGGCGAGGCAACGAGTGCTAACTTAATTCCATGTCGACACCAGCCTATGCGGGCGGCTGCCTGTGCGGTGCAGTGCGCTACCTCGCCACCGGTGTGGCGCGCAACCTGTGCTTCTGCCACTGCACGAGCTGCCGCCGCGCGGCCGGCTCACCCGCGGTGCCGTGGGGCACCTTCGAGCGCGCCGGCTTCCGCATCACCGCGGGCCGCCTGAGCGAGTACCGCTCCTCGGCCCGCGTGCTGCGCGGGTTCTGTGCCGCGTGCGGCACCGCGCTCACCTTCCGCAACGAGGCGCGCGGCGCGGAGATCGACGTGACGCTCGGCAGCCTAGATGAGCCCAGCCCACTCGCGCCGCAGATGCACGTGTGGGTTGCCGACAAGCTCCCCTGGGTCAGGATCGCGGACGCGCTGCCGCAGCACCTTGGGGGCGCGGGCGCGCCCTGAGAGCCCGCCTCAGCGGGCGCGCGCCAGCAGCGCGACCGTCACCGCGCTGAGCAGCGCCGTGGGCAGCCAGGCGAGCAGGACCGGGTTCAGGTTGAAGACGATCGTGCCGCTCTCGATCAGGCGCTGCAGCAGGAAGAAGCCGATGCCCACGAGCAGCCCCATCAGCGTGCGCGTGCCGGCACCGGCGGAGCGCAGCGACCCGAGCGCGAACGGGATCGCGAGCAGCACCGTGAAGGCCACCGCCACGGTGCGTGCGATGCGCGACCAGAAGGCGAACACATACTCGCGGTCGGCCAGGGAGTTGGCACGGTAGTAGCTGATGAGGCGCCACAGCATCCGGTTGGTCAGCTGGTCGGGGTTTTCGATGGCCAGCCCGAGAAAGCCGGCGGTGACGTTGGACTTCAGCACCCGCTGGCCCGGGCCGCTGCTGCTCACCATGTTGCCCGCGAAGCGCGACTCGGCGTAGCCGCCCAGGAGCCACTGGCCCTTGGCGCCGGCGGTGGCAGAACCCGCGTGCCCGAGCGCCACCAGGTCGTGGTGCGGGGACAGCTCGAAGATCTGCATGCCGCCGAACTGGGTGACACCGGACTGCCCGGCCACGTGCAGAATGAGATCCCCGTCGCGCACCCAGGCGCCGCTGCCCCCGACGCTGACGTTGTTGAAGCGGCTGAAAGCCTTGTGCTCGCGCGCCGTCTGCTGCAGCGTCGGACCGAGAAACTCGCCCAGCACCACCGCGACCCCGATCAGCACCAGGCCGGCGAGCAGGCACACACCGGACAGGTACGCGATCGAGATGCCCGTGGCCCGCACCACGGTGAGCTCACTGCCGCGCGCCAGCGTGCCGAGCCCGAGGAGCGCGCCGATGAGTGCGGTGATGGGCAGCAGCTCGAACACCTGCAGCGGCAGGTTCAGCAGCGTGAACCACAGGGCATCGAGGGCCGTGTAGCCGCCGCTGCCGATGTCCTGCTGCTGATCGATGAAGGTGAAGAGCGCGCCGAGCACCACGAGGGCCGCCGCCACCATGGACACCGAACCGAGTATGGTGCGCACGATGTAGCGGTCGAGGACCCTCACAAGCCACGCACCCGGTAGCGCAGGCGGTTGGCGAAGCGGGGCCCGAGGATCACCAGCAGCGCCAGCAGCACCACGGCCGCATGCGTCCACCACAGGCCGAGGAACCCGGGCAACGTGCCGTGCGCGATCCACACCTTGCCCACGGAAATCAGCTGCGTGTAGAGCAGGAAGATGATGAGGGCCACCCACACGCGCGCATAACGCCCCTGGCGCGGGCGCAGGCGCGCGAGCGGCACCGCGATCAGCGCGAGCACTAGGCACATGAGCGGGGTGGCGATGCGCCACTGCAGCTCGGCGCGCGCGGCCGGCTCGGCCGCGCGCGCCAGATCCACGCTCGGGCGGGCCTCAAGATCGCGCACCACGTCACCGCTCATGGGTGGCACCTGCGCCGGCACGACATGCTCGGCGAAGCGCACGATGCGAAACTCGGCACTCCCCGGCACCCCTTCGAAGCGTTCCCCGTCGTACAGTGTAAGAATGTGTGTCTGGCCGTCCGCGGTCACCGAGTGGCGGGCGCGCTCGGCGAGCGCCACCAGCACCAGCGGCCCGCGGCTGCGCTCCACGAAGACGTTGTGCAGCGTGCCGTCGGGGTTCACATCCTGTGCATACACCACCGCGCTGCCGCCGGCGAAGCTGCGGAACTTGCCGGCGACGATGGGCGCGAACTGCCCGGCCCGCACGGCGGCCTGGCGCAGGCTGAGGGCCTGCTGGGTGGCCTGGGGCGCGAGCACCAGAGTGAGCCAGGCAAGGCCCACGGCCACCACCACCGCCAAGAACGCCACCGGCAGGTAGATGTTGGTGGGACCCGCGCCGCAGGCGAGCGCGGCCGCCATCTCGCTGTCCGCGTACAGGCGCCCGAAGGCCAGCACCACGCCGAGCAACAGGCCCACGGGCAGCAGGATCGACAGGTACTGCAGCGCGCCCAGGTAGATCAGCTGCAGCACCACGTCGGGCGGGAACTGGTTGACCGCCGCGCGCTCGAGCACGCCTACCACCTGGTAGGCAAGCAGGATCACGAGCAGCACGCCGGTGACCAGCAGCCACGCCAGCATCACCTCGCGAAAAATGTAACGACCGAGGATAGTGCCCACTGCCGATGATCCCGTTCGCCCGCCCGGAAAACCGGCAGGTTCTTGAGTTACACTTGCCAGCGCTTGCACCCGTGGGCGCGCAGCATGCACAGCGGCAGCAGCACGCGACGGAGCGAGGCGCTTAATAAGGTAAATGACAGTCTAGCGCGCCTCAACGGGAAGGGGATACGTGATGGAATTCGGCGTCTGGACCAAGAGCCTGGCGACACTCGGCGTGGAGTGCCTGGTGCTTGGCGTATTTGAAGAGGGCGAGCTCAGCGGCGAGGCGCGCAGCGTCGACAACGCCTGCGGCGGACGCCTGAAGAAGTTGCTCGACCGGGGCGACTTCGCCGGCCGTGCCGGTGACACGCTGCTCGTGGGCGATCTGCCCGGCCTCAGCGCCTCGCGCGTGCTGCTCACCGGGCTGGGCACCAAGAAGCTGTTCCAGCGCAAGAGCTGGCGGCGCGCCTGCCAGAGCGCGCTCGTGGCCCTGGCGCGCACCCGCATCGGCAGCTGCGCCATCGCCATCGACCGCCCGGAAGCCAAGCAGCTGGATGACTACTACCTGGGGCGCCAGATCGCCGAGCTCACCGGTGCGGCGCTCTATCGCGTCAACGACCTCAAGAGTGCCAAGAAGCCCGCGCCGCCGGCACTGAAGAAGGTACTGGCAGGCCCGGTGCGCAAGGCGAGTGCGGCCGAGCGCGGGCTCAGCCACGGCACCGCCGTCGCCGCCGCCGCCGTCGTGCAGCGCGACCTGGCCAACCTGCCCGCCAACGTGTGCACCCCGCTGTTCCTCGCCGAGCAGGCGCGCGCGCTGGCCAAACGCGAGAAGAACCTGCGCGTCAAGGTACTGGACGGGCCGGCGATCCGGCGCGAGAAGATGGGCTGCCTGCTGGCCGTGTCGCAGGGCTCGCACCAGCCGCCGCGCTTCATCGTGCTCGAGTACCAGGGCGCCAAGAAGGAACAGGCGCCGGTGGTGCTGGTGGGCAAGGGCGTGACCTTCGACAGCGGCGGCATCTCGCTCAAGGACCCGCCGGGCATGGACGAGATGAAGTTCGACATGAGCGGTGCCGCCGCCGTGATCGCAGCGCTCACCCTGGCGGCGCAGCTGCGCCTGAAGATCAACGTGGTCGGCCTGGTGGCCGCGGTCGAGAACATGCCGGGCGGCAAGGCGGTCAAGCCCGGTGACATCGCCACCAGCGCCGCCGGGCTCACGGTGGAAATCCTCAACACCGACGCCGAGGGGCGCCTGATCCTGTGCGACGCGCTGCACTACGCGCGGCGCTTTCGCCCGGCCGCGGTGGTCGACATCGCCACCCTCACCGGGGCATGCGTGGTGGCGCTCGGCCACTACCACGCCGGCGTCATGGGCAATGACGAGAAGCTCATCCAGGAGCTGCTGGCCGCCGGCGTACGCGCCGACGATCGCTGCTGGGAGCTGCCGCTCACGGAGGACTACGCGGAATCGCTGAAGAGCAACTTCGCCGACTTCGCCAACGTCGGCGGCCGTGACGGCGGCGCGATCACCGCCGCCGCCTTCCTCGCGAAATTCACCCAGGGACTCAAATGGGCGCACCTCGACGTCGCGGGCATCGCTTACCAGAGCGGTGCGCAGAAGGGCAGTACGGGCCGGCCGACGCCGCTGCTCGCGGATTTCCTCATCCAGCGCGCGGGGCACTGACCCGCCACGGGCAAAGCCACGCGCGCGCGTTTCGGCACGTGCGCTTCTGCCGCCCGCACCGCCCGCAGCGCCTGCACGCCCGGCTGCTGCGGGTGCGCTAGCCTCGCGCAGCGCCCGGCAGCGCTCCCCGGCGCCCAATCCGGGCCGAAAGCGGCCGGGCCGCTATAATCCCCGCGCCCTCTGCTTCGAAAGTCTCAGCTGTCAATGGATAAGGTCTACGCGCCGCAGGATATCGAACGGCGCATCTACGAGCGTTGGGAATCCCATGGCTGGTTCGCGCCGAGCGGCCGGGGCACGCCCTATTGCATCATGATCCCGCCGCCCAACGTCACCGGCACGCTGCACATGGGGCACGCCTTCCAGCACACGCTGATGGATGCGCTCATCCGCTATCACCGCATGCGCGGCGAGGACGTGCTGTGGCAGCCGGGCACCGACCACGCCGGCATCGCCACCCAGATGGTGGTGGAGCGGCAGCTGAACGCGCACGGCCAGCGGCGCACCGACCTTACGCGCGAGCAGTTTCTCGAGCGCGTGTGGAACTGGAAGGCGCAGTCCGGCGGCACCATCAGCGCGCAGATGCGCCGGCTCGGGGAGTCGGTGGACTGGTCGCGCGAGCGCTTCACGCTCGATCCGGAGATGTCGCGCGCCGTCACCGAGGTGTTCGTGCGCCTGCATGCCGAGGGGCTCATCTACCGCGGCAAGCGCCTGGTGAACTGGGACCCGGTGCTGCTCACCGCGCTCTCGGACCTCGAGGTGCAATCCCAGGAAGAGGAAGGCAGCCTCTGGCACCTGCGCTACCCCTTGAGCGACGGCAGCGGCCACCTCACCGTGGCCACCACGCGCCCGGAGACCATGCTCGGGGACACCGCGGTCGCGGTGCACCCGCAGGATGAGCGCTACCGCCACCTCATCGGCCGCACGCTGCGCCTGCCGCTCGCCGAGCGCGACATCCCGATCATCGCCGACACCTACGTCGACCCGGCCTTCGGTTCCGGGGCCGTGAAGATCACCCCGGCGCACGACTTCAACGACTACGAGATCGGCGCGCGCCACCAGCTGCCGCTGCTGAACATCCTCACGCCGCGCGCGACGCTCGCCGACACCGTGCCGGCGCGCTTCCGGGGCCTCGACCGCTTCGCGGCGCGCGAGCGCGTGCTGGCGGAACTGGAGCGTGCCGGCCTCATCGAGCGCATCGAGAAGCACCGGCTCGTGGTGCCGCGCGGCGATCGCAGCGGCGCGGTGCTCGAGCCCTATCTCACCGACCAGTGGTACGTGAAGATCGCCCCGCTGGCCGCGCCCGCGCTGGCCGCGGTCGAGCAGGGACGCACCCGCTTCGTGCCCGAGAACTGGTCGCGCACCTACTACGAGTGGATGCGCAACATCAAGGACTGGTGCGTCAGCCGCCAGCTGTGGTGGGGACACCGCATCCCGGCCTGGTACGACCCGGCGGGCGCGGTCTACGTGGGCCGCAGCGAGGCGGAGGTGCGCGCCGCGCACCACCTGCCCGCGCAGCTGCTGCTGCGCCAGGACGAGGACGTGCTCGACACCTGGTTCAGTTCGGCGCTGTGGCCGTTCTCCACGCTCGGCTGGCCGCAGCGCACCGGTGAGCTGGCGCGCTTCTATCCGGGCAGCGTGCTCGTCACCGGTTTTGACATCATCTTCTTCTGGGTCGCCCGCATGATGATGATGGGACTGAAGTTCATGGGCGAGGTGCCGTTCCGCGAGGTGTACATCACCGGCCTCATCCGCGACGAGCACGGCGACAAGATGTCCAAGTCCAAGGGCAACGTCATCGATCCGCTCGACATCGTGGACGGCATCGGGCTTGAGGCCCTCATCGCCAAGCGCACCAGCGGACTCATGCAGCCGCAGCTTGCGCCCGCGATCGAGAAGGCGACGCGCAAGCAGTACCCGGCCGGCATCGCCGCGCACGGCACCGATGCGCTGCGCTTCACCTTCGCGGCCCTCGGCGCGCCGAGCCGCGACATCCGCTTCGACCTGGCGCGCGTCGCCGGCTACCGCAACTTCTGCAACAAGCTGTGGAATGCGGCGCGCTTCGTGACGCTGGTGGCCGGCGAGCCGGCCGACGCGGGCGCCGCGGAACTCTCGGTGGCGGACCGCTGGATCCGCTCGCGCTTCGGCCGCATGCTCGAGAACGTCGCGGCGGGGTTCCGTGACTACCGCTTCGACTTCGCCGCGAGCGCGCTCTACGAGTTCGCCTGGTACGAGTTCTGCGACTGGTACCTGGAGCTCACCAAGCCGGTGCTGCAGTCCGAGGCGGCGAGCGGCGCCGCCAAGCGCGGCGCCCAGCACACGCTGCGCGAGGTGCTCGAGGCGCTGCAGCGTGCGCTGCATCCGCTCATGCCCTTCATCACCGAGGAGATCTGGCAGCGCATCGCCCCGCTCGCCGGCGTGCAGGGGGCGACCGTCATGCTCGCGCCCTACCCGCGTGCCGAGCAGTTCCCCCCCGACGCGGCGGCCGAGCGCGAGGCGGCCTGGATCCAGGCGGTCATTCTCGGCGTGCGCCAGATCCGCGGGGAGATGAACATCAGCCCCGGCAAGCGCATCGCGCTCCTGCTCAAGGACGCCAGTGCCGAGGATGAGGCCTTCCTTGAGCGCCACCGGGCGCTGCTCGAGCGGCTCGCGGGGCTGGAAAGCGTGACGCTCCTGGCAGCCGCCGCGCCCGCCCCGCAGGCGGCGGTGGCGCTCGTCGGCGCGCTCACGCTCCTGGTGCCGATGGCAGGCCTGATCGATGCCGGCGCCGAAGTGGAGCGCCTCGGCAAGCTGCTCGCCAAGACCCGGGCGGACCTTGGCAAGACGCACGCCAAGCTTGCGAACGAGAACTTCGTGCGCAACGCGCCCCCGGACGTGGTGCGCACCGAGCGCGAGCGGGCCGCGGAGCTGGAGCACGCCGCGGCCGGCCTGAGCGCGCAGCTTGCGCGCGTGCGCACGATGCTGACTCCGTGAGCACCCCGATGAGCACCGCGGCGGACGCGGCGAGCCTCGCGCGCGCGCTGGAAACGCTGGAGACGGTGATCCTCGGCAAGCCGGGGCAGATCCGCCTGTGCCTGGCCTGCCTCCTGGCGCGCGGCCACCTGCTGATCGAGGACGTCCCGGGCGTCGGCAAGACCACGCTCGCGCACGCGCTGGCGCACGTGCTCGGGCTCGCCTGGCAGCGCGTGCAGTTCACCAGCGACCTGCTGCCGGCCGACATCATCGGCGTTTCGATCTTCGACCGCGCGAGCCAGCGCTTCAACTTCCGCCAGGGCCCGATCTTCACCCAGCTGCTGCTGGCCGATGAGGTCAACCGCGCCAGCCCGCGCACCCAGAGTGCACTGCTGGAGGCCATGGAGGAGCGCCAGGTGAGCGCCGACGGCACCACCTACGCGCTGCCCGACCCGTTCTTCGTGGTCGCGACACAGAACCCGCACGAGCAGCTGGGCACCTACGCGCTGCCCGAATCGCAGCTCGACCGCTTCCTGATGCGCGTGACGCTCGGCTACCCCGACGCGGCGCACGAACGGGCGCTGCTGCGCGGCGGGGAGCGGCGCGAGCTGCTCGCCGCGATCCCGCCGGCACTGTCGGCGCCCGCCGTGCAGCGGGTACAGCGCGCGGTGCGCGGCGTGCACATCGCGGACGCGCTGCTCGATTACACGCAGACCCTCATCGCGCAGACCCGCGAGCGCGAGGACCTGAAGCTCGGCCTGTCGCCGCGCGCCGGCCAGGGTCTGATCCGCGCCGCGCAGGCCTGGGCGCTGCTCGAGGGCCGCGCCGCGGTGCTGCCCGAGGATGTGCAGACGGTGCTGCCCGCGGTGGTGGCGCACCGCCTCGAGCGGCGCGACCCCGCCGGCACCGACGCGGCCGACCTTGCGCGCGAGATGATCCGCGCCGTGCCCGTGCCGCCCTGACGCGGTGAGCGCCCGGGCCACGGCCGGCGCCTCCCGCCGCTGGCATCCCCTCGAGCCCCTGGCGCGCGTACTGCGGGCGCGCGTGGCGCGCTGGGTGCGCCGCCGCCAGGGCGAGGACGCGCTGCCGGTAACGCTGGCGCGCCGGCGCCTCTACATCCTGCCGACGCGCGGCGGGGTGGCCTTCGCGGCGCTCACGTTCGTGATGCTGCTCGCGGGCCTTAACTACACCAACAGCCTGGCGCTGTTCCTCACCTTCCTGCTGGCCGCCTTTGCGCTCGTGGTCATGCAGCAGTGTCACGGCAACCTGCTCGGCGTAAGCGTGCTCGGGGTGAGCGCGCCGGCGGTGTTTGCCGGCCGCCCGGCCGCGGTGCACGTGGTGCTGGGCAACGAGGCCGCCGGCGAGCGCCTGGCGCTCGAGGTCGCCCTTGATGACACCCCCGTGGTCACGGGCGCCGCCGCCGCCCACGCGCGCCTGCGCCTGCAGCTGCCGTTGCCGCCGCACGCGCGCGGCGTCGTGCGCATCGAGCGCCTCCGCATCTCCAGTGCCCACCCCTTTGGGCTGTTTCGCGCCTGGACCTGGGTGCACACGCCGCTCGAGCTGCTGGTCTATCCCGCCCCGGCCGGCCGGCTGCCCCCGCCGGCGCAGGATGCCCAGCGCACCGGTGCGCGCCCCCGCAGCGGCACCGACCTCGATGAGTGGCTCGGGCTGCGGCCGTTTCGCGACGGCGACTCCCCGCGCCAGGTCGACTGGAAGGCCTATGCGCGCGAGGCGCCGCTGTTGGTGAAGGAGTACCAGCCGGCCGGCTCGGAGCTGCTGCTGTTTGATCTTGCCCAGGTGCCGGGCGCCGAGGCCGAGGCGCGGCTGTCGCAGCTGGCACGCTGGATCGTGGACGCGGAGGCCGCCGGGGACCGCTACGGCCTCACGGTGCCCGGCACGCGGGTGCCGCCCGCGCGCGGCCCCGAGCAGCGGCACCGCTGCCTGGCGGCCCTGGCGCGGGTGGGTTCCGGACCCGCGCGCGGGGCGCCCTAGTGGCCGCGCCGCACACGGGGCTGCCGCTGCGACCGCTCGCCTGGGCGTGCGCAGCCTTCGCCGGCGGGGTGCTGCTGCACCTGGATCGCGTGCCGGCGTGGGCGAGCCTCGCCTCCTTCGCCCTGATCCTCTGGCGGCTCGCCGCCGCGCGCCGCCGCGTGTGGCTGCCGGGTGCGCTGGCGCGCGCGCTGTTAGCGCTCGGCATGGCGGCCGTGGTGCTGGCGCGCTTCCATACGCTCAACGGCCTCACCGCCGGCACCACGCTGCTGTTGCTGATGGCGGCGCTGAAGCTTCTGGAGACGCGCAACGCGCGCGACGAGCTGGTGCTGGTGGGCGCCGGATTCTTCCTGCTGCTCGCCGCCTGCCTGGACCGCCAGCAGCTGGTGCGCACGCCGCTGTACGCGCTGCAGGCGTGGGTCTGCTGTGCGGCCATCGGCTCGATCGCCACCCCCGCACTCGGCTCGCGCGCCGCCGTGCGCCTCGCCGGCCGGGCCCTGCTGATCGCCGCGCCGCTGGCGGTGGCGCTGTTTTTGTTCTTCCCGCGGCTGCCGGGGGCGTTCTGGGCGATTCCGCGCGGCGGCGCCGCGCTCACCGGCCTGTCGGACGCCATGACACCCGGCAGCATCATGCAGCTGGTGGCCGACTACTCGACCGCCTTTCGTGTGCGCTTTGCCGGCCCGCGACCCGCGGGCGCCGCGCTCTACTGGCGCGGCCCGGTGCTGCACGACTTTGACGGGCGCACCTGGCGGCGCCCGGCGGAGGTCTTTCGCACGCGCCAGCGGCCGGAGTACCTGGGCGAGGCGGTGCACTACCGCGTCGCCCTCGAGGCCACGCGCCAGCGCTTCTGGTTTGCGCTCGACATGCCCGCGCGCTCCCCCGCCGCGCGCGTGTTTCTCACTTACGACTACCAGCTGCTCGCGGCCGACCCGGTCATGGAGGCGGTCAGCTACGAGGCGGTCTCCTACCTGCACACGCGCGCGCTCGAGCCGCTCAATCCCGGCGGCCGGCGCGAGGACACCGCCCTGCCGGCCGGCGCCAACCCGCGCACGCTCGAGCTGGCACAGACGCTGTACCAGCGCGCCGGCGGCGACGCCGCCTACGTGAGCGCGGTGCTCGGGTACCTGCGCAGCGGCGGCTTCGTGTACTCGCTGGAACCACAGCCCCTGGGGCGCGATGCGGTCGACGAGCTGCTGTTCCGCACGCGCGAGGGCTTCTGCGGTCACTATGCCTCCGCCTTCGTCACCCTGATGCGCGCCGCGCACGTGCCGGCGCGCGTGGTCACCGGTTACCTCGGCGGGGAGTGGAACCCGGTCGGGGAGTTCCTCGAGGTGCGCCAGGCCGATGCGCACGCCTGGGCGGAGGTGTGGCTCGAGGGGCGCGGCTGGACGCGCGTGGACCCGACCGCCGTGGTGGCGCCCGAGCGCCTGCGCCGCGGCGTGCTGGATCTCATGCCGCAGGCGTTCTCCGCCTCCGAGCGGCTGCTCTACGGCTCACCGTGGCTGCTGGCGCTCATGCAGCGCTGGGATGCCGCCAACGCCTGGTGGGGCGATCACATCGTGAAGTTCGACCTCGCCAGCCAGCTCGACCTGCTGGCGCGTCTCGGCGTGCCCACGCCCGAGGCGCGCTACCTCGGGTGGGCCTTCATGGGCGCGCTGCTCGCCTGGCTGGCCCTGATCGGCTGGCAGATGGGCCGCGGCGCGCGCGCGGCGCGACCCGATGAGCTCGCGCGCGCGTACCTGCGCCTGTGCCGCAAGCTTGCGCGCGTGGTGCCGCCGCGCGCCGCGCATCAGGGGCCGCTCGAGTACTCACAGGTGCTGCAGAGCGCGCGACCGCCGCTGCGCGAGGGCGGCGAACTTCTGGCCCGCTACGCCCAGCTGCGTTACGGACCGCGGTGCGAGGCGCACCGCCACGCGGGCGAGGTGAGCGCATTCGTGCGCGCGGTGGCGCGCCTGCGCGTACCGCCGCGCACCGCGTGACCGCTGTTACGTCGACTGGAAGCCGATACGCGCGTGCGTGCCATCGCAGAAGGGCTTGCTCGCGCTACCCCCACAGCGGCACAGCCGCGCGGTGCTCACGCGCGCCACCACGCGCCCGGTGCCGCTCGTAATTTCAAGATTGCCGCGCACCTGCAGCGGACCGTTCGGTTGCGGATCAATCGCCAGCACCCCGTCGCGCACCGGCAGCATGTCGGTTTTCCCGCTCGGCGGCTCGCCGCTGGCGCTGAAGCCGACCCCATGGTGCGAGCCGTCGCAGAAGGGCTTGTTTTTTGAAGCCCCGCACCGGCACAGCGTGGCGCGGAAACCCGCCGGCTCCCCATCGATCTGCAGCTCGGCGCGGAAGGCGTACGGGCCCGCCTCGCGCACCGCGGCGAGGTTCACCGGCGGCGTGCCCTCCTGCGGCTGCCCGTCGCGCCGCCGGTAGCGGATCGCACCGGAGGGGCAGGCATGTGCCACCTCGACCAGGCGCTCCACCGGCATGGCATCCGGGTGGATCCACGGGCCCTGTACGTTGGCGAGAAACACCTGCGGCGCCTGGGTCACGCAAAAGCGCGAGTGGATGCAACGCCGGCCTTCATAGATGAGGTCGAGCTTCGCGCCCGCGATGCTTTCCACGCCGTCGCTCGCCGACGGCGCCGGTGGCGCGGTGGCGCTTGCCGCGGGCAGCGCGGGCGCCGCGGCGGCCGGCAGCACGGCCGCGGTGAGCTGGAAGCCGCGGGCGGCGCGCTGGCAAAGTCTCAACAGCTGCGCGGCAGCAGCACCGGCGCGCGCCTCACCGCCGGCGGCGAGCGTGGCGCCGGCCTCGCTCAGCTGCTGGAAGCGCTCCGTGAACAGGCGGCGTGCCGCGACTCCCGGGGGCAGCGCACCCGCGTCACGCAGCGTGACGAACGACATGCCCGCGTTGCAGTGCGGGTTGGAGGGCCCGGCAGGCAGCCGGGCGGCGCGCTCGGCGAGGGGCATGACGGCACGCATCAGGCCAATCGCAAGATCCACCGCGAGCGACTTCTCGGGGCCATCGGCGAGCAGGTACGAGTAGCCGAGCAGGCGCAGCATGAGTCCATAGCAGGCGTTGGCCAGATCCACGGTCGCCACCGCCTCGGCGTTCTCAAGCCACACGCGCC
Organism: uncultured Pseudomonadota bacterium; assembly: GCA_963781815.1. Lineage (GTDB taxonomy): Bacteria > Pseudomonadota > Gammaproteobacteria > Steroidobacterales > Steroidobacteraceae > 13-2-20CM-66-19. The sequence goes on along the minus strand of CAWAHK010000004.1, from coordinate 2,404,067 downwards.
CCTCGGGGCGCGGGGGCCGCCGCAGCACGGGGTTGGTGGCCGCCGGGAAGGCGGGCTCGAAGCGCGGGTTCTTGGCCTGCAGCGCGCGCAGCTCCGCACGGATGCCGAGAAATTTCTGGTAGTGCGAGTTCACCGAGTCCTGCGGCGCTCCCTCGCCCTGCTCCACGATCGCCGCGAACGCCTGCAGTGCGGTCTTGAGGCAGGCGACGTGGCGGGCACCGCCGAGCTGCACCTGCGCGGGCGAGAGCTGCAACGCCTTGTCGCCATCGAAAGTGTTGGCCTCACCGTAGCGCTCGACGAAGGCACACAGCCCCTCGCCCAGTGCCTGATAAAAGGCGCCGACGGTGTCGTAGTTGAAGGCCATGGGCGTCAGCCGGGCGCCGCCGCCGCCGCGCAGGTAGGCACGCTCGTAGGAGAAACCCGCGCCCTCGGCTTCGGTCGAGCCGTGCGGGCGCTCGAGGAATACGAAGTGCTGCAGCGTGTCGGCGTTGAAGGGAGCGAGCTTCACCACCACGCTCGCCGGTAGTTGGCCCGGATCCAGCGGGAAGTTGCTGCGGCCGATGCGCGGACTGCCGCCGAGCGCCGAGGTGATGTTCCACACCGCGGCGAGATGACCCATCTCCTCGATCGCCACCCCGAGCAGTACCTGCTTCCAGCGGCGCACCGCCGTTGCCTCCTCGGCGTTGAGCGCCTCGGCCTCCCCGTCGCGCAGGCTCACGGCGGCGTAGAGATAGGTGCACATCAGATTGTGCTCGAGCTCGGCGGCTTCGTAGAGCGCGTGCAGGAGTGCTTCACGCTGCAGCAGCGGGCTTACTGGGGCGAGGTCGTTCAAGAAAAACTCCGCGGGCGCGTACCGCACGCTATTCACTACAGCGTACCCCACCTGTCAAGTGGTCGCGTGTTCGCGGGTCTCGAGGAAGCGGATGTCGGGCCAGCGCTCAAGCGTCAGCTGCAGGTTGACGCGCGAGGGTGCCAGGTACACCAGCGCGCCGCTGTGATCGATTGCGAGGTGATCGTGGGCGCGGGCGCGGAACTCCTCGAGCTTGCGTTCATCGGCCGCCTGGATCCAGCGCGCGGTATACACGGTGACCGGGTCGAACACGCACTGCACGCTGTACTCGTCGGCGAGCCGGAAGGCCACCACCTCGAACTGCAGCTGCCCGACGGCGCCGAGGATCAGATCGTTGTTGCGCAACGGCTTGAACAGCTGCGTCGCGCCCTCCTCGCACAGCTGCGACAGCCCCTTCTGCAGTGCCTTCATCTTCAGGGGATCCTTCAGCACCGCGCGCCGGAAGATTTCCGGGGCGAAGTTGGGCACGCCGGTGAAGCCGAGGCGCTCGCCCTGGGTGAAGGTGTCGCCGATGTTGATGGTGCCGTGGTTGTGCAGGCCGATGATGTCGCCGGCGAAGGCTTCTTCGGCCTGCTCGCGGTCGGCCGCCATGAAGGTGAGCGCGTCGGCGACGCGCACCTCCTTGTCCAGGCGCACGTGGAAGAGACGCATGCCGCGGGTGTACTTGCCCGCGCACAGGCGCAGGAAGGCGATGCGGTCGCGGTGCAGCGGGTCCATGTTGGCCTGGATCTTGAACACGAAGCCCGCGAGCGCCGGCTCCGGCGGCTCGACCACGCGCTCGAGCGTCGCGCGCGGCAGCGGGCCCGGGGCGTAGGTGGAGAAGGCCGCGAGCAGCTCCTCGACGCCGAAATTGTTGATGGCGGAGCCGAAGAACACCGGCGTCTGGCGCCCGGCACGGTAGGCGTCGGCGTCAAACGCCTGCGTCGCCCCCTTGACCAGTTCGATCTCCTCATCGAAGGCGGCCGCCGCCTCGCCCAGGAACTGCCGCCCGGCCTCGCTGTGCAGGCCGTCGATGGTGAGGTTCTCGCCCACGCGGCCGCGCTCGCCGGCGCTGTAGGCGTAGATGCGGTCCTCGACCAGGTGGTAGATGCCGCGCAGCTCGCGCCCCATGCCGATCGGCCAGGTGAGCGGCGCGGTGGCGATGGCGAGCACGCTCTCGATCTCGTCCAGCAGCTCAATCGGCGAGCGCCCGTCGCGATCGAGCTTGTTGATGAAGGTCATGATCGGGGTATCGCGCAGCCGGCATACCTCCATCAGCTTGATGGTGCGCTCCTCCACCCCCTTGGCGCAGTCGATCACCATCAGCGCCGAATCCACTGCGGTCAGCGTGCGGTAGGTGTCCTCGGAGAAGTCCTCGTGTCCCGGGGTATCCAGCAGGTTCACGATGCAGTCGCGGTACGGGAACTGCATCACCGAGGAGGTGATGGAGATGCCGCGCTGCTGTTCCAGGCGCATCCAGTCCGAGGTCGCGTGGCGCGCGGCCTTGCGGCCCTTGACCGTGCCCGCCATCTGGATGGCGCCGCCGAACAGCAGCAGCTTCTCGGTGAGCGTGGTCTTGCCGGCGTCCGGGTGCGAGATGATCGCAAACGTCCGCCGCCGACGGATTTCGGCACTCAGGTCCATGCTTTGCCGCCAGCCCTAGCCGGGCGGGGCCGCCGGCGAGCGCAGCGCCAGCTTGAGGACCGCGGCGTCCTCGCGGCCGTTGACCGCCTGATAGTAGCCGCGCCGCGTGCCCGCCTGCTCGAAGCCGAGCGACTGGTACAGGCGGATGGCCGCGATGTTGGAGGGGCGCACCTCGAGGAACGCCTCGCCCATGCCGGCGGCCCCCGCGCGCTCGAGCAGGCACAGCAGCAGCCTCTTGCCGACGCCACGGCAGCGACAGGCCTGCTCGACGCACAGGTTGAGGATGTGAGCCTCACCGGCGCCCACGCTCATGACGCCATAGGCCACCACGGCGCGCCCCTGGGTCACGACGCGGCATACGTACCCCACGCGCAGGCAGTCGCGGAAGATGCCCTCGCTCCAGGGAAACTGGTAGGAGGCGCCCTCGATGCCCACCACCTCGGGCACGTCCGCCGCGCGCATCGGCCGCAGCAGGAAGTCTGGGGCGGTGTCGAGAAGCTCAGGGGCGGTGGCCATCGGCGGCGGCAGCCTGGAGTTGCTGGTACACGGTGCGGGCGAATTTCAGGTCCTCCCAGGCCTTGCGCTTGTCAGCCGGCGTGCGCAGGAGGTACGCGGGATGATACGTCACCACCAGCGGCGTGGCACCGAAGCGATGCACCTGGCCGCGCAGCCGGCCGAGGGGCGCATCCGTGGCGAGCAGGTTCTGCGCCGCGATGCGGCCCACGGCCAGCATGATCTTCGGCTGCAGCAACTCGATCTGGCGCGTGAGGTAGGGCAGGCAGGCCGCCACTTCCTCCGGCTTCGGGTCGCGGTTTCCGGGCGGGCGGCTCTTCAGCACGTTGGCGATGTAGACGTTGCTCGCGCGATCGAGCCCGATGGCGCGCAGCATCGCATCCAGCAGCTGGCCGGCGGCTCCGACGAAGGGTTCACCGCGGCGGTCCTCCTCCGCACCGGGGGCCTCGCCGATCACGAGCCAATCGCAGCGCCGCGGACCCACGCCAAGCACGCCCTGCGTGCGCGTCAGATGCAGCGGGCAGCGGGTGCAGCCGAGCACCTCGGTGCGCAGCGCCTCCCAGCGCGCCGCCGTGTCGCCCGTGTCGCCCGTGTCGGCCGTGTCGGCCGTGTCGCCCGTGTCGGCCGCGGCGGGCGCAGCCGGCGCTGCCGGCGGCACCACCGCAGGCGCGGCCGCCTGCGGCGCCGCGCGCGGTACCCACAGGTCGATGCCGATCGCATCCAGATATTGTTGGCGGCGCTGTGATTCCATGGTTCACGCCGTGCCCGCGCCGGGGGTGCCGCGCCACAGGCGCCGCAGGCGCCGGCCGGCCCACAGCACGGGGGCCGACAACGCGTAGGTGCCGAACATGGCGAGCAGCATCGTCGGCGGGTCGACCGCGATCAGCACGAAGGTGAGCGGCACCAGCAGCATGTAGACGAAGCGGATGCGCTTATCCAGGTCGAACTGCTTGAAGCTCGGGTAGCCGAAGCTGCACACCATGAGCGCACCGGCGGTGGCGGTCACGGCGAACGCGGCGATCAGCCCGACCAGGCGCGGCTCGTGCCAGTCGCTGAAGAACCACACGAAGGCCGCCACGATCGCGGCCGCCGACGGACTCGGCAGGCCCTCAAAGAAGCGCTTGTCGGCGCTCGCGGAGCGCGCGTTGAAGCGCGCCAGGCGCAGCGCGGCGGCGACCGCGTAGAAGAAGCAGGCGAGCCAGCCGAAGCGGCCCCAGTGCCGGCCGTACTCCATGATGCGCACCACGCCCCACTGGTAGGCGACGATCGCCGGCGCCACGCCGAAGGCCACCATGTCGGCCAGGCTGTCGTACTCCTTGCCGAAGGCACTCTCGGTGCGCGTCAGGCGCGCGATGCGCCCGTCGAGCGTGTCGAAGATCATGGCCGCAAAGACCGCCATGCCGGCGTGATCGAAGTGCTTGTCGATGGCGGCCACCACCGCGTAGAAGCCCGAGAACAGGCACCCCGTGGTGAGCAGGTTGGGCAACAGGTAGATGCCCTTGCGGCGCGGGCGTACGGGTTCGGGCAGCTCGGTCGTCACGGCCGCAATCTTATCAGGGGCCTCCTGTTAAGATGCGAGCTTCCCTTTGGCCTCCCCGGAAGCGAAGCGCCCACGATGCGGCTGTCCCAGTATCCCATTAACACCATGAAGGAGACCCCCGCCGAGGCGGAGGTCGTGAGCCATCAGCTTATGCTGCGCGCGGGCCTGATCCGCCGCCTGGCGAACGGGCTGTACAGCTGGCTGCCGATGGGGCTGCGGGTGTTGCGCAAGGTCGAGCACATCATCCGCGAGGAGATGAACCGCGCCGGGGCGCTCGAGCTGGTGATGCCGGTGATCCAGCCGGCGGAGCTGTGGCAGGAGTCGGGCCGCTGGAGCGCGTACGGCCCGGAGCTGTTGCGCCTCAAGGACCGTCACGAGCGCGACTATGTGGCCGGCCCCACGCACGAGGAAGTGATCACGGACATCGCACGGCGCGAGCTGAAGAGCTACCGGCAGCTGCCGGTGATCTTCTACCAGATCCAGACCAAGTTCCGCGACGAGATACGGCCGCGCTTCGGGGTCATGCGCGCCCGCGAGTTCCTCATGAAGGATGCGTACTCCTTCCACCTCGACCAGGCCTCCCTCACCGAGGGCTACCGCGCCATGTTCGAGGCCTACACGCGCATCTTCACGCGCACCGGGCTCAAGTTCCGCGCCGTGCGGGCCGACTCCGGCGCCATCGGCGGGGATCGCTCGCAGGAGTTTCACGTGCTCGCCGCCTCGGGCGAGGATGCGATCGTGTTCTCCGACGGGGATGACTACGCGGCGAACCTCGAGGCCGCGGTGGCGCTGCCACCGGCCGGCCCGCGCCCCGCCCCCGCCGAGGCACTGCGCAAGGTCGCCACGCCGGGCATGCGTACCATCGCCGACGTCGCGGCCTTTCTGAAAATCGAGCCGACGCGCTGCGTGAAGACCCTCATCGTCGCCGGCAGCGGCGATGAGGTGGTGGCGCTGGTGCTGCGCGGCGATCACGAGCTGAATGCGGTCAAGGCGCACAAGCTCGAAGGCGTCGCGCGTCCGCTCACGATGGCGAGCCCCGCGCAGGTGCAGGCGGTGAGCGGCACGGAGCCCGGTTACGTCGGCGTCGCCGGGCTCAGGTGTCGCGTGTACGTGGACCACAGCGCGCTGGCGCTCGCTGACTTCGTCAGCGGCGCGAATGAGAAGGACATGCATCTTGCGGGGGTGAACTGGGACCGTGACGTCACCGGCTACACCGCGGCGGACCTGCGCAACGTGGTCGCGGGGGACTTGAGCCCCACCGGCAAGGGCACGCTGCGGATCGCCCGCGGCATCGAAGTCGGGCACCTGTTCGACCTCGGCAAGAAGTACAGCACCGCCATGAAGGCACTGGTGCTCGATGAGTCGGGCACCGAGGTCGCGCCGGTCATGGGCTGCTACGGCATAGGTGTGACGCGGATCGTGGCCGCGGCCATCGAACAAAACCACGATGAGCGCGGCATCATCTGGCCGGCACCGATCGCGCCGTTCCAGGTAGTGCTGGTACCCCTGAACCTGCAAAAATCCGCCCGTGTCCGCGAACTCACCGACCAGCTCTACGCCGACTTCACCGCCGCCGGTATCGAGGTGCTCTGCGACGACCGCGACGCCCGCCCCGGGGTCAAGTTCGCCGACGCGGAGTTACTCGGCATTCCGCACCGCCTGGTCATCGCCGAGCGCGGACTGGAGGCGGGCAAGCTCGAGTACCGCGGCCGGCGCGACAGCGAGAGTCGCGAGTTCCCCAGGGCCGAGGCGCTGGAGTTCATCCGCGCGCGCCTCCAGGACTGACCTGCTGCGCCGCCTGGGCGCGTGGCTCGCCGCGGCGCTCGTGTGCCTGGCGCCGGCCGGCCTGAGTGCCGCGCAGGCCGATGCGCAGCGTGACCCGGAACTCAAGGGGGTGCTGCAGAAGGCGATCGCGCAGGCGCAGTGCTTCACCGACCAGTACGACTCGGCGGTGTGGTACACGCTCATGGAGCCGCGGCTGCGCACGCTCGTGAAGGAGAAGGACGAGCGCATCGACATCCTCAAGCAGGTCTACTGCGAGACGCACCGCTTCGGGGAGGTGCGCCTGCCGCCGGGCCTGGTCATGGCGCTCATCGATGTCGAGAGCCGCTTCGACCGCTGGGCCGTCTCCAGCGCCGGGGCCGTGGGACTCATGCAGGTCATGCCCTTCTGGCCGGAGAAGCTCGGCCTGCATCGCTATGAACTGGTGCATGTCGCGCCCAACATCACCATGGGCTGCGCCATCCTGCGCTTCTACCTCAGCTATGAACACAACGACGTGCGCCGCGCGCTGGCGCGCTACAACGGCAGCATCGGCCGCCGCGATTATCCGGACCTGGTGATCGGCCGCTGGACGCACTGGGGCGGCGCGGATGACCTGGGATTCCCCAAGGCCAACAGCAAGGGCCCGGGCAGCCACTGAAGCGGCCGCCGGGCGCCGCGCGAGCCGCCTCAGTTGGCGCCGACGGCGCGCTTGGCCGGCTTCTGCACCGGCGGCAGCATGCGCGCCACGCCCTCGCGCCGCGAGTCCGCCGCGCCCTCGTAGGTGCCGTCGGTGTGGCGCAGGATCGCATGCAGGCCGGAGTTTTCCGCATGTCCGGTCTTGAGCTCGATGCCGCGCTCGCGCAGACCGGCGAGCAGCGCCGGGGAAAAGCGCCCGAGCTCGCCGCTGAAGGTTTCCCCGCGCGCGATGAGGTTGGGCAGTTCCACCGCCTGCTTCAGCGAGAGCTTCCAGGCCAGCAGCGCCACCAGCGTCTTGGCGTTGTATTCCAGGATGGCCGAGCCGCCCGGGGAGCCGAGCGCGGCCACGAAGTTGTTGCCCTTGTCGATCACGATGATCGGGGCCATGGAGGAGCGCGGCCGCTTGCCGCCGTGCACGGCATTGGCGACCGGCCGGCCACCCTCGGTGGGCTCGAAGTTGAAATCGGTGAGCTGGTTGTTGAGCACGAAGCCTCCCACCGTGCGCCCCGAGCCGAAGATCGATTCGACGGTGGTGGTCATCGAGACAACGTCGCCATCGGCATCCACCACCACGAAGTGGCTGGTGCCGGCTGACTCATTGGTGGCATCGCGGCCGCGGTTGAGGGCAAGGCTGCCCGGTTGCGGCGGCGCGCCCGCGCGCGGCCCGATGAGCGAGGCGCGCAGCTTGATGTAGGCAGGATCCAGCAGCTTCGCGGCCGGGACCGGCACGAAGCGCGGGTCGGCGACGTAGCGATCGCGATCGGCATACATGAGGCGGCTCGCCTGCGCGAACAGGTACCACGCCTGGGGGTCATTCGGCGTGCGCTGGGCGATGTCGGTGCGCTCCAGGATCGCGAGCATCTGCAGCAGCGACACGCCGCTCGAGGGCGGCGGCGGTACGCACACCGTGAAGCCCTGGAACGGGCGGCACAGCGGCTCGGACCAGGTGGTGCGGTAGCCGGCCAGGTCCTTCACCGTCAGCGTGCCGGGCAGCGGCTCCTGGTGCGTCGCCGTCACCATCTGGGAGGCGATGGTTCCCTGGTACAGCGCACGCGGTCCCTCATCGGCGAGGCGCTGCAGGGTCTTGGCATACTCGGGGTTCTGGAACAGGTCCCCTTCCTGCAGGATCTCCCCGTCCTGGCGCGAGAAGAGCGCGCGGATCTCGGTCGTCGGGGGAAAGGGCGAGCCCTCACCGAGGAACATCGCAAGCCGTGCCGAGACCTTGAAGCCCTGGCTGGCCGCGCGGATCGCCGGTTCGAACAGCTCCTTCCAGCGCAGGCCCCCCACCTTGGCGTGCGCGGTGTAGAGCATGCCGATCGCCCCGGGCACCCCGGTGGAACGACCGCTGCGCACAGCCTCGACGAAGGACATCGGCCGGCCGTGCTCGAGGAACATGTCCGGCGCGGCGGCGGCGGGAGCCGTCTCGCGCCCGTCGATCGCGCTCACCTTGCCGGTGCCCGCATCGTAGTAGAGCAGGAACGCGCCGCCGCCCACGCCGGAGCTCTGCGGCTCGACCAGCCCGAGCATCGCCTGCACTGCCACGGCGGCATCGAGCGCCTTGCCGCCCTTGCCGAGAATCTCCAGGCCGGCCTCCACCGCGAGCGGGTTGGCGGCCGCCACCCAGGCCTGGTGCGAACTGCGCGTGGCCAGGCGACGCGGGGCGACCGCCGGCAGTGGCGGCGGCGCGCCGGGCTGGGCCTCCGGCAGCGGCCCCGCGGCGGGACTCTCCGCGGGCGGCTCGCCGGCCGGTGCGGGCGTGGCCGCGGGCGTGGTCTCCGGGACGCTCACCGGCGGATTTGCGGGCGCCGCCTGCGGGGGGCTTACCTCTGGTGTGCTCGGGGCGGCGGCGACCGGGGCGGGGGGTTCCTGGGCGGCCGCCGGATACGGGGTGCTGCACAGGAGCGCCAGGGCAGAGACGATTGCAGAGACGGTATAGCGGTTGTGCATGCAGTCCATTTTCAAGTCGTAAAGAAGCCGGTGCGCGCGTTCAGGGCGTCGGCCGGCGCTTCGGCCACTTCCACCGAAGTCACCTTCGCCGCCGAGGAGCCGATCCACAGCCAGCTCACGAAGGCATTGACCGCCTGCGCCTCACCGCAGGCGAGCACTTCCACGCGTCCGTCGGCAAGGTTGCGCGCGTAGCCGGTGAGCCCGAGCTCCTGTGCGCGTCGCGCCGCGGTGGCGCGATAGAACACTCCCTGGACGCGGCCGCCCACCAGACATTTCTTGCAGAGCATCTTCGCGCAGGCGTGCCGGCCAAAGCGCGAATCTTACTGTAGATCCCGGCCGCCGCGCGGCGCAGATGATGGCACCGCTGTTTTGTGGCACTTTAGTTGCGGGGCCGGACGATGCGCCGCACGCGACGGTTGCCCTTGGCGGAGAAATCGGGCATGGCCGAGATACTGGTCCTCTACTACTCGCGCAGCGGCGCCACCGCGGAGCTGGCACGGCAGGTGTGCCGCGGCGTCGAGGCCGTGGCCGGCGCGCGCGCGCGGCTGCGCACCGTGCCGGCGGTGTCGGCCGAGAGCGAGGCCGCGGCGCGGCCGGTGCCACTCGCCGGGCCGCCCTACGCCACGCTTGAGGATCTGAAGGACACCGACGGCCTGCTGCTGGGCAGCCCGACCCGCTTTGGCAACATGGCCGCCCCGCTCAAGTACTTCCTGGACGGCACCGCGGCGCTGTGGCTCGCCGGCGCCCTCGCGGGCAAGCCTGCCGGCGTGTTCACCTCGACCCAGACCATGCACGGCGGCCAGGAGACGACGCTCCTGTCCATGATGCTGCCGCTGCTGCATCACGGGATGTACTTGGTCGGCCTGCCCTACACCGAACGCGCCCTCAACGAGACCCGGCGCGGCGGCACGCCTTACGGGGCCTCGCACGTGAGCGGCGGCGCCTCGCAGCCGGCACTGCACGAGGACGAGAAGACGCTCGCGCAGGCGCTCGGCCGGCGGGTCGCAGAGCTCGCGGTGCGACTGGCGTCAGTGCCCGCGGCGCGCGGCGGAACTTAACACTTCGCGGATGAAGGGAATGGTGAGCCGGCGCTGCGCGACCAGCGCTGCCTCATCGAGCGTGTCGAGCAGCTCATAGAGGCTGCCCATGTCACGCGGAAAGCGCCGCAGCAGCCAGTTCAGGGTCTCCTGCGGCAGTTCCACGCCGCGCAGTTTCGCGCGCAGCTGCAGCGCGGCGCGCTGTTCCGGCTCATCGAGCATGCGCAGCGGCAGCACGGCGCCGGCCGCGCAGCGGGAACCCAGATCCGGCAACGCCCAGCTCAGGAGCGCCGGTGGCGCGGACGCTGCGGTCACGAGACGCCCCCCCGTGTCCTCCAGCTCCCGCAGCAACGCGAAGATGCCGCGCTCCCACTCGATCTGCCCCACCACCCGGTCGATGTCGTCCATGCACAGGCAGTCCAGCTGCGGCAGCCCCTCGAGCACCCCCACGCCCAGGGCCGCCACCGCGCCGAGCGGCACGTAGCCGGCGCGCATGCGCTCGCTGGCCGCCGCGCACAGCGCCTGCAGCAGGTGGGTCTTGCCCGAGCCCGGCGGGCCGCACAGCCAGGTGAGTCCGCCAAGCTCCCCCGCGGCGATGCGCCGGGCGTGTACGAGCGCCTCGACATTGCGCGCCGGCAGGAAGCTGGCAAATACGGCCCGGTCCGGCAGGCGCACGCCCAGTGGGATCTGACGCACGTGAGGCTTCAGGCGCGCGCCGGCAACTGCCACGCGCGCCGCGTGAAGGCGCTCACGTAGTTGCCGCCGGAGATCAGGGTGGTCGCCAGGGTGATGAGTGCGCAGGCATCGAGCACCTCGTGCGGCGGTTCGCCGCTCGCGGCGTGCAGCATCACCAGCGCCACGTAGATCAGCTGCGCGGCGGTGTTCACCTTGCTCACGCGGGTCGGGCGGCCGTGCAGCGGCCCGAACCACACCCGGAAGATCAGCGCGCCGAGTCCGATCGCCACGTCCCGCGCCACGACGGCGGCGGTGAGCCACCAGGGGATGAGCCCGAGCCAGGTGCCCTCGACGAACACCAGGACGAGCAGCAGCTTGTCTGCCAGCGGATCAAGGATGCGTCCGAGTTGCGAGGTCCAGCCGAAGCGTTTGGCGAGGTAGCCATCGACGCCGTCGGAGACCGCCGCGGCGACGAACAGCGCCAGCGCCGTGAGGTGCTCGGCGGCCTGCAGGGAGACGAGGATCGGCCAGATGAGCGCGATGCGCAGCAGGCAGATGAGGTTGGGCAGGTGACGCATGAACGCTCGCCGCTCGCGCCGCCCCTTTAGGGCTGGTAACGGAACACGGGGCCGGCGCGGCCGGCGCCGGCGTGCACCAGGTGCGCCTGGCCGGCGAGCGCCTCTTCCAGTCCCGCCGCACCGCCGCGCACCGTGACATCGAAGCTCACGCTGGCCGCCTCGGCGGCCACGATGTTGGCGCGCTTCACGCCCGGTGTTGCCTGCAGCAGCCGGGTGACCGTGGCGTAGTCGGTGAGGTTGCGCACCCCGTCGACACTCACGCGCGTGTCGCTCTCGAGCTGCGACAGCGAGGTCGCCGGCGGCGGCACCAGCTGATCCACCGTGCGGTCGACGCCGGCCGCCAGCGGCCCGCTCCAGTTCTCGCTCGAGCCGTGCCGGTAGAGGGTCCACTGCAGCACTGCGTCGGTCGCGACTGCGTCCCCGCGCCCGACCAGCACCTGGTCGCCACCGTAGCGCTGCCCCGCCTCGAGCAGCGCCTCGGCGCTGAGCGGCTTGCCCGTCGCATCCGCCAGCGGCATGGGGAGCACGCTCAGCGGCAGGCCGCGCGTGGCGGCGACGCGCTCCAGCTCGTTGCGTGCCGCCTCCGCCTGGGCGCGGGCGCGCGGCGGGTCGAGCACCACCAGGGTGAAGGGGCGGTCGCCGTCCCAGACGCCGCGGCCGGCGGCCGTGATGGCCTGCTGCACCGCCGGGCCATCAAACACCACCTGGGATTGCCCGCGCGTGCCGGTGGTGTAGTTCTTCACGTACTTCGGGGCCTCCGCGACGATGCTGCCGAGGGCCGGATCGTCGGCCGCCTCGCGCCGTCCGGTCGCACGCACCAGCGCCTCGCGCATGGCCTCCTGCAGTGCCGTGCCGGAGCGCTCGGCGAGATCCACTTCGTACACGCGCACCGGACGTCCCGCCCAGGCGCTCAGCGGCAATACGCAGCAGGCCGCAGCGAGGCTCAGGAGGATTGCGCGCACGCGCCGCTTTGCCGTAAGTGACTTCAGGACCGGTCGCGTCATTGTTTGTATCGGATACGCAACAGCGCAAAGCGACAGGTACAATATCATACGCGCCCCTGTCCACGGCGGCCCGGCACTGCGCAAGGCTCATGACAGAAAGTCACGGCATCACCTACCGCGATGCGGGCGTCGACATCGACGCCGGCGACGAACTCGTAGAACGCATCAAACCGCTCGTGCGCCGCGCCCAGCGCCGTGAAGTGCTGGGGGGCATCGGCGGCTTCGGCGCGCTGGTGGAGCTGCCCGCCGGCTACCAGCGCCCGGTGCTGGTCTCGGGCACGGACGGCGTGGGCACCAAGCTGCGGCTCGCGATCGACACCGGTCGCCACGACACGATCGGCATCGACCTGGTGGCCATGTGCGCCAACGATGTCGTGGTGCAGGGCGCGGAGCCGCTGTTCTTCCTGGACTACTACGCCACCGGAAAACTTAACGTGGCGGTCGCCGAGGCGGTGGTGCGCGGCATCGTCGAGGGCTGTGTGCAGGCCGGCGCCGCCTTGGTCGGCGGGGAGACCGCGGAGATGCCCGGCATGTATCAGGGCGAGGACTACGATCTTGCCGGCTTCTGCGTCGGGGTCGTGGAGAAGGATGCCATCATCGATGGCTCCAGGGTTGCCGCGGGCGATGCCATCATCGGCCTAAGTTCCTCCGGGCCGCATTCCAACGGCTACTCGCTCATCCGCAAGCTGCTCGCCACCGCGGACGCGACGCCGGCCACCCTGCTCGAGGGCCGCAGCCTGTTTGATCGCCTGCTGGCGCCGACGCGCATCTACGTGAAGCCGCTGCTGGCGCTGCTGCGCGCGCTGCCGGTGCACGGCCTGGCGCATATCACCGGCGGCGGCCTCACCGACAACATTCCGCGCGTGCTGTCCGCGGGCCTGGAGGCGGTGCTCACGCGGCGCGCCTGGCCGCGCGACCCGGTGTTCGACTGGTTGCAGCACATCGCGCGCACCGATTCTGCCCACATGTACCGCACCTTCAACTGCGGCATCGGCATGGTGGTCATCGTGCCCCAGGAGCGCGCCGCCGCGGCCACCGAGTTCCTGAACGCGCGCGGCGAGAGCGCGCAGGTCATCGGTGAGGTACGCGCCGGAACACGCGGCGTGCACATCGAAGAATGAGCGCCGGCACGCCGCTTAGGCTCGCCATCCTCATATCCGGACGCGGATCGAACATGACCGCGATCACGCGCGCCTGCCTCGCCGGGGAGCTCAACGCGCGAGTCGAGCTCGTCATTTCCGACCGCGCCGAGGCGGCCGGACTGGCCGGGGCGCGCGACCTGGGCGCCGACACCGCCACGGTGCTGCGCGCGGCCGGCATGTCGGTCGCGGACTTCGAGCACGCGCTCGCGGCGCGCATCGACGCCGCCCGTCCCGAGGCCATCGCGCTCGCCGGCTTCATGCGCATCCTTTCGCCGCCGTTTGTCGAGCGCTACCTCGGCCGGATGCTCAACATCCATCCGGCGCTCCTGCCCGCCTACCGCGGCCTGCACACGCACCGGCGGGTGCTCACCGACAAGGCTGCCGAGCACGGCGCGAGCGTGCACTTCGTCACCGCGGAACTTGACGCAGGACCGGTGGTGCTGCAGTCGAAGGTTGCGGTGCGCCCGGCCGACACCGAGGCAACGCTGGCCGCACGCGTGATGGCGACCGAGCACGTCATCTATCCGCGGGTGTTGGGTTGGTTCGCGCAGCAGCGCCTCAAGTGGCACCATGGGGCGGCGTGGCTTGACGGCACGCGCCTTGATGCCCCGATCGTGGAGGATTTCCGTGCGACAGCGGTCTGAAGGACTCCCGCGCCGGCGCAGCCGATGGCTCGCGCTGCCCGCAGCCGCGCTCACGCTGGCAGCAGGTGTCGCCGCTGCCGATGAGCTCAAGCCCTACCAGGCCACCTACATCGGCATCTGGCACGGCATGACGGTGGCCGGCTCCAATCTGAAGCTCGAGCACACCGGTGACACCTGGACCTACAGCTCAAAGAGCGAGGGGCGAGGCCTCGGCCGCTTCGCCTCGGATCTGGCGCCCAACCAGATGAGCGTCGTGCAGGTCAGCGCCACCGGCGTTCAGCCCCAGAGCTACCAATCCGGCGGCAGCGACAGCGCCAAGGCGACCATTGACCTGAAGTATGACTGGCAGTCCCTGCGGGTCAGCGGGAGCTACGAGGGCACGGCGGTGGACCTGCCCCTGACACCGCAAACGCAGGATGACGGCTCCGTGCAGCTGGCACTCATGGTCGAGTTGCTCGCCGGGCGCACGCCCTCCAGCTTCTCCCTCATCGACAAGAACAGCGTGCGCGAGTACCAGTTCAAGCGCGAGGGTGAGGCCACGCTGAAAACGCCGCTGGGGGATGTGGCCACGATCATCTACCAGGCACAGAAGAAATACTCACCGCGCGTCACCCGCTTCTGGTGCGCGCCCGACAAAGGCTATGTCCCCATGCAGGTGCAGCAAAAGAAGGGCAACGACGTGCAGTGGACGCTGCAGATCCAGAGCCTGACGCGCTAAGCGCCGCCTGCGGTCAGGTTTTCGGCAGCGTCACGCCGCGCTGCCCCTGGTATTTCCCGCCACGGTCGCGGTAGGAGGTCGCACACACCTCGTCCGACTCGAAGAACAGCATCTGCGCCACGCCCTCGTTGGCGTAGATCTTCGCCGGCAGCGTCGTGGTGTTGGAGAACTCGAGCGTGACATGCCCTTCCCATTCAGGTTCCAAGGGCGTTACGTTCACTATTATACCGCAGCGTGCGTAGGTCGATTTTCCAAGAGTCACAATTAATACATTGCGTGGAACGCGAAAGTACTCAACGGTGCGCGCCAGAGCGAACGAGTTGGGGGGAATGATGCAGACGTCCCCGCCGAAATCGACGAAGCTCTTCGCGTCGAAATTCTTTGGATCCACGATCGATGAATTGATGTTGGTGAAAATCTTGAACTCGTTGGCGCACCGAACGTCGTAGCCGTAACTCGAAGTGCCGTAGGAGACGATCTTCTGGCCGTTGGCCTCCCGCACTTGTCCCGCTTCGAACGGCTCGATCATTCCCTCGCGCGCCATCCGGCGGATCCAGTTATCGGATTTGATGCTCATATGATTCCCGCGGGACGGCGCGCAAAGATATCAGGTCTCTTCGACCACGATTTTGGGAAACAGGCTGCTGCGGTCGCGCGCGCGCACGGCGAGGGCACCAGCCGTGCGCCGCGCCATCTCGAAGTAGGCACGGGCGCGCGCTGAGTCCGGGGCCGCCACCACGGTCGGGCGCCCGCCGTCGGCCTCCTCGCGGATGTGCGCATCAAGCGGCAGCTCACCCAGGAGCCGTACGCCGTACTCCCTGGCCATGCGCTCGCCCCCGCCGCTGCCGAAGATGTGCTCACTGTGCCCGCAGTTTGTGCACACGTGGATGCTCATGTTCTCGACGATGCCGAGCACCGGCACCGAGACCTTCTCGAACATCTTCAGCCCCTTGCGGGCATCCGCCAGGGCGATGTCCTGGGGTGTGGTCACGATCAGGGCACCCGCGACCGGCACGCGTTGCGCCAGCGTGAGCTGGATGTCCCCGGTGCCGGGGGGCATGTCGACCACGAGGTAGTCGAGCTTGCCCCACTGTGTCTCCGACAGCAGCTGCGTGAGCGCCTGGGTCACCATCGGACCCCGCCACACCATCGGCTGCTGCTCATCCACGAGAAAGCCGATCGACATGGCGGTGACGCCGTGGCTCGTCAGCGGCTTCAGGTGCTTGCCATCAACCGAGGTCGGCCGCTGCCCGGTCAGTCCCAGCATCAGGGGCTGGCTCGGGCCGTAGATGTCGGCGTCGAGGATACCCACGCGGGCGCCCTGGGCCGCCCAGGCGAGCGCCAGGTTGACGGCGACCGTGGACTTGCCGACCCCGCCCTTGCCCGAGGCCACCGCCACGACGTTGGCGATCTCCCCGAGGGGCTTCAGATTGCGCTGCACGGCGTGGGCGCGGATGTTGGATTCAAGTTCGAGCGTCACGGGCTGCGAGATCCCGGCCGCCGCCAGGTGCGCCCCTACCGCGGCGGCAAACTCGGCCTGGTAGCCGCCCACGGGGAACCCGAGCGCCACCCGGGCGGCGATGCCCTCACCGCCCACGGCCCGTACCTCCCGGACCGCCTGAGCCTCCCCCAGGGTCTCGGCGAGGTACGGATCGGCATAGGCCTCGAGGGCGGAGCGCACGGCATTGAGCGAGCTGTCGGGGATCATATGGAAAACAGGAACGATTCCAGGGGGTGGGATTGTAGTGGGTGCGCACCGGATGCGCATAAGCGCGGCGGCGGCGGCCAAGCTTGACGGCTGTGGCATAATCCGCCCGTCCGGAGGCTGCGCGCTTCCTGCTTCACCGGTCGGCTGCGACAGCGGCGCCGGCACCGGATAGATCCGCACCTGCCTGGCTTTGCGCGCTCCTCGTGAAGGGAGACGCAGGGGATGCGTGCAGGAAGCTGCTCCCACGGAAAGGCTGAATGAGCTTTTTCACGAACCTGCGTGCCGACCGTCTCGTAACGGAGATCCGGTCTTCGACCGACCCTGAAAGCCCCGCGCGGCAGAAGGCGATCGCACGCCTGAAGGATGTGGGCCCGGGGGCGATCGAGGCCATCCTCGGGGCACTGCCGGAAGCGGACAAGTCCGCAACCCTCGCCTTCGTCGAGGTGCTCACCGCGCTCGTCAGCCAGAAGACTTTTCCACAGTACGTGCAGGGACTGGTCCAGGGCAGCCCGCGGGTCGTCTCCGGGATCTCCTGGGCGCTGACCAACAGCCGCAACTACCCCCACACCCTGCTGCTCGAGGCCCTGGCCACGCCGGGCATCTCCAAGCCGGCGGTCCTTGATGTGATCGCGGCGCAGAAGTCGCGCTTCGGGGTGCGCGAGCTGCTCACCGCCGCCTATGCGCAGGATCCGAACGAGAAGGCGGCGCTGTTCCGCATCATCGGGGAGATCGCCGACAAGTCCTCGGTGGGCGAGCTCATCGGGCGTGTCCAGGGCAAGGACCCGATTGCGCGCGTGCACATCATCAACACCCTGGCGCGCTTCAACACCCCCGAGGTGCAGACCGCCCTGCAGGGGCTGCTGAAGGATTCGAACAAGCTCATCCGCGGCGCCACGCTGTCGGCGCTGCAGCGCATGGATGGCCCGATCGACATCGAGCGCGTCGCAGCCCTGCTGCGCGATCCTGAGATCGACGTCCTCAACCGCGCCATCGACGTGGTCATCAAGGCCAATCATCCGGAGACGATGAAGTACCTGATCGAGGTACTGAAGGACGAGAACGAGAACGCGCGGCGGGCGGCGGTCGAGGTGCTGAACGAGGTCGGCAACGCGAACTCGGTGAAGTACCTGCTCGGTTCCCTGAAGGACAGCGACTGGTGGGTCCGCAGCCGCGCCGCCGATGCGCTCGGCAAGATCGGCGGGCCCAAGGTCATAGACGCGGTGCTGCAGCTGGTGCGCGACAAGGATGAGGACATCCGCCGCGCGGCGATCGAGATCCTGAACCAGACCAAGGATGAGCGCGCGGTCGATTCGCTCATCCAGGCGACCCGCGACAGCGACTGGTGGGTGAGCGAGCGCGCCATCGACGCGCTGGCCGAAATCGGCAGCAAGCGCGCCGTGCCCCGTCTCATGGAGATGCTGCACACGCCGGTCAATGACAAGGCGACCCCGATCGTGGTGCGCGCGCTCGGCAAGCTCGGCGACAGCAAGCTCGTGGATACGCTGCTGCCGCTGGTGGCCCGCCCGGAACGCGAGATCCGCATCGAGGCGATCCAAGCGCTGTCGCGCGTGGCGGACGAGGCGCGCGCCGACCAGGTGCGCAGCGAACTGCAGGTGCAGGCCGCCTCGCCCGACCAGACCATCGCCCGCATGGCGGCCGCGGCGGTCTCGGAGCTGGATAACCGCATCGCGGGGATCTCGCAGCTGGGGTCAGGCTCCAAGGCCCATCCGGGCACCACCTCCGCCACCCCGACAGCCGCGCCCGCCCCCTCCGGCATACGCCCGCCGCAACCCACGCCCGCCGAAGCGGCCAAGACGGTGGTCATCTCGGATCAGTCGATGCAGCAGGCAGTCAAGGCGGCGGAGGCGGCGGCGCGGCTGGACATCGGCACGCTCAAGCAGGGGGACGTCCTCGAGGGGCGCTACAAGTACATCGACCGCATCGGCCGCGGCGCCTTCGGCACGGTGCTGCTCATGGAAGACACGGTGGTCGATGAGCGGCTGATCCTGAAATTCCTCAACCCTAACGTTTCGGGGGACGAGGAAGTGATGAAGCGCTTCGTCCACGAACTGCGCTACTCGCGCAAGATCACCCACAAGAACGTCATCCGCATCTACGACTTCCTCTACATCCAGGGCAACTACGCCATCTCGATGGAGTACTTCCCCTCGCACACGCTCGGCAGCGAGGTGGTCAACGAGAAGCCGCTGGAACTGAAGCGCGCCATGCAGTTCGGCATCGACATCTGCACCGGCATGACCGTCGCCCACCAGCAGGGCATCGTGCACCGCGACCTGAAGCCGGCCAACGTCCTCATCAACCAGGAAGGGCTGCTCAAGATCGTGGACTTCGGCGTGGCGGCGGCGCACCGCGAGGGCGACACCCAGCTCACCAAGACCGGCTACGTGATCGGGTCGCCCAAGTACATGGCGCCCGAGCAGATCCTCGGCAAGAAGGTCGATGAGCGCGCCGACATCTACGCGCTGGGCGTGATGCTCTACGAGATGGTGACCGGCGTACCCCCCTACTCGCGCGGCGATCACATGTCGGTCATGTACCAGCACGTGCAGGGCAAGGCGCGCAGCCCGCAGGATGTGAACCCGAACCTGCCGCCGGGGCTCTCCGATCTCGTGGTGCGTGCGATGGCGGTGGACAAGACCAAGCGCTTCCAGACCATGAACGAGCTGAGCGCCGCCCTGCAGCAGTACCTCGGCTAGCCGCCCCCTGCCGGGGCGCCGCCCGTCCCGTTGAGGCTCCCGCCTTGCCAAACTTCGTGCGTTACGTCAAATTTCCGTTCACAAGCTGTTGATCATAAAGCCCTCCCGGGCTAAACAACGGTGGTGGAAACTCCTTAAGGAGCAAGGGTTTGGCGCGCATAGACGCCTTTTTGAAACTGGGCACCCAGCAGGGGTGCTCGGACGTGCACCTGGCGGTCGGGGTGCCCCCGATGCTGCGGATGCACGGGGACCTGCTGCCCATCAAGTTCCGCGACCTGCGCGCGGTGGAGCTCGAGAGCTACATCAGCGAGATCCTGACGCGCTCGCAGAACGAGCAGTTCAACAAGGGCCACGACCTCGACTTCTCCTACGTGTCCGCCGAGGGCGGGCGCTTCCGCGTCAACGTGTACCGCAAGGAAACCGGCGTCGGGGCGACCTTCCGCTCCATTCCGGCCGCGGTGCCGACGCTGGAGAAGCTCGCGCTGCCCCCGATCGTCACCAAGCTGTGCGATTTTCACCAGGGCATGGTGCTGGTCACCGGCTCCACCGGCACGGGCAAGTCGACCACGCTCGCCGCGATGATCGATCACCTCAATTCCACGCGGCGCCTGAACATCATCAGCCTCGAGGACCCGATCGAGTTCGTGCACCCGAGCAAGAACAGCCAGGTCATCCAGCGCGAGCTGGGCACCCACATCCCGAGCTTCGCCGAGGGGGTGCGCGCGGCGATGCGCGAGGACCCGGACGTGATCCTGGTGGGAGAGCTGCGCGACGCGGAGACCATCTCCATGGCCATGACGGCCGCGGAGACCGGGCACCTGGTGCTCGGCACGCTGCACACCACGAGCGCGGTCAAGACCATCGACCGCATCATCGATGCGCAGCCGGTCGAAGAGCGCGAACAGACCAAGAGCTTCCTGGCACAAAGCCTGCTCGCGGTCGTGACCCAGGTACTGGTGAAGACCGCCGACGGCCACGGCCGCAAGGCGATCTGTGAGGTACTCATGATGACCAAGGCGATCGCCAAGCTCATCCAGACCGAGCAGACCCATCAGATCGCAACCCAGCTGCAGATGGGGCGGGATGTGGGCATGCAGCTCCTGGACCAGGCGCTGATGGCCGCCATCAATGCGCGCACCATCGACCCGGACGACGCCTACGCCTACGCGATGGAAAAGCGCGCCTTCCAGAAGTTCGTCACCGACACCAGCGTGCTGCCGAAGCTGGACGCGGACGGCGCCTCCCCGGCGGCCGCCTCCAGCTCCGCGGCCTGAAGAGAACGCGAGCGCCCGTGCCGCAAGTCGACGCACTGCTCACCGAGGTCCTGGAACGGCGCGGCTCGGACCTGCACTTCATCGCCGGCGACCCGCCGCGCATGCGCCTGTACGGGGACATCGCGCCGCTGAAGCCGGAGAAACTGGCCCCGGAGCAGGTGAAGCAGGCGCTCTACGAAATCATGCCCAAGGCGGCGCTGGATCGCTTCGAGGCCAAGGACGGCGCCGACTTCGCCTACACGCTGCCCGAGCGCGGGCGCTTCCGCGTCAACGTGATGCGCCAGCTGAACGGCATGGGCGCGGTGTTCCGCGCCATCCCCTCCAAGGCCCTGACGCTCGAGGAACTGAAGCTGCCCGAATCGGTGCGGCAGATGTCCCGCGCCAACAACGGCCTCATCCTCGTGACCGGCAAGACCGGCTCGGGCAAGTCCACGACGCTTGCGGCGATGATCGATGACATCAACCGCCGCGTGAAGGGCCACATCCTCACGGTCGAGGATCCGATCGAGTTCGTCCACGAGCGCCAGAGCTGCCTCATCAGCCAGCGCGAGATCGGGGTGCACGCGCCAAGCTTTGCCGCCGCCCTGCACTCGGCCCTGCGCGAGGACCCGGACGTCATCCTGGTGGGCGAGTTGCGCGACCTGGAGACCATGAGCATCGCGGTCACCGCCGCGGAGATGGGCATTCTCGTCATGGGCACGCTGCACACCAACGGGGCGGCGCAGACGGTGGATCGCATGGTGAACGTGTTCCCCGCCGACAAGCAGTCGCACGTGCGCACCATGCTCTCGACCTCGCTGCGCGGGGTGGTCTCGCAGCAGCTGCTGCAGCGCGCCGACAAGTCCGGGCGCGTGGCGGCGCTGGAGATCCTGGTCAACACGCCGGCAGCCTCGAACCTGATCCGGCAGGGCAAGCTCGACCAGCTGGAAAACACCATGCAGGCCGGCGGCGCCTTCGGCATGCGCACCATGGACACCGCCATCCAGCAGCTGTACGACGCGCGCCAGATCACGGGCAAGGAGGCCTACAAGAAGGCCATCAACAAGGGCAAGTTCGAGGACGTGAAGGACGCGGGCTGAAGTCACGCCGCCGCGCCCCTGCGCGGGGCGCCTTGCCGGCTTGTGTAAACTAGCCGGATGACCCGCAAGATCTTCGTCACCACCGCGCTCCCCTACGCCAACGGCCCGTTTCACATCGGGCACATCATGGAATACATCCAGGCCGACATCTGGGTGCGCTTCCAGAGGATGCAGGGGCACGAGCTGCACTTCGTCGGTGCCGATGACGCCCACGGCGCGCCGATCATGCTCAAGGCGCAGGAGGAAGGCATCACGCCCCAGGAGCTGGTGGCGCGCATCGCCGCGGACCGCCCGCGCTACCTCAAGGGCTTCCACATCAGCTTCGATCACTGGTGGTCCACCGACTCGCCCGAGAACACGCAGCTGTCGCAGGAGGTGTACGCGCGCCTGAAGGCCGCCGGGCTCATCTACCAGAAGGCGGTGGAGCAGTTCTACGATCCGGTCAAGGGCATGTTCCTGCCGGACCGCTACATCAAGGGCGAATGCCCGAACTGCCACTCCAAGGACCAGTACGGCGACGCCTGCGAGGTGTGCTCGAGCGTCTACGCGCCCACCGACCTCATCAACCCCTACTCGACGCTCTCCGGGGCGCAGCCCGAGCTGCGCTCATCCGAGCACTTCTTCTTCCGGCTCTCGGACCCGAAGTGCGTCGCCTTCCTCACGCAGTGGCTCAACACCCCCGGACGACTGCAGCCGGCGGTGCTCAACAAGGCGCGCGAGTGGCTCACCGGCGCCGGCGAGCAGGCGCTGGCGGACTGGGACATCTCGCGCGAGGCACCCTACTTCGGCATCCCGATTCCGGATGCGCCGGGGAAGTACTTCTACGTGTGGCTGGACGCCCCGATCGGCTATCTCGCCGCGCTCAAGCACTACTTCGAGTCGGGTGCGCCGCGCGTGCGCGGCGAGCGGCGCAGCTTCGAGGAGTTCCTGGGCGCGCCCGATACCGAGCAGATCCACTTCATCGGCAAGGACATCATCTACTTCCACACGCTGTTCTGGCCGGCGATGCTGAAGTTCGCCGGCGCGCCCTTCAAGGTCCCGGACCACGTGTACGTGCACGGCTTCATCACCGTCTCGGGCGAGAAGATGTCCAAGTCGCGCGGCACCGGCATCAGCCCGCTGCGCTACCTGCAGATCGGCATGAACGCCGAGTGGCTGCGCTACTACATCGCCGCCAAGCTCAACGGCAACGTCGAGGACCTCGACTTCAACCCGGAGGACTTCACGCTGCGCGTCAACAGCGACCTCGTCGGCAAGTACGTGAACATCGCCAGCCGCGCCGCGAGCTTCATCAACCGCCAGTTCGCCGGCGAACTGCGCTACGGCACTGACGCGGCGGCCCTGAGCACCGAGGCACGCACCCTGTGCGCGGGCATCCACGAGAGCTACGAGACGCGCGAGTTCGGCAAGGCGGTGCGCGAGGCCATGGCGTACGCCGACCGCATCAACCGCGACTTCGATGCGCGCCAGCCCTGGGTGCTCGCCAAGGATCCGGCCCGGGCGGCGGAGCTGCAGGAGGTGTGCTCGCGGGCGCTCTACGGCTTCAAGGTGTTGTCGGTGCTGCTCGCACCGGTGCTGCCGGAAGCCACGACGCGCGCCGCGAAGGAGCTCTTCGGCCTCGATGACGGGTTCACCTGGGGCGACGCGCAGGTGCCGCCGCCGCGCATTCATGCCTACCGGCACCTGATGACGCGCGTCGACCCGAAGCAACTCGACGCCCTGTTCGAGGCCACCCCGGCGGCCGCGCCGGGCGCCGCGGCCGCAGAAGCTGCCCCCCCGGCCACCGTGTCGATCGATGAGTTCAGGCGCGTGGAGCTGCGCGTCGCACGCATCGCCAACGCCGAACCGGTCGCTGGCTCCGACAAGCTGCTCAAACTGACGCTGGATCTCGGCTCAGGGACCCGTACCGTGTTCGCCGGCATCAAGTCCGACTATGAGCCGGCGAAGCTCATCGGCCGCCTGACAGTGGTGGTCGCAAACCTTGCGCCCCGCAAGATGAAGTTCGGCACCTCCGAGGGCATGGTGCTGGCCGCCAGCGGGTCGGCGGCCGGTGTCTACCTGCTGTCACCGGACTCCGGCGCCACGGCGGGCATGAGAATCAGCTGAACCGGCGCAGGCAAGTGCATGCTCGCGGATGACATCGATGCGCTGCTGCCCCAGACCCAGTGCACGCGCTGCGGCTACAGCGGCTGCCGCCCCTACGCCGAGGCCATCGTCGCGGGCGCCGCCGACATCAATCAATGCCCCCCGGGTGGCGCCGCCACCATCGCGCAACTTGCCGCGCTGCTGCAGCGCGTGGTGGTGCCGCTGAACCCGGCGCACGGGACCGAGGGGCCGGCGCTGGTCGCGGTGATCGACGAGGAGGCCTGCATCGGCTGCGCCAAGTGCCTGCCGCCGTGTCCGGTGGATGCCATCCTCGGGGCGCACAAGCAGATGCACACCGTGCTCGCCTCCGTGTGCACCGGGTGCGAGCTGTGCGTGGCGCCCTGTCCGGTGGACTGCATCCGCATGCTGCCGCGCGCGGCGGCCGCCGATGCGCCGCCGGCGCCGACGGCGGCCGCGAACCGGGAACGGTTTGCGCAGCGCAACGAGCGCACCGCCGCCCGTGCCGCGGCCCGCGCCGCGCTGCTGCACGAGCGCAAGCACCACGCCGCGCCGCGCTAGCGGGCGCGCGCAAAATCCGGCCCGCGCGTGCGACACTGCCGTGCCTGAAAAAATCCCACCCGCAGGATGAGCCACCATGCCAGTCCGCATCGCCAGCGCCCTTCTGTCGGCCCTCGCCGCAGCGCTCCTCCCCGCTGCCGCGGCACCCGCGGCTGAGGCACTGCCGCAGAATATGCAGGCCGCGGCGATCGACGCCGCCGGCGATGCGCACGCGCTCACCCTGCACCAGCTCCCGGTGCCTCACCCGGGGCCGGCGGAAGTGCTGATCGCCATACACACGGCCGGCGTGGCCAGCTGGGACGTGGAGCTGCGCCGCCACCCCGAACAGATCAAGAACGGCCGCTTCCCCCTCGTCCTCGGCACCGACGGCGCGGGCACCGTCGCCGCAGTGGGTGCGACCGTGCACAGCTTTAAGGTGGGCGACCAGGTCTATTCCTACAGCTGGGACAATCCCCAGGGCGGCTTTTACGCCGAGTACGTGGCGGTGCCGGCCGCGCGCGTCGGGCACGTGCCGCGCGGCCTGACGCTGACCCAGGCCGGTGCCATCGGCACCACCGCGCTCACCGCCATCCAGGGCGTGGACGATGCGCTGCACCTGAAGTCCGGCGAGACGCTGCTCATCCACGGTGCCGCCGGCGGCGTCGGCACCCTCGCGATCCAGTTCGCCAAACTGCGTGGCGCGCGGGTGCTCGCCAGCGTCTCGGGCGAGGATGAGATCGCCCTGGTGAAGCGGCTCGGCGCGGATGCCGCCGTCGATGGCCGCCACGGCGACATCGGCGCGGCCGCGCATGCGTTTGCTCCGGCGGGCGTGGATGCGCTGCTGGCGCTGGCCGGGGGCGAGGCCCTGGAGCACGCCATCGATACGCTCAGGAAAGGCGGCCGCGTGGCTTACCCGGAGGGAGTGAACCCGATACCCAAGAGCCGCGGCGGACTCACACCGATCAAGTACAACGCCATCCCGGGGCCGACGGAGTTCCGGCGGCTCAACGCCGCCATCGAGTCGATGAAGCTCGAGGTGCCGATCGCCGCGCAATTCCCGCTGGCCGAGGCCGCGAAGGCCCAGGAGCGGCTCGAGGCGGGTCACGTTCCGGGCAAGGTCATCCTGCAGGTCCGTTAGCACCGGCACGCTCCGACGGCGAGAGCTGCGGCGCGTGCGCCGCAAGCCTCGACAGTGCGTGCCCCGCGCGTGCATTCTTGCCCCATGCATGCTGCGACCCGGACGGCGATATTCCGGCGGCTGAAGGCCGCAAACCCCTTCCCCACCACCGAGCTGCTGCACGCGACGCCGTTCGAACTGCTGGTGGCGGTGATGCTCTCGGCACACACCACCGACAAGAGCGTGAACGCAGCCACCCGCGTGCTGTTCCCGCTCGCCAACACGCCGGCCGCGATCGCGGCGCTCGGCATCGAGGGCGTGAAGCCCTACATCAAGAACGTCGGGCTCTACAACACGAAGGCGAAGAACCTGATCGGCCTGGCACAGCAGATCATGGAGCGCCACGGCGGTGAGGTGCCCGGGGAGCGCGCCGCGCTCGAGGCGCTCCCGGGAGTCGGGCGCAAGACGGCGAGCATCATCCTCAACATGGTGTTCGGCGAGGCGGAAATCGCAGTCGACACCCACATCTTTCGCGTCGCCAACCGCACCGGGCTCGCACCCGGCAAGACGCCGCTCGCCGTCGAACAGGGGCTCATCAAATACACCCCGGCGCAGTACCGCAAGGACGCACACCACTGGCTGCTGCTGCACGGGCGCTACGTGTGCACGGCGCGCGTGCCGGCCTGCCCGACCTGCCTGATCCGCGACCTGTGCGAGTACCGGTACAAGACCAAGGCGAAGCCGGCGCGTGCCAAGCGCAGCTCCATCGCCCAGGCGATCCGCAGGCGCCCGCGCGCGCGGGCGTGACCGGGCATGCCCTTGTTTACCGGCGAGGGTCGTGGGGAGATGCGCCGCCGCTACCTCGAAGCGTGGCGCAAGTTCAGTGCGCACGAGCCCCTTGAACCCCTGGAGGGGCAGCTGGCGGCCGTGATCGCCGAGCATCCGGAGTACATCGGCTGGCTCGAGTCCGGGGATGCCGCGCTGCTCGCGGAATTCACCCCCGAAGGTGGTCGCGAGAACCCCTTCCTGCACATGGGGCTGCATCTGGCCATCCGCGAGCAGGTCGCGACCGACCGCCCCGCCGGAATCGCGCGCCTGCACCAGGAACTCACCCGCCGCAGCGAGAATGCGCACGCCGCCGAACACCGCATGATCGAACCGCTCGCGCAGACCTTGTGGGAGGCGCAGCGCAGCGGGCAGGTACCCGATGAACTCGCCTACCTGGAGCGGCTGCGGCGCCTGTAGCCGGCGTTTGCGATGCTCCTGAGCGCTGCCAGGATGCACGCCGCGGAACGCTCTTCCTACTGCCACACAACGGTTGCAAAGCACCATGAACCGCACTCTCATCAGCTCTGGTTCCACCTTCGAAGCCGAAATTGGTTACAGCCGCGCAGTCGCCCAGGGCGACTGGGTATTCGTCTCCGGGACAACCGGATTCGACTACTCCCGCATGAGCATCTCGGATGATCTGCAGGAACAGACCGAACAGTGCTTGCAGAACATTGAGTCCGCTCTGCGGCAAGCTGGCTCAGGAATGCACGATGTCGTGCGCGTAACCTATGTGCTGCCGAACGGCGAGGACTTCCCCCAGTGTTGGCCCGTGCTGCGAAAGTACTTTGGCCAGATCCGCCCAGCTGCGACGATGATCTCGGCCGGGCTTGCCGACCCGCGCATGAAGATCGAGATTGAAGCAACTGCTCTTAAGCGGCCAAAGTAGAGGACCCTGCGGAAGGGTCCGCCGAGGGGCCGCTGTGCGGACTTTCGCCTGCAAGAGCTCTTCTGTCAAAAAAGGCGCCGAGCCCGGGTGAGCGCTGCCAGCAGCTGTCGACGAAGTAAACATCACTCGGTCACCACGGCGGAGCAATACATGAATGAGCGAACACTGTTTGTCGATCTTGAGAACGTGCAGAAGGTCGACCTGTCGCAGATACCGGCCGATGTGCGCGTGATGGTTTTCTACGGCATCACGCAAAAGAAACTACCCGAGGAACTGGTCGTGCAGGCCCAACCGCTCGGCGCTCGTTTGAAATGGATCAAGATCTCCGGCCAGGGACCGAACGCGCTTGACTTCCACATTGCCTATTATCTCGGACAGGAGCTGGCGGCCCATCCCACTACAACGTGCGTAATCTTGTCCGGTGACACGGGATTTGATCCGCTGACCCGGCACCTGGAAGCAGCCGGCCACAGCTGCCGGCGGATCGAGGCGCTGAAGGGCGCATTCCCTGTCAGGGAAGGCCCTGCCGCCGTTAAGGAACACCCGGCCGACAAGGACCCCTACGTGCGGTTGCTGGTGCTGCTCAGGAAGGAGAGAGCGCGCCCGAGCAAGCGCAAGGGTCTAGCGGGCAAAGTGAAGTCGTGGTTCCCGAACCTGACCGAGGATGCGAGGCTGGCGCTGCTCCAGCGCCTCTTTAGCGAATCCCGGGTGCGCGAGACCAAGACGCTGCTGAGCTACGATCTTTGAACCGGCGGACGCCCGGCAATTACGTCTTCTTTGGGATGTAAAGATCCGTGAGCGTGCCCTCGAAGGCTTCCGCGGCTCCCGCCACCGTCTCCGAGAGCGTCGGGTGCGGATGGATGGTGAGCCCGATGTCGGCGGCGTCGCAGCCGGTCTCGATCGCCAGCGCCACCTCGCTGATGAGATCGCCGGCATTGGTGCCGACGATGCCACCGCCGAGCAGGCGGTGACTTTCCGGATCAAACAACAGCTTGGTGAAGCCATCCTCGCGGCCGAGGGACAGTGAGCGCCCGTTAGCCACCCAGGGGAAGGCGCCCTTCTTGAAAGCGGTCCCCTGGGCGCGCGCCTCGGTCTCGGTGAGGCCGACCCAGGCAATCTCCGGATCGGTGTAGGCGACGGAGGGAATCACGCGGGCATCGAAGGCGCGCTTGTGGCCGGCGGCGACTTCCGCGGCCACCTTGCCCTCGTGCATGGCCTTGTGCGCCAGCAACGGCGGTGCGGCGATGTCGCCGATCGCAAAGATGTGCGGCGCGCTGGTGCGCATCTGCTTATCGACCGGGATGAAGCCACGCTCGGAGACCTTCACCCCGGCGAGCTCGGCGCCGATCGCCTTGCCATTCGGCACGCGGCCGACCGCGACCAGCACCCGATCGAAGCTCTGCGGCGCGGGCGCCTTCTCGCCCTCAAAGCTCACCTTGAGCCCGTCCGCCTGCGACTCGATACCCGCGACCCGGGTGCCCAGCAGGATCTGCTCGTAGCGCGCGCGGATGCGGCGCTCGAGCGGGCGCACCAGGTCGGGATCGCAGCCGGGCATGAGGGTCGGCGTCAGCTCGACGACGCTCACGCGGCTGCCGAGGGCATCGAACACGCAGGCCATCTCCAGGCCAATGATGCCGCCACCGATGACGAGCAGCCCGCCGGCGAACTCGGGCAGCTCGAGCGCGTCGCTGGAATCCATGATGCGCGGGTCCTTGGGCAACCCGGGCAGGCGCACGGCCTCGGAGCCTGCGGCGATGATGCATTGCTCGAAGCGGATGCGCTCCGAGCCGCTGCTGCCCATCACCTCCAGCACGTTCGGGCTCACGAAGCGGCCGCTGCCGGTGACCACCTCGACCTTGCGCTGCCGCGCGAGCACCTTGAGTCCGCCGGTGAGCTTGCCGACCACCTGGCTCTTCCAGGTGCGCAGCTTGCCGCGGTCAATGGTCGGCTCACCGAAGGCGATGCCGCGGTCGGCCATCTCGTCCGCGTCCTCGATCACCTTGGCGGCGTGCAGCAGCGCCTTGGAGGGGATGCAGCCGACGTTGAGGCACACGCCCCCGAGTGACTGCCAGCGCTCCACCAGCGTGACCTTCAGCCCCAGGTCCGCGGCGCGGAACGCGGCGGTGTAACCGCCGGGACCGGAGCCGAGCACGAGCAGCTGCGCGGTGCGGCTGAAACTCTCCTGGGCGCGCTCGCCGCGTCCGGCCTCCGGGGCGGGCATGCGCACCGTGTCACCGGCGGTTTCAGGCACGGCCACCGGGGGCGCGGCAGCGGCCGGCGCGGCGGGGGCCTCCGCCGCCGGCGCGGCAGCGGCGCCAGCGCTGGCCTCGAGGCGCGCGATCAGGGAGCCCTTGGAAACCTTGTCACCGACCTTCAGCAGCACCTCGGTGAGCTTGCCGGCGGCGGCGGCCGGGACATCCATCGAGGCCTTGTCGGTCTCGATGGTCACGAGCGGGGTCTCCAGTTCCACGACGTCGCCGGGCTTCACCAGCACCTCGACGACGGCGACGTCGGTGAAGTTGCCGATATCCGGGACGAGCAGGTCGACGCTCACGGCACCGCCTCGATCAGCGCCCGCGGTTCGGCGAGCGTCTGCGCGAGGAAGCTCGTGAAGCGCGCCGCCATCGCGCCGTCAATCACCCGGTGATCGTAGGACAAGGACAGCGGCAGCAGCAGGCGCGGAATGAAGCCGCCGTCGTGGAAGACGCCGCGCATGCTCGAGCGCGAGACCCCGAGTATCGCCACTTCCGGGGCGTTGATGATCGGGGTGAAGGCGGTGCCGCCGATGCCGCCCAGGCTCGAGATGGTGAAGCAGCCGCCCTGCATGTCGGTGACCGGGAGCTTGCCGGCGCGCGCCTTCTCCGACAGCGCCCCGAGCTGGCGCGCGAGCTCGTAGATGTCCTTGCGGTTCGCATCCTTCACCACCGGCACGATCAGGCCCTGCGGCGTGTCGGCGGCGAAGCCGATGTGCACGTACTGGCGCACGATGAGGTTGGCACCGCCCGGGTCAAGCGCGGAGTTGAAGCGCGGGAACGCCTGCAGCGCCTTGACGCAGGCGCGCATGATGAAGGCGAGCGGGGTGAGCTTGACGCCTGCGGCCTGCGCCTTGTCCTTGAGGCTGGCGCGCAGCTGCTCAAGCTCGGTGATGTCGGCCTCGTCAAACTGCGTGACGTGCGGGATGTTGACCCAGCTCGCGTGCAGGCGCGGGCCGGAGATGCGCTGGATGCGCGACAGTGGCTCGGTGGTGACCGGTCCGAACTGCGCGAAATCGACCGCCGGCACCTGCGGCAGCCCGGGCGCCACGGCGCCGGGGGTCGCGCCGGCAGGCGCGGCCGCCGCCGGGGCGCCGGCAAGTGCGCCCTTCACGAAGGCCTTGATGTCCTCGTGCGTGATGCGGCCCTTGAAACCGCGGCCGCTGACGCGCCCCAGGTCGACGCCGAGTTCGCGCGCGAAGGCACGCACCGAGGGCGAAGCATGCGCGCGCGCGAAGCCGGGCTCATCGATGGGCGCCAGGTCGGCGCGGTACGAGGTCGGCACGCCGAGCTGGGAGCGCGGCACCATCCTGCCGGGGCGGGCGCCCCCTTCGGTTCCCGGGGCCGGCGCCGCGGGGGCCGGCGGCGGTGGCGGTGCTGCCGGGGGCGCGGCGGCGGGGGCCGCAGCGGCTGCCTTGTTGGTTTGCGGCGCGGGACGCGCGGGCGCTGCGGCGCCGGCCCCGGCGCCATCGCCCTGCACCGTGACGAGCAGATCGCCGGCGTTGAGCTTGCCGCCCTTCTCGGCGTGCACCTTCTCCACCACACCGCTCACCGTCGAGGGCACGTCCATCGCCGCCTTGTCCGACTCGAGCGTCACGAGCGGCGTGTCCACCGCGATGGTGTCGCCGGGCTTGACCAGGACATCGATGACGGCGACGTCCTTGAAGTTGCCCAGGTCGGGCACGCGTACTTCCATCGAGCCTGCTGCCACGTTTATCTCGAGATGAAGCTCAGACTTTCCAGGGAACCGGCTTGTCAGGATCGACACCGAGGCTCTTGATCGCCTCGCTCACGCTCGCCTGATCGACCTGGCCGTCATCGGCGAGCGCCTTGAGCGCGGCCACCGCGATGTGATGGCGGTCGACCTCGAAGAAACGGCGCAGCGCGGCGCGCGAGTCGGAGCGTCCGAAGCCGTCGGTGCCGAGCACCACGTAGCGCGCGCTCACCCACTGGCGGATCTGGTCGGGCACCGTGCGCATGTAGTCGGTGGCCGCAACCACCGGGCCGGCACGCTCGCCCAGCAGCCCGCGTACGTACGGCACGCGGGCGCTCTCGCCCGGGTGCAGGCCGTTCCAGCGCTCGCACTCGAGCGCCTCGCGACGCAGTTCACTGAAGCTGGTGATGGAGAAGACGTCGGCGGGCACCTTGAAGTCGTTCTCGAGAATCTTCGCAGCCGCCAGGCACTCGCGCAGGATGGTGCCGGAGCCGAGCAGCGTGGCGCGCACCTTGCCGCGACCGCCGGTGTGCACCAGGTGTCCGCCGCGCAGGATCCCCTGCTCCGCCCCGGCGGGCATCGCCGGCTGGGCGTAGTTCTCGTTCATCACGGTGATGTAATAGAAGACGCTCTCCTGCTCGGCAAACATGCGCCGCATGCCGTCGTGGATGATCACGGCGAGCTCATAGGCGTAGGCCGGATCGTAGGAGATGCAGTTCGGGACCGTGCTCGAGATGAGCTGGCTGTGGCCGTCCTGGTGCTGCAGGCCCTCGCCGGCGAGCGTGGTGCGTCCGGCGGTCGCGCCCAGGAGGAAGCCGCGCGCCTGGATGTCCCCCGCCGCCCAGATGAAATCCCCGACGCGCTGGAAGCCGAACATGGAATAAAAGATGTAGAACGGCACCATGTTGATGCCATGGTTGCTGTAGGCGGTACCCGCGGCGATCCACGAGCACAGCGAGCCGGCCTCGTTGATGCCCTCTTCCAGCATCTGGCCCTTCTTGTCCTCGCGGTAGGACATCAGGGTCTCGGCATCCTGCGGCGTGTACAGCTGGCCCACCGAGGAATAGATGCCGATCTGGCGGAACAGCCCCTCCATGCCGAAGGTGCGGGCCTCATCCGGGACGATCGGCACGATGTTCTTGCCGATGCTCTTGTCCTTGAGCAGCACGGTGAGCAGGCGCACGAAGGCCATCGTGGTGGAGATCTCGCGCTCGCCGGTGCCCTCCAGCAGTGAGGCGAACGCCTCCAGCGGCGGCACTGCCAGCGCCGGCGCCGTGCGCCGGCGGCTCGGCAGGTAGCCCCCGAGCGCGCCGCGCTTGCCCTTCAGGTAGCGGGTTTCCTCGCTGCTCTCGTCGGGCTTGCGGAACGGCAGGCCGGCGATGTCCGCATCCGAGACCGGGATGTTGAAGCGGTCGCGGAAGATGCGCAGATCCTCCTCCGAGAGCTTCTTCTGCTGGTGGGCGACCATCTGCCCCTCACCACCCTTGCCGAGACCAAAGCCCTTGACGGTCTTGGCGAGGATCACGGTGGGCTGGCCCTTGTGGCTCATCGCGGCGGCGTAGGCGGCGTACACCTTGTGCGGATCGTGGCCGCCGCGGTTCAGCCGCCAGATCTCCTCGTCCGACATGTTGGCGACCATTGCCTTGAGCTCGGGATACTTGCCGAAGAAATGCTCGCGCGTGTAGGCGCCACCCTTGGCCTTGAAGTTCTGGTACTCGCCGTCGACGGATTCCTCCATCACCCGCCGCAGCAGCCCCTTGTGATCGCGTGCCAGGAGCGGATCCCAGCGCGAGCCCCACAGCACCTTGATGACGTTCCAGCCGGCGCCCAAGAAGGCCGACTCCAGCTCCTGGATGATCTTGCCGTTGCCGCGCACCGGGCCGTCGAGGCGCTGCAGGTTGCAGTTGATGACGAAGATGAGGTTGTCCAGGCCCTCGCGCACCGGCATGGTGAGCGCGCCCATCGACTCCGGCTCGTCCATCTCCCCGTCACCGAGGAACGCCCACACCTTCTGGTCCGAGGGCTTCACCAGGCCGCGGTCCTGCAGGTAGCGCGTGAAGCGCGCCTGGAAGATCGCCATCATGGCCCCCAGGCCCATCGAGACCGTCGGAAACTGCCAGAAATCCGGCATCAGCCACGGGTGCGGGTAGGAGGTCAGCCCCACTCCCGGCGCGCTCGCCTCCTGGCGGAAGCGCTGCAGCTGCTGTTCCCCCAGGCGCCCTTCCAGATAGGCGCGCGCGTAGATGCCCGGGGAGGAGTGGCCCTGGATGAAGATCATGTCGCCGGGGTGCTGCGGCGAGGGTGCCCGCCAGACGTGATTGAAACCCACCTCGTAGAGCGTCGCCGAGGAGGCGTAGCTGGCCAGGTGACCGCCGTACTCGGAGGAGGCCTTGTTGGCCGCGAGCACCATGGCGAGCGCATTCCAGCGGATGTAGGCCTCGATGCGGCGCTCGAGCGCGCGGTTGCCCGGATACTCCGGCTCGCGCCCGGCGGCGATGCTGTTGACGTAGGCGGTGTTGGGCTTGAAGGGCAGGTAGGCGCCGCTGCGACGCGTGTAGTCGATCAGTCGCTCGAGCAGGAAGTGGGCACGCTCGGGTCCGTGAGTCTTGAGCACTGAATCGATCGATTCGAGCCATTCCCGCGTTTCCACGGGATCCAGATCTTCCATCTTCGGCGGTTCGGTCATGCGGTCTTGCTCGGGAGCGTGCCATGCGACCCCGAACAAGGTGCTGCCGCGCGGGCGTTGCCTGCGCGCGTGTAGTGCCGGGTCGCGTTAGAATGAGCATGATGGCGAGCAGCGGCGGGTAAAGCAAGTGAGTCCAAGAGCTTCCGATGCTCGCAGCAGCATGCTGCTGCCGAGCTCGCGCGCACCCACGGTCGTGCACGCGCGCAGCCGCAACGCCGATGAACTCGACGTGGTGCTGGCGATCGTCGCGCTGCCGCCGGCCGCGGCGAGCTGGCGGCAGCTGCCGCACGGCAGCCGCTGGCGCGAGCTGCACGCGCGCGCCGCCGCGCGCCCCGGCACGGTACGCTCGACACTGCTCGGCAACCGCCGGCACACGCTCGCGATCCTGGGCTATCTAAAGAGCGACGCCAGCGCCTTCGAACGCCTGTCACTCGCGGGGCGCATGCTGAAGGAAGCCGGCGCGCGCAACCCGCAGAGCGTCGGGCTGCTCGGCACCGGCGAGCAGGGCTTCGCCAAGAGCGCGCTCGAGGCGCTGCTCGCCGCGACGCTCACCCGCGCCTTCGCGCTGCCCACGTTCCGGGCGCAGGAGCGCGCCGAACGGCGCATCCGGCGCGTGGTGCTGCTGGGGTCGTCAGGCTTCGATGTGCAGCACGAGCTCGCGAGCGCCCGCGGCTCGAATCTGGCGCGCTGGCTCACCGCGCTGCCGCCGAACGTGCTGGACGCCGCCGGCTACCGCGAAGCCCTCACGCGCCTCGCGCGCGAGCACTCGCTGCAGCTGCGCTGGCTGGATGAGTCGGCGCTGCGGCGCGCCGGCGCCCATGCCTTCCTGGCGGTGGCGGCCGGCAACGGCGAGGGCGGCGCCGGCATCGCGCACCTGAAGTACCGCCCGGCAGCCACGCCCGCGAGCGCGCGCGCCGCGGTCGCCCTCATCGGCAAGGGCATCCTGTTCGACACCGGCGGGGTGAACCTCAAGACGCACCGCTCGATGCTCGACATGCACACCGACATGGCCGGCAGCGCGGTGGCGCTGGCAACACTGGTGGCGCTCGCGGAGCTGCGCGCCCCGCTCGCCGCGGACGCCTGGCTCGCCATCACCGAGAACCGGATCGGCCCGCGCGCCTACAAGCCGCAGGAAGTGGTGCGCGCCGCCAACGGAGTCACCATCCAGGTGATCCACACGGATGCGGAGGGGCGCATGGTGCTCGCCGACACGCTGGCGCTCGCCGGCCGCACGCGCCCGCGCTTCATGCTCGACTTCGCCACGCTCACCGGCGCCTGCGTGTACGCGCTCACGGAACGCATGAGCGGCGTGTTCACCAACCGCCCGGCGCTGGTGCCGAAGCTGCTCGCCGCCGGGCAGGTGAGCGGCGAGCGCGTGTGGAACTTCCCCTTCGAGGAGGACTACGACGCCGACCTGGAGAGCAAGGTGGCGGACATCGTGCAATGCGCGCTCGAGGGCAAGGGTGACCACATCCTCGCGACGCGTTTCCTGGCGCGCTTCGTGCCCAAGGACATCCCCTGGGCGCACGTGGACCTCGCCTCCGCCACGCGCGGCGGCGGACTTGCGCACGTCACGACCGACGTCACCGGCTTCGGCGTGCGCTTCGCGCTGGAGCTGCTGCTGCGGCAGGACCTGGCGGCAGCGCTCGGGGCAGCCGGGTGAGCACGCTGCGCCTGACGCGCCCGGATGACTGGCACCTGCACCTGCGCGACGGTGCGGCGCTTAAGGCGGTGCTGCCGTTCACGGCGGCGCGCTTCGCGCGCGCGATCGTGATGCCGAACCTGACGCCGCCGGTGACCAGCACCGCGCAGGCGCGCGCCTACCGCGAGCGCATCCTGGCCGCCCTGCCTGGCGGGGCACACTTTGAGCCGCTGATGACGCTCTACCTCACCGACCACACCACGCGCGAGGAGCTCACCGCCGCCCGCGCGAGCGGCTTCATCCACGGCGTGAAGCTCTACCCGGCCGGCGCCACCACGCACTCGGAGGCGGGCGTCACCGATGTCGCGCGCCTGGACGGGGTGCTCGAGCACATGGCGGAGCTTGACCTGGTGCTGCAGGTGCACGGCGAGGTCACCGATGCGGCGGTGGATGTCTTTGAGCGCGAGGCGCGCTTCATCGAGGCGGTGCTGCAGCCGCTCGCCGAGCGCCACCCGCGCCTGCGCATCGTGTTCGAGCACATCACGACCAAGGCGGCACTGCAGTTTGTCCTCGGCGCGCGCGCCGGGATCGCCGCCACCGTCACCCCGCAGCACCTGCTCATGAACCGCAACGCGCTGTTCGAGGGCGGCCTGCGCCCGCACCACTACTGCCTGCCGGTGCTCAAGTCCGAGCCGCACCGGGCGGCGCTGCTGGAGGCCGTGGCCGGCGGCACGCCGCGGCTGTTTCTGGGCACTGACAGCGCCCCGCATGCGCGCAACACCAAGGAGGCGGCCTGCGGCTGCGCCGGCATCTTCTCCGCGCACGCCGGCATCGAGCTGTACGCCGAGGCGTTCGAGGCCGCCGGGGCGCTCGGGAAGCTCGAGGGCTTCGCCGCCTTCCACGGCGCGGACTTCTACCGCCTGCCGCGCAACCGCGACACCCTTACCCTCAGCCGCGAGCCGTGGCAGGTGCCAGCCCACTACCCCTACGGCACCGACGTCCTGGTGCCGCTGCGCGCGCTCGGGCGCATCCCCTGGCGCGTCGTGCCGTCCGCGTGAGCACCGGCGACCCGGGCGCGTGCGGGCCGGTGCCGACGGCGAGCGCCGCGGCGCTCATGGCGCGCCGCTTCCGCGGCTACCTGCCGGTCGCGATCGACGTGGAGACCGGCGGCTTTCATGCGGCCACCGATGCGCTGCTGGAGATCGCCGCGACCCTCATCGACATGGATCCGGAGGGCACGCTGCGCCGGGGAGCCACGCATAACTTTCACGTCCAGCCCTTCGCGGGCGGGCGGCTGGATCCGGTGTCGCTGTCGGTCACCGGCATCGACCCACACCACCCGCTGCGCCCGGCGCTGCCGGAGCGCGACGCGCTGCAGCGCGTGTTCCGCGAGATCCGGCACGCGGTACGCGCCTACGGCTGCCGCCGCGCGATCCTGGTCGGTCACAATGCGGCCTTCGATCTGGCATTCCTCAACGCCGCGGTCGCGCGCGCCGAGGTGAAGCGCAATCCCTTCCATCCGTTCTCCTGCTTCGACACCGCCACGCTCGCGGGCGCGGCGCTGGGGCAGACGGTGCTCGCCAAGGCGGTGACGGTGGCGGGACTTGAGTGGGATGCGGGCAGCGCACACAGCGCGCGCTACGACGCGGAGTGCAGTGCCGACATTTTCTGCCTGGTGTGCAACGCGCTGCGCGCCAGTCACCAGGCCGCCGAGGAAAAGGCCCGCAGCCTCGGGTGGCTGGGCGCGGCGGAGCCCGAGGAGCCCGAAGCGCCCGTCTGAGCGTCGTGCAGGGGCGCGCCTACTGGGCGATGTTCGGATCCCGTGCCTGCGCGAAGGCGAGGCTGTTGCCGTCCGGGTCCTTGATCATGAGCACGCTCACCTGGCTTGAGACCAGGGGCGGCTCGGTGTCGATGCCGAGCTGGTGCAGGGTCTTGATCTGCTCATCCAGGTCGCTGACCGCGAGCGTCACGGAGCCCGCGCCGGCGCGCGCCTTGAGTTCGTACACCTGCAGCCAGCCGCCGCGGTCGAACTTCCACTCGGCCACCTGCGGCATCGGCGTGGAGTCGGCCGCACGGCCGAAGAGCTTCTCGTACCACCTGGCCGCGGCGCTCAGGTCCGCAACTGCCAGGCTTGCCAGCGCATTGGTGATGGCCATGGAATGCCTCTTCGTGAAGAATCGGCACCCGATTATGCCCGCTCGCCCCCGCCGCGCCTGCCGGCCGGGGTGCCGGCGGCGCCGGGGAGTTCTCCTACAGCGGCAACGGCAGCCGCGGCCGGCGGCTCAGACGGCGCCGGCTTCGGCGAGCAGCTTCTTCAGCTCGCCACTCTTATACATCTCCAGCGCAATGTCGCAGCCGCCGACCAGTTCGCCCTTGACGTACAGCTGCGGGTAGGTCGGCCAGTTCGAGTAGCGCTTGAGCGCTTCGCGGATCTCGGGCTCCTCGAAGATATTCACGTACTTGAAGTCCGCGCCCACGGCACGCAGGGCTGCGACCGTCTGCGCCGAGAAACCGCACTGCGGGAAGTCGGGCGTGCCCTTCATGAAGAGCACCACCGGGCTGCCGTCGAGTTCGGTCCTGATTCTTTGCGTCACATCCATTTAGGTCACCTGCTTGCTAAGGTTGCGCCGCTCCTCGAGTACCCGGAGGAGCTGCCATTGTTCATCCGCGCTCATGGCCATCCAGCGCGCGATCTCCGCGCCCGAGCGCAGGCAGCCGACGCACAGGCCGCGCTCATCCAGGCTGCATACGTTGATACACGGCGACGGCGGGCGCTCCTGGCGCTGCGCTCGCTTTCCTTCAGCTGCGTTCACGGTCCCTTAAGCGCTGTTGCCGTCAGTTGAGCGTGCGTTGAATTATGGGGGTGCCTCGCCTATTCTTCAAACGCTGCGAGATCAGCCAGGCCCCACAGAAACAAGAACTTGGAGACTTAAAGCCATGAATCCTCTTAACAACCACCGTCAATCCCTCGTTCTGGGGATCATCCTTGCACTCGCGTTGGCGGGGCTGCTGGGCGGCTGGCAACCCTATCTGCCCGGTTTCGCGCGCTGGTTCCATATCGTGGCGGGCGTGTTCTGGATCGGCCTGCTGTACTACTTCAACGTCGCCCAGACCCCGGCGCTGGCGGATGCCGCGGCCGACAAGGGCGGCCCCGGGGGGGCGGGTATCACGAAGTACGTCGCCCCGCGGGCGCTGTTCTGGTTCCGCTGGGGCGCGGTGGCCACCTGGCTCGGCGGGGCGTGGCTGCTGGAAGCGAATTTGGGCAATGCCTTCCTCCTCCGCCCGGGCTTTGTGACCATCGGCATCGGGGCCTGGCTCGGCACCATCATGCTGCTCAACGTGTGGGGGATCATCTGGCCGAACCAGAAGAAGATCCTCGGCATCAAGCCGGCGACCGACGAAGAGAAGGCCCGCGCCCGCAAGGCGGCCGGCATGGCCTCGCGGGTGAACTTCGTGCTCTCGATCCCGATGCTGATGTGCATGGCCTCGCAGAGTCACGGCCTCCCCTTCGTCAAGTAAGTGCCCGAGCTACCCGGGGATCTGCGCAAGCAGGTTGAGGCGGCCCTCGCCGAGGATATCGGCGGGGGCGATGTCACCGCGGCGCTGGTGCCCGCGGCGCAGCGCGTGCGCGGCCGGGTCATCACGCGCGAGGCGGCCGTGCTGTGCGGGGTCGCCTGGGTCGATGAGACCTTCCGTCGCCTCGACGCGGCGGTGCAGCTCACCTGGCACGCCGCCGATGGCGAGCCGCTGGGCGCCGGTGATGTCATCTTCGAGATCGCCGGGGCGGCGCGCGCGGTGCTGACGGGCGAGCGCACCGCGCTCAACTTCCTGCAGCTGCTCAGTGGTACGGCGACCACCACGCGCGCCTACGTAGAGGCCGTGGCCGGCACCGGCTGCCGCATCCTCGATACACGCAAGACCGTGCCGGGGCTGCGCACCGCGCAGAAGTACGCCGTGCGCTGCGGTGGCGCCGACAACCACCGCATGGGACTGTTCGACCAGATCCTCATCAAGGAGAACCACATCGCCGCCGCCGGCTCGATCACCGCGGCGATCGTGGCCGCCCGGCAGCGCGCCCCGGCGGTAGCGGTGGTAGTGGAAGTCGAGTCGCTGGGCGAGCTCGGCCAGGCCCTCGCCGCGCATCCGGACATCGTCCTGCTGGATGAATTCACACTCGATGACATGCGCGCGGCGGTGGCGCTCAATCGCGCACACAGCACGCCGGTGAAGCTCGAGGCCTCCGGCAGCGTCTCGCTCGAGAACGTCCGCGCGATCGCCGCCACCGGCGTCGACTACGTCTCGGTCGGGTCACTCACCAAGCACCTGCGCGCGGTGGACCTGTCGATGCGACTGGAGTTCGGCCGCGACTGAGGCGGCGGGCTAGGCGACGGCGGACTTCACCACGCGCTGGGGCTGGGCAACGCCGTAGCCCTGCGCATAATCGACGCCGAGGCTGGTGAGCATCTGGATGATCTCGGCATTCTCGGCGAACTCGGCGATGGTCTGCTTGCCGGTGAGGTGCCCGATCTCGTTGATCGAGCGCACCATCTCGCGGTCGATCGGATCGCGCAGGATCTCGCGCACGAAGCTGCCGTCGATCTTCAGGTAATCGACCGGGAAGTGCTTGAGGTAACCGAACGAGGACAGCCCGGTGCCGAAGTCATCGAGGGCGAACTTGCACCCCAGCTCCTTCAGCGCCTGGATGAAGCGGTTGGCCTGGCTGAAGCTCGCCACCGCGGCGGTCTCGGTGATCTCGAAGCAGATCTTGGAGGCATCCAGTCCGCTGCGGTGGAACTGATCGATCACGAACGGCAGGAACTTGTCATCGCCGAGGCTCTGGCCGGAAAGGTTGATCGAGCAGCGCAGCAGCTTCTCGCGCTCGTCGGCCTCGGAGACCAGCCAGCGGAAGGCGTTCTCGATCACCCAGCGATCGATCGCCGGGGTGATGCCGTAGCGCTCGGCGGCGGCGATGAAGTCATTGGGCGCGACGATGCGCCCGGTCTCATCCTTCAGGCGCAGCAGCAGCTCGTAGTGCGCCCCCACCTCCACCCGCTGCAGCGGCTGGATGGCCATGCGGTACAGCTCGAAGCGCCCTTCCTCGAGCGCCGCGTTGATGCGCGCCGCCCACTGCATCTCGCGCCGGCGGCGCATGAGC
This sequence comes from uncultured Pseudomonadota bacterium, assembly GCA_963781815.1. Lineage (GTDB taxonomy): Bacteria > Pseudomonadota > Gammaproteobacteria > Steroidobacterales > Steroidobacteraceae > 13-2-20CM-66-19. The sequence continues at coordinate 2,363,632 of CAWAHK010000004.1, read as the reverse complement.
TCGATGTCGTTCTCGGCGAAGCTGTGCACGCGGTTGCGGCCGCCTTCCTTGGCCGCGGCGCAGGCCGAATCGGCCGCCGAGATGATCGACGCGACGTCCTCGTTCTCGGCGGTGATCGGCACCACGCCGATGCTGGCGCCGAGGCGGAACACGCGGTCCTCCCAGGTGAAGCGGAAGTTGCGCACCCCCTCGCGCAGGGTCTCGGCGGTGCGCATGGCCTCATCGAGCGAGCAGCTCTCGAGGAGGATGCCGAACTCATCGCCCCCCAGGCGCGAGAGCGTGTCGCGCCAGCGCACCTTGGACTTCAGCAGCGCCCCCACCTGTCCCAGCAGCGCATCGCCGGCGCTGTGGCCGCAGGTGTCGTTGACGATCTTGAACTGGTCGATGTCGAGGTAGCACAGCGCGTAGGAGGCCTCGCGCGCCTTGGCGCTCTTCAGCGCCCGCTCGAGGCGGCTCTCGAATTCGCGCCGGTTGACCAGGCCGGTCAACAGGTCGTGGCTGGCGTGGTAGGAGAGGCGGCGGTTCAGCTCGCGCGACTCGCTCACGTCATGGAACACCAGCACGCCGCCGGCGACGTGGCCGTGGCCGTCGCGGATCGGGGCGGCGGTGCTCTCGACGTACAGCTCGTTGCCGTCGCGGCGGATCAGCAGCATCGGCCGTACCGACTTGATCGGACGGATGCGGCGGATCGCCACCGACAGCGGATTCTCCAGCGGTTCGCAGGTCTCCTCATGGAAGGCGCGGAAGATCTCCTCCACCGGGCGGCCCATGGCGTCCTCGAGCCGCCAGCCGGTCAGCTCCTCGGCCACCGGGTTGATGTAGTCGATGGTCGAGTTGGCGTCGGTCGTGATGACGCCATCGCCGATCGACTGCAGCGTGATCTGCGCGCTCTCCTTCTCGCGGAACAGCGCTTCCTCGTAGAGCTTGCGCTCGGTGATGTCCAGCTCGACCCCGACCAGGCGCAGCAGCCGCCCGTGCTTGTCCACGCGCGCGGTGGCGCGGCTGATCACCCAGCGCCATTCGCCGTTGCGGTGGCGCATGCGGTGGGTGCTCTCGAAGATCGGGGTCTTGCCGGCGACGTGGTCGCGGATCGCCGCCTGCACGCGGGCGAGGTCATCCGGATGCACCAGGCTGCGCCAGTCCGGCGAGCCGCGCATGTCATCGTCGCCGTAACCGAGCATCGCCTTCCAGCGCGGCGAGAAGTACACCTCGTTGCTCTCGACGTCGAAGTCCCACAGGCCGTCGTTGGCGGCCGCCTGGAACAGGTTGGTGCGCTCCTCGAGCTTGGCGAGGCGCGCCTCGATGCGGATGCGCTCCAGGCCCGTGGCGAGGCTGGTGCCGATCAGCTTCATGAGCAGCTGCTGGTTCACGTCCCAGGCGCCGCGCGGCATGGTATGCGCAAGTCCGAGGAATCCGGCCGGCTTGCCCTGCACGCGCAGCGCCACGAGCAGCGCCGAGCCGATGTGCAGCTCCGCGAAGCGCGCCGCTTCCACGGCCTGCTCCTTGCGCACGCTGCCGGTGTCGCGCAGCTCCGAGAGGCGCAGGTGATCCATGCGCGCGCGCAGCCACGGGAAGGATTCCAGCAGGGTGCCGCTCAGGGCCTCCGGACGGCACTGCGCGAAGGCGCTCTTGGCCGAGCGAACCTCGGTGAATACCGGCTCATCGGGAGTCAGGGCGGCGAGGAAGGCACAGTCCGCGGCGGTCGCCCCGCGCAGCAATTCAAGATTGCGGCGCAGCGTCTCGTCGACGGACTCCTTGCGCATGTTCTGGAAATCCACCGCGATCTTGGTGCACACGACATCGATGCCCAGAACGGGCTTGGGCGTACGGCCGGTCCACGCATCGGCCGAGAGGATGTCTGACGCGGTGAATTCCGCCGGCTTGTCCGGCGGCGGAGTCGTCATTGAGCCGTGACCTCCCACAAAATCCAACGCGCAGCGTAAGCGTTTGTCGAACCCCTGACGCGGCGTCCCGTCACGGAGTTACAGACTCGTCGTTACGATTTATTAGGCGCTTGCGCAGGATTCTCGCACACCCGGTAAGGAACACAAGCTAAGGCCCTGTTCGCCCACGCATTAATAAACTTAACAGAATGCGCCGCGACAGCACGGCCGAGAGTCAGCAGCGGCCCCTGCCCGGGCCGGCTCAGGCTCCGGAGGCGCCCGGGGCCCGCAGCGCCTCGCGCGCGCTCACGAACACCGCCCTGAGGGTGGCTTCCATCTCCAGCTGCAGGCGCTCGAGGGCGGCGGCGTCGCTGCCGCGCGGCACGTAGCACGGCTCGCCGATCGCGATCGCGATGCGCGCAAAGGGCATCGGAATCACGAACTTGTCCCACTTGATGAGCCAGGCGCGCGAGGCCGCGTAGGCCATCGGCAGCACCGGGCGACCGGACATCTGCGACAGCAGCAGCGCGCCGGGCTTGAACTTGAAGCGCGGGCCGCGCGGGCCGTCGGGGGTGATGACGGGCGAGACGTTGTCCTTCACCAGCGCCTGGTAGTAATCGCGCAGCGCCCGCGCACCGGTGTGGGTGGAGGAGCCGCGGATCACCGCTCCCCCGATGCGCCGCACCAGCATGGCGCCGAGCTCCCCGTCGACGGAGGGGCTGATGAGCCAGCCCACCGTGAGGCCGCGCGCGCGCTGCTCGAGCAGGAACTTGCCGCAGTAGAGCTGGTGCTGGTGCCAGTAGCACGGCACGAGCGAGGGCGCGCGCTGCAGCGCCGCCTCCAGGTGCTCCAGGCCCACCACCGCCACCACGCGTGCCGTGCGCCACCACAGGCGGATGATCGCGTGGCCCAGCGGCACCGCGAGGCGGTACAGCGCGCGCCGCAGGGGCGTCATGCGCCGCCCCGAGCGCGTCGTGGTGCGGTAGATGGTGTTCTTCAGTTCACCGTCATCGCCGCCGCTCATGGACCGAAGAGCTCCGCCAGCGGCACCACGCGCACCACGAGCTCGCGCACCGCGGTGCTGGTCATCAGGCAGGCGGCCGCGCCCGGGAAGTGCTCGAGCGTGCGCGCGTGCCAGCGCGCGCCGCGGCAGGTGGCGCCGGCGGCGGTCAGCTGCACCTCGCGCAGCGCCCGCACGCCCAGGCCGGCGGCCTTCACCACCGCCTCGCGCGCGACCCATTCGGGCAGGCGTGCGTCGCTGCCGAATTCAAGATCGAACCCGACCTGCGCGCCGCCGAGCGCGGCGCAGCCCACGAAGGGCCCGGAGTGCGAGATGCTGAAGTCCCAGGCGGGGGGCGCGCCGCCGGGCCCGGCAAGCTGCGGCTTTGCCTGCGTGCTGAACGTAAGCTCGCGCGGCTGCACCGGCGCGCCGCGCAGGCGCGCGAGTGCGCGCAGCGCGAGCGCCACGCCCGCCAGCGACGCCCGCGCGGCCTGCCCGCGCCCGAGGCTCAGGCGCTTCAGGTACGGCAGCCGCGCGCGCAGGGCGCGCGCTCCCTCTTCCGGCCACTGATCCCGCAGGTCCGTGTGATATAAGATTAAAGTTTGGCTTTCAACAGCTTGCATGACCGCCGCCGCGCCCGCGAATACCGATCCCCCCGAGGCCGAGCTTCAATTCGACGTCGGCTCCACGGATGATTCCCTGGAGCGCATGGTCGAGTTGTTCGCCCGCTACGGTGACACCTATCGGGTGTTTGTTCCCGCCCGCGGATCTTATACCTATGTCATTCACCACCCGGATGACGTGAAGCGCGTGCTGGTCGTCAACCACCGCAACTACACCAAGGGGGTGGGCCTGGACCGGGTCAGGATCCTGCTCGGCAAGGGCATCATGACGAGCGAGGGGGAGCTGTGGAAGCGCCAGCGCTACATGATGCAGCCGTTCTTCCATCGGCGCGTGATCACCGAATTTGCCGGCGTGATCGGCGCGGCCAACGAGCGCTTCATCGCCCGCTGGGAGGCCCTGAGCGGCCGCGGCGAACTCATCAACCTCACCGACGAGATGAGCGAGCTGACGCTGGAGATCGTGCTGCGCTCGATCTTCGGCACCGACCTCGACCGGCTTACGCAGCAACTCGGCGGCAACCCCTTCGAGGTCATCACCAAGGAGCAGGGACGCAACCTGCAGTTCGCCTACAAGTTCCGCTCGCTCACCAAGCTGGTGGCGGAACTGATCGCGCGGCGCCGGGCGCAGGCGAGCGAGCACTTCGACTACCTCGCGATGCTCATGAGCGCGCGCGACAAGGACTCGGGCGAGCCCATGGCCGAGCGCGAGCTGATCGATGAGGTGCTGACGCTGATCGTCGCCGGTCACGAGACCACCGCGAGCGGCCTTAACTGGACCTGGTACCTGCTCGCGCAGCACCCGCAGGTCGCCGCGCGGCTGCACGCCGAGCTCGACGCGGCGCCGGACCTCACCGCGCCCGGGCTGGCGCAGATGGAGGGCTTGAGCTTCACGCGGCAGGTCATCGATGAGGCGCTGCGCCTGTATCCGCCCGGGTGGCTGCTGTCGCGCCGCACCATCGAGGCGGACGTGCTCGGCGGCTACGCCGTGCCGGCCAACAGCAACGTGCTGCTGCCGCTTTACCTGCTGCACCGGCACCCGCAGTTCTGGCAGGACCCGGAGCGCTTCTGGCCGGAGCGCTTCGCGCCCGAGCACGAAGCGCAACGGCCCCGCTTCGCCTACATGCCCTTCGCCGCCGGTCCGCGCCACTGCATCGGCGAGACCTTCGCGCTCTACGAGATGCTCATGCATCTTTACATGGTGGGCCGGCGCTACCGCCTGGCCTACGTGCCCGACAAGCCGCTGGAGCTCGAGGCACAGATCAACCTGCGCACGCGCCATCCGCTGCACATGAGACTGGAGCGCCGGTGACTGCACGAGCCACAACGCTGATCGAGCTGATGGAGGCGAACCGCCGCGTCGCCCGCAACATCACGTACCTCGAGGGCGAGAACGATGCGCGAGACGTGTCGTTCGCGGAGCTGTACGAGCGCGCGCTCGGCATCCTCTACCACCTGCAGCGCCTCGGCGCGCGGCGCGGCGACAAGCTGATCCTGTTCCTTGGCAACAACGAGCAGTTCATCGACGTCTTCTGGGGCGCGGTTCTCGGCGGCATCGTGCCGGTCCCGGTGGCGCTCGGCATCAGCGATGAACATCGCCACAAGCTGCTGCGTATCGCCGGGCGCCTGGGCAAGCCCTACCTGTACACCGAGCGTCGCTCGCTGGATCGCATTGGCGCCTTTGCCGCCGGGGTGGGCGAGGCACAGCTGTTCGCGGGCCTGCGCTCACGCACCTTCCTGGTGGATGACCTCGATGACATCTCGCGCGCCGGCAGCGTGCAGAAGGCCGCGGCCGGGGACACGGCGTTCATCCAGTTCTCCTCCGGCTCGACCAGCGAACCCAAAGGCGTGGTGCTCACGCACGGCAACCTCTTGGCCAACAACTACGGCGCCACCGAGGTGGGGCGCTTCTCGCAGGACGACGTGAGCCTCTCGTGGATGCCCCTGACCCATGACATGGGCCTCATCGGCTTTCACCTGGTGATGTTTGCCAACCGCGTGCACGCGCACCTGATGCCCACCGAGCTCTTCATCCGCCGCCCGCTGCTGTGGCTGCAGCTCGCCTCGCGCGTGCGCGCCTCGATCCTGTGCTCGCCCAATTTCGGCTACAAGCACTACCTGAAGGTGCTCGGCGAGCGCGCCCCGGAGGGGCTGGACCTGTCCGCCGTGCGCCTCATCTTCAATGGCGCGGAGCCGATCTCGGTGGAACTGTGCCGGGAGTTCCTGGCGCGCCTCGCGCCCGCGCGCCTCGCGCCGAACGCGATGTACCCGGTGTACGGGCTCGCCGAGGCCTCGCTCGCCGTGAGCTTCCCGCCCCCGGGCGCCCCGCTGCGCACGCTCGCCCTCAACCGCCACCGCATGAATCCCGGCGACCCGGTCGAGCCGGTGCCGGGCGCCGACCGCGACGCGATCGTCCTCGTCTCCGAGGGCCGGCCCATCCCGTACTGCCGCGTGCGCATCGCCGATGAGGCCGATCGCGAGCTGCCGCCCGGGCGCATCGGCCACGTGCAGATGAGCGGGGACAACGTCATGGGCGGGTATTTCGAGGATGCGGCGGCCAATGCCGCCACCTTCACCGCCGACGGCTGGGTGCGCACCGGGGATCTGGGACTCTTCCACGAGGGCGATCTCTACATCTCCGGCCGCGCCAAGGAGATCATCTTCGTCAACGGCCAGAACTACTACCCGCATGACCTGGAGGCGATCGCGCAGCGCGCCCCCGGCCTTGAGCTCGGCAAGGTGGCCGCCGCCGGCGTGCGGCCGCGCGGGGCGCAGACCGAGCAGCTCGTGGTGTTCATCCTGCACCGCGGCGGCATGCCGGAGTTCCTGCCGCTGGCGACGCAGGTCGGACGCCTCATCAACGAGCAAACCGGGCTGGAGGTCGCCGAGGTCGTGCCGGTCAAGCGCATCCCCAAGACCACCAGCGGCAAGGTGCAGCGCCACCTGCTGGAGGAAAGTTATGTCGCCGGCGAGTTCGACGCCGAACTCAGGGAGCTCGCCGAGCTGCGCGCCGCGGCGAGGGGTCCGGAGAGCGGTGCCCGCAGCGAGATCGAGGAGAAGCTGAAGAACATCTGCGATACTGCGCTGCCGGGCAAGCGCGTCGACATCCACGACAATCTGTTCGAGATCGGCGCCAGTTCCCTGAAGCTCATCGAGATCCACGAGCAGATCGACCGCGAGTACCCCGGCAAGGTCGACCTCACCGAACTCTTTGACTTCCCGACCATCGCCGAGCTGGCGCAGCACCTGCAGGGCAAGCTCGCCGGCGCCTGAGGTCACCTCAGCATCGGCGGCCTCTTGCTCCCGGTATGACAGGCTCGCGCTGCTGCCGCGCCCGCGCCTGCGCTAGACTCCGCGGGCGGGTTCCAACAGTGCTGGGGTCGCATGAGGGCGTGGCGTAATGGGGCGCATGGCGGGGTCGCGGCAGGGGTGCTGTTGCTCTGGGCGGGGTCCGGCGCTCCCGCAGCTGCCGTGCCGGTGCCGCTGGAGACCTTCGCCGCCGGCGCCGAGATGGAGGAGCCGCGCATCTCCCCCGACGGCACGCACCTCGCCTACATCTCCACCGTAAAGGGCGCGCGCGTGCTGGTGGTGCGCGACCTGGGCGGCCAGGCGCACGCCGTCGTGCAGCTCAAGAGCGGCCTCTACAGCGCGACCCACTGCGACTTCAAGAACGACAACCGCCTGCTGTGCCATTTCCGTGGGCTGGAGCGCAGCTTCGGCGTGCGCTCCTATCCGACCTCGCGCCTGGTCGCGCTCGATCGCAACGGGGACAACGTCAAGGTGCTGTTCCAGAGCCGCTCCGTGGATGACTTCTACACCGGCAGCCCGCAGTACCAGGACAAAATCGTGCACCTGCTGCCCGATGACCCCAAACACGTGCTCATCGAGATGTCCGATGCCGAGAGCGTCTACCCGGCGGTTTGGCAGCTTGATGTGGATACCGGTTTCCGCCGTGAGGTGGTCCCCGAGCATCCGCCGGTGACCTCCTGGATCGCTGATCGCGAGGGCGTGGTGCGCTTCGGCTACGGCTACCGCGAATCCAATGCGCTCTATATCGCGCGCCGCAGCGCCAGGGATCCGTGGCGGACGCTCGAGAAGTTCAAGCGCTTCGGCGGCGCCCGCTTCGCGCCGCTCGTCTTCGGGCCGCTGCCGAACCAGCTGTTCGTCAGCGCGCCAGAGCAGCGACGCGATGCGGTTTGGGAGATGGACGTCGACGAGAACCGCGACTTGCAGCTGGTGTTTGCGCGACCGGACGTCGACGCGGACACGATCCTCGAATGGCCCACCGACCATCATGTCATCGGCTTCTTCTACGAGACCGACCGCCCGCACGCGGAGTACATCGATCCGCTCGCCGGCGGCATCGCGGGGCTGATGGAGAAGTCCGTGCCCGGCGCGTTCCACCAGGTCATCGACGCCTCGCGCGACGGCAAGATGGTTGTGATCGAATGCTACAGCGACGTGCTGCCGTTGACTTACTACCTGCTCGACCTCAACAAGCACGCGCTGACGGCCATCGGACAACAAAGCGCCGCGCTCGCCCAGGCGCAGCTCGCCCCGATGAAAGCCATAACGGTCCCCGGCCCCGGTGGCCTCAGCATCCCCGGCTACCTCACACTCCCGGCAGGTGCCAAGCCCGGCGAGCGCCTGCCCGCCGTCGTCTATCCGCACGGCGGCCCCTACGCGCGCGACTTCTGGGGCTACGATCCGATGGTGCAGGTCATGGCCAGCCGCGGCTACGCGGTGCTGCAGCTGAACTTCCGTGGCTCGAGCGGCTATGGGTACGCGTGGCAGCAGGCGGGACACCAGGCCTGGGGCACCGTCATGCACGATGACATCACCGCCGGCGCGCACTGGCTCATCGAGCAGGGTATCGCCGATGCGCAGCGCGTGTGCATCGTGGGCTGGAGTTACGGGGGTTATGCGGCGCTCATCGGGGTCGTGAAGGAGCCGCAACTGTATCGCTGCGCGGTCTCGATCGCGGGCGTCTCCGACCTCTCGCAGCTGGCGCGCGACGACGAGCGCTTCTACGGAGGCAGGGTGGAAACCCAGGAGTCGACCGGGACCGACAAGGCGCTGCTGCAGGCGGAGTCACCGGTGCTGCACGCGGACCGCATCAAGGTCCCCGTACTCCTGGTGCACGGCGAGCAGGACTACACCGTGCAAGTCGACCAGAGCCAAGCCATGGCCAAGGCGCTCTCGCGCAATGGGGTGAAGAACGAGCTGGTGGTAATCAAGGACGGCGAGCACAGCCTGCGGGAACCGGACATGCGCCTGATGCTGTACCGCAAGCTCACGCAGTTTCTCGCCACGAACCTCGGAGCGCCCTGAGGCCCAGGACCCGTCTCCGGAGGCACCACTGACACTCAGGTTTTTTCTGAACGGGTGTATTTTTTCTCTTGAACGACCGTATAATAGCGTGATGGAGTCCAGTTCCCCGTCGGCTGATGCCGACGCTCAGCGCTGTGAGCGCCGGTTAGCCGACTGCGGAATCCGCCCCACTGCGCAACGGGTGCGGATCGCCTCGTTGCTGCTGTCCTGCCCCCAGCACCTCTCGGCCGAGCAGATCCTTGCCAGTCTGCGGGTGGCCGGTGCCCGGGTATCCAAGGCCACGGTCTACAACACGCTCAACCTGTTCGCCGGCCGCGGCCTCATCCGCCAGCTCTCGGTGGACGGCTCGCGCGCCTGGTTTGATTCCAACGTCGAGCCCCACTTCCACTTCCACGACCTCTCCACCGGCGCCCTGATCGACGTCCCGGTGCCCTCGGTCGAGTTCAGCCGCCTGCCCGTGCCCCCGCCGGGAACCGAGGTGGCCGGCATCGATCTGGTGATAAGGCTGCGCAAAAAAATGTAGAATGCGCGGCTTTCCGTGGCGTAAGCCGGGATAGCTCAGTTGGTAGAGCAGCGCATTCGTAATGCGCGGGTCGTAGGTTCGAATCCTATTCCCGGCACCATCCTTGGGCCCGGCGTCTCGGCCTGTCGCCTGCCGGCGTCCGCCTGGCGCTTCGGACGGAAGATTGCCAAGGAGGCGTTTAAACTTCCGGCTGATTGGAACCGACCGGCCCCATCCTGCCGGCGAGCAAAGGAATTCCGCTGTGGGCACCAACCTTGACCATATCCCCGAGCCGGTCCCCGCGTCGCCGGAGGCTGTCACCTGGATCGGCCGCGAGCGCACCAGCTTCGAGCGGGTGGCCGAACCGGCCATGAGTCCGGTCGTGGAGCGCCCCGGTGGCCGGCGCAACGTCATCATCCTCGGCGCACTGGTGGCGATCGCCCTCATCGCCTTCGCCGCCTGGAAGCTGATGGGCGGCAACAAGGCCCCGGCGGTCAGCCTCGCGGATCGCGGCGCCGTGCCCCTGATCAGCGTGATCGTGCCGGCCGTGCAGGCGGTGAGCTCCCGCGTCACCTTCACCGGCGCGATCGCCGCGCGCTACGACATGCCGATCGCGAACGAAGGCGACACCGGTCGCATCGTGGCGGTGAACGTGGAGGCAGGCGACCATGTGAAGCGTGGCCAGGTGCTGGCCCGGATCGACGACTCGGTGATGGTGCAGCAGGTCAACCGCCTCGCCGCCTCCCTCGAGCAGGCGAAGGCTCAGGCCGCACTGTCGGCCTCCGATTACCGTCGCGCGCAGGGGGTCGAGGCCTCCGGAGCGCTGTCCGCGGAGGACATCGAGAAGCGCCGCGCCACCTCCATCACCGATGCGGCCAACGTCAAGGTGGTCGCCGCGCAGCTCGCCGAAGCCGAGGCGCGCCTGAGCCGCACCCGCATCGTCGCCCCGATCGAGGGCGTCGTGCTCACGCGCAACGCCGAGGTGGGCCAGATCGCCGCTCCGGGCGGCACCGCGCTGTTTCGCGTCGCGAGCGGCGGCGAGGTCGAGATGCGCGGCCAGATCGCCGAGCAGGACCTGGCGCAGATGAAAGTCGGCCAGACCGCGACCGTGTACCTCACGGGGATCGCGCGGCCGTTCAGCGGCACCGTGCGGCTCCTGGGTGCCATCATCGACCCGGCGACCCGCCTGGGCGACATCCGCATCCAGCTCAAGCCCGATCCGGCGCTGCGCCCGGGTGCCTTCGCCCACGCCGAGGTGGCGGTGGACAGCGCGCAGCGCCCGGTGCTGCCACAGACCGCCGTGATGGCCGACGCGGCCGGCAGCTACGTGCTCATCGTCAATGCGCAGGAGAAGGTCGAGCGCCATCCGGTGCGCGTCTCCGGCGTGACCGAGGCAGGCGCCATCATCAGCGAGGGGCTCACCGGGAACGAGCGCGTCGTGGCGACCGCGGCGGGCTTCCTGCGCGATGGCGAGCAGGTCAAGGTCGCGCCGCCCGCCGGCAGCACCCACTAGGATTCCGTTATGAAGAACATCTCAGCGTGGGCGATCCGCCACCCGGTGACCCCGATCGTGCTGTTTACCGTGCTGTGCTTCATGGGCCTGGTGTGCTTCAACCGCCTGCCGCTCACGCTCAACCCTGACATTTCCTTCCCCGGCGTGCAGGTGATCGTCTCCCAGCCCGGCGCCTCGCCGCAGGAGATCGAGACCCAGATCATGCAGAAGATCGAGGGCGCGGTCGCGGGCATCGGCAACATCGACAACATCACCTCGCTTGCCATCGAGGGGCAGTCGCGCGTCTTCATCGAGTTCGCCATTGGCACGCCGATCGACCGCGCGATGGCCGACGTGCGTGACGCCGTCGCCCGGGTGCGCGTCGACCTGCCCCAGGGCATCCAGGAGCCCACCGTGACGCGCATGGACGCGGACGGCAACCAGGTCGCCTTCTTCGCGGTCGCCTCCAGCACGCTCTCCAACCAGGAGCTGTCCTGGTTCGTTGACAACACCATCAGCAAGCGCCTCCTGGGCATCGAAGGGGTCTCCCAGGTGTCGCGCGGCGGCGGGGTCAGCCGCGAGATCCGCGTGGAGCTGGACCCGGGGCGCATGCAGGCGCTCGGGGTCACCGCCGCGCAGGTGAACCAGCAGCTGCGCTCGCTCAACCTCGACTCCCCCGGAGGCCGCGCCCAGGTGGGCGGCGGCGAGCAGGCGATCCGCGTGCTCGGCGAGGCGCGCAGCGCGCACGGGCTCGGGGACACGCAGATCATGCTGCCCGGCGGCCGCTACGCGCGCCTGTCCGACCTTGCCAACGTCAAGGACAGCGTGGGCGAGGTGCGCTCGCTGGCGCGCCTCGACGGGCGTCCCGCCACTACCTTCGACCTGCTCAAGGCGAAGGGCAGCTCGGATGTCACGGTGATGAAGGGCGTGGACGAGGAACTGGCCAAGATCCGCAAGGAGAACCCGAACGTCACCATCTCCCCGATCTTCACGACGACCACCTACACCAACGCCACTTACCACTCCGCCATGGAGGCGCTGGTGCTGGGCTCGATCCTCGCAGTGCTGGTGGTGTTCCTGTTCCTGCGCGACCTGCGCGCCACGCTGATCTCCGCGCTCGCCATCCCGCTGTCGGCGATCCCGACCTTCGTGTTCATGCAGTGGATGGGTTTCACGCTCAACTCGATCAGCCTGCTGGCGCTGTCGCTGGTCGCCGGCGTGCTGGTCGATGATGCGATCGTGGAGATCGAGAACATCGTCAGACACATGCGCATGGGCAAGAGCGGCTTCCAGGCCGCGCTTGATGCGGCGGACGAGATCGGCCTGGCGGTGGTCGCCTGCTCCGCCACCATCATCGCGGTGTTCCTGCCGGTGAGCTTCATGGGCGGCGTCACCGGGCAGTATTTCAAGCAGTTCGGGCTCACGGTCGCCGCGGCGGTGTTCTTCTCGCTGCTGGTGGCGCGCCTCATCACCCCGGTGGTTGCCGCCTATACCCTCAAGTCCGGCGCGATTGCCGAGCACACCGACGGGCCGATCATGGCCTGGTACCAGCGCCTGCTGCGCTGGGTGACCTTGCACCGCTGGAAGACGCTGTTCGGCGGTCTTGCGTTCTTCTTCCTGTCGATCGGGGGCCTGATGGTGGTGCAGTGGGCCTTCATCCCGGATGAGGATGACAGCTTCACGCAGGTCAACATCGAGCTGCCGGCGGGCACGCGTCTGGAGGACACGGCCGCGGTGTCCGGCGCGGTCTACCGCGTACTGGCGCGTCAGCCGGAGGTGGCGTCGGTGACCGAGAACATCGGCGGCGATGACTTCGGCGAGGTACGCACCGGCAACCTCTTCGTCAACCTCGTGCCGCCGAGCCAGCGCAAGGCGACCAAGCGCCAGTTCGAGGACCGCGTCATCAATGACCTCGCGAACATCCCCGATGCGCGCATCCACTTCAACCGCGGCGGCAACGGCCGCGACCTCAACATCTACATCACCGGCGACGACCCGCAGCTGGTGGAGAAGAGCGCGCGCGCCCTGGTGGCCGAGATGCGCAAGCTGCCGACGCTGCGCGATGCCGGCATCGATGGCGACATGCCGCGCCCGGAGATCCTCATCCGGCCGCATCTGGATCTCGCCTCGCAGCTGGGCGTCACGGTCGCCTCCTTGAGCGACACGATCCGCATCGCCACCCTGGGCGACATCGACCAGAACAGCGCCAAGTTCTCCCTCGCCGACCGGCAGGTGCCGATCCGCGTATCCCTGGGCGAGGACAGCCGCCGCGATCTGGCGACGCTCGAGAACCTGCCGGTGCCCACCGCGGCCGGCGGCGCGGTGCCGCTGAAGGCGGTCGCGGACATCACCTTCGGCGAGGGCCCGACGCGCGTGCGCCGCTACAACCAGGCACGGCGCCTGTCAATCGTCGCGGACCTGAACGGGGTCGAGCTCGGCACGGCCATGAAGCAGATCATGGACCTGCCGGCGATGAAGAACCTGCCGCAGGGCGTGCACCGCGTCGAGGTCGGGCAGGCCAAGTACATGAACGAGCTGCTCGACAACTTCAAGATCGCAATGGTGACCGGCATCCTGATGGTGTTCGCAGTGCTGGTGCTGCTGTTCGCGCGCGTGCTGCAGCCCATGACCATCCTCTCCTCGCTGCTGTTGTCCTTCGGCGGTGCGGTCGCGGCGCTGCTGATCACCGGCAACCCGATGTCGCTCGGCGCCGTGATCGGGCTGCTGATGCTCATGGGCATCGTCGCCAAGAACGCGATCCTGCTGGTCGACTTCGCGATCGAGGAGATGCGCGCCGGCAAGGACCGCCTCACGGCGATTCTGGAGGCCACCCACAAGCGCGCGCGCCCGATCGTCATGACGACCGTGGCGATGATCGCGGGCATGCTGCCGGTGGCGGTCGGCATGGGCGGCGACACCTCCTTCCGCCAGCCGATGGCGGTCGCGGTGATCGGCGGCCTCATTACCTCCACGGCGCTGACGCTCGTGATCGTACCGGCGCTGTTCACGGTGGTGGATGACATCGAGCAGTGGCTGGCGCCCAAGTTCGGGCGCGTGCTCACGGCGCAACCGCCCCCATCGTCCGCAGCCCGTCCGCAACCCCACGCCGTCAACTAGGTGCAATGCTGACCGAGGTCTCCCCGAGCCGGGCAACGAACACCGAAGCCCCTCGCGGCGGGGCGCCTGCGCCTCCGGTCTGGTGGGTGCGGCTGCTCGCGCGCCTCCCCTTCAGCGTGCTCTACGGCCTGGCCGGCGTGCTCGGCTGGTTGTCGGTGCACGTCTATCCGTACCGCGAGCACGTGGTGCGCGAGAACCTCACCAAGGCCTTCCCGGACTACGACGAGACGCAGCTGCGCGCGGTGATCCGCGGCTACTACCACTCCTTCGCGCAGATGCTGGTCGAGATCGTCAAGGGCGCGGGGCTGCCGGCGCCGGAGATCCGCCGCCGCGTGCGCGTCGTGAACCTCGAGGCCGCGCGCGAGCTGCTTGACCAGGGCCAGTCGGTGCTGCTGGTCGCGGCGCACCAGTGCAACTGGGAATGGATGCTGCTCGGACTGTCGCTGGAACTGGGCTACCCGGTGGATGCCGCCTACAAGCCGCTGGTGGACAGCTGGGCCGAGCGGGAAATGAAGAAGCTGCGCACCCGCTTCGGCAGCCGCCTGGTGCCGGCCAAGGAACTGTTGGCGGACATCATCAAGCGCCGCGGCGTGGTGCGCGCGGTCGCGATGGTCGCCGACCAGGAGCCGACCACGAGCGAACACAAGCACTGGACGCGCTTCCTGAACCGCGACACCGCCTTCTACATGGGGCCGGAGGAGATCGCACGCGTCACGCGCTTCCCGGTCTTCTTCATCGGACTCAGGCGCACCGCGCGCGGCTACTACGAGATGCAGCTCACGCCCATGTCTGCCCGCGGCGAGACGCTGCCCCCGGGCGCACTCACCGAGCGCTACGCGCGCCTGGTGGAGGCGCAGATCCGCGCCGCGCCGCCGGACTGGCCGTGGTCGCACAAGCGCTGGAAGCTGAAGAAGTCGGTGTACCAGCAGCGCGGCCGCGCCTGAGGCTGCACGCCGCGCGCGAGAAGACCGGCCCGCACTTTCCTTCGCGCGGGCCGGCCAGGGGGAGACCTCCATGAGCGGGCGGGAGTCCCGCGCCGGACGCCGCAGGCACGCCGGATCCTTCAGTCCCTCGTAAGTGTCTGAATGCGGCGCGCCGGTTTTGTGTGCGCGCAAGAAAATATTCCGGCGGGAACGGAAACCTCACCCCGCCTGTCTCTGCACCTACGCGTGTTTAAAAATCGCGCGGAAGGCGCAGCATGCTCAAACACTTACCGCGGCGCCTCGGCGTACCGCTTGTTGCCGCGCTCTTCGCGGGCTGTGCCGGAAACGGTCAGGGACTGGACTCCAACGGTCAGCCTGCCGGTCCGGGCAGCGCACCCGACAAGCCCCTGACGGCCGAGTTCCAGTCGATCCAGGACAACATCTTCACGCCCAAGTGCGTGCGCTGCCACAGCGGCGGCGGGGCCCCGGAAGGCCTGCAGCTGGATGCCGCTCACAGCTATGCCCTGCTCGTGGGCGTGCCGAGCGCGGAAGTGCCGGCGCTGCAGCGCGTGAAGGCGAGCGATCCGGACAGCAGTTACCTCGTGCAGAAGCTCGAGGGCAGCTCCGGCATCGTCGGTGAGCGCATGCCCCGTGGCGGACCGTACCTGCCGCAGGCGACGATCGATGTCATCCGCCAGTGGATCACGAACGGCGCGCAGCAGGGCTCGCCCCCGGCCGCCGCCTCGTCCGCGTTCCGGCTCGCCGCCACTTCCCCACCGCACCAGGCCGTGATGGCCGCGCCCCCGGCGCAGCTGCTGGTGGCGTTCAACCGCGAGGTCGACCTCTCGCTGATCAACGACACCACGGTGTACCTGGAGCGCCTGACTGCGCAGGGCGCCGTGCGCGTGCCCGGACAGGCTACGTTCCGGCTCGCGCCCGGCAACCCCGCGGCAGTGCTGCTGCAGCCGGCCGCGCCGTTGACGAGCGGCACCTACCGGCTCACCGTGCGCGGCACGGGTCCCGCGCCGCTGGCGGACCTGAATGCGCAGGCGCTGGACACCGACTACGTTTCCGAGTTCACCGTGGAAGCCCCCGCACCATGAGCATCCGTCATGCGCGCCTCGCGCTTCTTGGCGCCGCCGGCGCGCTCCTCTGCAGCACCCTGGCGCACGCCGAGCCTTACCTTGCAGTGGCCAACGGCTACAAGTGCAGCCAGTGCCACGTCAATCCCACCGGCGGCGGGGAGCGCACCCCCTTCGGCAACGTGTTCGCGCAGACGGTGCTGCCCGCGAGACACCTGGACACCGGCACCGACGTGTGGACCGGGCAGATCAACCGCTTCATCAGTCTCGGCGGGGACCTGCGCTTTGACGCCACGGTGCAGTCGGTGCCGGGCACCAAGACCAGCAACTCGTTCGACTTCCAGCAGGCGCGCGTCTACCTCGAGGCGAGCGTAATCCCGGATCGCCTGCTGGTGTACGTGGACGAGCAGGTGGCTCCCGGAGGCGCGCTGAACCGCGAGGCCTGGGGCATGTTCTGGTCCGCCGATCACACCTGGTACATCAAGGGCGGCCAGATGTACCTGCCGTTCGGCTTCCGCCTCCAGGATCAGGGTGCCTTCGTCAACATCTCCGGCATCTACATGCAGACCCCGGACAACGGCGTCGAGGTGGGCTGGATCAAGGGACCGTGGGACGCCCAGCTCGCCCTCAGCAACGGCACCGCCGGAGGTCCGACCACCACCAACGGCAAGCAGGCGAGCGCGCAGCTGCAGTTCGTCCAGAGTCGCTGGCGCGCCGGCGTCGCGGCCAACTTCAACGACTCCTCAGACAGTGGCAATCGCGACGCCTTCGGCATCTTCGGCGGACTGAAGACCGGGCCCATCGCCTGGCTCGCCGAGGCTGACATCGTCAACGACAAGAGCCTGCCGGTCGGCGGCGGCCAGAAGCAACTCGCCGGGCTGCTGGAGGGCAACTACTCCCCGGCGCGCGGCCACAACCTCAAGGTCACCTTCGAGTACCTGGATCCGGACCGGGACGTGGGCCATGACCAGCAGACGCGCTGGAGCGTCCTCTACGAGTACACCCCCATACAGTTCGTGCAGATACGCGGCGGGGCGCGCTTCAATGATGGCATCCCGCAGGCGCCCGAGCAGCACCTGAAGGTCTACTTCGTCGAGCTACACGGATTTTTCTGACTTGCGTCGCAGCTCCCGCGGCAGCGCGAAGAACACGTGCTCCTCGCGGCCGGCGATCTCCGCCGGCGTCTGCCCGCCCCACTGCTTCAGCTGCTGCAGTACCTCCTGCACCAGCACCTCCGGGGTCGAGGCGCCCGCGCTCACGCCGACCGCGCGCTTGCCATGGAACCACTCGGCGCGCAGGTCCGCCGCGCCGTCGATGAGGTAGCCGGGGATCCCGGCGCGCTCGGCGAGCTCGCGCAGCCGGTTGGCGTTGGAGCTGGCGCGTGAGCCCACGATCAACAGCACGTCGCACTGCTCCAGGAGCTTCTTCACCGCGTCCTGGCGGTTCTGGGTGGCGTAGCAGATGTCCTCGTGGCGCGGCGTCGCCAGGTCGGGGAAGCGCGCCTGCAGGGCGGCGGCGATCTCCGCGGTGTCATCCATTGAGAGCGTCGTCTGGGTCACGAACGCCAGGCGCTGCGGGTCGCGCACCTGCAGCTGCGCCACGTCCTTGACGTCCTGCACCAGGTGGATGCGCCCGCCGAAACTGCTGTCAAAGCGCCCCATGGTGCCCTCCACCTCCGGGTGGCCGGCGTGGCCGATCAGGAGCACGTCGCGGCCCTCGCGGGCATAGCGCTGCACCTCCATGTGCACCTTGGTCACGAGCGGGCAGGTGGCGTTGAAGACGGTGAGTTGGCGCGTGCGCGCCTCCGCCTCCACCGCGCTCGAGACCCCGTGCGCGGAGAAGATCACGGTGCTCGCCTCGGGCACCTCGGCGAGCTCGTCCACGAATACCGCGCCCATGGCGCGCAGCCGCTCGACCACGTGGCGGTTGTGCACCACCTCGTGACGCACGTAGATGGGGCGGCCGAACAGCTCAAGGGCGCGCTCGACGATGTCGATGGCGCGGTCCACGCCGGCGCAGAAGCCGCGGGGGTTGGCGAGGAAGACCTGCATCATGTTCGCACCTTGTTGGCAGCCAGGCTCTCGAGCAGCGCGTCCAGGATCAAAAGACACGCGCCGACGGTGATGGCGGAATCGGCGAGGTTGAACGCCGGGAAGTAATGCGCGCCCCAGTGCACGTGGATGAAGTCGACCACCCGGGCGTGGCTCAGGCGGTCGATCATGTTGCCGAGCGCGCCGCCGATGATCAGGGCCAGCCCGCAGGCGAGCAGGCCCTGGCGGGTACCCTGCAGGCGGCGCAGCCACACGAGCAGCACCGCGCTCACGCCGAGCGCGAGCAGCACGAACAGCCAGCGCTGCCAGCCGTTGGCGTCCGCCAGGAAGCTGAAGGCGGCACCGGTGTTGTAGGTGAGGATGATGTCGAGCACCGGCGCCACGTGCACGCGCTCAAAGAGCGCGAAGTGCTGCACGATCCAGGCCTTCAGCAGCTGGTCGAGCACGATGACGCCGGCCGTCAGCGGCAGCCAGCGCCAGCCGCTCTGCCACAGCGGCAGCGCGCGTGCGGCGTCCGTGACGCCGCTCCCGATCCCGCTCTTGCTCAGTTCACTCACACAAACTCCCGCCGCTCGCCCGGTCCCTCGACGTTGCTGACGCAGCGCAGGCACAGCTGCGGGTGGCGGCTGTCCGCACCGACATCGGCGCGGCGCTGCCAGCAGCGCACGCACTTGGGCTCCTGGGTCGGCGCCAGCGCGATCCACACCCCGCTGGCGGCGGCGTTCGGCGCCGGCACCGCCTGCGGCGGCGGCGCGGCGCACTCGTGCACGTCGGCGTGCGAGGTGATGAGCAGGAACCGCAGCTCCGGCCCCAGCGCGGCGAGGCGCGGGTAGGAGGCGCTCGTGCAGTAGACCTCCACGCGCGCCTCCAGCGGCGCCCCGATCGCGCCCGTGTCGCGCAGCTTCTCCAGCTCGCGCGTGACGTCGGCGCGCAGCCCCAGCAGTGCCTGCCAGTCTAGCGCATCGGCCGGCGCCTCCGGCAGCTGATGCCAGGTGGCGTGGAACACCGACTCGGGCCGCTCGCCGGGCAGGTGGCGCCACGCCTCCTCGGCGGTGAAGGACAGGATGGGCGCCAGCCAGCGCACCATGCTCTCGGCGATGTGGAACATGACCGTCTGGGCCGAGCGGCGCGCGGCACCGGCCAGCGCGGTGGTGTACATGCGGTCCTTGATGACATCCAGGTACAGCCCGCCCAGGTCCACGGTGCAGAAGTTGTGCACCTTCTGGTAGATGAGGTGGAAGGCGTAGCGGCGGTAGGCGTCGGTGATCTCCGCCTGCAGCGCGCGCGTGCGCGAGAGCACCCAGCGATCCAGCGCCACCAGCTCGCCCACCGGCAGCGCGTGCTGCGCGGGGTCGAAGCCGTGCAGGTTGCCGAGCAGGAAGCGCAGCGTGTTGCGCATGCGGCGGTAGGAGTCCGCCATGCGCTTGAGGATCTCGTCGGACACCGCGATCTCGTTGGCGTAGTCGGTGGCGGAGACCCACAGGCGCAGCACGTCGGCGCCGAGGCTGTTCACCACCTTCTGCGGGGCGATGACGTTGCCGAGGGACTTGGACATCTTGCGGCCCTTCTCATCGACCGTGAAGCCGTGCGTCAGCACGCCACGGTAGGGGGCGCGCTCGTACAGCGCCTCGGACATGAGCAACGAGGAGTGGAACCAGCCGCGATGCTGATCGGAGCCCTCCAGGTACAGCTCCACCGGGGCCGCGATCTCGGGGCGCTCGGTGCCGACGCATTCGAAGGACAGCCCCGAGTCCGCCCACACGTCCATGACGTCGGTAACCTTGTCGTAGTGCTCGGCCTCGGCGCCGAGCAGCTCGTGCGCCTCGAGCGAGAACCAGCCCTCGATGCCCTCCTGCGCCACGCGCGCCGCCGCGGCCTCGATCAGCTCCTGGGTGCGCGGGTGCAGCTCCCCGGAGCCCTTGTGCACGAACAGCGGGATCGGCACGCCCCAAGTGCGCTGGCGCGAGATGCACCAGTCCGGACGGGACTCGATCATGCCGGTGATGCGCTGCTCGCCCCAGGCCGGCGTCCACTGCACGCCCTTGATGTCGCGCAGCGTGTGCTCGCGCAGGCGCGCGCGCTCCATGCTGATGAACCACTGCGGCGTGGCGCGGAAGATCACCGGCGACTTGTGACGCCAGCACACCGGATAGCTGTGCCGGAAGCTTTCCTCGTGCAGCAGCTCGCCCGCCTCGAGGAGCGCCGCGCTGATCACGGGGTTCGCCTCATCGACACGCAGCCCGGCCACGAGCGGCGTGCCGGGCAGGAAGCGGCCGTCGTTGCCCACCGGGTTCGCCACCGGCAGTCCGTAGCGCTGGCCGACCGCGAAGTCCTCCTGGCCGTGGCCGGGCGCGGTATGCACCGCGCCGGTGCCGGCCTCCAGCGTCACGTGCTCGCCGAGGATCACCGGCACCTCCCGCTCCTGCAGCGGGTGGCGCAGCTTCAGACCCTCGAGCGCGCGGCCCTCGAAGCGGGCCAGCACCGCGGCAGCTTGCATGCCGTAGCGCTCCAGGCACGTCTGCATCAGCTCCGTGGCCAGGATCAGGCGGCGTACGCGCTCCCCGGCGCGCGCTTCCACCAGCACGTACTGGAACTCCGCGCGCAGCGCCACCGCCTGGTTGGCCGGCAGCGTCCAGGGCGTGGTCGTCCAGATGACGACATCGACCGCCGTGCTGCCGAGCGCGCCGGCCCCAAGTCCGGCGCGCACCGCGAGCTCCGCGTTGGCGACCACGCGGAAGCCCACATCGATCGCCGGCGAGACGCGCTCCTCGTACTCGACCTCGGCCTCGGCGAGCGCCGAGCGGCAGTCGAGGCACCAGTGCACCGGCTTCACGCCCTTGTAGAGGTGGCCGTTCTTGATGATCTTGCCGAAGGCGCGCAGCTGCTGCGCCTCGTAGCCCGGCGCCATGGTGAGATACGGCCGCTCCCAGTCGCCCAGGATCCCGAGGCGCTTGAAGTCCTGGCGCTGCAGGTCGATCTGCTCGTGCGCGTAGGCGCGGCAGGCGGCGCGAAAGGCGCGCGCGTCGAGCTTGTGCCCGGGGCGCCCGTGCTTCTTCTCCACCTGCAGCTCGATCGGCAGGCCGTGGCAGTCCCACCCGGGGATATAGGGGGAGTCGTAGCCGTCGAGCGAGCGCGACTTGACCACGACGTCCTTGAGGATCTTGTTGACCGCGTGGCCGATGTGGATGGCGCCGTTGGCGTACGGCGGTCCGTCGTGCAGTACGAAGCGTGGCCGCCCGCGCGCCCGCTCGCGCAGCTTCGCGTAGGTGCCACGCTCGTCCCAGGCGCGCACCGCCGCCGGTTCGCGCTGCGCCAGGTCCGCCTTCATCGGGAAGGAAGTCTGCGGCAGGTTGATGGTGTGTTTGTAATCGGCCATGTCGTCCCGTTCGTCCTAAGCGTTCAGGATGCGGCGCGCCTCGGCCGCATCGGCATGCATCTGCGCGGTGAGCGCCGCGAGCGAGGCGAAGTGCGCCTCCTCGCGCAGCTTCGCCACGAACTCCACCGCGATCTCGCGACCATAGAGGTCGCCCTGGAAATCAAACACGTGCGCCTCGAGCAGCGCCTCGGTGCCGGCGACCGTCGGTCGCGTGCCCAGGCTCGCCACCCCGGCGAGCGGCGCACCGGCAATGCCGTGCACGCGCACCGCAAAGACGCCGGCCACCGGGGCGCGCCGGCGCTTGAGCGGCAGGTTGGCGGTGGGGAACCCGAGATCCCGCCCCAGGCGCCGGCCCGCCACCACGCGCGCGCACATCGACCAGGGCCTTCCGAGCCAGCGCGCGGCGCGCGCGAAGTCCCCGGCCGCGAGCGCGGCGCGCACGCCGCTGCTGCTGATGCGCTCCCCGTCCAGCGCCACCGCCGGCAGCACCTCGACCTCGAAGCCGAGCGTGCTCCCGGCCTGCGCGAGCACCTCGGCGGTCGCGGCCCCCTGGCGGCCGAAGCGAAAGTCGTGCCCCACCACGATGCTGCGGGCGCCCAGCTGCTGCGAGAGCACCCGGGCGAATTCCTGCGCCGACAGGTTACGCAAAGCCTCATCGAAGCGCAGCACGCACAGGTAGTCGAGCGGCCAGGCCTGCAGGATGCGCCAGCGCTCGCGCAGGCTCGTCAGGCGGGCCGGCGGGTCCTTAGGCTGCAGGTACTCGCGCGGCATCGGCTCGAAGGTCACCACCACCGCAGGCTGCGAGGCGGCCGCCGCGCGCTCGATCAGGCGCGCGAGCATCGCCTGGTGCCCGAGGTGCAGCCCGTCGTAGGCGCCGATGGTGAGCACGCAGCCCGGGCTGGGGCGGCGCAGTCCGGCAGGTCCGCGGATGAGCCTCATGGAGTTAACTTATTGATCCTGAAAGATTTATTGACGGGCCGGAGCTGCGCGACGCGGCCGGCGGCCAGTTTATGTGAATGTGGGCGCGGCTGCCGCGTTCGCAAGCTTGCGACGCGTTGACAAGCACAGGTCGGATAGGGAGACTACCGGCCCCCGCGACCCGGCGGGCGTACGGTAAACAGGAAGATTTCGTGGCCAATACCAAGTCCGCCGAGAAGGCTGCCCGACAGGCTGAGAAGCACCGCGCCCGCAACGTGGCGCTGCGGTCACGCATGCGCACGGCCGTGCGCACGGTGACGACGGCCATCGCCGGGGGCAACAAGGAGGCGGCCAAGACCGGCTACCAGGAGGCGGTCCCGGTGATCGACTCGCTGGTCAGCAAGCAGATCATTCACCGCAACAAGGCTGCGCGGCACAAGAGCCGTCTGGCGGCCCGCATCCGCGCAATGCAGTGAGGTTGTGATGAACGCGAACGACAAGGTCCGCATCCCGATCCCGGTTATTCCGACCCCCCTGAAGCTGCGCCCGGCAGCCCGGCGCCAGCATCTGCTGGAGCTGATGCGCGCCCGCGTGCCAGCCGGTCGTGCTCCTCCAAGAAAGTCATAACCGCCTCGCACAGCTGGCGCGTGCCCGCGCCGGTGGCCCCGGAGATGAGGAAGTGCGGCCCGCGGTAGCGTAGGGCCCGCACGATGGCGCGCGCGCGCTTGTGCGCCTGCGCTTCCGGCAGCAGATCCATCTTGTTGATGACGAGCCAGCGCGGCTTCACCGCGAGTTCCTTGCTGAACTTCTTCAGCTCCCTGACGATCGCGCGCGCGTCCTTGACCGGGTCAGCCTCCGGGTCCGGCGGCAGCAGGTCCACCAGGTGCAGCAGCAGGCGCGTGCGCTGCAGGTGCTTCAGGAAGCGGATGCCGAGCCCGGCCCCGTCCGCGGCACCCTCGATGAGCCCGGGAATGTCGGCCATCACGAAGCTGCGGTGCTGCCCGACGTCCACCACGCCCAGGTTCGGGTGCAGCGTCGTGAAGGGATAGTCGGCGACCTTCGGCCTGGCGGCCGACACGGCACGGATCAGGGTCGACTTGCCGGCGTTGGGCAGTCCGAGCAGCCCCACGTCCGCGATCACCTTGAGTTCAAACTCCAGCGAGCGCTTCTCCCCGGGCAGGCCCGGCCCGAACTGGCGCGGCGAGCGGTTGGTGCTCGACTTGAAGCGCTGGTTGCCCCAGCCGCCCTTGCCGCCACGCGCCACCAGCAGCTCGTCGCCGTCGCGCGTGAGATCCCCCAGCACCTCCTGGGTTTCCAGGTCGCGCACCACGGTGCCGATCGGCACCGGCACGTACAGGTCACCGCCGCCGCGGCCGGTGCAGTCGTTCGCGCCTCCCGGCTCCCCGTGGCCGGCCTTGAAGGTGCGCTCGATGCGAAAGTCCGCGAGCGTGTTGATGCCCGAGGCGGCGCGCAGATACACGCTGCCGCCGTGCCCGCCGTCGCCACCGTCGGGGCCACCAAAGGGCACGAACTTCTCGCGCCGGAAGCTGGTGCTGCCACGGCCGCCGTTGCCCGCCTGCACCCGTGCCTTTGCCTCATCGACGAACTTCATCGGGGTCCTTACCTGCCGCGGCGCCCGTGCAGCGGACGCCTGCCGCAACTCTAGCGCATCGGCCGGCCGGGCAGCGCTCGGGGCGCGCGCGAAAAAGCGCGCCGTGTTGACGCCTGCGCCAACTCGTCCTACAGTAATTTAGAAGATGCGATAAAACTATATCGATAATCGATAATCAGGCGATGCACCGGTGCCACCCTGGCGCGGTACCCCGCGCATCCCTGATAAGGGGAGACAGGCATGCGTGCGGGTAACAAGGGGAGCGCCGGCTCCCGTCGGGGTGCTTGGGGAGCGCTGCTGGGGCTGGCCGGCGCGCTGGCGCTGCTGCCGCCGGCGGCACGGGCGCAGGCGGCGCTGGAGGAGGTCACCGTCACCGCGCAGCGCACCACCGAGCGGCTGCAGGACGTGCCGGTCGCCGTCACGGCGATCTCCGCCGACGAGCTCACGGCGCGCGAGGTGCGCCAGGCGGGTGACATCACCGCCTACGTGCCGAACATGCTGCTCAACTCCCCGTATGGCCCGGAGGCGCAGCCCACCTTCACCCTGCGCGGCGTGACCACGCAGGACTTCAGCCAGAACCAGTCGAGCCCGATCGCCATGTACGTCGACGAGGTCTACAAGGCGGTCGGCGCGGTGCAGGCGCTGCAGGTCTATGACCTCGATCGTGTCGAGGTGCTGCGCGGGCCCCAGGGTACGCTGTACGGCAAGAACGCCACCGGGGGCGCCGTGAGCTTCTTCTCCAGGAACCCGAGCCTCGCGCAGTACGACGGCTACGTCACCCTCGGCGCCGGCAACTACCACGACTACTCGGTGCGCGCCGCCGTCGGCGGGCCGATCGTCGATGACGCGCTCGGCTGGCGCGTGGCGCTGTTGTACGAGAAGCGCGACGGCTGGGTCGACAGCGTGGTGCCGAACGTGGAGCCGCTGAACGGCGTGGACGCCCTCGCCGCGCGCCTCTCGCTGCTCGCCCGGCCCACCGACACCCTGACGGCCACCCTCAAGGCCTCCTTCAGCCGCTCCGGGGGCACTCCCTACGGGGCGCACGCGCTCAACAACGACCCGAGCGTCACCGGCTTCAGCGGCAACATCGACTGGTTCGACAACGGCGCCAAGTACGCGGTGCACAAGGACATCCGCAACGACAGCGTGTCGCTGAAGATCGACTGGCAGCTCAGCGCGCACCTGACGCTTACCTCGGTGAGCGGCTACGACTACGGGCGCTGGTACGAGAAGAGCGATGACGGCGGGCTGCCGATCACCGTGCGCCTGGATGACCCCAACACCTACTTCTCGAGCGTGAACGCGTTCTCGCAGGAGATCCGCATCGCCTCCCACGACGCCGGCGCCTTCAACTGGCTGGGGGGCCTGTACTACGGGCGCGAGAGCACCCACCCCACGGTCGAGTTCCACTTCTTCGACGGCTACCAGACCTGCTGCTTCTTCCCGCAGGTGCCGCCGAGCAGCCCGGGCGTGCCGCTGCCGCTGTGGGGCTTCGATGAATACAACAACTTCGAGCAGGTGAAGGACAGCCGCGCGGTGTTTCTCAACGCCACCTTCGACATGACGCCAACCGTCACGCTGCGCGCCGGCGTGCGTTACACCAAGGACAAGATCACGATCAGCAACTTCTATGCGCTCGAGGGCGGACTCGCGAACCCGGGACCGGTCGGCTATGCCCCCGACGGCGGCGTCACCTGGTGGACGCAGACGATCGGCGCCCAGCCTGGCGCCCGCAGCTACTTCCAGACCGGCCTGGCGCCGCCGGGTGCCACGGTGCCCGCCTTCACCGACGACAACGACAACGTGAGCGGCAAGGCCGGCATCGACTGGAAGCCCAGCGAGGACCTGCTCACCTACTTCAGCGTCAGCCAGGGCTACCGCGGCGCGGCCTTCAACGGCCAGGCGTTCAATGACCCCTCGGAGCTTAACTTCGCGGCTCCGGAGAAACTCACCTCGTACGAGCTCGGACTCAAGAGCGAGCTGTGGAACCGCCGCGGCACCTTCAACGCCGCCCTCTTCCACTACGACTACCGCAACCAGCAGTTCCTCGACGCCTTCACGCTGCCCGGCGGACTGGGCACCGGGTTCCACACGGTCAACGCGCCCAAGTCGCGCGTCGATGGCGCGGAATTCGAATTCCGCGCCAAGGCGACGGAGGACCTGGAGGTGCTGGCGAACCTGGGCCTGATGCACAGCAAGTACGTCGAACTCACGCTGCACGCGGGCGCGCGCGTGTGCTGTGTCGGCAACCAGCTGATCCAGGCGCCCGACTACAACGCCAACCTGAGCGTCGACTGGCGCTTCGCCCACCTGCAGGCCGGCGACCTGCGGCTGTTCCTCGACGGCAACTACTACGGCAAGCAGTACTTTGATGCCTTCAACACCGAGCGCATCGCCCAGGGCGCCTACGGGCTCGCCAACGGCCGGATTTCCTTCGAAAGCACCGGCAAGCGCGGCTTCGCCATCGGGGCGTGGATCAAGAACATGACCAACCGCCAGTACCTCGCCTACGGGCTGAACCAGAAGGATGCCGATACCGGGGCACTGGGCTTCGACTACGGGCTCGTGGGTGAGCCGCGCACGTACGGGGCCGACGTTACGCTGCGCTTCTGAGCGCGGGGGACTTCAGGGAGCAGGTGCCGGTGCGGCGGAACGCGCGGACAAGTCCTGCGCGGGCGCGCAGGCGTGGGCAGTTCAGGCCTGCGCCTTCGGCGGCACGATGTTGACGTACATGCGCTGCTCGGCACCCTTCTTCTGGAACTGCACCGTGCCGCTCACCTTGGCGAACAGGGTGTGATCGGTGCCGGTGCCGACGTTGGTGCCGGCGCGCACCTGCGTACCGCGCTGGCGCACGATGATGTTGCCGGCGAGCACCGTCTCGCCGCCGAAGCGCTTGACGCCGAGGCGTTTGGAGTGTGAATCGCGGCCGTTCTTGGTACTGCCGCCTGCCTTTTTATGTGCCATGTCCGATCCTTAAACGCGCTCGGGCTTCAGCCTGCGCTGATGTCCGTGACCTTCACTTCGGTGAAATGCTGGCGGTGGTTCTTCTGGCGCAGGTAGTGCGCGCGGCGCTTAAACTTCACGATCGACACCTTGGCCCCCCGGCCATGGCGCACCACCGTGGCCAGGACCTTGCCGCCCTTGAGCGTCGGCTTGCCAATGGTGACGTCCGCGCCCTCACCGACCAGGAGCACCTCGGCGAAGGTGACGGTGGCGCCCGGCTCCGCGTCGAGCTTCTCCACGCGCAGCACGCCGTCCTTCGTCACCCGATACTGTTTGCCGCCCGTGGCGATGACCGCGTACATAGTCGTATATAGAGGTATGGGGGTTACGGAAAGGCCGCGCATTCTACTGGCGCACCCGCCCCCGGTCAAACAGCGTTTTCCCCAAGAGCGACAGGCACTTAGACCGCCTCCCGGGAGCCCGTTCCGCCGCCGGTGCTTCATTTCTCCAAAAGCGCTCCGGTCGGCTACGATGCGCTAAGCCCAAATGAACGCATCCCTCTTCGAACACCCGCTCCCGGTCGCGATGACGCTCTCGGAGATCCGCGCCCTGGTGCAGCCGGACCTGCGCGCGGTGGATGCGGTCATCCGCTCGCGCCTGAAGAGCGCCGTGCCGCTGGTGGACCAGATCGCCGAGCACATCATCTCCGGCGGCGGCAAGCGCCTGCGGCCGATGATGGTGGTGCTGGCCGCCCGGGCCTGCCGCATCGAGGGGGACGCCCACGTCGAGGCGGCCGCCTTCATCGAGTTCATCCACACCGCCACCCTGCTGCACGATGACGTGGTGGACGGCTCCTCGCTGCGCCGCGGCCGGGACACGGCGAACCGCGTATTCGGCAACCAGGCGAGCGTGCTGGTGGGCGACTTCGTCTACTCACGCGCCTTCCAGATGATGGCCTCCCTCGCCTGCCAGGCGGTCATGCAGATCATGGCCGAGGCCACCAACGTGATCGCCGAGGGCGAGGTGCTGCAGCTGATGAACGCGCGCGACCCGGACACCACCGAGGCGCGCTACCTGGAGGTCATCTACCGCAAGACCGCGAAGCTCTTCGAGGCCGGCGCCGAGGTCGCCGCCGTGCTCGCCGGCGTGGCGCCCCAGGTGCGCCACGCCCTCGCCGCCTACGGGCGCCATGTCGGCACCGCCTATCAGCTGGTCGATGACGTGCTCGATTACCGCTCCAACCCCAAGGAGCGCGGCAAGAACCTGGGGGATGATCTGGCCGAGGGCAAACCGACGCTGCCGCTCATCCACGCGCTGAAGAATGGCAGCGGCGAACAGCGCGCCGCCATCCGCGAGGCCATCAAGCGCGGCGGCATCGCGCAGCTGGAACCGGTGATCGCCGCCATCGATTCCAACGGCGGACTGGAGTACGCCGCGCAGCTCGCCCGCGAGCAGTCCGAACTGGCGCTCGCCGCCCTCGGCGCGCTGCCGGACTCGACTTACCGCAGCGGCCTGGCCGCGCTGGCGCGCTTCGCCGTCGAGCACAAGACCTAAGGTCCTTCAGAGCGCCAGCAGATTTCCGTACCAGGCTTGCGATGCCTGGTAGCGGGCGAGCCGTTCCTTGAGCGGCGCGAGGTTCCAGCTCACGACCCGGGCGCTGCCGATCGCATGCTGTTCACTGGCCACCGCGGCCTTGAAATCGCCGCCGCCCGCCTGGGCAGCCGCGCGGATCTCGTTCAGCGAGGGATTGTT
Source organism: uncultured Pseudomonadota bacterium (assembly GCA_963781815.1). GTDB lineage: Bacteria > Pseudomonadota > Gammaproteobacteria > Steroidobacterales > Steroidobacteraceae > 13-2-20CM-66-19. The sequence goes on along the minus strand of CAWAHK010000004.1, from coordinate 2,335,030 downwards.
ACTGAACTCGCCCTGCACCTTCTCGAGCAGCGCCAGCGCGCGGCCGGGATCGCGCAGGTCCGCAAACGGCGTCGCTGCCAGCAGCGCGGCGAGATAGAACATGCCCTCCTGGTCTCCGTTCTTGGCAGCCCGTTCGAGCCACACGCTGGCGAGTCGTGTATTCGCCTCTGTCGGGCTGCCGCGCAGCGCATAGGTCGCCAGACCCACCTGAGCGGCGGGGTGATCGGCCTCCGCGGCCTTTCGCAACCACACCTCGCCCTTCGTCTCATCGCAATGACAGCCCCATCCGTTCAGCGTCAGACTTGTGCCCACGGCGAACTGAGCCTGGGGTGAGCCTGCCTGCGCGGCTTTCAGGAACCAGGGTACGGAATCGCTCTTCTTGACGGCGAGTTCGCCCGGGAAATTCGCGAGCAGCATCCCGTAGGTCAGCTGGGCGGCCGGCTTCCCCGCTTCCGCCTCCACCCTGACGTTCTTCGCGAAGTCCTTAAGGCCGTCGAACGTGCTACCCGCCATCACGAATCGATACATTACCGAGCAGTCAGCAGGCGCTGCCCTAGGGTCCTCCGGGCTGTGCAGGTGCAGGATGGCTGTCCTGACGGTGCGCTCAAAAGTCCCGGGTGGTACGGCGTACAGAATGCGCGGGTTGCGGCTGCTGCCATCCGGCATCAGCGTGTATCGGACAACCACGCTGCCCTGCTGACCCGTGGCGAGGGCCGCGCGCGGGTAGCGGCCGGCGAGCTCCACCTGGTGCTTGTCGCTGCGACAGCGGGCCTCGCGCTCGACGTCGTCCTCCAGTTGTGGCAGCAAGCGCGCGTCCAACGACGCACGGCTGAACGGGGCCGCGATCTCTGCCGCCAGTTTCTCGGAACCCGGCGCCAGTTGCGGCCGTAGTTGATCCGCCAGCGCTTTGGCCGCCGGGTATCCATTCTCGGCGGAAAGCGAGGCCCACACGTAGGCATTCAGCTCGCTCTCGCGCAGCCCCTGACCGTTGAGGTACATGACAGCGAGGTTGTACTGAGCCAGAGGCTGGCCTAGTTCGGCGAGTTCGCGATAGTCGTGCGCAGCTCGCTCGTAGTCACCCTTCTGATAAGCGAGGTTCGCAGTGAACAAATCCGCTACGGCAGCGGGGCAGATGAGCATCGCCGCCAACAACAGCCATCCGCGCATGGGTCCCCCTGTGTCCGGACCAGGCTAGTTTATCGCGGGAACGTCCGCCGGCGGCATTGCTCCGCGCCGCACGCTCCCCCTAGACTGCGCCACCCCAACGCAACGGACGTACTCATGACGAAGACCACTCACGCCTACGCGTCGCGCCTTGCCGCGCTCCTGACTGTGGCCACCTCGCTGCTCATCGCCACCGCCGCGGCCGCCCCGGCCGCGCCGGCAGCCGCCCCGCAGACCATCGTCCTCAAGGCCGCCCACGTGTTCGATGGCACCGGCACGGCACTCAAGGACGGCACCATCGTCGTGGTACAGGGTGACAAGATCCTGGCAGTCGGCGGCCCGGCCCCGCCCGGCGCGCGCGTGATCGACCTCGGCGATGCGACGCTGCTGCCCGGCTTCATCGATGCCCACACCCACCTGACGACCGAGATCACGAAGGACTACTACCGCGGCGTCTACAACAAGCTCATGCGCTTCCCCGCCGAGCAGGCGCTCTATGCTGCGATGTACGCGCGGCGCACGCTCGAAGCCGGCTTCACCACCGTGCGCAACGTCGGCGCCGCGGATTTCGTCGATATCGGCCTGCGCAACGCGATCAACGCCGGGGTGGCCTCCGGGCCGCGCATCCTCACGGCCGTGCACGGCATCGGCTCCCCCGGCGGGCACATGGATGACTCCCCCTTTCCGCCCGAGCGCATCAAGCCGGAGGGCCCGATCGAGGGCATCTGCAGCGGACCGGAGTCGTGCCGTGAGGCGGTGCGCTACCAGATGAAGTGGGGCGCGGATGTCATCAAGATCGCCGCCAGCGGCGGCGTGCTCTCCGAGTCCGACCCGGTGGACGTGCCGCAGCTCACCCCGGCGGAACTCTCGGCCATCGTCACCGAGGCGCATACCTGGAACCGCAAGGTCGCGGCCCACTGCCACGGCGACACCGCGGCACGCCTGGCGATCGCCGCCGGGGTGGACTCCATCGAGCACGGCAGCTTCCTCACCGAGGACACGCTGAAGATGATGAAGGCCAAGGGCGTGTGGCTCGTGCCCACGCGCAGCGCGGTGTACTGGGTGAACAAGGAGGCCGATACCTTCCCGCCCAACATCGCCGCCAAGGCGCGCGCTGCGGCCGCCGCGCACGACAAGATGTTCAAGACCGCGTTGCGCCTGGGCGTGAAGATCGCCTTCGGTACCGATGCGGGCGTCTACCCGCACGGCATGAACGCCATGGAATTCGGCCTGATGGCCGACCAGGGCATGGCACCCGCGGCGGCGCTGCTCGCCGGTACGCGCGATGCCGCGAAGCTGCTCGGACTCGAGGCGGAGCTCGGCACGCTTGGCGCCGGCAAGACGGCCGACGTGGTGGCGGTACCGGGCAATGTCCTCAAGGACATCCACGCCACCGAGCATCCCGTGTTCGTCATGCACCTGGGCCAGGTAGTGGTGCAGAAAACCGGCAGCTAGGCAAAAACGCCACATTTGATGGCGGCGGGCCGGTTGAGTACACTGCGCGGCCCGCCGCCGCCCCTGCCTTGGCTCGTCGGGTCGTCGCTTCGGGGTGTAGCTCAGCCTGGTAGAGCACTACGTTCGGGACGTAGGAGTCGCAGGTTCAAATCCTGTCACCCCGACCATCTAATAATCTTATAAATCAGCGTGTTGCTTGCGAATACGATCCGCAGGTCCTTCCGCCATGTGGTCAGATCTTTCGCCGGAAGCACAACAGAAGCACAAGCGGGATGACTTTGGCCTCATATCCCGCTTCCGCTCCCGCGGCGGACGATTCAGCCTCAAGGCCACCATGCCTGATGCGGTTCCAGGCGTCCTTGAATTGTGATTGTTCGTAACTGCGTGGTTGCAGCCAATAAGTCACTCGACCGTCTTTCTCCCCGCGGTGGCATGCGCTCGCACCTCAGAAGGTGTGAGGACATAGGTCAGGGGCGATTCGGCCACGGCTTTGCTGACGATGATCCAGAAGTCACCCATGCACTTCTCGAGTGACAAACCGAGCGGCACGGGGCTGCGCTTACTAAGCGCTTTCACTTGGACGCCGATAAAGCGCGACGCGTCGCCGCTGTACGCGATGATGTCTACTCCACGGGCGTTCCTTGCTGTGGGCATAACGTTCCAAAGTAAGGAGAGCTTGTAGCAGCAGTAGTACAAGCCAACGTTGCCGGTGATCTGCGGGTTCAGATTGAGATGCTTTCCCAGCGGGACTATTGAGGGAAATCATCCGAACTTCTGGAGGAATAAAGGGACCTTGACGGTCCCGTGCAGCGCCCGCGCTTCCAAGAACTTTGCGACGACGTTGGTCTCCTTGCTTCCCGCCCGCTAAGTGGCCTGAGATGGTCTGGAGCCTTCAGACAATAACATTTGTGCCAGCTTCTCGGCGCAATAGGTCTGGAGGTGTCCCATGAGTGCGCTTGTCATTGGCGACGACAGCGGATTCCCGAAGCGATGTTTTGAATACACGTTCCCCGACGGGCATAAGCACAAATTCTGTGTCGTTTGGCTTGAGTACCCGGCCTTCATATGGCGTCGCAACAGACCTGACCCTGGTCCGATTGATATGCTCGAAATCGAGGGAGTCAGCAGGGAGCTGCTCATTGATCTACAAATCATTGACACGATCACTGTGCTGTCCCGGAAGCTCAGTCCCAATCTCGCAAAAGGAATGATCCGCGCGCTAGAAGAGGGTGTCGGAGCAATTCAAAAAGCACTTCCCTCGAATGTCGCATTGAGTTCGTAACCCGGGCGCACCTGGTAGCCGGTGCCGCGCCCGCGCCTTCACCTTGCGCTGAGGAGCAGCGCGCTGCCACGCGCATCAGCTTGCGGACCCTCCCGTGATTGGACGGGTCGCTGGATTTTCAAACTAACCATCTATTCGCGAACGTTGGCGGGTCGTCCACGTTAGTTTGGTCCCGCATTCTGAGCCTGCCCTCTAGAAAGTCGAAGGCAAGTGCCCGGCGATCAGCGTCAGTCAATCGGCGATTACCGACCTTGCGCATTCTTGCCTCAAGAATATTTAGAGGCCAACCTTTGATCGCACGTACACTGCGCATGTTTGAAACCCCCGTCATCGTTCTTGGATCGCTATCAGGAATGTTGAGTGGGTCGCGTAGGCCTAGAATCAAGCCTCTTAGCAACGCCCCGATTGCGCCAGCGCTGCCGTCGGTTCTTGATCATTGGTCTTAGGACGATTGCAGAAATAGCGCCAAAGCACGCAACAATAAGCTGCGCATCAATGCGATCCGAGACAAAAGGATTTGGGTCGACAGCTAATGTTGGAAGCGCTGCGAGTGCAAGCACTAAGCCGGAAATCAGCACGATCTTTTTCTTGTCCATTGCGCATCCCCTCCGGGACTGAGGGTAAGCACCAAGGGCGCCAGCGATTGAGATGCGCGTCACACATTTCAATGTGATGGCGGTTCCCTGTTAATGGCACTCGCGGGCATTGGCCTAGGATTCACTCATAGACGTCGCATACTTGCGCCACGGCACCGGTCTAGTTGGAGCCCTAGTCACGTCATTTATTGACTGGACAAAGACCACGGTTGCGGGGTTCTTGATGAGACCTAGCGTCTCGAGCGTGGCACGACACTGGCTTTGTGGCCTCAGCCCTAGACGCATATAGGTTTCCGAGGCCTCAAGGTAGCTCAGATTATTGGTTTCAAGCGTCTGAGCCTGCATGAGCAGCATTTCTTCCGCCCGCCCAAGATCTCCTCCAAGAACTGCGTCAACTTGAGTGGATAGGCCTCCGACCAATCCAGTTAGATCAAGCTCACCAAACGACCTATCGAAAGTCTGGACCGAAGTGGCAACCTTCACGGTAGCGCGTAACAGGGGCTTCGCAAGCATTGCCTCCTCCGTCTGACCAGGCTCCCTGATTACCTGCAAGGGTTTGCACGCAGGAGGCGGTTTGTTGGGGGCAAGGTCCTTATTGCGTGCTGGTGGCGCAGGAACCTCGGAGATTGAATGCCTCGGCGTTACCTTCGGGACGTAGGAGTCGCAGGTTCAAATCCTGTCACCCCGACCAGTTAAATCTGTAAGGTCTCAGGACTTCGGTGACACGCTGGCAGGATCTTTCTTTGTCAAGAGCCGCTCGTAGGGGGTCTGCCCATCGAGGGCTCCGTGGGGCCGATGATAATTGTAGTAGTCCTCCCATTCGCGAAGCTTGTCATTGAACAGATGGATATCGTCGGCGATGCCGCCTTTATCCAACAGCTGGTAGAACTCTTGTTCGTCCACCCGGTGTGAGCGCTCGACCTTGCCGTTCAAGTGGGGCGTCCTGGGTCGGATATAGACATGGCGGATGTCATGCTCCTCGAGGTGCCAGTGGAAGTGAGACTGGAACTCGGCGCCGTTGTCGGTCTGGATAACCAGCACCCTGAAGGGGAGCCGCCGGATGACCTCGTCCACGAAGCGGATGGCTGCGGTTTGGTTGCAGGCATCGTAGATCTTGAGCACCCGAATACGCGTACAGTCGTCGATGGCTGTGAACTGATAGAGGCGCTTTCTAGAGCCTGCGATCCGCTCGAGGAACTTCACATCCACTTGTACGCGGTGCCCGGGCTGTGGCTTCTCGTATCGCTTCCAGGGCCGGCCTGTCGGCCGACGCTTCTGGTTGGCCGGTAGCCGGTTCATCCCGTAACGGATCAGAATGCGATGTACCGTGGAGCGTGCCACCGTCAGATGATGAAAGCGCTGCAAATAGCTGGCGGTCCTGCCGGGTCCAAAGTGATAACGATCCCGTAGGTACAGGATCTTGGAGATCACCACACGGGGCGTGGCCTTCGGAAAGTGCTGCGGGACTCGCGGTCGGTCGCATAAGCCGGCCTCACCGTGACTCTTGTATCTGGCTCTCCATTTGTAAAAGGTTTTGCGAGAAAGGCCAAAGTGTCGACAGGTCTGGGCGACGCTCCTGGGCATGTCACTGGCTTGCCGCAACAGCTTCAAACGCCAGGCAACCACTCGGTTCTGTTCGTTCTTGTTCATGGGCTCTCTCCTGGTTCGAGAAGGGAGCCAGAATGTCACCTTAGTTCTGGGACTTCACACAAGAAGTTGGGCTCTTGGAGCCGGCATCTGCGCCGATGCTGTCGGGCGGCCAAGTCCGGCGCAAGTTCACCGGCACAGAATTTCCGCCCGCTCAGGCGCTCGTCAATGCGGTTCCCGGGGCCGCGGCTCCAATCACCGCGGAAGACTTAGCGGATCAATCCGTCCCGCCTCAGGCGATCCGCTGTGGGCGCCGTGATCGTCATGAGAGTCGCTTGCGTGGAATCGATTTCCTGGGCCTTCGTCATTGTGTCGAGGGTGTAGACCAGCGTCGCGCCACGCGTCTCGTAAAGCCTCGTGACCACGTGAATCGAACTTGTGAGCGTCGTCAGCGGCGGCGCCGTTTCGAACTCTACGTAGGTCACCGGCATGCCGTAAGCGCCGTAGCCATAATCCGTGGCCTTGTACAGGGAGTCGCCGCGCGTGTCCCAGCTACCGCCTTCCCGCTGGCCGGTGGTCGCGGAGACCAGACGCGTGGCAAGCACGGCGTCCGCATGGACGGATGCGACCACGCGCTCGATGTTCTCGCGGGTCAGCTGTTCCTTTGAGTTCATCGCGTCGCAGCTCGACACCACCGTCGTTGAGGCGCTCCTGAGCTGGGAGACAAAGGTGGACTCGAACGCGCATCTACGGTTGAAGTCCGGGCTGACGCCAACGACGAGTACCTTCGTAAAGGTCTGATTGCGGGGCACCCCGTCCTGCCACGCGCTTTTCACCGAAACGCCTGCGCATCCGGCAAGCCCGACAGTGACGGTGAGCAACAGCAACGGCGCGACGGATAGATATTTCCTCTGCAACTGGTAGCGCTCGCCGGTGCTCAAGGTGTGCTCGCTATGGTGGGAAGCCCGCTTTGAGTATACGCGTGAAAGCGAGCAGCGCGACCGCACGTCCTGCGTTGCGCGCTTGCTGCAGGCGCCGAGATTCGCGTGTGGACACATTGGTCAGGGTCTGTCGCGAAGGCGGGAAATGTTCCTGAGGATGTCCCGTACAGCGAAGCCCAATGCTGCACGCCCCTGCAGTCACTGAATTGAGTCTCGCAGGGTGGCCATGGCGAGGTCTGCCGCACCTATGCGGATAAGGCCGGCTCGCGGGTATTCCATGTCGAGCATCACGTACATGGTCAGGGCCACTACCAAAGCGTAGGGGAGGGCTGATACCCAGTTGCGCTCACCTCTGGCCATTCCAAAGCCAGCGATCAAGCCGCTCAGGAGTGCCACGGCGATCAGGAATTCAAAGACGAGCTTAGGTAAATGTGTCTGGACCGCAATTGCTTTCGTACTGGCGATTTCGAACATCTGATTTACGGCCGGAACCAGCAGGATCGCGCCCGGGACGCCCTGACTGGTGGCGGTGGTCGCCCGGGACCAGATTGCCTGTTGCACCTTCGCCGCCTTGTGCATTTCCTGCAAAACAGCCGCTTCATTAGGCATTTCCGAAATGCGCACCCGCTCATCCAGATATTCGCGGAACAGACGGCGGACTTCCGGCTGCTCCGCGCTCGGGAGCAGATCTACACGCATATAGGCGCTGGCGATGGCATTCGCCTCCTGGACGATGAGCTGGCGACGCGCGTCCAGTCTGGAGGCGGCGCCGAAGAAGGTGAGTGACATCAGCAGGCCAAAGAGTCCAAATACGGCCGCTTCGATGGCGCCAAAGCCTTCATGAGCGTTGGGGACGGCCTGGCGTCGCCGCGCACCGAGGCGATAGCCGATTTCCAGACAAACGACCAGCCCGATGAAGAGTCCGACAGGTACTAACACTAAATTCATAGACGGCAGCCCGGTTACGGAATCCCCAATGGAGCACTGAAGGATTATGCATCGCAGCATCCGTGCTGCGATAACGCGAAGCCCCGCAGAGTAGGGCCAGATTGTCCAAAAGGCCACACCGCGATGTCGGTGGCCGGCCTGCAGCGCTTGTGATCACTGAGTTTGGGGCCCCGGTCTTCCGGTCAGCGACTTGCAACGTTACGCGGGAGCTGTTGGCGGGTGCCGGGCGCGGCCGCGATCTGCGGCACGGTGTTCAGGCCGATGGTTAAAAAAGCGGCCGGAAGGGGGGTCACCTCCGGCCGCTACAACGCTACACCTTCTGCGCCCGGAACTTCTTCATGCCTCTTCGCGCTCGCGCAGCAGGTGCGCCATCAGCAGCCGGCGGGCGCGACTGCGCTGCCGTATTCCCTGGCCGCCGAGCAGGCGTAGCAGGTGATGTTCCTTGTCACCGCCTTCGCCGAACTCATCCTCACCCTCGTCCTCATCCCCTTCGGCCTCGCCACGCTCGCGCAGCAGGTGCGCGAGCAGCGTGCGACGAACGCGGCGGCGCTGGAGGATACGGCTGCCGATCAGCAGCCGCATGAGGCGCCGCTCACTGTCGCCCCCTTCGCCGAGCTCGTCCTCGGCCTCGCCCTCACCCTCGTCCTCTTCCTCCTCCGCCCCGGATCGCTCACGGAGCAGATGCGCGAGCAACATGCGACGGGCGCGCCGGCGACGCAGAAGGCGGCTGCCGATCAGCAGCCGCATGAGGCGGTGGTCCCCGTCACCGCCCTCGGCAAGCTCGTCCTCGCTCTCGTCTTCATCCCCCTCTTCCTGCGCTTCGCCGCGGGCGCGCAGCAGGTGTGCGAGCAGCATGCGACGCAGGCGTCGGCGGCGCAGGAGGCGGCTGCCGATCAGCAGGCGCACGAGCCTGCGCTCCTTGCCGGGGCCCTCCTCGCCGGATGCCTCCTCGCCCTCATCCTCCTCTTCCTCCGCTTCGTCGCGCGTGCGCAGCAGGTGTGCGAGCAGCATGCGACGCAGGCGTCGGCGGCGCAGGAGGCGGCTGCCGATCAGCAGGCGCACGAGCCTGCGCTCCTTCCCGGGGCCCTCCTCGCCGGACGCCTCTTCGCCCTCATCCTCGTCTTCCTCCGCCTCCTCCGCTTCGCCACGCTCGCGCAGCAGATGCGCGAGCAAGAGGTTGCGCAAGCGACGGCGACGCAGCAGGCGACTGCCGATCAGCAGGCGCACGATGCGCCGTTCCTTGTCGGGATCCTCCTCGCTCCCACCCTCCTCAGCGTCGTCCTCCTCGCCGGCCTCACCGCGCTCGCGCAGCAGGTGCGCGAGCAGCAGGTTGCGCAAACGACGGCGACGCAGCAGGCGACTGCCAATCAGCAGGCGCATGATGCGCCGCCCCTCCTCTTCGCCTCCGCCTTCTTCACCCTCGAAGTCCTCGTCCTCCGCCGCGTATCGGTCACCGATGAGGCGGGCAAGCAGTGCGCGGCTCAGTCGCCGGCGACGCAGCGCGCGGCCGCCCGTGGCAAGCCGCGCAAGTTCCTCGGATTCGCTCATAAGTCCTCCTGAGCTCGTCAGTTTGCACGGGCGGGCGCAGCACGATCCGGTTGCGGCCCCGCAGTGGGCGCGCCCTCGGCGTCCGCCGGTGACTTCTTCATCGCACGTTGCAGCAACGTCCCCAGAATCGCCCGGTTCAGAGCTTCGCGCTGCATCAGGCGCTTCACCGGGCTGTGCTCGAGCAGTGGCGTCAGCAGCAGGTGCCGCAGCTCCGCCTCCTCGGCAGGCTCGTCGGTCTTGTGCTGCCGCTCGTCCTCGCCAAGCACGCAGGCGATGCCGGCCTCGAACGCCTTCTCGACGAATTCCTCGAGGCCTTCCTCGGACGCCGCCTGCACCAGGCTCGCCTGTTCCTCATCAGAGAGTTCGCGCCGCGCGCCGCTGGCATCGAGGGTTTCGAGCTTGACGACTTGCGCGGTACTCGCATCGATGGTGAATGCGAAGAATCTTCCTGCGGACCGGGCGATCTCGTTCATCTTCTCCTCGTTCATCTTCTCCTCCTTAGGCGCAGCCTTTTTCCCGACTGGAACCTTGCCAACTGGAATTTTCTGCTTGAGATGATTGTGACGAGGGCTGGGGGCTGTGCTCATTTCGAACTCCTTCCCACTCGATGCGGGTTCCATGATGCTCGCGATGGATCGCTCGGTAATTGGCGCGAGATGGCAGCGCTGCGGCCAGGCCGGCCGGTGGAGTGGCGCGCGGTGAGTGCGCCTGAGCGAGAGAAATGCGGCTCCGTGCGTTTCCGCCCCACGAGGTGCGACGCTCTGCGATCCTGGTAATGCCTTTAAATTCCGCTGAAGATCCGCCCCGCTGTGACTAGGGCCGCAGCGGGCGACAAATCCGCTGCGCGATCCACCTCAGCGCGGGGGATTATGGCACCGCTGCAGTGCTCGATGACTAAGCTTTTGTGACTAACTTTCTGCCAGTTCACGGACGAGCAGCGCAGCGTGCGGCGCTCAGCGGTGCAAGCAGCCTTCGAAGCTCGAGCTCAAGTCAGTGCGACGTGACTTCGTCGGACGTGCCGCGACCGTTGCGGTCTCGCTCATGGTCGAATCTGGCATCACGCATTTGTGAAGCGCGCCAGTGCGGCAACGGGCATCCGCCGGCTTCCATGCCTTGTTGGGGTTCGATGCCGAGGTCCTGGCCATCGTGAGCGGCTCGAGACCGGACGGATACGCAGCGAAACAGTGGACTCGCATTGTTGGTTGGATCGGTTGTGGGGCTCGGACGTTGTGCGCACGCAGCATCCTCGAGGAGGCACCACGGACGAGCGCCGCTGATCCGGTGTGCACCGCACTAAAAAGTGACGCTCATTCAGTTACGAGACGAACTGCCACGGGAACTCGCTGTAATTGTTACGGATAGGCGCTCGCCCACGCCACCATCCCGTGTCGGATCGCTATGGTCTAGTTGCAGGCCAAGCGAGGCAGGATCCCGATCCTCTCACATGCGGGCGGTGTTTGCGTCAGGCCGGGCGCTCCAGGGCAATGCGCAGCCTCGGCAGGCGCTTCCAACTTCACACGCTCGCGCGCGACTCGCCTGGGTGGAATTTCGCGCGCGCAGGCGCGCGCGAAACTCTCGCTCGTGTCATTATTACGTTCAATCAACGATTGCGCCGGCGGGATCAGACATGCGCCCCGCCATCACCCTTCGGAAAGTCCTGCTTGACGATTCAGCCAATTGGGACTTCGAAACTTGTAACTAACATATCGGCAGCCGCTGCCGGCACTACAGAAGGAGAAAGGGCCGTGATAAAGAAACTCACAATGTTGGTCTTGGCTGTGATGATGGTCGCCGGCTCGTTGGCGTGGGCAGATGACTATTCCGATGCGATCGATGTGTTCAAGAAGGCCGGTGAAAGCGCCGCATTCTTCAAAGACAGCTACGGTTACGCGATCTTCCCCTCGATCGCCAAAGGCGGTCTGGGGGTCGGTGCCGCGCACGGCAAAGGCCGGGTTTACGAAAAGGGCAAGCACATCGGCGATACCGCAATGACGCAGGTGAGCGTCGGATTGCAGGCCGGCGGTCAGGCGTTCAGTCAGATCATCTTCTTTGAGAACAAGGCCGCTCTCGACCAATTCACCAGCGGCAATTTCGAGTTCGGCGCCGGGGTGAGTGCCGTGGCGATCAAGTCAGGTGCGTCCGGTTCGGTGGGGACTACCGGTGCGACGGCGAGCGCCAGCAGCGGCGGCGGGGAGAGCAGCGCAGGTACCGCTGGTAAGTATCATAAGGGCACGGCGGTGTTCACGATCGCGAAGGGCGGGCTGATGTACGAGGCTTCCCTCGCTGGTCAGAAATTCTCCTACGAACCCGTTAAGTAGGACTGCCAGGCGGTTCACCGGGCGGGCGTGGCGGCCCGGCGTCTTTACTCCTTGCCGGCTTCTGTGTGAGCTAGAGCCACGGTCAAGGTTGCCGAAGATGCGGGCCGCTCGGCAAAGAGCGCCGTCGACACGACTGAGGAGTCGATTCGTGCGGTGCTGCGGTTGACCTGGCATTTGATCCGCATCAAAGAGATGAGCGGCGGGAGGGATCGAAATGAGTTTCAATAAATTGTGGTTTTTCTCGGTCGGGCTCGTGGTGTTGCTCGCAGCATGTCAACCGAAGCAGCCGGAACCCGCAGCGCCTGTCGCGGCCACACCGGCTCCGCCACCCACTCCCCCACCCGCGTCCACGCCGGCCTCGCCGGCTGCGTGCTCCGACGTGCCCCCCGGGGTACGCGTGGGACCCATGGGTTGTCCGTGCGAACTGACCGTGCAGTTGCAGTTCAAGTCCGACTCCGCCGAGCTGGCGGATGCGGACAAGGCACGGCTCGACAAGGCGGCTGAGACGCTGCAGCGACTGCACTGGGTCAGCGGCACGATCGAGGGCTACACGGATGCAACCGGCAAGCCTGACTACAACCACAAACTGTCCGAGCAACGCGCGACGACCGTGCGTGACTACCTGCTGTCGAAGGGCGTCGGTGACGAGCGCATGACGGTAGTCGGCTACGGTGAGATGAACCCGATCGCAGACAATGCGACGGAGGAAGGCCGCGTACAGAACCGCCGCGTAGTGATGCGGCGGCGGGACTGCGGCGAACCGAAATAGGCGGTGTCAGCGTGGGAGCGGACGATCCGCGAGCATGGCGGCTCCCGCTCCCACGCCGCTCCGGCGGCGGCGCACCCTTCAGTCACTGCCGCATCAACACGAGAGTGTAGGTGCCGGCAGAAGAGCCGGGGCAGCCGAGCTGAGCGTCACTTGCCGCCCGCCGCGGATTCAACGCCAAAGAAGTCACTGAAGCGCGGGAATACTCTGCGCTACCCGCGTTACTCGGAGATGAGAGCGAGCCTGTGGCAGGCCGGGCACCTGATGAACTGCGGGAGCTCGAGTTCGAACCATGAGCGGCCACACTCGCAGCGCATCTTGTACACGCGCTGCACGGCGATCGCTCCCCATTGTTCTTCCTGAACCTCGATTCCGCTTGGGGCTGCGGTTTCAGGTGGCTCGACGTCGAGATCTACTCGCCGGCCGAGCTGCGTAAGGTTCCCGCGCTGGATGGTCCGTTCCTTCATGACCAATCCCTCATTTTGAACGCTTCCCATGCGACGGTAGCCTGGGGACTGCCGCCAGCTCCGGGCGAAGCACTGGCTTACATTAGTCCCCGGTCGGCGAATGTCAAATGCGAGCGGACCCGGATCGCTCCCACAGGGCGGTAACTGCCCGCAAACTCGAGAGATGGAGAGCGCCCCCGGCCCCCGAATGGCGCCGGGAGGGTGCAAAGGTGCCGCCCAGGGGGTTTCGACGAGCGCCGCGGTCGCACACTGCCTGCCAGCGCACGCGACGCGTAGCCACCTACCGTTCACGGAGCCCCCCACCTACTGTTGGCCGGCACCGCCGCAAACATCAGGCATGAGCACTTCATTGATTAGGCACCCGCTAACCGCGTCCTGATGTCCAGATACGCTGCGGTGATCAGAGTCTCCAATGATGCGACATCCACAGCCGTATCGGGCTTCAGCTTCACGTGACGCATGTATTTCCCATCTCCTTGCAGCAACCCCGCCGGATCAGGCAGTGTCGCGCCCTGAAAGAACCCAACATTGACGTGAGCCGTGAACACATTGGTATACGCGAACGCTGCATCGCCCACGCACGCGGTGGGGTGTCCGTCATGGAGCAGCTCCCGAACATCGACACCACATCTCCGCATCCGAAGGAACCACTCTCGTGCAATGGCACCGAGCTCAGGACGTCTACTGTCAAACCACGCATCAATAGCGGGGTCTCGAGCGACAGCACTCGGAAATCGTATAAGCCTGTTGGCGCGATTGTCCATGGGATAAAGCCTAAGCGGTCGCCTGCGGCAGCAGATCGCGCACGCTGCGCGCACGATAGTCCCGGCGCTCAAGGCGCGTCGCATGAGGTCTCACGGTCCGCTCCAAGCGTTTGCTGGACGCCGTCCTGCTACACCACATGGAGGCTACCTACCACAATTCGCCAATGCCCCCCGAATTTTAACAAGAGAACCTGACCGAACGTTCTAGACGTCCCAAATGCTACCAACATTGTGCGGGGCGTCGGAGCCGTCAGCACCTCAAGCTTCAGGAAATCGTTGCGCTGACACGGGACGGTCTGACCGGGAGCGCAACCACTCTCTTCTGGGCGTAACGAGTATAGAAGTAACCGCAGGGAAGGATATCGAGGCGCTAACTTCTCCAGAAGTGCCGGGCCAATGTCGGTCTTAATGTAGACAGCGGAGCCGGGGGTAAATTGCGACAGCGGTGCATCTGCCGCGACCGCCAAGGCATCCACCATGTCATCTGCCATGATGGTGTCCGGTGCGAAGCGAAGCGCGACATATATAGCAAGCAGCGCTGCTGCCACCCCAGCAACAAACGAAGCGATAAGGATTCCAAAGCGCGCCACGCTCGGTGTCTAGCGATGGAGGTGAGCCGCACGCCGAGGGGGCCGGCGCGTTGCGAGCGCAAAATCATATAGCGCGCTCGCGGCGCGCCACCAGCCTCTCATGGGCCGCTCCGGCGACTGTTAGGCGGCGTCACGCGTCCCTATCCATTGCTCAGATCTGGCGACATGAATGGCTCACGTCGGTGGTGCGCATTTTGCGTCAACGTACACCCATGCGGTGCGCCCGGATGACAACGGGGCGGCGACCCGCTTATATGCGGAGACCTCGTACCGATCCGCGCACTCCAATTCCTGTGCCGTGATTTCGAAGACAGTGCCGGGGACTCGGGCATTGGCGTCGCCGGTATACCTGACGATGGGGTGGTGTGTCTTGCCGCTGGTACGGACCGCCTCTGGATCGTTAATTAGGACCATGGACCGCCTATAGCCCACCAGTGAATCCGGTGTGCCTGGGAGCTCGCGACCAAAGGTCGCGAGTTGAACGTTTGACTGTTGCAGCGTGCCGTACGAGAAGAGCAATGGCATCGTTGAACCTCAGGATCAAACGCCAGGCCTAAGAGCGCGCTTGAGGGCCGGCCGCCGCAGTCACCACACTCCACGCAATGACACAGATGGCGATGACGGCGAGTAGTTTCTTCACGGTGACCTCTGAGTGTTCAGAAGCAATCTAACGATTCACGCGTTCCATGGGGTTGCCTACGGTCAGAATTCTTCGGTCCGTTCAGGCGGGCGAGCCCGCCTGAGCGAGTTCGGTGCAACGACCGGCTGGCGTTATCCCCGGACCACATCACGCCCGGGTGTTCTCCACGAGTGTGGCAATCTGCACGAACTCCACGCTGGGGCGTACTCCGTAGAGGCCGGTCACCCGTTCGAGTAACTGATCAGTGAAGAACGCTTTGGCTGCGTCCTCTGAATCCCAAACGTAGAAGTTTGTGGCCTCGCGCTTTCCGGAATTGAGCGTGAAGGCCTTTGAGCGGAGGCCCGGCATTCCTTCAAACCGCACTCGTGCGGTCTCAGCGATCGCCTGCACGGCTCGCTCGTCGAAGTTGTCTCCGTAGCGAAAGGTCACGAATACACCGATCATGTGGCACTCCTTTCGATGCAGTGTAAGGCCACCGCGTTATTGCGGTGACGCCCAAAGATGAGCTGGAGCGGCCGCCCACCGCCCTGACCGGAGCGTCGCGGGCGCACAATCCTCCCCAGCGCCGGCGGCGCGCGGCGTTCACCGCATCGCCAAGTGTTAGGCGTCGGATTTCCGATTTGATCTTTGATACTCCTCAATGAGTGGCAGCAACGCTCGCCACCGCAGTAGGCTATCTTGGGGCCAATACTTCTGCCGATCGTAGTAGACGGGGACGACAGGCACATTCGGCGGCAACACGACCCAGCGTTGCTTCGATTCCGTGAAGATGTGTATGTCTGGTGGCAACACATCAGGATTGTCGAGCGTGCCTACGCGCACAAAGGTCACTAGCGGACCGGCACTAGAGTAATGACTCCACAATGCAACTCGACAGGTTTTGCATCTGGCAATTTGCTGTCCACGTCCGCTGTGAGAAGGCGTATCCACCAGCTCTGGTTTGACGCCTAATGTAGTAACGCGATCACTTTCGATCATTGCGTTGAGGGCAAATGATGCGCCGCTCTCCCGTTGGCACCAGCGGCAGTGACAACAATGAACAAACATCGGCGCGGTTTCGATTCGGTACCGAACCGCACCGCAATCACACCCGCCTTGGAGGGGAAACACCATGGAGCTAGCTCGCCAAATTCTTGATGCCTAACGTTTGACATGAGCGGCGGCGCCAGGCAAGCGAAGCTTGCCGGAGGACGTCCGCTCGATGGAAGCGTTAGGCGACATGGGCGCGCGCCCGAACTGCTACGCGGTCGCCTTCAGCGCCGGAACTGGCCGCAGCAACTCAGGCTTGAAGAACCGGCTTCCAAGGGCCGCCAAGATGATTGGCGCGATACCGATCACGGCAG
This sequence comes from uncultured Pseudomonadota bacterium, assembly GCA_963781815.1. Taxonomy (GTDB): domain Bacteria; phylum Pseudomonadota; class Gammaproteobacteria; order Steroidobacterales; family Steroidobacteraceae; genus 13-2-20CM-66-19. Next base: position 2,318,621 of record CAWAHK010000004.1, on the reverse strand, counting down.
CAAAGACCAGCAGGCCCGCACTGCCGATCACCCCGGCCTTGAAAAACCCGTAGCCCGTGAAAAGCAAGACATGGGTGAGGGCTCCGGCCGCGTACGCCACGCCCACGACCCTGCCGCTGTACGGCCCGCGAATCGCGCAGGCGTAAATGACCCAGAGGGACAACGGAACAAACAAGAAGGCGGCGCTCCATAGGCCGGTGTTGTAACCGCCCTGCGCGACCCCGCCCGCGGTGTGCACAAGTCCGTTGGCGAAGAGCAATCCCCAGAAGCTGAGGCCGATGAGGACATTGCGCCGGCAGAGGTACGCCGCTAGCGGCGCCCCGAACCACATGAGAGCGATGTTCACCACCGGGTAGAAGGCAAGGGGAATCGGACAGTCCGGATACGGTGGAAAGCCAATCTTCTGGCAGATCATTTCTTGGATTGAGTAGTCAAAGCCCAGCACCGGGAGGCTGTATTCCTCGAACTGATGCACCCAGTAGAGCGGTACGGCGAGCCACGCCAGCCACACTGGATCACGCCAGCGCGCTACTGAGGTATTGCCACGGAATGTGTCGGTCAGCAGCAGGATGGCGACCATCACGATCGCCCCGCCCACCCCTATGAACGGCCAAACGGTGTAAAACCAGTGTGTTTGCACGCTGCCTCCTTACTTTTGCAGTCGTGGCGTTCGTGGCGCCTAACGGTGAAGCTGAGCGGCCGCGTGCAGGCGTATCCAGCGCAACGCGAGCGCAAAATAGCGAAGCGCGCTCGCGGCGCGCCACCACGAGCGCGTCACGGATCGCAGTGATTGTTAGGAGTCGGCTGGACCGATGCAGCAGACATACGGTGCGTCCCCAGAGGTTAGGGTTCGACCAGAGTCGCCTGCAATGCCACTGTCAACCAGCGTCCATTCTGCTTGACATACATGCGAGTGAATCGGTAGTCCCCGCTGTAGTCCTTACCATTTTCCGTTCCTTTTTGAGTCGAGCGACCGGTTACGACGGCAGTGTTTCCGTAGACTCGAATGTTCAGATCGGAAATCTCCCGAGACCCGTACTTAAATGTACCGGTAGAGAACCCTTTTACGATCTCCGCCTTAGTCCGCAGTTCGCCACGCAAAGTGATGAACGTATAGTCGTCGCTCGTCATGCGCTCGAGCGCGGCGGCGTCGCCATGCACAATGGCCTCGTTCCTCGCCGTTTCCAGTGCGCGAATTTCCTCTCTAACCTTGTCGGATGAGGACCTCGCAGAGACGTTCGCGCTCCAAAGCCCTATCGCGAAGGCTAATCCAAAAATAGTGAACCCAATAGCAAGGTGAGTTTTCATGGGGGTGCCTTCGGGTCGACAGCGTACCAGCCGACTTCTAACGATGAGCTTGAGCGGCCGTCGCGTTCCCTACTTAACATCACGGCCACTCCAAGCGTTGGTTAGATCGCTGCTAGCCATTTGGGCACCACTGAGACTCACACGGTATCCCGTCATGGTCTCCGTCCATGTTCACGGCCGGACAGTTTGCGAGAAAGTACTTCGCCTCAGCACAGGATCTCATTTGAGAGCAGTAAGTACGTCCATCACAGCGAAATGGCGGCTGCGGAGCGCCCGACCTATCGGCGCCCGAGGCGTCCTGGCTCTGCTGCAAGGGAAGTGCAGGCGACGCCGGATGAGTCATGTGGTGATGAAATCTGGAGTAGAAGCCCCATACCGCAATGAGAACGACCGCCGTGAGCAGCAAGTTGGCCAGGTTCTTCACAGGGTAGTGAGCCTCATCGCAGCGATCTAACTATATGTCGACGACCGAAGTGTCGTCTTTGTACTACCTCAATTGTGACGCATAACACTCGCGGCGCAACCACCGCGGACTTATCTCCGCCTGTGACTGGTGTCGTGACGGCCGGCACCGAGGCGGGGGTTACATTTACCGGCTGCCGCACAACGCCTGGATCATAAAAAGGGGGCGGCGCCACGAGGTACAGGCCAGGGTGCGCCGGTGACGTATCGTTCACCTTGACCAACGAGCCGGTCCGTTCGCGCGCGGCGGCGCCCACCTGCCCTGCCGTTTGCATTGTAGTAGGCTGAGCGCCATGTCGGACGAAGCTCCCGTTCTGATCGCAGGCGGAGGTTTGGTCGGCTTATCGGCCGCAACATTCCTCGCTCACCAGGGAATTCGCTCGGTGACCATCGAGCGTCTGCACTCGAGTTCGCCCCTGCCCCGCGCGGCATTCTTCCATATGCGCACGCTGGAGATGTTCCGCTCGGTCGGTATCGAAAACCGTGTGCGGGAGGAGTCGGCGCTAGACTTCGTCCCGGAGGGCGCCATCATCGCGATGGATTGCCTCGCGGGTCGCAAGCTCGCGGACATCGTTGCGAACCTGAACGAGGGTGTCGAGGCGGTCAGCCCCTGCCGCCGGTTGTTCCTGAACCAGCCTAGACTTGAGCCGATTCTGCGCGACCGTGCCCGGGAAGCCGGCGCCACGATACTGCAAGGTGTGCAGCTCACCGATGTGCGCCAGGACAGCAGCGGCGTCAGCGTCACCGTGGAGGATGCCGACGGCGGCAACGCGCACGAGTTGCGTGGCAGGTACCTGATCGCCGCGGACGGCGGCCATTCCAGGGTGCGCCAGTCGCTGGGAATCGATTACGAGGGACGTGGCGCATTCTCCAATTCCGTCACCATCTACTTCACCGCGGACCTGAAGCCCTGGTTGGGCGGCAAGGCGTGGAGCCTGATCTACGTAAACAATCCGCTGTTCCGCGGCTTCTTCCGGATGAACCGCAGCGCCCAGGCGGGCTTTCTCGCCATCAATACTCTGGGCGATCCGCAGCAGGATGAGCGGGCCGCCGCGAATGCGGCCGCGGACGTGAGCGAGGGCCGGCTCATCGAACTTGTGCGCACGGGCGTGGGAGATCCGCAGCTTGCGGTGCGTATCGACGGCTACACCCGCTGGCGCGCGACCGCGAACGTCGCGAAGGAATTTCAGGACCGGCGCATCTTCATCGCGGGCGACGCCGCCCATCTGATGCCGCCCAACGGTGGGTTCGGTGGCAATACCGGCATCCACGACGCCCACAATCTCGCGTGGAAGCTCGCCCTGGTGCTGCAGGGACACGCGCGGGCAAATCTGCTCGACAGCTACGCGACGGAACGCAAGCCCGTGGCCCGGTTCACGGTCGAGCAGGCCTTCGCGCGCTACGTGGCACGCACCGCACCGTGGCTGCAGGCGAGCCAACGACCCGAGCCGCTGGTGGATGACCTGAACATCGAGCTCGGCTACCTCTACGACTGCCCGCTCGGCGGTCACGCCGATCCGCGTACCACGCGCGGAGTGCCGGGCTCGCGGGCACCGCACCTGTGGCTCGCGCGCGCAGGCCGCCGCCTTTCCACGATCGATCTGACCGGTCACTACCTGCTCTTGGCCGGAGACCAGGGCGGCGCTTGGGTGGAGGCTGCCCGGGCGGCGAGTGAGCGCTGCGGCGCGCTGCCGCTGGATGCCTACTGCATCGGCAAGGATTTCGACGACACCGAAGGCCGCTTTCAGCACTGTTACGGAATCTCGAGCTCCGGTGCATCGCTCGTGCGGCCCGATGGCTTCGTCGCCTGGCGCTGCGAGAAGGACGCGCCCGACGCCGCTGCCGTCCTGCACGCTGCCCTGGGCCGCAGCCTGGGCATTCTCCCGCCCACTGACCCCTAGGGACGGCAGAGCTGCGAGCCGTGCACCATCTGTCGTGAACCGCCCTTCTCTCTCACCTCATCGCGCCATCCTGATATTCGCGCCCGCAGTTCAGATTTCTTAACGGCACGGGCGACGAGTTCGGCTTACTGTTGTTCACAGTCACGGCCAGGATCCCCCCCTAACTGATCCCCGTGATCAGGTACCCACGGACTGTGTGCTGACAGTCCGTGGGTGCCGAAACGAGGGGCTGGCCTGGTGGCGCCGGTTACCTCATGGCCCTTCGATGGCCGGACGCCGCAGCTTAGTCAGGGAGGAACAGCCCCATGGAAACACTGCGCCTGCGCGGCATCCAGCAGCCCTCGGCCCTGGAGCAGCTGTTGGACAACTTCATCGCGCGCTCGAACCTGTTACCTAAAAACTGTTATCAGATTCGAGACCCCGACACGCTGCCACCGCCGCTGCAGCGCGTGGTGCTCCGGGAGACCGATAGTGGTCACACCTGGGCGTGCTGGGCCGACCCATTCAACACCTGGCTCTTCATCTGCGAGATGTCGCTGCCCTCGTCCCGCGAGCGGGCCACGCCGGTGCTGCTGGTGAGTCTCTACGACGAGGCGGGCGCCCTGAAGGAATCGGCAAGCTGGATGGCCGATCCGGACGGCCAGTGGCACCGCTGCATCGCCTGAGCCTCGAGCGGCGCCCCCGTGGACGGTCTACGGCCGACTACTGGATCGCCTTCTGCCCGATGTTCGACAGTGCGCTCTCGGTTCCGTCGCTCACGTACGCCGTGACGCCGAAATACCAGGTTCCTGAGGGCAGATCGGTGACGAGATAGGTCGTCACGGTCGGATTCGGTACCAGGACCACCTCGTTGAGCGTGCTGCGCGAGGTGCCGTAATAGACTTTGTACCCTGCCAGGTCGGTGAGCACCGTGCCATCGGTGTTCTGCGTCACCGGGGTCCAGTCAAGCGTGGCGCCACTGCTGCCAGCCGGCGGCGGGCCGGGGCTTCCGGCGGGGGTACTCGTCGGTCCCTGCACCACCGATGCGCTGCCACAGGCAACCATGCCCAGCGCGAGGGCAGCGCCCATTACACCCGGGCGCACACGGCGGACCATGCCTACGGCCGAACGGGTCATGCGTGAAAGCTTGCGCCACGTTCCTCGACCGCTGCAACGCTCGGGGAGAGACCCCTGCCTCAGGTGCGGCAATCACGGCGTTCCCGCTGAGCTCAGGTAAGCCCCGGCAGGCAGCAGCCCAGGCAACCGCGCACTGAAGGTGCATGCCCTGCGCGCGCGGCTGCGCTTCTTCCGGGGAAGCACGACGACCTGAGGCGGCCCTTTCAGGGTCCTGAGAGGAATCGTACGCCGGCCGGGAACGGGCGTAGAGTGCTCGGCGTGGAGAATGGTGGCGACGACCCCCTTGATAGCCAACCAGGCTTCACGGGCGAGTCGGTGGAATTTCTCATTCACCAGCGCGGGTCGCTCATCGCCACGACCATGCTGCTCGAAGAGCACGCACGCACCTCCGAACCCGGCTTGCGGCCCTGGTACACGATCGCGACCACGCTGTGCGCGCACGCCGCCGCCGAACGCGTGCTGCATGAATGGGCCGAGCAGTGTGATCCTGACATTTATTCGACGGTCGTGGGCGAGCAATGGGGGTTCGTGCGGATGGCCGAAACCTTGCTGCCGCAGATCGCAGGCGACATGCCGGCGGATCTCATGGCGCTCAGCAGCATGAGGAGCGCGCTGTGCCACCCGCAGCCGGATCACACCGACACCAGCTCGCAGGCTGCCCTGTGGGTGGCCGCCGACGGCGCGCGCCGGGCGCTCGGCGTCGTTGCAGCCCTGGAGTCCGAGTTCTTCCCCGACGGGGAGGCGGCCGCCGGGTAATCCCGGTCCGCCGGAACATCTAAAAGTCCGGCGCGGCGGGAGGTTTCCCCCGCCGCGCCGGCGCAACAAGAGCCACGACTGTGGGGGGTGTCGGGGTCCCGGAGTGGAATCATGTCCACTCGAATCGACCACGCAGAAACCGGCCACCGGCGGACACGCGGGAGGGCTGAATCGCCCGCATCCCACCAGCGCCCTTACCTTGACGCGGGAACGAAGTCCTCCAGCGCCGCCTTGCGCATCAGCTCCGGCGGCAACAGGCCCTGGCTGAGGATGAAGTCATGGAACTTCTTCTGGTCGAACTTCTTGCCGAGCTTGCCTTCGGCTTCCTTGCGCAGCCCGAGCAGGCGCGTGTAGCCATAGAAGTAGCTGTTGGCCTGGCCCGGTGAGCGGAACGTGAAGCGCTCCACCTCCTCCTTGGCGAAGGCGTGGCTGAGCACGACGTCCTGCTCGAGCACCTCGTAGGCACGCGCCGGCGTCAGCGCCCCGCTCTGCAGCTCCGGATCCAGGAACGCGCGCGCCGCGCGCAGCAGGCGCAGCTGCAGCGTCAGCAGCTGCCCCTCCGCCGGCTCGTACGGCTGCATGATGTATTCGGAGTACAGTCCCCAGCCTTCCGCATTGGTCGAATTGAAGGCATAGAGCGCGCGGGCCAGGCTCACGCCCTGCTCGACCATCGAGTCGAACTGCAGCTCGTGCCCCGGACGCGCCTCGTGCGCCGTCAGCGTCCAGGTGACCGCATCGAAGGTGAAGTCATCGTACGCATCCTCCGCCCCACCGGTGGCGGAGGGAATGTTCAGGGGCAGCACGAACTCGCCGCGCTGCCCGGTGTTGTGCAGGAACGGCGGCGGCGACATGTGCGGCGCGGGCTGCTGCGCAGTCTCCGCGGCGGTGGCCAGACGGATGATCGCCGGGCGGGCCGGCAGCGTCACCAGGTGCTGCGCGACGATGATCTTCTCGATCTCCTGCAGCCGGTGGTTGAAAAAGGGCAGGATGGCCTCGCCCGTGATCTGCTGCTTCTTCAGCTCCGCGATCACCGCGCGGTAGTCCGCGGAAGGGTAGTTGTTGGTCTTGGCGACCTGCGCGGCCAGCGGCGCCATCTCGGCCTGGTACTGCGTGAAGGCGGCGTGCGCCATGGCGGCGATCTTGGCCGGCGGCAGGTCGATGCCGTAGCGCTCGAACTCGAGCGCGTACTTCTCCGGCGGCAGCCGGAAGTCGGTGCGGGCCTTGGGCAGGATGGTCTGCTCGACCCAGGCGTCGTAGTCGGCGAGCTGGCTCTTCAGCTTCGCGTACGCGGGCTCCCAGCCCTTGAGCCCGTACTTGTTGAAGAGCGTCGCGATCCCCTCGACGTAGTTGGAATTGCGCCCGAGTTCGGTCTGCACCTGCTCCCTGGACGGGTAGCTGACCCCGGGCTTGGCGATCTGCGCCAGTTCGCGCTCCTTGAGCACTTCAGTGAGCGGCCGGGAGCCGGCTTCCGCGCCGCTGTACTTCTTCAGCCGCACCAGGGCGGCGGGCCGGCGTTCCGCGGCCACCTGGTCATCCAGGAGGCCGCGCAGCCCCTGGAATACGATCTCGCTGCCGTTGAGGAACGGCACCTCGTGCTGCAGCTCGTAGTCCTGCCTGCGAAACTGCAGGTCGAAGGCCTTGCGCAGGATCTGGATGTCCTCCTGCACCTTCTTGTCCGGCTCCTGCGCGGCGGCCGCGTTGACGCTCGCGAGTGCGGCCTCGAGCTCGCGCCGCTCGGCCAGCTCGTCCGCGAGCGTGGGATTGGAGATGCGCTCATCGAACTTGGCCAGCCCCTGGCGCGAGCCTTTCTCCGGCGCGTGCTCAAACTCCACCGCGAGCAGCTTGTTGGTGTAGGTGTTGCTTTTCTCGATCCACGCTTTCTCGGCGGGAGCTGCGGCTTCAGTCGCCGCGGCAGCACAGCACAGTGCGAACACGGAAATCGCAACGCTCAAGCGGGGCATAGTCGCTCCTGGTCCGGTGACAATGGGAAGGCGGGCGATATTATAGGTATCGCCGCCACCGCGCTGCGTGAGCGCAGGTGCGCGCGGCGCTGGAGCCCGCGAACCCATGCAGCATCCGGTTTTCTACCGCACGGCGCAGGTTGATGGCGTCTCGATTTTCTACCGCGAGGCGGGGCCTGCCGATGCCCCCGTGCTCGTGCTGCTGCACGGCCTGCCCTCCTCCTCGCGGATGTACGAGCCGCTCTTGCGCCGGCTGTCCGATCGCTTCCGGCTGATCGCCCCCGACTACCCCGGCTTCGGTCACAGCGACTGGCCGGACCCGAAGGCGTTCGCCTATACCTTCGATCATCTGGCGGACATCATGGCGCGCTTTACGGAGCAGCTTGGGCTGACGCGCTACGCGTTGTACCTGCAGGACTACGGCGGCCCGGTGGGCTTGCGCCTGTCGCTCGCGCATCCGCAGCGCCTCAGTGCCCTCATCGTGCAGAACGCGGTGGCGCACGATGAAGGCCTGGGCCCGAACTGGAAGCTGCGGCGGGCATTCTGGGCGGACCGGGCCACGCACGAGAGCACGCTGCGCACCAACCTGCTCTCGCTGGCCACCACGCGCACGCGCCACCTCGGCAGTGATCCGGCGCTCGAGCGCTACGATCCGGACCTGTGGACCGATGAGTTCGCGTTCCTCAACCAGCCCGGGCAGGCGGACATCCAGACCGATCTCTTCTACGACTACCGCACCAATGTCGCCGCCTATCCCACCTGGCAGGCGTGGCTCCGCAAGACGCAGCCGCGCCTGCTGGTGTTGTGGGGCAGGTTCGACCTGTCCTTCGAGGTCAGTGAGCCGGCCGCCTACGGCCGCGACGTGCCGCAGGCGCAGGTGCACCTGCTCGACGCGGGGCATTTCGCGCTCGACACCGCCGCGGAGGAGATCGCGCTGCTGGTGCGGGCGTTCCTGAGCTAGCCGGCGTCGGCGCCGGCCCCTGCTGGAGCCGGCCCGCCTACTCCACGACGATGGTGCCCACCATGCGCGGGTGGATCGTGCACAGGTAGTGATAGGTGCCGGGTTTTTCGAACTTGAACTCAAAGGTGCCGTCGGTATCCACCGCCCCGGAGCGAAACAGACCCGCATCGCTGAAGATGGTGTGTGGCTCCTCGTCCTTGTTGAGCCACGTCACCACCGTGCCCGCCTTCACCGTGAGGGTCACGGGGGCGAACATGAACTGCTGGATGAGCACGCGGGGTGCCGCGCTGTCGGCAGCCGACGCGCCGCCCACGCCGCCGCCAAGCGCCAGCAGCGCAGCCATGATCACCAAGATGAACCTTGTTCCTGGACGCATGTGCGCCTCCTTGCCATGAAAAAATGAGTGGTGCCTCAGCTGAGCGTCGTGTCGGTGAGCTGCAGCGAGTGCGCGGCCAGTGAGGCGCGCGTGACGCCGAGCAGCTTCGCCAGCTGGTCCGGTGGCACCTTCAGGGGTCCCGGGCCCGCACCCTCGCCCGCGCCCGGCTGCGGATAGGCGGTCGAGCGGGCCGTGTGATAGGTGATGTTGCCTTCGACCTTCTGCACGATCTGGTGGATGTGCCCGTTCAGTACCGTGACGGAACCGAAGCGGCGCAGCTCCGCCACCACCGGCTCCACGTCCCCGGTGCCCCAGCCCCAGGGCTCGTAGATCGTCCACAACGGCATGTGGGCGAACACCACCACCGGGGTGCTCGCGGTGCGCGCCTTCAGGTCGGCGATCGCCCAGGCGACCTGCTCCGCGCCGAGCGTGCCGAGGCCACCGGCGCGGAACTGCAGCACGTTCACGAGCGCCAGAAAGTGCACCCCCGCGTGCTGGAAGCTGTAGTAGCCGCGGTCCTCGGAGGCTTTCCCGAAGCGGCTGAAATACTCACTCACCGCAGGATCGGTCGTGTCGTGCTCGCCGGGCACGGTGTGCAGCTCCCCGCCGCGCAGCCCCGCGAGCATCTGCTGCGCAAGGTCAAACTCCGCCGGCTTCGAGAGGTGCGTGATGTCGCCGGTATGCAGCGTGAGCGCCGGCGGCTGCGGCAGGCGGTTGACGAGCTCGATGGTCTGCATCAGCGTGCCGCTGACGTCCGGATTGGCGTCCTTGCTGAAGCCGATGTGCGTGTCGCTGATCTGCAGGAACAGCGGCCGCCCCGCGGCCGTCGCGGGGGGCTTAGCGGCGGCGAGCGCCAGATCGAGCGGCGTGAGCACCCCGCCCGCGAGGGTGAACAGGGTGCCCGCCGTCCCGTAGGCGAGGCATTTCAGCGCGCCGCGGCGCGTGAGCTGGGTGGGGTCGTGGGTCATGTCCGTCTCCTGGCGTAATCTGCGGTGCAGGCAGGAGACGCCAGACGGGGCGGGATTTATTCCCCAGCAGCGCGGGCAAGTGGTTAGGGAATAAACTGGCCGCGGCCCGAGTCCTGATTTGCTGAGGACACCGGTTGGACGCCACTGTGCCAGTCACGCACGTCGATGGACGCTAGACGCATGCGCTTTGAAGCGCAGGTCATGCCGCACCTGGACGCGGCCTACCGCTTTGCGCGCTGGCTGGTGCGTTCCTCGGCGGATGCGGAAGACATCGTGCAGGAATCGATCCTGCGGGCCTACCGCGGCTTTGACGCCCTGCGTGGCACCGACGCCAAGAGCTGGCTCCTCACCATCGTGCGCAACTGCCACGCCACCGCGCACCGCCAGCAGCAGCGCCGCGCCGCGGTGCCGTTGCCCGAGGAAAGCGACACCGAGCACGGGTACGCCATGACCGCCACAACACCTGATCCGCAGCATGCCTCGATCGAGCGCGATGAGGAACGCGCCTTCGAGCAACTGCTCTCGCAGTTGTCGCCGGAGCATCGCGAGGTGCTCGCGCTGCGGGAGCTGGAGGAGATGAGTTACCGCGACATCGCCACGCTCACCCGCCTGCCGATGGGCACGGTGATGTCGCGCCTGGCGCGGGCCCGCGCCGCGCTGAAGGAACTGTGGCTCACGCAAACGCAAGGAGAGCCCGGTGTCGTGCGCTGAATCGCTGCGGCTGCAGGCCTACTTCGACGGCGAACTGGATGCGCCGGGGGCCCTCGAGATCGAGGCGCACCTGGAACAGTGCCCCGCCTGCCGCGCGCTGCTGCAGGATCTGGAGCAACTGCGCGTCGCGATCCGGCGCGAGCTTGCGCCCGCGGTGCCGGCGGCGCTGCGCGCCCGCATCGCGCGGCGCCTCGATCAGGAACCCGCTGCCGGCGCGCTGCCGCCGCCGGCGCCGCGCTCCTGGGGCAGCCGCCCGTTCTGGCTGGGGGCGCTCGGCGGGGCCGGCGGCAGCGCGCTCGCCGCCACGCTGCTGTTCCTCGTGCTGTCGCCCTCACTGAGCAGCGTGTTGCTCGATGAGCTCGTGGCAGCCCACGAGCGCTCCCTCATGCCTGCGCACCTCATCGACGTCGAATCGACCGATCAGCACACCGTGAAGCCCTGGTTTTCCGGCCACGCGGACGTCTCCCCCGTGGTGGCCGACTTTGCCGCGCAGGGCTACCGCCTGGTGGGCGGTCGCGCCGATTACCTGGATCATCAGCGCGCCGCGGTGGTCGTCTACCAGCACGGCGCGCACGTCATCAACGTCTTCAGCTGGTCCGAGCGCGGCGGCCTCTCGCAGCAGACCACGCGCAACGGCTATCACCTGTTCTTCTGGAAGAACGGTGACGTTCAGTACTGCGCCGTGTCGGATGCCGGCTGGGACGAGCTTTCGAAGCTGGTGCGGCTGCTGCAGCAGCAGGCCACGCGCGACAACCCGCACTAGCTGCGCCGTTCAGTGCCCGCCCGTGTGCCAGGCGGCGGCATCGGCCAGACCGAAGCCTTATCACGGGTCCCATGCGGGGGCGTTGCCGCCGCCGCCGCTGCCGAGCGCGCCCGCGGCGGCGATCCCCACTAACACGACACGCGCCAGGCAGACCTTGCGGGCACCCACTCGGCAGGGCCGGTCAGTGATGGCCCCTCATACGGCGCGCCTCTCACTGCAGGGATGCGCGCCGGCCACCAGCGCGGCAACGCGCCGCCGCGGCGCGAGGCCAGGAGCCGGCCCCACCCGGACTGATATAGTCCCGCCCTTTCCGCACTCGGAGCGGCCATGGAATTTCACCTTCCGGGGCACGTACGCACGCTCAGGGATTTCGTGACCCACATCGGGATCGTGACCCTCGGCATCCTGATCGCGCTGGGTCTGGAGCAGCTGGTGGATTCACACCACCGCGCCACGCAGGCCCGCGAAGCCGTGGCGGCCTTCCGCCGCGAGCTGCAGGACAACCGCACCCAGGTGCAGGAAGTGATGGCGGCGATGCCGCAGCTGCGGGCGAAGATCCAGGAGCAGATTGCGCTGCTGTCCGCGCCGCCCGCCGACGGCAAGACGGCGCAGCCCATCACGTATCCGGGGATTCATTTCGACCTCGTCTCCAGTTCCAGCTGGGATGCGGCGATCGCGACCCAGGCACTCAACGAGATCCCTTACCAGGAAGCCAAGCGTTACGGCGAGGCGTATGGCGTGTTCCGGATTTTCCTCGACGAGGAACGCAACGGGCTGACCGCCTGGCAGGAAATGCGCAGCTTCGGCAGCGACGCGGCGCCGCTGAGCGCCGAGCAGCGCCGCGCGCTGCTCGAACAGTTCCGACGCTACGAGAGCTTCACTTACGTCATTGATCTTGTCGGCCGCGGCGCCCTGGAGGCCTGCGAACGGGCGCTCAAGTAGGCCCGCGGGATCGCAGCCACCGGTGGCCGGCATTACGGGAGAGCTATGAAGACGACTATCGAGGTGATCGGCTGGACCGGCGCCACTCTCATACTGGCCGCCTACGCGCTCTTGTCCACGGGCAAACTGCGCGCGGAATCCGTCACCTATCACCTCATGAACATCCTGGGGGCCGCAGGATTCGTCATCAACAGCGGCTGGAACGGCGCGCTGCCGTCCGCGGCGATGAATGTCGTGTGGATCGGGATCGGCGTGTATGCCCTGCAGCAACAGCGCAAGCCCCCGCCCAAGGCGGACGTGCCGGGGTAGCCGGCGCGCGCGCAATGCCGCACCGCCGCAACCGCGCCTGCATGCCCGGGGCCCGAACCATGCTGAAGGGGGACTGGCAGCGGCGGGAACGCGATCCGCCGAGGGCCGAAACTTAGGAACGTAACTCAAATAAGTTAATTACAACAAATACTTACACGCACTGACAGAGACTCGGGCGCGAATCCTTTAAACTCCCCGCCAAGTGCGTTCAGGGTTCTTCATCGGAGGATGTGCCGGCCGCGATGCCACGCGGCTGCATGCTTTCAGGGCACGGCGGCCGGCGGCGATGACGCCCGCCAGCGCCGGCACAGGATCAGGGAGTACGATCCGCGACTTTGACTAACAGTGCAGCCACAGCTGCCGCTGAACGAAGCCAACACGACGGCAATTTCGGATCTGGCGCCCGCCGGGCAGCGGATCCACAACAGGGGTGAGAGCATGCATCGGATTACTTTGGGCCGCCTCGCGGCCAGCGTCCTCGTACTCGGCGCAATCGTCGGAACCTCGGCGGCCACCTCGGCCGTCGTGGCGCCACCGCGTGCCAAGGCGCTCGCGCGCACGGCTGCACCGGTACCGGCCACCGCACGCCTGATGGCGTTCGGCGGCCGCAGCGCGGCCCAGCAGCGCAGTGGCGTCGGCGCCAAGCTCGACGCGGCGCTGGCCGGCATTGCGCGTCATACGGACCTGGCGAGCGCCGCCAACCCGTACGCCAAGCTGAGTGCGCTGAACCCGGCGGCCCACTTCATGGTCTCCCCGCGCACCGGCACCGCCTACGTGGCGGTTGATGCGATCACCCGAGGGGACCCGCAGGCCCTGAGAGCCGCCCTCGTGCGCCTCGGCCTCGAGCGCCCCGCGGTGTACCTGAACGACGTCGGCGGCTGGCTGCCGGTGAGCGCGATCGAGGCGGCGACGGCCGTTACCGAGCTGCACTCGATGCGCGCCGCGCTCTCGCGCACCAACACCGGCTCAGTGACGACCCAGGGCGACTACGTGCAGGGCACGGCGAACCTGCGCAGCACCGCTGCCCTGGATGGCACGGGCATCACCGTGGGCATCCTTTCCGACAGCTACAACTGCTACGCCAGCTACGCGGCGAGCGGTAACCCGCCGGCCACCGGCAACGCCGGCTATGCCTCCAGCGGCTTTACCGCCACGGCCACCGACGATGTCGCGAGCGGTGACCTGCCGGCAACGGCCAATATCAACATTCTCCCGGGGGGGGAGGCGCCGTGCATGGACTACGGCGCGCCGCTGCTGCTGCCCGATGCCGATGAAGGTCGCGCCATGATGCAGATCGTGCACGACGTCGCCCCCGGCGCGAAGCTCGCCTTCCACACGGCGGTCGTGAGCGAGGCGGACTTTGCCAGCGGCATCCAGGCGCTCGCCAGCGCCGGCGCCAACATCATCGCCGACGATGTCACCTACTTCGATGAGCCGTACTTCCAGGACGGCCTCGTGGCGCACGCCGTCGACACGGTCAAGGCTGCGGGCGTGGCCTACTTTGCCGCTGCCGGCAACAGCGGTGCCAATGCCTACGACAACACCGCGCCCTCCTTCGCGACCGCCTCGACCAGCCCGCCGGGCGAGACGCTGCTGAACTTCGACACCACGGGCGCGACGACCCAGACCGCGCTCACGGTACACATCCCGGTGCTGGCGCCGGGGCAGTTCATCGCGGTGGTGCTGCAGTGGGACCAGCCCTACGTGACCGGCGCTGCGGGCAGCGGCGGCGCCACGAGCCAGATGGACCTGTGCCTCACCGGCTCCGGCTCCGGGCTCATCTCGAGTCCGGACAATCCGACACCCAACAGTGACAGCTCCAACCACAACGTCACCCCCGGCACCCAGGTGTGCACGGGCGCCAACGCGACCGGCACGGATCCCTATCAGATCCTGGTGCTCGGCTATCCGGCCAATGCCACCGGGGGCGTCGCGTGCGCGGCCTCGGGCAATCCGATCAATTTCACCCCGACCAGCTGCAGCGCCGCACAGGACATCACCATCCAGGTGGGGCATGTCGGCGGCACCACGCCGGGGCGCATCAAGCTGGCAATCGAGGACAACGGCGCCGGAGTGACGGCCGCAACCGGAGGCCCCTCGCTCACGGGCGGCACGCTGCAGGGACACCCGGGCGCCGCCGGGGCGATGGCCGTCGGCGCGGCCTTCTGGGACTACACCGCCGCCTGCCAGGGCATTCCGGCCGCGTTGCTGGAGACCTTCTCCGCCAAGGGCGGTGACCCGATCCTCTTTGACGCCGCGGGCAATGCGCAGGCGGCCGTCGTCCGCCAGAAGCCCGACATCATCGGCCCCGATGGCGGCAACGACACCTTCCTCGGCTTCGTGCTCCAAGCCGGGGGCAGCGGGCAGTGCTCGGACAACGGCACGCTGCCGAGTTTCTTCGGCACCTCGGCCGCGACGCCGCACGTCGCGGGCGCCGCGGCGCTGCTGATGCAGCGCTTCCCGGGGATCAACATCGATGCGCTGTACCACACGCTGCGCAGCACGGCGACCGCGGCGGCGAATGACACCGCCAACGGCGGCATCAACTACGCCGGCAACTACGGCTTCATCGACGCGCACCTGGCGGTGGCGGCCCTGCCGGCCGCGCCGGCCATCACCGCGTCCCTGAGCCCGGCGAGTGTCAGCACCGGCGCCTCGAGCACCTACACCTGGTCGGTGACGAATGCGAGCGGCTGCACCGCCTCGGGCGCCTGGAGCGGCGCACAGGCACTGACGGGCAGCATGACGGTGAGCCAGAGTGCGACCGGCACTTACGACTACACCCTCACCTGCGTCAATACCTCCGGCAAAGCCGCCAACACGCAGGTGCTGACGGTGACCAGCTCCGGTGGCGGCGGCGGTGGCAGCGGCGGGGGTGGTGGTGGCGGCGGCGGTGGCGCGCTCGACCTGCTGGCGCTGCTGACGCTCGGCGCCCTGGGCGGCGCGCGGCTCGCACGCCGGCGCTGCTAGCGCGCGGATGCGCCGCTTGCGGCGCTGCAGGCGGTTCAGGCCTTCAGCGCCGCGAGTGCCCTGAGCAGGGCCTCCCCCTGCGGTGAGCCCAGACCGGTGCAAGCATCCCAGCCTGCGCCGGCCTGGTAGGCGCCGTTGTTCCCCTGCGTGATGTCGCGAAAGCTCCCCGGCCCGATCTGGTAGAGCGCCGCGTGCACGTCCCCGAGCGGCCGGCCGAGCTTCTGGTTACAGCGGGCTATCAGCGCCGCCCACAGCGGGGCCACGGCACTCGTGCCGCCGATCACCTGTGACTGTCCGTCCACGAGCACCTGATAGCCGCTCTGCGGGTCCGCATTCCCCGCCACATCCGGCACGCCACGGCCGCTCTTGCCGCCCGGCCCGGGCGGCACGCCGCTTCCCTGCTGCCAGGCGGGCAGCGGGAAGGCGGTGCTGACGCCGCCGCCCGTGGCGCCGGCCCCGACGGCGGTTTCGTTCCAGACCACCTCGCCTTCAATCGTGCCGGCGCGGGCGGTGAGCTTCGTGCCCCCGCACGCCAGCGCATACGGACTCGACGAGGGGAAATCCACGTGCGGCTGGGCGTCGCTCTCGCCGTCCCCCGAGCCGCTGTCGCCGCAGGCCACCGTCACCGTGACGCCCAGGCCCGCCGCATCCTCCAGCGCGCTTTCCATGGCGGTGCGTGCGGCGGCGCTCCAGCTGTCCTCCGGTCCGCCCCAGCTGATGGAGATCACACTGTTGTGACGCGCGCTGTCGTGTGCGGCCTGGGAGATCGCCTCGTAGAAACCCTGGTCAGTGTTGGGCGCGAAGTAGACCGCAATCCTCGCCGCCGGCGCGAGAGCCCCGATGATCTCGATGTCGAGCATGACCTCACCGTCGGCATCCCCGCCAGGCTGGTTGGCACCGCCGGCGACGCCGACGGCGGTAACCTCGGGTGGTGAGGAAATACCCAGCCCCTTGAAGTAGGTCGCAAGGTCGCTCGTGCTGAGGCCACCGCCGAGCTCGATGATGGCGATGTCTTCACCGCTGCCATCAGTGCCGGCGGGGAACTGGTACAGCTGCCCGACGTCGAGCGGCGTGTAGGTGACCGCGGGGGTCACGCGCGGTCGGCGGAATTGCGCCCGCGCCACCGGGCGACGGTCCAGCCCCAGCACCGCGAGTGCCTCCTGCGGCACCCGGGGCGCCTGCGCGCAGCCGACGAAGGGGCCACGCCCGTCCGCGCAGCGGTAGCTGCCGAGCGTCACAGCGAAGGCGGCCTCGAGGGACTGCGGCGCGCCGCGCAGGTGCAGGACCCGTCGCGTGAGGTCCGCGCCGGTCTCCGTCAGTCCGTGGCCGGCGGCGAAGGCGCGCAGGCTCTGCAGGTCCCGGGAGTCGGCCCCGCAGTGCAGTCCGTACTGCGCCCGTGGCCAGCGCGGCGCCTGCGGCCAGGCGACGGTCGCGGGGGCGCCGCCGCCGGCCTTGCGACGCAGGACCAGCGTGACCACCATCGGCTCGCTGCCCGTGTGAGGGCCCAGGTACTGCAGGCCCGCCGGCGTGGGCCGCGGCGCCGGTGGCGGGGTATTGGTCGCACTCATGCTTCGGCTCCCTGTCGGCGCATCAGCTGATGCGGGTGCACGGCTCAAGGCCGCAGGCTCGATCCTTGCGCGCAGCCCGCACCCGGGCGTGCCCGGGTGCGGCCGGCGCGCCATTTTGACCTGCTAGACTCGTTTGCAAAACGGAAAAAACGAATTGCGTGTCCCTGCGTCGATAGTGTTCGGGGTCTGGGCGCTGTGGCATGCGGCTTTGAGTGCCGCGGCGGTCACCGGCGTGGCACAGAGCGACGCCGACACCCAGTTCGCCAACTTCGCCTTTGCCAGCGAGGTGGGCTCCGGGGTTTACCAGATCAACGGGGAGACCATCCAGGTCTACACGTTCAAGCCCGGCTGGTGGCTGCGCTACGCCGACGCGCCGGGCAAGCGCCCGGGCCTGCACCTGATCTTTCCCGTGACCCTCGGCTTCTTCAATTTCAAGTCCGAGGACCTGGTGCACCTGGATTTCCCGACCAGCATCGGCGCCTTGAGTCTGGAGCCGGGCTTCGAGCTGGATTACTGGATGGACGAGGACTGGCACCTGTACCCGTACCTGAAGGCGGGCGCCACCTTCGCCTCCTCCCCGGAGGGCAACGCCTACATCTGGGGCACCGGCGTTCGCAGTGACTTCCGCTTCAGCGTCTTCGAAGGGGCCGGGCTGTGGCGCGCCGAACTCACGCACGCCGGCGTGCACTACCGAAATGTCGGCGGCACCGGCACCGCGGGCAGCGCGCAGACGACGCCGCAGAACGATTCCTTCACCCGCGTGCGCAGCGGCGCCGAGCTGCGACACGTTTTCGGTGCACCGTTCCGCGAGCGTCGCTGGGAAGTCGGCCTCTACGGCATCACGGACATCTACCTCGACGCGCCCTCGGGCCCGGCCTCCGGGATCAGCGCGCGCACCCTGCAGTTCGAAGGCGGGCTCATGTTCGGCTTGAACCCGATGTACCAGCTGTGGGGCGTGGCGCTGCCGCGTCTCGGCATTGGCTACCGCGAGGCCGGCGTGCTGTCCGGATGGCGGTTGGTCCTCGGGGACCCCTTCTAGGCGGCGCGGCGCGCGTTCAGCGCGGTCAACGCGGCGGCGCCGGGCGCGTTAAGATGCCGGTGGCGGGTGCTTGAAGGCCCGGCTCACGCCCGCCGGAAGGTCAGGAGTCATGCGCAAATCCCGCCTGTGTTCCCTGCTGTGCACCGTCGCCGCCTGCGCCCTCGGGGCCGGCTGCGGACTGAGCGTAAAGTCCGACTACAACAAGGCGCTGGTGAGCAGCGTGCACTGCGGCACCTATGCCTGGGCCGGCGCCTTCCGGGGCAGCAGCGCGCTGCGCAACACCATCGCCAACCCGGTGAACGAGGAGCGCCTGCGCGCCGCCATCGCAAGCCACGTGAGCCCGGCCACGATCCAGCCCGTGGGCAGCAGCGCGGACTGCCTGGTCGGCTACGGGATCGGCGGCAACTACGTGGTCGACGGGGGCTACCCCTACGGCTACGGCTGGGGCTACGGCTGGGGATACGGCTGGGGGTACGGCGGCTACTACGGCTGGGGCGGTCCTTATGTCTATCGCGAAGGCATCATCGCCGTGGACCTGTACGACGCCAAGAGCGGCCAGCCGATCTGGCACGCTTCCGCCGATCAGAGCCTCTTTGACGTGAGCGGCGACAAGGCCGCGAAGCGCATCGACGAAGCCGTCGCGGCAATCTTCGCCAAGCGCCCTGGCTGAGGCGCAGCCTCCTTGTCCGCCCGCCGGGTGCGGGGCAAGATCAGGCGGTGGCAAGCCCCGTCGGTCTGACCGTCCTGTTCGTAAACGTGCTGTGCAATCAGCTCGGCGTGCCCGTGCCGGCGGTGCCCACGCTGGTGGTGGCCGGCGCCATGGCCGCCGACGGGCGGTTGCCCGCGGGCGGTGTCTTCGGGCTCGCGGTCGCCGCCTGCCTCATCGGCGATTCGGTCTGGTATGCCGCGGGGCGCCTCTTCGGCGCCCGGGTCATGAGTCTGCTGTGCCGCGTCTCCCTCACCCCGGACATCTGCGTCAACCAGACGCAGACGAGCTTCGAGCGCTGGGGTTCCAAGGTGCTGATCGTCGCCAAGTTCGTCCCCGGCCTCGGCCTGGTGGCGCCGCCGCTGGCGGGCGCCACGCGCATGGGCGTGGCGCGCTTCGTGCTCTATAGCGTTCTGGGTGGCTCGCTGTGGGTGGGCGCGGCGCTGCTCGGTGGCGTGCTGCTCAAGCCCCAGATCGAGCAGCTGCTGCCGCACGCGGCCGGCCTCGGCGGCGCGGCCGTCGCTTTGATCCTGGCGCTGCTCGTCCTCTACATCACCTACAAATGGTGGGACCGCTACCGCTTCTACAGGGCGCTGAACATGGCGCGCATCAGCGTCGCGGAGCTGTACCAGAGCATCAGCGCCGGCGCGGCACCCGTGGTGCTCGACGTGCGCTCGGCGACGGCGCAGGCACTGCAGCAGCGCCGCATCCCCGGCGCGCTGCACATCCCGGTGCAGGAGGTCGGCCGGCAGCTGCAGCAGCTGCCCCGCGACCGCGACATCATTCTCTACTGCACCTGCCCGAACGAGGCCTCGGCGGCCAAGGCGGCGAAGCTGCTCATGAAGCACGGCTTCCAGCACGTGCGACCGCTGCACGGCGGGCTCGACGCCTGGATCGCCGCCGGATATGCGGTGGAGGAGATCGCGCTCGCCCCGGGTGCCCGGCAGCCCGGCGGCGCCTCAGCGCCGGCGCGGGCGCGCGCCTCTTAGTTGCTCTTCAGGCCGTAGACGTCGAGCTCGCCAGGCCGGCTGGTGGAGCTGTCAGCATCGCCGGTGTTGTTGCCGCGGGTGCCGATGTACACCTTGCCGTTGGCGATGGTCGGCACGGTGAACTTGACGGCATTCCCCGCACTGTCGGCGCCGATCATGGTGCTGTTCCACAGCTCGCTGCCCAGACCCGTGGCAGCATACGCGTGCAGTTGCGCCGGTCCGCAGCCACCGGATTGCGGCGTGCAGTAGTTGTGCGAGTTGATCGCCCAGACGATACCGTTGGCGGTGGCGCTGCTGGCGGAGACCGAGGGCGTCGCGCCCGGAAACATGAAGGTCGTGGCCGACTTGGACGCCGCCGGGGTGGTGAACTTCTTGGTGCCGGGATTGAACGCGTAGGCCTGCAGCTGCCCATCGACCGGGGCGATGTACAGCATGTTGTTCCAGAATGCCGCGGTCGAGAAGATCGGCTGCCCGAGGCTCAGCAGCTGCCAGGCGTGGCTGTCCCCCAGGCCGCCCATGTGATCGCCGTCGAGCACGTACAGGCCGCCGTCCTTGCCGCCGCCCACGATCAGGTGTTGCGGCGCCGTGCCGGTGGCGAGATTGAGCACCAGCGCCGCGCCGCCGGCACCCACGTCCTTGTCGTTGGCATCGTCAGCGGCCTGGTCGGTGGGCGCAAAGAAGGAGCTGACGCCGAGTCCGGCCTGGCCGGTGCCCGGGGTGATCTGCAGCAGGGAGTCCCCGTAGTCATCGGTCGGGCCGCTGCTGTTGGCGGCATCGAAGGTGCCGTTGCCGGTAATGACGTACAGGTGCCCGGCGGCATCGCCCGAAGGCGCGCCGCCGCTCATCCAGATGCCGGCCTCCTGGGTGTTGGGGGCAACGTTGAGCACGGATTTCTGGGTGAAGGCGGAGCCGTTGTAGGTGTAGCCCGCGAGCCAGCCCGACCACGGCGGCACGTCCTCGTGCGCGCCCCAGGCGATGTAGATGGTTCCGCCGGCCAGCGCCAGGCCGGCGCGCTGCAGCTGCTGGCGCGACACGAAATTGATCAGACCGCCGTTGTCGCCGTGGTAGGTGGGCGCGAGCACGGTGGGTGAACCGGCGCGCTCGCTGCCGCTGACCAGATCGATGGCGTGCAGGCGCTGGTAGAAGATCGTGCCCCCCGCGTCCACCGACTTCGTCACCACGTAGAGGATGCCGGCGGCCGGGTCGATCACCGGCGTACTGGTGATGCCGACCTCGGGCGCCACGTCGCCGTAGCCGGCGCCCACCAGAAATCCGCTGGCGCCGGCGGGCACGGTGCGCTCGCCCGCGGCCGCCCCGTGCGTGGTGTCGATCAGATTCTGCTGCCACAGCACCTGGCACGGGCTGGCGTCCGCGTCGAAGGCGTACAGGCCGTCGTGCTGGGTGGCGACGAATACCACGTTGTGCCGCACGCCGGCGAAGTTGAGGTTCGCCACCCACAGCGGCTGGGCGTAGATCGCCCCGTTCACCGCGCAGGAGAACAGCTTGCCGAAGGTCGCCGTGTTCACGTTGGCGGGCGTGAGCGCGTACTCCTGCGTGTTGGCGCCGGCGCGCGTGAGGTCGTTGTGGTGGGTGTACACGCCGGCAAGGTCGGTGACGCCGACCGTGATCGAGGCGCTGCGGCCGGTGTCGGTGATGCTGGTGGCGCTCAGGGTGTAGACGCCCGCGCTCGTCGGCGCGGTGAAGGTCACATTGGCGCCGTTCTGGCTGGTGCCGCTGCTGAAGGAGCCGCCGGCGGGCGTGACGGACCAGCTGACCCCCGCCAGGTCACTGGTGCTCGCCGTAAGCGTCAGCGTCTGGCCCACGGTGACACCGGCACGCCGCGGCGCAATGCTCACGCTGATCCCGGCGGGGCTGATGGTGAGGGTGTAGGCGGCACTCTGGCTCTGCGCCGGCGTGCCCGCGTCGGTCACCGTGAAGGTGAGGGGCAGCTGCGCCGCGGTCGCCGTGGGGGTCCCGGCGACCACCCCGCTCGTGGCGTCGAGGTTCAGTCCCGCGGGCAGTGCGCCGGCGGTGAGCGTCCAGGTGAGCGCGCCGCTGCCGCCGCTGGCGCTGAGCGTCGTGCTGTAGGGCACGCCGATCTGCCCGTCCGGCAGCGAGGTGGTCGAGATCACGATCTGCGCCTCCGTCACCGCGAGACTCAGGTTGACGCTCACGGTGGCGGCGGGGCTCGCCGAGTCGGTGACCTTGAAGGTGAGCGCGGTGCCCGCGCTCTGCGCCGTGGGAGTTCCGGTGATGGCGCCGCTGGCGGCATTCAGCTGCAGGCCGGCGGGCAAGGCGCCGCTCGTGAGCGTCCAGCGGTACGGCGCCACCCCGCCGGTGGCGGTCAGCGTTGCGTCATAGGCCACGCCCAGGTGCGCGTCGGGCAGCGAGCGGGTCGTCACGCTCAGGCCCTGCGCGAGCACGGTGAGCGTCAGCGTCGTGGTGCTGGTGACCGCGGGACTCGCCGCATCGCTCACACGGAACGTGAGCGTGGCCCCGTTCGCCCCGCCGATCGGCGTTCCGGAAATGACGCCGCTCGATGTGTCGAGCGACAGTCCCGGCGGCAGCACGCCGGCGGTCAGTGCCCAGGTGTAGGGCGCGGTGCCGCCCGTGGCCGCCAGCGTGCCCGTGTAGGCATGGTTGACCTGGGCGTCCGGCAGCGACTGCGTCGTAATGCTGAGCGGCGTCACGGTGGTGCCGCCGCCGGAGCTGCCGCTGCTGCAGCTGCCGAGCAGCACTGCCGCGACAACCGCGGCCAGGAGGATGAGCGTGGCGCGTGCAGCCTGGGTCGTCGTGGTCAACATGGGTCTCAAACAGTCTCCCCGAGTTCCTTGGAGATGCGCCACGTGCGATGCGCGCGGCGAGGCTCCCTGAGCGTTTGCGCCGTATCTTAGCCTGCCTTGAGCCACTCGCAGCCGCCGTCGCCAATCAACGACGCAGAGAATCAGGCAATTGCAACAGTTGGCAACGTGGGTAGCGCGCCGACGCTGAACGGTTCATGAACGAACACCGGCGGAAGCGGCCGGGCTGGCGCCACAGGCGCCGCGCTCGGCGCCAACGGGCAAGATGACATATACGCAGCCTGCGGGCGCCGCCGCGCCAGGGGTCAGTAGCGCGCGCGCTCGTCCAGCGCCGCGTGCACGCCCGCCCGCGGCTCGGCCGCAGGTAAGGCGTCCCCGGCGCGTTCGCGGATCTCCCGCCACAGCTGCGCGTAGATGAGCGCCGCCTCGCTGCGCGGCGCACACGCACCCAGGGGCGAGCGCCGCACGCTCATGCGCTCGATCTCGCTCCAGTCGGGCACCTCCGTGGCAAGCATGTGCGGGAACTCTTCGCGGGCGCTCGCGATGAGTTCCTGGTGCAGCGAGCGACGCCGGTCCACCATCGAGAAGAACGGCAGCAGCAGCAGGTCACCCCAGCCCTCGCTTGCGATGAAATCCTGCAGCTGGCTGAGCATGCGCAGCGAGAATGGCGCCGGCACCAGCGGCACGATCACAATGTCCGCGGCCCGCAGCACGTTCTCCGAGAGCAGCGAGATCCCGGCCGGGCAATCCAGGAACAGCGCGCCGTACACCTCGCGCAGCGAGCGGCTCATCTTCAGGAGCCGCTCGGTCGGATGCCGCCGCGCGGCCAGGTGCACGGCGAAGTTGCGGTAGGAGAAGTCCGCCGGCAGCAGGTCAAGACCCGCATAGCCGGTGGCAAGGATCAGCTCCGGCAGCTCACGCTTGCCCGCCAGCAGCTTCTTCGCCGAAGCGTGCTGGTGCTGCTCGCCACGCAGCGCGTAGGTTGCGCCACCCTGCGAGTCCAGATCCCACAAGAGCGTGGTGCAGCCGCCGGCCGCACTCAGGTAGGCCAGGTTGACCGCCGTGGTCGTCTTGCCCACGCCGCCCTTGATGTTGCTGACCGCGTAAATGCGCACGCCCGCAGCATACCCTCAGGCGGGCGCCGCGGGCACGCCCGGGGCGAGAACGCGGCGTTGGAGTCTGCCGGTCAGATTCTCAGGAAGGCACGCATGCGCTTGGTCATGAGCACGCCCCAGTGGCCAAGCAGCAGCGCCACGGCGGCGATCAGCGAGGTCACGATCAGTTCCATGATGAGAATCCTTAAAGCTCCGGAGCGGCCGCGCAGTGTACGCGCCGGATACTAAGGCGGGGTGACATCGCGCACATCCTTGCGCAATGTCACCCGAACATAACCGTGGGAACGGGGCTTACGGCAAGGCGCGCCTGAAGCGCGTGCCGCGGGCCTCAGGCTATCGAGCCGGGCTTGCGCAGCATCTTGCCCAGGTCCGCCACGTGCGCGGTCTCGGCGGCGATCTGCACGCGCGCGTATTCCTCGAGCATGATGTTGCGTCCTTCGACCATCCCGAGGAGCTTGTGGTATTCGCCGAGCCCCTCTTCCTCATGCATCAGCGCCTCGCGCAGGATCTCGTCCACGTTGTGCTTGTGTGTTTCCAGCAGCGAGCCGATCTTAAGCGACGGATGGCCGCCGAGGCTGGTGATGTGTTCACCGGCCCGGACCGCGTGTGCCTGCGATTCGTCGGCCTGCGTGCGCAGCCACGCCACGATCGGGATGCGGTTGTGTCCGAAGATCATGAAGCTGTAGTGCAGATAGCGCACCAGACCTGCGAGCTCGAGCTCCAGAATGCGGTTCAGGGTCTCGACGACCTTGGCGGTGTCCGCCTTGTTGAGTTCTGAGGCCATGGGGATCTCCGCAATGCAGCCCGGGGGCGCAGATGGTAAGCCCTGCGGTGGTGTATCGTACACAAGGAGAGCCTCACTGGGAGTGACGCGCATGAGCGGCTTTTATGACATCGCGGTTCCGCGGATCGACGGCACGCCCGACCTGCTCGGCCCGCTGCACGGCAAGGTGTCGCTCGCCGTGAACGTGGCGAGCCGCTGCGGCCTCACCCCGCAGTACGGGGGTCTGGAGCAGCTGCAGCAGGAGCTCGCGGCCGAGAACTTCACCGTCGTTGGCTTTCCCTGCAATCAGTTCGCCGGCCAGGAGCCCGGCAGCGCCGAGGAGATCGTGAGCTTCTGCAGCACCACCTACGGGGTGAGCTTTCCCTTGAGCGAGAAGCTCGAGGTGAACGGCGCCGCTCGGCATCCGGTGTACGCGTTCCTGACTTCGCCTGCGACCGGGATCGCCGGCGACATCAGCTGGAATTTTGAGAAGTTCCTCATCGGGCGCGACGGCCGGGTGCTCAAGCGCTACCCGCCGACCACCAAGCCGGAGGATCGCGGCCTCATGCAGGACATCGCCGAGGCGCTCTGAAGGCGGCGGCGACGCGCCACCAAAGGCGGCACGCGTGACCCGCACTGACTTCGAATTCGAGTTCGCGATCCTGGGCGCGGGCGCCATGGGCTCGATCGTGGGCGCACACCTCGCCCGCGCGGGCCACAAGGTCGCCATGCTGGCGCGCGGGCGGCGCGCCGCGCACTTGGCCGCGCACGGCATCACCCTCAGGGGTCTGGCCGAGTTCACCACTGCCGTGACGACGCTCACCGACCCGGCGCAGCTGAGAAGCGCCGCGACGCTCATCGTCGCCACCAAGACCCCGGGCACGGAGGCCGCGTGCGAGGCCCTGCAGCACGCTGATCTTCAGGTCGCCCTCTCGATCCAGAACGGACCGCTGAAGAATGAGATCCTGGCGCGGGTGTTCGGCGCCGGCCGCGTGCTGGGGGCGCTGGCTGACACCAGCGGTGAGCTGCTGCCGGACGGCAACGTGCTCTTCACCCGCAATATCAACATCCTGGTCGGTGAGCTGCCCGCCGGGGACAGCGAGCGGGCGCAGCAGGTGGCGCGCGCGCTCGATGCCGCCGGCGTGCGCGCGGCGGCGAGCGCGGAGATCCTGAGCCTCGAGTGGTCCAAGTTCTGCTCCTGGGTGGGGCTGATGGCGCTCGCCGTGACCACGCGCGCGCCGACCTGGAAGTACCTGTCCGATCCTGACTCCGCGCTGGTGCTGGCGCGCCTGGTGCGCGAGATGGGCACCCTGGCGGGGGCACTTGGCATCACCCTCAGCGACCGTGCCATCCTGCCCACGCGCAGCATCTGCGGCGGCAGCGAGGCGCAGGCGGTCGCGATCATTACGGCGGCCGGGGCGCATTACCGCGCCAACGCGCCCGCGCATCGCATGTCGGCGCTGCAGGATGTGGAGGCCGGCCGGCCGCTCGAGGTCAACGAGACCCTCGGCTACGCCTGCGACAAGGCTGCCGAGCGCGGCGTGTCGATCCCTCTGGTGGATGGCTTCCGGCGCCTGATCGCGGCGATCGACCGCGCGCGCTGAGCGGCCCGCGGCTCAGCCGCCCGCGGCCAGGCCCCGGTATTCGAGCAGCGGCGCGATCTCCGGCGCGCGGCCGTAGAAGTTACGGAACAGCACCTGCGGATCCTGACTGCGACCGCGCGACAGCACCTTGTCGCGCAGCACCTCGCCGTTGGCGCGCGTCAGGCCGCCGTGTGCGTGGAACCACTGCCCGGTGTCCCGGGCGAGCACCTCGCTCCACAGGTAGGCGTAGTACATCGCCGAATAGCCGCTCTCGAAGATGTGCGAGAAGTACGTCGAGTGGTAGCGCGGCGGCACGGCGGCGTAGTCGAGGCCGCTCTGCCTGAGGGCCGCCTGCTCGAAGGCGGCGACGGCGTCGGGCGGCGGCGCCTGCTCGGCCCGGATCTGGTACCAGGACTGATCCAGCAACGCCGCGGCGATGTACTCGGTGATGGCATAGCCCTGGTTGAATTGCTGCGCCGCCAGTACCCGCGCCAGCAGCTGCGCCGGCATCTGCTGGCCGTTCTGGTAATGATGGGCGTAGTTGGCGACCACGGCCGGCTCGCGCGCCCACATCTCGTTGTACTGCGAGGGATACTCGACGAAATCGCGCGGCACCTGGGTGCCGGAGAGCGTCGGGTAACGCACGTTCGAGAGCATGCCGTGCAAGGCGTGGCCAAACTCGTGGAACATCGCGGTCACCTCATCGAAGGTCAGCAGCACCGGCTGCCCCGCCTGCGGCTTGGCGATGTTCAGATGATTGGCGACCACCGGCAAGTGCTGCAGCAGTTTTGACTGCGTGACGTAGGCTGCCATCCAGGCCCCGCCCTGCTTGTTGTCGCGGGCGAAGTAATCCGCGATAAACAGCGCCAGCGGGGCGCCATCCGCGTCGGAGACTTCGAAGATGCGCACGTCGTCGTGGTAGCGCGGCAGGTCGGTGCGCTCCTTGAAAGTGATGCCGTAGAGCTGCGTGGCCGCGAAGAACACCCCGTCCGTGAGCACCCGGTCCATCTCGAAATACGGCGCCACCAGGGCCTGATCGAAATCGTAGCGCGCCTTGCGCACCTGCTCGGAGTAGTAGAACCAGTCCCACGGCTGCACCGTGAAGCTGGCCTCGCCCCGGGCGGCGGCCTGCGCGTCGATGAGCTTCTGGATATCGCTGGCCTCGGCGCGCGCCCGCGCCAGGGCAGCCGGCGCCACCTGGCTGATCATGTCACGCACCGCCTGCGGCGTGCCGGCCGACTCGTCCTCGAGCTGATAGGCGGCATGTGTCGGATAGCCCAGCAGCGCCGCGCGTTCGGCGCGCAGCCTTACGAGCTGCGCAATGACGGCGGTGTTGTCGGTCGCCCCGGCGCGACCGCGCTCGATGGACGCCTCGTAGATACGCTCGCGCAGCGCACGGTTGGTCAGCTGCGTGAGCACCGGCTGGTTGGTGGTGTTCTGCAGCGCGATCACCCACTTGCCGCCGAGTCCGCGCGCCGCCGCCGCCTGGGCCGCCGCGCCGATCTGCCCGCTCGAGAGCCCGTCGAGCTCGCGCACGTTGTCCACCACGACCGCGCCCTCGGCGGTCGCCTTCAGCACGTTCTGCTTGAAGCGCGTCGTGAGGCTGGAGATCTCGGCATTGAGCGCCTTGAGGCGCGACTTCTCGGCCGGCGAGAGCCTGGCGCCGGCGCGCACGAACACCGTGTGGTAGCGCGTCAGCAGCTGCAGGGATTCGGGGTCGAGGTTGAGCGTCGCGCGTTTCTGGTACAGAGCGTCGACCCGGGCCCACAGCGCCGGATCAAGATGAATGGCGTCCTCCTGCGCGGTGAGCCTGGGCGCCATCTCGGTGTCGATCTTCTGCATCTGCGGGTTGGTGTTGCAGGCATTGAGGCGCGCAAAGACGTTGTCGACCCGCGTCAGCAGCTGCCCGGAGCGCTCCAGCGCGACGATCGTGTTCTCGAACGTTGGCGGCTGCGGGTTGTGCGCGATTGCGGCAACTTCAGCGAGCTGCGCGCGCATGCCGGCTTCGAATGCCGGCAGGTAGTCAGCATCGCGGATGCGATCAAAGGGCGGCAGCTGGAAAGCGAGCGTGCTCGGCTGCGCGAACGGATTGTCTGCCATGGGGGAAATCCTTGCAGTGTCGTGCTTGGTTTCCGCGGCGGCGCCAGACGTGGACGCAGCGACTGCGGCGGCGAGGATCGCCAGTTGCACGGTTCTCATCTTCTTGCTCCGGACTTAAGTGCGCGGCCCTGCCAGCGCTGGCGTAGGTCGCGCGCGAGCGTAATGGTATCCTTGAGGCCCGTGTATTGCCCGCCGATTCCATCCGCAACCGCGCCGACTGGCGGCCCGCGGGGCTGACGCCGGCCGCGACATATAGGATCCGACATGAGCATCGCGCAGGACCAGGTGGTCAGCATCCACTACACGTTGCGGAACGACGCCGGCGACGTCCTTGACAAATCTGCTGACGGCGCACCGCTAAGTTACCTGCATGGACACGGCAATCTTATCCCCGGACTTGAACGCGAACTCGCCGGCAAGAATACCGGCGACAAGCTGCAGGTGAAAATCCCGCCCGCCGACGGCTACGGGGAGTACGACAAGGAGCTGGTGCAGCGCGTGCCGCGCCGCGCCCTGAAGGGCGTGCCGAACGTCAAGGTGGGTATGCGCCTGCACGCACGGACCGAGCAGGGCGCCCGCGAAGTCACCGTGACCCAGCTCACCGGGGACCTGGTCACCCTGGATGGCAACCACCCGCTCGCCGGGCAGAGCCTGAACTTCGAGGTGGAGGTCGCCGACATCCGTGCCGCGACCGCCGAGGAACTCGAGCACGGTCACGTGCACGAGCCCGGCGGCCACCACCATCACTGAGGGCCGCTCGCCTCCTCGCGCGCCGCCAGCCGCGCGAACTCCGCCGTGAGCGCGTCAACGCGCTCAAGATAGACCCTCGGATCGTGATCGCCACAACGCTGGCCGGGGCTGAAACGAAACCCGCGGCGCGCGTAGAGCGCCCCCGCCCCCGCACCACACAGGTGCGTCACCGCCGCCAGATGCCGCACCTGCGCGGGGCTCGCCGCAGACTTGCCGGCATGCTCCAGAGTCGCCGTGACCTTGAGGTCGAGGTCCGCCGCCGTGAGCTGCACGGCATCGGCGGGCACCACGCGCAGGTAGAGGCTGTTGAACCAGCACGAATGCCAGTCGTTCCAGGCTCCTTCGCGCGTAAGCTCGTGATTGTGGATGCAGTAGTGGCGCGCCTCCTCGAAGGTCGGATTGGTGATCTGGTACATGCCCACCGCGCTTGAAGCCGGGCGATAGAAATCAAAGGGCAGCGCCGGCCACGACCAGCGCCAGTAGGTACGCACCAGGGGATTGCCGGATCCCTCCACCTGCGCCAGGGCCGCCAGCAGTTCCGCGCTCACGTGCGGCGTGGCATAGCGGCGGAACAGCGCCGCGTAGGCACGCCAGGTCTCAGTCGGGGTCTTGGCCAGCACGCTGCTCACCGGGAAAAACAGCTCGCTTGGCTTGCGGATGATCTGGTAAACGAAATTGGCGGCGAGGGCGAGAATCGCCGTGCACACCAGGTACAGGGCGAGCCTCGGCGCCGTGAGCGCCGCCGGGGTGCGCAGCGGGCGGCGTGCGCGCACCGGGTTGCGCGGGACGGCCTGGAACGCTCTGGCCCGCGGCCGCCGGTACGGCGTGGCTCCCCTGCGACGCGCCACTAGCTGTCCCGCGGTGCACGCCTCGGCGTGCCTGCACTAACATGTCGACGGGCGTATGTGTCCCGGGAGTGCATCGTGTCGAAAGACGCAGTAGAGATTGAAACCGGCCCCAACCCCTTGGCCGCCGTTATCTGGCTGCACGGCCTGGGCGCCGATGGCCATGACTTCGAACCGATCGTACCCGAGCTGGTGCGCCCGGGAGAGCGGCCGCTGCGTTTCATCTTTCCCCATGCACGGGTCAGGCCGGTGACTCTCAATGGCGGATACGCCATGCGTGCCTGGTACGACATCGCCGCACTGGATCGGCGCACTGCCGAAGACGAGCGTGGCATCCGCGAGTCACAGGCCACGATCGAGGCGCTGCTTCGCCGCGAGAATGCACGCGGCATTCCCAGCGAGCGCATCGTGCTGGCGGGATTCTCGCAAGGCGGCGCCATGGCGTTGTTCGCCGGGACGCGCTATCCGGACAGGCTCGCCGGCATCATGGGACTCTCGTGCTACCTGGTGCTCGCCTCGCGGCTGACCGTCGAGCGCGCTACCGCTAACCAGGCAACACCAATTTTTCTTGCGCACGGCGCCCAGGATCCGGTCGTGGCTCCGGCGCTGGGCGAGGAGGCACGGCGGCAGCTGCTCGCGGCCGGTTATACGGTCGAATGGCATACCTACAGCATGCCCCACTCTCTGTGTCCGCAGGAGGTGGGCGACATCGCGACCTGGCTGCGTCGGGTGCTCTAGTCCGCGCGAGCCAGCGCTGCAGCAGGCATCCCCAAAAGCAGACGAGGCCGCCGGATCAGGGCGGCCTCGTCTGCTGGGTTGCGGAGAGAAGGTTCTAGCGGCGACCCGGGCCCTGCTGTTCCCCGTGCGCCTCGTGACCAGCCGGCGGTCGGCCGGTCTGGGCCTGAGGTGCGTGCGAGGCGGGCTCGGCCGCATGCGGGGCGCCTGAGTAAGCCGGTCGCGCGGGCTGCGGCGCGGGGGCGACGCGATTGACGTCCGGGCCGCGGTTAGAGGCTACCTGCGGCGGCCGCTCATTGTGGTACGCCGGCGGTCGCGCCTGGGCCTGCGGTGCAGTCATGGCGCGATTGCTGTCCGCGGCATGGTTGCCGGTCGCCTGCGGCGGCCGCTCGTTGTGGTACGCCGGCGGTCGCGCCTGGGCCTGCGGCGCAGTCATGACGCGATTACTGTCCGCACCCGC
This sequence comes from uncultured Pseudomonadota bacterium, assembly GCA_963781815.1. Taxonomy (GTDB): domain Bacteria; phylum Pseudomonadota; class Gammaproteobacteria; order Steroidobacterales; family Steroidobacteraceae; genus 13-2-20CM-66-19. The sequence goes on along the minus strand of CAWAHK010000004.1, from coordinate 2,287,663 downwards.
ATGGTTGCCACTCGCCTGCGGCGGGCGGTCATTATGCGGCACTGACGTCATGCGATTGCTGTCCGCCGCCGCATGGTTACCGCTCGCCTGCGGCGGGCGGTCGTTGTGCGGCACTGACGTCATGCGATTGCCGTCCGCGGCCGCATGGTTACCGCTCGCCTGCGGCGGGCGGTCATTGTGCGGCACTGACGTCATGCGATTGCCGTCCGCGGCCGCATGGTTACCACTCGCCTGCGGCGGGCGGTCGTTGTGGAACGAAGCCGGCACCCTGGCATCGCGGGCAGCAACCACGCCGTGTCCGCTGAAGGCACCAGGGCGGGGCGTCGCCGCGATCGCCGGGTGCCCGCCGTTCACGGAAGCGCGCAGCGACTCGTTACCGCGCGCCATGTTCTCCTGGCGCCGCTGGTCGCTCGTGAACGCCACGTGCCGCTCATGCACCGCCGCGAGCTCGGTCCGGGAGGGCCGTGCCGCGATGCCGCCCGCGCCACCGTTGAAACTGACGCGGGTCACTGATCCATTGTTCACGACGGTGCGGTTATAGACGTTCGTGACATTGATATTGCGCACGTTGCTGTAGGCGCGGTTGTACATGAAGTCATGGCCGTGCCAGTAGCCGCCCTGGTAGCCGACGCCGGTGTAGCCGCACCCGTAGTTGATGCCGCCGTAGAAGCCGACGTGAGGACCCCAGTAGCCGCCGTGCCACAGATAGGCGCCATCCACGAAGCCCCAGTAGCCCGGGGTCCACAGCAGGCCCACCGTGGGCGGCAGTATCCAGGTTCCCGGCACCCAGTAGTAACCCGCGGGCGACCACGCCCAGTAGCCCGGGGTCCAGATGTACCCGGGAGCGGGGATTTCCGGCTGCACGTAAACCGGCAGTTCCGGTGGCGCAAAGTTGACCGAGATCCCGACCGCAACGCTGGCATTCGCCGCCAGCGGCAGCGCTGCGAGCATCAGGGCGGACATCAAGCCACGAATCAGGTTGCGCATGGTGGACTCCTTCGCTGCCACGGTGACGGAAGGTCACTGAACGACGCCTGAACTTGAATTGTCAGCCAAAGCTGACAGGAAAAGTGCGCGCCACGTCACTGAATAGAACGCGGCGGCGCCCCCTGTGTTGACGCCAAGAAGGCTCAAAACCAGCTGTAATTGAAGCTGATGCTGATGCGTTCTGCGGCCAGCGGATTCGCTGCAACTTCGTGTCGCAGCCAGCTTTCGAACAATACGAGCTTGCCGGGACGTGCCCGCAGCGTGGCCCAGAGGCGGTTTTCGAGCCGCGTGCGCCGGCGACGCGGCGGCGCGGCCATGAAACGCTCCAGGCGCGGATCCTCGAACTTGATCCCGGGTGCCCCCGGCGCCACCAGCACGTAGTAGGTGCCGCTGATTGCCGACAGCGGATGCAGGTGCAGGCCGTGCACGGCACCACGCCCCATGATGTTGACCCAGCAGTCGGTCATCGTAAGTTCGCGCCCGCGCAGATCCAGTTCCAGCGCCCGTGCAAACCGATCCACGTGCCGGTCCAGCACCCGCGCCAGCGCGGCGAACGTCGGTGACAGGCGATGCATGCGGTGCGCCGAGCTATAGGAGGTGTAGCCGCCGGGATAGTTGCGCGCTGACCAGCGCCGACCGACGAGATCGTCGGCGCGCAGCTGCCGGCACTCGCGCAACAGGCGCGCATTGAGGGCGCGCCAGCCCGCCGGACGTGCCTGCGCCTCGTATACCCGCGTTGGAAACAAGCGCTGCATCGCCATGATTGCCCGCGAGTATGCGGGGCGCTGGCGAAGTGGTCTATGATCGCAACCCCTCCCCCAATGCCAGCGCCGGAACATCCCATGGCCGTTGCCACTCTTCCCCCGGAACTGAATGCCACGGCGGCGCGGGCGGGCACCGCCGAGGTCGTGCCGCACTGGATCGGTGGCCGCGCGGTCGGCGGCGGCGGCGCGCGCCTGCCGGTCTTCAATCCGGCCACCGGCGCGATCACGCGCGAAGTGGCACTCGCCACCGACACCGAGGTACAAGCCGCGGTGGCCAGCGCGCAGGCGGCGCAGCCGGCGTGGTCGCAGACTCCCGCGGTGCGCCGCGCGCGCGTGCTGGCCGCTTTCCTGGCACTCCTTAACGAGCAGCGCGATGCGCTGGCCGCGCTCATCACCGCCGAGCACGGCAAGGTGTTCAGCGACGCCCAGGGCGAGGTGACGCGCGGCATCGAGATCGTGGAGTTCGCCTGCGGCATCCCGCAGCTGCTGAAGGGCGACTTCACCGACCAGGTTTCCACCGGCATCGACAACTGGACCCTGCGCCAGCCGCTGGGCGTGGTGGCGGGCATCACGCCATTTAATTTTCCGTGCATGGTGCCGTGCTGGATGTTTCCGATCGCCCTCGCCTGCGGCAACTCCTTCGTGCTCAAGCCGAGCGAGCGCGATCCGTCCGCGGCGGTCTTCATGGCGCGCCTGCTGGCGCAGGCCGGCCTGCCCGATGGCGTGTTCAACGTCGTGCAGGGCGACAAGGTCGCCGTGGATGCGCTCATCGAGCACCCGCAGGTGCGCGCCCTGAGCTTCGTCGGCTCGACCCCGATCGCGCAGTACATCTATCAACACGGCGCCCGCAGCGGCAAGCGCGTGCAGGCGCTCGGCGGCGCCAAGAACCACATGGTGGTGATGCCCGATGCCGACCTGGAGCAGGCTGCGGACGCCCTGATCGGCGCCGCGTACGGCTCCGCCGGCGAGCGCTGCATGGCGATCTCGGTCGCCGTGCTGGTGGGCGACACGGCCGAGCGCATGATGCCCGGGCTCGCGGCGCGCGCGCGCGCGCTGCGCGTCGGCAACGGCATGCAGCCGGACGCGGAGATGGGGCCGGTCATCAACCGCGCGGCCCTGGAGCGTATCGGTGGCTACATCGCAGAGGGCGTCGCCAGCGGCGCGAAGCTGCTGGTCGACGGCCGCCGCCACCCTGAGAGCGGCGCGCATTTCTCGGTGCCCGGCCACGAGCAGGGATTCTTCATGGGCGCCACGCTCTTTGATCACGTGCAGCCGCAGATGCGCATCTATCGCGAGGAGATCTTCGGCCCGGTGCTGTCCTGTGTCCGCGTGCCGGACTTTGCGGCCGCGGTGAACCTCGTCAACGCGCATCCCCTGGCAAACGGCGTGGCCTGTTACACCCGCGATGGCAACGTAGCGCGCGAATTCGGGCGCCGCATCGAGGTGGGCATGGTCGGCATCAACGTGCCGATACCGGTGCCCATGGCCTGGCACGGGTTCGGCGGCTGGAAGGGCAGCCTGCTCGGGGACATGAACGCCTACGGCGAGGAAGGCGTGCGCTTCTATACGCGCCAGAAATCGATCATGCAGCGCTGGCCGGAGAGCACGCCCAAGGGGGCGGAATTCGCCATGCCTACGGCGAAGTAGCCGGCGGCGGCGCCGCGCGCGCCAGCCCCGCCTGCAGTGCGGCCTCGTCAACGCTGCTGCACCACTTGCCGATCACGATGGTGGCAACGCCGTTGCCGATGAGATTGGTAAGGGCGCGCGCCTCGGACATGAAGCGGTCGATGCCTAAAATGAGCGCCAGCCCCGCCACCGGCACGTGACCGACCGCCGAGAGCGAGGCGGCGAGCACGATGAAGCCGCTGCCGGTCACGCCCGCCGCGCCCTTGGAGGTGAGCAGCAGCACGGCAAGCAGGGTCAGCTGGTGCCACAGGTCCAGCGGAGTGTTGGTGGCCTGCGCGATGTAGAGGGCCGCCATGGTGAGGTAGATGGACGTGCCGTCGAGATTGAAGGAGTAGCCCGCCGGGATGACGAGCCCGACGACTGGCTTGGCCACCCCGAGCTGCTCGAGCTTGCTGAGCATGCGCGGCAGCACCGACTCGGAGGAGGAGGTCCCGAGCACGATGAACAGCTCCTCACGGATGTAGCGGATGAAGGCGAAGATCGAAAAACCGTGCAGGCGCGCGATCAGTCCCAGGACCACGACCACGAACAGCGCGCAGGTGAGGTAGAAGCATCCCATGAGGCGCGCCAGTGAAAGCAGCGACTCCGCGCCGTAGCGCCCGACGGTGAACGCCATCGCGCCCAGCGCCCCGAGCGGCGCGAGGCGCATGACGAACCTGACGATGATGAACAGGACCTGGCCCGCCTCCTCCACCAGCTCGTAGACCGGACTCGCCTTGCCGCCCGCCGCGTGCAGTGCAAAGCCAAAGAGAATGGCCAGGAGCAGGGTCTGCAGCACGTCCCCGCTCGCGAAGGCGCCGAAGAACGTCGTGGGGATGATGTTGAGGATGAAGTCGGTGACCCCTGGCATGCCCGCGGGACCTGCGTACTGCGCCACCGCGTGTGCGTCGAGGCTCGCGGCGTCGGCGTTTACCCCGACCCCCGGCTTCAAGACGTTGACGACCACGAGCCCGATCACCAGCGCGAGCGTGGACACCACTTCGAAATACAGCAGCGCGAGCCCGCCGGCCTTGCCGACGTCCCGCAGCTTCGCCACCCCGGCGATGCCGGTGACGACGGAGCAGAAGATGATGGGCGCGATCAGCAGGCGGATTAGCTTGATGAAGCCATCGCCCAGGGGCTTCAGCTGCTGCGCAAAGTGTGGCCAGCAGGTACCCAGCAGGATGCCCACCGCGATGGCGATGAGCACCTGCACGTACAGCGAGCGCCAGCTTGCGACGCTGCGCATGAGCCCCCTTGCCCCGACCCGGCCGCCAAGCGGCCGCCAGGAGGCCAGCCTACCGTTTCCAGGGGTGCTTTGTAGTTAAGACACCTTCTCGAACTGCTGCTCCTCGGTACTGCCCGCGAGCGCGGTGATCGAGGAGTTGCCACCGCTCACGGTCTGCGTGACCGCATCGAAGTATCCGGCGCCGACCTCACGCTGGTGCTTGGTCGCGGTGTAGCCGTGCGCCTCGGCGGCGAACTCCGCCTGCTGCAGGCTCACGTAGGCACTCATCTGCTGCGCCTTGTAGCCGCGGGCGAGCTCGAACATGGAGAAGTTGAGCGCGTGGAAGCCGGCGAGCGTGATGAACTGGAAGCGGTATCCCATGGCGCCGAGTTCGCGCTGGAACTTGGCGATCTGCGCATCATCCAGCTTGCGTTTCCAGTTAAACGAGGGCGAGCAGTTGTAGGCCAGGAACTTGCCGGGAAACTGTGCGTGGATGCCCTCGGCAAACTCGCGCGCCTCCTCGAGGTCCGGTTTGGCAGTTTCGCACCACACCAGGTCCGCGAACGGTGCGTAGGCGCGCCCGCGCGCGATCGCCTGCTTCAGTCCCGCTCGGACGCTGAAGAAGCCTTCCGCAGTGCGTCCCTTGACGGCGTCGACGAACGGCCGGTCGCGCTCATCGACATCCGAGGTGAGAAGATTGGCGCCCTCGGCATCGGTGCGCGCCACCAGCACCGTGGGAACGTTGCACACGTCGGCCGCCAGCCGCGCGGCGACGAGCTTGCTGATCGCATCCTGCGTCGGCACCAGTACCTTGCCGCCCATGTGACCGCACTTCTTCGCGGAACTCAGCTGATCCTCGAAGTGCACCCCCGCCGCGCCGGCGTCGATCATCTGCTTCATGAGCTCGAAGGCGTTGAGCACGCCGCCGAAGCCCGCCTCGGCATCCGCCACGATCGGCTTGAGCCAGTCGATCGAATCGTTGCCCTCCGCATGGTGGATCTCGTCGGCGCGCCGCAGCGTGTTGTTGATGCGCCGCACGACTGCCGGCACCGAGTCGGCAGGATAGAGGGATTGGTCCGGGTACATTTCACCGGAGAGATTGGCGTCGCCGGCCACCTGCCAGCCCGACAGATAAATCGCGTCGAGGCCCGCCTTCACCTGCTGCATCGCCTGGTTGCCGGTGAGGGCCCCGAGCGCGTTCACGAATGGCTTCTCATTCAGATAACGCCACAGCTTCTCCGCCGTGAGGCGCGCGATCGAATGTTCGACGGCAATCGTGCCGCGCAGTCGCACGACGTCCGCGGCGTCGTAGCCACGCTGCACGCCGCGCCAGCGCGGACTCTCGCGCCAGCTGCGCCGCAGATCTTCAGCGGTGGGCAGGGATTTCGCAGCAGTCATATTGCCTCGCACATAGCCGTCGTGGTTTAGCTGAGAAGTTCGTACGCCGGCAGCGTCAGGAACTCATCGAAGGTCTCGCTCTTGGTCATCTGCTCGAACAGGCGCGCCGCGGTGGGGAAAACCCCGTGACTGAGCCGCGCCGCGCCCACTTCCGTGTGGATGCGGTCGAGTTCCGCCGTCATGAGCCGATCGAAGCGTGCCACGGTGATTTCCTGGCCGTCGCTGGTGCGGGCGCCATGCCGCAGCCACTGCCACAGCTGTGCGCGGCAGATCTCCGCGGTGGCTGCGTCCTCCATCAGGTGGTAGAGCGGCACGCAGCCATTGCCGCGCAGCCACGCCTCGAGGTACTGCACCCCCACGCGGATGCAGCCGCGCAGGCCGCCTTCGGTAATCTCACCCTCCGGTACCTTGAGCAGGTCCAGTGCACCGACCTTGACGTCGGCGCGGGCGATGGAGAGCTGGTTGGGCCCGTGCATGACTGAATCGAAGGCCTCGCGCGCGATCGCGGCCAGGCCCGGGTGCGCAATCCAGGTGCCATCGTGACCGGCGTGCGCCTCGCGCAGCTTGTCGGCGCGCACGCGCGCCATGGCCGCCTCGTTCGCGGCCGGATCGTCGCGGATCGGAATCTGTGCCGCCATGCCGCCCATGGCGTGCGCACCGCGGCGGTGGCAGGTCTTGATCAGAAGATCGACGTAGGACTTGAGGAAATGCCGCTCCATCGTCACGGTGCCGCGGTCGGGCAGCAGGAAGTCCGCGCGGTTCCGGAACTTCTTGATGAAGCTGAAGATGTAATCCCAGCGCCCGCAGTTAAGTCCCGCGGAGTGCTCGCGCAGCTCGTGGAGGATCTCGTCCATCTCGAATGCCGCCAGGATGGTCTCGATGAGCACCGTTGCCTTGATGGTCCCGCGCGGCATGCCGAGGGCCTCCTGGGCCGCGATGAAGACCTCGTTCCACAGGCGCGCCTCAAGGTGGCTCTCCATCTTCGGCAGGTAGAAATACGGGCCGGTGCCGCCGCGCGCCAGCGCCTCGTGGTTGTTGGCGAGGAACAGCGCGAAATCAAACAGCGAGGCGGAGACCTGCTCACCGTTGATGCGCACGTGCTTCTCGTGCAGGTGCCAGCCACGCGGCCGCACGATGAGGGTCGCGGTCTGCTCGGCGAGCCGGTAGACCTTGCCGGTCGCCGGATCCTCGAAGCTGATCGTGCGGCGGATGGCGTCGCTCAGATTCAGCTGCCCGAGAATGATGTTTTCCCAGGTGGGCGAGCAGGAGTCCTCGAAATCGGCCATGAAGCAGCGCACCGGTGCGTTCAGTGCGTTGATGACCATCTTGCGATCGACCGGACCGGTGATCTCGACACGCCGGTCGGTGAGGTCCTCGGGTACCGGGGAGATGCGCCAGTCGGCACTGCGCACCTGGGCGGTGGCGGCGAGGAACTCCGGCAGTGCGCCGTCATCGAGCTGCAGCTGACGCTCGCGGCGCGCGTTCAGCAGCTCCAGGCGACGTGCGTTGAAGCGCCGGTGCAGGCTTGCCAGCAGCTGCAGGGCGAGCGGATTTAGCACCTCATCGCCACGCTCGATCCTGCTGCCGAGAATCTCGACCTTAGGTCCGGCCGGATCGCGCGAATACACCTGTCCCTGGTTCTGAGCGTTCATGCTGGCCTCAATATACGGGGTTTGGGATGAAATTTGACTGCGGAAACTTCACACTGTTAATTTCACAAGCTCCGTTCCACCCGCGCGGTTCAACATATGCCAGAGCTGTTGCGCAAGGGCCATTTCCTCGGCGCCAAGCTGCGCGCGCTGCGCAAGGCCAATGGCCTCACCCTCGAGGAACTCTCGGTGCGCTGTGTGCAGCGCGATGCGGCCGTGGCGCCCTCGGTGTCTTACCTCAGCATGATCGAGAGTGGCAAGCGTGCGCCCTCCACGGCCCTGCTGAGCCTGCTCGCCTCGGTATTCCAGCGCCCGCCGGCCTGGTTCCTTGATGAAAGCGCCGACCTCGAGCTTGCGCCTGCGCGGCCGGGGGAGGCCACGGCGCGCGTGCCGCTGGAGCCGGCCTTCCTCTTCTCGAAGAACCTGCTGCAGGCCGCCATCCCGGAACTGCTGGCGCAGACCGGCACGAGCGGGCGCCAGTTCGCGCACCTGCTCATCCGCTCGCACCAGGAAATGTCGCGCAACGACTTCCCGGATCTGGAGCGCGCCGCCGATCACGTCAGCGAGCGGCGCTTCCCGCTGGGTGTCGAGGACCTGCTGCGCCTGTGCCGCCGCCACGGGCTCGAGGTGCGCTGGTTCGACCGCAAGCCGGTGCTGGCACGCGACAAGGACCGCGAGGTGCGCAGCATGGTGCGCTCCTTCTTCGAGGCCCCGCGCGTCATCTACGCCAACCGGGCGCTGCAGGCGGATCCGGCGCGCCTGAAGTTCGACCTGGCCGCGCACATCGCCCACAAGGTGCTGCACGGGGGCGACGGACTCAAGTCCGCGCACGCGACCGGCGGGGAGATGGGAGGCAGCCCGGAGGGCAACTCGGGCGCGGGCGGCATGAACGCCCAGGACGTGCTGCACGCGTGGCGCGATTTCGAGTGCAGTTTCTTCGCCGGCGCACTGCTGGCGCCGCGCGTGCCGTTCCGGCGCTTTCTCGCCCGCGAGCGCCACCGGGTCGAGGCCGGCGCGCGCCTGGAGCTGACGCCCGCGGTCGTCATGCGCCGCATGACCAAGGTCTCGCCCTACCCCTACTGGCATTTCTTCGATGCCTACCCGCCGGGCTACCTGCGCGCGGTGTACCGCGGCAACGGCATCCCGCTGCCGTGGGGCAATCTGGCGCAGGTGAGCGACCCGTGTCCCAACTGGGCCGTGTTCCGCATGATCGATGGCGAGCACGGCCCGAGCGGCTCACAGATCTCGGTGCTGCGCGATGCCGAGCGCTCGCGGCTTTATTGCTGCCATTCGATCCGCGTGCACGACATGGCCGGCAACCCGCACGTCCTGTCGGTGGGCGTGGATCTCGCCCCGGCCCTGGACACGCACAGCGTCGCCAGCGCAGCGGTGATCGAGTCCATCTTCCGCGAATGCCTGCACCGCCGCGGGGAGGCGCGCATCCCGAAGGCCGCGGCGCAGGTGCTCGGCGAGGTCGCCAACGTGCTCAACATCGCCTGGATCGAGGATGCGCTCGCCCACCCGGCACGCATCATCTGCCCGCGCAGCAACCACTGCCCGCGACCGGAGCGCTGCGAGGGGGCGCGGCCCTCAAGAGCACGCGAGATCGCCGACGTGCGTGAGGAGATCCTCGGGCGCGAGCCGTGATGGCCTAAAATGGCGCCATGACTGGCACCGGTGAAATGCCTCCATGGACCACTGCCTGACCGTGCGCCTGGGCGCCGCGCTTGCCATCGCGCTCATGCTGGTGCCGGCGGTGGCGGGCACCGGTGCCGCCGCCGAGCAGGCGAGTGTGCTCGCCTGGCGCCAGAACCGTTCCAGCTCACTCACCAGCGACAGCGGCTGGCTGACGCTCGCCGGTCTTTTCTGGCTGAAGGACGGCGACAACTCCTTCGGCAGTGAGCCGGGCAATGACCTGGTGCTGAACAACGCAAGCCTTGCCCCCAAGGCCGGCACTTTCACCCTCAGCGGTTCGCAGGTGAGTTTCACCCCCGCGGCGGATGCCGGGATCCTGCTCAACGGGCGGGCGGTGGATTCCACCGCGCCCGTGAAGCTCGTGAGCGATGCGGCCGGGGAGCCCACCGAGCTTGCGAGCGGCGCGCTGCGCTTTTTCGTCATCGAGCGCAGCGGCAGACTCGGAGTGCGGGTCCGGGATCTGAAAAACCCGCGCCGCCTGCAGTTCCGCGGCCTCAAATATTTTCCCATCGGCAACAAATGGGCGCTGCGCGCGCGCTTCGTGCCCTACCAGCCTGCACGCCGGATCAAGATCATCAACATCCTCGGAATGGAGGAGGACGACGTGTCCCCCGGCGCCGTGGTCTTCAGCCAGAACGGCCGCGAGTGGCGTCTGGACACGGTGCTCGAGAGCCCGGGCGATGAGACGCTCTTTATCATGTTCGCCGATGCCACCAGCGGTCATGAGACTTACGGGGCCGGACGCTTCCTGACCATCCCCATGCCGGTCGACGGCGCCGCGCTGCTGGACTTCAACAAGGCCTACAACCCGCCCTGCGCCCTGAATGACTTCGCGACCTGCCCGCTGCCGCCGCCGCAGAACCGCCTGCCGCTGCGGGTCGACGCCGGCGAGCTCAAGTACAGCGGCGGCCCGGAACACTCGTTCTGAAGTTGGACATTGACCCGCCGGAATATCCGCACGGCCGCGGCGCGCGCCTGCACGGTCGATAAAGCAACCCGATAGAGCCGCTGGGCGCCGCAGTAGGCGCCGGGTGCGGCGTCAGGGGCCGCCCTTGAGCCGCTGCGTGCGCATGAAGCGGATGCGCTCACTGATGCGCTGCCGCGCCGCCGCGGTAAGGACCGCTGCGGGGGCGGCGCGGGCAGCGAATCGCTGCCGCACGCGGGCGGTGGCGGCCGCAGCGGTGGCGGGCGGGAAGGAAATGAAGACGTCCGTGGCGATCGTGCCCGCCACATCGGGCTGCGCATACAAGGGCAGGAAGGCCGTGGCCTGGTGCGCCAGTCCCTGGTAGTCGCCCAAAAAGTAGCCGGACGTGGTCTTCGGGGCCAGACGCAGGTCGAACGAGCCGCTCAGGTGCGACTCGGTGAAGCTCTGGCCCGCATCGGTCGACTCCACCAGCCAGCAGTCCGCGTAAAGGCCCAGGGCGCTGACGTCCGGGGTGTCGTTGCGCAGGTCAAAGTAGGTGACGGCGATGGTGCCGTCGGCGCGCACGTCCAGGGTCGGCGTGAAGGCCTGGACCGTGGGCTCGGCATTCACCTGGACCGGGGTCGCCCACGTCACGCCCTCATCGGCGGACTGCGTGAAGGCGATGCCGTCATGATCGCCCTGCGAGAAGCGCGCGTCCTGCCACGCAACGTAGATGATGCCGCTGGCACCCACGGCGGCGGTAAAGAGCAGCGAGCTGTCACGCACCGGGGTGTTGTCGAACGGGTCCACGGTGCCTACCGCCGTTATCTGCGACACCGTGACCGCCGTGGCCGACCAGGTGTTGCCCTGATCGGTCGAGGTGATCGCCTTCAGGGTGGCGGTGGTGGCACCGCCGCCGACGCTGTCGATCTCGTTGAAGAGGTTGACGAGCTTGCCGTCGGGCAGCACCAGGATCAGGTTGCCGATGGTCTGGTTGTTGGGGCCCGGATCGTAGATGTTGCGGGCGGCGTTCCACGTTGAGCCCGCGTTGGTGGTACTGGAAAAATAGCTCGGGCCGGTGGTCTGCCCGGCGAGCCGGTCCCACACGGCGTACACGAAGTTGCTGTCGTTGGGGTCGGCGGTGATCGCGCCCTTGTCGTTGAAGAACCCCGAACCATCCTGGATGAGGGCCATCGGCAGTGACCAGGTGCTGCCGCCGTCGACCGAGTTTGCGACCAGCATGCCGCTGGTCGAGCCGTTGGCCAGCAACTGCCCGGTGAAGGAAAGCGCCAGCGCCCAGGCCACGCCGTTAGGGGCGATCGAGATCCAGGCGTTGCTGGTGCGCGCGTAATCACCCGCATTGGCGCTGCTGCCGCCGGTACAGCGCGAGAAGGCAGCGCTGCTGGCGGTCCAGCTGTTGCCACCATCGAAGGAGGCGGCGATCCCAATCGCCTGGGAACCGCCGCTCGACCAGCGGTTCTGCTGCCAGGTGGCGATGAGGTTCGAGGAGTTGGCGGGGCTCACCGCCACGGAGGCTTCCACGACCGTTCCGGGGTACAGCGTGCCCTCCGTCGCCGCCGCATCGCAGTTTGGCGGCAGGCTCACCGGTTGCGATACACGTACCTGGGTCACCGCGGTGAACGGCGGCGCCGTGGCGCCAGTTGCGGGAGCCAGGCCGCCGCCGCTGCCGTTGCTGCAGGCACCCAGGCCCAGCAGGGCCGCCGCCACACCCGCGCGGGCGGCGCTGCGCATGCGGACCTTGGGGTTGCTCAAGCCCGGCTGCCTGCCGCCCTCAGGCACCGATGAAAATGGTCGCCGGGTGCTCCAGGTGTTCCTTGAGCGCCTGGATCATCGCCGCCGCGTCGTAGCCGTCCACGAAGCGGTGGTCGAAGGACGAGGACAGGTTCATGGTCAGCCGGATGGCGATGGCGCCCTCGAGCACCAGCGGTCGCTCGACCGCGCGGTTGACGCCGATGATGGCGACCTCGGGCGCGTTGATGATGGGCGTGCTCGCGATGCCGCCGAGCTTGCCGAGGCTCGTGATGGTGATCGTGGAACCGCTGAGTTCCTCGCGCTTCGCCTTGTTGGTGCGCGCGGCCTCGGCGACGCGGCGCATCTGCGCCGCGAGCTCCCACAGGTCCAGCTCCTGCGCGTCGTGCACCACCGGCACCTTGAGCCCTTCGGCAGTCTGGGTCGCCACCCCCAGGTGCACGGCCGCGTGCCGCACGATCACGCCGCGCTCGGCATCGTAGTGGGCGTTGCACTGCGGGAAATCCTTGAGCACGCGGATGAGCGCCAGCGCGAGGAACGGCAGGTAGGTGAGCGGGGGCGCCCCGTCCGCGGGCTTGTGGTTCAGGTGCCGGCGCAGCGATTCAAGCTCGGTGATGTCGAGCTCTTCCACGTAGGCGAAGTGCGGGATGTTGCGCTTCGCCTCGCTCATGCGCTGCGCGATGAGGCGGCGCAGGCCGATGACCTTGATTTCCTCGGTGGCCGCGGCACCTGCGCGCGCGCTCGGCACCGCCTTGGGCGTCGGCCGCAGCGGCGTGGGCTGCGAGCGGCGTGCCACGAACGCCTCCAGATCCTTCGGGACGATGCGGCCATTGGGGCCCGAGCCGGTGACCTGCTGCAGATCGATGCCGGCCTCGTGCGCCCGGCGCCGGATCGCAGGCGAGGTCGCGACGCGCCCCGCACGGGCCGACGCGGCGGGTGCCTCGGCTGGCGCCTCCGCGCCGTTCGCACCGGCGCGGCGGGCGGGCGGCGCGCTGGCCGGCGCTGCCGCGGGTGCGGCGGCAACGGGGGCGCCCGCGGCCGTCGCCGCGGGCGTGCCGGTTTCGATCACGATCAGGTCGGCACCCACCGGCACCATGTCCCCGGGCGTGCCGGTGATCGAGAGCACGCGGCCGCCGACGGGGGCCGGCAATTCCACGGCCGCCTTCTCCGTCATCACTTCCACGATCACTTCGTCCTCGGCGATCGTGTCACCGGGCTTCACGCGCCAGTTGACGATTTCCGCCTCGACGGTGCCCTCGCCCAGGTCGGGGAGCTTGAAGACGTAATTGCTCACGTCGCCTCCGTTACCAGCTTCAGGGCCGCGGCGATGCGCCCCGGTCCCGGGAAATACTCCCACTCAAAGGCATGTGGGTAAGGAGTGTCCCAGCCCGCGACACGCTGTATCGGAGCCTCGAGGTTCCAGAAGCACTGCTCCTGCACCGTCGCAACCAGCTCCGCGCCATAGCCACCGAAGCGCGTCGCCTCGTGCACCACGACGCAGCGCCCGGTCTTGCACACCGAGGTGCACAGCGTGTCCACGTCCAGGGGCGCCATCGTGCGCACATCGATGATCTCCGCATCGACGCGCGCCATTTTCACCGCCGCCTCGGCCACGTGCACCATCGTGCCGTAGGCGAGTATGGTCGCCTCACTTCCCTCGCGCACGATCTCGGCACGGCCGATGGGCACGGTGAAGTGTCCTTCCGGCACTTCCCCGCGCGGGTGCGTGCTCCACGGCGACGCCGGCTTGTGCGGCTCGCCGTCGAAGGGCCCGTTGTAGATACGCTTCGGCTCGAAGAACACCACCGGGTCATCACCCTCGATCGAGCTGATCAGCAGCCCCTTGGCATCGTAGGGATTGGAGGGCATCACGACCTTGATGCCGCACACGTGCGCGAACAGTGCCTCCGGGCTCTGCGAGTGCGTCTGCCCGCCGCGAATGCCGCCGCCGCAGGGGGTGCGGATGGTGACCGGCGCGGAGAAATCCCCGGCCGAGCGGTAGCGCAGTCGCGCCAGCTCGCTCACCACCTGGTCAAAGCCCGGATAGATGTAGTCGGCGAACTGGATCTCGGCGACCGGCTTGAGTCCGTTGGCCCCCATGCCGATCGCTGCGGCGATGATGCCACCCTCGGCGATCGGCGTGTCGAGCACACGGTGCTCACCGTGCTTGCGTTGCAGCCCCTCGGTGGCGCGGAACACGCCGCCGAAATAGCCGACATCCTCCCCCAGGATCACCACCCGGGGATCGCGCGCCAGCATCACGTCCATGGCCGAGTTCAGCGCCTGCACCATGTTCATGCGTGCCATGAGCCTCAGCCCTTCTGAACGAGCGTTGGCGTGACGGCGTGCGGCACGGCCGGCGTGTCCCTGAGGGCGCGCAGTTCCTCGCGCTGCCGCGCGAGGTTCGGCGGCATCTCCTTGAGCACGTCCTCGAACATCGTGAGCGGGTCGAGCGCCGGGCCGCCGGAAAGCGTGCCGAACGTCTCCGCTTCCTTCCAGCAGGCGGTGACGTGCGCCTCGAGCTCCTTCTCGAGCTTGGCATGGCGCTCCTCGGACCATTCGCCGAGGGCGATGAGGTGCTGCTTGAGGCGGCCGATCGGATCCCCGAGCGGCCACGCACGCCACTCCTCCTTCGGACGGTAGCGGGAGGGATCATCGCTGGTGGAATGTGCCGCGGCGCGGTAGGTCACGTGTTCGATGAGGGTCGGGCCGCCGCTCTGGCGCGCGCGCTGCGCCGCCCACTGCGTCACCGCGTACACGGCGAGGAAATCGTTGCCGTCGACGCGGATGCCGGGAATACCGTAGCCGGGCCCGCTCTGCGCAAAGGTCCTCTGCTCCCCGCCGGCGAATCCCTGGAAGGTGGAGATCGCCCACTGGTTGTTGACCAGGTTCAGGATCACCGGCGCCCGGTACACGGCGGCGAAGGTCATCGCGTGATGGAAATCCGCCTCGGCGCTCGAGCCCTCCCCGATCCAGCTGGCCGCGATGTGATCCTCGCCCTTGATCGCCGCCGCCATCGCCCAGCCGACCGCCTGCGGAAACTGGGTGGCGAGGTTGCCGGAGATGGAGAAAATCTTGCCGCTGCCCCAGTGATACATGATGGGCATCTGGCGGCCCTTGCACATGTCGCGGGTATTGGACAGGCACTGGCACATGAGGTCCACCAGGTTGCGGCCCCGCACCACGTGCAGGCCCTGTTGCCGGTAGGACGGGAACAGCATGTCGCCGGGCTGCAGCGCCATCCCCTGCGCCACGGCCACGGCTTCCTCGCCGGTGGACTTGATGTAGAAGGAAATGCGCCCCTGGCGCTGGATCTTCTGCATGCGGTCATCGAACAGGCGCGTCAGCAGCATGTGCCGCAGCCCCACCTGCAGCTCCTCGGGCTCCAGGTGCGGGTTCCAGGGCCCCACCGCACGATGATCCTCGCCCAGCACGCGGACCATCTGCACCGACAGCTCCTCGATCTCCCGCGGGGCCGCGGTTACGTCGGGCCGCCCGACGAGCCCGGCCGGAGAAATCTGAAGGTAGCTGAAGTCCGGCTCCTGCCCTGGCCGGGCCGGCGGAGAGGGAACGTGCAAGCGCGACCGTGGGGGCATGAGGCGGCCTCTTAACCGGGTCCTGAAGGGTTGCGGACAACTATCTGAGTTGGGCAGGATTGTAGTCGCCTGACATCAGTAACACTACGCGTGAAGCCCAAACACACATTCCGCGGCGTCGTGCTGCGGAACGCTCCGCACACGGCCGCCGCGACCGGACTTAATCCGGCCGCCCGCACTGTCACCGGCCCGGCGCGCGTGCGCGTGGGCCGGGAGGTCGCCGGGCGCAGCGGCAAGGGCGTGTCGGTGATCAGCGGACTGCCACTGGCCACGCCCGAGCTCGAACAACTTGCCACGCGCCTGAAGAAACTCTGCGGCGCCGGAGGTGCGGTAAAAGACGGCGTCATCGAGATCCAGGGCGAGCACCGCGAACGCCTCGTTGCCGAGCTTCTCAAGCTTGGCTACGCGGCCAAACAGGCCGGCGGCTGACGGTCAGGCGAACGTGCCCCGGGACCGAGCAAAGTGGTATCTGACAACGAATATTGCTATAGAGAGCGCTCGTCCAGCACGCGCGCGGGGATAATTGTGCAGAATCAACAGCAGCCGTCACAGCACAGCCGGAACGGCGACGTTCTCCTGTTCGCGCGCAATTTCTTCCGCCATCCGCGCATGCTCGGCTCCATCGTCCCGAGTTCGCGCTTCCTCATCAAGCAGCTGCTGGAGCCGATCAACTGGGGACGGGCGCGCGTCATCGTCGAATATGGCCCGGGGGTCGGCACGATCACCGCCGAGGTGCTGCGCCAGCTGCGCTCGGACGCGACCCTGATCGCCATCGAGATGAACCCGGATTTCGTGCGCCACCTCAGCAGCTCCCTTAACGACCGGCGCCTGCGAGTGGTGGAAGGCTCTGCGGAGCAGGTGGATGAGATCCTGCGGCGGTTCGGTTTCACGCGTGCCGACTACATCATCTCCGGCATCCCCTTCAGCACCATCCCCGCGCCGGTACGCGAGCAGATCCTGCGCAAGACCTGCGACGTGCTCGAGCCCGGCGGCGCCTTCCTCGTCTACCAGTTCTCGACGCGCGTGCTGCAGGACCTGAAGCGCGTCTTCGGTTACGTGGGACGCAGGTTTCAGCCCCTGAACGTGCTGCCCGCGCATCTTTTCATCTGCCAGCCCGGGATCGCCTGACCCGCCCCGCCGCGGCCGCGCGCTTTAGGGCGTGCTGCTGCGCAGCGTGCGCAGCAGCTCCTCGCCGAAGTATCCGGGCGGGATGGTCCCCTGCTTCAGGAATTCCATGTGAAAGCGCTTGGCGGAGAAGCGCGCGCCGAGTGCCTGCTGCGCCCGCTTGCGCAGCGCCAGGATCTGGTCCTTGCCCAGCCGGTAGGTAATCGCCTGGGTGGGCCAGCGCGAGTAGCGCGTCACTGCGCCGCGCGCGGCCTTGCAGCTCGCCTGCTTGGCGTCGGACTTGGGCGCGGCGGCGTCCTCGCAGGATCCGGGCAGAAAGTCCACGACCTCCGAGAACAGCGTCACCGCGTCCTCAAACCGCAGCCGGCTGGTGTGCAGCCCGGTGTCGATCCGCACCCGCAGGTCCCGGTACAGCTGGCCACGCAACTGGTAGAGGTGCTCCTCGGGCGTGTAGAAGCCGCTCGGCGCGGTCGGCTGCGCTTCGGCGGGCAGGGCCTCCGAATACAGCGCCCAGCCTTCCGCGGCCATGGAGTCCTGCCACATGGAAGACGAATCCTCCACCGCTCCCGGGGTCAGCCAGCGCACCGGTGCGATCTGGTCGCGGTACTGCGTCATGACCTTGTAGTCCCAGTCATGCCCCGGAAAGCCCTCGTGCGCGGCCAGATCGGGCATGGCCGCGTAGTTATGTTCCTGGCGCAGCTGCGCGAGGTTGTCGTCCGTGGGCGTGACGTAGAAGCGGCCCACACCGGTCTGCTTGAACGCCGGCGCCGGGTAGTAGGCGGCACCCTCGATCGAGGAGCGCAGCGGCGGCGGCGTCACCGTGACCTCGAGCCGGTAGTCCTCCGGCACGTCGAACAGCCCGGTCTTGCGCGCGTACGCGACCAGGCGCAGGCCGGCCTGGCGGTAGCCTTCGGCCATCTCGGCATCGCTGTGCGGCGCGTTCTGGCTGAGCTGCTCGAATACCGTGCGCACGGTCTCCTCACCACCCGCGGCCGGCCACTTGTGCGCGGCGGCGATCTGCCGGGCGAGGGCGATCATCTCCGCGCGCGTGGCCTGCACGACCGGCCACGAGGAGGCGTACAGCTCCGCCGCGGTGGTGGACACGCGCAGGTTGTTGCGCAACGCCCAGTCGTACTCGGTGGCGCCTAACACGTAGCGGTCGGCGCGATACGCGGGCTTGAGGCCCGCGCTGCCCTCGCCGCGTACATCCTCAAAGTAGCTGCCGGCGACAAAGTCGTGCAGGTGGCGATAGGCGGCGGCGGCGGCATTGCCGGCCTCCGCCAGCTCGTGCAGCAGCGCATCGCGGTGTGCCGCGGTGATGTCGGCCGCGCCGATCTGCTGCAGCGTCTTGCTGAAGTACTCCGCATCGGCGGCGGTGCTCTGCAGGCCAAAGTCGCGCAACACCCGCCAGTCGGGCGCGTTGTGCGCCTCGATGCCGGCGTGCAGCTGCTGCTCGGCGGCGGCGAGGTAGCCGGGCACCGCGCGGGCGCGCGCGATGACCTCCCGCCACTCCGCGTCGGTTCCGTAGCTGGCAGCGCCGGTGGCGGTCATTCCCTGGATCTGCCAGTCGACCCCGCGGAAGGGTTCATCGACGTACGAGTCCAGGCAGCGCTGCTGGTAGTGACGCACCTGGTGCTGGTGCAACAGGAAGCCGATGCCGGCCAGGGCGACGGAGCGGTCAATCCTGCGGCGCGCCGACAGGTTGGCCGGTGCAATCGCCGAGAAGCGGGTGCGGTACTCGGCCAGCCGTGCATCCTCCTTCTGCAGCGCCGCGGGTGAGTAATCGCGCAGCCGGCCGTCGACGTGCTCCAGCTGCGGATCAAAGGCGGAGCCGCCAAGGTAGGTGCCCATCACGGGGAACTGGCCGAGCAGGTAGGTGACGTATTCGTGCTCGACGACGGCGAAGTGCTTGTCGCCGGTCTGCCTGACGGGCAGCGGCTGCGCCACGGGCGGCTGAGCGGCGGCGGCGCCGCAGGCGAGTAACGCGGCCATGGCCGCACAGCAAGCGAAGCGCCCTGATCGATGCACGATAGACCCTGCCTTGGAAGCTGACCGGCCGCGCAGCATACGCTGTGCGGCCGCGGTCGGCGAAGTCCTCTCCCGGAAGCGGCGTTGACGCCCCGGGCATGCGCGAGGATCCTTTCCCGCATGGCCCCCGCCGACCCGCACACCACGCGCTACGCGCGCCACCTGGCGCTGGCGGAGTTCGGCGCGGCCGGCCAGGAGAGGCTCCGCGCCGCGCGGGTGCTGGTGGTCGGAGCGGGCGGCCTGGGCTCACCCGCCGCGCTGTATCTGGCGGCTGCCGGCTGCGGCACCCTCGGACTGCTCGACTGCGACCGCGTGGACCTTTCGAACCTGCAGCGGCAGATCCTGTTCGACACCCCGGCGGTGGGCCGCCCGAAGGCGGAGGCCGGACGCGAGCGCCTCGCGGCGCTCAATCCTGAGATCCGTGTGGTGGCCCACCAGCTGGAACTCAAGGCCGCCAACGTGCGCGAGCTCATCGCGCAGTATGACCTGGTGCTCGATGGCTCCGACCGGCTCTCGACCCGTTACCTCGTGAACGATGCCTGCGTGCTGCTGCGCCGACCGCTGGTGTCGGCGGCGATCCACCGCTTCGAGGGCCAGCTCATGAGCTACGTGCCAGGGCGCGGGCCCTGTTACCGCTGCGTGTTCCCGCACGCCGCGGACGGTATGGTCGCCAACTGCGCGCAGGCGGGTGTGCTCGGGGTGCTGCCTGGCGTGCTGGGCACGCTGCAGGCGACCGAGGCGCTCAAGCTGATTACCGGTCTCGGCGAGCCGTTGCTCGGGCGGCTGCTCATCTACGATGCGCTCGAGTTGCGCTTCGCTGAGCTGCGCACCCGGCGGCGTCCCGATTGCGCGGTGTGCGGCGACTCCCCTGTCATTACTGAACTGAAGGATCCGGAACCCATGCGTGACGACGGACTGCGGCGCCTAGCGGCCGCCGATCTCGAAAAGCTCCTGGGCGAAGCGCGCGAGGCGCCGCCGCTGCTGGTCGATGTGCGCGAGCCATACGAATTCAGCGCCGGTCACCTCGCCGGCTCGGTCAACATCCCGCTCGCGACGCTGCCGCAGCACCTCGCGGAGATCGCCGCGAAGGGCGCGCCGGTGTTCATCTGCCGCAGCGGCGGGCGCAGTCTGGCCGCGTGCCAGATGGCGCTCACCGCCAGCGTCGCCTCCCCGGCGAACCTTGAGGGCGGACTGCTCGCCTGGGCGGCCGAGATCGATCCGACGCTGCGCGTCGCCTGAGCAGGGGCACGGCGCGCTAGCCCAGGCGCGGCTTCACGTAGTACTCCATGACCGCCTTCTCCAGCAGATCCGGCGGCAGCAGCCCTTGCGCGATGATGAAATCGTGGTACGACTGCGCATCGAACTTGCCACCGAGCGCCAGCTGCGTCTTCGCGCGTAGCGCCTCCAGCTTGCTGTAGCCGAAGAAGTACGCGGTCGCCTGGCCGGGCGCGTTGAAGGTGTAGCGGTCGACCTCCTCCTTGGCGAGCGGCTCGGAAAGCACCACGTCCTCCTGCAATATCCGCTTCGCGTCCGCGGGCTGGATCATTCCCAGGTTGATCATCGGGTCCAGGAACGCGCGCGCGGCGCGCTCGAGCCGAGCCTGCAGCACGCCGAGCTGCGCCTCGGCAGTGAAGTAGGGTTTCATGATCGCCTCGGAGTACAGCCCCCAGCCTTCGACGTTGGCGCTGTTGAACGCAAAGAGCGCGCGCGCGGTGGAGACACCATGCTCGACCATCTTGGAGAACTGCAGCTCATGCCCGGGACGGGCTTCGTGCGCGGTGAGGGTCCAGGTGATGGCGGCGAAGTTGAAGTCGTCCATTTCCGCGCCGGATTCGGCGTTCGGATTTGACGTCGGCAGCACAAACTCGCCCACTTCGCCGGCGTTGCCGATCAGCCGCGGCGGGTTCAGGTGCGGGGCGGGGAGCGCGGCTGACTCGGCCCGGCTCGCGAGCCGGATCGCCGCCGGGCGCTCGGGCAGCGTGAGCAGCCTCTCCTCGCGCACGATCTTTTCAATGGCCGCAAGGCGGGCCCGGTAGATCTCGAGCAGCTGCTCGTTCGGGATGCGCTCCTGCTTCAGTTGCCGGATCACGTCCCGGTAGTCGCTGGACTTCCAGCCGTGCGCGCGCGCGATCCCCACCGAGAGCGCCTGCATCTCGTCGCGTGTCTGAGCGAAGGTAAAGAGCGCGCGGTCGATCAGTTCGTGCGGATCCATCGTGACCCCGAACTGCTTGAGGTTGTCGGCGTAGATCTCCGGGGGCAGCAGATTGGTGTGGCGCGCGCGTGACAGCACGGTGGCGCGCACCCACTTGCCGTAGGCATCGAGTTGCGCGGACAGCGTGGCGAGGTCTTTCTCCCAGCCCTTGAGTCCGCTCTTCTGGAACAGCTCGCGGATGCCACTCACGTACTCGGGCTGATTCTTCAGCTCCTGCTCCACTTCCACCGACCACGGCGCAGTCAGTCGCGCGTCCCCGAGACGCTCCTCGATGCGATCGCGCGCCAGCTTCGTGATCGGCTCATAGCCGGCCTCGGCGCCGCTGTAGCGCTTCAGGCGCACCAGCGCCGCCGGGTAGCGCGCCTTCGCGTTGCGCTTGTCCAGCAGCTGCTGGAAGCCGGTGTAGATCGCCTGCGGCAGATCAAAGTACGGCAACAGCAGCCGGTCGTTGAGCTCCAGGGTGACGCGCTGGTCGCGCGCGGACTTCAGAAGGATCTCCAGGTCCTGGCGCACCAGCGGGTCGGGCTCGCCCCTGAGAGCCTCGGCGTACTGCGCGGCCACGGCCTCCAGGTCCGCGGCCTGGCGCGCCACGACCCGCGGCTTCAGGTCCAGGATATCGCCGTCGTGACCTTCGACGCCGGCCGCCGAAATGCCCTCCGGCCCGTACTTCGCCTGCACCTCCAGCAGCCCCTCGGCCGCGTGGTTGCTCGCGGTAATCCAGGCGGGCGTCTGGCACACGGCAACAGTCGCGCAACAACAGGCCAGCACGGCAGCCGCAGGCTTCATCAGGCGAATCATGGGAGCTCTCCGGGGCGCCGCTGGTGCCCGCAATATTTGCCCGCAATTCTACGCAGGCGCACGAGAGCCGGCCGCCACAGGCGGCCAAGCGAGTGCGGCGCTCGGCAGGCCGTTGGTCAGCGCGCAGGACAGCGCGAGCGTGCGAAGGCCGGCTTCGGCGCCGGTGTCGCCGGCTCCAGAGCGATGCGGCCCTTGAGCAGCTCGAGCGCCGCGTGCGGCTCGTCGACGAATTCGAACAGCGTCAGATCCGCGGGCGAGATGGTGCCGTGACGGGCGAGGGCCTCGAAGTTGACCACCTCGCGCCAGTAGGACGAGCCATACAGGAACACCGGTATCGGGCGCTCGAGCTTGCGCGTCTGCGCCAGGGTGAGGATCTCGAACAGCTCGTCGAAGGTGCCGAAACCGCCGGGGAATACCACCAGCGCACGCGCCAGGTGCGCGAACCACAGCTTGCGCATGAAGAAGTAGTGAAACTCGAAGGACAACCCGGGCGTGATGTAGGCATTCGGCAGCTGCTCATGCGGCAGCCCGATGTTCAGGCCCACGCTGCGTCCGCCGGCAAGGGCCGCCCCGCGGTTGGCGGCCTCCATGATGCCCGGACCGCCGCCGGAGCACACGACCAAGCTGCCACCATCTCTGGCACAGCTCCATTCGGTCACCAGACGTGCCAGCTCGGTGGCTTCGTCAACGAAGCGCCCGAGCGCCCCGCCGCTGCGCAGGCGCGCCGAGCCGAAGAACACCACAGTCGCGCTCACCCCCGCGACCTCGAAGGCCCGCAGCGGGGCCAGATACTCGGACACGATCCGTACCGGGCGCCCCTCGTCCGAGTCGATGAACTGCGGGTCGTGATAGGCCAGCGGCGGTATGTCAGCCATCAGGGATCTCCGTGCGCACAGGCGGCTGCGGCACTCTAACGAAAAGCGCACGCCCCGTGCGACACTCACACCTTGTCACAAGTCGCAGGCATGTCGCGTCGGATGCGGGGACTGCACGCGCTGTTCTTCACCGCGCTGCTCGGCGGGGCCGCGGGCGCTGCGGCGGCGGGCGCGGATGCCGCGGCGCTGGCGGTGGATCGCGATACCGTTCTTCTGGTGATCGCCCCTCACCCGGATGACGAGACGCTCTGCTGTGCCGGGGTCATGCAGCGCGTACTCAGCGCCGGCGGACGCGTCAGCGTCCTGTGGCTCACCAGCGGCGATGGCTCCGAGCTCGGCTCACTGCTGATCGAGAAGAGCCTGTTCGCGAACCCCGAGAAGATGCGCAGCTACGGCACCCAGCGCATGCAGGAGGCGCGCACCGCCACCGCCATCCTGGGCGTGCCGGCCGCCGGGCAATTGTTCCTGGGCTATCCCGACGGCGGGATGCTGCGGCTGCTGACCCAGAACCAGGCCGCCGCCTACACCTCCCGCTTTACCGGCGCGGCGGCGGTGCCGTACGCGGACGCGGTGTTCCCCGGCCACCCCTATACCGGCGCGCGCCTCCGGGAAGATTTTGCCGCGGTGCTGGCACAGGTCAAACCTACCCTCATCCTCGCGCCGAGCCCGCTCGACACCCATCCCGACCACCGCGCCGCGGGACTGCTGACGATCGCCGCCACCGCGGGTGCGGCACCGCTGGTGCGCTACTGGATCGTGCACGGGGGCGAGGGCTGGCCGAGCCCGCGGGCGCTGCTCGAGGGGGTACCGCTGACACCCGCGCCGCGCGGCGCGCGCCTCGAGCCGCGCCCGTTCGCGCTCACGCCGACGGAGGAGGACGAAAAGCTCGCCGCACTCAAGGCTTACCATACCCAGATGCGTTTCATGGACACGTTCCTGCTGTCCTTCGTACGCACTACCGAGCTCTTCTCCCGGCACGGTACGCCTGAGGACGCCGGTCGGTGAGGCGCTGCTTCAGGGGCGGCGCCAGCTATCCAGCAGCCGATCCAGCGTGCCCGCAATCGACTCGCGCCAACGATCCAGGCGCGCACGCTCGCGCCAGTAGCGGCGACTGATCGCGCGCGAGGCGGCAAAGTCCGCTTCGAACAGCCGGACGGCCGCGGCGGCGGCGGCCGCGTCGGCGATCTCCTGATTGGCCTCCAGGTTCCAGCGAAAGCTCCAGCGATCCAGGTTGCTCGAACCTACCGACAGCCACTCATCGCACAGAATCAGCTTGGCGTGCAGCATGCGCGGCTGGTACTCGAAGATCTTCACCCCGCTGCGCAGCAGCTTGCCGTAGAAGCGCCGCGCAGCCTGCCGCACCCAGGGATGATCGGTGCGAGCGCCGGGCAACAGCAGGCACACGTCCACCCCACGGCGGGCGGTGCGGCGCAGGGCCTTGCGAAAACGCCGCGAGGGCACGAAGTACGCACTCATGATCCACACGCGCGTCGCGGCCCCGTCGATGCGACGCAGCACGCCGTTGGCGAGCACCGAGCGCTGCCGCGCCTCGCTCAGGGACAGTCGTCCCAGGGCACCGTGCGCCTGCGGGAGGCAGGCGGGCGGCTCGGGGATGCCGAGCTCCGCGCCGCAGCGGCGCCAGGTGCGCGCAAAGGCGCGCTGCCAGTCCGCCACCACGGGACCTTTGATTTCGAGCATGAGGTCGCGCCAGGCGCCGCCCGGCCAACCGGGCGCGAATTCATCCGTGAGCCCGGCGCCGCCGACATAGGCGACTTCGCCATCCGTGAGCAGCAGCTTGCGGTGGTCGCGCAGCAAGTTGGCGAAGCGATTTGTGAACGTCAGTGGATTGAAGAAGCGCAGCTCCACGCCCCCGTCCAGGAGTCGCCGGCGATCAGTGCGCCTGAAAGCGAGGGCGCCGAAGCCGTCGAACATCACGCACACGCGCGCACCGCGGGCGCGCGCCTGCAGCAGCGCCTCGACGAAGCGTGTCGCGATGGCGCTCGAGCTGACCAGGTACATCTCCAGCAGCACATAGCGGCGGGCGTCCGCGATGGCCCGCAGCATGTGGGCGAAGAACTCGGCATTCTCGTGCAGGAAGCGAAAATCGTTACCTGGTCGCCACGGCCAGCCGGTGGTTGTAGATTGTGGTGTTTGTATTTCCGGCTCTGCCGTCATGAGGGAACAATGACCGACCTGCGCGCGAGATGCCAGTACCCGGGCCTGCTGCTCGCCCTGCTGCTGCCGCTGTTGGCGCGGGCCGACGTGGTTGATTCGGTCAACGCGGTGCGTACCAGCGGCTGTGACGGTAAGCCCGGAGGGGTGGCGCCGCTGCGCGAGAGTTCGCGCCTGCGTGACGTCGCACACCACCTCGCGCAGGGCGATTCGCTGCGCAGCGCACAGCAGCGCGCGGGTTACCACGCGCTCAGCTCGTTTTCGGTCACCATCTCGGGGGTGCCGGCGGACGGGGATGTCACGCACATCCTCGCGACCCAGTTTTGCCAGCAGAGCATCAATCCGGCTTTTCGCGAGATCGGCGTCTGGACGGAGGGCTCGCAGGTATGGATCGCCTACGGCGAGCCGTTCACGCCGCCCGCGGCCGCCGACCGCAGCGCGATCAATGCCCGGGTGCTCGAGCAGGTGAACGCCGCCCGTGCGCATGCCCGGCGCTGTGGCGCGGCCTCCTACCCCGCCGTACCGGCGCTGACGCACAACGCGCTGCTGGAACGCGCCGCCCTCGAGTATGCGCAGGAAATGGCCACCTTCGGTTTCATGAGTCACACCGGGCGCGACGGCAGTGCGCCGCAGGAGCGCATCACGCGCAGCGGCTATCGCTGGAGCGAGGCCGGGGAGAACCTGGCGAGCGGCATCACGGGCGCGGACGAAGTCGTCGCCGGCTGGCTGCAGAGCCCCGAGCATTGCGCCAACATCATGGACGCGGCTTACAGCCAGCTGGGCGTGGCCTACGCGGTGAATGCGCGCGACCCTGCCGGCATCTACTGGGCGCTGGAGTTCGGCCGCCCCTTCGGCAAGTAGAGCCCGCGCTGCCGGATCCGCCGCCTTACACCGCGGCGCATGCACCCCGGGCACGTCGGCGGGCGCACTGCGGGTTTTCAGCGCCTGCTGAGTGGCTCGAACTTGTGTTCGAGGGTGATCACGATCCCGGCGATCAGGTACAGGACGGCAAACCAGGCGATGCTGTGCGTGAGCAGAATGTTCAGGGACCTGTAAATGAGGTGCGTGCGGTGGAAGTGCGCGGTCGCCTGCACGCCGCCAATGAGAACCGCCGCGGTCGCCACCAGCATCAGGATCGGACCGACCGCGGAACGTGGCGCCTCCGGATCGGGAGGCACCCGGGCAGGAGCCGGCAGCCGCCAGTACCAGATGAACATGATGAGCAGTCCTACGGCGGAACTGACGTACTGCAGCACGTGGCAGACCGCCTCGGTGAACGGCCCCACCTGCACCAGCGCGCTCAATGCCGAGACCCGGCGCACCACCCAGCCGTCGGTATGGGTGAAGGAGTCCCACAGCAGGTGGGTCCACACGCCCACGACGATCGCCAGCCCGGCGAACAGCCACTCGGTCCAGCGCTGGCGCAGCGGCTCGAGTGCCTGCAGGCACAGCCAGCGGGCGCGCGGTGACATCAGCGCCGTCAGCGGCCGGCGCAGCACGAAGATCGCGGTCAGCGCGAGATATCCGAGGGCGAGGCACACCGTGTAGGAAGCCTCGAATTCGTGCGTCTCGGGCACGAAGCGCGCCAGGTTTCCCGGCGCGTAGTACGGCAGGTCCGGGGTCATGGCGCCGAGGATCAGCGGCATCGTATGCAGATAGCGGCTGCGCAGGGGCAGGATGGCGGCCGGATGAGCGAGCGTGAAGGGCATGCGCGCCTCAGCCTGCCGGCCGCGCGCGGGCGGTCACGCGGATGTGAAAGTCGCGCCCGACCCAGTTGGCGCCGTTGCGAAAGGTGAAGTCGAAGCTGCGACCCGCCCGCAGCAACGGCGTGTCGACGTGCAGCAGATGCAACCCGAGGGAGTTCGGACGCGTATCCTGATCGCGCGCCTCCTGCCAGCCGTCCAGTCCCCAGTGCACCGTGCCCGGGTCGCGCAGCGCCAGCGTCAGCGCGCACCCTTCGGGCAGCTGCGTTATCGGCGCCTGCTCGGTCCACAGCACCTGGGTGAGCAGCGGCCGTTGCCCGCGGTAACGCTCCCATACCGACTCGGGACGATCAAAGGGCCGCTTCAGGCCGCGCGAGGCCGCCAGCTTCAGGTACTCCGCGTGCGCCCACACCAGCGGCATCGCCGCCCCCGTGGGCCGGCCCGGCAGCAGTCCGTGCGCTGCCAGCGGCGCCGCGTCCCAGATCTGCTCCGGAAGCATGCCGCCCGAGGAGGCCATGCGCGCCATTGCCTCAAGATAGGGCAACGGGTCGCGCCCGGCGCACACCTCGTAGTGGCCGCGTTCACCGGTCAGCAGCGGCCAGGCGCGCCCGCGGCCGGTGCCATCGTAGGCACGGCCGTCGTCGTGCTCGCCGTAGCCATCCTCGTTGTAGCGATGCCAGCAGGGACCGGCGGGCGTGTCCACCTTGAGCAGCGCGTCGGCCACCTTCAGGGTCCCGAGGATGAGCGGATCATCCGCCTGGCGCAGTCCGAAGCGCACCAGCTGCAGGAAATCGATGCTGACCTGGGCACTGGCGGCCAGGTGCGGGTCGACCTGCAGATTACGGATCGGCAGCACGCTCTCCGGCGCCACACGATCGCCGGTGAGGGAGTCCCGCGGGGCGACCCGCACGAAATAGCCGGGCACGCCGTAGAGGCGCGCGAGCGGGGTGTCGCGGACGCAGGTCCACTCCTCCAGCTGCGCGTTCCAGTAGTCGGCGAAGGCGAGTGCCAGCTCGCGCGCGTCCGCGGGCAGGAAGCGCGCGCCGGCGACCAGCGCTGCAATGCAGACCGCGAGGGTGAAGGTGTTGAGCCCCGCGTCCTCTTCCCAGCGATCCTGGTCGGTCACCGGCCCCTGGCGCACGAGAAACGAAAGTGCGCGGCACACCATGTCGCGCACCGCCGTACCGGCGAGCGCGTTGCGCTCCTCCAGCGCCGCGGCCAGCAGCACCGGGAAGGCCGTCTCGTCGAGTTGCACGCCCAGCCAGTGGCCGAGCCCGCCGAGCCACTGGTTCTGATTCCAGTGGCCGTCGGCACTCTGGGTGGCGATGAGATAGCCGAGGGCGTTACGGGCCTCGCGCAGCGCGCCGATCGCCAGCAGCGCGCCGGCGCTCTCGCAAAGATCGCGCGGCCACACCAGGTGGTAGCCCTCGCGCTCCTCGCGGGTGTTTCCCCACGGCACGCTCAGGCTCGCCACCATCGCACCGGGGTAGGTCTTGTCCTGATGCACCCGCAGCACCACGGTCGAGATCTGCAGCTGCGCGGCGCACGTATCGGGCAGCTCGGCGGCCAGCGCTTCCTCGGAGGCGTTGACCGCGTGCCAGCGCGTCCAGGCCGTCAGCTGACGCTCCCAGGAGACCGCGAACGTCTCGGTGAGCGCGGTGCGCGCCAGCGTGGTCGCCGATTCCGGACTACTGGCAAATCCGAGCGCGAGGATCGCGTGGCGCGGCAACTCGCCCGCGAGTGCGACGTTACCCGGCCCGGCGGTGTCGTAATCCCAGGTGAGGGCGCCGTGGCGGGCGAAATCCTGCCAGCCGTCGCTGCTGCCGACGTAGCCGGCGCTGGCGCGACCCCAGGCGTCCTGCTGCTCGGGTGTCACGGCCGCCAGCGACAGCGCGTACGGCCCCTGCTCGGCGCACAGTGCCCGCCGCCCGCGGTACTCGAGCACCTGGGCGAGATTGTTGGCACCGGTGCCGCCCAGATGCGGTGCCAGCAGTGCGTACGGGCGCAGCCCGGGCTCGCCCGTCAGGGTGACCTCGATCAGCAGCACGTCACGGTGCTCGCAGGGCGTGACGCGCAGCGTGAGCTCGAAGCGCTCGTGCTGGTGAACGATGTGCACGGCCGGCGCACCGGGTGCCGCCAGGCGCAGCGTGTAGTTCCACAGCCGCTTGACCTCCACCCAGAATCCGGCACCGTCACCGACGATGAAGCCGAGGTCGCGGATCTGGGGCAGATCCACGCGCGGAAAGTAGACCTCGTTGACGATGCCGCCGCCGATGGTGAACCACAGGCGCGAGCCACCCAGCGAGCAGCCGACCATGTCCTTGGCGCTGCTGCACCAGGTGGGTGCAAGTCCGGGCGCCCCCGGCGCGCTGGCCATCAGTGAGCGCCGCGGCGCGCGGCCGCCGGCGGCGTCAGCAAGCGTACACCGCGCTGCTGCTGCCACAGGCGCAGGCCGCCCACGAAGGCGTTACGGTTATCGCCGCGGCGCGCGCCGCGCGGCAGGCGCCTGAGGCGCGCCGCATTGCCGCCGCCGAGGACCACGTAGTCCACCTCGAGAGCCGCCTTCAGCTGCCCGACGATCTCGGTGACACTCTTGCGCCACTTCTTGTTTCCGCGCCGCTTGCGTCCGCGCTCCCCGAGGTAGGCCTCGTAGGTGAGCCCGTGCTTGTACGGTATGTGTCCGAGCTCGGTCGGCTCCACCACACCGTCGATGATCAGGGTGACGCCGAGGCCGGTGCCGAGCCCGAGGAACAGCATGCGCCCGCCGCTGTAGCTGCCGAGCGCCTGCATGGCCGCATCGTTGGCGATGCGTACCGGCCGGCCCAAGGCGTGCGCGAAATCAAATCCCACCCAGCCGCGGCCGAGATTGTGAGGCTCGGCGGCGATGCGCCCGCGGAATACCACGCCCGGGTAGCCGATCGCGACCGCATCGAAGGGCAGCTGGCGCGTGAGTTGGCGCAACTGCGCGCTCATGCGGGCGGGCGTCATGGTGGGCCCGGAGGCGAACGCCCGGATGGCGCCGCGCCCCGCCACCCGAAACTTCACGTGCGTGCCGCCAACGTCGATGACAAGGATGCGTCGCGGAGTACGGGTGCTGGCAGCCATTGCGCTTTGATTCTGGCGGGAATCGGCAGCTTTGACTATCTCCGTGTGCCGCCGCGGAAAGTCCGCCGCGCGCCCACCGGCGATCCGCGCCGCGCGGGCGCGCACCCAGCCTCAGAACAGACCGGTAATGCGCCCGCTCGCGTCCACGTCGATGGAGTTGGCGGCCGGGACCTTGGGCAGCCCCGGCATGGTCATGATGTCCCCGCAGACCATGATGACGAACTCCGCCCCGGTGGCGAGGCGCACCTCGCGGATGTTGACCATGTGGCCCTCCGGAGCACCGCGCAGTTTCGGGTCGGTCGAGAAGGAATACTGGGTCTTCGCCACGCACACCGGGTAGTGCCCGTAACCGCTGTCCTGCAGCGCGTGGATCTGCGCGCGCACCTTGGTATCGGCGGTGATGTCGGCGGCGTGATAGATCTTGGTGGCGATCGCCTTCATCTTGTCCCACAGGCTCAGGCCGTCCTCGTACACGAACCGAAAGCCGCTCGGTTCATCGCACAGGCGCACCACTTCGCGCGCCAGCTCCAGCGCGCCGCGACCGCCTTCCGCGAAGTGCGAAGCCGCCACGACCCGCACGGCCTTGGCGCCGAGGCGCTCGATCAGCAGCTTGATCTCGCGCTCGGAGTCCTCGCTGCGGCGGTTGATGGCGACCACGCACGACAGCCCGTAACGGTTGCGTACGTTGTCGACGTGGCGCTCGAGGTTGACGACGCCCTTCTGCAGCGCCGCGAGATTCTCGCTCTTGAGATCCGCAAGCTCGACCCCGCCGTGATACTTCAGCGCCCGCACCGTGGCCACGATGACCGCGGCGCTGGGCGTGAGGCCGGCCTTGCGGCACTTGATGTCGACGAACTTCTCCGCCCCGAGATCCGCGCCGAAGCCGGCTTCGGTGACCACGTAGTCGGCGAGCTTCAGGGCGGCCCGCGTCGCGATCACCGAGTTGCAGCCGTGCGCGATGTTGGCAAAGGGGCCGCCGTGGATGAAGGCCGGGTTGTTCTCCAGTGTCTGCACCAGATTCGGCGCCAGGGCGCTCTTAAGGAGCGCCGTCATCGCACCGTGCGCCTGCAGGTCCTGCGCCCGTATCGGCTGCTGATCGTGGCGATAGCCCACCACGATGCGCCCCAGCCGCTCCTTGAGGTCGGCAAGGCTGGAGGCCAGGCACAGGATGGCCATCACCTCGGAGGCGACCACGATATCGAAGCCGTCCTCGCGCGGCACGCCGTTGGCCGTGCCCCCGAGACCCACCACGATCTGCCGCAGCGCGCGGTCGTTCACGTCCACGACCCGCCGCCAGGTTACGCGACGCACGTCGAAGCCGAGCTGGTTGCCCTGGTAGATGTGGTTGTCGATGAGCGCGGCGAGCAGGTTGTTGGCGAGCGCGATGGCGGCAAAGTCACCGGTGAAATGCAGATTGATGTCTTCCATCGGCACGACCTGCGAGTAGCCCCCGCCGGCAGCGCCGCCCTTCATGCCGAACACCGGCCCGAGCGCCGGCTCACGCAGACACACCATGGCGCGCTTGCCGAGCTGGTTCAGGGCATCCCCTAGACCCACCGTGGTGGTGGTCTTCCCCTCCCCCGCGGGAGTCGGCGAGATCGCCGTTACCAGCACCAGGCGCCCGTCGGGACGCTCCTTGAGGCTCGCCAGGTAATCGAGCGACACCTTCGCCTTGTAGTGGCCGTACGGCTCGAGCGCCTCCTCGGGGATCCCGAGTCGCTCGCGCGCCAGCGCCATGATGGGTCGCAGCTTCCCGCGCTGCGCGATTTCGATGTTGCTGAGGGGCGGGGCGGCTGCGTCGATGGGCTTCGCGGACATGGATGTTTGAGGCCGTGGCAGGTGGACCGGCCGGCAATGCTACCAGAGCGCCTACGCGGCGGTGCGCACGGTTACAATCGCCACACGATGCTGTGGCTGAAGGCCTTTCACGTTGTCTTCGTGGTGACCTGGTTCGCCGGCTTGTTCTATCTGCCGCGGCTGTTTGTCTACCACGTCGCGACCGCCGACGCGCCCGGCCGCGCCCGCTTCATCGTCATGGAGCGGCGCCTGTTTTTCATAATGAGCCTCGGGGCCGTGCTCGCCGTGCTCTTGGGCATCGCCATGATCGGTGCGGCGCCCGCGTACCTGGGGCTCGGGTGGCTGCGGGCGAAACTGCTGCTGGTGGGCGTCCTGGTCGGCTACCACGCCTGGTGCTACCGGCTGCTGCTGGCGCTGCGCGACGGGCGCAACAGCCATTCGCAGCGCTGGTTGCGGCTGTTCAACGAGGTACCGGCGCTGTTGCTGGTCGCGATCGTGGTGCTGGCGGTGGTCAAGCCCTGAGGGCGCCGCCGCCCCGCCGTGACCGCCCGCCGCCACGGCGCGCTACCAGATCCGCACGCGATCCTCGGGCTTGATGTACATCTTGTCGCCCGGCTTCACGTCAAAGGCGCTGTACCAGACATCGATGTTGGGCAGCGGGCCGTTGACGCGGAAGCGCGACGGGCTGTGCACGTCGGACATCACGATCTCGCGCAGTGAACCCTCGCGGTACTTCTCGCGCCACACCTGCGCGTAGGCGAGGAAGAAGCGCTGGTCCCCGGTGAGCCCGTCGATGACCGGCGCCGGCTGACCTTTCAGCGACAGCAGGTAGGCCTCGTGGGCCATGTTGAGGCCACCCAGATCGCCGATGTTCTCGCCGATCGTGTTGGCGCCGTTGACGTTCAGCCCGGGAAGCGCCTCGAACCCCGAGAATTCCTTGATGAGGCGCGCGGTGCGGGCGGTAAATACCTCGGCATCCTTCGGCGTCCACCAGTCGGTCATCGAGCCGTCGGGGCCGAACTTGCGTCCCTGGTCATCAAAGCCATGCCCGATCTCGTGACCGATCACCGCGCCGATGGCGCCGTAATTCACCGCCGGCTCCGCGTTCGGATCAAAGAACGGAGGCTGCAGGATGGCCGCCGGGAACACGATCTCGTTGTTGAGAGGGTTGTAGTAGGCGTTGATCTCCTGCGGTGTCATGCCCCACTCGATGCGGTCCACCGGCTTGTCGAGGCGCGCGACCTGGTAGTCCCACTGCCACTGCGCCGCGCGGCGCGCATTGCCCACCGGATCATCGGCCTTCACGACGAGCGTGGAGTAATCCTTCCAGACGTCCGGGTAGCCGATCTTGGGGATGAAGGTGGCAAGCTTCTCGTGCGCGCGCGTCTTGGTCTCCGCGCTCATCCAGTCGAGCTGGTCGATGCGCTGGCTCAGCGCCGTGCGCAGATCCGCCACCAGCTGCTGCATCTTGGCCTTGGATTCCGGGGGGAAATATTCCGCCACGTACAGCCGCCCGACCGCTTCGCCGATGGCGCCGTCGACCGCATCGACGCCGCGCTTCCAGCGATCCTTCTGCTGCGGCTGGCCGCGCATGGTCTGGCCGTAGAACGCAAAGCGCGCCTGGTCAAAGCGCCCGGGAAGGTAGGCCGCGTTGCTGTTGAGGTAGTGGAACGTCAGGAAGGCCTTGAGCGTAGGTACCGGCGTGCGGTTGTACAGCGCCGCCAGGTCCTTGATCGCGGTCAGCTCGCTGAGCACCACATCCGGACGCGTGCCGAGCTGCTGCGCCTCGAAGAACGTCTGCCACGGGAAGCCGGGCGCGTAACTGAGCAACTGCTGCTTAGTGCGCGGGTTGTAGGTGGCCTCCGCGTCGCGGCGCTTCTCGATCGGCCACTGCGCCTTGGCCACGGCGGTCTCGAACGCCATGATGTCGCGTGCCTGCCCGTGCGGATCGGAGCTGCCGCCGAGGGTGAGCATCTGGGCGACATAGGCGACGTACTTCTCGCGCAGTGCCTTCAGCTGCGGATCATCCTTCAGGTAGTAATCGCGGTCGGGCAGTCCGAGCGAGGACTGGCTGATGAATAGGGCGTAGCGGTTCGGGTTCTTGAAGTCCGGGTTGAGATTGATGTCGAACAGCGTCGCGAAGCCGATCGTGCCGAACAGGCGCGCGATATCCGCGCGCGTCTTGGCGGCGCCGATGCGGTCGAGCTCCGGCCGCGCCGGGTCGAGGCCGCGGGCCTCGATGCCCGCCTCGTCCATGAACGCCGCGTAGTAATCGCCGATCTGCTGCTCCGGGGTGCCGGTGGCGGCCTTGGCCGCCGCCGAGCGCTCGACGATCTTGCGCACCCGCTCCTTGGAGAGTTCGTCGAGACGGTCGAAGGGCCCGAAACTGGACTTGTCGGCCGGGATCTGGAAGGTCTCATCCCAGGAACCGCTGGCGTAGGCGAAGAAGTCATCCCCCGGCTTCACGCTCTTGTTGCCCGCACTCAGGTCGAGGCCAAAGTCACCGATCACGGGCTTGGCCGCCGGGGTGCTGACCGGCTTCACCACCGTCACCACCGCGGGCGTGGCCGACGTCACGGGAGCACTCACGGGTTGTTTCTCCTCGACAGCTTTGGAAGCACAGGCGGCGAGCACCAGCGCCGCCACGGAGCAAAGTAGTCGCATAGGCTGGGGACCTTCAAATGAGACGCAAGGCGCGCATCATACGGCAGCGCTGCGCCAGGGGCGCGCGGGTCGGCGCCAAAGGCTCGCGCTGAGAGGTTCCCGCAGCCTCACTTCGCCGCACCCGGCACTCCCCTCGGCGCACCTGAGGGCGCTGGCTCCCAGTCACTGACCAGCTCGCCCCAGGGCGCCGGGGCGGGGGCGGCCGCTGGCGCCACCTCCGTGCCGAGGTACATGAAGCCGACGATCGCATCGCTCGCCCGCAGCCCCAGTGCCACTTTGACGGTGTCGTCGTAGGCGGCCGAGCCGGTCTTCCACATGCCATTGAAGCCCAGCGCGACCGCCGCCAGCAGCATCGCCTCGGCTGAGGCGGCCGCGGAGAGCAGCTGCTCGATTACGGGAATCTTCACCGCCGGGTCGCAGCGCGCGGCCACCGCGATGATGAGCGGCGCGCGGAAGGCCTTCTGGCGCTCGCGCGCCAGCGTCTCCTCGCTCAGCTGCGCGTGCGAGCGCTGCAGGTGCGCCGCGAGCAGCTCGCCGAAGGCCGCGCGCGCCCCCTCCCGCACGATGACGAAGCGCCACGGGCGCAGGCGGCCATGATCCGGCGCGCGCGTGGCGCTGGCGAAGATGAGCTCGAGCGCCGCGGCATCAGGGGCGGGCGCGGCGAGAGTGCGCGCCGAGCGGCGCGTGAGCAGCAGATCTATGGCTTGCATGAGCGCATTGTCGCAGACTCCGGCGCATGCTCGTAGTTACCGCCGAAGCCAGTGAACGCAACAAGGGGCCCATCCTCGAGGTGCTGCGGCAGGAGTTTGCCGCGAGCCGCTCGGTGCTGGAAATCGGCAGCGGTGCCGGACAGCACGCGGTGTACTTCGCCGCCCAGCTGCCGCAGCTCACCTGGCAGCCAAGCGAGGTCGCCGCGCTGCTGCCGGAGCTTGCGGAACGCATTCGTCTCGCGGGTGCGCCCAACCTGCGCGAGCCGCTGGCGCTCGACGTACGCGCGGTTCCCTGGCCGGTGGCGCCGGTGGATGCGATCTTCAGCGCCAACACGCTGCACATCATGGGGTGGAACGCGGTGCAGGATTTCTTCCGCGGCGCCGGCGGCGCACTCGCCAGCGGCGGGTTGCTGTGCGTCTATGGTCCGTTCAACTATGCGGGGCGCTACACCAGCGACAGCAATGCCCAATTCGACGCCTTCCTCAAGGCGCGCGACCCGCACAGCGGCATCCGCGACTTCGAGGCGCTCGATGCGCTGGCGCGTGCGCAACAGCTGACCCTGAGCGCCGATCACGCCATGCCCGCCAACAACCGCACGCTGGTGTGGCGGCGGCGCGCTTAGACTAGAGTGCCGCCATGGCCAGCGTAACAATGCGCGAAATCCGGGATGCCATCCGCGCCATTCCCGACTATCCGAAACCGGGCATCACCTTCCGCGACATCACCACACTGTTGGGTAATGCGCGGGTGTTTCGCGGCGTGGTTGATCAGCTGGTCGAGCCCTGGGCGGACGCCGGGATCGACCGCGTGGCAGGCATCGAGGCGCGCGGCTTCATCCTCGGCGGCGCCATCGCGCACCAGCTGTCCGCGGGCTTCGTGCCGATACGCAAGAAGGGCAAGCTGCCCCATACCACCGTGCGCGTCGCCTACTCGCTCGAGTACGGGCTGGATGAGATGGAGATGCACCGCGATGCGGTGGGTCAGGGCGAACGCATCATCCTGGTCGATGACCTCATCGCCACCGGCGGCACGGCGCGCGCGGCGGTGCAGCTGCTGCGCTCGCTCGGGGCCACGGTACTG
The DNA here is from genome assembly GCA_963781815.1 of uncultured Pseudomonadota bacterium. Taxonomy (GTDB): domain Bacteria; phylum Pseudomonadota; class Gammaproteobacteria; order Steroidobacterales; family Steroidobacteraceae; genus 13-2-20CM-66-19. Next base: position 2,251,737 of record CAWAHK010000004.1, on the reverse strand, counting down.
GCCGCCTGCTTCATCATCGATCTGCCGGATCTGGGAGGCTCGGCGCGACTTGCCGAGCTTGAGGTACCGGTGCGGCGCCTGGTGAGCTTCCGGGGGGAGTAGCGCCGCCGGGGCCGCGCACTGCCTGCTTATTATTTCCTTTTAATTACAATAAGGTACGGGACGATTCACCACAACATTACGTTGTGGTCATACGCCGTTTCAGCCCCCGGAATGCGTTCATAATACGCCCGCCTTGGAGCTCAGGGAGCCTGCCCGGCTCATGGGCGTCGCGGCCAAACCCGACGCCCATGAGCCGGACAGGCACCCGCCAGGGTGAAGCTGCGCATCCTCTTACCTTTTGGAGACTACATCGATGTTCAAGAAGCTCGTCCCCGTCATCGCCCTGGCCCTGATCGCTGGACCGGTGTTCGCTGCTGACCCGCCGGCCTCCGACACGAGCGCCACGGCGCCCGCCAAGTCCTCAAGCCACAAGAAGCACCACAGCAGCAAGAAGAGCAGCAGCAAGAAGTCCACGACCGACGCTGCGGCTCCCAAGTAAGAATTACCGACGTTACTTAAAGAGCCCCGCCCTGCGGCGGGGCTCTTTGTTTTTACGGCCGCGCTTGCCCAGGTCCGAGGGCTTGCGGCTTTGACGAAACCGGTTCAAATTTGTCTCCCATGGATGGGACGCAGCAGGCCGCAATACACCAGGCGCTGGTTGCCGTACAACATGCCGTCACGAGCATGACCTTTCCGAGCTGCGATCAGGAAGACCTGGTCGAAGCCATCGACAGCGTCGAGGAACAACTGCACACCGCGCACCCGAACCTGGCGCTCATGTGCCGCTTCCTGAACTCCATCGCCAGAAGCCTGCGTGCACAGCCCGAAGCGCGTGACGCGTGTCTTGCGATCGAGGACGCGATCGGCAAGGCCGGCATGCCCAGCACCTGGCAGTCGGGCATCTGATCACCCCGACTGCACGCACCCGGCTCGTCCGCCGCAAGGACCGGGGCAGCTATGACGCGGCGGTGGTGAACGCCATCCTCGACGAGGCCCTCTTCTGCCACGTGGGGTTCACCCTCGAAGCGCAGCCCTACGTGGTGCCCACCGTGCACGCGCGCGTGGGCGAGCGGCTGTACCTGCACGGCTCGGCCGCGAACCGCATGCTGCGCAGCATGAACGCCGGCATCGCGGCGTGCGTCACGGTGACGCTGCTCGATGGACTGGTACTGGCGCGCTCCGCCTTCCATCACTCGATGAACTACCGCTCGGTGATGATTCTCGGCGTCGCCACCGAAGTGACCGACGCGGCGGAGAAACGCGCCGCGCTGACCGCCATCGTCGAGCGCGTGCTGCCCGGTCGTGCCAGCGCGGTGCGCGGGCCGGACCCGCAGGAGCTGAATGCGACCACGGTGTTGAGCCTGCCCATTGAGGAGGCCTCCGCCAAGATCCGCACCGGGCCGCCCCTGGATGCGGAGGAGGACTATGCGTTGCAGTGCTGGGCGGGCGTGCTGCCCCTGAAGCTCACCGCGCTCGCCCCGGTGCCCGACCCGCGCCTGCCCGAGGGCATCGCGGTGCCCGCGGCACTCGCCTCCTGGAAGCGCAGCGCGGGGACGGAGCGCTAGTCACCGCTCGGGCGCCCGCTGACGGCCGCGGACGTTGCGCCTACGCGCGTGCCCGGTCTAACTTGGACTGATGTTCACGCCCCTCGCCCAGTGTCTGATCCTGCTGGCAGGCTCGGTGCTGCTCGTCACGGTGGCGCGCCGCCTGGCGCTGCCGTCCAGCATGGCCTATCTGCTCGTGGGCCTCGCGCTCGGACCTTACGCGCTCGGCGTGGTGTCGGACTCGGGCGCCGTGCGCCTGCTCGCCGAGCTCGGCGTGGCCTTCCTGCTCTTCACCCTTGGTCTTGAGTTCTCGCTGCCGCGCATGCTCGCCATGCGCCGCGAGGTGTTCGGGCTCGGAGCCGCCCAGGTCATCACCACAGCGGGCGTGTTCAGCGTGCTCGCGCATCTCACCGGCATCGGCTGGCTCGTGGCGATCGTGGTCGGCGGCGCGATCGCGATGAGCTCGACGGCGATCCTGCTGCAGCAGCTGACGGAGCGCGCGGAGCTCAACCGCACCCACGGGCGCCTCGCCTTTGCCATGCTGCTGTTCCAGGACCTCGCCTTCGTGCCCTTCCTCGCGCTCGCCTCGGCGCTGATCGCCGGTGAGGACCCGCTGCGCCAGGGCCCGAGCCTACTGCCGGTGCTCGGCGGCGTGCTCGCCATCATCGCGGTGCTGGCCGCCGGGCGCTGGCTGCTGCGGCCGTTGTTCCACGTCATCGCCCACAGCCGCCTGCGCGAGCTGTTCACGCTCACGGTACTGCTGGTCGTGCTCACCTCGGCGTGGGTGTCGCACAGCGCCGGCCTGTCCTTCGCGCTCGGGGCCTTCCTGGCCGGCATGATGCTCGCCGAAACCGAGTACCGGCACCAGATCGATGCGGTAATCCGTCCCTTCCGCGACCTGCTGCTCGGGCTGTTCTTCATCTCCGTTGGCATGCTGCTCGACCTGCACCTGCTGGGCGGCCTCAGGCAGCTCGCGATCGTGCTGCTGACGCTGACAACCCTCGTGGTGTTGAAGGCGACGCTCGCCGCGCTGGTGACGCGGCCGTTCACCAACTCGCGTTTCAAGGCGCTGCGCACCGGCATCGTCGTGGCAATCGGCGGGGAGTTCGGCGTCGCCCTGTGCACCATCCTGCTGCAGGCGGGGCTGCTGCCGCAGCGGGTCGGCGGCCCGCTGCTGATCGCGATGGTGCTGTCGATGCTGCTGAGCCCGCTGATCCTGAACAACAACAAGCGCGTCGCGCGCTTCCTGCTCAGCGAGCAGGCGCCGGTGCGCACCGCCAGCGAGCGCGAGGAAGCCGCCACGCACGAGATCGCCGAGCGCGAGCACGTCATCCTCTGCGGCTTCGGGCGCGTGGGCCAGAACGTCGCGCGGGTACTCGAGTCGCAGGGGTTCGAGTACATCGCCCTTGACCTGGACCCCGCCCGCATCCGCGCCGCGCGCCAGCTGGGTGACCCGGTGATCTACGGCGACTCCGCCGACGAGGAACTGCTCTCCAGGGCGGGCATCGCGGCGGCAAGCGCGGTGGTCATCAGCTTCTCCGATCCGGCCACCTCGATCGGTATCCTGCGCAGCGTGCGCCAGATCCGCCCTGAGGTACCGGTGCTGGTGCGCACCCAGGACGACGCGCGTATCGAGGAACTGCGGGCCGCCGGCGCCACCGACGTGGTCCCGGAGACCTTCGAGGCGAGCCTGATGCTGGTATCGCACGTGCTGATGCTGCTGCACGTGCCGGTGTCGCGCGTGGTGCGCACGCTCGGTGACATCCGCAACAACCGCTACACGGTGCTGCGCAACATCGTGCGCCGCGGGGACGCCCGCCCCGTGGATGAGACGAGCGAGCACCGCGAGGAGATCAAGTCGGTGGTGCTGCCGCCGGGCGCCTGGTCGATCGGCCGCACGCTGGCGGAGGTGCGCGGCCGCGACGTCGCGGTCTCCTTTACCGGCGTGCGCCGCCACGGCATCCTCGGACGCGAGCCGGCCGGGGATACCGTGCTGCGCGACGGCGACATCGTCGTCATCTACGGGCAGCCCGAGGACCTGGAGCGCGCCGAGGCGGTGCTGCTGGCAGGATGACCGCGCCGCGGTCGTGAACCGCTAAAATACCCGCGGCGCCCCTGGCCGCCGTCCCGTCCGCCAGCCGCGCGCAAAGGATCCTGTCCCCATGCACAAGAGCCGACTCTCCGGATTCATCATCGACTGCCAGACGCAGGACCTGGATGCCGCGGCGGCCTTCTGGAGCGCCGCGCTCGGGCTCAAGGCCGAGTCCGCCGCGCACGCCAACGAGGCGGAGTACCGCAAGCTGCTCCCCGGGCCGGGCGGACTGGACGTGGAGGTGCAGCGGGTCGGGCACGCCAGCCGCGTGCACCTGGACATCGAGGCGGATGACATCGAGGCGGAGGTGCAGCGCCTGGAGCGCCTCGGCGCGCGCCGCATCGCCCAGGTGCACAGCTGGTGGGTGCTTGAGGCCCCCACGGGGCAGCGCTTCTGCGTCGTGCCGGCCACGAGCGCACAGTTCGGCGCCAGCGCCCACAGCTGGGCATAAGTGAACCGCGCCGACATCCACTTCCCCCCCAAGCACGAGCCGCTGCGCGACGACGTGCACGAGCTCGGCGCGCTGGTGGGGGAGATCCTGCGCGAACAGGGCGGCCCGCGGCTGCTGGAGCTGGTGGAAGCGGACCGCGTCGCCGCCATCCGCGGCCGCGGCGGGGAGCCGCAGGCACGGGCCGAGCTCGCCGCGCAAGTGCGTGAACGGCCCCCGGCGCTGGCGCGCGACCTGGTACGCGCCTTCTCGATGTGGTTCCAGGCGGTCAACATCGCCGAGAAGGTGCATCGCATCCGCCGCCGGCGCGACTACTTCGTCAAGGACAGCCAGCGGCCGCAGCCGGGCGGGGTGGAGGATGCGCTCGGCGCGCTCAAGGCCCAGGGCTACCAGGCGCCCGAGGTCGCACAACTGATCGGCAGCCTCTCGATCGAGCCGGTGTTCGCGCCGCATTCGACCGAGGCCGGCCGCCGCACGCTGCTGCGCAAGCAGCAGCGCATCGCGCAACGCCTGCTCGAGCGGCTGGACCCGAGTCTTACGCCCCACGAGGCGGGCAGCATCTGGGACAACATCCGCATGGAGCTCACCAGCGCCTGGCAGACCGAGGAGCTGCCGCGCGCGCGCCTGACGGTGGCCGACGAGCGTGAGCAGATCCTGTTTTACCTGGTGGAGATCCTCTACCGCGTCGTGCCCGCCTTCTACGAGGAGATCGCGCAGGCACTGGCGAAGGTCTACGGCGCCAGCGCCGGCGCGCTGCGCGTGCCCTCCATCCTGCACTTCGGCTCCTGGGCGGGCGGGGATATGGACGGCAACCCGGACGTGCACGCAAAGAGCATCCGCGAAACCCTCGCGCGCCAGCAGCAGGTGATCATCAACGCCTACTTCCAGGAGTGCCAGGAGCTCGCGCAGCGGCTCTCGCAAAGCGCCAGCCGCGTGCCGGTGTCCGCCGAGCTCGGCAAGCGCCTGGAGCAATACGTGACGCTGCTGCCGGGGGCGCGCGCCATCACGCCGGCGCGCCACGACCGCATGCCCTACCGGGTGTTCCTGGCACAGATCGGCGAGCGCCTGCGCGGCGCCTTCGACGGCCGCGCCAGTGGCTACCAGCAGGCGCGCCAGTTCCGCGACGATATCGCGCTCATCGCCGCGAGCCTCAAGGCCAACAAGGGCACCAACGCCGGACTGTTCTACGTCGAGCGCCTGCTGCGCCGCATCGACACCTTCGGCTTTCACCTGGCGACGCTTGACGTGCGCCAGCACGCCGCCGTGCTGCACGAGGTACTGGCGCAGGCCCTGGATGATCCGCAATGGCTCGCGCGCAGCCGCCGCGAGCGCCGCGACCGCCTGGCGCAGGCGCTGGAGAAGGATCGCGGCCCGCTCGTGGAGCTCGATGCGCTCGGCAAGCGCACGCTGGCGGTGTTCGACGCCATCACGCAGGGACGGCACCGCTACGGCGCCGACGCCATCGGCTACTTCATCATCAGCGGCGCCGCCGGCGCGGATGACATGCTCGCGGCCCTGTTGCTCGCGCACTGGGCCCAGGCGTACGACAAGCACTCCGGCGAGGTGGCACTGGACATCGCGCCGCAGTTCGAGACCGAGGAGTCCCTCGCGAGCTGCGGCGCGATCCTGGAGGAGCTGCTCGCCGACCCGCTCTACCGGCGCCACCTGGAATCCCGCGGCCTCAGGCAGTGCGTGCTGATCGGCTACTCGGACAGCAACAAGGAAGCCGGTGCCTGCGCCTCGCGCATGCTCATCCACCAGGCGCAGGCGCAGACCGCGCGCGTGCTGGCCGCGGCCGGGGAGCAGCACGTGTTGTTCCATGCGCGCGGTGGCAGCGTGGCGCGCGGCGGCGGGCGCATCGAGGCGATCATCAAGGCCGCCCCGGCTGGCGCGGTCGACGGGGTGCTGCGCATCCGCGAGCAGGGTTCGACCGTGAAGCAGGGCTACGGCCTGCGCCCGATCGCGATGCGCACGCTGGAGCGCGCCTTCAACGCCCTGAGCCTCGCCACCGCCGCGGTGCGCGGCGGCCAGGTCACGGCCGACTCCGAAGCGCACCTGGAGCTCGCGCAGCGCCTGGCGAGCGAGAGCCGCGGCGCCTACCGGCGCCTGGTCTACGAGACCCCGCAGTTCTACGAGTTCTTCCAGGCGGTGACGCCGCTGGACGTCATCGAGCGCATGCAGATCGGCTCGCGCTCGGTGCATCGCAGCGCCAATGCGGGGCTCGCCGCGCTGTTGCCGGTTCCCTGGGTGTTCGCCTGGTCGCAGGCGCGCTTCATGCTGCCCGGCTGGTTCGGCGCCGGCAGCGGCCTTGCCGCCACCGTGGAGGCGCTCGGGCTGGCACGCATGCGCGAAGCCTACGGCAGCTGGTTCTTCCTCAGGAACCTCATCGATGATGTCGAGACCATGCTGGCGCGCGCCGACCTGGAGATCGCGCGCTACTATGAAGCGCTGGCCCCTGAAGGCACGCGCGGCATCGGTGACGCCATCCGGGCCGAGTACCAGCGCGCCTGTGAACAGGTGCTGGCGATCAAGGACCATCGCGAGCTGCTCGACTCCGACCCCACCCTGCAGCGCGCGATCCGGCTGCGCAACCCGTACGTGGATCCGATGAACCTGATGCAGGTGGACCTGCTCAAGCGCTGGCGCGCCGGAGCGCGCGAGGACCTCGACCTGTTCGCGGCACTGCTGGCCAGCGTCGGGGGCATCGCCGAAGGCCTGCAGAGCACCGGATGAGGCCGCCCGGCATCACCATACGCCCCGCGGGGGCGCACGAGATGTCGCTGGTGCTCGCCTTCATTCGCGACCTCGCCGCCTACGAGCACCTCGAACACGAACTGGTGGCCACGGAGGCCGACCTGGCGGCGGCGCTCTTCGGGCCGCGCCCCTATGCCGAGGTGGTGTTCGCCTGCCTCGAGGGGACGCCGGTGGGGTTCGCGCTCTTCTTCCACAACTTTTCCACCTTCCTCGGCAAGCCAGGCATCTACCTCGAGGACCTGTTCGTGCGTCCCGAGGCGCGCGGACACGGCGTCGGCCGGCGCCTGCTCGCGTGGCTCGCGGAAGTGTGCCTCGAGCGCGGCTGCGGACGGCTCGACTGGGCGGTACTGGACTGGAACGCACCCTCGATCGGCTTCTACCGCAGCTTGGGTGCGGTGGCGCTCGAGGAGTGGACCACGTTCCGGCTCAGCGGCATGGCGCTCGAGCGCTTGGCCCGGGGCGGCTAGGGAGGCGGCGCGGGGGTCTGCGAGGGGGCCCGGTAGATGATGCCGTCCTTCATGACGAACACCACCTGCGCCAGGGCACTGATATCACGCGTGGGATCGCCGCTGACGGCGATGAGGTCGGCGATCAGCCGGGGGCGCACCTGACCCAGGTCGGACTCGTGCCGCAGGATGCGCGCATCGGTGGCAGTCGCCGCCGTGAGCGCCTGCACCGGCGTCATGCCGTCCTTCACCAGCCACTCGAGCTCGCGGTAATTGGTGCCGTGCGCGAACACGCCCACGTCACTGCCGCAGCCCACCGTCACGCCCGCCTTGAGTGCCCGGCGCAGGGCCTGCGCGGCCTGCTGCATGTCCGGCGTCGGCGCGCTCTGTCCCGGCACGTAGTGCTCGAAATACTCGCTGTAGGCGGCCTCGGCGGTGAGCGTCGGCAGGTAGGCCACCTGGTGCGCCGCCATCAGCCTGAAGACCTCATCCGTGCCGCCGTAGCCGTGCTCGATGGTATCGACGCCAGCCAGCACCGCGCGCCGCATCCCTTCCGCGGTGGTCGCATGCGCGGCCACCGGCCGGCCCGCGGAGTGCGCGGTGTCCACCAGCGCCTTGAGTTCCTCCTGCGAGAAGGTCGGTTGCTGCGTGCCGCCCGGACCCCAGCGATAGTCGGCGTACACCTTGATCCAGTCTGCGCCGCGGCCGGCCTGCTCGCGCACGGCACGCCGCACCTCCTCCACCCCGCTCGCCTCCTGGGCGCCCTGGGGCGTGCAGCACACATCCGGGCGCAGCGCGCGCGGCGCCGGTCCGTAGCTGGCGGTGGCGACGATGGCCCGCGTCGCCACGAACAGGCGCGGTCCTTCGATGAGCCCGTCCTCGATGGCGCGCTTGAGGGCGACGTCGGCATAGTCCGCCCCCTCGGTGCCGAGGTCCCGCAGCGTCGTGAACCCGGCCAGCAGCGTCGCGCGTGCCTGGCGCCCGGCGCGCAGCGTGCGGTAGGGCACCGGCTCCTTCAGGACCTGGTCGTCCCAGCGCGCCTCGTTGTACGGGTGCAGGAACAGGTGCGAGTGCACGTCCATGAGGCCGGGCAGGAGCGTCGCGCCCGGCAGCTCGATCACGACCGCGTCTGCCGGCGCGTGCACGCTGGCGGCCGGTCCGACCGCGGCGATGCGCGTGTCCTGGGTGAGCACGACCCAGCCGGCGTGCAGCGGTTCGCCGGCCGTCCACACCGCCGCCGGCCGCAACAGCACGGCGGGCGCGGCGCCCGCCAGCTGCGGCCCGGCGAGCAGCAACAGTGCGAGCGCCAGGCGCCGCGGGAGGTTAGGCATGCAGGTACGAGTCCTTGTCGGTGGACCTTGGTGCATGAACGCGGGCACCCCGGGCGGATGCGGTCTTAGGCGCCGCTGCCCTCAGGAGCCCATCAGTACGGTCGTGTCGTAGCTCTCGAAGCCCTGGATGGCGCGCGCGTAGGCGTTGAACACGAGCCGCTCGGCGACCTTGTCGGCGCGCGGGGCGAGCAGCATGCGCAGCACCACATCGTCCGCCGGGCGGGTGGCTTCTTCGGCGAGCAGCTGCTCGATGACACGCGTCAGGCGATGGTAGAGCTCGTTGACGAAGCGCAGGTGCGCGCCGTCGTGGACCTGCTCGGTACCCGGGCCGTAGGTGCCGCGGGCCTCTTCGGCCAGCTCGTGCAAAAACAGGTTCAGCAGCCGCGCCTTGTCGACCAGCCGCAGCTCAGCGTAGAACTGGATTTCGGAATTGAGGTTCATGGCCCTACGCGGCGTACCTCAGCACTACGCCGGGAAGAAATCAATGGGTTTGGTCACGGTAATGGTGTCCACATCCTTCGCTTCGAAGCGGAACAGGCGCACCATCGCGACGATCTTGCCCTCCAGCTCCGGGTCCTTCAGTTCGCTGGAGACCACGCGGCACATGGTGACCTCCCCGGCGGGGGTGATCGTCAGTTCCAGCACGAGCTTGCCCTGCAACTCCGCATTCGCGCGCTGCGCCCGCGCGTACAGGTTGTCGAGCCGACCCTTGTTACGGTCGAAGATCAGCTCGATCTCCTCGCGCGAGCGGGCGGCCTTGCCGCCACCGCCGCTGGTGGCGGCGGGACGGGCATTCAGGCCCGAGCGGGCGATGCCGGAGTTGACCGCGGTCGTATCGTGCCCCGTCAGCGAGCCCGCCCCGGTGCCAAAGCCGCGGCTGCTGTTGGCGGAGGTGATGCCGCCGCTGCCCGCCCCGACCTTGGAGGTAATGAGCGAGCGTTCGGCGTGCGTGTCCGCACCCACCGCACCGGAGAGGTTCTTGGTCTCCAGCGGCTTCAGGTCCATGACGTCGCGCAGGTCGGCGAGCTCGTCCTTCACCTGGTTCAGCTGCTTCTGCGCCTTCTCGTGCGCCTTCTGCTTCTGATCGACCGGCGGCGGGGTGATCATCGCCACCTTCGGCTCGATCTTCGGCTTCTCCTCCACCTTCGGGGGCGGTGGCGGTGGCGGCTTGGGCTTCTCCTCCAGCATCACGCGCGCCAGGCGCTCGGGGATGTCCTCGACGGTCGGGCGCGCCGGGGGATGGAGGATGGGAAACAGGATCCCGAAGAACGCCAGCAGGATGAGCAGCACGCGCAGGATCTTGCGGAAGCGCGCACTCGCCTCCTCGTCGCCTTCCCAGGGCAGCTCGTATTCGCGGTAGTAGGGAGCGAGCAGCATCGTTCTTAACCGGGCTTGAGCTGGCCGGGGGCAACCGGCTTTTCCTTCTGGATGACCGCGAGCGAGATGCGCCCGTAGTCGGCCGCCGTGCAGGTCGCCATGACGCGCTTCAGGACGTCATAGGGGATCGCCTTGTCCGCCATGATGGTGATCTCGCGCTGCGCCAGGTCCTTTTCCGTCATCTCCCTTCCGACCAGCAGCGGGCGCTTGAGGGCGGCGCGCAGCGGCTCGACCAGGGGGCCCGGCGCCGCGCGGATGTCGGCAATGCTGGCGATGAACTCGCCCTGCACGAACAGGTCGCTCTTGGTGACCATCACCACCACGGACTGCTTGGGCGCCGTCTGCGCGATCGACTGGGGGATCTCGATGCCCTTGGAGTTCTGGATGACCTCGACCTCGGTCGAGTACACCAGCAGAAACGCCACCATCACCGAGAGGATGTCGATGAGCGGGATGAGGTTCAGCTGCGCATCCACACGGTTGCGCAGGTGATGCTGCGCCATGCGCCGGGCGCGGTTGGACATGCTCATGGTGCCCCCTTGGCGGGCGTGGCCGCCGGCGCCGCGGCAGCGGCGTCGGTGGCGGGGGCATCGCCGATGGAGATGTCCGGGAACAGTTCCGCCTGCACGGTGCCGATGCCCGAGCCGGTCTCGAACACGCGCACCCGGTCCATCACCTGCACCAGCGTGTCATAGGGCGTATCCGGTTCCAGCAGGATCGTGGCCTCGGTCTTCTCCGGGAATTTCGCCTTGACGCGCTTGAGGTATTCGGTCAGGCCGTCGTAGTTGTAGCTGTCACCCACCCGGGCAAAGGGCGGCGTGAGCGGGCCGCTGTTGCGATCAGACACCTGCAGCCCGTCCTTGCGCACGATCACTTCCAAGACCAGTCCCGGGGGCGGCTCGCGGAACTCGGTCTCGGCTGCGGGCAGGTTCAGTTGCAGGATCACGGTGCGCGAGAACACGGCGGTCATGAGCAGGAAGGTCACGAGCACGGTGAAGATATCGATCATCGGCACCAGCAACAGCTCGGCCGGCTTGCGGGAGTGGCGCTCCAGCTTGCGGTATTGATACGAACGACGCATGCGGGACCTTCAGCCCTGGAGGCGAACGCGCGCGAAGAGCCGGGTCAAGCCGCCGCGGGGGCGGTCTGACGCTCGGTGATCGCGTTCAGGAACTTGACCGACGCCATCTCCAGGCTGTCGACCAGTTCGGTGGTCTTCGTGGACAGCCACGCGTGGATGAACAACAGCGGCACCGCGGTCATGAGGCCGAACGCGGTGCAGTTCATCGCCACCGAGATGCTCGCCGAGAGCAGGTTCGCCTTCTCGGCCGGATTCACGGTCGCGACCGCCGCGAACGCGCGGATCAGGCCCATGACCGTGCCGAGCAGCCCGAGGAGCGTCGCAAGATTGGCGAAGGTCGCCAGGTAGTGCGTGCGCTTTTCCAGACGCGGCACGACTTCCATGAGGCTCTCCTCCATCGCCTTCTCGATGTCATCGCGACGGCGCGCCGACTGAATGCGCGCCAGGCCGTAGTTGAGAATGTGCCCGATGGCGGAGTCGGACTTGGCGGTCGCCTGCGCCACGCCACGGAAGTTGCCCTGCGCGAGCAGCGGCACGATCTCATTCCACAGGCCGCGGTTACGCGCCGCCGCCGCGGTGAGATACACGTAGCGTTCGATGGCGATGGCAAGGCCCACCACGAACACGATCGCGATGGGGTACATGAAGTCCCCACCACCCTGAAAGAAACGGACAATCAAATTCCACAGGCCCATCTGACACTCCCGCTCTCAAAAGACCGCCACACAAGCACCAACACTAACCAAAACTGAATGACATAAGCCCAAAAAGCTGCGACCCAGCTCTCATCTGCGATGCTGCGGCGGGTTATTTCCGGGGTTAACGCCCGAACCCTGCGCCGCGTCTTACTTTGGCACCGTCGCGTCCGGTTTCAGGGCGTCGTAATAGCGGTTTTCCCGCTTGAACACGTCCCGATCCACAGGTTGTAACACTTCGTCAAGAAGGCTGTTCACGGGGCGGCCGACCAGATCGCCCAGGTCCGAGCGCTTCCACGGCACAACGTACATCACCCGCGGCAACTCGCGGTTACCTTTGACGGCCGTTGTATCCAGTTCCAGACGGTCCGCTCCCTTCTTGCCGGCAGGCGGCGAAGCCGCCGCGCCGCTTTTGGGGGCCGGTGCGGCCGCCCGCGGGGAGGCGGCGGGGGCTGGCGCGCCCGGCGCCGCAGCCGGCGGCGCGCTCGGGCGCGCCGCGGGGGCCGGCGGGGCGACGCTGCTCGCGGAAGGGGACGCCTCCGCCGGCGCGCTCTTGCTCGTGTCCACGCCCGGCTCGAGCTGCTCAGGCCGCGGTGCCGCGTGCGGCGGCGGCGCCGGCGGCGCACTCTGCTGCGCGAGCGCACTGCCGCTGCCGAGCAGGCCGAGGAGCACCGCGACGCCGGCCGCGCCCGCTCCTGAAGTTGCACGCCTGTTGCGCATGATCATCCTCCTGACTTCGGCCCGGCACCCGCCGCGGCCGCGTTCGCCGGGGCGGCCCCGGGAGAGGGCTGCGGGGGCGGAGGCGGCGGTGCGCCCGGTTCGGCCTCCGCCGGCGGCGCGGCCCCCGCGCCGCCCTGGGGCGCCTCGGGACGCTTCGGCGCGGGCATCCCGAGGCGCTGACGCAGCTCCGCGATCCACCCGCTCACCGGCTTGTCTTCCCCGGTGAGCGCCTTGTACTGCTCGAATGCGGCGAGGGCGCGGTTCGGGTCTCCCAGATAGAGATCCGCCAGCACCCCGAGGTTCCGCCACGCCGGCGCGTAGCGGGCGTCTGCGGCGATGGCCTGCTCGTAGGAGGCCGCCGCGTCCTTGAACTCGCCGCGCATTCTCTGGGTCACACCAAGCTCCGTCCAGGCGACCGCGCTGCCGCTCTCCTTGGCCACCGCGGCCTGCAGCGACGCCTCCGCCTGCTCCAGCTGGCCCTGCTTACGTTGCAGCAGCCCGAGGTCCACCAGCGGCGCCGCGAATTGAGGGTACTGCAGCGCGATCTGCTTGAACCCGAGTTCCGCCTCGGTGGCGTTCCCCGCGCGCATGTAGCGCACGGCGCGCTCGAAGTCCGCCCGCGCAGCGGGCGGCACCTCCGGGCGCACCGCGGGACTTGCCGGCGCACCCGTCGCACCGGCGCCGGTGGCGGCGGTGGCGCTCGCCGCGGGCGCTGCCGGCGCCGCGACGCCGGGCGCGACCGCTGGCGGCGGCGGCGGCCCCTTGTGCGTCGGCTGGGAGCTGCACGCGGCGAGCAGCGCGCACGCTGCCAGCCCGAGCGCGGCGCGCTTACTCGAGATTTGCGACGACATCCTGCGTCATCTCCGTCTTGCCGTAGCGCGCCGGTTTCAGCTCCGCCAGCGCCTGGAAGCTCTTGCGAACCGATTCGTCGTAGACACCCTCCTTGGCGCGCGCCGCGTTCAGCTCGTGCGCCTTGATCGCCTGCTCCTCGAACGGAAACACCTGTTCCTCGAGCAGTGAGTTGTATTCCTCCAGTTCCGGGCCCTTGAGATTCTTCGGCCGCTCCGAGGCCAACAGGTCCTTGGCGAGGACGCGGTAGAGCTCCGCCATCTCATAGGTGGCCGCGGTGGTCACTTCGGCCACCTGGTACTCGGCGGCGCGCTTGTAGCCATCCATCGCCGTCTCGAGCGCGTCGCGCTTGACGATCAGGCTCTTCTTCAGCGGCGCGGTGAGCTTCACGGCGCGGAACGCATCGCGCGCCGGCTGCGCGAGGGCGAGTTGCGCTTTCGCCGCCAGGTAATGCGTGCGCTCGGTGCGCTGCGCGCCCGCCTGGGCATCCGCACTGATGATCTCGTGGTACCAGTGATCGCGCCGCGCCGCATCGCCGCTGGTGGCGGCGTAGTCGGCCAGGCGCTGGCGCGCCTCCTCCGCGTCTGCCAGCGGCGCCGGATTGGCGGCCACGAACTTCTCCAGCATCCCGGAGGCCTTGGTGCTGTTGCCCGCCTTGGCATACAGATCCGCCGACTGCATCAGCGCTTCGCGCTGCACCGCCTTGTCCTCGGCAGGATTCGCGGCGATGCGCTCGAACTCCCCGGCAGCCTCGCCCGGGCGGTTGGCCGAGGAGTAACAGACGGCGAGCTTGCGCGTGACCTCCGGCTGCAGCTGATTCTGTGGAAACTGGCGGCGGAAGTCCTCGAGCACGGCGATCGCGCGGTCCCACTGCTTGAGGTTGATGAGCCCGGTGGCCGCGTCGTACTGCGCATTGGGGCGGATCTTCGCCTCCGGCGCCACCCGCGATACGCGCAGGAAGTCCTCCACCGCGGCGGCGGTGTCGCCGGCTTTCATCTTGGCTTCGCCCTGTTTGTACACCGTGGCGGCGAGGCGTTCGGTGAGATCGGCGCGCATCGCGGGATCGGTGCCCGCCAGCTCGCGCGCCTGCACGAAGGCCGGTTCCGCCTTGGCGTACTCGGCCTGGTCAAAATAGGATTGCGCGATGATGGTCGCGGCGATGCGTTGCTTGGCGATATCCACCGGCGGCTGCCGCGCCAGGATCGCCTGCGCGACCGTGATCGAGCGCGCCCGGTCGCCGGAAGCGAAGATCTCCTCCGCCGCGCGCGTGAGCACGCCGGCGCTGTCGGGATGTTCGGGGAAGGTCTGCGCGAACTTCACCCCGGCGTCGGTGGCGCGCCCGTGCCAGGCCAGCTTCTCCGCGCCCTGCAGGCCCTCTTCCCCTTTCTGGTAGGAGACCAGTCCCGCGTAGGCGGCGGTCGCGGACTTCTCATTCTTCGGATAGCCGTAGGCGGTGTGCTCGTACTCGGCGGCGGCCTCGGCGTACTGGTGCCCCTCGAACAGCGCCTCGGCCAGCAGGTAGTTGGTCGCGGCGGAATCGCTCTCGCCGGGGAACGACTTGAGGTAGTCGCGGTACCAGTGCGCGGCCTCCTGGTAGTCGGCCACCCGCTTGGATTTCTGCGCCGTGGCGTGGAAGTAGGTGGCGACATCCTTGAGGTTGACCTTCAGCTCCTGCACCACGCGCGGATGGTCGGCGCGGCTGCGGGTCTTCCAGTAAGGGGAATCAAAGTTGTAGTGCTCCACGAACTCGTGCTTGCCATCGAGCACCAGCTGGCTGAAGCCGCCCTTGCCGTAGGCCTCGATCGCCGCCATGTCCAGGTCCGGCGCGTGGTCGCTGTAGGGATCACGCGCCACGTAGGCACGGTAGACGCCGGCGGCGTCCTGGAAACGCTGGTTGTCGACGTAGAAGTCCCCGAGCCGCTGGTACAGCAGCCACGCATAGGGGCGCTCGCCGTGTTCCTTCATGTACTGCTCGAGCGAGGCGGCGCCGTCGTTATACGAGAAGGTGATGCTCATCACCCGCAGCGTGTCATCAACGAGCTCGCGGTCACCGCGCTTGAGGCTCTCCAGCTTCACCGCCTTGCCGGGCGCCGTGCCGAGCTCGCGATCGAGCACGCCGCCGAAGGACGGCAGACTCTCGAGCGTGAGCGACTGCTTGAACAGGGACCAGCCGTGCTTGTAGAGACTTTGCTGATAGAAGGCCGAAGTGCCGCCGCGGCCGATGACCGCGGTGTAGGCCTTTTCGGCCTCCGGGTAGCGCTTGGCGGAAAACAGCAGCTCGCCGCGGCGGAACTGCACCTCATCCATGTGCGAGCTCTGCGGGTACTTCTGCACGATGCGGTCGAGCGTGGCGAGCGCCGGCTCCGGCTGGCCGGTGGTCTCGTAGGCGCGCGCCAGCTGGTAGAGCACCTGGTCGTTGCGGGGGTAGTCGGGATAGGCCTTCAGCAGCGTCGTATAGAGCTTGATGGCCTCCGCGCCCTGCAGGTCGACCGCGGTGACCTCCTGCTCCAGGCGCTGCATCTCCCCGGAATCGAGGTTGAGGTCACCGAGCCGGCGCATCGCCTCGGCGCGCAGCTTCGGATCGGTATTCTGCATCTCGAGGAAGTGGCGGTAATTCTCCATCGCCTTGGTGGCATTGGCATCGGCCGGCGTGTCCTTGTGGACCTCCACCTTCTTCTTCGACAGATCCGCGATGGTCGGCGCCGGAGCATTGCTCTGCGCGCGCACCTCACCGGCGGCGAGCGCGGCAACAGCCAGCGCCAGGGACCAGAGCGCAGTGCGCGGCGCGCGCCTCATTGCGGCGGCTCCGGGGCCTCGGGTGCCTCATCGCCCTCCGCGCCCTTCTGCTGCGGCGCGGCCGGGCGGGCGGGTCGGGTCGCCTCCGCGGAACTGGCGGCACGGTCATACATGGTACCGAGCGCAAAGCGCGCCTGGATCTGGTAGGCCGCCAGCCGGTCCTTCTGCTGCTCGAGCTCCTGCACGGCGACCTGCGCGAGGTAGTCGCGCTGCTGCACTTCGGCCGCCACCAGGCGCGTTTGCAGGGCATCGAGGCGCTGCTTGAGGGAGGCGACGCGCGCGGCAAACTCTCCGGTATTCGCCGGCATGTTCTTGCGCGCGCGCTCGACGCGGATCCAGCGGCTCTGCGTTTCGTGCAGGGCCACGCTCAGGTCCTTCAGCCCGCGGTGCTCCTGCCACAGGCGCGCCCCGTAGGCATCGTTGAGCCGGAAGAACAGCACGCCCTTGACCAGCGCCAGGCGCGCGCGCAGCTCGGCGTTCTCAGGCGTGTCCGCGGCGCCCGCGAGACCCGCCTCCACCCGCTGGATGCGTGCCCATTGCTCGCGCTCCGCCTCGGTGCCCACGGCCGCGACGTCGTGCTGCGCTTCGATGCTGCGCAGCTGGTTCTCGAGCGCGACATCGCGCTGCTGCAGTGCCTCGAGGTCCCCCGAGGCGAGCAACGCGTCCGCGCGCGGCAGCCGCTCGGCGTAGGCCTTCTCGCGCGTCTCGATCATGTCCTGGAAGGCGCCCATGCTGTCGTCCCACAGTTCGAGCGTGCCGTTCAGGTACACGAGGTCGCGGTAGTTCTTGACCCCTTCCTGGAAGTCATAGCCTGCGAGCACCCCGTACAGGTAGGCGGACTCGGGGGAATCGGGCAGCTTCTTGAGGTCCCTGAACCAGCCATGCGGAGCGAGCGGACTTGCGTCCCCCTGCTGGTCGTTGGCGAGCACGTCCTTGACCATGGCACCTTGGTGAATGCGCTCGATGGCCGCATCCAGCCGGCCGTTCTCGGCATCGAAGGACTTGACGGCGCTCTCGTAGTAATCCGCCGACTGCGCGTTTGCGTTGAGCTTGCTGAACGCATAGGGCACGGCGAGGTAGGACTCCTGCACGGCCGCGTCCAGCACGTTGCGGTTGCGCAGCTCCATCCACGGCGTCAGCGCGCCCTGGAAATCCCCCAGCGCGGCGTCCGCCCAGCCGATGCCGAGCAGCGCCTTGTTCGAGTAAGGGCCCGTCAGGCGCACGCGCTCGAGCGCCGGCCGGGCGCGCGCGGGCTGCTCGGCCTGCAGGTACGCGAACCCGAGGGCGAGGTTGGCGCGGTCACGCAGTGCCGCAAGCTCCTTGGTAGTGGCGAGCATCGTGCCCACGCCATTCAGGAACGGGTCGGCGTCGCTCAGGCGCTGGCTACGCACCAGCGCCACGCCGAGATTGAAACGCGCGTAAGCCGAATAGGGTTCGACGCCGCCGCGCCAGCCGGACAGCAGCGAGATGGCCTCATCCATCTTGCCCTCGTGCATCAGCACGTTGCCGAACAGCAGCTCCTTCTGGGCCTCCAGGGCCGGCGACATGCGCCCGTTGATCTTGCGCAGGGCGGCGTCCGCCTTGTCGAGGTAGCCGCGCGTGTACCAGATCTGCCCCAGGTAGAGCCAGGCCTTGTTGCGCACACCCGTGGGCACGTCGTTGGTGAGCAGGCGCTGGAAGCGTTCGCCGGCCTCGTTATGCATGCCCAGCTGCAGGTACAGGCTGCCGGCCAGCAGCTCCGCGTCGTCCTTGTCGTGCGGCAGGCGTCCCCACTGCTCGTAGGCGAGCAGGCGCTTGAGGGCCTCGAAGTCGTGCAGGTCATCGTTCTGGAAATAGAGGAAGAGCACGTCCCCGTAATGCAGGTCGTGAATGCGCCCCTCGGGCATCTTCTCCGGGTCGTGGCGCCGCGCCTGCGCCGACCCGAGCGCCAGCGACGCCAGGGCGGCGAGCAGCAGCAGCGCGCGCATGCGGGCTCGCACGCTCAAGGGCTATTCCCAGTCCTTGATTTCAAATTCCGGTTGCAGCTTGCGCTGCCGGTCGTCGATCTTCAGCTCCAGGTACTTCGCGCCCACGCCCTTCTCGAACTTCACCGAGGCGCCACGCTTGTAGGCGCGCTCGCTCGGGCCCTTGCCATTGAAGAAGGCCACCAGTTCGTGCGCCCCCACCTTGAGATTGCCCACGTAGAGCCGCTGCACCCCCCCTTTCAGGAGCGCTTCGACTTCACGCGGGGTGTAGAGATAGTTGATGACTTCCTTCTGGTCGATCTTCAGCTGCACCGAATCGAGCGAGAAGAAGTCCCCGACGTCCATCGACAGGAACACCGCCACCTGCGTGTTGGCAGGAAACAGCAGCTCTTCCTCGAGAACGAACAGGTCCTTGTTCAGGTCCACGACATCCTTCTTCAGTCCCTGGATTTCCTGATCGAGGCCGCGGGTGTCCGCAGCCGGGCTCTCGGCCGGCGCGGCGGCTGCCGGCGCCGGTGGCGCGCTTGGTGGCACGACCGGCTTCGCCGGCGCGGTGGCCCCCGGAGCCGCCGCCGGTGGCGCGGCGCCGGCCAGCGCGGCGGGGGTTGCCAGGCACGCGGCCAGGAGTCCCGCGAGCACGCCCGCGCCGCGGCGGCGAACGCGCTGCCCTCGGGGAGCTGCAGAAGTCGTCTGTGACATGATGATTCCGATCATTCGTTCAGCAGGGCGCGCAGCTCCTGCAGATAAAGAGTCTCGTTCGCCGAACTGTAGTCACGCAGCACGTAGCGAATGGCGCCGCCGCGATCGATCAACACAGTCATCGGCAGATTGTCGACCTCATAGCTGCGGCTCGCACCCTTGGCAGGATCGAGCAGCATTGGGAAACTGACGCCGACCGAGCGCGCAAACTCCAGCGACTGCTTCGGTTCGTCGTCAACGCCGACTCCGTACACCGCCAGGCCCGCGGAGCGGTAGGTCTGGTAGCTGCGGTTGAGCGCCGCGAGCTGTGCGCGGCACGGAGTGCAGCGGCTGCTCCAGAAACTCAGCACCACGACCTCGCCACGATGCTCCGAAAGACGCACGTTGTCGCCCGCAACCGCGCGCAAGGCGAAGTCCGGTGCGGCCTGCGCCAGCAGCCGGTACGGCGGCTCGGCGGCCGTCGCGACCACCACGACTGCCGTCAGGGCCGGCAACAACAGCGCCGCGCGCGACCACCCACGCAACCTCGGGCCCTCGGGCCGTTGACAGCTCAATACTTGATCCTTCGTCGCGGGATGCGATCGTAAGACCCGCTCCAGCCGCGAAAATTGCACAGCGCACTTAACACTGTCAACGAAACGAGCGGCGAAATGAGGCATGCCTCCCCCGAGGTTTCGGGGGGACAAGCAGGCGTCGGCTTAACGCGACAGGCGCGCGTGCCACCACTTCGGTGGCACGCGCGCCAGATCACACGATGGGCGCGAAGGCAGTCAGGCTCGCCAGCGTGGCGGCTGAACCGAGAGCCTGCATGGGGAACAGTGATGTGAACAGGTTATCGGTTCCCGAGAGCCCCATGTAGTTGAGGATCACGGCCTGCACCAGCGAGGTCACGTTGTTTGCGACCGGACTGGAGGTGCCGACGACCGAGCCGTCGGAGCTGAAGTACCCGATCTGCTGCCCGGCCACCCCGTTGCGCAGCTGCGGACGCGTGCCGCCGGGCTTGTAGGCGAGGAAGAACGTCGAGGCGACGGAGGAGTTGTCGCCCTGCCAGCCGAGCTTGCCGCGCCCCGCGGCGCTGGTGTCGGGCATGCCGGTCGAGGTCAGCGAACCGTCGCTGAACACGTAGATCATGACCGGCGAGCCGCGGCGCTGGGCGTACTCGAGCACCGCGCCAATCATCTGGCCGGCCTTGAAGTTGCGCATCTCGCCCGAGGCGCGCGTGCCGTCATGGTAGTCATAGCCACTCATGGTGATGGTGCCGGCGCCAGCGTAGCCATCGATCACGAGCTTCATGACCGTCGCGGTCTTCTGCACGTCGTTGTCCTGGAAGTCCGTGGCGGTGAAGATCGGCGTCGCCCCGCCGGTGATGGCGGGGTCCTTGGTGGGATCCAGTGAGGACGGATCACCAAACTCGACCGCGGTGTTCGCGGTCTTCACGTACGCACAGCGCACCTGGTTCTTGATGGCGGCGTCGGCGGCCGCGGTCGGGTAGACCGTGACACCGGGATTGGCGCCCGGCGCACTCAGCACGCCGGTGAAGGCGGTGGTATCGCCGGCGCCTGACTGCGGCGTCGAGCCGCCGCTGATGCGCGCCTGGGATTCGAGCACCGCGACCGCGACCGGGTCGGCGGTGGCGCCGCCGGTATTGACGAGCCCAACCGCATCCTGCGGCTGATTGATGGTCGTCGGCTGCAGCGACGGGTCGATGAGGGCCATCGGCGCCTGCGAGTTGCCGCCCGATACCGAGGACTCGGTCCCGACCAGCGTCAGCAGCTTGCCCTGTGCACCGACCTTGTTGGGCCCGGCGATCGCAATGCCGTACATCGGATTGTGCGGGTTGTTGGAGGTGTCGTTCTGCGACATCGCGCAGAACACCGCCCCGTTGGTGCCGGCGGCCGTCGCCGGCGTCGTGGCCTTGCTCATGATGCCGCGCTTGATCGCGCCGTCAGCATGGAACAAAAGCCCGAGCGAGGCGTCGATGTTGGCGCTGTTGGCACCCGGGACCATGTTGCCAGGCACGCCGAGCTTGCCGTAGCCGGCGGTCGAGAGGAAGTTGCTCTGGCCGCCCTTGACGCCCACCAGCACCTCGGAGCCTACGAGGTTGGCGCCCCCGGCGAGGTCGAAGCAGATGAACGGCAGTCCGGCCGAGTTGGCGGGCACGTTGCACTGACTGGCAGCGAGCAGCGCCTGCATGTCCGGTGACAGGGTCGCCGCCGCGTTGGCGTTGCTCGCCTTCAGCAAGCTGCCCAGCCAGGCCGGCCCGATCACCATGGCGGGGCCTGAGATGAACCCGGCGGCGATGAAGTCGCGCCGTGTCACCGGCAGCGGGTGATCGTTGTACAGCAGCGGCTCACCGAGCGCGTGCGGGCGGGGAGGCTTCTTACGGATCAGCATGTCAGTTACTCCTGGTCCCGATCACTGCAGCGTCACGACGGCGCTGCCGAGCACTGCGGCGCACGCCGCCTGGGTCGCTGTGGAAACGGTGGGATTGCTGGCGAGACTCGGCATGCGCGACAGCAGCGCATCCACCTCAGACTGCACGGCCGCGGCGGCATCCGGGGTCGCACTGCCGACCGCACGGGTCTTGAGGGCGTTGATGACGATCATGCGATTCGCGCTCAGGCTGCCGCCAAAGAATGCCGAGGCGCTGCTGCCGATGGCGCCATCGAGCCCGGTGCCGAAGAAGGCGTCGCGGTACGTCTGGTTGCTCACCAGCTGCGTGCAGTAGGCTCCCGCCAGCTGCGCGATCGCGGTCTGGTGCGAGGGCAGGAACGCCGAGAGCAGCGGGCCGGACGGCAGCGCCTGGCGCTCGGAGTTGTACAGCGCCATGACCGTCGGGTTGGTGAACGGTACGCCGCTGATGGTCGCCATCGAGCGCGTGATGCGTTCGAAGGTCGCGACCCCGAAGTCCGGCTGCGCCGTGTTGTCCGGGCTAGGCGGCGCGATCGTCACGGGCGGTTCCACGTACGCATGCACGTGGGTACCAAGCTGGTCGAAGGCCAGGAAGAACAGATCGTTGTCCGGACCGAGGGTGGCCGGCACCACCGTGCCCAGGCCCGAGAGCAGCTGGCCGTTGGCGGCGGTGTAGTTCGAGCCGCCCACCGTCGCGTTCATGGTGGCGTACGACTGGCCCGCCGGGGCGAGCGCGCCGTTCACCCCGAGGCGCATGCCGCTGATCTTGAGGCTGGCGGGGACCGTCGCCTTCGGATCCAGGCTGATGAACTTCGGCTGGTAGAAGAGGTAACTGTAGGTGTCGTACTGGCTCGCCTGGAAGAGGATGTACGACTGCGACACCCCCGAGAGCCCGCTGACGCCGAACAGCAGGAAGTACTTCTCGCCCACGCCGGCGGCGAAGTTCTGCTGGATCTGGGCCGGCGTCAGGGCGCGATTGTGGATGGCGGCAAACTTGATGACGCCCTGCCACTGCCGCTGCCCGGTGGTCTCGTTACCGAGCACCAGCGCAAAGGTGTTGTCCCAGTTCGCGAGCGAACCGCCCTTGGAGGGGTCGGCATCGCCGGTCGCGATACCGTTCACGTACAGGGTCTGGCCATTGACCGGATCGTAGGTGAGCACCACGTGCTGCAGGGCAGCCTGTGCCGCGCCGGTGGCCGTGGAGGTGATGAGCGGCGGATTGCCGTTGGTGTCGGTAACGCTGCTGCGCGCCATGCCCTCGTACTGCATGGCATCCTGGCCGAGCGTCATGTCACGGGTGGTGTTGCTGCCGGAGTAGCTGACGATGTAGGCGTTGGTCTGGGTGACGTTAGCCGGGGCCACCCACGCCTCGATCGAGTACTCGCCCGAGGACTGGATCATCGCGGCAAACTTGGCGCTGGCGCTGGTCGAGGCCTGGGCCTTGCCGCCCATGCCGAGGTTGATGCCCCAGCCGCCCTGCCAGGTGACGTTGCCCGACAGGGACAGGTCCGCTGCCGGCGTGACGCCGCTGGTGTCGTAGGCGGTGCTGCCGCTGCCGGTCTGGAACATGTACTTGGCGACCAGGTTCGCCTCGTAGCGATCGCCGCCCGCGGCGATCGTGCCCTGCTTGAGCGTTACCGCATTGGAAACCACGAGCGACGGATCGATCGGGGTGACCGGGATGCCGTTGGCAAAAGCCGTGATCGCAGTCAGCATCGCCGCGGCGCTGCCCGGGCAATCGGGGGCGCCACCAGCCTGAGTGGCCCAGCAATGGTGGAACTCGGTGTCCAGCCGCTCATAGAAGCGCGACTGGTTCGGCTGCGAGAGATTCATCTTCGACTGCGAGGCCGCGTAGGCCTCGTTGATGTCGGAGCTGGCGAAGTACGGCTGCTGGGCGGTCGCGGAGCTGGAGGTGTGGCAACCGGCACAGAACTGCTTGAGCAACGGGTAAACGGTGCTCGCGAAGCTCGGGCTGCCCATGCTCGGATCCACGGGGAACTGCTTGCCACCGCCGGCCGCCTGCACCGGCGGCGCGTTCAGCGTCACGCTCGTGGTGGACGCCGAACCCGCACCGATCCACGCCTTGATCCACACCAGCATGGTCGAGGCGCACGCGGAAGGGTCAGAAACCCAGCAGTTGTGGCCGCTGCCGACCTTCAGGACCAGCATCGACTGGTCCGGCTGCGTCAGGTTCACCAGCGGACCGGCCGCCTGGTACGCGAGGTTCACGTCGTCCGAGCGCGCGAACATCGGGGACTGGCCACCCTCGTGGTGACAGCCGCCGCAGCGGTTGGAGGCGCGGATGTTCTGCCACAGGTTGATCTTGAAGGCCTGCACGTCCGCGTTGGCGGGCGCAGGTCCGGTGTAGGAGTTGGCCGTGTCCGTCGGCGGGGTCGACTGCTGATTCACGGTCGTCGAGGCGCCGCCGCCGCTACAGGCGGCGAGCGCGGCGAGGGCCGCGACGAGGGTGCCGCGCGCCAGCGCACGCGCTGCGCGCGTCACGAGCCGGTCGGACACAAGAGTGCTGGCAACAGCGTTGCTGATCATTGCGGCGCTCCCTTAACTGCCGGCACAGGCGGCAGCGGTCTGCTGGAACACCTGTTTGAGCTTGTAGCCATTGGCCTTGAAGCTCTGCTTGATAGTGGTGACGGTCGCCATGTCGGCGGAGCTGCTCGGCGCGCGGAAGCACACCGCCTGGAAGACTTTCTGCACCTGGCACTGGGCGAACATGTCGCTGGAAGCGAGCTCCTGACCCAGGGACTTCGCGCCCACGCCGCTGCCCGGCAGCGAGCCGTCCCAGCCGAGGTAGGTATTGGGGCCGGCGCGCCAGCGATTCGACCAGCTGTTGTCCGGTGTTACGAACCCGAACGGGAAGTTAGTGGCGTTGATGAAGTACTTCGGCTGCACCTGGTTGGCGGTGTAGACCATCTGGTTCGCAGTCGTGTCGAAGTTGTAGTAAGCAAAGGCCTGCGCCATCGGGTCCATGCCACTGTGGCAGCCCGCGCACTGGTTCATGAAGATGCGGCTGTCCCCGCCCGGGGAGCGCGCCACGTCCTGACGGATGCGATCCGAGGGACGCGTGGTGTCCATCACCTGCTCCATGTCATGGCAGAGGTGATTCATCATGGTGAAGCGGAACATCGCGCGGTTGGTGCCGTTGATGAAGAACGCCGAGGCCGCACCGCGCGTCGTGATCAGACCGGCCACCGCCTCGGGCGGGAAGCCGTAGGTCCCGGTCTGGGTGCCGGGCTTCAGATCCGTCAGCAGGTTGGCGCCCTGCGCCTCCGCGTTGGCGTAGTGATCATTGTTGGCTGTCGAGGGCGCGGGCAGGCCGCTGGTCTTGAACGTATAAAGAATGTCGGCCGACAGCGCAGTGTGGAAATCAACGTCGTCGCGCACCATGCCGATGACCGTGGCGGCGTAGTCGTTCAGAGGCGCAAACACCGTCTGATCGCGGTTGGTCCACGGAATGACGAGGTTCTTGAGTGTTACGTCGTAGAAACCGCGCGCCGCGGTCGCGGTTTGCGCCGCGTTGGCTAGCACTGCCAGGCCGGCGCTGTTGGGCGCGCAGCCGGCGGCACCACAGCCCGCAGTAATGATGTTGGCCATCGTGGTGAGTTCGGTCGCCGACGGTGGCCCGCCCGCGATGCGCTCGTAGATGCGCTTTGCCTGCTCGTTGGGTCCGGCGTGTGCGGCGTTAGCCAGCTGCATGAGCAGCAGCACAGTGCCTGCCACTGTCGCACGCTGCGCGCGGACCGAACCGACCTGTGCCTGTCTGTTTCTAACATTCATGGCGCTCGCCTACTCCCGAAATTGCCCGATGCGCGACCGGACTATACGGTTCGCAAGACCCCGCCCCGAATGTCTCAATCGAGTGACGTCGCCAGCGACCGACAGTTTGATGGGTTGTTGTCCTGCGCTGCTCAATGCGCGGCAAACTGCGAGCCCGGTCACGGCGTGGACCTGGTCGAACGACTACCTAGTAGGTCGATTGGCCCGCACTCTCGGGCGTATCAGACGCGTCCGGCGTCCGCAGACGCCGTGACGCACTTGGCGATCTAGCGAGAAGTCGTCGAATCGGACCCGAATTACGTTACATTCACACGCGGCGAAACCTCCGCGGAGTGACGGAGACGCAAATGCATGCGCACCCTGGCCGGCAGAACTTGATGCAGTCGACACCCCGCGTCGCGGCGCGGCCGGTAGCGTCGTTGCTGGCAGCACTTGTAGCCACCACCCTCGGCGCCTGCAGCAGCGGTGGCAACATCGACCTCGGCAAGAGCCAGGTTGGCGATCCGGCCACCGTCGACTTCCCCATCTTCTACGTTAAGCGGCAGGTGCCGCTGGACGCCGCCGGCGCGCTCATGCAGGACGACCTGCGCATCATGAACGACGCGGTGCCAACCGCGGACCTGTACATGCGCGCGAGTGCCTCCGTGAACGCGCTGGAGAGCAACATCACGGCGCGCCTCACCGCCGGCGCGCTCTGGGATGTGAAGGACGTCGACACCTCGCCCGATGGCAAGAAGGTCGTGTTTGCCATGCGCGGGCCGCTGGCCGTGAAGCAGGACGTCAAGAAGCCGCCCTCGTGGCGCTTGTATGAATATGTCATCGCGACCGATGACCTGCACCCGGTGATCAACCCGGCCAACGATCCGGACCCGCCGACGGTGAACGACGAATCGCCGCACTACCTCCCGGACGGCCGCATCGTGTTCTCCACGACCCGCCAGTCGCAGTCGCAGGGCATCCTGCTCGATGAGGGCAAGCCGCAGTTCTCAGCGCAGAACGAGGCGCGCCAGGAGCCGGCCTTCGTGCTGGAAGTGATCAACGACGACGGCACCGGGCTGCATCAGATTTCCTTCAATCAGAGCCACGATCGCGATGCCACGGTGCTCGCCAATGGCCGCGTCATGTGGTCGCGCTGGGATCACGCCCCCGGCAAGGACGCGATGCACTTCTACTCGGCCAACCCGGACGGCACCGACCTGCAGCTCTACTACGGCGCCAACAGTCACAACACCGGCACCAATAACACCGTGGTCGAGTTTGTGCACCCGCGCCAGATGGAGGACGGGCGCATCCTCGCGATCGCACGCCAGTACACCGACGTGGACGACGGCGGCACGCTGCTGATCATCGACGGCGAGCACTACGTCGAGGACACGCAGGCGCTGCTCGGCAATCCCGGCCTCGCCGGTCCCGCACAGTCCCCGGCCACCCAGTCAGACGTGGTGACGATCCCCGGGCCCTCCC
This sequence comes from uncultured Pseudomonadota bacterium, assembly GCA_963781815.1. Classification (GTDB taxonomy): domain Bacteria; phylum Pseudomonadota; class Gammaproteobacteria; order Steroidobacterales; family Steroidobacteraceae; genus 13-2-20CM-66-19. The sequence goes on along the minus strand of CAWAHK010000004.1, from coordinate 2,225,231 downwards.
CGGGAGGGCGCTTCTCCTCCGCCTATCCGCTGCAGGACGGCACCGGGCGCGTGCTCGTCAGCTGGACTCAGTGCCGGCTGCTCGACAGCACCAAGACACCCCCGACGATCGTGCCGTGCGATTCGACGACGCTCAACACGGCGAACCCCATGGTGGCGCCGCCGCTCTACAGCGTGTGGATGTACGACCCTTCGCAGAACACGCTGCTGCCGCTGATGCAGCCGGTCGAGGGCGTGCTGATCAGCGACGTCGCCGTAGCGCAGCCGCGCAAGCTGCAGAACATCATCCTCGACAAGGTGCCGGGAGTGGATCTGGACCAGAACCTGGTCAGTGCCAGTGTCGGTGTCCTAGATATAAGGAGTGTCTACGACATCGATGGCGTGGACACCGCCAATCCGAACATCGCCACCCTGGCGGATCCGGCCAAGACCGCCGCCAGCGCGCGTTCGGCGCGCTTCCTGCGTCTGGAGAAAGCGGTGTCGATTCCGCCCCGCACCGTCGTCGACCTGGCGGGCGCGGCTTTCGGCGCCAGCAACTACATGCTCGAGGTCCTCGGCTACATTCCGATCGAGCCAGACGGCTCGGTGCGCGTGGAGGTGCCTGCCGACGTCGCCTTCCGCATGGAGGTGCTGGATGCCAACGCGCGCCGCATAGGCTCCACCCAGGGGGTGTGGCTGCAGGTGAAGCCGGGCGAAGTGCTCGCCTGCAACGGCTGCCACCGCCCCGCCAGCGCGCAGAAGCCGATCTCGCACGGACGGCAGAACCTGTTCCAGTCCGCCTGGGGCGGCGCCACCGCGAGTGGCGTCCCGTTCCCGCACACCATCGCCTCGGGCAGCGGCGCCTTCCTGCCGAACCAGGGCGAGACCATGGCGCAGGCGCGCATGCGGGTGAGCTGCATGAGTGACTCACCGCCGTGCCTGCAGATGGTTCCCGCCGTCAACGTGATCTACAGCGACGTGTGGACCGATCCGGCGCAGGCGACCCCCGGGGCGCCGATCAATCTGCGCTACGACGACGCCACGCAGTTCAAGACCGCGTTTCCGACCAGCGCCGCCTGCGTCACCGCCTGGGCGGCCAACTGCCGCATCGTCATCAACTACCCACAGCACCTGCAGCCGCTGTGGGATCTGCCGCGGCAGACGACCGATGCCATGGGCGTGGTGCTGACCGATCACACCTGCACGCAGGGCGGTTGCCACAGCCCGAAGGATGCCATGGGTGCGGCCCAGGTCCCCGCCGGCAATCTGGATCTCACCAACGCGCCTTCGGGCGATGAGCCACTGCAGCCGATTTCCTACCGCCAGCTGCTCTTCTCGCACGACATCGTTATCATGAACCCGGCTGACCCGACCATGCCGATCACGCAGACGGTCGGACCGTTCTTGAACGCAGGCAGTGCGAATGGTGGAATCTCGGCGCAGTTCATGAGTCGCTTCGCCTCCGGCTCCGCCAGCACCCACGCCGGCTGGCTAAGCCCGGCGGAACTACGCCTGGTGTCGGAGTGGCTCGATATCGGTGCGCAGTTCTTCAACAACCCCTTCGACCCGGCGGTGCCCGTAAATTGAGCAAAGGAAGGACTTGTTAAGGAGCGCGCACCACCTTGCGCTCGCGGGCCTACTGCTGTTGGCTGGACTACTCACCCCCAGAGTAAGCGCCGCAACCGAGTACCTGCAGCTGTTCGTGACGCAGCCGTACCTCGAGCTGCATACCGGGCCTGGCCGCGGCTACCCGGTGTTCCACGCCGTGCCGCGCGATGAGAGCGTGGACGTGCTGTTCCGCCGCACCGACTGGTTCAAGGTGCGCACCGAGCGCGGCGTCGAGGGCTGGGCGTCGCTGGCCGACATGCAAAAGACGGTGCTGGCCGACGGTACGCAGTTCCAGTTCCCCCTCGGTGATCGCGCCGGGTTCACCTCGCACCGCTACGAGATGGGCATCTTTGCCGGCCAGTACGGCGGCGCGACCCTGGTCTCCGGTTACATGTCGGTGTCGTTCAACTCGCAACTCGCGCTCGAGGGGGCCCTCGGCCAGTATCTCGGCAAGTTCTCCAACGGCGTGACCGGCGATATCGGTTTTGCGCACGTGCTCATGCCGGAGAAGCGCTGGTCGCCCTTCCTCACGCTCGGCCTGGGGTTAGTGCGCGTGGAGCCCAAGGCGACCCTGGTCCAGGCACCCGACCGCACCGAGCAGACGGCCTACGTCGGCGGCGGCATCCGCTATTACCTTACACGGCGATTTTTCCTGCGCGCCGAATACAAGGCCCACTACGTATTCACCAAGCGCAATGAGAACGAGGACGCAGACGAATGGAAACTCGGGTTCGCATTTTTCTTCTGACCGTGGTCCTCGCCACGCTCCCCGGTTGCGCCACCGTGCGCCACTGGTTCCATGGCGACAAGGCGCCGACGCCGCAGGTCGAAGAGGACACCGCGCCCCCGCGGGTCATCGAGCCGGAAGTCGCGCGGCGCAAGATCACGGTGCCGAAGATCCGCAACCGCAACGTCGAGCTGGGGCTGTATTACGGGGTGTTGTCGATCGAGGACTTCGGTACCCACCCGGCCTACGGCATCACGGCCGCGTACCACATCACCGAGGACTTCTTCTTCCAGGGCGAATACGGGCGCTCGCGTGCAGGGCGCACGAGTTTCGAAGAGCTCAATGGCGGCGTGCAGCTGATTCCCGACTCTGAGAGGCGTTTCACGTATTACGATTTGTCTCTCGGCTACAACTTCCTGCCGGGCGAGGCCTTTATCGGTCGCGGCCACGCCCTGACGAGCGCTTTTTACCTTCTCGGCGGCATCGGGGGCACCGATTTCGCCGGAGACACGAAGTTCACGGTGAACTTTGGCGCTGGCTACCGTGTCGTGCCGACAGACTGGCTGGCGATACACATCACGGTGCAGGATCGGGTCTTCCAGTCCACCCTGCTCGGCACCGCCAAGCTCACCAATAACCTCGAGGCGCGCATCGGGACGACCGTCTTCTTCTAGTAAAGGGACGCATCATGAGGAACCGTATCGTAGCCATCGCCGCCGCGCTGGCTATCGCCATGCCGGTGCTGGCCGGAACTGCCGGTGCCCCGGCCCCGCAGTTCAACCTTGCCTCGCGCGAGGGCAAGGACGTGAGCCTGACGCAGTACCATGGGCAGGTCGTGATGATCAATTTCTGGGCAAGCTGGTGTGGGCCGTGCCGCCAGGAAATGCCGCTGCTCGAGAGCATATATAAGAAGTACAACAAGCTCGGTTTCACCCTGCTGGGCGTGAACGTGGAGCCGGACTCGAAGGCCGCGGAAGACTGGCTGAAGGCGACGCCGGTGAGCTTCCCGATCCTCTTCGATAAGGACAGCAAGGTGAGTAAGCTGTACGACGTTGCCGGCATGCCGAGCACGGTCATCATCGACCGCAGCGGCAAGGTGCGCGTGCTGCACCGGGGCTACAAGCCCGGCGACGAGAACGAGTATCTGGACAGCATCCGCACACTGGTAAGGGAGTAAGGCGATGCGGGGATCACCCGGGGTGGCGAGCGTGAGTATGGGGGCGCGGCTGGTGCGCGCCGCGGCGGGCGTGCTGTTCATGACGGCACTGGCCGGCTGCGCGGCTCCCACTCCCTGGGTGAAGCCCTACGAGCGTGAGCACTTCGCCGATCCGATCATGTCGTTCAACCGCGACCCCGTGTCCAACGTCTACTTCGATCACGTGTTCGAGAGTCGCGAGGGTGCGCGCGGTGCGACCGGCACCGTCGGCGGCGGCTGCGGATGCAACTGAGCGCCGAGGGACGCGCGCTGCGTCCCGATTCCGGCGTGCGCCTGAATTCCTTCTGGCGCACGCTGCTGATGCTGTGCGTGTGCACCGCGCCGGTGCTCGGTGGCGTGCTGCCCGAGGATCGCGCCGATGCGATGTTCCACTACTACAGCGGCGGCGACATCACGGTCGACGGTCCCTCGGTCCTGATCCGCAAGAAGGTGGGGGACAACTTCTCCTTCTCGCTCGATTACTACGAGGACATGATCTCGAGCGCCTCGATCGACGTGAAGCTCTCGGCGAGCCCGTATAAAGAGACGCGCAAGCAGTGGAGCGGCGGGGTCGAATACCTGCACGGCAAGTCCACCTATAGCGCCGGGGTGATCACCAGCAAGGAGCCCGACTACAAGGCCAATACCACTTACTTCTCGATCAGCCAGGACATGTTCGGCGACCTGACGACGCTCACGCTCGGCTACCGCCGCGGCTGGGACCAGATCTACCGCGATATCAAGAACACCGACGGCCAGATCGTCAACGACCCGACCTTCCACGAGCGCGCCGATCACCGTGGCTACTCGCTGTCGCTGAGCCAGATCCTCACGCGCAACACGATCGCAAGCTTCAATTACGAGCTGCTGACCGACCAGGGCTATCTCGCCAACCCCTACCGCAAGATCCGCTATTCCTCACCCGGCCAGGGCGAAGGCTTTACGCTCGCCGACCAGGTCTACCCCGACACGCGCACCAGCAATGCCGCCTCCCTGACGCTGAAGCACTACCTGCCGTGGCGCGCCGCGGTCAGCGGCCAGTACCGCTTCTTCCGCGACACCTGGGGCATCGTCGCGCACACGGTGGAGGTGGAGTACACCCAGCCGTGGCACAACTTCACCTTCGACGGCAGCCTGCGGTACTACCGCCAGAACGCGGCTGACTTCTACAGCGACCTCTTCCCGCGCGCGGACTATCAGAACTTCATGGCGCGTGACCGCGAACTCGCCACCTTCCACAGCTTCACCATCGGTTTCGGTGGGGAGTACCAGTTCCCGCACTTCGCATGGGCGCCCTGGATGAGCAGGAGCACGTTCAACGTGCACTATGCCCACCTGATGATCGACTACGCTGACTTCCGCAACGCGCTGCTGGCGGACCAGTACGGCGCAGGCAACGAGCCGCTCTACAAGCTCAACGCCAACGTCCTCACGGCGTTTTTCTCGATCTGGTATTGATTGCGCGCGCCGTCGGTGCTGCCGCCCCCCGGTGGCACCGCTGCACGTGCGCCCCACGGCGCGTCGCGCTTCAGTTAAGCTCGCGCTATTCGTGCGGCCGCCGGCGCCCCGCAGGGTGTCGGCGTCCGGCGACAACAACCGAAGGGGATCTTCACATGCCCATCCGAGTTTCGGCCGCCAGTCTCCTTGCCGGAGTGCTGCTCGCGTGCTGCTCGCTCGCCGTCCATGCGCAGGCGCGCGAGGAGGCCCGGCTGCTGACCGCGAGCGAGGTGCTCGAGGAGCTGCGCAATGCGCGTGACCAGTCCATACCGGATCGCCTGCTCGAGCGCGCCTACGCCATCGCCGTCATACCCGACCTGACCAAGGTGGCCTTCTTCGCCGGCGGCCGCCACGGCCGCGGCGTGCTCGTAGTACGCGACAGCAAGGGTCGCTTCAGCAACCCGAGCTTCATCAGCATGACCGGGGGCAGCTTCGGCTGGCAGTGGGGCGTGCAGAACGCCGACATCGTGCTGGTGTTCACCACCCCCAAGGGAGTCGAAGGGATCGCCGGCGGCAAGCTCACCCTCGGCGCGGATGCCTCGGTGGCCGCAGGCCCGGTGGGACGCACCGCCTCGGCCGCGACCGACCAGAACTTCCGGGCGGAGGTCTACTCCTACTCGCGCACCCGCGGCGCTTTTGCAGGGCTGGCACTGGATGGCACCGTCATCTCCATCGATGACGACTCCAACGAGCTGTTCTACAAGAAGCCCGACGTGGGCGCCTCGGAGATCTTCTCCGGCGCGGTGACCAGCAACAACAACGCGGTGCAGCGCTTCATGGCCGCCGTGGCGGCCAGCGCCGGCGTGCAGCGCACCGCCGCCGTCACCCCCGCGCCGCAACCGGCGGTGACCCCCGAGACGCCCGCCAGCGCGCCGGCGGCGGTGCCAGCGGCGGGCGGTGTCAAATCCTACCCGCTGGCCGATCCGCAGCCGGGGCAGGAGCCGAAGTAACGGCCGGCGTCTTCCGAGGAAGCGGCCTCAGCCGGCGCCCTCGGGCCCGGTAGGGGCCGCGACCGCGACGGGCAGGATGGCGGCGGCACTGAGCTTGCGGCGGAACTCGCGCCGCAGCAGCCACAGACTCGTGAGCGCCTGCAGCGCCACTGTCACCACCGAAAGGTGCCAGACCTGCGTAAGCGTGAAGTCAGGGCGCGTGGACAGCCAGAACGCCGGCAGCGCGAAGGTGAGCAGCCGTGAGGCCGAACTCAGCAGCGACGGCCAGGTGTTGCCCAGCGCCTGGAACAGCCCGGAGCAGGTGAAGATCAGCCCGGTCGCGACGAAATTCCACGAGATGATGCGCAGGTACTCCGCCCCCACGGCGACGACGTCCGGCTGCCGGCTGAAGCCCTGGATGAACAGCTGCGGGCGCAGCTGACACACGAGCGTCAGCCCCAGCATCAGGACCGAGCTCAGGATCGCCGCGTGCCAGAAGGTGGCGCGCACGCGCTCGTAGTGGCGGGCGCCGAAGTTCTGCCCCGCCAGCGGGGTGGCGCCGAAGGCCAGCGCCATCACGGGCAGGAACAACGCCTGCATCATGCGCCCGCCGATGCCGAAGCCGGCCTGCGCGGCCGGCCCGAAGCCGCGGATGACCCAGTAGATCACCCCGAGGATCACGAACATCATGAAGAACTCCCCGCCCGCGGGGAGTCCGATGTTGAGGATGCGGCGGATGGTCGCCCACTGCGGGCGCCACAGCTTCGAGCTCAGGCCCACGTAATGCTCGAGTCGCACGAAATAGATCCACAGCAGCAGCACGCCGACCCCGATCGCGAGGCTGCTCGCCAGTCCGGCCCCCGCGGTCCCGAGCGGACGCTGCGTACCCCACCCGGCGATCAGCACCGGCGCGAGCACGATGTTCACCACCACGGTGAGCATCTGCACCAGCATCGTCGGGCGCACGATGCCGGTGCCGCGCAGCGCCGATCCCAGCGCCACCACCGCGAACTGCAGCGCCAGCCCCGGCGTGTAGGCGTAGAGGTAGGCGATGCCGGCGCTGGCGGTGGCTTCATCCGCGGAGACCGCCCGCAGATACGGCCCGGTCACGAGGATCCCGGCGATGAGGGTCGCTGCCCCGCACAGCGCCGATAGCAGCACGGACTGGTTGAACACCAGGTTCGCCTGCGCCTGGTCCTTGGCCCCCGCCGCCTGCGCCACCAGCGCCACGGTGCCCACCCCCAGCATCTGCGTGAGGGCGAGGATCACGAACCCTGCGGTCCCGGCGCTGCTGACGCCGGCGATGGCCGCATCGCCCAGGCGCGAGACGAAGTACAGGTCGACGAGAAAATACAAGGTCTGGAACAGCATGCCGATCGCGATCGGCACGGCCAGTCCGATCAGCAGCCGTGTGATGGAGCCCTGGGTCAGGTCTTTCATTGTTGTTCGCTCGCTTGCACGCTCATTCGTCACGCGTGATCTTGGACCACTTGCGCCACTCCCTGGTGACGGTTTCGCCCATGCGTTGCGCGGCCTTGGCGAGCCACGCGGGCCGGCGGGCGCCGAGATCCCTCAAGATGGCGCGCCGCTGCCCCGGGGTTCCCAGGTGCATGTTGGCCGTCTCCCAGCCCATCATCCACAGCAGCCGCCGTTCATCGTGGCCACGCGGCAGGCTCTCGAGCGCGATGCGGCTGCAGTCCGGCGCCAGGCGCCGGATGAGCCACGCGCCGTGCACCGCAAGACACGGATCCGGAACCCGTACCGCGCGCCGGATCAACTCGGTGTAGCGCGCGGTGCGCGGCACGCGGGCCTGGCGCGCCCACTGCCAGGCCGACGGTGCGAGCGGCTTCGCCTCCCGCGCGACCATCCCGCCGCGCCACTCGGCCAGCCCGACCAGTCGCAGCCGTCCCAGGCTCCCGAGCCCGGCCTGGCGCTGGACGAAGCGCACGTCCAGGCCGCGCTCGGGCATCGCCGCCTGCAGCAGGCGGCGCACGGCCGCTGGCACGCGACCGGAGGCGCTGCGCAGGCCGCGCATATTGTCCCAGTACGGACGCTGGTCCTTCAGGCGCACGATGGCAAGATCGCGCAGCCAGCGGTAGCGCTCGGCGAGCACCGCCGGGCCGCCACCCTGGCGCAGCGACTGCGCGTAGCCCTCGAGGATCGCCTCACAGGCGCCGCGGCCGGACAGTGTCAGTCGCGATTCCTCGATCGCCACCAGTGCGCTCGCGCCGAGGCGCACCAGGTCCTGCGTATACGGCAGCGTCGCGGCTTCGTCGAAATCGTTCACACCCCAGATCAGGCGTCCCTCGGCGTCGCGCCAGGTGCCGAAGTTCTCCACGTGCAGGTCGCCGACGCACAGCACGCGGGGTGCCGCGGCCGACTCGCTGCAGATCTGTGGCCACAGCTGCGCCCAGCGGTAGAAGGTGGCGCGCAGGAAGGAGAACACGTTCTCCGCCATGAGCCGGTGCTTCAGATCAAGGTCGCCCCGCAGAACCGGCACGCGCTGCATGAGCCAGCGCTCGTAGCTGCTGGTGGCTTCCCGAATGTCCACGACCCGCACCTTAAGGGAGGCCCTGAAGCGCTGCCACCGATAAGGCGGCGCCGGAGGCTGCGACCGAGAAGGCGAGTTCGGCGCAAGCCTGGGTGAAGAGCGCCCCGGAGAACTCGGCGACCCCGTGCCCGGCGCACAGGGCCGCGGCCAGCGCCCGGATCATCCCGCGGGCGGCGCCGCGCGGCCGTTGTTGCGCGCGCCCGACAACTGCCTTGTGCATTTGCGTCACCTTGCGGACTCTTGCACTGCGCCCGCAGGAGCGCAACGCTCGACGGTGCGTGACCGCTGTCCAAGCGATCGTGGTAGATTTGTTACATGGGTGGGAACGTGGCAGCGGAACCCGTCGGGTCTATCGAGGTTGCGCTCGCTCACGCGGCGCGGCTGCTTGAACGCGACCCGGTGCTGGCCGCCGAGCAGGCCAGCGAGATTCTAAAGGCGGTCCCCGCCCATCCCAGCGCCACCCTGATCCTCGGCATCGCACGCCGCGCCAGCGGTGACACCCCCGCCTCGCTTTCCGTGCTGCAGCCCCTGGCTCAGGATCAGCCGCGCTGGGCCGCCGCTCACTACGAACTCGGCCTCACCCTCGGCGCACTCGGACAGGGTGACGAGGCCGTCGCATCGCTGCGCCGCGCGGTGCAGCTGAGCCCGGAGATGCCCGACGCGTGGCGGGCGCTCGCCGACCATCTGGCCGCGACCGGGGATGAGTCCGGCGCCGAGAACGCGCGCGCCCGCTTGCTCAAGGCCTCCACGCGCGACCCGCGGCTGCTCGCCGCGGGGGCGGCCCTGTGCGAGAACCGCATTCCCGAGGCCGAGGCGCTGCTGCGCAAGCACCTGCTCGAACATCCGACCGACATCGCGGCCATCCGGATGTTCGCGGAAGTCGCAGCCAGAATCGGGCGCTACCACGATGCGGAGAACCTGTTGGCGCGCTGTCTGGAGCTGGCGCCGTCATTCCTCGGGGCACGGCAGAACTACGCGGTGGCGCTGTATCGTCAGGGGAAGTACGCCGAGGCGCTGCCCGAGATTGAACGCCTGATCGTCGCCGAGCCGCGCAACCCGAACTACCGCAGCCTGCACGCCGCAGTCCTGGCCGGGATCGGCGAGTACGCGCGCGCACTTGCTATCTATGATGAGGTGCTGAAGGAGTACCCCCGGCACGCCAAGATCTGGCTCAGTTATGGGCATGCCCTGAAGACCGCAGGCCAGAGGGCGGAGGGCATCGGCGCGTACCGGCACGCGATCAGCCTGGAGGCGGGGCTGGGCGAGGTGTGGTGGAGTCTGGCCAATCTCAAGACCTACCGTTTCGACGCCGCCGACCTGGCGCACATGCGCACCCAGCTGGCGCGCAAGGACCTGAGCGCCGAGGACCGCTTCCACTTTCATTTTGCGCTCGGCAAGGCTCTCGAGGACCAGGAGCTGTATGAGGACTCATTTGCGCACTACCGCGAGGGCAACGCCCTGCGCCGCGCGCAGGTGCACTACGAACCGCAGCGCATCCGCGAGCATGTCAGGCGCTTCAAGGCAGTGTTCACGCCCGAATTCCTGGCCTCCCGCTCAGGCGCGGGCGCTGCGGCCGCCGACCCGATCTTTGTGGTCGGGCTCCCGCGGGCCGGCTCAACGCTGATCGAGCAGATCCTCTCCAGCCACTCCCAGGTGGAGGGCACCATGGAGCTGCCCGACGTGCCGGCGCTGGCGCAGAGCGTCGGCCCGCGCACCGGGGATGAGGGCGCACGCTATCTGCATGCCCTGCATTCCCTGCCGAACGCAGAACTTCGGAAGATGGGCGAGGAGTACCTCGCGCGCACGCGCATTCAACGCAAGACGCAGCGCCCCCACTTCATCGACAAACTGCCCAACAACTTCCTGCACGTCGGGCTCATCCATCTGATGCTGCCGCACGCGCGCATCATCGATGCGCGCCGTCACCCTTTGGGCTGCTGCTTCTCGAACTTCAAGCAGCATTTCGCGCGCGGTCAGAATTTCACCTACGATCTTGCGGAAATCGGCATTTACTACCGCTCGTACGTCGAACTGATGGCGCACGTCGACGCGGTGCTGCCGGGCCGGGTGCATCGGGTGCTGTACGAGGACATGGTGGCCAACACCGAATCCGAGGTGCGGCGCCTGCTGGACTATTGCGGCCTGCCGTTTGAGCCCGAGTGCCTGCGCTTCTACGAGAACGAGCGCGCCGTGCGCACCGCCAGTTCCGAGCAGGTGCGCGTGCCGATCTACCGTGAGGGCGTCGAGCAGTGGCGCCACTTCGAGCCGTGGCTCGGTCCGCTCCGGAGCGCCCTGGGGCCGGTTCTCGATTCTTATCCGCACGTACCTGAATTTTTCGATCAACCACAAGACTCCTTAACAGCACAAAGTCTTTGAATTAACGGGGAGAGCACATGCAGCGCAGCCGACTACGCAAGCTGAGAAAAGATGGCGCGAAGGTAGAGACCTCGCGCCCGTCACGAACCACCGTCCTACTGCGGCGCGCACCGATTGCGGCAGCCATCATGGCGGCCGTGCCCAGGCTGTACGCGGCGGATGCACCCGCCGACGCCAGCGGTGGCGCGCTGCAGGAAGTCATCGTCACTGCCGAGAAGCGCACCGAGAACCTCCAGGACGTGCCGGTCAGCATCACCGCGCTCAGCACCGAGAGGCTCGAGCAGCTCAACGTGCAGAACTTCAATGACTACGTGAAGTACCTGCCGAGCGTCGCCTACGACAGCGGTGGTCCGGGCTTTGCGAAGATCTACATGCGCGGCGTCGCCAGCGGCGACAATGCCAACCACTCCGGACCGCTGCCCAGCGTGGGCGTGTACCTCGACGAGCAGCCGGTGACGACCATCCAGGGCCCGCTGGATATCCACATCTACGACATCGAGCGCGTGGAGGCGCTGGCCGGCCCGCAGGGCACCTTGTACGGCGCGAGTTCCGAAGCCGGCACCCTGCGCATCATCACCAACAAGCCGGACCCGAGTGGCTTCAAGGCCGGTTACGACCTTACCGGCAACGCCGTTCGCGGTGAGGGTGGTTACATCGCCGAGGGTTTCGTAAATATCCCGCTGTCCGCGAACGCCGCCATTCGCCTCGTGGGGTGGGCGGAGCGTGACGGCGGTTACATCGACAACGTCAAGGGGACTGCCGTCTTCCCCAGCGATGGTTGCATGTCCAACTTCAGCCCGCCCGATACGGGCTGCGAGTCCTCGCCGACGCATGCCAAACAGCGTTTCAATCCCGTTGAGACCTATGGTGGTCGCGCGGCGCTGAAGGTGAATCTCGGTGACAACTGGACCATCAGCCCGACCTTCATGGGTCAGAGCACCCGGGCCGAGGGCACGACCTTCGTCGATCCCAGCATCCCCGGAGGCCTGTCCGTCCAGCGTTACTACCCGGACGGCATCTCCGACCAGTGGTGGCAGGCGGCCCTGACCGTCGAAGGACACATCAGTAACTTCGATATCACCTACGCCGGCGGATACCTGAAGCGCGACGACCACACGCCCGCTGACTACACCGACTACTCGCTGCTGTACGACAAGAACACGACCTACATCGCATCCTTCATGCAGGGGGTCGGCCACGAGATCAATCCTGCGCAGCACATCGACGGCACCGACCAGTACCGCAAGATGAGCCATGAGCTGCGCATCGCGACTCCCAAGGATGCGCGCCTGCGCTTCGTCGGCGGCTTGTTCTACGAGCGCCAGGAGCACTACATCCTGCAGAACTACCTGATCGACGAGCTGCCGACGGTCAATTCCGTCACCGGCTGGCCGCAGACCCTGTGGCTCACCAACCAGATCCGCGTCGATCGTGACTACGCGGTTTTCGGCGACCTGAGTTTCGACATCCTCAAGAACCTCACCGCCAGCGTGGGTTACCGGTTCTACCGCTACGACAACTCGCTGGATGGCTTCTTCGGGTTCGGCAAGAACAACCCCTACGGATCCAACACCGGTGAGAATTCAACGATAGCGAACCGCGGCGTCGACTGCGTGCAGCCGGGCATCCTCGGCAACCCCTGCACCGATCTCGCCAACTCGGTGCAGAAGGATGGCTCGACGCCGAAGTTCAACCTCACCTACAAGATCACGGACGACGCCATGGTGTACTTCACGTACTCCAAGGGCTTCCGGCCGGGAGGTCTCAACCGCCGCCTGCAGCCGCCGCCGCTGCCACCACTGGGGACCTACGCGCCGGATTACCTCACCAACTATGAGATCGGCTACAAGACCAGCTGGTTTGACAACCACCTGCGCTTCAACGGCGCCTTCTTCTGGGAGGACTGGAAGAACTTCCAGTACGGCTTCCTCGGCCAGAATTCCTTCACCATCGTGCGTAACGCCGGTTCGGCGCGCATCAAGGGCGCCGAACAGCAGATCGAGTGGAGCCCGGCCAAGGGACTGAACATCTCGCTGGCGGCCACGGAACTGGATCCGAAGCTCAACAAGGACTTCTGCCTCGACGTCGATGCCAACGGCAACCCGTTGCCGCTGTCGCAGTGTATTTCCGCGGACTCGATTCCCTCCGGCACGCAGCTGCCGCTGGTGCCGAAGTTCAAGGGAGACGCGACGGTGCGCTACAGCTTCCCGCTGGGCGACGAAATCGCCGCACACGTGCAGGCCTCCTACACCTACCAGAGCGAGGTCACCTCGCGCCTGTCGCCGTTTGAGAATTCGCTCATCGGCAGCGTGCCCGCCTACGGCCTGCTCGACGTGCTGGGCGGCATCGCCAAGGGCAACTTCACGGCGGAGGTGTTCGCGACCAACGTTCTCGACAAACGGGCGGAGACCAACCGCTTCGCAGAATGCACGATCCAGATCGCCGGGAGCGTGGTGTGCGGTGACAAGCCGCTGGCGGTCATCACCACCCCGCGCACCATCGGGATCCGCTTCGGCCAGCGCTTCTAGAAGAGAAGGGTTCCGAAAATCCACGCGGTGCATCGCAAGGTGCACCGCGTTTTTTTGGAAGCCCCCACTTGGAGAGATAGGCAGATGCGCCCCGATCCGCTTAAATCTACGCCTCCCCTCCCGGCAGGCCTGCACCCTGAACGAATCCGCCTCGGTCCTTGACAGCAAAGTAGGCGGCGGCGCCCGGGTCGCCTTCGGGGTGCTTGCGGCCATCAGTTTCTGCCACCTGCTCAACGACATGATGCAGTCGCTGCTGCCGGCGCTGTACCCGATGCTCAAGGGTTCCTACCAGCTCAGCTTCGGGCAGATCGGACTGCTGACCTTCACCTTCCAGTTCACCGCCTCGCTGCTGCAGCCGCTGATCGGCGCCTACGCGGACCGCAAGCCGCGGCCGTATTCGCTGGCCGCCGGCATGGGGTTCACGCTCACCGGGCTGGTGCTGCTCGCTTTCGCGGGCAGCTACGCGCTGCTGCTGCTCGCGGCCGCGTTCATCGGCACTGGCTCCTCGGTCTTCCACCCGGAATCCTCGCGCGTGGCGCGCATGGCCTCCGGCGGCCGACACGGCCTGGCCCAATCCATATTCCAGGTGGGCGGCAATTTCGGCTCCGCCGCCGGCCCGCTGCTGGCCGCCTTCATCGTGCTGCCGCGCGGCCAGTCGAGCGTGGCGTGGTTCTCCGCCATCGCGCTGCTGGGCATGTTCGTGCTGTTCCATGTCGGCCACTGGTACAAGCAGCACGGCATCACGCGGCTGCAGCGCGCGGCGGCGGCGCGACCGGCGACGCCGCGGCGCCACGTGCGCATCGCGATCACGGTGCTGCTGGCGCTGATCTTCTCGAAGTACTTCTACCTGGCGAGCCTCAGCAGCTACTACACCTTCTACCTCATCGATCACTTCCAGGTGTCGGTGCGCAACTCCCAGCTGCTGCTGTTCGTGTTCCTGGCCTCCGCAGCCCTGGGCGGCATGATCGGCGGGCCGCTGGGGGATCGGCTCGGGGCCAAGTACATCATCTGGGCCTCGATACTCGGCGTGCTGCCCTTTACGCTGCTGCTGCCGCACGCCAACCTTTTCTGGACGGCGGTGCTCACGGTGCCGATCGGCCTGATTCTGTCGTCGGCGTTTCCGGCGATCGTGGTGTATGCGCAGGACCTGCTGCCGGGGCGCACCGGTACGGTCGCAGGCCTGTTCTTCGGTTTCGCGTTCGGCATGGGCAGCGTCGGAGCCGCCGTGCTGGGGGCGCTCGCGGATCACGTCGGCATCACGCTCGTGTACCAGCTGTGTGCCTTCCTGCCGATCATCGGGCTGCTGGCCGCCTTCCTGCCGGATCTGCACCGGCTGCCGGCACAGCGTGCCGGTTGATATGCTCGCCGCGTGAAGCTCATCTCACGCGCGCTGCTCGATGAACTCACCGCCCGCGCGGCGGCGAGTCCGCGTGCCCGCGCGCACCACACGATCCACGCCAGCGCAGAAGACCCGGTGCAGCGCTTCCTGGTGGCGGCGCTGCCGCACTCGTACTTTCGCCCCCACCGCCACGCCACGCGCTCGGAGCTCGCCTTCATCCTGCGCGGCAGCTTCGAGGTCGTGACCTTCGATGAGCGCGGAGTGCTCGTGGCGCGCTACGCCGTCGGTGAGGGCGCCGCGGATCTTGCCTATGAGACCCCGCAGGGAACCTGGCATACGCTGCTGCCGGGCGCGCACGGCGGCGTGTTCCTCGAGATCAAGCAGGGGCCGTACGATCCGGCCACCGCCGCGGAGTTCGCCAGCTGGGCACCGGCCGAGGGCGATGCGTCGGTGGCGCGCTTCCTTGACTGGGTGCGCGGCGCCCGCCCCGGGCAGGCCGCGCCGCGCTGAGCGGCGGCAGCGCTAGTCGCGCGCCCGCGCCTGCTCGGTCAGGCAGCGCCCGAGCTCGTCCCCGCCCATGAGCAGCTCCAGGTAGCCGAAGGTACCCGCGCGCGCCTCGGTGCCGGCCGCGCGCAGCCCCGTCATGGCGGCGCGGTACAGGGTCGTCGAGAGGCTGATGCGCCTGACGCCGGCGGCCGCGAGCTCCGGCTGGGAGAAGGACTTGCCGCGCATGCCCACCATGAAATTCACCGGCTTGGTGAGCGCCGCGCACACGGTACGCACGGCGGTGAGGTCCGGCAGCCCCGGCGCGAACAGCACGTCGGCGCCGGCGCGCTCGAAGGCCTGCAGGCGCCGCACCGTATCGTCAAGGTCGGCGCGGCCGTGCAGGAAATTCTCGGCGCGCGCGGTGAGGGTGAAAGGAAAGGACAGGCGGCGGGCCGCCTGCGCCGCGGCGGCCACGCGCTCGACCGCCTGCGCGAACTCGTAGATGGGCGCGCCCTGCTCGCCGCTCGCATCCTCGATCGAGGCACCGACGAGGCCGGCGTCGGCCGCCAGGCGGATGGTCTCGGCGCACGCCTCCGGGGCATCACCAAAGCCGTTTTCCAGATCGGCCGCCACCGGCAGCGCGCTCACCGAGGCGATGAGGCGCGCATGGGCCAGGGCTTCCTCGCGCGTGAGGCCGCCGTCGTGCTTGCCTAAGGTCGCCGCCGCCGCCGCGCTCGAGGTCGCCAGGGCCGCAAACCCCAGCTGCGTCATGATCGCCGCGGAACCCCCGTCCCAGACATTCGGAATGATGAAGGCTCCGGCGGCCTCGTGCAGCGCGCGAAACTTGAGCGCCTTGTCGTGTTGGCTGGTCATGCGATGGGTCCTTCGCAAGCGGTGCGGCCGGATGACTGTGTCACAATCACCCCACCCGCAGCCACCCCTTAAGTGATGCGCCGCCAAGTCCTGAGACTGCTTGCGATCGCCTTGGCGGTGCACGCCGGCGTGAGCGCGGCCGCGGCCCCGCTCTGCCACCACAGCAGCGCCGCCGCGCCGGCGCTGGTACGGCTGCGCGAGGCGCTTGCGCACGGCCGTTTCGTCGCCTACCAGCCCACTGCCCTGAAGGTCGTGGACGGGCGTTTCTCGAACGCCGATCCGGCGAGCATCCGCGCGGACCTCGAGGTGCTGCGCGGCCACTTCGACTCGCTCGTCACTTACGATGCGGTGCACGGCGCCCAGGACATCGCGCCCATCGCCGCGGCGCTCAAGTTCCGCGCCCTCATCATCGGTGTCTGGGAGCCCGCCGATGCGACCCAGGTGGTCGCCGCGCTGGATGCGGCCCGCAGGTTCCCGCAGCTCGTGGTGGGCGTCAGCCTTGGCAACGAGGCGCTGTTCGCCAAGCGCGCCGACACCCCACAGCTTCTGGCCGCGATCGCCCGGGTGCGCGCCCAGGCGCCGCAGCTGCCACTGACCACCAGCGAGCCGTTTCACCTCTTCGAGGCACCTCCGGGCGATGCGCTCCTGGGCCAGCTCGACTTCCTGCTGGTCAATGTGCATCCGGTATTCCAGCCCTGGTTCCGCGGCGCCACGGAGGCGACCGCCGCGCAGTTCGTGGTCAACGTCGCAGAGCAGCTGGCACGGGCTTACTGCGGCCCGATATTGGTCAAGGAGACCGGGGAGCCGACGGCGCCGGCCTCGGGCGGCTATTCCAGCGCGCGCCAGGCCTCCTTCTATAAGGAGCTGCGGCAGCGCCTGCCGCCGGGCCCGATGCGGGCCTTCACCTACTTCGCCGCCTTCGATGCCCCCTGGCGGGAGCAGGACGCGACCGGTGTCCCGGGCCCGCACCCGGAAGAGTCCCACTGGGGACTGTTTGACGCCGAGCGGCGCAGTAAGCCGGCCGCCGAGCAGTTGCCGCCGCTGCCGCCACCGCGCTAAAGCGAAAACACCCTAGCTCGGCACCAGCATCGCGGCGGGCCGCAGCAGGTAGCAGGCGACGGCAATGACGACCAGGTAGGCGAGCAGGATGAAGGTCCAGCCCATGTTGTGGCGTATGACGTCACCCTCCTTGCGCACGAAGCGGCTGGTCGAAACGCCCACGCTCGCGGTCTGCGGCGCAATCGGCTTGCCGATCTCCGCGCCCACGGAGTTGAGGGTCGGTAGCAGCAGCGGGGGCATCCCGAGCTGCACGCCGACGAGTGCCTGGAACTTGCCGAACATAGCGTTGGTCGAGGTGTTCGAGCCTGACAGCGCGACTCCGATGAAGCCGAGTATCGGGGCGACGATGATGAAAGCGGTCCCGAGGCTCGCGAAGCCCTTCGCCAGCGAGGCCGCCATGCCCGAATAGTTGAACACGTAAGCGAGGCCAAAGATGAACACCCCGACCAGACACGCGCCCCACATCTGGTGGAACGTGCGGCGAAACACCTCCCCGAGCTGGGAGCCCTTGAGGCGGCCCAGCGCCAGCAGCAGGATCACGATGACGGTGCAGGCCCCGAGGATGGCACTGCCGCCGATGAACGGCGCGAAATTGAACACGGCGGTCACGTTGCCCTTCTCCGGGCAAGTGCTGGCGAGCGCCGAGCAGGCGACCGCCTGCGCCTTGAACCAGCTGATCTTCGGCAGCGGTGACCAGGGCCCGGTCCACGCCGCCACCACGATCAACAGCACGATGAAGGGCATCCAGGCCTGCAGCACCTCGCCGCTCTTCAGTCCGTGCGACTGGGTCTGCCGCGCCAGCGCCGCGTCCACCGGCACGCCGCCATAGCCGAGAACCGTCTTGGGCTGCCACACCTTCAGCAACGCCAGCAGCGCGGCAAAGCACACGATGGCACCGGTGATATCCGGCAGGTAGGGTCCGAGGTGCACCGCGACCGGGTACTGCCCGGCGATGTAGCCGAGCGAGCCCACCACGGCCAGCGGCCAGCCGCCCTTCACCCCTTCCCAGCCGGAAACCAGGTAGAGCAGCACCCATGGCGGCAGCAATGCCAGCACCGCGACCACCGTGCCCACCGAACCCGAGAGCGCCAGCAGCGGGTAGCCGGTCACCGCGGCCAGCGCGATGATGGGCGCGCCGAGGGCGCCATAGGACACCGGCGCATTATTGGCGATGGCCGCGACCCGGATGGCGTTCAGGTCCGAGATGCCGAGGGAGATCAAGATGGGCGCGACCACCGCCCACGGGTAGCCGAAGCCGACCAGGCCTTCGAGCAGCGCGCCGAAGGCCCACGCGAACAGCATCGTCTGCACCCGCACGTCCATGCTGCCCTGCGCGATCAGCCAGCGGCGGAAATTCTCGAACACGCCGCTGACCGCCAGCACGTTGAACAGCACCATGCCCCAGAAGGTGATCCAGTCAACGTTCCACACGCCCGTGGCGGCACCGTAGGCGTACGCGTGACTGCCATCCCCCAAGGGCATGTGCCACACCCACACCGCGAGTGCGAAGGTGAGGAGGGAGCCGAACAGCGTCGCCAGCCACGCAGGCCAGCGGAACACCGCGAGCATCACCAGCAGCGATACCACGGGTATCAGCGCCACCAGGCAGGTCAGTGTGAGGTTGTGGAGCGGATCCAGCACTTGGGTAAACATGAATTCTCCCTCGACGTGCGGCAGGCGATTTTCGTGCACGCGGCGGTTGGGGCCGCTACCGATCGTTCGTTCTAGTTAATGTTTGCAACCGGGCCTACACCGACAACGGCGACGCACAGGCCGCCGCCCGCCCTAAAAACTAACACGGGTGGGGTGTTCAGGTGAATCGCAACACGCGCCTGCGCTGTTGCCGGCGCTCTTTGGATCGACTCTAAGTGGCTGCAATGCAGCGTTGCACTGGGCAGCGCCGGGAGAGCCGCGGGGAACGTGCTCACTCATTTGAGCGCTATCTCGACCTTTACCTTGTCGCCCCCTTCCGGTTTCGGCGGGGCCTCGACGATGAACACTCGGGAGGGCTCGATCCCGCCTTCCACGATCAGGGCATCCTGGATCGCGCGCGCGCGGTTCTTGCCGAGGTCGACCAGGTCCGATTCCGGCACCTCGATGCTCTTCAGAAGCGCCGCGTTGAGGTCCGCGATCGCCGGCTCGTAGGCGGGCGTGTCCTTGCCCTTGGTGGCGAGCACCGCGGTCACGGTATCCGGCAGCGGCGCCTCCTTGCCGGCGACTTCCTTGTACTGCTCCAGCAGCAGCTCGAAGTGTTTCTTCGGGTCGGCAAAGGCCTCCGCGCCGGCGGTATCCGGGTGCTTCTTGCCGTGGCGGGAACTCTGCGCGCGGCCCTGGAGCTGCTCGTGCAGGCGCGCCTCGGCGAGCTTGGGTCGATCGAGCGTGGCCGAGTAGGTGATCGGAACATCGAGCTTCAGCTGCGGCCGCTCCTTGAGCGATTTGACCACCGCAGCCATCTGCTCCTTGGAGGCCTGGTCGAGCTCGGCGGCGCCGGGCGCAAACTCGACCACGTTCAGGTGCTCGTTGCCGCCGCCGAACATGTGCCCGAGGAGCGCGAAGGGCGCCGTGACGACCTTGACGATGAGGTTGACGAACGCTTTCCAGATGATCGGTCCGAGGCGAAACTGCGGGTCATCGATCGAGCCGCTCATGGGCAGGTCGATATCGATCAGGCCGTTGCGGTCCTTCAGGAGCGCCACGGCGAGCTTCAGCGGCGCGTGGATCGCGTCCGGACTTTCCACCCGCTCGCCCAGCTCGAGCTGGTCGACCACGAAGTGCTGCTTGGCCTGGAGCTTGCGCTGCTCGATCTTGTAGGAGACGTCGACCGAGAGCTTGCCCTTGTCGATCTTGTAGCCCAGATAGTGCCCCGAATACGGGTTCACGATCGTCAGGTCGATGTCGTGGAAGCTCATCGTGATGTCGGTGTAGAGCGCGGTCGACAGCAGGTTCGCTTCCCCGCCGATGTGTGCCGGCCAGTAACGGTCCACCTTGCCGTTGAGTTCCACCTTGGCGCGGGAATCCGGATTCGAGGACAGCCCGGTGACCGCGCCATCCAGGCTCTGGATACTCACCGAGAAACTCGGCTTGATCCAAAGATCGGTGTAATCGAGGGTCGTGTTCACGAAGCGCACGGTGTTGATCGCGATCGGAAACGGCGCGCCGCTGTTGGGCCTGGGCGGCGTGGCCGCCGCGGCAGTTTTCGTGCGTTTGCTCTTGCTCTTGCGCGCCTGCTCGGGTGCCGGGGCGGCGCGCGCTGCCGGGACGCCCGCCTCACTGGCCGCGCGCCTGGGCGGCGTACCGGCCGGCTGCAGCACCTCGGTGATGTTCAGCGTCTGGTCGGGCCGGATCACCATGCGTGCAAACAGGTCCGTGGCTGTCACGGCCTTGATCTTGAGGCTCTGCGGCTTCGCGCGGTACGCAAAGTCGGAAACCTTCAGCTCCTTCCAGGTGATGAAGTCGCGCCGCTGCGAGTTGTCGACCGTCCGCAGGCCGCTCACGCGTGATTCGCCCTTGACCTCGAGGAAGCCATCGTCACGAAGTTCAAGATCGACCTTGGCGCCGAGGGTGCCCCGCAGCAGCGTCATCGAGGTATAGCGCGAGATATAGGGCTGGATGAACGGCAGCGCGAGATCGGTGGCCTCGATGTGCGCGCTCACCTGGGCGCCGCGCGGAATCACCTTGCCCTTGGCGGTGAGCTTGGCATGACCGTTGATGAGCGAGTCGACGCTCACCTGCAAAACGTCATCCGGGCTGGTGTTGAATCCGCCGATGTGCACGTTCAGCGGCTCGACGGTGAGCGCCAGTGCCGGCTGCACCTCGCGGTCCTCGGCGTTGATCCTGAGGCCCTCGACCGAGATGTCCGGTACCGACACCGCCCACGGTGCGGAATTGCCGCCGCTGCTGCTGGCGCGCGCCGACGCATCCGGCGGCGCGCCGTCCGTCGCGGCAGGCGTGGCCGCTGCGGCGGCCGGGGCCGCGGGCGCGGATTGAGCCAGCTCGCGCAGGTTCACGCGCCCCTGCTCATCCACCCACACCTGCAGCTGCCCGCCGCTCAGGGTTACCTTGGCAACCTCCACGGAGTGCTTGGTCACGTCGATGCGTGTGTCATCGACTGCAATCTTCGTCAGCTTGATGTAGTCCTGTCGAGCGCCCTTGGGCTTCACGCCCAGGTCCGTCACCGTGACGTTGTGGACCTGCAGCTTGAGGGCGAGCGGGCCGCCGCCGGTGCTCAGCTCGTAGCCTCCCCGGATGTCGATCAGGCCGGAATCCAGCTCCAGCGACACGAGCTCGTGCACGTAGTCCCAGACGGTGCGCGCCTTGAGGTCCGCGATCTCGAACTCGCCCTGCGAGGACAGTGGCGCAAGACGCAGCGTCCCGTTCCACTTCAGCCGCTCGCCCTGCTCGGAGGCGGCCGTGAGCGCATAAGCGCTGCCGCCGGCGCCGACAGTGCTGAACTCGCGCAGCTCGAAGGTGATGGGATCGAAGTCCGCCTTGAAGGGGGTCGGGCGCGTCAGGTCCTCGAACGTGCTGCTGCCGGCGCTGACCGCCAGGCGTTCGATGTAGAGGCGCACGGGCCTGGACTGCGGCGGCTTCTTGGGTTCCTCGGGAAAGCCCTTGCCGAGATCGGCGAGGTTGAGCGCCCCATCGTGCCGGATGACCGCGCGCACATAGGGCTTGTCGAGCAGGATTTCGCTGAAGCTGGGACCGAAGCGCCAGATGCTCGCCAGCTGCAGCGCCACGTGCAGCCGCCGGAAGCTCAGCAGCACCTTGCCGTCGGCATCCGGCAGCGACACGTCGGCGACATCGAGCTTGAGCGTGAAGGGGTTGAACCGGATCTCCCCGATGCTCAGCGTGCGCCCGTAATGCGTCGTGACGAAGTTCTGGGCGCCGGAGCGCGCGAAATGCGGCACCGCCCAGAAGCCGGCCACCGCGTACAGGCCGACCAGCAACAGGACGATCGCGAGCGCAATGAGATGACGTCGGTAACGGCGCATGGCTCCCGCTTCCGCTCTTCTTTCCTGTCAGCACTCTATCCTAGGGCATCAAGGCAGCCCTCACCATGAGACCTGCGCCCTATCGGGAGGGTGCACTGCGGCATGAGGCCGCGCTCAAAGGTCCCGTCAGCGCGTGCGGCCGGGTCGACTCACACGGCCGCGATCAGACTCTCGTCGTTAGGCAGCCGGGGGCTGTTGACGCGGCGACTGACGCGGTGGGCGCTCATGAGTTCCTCCGCGTAGGGCCCAAGCACCGCCGGCGCCTGCTGCACGTCGCCAGCCAGCCAGGCGTCGTGATCCGCCGCGCGCAGGATCGCCGGCATGCGCTGCTTCGCGTTGTGGACCTCGGCGAGCAGGCCGTTGGCCGGCACCGTGATGAGCGTGCAGGACAACACCGGTGCACCATCGGCGCGCCGCGAGCGATCCCACAGGCCCGCGACACCGAAGACCTCCCGGTCGGTGAGGCGCACGAAGTACGGATCACGCGAACCATCCTCGTTCACGTGCGGCTCGTAGAAGCCGGCCATCGCCAGAATGCAGCGCTGGCCGCGCCTCCAGGCGTCGCGGTAGCTCGGTGCGCTCTCGAGGCGCTCGACCGTGGCGTTGATGGTGGACGCCTTCAGCGGTACGCCCTGCGCCCAGTAGGGGATCAGGCCCCAGCGCATCATCCGCGCCGCGGGCTCGCCCGCCTCGCTCACGACGACCGGCACCTGCTCGGTCGGCAACACGCGGTAGCTGAGCGGATACTCCCAGCGGCCCCGGCGGATGCCCATCGCCCGCTCCGCCTTGGCCGCCTGCGCCAGGATGTACTTACCGCACATGGACTTAATCGCTAGACAGTAGCACTGACACTCTAGCACTGTGTGGACGCGCGCGCGGCGCGCTGCCCACACTTGGCGCATGCTGCCGTGGCACTCGATCGAGAGATTGCGCGATCACTTCGGCGACTATGTGGTCGTCATCACCTGCCGCGCCTGCCGGCACTCGCGCGAGTTCACCCCGGCCTTCCTCGCGCAGCAGTGTCGCGGCGGCTGGGATGAGCCGATGGCGCGCGTGGTCGAGCGCCTGCGCTGCCGCTGCGGCGGGAAGTCCGTCGAGGTGCAGCTGGGCTTCAACCACAAGCCGCGTGGCTGGAGCAAGAACCCCTCCTGAGGCTGGCGTCAGTGCGCGGCGGATGCGCTCGGCTCCCCGGTACGCGCGCCCCAGAACTCCCGCTCGATGACGTCGTAGAGCGCCGCGGTGAAGCGCTCGGCCTCGGCGCGCGTCATGTGCGACCACTCCGGCATGTCATAGCCACGCAGCTGCGGGTAGTCCTCGAAGTAAATCCCCGGCGCGTGGGTCGCGTTCATGAGTGAGCGCCAGGCGCGCGTGCGCGGGTAGAGGCGATCCTCGTAGGCAAGATAGGGGCCAGCGCTCGGTAAGCGCACGAACAGTACCCTGACGCCGTGGGAGCGCAGCCGGGCGAGCGCCTTCACGGCCCGTGCGATCTGCTCGTTTTCCGCCTTGAGCATCTGCGCAGGCGTCGGATCTCCGGGATAGGTGTCGAACTCCTCCAGCCAGATCCTGCGGGTGAGGGCGCGATACTGCGGATCCTCGGCAACCTTCTCCCACAGCCAGGCGTTGCGCTGCGCATCGTGCTGCGCGAGCTTGCGCACGTCGGTAAACCAGTGTTTCCCGGGTCGCTGTGGCCACGGCTGGCGCGCGAGCACCGTCTGCAGCGCGAAGTCCTGATCGAAGAAGGCGAAATACGGCTCGATGAAATTCATCGACAGCCACTGGCCGGCACGCTGTGCCGGGGATTGCTGGTGCGTGTAGTGGGCAGCCTCGAGCGCCAGCCCCTCGCCGGAGAAGAACAGGTCCGGTTCCACGCCGATCAGCAGCTTGCCGGTGAAGTTCGGATCCGCGGCCAGATCCTCCACCGCCGTCAGCGGGGAAGTTCCCTGAAAGGACAGCTGGATGGGCGCCCGGCGCGCCAGGCGCTGCCACACCGGCAGCTCCAGGTCGAAGTAAGTGCGTGAGGCTCCCAGCAGTACCGTGGCGTCGCCCTCGCCGGCATCGATGCGGCGCCGCTGGATCGCCCACAGGCCGAGCGTGTTGCGAATGCTCGGAGTCACGCCGAAGGCGCGCCAGTAGGCTTCCCAACCTGCCAGCAGCAACGCCACCAGCACCAGCATCACGATCAGGATGCGCCCCCAGGGATGCGCGGGGACCGGCCGCAGCGGCACCGGCTGGGCGACACCGGGCCGGTCGGCTGCCGTGTCACGGGCGTACTGGTCGCGCACCGCGTCAGAACTGGAAGTAGATGAACGCACTGCCGTCTCCCTGAGCGATGAGAATCGCAAACCCCATCAGTGCCCACACGACCGCCACCACCATTGCCGGGGTCTTCGCCACCACCGACTCCAGCGTGCGTGAACGCATGAGCCAGTGAGTCATGAGTATGCCGCCGACGATGAGGCCGACGCAGGTCAGGGCAAAGGTGGGCAGGATCGGGGCCACGCCGGGGTTCTGACCCGCCATGCCGCGCAGCACGCTCCACGCCTTGCCGAAGGTCTTGGCGCGAAAGAACACCCAGGTCACGTTCACCAGCAGGTAGGTGAGCAGACCGAGTGCCACGAACATGAGAGGTCCCGGACGGTAGTCCGAGAAGCGCTGCCGCAACGCGCGCTCCGCCGACAGATACAGGCCGTGCAGCCCGCCCCAGACCACGAAGGTCCAGTTGGCCCCGTGCCACAGCCCGCCGAGCAGCATGGTGGTCATGAGCGCGGCGTAGGTGCGGCGCGGTCCGTGGCGATTTCCGCCGAGCGGAATATAGAGGTAGTCACGCAGCCAGGAGGACAGCGTGATGTGCCAGCGGCGCCAGAAATCCGAGAAACCCACCGCGGCGTAGGGAAAGCGGAAGTTGTCCGGCATCGCGAAGCCGAGGCACAGCGCCGCGCCGATCGCGGTCGTGGAGTAGCCGGCGAAATCGCAGAATATCTGTCCGCTGAAGGCGAGAGTCGCGGCCCAGGCATCCAGCGCGCCAGGGATCTTGTCGCTGTCGTAAACGCGCTCCGCGGCCTTGGCGAGGAAACTGTCAGCGAGCACCACCTTGTTGAAGAGGCCGACCGTCATCAGTGCCAGCCCGAAGCGCAGCTGCGGCGCGCTGGCACGGCGTGGCTCGGCAAACTGCGGCACGAGTTCGGTCGGCCGCATGATCGGCCCGGCCACCAGGTGCGGGAAGAAGGTGACGAACAGGGCGTAGTCGAGCAGGTTCCGTGCCGGCGCCGCGCGCCGCAGGTACACATCGAGGGTGTAGGACATGGTGGCGAAGGTATAAAACGAGATGCCCACCGGCAGCACGATGTCGAAATGCGCCGGGTGGTACGCGACTCCGACGGCGCTCATGAGCGCGCTGAAGCTATCGAGCAGGAACTGGCCGTATTTGAAGTACAGCAGCATGCCGAGGTTGGCGACGACCGACAGCAGCATCCAGGCGTGGCGCGCGGCGGGGCGCGTGGCCTTCACCAGACCCTGCGCCGCGTACCAGTCCACCACCGTGGATATCCACAGCAGGATCACGAACGGCGGGTTCCAGGCGGCGTAAAAGAGGTAGCTGGCGAGCAGCAGGTTGATCTTCCTGAAGGTCCAGCGCAGCGGCAGTGAGTGCAGCGCGAGCACGCACGCAAAGAACACGATGAACGTGAGTGAATTGAAGACCATGACTGGCCGTCGCCCGCGCCGCCCGGCGGGCCTGCGGCCCCTACCCCGTTGAGTTGCCCGCGTGCGGGCTTTTCAACATGATCCATCGCAGGGCCCGCAAACGCAACGCTCAAGCATACTCACACCGGCGCGGCAGCAGGGCCGCCGCTGCCGCCGCGAGCGCGCGCCCGTGCTCAGCCCTGGGCGGCGGCCATGCGTCGCTTCATTTCCTCGGGGGAGACGTCTTCGATGTGCGTGCCGATGGTCCAGACATGCCCGAAGGGATCCTCGAGCGTGCCCATGCGATCGCCGTAGAACTGGTCCGCCACCGCTCGCTGCGACTTGCCACCGGCCTTGAGGGCGCGAGCGAACACGGTGTCCACGTCCGGCACGTACAGCACGATGCTCACGCTCGTGCCGCCGAGCGTGCGCGGACCGCGGTATCCCATCTCGGCGTGCTCGTCCGCCAGCATGATGAAGGAGTCCCCGATCTTCAGTTCCGCGTGCCCGATCCTGCCCTTCGGGTCGGGCATGCGCACCACCTCCGTCGCGGCGAAGGCGCTCTTGTAGAACTCGATCGCCTGCGCCGCTCCATTGATGATCAGGTAAGGGGTGACGGTGTGATATCCGTCCGGAACAGCTTGTACGGTCATGGCGCAACTCCTCGCTTGGATGGCGCGAAGTCTACTCCGCCGGCGCCGCGCACACAGGCGGCGCCTGAAAAATCACACGACGTCCAGTGCCCGTCAGGATCGCGTACTGGATGCACCGTGACCGTGGCGGTACCAGTAAGCAACACACAGCAAGGCGATGAATGGCAGGCCGAAGGCGAGCGTCCAGCGAAATGCGGCCGTGAACGCGGTCGTCACCAGCACCGCCACCATGAGCGTGGCGCCGAGCAGTGTGGTGAACGGGAACCCGAGCATCTGGAACTCCGGGCGCGGCTCGCCGCGGCGCGCGCGCCGGAAGCAGTAATGCGTCACGAAGATCATCGTCCAGGTGAACATGGCGCCAAAGGACGAGATGGATACCATCAGCGTAAACGCCGACCGCGGCGCCACCACGCTCAGGACGGCCGCCACGGCCACACCGATACTCGACAGCAGCAGCGCCTGCAGTGGCACGCCGCGCGCACTGAGCGTCCCGAAGCGCCGCGGCGCCTCGCCCGCCCGCGACAGGCTGAACATCATGCGGGTGGTGATGTAGAGCTGACTGTTCATCGCCGAAAGCGCCGCCACCAGGATCACGAAGTTGAATATCCCCGCGGCGCCGGGTATCGCCAGCGCCCGCATGACTTTCACGAACGGACTCTCATCGATCCCGGCAGCGCTCCACGGCACGATCGCCAGGATCAGCGCGAGCGTCACCAGATAGAAGAGGATGAGCCGCACGAGCGTGGAACGGAAGGCGCGCCGCACGGCCACTTGCGGCTGCGCGGCCTCGCCGGCGGCAACCGCGATCATCTCGATGCTGAGGTAACTGAAGATCGCGACGATCACCGCCACCCAGGCGCCCCACAGGCCGTGGGGCAGGAAGCCGCCGTGGGCCGTGTAGTTGCTGAAGCCGATTGGCGCCTGAGTCTCACCGGAGCCGCTCGCAGCGGCCGGGGTGCGCCACAACAGATAGCCCGCCAGCAGGATGAAGATCACGATCGCGGCTATCTTGAGGGCCGCGAACCAGTACTCCACGGCGGCGAAGACGTTCACGCTGCGCGCGTTCACCAGGATCAGCAACGCCGAGAACGCCACGATCCACCACCAGCCCGGCACGCCGGCAAACCAATAGCGCATGTAGAGCGCGACCGCGGTGACCTCGGTGCCGATGGCGAGCACGATGCAGGTCCAGTACGCGTAGCGCACCAGAAACCCCGCCAGCGGCCCGACGTAGTACTCCGCGTCGGCACCGAAGGATCCGGGAGTCGGGTGCGCGATGGTCATTTCCGCCAGACACCCCATGAGCAGCAGCGCGATGAGCGCGCCGATGGCATAGCTCACCAGCACCGCAGGTCCGGCCAACCCGATGGCAAGGCCGCTGCCGAGGAACAGGCCGGTGCCGATCGCGCCGCCGATTGCGATCATGCCGAGGCGGCCGGCGCTAAGCGTGCGCTTGAGGCCGCTCTCGCGTTCGATGATCGCGTCGAAACTCTTGTTGGCGTCGCTCATTCCGGGGCGTGGGGATAGGCTTGGCAGGCGCGGCAGTCTACACTGCAGCCGCACCGGTAACAGCGCCCGAGAACCCCATGCTTCGCAACACGCTCGGCTCGTGCCTGCCCCTGCTCGCGGCGCTGGCTCTCGCTGAGGTGGCACTGGCGGCCACGGCACTCGACACGCTCACCTCCAGGGATGCCGCCGGCGGACTGCGCGCGGCTCTGTCGCAGGGCATCGATGTCGCGGTGTCGCAGCTCGGTGCCAAGAATGGCTTCCTCGACGATCCGAAAGTCGCCATCCCGCTGCCGCATCCGCTCGACAAGGCCGAGGGCACCTTGCGGATGCTCGGCATGGGCAGTCAGGCCGACCAGCTGAAGGCGACCATGAATCACGCCGCCGAGCAGGCCGTGGCGCAGGCGAAACCGGTGTTCAAGAGCGCCCTGCAGCAGATGACGGTGCCGGACGCGAAGGCGATCCTCACCGGCGGCGATGATGCCGGCACCGCGTACTTTCGGCGCAAGACCAGCGCGGCACTGACCGCCAAGTTCAAACCGATCGTCGCCGCCGAGACGGCGAAACTCGGCCTCGCCGCGAAGTACAACGAATACGCCGGGCAGGCATCACAGCTCGGGCTGCTCCCGGCCGAGGATGCTAACCTCAATGACTACGTGACCGCGAAGGCGCTGGATGGGCTCTTCAGCCGCATCGCTGAAGAGGAACGCGCCATCCGCAAGGACCCCATGGGGCAGGCCAGCTCCCTGATCAAGAAAGTGTTCAGCTCGCTCTGACCCCCGAGCGCCGGAACGCTCGCCGGAGGAAGCGCACGTTGCGCGCACCGCCCGCGTGTTGCTAAATCCTTGCGCCAGCCAAGGCGGACAACCTCGACGCGGTATCCCATGAGTGCTCCCGCATTGCGATCCCTGCTCGCTCTCCTCATCGTGGCCGGCCTGGCACTCCCCGCCGGGGCTCAGGAAACGCAGCCGGTACAGCACGAGTTCATACTGCGTGAGTTCAAGACCGAGGGCGGCACGCTACTGCCCGAAGCGCATCTGGTCTACGGCACCTACGGCAAACTCAACGCCGCCGGCGACAACGCCGTACTGCTGCCCTCGCACTACATGGCCGACATGCACGGCTACGCCTGGCTCATCGGACCGGGCAAGGCGCTCGACCCCGACAAGCTCTTCCTGGTCGCGAGTGAGCTGTTCGGCAACGGGCGCTCTTCTTCGCCCAGCAATACGCCGGAGCCCTTCCACGGCCCGCGGTTTCCGCTGATGACGATCCGCGACAACGTCGAGGCCGTGCACCGTTTGCTTGCGGATGAGCTACACGTGCGTCATCTGCGCGCCGTGATCGGTTTTTCGATGGGCGCCCAGCAGGCGTTGCAGTGGGCGGTCAGCTATCCCACCTACATGGATCAGGTGGTTGCGAGCGCGGGCACTGCCAAGACCTACGGTCACGGCATCGTGCGCCTCGAGGGCCAGATCGCGGCTCTGACGGCCGACGCCGCCTTCAGGGGCGGTGACTATGAGCAGCAGCCGCGCCAGGGCATCGAGGCGTTCTCCATGGTGTGGGCGGCATGGCTGTTCTCGCAGGAGTGGTGGCGCCAGGAACTGTGGCGCACGGCCGGCATGGGCAACAGCTTCGAAGCCGTGGTGGCGCACCTGCGCACCGATTTCATACCCGGTGCCGACGCCAACAACCTGATCCTGCAGATGCGCACCTGGGAGGCCAACGACGTCGGCAAGACCGCAGCGTTTCACGGTGACACGGAGGCCGCGCTGCGCTCGATCAAGGCACGCGTGCTGTACATGCCCTCCGCGACCGACCTTTATTTCCCGCTCACCGATGCGCGCTATGAAGCCGCGTTCATCCCGCACTGCACGCTCGCGCCCATCCCCTCTTTGTGGGGTCACACCGCCGGAGCAGGCGCCACCGCGGCGGATGCGAAATTCCTCAACGATCAGGTAGCGCGCTTCCTCGCCGCGGGGCACTGAAGGCGCCCCCCGGCCAGCCCGCGCCGCCCTGGCCACCTTGCGAATCATGGACTTGCCCGCCTGCCGCGGGCGGCATGGCGCGCCGCTGCCGGCCGCGCTGGAAACTGTAACGACTCCCTTGGTACAAGTGGCTGCTGAACCAGAACCGCAGCCGCGGGCCTCGCGAGGCTGCACTCGATGGGCACGCCATCGAGACCGGGCACCAGCGCACCGCCTCACCCCTGCAGGTGTGCTGTGGCGTCGGACCCCGGCCGACAGGCCGGGGTCCGTTCTTTTCCGCAAACCCCTTCCTCGCCGAGTTGCGCGCCGGGCGCGCTCGCAGCGCGTTGTTCGCGCCACGGCTCACACTGCCGGCGCAGCAGCGCACACGCTTGGCTGAAGCGCTGCACGCCCGCTCGCTGTTCAGCTCGGTTCTTCTCACTGCTGCCGTCGCCTAACAGTCGCGATCGGTCCTGGCGTACGCAGGCTTGCGGCCGCGGGCGGCGCGAATTGCGGCCTGCGCGGAAACTCTGGCACACTGAAGTTCAAGGGGGTGCCGGACCCACCCGGAAACCAATGAGCCTGCTGGTCCGCATCAATCTGGTTCTCGCCCTGGCGTTCATGCTGGCCGCACTGGCGGTGGGCTGGACGTGCTCCTCCATGCTGCAGGCAAACGCGCAGCGCGAGGCTCTGCAGGAAGCGGGCCTGATGATGGACAGCGCGCTCTCGATGCGCGCCTACACCGCCGAGGAGATCGTGCCGTTGCTCAACGCCCAGATGGGCAAGGAATTCCTGCCGCAGAGCGTGCCGGCCTACGCCGCCACGCAGAACTTCCTCAAGCTGCATGAGAAGCACCCCGAGTACGTCTATCGAGAGGCCACCCTCAATCCCACCAACCTACGCGACCGGGCGATGGACTGGGAGGGCGACCTCGTGCAGCAGTTCCGCAATGACCCGCACATGAGCGAGGTGGTGGGCGAGCGCGACACGCCGACGGGCAAGTCACTGTATCTGGCGCGCCCGATCCATGCGGAGCCCGAGTGCCTTCCCTGCCATAGCGTGCCCGCGGCCGCACCGGCGTCGCTCCTGGCCCGCTATGGCAGCAACAACGGATTTGGCTGGCAGGCGCACGAGGTCATCGGCGCCCAGGTGGTGTCGGTGCCGCTCGCCGCCGCCACCGCCAACGCGCAGCGGGTCTTCGGCCGCGTGATGAGCGCGGTCGTCGCGATTCTCGCCGCGGCACTCGTGACCGTGAATGTCGTCCTTTACCTGCTGATCGTGCGCCCGGTGCGCCGCATCGCCGCCATCGCCGACGAGGTCAGCCTCGGCAACCTGGCAGCCCCGGAGTTTCCGGCGCGCGGCAGCACGGAACTGCGCGACCTCACGCGCTCGTTCAGCCGCATGCGCACCAGCCTCGCCAAGGCGCTGCGGCTGCTGGGATCCTGAGCCGTGCAGCGCGACGTCTTCGTGAGTTACTCGCAGCCGGACCACGAGCGTGCGTTCGAGCTGGTGGAGCGCCTGGAGGCGCGCGGCCTCACGGTCTGGATCGCGCCCCGCGATATCTCCCCAGCCGCGGACTGGGCCGCCGAGATCATCGACGCCATCTCTGCGGCCCGCCTCATGGTGCTGGTGTTCTCCAGCCACAGCAACGCCTCACCGCAGGTGCGACGCGAGGTCGAACGCGCGGTCCACAAGCAGGTGCCGGTGCTGACGTTCCGGATCGAGGACCTGGTTCCCTCCAAGAGTCTGGAATATTTCCTGAGCTCACAGCACTGGCTCGACGGCTTCCCTGAACCTCGCGAGCGTCACTACGAGCGGCTCTGCAGCCACGTCGCGGCGCTGCTGAGCGTCACGGTACCCGCCGCGCCCGCGCCCCGGGTACCCGCTGCGCCGCCAGGCCCCGCAGCGGTGGCCTTCACGGCCCAGCAACTGCAGTCGCTCGAGCGGCAGCTGGCGCATCACATCGGCCCCCTGGCGCAGCACCTGGTGAAGCGCGCGGCGCTGGGCGCCCAGGACTTCGAGCAGCTGATCCAGCGGCTGGCGCACGAAATCGACGCCGACGCGCCGCGGCGCCAGTTCCTCGACGCCTGCCAGCGGCTGTTGCGGCCCGCTCCTTGAGCAGTCCGGCCGGTCAGACAGCGCCGGCGGCAGCGGAGGGTCCCCTGCCCCTGGTGGTCGGCGTGGTCGGCCACCGCCACCTGGAGCCGGCTGACTACCCGATCTATCGCGCGCGCGTCGCGGCGCTGTTCGCGCACCTGCGTGCCGAGTATCCGGCCACACCCCTGCGGGTGATCTCGGCGCTCGCCGAGGGCGCCGACCGGCTGGTGGCCGACGTGGCGCTGCAGAGCGGCTGCGATCTGATCGTGCCGCTGCCGATGCCGACGGCAGATTACGAGCAGGACTTCCCGCAGACCGCGGGCGCATTTCGCGAGCTGCTGGCGCGGGCGCCGGCCGGCAACGTGTTCGTGCTGCCCTCGCCGCATGGGGACTCCTCGCCGCTGACTTCTCAGCAGCGCGACGCGCGCTATCTGGAGGCGGGCATCTACATCGCCGGGCAGTGTCACCTGCTGCTGGCACTGTGGGACGGCGTGCGCAACAACGCGATTGCCGGCACCGCCGAGGTAGTGCGCTTCAAGCTCGAGGGGCACCTGCACGCGGATGATCGGGCGCTCAGTTCCGATGACCGCGGACCGGTGTACCGGATACACGCGCCGCGCGCCGGCAGCGGCGCCAGCGCCGACGTGCCGGCGACCTGGCTGTTTCCGGCGGATTCCGAGGAGAGCTCCTTTCGCACCGTGTGCGCCCGCATCGACCGGTTCAACCGCGACGCCACCCGAGCCAGGGTCCGCGCGGTCGCCGTGGACACCGCGGCAACGCTTATTCCCGATCTTGCGGCACGGCCACGCGCGGACCGGCTGCTGGCCGGCGCCTTCGCCCATGCCGACGCGCTGGCGCGCCGCTACCAGCGCCTCACGCACGCGGTGCTGCGCACCATCATCGGCCTCACGGTCGCGCTTGCCCTCACCTTCGAGATCTACGCCGAGATCATGCCCCGGCGGGAGTTGCCGGCGCTCTACCTCGTCATCTTCGCCGCCATCGCTGCGCTGTTCCTGTGGCACAGGCGCTTCGATGCGCAGGGACGCTACCTGGACTACCGGGCGCTGGCCGAGGCGCTGCGCGTGCAGTTCTACTGGCGGCTCGGCGGCCTGGGTGACAGCGCCGCCGCCAGTTACCTGCGCAAGCAACTGGATGAATTACGCTGGATCCGCGATGCGCTGCGCGGCACCAACACACTGCCGCCGCCGACGCAGCCGCGGATGGACCTCGTACTGGGGCACTGGGTCCACGGGCAGGCGCAGTATTACCGCAGCCGCGCCGGCATGCAGTCGCAGCGCATCCATCGCATCGAACGCATGTCGGAGCTGTGCCTGGTCGTCGGCCTGACCGCCACCACCATGCTGCTTGTGCTGTGGCACCGCTTTGAGGTATGGGGCACCTGGCGCCACTGGGTGGTCCTCGTCATGGGTTTCGCGCCGATCGCTGCGGCGCTCTGGGAGGTCTACGGCGAGCGTTTCGGCCTGCGCAGCCAGGCGCACCAGTACGCCCGCTTCGCCGCGATCTTCGCGCGGGCGGAGAAAACGATCGCGTGGCTGGAGGCTGCACCCCAGGGGCCGCAGCGGGACCAGAACGAGCGTGCGCTGCTGCGCGAACTGGGACGTGAGTCCCTCATGGAAAACGGCGACTGGGTGCTGTCGCTGCGTGAACGTCCGATCGCCTTGCCCAAGGGCTAGGTCGGACCGAGGCGGGCCTCCGCCTGTCGTTCCTGTGACAGTGCGCCCCTTTGGCGGCTGTCATAAAGCTATACTGCCGCCATGGCACGGGTTCCGCTGACGTCCGGGCGCCGGGGTGCGGGGAGGCTCGGACTCCTCTTAGTACTGGCGCTGCTCTTTGCGCAAACGGGCGCGCTGCTGCATCAGTACTCGCACCTGCGCTCCCCCGGTGACCCGCCGGCCTCGGGCCAGTCCTGCACGGATTGCCTTTCCTTCTCGCCCCTGCTGGCCACTGCCGGTGGTTCCACCGACCTGCTGCCGATCGCCCGGGTTCAGAGCGGGGTCCGCTACCGCAGCCCGAGTGTGCCCTCCGCCAGCCGCTCCTCCTATAACGCCTTCCTGCCCCGCGGGCCGCCGTCACTCGCCTGATCAGTCCGTTGCCGGCGGCGCGCAGCACCAACTGTTGCCCCGCCGCATGATCGACGTACACGACGAGGCGATTTATGGCGAAGCTCACGCCTTTTGCTGGAGTGATCTTGGTTGTTGGGGTGTTGTGGTCCGGCGCGGGTCACGCGGCGGGTGACGATCTGGCCGCACTCAAAGCCGAACTCGAAGCGCTCAAGAAAGACTACAACGCCCACATCCAAGCGCTCGAGGCGCGGATCAAGCAGCTGGAAAGCGCGGCCAGCACGGCCGCGGCGGCCCCGGCCACTGCCGCGCCGGCGGCTGCCGCCGCTGCAGCTGCGCCCGCTCCCGCCTTCCCCGAACCGGCTCCGGTCGCCGCCGCGGCGCCCAACAAGGGCAGCAACGCCACCGCCTTCAACCCGGCCATCTCGATGATCCTCACGGGCAACTACGCGAGCCTGTCGCAGGACCCGGCAACCTATCGCATCGCAGGTTTCATGCCGCCGCCCGAGGGCGAAGGACCCGGGGAGCGCAGCTTCAACCTCGGCGAGTCGGAGCTGACGGTGGCGGCCAATGTAGATCCTTATTTCTTCGCCAACGTCACCGCCGCGATCCAGCCGGATAACAGCATCGACATCGAGGAGGCCTACTTCAAGACGCTGGCCCTGAGTCACGGTTTCACCCTCAAGGGCGGCCGCTTCTTCTCCGGCACCGGCTACCTGAACGAGATCCACTCGCACAACTGGGACTTCGTGGATCAGCCGCTGGTGTACCAGGCGTTCTTTGCCGGGCAGCTGGCGCAGGACGGGGTGCAGCTGCGCTGGATCGCGCCCACCGACTACTTCATCGAACTCGGCGCCGAGGCCGGCAGCGGGCGCAGTTTCCCGGGTACCCAGCGCGATTCCAACGCGCTCGGCAGCGACGCCCTGTTCGCGCACGTGGGCGGCGACGTCGGTGATTCCACCAGCTGGCGCATGGGGGTGTCGTGGCTGGATCTGAAGTCGACTGATCGCGCCTATGAGGACACCGATCAGGTTGGCAATCCCGTCACCAACGCCTTCAGCGGCACGTCGCGCACCTGGATCGTGGATGCCACGATGAAGTGGGCGCCGCACGGGGACCCGACGCAGCACCAGCTGAAGTTGCAGAGCGAGTACATGCACCGCACCGAGAACGGCCAGCTCGCCTTCGATCTCAGCGGGCAGAATCTCACGGACGGCTACAGCAGCTCGCAGTCCGGCTGGTACATCCAGGGCGTGTACGAGTTCAAGCAGCGCTGGCGTGCGGGTCTGCGCTATGACTCCATGCACTCGGGTACGCCCAGCATCGGGCTCGTCAGCACCGGGGTGCTGCCGTTCACCGCGTTCCCGGCGCTGCTGCCGGCATCCCCGGAGCGCACCACGTTCATGATCGACTGGAGCCTCTCGGAGTTCTCGCGCCTGCGCGCGCAGTACGCGTGGGACGAGGCGCGTGCCGCCCACGAACTCGACCGGCAGCTGCTGCTGCAATACATCTTTTCCATCGGCGCCCACGGCGCGCATAAATTCTAGGAAGCGCTCATGTTTAAGAACCTGCGTTATCTCATGGCATTTGCAAGCCTCGCGCTGGCGGCCACCTTGCCGGCGCACGCGACGCTCAAGGTGCTCGCCACGACGCCTGACTGGGCCGCGCTCGTCAACGAGCTCGGCGGTGACAAGGTCAACGTCTACACCGCCACCAGCGCCTTTCAGGACGTGCACCGCGTGGACGCCAAGCCCAGCCTGGTGGCGCGCGCCCGGACCGCCGACCTGGTGATCGCGACCGGCGCCGATCTTGAGATCGGCTGGATGCCCGTGCTGCTGCAGGACTCGGGCAACACCAAGATCCAGCCGGGCAGCCCCGGCTACTTCGAGGCGGCGCCGCTGGTGCACCTGCTGGAGGTGCCCTCGGCGGTCGACCGCTCCATGGGAGACATCCATCCGCTCGGCAACCCGCACGTCACCCTCGATCCACGCAATATCGCCATCATCGCCAAGGCCCTGGCGGCACGCCTGGCGCAGCTGGATCCGGCCAACGCTGCGTACTACGGCACGCGCGGCGAGGACTTCCAGAAACGCTGGAGCGCCGCGAGCGCCAAGTGGGACGCCGCGGCGGCTCCGCTCAGAGGGGTCGGTCTGGTCGTCATCCACCGCGATCAGGTGTACCTGTGCAACTGGCTCGGGCTCAAGGAGCTCGCCGCCATCGAGCCGAAACCCGGCGTGCCCCCGAGCGCCGGCTACCTCGCCGAGCTCGTCACCAAGCTCGCCGCCTCACCGCCGAAGATGATCCTGCGCAACGCCTACAACGATCCCAAGGCCGCCGACTGGCTGGCCGAGCGCATCCACGTGCCGGTGGTGCTCCTGCCCTACACCGTCGGGGGTACGCCGGAGGCGAAGGACCTGTTCGGGCTCTTTGACGACACCATCAACCGGTTGCTGGCGGCAAACAAGTGAACACACTGCAGGCGGAACTGAGCATCCTGTGGCCGGCACTGATTGCCGGCGTCCTGGTGGTGCTGTCGCACGTGCCGCTCGGCCAGCAGGTGCTGGCACGCGGCATCGTGTTCATCGACCTGGCGATCGCGCAGGTCGCAGGGCTCGGCGTGATCGCCGCCCACAGCTTCGGTCTGGGGGCTACCGGCTGGATCACCCAGATTGCCGCGGCCGCCGCGGCACTGGCGGGGGCGCTGCTGCTCACCTGGACCGAACGCAAGCGCCCCGAGGTGCAGGAGGCGCTGATCGGCGTCCTCTTTGTGCTCGCCTCCACCGCGCAAATCCTGTTCCTGGCGAATGATCCGCACGGCGGCGAGGATCTGAAGGATCTGCTCGCGGGGCAGATCCTGTGGGTCACCCCGCAGCAGCTGCTGCACGCGGCGATCCTGACGCTGGTATTCCTGCTGGCCTGGTTTCGCTTCCGCCCCCAGCTCGGCCGCGTGGGCTTCTACGTGATGTTTGCGCTGGTGGTGACGATCTCGGTGCAGCTGGTGGGGGTGTACCTGGTGTTCACCAGCCTCATCGTGCCCGCGGTGGCGACCTATCGCTACCCGCAGCGGCAGCAGCTCGCCCTCGGCTACGGGCTGGCGCTCGTCAGCTACGTCGTTGGCCTGGTGCTCTCGGCGGTGGTCGACCTGCCCTCAAGCCCGGTCATCGTGTGGGCCATGGCGCTGATCGGACTCCTGGTGCACTTCGGCGGCCGTGAGACGCCGCCGCCCGCACCGCACTGAGCATCCCCGCGGCGCCGCCGGCGGCTCACGAGGCCGCGTTGGACTTCAAAAGGCCGCGCAGCAACGCCACCTCCGCGGCGATCGCGGTACGCAGCGACGGCTCAACGTCCGGCGCAAACAGCGAGGAATGGTTCGACGGCAGCTGCGCGCCCGTCGTGCGGGCGGCGGCGTACTTCTGCGGATCCGCCCCGCCCAGTGACAGGTAGAAGCCGCGGATCCCCTCGGCGACGAACTTCGAGAAGTCCTCGGAGGCCGTGAGCGGCTGCATGGTGAGCACGTTGTCCTTGCCCAGTGCGGTCTCGAGCACGGCGCGCAGCTGCTGGGCGAGCGCCGGGTCGTTGTACACCGCATCCGTCGCCTCGTAGCGCTCGATGGCCGGCGGTCGCGGGGTTCCGGCCGCCTGCGCCTCGGCATTGGTGATGCGGGTGATCGCCGCCAGAACCTGCTTGCGCACCTCTGCCTTGTAGGTGCGCACGGTGAGCCCCAGTTCGGCCTGATCCGGGATGATGTTGTTCTTGGTGCCGGCGATGACGTAGCCCACGGTCACGACCGCCATCTCCCCCGGCTTGACCTCGCGCGAGGTGATGGTCTGCAGCGCCAGGATGGTGCGCGCCGCGGTCACGACCGGATCGACGGTGGTGTGCGGCGCGGAGCCGTGGCCGCCCTTGCCGTAGATCGTGATCCGCAGCGAGTCGGCGTTGGTATCATAAATCCCGGGGACCACGCCCACCTTGCCCGCCGGCAGCTCGTTGCCGACGTGCAGGGCGAGTGCGACATCGGGGCGTGGAAAGCGCTTGAACAACCCGTCACGCACCATGGCGCTGGCGCCGCCGATCGTCTCCTCGGCCGGCTGGCCGATCAGCATCAGCGTTCCGTGCCACTCACTGCGGCTGCGGGCCATGATCCCGGCGGTGGCCACCAGGGCACTCATATGCAGGTCGTGCCCGCACATGTGCCCGACGGGCACCTCGTGTCCGGCGGCGTCCTTGGTGTGCACCTTGCTCGCGAACGCAAGTCCGGTCTTCTCCTCCACCGGCAGTGCATCAAGCTCGGTTCGCAGCATGATCGTCGGCCCGGGGCCGTTCTTCAGAAGTGCCACCACGCCCGTCCCGCCGACGTGCTCGGTGACCGTGTAGCCGAGCCCCCGCAGCTGCGCGGCGAGCTTGGCGGCCGTTTGGGTCTCGCTGCCCGAGAGCTCCGGGTGCTGATGCAGATCGACGTAGAGCGCGTAAGCCTTCGGATAGGCACCGTCGACTTCGGCATTCGCCGCGGCCGCCGGCAGCGCCGGCGCGAGGGCGGCGAGGCCCGCCGCCATGACGCCGCAGAAGCACACGGCCTTGTTCGTCCTGCTCATACCACACCTCAGTTTAATGACGGCTCAGGCGCCGCCCCCGGGGGATGGCGCGCCGGCGATTCTACAGGCGCCTACAATACGAGACCTGCGAGCCTTGGGTGGCGCGCACGGCCGGCGCCCGGCGGCGCAGCCGCTCCACTACCGCAGCACGGACCGCATGGTTTAGAGTCCCAGCGCGCTATTTCGGGCCGCCCGCACCCCCAGGGCCGCCTCGAGCGCCCCGTGCTTCAGGGAGAACCGGCGTGACCAGATGAAATACTGGGCGTTCATCAGCTACAGCCACCGCGACGCCAAGTGGGCCACCTGGCTGCACCGCGCGCTCGAGTCCTATCGGGTGCCCAAGAAGCTCGTGGGCACGAGCGGTACGCGCGGCGTGGTGCCCAAGCGCCTGACCCCGGTATTCCGCGACCGCGACGAACTGGCGAGTGCCGTCGATCTCGGCACCGTCATCAATGAAGCCCTCGATAAGTCCGCGTGCCAGATCATCATCTGCTCCCCGCACGCGGCCCGCTCGCGCTGGGTCAACGAGGAAATCCTCGCCTTCAAGCGACTCGGGCGCGAGGACCGCATTTTCTGCCTGATCGTCGACGGCGAGCCCAACGCCTCGGAGCTTGCCGGCCGTGAGCAGGAGGAATGTTTCCCGCCGGCGCTGCGTTTCCGCCTGGCAGCCGACGGCAACCTCGGCGCGATACGCAGCGAACCGGTGGCCGCCGATGCGCGCGCGGGCAAGGACCGGCGGCAGGGCGCCAAACTGAAGCTGATCGCCGGGCTGCTCGGCGTTGACTATGACGCCCTGCGCCGCCGCGAGCAGCAGCGCCGCAACCGGCGCCTGTTCGTGGTCGCCTGCGCGGCGGTGGCCGGCATGCTGTTGACGAGCGCCCTGGCCACCTACGCGCTGTTCCAGCGCAGCGCCGCCCAGCGGCAGACCGCGCGCGCCGAGAGCGAAGCCGAGGCCGCCATGCGCACCACCAACTTCCTCATCGGCTTGTTCCGCGTCATGGATCCAAGCGAAGCGCGAGGCAACACGGTCACGGCACGCGAAGTACTCGACAAGGGCGCGTCCCGCATCGACGCGGAACTGGCCAACCAGCCGGCCATCCAGGCGACCATCATGGACACCGTCGGGTCGGTCTACATGGGGCTTGGCCTGTATGGGGAGGCGTGGCCGCTGCTGAATCGCGCCGTGGCGACACGCCGGCGCTTTTACCAGACCGAGCCCGAGGCGCTGGCGGAATCGCTGAATCACCTCGCGGACCTGCG
Organism: uncultured Pseudomonadota bacterium; assembly: GCA_963781815.1. Taxonomy (GTDB): domain Bacteria; phylum Pseudomonadota; class Gammaproteobacteria; order Steroidobacterales; family Steroidobacteraceae; genus 13-2-20CM-66-19. The sequence goes on along the minus strand of CAWAHK010000004.1, from coordinate 2,185,260 downwards.
CAGCCTGCAGGCGCAGGACGCCGACGCCGAGGCCGCCTATCGCGAGGCCAGCGCGTTGCTGACGGCGCATCCGAAGGAGCGCCGCAGCCAGATCGCGCTCGCCAACAGCCTCTACGGCCTCGGCACGGTGTTGTATGCGCAGGGGCGCTATCCGGAGGCCGAGGCCCGCTTCCGCGAGGCGCTGGCGCTGCAGCATCACCTCTACGGCAAGGAGCACGGCGACATCGCACGCACGCTCAAGGACCTGGCGCGCACCCTGGATGACGACGGTGACCTGAAGGCGGCGCTGCCCATGATGCGCAGCGCCGTCCAGATGCAGCGCGACCTGCGCGGCACGCAGCCACACCCGGACCTCGCCGATGCCATCAACGATCTGGGGCTGCTGCTCGAGCACAACGGCGACTACGACGAATCCGAGCAGATGTACCGCGAATCGATCGCGATGTTCCGCCGGCTGTTCGGTGACAAGCATCCGGAGGTCGCCGAGGGGCTGAACAATCTGGCGAGCGCGATGTTCGACAAGGGGGAGCTGGCGAACTCCGAGGCCACCTACCGCCAGGCGCTCGCGATGAAGCGCGAGCTGCTGGGCGAGATGCATCCGGACGTCGCCAATACCCTCAACAACATCGCCTTCGTGCTCGACAGCCGCGGCGACACCAAGGGCGCGCTCGCCACGGAGCGCGAGGCGCTGCACATCTATCGCCAGATCTACAGCGGGGATCACCCCGAGGTCGCCGCCGTCACCAACCGCATCGGCTTCTGGCTCACCATCACCGGCGATTACCCCGAGGCAGAGCGGCACCTGCAGGAAGGGCTGGCGATGCGGCGGCGCCTCTTCGGCGAGAACCATCCGGACGTGGCCTCGAGCCTGGAGAACCTCGCAATACTGCAGGTGGCCCAGCACCGCTACCCGCAGGCACTCGTCTCGGCCCGCGCCGCCGCCGCCATCTTCACCGCGGCGCTGTCGGCCTCTCACTGGAAGACGGCCATCGCCGAGAGCGCCCAGGGCGCCGCGCTCACCGGTCTCGGGGACTATCAGGCGGCGGAACCGCTGCTGGTGCGCAGCTACGCGATCCTCAGCAAGGACAGCTTCGTGCCCGGGGCGTTCCGCGCGCTCGCGCAGGGCTATCTGCAGAACCTGCACGAGCAGCAGCGCCTGGCGCAGCGCGGCGCCCACCGCGCCGGTGCAGCTGAGGCCAAGCGCGCGGTGCCGGCGGTCGCCGTGGTACCGCAGCGCTAGCGCGAGCGCGCCGGTTTCGCATATATCCCTGCCGGCGCGGCCGGCCGCGCCGCGTGACCGCCACCGCGACTGCGTCAAGTGTGGTAACTTTTTGCCCTGCGATGGACGCATCGCAACCACGCGGCGCGCCGCTTGGGCCAATACACCGACCGTGACCCGCGATGTCCGGCGCCGAAAATAACAGGGGAACTCATGAAGCTTCGCGCATCCGGAATCGACACGGTCACCCTGGCGCTCGTGGCGCTGCTCACCACAACCTCCGTGCCGGCGCAGACCCTGCGCGTCACCGCCAGCAACTCCTCGGCGCCCAATGCCGTCTACGATGTCCTGTTCGGCCTCGGGCAGACGACGCTGCTGAACGCCGACGGCAACACCTTCAAGAGCTTCCGCTCGGCGGTGTTCGTGCCGAACGCGGCGAACGACGGTACCGACCTTTTGGTCGCGGACACCTCCGGCGGCAGCATCGTGCGTTATACGGGTCCGACCGGCACGCCGCCGATTGCCTCGACGCCGGTTTGGAGCGCCGCCTCGTACGTCCCCGGGCCGCAGCGCCCCGATGGCATGTCGGTGGACGCCGCGGGCAATCTGTACGTTGTCACCAACTCCCCCGCGCCGCAGATCTGGGTGCTGAAGCCGTCACCGACCGCGCCGGGCGGCTACGCAGCCCCGCTGCTGCTCGACTGTAAATTTGCCGGCTGGGAGGTCGATGCCCTGGTCGAGACGGTCGTGGTACCGGCGACGCTGCCGGCGGCCGTGCAGGCCGCGCTGGCGAGCAATGGCATACACGCGGGTGACCTGCTGGCACTCGTGGCCGACAATGATTTCGATCCGCGCGACACGCATGAGCGCATCACGCTGTTCGATTACTCGGCGCTGAGCATCCAGAAGTTCCTCTCGGACCCTCGCTACCCCATCAAGCCCCCCTCGAGCGCGCTGCGCGAACCGCAGTTCCCGACGACCTCCAGTCCCAGCAGCCCGCTGCCCACGGGCATGGACCTCTGGCCCGTGGACGGCAGCCTCCTGATCGCGACCAACAAGGGCACCATCCTGCAGTACACGCTCTCGGGCAGCGGGACCGCGAGCACGTTCTGGACGGCCAGTAGCGCGACCACCTTTGCCGCCATCGCCTGCGGCACGGCCAGCTGCCCCTTCCACAAGCTCAGGACCGGCGCACAGGCGGACACCGCCTACGCGTTCGTCACGCAGTCCACCGGGAATACCACGGGAAATATCCTGCAGTTCGCCGTCCCGCTTGCCACGCCCACGCCCTACGGCGGCTTTGGCTTTACGACCCCGACGGCGAGCGTCGCCAGCAGTGCCAGCTCGAACAGTTTCTCAACCGGCGGCAATCCAAGCGGCCTGGCGCTCGCGCACGCCTCAGTGGTGATCGCCTCCGCGGCCGAGTGCGCCTCGGCGGCGGGCTGCGACCCGACCGGCGGCCTCTCGCACCGCATCCTGCCAGGACCTGCGGGCGTGGGCCCGCAGGGGGTGCGCGGCAACATCATCGAGCAGACCTGCATCGTCACGGATACCCGCCTGAAGAGCGATGGCACCTGCCCCGGCACGCTGGACATCGCGGCGCAGTGCCCGGGATTCGCCGCCAACCTGATCCCGCCGACCATGTGCGGCGCCTCCGGGCCGCACGCGAATCAGTTCGCGGTCGTCCAGTCGATCGCCAACGGGGTGGACGACGTACCGGGAATCCTGGTGCAGACCATGCAGAACCCGGATGCGCTCGTCCCGGGTACCACGCCCACGCCCGATTGCGAGCCGCAGATGGCTCTCGGCTGGGCGCCGCGGCTGGGATCGGATGAGGGCACGATCCCCGAGGGCGCCGCGGTCGTGGACATCACCGGCTACTGCGACAAGGCCGGCGGCTCGACCCGTGGCAACTCCATCTGGACCATCGGCGGAGTGCTGAGCCCGGTCGTTTCCTCCCGGCAGGACCTGGTCAGGTTCGCCAACGACAAGCTCGTCAACCTCGGCAAGACCATCAAGTCCGGCAATATCGCCCGCCCGGTGCAGGGCGTGCTCGATGTGTGCCTGATCACGAGCGCGCTGTTCCTGAACACCGGGCATTACGCCTGTGCCGCGCGCAACGTCTGGGAGTGCGACAAGCTGGTGGCCAACAGCGCGAAGAGCTTCGGGAGCTCGCCGAACAACCCCAACCCGTACGGCGACATCCGCGGGCGGCTGGGGAATCTGTTCTACACGATCAACACGCGCATCCAGCACAACGCCCCCAATCCCATCTGGCCGCTGACAGCTCCGCCGCCGGCCTGTCACTAGGCGGTGGTGGCTGGCACCGGCCCGCGCTGCCCTGTTGCATTCGCGGACGTGAGGAGCGCGGCCTTGCGGGCGCGTCGGCGCCGGGCTCGGGGCAGCCGCATAGCCGCATCGATGTGCACGCGGCGCATCCGTCAGTCAGCGGAATCCTGCGCCACACCACGACGCCGGTTACCGTGACATTCGTGGATGAGACAAACGGCGAATACCGCTACGTTGTGAGCCGCTGCCTGCCGGTGTTACTGACCATGCTCGAGAAACCCGGCCGGTATTATCTGAATCTCACGGCTGACCCCGCCGCGGCCAACGTCGGGCTCGTGAGCTGCGGACTGGAGCCCAGAAACTAGCCCGCGCGTGGCAAATCCGTCACTCTGGGCCCCCGGCTGCCGGCGACTGCACGCGACCCGCAGCCGGCGCAGCCTGCAACCGCAGCAGGCACGGCGTTACCCGGACACTAGTCGCATACGGTAACGCGCGCTCTGGCCGCGGCATGCGCCGCCAGCACTGCAGGCGAGCAGCGTCGGCGAACACACCCGTACCGCGCCGACTACAGTAGACTTGCGGCAACAAAACAACACTGCCGATGGCCGCACCCCTGATGTCAACGCGCCTGCGCAAAGTGCTTATTTGGTCGCTGGGCGCAGCGATCGGGCTCCTCGCCCTCCTCGCGGCGGCTGTACTGATCGGGCAGCAACTGATCGACACGCCCAAGGTACGCGCGCAACTCGCCGAGAAGCTGTCCAAACTCCTGAACGGCCAGGTGTCCTGGGAGGAACTGGATATCCGGCTGCTGCCGCGACCGCACGGCGTGGTTCGCGGCGCGCATGTCGCCATACCCAACGTGGTGACAGTCGATGTGGCAACGGCAGACGTCAAGATCAGCCTGTTACCCCTGTTTAAGGGAAACGCTGAGGTGCAAGCCATCACCGTCGAGCGGCCCCACGTCGACGTGTGGATTGCGCCATCCGCCGCTGGCAGAAAGAAACGGGAAGAACCATCCCAACCTGCGATTCCCCTTGCGCTCTATCGTCGCGCCATGCGAGGTGTCCTCGATGCCGCAGCGCGCTTTGCGCCCGCTACGACCGTTGCGATTGAGGACGGCCGTGTGGCCTGGCATCTACCCGGCCTGCCACTCGAGGCAAGCAGACTGAATTTGCGGCTCGTGACTGACGGCAATGGCGTCGCGCTCGACGCGTCTGCGACCGGCACCCATTGGGATCGCGTCGCGATCGAGGGACGCGTGGAGTCCGCCGACCTGAGCGCGCGCGTGCGCGTGGAAGGCACGGGATTGAAGGTGCAACGGGCCCTGGAAGGCCTGCTCCCCAACATGCGCGAGACTCTGGCACTGTCCAGCGTCGGCGCGAAGTTCGAAGCGCGCACCGACGGTCATACCGACATCGAAATTGGGCTGGGCCTCGACCTGCACAAGGCCGCCATACAACTTGGGGGCAAGCAGCTCGATATCGGCCAGGTACGGCTGGCCGGTTCGATCAAGTTGATCGAAGCGGACGTCGCCGTTTTCCTGCAGCAGATCAAGCTCGGCGAACTCGCACCCGCCGCAAACGCCGGCCTGGTGTTGGCCGGGCCGACACGCGCGCCGAAGCTCGACATCGCCATCGGCGAGCTTGATCTTGCGCGCCTGCGCGACGCCACGTTGACCTTGGTCGGCGATCGTCCGGCGGTGCAGGAGTACGTTGCCAGAATCCACGGCGGACGCCTGCGCGATGTGCGCTTCTCGACACAGGCAGAGAGCTTTGCGCAGCTCTTTGCCTTGCCGCGCCTGCACGCCAGTGCGCAACTTGCAGACGCAAGCATGCGAGTGCCGAAACTCGAACGCGAGGCCACTGATATCGCAGCGCGTGCCGAATTGGTCAGCGGCGTGCTCAAGGTCGACGATGTCAGCGCGAGACTCGGCGCATCGCAGCTTCGGCAAGCGGGCGTGGACATCGTCTTTCTGAAGCCGATGCGCATGGAGCATACCCGCGGCCAGGCGAGCATCGTCTTGAATGACTTGCTACCCGGATTGCGAGCGCGTGAGCCCTTTGACAAGTTGTTGCGATCAGTCCCAACACTCACCGGCGTCGCCGCAGCGAACGTGCGTAACGTGGCGCTGCGATTCGGTAAGCCGCGCCAGCTTGCCTATGACCTGAGCGTGACTCCGCAGCACGTGCGTGTCGAGACCGATAAGCTGCCCGCCGCCGCCAGCGTGCACGGGGGCGCCGTGCGCGTCACGCCAGCGTCGATCAATGTAGATAGCGTCGGCATCGAGGTGCTGGACTCGGCGGCCACCGTGTCGGGCGAGCTCACCGACTTGCAGGGCGGCAAGCCGCGCCTGACGGCGCGCGCCGCAGACGGCGTCGTCGGTCGCAAATTGCTCGATTGGATCTGGCTGCGCGCCGCCCTCCCCGAGCGCCTGAAGCCGGCGACCCCGCTGCGCTTTACCGCGCCGCGGGTCGAGTGGAGCGCCGCGGGCCTCGAGGTCGCCGCCGACGCGAATGTCAATGCCGGGCCGGCACTGAGCGCCGATCTGTCCAAGCGCGGCAAGACTTTCACGTTGCGCCGGGCAACGATCAGGGACCGCGACAGCGATGCCAGCGTCTCGCTTGCGCTGCACGACTCGGTGATGGAAGTCGGCTTCGCCGGTGTGCTCGCGGGACGCAGCGTCGCATCCGTCTTCGGTCGCCCGGCCGCGGGCTATCCGGGGACCATTAAGGGCGATCTTCAGGCGACGCTTGACCTCACGCGGCCAGGCCGCAGCGCGGCGCGCGGCACCTTGGCCGGCGAGCACCTCGACCTGCGCGACCTCACCGGGGCGCCGTTGAAGCTGGAACGCTTCGACCTGCAAGGCGAAGGGAATGCATTGCAGATACACGAGTTGACGCTGGACTGGGCACAACAGCAGGCCACGATTCGCGGCAAGATTGCGCGTGAGGCAAACGCCCTGGGGACGAACCTCGAGATCGACTCGCCGGGCGTCGTTATTGACGCGCTGCGCGGGACGCGCGCTGCAAAAGCGGCGGATGCAGCGGCGGACGAGGAAAGCAAGCCGCGCAAGTCATTCAGCCTGTGGTCCCTGCCGCTTAAGGGGACCGTATCGCTGCGCACCGACTTTGTGGCGTACCGGGGCTATCGAGTCCAAGGCATCCGCGCAGTTGCAACCCTGGAGCACGAAACGATGGCCTTCAATGTCGCCCAGGCTTCGCTGTGCGGCATTGCCTTCCCGCTGTCGTTACGAATGACTCCAAAGGACTTCGACGCCAGCGCAAACATCACAGTAAAGGACCAGTCCCTTGAGGAGGTCGTTAAGTGTTTGGGAGGTAATAATGTCGTCATCACCGGGAACTTCGACATGACGAGCGTCCTTTCTGCCAAGGGACCGACGGAGCGGTTCGGCGAGTCTTTGGCCGAGCACCTCACAGGCACGGTAAAGGTTGCGGCCCGGGACGGCCAGATTCGCAAGATGGCGCTGCTCGGCAACATCCTGTCGCTCAAGTCGGTGCGTGACGTGGTCAAGGGCGATGTGGGTTTCGGCGCGAATGGATTTGACTACCGAAGCATCGCTGTGGGCGCCAAGATTGCCGACCGCGAATTGACTATCGAACAGGCAGCGCTTGACAGTCCGGCGCTGGGATTGGCCGCCGCAGGCACAATCAACCTGACGAACTACGACTCGCGTCTCACCGTGCTGGTGGCGCCCTTCGGCACCCTCGACCGCATAGTGCGCAAGATTCCCGTCCTCGGCTACGTGATCGGCGGCGCATTTACCAGCATTCCGGTCGGCGTTTCGGGCGACATTCGCGATCCGCTCGTTGCTCCTCTGGGACCCCGGGCGGTCGGGTCCGAAGTGCTGGGAGTATTCGAGCGCACCTTCAGGCTACCGGGCAGGCTCGTCGAGCCTCTGACTACGAAGCCAAGCGAATGATCGCCGCCTACGCTGCTGCGACCAGTACGCGTGATCCTCAGGCTGGACCTGCTACCGGTATAGCCGTGGCGCGGGTCTTCAGAAGCGCAGGCCGATCTGTACGGGAATGAACGCGTTGTTCTGATCGTAGGGCGCCAGGCGCATGTAGCGCCCTTCGATGAAGAACCTGACGGGGTCGGTCAGCGCCCATTCCATCCCGAACCCGGCGTTCCAGGATTTCGTCCAGTCTGAGGTCGACTTCGACACGGTGGACTCGACCGGGAAGTAACCCGGATAGCAGTAGTACCAGCAGATCCAACCCGGGACCCCCACCACCTCACTGAACTGCGTCTGTGTGCGGTACCGGCCGATGCCGCCGAATAGGTACATCCCGAAACGCGGCGAGCGGTGCGCGAGGTCGAGCCGCGCGTCGATGTTGCCGCCGTACAGGTTAGTATGTCCGTACGCGACGTTGGTCCCCGTTGCAATCGAAGCCAGCCTGCGTGAGTCGAGCGTCGCGTTGAAGCGGCTGTAGCTGCCCTCGAAGCGGATTCCGAGCGGCAGGTTCGAGCTCGGGAACCAGGTGATTCCGAATAAACCGGACCCCCCGTCCTGCAGAGACCTGGTGGTGTCTCCGTTCGTGAAAGTGTATCCGCCGCCGATCTCGAACATCAGCGGGTGATACTTAAGCTCATTCGTGTGGACCGCCGGGGCGGCCGGCGGCGGCAGAACCGGTGGGGGCACAGCATGGGCCGGCGCGCCGAATTGCACCTCATAACCGCGGTTGTCGAGACAGGCGACCATGCCCTGGCGGTACTGCTCGCGGCGCGAGGCTGCCTCCTCAGGAGGCATGCTGGCGGCCCGCGCGGCATCGTAGCCGCTCTGGCTCTGCGCCCAGGTGTGGCAGGCGTAGCGGTCATTCCACAGCTGTTCCTGAGTCTGGCCGTTCTTCGGGATGATGTGCATGTCCGTGCCGGACGCAGCGGACGCCCCCGGCGGTCGCGCCGGCGGAGGAGTCGCCTGGTATTGAGCCACCGCAGGCGCCGAGGTCACGAGCAGTACGAATATCCCGGACACACTGAGGACCTTAGATGCCATGGTGCTTCCTCCTTGTCGTCTGCAATCGGCCATCTCATCTGCCTGCGGCGAGTGAGGCATGCGAGCTGCGTACATCTCAGTGCGCGGGGTAACCGCGACCCTCCAGACACGCAGCGTGGGCGCGCTCGTAGTTCGATTGCTGTGTGCCCGCTAGCTGTGCGCCCGCCTGGCCCGAGTTCGCGCGGATCGGATCAAAACCGGTCTGCGAGACGGCAAACCGGTAACACTCGTATTGATCGCGCGCCTGCTGGTCGGGAGTCTTGGCCGGCGCCGGAGCCGGCGGAGCGGCGGCCGCGACCGCCGCAGGCGCAGCGGCAGCCACGGCAGCACCACCGGCCGCGACGGGCTGAACCGGCGAGTCAATCGGGTCGTTGACCACCTCATAGCCGCCGATATCGGGCCGGGGCCGGTAGTAGGCATCGTTCGCGTACAGGATCGTTTCGGTACCCGTATTGAGTGGGGTCATGAACTGCGGCAGCGTCGGCACGACCAGCCCGATCGGTGGTTCGACGACCAGGTAGGCAGGTCCGCGCGGCTCAAACCAGACTCCCTCGGCAAACTGGTACGACATCCCGGCGTAGTTGACGAGGATCGATCCGTGCGGCAAATCGCGAACCACTGAGCCGCGGTCGGGGTACACGTGGTCGTGCCCATGATTGAGGTCGCGATGCACGTGGTACGGTGCGACCTGATCGCCGGCAGCACCCGGGGCCGCCTGAGGCGCCGGAGGCGGCTGCTGATAACCCGCGGCCGGCGGCGGGTACACGGCAGCAGGCTGCTGGTAATAGCCAGGCGCCGCCTGGTTGTTCGAGGGCGGCGGGTAATTTTGTGGACGCTGAGCGTTACCGGGCGGCTGCGGGTAGCTGGGCTGCTGCTGATAGTTGGGCGGCGGATAGTTCGCCGGCGGCGCTTGGTAGGCCGGCGCCTGGTATGCCGGCGGCTGTTGCGGGTAGGTCGGTGGCGCTGCGTTTCCAGGCTGCTGCGCGATCGCCGCCGCGGGTATCGCGAACGGCAGGAGCGCCATCCATGCTCGAAGCAGATTGCTGCCCATTGTTCTCACCCCTGCCCCGGGTGGGAAGTGCTACCGCCCGAAGCCGCGGAAGGACCCCGTTACTATACGCGCCCGGATGCCACGAAAATCATGACCACCACGCGCTAACGCAGCAGGGCCTCACGGGTTTACACAGGCGACCGGCGCGCGTGGTGCGCGCAGGCGTTCCCGGATTGCTTTGACTTAAGCGGTGCGACTGAACACATCCTGGTCCCGGTGACGCTGCCGGTAGACCTTTTGTAACCGAGTGGCTTGCGCAGGTCTTGCAGCAGAGCCGCGAGTCACTCAGGTGAATACGACGCCGATTGCGCAAGCCGCTTGTGCCGAACGCAAGCCAGGATGTCTCGACCCGTCCCAAACTGAACTCGTCGGCGCAGGACATTTTGCCGACGGATCGCCTTCGTTGCCGGCCGTTACCCCACGGCCTCGGCTTACCCAAAGGAGCAGGCGTACGCGGCCTCGGATAGCCGCGAGGCGAATTGCTCCCCAGACTTCATTTTCCGGCTTCGGTTGGTATTCACATTCGAAGTGTTGGCGAGTTCCACCCGCAGCCTTGCGGCCGTGATCGTCGCCGCCGCGCGCACCGCGAGGCCACTGATCCAGTCCGGGCACGACTCGGCCCAGCGGGCGAATGTAAGAGCTGCGCTGTCCGGAATTCGTGGGCGAGCCGCCACGTGCATCAGCGCGCCGGCGCCAGTGTTGACGGGGCGCGCGAGTAGCGGCGACTATTCCAGCCACCAGAGCATGGGGTCGCGCCGGGCCGGATGGCGATCAGATTGGCACGGATAAGGTATGCACGACTGGGGTTCGCCTGACCAACCGACGTGAATTCCTGCAGGGCGCGTTCTGGACGGCGCTGCCCGCAGCAGTCGGCGCGCCGCTCCTGCCAACCGCTGCGCGCGCCGCGGTGCCGCGCGCTTTCCCGATGGTGCTGATTGATGATCGACACGCCGAGGCGAGTGCCTTCGGCGCCGCTCTCGCCGCCCGGGGTGCATCTGTGCATGCGGTGTCCGAGGGGGACATCACGGCGCTGTGGCGCGAGTCGATCGGGCCCGCCTGGCGGCAGGGCCCCACCGTCGTTGCCGGGCTGACGCGATCTCCGGCATTGTTCTGCCTCGAGCAACTCGGCTGGGGCCTGGGCCGGCGGGTGGTATTTTGCGCCGAGCACCTGGTGTGGGCGGGCCGGCCGGCGCGGCACAAAGTCCTGCGCACGATGTCGCTTGCCGCGACGGCCGATGAAATAAAACTGTCGATGCGTGGCCGACTCTGGCCCAGCCACCTGGCCTCAATGGTTGCGATCCAAGGTGCCCTGGCGAATTACCCGCGGGCGGCGCCAACCGAGATAAATCTGGCGCCGGCGCTGCCCGCCGATGCGCAGATGCTGACTTCCTGGATCATCGCCCGGGCTTAAGAACGAGGACCCAGTCCATGGCCGTGCCGCCCAACGTAAACCCCGCGGACTTCGAAGCCGCCCTCTCGCTCTGGCGCTCGGCGGTCGGCGCGGATTGGGTATTCACGGCGGCAGAGGACGTTGCGCTGTATCGCGATGCCTACTCGCCCTACTGGGCAGAGCCTGAGGAGCGCCTGGCCTCTGCGGCGGTGGCGCCGGCTACCCTCGAACAAGTACAGGCCGTGGTACGCACTGCAAACCGGTATCGCATTCCACTGTACGCGATCTCGACCGGCCGGAATCTGGCCTACGGGGGCTCAGCGCCCGCGCTTTCGGGGAGCGTGGTTCTCGACCTGAAGCGCATGAATCGCGTGCTCGAAGTCAATGAGCGCAACGCCTATGCGCTGGTGGAGCCTGGCGTCAGCTACTTCGATCTCTACGATCACATCACCAAGGCAGGACTCGACGTCTGGATTGACGCGCCCGACCCGGGTTGGGGGAGTCTCATCGGCAATGCGCTCGACGGGGGTGGCGGGTGGACCGCCTCCCCATTCCGGGATCACTTCGGATCCCACTGCGGCATGGAGGTCGTGCTGGCGAATGGCGAAGTGGTGCGCACCGGCATGGGCGCGCTGCCAAACGCCAAGTCCTGGCAGCACTACAAGTGGGGTCATGGTCCCTGGGTCGACGGCCTGTTCCGGCAGGGGAACATGGGGATCGTCACCAAAATGGGTTTCTACCTGATGCCGCGACCCGAGGCCTACATATCGGGCACGGTACAGGTGTATCGAGAGGAGGACGTCGTCGCGCTGCTCGACACGCTGAACCTTCTGGAGAACCAGCATGTCGTGAATGGCTCGACAGCGTTGTATTACGGTGATCTCGACAATATCTACGGCAGCGTCCGTGATCAGGCGACGCCGGGCACACCCGCCTGGAGCCTGGTTCTGCCGATCTACGGGCCGGAAAAAGTTATCCGCGCACAACTCGAGTACGCGCGCGACAAGTTCGCGCGGGTGCCCGGCATGCGCTTTGTCGAAGGCGAGCTGCTGCGTACGCCGCTGACGGCCGAGGCGCAGAAACGTGTACATCAAGTGAACTTCGGCATTCCGAATCTCGCCATCTTCTCGATGCTCGGGCGCTCGCCGGCTAATCCGGCCCCGGCCGGCGGCCACATCGGCTTCTCACCGGTCATACCGCGCACCGGCGAGAGCGTGCTGGAGTACCAGCGCTACTACCGCGAGAACATGGCGGCGATGTCCGCGGGGAAGGAAACGGGCATCGTCGGACCGGTATTCCTGACCAACTGGGAACGATCGATGGTCGCCCTAATGATGTTTCCAATCGGCCGCGACAAGGCAAGCAATAGCAGGATGCGCTTGGCGTTCGCGCGCTGGGTCACAAAGGCCGCTGAGCACGGCTGGGCGGAATATCGCGCACCGACGCCGTTCCAGGATCTGGTGGCGCAGACCTACTCCTTCAACAACCACGCCTTGCTGCACCTGTGCGAGACCATCAAGGACGCGGTGGATCCCAACGGCATCCTGTCACCTGGACGTTATGGTGTGTGGCCCAAGCACCTGAGGAAGAATTGATGACGCGTTCGATGTGCGCGCTTGGGACATGGCTGGCGTTGAGCGGCGCTGCACATGCGGCAGCGCCGAGTGCCTCGGTGAGCCCGGCGCCTGTCACGCCGGTCGGCGAGGCTGTGTATGCTCACTGGTGCGCGCCATGCCACGCGGCCGGTCCGGGACACCCGGGCACCGAATCGCTGCAACTTAAGTACGGCGGGCAGCGGCCGCCTGTGCTGCTTGACCGTACCGATCTGTCGGCGGCGGCCGTCGCCGCCGTGGTGCGTCAAGGTGTGCTGCTGATGGCGCCGTTTCGCAAGACCGAGATTACGGACGCGGAACTGCAGGCTCTGGCCGCCTACGTCGCCCGCAATTTCGACAAGGGTCGCTAGATGCACGCGGATTAAGCCACACACCCGCCCATCCCACCCACCCGGATCCTGCGTGCAGATACCCGCGCGTGGCCATACTCCCACGGGGAGGAATCAGCACAGGAATCATCGAGTTAGCCTCCGGGAGCGCGCCTTGCCCTGTGTAGCTCCCGTTTGTCGCACACCAGACCCCGGCGAAACCGCTCGTGCTCAACTTTGACGGCCTCGGATAGAATCGCGCTGCTGGACTAGTGACTGTTCATGCGCCGCGGCGCCCACGACCGAAGACGCCGACTCTGTGGGCGCGCAACTGATCCAAGAGGTATCGGATGCAGGGGAACGCTGACAGTGCAAGCCTCCTGACGGCTACGCTCGCCGAGTTCACCGCGTTGCGCGGTGAGATCAAGGATCGCGCCGACACCGCGTACACCCTACTCAACATCAACATCACTGCCACGACGGCAGTGGCGGGATTCGTTCTGACGGGGAAGGCGGATCCGGCTCTCCTGCTGATTCTGCCGCTGCTGTCGCCGGCGTTGGGCATGCTCTTCGTCGATCACTCCTACAACATCGCCAATCTCGGCCAGTACATTAATCTGAAGTTGCGGCCACTGGTCGCGCAAGCGGTTGGCAATGCACAGGTATTGGGATACGAGGAATTCGTACGTCAATACGAACAGAAGAGGATACTTCGGTTCCTGCCGCTCGGCGTCCCGCTCACCCTGCTGTTCGCCGCGCCGCCCTTCGCGGCCCTCCTGTTCACATGGCGGCTCACGGATCGCTGGCTCCGCGCGCTCTGGGTCGCCGGCCTGCTTCTGTTCATCGTCTTCATCGCCTTGTGGCTCGTTTTCCTGCTGGCTCCCTACCGGCCCAAGCCGAAAACGTAGTCCGTGGCAGCTGGCAGCCCCACGGTGGCTGGACCACGTGCGCGGGTTCGCGTCGGACTGGTGCATTGGGCGATACCACCGACGAGTGGCGGAGTGGAGTCACACGTTGCGGACCTGGCCGGCTCGCTGACGGAACTTGGCTGTACCGTCACGATCTTCACGGGTGAACGCGCCGCTGCCGCACTCCCCGGTGTGGAGATCGTTTACCTTCGGCACCTGGATGTCGAACTGATCCGCGGCTCCCCTTCGACTTCCGCAGACCCCACGCCAGCCTGCAAGCGAGCGCTGGGCGAAGCGATTGCGGCGCGGCGGCTCCAGGTCATTCATGGGCACAACCTGCATCATTTCGCGGCGGCGCCGGCTCTCGCACTCGATGAGCTTCGGCCGCGATTGGGATTTCGCTTGCACCACACGTTCCACGAGACTTGGCCCGACGTCCTGCACCAGCGGCCTGTGTACCGCGAGTGGGATGGAAACTATGCCGTGTCACGCTTCGTGCAGAGCGAATGCGCGCGTTACATAGGCTTCACCCCGCAGGTACTGCTGCTTGGAGTGGATGTGGACCGTTTCAGGGCGCGTCGGCTTCCCCTGTTGCAATCCGCTCAGGCCGTGATTCTACATCCTGCACGGGTGCTCCCCTGGAAGGGAGTACACGTCTCCGTCGAGATGCTGGCGCTGCTCCGGCAGCGTGGCATCGGCGCGCGACTCATCATCACCGATACCCAGCGGATCGTTGACTGGAATGAAGAGCTGGTCTCGTATCGGGAGCACTTGCTTGCGTGCATTCAGGCCCGTGACCTGGGAGACTCGATCGAGTTTCGTGCGACACGCTATGCCGAGATGCCGCGGCTCTACGAGGAAGCGGATGTCGTGGTCTACCCGACTGTCGGGGAAGAGCCTTACGGACTGGTACCGCTCGAGGCAATGAGCATGGCTCGCCCGGTGGTCGGCTCACGTTCTGGTGGAATGCTCGAGACGATCGTGGACGGAGAGACCGGCTTCCTGGTCGAACGAAATGACCCTAAAGCGCTGGCAGACTGCGTAGCGGCCTTACTGAGGGACCCAGAGCGTTGCCGGCGCGTGGGGCGCGCTGGTCGCGCGCATGTTGTCGCGCATTTCAGCGCTCGCCGGTACGCCGAGTCTCTCCTGGAGCGCTACCTGTCAAGCGGCGTCACCGAGCCGACCGCGTGAAGGTCTCAAGTGAAGAGCAGCCGGGAGATCCCACGCGCGCATGACGACGCGGCGAAAACTGCGGCAATGGACCGTGAATATGCTGGCTTCCCACAGTGACGCCCCGCTCGTAAGCGCAGCACGCAATGTGGCCCACCGGATTACGGCGCTCCTGCATACCGAGAATCACGATATTCGCACCAACGG
This sequence comes from uncultured Pseudomonadota bacterium, assembly GCA_963781815.1. Lineage (GTDB taxonomy): Bacteria > Pseudomonadota > Gammaproteobacteria > Steroidobacterales > Steroidobacteraceae > 13-2-20CM-66-19. The sequence goes on along the minus strand of CAWAHK010000004.1, from coordinate 2,170,088 downwards.
CGAAGCGCGCGTTCTCAGATGCCTGGATCCGGGCGCCACTACGATCGTCGATGTCGGTGCAAACCGCGGAACGTGGGCTCTTCTGTGCCACCAGCTCGTGCCGCGCGCGGATATCTACTGTTTCGAGATCGCCTCGGCGACCCGCCAACGCTTGCGCGAGAATGTGGCGGCAGTGGGGAGCATTTACGTTCATGACTCAGGTCTGTGGGACGCCGCGGGAGTCACTCGCGTGAAGTACTACCCGGAACGCGACGTAGTTACGTCTATCTACGATTACCCGCACCCGGGTGCCAGCGTGTGGGGCGAGGAACGCGTTCAGACGGGAGACTCGGTGCTCGAAGAGCTGCGGCTGTCGCACGTCGACCTGCTGAAGATCGACACGGAGGGGGCGGATTTCCACGTTTTGCGCGGTTTCGAGTTCGCCCTATCGAGGGACGCCGTCTCGGCTGTGCAGTTCGAGTATGGGTATGCGTGCATTCTGGCACGCAAGCTGCTGATCGATTTCTACGAATACCTGGAACCCAAGGGCTTCGTCATCGGCAAAGTGCACTCCCGGCGTGTCGATTTCCGGCCGTACCGGCTACTGGATGAGAATTTCTTCGGCCCCAACTTTCTGGCCGTGCATCGCAGTCGTCAGGCGCTCATAGCCCGGCTGGCTGCCTGCGCAACATGATCGAGGGGTTTCCTCGCACCGAGAAGAATTGGTATTGGCACCCACTCCGCGCCGTCGCAGCGCCTGCCGATCTCTACCGTTTCTCTACCGCTTGGGTGTCGCCCGCTGGCACGTTGTTGTTTCTAGGAAGCTTTTCGCTTACCCAGATATTGCGTGAGCGGAGTCTCTGGGCAAGAGGCACGCGACAACTTGAGTTGAATGATCGCGGTGCCGCTGACCCGCCCGAAGCAACGGGCGACGCAGTCCGCGTCGCTTTTCAGGGAGTCTAGGCCAACCGAAGATTGCCGTAGTTGTTGATTTAGAAATTCGCTTGTCCGCTCGTTGGCAAGCGCTGCCGCGGCGGCGTTGTAGTACGCTCCATTTTTGCCGGGAGAAGGCGTGACGCTGACCCGGAACACTTATTGCCTAGTTTCAGATCGTCGGAGCGCTGCCCTCAACTGGGAGGGTGTCGTCCCCTCCCACGTTCGGAAAGCTCGATAGAAAGAATTCGAATCCTCGTAGCCGAGCAGAAATGCCACTTCCGTGACATCCATCTCCGGGCGGTTGAGGTAGTCGTGCGCCAGTTCCTGCCGCACCTCAAGAAGCAACTGCCGGAAGGTTGCGCCGTCATCGATGATTCGACGCTGCAAGGTCCGATCGCTCAACCCGAGCTCGCGCGCCACGGCCGCAATCTCCGGCCGGCTTCCCGCGAGCAGGCGTTTGAGAATCCATTTCACCTGCTCACTGATCGAACTTTGCGCACGGCGCTCTTCAAGCGCGCGTTCGAGCTGCGGATTTAACATGTCAAGCAACTCGGCGTTGTAGGTAAGGAACGGCCGATCGAGATCGGCCGCGTGCAGGACGAGCGCATTCCGTCGCGCTCCGAACGTGATCGGGCCCTTGAAATAGGCCTCGTGGAAGCCGGTCGCTTCCGCGCTGCGCTTCAGCTCGACCCTTTTCGCCGTCACCAAATGCCCTGTGCCGCGGCGACCAAGTTCAACGAAGGAGACGAAGGCGGCGTCTGTCAACAAAGGCGGCGTTTCTTCCTGCGCGTGGAGCCACACCGGCTCGATCACGCACTCGTCCTTGCTCACCTTGATTTGCACTTCCTCGGGCGAACACAGTTGCTTAAAGCGAGCAAGGCGGGTGAGGGCATCCCGGTAGTCACGGGCACAATAGGCCGCCATAGTTGACGGTGGCCGATTGCCAACGTCGATCTGGGTGGCGATTTTTAGGCCCGCGGCCGGATCACCGGAGACCTCGCCCACGGCACGCCAGAGTGCGAAGAACTGCGCCGTTGTGACGAGGTTCTTCTTGCCGTCGTAAACAGTCAGTGGCAAGCGAGCTTGGCTCAGCACCGCTGCTGGCGTAAGTCCGATCTTAGCGAGCCCTATCCAAAAGGCGTTCGCGGCTTTGAAACGGTCTGGCACGTGGACGGTCATTTTTTCTCTCGCCGGCGTTTCGTCTGGAAGCGATCGCGCTGTCAGGACATTCCTCGGGTTAGCCGATGATCGCTTTGGGTTCCAGGTACTCCTGCAACCCGAAGATCCCGCCTTCCCGACCGATCCCCGATTGTTTGAACCCACCGAAGGGAGCAAACGGATCGTGACTTAACGTGTTGATCAGAACGCGGCCGGCGGCGAGTTTGCGCGCCACACGGGTAGCCCTTTCCGAGTCCGCCGAGCTTACGTAGGCGATGAGGCCGAATTCGGTGTCATTGGCGATTTCAATGGCCTCGGCTTCCGTCTTGTACGTCAGTATCGACAGAACCGGTCCGAAGATTTCTTCCTTCGCGATACGCATCTCGCGGGTGACGTTGGCGAACACGGTGGGCTTCACGAAATTCCCACCTTCAAGTCCCTGGGGATGACCTTCCCCGCCGATGACGAGCTCCGCACCTTCCTCGATCCCAGACTTGATGTACTCCTGCACGCGCTTGTACTGCTTTGTGCTGGCCAGTGGGCCGAGGGTGACGCCCTTGTCCCTCGGATCGCCCATTTGGATTTTTTCGACGGCCGCCTTGGCCAATCGCTTCACTTCGTCGAGGCGGTCTTCCGGCACGATCAGACGCGAGGCCGCAATGCAGGCCTGCCCGTTATTCAGGTAGCATGCGTTGACGGCCATCGGGATCGCCGTGGAGAGATCGGCGTCGTCCAGGATGATGTTGGGCGACTTGCCCCCGAGCTCCAGCGTCAAGCGCTTCATTGTGTCCAGGGAGTTCTTGGCGACCAGTTTTCCGATCTGCGTCGAGCCGGTGAAAGCGATTTTCTCAATGTCGGGACTTTGCGTTAACGCCGTCCCTACGACCTCGCCGAGGCCCGTCACGACATTGATGACGCCAGCAGGCAACCCGGCTTCATGAAAGGCGTCCATCAACACTTCGGTTTGCATAGCGCTCATCTCGCTGGGCTTGATCACGACCGTGCATCCGGCAGCGATTGCCGGCGCCACCTTGATCGCGATCGAGCCGGCGCTCGAATTCCATGGCGTAAATATGCCCACTACGCCGGCCGGCTCCATCACGATCTTAGATGTGCCGACAGTTTTGACCAGGTCGAAATCGTCGAGGACTTTCTTGAAGTGGAGGAAAATGTTCGCCGCGAGGTTGTTGGAGCCCTTCGCACGGTCTTGCGGTGCGCCGTATTCCACGACCGTTGCCTCGACGAGTTGATCCATTCGCTTGGCCACGGCGTCGTGCAACCGCTGCAGGAGCTCCATCCGGTATTCCTTGCTACTTTGCGAAAAGGAGTTGAAGGCCTCTTTCGCTGCACCGATGGCTTTTCGGGCGTCGATTTCGTCTGCCATGGTGACCTTGCCGATAACCTTGTTGTCGGTCGGGTTCACCAGATCGACGATCTGCGTTCCATGGGGAGTGACGAACTGGCCGTTGATATAGGCGCGATCAAAGGCTCTTACTGGAGTCGTGGTTTCACGTGTTTTCATTTGTGTCACCCTTCATGAGGTTTCGGCATTACCAAGGTCGCTGTGTCTCTCAGGACCCGAGTTCACAATTTCAGTGTGGCTCAAGAGCGGGTCGGCGTAACTAGCAAAAGACGCCAATGCTCTTGCAGAACGCGCCGAACGGTCTATTGCTGAGCTACCGCTCCTAGTTCCAACCTCCGGGCCGCGATCTCTCTGCCGCAAGGTGGGCGTGCCGGTGCCGTGGGAAGCCGCCGCGCGCAAGGCGGCCTAACTTTGTGGTTCGGCGGACGCACCGCTTCTTGCAATTTGAGCGTCGGGTCTTGGGAATGCCGACAGGCAGTCCGCGGCGAGGACTGCCGCGTCGGGACTCTATGGAGCGGCTCCGGTCAGAGACGTGAAGTGAGGCTGAAAGTGCCGCTTAGGAAGGAGAGTCCGCTGTCAGCGCTTTCCAGGCGGCGAAGGAGTCCATGTAATCTCTCCAATGTGCAATGCGGCGATTTGCCAAGATGATAATTGAGCAAAACCGATTGTCGTAACGAACGTCGGTCGCGAGTATTTTCCCGCGCACCTCGTACTCAATCACAATCACCTGGCCATTGTCAGTCACGTGTTTAATGAGATGATCCGCGGAATGGAGCTCAATATGCTTTCCATATCCGCGGAAAGCCTCCATCAGAGCCGCTCGACCCTCGATGATCCGCGGCCATCCTGAAACATCGTACCGGACTTCATAGACGATCTTTTCCGAGACGCAATCGAAGAAGTGCACTCCGTCAACGAGATCGCCAAGCGCACCTCGAACCAGATCGAAATAGGGCTTGACGGGCTTGTAGGTTGGGTATGTCGCGGTGGACATTTGGGCTCTCCTAGTGGACGCATCGCGGTCCGAGGAGCGAATCTTCACCAGATATTATTCATGATAGTCAGCGCCGAGGTAAGCATGTCGCCGAGATCCCCGCGGCTGCGGGGCCGCGAATTCTTGGCCGGTCGATCTTCGGTAGACGCCGACGCGGCGAGCACGCTAGTTGAGTGACTCAGATCGGACGAAGTGCGCCGGTCTCATCGTGTGGGTGAGGATTGATCCGCGCAGCCTGCTTGCCCATTTTGTCCTTCGCCATTTCGAGGTCGAAACGCGCTTGCAAGTTGATCCAGTACGCATCTGAAGTTCCGAAGTACGCCGACAGCAGTACCGCCATCTCCGGCGAAGTCGCGCGCCTTTCCCGCACGATGTCATTGACCCTCGGCAACGCCACAGCAAGGGCCTTCGCCAATGCATACGCCGACAAACCCACGGGCTTCATGAACTCCTCCCGCAGAATCTTCCCCGCATGCGTGAGCTAGATCTTTCGTGCCGCCATGAATTCATCTCGTCCTGGTGATCTTCAGCCCACCAGCGCGTAACCCGTTGTGTTCCGGAAGGAACCAGGGTCACATCGGCGGTTATGCCTTCTCACCCACCGGTAACTCCGCAGATTTAAAGGGCACCCCACACCCTCCAATCCCACAGTACCCATCCGGATTCTTCGCAAGATACTGCTGGTGATAGTCCTCGGCGTAAAAGAACTCCGGTGCGTCACGGATCTCGGTCGTGATCGTGCCGCGACCGGCGGCCGTAAGGCGTGCCTGGTAGGAGCGCTTGGATTCCTCGGCCGCCGCGCGCTGCTCGGCATCCGTCACGTAGATCGCCGATCGGTACTGCGTGCCGACGTCATTTCCCTGGCGCATGCCCTGCGTCGGGTCGTGCGACTCCCAGAACACCTTGAGCAGATCCTCGTAGTCGGTCTTTGCGGGGTCGTAGATCACCTTGACGACCTCGGTGTGTCCGGTCTCGCCCGTGCACACTTCCTGGTAAGTCGGATTGGGTGTGAGGCCGCCCGCGTACCCCACCGCGGTGGAGTACACGCCGGGCAGTTCCCAGAACAGCCGCTCAGCGCCCCAGAAGCAGCCCAGTGCGAACACCGCCTCGCGCATCCCGGCCGGGAACGGCGGCACGATGCGGTGACCATTCACGAAATGGGTCGGCGGCACCGTGAGCGGCGTGCTGCGCCCCGGCAGGGCTTCATCCCGGGCCGGCAGCGTCGACTTCTTGCGGAACAGCGCCATGGCGGATCTCCTTCGAAGCGGTACATCAGTGTGGGGATGCCGGCGCCATGACTCAAGACGTACCGCCACAGACTCCTAAGTCATTGTCAATTCTGGGTTCGGCTTGCCGCGCCGCGGCGCGGCGCCGTAAGCTTTCGCGCCTATGGCCATCAGTCAACCCCAGAATCTGCGCGCCCCGCCCGTCGAGCGGCTGCGGCCCTACGGCATCCGCATCAGCCTTCCGCCCGGGGATCCGTTTCGCAAGCTCCTGGGACCGGAGTGGCAGCGCCTGCACTGGTACCCCTCCCCGCAGGAGCGCGATGCGGCGATGGCGGACATGAGCCGGCGGCACGAGTACTCGCGCTCCGAGGACAAGCCGGCCCTGGTATTCCAGAAGATCGAGAAACTGGCCGAGAGCCGCGGCCTCTGACAGCGCATCCGCCGCCGAGGGCGACGTGACGCCGGAGAAAGCACCCGTGAGCCAAGCGCAGGATTATCCGTACGCCACCTACCTGGACGTGAAGTTCGCGCCTCTGAGCGTGGTCGATGTTCCCGGGCTCATCGCCCAGTGCCAGGAGCGCTGGTACAACCAGACCCTGTGCAAGGTGAACGACTCGGTGATCCGGCTCGGGGTGATGCAGGGGGAATATCACTGGCACAAGCACGACCACGACGATGAATTCTTCTTCGTGCTCGAGGGTCGTTTCATCATCGATCTGGAGGGGCGCTCGGTCGAGTTGAAGCCACTGGAGGGCTTCGTGGTCCCCAGGGGTGTCGTGCACCGCACCCGCGCACCGCAGCGTGCCGTGATCCTGATGGCCGAAACCAGCGCGATCGTGCCGACCGGGGATGCCTAGCGCTTCGCAGGCACTGTCTCAGAAGGTGCGCCCGAGGAACAGGTAGAACGCCTGGCTGCCGTGCTCGTCGAAGCCGCTCGCCAGGTACACCGGACCCAGGAAGGTATCCAGGCCAAGGAAGATACTGGCGTCCTTGCGGGTGTTGGAGAAACTCGCCTCGCTGCGCGTCTGCCACACGTTGCCCGCCTCGAGTGAGAAGCCCAGATACGTCGGTACGTCAAGATACCCAGGGCCGCCGCGGCCGATCTGCCGGTAGTAGAGCACGCGCGCGATGCCGAAATTTGGCCCGGTGAGGGAGTCGGCACGCAGCCCGGAAAGATTCAGGAAGCCCCCGAGCGGGAACAACTGGTTGATGTTGGTGATCTGGGATTGCAGCGTAGTGCCGCCCGAGGCTGAGAACTGGAACGTGTCGCGGCCAAAGGAATAGGCGCCGATGTAGTTGAGCGTCACCTGGTCGGAAGTCGGCTGCATCCCGGCGACGTTGCGCACCCCGGTCCACTGCAGCGCCGCCTGCTGCCCGCGGTGCGGGAAATTGATGTCATCGAGCCGATCGTAGGTGAAGCGCACGAAGTAGTTGGTCGTGTCGAAGGGTTGGGCGCTCAAGTCCGGCAGGTTCGGATCGTTCGGGTCGCCGATCTTGAGAGTGAAATGACCCTCCTCGCGCACCACGCCGGTGCGGATCTCACCCCAGTTGCCGAACTGGTGCCCGAAATCCAGGCCGAAGTTGAAGGTGTGGGCGCGGTACTCGGCGAGCAGGTTCTGGTCCGCATCGAGCACGTCCACGTCACGCGACAGCGTCTGCACGTGCGGCATCACGAACCAGCCTGAGAACGGCGCCAGCGGCAGGAACAGCTCCGTGGATATCTGGGCGATGTTGCCGATCTGGAAGTCGGTGACCCACTCCCCGGCGTTGCGCGTGACGTCCGACACCACGAAGCGCACCGCGGCGTTGTAGGTCGAGTTGCCCTCGAAATCATCCTGCAGGCTGAGGCCAAAGCGCATGTAGTCCGGCCCCCAGGAGTTGGGGCGCGCCTCGATCGCCAGGCCGTAGCGGCTGTCGGTGCCGACCACGTGGTAGTCGAGCGTGTCGAGGCCGCCGCGGCCGTAGATCGCGGTCACGCGGCGCGCGACGGCATCCGGATCGAGCGGCTTGCCGATGACGCCCTCGAACAGGCGGTCCGCCGAGGGCACGTAATGCTCGGAACCTGTCTGTACCTGCACGAAATCGATCACCGGCGGGGCCGCGGCGCGCGGCGCCTCGCGCTGCGCCAGGTAGGTCTGCATCTCCGCCTCGGGGACGGTGAGCGCGGCGAGCTGCGTGCCCTTGGCGAGCGCTGCGAGCTCGCCCGCCGCGATGCCGCGCGCCACCCGCCCGAAGTCGAACGAGGAGGCGTTGCCCAGTGCCGGCTGGATCAGAACGTCCTTGGCTGTGAGGGTGGCCAGCTGCGCGTGCGCATTGCGCCGGATGAGGATGGCGAGCATCTGGTTGGAGATCACCGGCACGCTGGTGAGTTCGTCCCGGGCCAGGAGCGGGAAGCCGACGTCCACCACGATGACGATGTCCACGCCCATGGCACGCGCGATGTCCACCGGCACGTTGTCCGCGATGCCACCGTCGACCAGTACCCGTCCCTCGCGCTCCACCGGTGAGAACACCCCCGGGGCGGACAGACTGGCGCGCATGGCACTGGTGAGGTCCCCGGAGCCCATGACCACCGCGTCCCCGGTCTCGAGGTCGGTGGCGACGGCGCGAAACGGCGTGGGCAGCTGATCGAAGTCGCTGATGCGCGCCACCGGCAGCGTCAGGCGGCGCAGCGTCTCGATGAGGCGCTGCCCCTGGATCAGCCCGCGCGGCAACACCACGTGGCCGTCCTGCAGTCCGAGGGGAAACTTGACGAGGAAGGTCTCGTCCTCCTGCTTGCGCCTGAGCGTCAGGTCCTCGCGCGACGGGCGGTCGCGGAAGGCGTCCTGCCAGTTGATCGAGGTCATCAGCTTCTCGATCTGACGCGCGTTGAGACCGCTGGCGTACAGCCCGCCCACCACCGCGCCCATGCTGGTGCCTGCGATCGCATCGATCGGCACGTGCATGTCTTCGAGCACCTTGAGAACGCCGACGTGCGCGACCCCGCGGGCCCCGCCGCCGGAGAGCACCAGCCCGACGCGCGGCCGCGGCGGCGCAGCCGGGGCCGTACCGGGGGATTCGGGGGGCGCGGGCGCCGCGGCGGCGGGCGGCGCGGCGAGCCACAGGGCGGCGAGGAGGAGACTCAGTACCCCGAGACGGGGCGTGACCGCCCGTGTAGAACTCACCGTGCGAAGAATAGCAGCATGCGGGCGCCCACGCGCTTTAGCTCGCGGGCAGTCGGCACGATCATCGATAATGCCCGCCATGATGGAATCCTCAGCCATGGCGCGGGTGAGCGCGCGCGGGGTGTGCGCCAGCGCCTTGATCGCGCTGCTGGCGCTGCCGGCTGCACACGCCCAGTCGCGGGGCGCGAGCGACTGGGGCTACTACGGCGGCGACAGCTTCGGGCGGCGCTTCTCGAGTCTGGACCAGATAAACCGCAGCAACGTCGTCCAACTGAAGCTCGCCTGGGTCTATCGCACCGGGGAGCTTGGCGCCGGGTTCGCACGCGCCCGCAAACTGACCTTCGAGGTTACGCCGGTGCTCGCCTACGGCTCGCTGTACCTCGAGACCGCCACCAACATCGTCATCGCGCTCGACGCGCAGACCGGCGTGCAGCGCTGGCGCTTTGATCCGCACGTGGATCGCGCGCGCCATTACTCGGAGGCCGCCGCCCGCGGGGTGAGCCTGTGGGAGGACTCCGAGCGGCATCAGATGCCGCTGCGCTGCCTGCGGCGCGTGTTCACCGGCACGCTGGATGCGCGCCTGCTGGCGCTGGATGCGGACACCGGGCTGCCCTGCGTGGGCTTTGGCAACAAGGGAGAGGTGAACCTGGCGGCGGGGATCCACATCCGCGACGGCGGCGCGTACCTGGTCACCTCGCCGCCGGCGATCTACGGCAACCTCGTCATCGTCGGCTCCGCGATCGGTGACAACCGCGCCGTCAGCGTCGAGCGTGGCGTGATCCGCGCGTTCGACGCCCGCAGCGGCGCCCTGGCATGGGCCTTCGACCCGCTCCCGGACTCTCCTGAGCATCCGGCGGTGGCTGACTGGCAGCTGGCGCAGGCCCTCAACGTCGGGGGCGGCAACGCCTGGGGCGTGATGAGCGTGGACGAGGAGCATGGCCTGGTGCTGATCCCCACCGGATCGGCCAGCCCGGACTACTACGGCGGGCTGCGCGTCGGGTCGGATCGCTTTGCCGATTCGCTGCTGGTGCTGGAGGCCCGCACCGGCAAGGTCGCCTGGCAGCAGCAGCTCGTGCACCACGACTTGTGGGACTACGATCTCGCCGCCCAGCCGGTGCTCGGGGACATCGAGGTGGGTGGGGCGCCGGTGCCGGCGGTGATCCAGGCGAGCAAGACCGGCATGCTGTACGTCTTTGAGCGCACCCACGGTCGCCCGCTCTTCCCGGTGACCGAGCGGCCGGTGCCCGCCAGCCGCGTCCCCGGTGAGCAGGCGGCGCGCACCCAGCCCTTCTCCGCGCTGCCGGCGCTGGTGCCGCAGGCGCCGGTGCGACCCGAGGACGCCTGGGGGATCACCTTTTGGGACCGCGGCAGGTGTCGCGCGCTCATCGCCAGCCTGCGCAACGAGGGCATCTTTTCCCCGCCCGACCTCGGCGGCACGCTGCTCACGCCTGGTTACCTCGGCGGCGTGAACTGGGGCGGCGTGGTGTTTGATGAGCAGCGCCAGCGCATCATCGCCGCCGTCAACAACCTGCCGATGGTAGTGACGCTGCTGACGCCGCAGGAACTGGAGTTCCAGACGGCCTCGGGCCGGTTTCCGCACGCGGAGTTCGGCCGCCAGAGCGGCGCGCCCTATGGCGTGCGCCGCGAGCCACTGCTCTCCCCTCTGGGTCTGCCGTGTACCCCGCCGCCGTGGGGGACGCTGGTAAGCATCGACCTGCGGCGCAACCGCATCGCCTGGCAGGTGCCGCTCGGCTCGACCGAGGGCCTCACGCCCTGGTTCCTGCCGGTGCGCGAGTTCGGCATGCCCAACATGGGCGGTCCGATCGCCACCGCCGGCGACCTGGTGTTCGTCGGCGCCGCCATCGACAGCTACCTGCGCGCCTTTGACATCGAAACCGGGCGCGAATTGTGGAAATTCAAGCTGCCCGCCGGCGGCCAGGCGACTCCCATGACCTACCGCGCGGGCCCCGAGCAGCGCCAGTACATCCTCATCAGCGCCGGTGGCCACGGGCCCCTCGGCACCCCGCGCGGCGACTACGTCATGGCCTTCGCGCTGCCGAAGGCCGCCGCGAAAAACTAGCTTTCCCGGAGACCGAGCAACATGTCGATCCTGATCATCTCGCTGCTCATCCAGGTGGCCTTCATCATCCACGTCATCAAGACGGGGCGTAACTTCCTGTGGATCTGGGTGCTGATCATCCCCGGCATCGCCGTGCCCGGCATCATCGCCTACATCGCCATCGAGATCATTCCGGGGCTGATGAAGAGCCGCACGGCGCAGCGCACCGCGCGCGGCTTCAAGAAGGCCCTCGATCCGGGCCGCGACCTGCGTCGCTACGAGAACGAGGCGCGCCTGGGCGCCAACGTCGCGAGCCGGCAGCGCTACGCCGAGGAGCTCATGCGCCACGGGCGCCACGAGGATGCCATCGGGCAATACCGGCAGGCGCTCACCGGCCTCTACGAGCACGACCCGAACCTCATGCTCGGGCTCGCCCAGGCGCAGTTCGGCAAGGGCGACGCCGAGGCGGCGCGTGCCACGCTCGATGATCTCATCCGCCTCAATCCCGACTTTCGCTCACCCGCCGGCCACCTGCTGTACGCGCGTGCGCTCGAGGCGGAGGGCAATGTGGGCAAGGCGCTGGAGGAGTACCGCGTCGTGGCCGGCTCCTTCCCCGGTGCCGAGGCCGCGGTGCGCTACGCCCAGCTGCTGCAGGCGCAGGGCCGGCGCGAGGAAGCGCAGAAAGTGGCGCAGGAACTGCTGCAGCAGGCGCGCATCGCCCCCGGGCACTACCGGCGCGCGCAGCGCGAGTGGCTCGAGGCCGCTGAGCGCCTGGCGTAGCGCCCCGCGCCCGATAAGGCCGCGGCAAGGAGCGTCAGCACCAGCGTGGTCGGGTCGAGGACCCCGCCGCCGCCACCGCCGCTGCTGTTGCCACTGGGAGTATTGGGCGGCGGCGCCGAGACATCGAACACCACCCTCGTCAGGCAGGCGCTGCCCCCCGCCGTGGCGGGCGCCGATGAGGTCGCGCGCGTCGCGGTGATGACCACCGGCGCGGTATCGGTGCGGCCGGCGTCATCGGTGACGGTCAGCAGCAGCTGGTAGCTGGCCGGGGCCGCGGGGGCTGGGATGCTCGCGTGCGCCGTGTCGGCGTTCTGGATCGCCGGCCCGTTGGCCGGCTCGGCCAGCGTCCACTGGTAGCCGACGATCTTGGCCCCGCAGGCGGCCGCGCTGCCGCTGCCATCGAGCGCCACCGCGGCCCCCGCGTGCACGATGCCCGGCACGGACACCGCGGCGATCGGCCGCAGGGCCTGCAGCACGGCCCCGTGTGCGTTTGCCATGCCGGCGCCGCAGGTGTCGGTGGTACATGCGCACTCGTTGGTCTGCAGGTCGGTCGCGCTCGCCGGGATGTGGCAGGCCGCCAGGCCGGCGGGAGCGGGGAAAGGCGTGCTCGCTCCCAGCTGCAGGCGAGCGATGAGCTGGCCGGCGGTGAGGTTGCCGTTCACCGCGAGCATGAGTCCGGCGATTCCCGCGACGATCGGCGCGGAAAAACTGGTACCGACGTTGATGTTGAACTGGTCGGTGTAGGTGTTCTGCGCGGGGCTCGTGGTGCCGGTGTTGGAGGTGGTCTCGATGGAAAACAGGCACGGTTGACCCGCCCCGGTGTTGACGCAGTTGCCGGCCGGGGCGCTGAGCGCGACCTCCGGTCCCAGGCTGCTGAAGCCCACCTTGGTGCCCACGTGCCGCAGGCCCGCGACCGCAGCCACGCCGGCGCAGTTGGCCGGCACGTCCACCGGGCCGCCCTCGTTTCCGGCCGAGACCACGACCAGCACGCCTTCGCTCACGAGCTCGTCGACGATCTGCTGGTAACTTTGCGGACAGGCATCGCCCGGGGGCGCACCCAGACTCATGTTGATGATCCGCGCCGGATAGGGATTGTCCGGCACGCCGTCGACATGATTGCCGGCCGCCCAGGCCATGGCGGCGATGATGTCGGAGTCGTAACCGCCGCACTTGCCGAGTACGCGCACCGGCAGGATCCAGCCGCTCCAGGCAACGCCTGCGATACCGACGCCGTTGTTGGTGATGGCCCCGAGAATGCCGGCGACGCGGGTGCCGTGCCAGGAGCTGTTGGCCTTGTCGCACTTGGCGAACAGCGCGTTCTTCATGTCCGCCGCCGACACCCAGTCGCCCGGGTCGGAGGCGTCCGCGTCGCGCCCGCCACCGTCGTTGGTGGTGAGAAAATTGCCCTGCGAATCCGCGCCGATCATGTCGTAGCCGGGCAGCAGGCGGTTGGCGGTGGCACTGCGCAGGTCCGGGTGGTCAAAGCGCACCCCGGTATCGAGCTCGGCGATCACGACCCCGTCGCTGCCGGTCGTGAGGTCCCAGGCTTCCACGGCGTCGATCGCCGCCGGCTGCGTGTTCTGCAGGTACCACTGCCCGGCGAACAAGGGATCATCGGGCAGCGCCTGTGCGTAGCGGCGCTGGTCCTCCTCGGCATACTCCACCTGCGGGTCCGCGCGCAGGCGTGCCAGCGTTTGCGCGGCGCTCGCTCCCTCAACGCGCAGCAGCTGGATGCCGGCGACGATGTGGCGTGTATCGAGCACCCGCAGCCCGGCGCGGCTCGCAACGCCGCTCAGCTCCCCGCCCGTGGCGCGCATTTTCACCAGGTAGCGCCCCGCCGGGACGCTCGCGGCAGCCGCGGCCTGCTGCGCCACGGCCGAAACTGGCAGCAGCGCGACGAGGAGCACACCGAGGCCCCGGGAAGGCAAGCCGAAGAAACGCATACGCAACGATACCGCAAGGCCCCCGCGGCGGCCCGGATCTAGCTCGCAGAGGGTGATGCGGTTCGCGTTCCGCGCGGCAGCTGCTGCGTGATGCAGTGGATATTGCCGCCGCCGACGAGGATCTCGCGCGCCGCAACCCCGACCACGCGCCGGCCCGGGAACAGGCGTTTCAGGCGCTGCGCCGCCGCCTTGTCGGTGCGCGCATCGAGCAGCGGCATCACCACGCCGCCGTTGGCGATGTAGAAATTGACGTAACTTGCCGCCAGCCGTTCGCCGGCCGTGCGCGCTTTGGTGCCCTCGCGCGGTTCCAGGCCCGCGGCCTCCTTCGCCGAGAACTTCAGCGGCCCGGGCATTGGCAGCCGCGTCACCTTCAGGCGCCGGCCCCGGGCGTCGCGCGCTGCGCGCAGCCGCTCCCAGGCATCCAGGGAGACCGCGTACTGCGCATCACGACGGCGCTCGGTCCAGTTGAGGCACACCTCCCCCGGGCGCACGAAGCAGGCGAGGTTGTCGACGTGCCCGTCGGTCTCATCATTGACCACGCCCTTGCCGAGCCAGATGACGCAACTCACGTTGAGGTACACACCCAGCAGGCGCTCGACGTCCTCGCGTCCGAGCTCGGGGTTGCGGTTGGGGTTGAGCAGGCTCTCCTCGGTCACCAGGGCCGTGCCCTGCCCGTCGACGTGGATCGCCCCGCCCTCGTTCACCAGGGGTGCGCGATAGCGCGCCAGGCGCTCCACGTCCAGAACCTTGCGCGCCACGAGATCGTCCTGGTCCCAGGGGAAGTACAGTCCGCCGTGCAGGCCACCCCAGCCGTTGAAGCGCCAGTCGACACCGCGCACCGCGCCGCGACGGTTGACCACGCAGGTCGGGCCGACGTCGCGCATCCAGCAGTCATCGTGCGCCACCTCCAGCAGGCGCACCTTGGGGTCGAGGAGCGCCCGGGCGGCGGTGTAATGCGCGCTCGAGACTCCCATGGTGACCGGCTCGAACTGCGCGATGGCCGCGGCAACCTGCGCGAACGCGCGCTGCGCAGGGCGCGCGGCGTCGCGCCAGTTGTCGGGGCGCTCGGGCCACAGCATCCAGCAGCCCGCGTGCGGTTCAAATTCCCCGGGCATGCGGAAGCCGTCCGCGGCGGGGGTACTGTCAAGCGTGCGGGACATTCGTGCGCAGGCGGCTGTGCCTGAAGCCGTAGAAGCCGTAGATCGCCATGCCGATCAGGGTCCACCAGAACAGGCGCTTCCAGGTCGCGTTGGACAGGAAGTACGTCAGGCCCAGGCACACCAGCGTGCCGAGCACGCAGGTCACCGGCGCCCACGGTACCCGGAACGGGCGGTATTCGTTCGGCCGCGTGTAGCGCAACACCAGTACTCCGGCGCACACGACTGCAAAGGCAAGCAGGATGCCGATAGAGATGAGGTCCGCCAGCACATCGAGCGGAAATACCCCGGCGATCAAGGCGGCGAACACTCCGGTCCACACGGTGGCCACGTGTGGGGTCTTGAAGCGCGGGTGGCAGCGGCTCATCGCCGGCGGCAGCAGTCCGTCGTCTGCCATCGACAGCAGGATGCGCGGCTGGCCGAGCAGAGAGGTGAGGATGACGGAGGTCATGCCGGCTATGACGCCGACCTTGACGAGCCAGGAGAGCCACGAGAGCTGCGGGTGCAGGTCGAGTGCGACGGCGACGGGTGCATCGACGTTCAGTTGCTGGAACGGAACCATCCCGGTCATGGTCGCGGCCATGGTGAGGTACAACACGGTCGAGATGATCAGAGCACCGAGAATCCCGATCGGCAGGTCGCGCTGCGGATTGCGTGCCTCGAGCGCCGTGGTCGAGGCGGTATCGAAGCCCACGTAGGAGAAGAAGATGATCGCCGCGCCCTGCATGACGC
Source organism: uncultured Pseudomonadota bacterium (assembly GCA_963781815.1). Lineage (GTDB taxonomy): Bacteria > Pseudomonadota > Gammaproteobacteria > Steroidobacterales > Steroidobacteraceae > 13-2-20CM-66-19. The sequence goes on along the minus strand of CAWAHK010000004.1, from coordinate 2,154,597 downwards.
CGCTCCAGCCGAAATGCCCGAAGGTGCCGGTATTGGGCGGGATGTAGGGGTGCCAGTTGGAGGTGTCGATGAACTTCAGGCCCGCGATCACGAAGATGATGATGATCGCCACCTTCAGGGACACCATCACCGTGTTGGCGCCGGCGGATTCGCGCACGCCAACATAGAGGACCGCGGTCATGGCGGCGACGATCAGGATGGCCGGTACGTTGATGATCGCGCCCGTGGCTACCAGGTGATCGTGCGCATCGGGCGCAAAGGGCGCGTTGACCAGAACCGCCGGCAGGTGGATGTGCGCGGCCGCGAGCAGGTTCACCACGTAGGCGGACCAGCTCACCGCGACCGCCGAGGCGGAGATGCCATACTCCAGCAGCAGGTTCCAGCCGATGAACCACGCCAGCGCCTCGCCCAGGGTCGCGTAGGTGTAGCTGTAGGCACTCCCGGGCACCGGCAGAAACGCGGCGAATTCCGAATAGCACAGTGCCGCCAGAGCGCAGCAGGAGGCGGCGATGAGCAACGACAGCGTGATCGCGGGCCCGCTGTGCAAGGCGGCGACGGTGCCGGTGAGCACGAAAATGCCACTGCCGATGGTGGCGCCCAGACCGATGGCGATCAGGGCCCGCGCCCCCAGAGTCTGCTTGAGGCGGTTCTTGCCCGCGCTCTCGGTCAGGTCGATATGCCGTACCGCGCACATCTGCCGCAGCACCGATGGCCTGGCTGCCGCTGGTTCACTCTTATTGGCCGATGTCATACGCCCTTTCGCTGACTGTGCCGCCCCCGAGGCGTATTGGCGCGCCAGTCTCTCACAGGCACGGCCGCCTTTGGTACGCACCACGGCCCGCGGCGGCGCGTGTGCTAGCATTGCGCGCCCGGTGACGCCCGTTTCGCCGGCGATTCTCGAGGAGATTCTCACATGACGACGGCCGCAAGCCCCAAGGCTACGCCCCCTGCTGGCGGCGCAAGAATCACGATCGTCAATGGCAAGCTGGTAGTGCCCGCCAACCCGATCCTGCCCTTCATCGAGGGCGACGGTACCGGGCCGGACATCTGGCGCGCCTCGGTGCGCGTCATGGACGCCGCGGTCGCGAAAGCCTACGGCGGCAAACGCCGCATCCACTGGATGGAGGTCTACGCCGGCGAGAAGGCCAACAAACTCTTCAACACCTGGCTGCCCGAGGAAACCGTCGCCGCCTGCCGCGAGTACCTGGTGTCGATCAAGGGCCCGCTCACCACGCCAGTGGGCGGCGGTATCCGCTCGCTCAACGTCGCGCTGCGCCAGATGCTTGACCTGTACGTGTGCCTGCGCCCGGTGCGCTGGTTCAAGGGCGTGCCCTCCCCCGTCAAGCACCCGGAAAAGGTCGACATGGTGATCTTCCGCGAGAACACCGAGGACATCTACGCCGGCATCGAGTTCGAGGCGGGCACGCCCGACAACGCCAAGTTCATGGAGCTGTTCCGCCAGGCCTTCCCGAAGGCCTACGCCAAGATCCGTTTCCCGGAAACCTCCGGCATCGGCATCAAGCCGGTCTCCAAGGACGGCTCGGAGCGACTCATCCGTGCCGCCATCGACTACGCGGTCACCAACAAGCGCAAGAGCCTGACGCTGGTACACAAGGGCAACATCCAGAAATTCACCGAGGGCGCCTTCCGCAACTGGGGCTACCAGCTCGCCGAGCGCGAGTTTGCCGACCAGGTCTATACCTGGGAGCAGTGGGAGCGCGCCAAGGCGGCCCAGGGCGAGCAGCAAGCCAACGCGCAGATGGATGCAGCGCGCCAATCCGGACGCATCATTATCAAGGACGCCATCGCCGACATCACACTGCAGCAGGTGCTTACCCGCCCGGACGAGTTTGACGTGATCGCCACCCTGAACCTCAACGGCGACTACCTCTCGGACGCGCTCGCCGCACAGGTGGGCGGTATCGGCATCGCGCCCGGTGGCAACATCAACTATCTGACCGGGCACGCCGTGTTCGAGGCGACGCACGGCACGGCGCCCAAGTACGCGAACCTCGACAAGGTCAATCCCGGCTCGGTCATCCTCAGCGGCGAGATGATGTTCCGTTATCTCGGCTGGACCGAAGCGGCGGACGCGATCATCAGCGCGATGGACCGGACCATCGGACAGAAGACGGTGACCTACGACTTCGCCCGCCTGATGCAGGGCGCCACCGAGGTCTCGACCAGCGCCTTCGCCGACGCGCTGATCCGGAACCTGTAGCGCCCATGCGGCGGCGGTGCAGCTGCGATACCGCCGCCAGCCACCGGCGCCGATGAGCGGCTACTCCGGCACGCCGCTGGCGCAGAAGCTCGGCCTTCGGGAAGGCAGCCGGCTGTTCGTGCACGGCGCGCCCGAGCACTACCAGCGCCTGCTCGCTCCGTGGCCGGCGCAGGCGCGCACGGTGCCCCGCATCGATGCGCGCACGGACCTCATTCATCTGTTCGCGCTGCGACGCGCCGCACTGGAGCGGCAGCTGCGCGCGGCGCTCCAGCGCATGCGCCCCGATGCCTGCATCTGGGTCAGCTGGCCGAAGCGCTCTTCCGGGGTGCGGACCGAGCTTACCGAGGATGTCATTCGCGCAGTCGCGCTGCCCTTGACCCTGGTGGACATCAAGGTTTGCGCACTCGATGACACCTGGTCGGGCCTGAAGCTCGTCATCCGCACCAGCGCCCGGCGCGCGCCGACGCGCGCGGCCGCGAAGCGCGCCCACGCAATCCGATGACGGCGCGTGCGCACAAGGCAACGCTGCTGGAGTGGGTGCGCAAGATGCAGGCCATCGCGCAAAACGGCCTGGCGTTCACGCAGGACCCGTTCGACCGCGAGCGCTACCGGCAGCTGCAGGAACTGGCCGCGAGCGTGCTGCACACCGAGCTTCAGGTGCCGCTGGCTAACGCCCGCGAATGGTGGCAGGGCGAGTACGGCTACGCGACGCCCAAGGTCGATGTGCGCGGCGCGGTGTTTCAGGGCGAGCGCGTGCTGCTGGTGCGCGAACGCAGCGACGGACGCTGGACGCTGCCCGGGGGCTGGGTGGACGTTAACGATGCGCCCTCCGCCGCCGTCGAGCGCGAGGTACTCGAGGAGTCCGGCTTCAGAGCGCGGGCGGTGAAGCTGGCGGCGCTGGTGGACAAGAATCGCCATCCGCATCCCCCGGGGGTGCACCATATCTACAAGCTGCTGTTCCTGTGCGAACTAACCGGCGGCCGTGCGACGCCGAGCTCCGAGACCGACGCGGTGGAGTTCTTCGCGCTCGGCGCGCTGCCCGAGCTGTCCACCGGGCGCATCCTCAAGTCGCAGATCGAGCGTCTGTACCAGCACCAGCTCGATCGCAGCCTCCCCACCGACTTTGACTAGGAGCATGCCGCGCACATGAGCGGGTCGGCCGATGCGCGCGCGCCGAGCGCCCGCCAGTGCGCACAGCAGATCGTGGAGGCCTTCGCGCGCTACAACGCGGAATTCCGCGCCATCACGCGCCGCGCGCCGCTGCGCTTCGACAGCCGCGACTCGCGCGGCGGGCAGCGCGATGCCGTCGAGCGCATCGAGCTCTACGACCGCTTCGTGAACCAGACCATCGCGGAGCTGAGCCAGGCGCTCGGTGATGCGGCCACCGACCGGGTCCTGTGGCGCGACATTCACGTCGAGTTCGAGCACCAGATCGCCAACCTCTCGGATCCGGAGTTCACCAAGACCTTCTTCAGCTCCATCAGCCGCCGGCTCTTCGGGACGATCGGGGTCGCGCCCGACATCGAGTTCGTGGCCGCGGACCTTGACCCGCTGGCAAACGTCCACTCCGCCGTGGGGACCAACACCTACGTCAACCACGGCTCGCTCATGCTGCTGTTCGAGGACCTGCTCGGGGACATCCGCTTCAGCTCGCAGTGGCGCGACCTCGACAAGAGCATCGCGCACGTGGCCGCCGAGGTGAGCGGTGCGCTGCAGACGCGCGGCGAACGCCGCGAGGTCGAAAAAGTGGAGGTTATCCGGCCCGTGTTCTACCAGATCTCGCGCGCCTACATCGTCGGACGCATCATCGGGCGGCGCTTCGTGCTGCCGCTGGTGATCGCGCTGAAGAACAGCGACGGCGGCGTGCTGGTGGATGCGGTGATGGTGTCCGAGGACGACATCAGCATCGTCTTCAGTTTCACGCGCTCCTACTTCCACGTCGACCTGGAGCGCGTCGCCGAGGCGGTCGTGTTCCTGAAGTCGATCATGCCGCGCAAGCCCGTCAGCGAGCTGTTCACGGTGCTGGGGCGCGCCAAGCAGGGCAAGACCGAGCGCTACCGCGAACTCATCCACCACCTCCAACACACCGAGGACCTGTTCGTGCAGGCCCCCGGGGAGCGCGGCCTGGTGATGGTGTGCTTCACCCTGCCCTCCTTCGACGTGGTCTTCAAGGTCATCCGCGACCGCTTCGCCTATCCCAAGACCGTGATTCGCGATGAGGTGCTGGCGAAGTACCGCCTGGTGTTCATCCACGACCGCGCCGGGCGGCTGGTTGATGCCCAGGAGTTCCGGCGCCTGCGCTTTCCGCGGGCGCGCTTCTCGGCCGAGCTGCTCGAGGAGCTCGAGCGCGAGACCGGCCAGACGGTGCACGGCGACGGTCCCGACCTGGTGTTCGATCACATGTACATCGAGCGGCGCATGACGCCGCTTAACCTGTATCTGCGCAGTGCGCCCCCGGCGGCGGCCGAGCAGGCGGTCCTCGACTACGGGCAGTGCATCCGCGATCTCGCCTACACCAACATCTTTCCCGGTGACCTGCTGCTGAAGAACTTCGGAGTCACCCGGCACGGTCGCGTCATCTTTTACGACTACGACGAGCTGTGCCAGGTCACCGACTGCACCTTCCGCGACCTGCCGCAGGCGACCAACGAGGAGGACGAGATGCGCGGGGAAGCGTGGTTTTACGTCGGTGAGAACGACGTGTTCCCGGAGACCTTCATCCGCTTCCTGGCATTCGATGACGCGCAGCGCGCGGCGCTGCTGCGCCTGCACGGGGAGATCCTCACGGCCGCGTTCTGGCGCGGCGTGCAGCAGCGCCTGCGCGAGGGCGAGTTCGTCGAGGTCCTGCCCTACCACCCGCACCGCGTGCGCGTGGCCAGCAGCCTGTAGGCCCCCTAGGAGGCCAGGCGCTCGCCGACGCCCGGCTGCGGCGGCAGCACTGCGGGCCGCGGCGCCGCGGCCGGGGCGCCGAGGCTCGCCAGCACGCGATTGGCGCAGTTCCAGTCGACCAGGTCCTCGAGGAAGGCGCTGACATAGGCGGCGCGACGATTCTGGAAGTCCAGGTAGTACGCGTGCTCCCACAGGTCAAGCGCCAGCAGCGCCACGTCACCGCGCACCAGCGGCGTTCCGGCGTTGCTGGTCGTGACGATGTGCAGCGCATCGTGCCGCCACACCAGCCACAGCCAGCCGCTGCCGAAGTGCGCATTGGCGGCTTCCTTGAACTCGCGCGCGAAGCCTTCGAAGGTGCCGAAGCAGCGACGGATGTGCTCGGCCACAGGGCCCTGGGGGCTGCCGCCGCCGCGCGCGCGCATCGAGCGCCAGTAGAGATCGTGGTTCCACACCTCCGCCGCCCAGCGGTGGATGTTGTGCTGTGCCGGATCGCGCGCCGTGACGCGGATGAGCTCGTCCAGCGGCAGCTCGGCAAGTTCGGTTTCGCGGATCAGCAACCGCAGTCGATCGAAGCACACGCGCTGGTGTCTCAGGAAGTGAAAGACCAGCGTATCGCGCGACATCACCGGCTCAAGGTCTGCGAAGTTATAGGGAATCGCCGGAGACTCGATGTTCATGCGGAATCCTTCCTGCAGTTCGAATCGCTGCAGGTACGACCCGCACGCACGCAACCTAGTTCCGCGCGGGCACACTTCTTCACACATCATTCACATCGCTTACCGGCGCGCCACTCACAGTGGCGCGGGACGCGACACTTCGTTGCGCCTGAAAGCGTGCTCGCTCAGGACTGTGTTGCGTGTAAACCGCGCGCGAGGTCCGCGCGCAGGTCATCGAGGTCTTCGAGACCGATGGACAGCCGCACCGTCCCCTCGGTGATCGCGGAGATCCGCTGTTGCTCGGCGCTCAGATCGCGGCCGGCCAGCATCTGCGAGGTGACGATGAGCGACTCCGTCGAGCCCAGACTCACCGCGAGCGCGAACAGCTCCACGGTATCCACCAGACGCCGCGCCGCCGCACCGCCGCCCTTGAGGTCAAAGCTGACGATGCTGCCGAAGTCCTGCATCTGGGCGGCCGCCAGCGCGTGTTGCGGATGAGTAGGCAGCCCGGGATAGTTAACCTGCGCCACCGCTTGGTGGCCGCCCAGGAAGGCGGCGATCGCGGCGGCGCTCTGGCACTGCGCCCGGTAGCGGGTGAAGTACGTCTTCATGCCGCGCAGGATGAGGAAGGCGGCGTGCGGATCGAGCGTCCCGCCCAGCACCCCGAAGTCCGTGCGCAGCGCCCGGATCAGCTCGGCGCTGCCAATCACCGCGCCTCCCATCACGTCGCCGGTCCCGGAGGCGTACTTGGTGAGGCTGTGCACGAACAGGTCGACCTCGTAGCCGCCGTGCTGGTGGAAGCCGGCAAAGGTATTGTCCATGACGCTGAGCGCGCCGGCGGCGTGCGCCAGGCGCGTAAGCGCGGCGATGTCGGCGATCTTGGTGACCGGATTGGTGGGGCTCTCGAAGAACACCAGGCGCGTGGGCTGCGCGGCGAGCGCGCGCTCGGCACCGGGCAGATCCTCGATGGAGAGCAGGGTGTGCCCGACGCCGAAACGCCCGAGCAGGCGGCGGATCAGGTAGCGCGTCGGATTGTAGGTCTCGATGAAGCACAGCACGTGATCGCCCTGCTTGGTGAGCGCGAGCAGCGTCTGTGCGATCGCCCCCGCACCGGAAGCGGTGACCAGGCAATCCGCGCGCCCCTGCAACTCCGCCAGCAGCAGCTCCAGCTGCCGCGTGGTGGGGTTGGAGCCGCGCGTGTAGAAGAAACCGGGCCGCTCGCCGCGAAAAAAGCGCTCGGTGTCCTCCAGGGTCTCGAATTCGAACTTGACCGACTGGTAGATCGGGGCCACCAGCGAGCGGTTGCCCGGGGGCAGCTCCACCGCCGGCGGATGATTGACCCGGGTAGTCTTTTTCATGAGCCGCTGAAGTCCACGCCGTTAGGCTTCCAGGGTAAAGCGGTCGGCGTCCAGGTGCGCCGGAAACCTCTCGCGGAACGCCGCCAGCGCCGTGGCGTCGAGCTCCACGGTGCTGACGCCGGCGGCCTCGCCCGGTGAGCTCAGCGGCCGCCCGAGAAAGTCGATGACCGCGCTGTCACCGGCGTAGGCAACGCCGGCGCCGTCCGACCCGACCCGGTTGACGCCCACCACGTAAGCCTGATTCTCGATGGCCCGTGCCCGCAGCAGTTGCCGCCAGGCCTCGGCGCGCGCCGCCGGCCAGTTGGCGACGTACACCAGCACATCGTAGTCCAGTTCCGGGCGGCGCCGGCTGAAGACCGGGAACCTCAGGTCGTAGCACACCAGCGGACAGATCCGCAGGCCACGCCAGGGGGTGCTCCAGGCGCTGCGCCCCGGCGTGAAATGCTCGTGCTCGCGGCCCATGCGAAACAGGTGGCGTTTGTCGTAATGACGCACCTCGCCGCAGGGCAGCACGAACAGCAGCCGGTTGTAGTACTTGCCGTCCTCGGCAGTGATCACGCTGCCGGTGATTGCCGCGTCCGTCCGCGCCGCCTGCGCCTGCATCCAGGTCACGGTCGGTCCGCCGGCGCGCTCTGCCAGGCGCTCGACTTCCATGCTGAAGCCGCTGGTGAAGGTCTCCGGCAGCACGATGAGATCGGTGCGCTGCGCGAGCGGGGTCAGCAGCGCACTGAAGCGTTCGCGGTTGGCCGGCGGGTCGTGCCACGCGAGGGGCTCCTGCACGAGCGAGACGCGCAAGGCACTCATCGCGGCGCACCGCCCAGGCGGGAGGCGAAGGCATTCAGGCGCACTGCCGCCTCATCGAGGGTGCTGTCCTTCTTGGCGATGCACAGCCGCACGAACGGCAGCGGCTGCGGGACCTCGTAGAACGGCGACAGGGGAATGCTGGCGACGCCGCCTTCCGTAAGCAGCCGCTCGGCAAACGCCAGATCATCCGCCGGGGCGAAGGCGCTGAAGTCCAGCAGCTGAAAATAGGTGCCCTGTGCCGCGGGCAGCACGAAGCCGGAGCCCGCCAGCGCCCGGCGCAGGCGGTCCCGCTTGGACTGAAAGAAGGCCGCCAGCGCCCCGCCGCTGTCCGGCGCCGCGGCGAGGTAGGTCGCGATCGCGTGCTGCAGCGGGTTCGAGATGCTGAAGGTGTTGAACTGGTGCACTTTGCGCAGCTCCGCGGTGAGCTGCGGCGGCGCCACGCAGTAGCCGACCCGCATGCCGGTCGCGTGCAGCGTCTTGCCGAAGGAGAACACCGCGAAACTGCAGCGCGCCAGCTCCGGGTGCCGCAGCACCGAGTGATGGCTGGCGCCATCAAAGACCACGTGTTCGTAGACCTCATCGGAGAGTACCAGTGCGCCGCAATCACGGACGAGCGCCGCCAGCGCATCCAGGTCCGCCGCGCTGGCGGTGGTGCAGGCCGGATTGTGGGGGCTGTTGAACAGCACCAGCCGCGTGCGCGCCGTGACGAGCGTGCGCACCCGATCCCAGTCGTAGCGAAACCCCGGCTGGGTGAGCGGGACGCGTACGCAGCGGCCGCCGGCGAGCCGCACCGCCGGCTCATAGGAGTCGTAGGCCGGGTCAAACGCGATGACTTCGTCCCCGGCGCCGACCACGGCCTGGATGGCGGAGAAGATCGCCTCCGTCGCCCCAAGAGTGACGGTGATCTCGCTCTCCGGGTCGCGCATCACGGCATAGCAGGACTTAAGTTTCGCGGCAATGCGCTCGCGCAGCACCGCCAGCCCCTCCATCGGCGCGTACTGGTTGTGACCGGCGCGCATCGCCGCCGCCACGAACTCCGTCAGCCGCGGGTCGATGTCGTAGTCGGGGAACCCCTGGCCGAGATTGAGCGCATTGAGCTCGCGGGCGCGCCGCGACATGATCGTGAAGATCGTGGTGCCGACCTCGGGCAGCTTGCTCGGCACGCTCAGCCGCCCGCCTCGGCCGCCGCCAGCGCCGCGCCGATGACGCCCGCCTGGTTGCCGAATTGGGCGCGCCGCAGTTCGGCCGGTGAGCGCAGCAGGGGGGCGAATTCCGCGTAGCGCTCGCTCACCGCGCCCCCCAGGATGAACACGTCGGGCCAGAAGAGCCGCTGCATGGCGGCCAGGTACTCGTTGACCCGCTCGGCCCAGGCGGGGAATTCGAGCTTCTCCAGGGTGCGCACCTGCGCCGAGGCGCGCTTCTCCGCGTCCATGCCGCGCACTTCGAGGTGGCCGAGCTCGGTGTTCGGGAACAGCCGGCCGCCGCTGAACAGCGCGGTGCCGATGCCGGTTCCGAGCGTCACCATGATGACGGTGCCGTTGCAGCCACGGCCGGCGCCCCAGCGCATCTCTGCAAGTCCCGCCGCATCGGCATCATTGAGGAACACGGCCGGCACGCCGGTGGCGCGAGCCAGCAGCTGCTCGGCGGCCGCTCCGATCCAGGCGCTGTCGATGTTGGCCGCAGTGCAGGGCGAGCCGTTCTTGATCACGCTCGGAAACGCGACGCCCACTCGGCCGCCGCGGACCGAAGTCTGCGCCACCAGCCCCTGCAGCACCGCTATCACGGCCTCGGGCGTGGCCGGGCGCGGCGTGGGCACGGAGGTGAGTTCCCCCAGCAGCCGCCCGGCCGCGGTATCCACCAGGCCGGCCTTGATCGCCGAGCCGCCGACATCGATCCCGAGGCGTTGCGCCGCCATGCTGGTGAAGTTTACAGGTTCGCCGCGGCCGCCAGCTGCAGGTCCCGCAGGCGGCGCCGCTCGCGCTGGCGCATCCATACGGTCGAGATGGCGATCCCGGTGGCGACGATGACCACCAGGATGGTGGCCAGGGCGTTGATGTCCGGCGTCACCCCGAAACGCACCTTGGAGAAGATCACCATGGGCAGCGTACTGGAGCCCGGGCCGGCGACGAACTGGGTGATCACCAGGTCATCCCACGAGAGGGTAAACGCCAGCAGCCAGCCGGAGGCAATCGCCGGCAGGATCAGCGGCAGCGTGATGCGGAAGAAAACCTTCAGCGGGCGCGCGCCGAGGTCCATGGCGGCTTCCTCGAGCGATTCGTCGAAGCCGGTGAGCCGCGACTGCACGACCACGGTGACGTAGGCCATGCAGAATGTGATGTGTGCCAGTGCGATGGTGACCGCGCCCACCCCCCGCGGCCAGCCGATGAGCTGCCCCATAGCGATGAACAGCAGCAGCAGCGACAGCCCGGTGATGACTTCCGGCATGACGATCGGAGCGGTGCACATCCCGGCCAGCAGCGTGCGCCCGCGGAAGGAGCCGAAGCGTGCCAGCGCCATGCCGGCCATGGTGCCCAGGATCACCGCCCCGGTGGCGGAAATGAGCGCGATGCGGATCGACAGCCAGGCGGCATTGAGGATCTGGCCATTGTGGATCAGGACGCTGTACCACTTGAGCGTCGGGGAGTTCGCCGCGTCCCAGACAGTTACCAGACGCGAGTTGTTGAACGAAAACACGATCATCGAGAGGATCGGGACGTAGAGGAAGATCAGGCCCAGCACCAGGGCCACGCGTGAGAACAGTCCGCGTGACCTCACTTGCCTGCCTCCAGCTCACGGCGCTGCGCGCGCTGGAACAGCATGATCGGTATCACGAGCAGCAGCAGAATGAGGATGGCCACCGCGCTCGCCACCGGCCAGTCGCGGTTCTCGAAGAACTCATCCGAGAGCACGCGCCCGATCATCAGCTGGTCGGTGCGCCCGAGCAGCGTCGGGATCACGTACTCGCCCACGGCGGGGATGAACACCAGCAGCGAGCCTGCCAGGATGCCGGGCAGCGACTGCGGCAGCGTGATGCGCAGGAAGGCGCGGAGCGGCCGGGCGCCCAGGTCCGCCGCCGCCTCCAGCAGCGCCGGGTCGTGCTTCTCGAGGTTGGCATACAGCGGCAGGATCATGAACGGCAGGTAGGAGTACACGATCCCGATGTAGACCGCGAAGTCGGTCTGCAGCAGCGACAGCGGATGGTTGATCACTCCCAGGTACAGCAGCACGTTGTTGATCACGCCGTTGTTCTTCAGCAGCCCGATCCAGGCATACACGCGCAACAGGAACGAGGTCCAGAACGGCAGCACGATCAGCATCAGCAGTACCGAGCGCGCCGACGGCGCGGCGTGCGCGATCGCGTATGCCATCGGATAACCGATGAGCAGGCAGCACAGCGTCGATACCGCCGCCACCTTGATCGAGTACAGGTAGGAGCTGACGTAGAGCGAGTCGGTGAACAGGAATGAGTACGCCGACCAGTGCACCTGCAGCGTGGGCGAACCGTGGTGCCAGCTGAGAAGCGGCGTGTACGGCGGAATCGCGAGGCGCACCTCCGAGAAGGAGATGCGGAACACGATGATGAATGGAATGAGAAACAGCAGCAGCAGCCACAGCGTGGGAATCCCCGCGATGAGCCGCCTGCCGCCCGCCAAGGACAACCGCACGCTGCCGCCCTACTCGGTCAGCACGACGGGACTGGAGCCGTGCCACGTGAGCCAGACGTTCTCCTCGCGGGCGATCGGGCGCTCACCGCCGCGGCGGGTGTTGGGCAGCGTGACGCGCAGCATCTTGCCCGACTCGATCTGCACCAGGTAGATCGACAGGTCTCCCATGTAGGCGATCTCGCGCACCGTGCCGCGCACCACGTTTTCCCCCACCCCCGCGGCCGGCGGGCGGCGGCTGATGCTGATCTTCTCCGGGCGTATCGCCGCCCAGACGGTGGCGCCGCGCGTACAGCTCACCGTGCGCTCGGCACGCACGGTGCCGCCGAGTTCCGCGCACGTGACGCGCACGCCGTCCGGGCCCTCCTCGTTCACCTGGCCCTCGAACATGTTGACCGAGCCGATGAAGTCCGCCACGAAGCGGTTGGCCGGGGACTCGTAGATGTCCGAGGGCGAGCCTACCTGCACGATGCGGCCGTGGTTCATGACCCCGAGGCGGGTGCCGAGCGTCATCGCCTCCTCCTGGTCGTGGGTAACCACGATGAACGTCACCCCCAGGCGCTGCTGGATATTGATGAGCTCAAACTGGGTATGCTCGCGCAACTTCTTGTCCAGGGCGGCCAGCGGCTCGTCGAGCAGCAGCAGTTTCGGCCGCTTCACCAGCGCGCGTGCCAGCGCGATGCGCTGGCGCTGGCCGCCGGAGAGCTGGTGCGGCTTGCGCGCACTGAAGCCACCCATCTTCACGATCTCGAGTATCTCCTCCACCTGGCGCCGGATGTCGGCGCGGCTCACGCCTTCCTGCTCGAGTCCGAACGCCACGTTCTTCTCGACGTTCATGTGCGGGAAGAGCGCGTAGGACTGGAACATCATGTTCACCGGGCGCTCGTAGGGCGGAATGGTGCTCATGTCCGCGCCATCGATGTACAGGGCGCCCGAGGTGGGTGTCTCGAAACCGGCCAGCATGCGCAGCAGCGTCGTCTTGCCCGAACCGGAGCCTCCCAGCAGGCAGAAGATCTCCCCGCGCCGGATGTCCAGCGAGACGTTGTCGACGGCCACAAAGTCGCCGAATTTCTTGGTGACGTTGAGGATGCGAACGTAGGCCGCCGGATCGGCAGCGGGGGCTGTCGCCGGGACGGCCGGTTTGGTGATGCGGTGCGGTTCGGTGTTCATTTTCCGGTTTTCACTCGGGTCCACATGCGTGTCAGTAGTCGCTGGTAATCCGCTGGCCGCGGGCGCTCCGGCGTCAGGCGCGCGCGCACCTCCGGGGGCGGAAACACGCCCGGGTCGTTGCGCACCGCCGGGTCGAGCGGCTGCAGCGCCGGGGAAACCGCGTTGGCGTACTTGATGAGATTGGAATTCTGCGCCGCAACCTCGGGGCGCAGCAGGTAGTCGATGAACAGGTGTGCGTTGCGCACGTGCGGCGCATCGGCCGGGATGGCGATGACGTCGTAGTTGACGATGGCGCCCTCGCGCGGGATCGAATAGATGATGTCGATCCCCTTGGCGGCCTCCTTGGCGCGGTCGTGAGCCTGCTTGATGTCGCCCGACCAGCCCATGACGAGGCAGATGTCGCCGTTGGCGAGGTTGTCGATGTAGCGCGAGGAGTCGATATAGCGGATGTAGGGACGCACTGCCTTCAGCACCTGCTCGGCGGCCTTGAGGTCCTCGGGCGAGTTGCTGTTCGGGTCCCTGCCGATGTAGAGCAGCACCGTCGCCACCACCTCCGAGGGCGCATCGAGAACTGAGATCCCGCAGTCGGCAAACTTGGAGGCCACTGCCGGATCGAACACCATGCGCCAGCTGTCGAGCGGCGCCTCGGGCATGCGGCGCTTGATCTCGGCGGCGTTGTAGCCCACCCCGGAGGTGATCCACATGTAGTCGACGCTGTACTGGTTGCCCGGATCGTAGAGCGCCTCGTCGCGCGCCACCGCCGGATCGACGTTCTTCAGGTTCGGCAGCAGCGACTTGTCGAGCTTCTGGTAGATTTCCGCCTGCAGCTGCCGCTCGAGGAAGGCGCCCGAGGGCACGACGATGTCGTAGTTGGTATGGCCGGTGAGGAGCTTGGTTTCGAGAATCTCGTTGGAATCAAAGACGTCGTAGTTGACGTGGATGCCGGTCTCGCGCTCGAAGTCGGCGATCACCGAGGGCTGGATGTAATCGGACCAGTTAAAGACGTTGAGTACCTTGTCAGTGCTTTGCGGCGCGCTCGTGTGTGCCGCCGGTCGCGCGCAACCTGTGAGCAGGGCGAGCAGCGCGCCGAGAACGGCACTCAGGCGGATACGTCGGGGGGCGTGCGTCACGTCCTCTTCTTATATAACAAGCGGGCCTGCCCTGAGAAGGCAGCCCGCGCAACCGCTCAGCCGCTGCTACACGTTCAGCAGCAGATGCTCGCGCTCCCAGGAACTGATCACCTGCAGAAATACCTCGTGTTCGGCCTCCTTGACCAGCGTGTAGGCCTCAACGAAGGGCTCCGTCAGCAGTTTCACCAGCGGCTCCGAGGCACGCAGCGCCCGCAGCGCCTCATCCAGGGAGCGCGGCAGGCCAAAGGGCAGATCGTGCGCGCTGCCGACGATCGGATCGCTCGGCACGGTGCCTTCCACCATGCCGAGGTAGCCGCAGGCCAGGGAAGCCGCCAGGGCGATATAGGGGTTGGCATCCGCGCCACCCACGCGGTTCTCGACGCGGCGCGCCTGCGCATCCGACATCGGCACACGCAGGCCGGCGGTACGGTTGTCGTAGCCCCAGTGCACGTTGATCGGGGCCGAGAGGTAGCGCGTCAGGCGCCGGTACGAGTTCACGTTGGCGCACAGCAGCGCGAGCGCCGCCGGCAGGTACTTCTGCAGGCCGCCGATGTGGGCAAAGAACAGCGGCGAGGGCGTGCCATCGGGGTTGCTGAAGATGTTCTTGCGCGTCTTGATGTCCACCACGCTCTGGTGGATGTGCATGGCGCTGCCGGGCTCCTTCGCGTGCGGCTTTGCCATGAAGGTGGCGTACATCTTGTGCCGCAGTGCCGCCTCGCGCGCGGTGCGCTTGAAGAGGAATACCTGGTCTGCCAGATCCAGCGGCTGCCCGTGGATCAGGTTGATCTCCATCTGTGCCGGGCCGTCCTCGTGGATGAGGGTGTCGATCTCGATGTCCTGGTCCTCGCAGAACTGGTAGATGTCATCGAAGTACGGGTCGAATTCGTTGACCGCCGCGATGCTGTAGGACTGGCGGCCCGGCTCGGAACGCCCGGAGCGGCCCACCGGCGGCTTCAGTGGATAATCCGCGTCGCGATTCTGCTCGACCAGGTAGAACTCCAGCTCCGGGGCCACGATCGGCTCCCAGCCACGCTGCGCGTACAGCTCCACGATGTTGCGCAGTACATGCCGTGGTGCCATCGACACCCGCCGCCCGTCCGAATAGAAGCAGTCGTGGATCACCTGCGCGGTGGGCTCGGCGGCCCAGGGCACGCGCCGCACGGTCTTGGGATCGGCCTTCAGCACGATGTCGATTTCCGCCGGGCTCATGGCAGTGCCCGTGTTCGAGGGGTAGTCGCCGGTCACAGTCTGCAGAAACACGCTCTCGGGCAGGCGCATGCCGCCGTCCTCGGCAAACTTCTCCGCGGGCATGATCTTGCCGCGCGCGATGCCGGCCATATCCGGAATGATGGCCTCCACCTCGGAGATGCCATGATCACGGAAGAACTGCCGGATCTCACTCACCATACGTCACGCCTTTCACTTGCTCTGCGCGCGCTCGCGGCTCGCCTGCCCGAAGGCGGCAAACAGCGCGCGCGAAAATGGATTCGCCATTACCTTCCATTCCGGATGCCACTGCACGGCGACCGCGAAGCCCCGCGCGTCGCGCACCCGGAAGGCCTCGATGACCCCGTCCGGGGCGCGCGCTTCCACGGCGAGCTCGCTCCCCAGCCGCTCGATGCCCTGGTTGTGCAGCGAGTTCACCTGGATGCGCTCGGCGGGCGTGAGCGAGCGCAGCAGGCCGCCAGGCTCGAGCGTCACCTCGTGCGCGGGGCCGTACTGGACCTCCAGCGGCTGCGAGGTGTCGTCGCGGTGGTCCAGGTGGCCTGCCACCTCGTGCAGCTTCTGGTGCAGCGTGCCGCCGAAGGCGACGTTCATCTCCTGGAAGCCGCGGCAGATTCCGAAGATCGGCACGGACGCGCTCACCGCCTTGCGGATCAGCGGCAGCGTCGTGGCATCGCGCGCCGGATCGTGCAGCGTCCCCGGATCGCTCGGCGGCCCCTCGTAGAGGTGCGGCTCGACGTTTGAGGGGCTGCCGGTGAAAAGCAGCCCGTCCAGGCGCTCGATCAGCTCGTCAAAGCCCAGTTCCTGCGCCAGCGAGGGAATGAACAGCGGCACGCCACCGGCGGCGTCCAGCACTGCGCGCGCGTACTTCTCCCCCACCATGTGGAATGGGTGATCACCGACCATGCGCCGGTCAGCGGGGATACCAATCAATGGGCGGCCGGGTGCCATGGCGGCTTGCTGCAGGGAGCAGTGTTTAATATCTTAAACAAACTGCCCCGAAGACTCTCCGAAGTATGCGGGTATTAGAGCACAGGTCGGGGGCAGAAGCCTCAGCTTGCGCTACCGGACTTAAGGGCGCTAAGGGCGCAAATAAAGGCCTCGTTGCCCAGCCCCGGAGGCCCCCGGCCATTTGCCGGCGCCCGGTCCGGCTCGCTATCCTCGCTCCGCGCGCCTGCAGGGCGTGAGAATATCCTAAACACCCGGAGCACCAGGGCAACCCTATGGGCCGGCTCGGCTACGTCACCTCCTACTACGCCGCCTCGGCGCAGCCTGCCCCGGAACGTCCGGCGCTCGAGGGTTCGCTCGAGGCCGATGTGTGCGTCGTGGGTGGTGGGATCGCCGGGTGCTCCGCCGCGCTGCACCTGGCCGAGCGCGGCCTCAAGGTCACGCTGCTGGAGGACAACCGCATCGGCTGGGGCGCCTCGGGCCGCAGCGGCGCCCAGGCGATCCAGGGGGTCGCAGCCGGCCAGGCGAAGCTCGACCGCCTGATCGGGCCCGCGGCCGCGCGTGCCGTGTGGGACGTCTCGATCGAGGGCCTGACGCTGATGCGCCAGCTGATCCGGCGGTTCTCCATCGACTGCAACTGGGTCGACGGCTATATGCTCGCGGCGGTCAAGGAACGCCACGTGCGTGAGCTGCGCGCGGAGCTCACCGAGCTGCGCGATGACTACCACTACGGCAGCCTGCGCTACATGGCGCGCGAGGAGCTGCACGCGACGCTCGCGACCGAGCGCTACCTTGGCGCGCTGTACGACAGCAACAGTGGCCACCTGCACCCGCTCAACTACACCCTGGGACTCGCCGCGGCTGCCGAAACCCTGGGAGCGCAGATCTTCGAAGGCACGCGGGCCGTGTCCTTCGCCGCCTCGGCAGACTCGAAAGTGCGCATCACGACGGCGGCCGGCGAAGTCCGCGCCCGCCACCTGGTGCTGTGTGGCAACGTCTATCTTGGCGCCACGGCCCCGGCGCTGGCGCGCAAGATCATGGCGGTCGCCACCTACATCGTCGCCACCGAGCCCCTCGGCGAGGAACGGGCGCGCGCGCTGATCAGCAACAATGCCGCGGTCAGCGACATGAACTGGGTGCTGGACTACTACCGCCGCTCCGCCGATCACCGCCTGCTGTTCGGCGGCCGCGTGAACTACTCGGGACTGAAGTCCTTCGATGCCCCGAGCGCGACGCGGGCGCGCATGCTGAACGTGTTCCCGCAGCTCAAGGATGTCCGCATCGAGTACGCCTGGGGAGGCGAAGTGGACATCACCCTGAACCGCGCCCCGCATTTCGGACGCCTCGCGCCGAACGTCTATTTCCTGCAGGGCTTCTCCGGCCACGGCATCGCGCTCACGGGCATCGCCGGCAAGCTCGTCGCCGAGGCCATCGGCGGCACGGCCGGGCGCTTCGATGTGTTCGCGCGCATTCCGCACGCGAATTTCCCGGGTGGCATGGCGCTGCGTCGCCCGGCCCTGGTGCTGGCGATGCTCTACTATCGGCTCAAGGATCTGCTCTAGCGCGACCCGTTACCGGCCCGGATTCACCGTGCACCAGCATTTCACCTACCGCGAGCTCATTTTCGCGCTGTGGATCGCCTGGTTCGGGTACTGGCTGATCTCTGCGGCGGCCACCAAGCCCACGCGCCAGCGCGAGTCGCGCGCCTCGCGCCTCACCTATACCGTGCTGCTGCTCCTCGGTGTCTGGCTGATCGCGCGCCCGCGCGTCGGTTCCGGCTGGCTCTCGGTCCAGCTGCTGCCCGACGCACGCTGGCGCTATTTGCTGGCGCTCGCCCTGCTGCTCGCGGGGCTGCTGCTCACGGTGTGGGCGCGCGTGCACCTCGGGCGCAACTGGAGCGGCACCGTGACGCTCAAGGAAGGGCACGAGCTCATCCGCTCAGGCCCCTACGCCTACGTGCGACACCCGATCTACACCGGGCTCTCGCTCGCCATACTCGGGTGCGCGATCGCGTGTGGCGAGCCGCGCGCCCTCCTCGGCCTGGGGCTCGTCATCTGTTCGTTCCTCTACAAGCTGCGCCTCGAAGAACGGTTCATGCGCCAGCTGTTCCCGGGCCAGTACCAGCGCTACAGCGCCGAGGTGCCGGCGCTCATCCCGTTCGCGCCGCCGCGGCGGCCGGCGCCGCCCTGAAAGAGCTCACAGGCCAAGCTGCTCGGTGAGCGAGCGGGTCGCAAGCCACGCGAGCAGCGCCGTTGCAAGACTCACGCAGATCCAAAGCACGTTCCACGCGGTCAAGCGGTCGTTGGGGTCGTGGCCCGGGGCCTCCAGAGTATTGACGGCATTCGCCACGCGCTGGACCGGGAGCAGGAAGAACCCGGTGAAGAAGACCGCGAGCAGGTACGGCGCCGGCAGCTCGCCCATGAGGCTCGTGATGATCCAGCCCAGCGCGAGCCAGCCCGCCGGCAGGGGTGTCAGGCGATGCGCGGCGCCGCGAGCGGCGATGCGCTTGAACAGCGGGTAGCAGAAGAAGTAGACGAGCAGCGAACGGCCCACCGGCATGATCCGCGGGTGCTCGCGCTGTTTCTCGATCTGCCAGTGCCGGTAAAACCAGTAGAACTGGTAGAGGCTGAAGGTAAAGAGTGACATCACGAGGAGCTTGCGCTCCGAGACCGGGAAGAGCGCCGGCGCAGCCGTTGCGGCCGGGGCGGCCGGCGTGCGCGCGACCGGGCTGGGGCCGGCCATGCGCTAGCGTGTGGCGCGCGGGTGCGCCGCGCGGCTGGGCTCAGCGATGTTGCAGCAGCTCGGCAATCTGCACCGCGTTCAGCGCTGCACCCTTGAGCAGCTGGTCGCCGGCCACGAAGAGCGCTATCGAGCGTCCGCCGGGGTCACTCAGGTCCTGGCGGATACGCCCCACCAGGATCGGGTCATTTCCCGTGGCATCTTTGGGCATCGGGAAGTAATTGCGCTCCGGATCATCGACCAGCTTCACGCCGGGGGCACTCTTGAGGAGTTCGCGCACCTCGGACGGCGTGATGCAACGCTCGCACTCGAAGGTGATCGCCATGGCATGGGCCCGCAACACGGGCACCCGCACGCAGGTGGCCGAGACGCGAATGTCTGCATCGTCGAAGATCTTGCGGGTCTCCTGGATGACCTTCATCTCCTCCTCGTTGTAGCCGGTGGCCGGATCAATCCGCGTGTTGTGGCTGAAGAGGTTGAAGGCATAAGGGTGCGGCAGCACCTTGTTGTCGTAGCTGCGTCCCTCCAGATGCGCACGCGTGGATTCGCGCAGCTCCTCCATGGCAGCGGCCCCGGCGCCGGATGCCGCCTGGTAGGTGGCCATCTGCAGGCGCGTGATGCGGTTTGCCTTGTGGATGGGCCACAGCGGCGTGATGGAGATGATCGCGCAGCAGTTGGGATTGGCGATGATGCCGTTGTGAGCGCGCATGGCCTGAGGATTGATCTCCGGCACAACCAGCGGCACGCTCGCGTCCATGCGGAAGGCCGAGGAGTTGTCAACCACCGTCGCACCGGCACGTACGGCAAGCGGTGCGAAGCGCCGGGAGGTGCTGCTGCCGGCGGAGAACAGCGCGATGTCCACGCCCCGGAAGCTCGTCTCCGTCAGTTCGCGTACCGGCAGCGCGCTGCCCCGGAACGGCAGCGCCTTGCCGGCCGAGCGCACGGAGGCGAACAGCCGCAGTTCGGACAGCGGGAAGCGCCGCTGTTCCAGGCAGCGCATCAGTTCCAGACCCACCGCTCCGGTGGCCCCTACGATTGCCACCACCGGCCGTGAAACAGAAGGAAGCGCGGACATTGCAGTCATCTCCAGGTACACAAACGAAGAGGCCCCGTCGTCTTAGCGGCGGGGCCTCTGGATTCGGCGGCTGTTCGACGTACTTCAGCGCGCAGCAGCATCCTGAGGCCCGCGAACGGGCTTCTTCGGCGTCATCGTGTGCGTCGTCATCGAGGCGGACATCGACTTGGACGCTACCGGAGCGAGGTGATGCTGTAAAGCGAGCCGGTCCCGGCCGCGCCGCCGTTACTTCCTCGGCTGTCTTAACAGCAACGTAGCGGTTGCCTATCTAGAAGTCGCCGGTTAATATGCAACCCGGAGGTTGCAATATGCCCAATCAGATCGAAAAGCGCATTGAACTGAAGGCCCCGGTATCGCGCGTGTGGCGGGCGATCAGCGACTACCGGGAATTCGGCACCTGGTTCAAAGTGAACATCGAGGCACCGTTCGTGGCCGGCCAGCCGGCCGAGGGCCAGATCACGCATCCGGGCTACGAGCACGTGCGCTGGAAAGCAGTCATCCAGAAGATCGAGCCGGAGAGGCTGTTCAGCTTCACCTGGCACCCCTATGCCATCGATCCCAAGGTCGACTACTCGGACGAGACGCCCACGCTGGTCGAGTTCCGGCTGGAAAAGACCGCGACCGGCACGTTGCTCATCGTCACCGAGTCCGGCTTCGACAAGGTCCCCGCTACGCGCCGCGCGGACGCGTTCCGCATGAACGACAGCGGCTGGGCGCAGCAGGTGAAGAACATTGATGCCCATGTCACGCGCAACGCCTGAGGCCAACGCGGCGCGACGGCGGCACCATGCCGTCGTCTTCGCCGCGCTCGGCGATGAGACCCGCCTGTCCCTGGTGACCGTGCTCTCCGGCGGCGAACCACGCTCGATCGCGCAGTTGACCGACGGCTCGCGCATGACGCGCCAGGCGATCACCAAGCACCTGCGGGTACTGGAGAACGTGGGCATCGTGCGCAGCGTGCGCTCGGGTCGCGAGAGCCTGTTCGAGTTCCACCCGGAGCCGATGAACGAGCTCAGGGAATACCTTGCGCGCGTATCGGAACAGTGGGATCAGGTCCTTTCCAGACTCAAATCGCTGGTCGAGTCCTAACCGTGCCCGGGGCCGGCGCCTCGGGCACAATGGCGCACCGCAGGCACCCGCGCGCCTGGCCAAGGGGTCCCTCATGCGCTTTCGATTGGGCTGCCTCGTGCTCATGCTGGTCGCCGCGCCCGGCGAGGCCTCGGAACTACCCGATTACCCGTTCATCTTCGTTACCGGGCATGCGACCCAGAGCGTCGCTCCGGACGTTGCGAAGGTCAGCCTGACCGTCAGGGCACGCAATGCCAGCTCTGCTGCTGCCACCGAGATTGTGGGCGCACGCTCCCAGCAGGTCCTTGATCTGCTGCTGGGGAATCAAATTGCCAGTACCGACATCGATGCCCACGACGTGAACAAGACGACGATCTTCGAGCCTGACTCGAATGGCGCGTCCGGCACGGCACGACGTCCGCAGGTGGTGCGCTACGACGTGTCACGCTCATTCACATTCCTGGTGCACGAACTTGGCACCTGGCCACAGCTCGGCACAAAGCTGCTGCAGATGGACAATGTGGAGGGCATCGATTGCAGGTTCGACCGCTCTGACCGCAAAGGCCTCCAGAGTGAACTCACCGCCGCCGCAGCGCAGGATGCAAAGCAGCACGCCGAATCCATGGCGGCCGCCTTCGGCCAGCACCTGGGTGCCGTGCAGGCGATCTCGCCGGAGTCGTTGCGCGAGCTCAGCTACAAGTTTCTCGACTCCCCTTCTTTCGCCGGCGGGCTGGGCGGACCGCGGGATATCGGGCCGCCAGGATCGCGCAAGTCAGTGATCCGGCTGCTGGTGCCTGCGACCATCCAATTTGAAGTTGATCTGAATGCGCTCTACCGGCTCGGCGACCGCTAGTCAGCCGCGCTGCCTCAGCTCGTAGCATCTGTGGATGCGCGGGTTACGCTCAAAGTCCTTCGGCAGCGTGGCGGCAGAAACATCACGGACATCAAAGCGCTGCGCGAGCGTTTCATCGAGGCGAAAGCGCTGCGCGTTGGTGGAAAACACCACCAGACCGCCGGGAGCCAGCAGCGCGGCGCAGTCGGTGATGAGTTGCGCGTGGTCCCGCTCGATGTCCAGCACGCCCTCCATGCGCTTGGAGTTCGAGAACGTGGGCGGATCCAGAAACACGAGATCGTAGCGCTGCGGCGCGTCCGCGGCTTGCTTGAGCCATTCGCGGCAATCGGTCTGCAGGAACTGATGCACGCTGCCGCTGAGGTTGTTGATGGAGAGGTTGCGCTGGGCCCACTCCAGGTACGTCCGCGACAGATCCACCGTGGTGGTGCTCGCCGCGCCGCCGGCTGCCGCGTACACGGTGGCGGTACCGGTGTAGGCGAATAGATTCAGGAAGTGCCCGCCGCGGGCCCGCTCGCGCAGGCGCGCGCGTGTCAGGCGGTGATCGAGGAAGATCCCGGTGTCCAGGTAGTCCTCGAAGTTGACGCGAAACTTCAGGCCGCCTTCCAGCACCCGGTGGAAATGCGCCTGCTCGTCCACCTTCTCATACTGCTCGCCGCGCTTGGTGCGGCGCCGGGTGCGCACCCGGATGCGCTCCGCCGGCACCCCGAGGGCCTCCGGCAGCGTCGCCAGCACCTCGCCGCGCCGCTTGCGCACCGCTTCGAGCTCGATCTCCGCCGGCGCTGCGTATTCCTGCACGTAGAGCCACTGCTCCTCCGGCTCGATGGTCCGGTACCGATCGATGGCAAAGGCGTACTCGGGCATGTCCGCGTCGTAGAGGCGGTAGCATGTCACCTCCTCGCGCTGCGCCCAGCTGCGCAGGTGCTTGAGGTTCTTGGCGAGCCTGTTACCAAACATGCGCGCGCCGGGAGTGTCCTTCAGGCGCGTGGTGCCGCGGCCGAGGCTACCGACCTCGCGTGCGCTGTCCGCCTGCACCTGGATGCGCAGCAGCCGGCACTCGATCGCGCCGTTCCACACAGTGTGGGTGCGGTAGGCGCGCAGCCCGAGCTCCTTGCCCAGCTCCGGCGCGCCGGTCAGCACCGCCGCGTTCCAGCCCTGGAAACGCTCGCGCAGCACCTGGCCGAGCTCCCGGTGCACCAGACGCGCGCCCTCCTGGTCCTCCAGGCGCACGCCGTAGGGAGGATTGGTGCACAACAGCCCAGCGCGCTCCCCGCCGCGGTCGGCGAGCGGCGCGGCATCCGCGAGCGGCACGGTCGCAAAGCGCGCCCAGCGCTGCACGCCCGCGCGGGCGGCGTTTTCCTGCGCGCTGCGGATCGCGGCAGCGTCGTGGTCCTGGCCGCGTATCGTCACCGCGGTGCCGGCGCCCGCCTGCGCACGTGCCTCGGCCTCCGCGCGCAGCCGCGCCCACAGGGGCGCATTGTGAGCGCGCCAGCCGAGGAAGCCGAAGTACTCGCGCGTCAGGCCGGGCGCGCGATCCGCGGCCATGAGGGCTGCCTCGATGCAGAACGTGCCGGAACCACACAGGGGGTCCAGGAACTCCGCGTTCTGAGCGGCGAGCTCCGGCCAGCGGGCGCGCAGCAGCACCCCGGCCGCGACGTTCTCCTTCAGCGGCGCCTCCCCGGCCGCGGCACGATAGCCGCGGCGGTGCAGGCTTTCACCGGACAGATCGATCGACACGGTGATGCGGGCATGGTGCGCATGGGCGTGCACCCGAAGGTCCGGGCGTTCCGGTGCGATGTCAGGCCGTGCGCCGGTGGCGGCGCGCAACGAGTCGACGATACCGTCCTTGAGCTTCAGGGCCCCGAAATGCGTGTGGGTGATCTCAGGATGGCGGCCGCTGAACTCACAGGCGAGCGTTGCTCCCGGGCCCAGGTGCACGCTCCAGTCGAGGCGCGTCACGGCCGCGTGAAACTCCCGCGCATCGCGCGCCTCGAAGTGCGCGACCTCAAGGTAAACGCGGTTGGCGATGCGCGACCAGAGGCAGGCGCGATAGGCGCTTTCCAGGGAGCCGGTGAACGCGACCCCACCGGCGGCCTCGCGGACCTGCTCGGCCCCGAACGCAGTCAGCTCGCCGACCAGCAGGTCGGCGAATCCGCGCGGCGCACTGACCAGGAACCTGGAAGCGGCCGCGCTCACGCGCCCGGGCGACGCGGCGCCGGCGTCACGACAGATCGAGCCAGGTCGTCTTGAGCTCGGTGTACTTCTCGAGCGCGTGCAGCGACTTGTCGCGCCCCATCCCGGATTGCTTGAAGCCCCCGAACGGTACCGTCAGATCATCCGCGTCGTAGCAGTTGATGTAGACCGTGCCGGCACGGATGGCGCGCGCCACGCGGTGCGCGGTGGTGACATCGCGCGTCCACACCGCGGCGGCCAGTCCGTAGACCACGTCGTTCGCGATCTCGATCGCCTCCTCCACGGTCTTGAAGGTGATGGCCGAGAGCACCGGCCCGAAGATCTCCTCGCGTGCGATCGACATCGCCGGGCGAACGTCCTCGAACACGGTCGGCTCGATGAAGAAGCCGCCGCTGTCCTCGCGCACGCGGCGGCCACCAAAGCGCAGATTGGCGCCATCGCGCCGTCCGGCATCGATGTAGCCCAGCACGCGCTTCATCTGGGTCTCATCCACGATCGCGCCCAGGCGCGTGCCGGCATCCAGCGGGTCCCCGGGCTGCATGGTGCGTCCGATCGCCTGCACTTTCTCCAGGACCGCATCCTTGATGCCTTCCTGCAGCAGCAGCCGTGAGCCGGCCGAACACACCTCGCCCTGATTGTAGAAGATGGCATAGGCGGCCGCGGTCGCGGCCTTCTCAAGATCGGGGTAGTCCGCCATGACGATATTGGGAGACTTGCCGCCGCACTCGAGCGACACGCGCTTCAGGTTCGACTGCCCGGCGTACTGCATGATCGTCTTGCCGGTGGCGGTCGAGCCGGTAAAGGCGATGCAGTCGACGTCCATGTGCAGCGCCAGCGCCTTGCCGGCGGTCTGGCCGAAACCGGGCACCACGTTGAGCACGCCCGGGGGAATGCCGGCCTCGACCGCAAGTTCGGCCACCTTGAGCGCGGTCAGCGGGGATTTCTCCGAGGGCTTCAGCACCAGGGAATTGCCGGCCGCGAGGATCGGCGCAATTTTCCAGGCAGCCATCAGCAGCGGAAAATTCCACGGCACGATCGCCCCGACCACGCCCAGGGGTTCGCGTGTGATGGTCGCAAGGGCCGCGGGCCCCGTGGGCGCCACCTCGTCGTAGATCTTGTCGACGGCCTCGGCATACCACTGCACGCAGCGCGCCGCGCCGGGGATGTCGACCTTCAGGCTGTCGGTGATGGGCTTGCCCATGTCGAGGGTCTCGAGCAGCGCGAGTTCCTCGGTGTGCTTGGTGATGAGTTCCGCAAAGCGAAACAGCGCGCGCTTGCGCTTGGCGGGGGCAAGATTGGCCCAGCTGCCCTTGCGAAACACCGCGCGCGCGGCGGCCACCGCCCGGTTGATGTCCTCGGTATCGCCCGAGGCAACGCGCGCCAGCAGCTTGCCGGTGGCCGGGTTGATGGAATCGAACGTGACGCCGGAGGCGGCATCCACGTAGCGCCCTTCGATGAAGGCCTGGGTGCGCAGGCTGAGCGAGCGGGCCCGCTCGTGCCAGGAAATCGTTTCGGGTTTTGCGTTCATGACGGCCGCGAACCTTCAGAAAGTCGGTGGGGTACAGGCACTGATGATCTCACACGCCTCGCGGCCGACGTTGCGGAAGCGATGCGGCAGCTGGCTCGCGAAATAATAAGCCTCTCCGGGGCCAAGCACGCGGGCCGCGCCGCCCACGGTCAGTTCGACCCGTCCGCGGATGACCACGCCCGCCTCTTCACCGCGATGCGCGAGCATGTCCTCGCCGGTGGCGGCGCCGACCGCGTAGCGCTCGTGCAGCAGCGTCAGCTGCCGCCCGGGCCGCTGGGCCGCCACGAGGCGCAATGAGACCTGCTCGTTCCCGAGCTCGACCAGCTCCTCGACGCCGTAAAAGGCCTGCGGAGCCGTGCTTAAGTCCAAGGTAAAGAACTCGGCGAGCGACATGGGCACGCCATCGAGGACCTTTTTAAGGGAGCTCACCGAAGGACTCACCCGGTTCTGCTCGATCAGCGAGATCAGCCCGTTGGTCACCCCGGCGCGGCGCGCCAGCTCGCGCTGGGAGAGGCTGAAAGTGGTGCGGACACTGCGCAGCCGCGCGCCCACGTCTATGCTCATGGCGTTTAATATCTTAGACGATCGAGCGCAAAATATCCCTCCGGTGGTCCTCTTTGTCCACTTTATTTATCATTCGGCGCCTGCCTTCTCCACCGACCGAGCCCTCGCCATGTCGAACGCCACCGCCCCCCTCACCCGCTCCGACCTCGAAGCCTTCTGGCTGCCTTTCACACCCAACCGGCAGTTCAAGGCAAATCCGCGCCTGCTCGCCAAGGCGAGCGGCATGTACTACTGGACGCCCGAGGGCCGCAAGATTCTGGATGGCGTGGCGGGGCTGTGGTGCGTGAACGCGGGCCATGGCCGGCGTGAGATCACGCAGGCGGTCGCCAGTCAGCTCGAGACCATGGACTACGCGCCGCCGTTTCAGATGGGGCACCCGCCAGCGTTCGCGCTCGCCAATGCACTGGTGAAGATCGCGCCGCGCGGCCTGGATCATGTGTTCTTCACCAACTCCGGTTCCGAGTCGGTCGACACGGCGCTGAAGATCGCGCTCGCCTGGCACCGGGTGCGGGGCTCCGGCACGCGTACGCGGTTGATCGGGCGCGAGCGCGGCTATCACGGCGTCGGCTTCGGCGGCATCTCGGTGGGCGGCATCACCCCCAACCGCAAGACCTGGTCAACCGCGCTGCTGCCAGGGGTCGATCACCTCGCGCACACGCACGACCTTGCGAGGAACGCCTTCTCGCGCGGCGTGCCGGAGCATGGCGCGCAGCTGGCCGAGGAGCTTGAACGACTGGTGGCGCTGCACGATGCCTCGAATATCGCCGCCGTCATCGTGGAGCCGATCGCCGGTTCCACCGGGGTACTCATCCCGCCGCGCGGCTACCTCAAGCGCCTGCGCGAAATCTGCGACCGCCACGGGATCCTGCTGATATTCGATGAGGTGATCACCGGCTTCGGTCGCACCGGCTCGCCCTTCGCGGCCCAGGAATTCGACGTGCTGCCGGACATGATCACGGTGGCCAAGGGGCTGACCAACGGCTGCATACCGATGGGCGCGGTGCTGCTCAGCAAGGCGATCTACGAAACCTTCATGCAGGGACCCGAGGGCATAGAGCTCTTCCACGGCTATACCTATTCGGCGCACCCGGCCGCCTGCGCGGCCGGGCTGGCGACGCTGGACATCTACGAGCGCGAGGGTCTGCTGACGCGTGCCAAGTCGCTCGCCAAGCACTGGGAAGAGGCCGCGCACGCGCTGCGCGGGCTGCCGCACGTCATCGACGTGCGCAACTACGGGCTGATCCTGGGGCTGGAGCTGGAACCGCTGGCTGGCAAGCCAGGGACGCGGGCGTTCGAGGTCTACCTGAAGTGCTTCGAGCGCGGCGTGCTCATCCGGCAGAGCGCCGACATTCTCGCCCTGTCGCCGCCGCTGGTGGTCGAACCGGCGCAGATCGACCAGATGTTCAGTACGCTCAGTGAAGTGTTGCGCGGCCAATAGCCGGCGGCCGCGCGCTGCACGCGCGCTCGTAAGACCCAAGGGGACGCGGGGAAGCGTCCCGGACGTCAGCGGCGCAGAATCAGGCGTGCGGTTCGTCGCGGTCGCGACGCATGCGCGCCAGCACCATCCAAGCGAGCACGACGACGACCATCGCGCTGCCCACGAGCAATTCCATCTCCGATAGGCTGAACATGCCGCTACTGCGCGAGGCAGTTACAGTGATTGTTTCCACAACACACTCCCGGTACGAGCGAACTACGACCTAACGGGCGTACGTTCACACTGGGGGGCGCCGTGGAGAAGCGAGGCGTCGCGAATCTGCGACCGCCGTCAAGCGGATGGCGTCTTATGTCTGATAGGCGTGCCGGCGCATCAGCCGTGCGCCTCGAAAATGGCGTAGATCTTCGAGCAGTCCTCGAGCACTTCCCAGGTGCCGGAAAATCCCGCCGGGATCACGAACGCATCCCCCGCCCCGAAAGTACTGCGCGCGCCGCTCGTGCTCTCGATCACGACGCGCCCGGACGTCATCACGCACAGCTCGTTCTCGGTGTAGCGCACCCGCCATTTGCCGCGCGTGGCGGACCAGCGGCCGGCGAAGAACTGCTGGGTGGGGTCGCTGAAGAAGTTGCGCACCTGCAGTTCCGGGGTGCCCGACAGGAGGCGATCGGCGCCTGGCTCCGAGACGTCCGGCTCAACCGCGCCGTCGAGGCGCACGATGGAGGTACTACTCATGGCTGTCCCGCACAGGTATTCACGCCAGGAAATTCTAGCGCGAACGTGCGCCGCGGGCCTCCCCCGCGGCGCACTTCCCGGGCACTCGACCGGCCGGCTACTCACGGCTCGCGACCTCGGCG
Source organism: uncultured Pseudomonadota bacterium (assembly GCA_963781815.1). GTDB lineage: Bacteria > Pseudomonadota > Gammaproteobacteria > Steroidobacterales > Steroidobacteraceae > 13-2-20CM-66-19. The sequence continues at coordinate 2,126,226 of CAWAHK010000004.1, read as the reverse complement.
GCGACGGGCTGCTGCAGGCGCACCGTGACGCGCCGATCGAAGGCATAACCATCCAGGTCGCCCGCCGCGCTCTGCGACTCGGACTTGCCGTGCGCCTCGATCACGATCCGCGCCGCCGGCAGGCCGGCACTGGTCAGGACCGCGGCCACGCCCTGCGCACGCCGCAGCGACAGCTCATCGTTGTAGGCATCCGAGCCACGCGGATCCGCATACCCGGCGAGGTGCACCACCGACTGCGGCAGCGTCGCCGCCAGCGCACCGAGCTTCAGCAGTGGTGCCATCGTCTGCACCGGCACCGCGTCATCGTTGGTGCGGAAGCCGACATCCAGGCCGAGCTCGTCCGTCTGCACCAGCGTCTCGCCGAGCTGGGCGTCGTGCGACTGCACCCGCGACAGCGAGGCATCGAGCTCGGACATGCTGTGCGTCAGGCGCGCACGGTCCGCCTCACTTTTGCTCAGGTCGGCACTGAGCGCCGCCGCCGTCTGCTGCTGGCGGTGGTAGTGATCTCCGAGCACCGCGCCGGCGGCGGCGCCGAGGATGGCCCCGAGCGGACCCCCGGCCGCCGCACCGACCGCAAGGCCGGTGACGATGCCGATGTTTGCCTGTTTGGATCCCTCGCCCGGCGGCTGTGCGCCGCCCTCGCCGGCCAGTGCCGGCAGCGTCGCCCCGCACGCCAGCAGCGCCACGCCCAGCGCCCCTGCCCGCAGCCCCGATCTTGAAGCGTTCATCGTCTGACTCCTCTTGAGTTGGTACCGGCCGGAAGCGGAACCCCTCCGCTTCGGTCACGGCTACCACTTCAACGCCGCGGGCAGCGGCGGAGGTGATGCGAAAGAGGCATTGCGGGGATGTTTTGTGGCAGAAGCTGGCAACCGGCGGCCATCGCATATACTGGCGGCCTCACCGATTTCAGGACCCACCATGCCCCAAGACCCCTGCGGGCGCCGGCTGCGTGCCGGAGCGCTGCTCGCCGCCCTCGTTGTACTCAGCGGGGTGGCACGGATAGCCGCCGGGGCCGCCCCCGGTGTGGTGCGCGCCACGCTCGCCAACGGGCTGCGCGTGGTCGTGGTGCAAAATTCGCTCGCACCGGTGGTGGCAACCTCGGTCAATTACCTCGCCGGCTCCGATGAGACTCCCGCGGGATTCCCCGGCACCGCGCACGCGATGGAACACATGATGTTCCGTGGCAGTCCCGGACTGAGCGCCGAGCAGCTCGCCGACATCGGCAGCATCCTGGGCGGCGATTTCAATGCCAACACGCGCGAGGGCATGACGCAGTATCTGTTTACGGTGCCCGCGGAGGATTTGGACATTGCGCTGCACATCGAGGCACTGCGCATGCGCGCAGTGCTCGCCTCCGCCAAGGAGTGGGACAACGAACGCGGTGCCATCGAGCAGGAGGTCGCACAGGACCTCTCCGAGCCGGGCTACCTGCTGATCGAGAAACTGCGCGGCCGCATGTTCGCGGGCACTCCCTACGCGCACGATGCGCTCGGCACGCGGCCTTCGTTCCAGAAGACCACCGCGGCGATGCTCAAGAGCTTCCACGACACCTGGTACGCGCCCAACAACGCCATCCTGGTGATCGCCGGCAACGTCGATCCGGAGGCGACGCTGAGCGAGGTGAAGCAGCTCTTCGGCGATATCCCCGCCAAGAAACTGCCGCCCAAGCCACAGGTGCGGCTGCGGCCGGTGCAGCCGGGATCGTTCACGGTGGACACCGATCAGCCCTCGGGCACGCTGATGATCGCGATGCGCACGCCCGGGCCGCGCGATGCGGATTTCGCCGCACTCGAAGTGCTGGCGGACGTTCTGAACAACCACCGCTTCGAACTCTACGGGCTGGTCCCGCAGGGCAAGGCCACCGGAGCCGAGTTCGCGCTCGAGCCGCTGCCGGAGGCAGGCCTTGCCTACGCCGGCCTGTCCTTCACCAGTGGGGATGATCCGAAGGTTCTCGAGGCCGACGTGCGCAAGATCCTGGCGCGCGTGGCCCGCGAGGGCGTACCGGCCGAGCTCGTCGCGGCGGCCAAGCTGCAGGAACGCAGTGCCGCGCAGTTCCAGCGCAATTCGATACCCGAACTCGCCTCGGTCTGGTCCGACGCCATCGCCCTCTACGGGCTCAGCGATCCGGATGAGGACCTGGCGCGCATCGAGCGCGTCACGGTGGCCGACGTGAATCGCGTCGCGCGCAAGTACCTGGATCTGGCGCACGCCATCACCGGCATCATGATGCCGCGGGGTTCGGGGGCGCCGGTCACCACGCACGGCGGCTTCGGCGGCCAGGAATCCATCTCCCTGGGCGAGGCGCATCCCACGGCGCTGCCGCCCTGGGCACAGAAGGCGCTGCGGCGCCTGGAGGTGCCGCCGTCCACGCTGCACCCGCTGGTGAGCAAGCTCGCCAACGGTCTTACCCTCATCGTGCAGACCGAGGATGTGAGCGACACGGTGAGCGTCTACGGACACATCCGCAATCGCCCCGAGCTGCAGGAACCCACCGGCCAGGAGGGCGTCGCGCCGCTGCTGGATCGCCTGCTCACCTACGGCAGCGAACGACTGGACCGGGTGGCGTTCGAGCAGGCCCTCGATGCCATCGGCGCGCGCGAGAAGGCCGGCACGGATTTCTCGGTCCAGGCCCTGAACGAGCACTTCGACAAGGCGGTGGAGCTGCTTGCGGACAACCAGCTGCACCCGGCCCTGCCGGAGGCGGCGCTGCAGGTGATCCGCGGCCAGATGGCGCTCAGTGTCGCCGCGCGCAATGCGAGCCCGGGATTTCTCACGCAGCGCTCGCTGCGCGCCGCCCTCTTCCCCGGCACCGACCCGAGCCTGCGGATGTCGACCCCGGAGAGCGTGCGCGCGCTCACGCCGGCGGTGGTGCGCGCGTACTACCAGAACGTGTTTCGTCCGGACCTGGCGACCATCGTGGTGATCGGCAAGGTCACCCCGCAGGCCGCGCAAGCCACCATCGAGAAGTACTTCGGCTCCTGGTCGGCCCCGGGGCCGACCCCGACCATCGACCTGCCGCAGGTACCGGACAACCCGGTGGCCAGCATCGCCGTGCCCGATGCCAGCCGGGTGCAGGACCGCGTGGTGCTCGCGCAGACGCTCACGCTCAAACGCGCCGACGCGGACTACTACCCGCTGCAGCTCGGCAACGCGGTGCTCGGTGGCAGCTTCTACGCGACGCGACTGAGCATCGACCTGCGCAAGAACGCAGGTCTCGTGTACTCGGTCGACTCGGTGCTGCAGGCCGGCCGGACGCGCAGCGTCTACCTGGTCCAGTACGCCAGCGACCCGCAGAACGTCGCCAAGGCCGCGGCCATGGTTGCACAGGAAATCACGGCGATGCAGAACACCGAGGTGTCGGCCGACGAACTGACACGCGCCAAGGCGTGTCTCGTGCGCCAGCTGCCGCTGAGCGAAGCGGGTGTCGCCGAGATCGCCCTCGGCATGCTCGGGCGCACGGACCTCGGGCTTGCGCTTGATGAGCCGACGCGCGCCGCGCAGCACTTCATCGAACTCGACGGGGCGGCGGTGCAGTCCGCGTTCAAGAAGTGGCTGCGTCCGCAGGACCTCGTGCGGGTGAGCGAGGGCCCGCCGCCGGGCTGAAGCGCCGGCGGGCGCGTGGCCGACTAACGCGACGGCGCAGCGGGCGCGCTGCCCACCTCGTTGCAGACCCGGAACAGGCGCGAGCCGCGCGGGTAGCCCACGTACTGCGTGAGAAACGTGGCCAGCGCCTGCAGTTGTGCCGCGGTGAGCTCGCCGCGCTTGACCGCGGCCCGCAGATGGATCGCCAGCGCCGACTCCTCGCCCTGAGCGGCGAGCGCGCCGAGCAGCAGCAGGCGGCGGTCGCGGATCGAAAGCGTCTCGTCCTGCCACAGCACGCCGAACAGGGTCTCCAGCATGTAGTCGATGAAGGGCGAGGTGCCCGGCGGGGCCAGCACGCCCAGGTCCCCGCAATAGACCTCATCGAACTTGGCCTGGCCCGCGCTGCGATCGTATTGGTTCATGACTGCGTCCGTCAGTGGTGTGCGTGGAGGAAGACTCTCTCGATGACCTCGGCCACGCGTTCGGTGACCGGCAGCGCCTGTTGCAGCGCGCGCGCGCTCCCGAGCGCGGCCGCCAGATCCTTGCTGGCAAGGCTCGCGAAAGGGGTGAATGCCTGGCGCAGGGTGTCCGCCCCGGCGGCCGCGAGCCTGTCGCGGTTCGCCATGAACGCCTCCATCTGCGGCGTCACGACGCCGTTGCCGTGCCCGACCTCCGCGAGCAGCTTCGGATCCAGGCCGCCGGCGCGTGCGAGGCGGTCCGCCTCGTCGATGGCGGCGAAGGCGGCATAGGTCATGAGGTTGTTGCACAGCTTCAGCAGAATGCCGGCGCCGGTGGGACCGGCATGGATGATCCGCTGCGCCGAGGTCAGGAACAGCGGGCGGCAGCGCTCCACGATCGCCGTCTCCCCGCCGACCATATAGATGAGGCTCGCAGCCTCGGCGCCGCCGGCGCCTCCGGTTATCGGTGCATCGATCAGGTGGATGCCGCGCTCGCGCGCGGCGGCGGCCCAGATGAGCAGCGCCGCCTGCGACACCGTGCTGTGGATGGCGATCACGGCATCTGGCGCCAGCTGCGCCAGCAAGCCGTCCGCGCCGTGCAGCAGCTCACCGACATCCGCCTCATCGCGCACGCACACCCCGATGATGCGGCAGCGCTGTGCGAGCTCGCGCGCCCCGCTGCCCGCGCGCGCTCCGAGTGCAGCCAGTTCCGCGAGCGGGGCGGCATTGACGTCGTAGACCCACAGCTCCTCAGCGAGCTTCAGGAGCTGGCGCGCCATGGGTTTGCCAATGTTGCCGAGGCCGATGAAACCGACGCTCATGCGCGCTGCCCCGCCGTCCTCATGAGTGCCACTCCGACTCGAGCATCTTGGGAGTCGGTACGCTCGGGCGCACTTCGACGAACTCCGGGGCCGCCCCCGGCGGGAACTCGAAACATGCCGCGATCGCCTCGCCGAGCGTCTGCGGCTGCAGCGCGCCGTCGAACGTCGGTCCCTTGGTGAGCCAGTCCTGCATGGCCTCCTGCAGCGCCTGCGGATCGAAGTTGGCCACGCTCCCGGTTGCGGCGGCGCCGGGACTGAAGATGGTCACCATGATGCCGTCGGCCTTCAGCTCATGGCGCAGCTCGCGCGAGAAGTGCTCGAGTGCCGCCTTGCTCGCCGAGTAGAGCCCGAGGTGCGAGAACTCGTTCTCGTGGCGCACGGTGGATGAGGAAATGTTGACGATGCGCCCGCCGCCGCCGGCGCGCAGGTGCGGAATCGCGGCCTGGCAGGCGAATATGGCGCTGACGAAGTTCTGCTCGATCAGCTGGCGCACTTCGGCCTCGGGCATCAGCTCGATGCGGCGCGCAAACTGGAAGCCGACGTTGTTCACCAGCCCGTCCAGGCGCCCGAAGACCTGCACGACGCGCCCGAGTGCCGTCGCGATGGCGGCGCGATCGCACACGTCGGCGACCACCGCGAGCGCGCGCTCGGACTTCAAGTCGGCCACCGCCGCTTCCAGCGGTGCGCGGCGGCGCGCGATGAGGGCCACCTTGGCGCCGCGCTTCCACAGGCTCACCGCCGTGGCGAGGCCGATGCCCCTGGAGGCGCCGGTGACGACGATCACCTTGTCCTTGAGGAAGGAATCGCTCATGTAACCCCCTCACGCGCGCATCCACTGTCCGCCATCGACGTTCATTACCAGGCCGGTGACCCACGCGGCATCCTCGGACAACAGGAACACCAGGGCCTTGAGCAGGTCCTGCGGCGTACCCAGCCGGGCGAGCGGCATCTGCGCGACCATGCTCTTTATATAGTCCTGTGGCACCTTGGCGCGCAGCGCCTCGGTGTCGGTGGGCCCGGGCGCAATGGCATTCACGCGGATTCCCCGTGGCCCGAGCTCGCGCGCCAGCACGCAGGTAATGCCGTTGACGGCGAGCTTGGTGAAGGAATAGTAGTCGTAATGCATCCACGCCGCGGTTGAGGACTGGTTGACGATCGCGGCGCCGGTGCGCATGTAGGGCACGCAGGCCCGCGTCATCACCAGTGCGCCGAGCATGTTCACGTCCACCACCTTGTGCAGATACGCCAGATCCACGCTCAGCAGCGGCGTGAACTCGAGCGTGCCGAACATCGCCGCATTGTTTACCAGGCCGTCAATACTCCCGTAGCGCTGCTGCACCAGCGCGCCGAGCTGCTGCGCGGACGCCTCGCTCGCGACGTCAACCTCCACGAAGTGTGCCTCGCCCCCGGCGGCGCGGATCGCCGCCGCCACGCGCTCACCGGCCGCGGCGTTGATATCGGCCACCACCGTGCGGCACCCGAGCGCGCCCAGCCCGCGCGCGTAGCCCGCGCCGATCCCCTGGGCCGCGCCGGTAACCACGATGACCTTCCCCGCCAGGCTCATACGCTGCCGGCCCTCAACCTGGAACCGCCACGGTCTTGACCTGCAGGTATTCCTCCAGGCCCGCGACGCCCATCTCGCGCCCGATGCCGCTTTGCTTGTAGCCGCCGAAGGGCGAGTCGGGCGCAAAGAAGTTCGCCCCGTTGACATTCATCGTGCCGGCGCGGATGCGGCGCGCCAGGCGCAGCGCCCGCTCCGGGCTGCCGATGATCGCCCCGGACAGGCCATAGATGGAATCATTGGCGAGGCGCACCGCGTCCTCGTCGTCGTCGTAGGCGATCACGGCCAGCACCGGCCCGAAGATCTCCTCCTGCGCGATGCGCATGTCGTTGGTGACGTCGGCGAAGATCGTGGGCTCGAGGTAGTAGCCGCGCTGCAGGTGCGCGGGGCGGCGGCCGCCGCATACCAGGCGCGCCCCCTCGCGCTTGCCGATCTCGATGTACTCCAGCACGCGCGCCAGCTGCCGCTCGCTCACGAGCGGCCCCATGATCTGCCCGGGCCCGAGCGGATCCCCGTATGGCAGCTGCACGAACGCGGCCCGCAGAAATTCAACGCCCTCCGCGTAGCGTGCCCGCGGCAGCAGCAGGCGCGTCGGGATCGCGCACCCCTGGCCGGCGTGGTAACAGACCGCGAAGCCGGCGAGCAGCGCGCTGCTGAAATCCGCATCATCCAGCACGATGGTGGCGGACTTGCCGCCAAGCTCCAGGAACACCCGCTTCACCGTCGCGGCCGCGTTTGCCATGACGCGCCGGCCGGTGGCGGTCGAGCCGGTGAAGGACACCACGTCCACGCGCGCATCGCTGACCAGCTGCTCGCCAAGGCCGCTGCGGTCAGCGGAGGTGAGTACGTTGAGGACCCCGGGGGGCATGTCGGTGTGCTGCGCGGCAATGCGGCCGAGGAACGTGGCCGTCCACGGCGTCTCGGGCGCCGCCTTGAGCACCACGCTGCAACCGGCTGCCAGTGCCGGAGCAATCTTGGCGATGTTGATCTGGAAGGGGAAGTTCCAGGGCGTGATCGCCGCCACCACGCCGGCGGCCTCGCGCCACAGCAGGCGCTTGCTCGGCACCCCCATGTGGTGCGTAACCGGCAGCTCGCCCTCCCAGGGGTAGCGCTGCATGAGGTCCAGGTAGAAGTCGAGGATCGCCATCGGTCCGTCGCCCTGGGGACCACCGTTGGCCGTGATCGCCAGCGTGGCGCCCGCTTCCGCCATGATCTGTGCGTGCAGCTGGCGCGCCTCGGCGCGCAACCCGTCGCGCAGCTGCGTGAGGCAGCGGTGGCGCAAGGCGCGGTCGGTCGACCAGGCGGACTCATCGAAGGCGCGGCGCGCGGCGGCGATGGCCTCGGCGGCATCCTCGGCGCCGGCATCGGCGACCGTTCCGAGCAGCTCCTCGGTGGCCGGATTGATATTGGGGTAACGCGCGCCGGAGCGCGCCTCGGTCAGATGCCCGTTGATCAGCAGCCGCGGCTCGCCCGCCAGGGCCTGGTGAGCGGCGCCGGCCGGGGCGTTCATGGTCGCACCGGCGGGAAATGCGCCGGCGCATGCGTGAAGCCACGGACATTGGGATTGTGCGCACGTCGCAAGCCCGCCTCCTCGATGTGGTAGTCCGGCATGCAGCGCAGGACCTCTTCGAACACCACGCGCGTCTCGAGGCGCGCCAGCGCCGCGCCGAGGCAGGCGTGCACGCCGTAGCCGAACGCCATGTGATCGCGCGAGCCGCGGCGGATGTCGAACACTTCCGGATCCTGGAACTTATCCGCGTCGCGGTTCGCGGAAATCACGCACAGGCCGACGCGATCCCCCTGCTTCAGCTCCTTGCCGCGCAGCCATACCGTGTGCCCGACGCGCCGCACCAGGATCTGCGAGGAACCGTCGAAGCGCAGTGTTTCCTCGATCGCCTTGGGTATCAGGGTCGGGTCTTCGATGAGCCAACGACGCTGCTCGGGATGCTCCCACAGCCGGTACGCCATGTTGCCGATCAGCTTGGTGGTCGTCTCGTTGCCCGCGATCGCCAGCAGGATCAGGTTGCCAACCACTTCCGCATGCGTCATGGCGCCTTGCGCCTGGGCACGCAGCATCGCGCCCAGCAGATGCGGGCCATTGGCATCATGGCGGTGGCGCGCGGTGTGCGACTCGAAGTACTGCGCCAGATTCATGTAACCGGCGACATTGCGTTCGGCCAGATCGGTCTGCTTGTCCTCGCGCGCGATGAGGTCGTCCGCCCAGCCGCGCACCCGGTCGCGATCGGCGGCGGGCACGTCGATGAGAATCGAGAGCACGTCCATCGGCAGATAGCACGCCAGGTCTGCGACAAAATCCAGCCGCCCGCGCCGCAGCTGCGGGGCGAGCAGTTCCTGCGTGCGGGCGCGGATGTAGCCCTCCAGCGGCGCGAGCGCTGCGGGCATCATGAGCGGTGCGAGGATCGCGCGCTGGCGCGTGTGTTCTGGCGGGTCGCTGCTGATGAACAGCGGGTACGGCAGCTTCTCGTTCGCATCCTTCTCCAGTGCCACGGCCCCGGTGCTGATGAAGGTCCTGTGGTCGCGAAAGGCGCGGTTGACGTCGTCCCACTTGGTCAGCAGCCAGAAACCTCCCGGTTCGTAGTAGTAGACCGGGTCGTGCTCGCGCGCGGCGCGATAGTAGGGATAGGGATCCCAGTGAAACTGGTGATCGTAGGGATCGATCACCACCCGGGGCGCGGCGCCTGCAGCGCTCACAGCGTCGCCCCGCCGTCGGCCGGGATGACGCAGCCGGTCACGTAGGATGCCTGCTCGGAGGCGAGGAAGGCCACGATGTTGGCGGCCTCGTCGCCACGGCCGGGGCGGCCCATGCGGATCCAGGCCATCAGCCGCGCCATCAGCGCCCGGGTCGCCGGCGCCTCCGGTCCACTCATCGCCGCCGTGTAAGCGCGCGCCTGCGCAAAGCTGTCCGCGAAGCCGCCGATCCAGCCGATCGCCACCGCGTTGGCCCGGATGCCGTGCGCCGCTTCCTCGGACGCCGCCTGCCGCACCATCGATTCCACGGCCGCCTTGGGGATCGCCGAGAGTCCGTCGGTATCGAGCGTGCGGTGGTTCGCCATGGTGACGCAGGCTGTGAAAGAACCGCCGCCGCCGGCCGCGAGCACCGGGATCGCATGATGCAGCAGGCGGAAGCAGCCGAGGGTGTCCGCCTGCAGGTGCGCCGCCAGTGTCTCGGGCGGCATCTCGCGCACCCGCAGGAACGGGATACTGGGTCCGGAGCAGTACACCACCGTGTGCAGGCGCCCGAAACGAGCCGCCACCTCGCGGCTGAGGCGCTCCACCGCGGCGGCATCGCCGAAGTCCAGCTGCTGCGCGTGCGCCTCCGCGCCCTGGCGGCCCAGCTCCTGGGCCAGCGTCTGGGCGCGCTCGGCGTTCTTCTGGTACGTGAGCACGAGCGGCACGCCCGCCAGCGCAAGGCGCCGCGCGACCGCGCCGCCGATGTTGCCGCTGCCGGCGACCAGCGCTCCGCCCTGCGGAAAGGTCAGGGCGATCGCCGGCGCGCGCCCGGCGTTCATGCGCCCGGCGCCGGCGCGGGCCGCTGTCCGCCGCACAGGATGTCGGTCACGCGCTCCGAATCCATGTACTCCTTGAGCACGGCGAGCTTGCCGTCCCGGAACACGAACAGGAAGTGGTACTCGTTGCTGTAGAGCGCACCGGAAACGTGCCGGCCCTGCGAGCGCGCCTCCACCGCCACGCGCTCGCCCTCGGCGGTCATGGCCTCGATCGTGAACGTCAGGCCCTGCGGAAAGACGTCATAGATCTGCCCCGCGGCGGCCTCGATCTGCGCGCGCGTGAACTTGCCGGAGATGAGCGTGCGTCCCATGGTGACCAGATAGCCGTCGTCCGCATAGGCCGCCACGATCGCCGGCACGTCGCCACGGTTCATGAGCGCGAAGAAATCCCGCACCAGCTGCTTGTTGCGCTCCTCGGTCGTCATCTTTGGTCACCGCCAGGACCGAAAACATTTCGCGCGTAATGTTTTGTTCAGTTTAGTTTAGTCCGCTTTGGTGCGGCCGTGTATATTTTTCGCATGCATCCGGACCCTCCCCTGACCCGCACCGCGCACGCTGCCCCCGGCCGCCAGGCCCGCAAGACCCAGCGTACCCGCGCACGGCTCATCGAGGCGACGCTCGGGCTGATACGCGAGCATGGCTTCAGCGCCGCCACGGCCGGGCGGATCGCGCGGCGCGCCGGCGTGACCTGGGGCGCGGCGCAGTACCAGTTCGGTTCCAAGGAGGACATCCTCGAAGCGATCCTGGCACTCGCCTACGCAAGATTCATCGACACCATGGGGGCCGCGGTGCTGCGCCGCGGCCCGCGCGCGGTACGCGCCTGGCGGTTCGTCAATCGCATGTGGACGCACTACCAGGGGGACTACTACCGCGTGTCACTGGAGATCCTGCGCGCCACGCGCGGGCGGCGCCGGCAGCGCGCACGGGCCTGGGAGCTGCGCCAGGGCCGCGCGCACCTGCAGGTGGTGCGCGAGGTGTTCCACGAGTCTCACCTGAGCGATGCGCGGCTGCGCGAGGCGCTCACCTTTACGCACTGCTGCCTCACCGGGCTGGCGATCGAGCGGATCTTCGAGCGCAGGGTGCAGCACATCGAGCGCCATCTGCGCCGCATCGCGCGGGCACTCGAGGAGATGCTTGCCGCACACTGAGCCGCCCGGCCAGCACCGGGCGTGCGGGCGCTTCAGGAGTGCGGCGCCGCCGCCAGGGTCTTGCAGGCCGCCGCGAGCCTGGCGGCGAAGCCCTCGACCGCCAGGCGTGCATCCGCCCAGGGGTCGCGCGCCACGGATCCGGCGCGCAGGTCCGGCGCAAAGTAGCGGTACTGCACCGTGCGCAGCGCCCGGCCGGCCGCATCATGTACCACGCCGTGAAGCTCGGCGCCGCCCAGATACTGGGTCAGCAGCGGGTCGAGCGTCGGCTCGTCGCTCTGCTGCCTGCGGGTCGGGCGCGTGGGCGCAAGGTCCGTGACCGTCACGCTGACCGCGGTCCCGGGCGGCATGGCGAGCTTGCCCATGTGGCGGGAAATCGCGGCGAGAATATCCGCGCGCAGCGCATCGCCCTCGGCCGCCCCGAAGCGATCCTGCAGGTCCTGCTGCACCGCCGGAGCGTAGCTCACGGTGGCCGCCGGCGGCGCCGCCAACACCGTCGTCAGCACCAACAGCGCGCCTGTCAGGCAGACCGGACCCGCTCGTGTGTGAAGTGTCATATGCTGCTTCCGGTTGATTAGGCCCGCAAGCGCGCCAGAAGTTCGCAGTCCGCGCGCGGCCTGCCGCGCATTTACGCGTACTATGGCGACCTCGAACCTGCGAATCGGGAGTGGCGCGCGACGCATGCCCCCAGCTCTGACTCGGCCAACACCCTTGCCATGGCTCAGCCGCGCGCGGCTGCTTCTGGGAACGCTGCTCGTGGCTTCGGCAGCGGCACTGCAGGCCGCCCCGCGCACGCCGCCGGCGGCGGATCCCTGGTGGAAGCACGCGGTCGTCTACGAGATCTATCCGCGCAGCTTCCAGGATTCCAACGGCGACGGCGTCGGTGACCTGAACGGCATCACCCAGCGTCTGGATTACCTCGAGGCGCTCGGGGTGGATGCGATCTGGATCGGGCCGGTGTTTCCCTCCCCCGGGGTCGACTTCGGCTACGACGTCACGGACTACGAAAGCGTTGACCCGCAGTACGGCACCATGGCCGACCTCGAGCGCCTGCTGGCGGAGGCGCACAAGCGCCAGATCCGCGTGCTGCTCGACCTGGTGCTCAACCATACCTCCGACCAGCACCCCTGGTTCCTCGACGCCGCACGGGAGCGTGGTTCGGTCGCCCATCCATTCTATGTGTGGAGCGACGGCCGACCCGAGGGCGCCGGCAAGCGGCGCCGCCCACCCAACAACTGGGTGAGCGTCTATGGCGGTTCTGCCTGGGAATACGTCCCCACCGTCGGCCAGTTCTACTATCACCGCTTCGCTCGCCAGCAGCCCGACCTCAACTGGCGCAACCCGCACGTCGAGCGCGCCATGTTTGACGTCATGCGCTTCTGGATGGACCGGGGAGTGGCCGGCTTCCGGCTGGGCGCGGTCACGGCGCTGTTCGAGGACCCGCAGCTGCGCGATGCGGCCGCGCTCGGCGGCCGGAATGCCCAGGGCGACCCGAACCTAAGCGATGCGCACACCAACAACCTGCCCGAGACGCACGCGCTGCTGCGGCGCATGCGCGCCATGCTGGATCGCTATCCGGACGAGCGCGTGCTGATCGGCGACACCTACGTGCAGAGCGTAGCGCAGCTGAACAGCTGGTATGGCGGCGCGCGCCGCGACGAACTGCAGCTGCCGACGGACACCGCCTTCGGCTTCGGCAACAAGCTCGACGCGCGCGTGTTCCGCCGCCATCTCACCGAGGCGGCCACCCAGCTGCAGGGCTCGCTGCCGCTGCTGCTGCTGGACAACCACGACCACGTGCGCAGCTGGGACCGATACGGGGATGGCACGCACAACGCCGAGATCGCCAAGATCCTGGCGACACTGCTGCTGACCTCGCGTGCCGCCGTACTCCTCTATCAGGGGGAAGAGATCGGGCAGGCCACGGGCACCCCGGCGCGCGTAGAGGACGTGCGCGATCCGATCGGCATCACCGGCTGGCCGCAGGAGAAGGGTCGCGACGGCGAGCGCACCCCGATGCAGTGGGATGACTCCAATGCCGCGGGGTTCAGCTCGAGCGCACAGCCGTGGCTGCCGGTGGCACCCGGCTACGAGAAGGTGAACGTGCGCAACGAACTCACCGACAGTGAGTCGCTGCTCAACTGGCACCGCAAGCTCATCGCCCTGCGCCGCGGGGACCCGGCGCTGCGCGCCGGACGACTGGTCATGCTCGATGCCAACAACCCGCACGTGCTCACCTACGCACGCGTGACGGCGGATGGCTCCGGGATGGTCATCGCGCTGAACATGTCCGCCCAGACGCAGACCGTGTCGCTCAATACCGCGGGGGCGGGGCTCGCGGGCAACCGCTGGCGCACCCTGCTCTCCAGCCCGGTGGAGATCCCGACCGATGCGCGCGGCCGGCTGACGCTGCCGCCGTATGCCGCCTGGCTGGCGGGGATCGAGTAGAGGTTGCCGCGCACGTGAGCAGCGGCAGTGCGGGCGTCGGCGAGCTCTTGACCCTCACCGTTGATGCGCAGACGCAGGTCTCGGCGCGCTGGCTGGCACCGGCCGGCGCGCGCCTCACCTACGTGCTGGCGCATGGGGCGGGCGCCGGCATGGAGCACCCCTTCATGCGCGCGGTGGCGAGCGAGCTCGCGGCGCTTAAGGTGGCGACGCTGCGCTACCAGTTCCCGTACCTCGAGCGCGGCGCGAAGCGGCCGGACCCGCCGCCGCTGTGCCACGCGACGGTGCGCGCGGCGGTCGCACGCGCGCAGCTGCTGGCCGGACCCGGCGTGCTAATTGCCGGCGGCCGCTCCTTCGGTGGCCGCATGACCTCACAGGCGCAGGCGCTGCAGCCACTGCCGGGCGTGCGCGCACTCGTCTTCCTCGGCTTTCCGCTGCATCCGGCCGGCAAGCCAGCGCAGGAACGCGCGCGGCATCTGGCGCGCATCCAGCTTCCGATGCTGTTCGTGCAGGGCACGCGCGATGCGCTCGCCGAGCCCGCACTGCTGCAGCAGACGGTTACGGCCCTCGGCGCCCGCGCGCGCATTTACTGGGTGAACGAGGCCGACCATGCGTTCCATGTGCCGGCACGCAGCGGCCAGAAGGACGCGCAGGTGCGCGGCGCGCTGCTCGCGGCCCTGGCGGCCTGGATGGAGGCGCTGTCGTGAGCCAGCGCGCACTGGAACGTTACGCGGCCAAGCGCACCTTCACGCGCACGCCCGAGCCGCCGGCCCGGACGCCGGCCGCGCGGCACGGGCCGCTCATGTTTGTGGTGCAGAAGCATGCGGCGCGGCGCCTGCACTACGATTTTCGCCTCGAGCTCGATGGCGTCCTCAAGTCCTGGGCGGTGCCCAAGGGTCCCTCGTCCGATCCGGCCGACAAACGCATGGCGGTGGAGGTCGAGGATCATCCCTTCGACTACGCCTCCTTCGAAGGCGTCATCCCGGCGAAGCAGTACGGTGCGGGCAACGTGATCGTGTGGGACTGCGGCGCCTACTCTCCCGATGAGGGACAGGAGTACTCCTTCGATGACCGCGCGAACGCCGAGCAGCGCCTGCGCGCGGAACTCGCCGCCGGCAAGCTCAGCATCTTCCTGTGCGGGGAGAAACTGAAAGGCTCCTACACCCTGGTCAGAACTTCCGGCTCCAAGCAGTGGCTGCTCATCAAGCACAAGGACCGTTACGCGCACAAGAACGACCTGCTCGCGCGCCACCGCTCCGTGCTCAGCGGCGCGAGCCTCGAGGAGGTGGCACCGCTTAAGGTGACGCAGCGCCTGCCGGCCGCCGCCCTGGCGCCCAGCGGAGCTGCGGAGAACATGCCGCGGGAATTGAAGCCGATGCTCGCCGAGATCGGTGATGCTGCGCAGTCGGATCCGCAGTGGGCCTATGAGCCGAAGCTCGACGGCTATCGCGTGATCGCCCTGCTCGCCGGGGGCGAGGTGCGCCTGCAGTCGCGCCGCGGGCTGGATCTCACGCCGTTCTTCCCCGAACTCGCGGCGGATCTTGCGACCCAGCCCCCCGGCGGCATGATCCTGGATGGCGAGATCGTGGCCCTGGATGCCTCGGGAAAACCCTCGTTCAACGCACTGCAGAACCGCGCCCAGCTCAAGGCACCCGCCGAGATCGCCACCGCGCAGCGCGAATCCCCGGTGGTGCTGGTGTGCTTTGACCTGCTGCACTTCGCCGGCCTGAATCTGCGCGGGGCGGCCTACAGCGACCGGCGCCGCTACCTGTCACAGTGCCTGCTGCCGGCACCGCACCTGCAGCTGATCCACGCCTCCGATAACGCGCAGGAGCTGTACGGGGCGGCGCTCGACCTCGGCTTCGAGGGCATCATGGCGAAGAAGCGCGACAGCGTGTATCGCAGCGGCCAGCGCTCACGCGCCTGGCTCAAGATCAAATCGAGCCAGTCCGCGGAGTTCGTGATCGGGGGCTACACGCGCGGCAAGGGCGCGCGCGGCAAGCTCGGTGCCCTGCTGCTCGGCTACTACGAGGGCAAGACGCTGCGCTACGCCGGACACGTCGGCTCGGGCCTCGAGGATGAGAGCATCGCTGCCGTGCTCGGGCGCGCCGCGAAACTCGAGCGCAAGAGCTCCCCCTTTGCGCAGGCCCCGCCGCTGCACCGCCCGACGACCTGGCTCAAGCCCGAACTGGTCGCCGAAGTGGCCTTCAGCGAGTGGACTCCGGGGGGTTCGCTGCGCGCGCCCGTGTTCCTGCGGCTGCGCGACGACCGGGACGCCAGGGACGTGGTCAGGGGCGGCGGGCGTGCCGATCCGGCCACTCCGCGCCGCGCGCCCGCGGCGCGCTCCCGGGCCCCGCTGGGTGAGGCAGCCGTCACGCCGGCGGCGACGCAGGCGGCCGAGGTCCTCGAGCAGCTTGAGAATCCCGCCAAGAACCTGGAACTGAACGTCGCCGGCGCACGCCTCAAGCTCACCAACCTCGATCGCATCTACTGGCCGGCGGACCCGCAGCGGCGGCAGCCGGCGATCAGCAAGCGCGATCTCATCGCCTACCTGGCCGGCGTGGCGCGCTTCATGCTGCCGCACCTGAAGGACCGCCCGCTCACGATGATCCGCATGCCCGAGGGCATCAACGGCGAGCGCTTCTTCCAGAAGCACTGGGCGCAGGCGCTGCCGCAGTTCGTCGAGTCCGTCACGGTGTTCTCCGGCTCCAAGGACGAGCACCATCGCTATCTGCTGGCGAACAATCTGCCGACGCTGCTGTGGCTTGGCCAGGTGGGGACGCTCGAGTTTCACGTCTGGCACTCGCGCGCCCAGGTGCTGCCCGAGGCCGCCGGCGCCGCGACCGAGTATGCAAGCTCCCTCGCAGCGCTGGAGTCCTCGATCCTCAACTATCCGGACTACCTGGTGTTCGACATCGATCCCTACATCTACTCCGGCAAGGAGGCCAAGGGCGCCGAGCCGGAACTGAACAAGCGTGGTTTTGCGGTCGGCAAGCGCGTCGCCTTCTGGCTGCAGGCGCTGCTGAAGGAGATGTCCCTGCAGGCGGTGGTCAAGACCTCGGGCAAGACCGGCCTGCACGTGTTCGTGCCGATCGAGCGCACCGTGACCTTCGATGAGGCGCGGCACATCTGCGAGACCGTGGGACGCCACGTCATGCGCGCGCACCCCCGGGACATCACCATGGAGTGGGCGGTCGAGAAGCGCACCGACAAGATCTTCATCGACTACAACATGAACGTGCGCGGCAAGACCCTGAATGTGGCGTATTCGCCACGCGGGGTGTTGGGAGCCCCCGTCTCGATGCCGCTAACATGGGAGGAACTGGAGGCGGCGGAGCCGATGGACTTTACAATCAAGGACGTACCGGCGCGCTTGGAAAAGACAGGCGACCGGTGGCATGATGTACTTGAGATAAAACAGAGCCTTACGAAGGCTTTCGGCGTAGATCCTCAGAAGTAGTCCGCAACCGCAGGTGCATTCATGGCCGCACGTTCCATTGGCTCTCTGACGGTGTCCTTCGGGCTCGTCGCCATTCCGGTGAAGCTCTACACCGCCACGCAGTCGGCGAACGCGATCTCCTTCAACCTGCTGCACAAGACCTGCGGCTCGCGCCTGCGGCAGCAGTACATCTGCCAGAAGGAAGGCGTCGTCGTGGAGCGCGACGAGATGGTGAAGGGCTACGAGTTCGCGAAGGATCAGTACGTGCGCTTCACTCCCGAGGAGATCAAGGCACTCGAGGAAGTCGGTACGCACTCGGTGGACATCTCCGAGTTCGTGCCGATCGAGTCGATCGACCCGGTGTACTTCGACAAGACCTACTATCTCGCCCCGGACAAGGGCGCCGCCAAACCCTACGGACTGCTGGTCGAGGCGCTGAAGCAGGCCGGCCGCTGCGGGGTGGGCCACTGGGCGGCGCGCGGCAAGGCCTACATCGTGATCCTGCGGCCGATCGGGGATGTGCTCGCGATGCAGCAGCTGCATTTCGCGGCCGACGTGCGCAGCGCGAGCGAGGTCGACATCCCCAAGCCCGAGGTCAAACCCCAGGAGCTCAAGCTCGCCCAGCAGCTCATCGACCAGCAGACCGCGCCCAAGTTCGATCCCCAGGCATACAAGGATGAGCTGCGCGGGCGTATCGAGGCGGCGATCCAGAAGAAGGTCGAGGGCCAGGAGATCTCGGTGGCGGAAACCACCCCGGCGGGCGAAGGCAAGGTCATCGACCTCATGGAGGCGCTGCGCGCCAGCCTGGAGAAATCCGAGAGCGCCCGCGCGCAGGTCAACCGCCTGGGTCCGCGCAAGGGACCCAAGCGTGCCGAGGAGCCGGCGAAGGTCGCGCGCAAGGCGAGCAAGCGCAACGCCTAGCGTGCGCTCACGCGTCCGAGAGGTACGGTGCAGTCCTACAGTGTGCGGGACGTCGAGCGGGTCCTGCAGCTCGCGCCGGCGACGACGCGCAGCCTCATCCGCGCCGGCTTCGTAACTCCCGAGCGCGGTCCGCGGCGCGAGTATCGCTTCTCCTTCCAGGACCTGATCGTGCTGCGCACCGCCCGCGCGCTGCTCGAGGCCAAGATCCCTGCCAAGCGCATCCGCCGCTCGCTCGAGTCCCTGCGCCGCGACCTGCCGGACTCAGTGCCACTCTCGGGCCTGGCCATCAGCGCGGTCGGCGACCACGTCGTGGTGCGCGACGGGCAGGCACGCTGGCACGCCGAGGGCGGCCAGTACGTGCTCGGGCTCGATGTCAGCGTGCAAAACGGCGTGCTGCACGTGGTGGAGCACAAGGAAGCCGCCCCGGCCGCCGCCGCAGCCGCACCACGCGACTGGTTCACCCAGGCACTCGCCCTCGAGAGCACCGACGTGAACGCGGCGCTCGCGGCCTACGGCGAGGCGGTCGCGGCGGACCCGGGCAACGTTGCGGCCTGGACCAACCTCGGCAGGCTGCTGCATGAGGCCGGTCGCACCCAGGAAGCCGCCGACGTGTATGAGCGCGCGCTCGGCCAGGCCGGCGCCGATTCGCTGCTGCTCTTCAATCAGGGGGTGCTGCTGGAGGATCTGGGGGACGCGGGCGCGGCGCTGCAGGCGTACCAGGGCGCGCTGGAGGAAGACCCGGACTTCGCCGACTGCCATTACAACCTCGCGCGCCTGTACGAGTCGATGGGCAAGCCGCAGCACGCCATCCGCCACCTGGGGCGATACCGGCGCCTGGTCAGCAACGAGGGTCGCTGAGCGCGCCCGGCATGAGAGTCTGGGTCGGCACGTCCGGGTACAACTATCCTGAGTGGAAAGGCAGCTTCTACCCGCAGAAGATGCCAGCCGCCAAGATGCTGGCGTTCTACGCCGAGCGCCTCACGACGGTCGAGATCAACTACACCTTCTACCGCGTCCCCAACACGAAGATCCTCGCCGGCTGGGACGCGGAGACGCCGCCAGGCTTCCGCCTGACGCTGAAAGCACCCAAGCGCATCACCCACATCGCGAAGCTGAAGGACTGTGCCGACCTGCTCGGCTACTTCCTGAAAACCGCCGCGACCCTGGGCCCGAAGCTCGGTGCGATCCTGTTCCAGCTGCCCCCCTACCTGCGCAAGGACCTCGCCGCGCTCGATGGCTTCCTGGCGCTGCTGCCGCCGGGCACCTGCGCCGCGTTCGAGTTCCGGCACGCCTCCTGGATGGACCCGGAAGTGTTTGCGCGCCTCCGGGCCCGCAACCTTGCCCTGTGCATCGCCGATAGCGAGAAGTTCTCAACCCCGGTGGAGCTGACCGCCGACTACGCCTACTTCCGGCTGCGGGATGAGGGCTATACGAGCGAGGACCTGGTGCGCTGGGCGCGGGTGATCAACGAGACGGCGGCCGACCGCGGCGACGTTTTCGTGTATTTCAAGCACGAAGAGGCCGGCAAGGGCCCCGAATTCGCCAAAGTGCTGCTCGGCGCCCTCGCCGACACCGCCCGCTAGGGCCGGCTGCATCCAAAACCGCCCAGCAACGCATCTATACGGGCAACCACATTCGTTGCCTTAGGAGCACCCCATGGTAGATTTCGGACCCTTTGCCGTCGCCATCGCGTTCTGGGTCTTCGTGGCCATCGCGACCGTCGCCGGCATCGTCGGGGATTACAAGAAGCGGCAGCTGTCGCTCGAGCCGCTGCGGGCGGCGATCGAGAAGGGCCAGCAGCTCGATCCGGCTGTGGTCGAGCGTCTCATGGCGCCGGCGCACGAGAAGGGTATCAATCCGCTCGCGCTGTGGGTCGCCGGTGTCATCGTCATCTCCGCCGGCATCGGCGTGGGACTGCTCGCCTTCTTCCTGGCCCACATCGCCCCGCTGGCATTCTGGCCGGTGCTGGGCGGGGGTGTCCTGATGCTGTGCATCGGTCTGGGGCTCGTGATCGCCGCGCGCATCGTGCAGAAACACAAAGGGACCCCCGGACCGGAAGTGTGACTTCCAGTCGCCCTAGCCTCGCGCTCGGCCAGGTCGCCGAGGCAACCGTCGTGGCGCTCGCGATGAGCGGCGACGCCGCGGCGTTCTCCGAGCTGGTGCGGCGCCGGCAGTCGGCACTGCGCAATCTGCTGCGCCGCCTGAGTCGCGATCCTGCGCTGGCCGATGACCTAGCCCAGCAGGCGTTCGTGAAGGCCTGGCGCTCGCTGCCGAAGCTGCGTTCCGTGGCCGCCTTCGGCGCCTGGCTGCGCCGCCTGGCGGTGAACACCTGGCTCGAACACGTACGCGCCGCACACGCACTGCCCATGGCGAGCGCGGCCGAGGAACTCGCCGGGGTGCCTGGCCGCGCCCCGGCCACGGACGAGCAACTGGATCTGGACCGGGCACTCGCACAACTCCCCCCGGATGAGCGCCTGTGCATCGTGCTCGCCTACAGCGAGGGGATGAGCCACGGGGAGATCAGCGCCCTCACCGCCCTGCCGCTGGGCACCGTGAAGTCGCACATTCGCCGCGGCGGGGAGCGCCTGCGCGCGCTGCTCGACGCCTATGAACCGCTCAAGGAGCAAGCTCATGCACAATGAACTGGATGCGCAGCTGCTGCGCCGCTTCGCCAGTGCCGCGGAACCGCTGGCGGACGCGCAATTCACCGCACGGCTCGCCGCGCGCCTCGAGCACGCGCGCGGCTTCTCGTTCGGCGTGCGGGGCGTGTACTCGATCCTGGGCACCATCGTTTCCGGCTTCGGCACCGGGGTGCTGCTGCCGTGGCGCCTGAAGCATTCCCGCATCATGGTCGTGGGCGCGGCCGCCGTGACGCTGTGGACCGCGTTCTTGTGAGCCCGGTCGCTCGCGTCGCCTCGGCGCGCCGCAGCCGCGGTGGACCCAGACAAACGCCGCGCAGTGGACCTTGGTGCCTGGACGCCTCCGGCCCATGATCCGCCCGCGCCACTCTGGCCCGGAGGCATCCCGATGCGCACAGGCAGGTTCAGGGTTCCCGTGCTCGCAGCAGCCGCGGCGCTTGCCGGGCTGTGCTGCTATTCCAGTCACGCCGAGCAGCCGGCGGCCGCGGCAGCGCGCGACGGACAGCACGACTTTGATTTTGAGATGGGCACCTGGAAGACGCACCTGCGCCGCCTGCTGCATCCCCTGAGTGGTTCCAGCACCTGGGTGGAGCTCGACGGCACCTCGGTGGTGCGCCCGGTGTGGGCGGGGCGCGCCAATCTGGTGGAGCTTCAGGTGAGTGGGCCCTCGGGACAGATACAGGCGCTGTCGCTGCGCCTGTATAACCCGGACTCGCACCAGTGGAGCCTGAACTTCTCCAACAGCAGCAGCGGCACCCTGAGCCAGCCGACGATCGGCGAATTCAAGGACGGCGTCGGCGAATTCTTCGACCAGGAGTCCTTCGCCGGCCGGTGCATCCTGGTGCGCTTCCGGATCAGGCAGATCGATGCGCAGTCCTGCCGCTTCGAGCAGGCCTTCTCCGCCGACGGCGGCCGCACCTGGGAAACCAACTGGATCGCGACCGACACGCGGCTGACGCCACAGGCCGGCGGCGCGCCATGAGCGCCTGCTAGACGCTCCAGATCTCCCCGAACACCCGCGCGAAGTTCGCGCCCAGCACTTTTTCGGTGACGTTCGCTGAGTAGCCGCGGCGCAGCAGCTGGTCGGCGATTATTTCAAGCTTCAGCGGCGTGTTCAGACCCTCGACGTAGGTCGGGCGGTCTTCCTCCGGCGCCGCCACCCCGGCCTGATGCCGGGCATCTTCCTCCTTCTGGAACTGCGCCATGCCCTTCGGGCTGGTGTCGAAGGGCTCGATGCCCACATCGCTGCCGATGCCGACATGGTCCTCGCCGACGACCTTGAGCGCGTGCACCAGATGCTGCATGTAGTCGGAGACATTGGGCTGATGCGGGGAGGCGGTAAGGTAGGGCAGATCAAAAATCCCGACGACGCCGCCCTTCGCGGCGAGCGAGCGCAGCTGCGCATCGGTTTTCGTGCGCGGGTGGGCGTGCACGGCCGCGCAACCGGTGTGCGTCATGATTGGCGGGCGGCTCGAGAGCGTAAGGACCTCGCTGGTGGTGGCCGCGTTGGCGTGGCTGAGGTCGATGGCGATCCCGAGGCGGTTCATCTCCTTGACCGCATCGCGCCCGAGCGGCGTGAGGCCGCCGCCAGCGGGCTCCATGACCCCGGCGGCAAACGGTGACTTGCGATTGTAGGACATCTGCATGACACGCACGCCGAGATTGCGGAAGGTGGTGAACGCCTCGAGTTTGTCCCCGAGCATGTCGGTGCTCTCGAACGAGAGAATGATCCCCAGCTGGCCGGCGCGCTTGGCGCGCTCCAGGTCCGCGGCGACCCGCACCGCGGTGAAGTACTCCGGATGCACCTCGAAGAGCCGCTGCACCAGGGCGATCTCGGCGACCGTGTCCGCGAAACCGCTGTTGATGCCACCGAGCGACAGCTTCACGGCAGTGATGCCGCTGTCGCGCGCCATGTCGAGGTCGGCCTGCGGCAGCGGCAACGTGTCCGCACCCGGAGGGCCCGAATTACAGTCGAGCACCAGCGCTTTGCGGTACAGCGCGCGCGCCTGCTCGCTCACCCCGGCGGCATCGGCGGCGAAGGCGCGCAGCGGCAGCGCCGCGGCCGCCGCGCAGGCGCCCACGAGCGCCGCGGAGAACTCGCGCCGCCTCATTGGCGCGCAGCGCCCGTGCGGCCCTCACAGCTGCAGGTGGGGCGGTTTGACCGCCACGGCGGTGATTTCGAAATGGGCCCCGCGGGTGAGCGTGCTCGCTCCCACGAAGGCGCGCGCCGGGTAGTGGCCGCGAAAGTAGCCCTGGTAGACCGCATTGAACGTCTCGATGAGGGACAGGTCGGTAGAAAATACCGTTACCGACACGAGGTCGTCCATCTTAAGTCCGGCCGTGGCCACGGTGCGCTGCACCCCGTCCATCAGCAGGCGCGCTTCGGTCGCCCGGTCGGCCGGGATGCCACCGGTGTGCGGATCAATCCCCAGGTGCCCGGCGAGGTAGAGGGTGTTGCCGGTGCGCACGGCAGCGCTCTGTGCGCCCGGGCCACCGGCAGGAGCGTGCGCCACGACGTAGCTGCGCTCGCTCGGGTGCTCGGCCGAGCCCTCGGCAAAGGGCAGCGCCAGGGCGAGCGCGAGCGCGGTAAGCAAGAACGGACCTGCCTGCGTCTTCATGACCGGTACTCCATCGTTCATGCCGATAGAGATGCACGGCCGGGGGCTTTTGGATGCAAGCGGCATGCGCTTCAGGCGATATCCCCGAGGCAGCGCCCCAGAAGTTCCACCGCCGCCTTGATCTGGTTGCAGGACAGGCCGGCGAAACCCACCAGCAGCCCCGGGTACGGCGGCGGCACCCGGTAGTACGGATGCACCGCATGCAGCCCGAGGCCGCACGCGAGGCCCTGCTCGATGAGGCGCCCGAACTGTGCGTACGTGAGGTGCGGCAGCCACACGATCACGTGCATCCCGGCCTGCACCTCGCCCACCTGCACGTGCTCGCGGGCATAGCGCTCGAGACTCTCGAGCAGCGTGCAGCGCCGCCGGTCGAGCTCCGCGACCGAGCGGCGCAGGTGCTTGTCGAACTGGCGTCCCTGCATGAACGCCGCCAGTGCGGCCTGGTCGATCGCGGAGCAGCCGCCATCGTCCAGCCGCTTGGCCATGAAGAGGTCATCACGGATCGCGGGCGGACACACGATGTAGCCCAGCCGCATCGAGGGAAACATCGACTTGGAGAAGCTGCCCACGTAGATGACGCGTTCACCGCCGTCCAGCGAGCGCAGCGCCGCGATCGGGCGCGCGCCGTAGCGAAACTCGCCGTCGTAGTCGTCCTCCAGGATCCAGCTGCCGTGCTTCTCGGTGAGCTGCAACAGCTCGATGCGGCGCCGCAGCGACATCACCACTCCGGAGGGGAACTGGTGCGAGGGCGTGACGTAGATGAGCCGCGCCGCGCGTCCGGGCAGCTGCGCCGTTATCAGGCCCTCGCGGTCGGTGGCGACGCTCACCACGCGCGCCCCGTGCGCCAGCAGCGCATTCATTGCCAGCTGATAATGGGGGTCCTCGAGCACCGCGGTGTCGCCCTCGTTGAGCAGCGCGCGCGCGACGACCGTGAGCGCCTGCTGGGTGCCGCCGACGACGATCACCTCCTCGGGCGTGCACACGAACCCGCGCCGCCGGGCCAGGTAATCGCAGATCGCCGCACGCAGTGCCGGCAGGCCGGCCGGCGAGGGATAACCGGGGGCGGTGCGCAGCGCCGCGGCGGCCAGCTTGGTGCGCCAGGAATTGAACAACCGCGGGTTCAGCAGCGGCTCGCCGTACTGCAGGTTGTAACGCACGCGCGTGCGCAGCAGCCCCAGGGTCACCGGTCCGAGCTTGCGGGCGCGTGCGGCATAGCGCGAGGGGGCCGCGGCGGCCGCGCGCGCGGGGGCGCGCGTGCGCGGCCGGCCGACGTCGGCCACCCGGGTACCGGAACCGCCGCGGGCGACCGCGAGCTGCTCGGCGCACAGCAGTTCGTACGCGCCGAGCACCGTATTGCGCGACAGTCCGAGCGTGCGTGCCAGGGTACGCGTCGCCGGCAGCGGGCTGCCGGCGAGGAAACGGCCGTCGAGTATCGCGCCCTTCAGGGCGCGCGCGAGCTGTTCATACAGGGCACCCTGCCCATCGAGGGGTAAATTCACACAACCTCAAGTGGTACCAAGGAGTGGTTCCCATGCGGTTCTTGAGGATACCACCGGCGCTTCCTAACCTTGGCGCAAGTGCCCCCGCCGTGACCGTGCGCCCGAAGGAGTCGATGTGAGCATGACCCCGCGACCTGTAGTGGCCGCCGCCCTGGCAGCACTGCTCGCCAGCGGTTGCCTGCGTGCCGGCGAGCCTCTCGCCACGACACTCAGGCAGGCGACCCAGGCACTGATGGATGCCGCGGCGCCCGGGGAGCGGGCGGTGTGGGCGCACTACACCGATGCGCGCTTCGTATACGTCACCGAAGACAATGAAGTGAAGACCCGCGCCGCGGTGCTCGAAGACCTCAAGCCGTTGCCGGCCGGCTACGCCGGCTGGATCACCGTGGAGGCCTTCGAATGCCACGCGTTCGGCACCTTCGCCGTGACTACCTACATCATCGATGAGCACGAGATCATCGAGGGGCAGACCCTGCATGCCCGCTACCGCAGCAGCGATACCTGGCTCCGCAGCGCCGTAGGCTGGCGCTTGGCTGCGGCGCAGGTGTTCGCCATCCAGCAGGACCCGCCCCGCGGCACACTGAGCGCCCCGCGACTGGCGGACTACGAAGGTGACTACAGCCTCAGTGCCGCGACCCGTCAGAGCATCCGCCGCGACGGCGATCATCTGCTCGCCGAGCGAACCGGCCGCGCGCCCCAGGTCCTGCTTCCGGAAAGCGGCGATGTCTTCTTCACTCCCGGCCGGCCGCGTACGCGGCGCATCTTCACGCGGGCTGCCGACGGACAGGTGAGTGGCTTCGCCGACCGGCGCGAGGGGATCGATCTGCTGTGGACGCGCGTGGCGCCCGAGACCGGGGCGCGTTAGCCGCGGTGCGCCCGGAAGATCAGATCGAAGGCCGGCTGCCAAGTGCGCCCGCCGTCGGTCGAGGTTTCCGCGCGCTCGCGCACGGTGTCACCTTCGGGCCACCACACCCCGCGCAGCTGCGTGCGCCGCCCGTCCCCGGCCACGTAGGCGCCCTGCAGCACCACGCGCCCATCCTTGAGCCCGCCCTCGATCTGCAGCAGCTGGCCCCGATTGGTGACCCAGGTCTGGTGCCAGACACCACGGCTGTGATCGAACAGGCTGAAACTCTCGCCGCGCAGGCCCCCGGGGTCCGCAGACTCGTACAGTTCGTGTAAGACGCAGTTGTCCAGCAGGCGCGTGATGTGCGCGTGGGCCACCGCGGCCGCGCCGCCTGCCACGTCGAACACATCCCAGTCCCCGAGCCAGAAATCCAGCTGCCGGTAGGGCGCAGCGGCGCACGCGCCGCCGGCCGGTGTCGCGGGCCCGGCGGCACCCGCCGCGCCCGCCGCGCCCGCCATCAGGGCCGCAGCGGCGCACCGTGCGCGCCAGCTCATGCCGCGCGGCTGGTGCTCGCTGGCTCGGCGGCCCGTGCGCGCGCGACCCCGAATGCGATCACCATGCCGAAGAGGAAAATGTGCGAGCCCAGCTCGCCCACGGTGTTGTAAAGCGTCGGCAGGTGAAAGTGCAGCCGCGACAGCGGAATGACGATGAAATGCATGAACAGGAACATCCCCACGCCGAAGGCGGCGCCACTGAGCGCCCAACGCCGGGTGAGGAAGGGAACGCGGCGGCTCAGGCCATAGAAAACGAAGGCCGCGCACACCGCCGTAAAGAAGTGCAGCGCGGCCCCGAGAGCCACGGTCCAGGATCCCATCGTGAGCGCGTCGTGGCCGAGCAGCCCCGCGGCAATACCGCGCAGGATCCGCGCGGGCGTGGCTCCCTGAGAGCCGTAGAACACCAGGGCAAAGATGAGATCCCCCGCCCCGGCCAGCAGGCCCGCGAGCGCCACGGTCAACCAGGGGCGCTGCGAAACCCCGGCGGCCACAGCGGGCGGCGGCTCCGTGCTTGCGGGGGGAGAGTCGCTATGTGCGCGGATCTGAGTCTGCACCGTCCGCTCCGTTCGAGGTTCGCAGCGCCGTTGCGCAAAGTAACACCACGTCGCCGGCGTGCAAGGGCCGCCGCTACGCCAAAATCAGGAGCCACTCGCGCGAGTTGCGTCCCCCGGCGCTACGCCCCCACCCGCATTGGCGGGACGGGGCGCGCTGAAGAGGTCCGTGGCGCACGCCGCCCCCTCGAGCGCCAGCAGCGCGCGCTTGATGTAGAGCCCGCCGCCGAAGCCGGTCAGGGAACCGTCGGCGCCGATAACGCGATGACAGGGCACGATGATCGGCAGGGGATTGGAACCATTAGCCAGGCCGACCGCGCGCGCCGCCCCGGCCTGGCCCAGACGGCGCGCCAGTTCCCCGTACGAAGTCGTCTGCCCGTAGGGGATCTCCCGCAGCGCCTGCCACACCGCGAGCTGAAACGGCGTCCCGGTCGGCGCCAGCCGCAGACGGAAAACGCGCCGGGTGCCCGCGAAGTATTCCCCGAGCTGACTGAGCACCTGCGCGAACGGGCCGGCCGCGGGCACCCACTCCGCGCTCGGGCGCAGCGGCTGTGGACCGGCCTGGAAATGCACGCGCGTCAGGGCATCGCGGTGCCCGATGAGCAGCAGCGCACCCACCGGCGAGTCCATCTCGTGCCAGTACGTCGGCGGCGTGACGGCGCTAGCGCTCACGATTGCACCCCCGGTGGGTGAAGTGTGCGGGCTGCAGGCTCTACTTAACTTCCTAGCCGGCATCACGCGCCATGCCGCGGGCGAAGGCGGGGCGGCTGACGATCCGTTGCACGTAGGCATCGATCAGCGGTGACTGGGGCAGCAGTCCGCTCTGCGCAAACTGCGCGAACGTGGTACCAAAGAGCACGTCGACGGCGGTGAAGTGCTCCCCGAGCATGTAGGGCCCGGCGGCGAGTCGGGCGAGGATTGCGGGCATTACCTCCTCGAGCTCCACCCAACCGGCGGTGCCGCGTGGCACTGCCACCTTCATGAACTTGGAGAGCACGGAGGGCTCGAAGACGCCCGCGTAGTACGCGAGCCACGAGAGATAAGCCCCGCGCTGCGGTTCACCCACCAGCGGCCCGAGGTGGTTCTTGGTGAACTTGTCGGTGAGATAGAGCGCGATCGCTGAGGATTCGAACACCACGCTGCCGTCGTCCGCGATCGCCGGCACCTTGCCGTGCGGGTGCGGGTTGGCAGGATCGATCGCGCCACTGCCATCGCGCTGGCGCACGCTGACGAGCTGCACGCGGTACGGCGCCTCCAGTTCCTCGAGCAGGAACAGGAACCGCGACGAGCGTGTCTTCGGCCGGTGGTAGAGCGTGATCATGGCGGTCCTCGGCAGTGCGAAGCGGGCTCATAGTACGCAATAATCGCCGCATGTTCGCCATCCCCGCTTCATACAGCCGAGCCCCTGCCGCGCTGCTGTATGGCACGGCAGTGTGCGCTTGAGCGTCGCCGAGACCGCGCGCCTGCGGCTGCGCCGGCTCAGCGGTGAGGACGCCGCGTTCGTGCTCGAACTGATGAGCGATCCTGACTTCATCGCCAACATTGGTGACCGCGGTGTGCACAACCTCGAGGACGCGCGGCGCTACATCGCCGAGGGCCCGGGCGCAAGCTACGCACGCTTCGGATTCGGGCTGTACGTAGTGGAGCGGAAAGCCGACGGGCACCCGCTCGGAATGTGTGGCCTCTTGCGGCGGGATACGCACCCGGACGTGGAAATCGGCTTTGCGCTGCTGCCGCGGGCGCGCCGCCAGGGCTATGCGCTTGAGGCGGCGGGCGCAACGATGCGGCTCGCGGTCGAGTCACTGGGTCTGAAGCGCATCGTCGCCATCACCGCGCCGGACAACAGCGGCTCGATCCGCATACTGGAGCGCGTGGGACTGCGCTTTGAGCGCCTGGTGCGGTTCGCACCCGACGGCAGCGAATCGCGGTTCTTCGTGTTCGAGAGTCCGCCGGCCCCTTAGCGCAGCGACATCAGGGTGGCGAGCGAGGCCTCGCGCATCCTGCCGATCGCCTCGTCGATGCGGTTGACCGCGGTCTCATCATCCTTGCCGAGCGATTCCCAGTTGTCCGCCCAGGCCGTCTGCAGTTCCTCGGCTCGGGCCGGCACCGGCGCCGGCACCAGGGCCGACAGGTCGCGGATCACGAGCACGTACGTCCAGCCGGTGCGGGGACTGCCACCGTGCGCGTCGCGGTCGTACTGCGCCAGGAACACCACCCGCTCGAACTCGGCAAGTTTCGTCAGCACCTCGAACGTCGCCGTGCGGATGTTGCGGTTGTGCTCGGTGCGCTCGTTGCGCCAGGTGTTGTAAGCGAGGCTGGTGAGCGCCACGACGAGACTGATGAGTGCGACGCTGTTGTTGCGCAGCTGTTGACGCAAGGTGGTCATCGGACACCGATGATACGCCCGGCGCGCCCACGCCTTAACACCGCCTGACCCTGCCCGTTGCCGCCGCCGCGGCGGCCGCTGTCAGCCGCCACGCCCCGCGCGCGTTCTGAAGTTGCAGGTACATATGAAAGGACCATTGCCATGCGTGCCATTGTCAAATTGCTCATCGCCCTGAGCTTCGGTGCCGCCGTGGCCGGTTGTGTCGTCGCCCCGGTCGGACCGCGGCGCGCCTATGTCAGCGTCGGGGTCGTCGCCCCGGCGCCGGTCGTGGTGTACGGCGGCGGCTACTATCATCGCTGGTGAGGCCGCGCATGGCAGCGCCCCCGCCGCGTGCGCGGGAGCGCGCCTTCCTCGCCCGCCCTGCACGGCCGCCGGCCCCGCACCCGGCGGCGATGCGCGGCGGCGTGATTCGCGGCACGCTGTCGGCTAGTATCGGCCCACTTTCGAACGTCGCCCGCAACTTTCCGCGCACTGCGCGGAAGCCACGTCCCAGAAGCGACGCAAAGCGAGGTTGGTATCTTGACGAGTATCAGGCCTGCCCTGCTGGCGGCGCTCGCGCTGCTCGCGCCACTGAGCGGCGCGCACGCTGCCGTGCGGGTTATCAAGGGCCCTACCCCGATCCCGGGCGGCAGCGCGCGCGCTGCCGGCGACCTCACCATCGTGAACGAGCATCTGGCGTTCGCCCTGGCGGTGCAGTCCCCGGCGCCCTACGGCGTGCCACGGGGCGCCATCGTGGATATCGCCCCGGTGGAGGGCGGACAGATCGGTCACGACTGCGTCGTATTCGCGGATTTCATACCCAACAACTGGTCCGCGTGGCCCAACTCCTACCAGCACGTTGAGGTTCTCGAAAGTGGACCGAGCCAGGTGCGCATCCGCTCGGAGCGCGACTGGGGCAAGGTGCGCCTGAGCACGGTGTACACGCTGCGCGAGAACTCCGACCGGATTGAGATCCGTACCACGATGACCAACGAGGGCGAGGCGCCGCTCAAGGACCTGCTCTCCGGTCTGACGCTCTGGCCGAGCAGCGGGTTCCTGTTCGCGGTGCCCGGCCTTGCCGGCCTGAGCGCGGGCCGGGCCGACGGCGCTCTCGCCCGGCGCGTGAGCGGCTACGACGCCGCCTGGACCGTGACACTGCATGCTCCGTACATGGACCAGGTCGCCGACGACTCGCGTGACCTGTTCCTGCTGCATACCCTCAACCCGCGGGAGAGCCGCTCCTTCTCCGGCTGGCTGCAGGTCGGGGCCCGCGGCGATCTCGCGCCCGTGGTCGCGGCCGAGATCGAGCAGGGCGGGCTGTCCTCCGGCGTGGTGCGCGGCAGCGTGCGCAGCGCCGATGGCAGGCCGCTCGCCGCACCGGTCGTCGTGGTCGAAAAGAGCGGCAAGCCCTACGGCTGGGCGCTCGGACAGGATGGCGCCTACGAGATGCGCCTTCCCGCGGGCGACTATTCCCTCTATGCAACCGGCCGCAACTACTCGCGCAGCAGCGCGGCCGCGGTCACGGTCGTGGCCGGCGGCACCGAGACCCGCAGTTTCGCGGACCTCAGGGCGCCGGGGCGCATCGAGTTCGCCGTGGTGAACGCCGCCAGCGGCGCGCCGCTCGATGCGCGCATCAGCATTGCCGAGGGCGAGAAGCCGCTGGTGGAGTTTCTCGGACGCAAGACCTTCTTCACCGAACTTGAGGCGCGCGGTCAGGTCGCCATCCCGATCGCCCCCGGCAGCTACCGCTTTGCGGTCGCCTCGGGCGCCGGCGTGCTGGCGCGCGCTGCACAGGTGCACCTCGAAGTGGCTCCCGGCCAGGTCACGCGATCCGAAGTCGCCATCACGCCGCTGTTTGATCCGCCCGCCCAGGGTTGGTACGCCGCGGACCTGCACCACCACGCCGATCAGGCGGAGGCGGTCACACCGCCGGCGGATCTGGCGCGTTCGCAACTGGCCGCGGGGCTGAACCTGTTGTTCGTGAGCGATCATGACTCGACCGTCAATCACGCGGCGCTGCGGCAGATCGCCGCCGCAAGGGGCATCGCCTTCATCCCCGGCGTCGAGCTGTCCCCGTCCTGGGGCCACTTCAACGCCTACCCGCTGCTGCCGGGCGCCAGCGTGCAGATCGACACCAGTACGGCGTCGGTCACGGATGTGCTGGCCGAGGCGCGCCGCGAGGGAGCCCTGATCGTGCAGGCCAACCATCCCTTCATCCCGTACGGTTACTTCTCCAGCGTCGCCGCCGGAGTGGCCCCGGGGGGCTTTGATCCGGGTTTCGACCTGGTGGAGATCAACTCGAACGTACCCAAGGACGACCCGAAGGTGCTGTCACGGATGTGGGAGCTGTGGAATTCCGGCCGGCGCTACTACCTCAGCGGCGGCAGTGACACCCACGACGTGTGGAACGAACAGTCAGGCCTCATCCGCACCTTCGTCCACCTGCAGGGCCCGGTAACCGCCCAGGCGTTCGCCCAGGGATTGAAGGACGGTCATGCCTATGTTTCCTACGGTCCTCTCATCTTTCCCACCGTCATGTTCGGAAGCACGATGAACGTGACACCCGGGAAGCCCTTCCGACTCAACTTCAGGCTCGGCTCGGTGGCCGGACTCAAGCAGGTGCGGCTGATTGGCGATGGCCTCACCGCCGCCACCCGCACTTTCAGCGGCGCACCGCTGCGCGCCCGCGCAAACTTCACGCTCACCCGGGAGCACCCGGGCTGGTACGCGCTCGTGGTCGAGGACCAGGCCGGGCGCCAGGCCTATACCGATCCGATCTGGATCACCCTGCAGGGAAATGCCCCCGCTGCGGTGCGGCACTAGTTCCCGTGGCTGCAACGCCCAAATCACTGCGTGCCGGGCAGATCCGCACCCTGGTGCTGCTGTTCGCAGGCTACGCGGCCTGTTACTACTGTCGCGCGGACCTCTCGGTCGCCACACCGTTGCTGGCCGAGGAGCTGGGCAAGCAGGGCATCGGCCATGAGGAGGCGCTGGTGCGCATCGGCGGCATCACCTCGCTGGGCGTGTTCGCCTACGCGCTCGGCAAGTTCTTCCTCACCGGGCTCGGGGACTACTGGGGCGGACGGCGCAACTTTCTCATCGGTGTCGGCGGCGCCGCGCTTTTCACCACGCTCTTCGGCCTGGCGGGCGGCCTGCCGCTGTTCACGCTCGCGTGGATCGGCAACCGCCTGACGCAGTCGCTCGGCTGGGCCGGGCTGGTCAAGGTGTCCTCCAAGTGGTTCAACTACACCTCCTATGGCTCGATCCTCGGCATCCTGAGCATCAGCTACCTGGTCGGCGATGCGCTGGCGCGCCAGCAGATGCAGCTGCTGATCGAGCACGGCTACGGCTGGCGGGCGCTGTTCTTCTTCGCCGCACTGGTCGCGGCCGTGACGCTGGCCGCGAACTTCTTGCTGCTGCGCGAGTCCCGCATCGACGAAGGCCATCCGCAGGCAATCCCGAATCCCAAGAACCTGTTCGCGAGCACCGAGGCGCCGCCCGCCGGCATCGGCGCACTGCTGCGGCCGCTGCTGCGCAGCCGCGCCTTCCTGCTGGTGTGCCTGCTGTCCTTCGCCTGCACGATCATCCGCGAGACCTTCAACACCTGGACGCCGGTGTACCTGCACGACCACGCCGGGTTCAGCGTCAGCCGCGCCGCGGGCTTCAGCGCCATATTCCCGGCCGTGGGCGCCGTATCGGTCCTGGTGGCCGGCTGGCTCAGCGACCGGCTCGGTCTTAACGGCCGCTCGCTGCTGCTGTTCCTGGGTCTGAGCGCCACCGCCGTCGCGCTGCTGGTGCTCATGAGCCTGCACGCCGGTGCCGCCACGGCGGTGGTGGCCGTGATCACGATCGGCGTGGTCGCCTTCTGCCTGCTCGGGCCCTACTCCTACCTCGGGGGCGCCTTTGCGCTCGATTTCGGCGGCAAGCAGGCGAGCGCCTCCTCCTCCGGCATCATCGACGGCGTGGGCTACATCGGGGGCGTGCTGGCCGGGGATACGGTCGCGCGCGTGGCGCGCGCCTACGGCTGGGAGGGCGTGTTTGTGGCACTGGCAGTCGTGAGTGCACTCGCGGCAGTATGTGCGGGCGTGCTCTTCGTCCTGACCACCAAAGCTGCGAGATCTGCTGCATGAGCGAAGCGACTGCACCGCGCATCAAGGCGACGCCGGAACTGCTCACCGTGGAATGGGCCGACGGCGGCGCCAGCGAATTCTCCAGCCTCTGGCTGCGCGACAATCTCGCCGGCGACCGCGACGCCCACAGCGGCCAGCGCCTCATCGACATCACGGACCTCCCCGAGCACCCGCGCATCCGCGCCGCGACGCGCGAGAACGGCGGCGTGCGCGTCGACTTCGAGGGCGAGACGCGCGCCGCCACCTTCAGCTTCGCGTGGCTCGCGGCGCACGCGCCGGGGCGGGCCCCGCGACGTCCCGAGCTGGCGGTACGCACCTGGCTGGAGGGCGGCGCGCTCGATGCACGCCGCGACTTCGCGTGGGCCAGCTTCGCTGCGCTGCGCGGGCAGGCGGCCGCGCGGCTCGCGTGGCTGACGCGACTGCTGCAGGACGGACTGGCGTTCCTCGAGGGCGTGCCGACGAGCGAAGGCGCGATCCTAAGCACCGTGCCGCTCATCGGACGGGTGCTGGAGACCAATTACGGACTCACCTTCGACGTGCGCTCGGTACCGCAGCCGGAAAACCTGGCCTACTCCGATCTCGGCCTCGGGCTGCACACCGACAACCCCTACCGCGATCCGGTGCCCGGCTTCCAGGCCCTGCACGCGCTCATCGCCTCCAATGAAGGCGGCGACAGTGTGTTCGCCGACGGCTTTGCGCTGGCCGCGCATCTGCGCACCAGTGACCCGGCGGCATTCGGGCAGCTCACCAGCACCGCGATCCCGTTCCTGTACCGCTCCAAGGACGCCGAGCTGTATGCGGAGCGGCCGCTGATCCAGCTCAGCGCCAGCGGTGCCATCGCCGCCGTGCACTACAACAGCCGCTCGATCGCCCCGCTCGCCATCGCAGGCGCGGATGCGGCGCGCTTTTACGCTGCCTACCGGCGCTTTGCCGCGCTGCTGCAGGAGCCGCGCTGGCAGCTGCGCACGCGGCTGGATTCCGGCACGCTGGTCGTGTTCGACAACCAGCGGGTCCTGCACGGGCGCACGGCCTTCTCCTCCGCGCGCCATCCGCGGCACCTGCAGGGCTGTTATCTCACGCGCGACAGCGTCTACAGCGAGGCGGCGCTGCTGCGGCGCAGGCTTGCGGGCCCGGCGGTGAGCCCATGAGCATCGGCGCGGAAGTGCTGGCGCTCTATGGCGCACGCGGCTCGGGGGCGTATTTCGGCGAGCGCGTCTCGATGACCGAGCACGGGCTGCAGGCGGCGCACTTCGCGCAGGTGCAGGCAGCGCCGGCGACGCTCATCGTCGCGGCACTGCTGCACGACGTCGGCCACCTGCTCGAGACGGTTCCGGAGGCGATCGAGGACTGGACCAGCGATGCGCACCACGAGGTGAGCGGCGCGCGCTGGCTCGCCCAGCGCTTCCCGGCCTCGGTCTCCGAGCCGGTGCGACTGCACGTGCCGGCCAAGCGCTACCTGTGCGCCACCGACCCGCACTACTTCTCGCAGCTCAGCCCCGCCTCGGTCCACACGCTGCAATTGCAGGGGGGACCGATGGTGACGGAGGAGGTAACGCGCTTCGAGCGCGAGCCCTGGTACCGCGAAGCGGTGCGCGTGCGCCGCTGGGATGACCAGGGCAAGGTGGCGGGGCTCAAGACGCCCGCGCTCGCTGATTTCGTGCCACTGATCGAGGCGGTCGCCGCCGCCAAGGTCTGATCCCTCGCCCGACCAGCTGCAGCAGGCGCCTCAGCGTCGCCCGGTTGTGGCGCGGTCGGGCACCTGGCACCGATATTCTGGTCCCGCAACCGGAGCGCCGCCCTGTCACACCCACCCGCGGTCACCGCCCTGCGCAAGGTGCGCACCCGTCTGGTGGCGTTCCTCGGGTTGTTGTATTTCGCTGCCTTCATCGATCGGGTGAATGTCGGCTTCGCCGCAGCGCAGATGCACCGCGATCTGGGATTCTCCGCCTACGTGTATGGGCTCGGCGCGGGCATTTTCTTCATCGGCTACTGCCTGTTCGAAGTCCCGAGCAACCTGATCCTGCACCGCGTCGGCGCGCGCCGCTGGATCGGGCGCATCATGATCAGCTGGGCGCTGATCGCCGGCGCCATGGCATTCATTCACAACGCCACGGCCTTCTACGCGCTGCGCTTCCTGCTCGGTGTTGCCGAGGCCGGCTTCTTCCCGGGCATCGTCTATTACCTCACCTACTGGGTTCCGGCAGCGGACCGTGCGCGCCTCATGGGTACGTTCATGACCGCGATACCGATCTCGACCGCCCTGAGCGGTCCGCTCTCGAGCATGCTGCTGCAGCTGGACGGGGTGGCGGGGCTGGCGGGGTGGCAGTGGCTGTTCCTGAGCGAGACCGTGCCGTCACTGGTGCTTGGGGTCGTGACGCTGCGCCATCTTGCCGATTCGCCCGCGCACGCCGCGTGGCTGACGCCCGAGGAGCGCAGCTGGCTCACCGGCAGACTCGCCGCGGAAACGGCCCTCGCACCCAAACACTCCGGCGCCAGCGTCTTGGCATCGCTGCTCACCCTGCGCGTGCTGGCGCTGTGCCTGGCTTACTTCGGGGCCGATCTTGGTCTTTATGGCATCGTCTTCTGGATACCGCAGATCTTCGCGCAGGCGGGAATTGCCCCCGCCAGGGTGGGCTACGTAGTCGCCATCCCTTATACGGTCGCCGCCTTCGGCATGGTGTGGTGGTCGCGCCATTCCGATCGCCACCGCGAGCGCACCTGGCACATCGCGATCGCCGCCGTGGTCGGCTTCCTCGGACTCGCCACGAGCGCCTACGTGCACGCTTCCGCACTGCTTGCCGTCGCCGCCTTCACCGTCGGGGTCACGGGAACCCTCTCGATGCTGCCCATCTTCTGGACCCTGCCGGCCGCGCTGCTGCGCGGCGCCGCCGCGGCGGCGGGCATCGCCCTGATCAACGCGATCGGCAATATCGGCGGGTTCGCCGGACCCTATGCCGTGGGGTGGATCAGGGAGGCCACCGGTAGCTTCACCTGGGGACTGATCTTCGTCGCCGCGGGTCTCTTACTTACCGGCATCGCCGTGGCGCTGCTCGGCCACGACACGAAGGCCGAGTACGCGGAAATTCCCGCACCGGGGGTGCCCGTGCATAATGCGGCGCCCGAGCATCGCTAGCCCCGGAAAGCCCGCCCATGGATATCAACCCGGATGCCCTCGCCTACACGCCCTCCACCGGCGTGCGGCGCATCCATGACACCCCGCTCGTCGCCGCGAGCGCGGCGAATCTGGAAGGCTACGGCTACCTGGTCGATGACCCGAAGGCGTGCAAGATCCAGATCGTGCCGTGGCCGGCCCAGGGCTGGCGTCCGATCGATGCGAATACGGGCGACCAGGGCGGCATCGCCGAAGGCCTGTTCGAGTTCTGCTGGCAGGGCGAGACCCTGTACGCGCGCAACAACGCGGTCGGGGACAGCTATCTTTTCGGCTGGAGCAACTGGCCCGAAGAGGCCACCGCGCACGGCGGCGGCAAGGTGCGCGAGCGCGCACTCATCTGGCGCGCCAACTATCACCCCGACGGCGGCCAGCTGTTCTTCCCGCTGAACGGCAAGAGCTTCGTGGTGCCGCTCGCGCTGCCGGGCGATGACGTGAAGCCCGAGTCATTCACCACCTTCTGGTGCGACGGCCGGCGTGGCCTGTACCTGCACCCCAACGTGTGGCACGGCGCGCTCGTGCCGCATGACGACGAGGCGGAATTTCTCGATCGTCAGGGACGCGTGCACGCGCGCGTCTCGGTCAATTTCGTCACGGAATTCGGCTGCTACCTGGGCGCCTCGCTGCGGCGTCCCTGAGCGGTGTCGCGGATCGGCACACGGCCGGCATCGCCCGCCGGTGGATGACGGCGTTCCACAACAAGCACCGCTGAGCGTGATCCCCGTGAGGTTGGCGTACCGCCCCGGGCGTTGAATGGCCCCTTGTCGCTGTGGATGCGGGTGCGCACGTCGCTGCGATCCGCGCTCTTCAGGGTAGCCGCGCATGCGTGTTGCCGCCGTGGGCGCGGCGCTGGTGCGCTCGGCGCAGGCTGCCGCCACACGTCGGCGCCCGCAGCTACGCTGCGTTGCCAGTGGCGGCGCGGGCGGCGGATACTTCTCAACCGATGGGGACGCCGATTGCCATGATCCCAGCGAGCGACGCGGCCCGCGCGCAAAGCGGGCCCTGGAACCCGGGTATCGTTTCACAGCTGCCCGTGGAGCTGCGTCACTTGTGCACGGTCTTCCGGCCGGAGAATATTTTTACCGACCTGTCTGCGGTCACCGAACTGCAGCTGCTCACCGGCTTGCCAGCCGTGCAGCTGGTCGCCTTCCGGCCGCAACGTCTGATCCTGCACGAGCTACTGATACGCATCACCGCCGACTTCTCAGTACCGGACGGGTCGCGGATCGAGGACCTTGGAATCAACTTCCGCGGCATCACCAGCCTCATCATGAAGCGCTATCTCGAGCCGCAGCTGCCGGCAATTACGTCCGCCTTCGCCCGCACCCGCAGCACTCTTGCGCAAGCCATTCACGTCGCGTTCTCCACCTGCGGCCCTGCACCTGCCGCAGCAGTCGCGCAACGGCCGCGCTGGTCGCGCCGGTTCGCACCGCGCCACAGTGAGCCACCTGACGGCCCGCGACACCTGAGCTGGGGCCTGCCGCACATCGCCGCCTGCGAGCACGTCGCCAGCAGCACCGGCGATGCGCTGCAAGCGGCCGCGCATCGCTCGCTGGCGCAGGTGTGGTCGGCACTCTTTGCCACGCACGGTGGCGCCTGGGGTACGCCCGAGCTGATCGAGGGAATCGCGACCGATCTTGCGTGCAATACCTACGGCAGCGAGGCTCTTGGCCAGTTGCTGGATCCCATCCTGCGCGAGGCCGCCGCGCGTGAAGGCTATCCCCTGTTGCCTCGTCAGGAGCGACCCGTGGTAATCAATACCAAGGGAGCATCCGCCTCCGGCAAGAGCTCGCTGCGGCCCCTGCAGAAGCGGCTGGCCGGCAATATCGGCGTACGTTGGAGCGACTTTGCGCTGATCAGCCCTGACATCTGGCGCAAACAGCTGCTCGATTACGCGAGCCTCGGCGCGGCTCACAAGTACGCCGGCGCCTTCACCGCGGATGAACTGCAGATCATCGACCACAAGCTCGATGGCTACATGGCGCGAAAGCACGAACGCGGCGACATGCCCCACCTGCTGATCGACCGCTTCCGCTTCGACAGCTTCGCGCCGCATTCAGACGAGGCCGGCAGCAATCTGCTGACGCGCTTTGGCCACACGGTGTACCTGTTCTTTATGATCACGCCACCGGAGCAGCTGGTGGAGCGCGCATGGAAGCGTGGGCTCGAAGTGGGTCGCTACAAGGCAGTCGACGACACCCTGGCACACAGTGTCGAGGCGTACGCCGGATTGCCCGACCTGTTCTTCACCTGGGTGCGGCGCGCCGATAAACGCATCCAGTTCGAGTTTCTGGACAACAGCGTGCCATTCGGCGAGCTGCCGCGGGTAGTTGCTTTCGGCACCAACGACACGTTCAACCTGCTGGACGTCAACGGCATGCTGGACATCGAGCGTTTCAAGCGCGTGAACGTCGAAGCGCGCTCGACCGCGACCCTGTACCCGGACCACCGACTGCTCGCGCCCGAGTACAACGCCGGGTTCCTAAAGCGATGTATCGAGACATTCCGGGAGCTCAACTGCGCCGATCAGGCGAGCGGGCGCATCTACCTGCGCACCGCTTCGGGCACGCCGGTGCTGGTCGATCGCGAGGCACTGCAAGCGGCGGCGGCGCATGCCGGTGTCCACGCAGCCCTGGAGTCAGTGATACCGCGCGCGTTCGACGCCAGCGTACCGATCGCTGCTCACCCGCTCTATCTGGGTGCCGTGGCGCACGGTCCGGCAACTACGCTCGGCCAATGGGGAACCGCGCTTTCCCGCTAGGAAGCGGGCGACCGTGCCATGAGGAGCTTAGTGCTGCACTAGCCCAGGAAGTCGCAGTTACGGTCGACGTGCGCGGCGAGGCCAAGGGTGTGCTGCCGCGCCAGACGCTCCGCCAGCTCGGTGTCGCGCCTCTCAAGTGCCTCGGTGATCTTAAGATGATCGATGATGGATCGGGAGGCGCGGTCGTTTTGCCTGATCGTGGCGCGACGGATGGCACGTACGTGCAGCAGCAGATTGCGCGTGGCGTCGATAATCGCCTGGGAACCACCGAGGCGAATTACCTCGGTGTGAAACGCAATGTTGGCGTCGGAATATTCGTCCAGGTGCTCGGACGGCGGCGAGTGCAGGAACTCATCGAACAGATGCCTTAGCTTGGCGATCTCCTCGTCCGGCGCGTGCAGGGTCGCAAGCCGCGCCGCCATCGATTCCAGCGCGGCCCACATCTGGATCATCTCGATGATTTCGCGCTTTGACTTGCGAACGATGAAGATCCCGCGGCGCGGCACCGTGCGGATGAAACCTTCCTGTTCCAGCAGTGAGAGCGCTTCCCGGATGGGAGTACGGCTGACGCCGAGCGCCGTGATCAGCTGGCGCTCGTCCAGCCGCAGCTCCTGCTGCGGGTTGTAGATGTCCGTGTCGGCTATCGCCGCCTTGAGCAGCCCGTACACCTGGGTGCGCAAACTCGTCGCGTTCAGCGGCGCCAGAGACAGCGGCGCAACACGCGTGGCCGCCGCCGCGCCCGCTTGGGTCTTGACCGCGACCTTCATCGGCCCCTCCATTGCCGTGGGCGTGCGTCGCGAAGTGCGCGATTCACGCCGCATTGGCTTGCAGGCAGCCGCTGAGAGCGCCGGGCGTCGCATTGCTCGCCGGCCGGCCGGGCACGAATCGCTCCCGTGGCCCCAGGCCAAGGAAACGCCCATGTCGTTGCGCACACTGCAGCAATCGCTGCGGAAGCCAGCCATAGATGCAGGCCGACAGCCCCAGGTAGAGCGACATCGAGGCCACAGTAAAGAACGCAAAACCAAACGCTTGCACGCTGAATCTCCTCCAAAGGATCATTGCACTAGATATATGAGATAACTCCCTAATGGTACGCTAATTCTGGAGCGCCGCCACAAGATCAAGAAAACC
Source organism: uncultured Pseudomonadota bacterium (assembly GCA_963781815.1). Taxonomy (GTDB): domain Bacteria; phylum Pseudomonadota; class Gammaproteobacteria; order Steroidobacterales; family Steroidobacteraceae; genus 13-2-20CM-66-19. Next base: position 2,086,066 of record CAWAHK010000004.1, on the reverse strand, counting down.
GCCTGCTGTGGACACGTACGGCCCCTCGAGACTCATCAAAGGTTCTTGATTTAATTGATTTTACAGCCTTGCCAGGCCGCCAGGGCGTCCCCGAACCGGTCTCGCCCCTTCCCCCGGAGGTGCGGCCTCCCGCTTGACGAAATTTAATCGTCAAATATATCTTATACCAGTGATGCACACGGGTAACTGATCGGTACGCGTTCGGATCGGGTCGTGATCCACGGCTCATCGAGGGGGTGTCCGGGTGACTAAGTGTTGCTGCCGCCGCGTTCTGCGCGGCGTATTTGTCTTGCGACCGCCGTGCCGGCTCGCCGTTACGAGCGCATCCAGCCGTCGCCGTCGCGAAGCTCCTCCAGCCGGTGCAACACATCAGCCGCGCTGTCCACAACGGGCACGCGCCGCAGGCCGCCGCGTGCACGCGCGCCGGCTCAAATCGCCAGTTACCTACTCAACGCTGAACGGAGCGCCGCAGCTCCGTGGCAAGCGGGAATCACCGGCGCGTGGGCTACGTCACCTGAGGCGAGTCGTGTAAGTCCGCAGTTCAAGAACATCGAGGGGGAAACGTCCATGAGTGCGAATGCAAGTTCCGTTCAATCGACACGCTCGCCGCTGGCAAATCCTTGGGTGCAGTTGGTCATCGGGGTCATCTGTATGGCCTCGGTGGCGAATCTGCAGTACGGCTGGACGCTGTTCGTCAATCCCATCGATGCCAAGTACCACTGGGGACGCGCGGCGATCCAGGTCGCCTTCACCCTCTTTGTGCTGATCGAGACCTGGCTCGTTCCGGTTGAAGGTTACCTGGTCGATCGCTTCGGCCCGCGCTGGGTGGTGCTCGGCGGCGCGGTGCTGGTGGCATTTGCGTGGGTCATGAATTCGGGCGCGGACTCCCTCACGACGTTGTACGTGGCGGCCGCCATCGGCGGCATCGGAACCGGAGCCGTCTACGGCACCTGCGTCGGCAACGCGTTGAAGTGGTTCCCCGGCCGGCGTGGCCTGGCGGCCGGGATCACCGCCGCCGGTTTTGGCGCCGGTGCCGCGCTCACGATCGCGCCGATCTCGAAGATGATCAACGCCGACGGCTACCAGCACGCCTTCCTGTTCTTCGGACTGCTCCAGGGCGCAATCGTGTTCGTGATGGCGTGGGGCATGTTGGTCGCGCCCCCGCAGCTGGTGGGGGCGAAAGTGAAGGCGAACCAAACGGCCATTGGCTACACGCCGGCGCAGGTGATGCGCAGCCCGGTGTTCTACGTGATGTACCTGATGTTCGTTCTGATCGCGGCCGGCGGTCTCACGATGGCCGCCTCGATGGCACCGATCGCGAAGGATTTCGGCATCGAAAAGACGCCCGTCGCGCTCTTTGGCTTTTTGATGCCGGCACTGGTATTCGCGCTGTCGCTCAACCGCATCTTTGACGGTGTGGGCCGCCCATTCTTCGGCTGGGTGTCGGATCAGATCGGGCGCGAGAACACGATGGCCATCGCGTTCACGCTCGGGGCGCTGGCGCTCTTTACCCTCAGCCGGGCGGGCACGACCCCGGTCGTGTTCGTGCTGGTCACGGCGCTGTACTTCGGTGTCTACGGCGAGATCTTCAGTCTCTTCCCGGCAACCCAGGGGGACACCTTCGGTGCCAAGTTTGCCGCGGCCAATGCGGGACTGCTTTATACCGCCAAGGGCGCCGGTGCGTTGCTCGTGCCGATCGCGGCCGTCATTGCGAAGTCCCGCGGCTGGGGCACCGTTTTCACGATCGCCATGACCTTCAACCTGATCGCGGCATTCCTCGCGCTCGTGGTGCTCAAGCCGATGCGCGCGCGGCACTTTGCCGTGGCCAACGCCGGGCCGACGACGCTAACCGCCGGCACTGCCGGCACGCGTACCACCAGCTAGCAGCAAACGGACATCACCTGTTAGGCGCGGTGTACCGGCACGAGCCCTGTGCACCGCGGTTTGAATCACGAGCGGAGGCGAGATGGCAAGCGCAACCCCAGTCCCCACCCAGCCCAAGGCGACGACCGCCGAAGACACCCTGCAGCGCAAGAGCCGCGAGGCGGGCGTGGTCTCCGGTGGCCACCTGGTCGCGAAAGCGCTGAGGAACGAAGGAGTCGACACGATCTTCACGCTCTGCGGCGGGCACATCATCGACATCTATGACGGCTGCGTGGATGAGGGCATCCGCATCATCGACGTGCGGCACGAGCAGGTCGCGGCGCATGCCGCCGACGGCTATGCACGCCAGACCGGCAAGCTAGGCTGCGTCGTTACGACCGCCGGCCCCGGCTGCACCAATGCCGTGACGGGCATCGCCACCGCCTTCCGCTCCGAGAGCGCCATCCTGCACATCGGCGGCCAGGGCGCGCTCACGCAGCACAAGATGGGTTCGCTGCAAGATCTGCCGCACGTCGACCTCATGACGCCGATCACCAAGTTTGCTGCGTCGGTGCCGAGCACCGAACGCGTGGCCGACATGATCTCGATGGCAGCGCGCGAGGCATTCAACGGCGCCCCCGGACCGGTCTATCTCGAAATTCCCCGCGACGTTCTCGACCGCGAGGTGGACGGCACCAAAGCCATCGTCCCGAAACCGGGTCACTACCGTGCTTCGACGCGTTCGATCGGCGATCCGCGCGACATCGAAAAGCTGGCGGACATCCTGGTCAACTCCGAGCGCCCCGCGATCCTGTACGGGCAGCAGGTGTGGACCGCGCGCGGTCACAAGGAAGCCGTGGCGCTGCTGCGCGGCCTGGACATTCCCGGCTACTTCAATGGCGGTAGCCGCGGGCTGCTGCCTCCGGGGGACCCGCATCACTTCGATCGTACGCGGAGCAACGCCTTCGCCGACGCCGACGTCATCGTGATCGTGGGCACACCGTTTGACTTTCGCATGGGCTACGGGCGCCGCATCAGCACGAAACTCAAACTGGTGCAGATCGACATGGACTACCGCACGGTGGGCAAGAACCGTGACATCGATCTGGGACTCGTCGGGGATCCGGGGGCAATTCTCGGCGCGGTGCTGCAGGCCGCTTCCGGGCGCCTCAAGTCGGACAAGCGCGACTCGCGGCGCGAGTGGATGAAGAAGCTTACCGCCGCCGAAGCGGCCGCCGGGGAAAAGCTGCTGCCGCTGTTTCACTCGGAGAACACGCCGATCCACCCCTACCGGGTGGCGTATGAGCTGAACGAATTTCTCGCCGACAACACCATCTACATCGGCGACGGCGGCGACGTGGTCACGATCTCCGCCCAGGCCGTACGCCCGCGCGGCCCCGGACAGTGGATGGATCCCGGCGCACTCGGCTCGCTCGGGGTTGGCACCGGCTTTGCCATAGCCGCAGGCCTCGCCAACCCGGACAAGGAAGTGCTCTGTTACTACGGTGACGGCTCCTTCGGCATGACCGCCTTCGACATGGAGACCGCCAATCGATTCGGCGTGCCCTACATCGCGGTCGTCGGCAACAACTCGGCGATGAACCAGATTCGCTACGGCCAGCTGGCCAAGTACGGCGAGCAGCGTGGCAACGTCGGCAATCTGTTGGGCGACGTGCCCTTTGGCAAGTTCGCCGAAATGCTCGGCGGCTACGGCGAGGAAGTGCGCGCTCCCGCGCAGATCGCCCCGGCACTGGCGCGGGCACGCGAATCGGTGCAGCGGCTGCGCAAATCAGCAGTCATCAACATCTGGGTGGACCCGCGCGAATACGCGCCCGGCACCAAGAATCAGACGATGTACAAGTGAATTTGGCCAGAGGAGGGTCGTATGGGGAAGGCACTTGACGGCGTTCGCATCCTCGACTTCACACACGTGCAGTCCGGCCCTACCTGCACGCAGCTACTCGCGTGGCTCGGTGCCGACGTTATCAAAGTCGAGCGCGCCGGCGCCGGCGATGTGACGCGCGAACAACTGCGCGACATCCCCGACGTCGACAGTCTTTACTTCACGATGCTCAATCACAACAAGCGCTCGATAACCCTGGATACCAAGAGTGCGGCCGGCAAGCAGGTGCTGGAAAGGCTCGTGAAGCGCTGCGACGTCCTGGTGGAGAACTTCGCCCCGGGGGCCCTCGATCGCATGGGCTTCACCTGGGAACGAATCCAACAGCTCAACCCCCGCATGATCGTGGCGTCCGTGAAGGGGTTCGGGCCGGGCCCCTACGAAGACTGCAAGGTCTACGAGAACGTCGCGCAGTGCGCCGGCGGCGCGGCCTCGACCACCGGGTTCGACGATGGCCCCCCGCTCGTGACCGGTGCGCAGATCGGTGACAGTGGCACCGGCCTGCACCTGGCGCTTGGCATCGTCGCCGCGCTCTACCAGCGCAACAGCACCGGACGCGGACAAAAGGTGCTCGCGGCCATGCAGGACGGCGTCCTGAATCTGTGCCGCGTCAAGCTACGCGACCAACAGCGCCTCGCGCGCACCGGCGTGATGCACGAGTACCCGCAGTACCCCAACGGTCACTTCGGCGACGCCGTGCCCCGCGCCGCGAACGCCTCGGGCGGGGGCCAGCCAGGGTCGATCGTCAAATGCCGCGGTTGGGAGACGGACCCCAACGCGTACCTGTATTTCATAGCGCAGGCGCCGGTGTGGAAGGAGATCTGCAAGGTTATCGGCAAGGAAGACTGGATCACTCATCCCGATTACGCCACGCCGAGCGCGCGCCTGCCCAGGCTCAAGGAGGTCTTCGGCGCGATCGAGGCGTGGACGGCCACGAAGACCAAGTTCGAGGCCATGAAACTGCTCAACGAGCACGACATCCCGTGCGGGCCGATCCTGTCGATGAAGGAACTCGCCGAGGAACCCTCGCTGCGGGCCACCGGCACGATCGTCGAGGTGGATCATCCGACGCGCGGCAAGTACCTGACCGTTGGCAATCCGATCAAGCTGAGTGACAGCGTCACCGACGTGCAGCGCTCGCCGCTGCTGGGTGAACACACCGACGCCGTGCTGGGTGAACTGGGCTATGGCGCGCAAGACATCGCTGCTCTGCGCACGCAAAAGGTGATCTGACTTAGCCGCAGCACCCGGGAGAGATCATGACGATCAACAAGAACGCGGTTCGCAGCATCCTCGACCAGGCCAAGGCAGCCGAACGCGCAGCGCTGACCGCACCCGAGGCGCGCGGCGTCTGCGAGGCCTACGGCATCCCCATCCCCAAGGAGGGCGTGGCGCGCAGCGCCGCGGAAGCAGCCCGGCTCGCCTCGGACATCGGCTTTCCGGTCGTACTGAAGATCGTCTCACCGCAGATCCTGCACAAGACCGAGGCGGGCGGCGTTCTCGTTGGCATCCGCTCGGCGGAACAGGCCACCCAGGCGTACACGACGATCATCGACAACGCGCGCAGATACGACCCTAAAGCAGAAATCCTCGGCGTGCAGGTACAGCAGATGCTGGCTGGCGGCCAGGAGGTCATCATCGGCGCGGTCACGGACCCGGCGTTCGGCAAGCTGGTCGCGTTCGGCCTCGGCGGGGTACTGGTGGAGGTGCTGAAGGACGTCACCTTCCGCCTCGCGCCCGCTTCCACGCAGGACGCGCTCTCGATGATGGACGGCATCGCTGCGGCAGAAATCCTGCGCGGCGTTCGGGGTGCCCGGCCCGTTGACCGCGCCGCCCTAGCCACGATGATCGAGCGGGTGTCCGCATTGGTCGCGGATTTCCCCGAAATCTCAGAGATGGACCTGAACCCCGTGTTCGCCTCCGAGCACGGCGCGGTCGCCGCCGATGTACGCATCGTGCTCAATTTCAACCCAGCCCCGGCACGCCATCGGCCCAGTCAGGAACTGATCGTTACGCAGATGAACCGGATCATGAAACCGGACGCCGTGGCGGTGATCGGTGCGTCCGCCGAGAACGGCAAGATCGGAAACTCGGTGATGAAGAACCTGATCAACGGCGGCTATCAGGGAAAGATCTACCCGATCCATCCAAACGCGGCCGAAATCCTGGGCATGAAGGCCTACAAGAGCGTCAAGGACGTGCCGGGTGAAATCGACGTCGCCGTGTTCGCGATTCCCGCCAAATTCGTCGCTCAGGCCCTGACCGAAGTTGGCGAGAAGAAGATCCCGGGGGCGGTACTGATCCCCTCCGGATTTGCCGAGACCGGCAATGTCACAGGACAGGCCGAGCTGGTCGAGATCGGACGCAGGTACGGCGTGCGGCTCATGGGGCCCAACATCTACGGCTTCTACTACACGCCCAAGAATCTGTGCGCCACGTTCTGCACCGCCTACGACGTCAAGGGCAAGGCGGCACTGTCCTCGCAGTCTGGCGGCATCGGCATGGCAATCATCGGTTTCTCGCGCTCCGCCCGCATGGGCGTGTCGGCGATCGTCGGACTCGGCAACAAGTCCGACATCGACGAGGATGATCTGCTCATCTTCTTCGAACAGGACGACAATACCGAGATAATCGCGCAGCACTGCGAGGACCTGAAGGACGGTCGGGCGTTCGCCGAGGCTGCGAAACGCGTGTCGAAGAAAAAACCGGTCGTGGTCCTGAAGGCCGGGCGTACCTCCATGGGCGCGCGCGCGGCGAGCTCGCACACCGGAGCGCTGGCCGGCAACGACAAGATCTACGAGGACGTCTTCAAGCAGTCGGGCGTCATCCGCGCCCGCTCGCTGCGCGAGCTCCTCGATTTCGCGCGCGGCATTCCCGTGCTGCCCACGCCCAAGGGAAACAACGTCGTGATCATCACCGGCGCCGGCGGCTCCGGCGTGCTGCTCTCGGATGCGTGCGTAGACAACGGCCTGAGCCTCATGGCGATGCCGCCTGATCTTGACACGGCCTTTCGCAAGTTCATTCCGCCCTTCGGGGCAGCCGGCAATCCCGTCGACATCACCGGCGGCGAGCCGCCGAGTACCTATCAGAACACCGTACGCCTGGGTCTGCAGGACGAGCGCATCCACGCGCTCATCCTCGGCTACTGGCACACGATCATCACCCCGCCCATGGTGTTCGCGCGTCTCATGGTCGAAGTGGTGGATGAGATGCGCGGGCGCGGCTTCGAGAAGCCGGTCGTCGCATCGCTCGCCGGTGATGTGGAGGTGGAGGAAGCGGCAGAGTACCTGTACCAGCACGGCATTCCCGCCTATGCCTATTCCACCGAGATCCCGGTTGCCGTGCTGGGCGCCAAGTACCGATGGGCCCGCGGCGCCGGGCTCATTCCAGCCCCGTAAGGAAGGCGCGGCAACCGGATCCTGATGCGATGAATGGGTTCTTACGAGCGCCGAAAACAACCGCTTGAAGACTTGTTGGTCTCACACGTAAGGGGATTTGCCATGATTGACTCCAGAGCGTCCAAACTCGTGGGCGCGGTGCTTGCAGCAGCGTTGCTTCTTACCGGTTACCCCGGGCGAAGCCTTGCAGACCCGGCAGCCGATGCCGCGGCCATGCAGGAACAGATGCGCCAAATGCAGCAGCGCCTGGATGAGTTGAATCGGCAGCTGCAGGCCCTGAAGCAGCAGCAACAACAGCAGACAACGGCGGCCCCTGCGGCGCCCGCGGTGGCGCAGGCCAAGCCCGCCGCCCCGGCAGAACCGAAATTCGAAAAGTTCCTGAAGGGCTTTTACGGCACGCTCGACGTGTCTCTGGATGCGACCACCAAGGGCATGGAGGACATGGTCGCCTATCACATCGAGAACGGTGGCCTTGGGCCTGGGCTTGATTACAACAACCCCAAGGGGACTCCGGTCGGCAAGGTGGGTTGGGAACCGTCCCTCTCCACTAATAAGTCCACGATCGGCTATCGCGGCGACTACCAGATTGCCGAATCGGACTTTAACTTCGTCTATCAGCTCGAAGCCTCCCTTGCCATCACGGCCTCGCCGGGTCTGAAGACCTCGTACGTTCAGCAATCCAATACCACCACCGGCGCCATCGGCTCGGGCGATACCTTCATAGGTCTGCAGAACAAGGGTTGGGGCCGCCTGCGCTTCGGCACCTTCTATTCACCCTACAAGAAATCCACAGACCGGCTGAACCCGTTCTCAGGGATGCTCGGGGACTACGCGGTCGTCATGGGCAACACCGGCGGCGACAACCGCGTCGAGTTCGGCACCCGTCTGGAGCACTCCATCGAGTACGACTCGCCGAAGTTCGCCAACATGTTCAGCTTCAACCTCCTGATCTCGCCCGGCCAGAACCGCACTTACGACAACGTGATCCAGTCCGCCGGCTCGCCCGACTGCAGCGGCGGCAACATTCCGGGCAGCGGCAACCTTCTGCTCCAGTGCGACGATGGCGGTTTCGGCGATGCCTACAGCGTCGACCTGGAGTTCGAGCATGAAGGGTTCTACGCCACGGTGGCGTACGAGTTCCACAAGGACGTGAACCGCAACAGCGACGGCATCGGGTCCAACAGCACCACCTACGCCGCGCTGCTGAATTCTGCGGGCGTCACTCCCGACGGCGGTTGCAACGATCCCACCGGAGTTCTTGATTGCGGCACTTACCAGGCCCTGGTTGCAGAGTTCCCGGGCTGGGCCAGCGCGGCCGGTGGCACGCCTCCGTACCTGAACGATATCGGCAACGAGGCGGCGTTCAAGGTCGGAGCGCAGTACACGTTCGGCTTCGGCCTGGCGGTGAGCGGGATCTGGGAACACATGACGCGTAGCCTGCCGTCGAATCTGGAGTTCCAGAATGAGCGGCAACGCGACGGCACCTGGCTGGCGCTCTCCCAGGATCTGGGCTCGTCCGACAACATCAGCGTGGGCTGGGCCCACGCCGGCAAGACCCCGGGGGATCCGGGCGGACAACACAACTACAACCCCCTCGCGGAAGCGAACACCGCGGACATGTTCACCGCGGCCTGGAAGCACCACTTCGACAAGCGGGTCTACTGGTATGCGGACTGGGCAGTAACCGTGAACCACGGCAACGCCCACTACGACATCGGCGCCGGTGGCCGCGGCCTGACGACGGACTGCCATGACGGCACCAACACGGTGATCGCAGACGGCAGCAGCGCCGGACCGACGACCTGGGGCGGCTGCCGCCCGCAGGGCTTCTCGACGGGTATCAACTATCGGTTCTAAACTCGCCGCAGCTTCCGGGGGAGTGGCGCGCCGCTTGCGGGCGCGCCGGCACGACGGATCTTCTCTGTGAGACTGGACCTGCCGGTGCTCCGGCCGCAACCTAGGTGGTGAGCGGACGCCCGGAAAGAGTACTTACCGCGTTCAAGGCGGCCGGCGATGAGGCCTCAGGCGGCTGTGGTGCCGCTGCGCCATGGCACGATGCAGCCTGCCCGCAAGCGTGCCGCGCGAGCGGACTGACCGTCGGCGACTCCAGGCCACCACCCGACCTACGGAGGCACGATCATGACTACCGCCTACGTGACGCACCCTGACTGCCTGCGGCACGAGATGGGGCCTGGGCATCCGGAAGCGCCCGAGCGTCTGATCGCGGTGAACGCGGAAATGCGCTCCGGCGGGCTGCTCGACAGCTTGCGCTGCCTGGAGGCGCCGCTGGTTGCAGACGCCGACCTCAAGCGCGTGCATCGCGCAGCCTACGTCGATCTGATCTTCGAGCAGGCACCAGCGGAGGGTTACCTGCAACTGGACCCGGATACGGCGATGAATGAGTACAGTCTGGCCGCGGCGCGGCGCGCGGCGGGCGCAGGACTGCTCGCGGTCGACGAGCTACTCGAGGAGCGCGCCGTGAACGCATTCTGTGCCGTGCGCCCGTGCGGGCATCATGCGACCCCCAGTCGTTCCATGGGATTTTGCATCTTCAACAACATCGCCGTTGCGGCCGCCTATGCCGTGCAGGAGAAGGGTCTCGAGCGCGTCGCGATCATCGATTTCGATGTGCATCACGGTAACGGCACGGAGCTCATGTTCAGCGGCGCACCCTGGCAGCAGGCCGTGCTGATGGCGAGTTTTTTCCAGCACCCGTTCTACCCGTACAGCGGCACGGAGAACCCGGCGCCCAACATGATCAACGTGCCACTCGCCGCCGGCAGTGATGGCAGCGCCGTGCGCAAGGTGTTTGAAGAGCACTGGCGGCCTGCGCTCGAGCAGTTCAAGCCGCAACTCATCCTGATCTCGGCCGGATTTGACGCCCATCGCGAGGACCTGCTCGGAGGCATGGGGCTGGTCGAGGCCGACTACGTCTGGCTCACGCGTGAGCTGATGGCGCTCGCTGCGCGCCATTCGCAGCATCGAATCGTCTCGATGCTCGAGGGCGGCTACAACCTGCAGGCTCTCGGCCGCAGCGCCGCGGCACATGTCAAGACCCTCGCGGCGGGCTAGCGGGCGCCAGAGAGTCAGGACGAACGTGCCGACATGCTGCGAGGTCTGATGACCCGCGGCGTACGGAGTCACGGCGCAGCGAGAATCGCCCGCCAGTTGATGATCGCGTTCCACAGCAGCCGCTGATCACCACGATTCAGATCCCGGTGCAGCGGATTGAAGTTGAACGTGATGACGTGGCCGGCACCTGCATGCAGATCCATGATGGCCGCCCGGCCGATGAGATTCTCCTCGCCCCAGGCCTGGCCACTGACGACCAGCGGCGCGCCGTCCCTGTCGCCCCACTCGAGCACGATGCTGCTGCGGTCCACCGGTCCGTCCAGGCAGGTCGTGCAGTACGCCATCCGCAGCCAGCGCCTCGGAATGGAATACAGCGCGAAGTTCTGGCGGAACACGTACGTCTGCGGCGCGTAGCCATACGCGATCGGATGCTCCGGGCGCGCAAAGGACACGCGCAAGTGCGCGCCGGGCGTCTTGGTGATGGCGCTCTGGGAGGCGGCCGCGGCCGCGGCACCGCCGCCTTGGGTGCTGCGCGGCACGCCGCCGGCCTCGCGGCGGATGCCGCGGACCAGGCCGCCTTCCAACGGCAGCATGGAGCCGTTGCCGAGGGTGATGAGCAGGCCGCCGGAGTTCACGAACTGCTGCAGCTGCGCCAGGCCGCTGTAGCCGATGCCGCCGGTGATGTCGTCCGAGGAGGCCGGCGTGCCGAAGCTCGGCGTGCTGCTCGTCTTCTTGTAGGGCATCGGCCCCCAGGACTTGTACAGGCCCTCGATCTGCTCGGCGAGTTCGAGGTCGACATGCCCGTACAGCAGCACGTCGTATTTATCCTTGAGCTTGCCGGCGCGGATGTCCTCATCGCGCACGTAGACATAAGGAATGTGCCGCTGGTCGAGCGTATAGCGCGCCCAGCCGATGGTGTCGGTGTCCGCCCACGGCACCCACAGCCCCAGCCGCGGCACCGGCGTCTCATGCCTGAGCACGTCCGGGACCGTCGCGGTGCTGACGAAGTCCAGGCCGAGGCGGCCGGCAATATCGCGCACCGCCGTTGCCAGGCCCGCCTGCGGCGCGAGAATCCAGGAGCCCGCCGGATAGTCGGTGCCATTGGCGCTGAAGGGGTGCTCGGCGATCGCCACCTTGAAACGCGCGAGCGCGAAGCGCGCCTCGAGCAGCCCCTCCTGGCCGGTGTCCTTGAGGAGAAATACCGGCCCGGCACCGGCGACCTGACCCTGTACGCGCGGGGCCTCAGTCAGCGGCGTGAGGTTTGCGGCGCGCACCTTCGGATCGGCGGTGGCGATCACCGCGAGGTGGTAGTGCGCGGGCAGTTCCCAGGAAATATCGTCGTATGCCTCGGGCGCGTCCTTCGGATACAGCTGCGGCGACAGCAGGTCCACCGCGTAGTCGCGGTAGGGCTGGTCGAGGCGCACGACGTAGGTGCCGGCGGGAAAGTTGCCCTCCTTCAGGGTGAGCGGTGCGGCGGCCCGGTGCACCTCGATGCCGAGCGACAGCAGGCGCGCGACCAGCTGCGAAACCCGTGCCGGATCGCCCTGTCCGTCGGGGATCAGGATCCCGTACGGGGCAGTCTCAAGGCCGCGCTGGTACGAGTGCAGGTTCTTCAGATAGTAGTTGCGCAGCAGGCCCTTGGACTGCTGCGCCACGTCATCCAGGGCCGCGAGCATGCCGGTCTCGTTGTAATTGACGTTATCGCGTGCCGACCACATGAACGACTTCGGCTTCGGCGGCGGCAGCGGTCGGTACCATTCGACCGTGCTCTCATCCCCGGGCTGTTCCGGCAGCAGCGTCTCGGCGGTGCCGTTGCCGTAGGTTTCATAGCCACGTCCGTCGGAGTTGTGGTTGGTGCCGATCGCATCCAGGTACAGGTGCGCCCAGTCGTCCCCGAAGTTCCAGGTCCACACCCCCGGCATGCCGAGCCCGGACATCGCCTGCACCTCGTGGAAACTCAGCTCCAGGCGCTCGGCGTAGGTGAGCGGATCGACGTGCTCGTTGATGGGACCGGTGCCGTTCCAGGTCACCAGCAGCGCCACGCTCTCGTGCAGGTCGTGCACCATCTGCGGGTGCCACTCGAAGAACATGCGGAACACGGCCTTAGTGGTCTCGTGCACCAGCTGGTGTGCGTCGCGGTTGATATCGACGTAGGCGTACTTGGACCAGTACGGCGGCGCCTGGCGGGGCAGCTTCGCCAGCTCGGTCTTGCCCTTGAGGTAGCGGTAGAACCACTCCACCTGCTTGTCGCGGCCATCGGGGTTGGAAACGGGATTGATCAGCACCACCACGTTCTCGCGAATGCGGCGGATCATCGGCTGCTCGGACACGGCGAGGCGATAGGCGAGTTCCAGCACCGACTCGGTCGAGCCGGTCTCATCCGAGTGCAGCGCGGCATTGAAGTAATAGATGGGGCGCGCCGCGGCCACCAGCTGTTCGGCCGCCGCGGCATCGGTCTTGCGAGGGTCCGAGAGCGCGGCGGTGGCCGCCTTCAGGCGCTCCAGATCCTGGATGCCCTGCTCGTCGGCGATCGCCAGCAGCACGATGTCCCGGCCCTCTTCCGAGCGGCCGATAGTGAACATGCGCACGCGCGGCGAGGAACCCGCCAGCGCGCGGCAATAGGCGTAGGCGGTCGCCGAGTTCACCAGCTCACCCGGCGCGCCGGGTATGCGATGCAGAAAGGTGCGCGGGGATACCACGCTCGCGGAGGCCGGCAGATACGACACCCAGGGCGAGAGAAAGCGCGCCTCGGTGGTGGCGCGCGCGATTTCCTCGACGGAACCGGGTTCAGCGGTGTCCGGGGCAATCTGCTGCGCGGTCGCGGTCTGCGCGGCCAAAGCGATGAGGGTCAGCAAAACGAGTGACTTTGCGGGCATGAGGTTTCTTTACGGGTGCTGCGGAACTGGCACAGAGCATAACGGGTCGCGGTCGGGTGTCTACTTATTGAACATACGCTCAACTACGGGCAGACTCATTTCGTGGGGTCGGCGGCAGCGCTGCCAGCCCTCCCTGATCCGATGGACGGCGCATGGCTCGCAACCCGCGATACGACATTCTCTTCGAACCGGTGAAGATCGGGCCGGTTACGGCGCGCAACCGCTTCTACGCGGTGCCGCATGCCGCCGGCATGACCAACTCCATGCCGCGCATGCGGGCGAAATTTCGCGAGACCAAGGCCGAAGGCGGCTGGGGCGTCGTGTGCAGCGGCTACGTCTCCATCGATCCGAGTTCGGATGACTCAGCGCTTCCCTATGCGACGCTCTGGGACGAGGACGATGTGCGCTCACACGCGCTCATGACGGAGGCCGTGCATCGCCACGGGGCGCTCGCCGGCATCGAGCTGTGGCACGGGGGCGGCTCGGTCATGAACCGCACTACCCGCGTGCCGCCGCTGTCGCCCTCGGGCACCGCGTGGATGGCGACCCACGTGAACTTCATGGGCAATCAGCGGCCGCGCATCATGGAGTCGCAGGATATCCGCCAGGTACTTCTGTGGCAGGCGGAAGCGGCACGCAAGGCGCAGCGCGCCGGCTTCGACATTGTCTACGTGTACGCCGGCATGGGCTACCTGCCCTACGAGTTCCTGCTCTCTGACTGGAACACGCGCAGCGACGCCTACGGCGGCAGCGTGGAAAACCGCGTGCGCTTCGTGCGGCAGCTGCTCGAGGTCACGCACGAGGCCGTTGCCGGCAAGTGTGCGGTGGCCTTGCGGATCAGCCTGGAGGAACTGCGCGGCCGCCCGAGTGCCGTGGCGCCCTCGGAAGCGCACGAAGTGGTCGGCCTGCTGGCGGAGCTGCCGGATCTTTGGGACGTGAAGCTCGATTCTTCGCCGACCGATTGCGCCCCGTCGCGCTTTGCAGCCGAGGGCAGTCACGAGCCGGTCATCGAGTTCGTGAAGAAGATCACGAGCAAGCCGGTGGTCGGCGTGGGGCGCTTCACCTCCCCCGATGCCATGGTCGGGCAGATACGGCGCGGCGTCCTCGACCTGATCGGGGGCGCGCGGCCCTCCATCGCCGATCCGTTCCTGCCGAACAAGATCGACGAGGGGCGCGAGCAGGACATCCGCGAGTGCATCGGCTGCAACATCTGCATCTCCAGCTGGCACGACAGCGTGCCGGTGCGCTGCACGCAGAACCCGACCATCGGGGAGGAGTGGCGGCGCGGCTGGCACCCGGAGCGCATCGAGCCGGCCGCGAGTGATGCCTCGATCCTCATCATCGGCGCAGGCCCTGCGGGCCTGGAGTGCGCGCTCGCGCTCGGCCGGCGCGGCTACGAGGTAACCGTCGCGGAGGCGGCGGATGAGATCGGCGGACGGCTGCGCTTCGAGACGCGCCTGCCGGGACTGTCCGGCTGGGGACGGGTACTGGACTGGCGCCGCGGCCAGCTCGAGCGGCTCCCCAACGTCAACGTTTACCGCGGCAATCGCCTCTCGGCGGACGAAATCCTCGAACTCGGCAACACCCACGTGGTGATCGCGACCGGCTCACGCTGGGCGCGCCTGCTGTACTCCCCGCTGGAACTGCCCGTGGGACGCCTCGAGGGCCCCAACGTCTACACGCCCGACGACCTCGCCGAAGGGGCGAAGATCGAAGGCCCGGTCGTGGTATACGACTTCGACAACTACTACATGGGCAGCGTGCTCGCCGAGCACCTCGCGAGGTCAGGCCAGCAGGTGAGCTACGTGACGCCCGCAGGACACGCCTCGGCCTGGGCCATCATGAGCAACGAGCAGCCGCAGATTCATCGCGCCCTGTTCGCGGCCGGCATCGCCCTGCACACGCTGTCGCGCGTGGCGCACTTCGAGAGCGGCGAACTCACCCTGGTCAATCAGTTCACCAGCGCCGAGCGCCGCCTGCCCTGCCAGTCGCTTGTGATCGTCGGCGCGCGCTTCGCCAACGATTTCCTATACGCGGCGCTCACGGCGCGCGAGGAGGAGGGCAAGCGCGCCGGCATCCTCTCGGTCACGAGGATCGGCGACGCCGCGGCGCCGGGTGCGATCGTGCACGCGGTCTACAGCGGGCACCGCTACGCGCGCGAACTGGACACCGATGCGGCGCGCCTCGCGTACCGGCGCGATGCACCGCTCAGCCGCGCCAGCGACTCCGCTGCCACGGCCGCGGCAGGCTTTGCATGAGCGTGGCCGTGCCCCCGGCGGTTGCGGGTCTTGAGCCCACGCTGCCTTCGAGCTGGTACACCTCGGCGCAGGTGTTCGCAATCGAGAAGGAACGCATCTTCTGCCGCGAGTGGCTGTGCGTGGCGCGCGCGGAGGAACTCGCCGAGCCGGGCGCCTTCCGCGTGCTCGAGGTCCTCGGTGAGAGCATCCTGCTGGTGCGCAACCGCGAGGGACAGCTGCGCGCCTTCTACAACGTCTGCCGTCACCGCGGTTCGCGCCTGTGCCGGGAGCCGCCGGCCGCCGGCGCCGCCGCAGTGCTCGGTGGCGGCCTCAGCGGCGGCCGCATCACCTGCCCCTACCACCAGTGGACCTACGACCTCGACGGCCGCCTCATCGGTGCGCCCTATCTCACCGGCGAGCCCGGCTTCGACAAGTCGCTCTTCAGCCTGTACCCGGTGGGACTGGAGTGCTGGGGCGGCTTCGTGTTCGTGCATCTCACCCCCGCCCGGGCGGCGCCGCTCGCCGCGCAGCTGGGCGCCATCCCCGAGCGCGTGGCGCGCTACCCGCTGGGCGAACTGCGCATCGGCCACACGATCCGCTACGAGGTCGCCGCCAACTGGAAAGTCATCTGCGAGAACTACAACGAGTGCTACCACTGCGCCGGCGTGCACCCGGAGCTGTGTGCGGTGGTGCCGGCGTTCCGGGAGCGCGGCGGCGCCAACCTCGACTGGGCGCGTGGCATTCCGCACCGCCCCGGCGCCTACACCTTCACAAGCTCCGGCACGACGTCGCGGCGCGCCTTCCCCGGGCTCAACGAGGACGAGCAGGTACGCCACAAGGGCGAGCTGGTCTATCCGAACCTGTTCCTGAGCCTGGCGTGCGATCACGCGGCGGTGTTCGTGCTGCAGCCGCGCAGCGCCACGCGCACCGACATCGCCTGCCATTTCCTGTTCGAGCCGTTCGAAATCGCGAAACCCGGGTTCGATCCACGCGATGCCACCGACTTCTGGGACCTGGTGAACCGCCAGGACTGGGCGATCTGCGAGAGCGTGCAGCAGGGCATCAGCGCACGCGTGCACGAGCGCGGCTACTACGCACCCATGGAAGACTTCAATCTCGACATCCGCCGCTACGTCCTGGAGCGCATCGGCGACGCGCTCGGGGCCGCGTGACGCACGCCCTCGCGCCGCCCCTGATTCGCCCGGCGCCGCAGCGCATCCGGGTGCGCCGCAAGATCTACCTGTTCCTGTTTGCCTTCGGGTTCATCGCCTACCTGCAGCACGCCAGCATCACCGTTGCCGGCGTGCCGATGATGGCGCAGCTGGGCCTCAACGAGGTGCAGCTCGCGTGGATCTTCGACGCCTTCGTCCTCGGTTATTCCATCATGCAGTTCCCCGGCGGGCTGCTCGGGCAGCGCTTCGGCGCGCGCCTGACGTTCGTGGTAATCGGCCTGGTCGCGTTCGTCGCGATGCTGGCGACGCCGCTCGCACCGGAGCTGTTCAGCGGCGCTACGCTGTTCGCGGTGCTGCTCGTCGCCCAGCTGATTCTCGGCCTGGCGCAGGGCCCGATCTTCCCGGTGTCCGCCGGGGTGTTCGAGGCGTGGTTCCGGCCGGTGCGCTGGCCACTGGTGCAAGGTGTGCAGAGCATGGGGCTGCAGCTCGGTGCCGCGGTGGCGCCGCTGCTGCTGCCGTCGCTCATGGCCGCGTTCGGCTGGCAACAGGCGCTGGTGTGGACGACGCTGCCGGCGCTCGGCGTGATCCTCTGGTGGGGCCGGTACGCCCGCAACACGCCGGCGGAACACCCGCGCGTGAGCGCCGAGGAACTCGCCGAACTCGGTCCGAGCGCAGCCGCCGGCGCTCCGCAGCCGATGAGTTGGGCGCGGGCCTGGCAGCTGCTCAAGGATCCTGACGTGCTGCTCCTGACGGTGTCGTACGTGTTCATGAACTACGTCTACTACCTGCTGTCGACCTGGCTGGTCGTGTACCTGGTGCAGGAGCGGCACTTCACCATCCTCGAAGGCGGCCTGCTGGCCACTGCGCCGCCGCTCGCGGCCGCCGTCGGCGCGGGCGTGGGCGGCTACGCGGCGAGCGTGCTGAGCACGCGCTTCGGGGTTCGCAAGGGACTGCGCATCATCCCGCTGCTGTCGCTGCCGGCCGCCGGCGTGCTGCAGTTCCTCGCGGCGGATGCGCTGAATGCCTACCTCGCCGTCGCGGCGCTCGCGTTGTGCTACGCCTGTGTCGAGCTCAACGAGGGGCCCTACTGGGCGGCCATCATGCACGTGGCGCGCACTGACAGCATGGCGGCCTCGGGGATACTCAATACCGGGGGCAATGTGGGTGGCCTCATCGGCATACCGATCGTCGGCTACCTCGCCCAGCATCACGCCTGGACGAGCGCCTTCCTGCTCGGTACGGCGCTCGCGCTGCTGAGCGCGGCCGCGTGGCTGTTCGTGGACCCGCAGCGCAGCAGCGCCCGCGACGCGCCGGCTTAGGGCGCGGGCGCCTGTGCCACGAGCGCCCGCGAGGCCAGGGTCCCGCGGGCCGAGGCCTGCGAGCCGCCGGGACCCTCGGGCCATTGCAGTTCGAGCGAGCCGCGGACGCCCTGCGGCGCCTGCACCTCGAGGAGCGCGTGGGTAACGCCGGTGCGGCCCGGCCAGTCGATCTGCCCGGACACCGCGACGTCCTCGGTCCAGCGCACCTCGTGCAGGACCAGCTGATAGCCGCCCCCGGCGCCGGTGGCGGTGAAGGTGCCACCCCGCAATCCCACTCCCCTGCCGGCACCGTTTGCGAGCGTGCGTACGATCACGTCCTGGGCCGTCAGCAAGGCCGCACTGGCCGCGCGCAACGCCTCTTCCGGGGCCTCGTTGCCGGGCAGAGCCTGCGCCGGGAGGAGCTCGGAGGCGTGACGCGCGAACTGCGGCAGCAGGCGCACCGGCGGCACCTGCGCCGCGCAGCTGTCATCGCCGGTCGAGAGGTTGGCGATGAAGCGGCGCACCAGGCTCGCCCCGCACTCGCTGCGCGAGTGGGGCAGCGCATTCACGTGGAAGCCATTGGCGATCACCACGTGATGCGCGCGCGGGAAGCGCGCCGCCGCCGCCGCGCCATCCGCGACCGGTGTCATGTTGTCGAGCTCGCCGGACACCACCAGCACCGGGATCTGCGGGTAGGGCGCATCGGGCACGAGCGGCAACGCCGGCGAGCGCGGATCGCGCGGCGGCCACTGCACGCACTGCTCGATGAAGGCGTAGTCCGGCGGCATGCGGCGGAACTCATCGATGCTGAAGGGCGCATAGGTGGCGGGCGCCTCGGCCCTGCGCTTCTCGAGCGCAAGATCGCGTGCCGCCAGGCGCTGGGCTACCGGCAGGCTCATGTCGAAAATCTGCGGCGGATCCCCGCACGAGACCGCCGCCGCAAGTCCGGCGCTGAACTGCGCCGCTGAGTGCGTCGGATCGCGCGAGTCCACCGCGCCGAGTGTTTCGGCCATGAGGCGCAGCAGCGGCATCTGGTCCCCGGCCGCGAAGGCGCGCGCGGCGGCATCGGTCTCGCGTACGGTGGCGTAGGCCGGTGCGCTCCCGAACATCACGATCGCCAGCTGCGTGGCATCGGCCGTGAAGGCGGCCGTGTGCTTCTCGGCGAGGCGCACCCGGGCGGCAAAGGGCTTGGCGCGCAGCTGCTCGAGCGCCGGGGCGATGTGAGCCATCGAGTTCCCCGGCAGCGCGCGGCACTCCGGCGTGCGCTCGCAGGTGCGGTTGAACTTCTCGCGCATGGCCGGCGCATAGTGCGGGTACCACGCGTAGTCCGGGCCATCCAGCGGATAGGCGCCATCGAGCACCAGCGAGCGCAGCCGCTGCGGGTGGCGCAGCGCGAACACCTGCGAGAAGTACGTGCCGTAGGAGTCGCCGTACAGATTCACCTGCCCGATCTCGAGCGCGTCCAGCACGGCGGCGAGGTCATCCGCCGCCAGCGCCGTGCTGTACAGACCGGCGGTGGCACCCAGCGAGTGCCCGCAGCCGCCAATGGCCGCCAGGGTGAGCGCGGCGGCCTCCTGCAGCTGCCGGCAGTCCACCGCCGCGGAGCGCCCGGTGCCGCGGTTGTCCATGATCAGCACGTCGTAACCGCTGCGCAGCGGCTCAAACAGCGCCAGGTATTCCTCGCGGGATTCGGTGGCCGGGTACCCCGGTCCGCCCTCGGTGGCAACCAGCGTGCCCGTGGCCGGCCCGGGCGCGCCGTGCGGGTAGTACTCGAAGTAGACCGGCACCGTCCCGGCGACCGCCCCGCTCGGATCGAGCGCCCGCTCGAGCACCCCGCACCAGGGCGCCGGCGTGTCGCAACGGTGCAAGTGCACCTGCCCGACTGTAATCGCAGCGACAGCGGCCGGCGTTGCCTGCGTAGCAGGTTGCGGGGACGCGGCGGCCGACATCACGCCGCCAGTAGGCAGGCACGCGAGCGCTGCAAGCAGGGCCGGCAGGAGGCGCGGGTTGTTGTTCATGGGTGCGAGAAGATATGCGGACGATACGCGCTTCAGCAAGACCTCCCGTGCAGCTGACACCGCCGCCAGCGTCCCACATAATCGGCGCTCGCCGGTCGCCGCCTCACAACCACCACAGGATTCTTCACGATGTCATCACGCATCGCACGTTTCAGCTCGTGCGTCGGCCTGGTCACGCTACTGGCTCTGCCGCTGCCCACGCCGGCACAGAGCGCGCCGCTCAAGACGCGCAACGTGGTGCTCATCATCAGTGACGGGCTGCGCCGGCAGGAAATCTTCACCGGTGCCGACCCGACGCTGCTGAACGAGAAGCACGGCGGCATCTGGGACAAGGAGGCAGACCTGCGGCGCGAGTTCTGGCGCGATGATCCCAACGAGCGCCGCAAGGTGTTGTTCCCGTTTCTGTGGACGATGGTCGCTGCCCACGGCCAGATCTTCGGCAACCCGGCCAAGGACAGCGTCGCCCGCGTCACCAACGGCCTGGCGTTCTCGTATCCGGGCTACAACGAGATGATCACGGGACACGCCGATCCGCGCATCAACTCCAACGAGTTCGGCCCGAATCCCAATGTCTCGGTCTTCGAATGGCTGAACGGCCTGCCCGAACTGCACGGGCGCGTGGGCGTCTACGGCACCTGGGCCACGTTCAAGGACATCTTCAACGTCAAGCGCAGCAACCTGCCGATGCTGGTCGGCTACGATCTGCCGTACAGCGGCGAGCTCACCCCGCGACAGGCGCTGCTCAACCGCCTCTACACCAGCACCACCAAGCTCGACGACGAGGCCGTCTACGACGCCTTCATGCAGGTGCCACTGCTCGAGTCGTTCGCGAAGAGCCAGCCGCGGGTGCTGTTCGTCGGCTACGGCGAGACCGACAACTGGGCGCACGCCGGGCGCTATGACCTGGTGCTGCACAGCGCACACGCCTTCGACCAGTTCGTCGAGGAGTTGTGGAACACTCTGCAGGCGCTGCCCGCCTACAAGGACCAGACCACTTTCATCATCACCACGGACCACGGCCGCGGCGGCGGCCTGACGCAGTGGAAGGAACACGGCGTCGACGAGAAGGGCTCGGAGTACATCTGGATCGCGGTGATGGGGCCCGATACCGCGCCGCTGGGTGAGCGCAGCCACACCGCGGAGGTCCACCAGGCGCAGATTGCCGCCACGATCGCCGCATTCCTCGGCAAGGACTACCGCGCGGCAGCCCCGCAGGCTGCCCCGCCGCTGAGCGGCGTGGTGGGCTCACACTGATCCGCTGCGCGGGAGGCATCCCGGACCCGTCCCGCCGCAGCAGAGCGTCCGACTGGCGAGACGCAGGTGGCCAGCGCTGCGGGATACGACTATCTTCGCCGGCGCAACCGACTTTTCGGAGACTGCACAATGACGACTCGCCGTGACGCCCTGAGACTGGGGGCCTGGGCCTGTGCCAGTGCCGCACTGCCGGCAGTCCGGGCCGCCGACGCGAGGCCCGGAACACTGCTCATCCTCGGCGGCACGGGTTTCATCGGGCCCCCGCTCACGCAGGAAGCCCTGCAGCGCGGCTGGAAGGTCACTCACTTCAACCGCGGCAAGACCGCCGCCGACGGCGTGGCCCATGTCGAAACGCTGATCGGGGACCGCAAGGGCAACCTCGACGCGCTGCGCGGGCGCAAGTTCGATGCGGTGGTCGATGACACCGGCTACATCCCCAAGTACTGCAAGATGTCGGCCGAACTGCTCGCCCCCTCGGTGGGGTATTGCCTGTTCATCTCGAGCATCTCCGCCTACGCCAGCTTCGTGAAGCCCAACGACGAACACTCCGCGACCGGCACGGTCAAGGACCCGCAGGCCGAGGAGATCACGGACGATTCCTATGGGCCGATGAAGGCGCTGTGCGAGCAGTATTCGGCCGCGGCCTTCAAGGGACGCTGCAGCATCGTGCGCCCCGGCTACATCGTGGGCCCCGGAGATCGCAGCGACCGCTTCACCTACTGGCCGGTGCGCGCCTCCAGGGGCGGGGAGATGCTGGCACCGGGCACGGCGCGGGATCCGATCCAGATCATCGACGTGCGCGATCTGGCCGCCTGGATGATGAAGCTCGTGGAGAGCCGTACCAACGGCTACTTCAATGCCGTCTCGGCTCCGGGCGCCTTCACCATGGGCGACCTGGTGAGCGCGAGCGTGCAGGCCTCACCGCAAGCCGCAACCAAGGTCACCTGGGTGGCGGAGGACTTTCTCGCCGCGCACTGGAAGACCGAGGAGCTGGACCTGCCGCCCTGGGCGCCGAGCAAGGGCGAGTATGCGAGCGCCTCCCGCACCGCAACCGACGCGGCGCGCAAGACAGGCCTGCGGGTGCGCCCGATGGCGCAGACCGTGGACGACACGCTGGCCTGGTTCAAGACGCTGCCGGCGGAGCGGCAGGCGAAACTGCGCGCCGGACTTGATCCGCAGAAAGAGGCCGAGACGCTGCGCCTCTGGCACGCCGACAAGCTCAGCGGCTAGCGCCCGACGGGAAGCCCCGCGGCGCGCTGCCGCCGCCATGCGCTTGCTACTATCCGCGCAGTCCATCACGGCGCGTGCGCATGACCTTTGTCGTTCTCTTCCTCGCGTCCCTCTGGGCCGGCATTCAGAACGCGCTCGCCGGGGGCGGCTCGTTCATCACGCTGCCGGTGCTGATGCTGACCGGCATGGATGCCCGCGCCGCAAATGTCGCTTCCACCATCGCCCTGTTCCCGGCGCAGATGGCCACCGGATGGACCGGGCGCAAGGACGTCTCCGGAGCCGCCGGTCTCTCCTTTCGCACGCTCGTCATCATCAGCCTCATCGGCGGCGCGCTGGGCGCGGTGCTGCTGCTGGTCACCCCGTCCGCCTTCTTCGCGCACCTCGTGCCCTGGCTGGTGCTGTTCGCCACCGCGATCTTCGCCTGGGGAAGCTTCGGACCCCAGCGCGCGGCCGAACCCAGACTCAAGCGTGCCGGCACCGCGGGGGCACAATTCGCCATCTCCATCTACGGTGGCTATTTCGGGGGCGGCATCGGCTTTCTGATGCTCGCCGCGTCCACCGCCGCCGGCCTGGCGACGCGCAACGCCTTTGCGAACAAGAATATCCTGGCCGGAGTCATGAACGCCTCCGCGGTGGCGATCTTCGTCTTCTCCCCGGAGGTGCGCTGGTTTGCCGCCTGCGTGGCTGGCGCGGGCGCCATCATCGGCGGAGTGATCGGCGGACTGATGCTGCAGAAGGTCAACGAGCGCGCGCTGCGTATGGTGGTGGTGCTTATCGGCATCGCGCTGACCATCGGCCTCTTCCTGCGCGCGCGGTGAGCTGATCCACATGCAGCCGGCCTCTCGTGCCGCTGCCGCCCGGGCGCGGGATCAGCGGGCCGGGTAGAGTCCCGCGTAGGTTGCGCGCAGCGCCTCCTTGCGCACCTTGCCCATGGTGTTGCGCGGCAGCTCCGCCAGCAGCAGCACGCGTTTGGGCACCTTGTAACCCGACAGGCGTACCCGTACGCGCTCGAGGATCTGCGCCTCGGTCAACGCGGCACCCGGCCCGAGCACCACGGCGGCCGTGACGCCCTCCCCGAGATCCGGATGCGGCACGCCGAAGACGGCGCTCTCGGCGACGCCGGCAATCGCATCCAGTTCAGCCTCGACCTCCCGCGGGTACACATTGAAGCCACCACTGATGACGAGATCCTTCACGCGGCCGACGATGGTGAGATACCCGGCCGCGTCGATCTGCCCGAGATCGCCGCTCTTGAACCAGCCGTCCGCGGTAAAGCCGTCGCGGGTCTTGTGCGCGTCGCGCCAGTAACCGGCAAAGACATTGGGGCCGCAGATCTCGACCGTGCCGATCCCGTCCGCGTCATCCGCGTCTGCCCCGCCCTGCCGCCGGGCGAGCCGCACCGAGATCCCCGCCAGGGGCGGTCCGACGGAACCGGGGAGCCGCGGGCCGTCGTAGGGATTGGAGGTATTCATGAGCGTCTCGGTCATGCCATAGCGCTCCAGGATCCGCTGCCCGGTGCGCTGGGAGAACTCGAGTTGGGTCTCCGCGAGCAAGGGCGCCGAGCCGGACACGAACAGACGCACGCGCGCGGTCGCCTCGCGGTTGAGCCGCTCGTCCTGCAACAGGCGCGTGTAATGCGTCGGCACACCCATGAAGACGCTGACCTGCGGCAGCAACGCAAGCACGGCATCGCCGTCGAACTTCGGCAGCAGCAGGATGCCCGAGGCGGAGGCCAGCGCGGTGTTGATCGCCACGAACAGGCCGTGCACGTGGAACAGTGGCAGCACGTGCAGCAGCACATCCGCGCCGGTGAATCGCCACGCATGCGCCAGCACGGTCGCATTGGATGCAAGGTTGCCGCGCGTCAGCATCGCGCCCTTGGGCAGCCCGGTAGTCCCGGAGGTGTATACGATCGCCGCCAGCGCCTGCGGCTCGTGCCGGCCGGGCGCCGGCAGCGGCGCAACGCCACGGGCGAGTGCGGCCAGCGACCCCTCTGCCTGCATGCCGAGTGTCTCGAGGTGCGCGACGCCCGCCCTGCCGGCCACCGGCCTCAGGGTCTCCAGATCCTGCGGGGACAATATCGCCAGGCGCGGCTGCGAATCGCGCAGCAGGTGCTCGAACTCGGAGGCGCTGCCGGCGACATTGATGGGGACGAATACGGCCCCGAGCCGCAGGCAGGCGAGGTAAAGCACCACCGCCTCGACGGATTTCTCGGTGCGCACCGCAACCCGGTCCCCCGCCAGCACCCCGCACTGGGCCAGCGCCGCGGCAAACTGCGCCGTCTGCGCCTCCAGCGCGGCGTAGCTGAGCGCGCGGCCCGCGGGAGTCCTGAGGAACACGCGCTGTGGATGCTCGCGCGCGGCGCGCGCAATCCACTCTGCGGGGTCGCAGAGGCGGCAGGCAGGGGTGTCTTCAGGCACGCCGATGACCCTTCAGTGCGAGCGCGCATGATGCCACACGCGGCGCCGCTGGCCGGCGCGGCCGCGCCCTCAGTGCGCCGGCGGCGCCGCGCGCGCCAGGGCGCCCTCGTATACCCCGAGATGAGCGCGCGCGGCATCTATAAGAGGTGTCGCGATCTGCGCCTGACGCGCGCGCCGCTGCAGGTCGCCGATGATCTGGTCGGCTTCAACGGGCCGGCCGCCCTGCAGATCGCGGTACATGGAGGAGGTGAGCGGTGACTGCTTCGTCGTCAGCACCTGGCGTACCGTCAGCAGGAACTCCTGCGCGGGGCGCTCGCCGACCGCATTCACCACGGCGACCACCTCATCGAGGAAGCGCAGCGCAAATTCCGCACCGCCCGGCGCCGCCGCCACCGCACCGATCGGGCCGCGCATGAGACAGGTGATGCCGCCCAGGGCTGCAAGCAGCACCCACTTCTCCCACATTTCACGCCGGATGACCGGCGAGAGGCGTGCGTCGAAGCCGGCACCGCGCAGGAACTCGTCCAGCGCGCGGATGCGCGGGGTCATGGAACCATCCAGCTCCCCGTAGCTCAGGTCCTGCACTCCGGAGAGATGCACGATGCGCCCCGTGTCATCGAGCATCGTCGACACCTTTAGAGTTGCACCCACCAGATGGTGCAGCCCGAAGCGCTGTGCCAGCACCTCCATGTGCCTCATGCCGTTCAGTACCGGCAGGATCATCGTATCCGGGCCGACCGCGGGCGCCATGTCATCGAGCGTGGCCTCGAGCTGGAAGGACTTCACCGCCAGCAGGATGGCGTCGAACGGTTGGGTGAGTTCCGCGGCGGTGAGCAGCCGCGGCGCCAGGGTCAGGGCGCCGTGGGGACTGACGATCTCAAGGCCACGCGCGCGCAGCTGCGCGGCACGCGCTGGCCGCACCAGGAACGTGACGTCGCGCCCCGCCTGGCTCAGGCGAGCACCGATATAGCCGCCGGTTGATCCGGCTCCCACCACCAGGAGTCGCATGCTGAACTCGCACTCCGCCGCCCGCGCCCGCAACGATAGGGACAATCTGCAGTTTATGCATCACCGGCCGCGGGCCGGCTCGCCCTAGCGCGGATGCAGCCAGGTCGGCAGGAACGAATAGGGGTCGACCTTCAGATCGCGGTCGTAGGCGACGCTGTTCTTCTCCAGCAGCTGCTGCAGGCGGCCCTGCTTGTAGGCGTCGAACACATCGGTACAGCCGCCGAGGAATTCACCGCCCACGAATATCTGCGGAATGGTGCTGAACGAAGTGCGCGCGCTCAGGGCGGCACGGATCTGACCGCCGCGGTTGTCCTTCTGGTACTCGACCGAATCCAGATCCACCGAGCGGTACGCGATCCCGTGCCGCGCGAACATGCGCCGCACCGACCAGCAGAACTCGCACCACTCGAGTGCGAACATCGTGACCGGCTGCTCCCGGTCGCTGACGACGCGATCGACGAAGGCCACCGCGTCCGCGCCAGCCTCCTCCGCCTGCACCGGGCGCGCCGCGGGTGCTGCGGTCGGCGGTGGCGCATCGAAGCGGTAGTTGGGGGTCGAGCGCGCGATCGCCACCTCCTCAGCCGTCATGTCGGCGGGCACCTCCGCGAACAGCGGTGTGCTCAGGTAGCGCTCGCCGGTATCCGGCAGTATGCACAGCACCGTCGCACCGGCGGGCGCCTCGGCGCATACCTTGAGGGCCCCGGCGAGCGTCGCGCCGGCAGAAATGCCCACGAAGATGCCTTCGCGGCGGGCGAGCTCCTGCGACAGCCGCAGCGCCTCCCCGCCATTGACCGCGATCACGCGATCCACTAGCTCCTCAGCAACGGCCTCCTCGGCCAGCTTGGGGATGAAATCAGGGCTCCAGCCCTGCATCAGGTGTGGACGGAAGTTCGGATGGCTGGCGGCGGGTGAGCCATCGGCCATGCGCGGTTGCGGGATGCCGCTGCCGAGGGTCTGGGAATTGTCCGGTTCGCACACGATCACCCGGGTGTGCGGGCTCTCGCGCCGCAGCACGCGGGCCACCCCCTTCAGGGTACCGCCGGTGCCAAACCCCGTCACGAAGTAGTCCAGCCGCTCACCGCGAAACGCCTCGAGAATCTCCGGCGCCGTGGTGCGCGAATGCGCATCGGCGTTGGCCTGGTTCTCGAACTGGCGGCACAGGAACCAGCCGTGCGCCTCGGCCAGCTCGACCGCCTTGGCCAGCATGCCGCTGCCCTTGAGGCCGGCGGGGGTGAGAACGACCTTGGCGCCGAGGAAGCGCATCAGCTTGCGCCGCTCGACGCTGAAGTTCTCCGCCATGGTCACGACCAGCGGGTAGCCCTTCTCGGCACACACCATGGCAAGTCCGATACCGGTATTGCCGCTGGTCGCCTCGATCACGGTCTGGCCCGGCGCCAGCTTGCCGCTCTTCTCGGCATCCTCAATGATCCCGAGGGCGAGACGGTCCTTGACCGAGCCCATGGGGTTGAACGCTTCGAGCTTCGCGTACAGCCGTACGTGCGCGGGCGCGAGCTTCTTGATGCGTACCACGGGCGTGCGCCCCACGGTATCGAGAATGCTTTCGAATCTGGCAGCCATGATTTGTCCTCGCTGTGGTCCACGAAGCCGGTGGGGAAAACCGGCCAGGACGCCGGCGCGGCCCGCACCGTGCGTGCGGGCCCGGTCCGGATGCGCGGTCCGGGTTCGGCGGATGCAACACTCTAATACTGCAGGATCCGCCGCGCCGTGGCTACGCCGAGCCCGGCGCCCGCCCCGCCGCGGGCTGCTTCAACGCTGTGAAATTGGCGGCACCGTGGACTGGCGTGCCTGATCGCCCGCTTCCGCCAACAGTGTCGCGCAGTTCTGGTCCTTGGCGAGGCCGGGATCGACAAACGCGAAGATCGCCGCCAGCGGGGTCGCGACCGCGGCCACGGCCGCGGCGATGGCGCCCTGCTTGAGCGCGCTGCCGGCGTTGATGCCGATCTCGGGCTTGCGGAAGTGACCGCGGATTTCGATGGGCGTGCGCAGGCGCACCAGGCGCGGCTTCTTGGGGTCACCCTTGACGGAAAGATCCAGTTCCTCGGAGCCGAGGCTCGCATCGCCACGGCCCGTGATGAGCACGTTCTTGGTGTCGACGACGACATGCTGCGCGTGCAGCGTGCCGTCCTGGATTGCAAACTGCGCAACGCCGCAGCGCACTTCGGTCTGCTCGTTGCCCTTCAGCAGCAAGCCCACGCCTTCGGCGACGTCGATGCCGGCCAACTCGGCGAAGGCTGCGCGCACTTGCCCGTGCGGCAGGACCACCGTCAGCCCGCCGTGCGCATCCGCAAGCACCTTGTGCACCGAATCGCCCGAGCCCTCGATGACCGCGCGCGCCTGCAGCTCCCCGGTGAGCGGCGGTGCAGCCGCGGGGCTCTCGCCCTTGAGCTGCTGCAGCTCGATGTCCCGGGCGCGCAGGTCGACGTGTACCTGCGGCACGGCGCCGCGCGCATCGATCCGGGCCACGCCCTCGAAGTGGCCCTGTGGCATCTCCAGGGCGAAGGGGTCGACCGACAGCACGCCGTCCTTGAGGATCACGTGCACGGCAACCCCGGTGAACGGCACGCTGCCGGCGTCGATCTGCCTGGCACGTACGCGCACGTCCGCGTCCATGCCGCGCACGCGCTCCACCTGCAACGGGGCGTCGGGAAACACGCGCAACGCCAGCGGCGGTGCCGGTGTGTGCTCGCTGGCCTTCGTCTTGGCGGCCCCTTTAGGCTCGATCGCGCCGGCACTGCTCGCCCGGCCGCCAAACACGGCCGCGACATCCGCCACGCGCAGGTGCTGCGAACTCAGCTCCCCGGAGATTGCCGGACGCTTGCGCGAGGTGTCGACGTTTGCGGTGCCGGCAATGTCGCTGTCCCCGAGCTTGCCGCGGATGTCGGTAATGGCGACACGCTGGCCGCGGCGCGCGACGTGCGCGCGCACGCTGTAGGGCGGAGTGTTGGGCAGCGCCAGGCGCGTGAGGTAATACAGTTCCGCCAGATCCTTGCCGGTCGCGTCCACATCAAGATCCAGCCCTCCCAGGTCAAAGGGTTTCAACACGCGGCCGGTGGCCTTGAGCTGGTTCTCCCCGGCGGTCACGGCGAGATCAAACGGATACGGATGTTGCGGCGTCAGGCCCTGCAGCGCACCGCCGGCAGCCTCGAGCGCAAACGGCTCCTTGTTGATCGTGCCCTTGCCCTTGAGCCTGAAGGGACGCGAGGCCTGCGCGGATTCCCGTTCATGCGCCTGCACCGTGCCCTGCGCCTTCAGGTGCCGCAGCTCGTCCAGCAGTTGCAGCGTTCCGTCCTGGATCAGCAGGTTGCGCACCACGGGCAATTTCCGCGGCGCCGCCGCGGGCGCATTGGTGGGCTTCTGATTCTCGAAGGTCCAGTTGGCGCGTCCCTCCTTGTCCTGGTGCAGGTAGAGTTGCGGGTGGATCAGCTCGAGCCGCGCCAGGATGACTTCCCCGCGCAGCAGCGGCAGCAGCTCCAGACGGGCTTGCAGTTGTTCCACCTGCAGCAGCGGCGGGCCGTTCTCCCACGGCGGGTTACCGACCACAAGACCCTGGAGGCTGACCGCCGGACTTAACGACCACGGGTGGACCCTGAGTGCGCCCTGCAGGCGCACCACCCGCCCCGAGCGCGCACTGGCGAGGCGCTCGATCGGATGCCTGAGCAGGTTCCAGTCCAGCAGCAGCAGCGTCACCACCAGCACCATCAGCAGGCCGCCGACGCCGACCCCGATCCAGCCCCCTAAGCCCAGGCGGGGGATTTTCATGGGCGGTGGCCGCGACCGGCAGCCGCCGCCACCTGCGGTGTCGCGCTTTGCGTTGGCACCAGCAAATTATCCCCGCTGCGGACGGCGCTCCTATCGGAGGAAGCCGGGTTGCCGCGGTCGTCTGCGCCTACGTGATGCTCGTGCTTGCGCTAGGGATCCAACGCGGCCACGCCCCAGGATCGTTGCCGCGCGTGCTGGCTCAGGAGTGCCGCAGAAAATGCACCAGCGAAGCGAGCAGGACGATGCCGAGGGTCACGCCGGCGGCGACCGGCGGGCTCGCCATGCGGGCGAGGCGCCGGATGGCGTGCGCGGAACGCCCCGGCGCGCCCGCGGCGTGCGGCGAGGGAACGAAGATGAAGGTGAGAGCCTCGATGTCGCGTGCTCTCTCGTCCGGGGTGTTCACGAGCTGCCTCCCTTTTACCGCTGGTCCTTGCTGGATAGATCGCAAACGGATCGCGGAACCCGCCATCCTGCCGCGCTCCCTTTGGTAGTACGCTAGCCGTCCCCATGCGTCCCTCAGGAAAGCCTCATCTATGCGCCCGCCTGCACGCAGCCTGATACTCGGCCTCCTGGTTGCGCAGGCGGCGGCAGCCGCACCGCAGGTTATGAGTGCCGGCGACCTGCAGCAGCTGTGCGCCGGTGCCGATCACGTGAGCGTCAACGTCTGCCGCGTCTACATCCTGGGCGTCGCCCAGGGCGTTGCCCTGGGCCTGAACATCGCCGACGGGAAGACCAAGCTCGCGCGCGCGTGCCTCCCGGATGCTGTCTCGGCGGAGCAACTGGAGGAGACGCTGAAGCAACGCCTGGATAAGACCCTGGCGGCCTCTCCCGCTCACGCGGCACAGGACGCGGCGCAGGTGCTGGCAGCGGTCCTGGCGAACTCCTATCCCTGCGCAAAGCCGGCTCACTAGCGACGGCGACCCTCAAGTTGCGCGATGCCGTTGACCGCCCCGTGGTCTGTGCCGACAATTACGGCATAATCAGATTAAGTCATTGAAAAATGGGTAGTTGCCCCAACGCAAACTGCGGCGGCAGGTACGCACCGGCGCCGCGCGAGCGCCCGCGGCCGCGCCGCAGGCGCCCCCGCAGCGCGACGGCGTTTCTCCCGGAGGAATCCCGGTGGTACAACGGATGAGCGCAGGCGCCCCACACGAAGACCCCATGCCCGAAGCGGACCCTTTGCACCACACAACTCCAGCCGATGGCGACGGCGAACTTAACGCTTTCTTACAAAGGGAGGCGCACGAGCACCGGCTTGCCTTCGACGCCTTCATGGGCGGTCTGGGTGCGCCGTTCGCACAGATGCTCGAGCTGTGGGACGCCTCCCTCCGTCAGGGCGGCAAGCTGCTCGTGTTCGGTAACGGCGGCAGCGCCGGCAACGCCCAGCACCTCGCCACCGAGCTGGTGGTGCGCTACGAGAAGGACCGTGCAGCGATCGCAGCACTCGCGCTGACCGCCGATTCACTGTTGCTGTCGGCGGCCGCCAATGATCTGGGGTTCGAGGCGCTCTTCAGCCGTCAGATCGCAGGCCTCGGTTGCCGCGGCGATGTCGCCGTCGGGATCTCTACCTCCGGACGCAGTCCCAATGTGCTGGCGGGGTTGCGCGAGGCGCGTGCCCGCGGGCTGCACACCAGCGGCCTCATCGGCCGCGACGGCGGCGAGATGCGCGCACTGTGCGACGTCGCCATCGTCGTGCCTTCACAGGTCACCGCGCGGATCCAGGAGATGCATCTGCTCGTCACCCACATGCTCTGCAAGGCGCTGGAGCAGCGCCACGGGTCAGGCAACGGAACCGTCCGATGAGCGACGAGGCACTGCTGGACATACTGGCCTCCTTTCACCGTGCCCGCGTGCTGGTGCTCGGTGATGTGATGCTCGACCGCTTCGTCTACGGCTCGGTGGACCGCACCTCGCCCGAGGCCCCGGTACCGGTGATGGCGCTCGAGCGCACCTCGAACATCCCCGGCGGGGCCGCCAACGTGGCACGCAACGTGGCCGCGCTCGGCAGCCGTGTGGTGCTCATCGGCGTGGTCGGCGAGGACGAGCCGGGCGCCGAGCTGCGCCGGCAGCTCGCAGGCGTCGCCTGCCTGCGCATGCAGCTGTTCACCGATGCCTCGCGACCGACGACCATCAAGACCCGTTACGTCGCGGACCGCCAGCAGGTGCTGCGCGCCGACGTGGAGCTCGCCGCGCCGCTGGCCGAACCTCTGGCCGCTCTGGTACTGGCTGAATTCAGCGCGGCGCTTGCCGAGGCGGATATCGTGATCCTCTCCGACTACGGCAAGGGCGCGCTGAGCGACAGCGTTACCGCGCAGGCGATCGCCGCGGCCAGCGCGGCGGGCAAGCCGGTGCTGGTGGATCCCAAGAGCCGTTCGCTCCTCAAGTACAAGGGCGCGACCGTGCTGACACCCAACAAGCTTGAGCTGCAGACCGCCTGCGGTCACGAATGCTCGACCGACGCGCAGGTGGTGGCCGCCGCCCGGCACATACTGGCGCAGGGCATCTGCACCACGGTGGTGGCGACGCGCGGCAAGGAAGGCATGTCGATCATCCAGGCCGCCGGCAGCGCCTTGCACATCCGCACCGTGGCCACGGAAGTCTACGACGTCACCGGGGCGGGCGACACCGCGGTCGCCGCCATGGCCGTGGGTCTGGCAAGCGGTGCGGACATCAGCAGCGTGGCGCGCCTGGCGAACGTGGCCGCCGGCATCGTGGTCGGCAAGTACGGCACCGCGACCGCCACCGCGGATGAGATCCTCGCGCGCCTGAGCGGCGCCCAGGATTCGGGGGTCGCGCACAGCAACTTCACGCTCGAGCGCGCGCAGCTGCTGGTGGCGCGCTGGCGCACCCTCGGCTTGCGCGTGGCCTTCACCAACGGGTGCTTCGATGTCCTGCATCCCGGGCACGTCTCGCTGC
Organism: uncultured Pseudomonadota bacterium; assembly: GCA_963781815.1. Lineage (GTDB taxonomy): Bacteria > Pseudomonadota > Gammaproteobacteria > Steroidobacterales > Steroidobacteraceae > 13-2-20CM-66-19. The sequence goes on along the minus strand of CAWAHK010000004.1, from coordinate 2,053,624 downwards.
TGAATCAGGCCAGGCGCTGCGCCGACCGCCTCATCGTGGGCCTCAACTCGGACAAGTCGGTGCGGCGCCTGAAGGGTCCGACGCGCCCCGTCCAGGACGCCGGCGCCCGGGCGATGGTGCTGAACTCGCTCAGGGCGGTGGACGCCGTGGTGATCTTCGAGGAGGACACGCCGCTCGAGTTGATCACGGCGCTCGAACCGGACGTGCTGGTGAAGGGCGCGGACTACACCGTTGATGCCGTGGTGGGCGCGGACCTGGTGCTCCGGCGTGGCGGCCAGGTGGTGCTGGCGGATCTGGTTCCCTCCTACAGCACGAGCGAGACCATCCGGCGCATCGTGGCGATCAAGCAGGCGTGAGCGCGCCCGTGCCGCGGCGCGCCGTCATTCTGGATCGCGACGGCACGATCGTGGTCGACCACGGCTACCTGGATGATCCGGCGAAGCTGAGCCTGCTGCCGGGGGCTGCCAAGGGCCTGCGGACCCTGCACGAGCACGGTCACCCGCTGATCATCGTCAGCAACCAGTCCGGCGTGGGGCGCGGCCGGGTGACGCTCGCGCGCCTCACCGAGATCAACGAGCTGCTGGGGCGCATGCTGGCCGCAGCCGGTGCGCCGCTCGACGGCATCTACTGCTGCCCGCACGCGCCTGAGGAGGGTTGCGCGTGCCGCAAGCCGAACACCGGGCTGGTGCTCGAGGCAGCCGCTGCGCTCGGCTTCGATCCACACGCGTGCGTGGTGATCGGCGACAAGAGCAGCGACGTCGAGCTGGGCCGGCGCCTGCAGGGGACCAGCATGCTGGTATCGGCCGACGGACGCGCCAGCGACGGCGCCTGGGTCGAACCGGACTACGTCATCCGCGATCTGACCGAGGCCGCCCGCATCATCCGCACGCTCGGGCAGGGCACGCGCGCTGCCCGGCCGACCGACCTTCCCGCCTGAACCCATGTACGTCGTCACCGGCGGCGCCGGCTTCATCGGCTCGAACGTCGTGGCGCAGCTGGCGCAGCGCGGCGCCGCGGTGGTCGTGGTCGACTGGCTGCACAAGGATGAACGCTGGCGCAATCTGGCGCGGCACGAGATCCTCGACGTCATCTCCCCCGAGCACCTGCAGCCGTGGCTGGAGCGCCAGGGCAGCGCCGTGGAGGCCATCGTGCACCTCGGCGCCAACAGCTCCACCACCGAAACCGATGTCGACCTCATCTACCGGCAGAACACGCGCGCGACGCTCGACCTGCTGCAATGGTGCACGCTCAGCGGCCAGCGCCTGGTATACGCCTCATCGGCGGCGACCTACGGCGACGGCAGCGCCGGCTTCGACGATGACGGAAGCTGCGCGGCGCTGGCCGCGCTGCGGCCCCTGAACGCCTACGGCTGGAGCAAGCACCTGGTGGACCGCCGCATCGCCCGTCTGCGAGCGCAGGGGGCGCCGCTGCCGCCGCAGTGTGCGGGCCTCAAGTTCTTCAACGTCTACGGCCCCAACGAGTACCACAAGGGCAGCATGCGCAGCGTGGTGGCGCGCAACTTCGAGGCCGTGCAGCGCGGCGAGCCGCTGCGGCTGTTCCGCAGCCGCCGGCGCGAGTACGCCGATGGCGGCCAGCTGCGCGACTTCATCTACGTGCACGACTGCGTCGATGTCGTGCTGTGGCTGCTCGACAATCCGCAGGTGTCAGGCCTGTTCAATGTCGGCTCCGGGGCGGCGCGCAGCTGGCTCGACCTCGGCAACGCGCTGTTCGGCGCCTGCCGCCGCCTGCCGCTCATCGAGTTCATCGACATGCCCGCGGCGCTCGTCGACAAGTACCAGTACTTCACCGAAGCGCGCGTGGAGCGGCTGCGCGCGGCAGGCTACGCCAGGCCCTTCACGACGCTGGAAGCGGGCATCGAGGACTACGTGCGCGGCTACCTGCTGCGCGCCGATCCGCACCGGTGAAGTGAGCGTGGGCGGGTCGCGCCGCGCAACCGCTTGCCCTAGACCGCCCGCGGGCGCTGCAAGGCCAGCTGCAGCTGCGACTCCACCCCGCACCACGCCTCGAAGACGGCCTCCACCGGGACCTGGTCGGCACGCGTGGCCAGCGGCGGGCCGCCGACCGCGACCACGGGGGAACCGCTGGGGGTGCGCGGCAGCCAGTAGCGCGGGGTCTCCGCGCCGTAGAGCACCACGAGCGGCAGGCTCAGCGCCGCCGCCGCGTGCGCGGGGCCCGTGTCCACCGAGATCATGCTGTGGGCCGTGTCGCACAAGGCAAACAGCTCGCGCAGGCCGATGCCGGCCACGACCACCCGCGGGCGACCCGCCGCCGCCCGGATTTCCTCCAGCATCGGCAACTCCTCGGGGGAGCCACGCAGCACCAGTAACGTCTTCTCGCGCTGGTCATGAATTCTCTGCAGCAGTGCCGCCCAGCGCTCGAGCGGCCACCACTTGTCGTCGGAGTTGAGCCGGCGCCAGCGTGCGCGCTGCGGGCCCATGCTGCGGTGATTGCCCGGCTGTATCAGGATGAGCTTGTGGCCGTACCAGCCCTGCGCCCTGAGCCAGGCGTCGCGTGCGGCCTTTTCAGCGGGCAGTACGTAGAGGCGCGGGCCGTCGATGGCGCTGAGCGCCGGCGCGGGATAGTCGGTCGCCTTCAGTGCGGCGGGTGTGCGCGTGCCCAGATGCACCAGGCGGTCGACGAGATGCTCGGAGCCGGTCACGGCCTCATCGCTAAGGTAGACGCAGCGCTTCGGATCGATCCCGCTCCAGCGCAGTATGCGACGGATCCTCGGCAGCTGCCGATAGTGCCGCTCACAGATGTAGATCGGCCCGGGCGCGCTGTCGCGCAGCGCCCGCCGCACCTTGAGCCAGGAGCGCTCGAGCAGGAACGGCAGGTGGCGATGGAAGGACCAGACGCCGCCGACGTCGGGGTTACCCGCGTAGACCGCCGCGGTCCAGGAGCCGGTGCCGATCACCTGGCACGGACGCCCGTAGCGCTGGTGCAGCAGGTTCAGCAGCGAGGTCAGCATCACCATGTCGCCGAGGCGACAGAAGAAGAAGATGGTGGGGGTTAGGGGCTTGGCAAGCTTTTTCAATTAAGTCCCAGTCCCGGGCTGCACGGTCGCATCGTGACTCGGCGGGGGCGCCGCCGCGCCGGTCCGCGGCTGCTGGCTCAACGTGCGCCATTGCTCGAAGACCTCTTCGACCGTGATCTGATCGACCCGCGTCAGGCGCGGCGGGCCACCCAGCGCGAGCACGGGCGAGCCGCTCGGACTGCGCGGCAACCACTGCCGCGGGGATTCGGCTCCGTACAGGACCAGCAGCGGCAGTCCCAGGGCGGCGGCGGCATGTGCCGGTCCCGTATCCACCGAGATCATGCTGTGCGCCAGTTCGCACAGGGCGAGCAGCCGTCGCATCGGCAGTTCGGCGACGGCGAGCTGCGGCAGTGAACTGGCGAGCCTGATTTGTTCCAGCATCGGACCTTCCTGGGGCGCGCCGCAAAGCACCAGCAGCGCCCCCGGAAGACTGGCGCTGACCTTGCGCAGCAGCGACACCCAGTCCGCCAGCGGCCACGCCTTGTCGTCCACCTTGGCTCCCTGCCAGCGATCGCGTCCCCGGCTCATGCTGCGAAAGTTGCCCGGCTGAATCAGCACCAGCGTGCGGCCCCCCCAGCCGTGCTCCTGCAGCCACGTCCGCAATTCCGCGCGCTCGGACTCCACCACCTGAAGCCGGGGCGCGGGCCGGCACCGTTGCGGGGGTAAGGGGTAACTCACCTCGCTCAGTGCCGGCGGCGTGCGCCGCGCAAAGCGCGCCAAGCGGTCGACCCAGTGTTCGCCTTCGGCAGCGCGCTCGTCCGTGATGAACAGGCAGCGCGCCGGGTCAATCCTGCTTAAGGCGATGAGTCGCCGTATGCGCCGCACCTGCCGCGGCTGGCGCTCACACACGTAGACCGGGCCCGGAGCGCTGCGGCGCAACGTCCACACGGCGCGCCACCAGGTGAACCCGAGCGCCATGGACAGATGGCGCGTGAAAGACCAAACCCGCGCGACATCGGGGTGGTTCAGGAAAAGCTGGCTGTTCCACGGTCCGGCCCCGAGCACCACGCAAGGACGGCCAAACCGCTGGTGCAGCAACTGCAGCACCGAGCTGAGCATGACCATGTCTCCGAAGCGGCCGAACTGGATGACCACGGGCTGCAGGGCGCGAGTCGCAACCGAAGCCGCATCGGCCTCACTCGAGAGCGGACGTGGCTGCCGCTCGCCGGCATCGCGCTCCGTTCCCGGCGTCTGGTGCGGGGCCCGAGCTACCCCGAGCGGCGCCTCGCTCAGGCTCGAGGATTTCACAGGTGGATCATGGTGTGCAGGTTCGTCTTCCGGTGTCCTCAGCTCGGCATTAGCCGGGACGCTGCGAGTCTAGCGAATTGGGTCCTAGCCCGGAAGAATCGGTCGGCCGTGGCGCCGGGGCCGCCCGGGATGCCTCACCGCACCGGCCTTCCCGTCCTTGAAGCGCGCTGAGGCCACCTCGCTGTCGCGTTCCAGGGAGCAGAAGGCACTGTAGCAACCGGCCACCCATGCCGGGCGCGGCAGCTGCCGCGAACCTCGCCCCGCGTTCGCGCACGTCCTTCGGCCAATGGCGCAGCCTCAGCTCCCGTGTCATCGGCCCGCAACCTGCCCGCGACAATCTGGTTCAGGTAACCGGGCCTGGGTTGGAACCGCACGGAGGTGCGTACGACCGCACCGACGCGCCACGCCGCTCACTGGAAATTAACGGGACCGGCGCTGGAATTTTCATGCGTCTTAACTGGTTCGGGCTTGGTTTCACGCTGCTGGCGTGGCTCTCATGCCTCTACAACGCGCGCCAAGACCGTCTCGTACTTTGGTCCCTGAGCGGCGGCGCGATCATGGTGAGTTGCCTCGCCGTGGCCTACCAGTCCGGCGACTTGCACCCGCCGCTGAATTATTGAGGCCGCGATCAGGTGCGCGAAGGTTGGTCCTGCAGAACTTGAGAACACACAGCGGCGCGCGTGCGCTGGCTCTGACTGGGCCTGACCACCCGCAGCGACCGATTCGTGGGCCGAGCTCAGCCGCGCACGAAGCGCAGCAGATCGGCGTTAACCCGCTCGAGGTGCGTGACGAAAAGTCCGTGTGGTGCCCCTTCGTAAACCCTCAATTCGCTGCCGGGGATGAGCTTCGCGACGCGCTGCCCGGTGAGCGCCAGTGGCGCCGACATGTCGGCAGTGCCGTGAATGACTAGTGCCGGGGTGCGGATGCGCGCCAGCTCGGCACGGAAGTCCGTCTCGGCCGCCGCCACGCCACTCTCCACGATGGCCTGCATGGACGCCTGGAAAAGCATGTTCACGCACCACTGGATCATCTGAGGGGATGTGTCCGGGGTAAAGAAGGGAGCAGTGTTCTCCGCGATCCAGCGCGGAAGGTCGCGCTGCCACGCCGTGCGCGTGGCCTGGAAGAAAGCGTTGTCCACCCCGTCAGGATTGTCGGTGGTCTTGAGCATGAATGGCGCGACCGGCGCCAGCAACGCGATCTTCGCCAGGCGATTCGCCCCATGGCGTGTGTAGCAACGGATGATCTCGCCACAACCCATCGAGTGCCCGACCAGCGTGACGTTGTACAGGTCCAGCACATCGATGAGGGTGGCGAGGTCGTCGCTCAGGGTATCGTAATCGTAGCCGCGACCCGGATCGCTGGAGCGGCCGTGACCGCGGCGGTCGTACGCGATGCAGCGGTAGCCGGCATGCACCAGCGGCATCATCTGATACGCCCACATGTCGGAGTTGACCGCCCAGCTATGCACGAACACGATCGGCTCACCCCGACCCCAGTCACGATAGAACAGCCTGGTCCCATCATCGCGCTCGATCGACGCGAAGCGCCGCGACCGATCTCTCGAGCTGAGCGCTTGCGGGTTTGAGGCAGCGACCAGGGCGGCGCTCTCGGTCATCACTGCCGCGCCCGCCGCGGCGCCCAGTGTCAGTGCAGTTCGTCTGTTCACCTTGGCATCCTCCTCGTCCATCACGTTCCTGGGCGCAAGTAGACCGGGCCGGGAGAATGCCGTCGATTACGTGCCAGGTAATGGCTGTTCGTCAGTCGCGCGCTATGATTCGCAGCCGTGGATACCGCACGCACCTTCGGTGATCAGCTGCGCGAGTGGCGGCAGCGTCGGCACTTGAGCCAGCTTGCGCTGGCGACGGACGCCGCCATTTCCGCGCGCCACCTGAGCTTCGTTGAAACCGGGCGTTCGCTCCCGAGCCGGGCCATGGTGCTGAGGCTAGTTGAGCGCCTCAGCGTTCCGCTGCGCGAGCGCAATACGCTGCTGACCGCTGCCGGGTTTGCGCCGCTTTATGCGGTGAGGCCGTTGTCAGACCCGGAGCTCGTGGCGGCACGCACGGCAGTTGACTCGATCCTGAAGGGGCACGAACCGTATCCTGCGGTGCTCGTGGACCGCTACTGGAACCTGGTCGCCGCCAATGGCGCCGCATCGGTGCTAATGGCCGGCATCGACGCGTGCTTGAGGACGCCTCCGGTGAATGTATTGCGTGTATCGCTGCATCCCGGTGGCCTGGCGGCCCGTATCGAGAATCTGGCGCAGTGGCGTGCGCACGTCTTGGCGCGATTGCGCCGGGACCTGGATCTGACAGGCGACCCGAAGCTTGCGGAACTGATGCAGGAACTGCGAAGTTACCCCGGGCACGGAGGATCTGAGGATGATGCCGAGACTGTGGTGCGCGAGCTCGTCGTGCCATTGCGGCTCCGCACCGCCGCGGGTGTGCTGTCGTTGTTCAGCACTACCACCGTCTTCGGCACCGCGGTGGAGGTTACGCTCTCAGAACTGGTGCTGGAGGCGTTCTACCCTGCGGATGAGATCACGGGCGAGCTCCTGAAGCGAGCCGCCGCTGCGGGCTGAGTGTCACTCTAGTGGATCAGCCCGGCTGCACGCGCGGAGATCACTGCCTGCAGGCGTCGATGTACATTGAGCTTGCCGAAGATCTGCTTCCAGTACCACTTCACCGTGTGCTCCGAGAGCACCAGCCGCCGCGCGATCTCGCGATTGGGCACATCACTTGCGGCAAGCTCCAGTATGTCGACTTCACGGTGGGAAAACCCGCCAAGGTGCGCACACGCGGGCGCCTGGTTTGCCCTCTCGACCCAGGTCTTCTCCGGCGTGAAGCCGCACAGCAGCTCCTGCGCATAGTCCGACTCCGCCGCATTGAGATGATGTCCGGTGACCAGCCCCTGCAGCAGATAGCGGATTTCCCTGCCGGCGTCGATGAATGAGCGCACGAAGTGATGCGGTGCCGCTACGCGAATTGCCTCGTATATATGTTGCCGGGCGGCACTCATGTCATCGCGGAGGTAGTACAGCGTCGCGAGCTCGAGTCCCAGGCGCAGGCCCGACCGATGACATCGTCGCTCCATTACGAACCGATACCAGTTCTTGAGCAGCCGGATCGCGCCGTCAACATCGCCATTGGCGCGCGCCGCGTATGCCCACGAAATCGCCAGGCACTCGGTAACCGAGGTCACACCCTCATGTGGCTGGACCGTCGCGCAACCACCCAGCAGGCCTTCCTGCCGCGCAAGGTCAATGACCGCGGCCGGATGGCCGCACAGCAGCAACAGCCGCATGCGCTCACAAAGCACGTTCGCCCGCAGCCGCAGGAAGCCGGTCAGGTGTGCGCATCGCTCCCCTTCGTTGAGGGTCCGCTGCGCGATCTCGTGGTGACCGTCGCTCGCCGCAAGGCGTGCCTTGGTGACGTACGCCGCGATGAGCTTGTCGACGTATCCGAGTCCGTGAGCGATGTCCAGGTAGTCCGCGATCAACCCGCTGGCTTGCGAGAGCCGGTTCTGCTCGTAATGCACCTCGGCAAGCAGCAGCGCCGGCATCGAGGCGAGCGGCGACAGCTTGCCGTGCAGCAAGGTAGCCGCTGCCAGCGAGCGCTCGTATACCTCGCGAGCCCGTGTCGCGTTGCCAACCTGGAAGAAAGCCAGGCCGCTGACGCAGTCCTGAAAAATCTCGCCAAACGTCCACTGGGCACGCCGGTACTGCTCGTGCAACGCGGCCGCCGCGGCATCTATGCCGGCACAATCATAGTGCTCGCGGCGCGCCGCCAGCAGCGCACCCGCGGTGGAGATCTCCATGTGGGGGTCGGCGCAGTGCCGCGCCGCCAGCCATTGCTCGCAGGCCTTGCGCGTGCCGGCCATGTCGTCACTGACAAACAGCACCATCATTTCACGGTGGGCGATCTTGGCCGCAATGTATTCGAGGTCGACGTGCTCGGGGACCGGCCGGCGCCCACTGCGCCACTCGTGCAGCACGCGCTTGAGGCGATTCAGACCTGAGCGCGAGCGCGTAAAATCCCAGTCCGCCTCCCAGCCGTAGATTCGCTCGAGCTCCAGATTCGGGTACTGCTCCAGCACGCTCTTCGGAATCCGCCGGGCCAGATGCTCCAGCGGCCCGACTTCGCCCTTGTCGAACAAACCCAGGGCATCGAGCAACCGCGCGGCGCGCTCGTAGGCCTGTGCCCGCAACGCCAGCTCGATCGCCTCCAGCGGACACCCGGACTCCTCGAACCAGACCGACGCTCGCTCCTGGAGCTGCCGCGCGCGCAACGGCTCCCGGTCGCACAGCCGCTGCTCCAGGAATTCGGCAAACAGATGGTGATAGCGGTACCACCGCCGCTCATCGTCCAGGGAGAAGATGAACAGGTTCAGCGTCTCGAGCAGATCCAGACGCGGGCGCGCGTCGTTCTGCCCGGTGATGAAGTTACACAGTTCCACGCTCAGCCGCGGCAGGATCGAAGTCGCGAGGAGAAAATCGTGCGTGCCCTGGTCGAGATTCGACAGCACGGTGTCGCGCAGGAAATCCGCAACGTTACGGTTCGCGCCCGTAAAGCCATGGATCAACCCCGCCCGATTGGTGACGGAGCGCAGACCGAGCGATGCCAGCTGCAGGCCGGCGACCCACCCCTCGGTGCGTTCGGTGAGCAGGCGCGACAACGCCGGCTCCAGCGATTCACCCACGGCACTGCAGAGGAACTCGTGGCTCTCGGCATGGCTGAACTTGAGTGCCTGGGTATCAAGCTCCATCAGCTCGTTCAGGAGGCGCAGTCTGTTGAGCGGCAGCGACGCGAGCGCGCTACGGCTGGCGAGCAGCCAGGCGAGGCGCGAGCGGGGCGCCAGCAGCAGTTGCGACAACAGCCGCGCACTCGGGGCGTCATCGAGAACATGGAAATCATCGACGCAGAGCGTCAGCCCGCACGGCGCTGAGTCGAGCGCGCTGGTGAGCAGGTCCGCGCAAGTGCCAGGTGCCAGGCGGGAGCCGAAGCGCACCAGGTACCTGAACTCGCGGCCGAGCTCGACGCCGCTCGCCTCGATCGCCGCGAACAGGTGTGCGAGGAAGCGCAGGTAGTCGTTATCGGAGGCATCCAGACTCAGCCACGCTGCCGGCTGCGCGGCGCGAATGCGCTCATAGCACTGGCTCAGCAGGCTCGTCTTGCCAAAGCCGGCGGCGGCCTGGATCGTGGCGAGCCGGTACTTGCGCGTATCGCACAGCCGGGCCACCAGCTCCGGGCGCGGCACCAGACCACCCCGGCGCGCCGGCGGCCGCAGCTTGGTACGAATCACAACGGGCTTGGACAGCTGGGGGCGCATCAGAGGTCCGCGTTCCTCGGTCGCAGGATGCTGCCTGAACGCAAGCTGTCCCAGCAAGTGGCCGCCTGCGTGGCACCCGTATCCCGCGGGCGCGAGAATCAGTTCCCGGGCGTTGTCCTGGAAGGGGCCGGCGGCTGGTACAGCGATGAGTCGAGCAGCCTCGCCTGGGCTGCTATGCGCTCCTCGCTGACGCTCTGCGAAGGCAGCGCGCGCAGCAGCGCGGCGGCGCGCGCCTCGAGCACGGGACGGATCTCCGCATGCGTGAGGATGTAGAGGTCGTTGCGCCGCACACCTTCAAGTACGTACGCCCCGACTTCTGCACCGCTCGGGGCGGTGCGAAATATGGGCGTCTCGGCGCGCAGCGTGCCGTTGGGAACCACGGGTACCGAGCCACTGGACGCCAGTGACGCCGGCCGCACCTGTTGCGTGCTCTCGAACAACTCAGACTTGACGGGCCCCGGACACAACACCGAGACCCCGACGCCGCTTGCGCGCAGATCCGCGCGCAGCGACTCCGCCAGCCCCACGAGCGCAAATTTCGAGGTGGCATATACCCCGGCGCCCGCACCGGCAAACAAGCCACTGACCGAAGCGGTGATGACAATGTGGCCGCCACGCCCCGAGTTACTCATGGAGGGGGCGAAGGTGTGCACCGCGTTGATCGCCCCGCCCAGATTCACCCCCAGCGCAAAGTCCCAATCCTCGTACGTCGCCTGCTGCAGCGGCCCGACAAAGTTCACCCCGGCGTTGCTGCAGAGCAGATCGACACCACCGAGCTCGCCACGGACGCGCTCAGCGCATGCGGCCCATTGCCTGCGATCCGAAACGTCGTGCACCAGCGGCAGCACGACACTTCCGGGCGCGGCCAGCGCCGCGGCGGCCGCCGCGAGCGCGCTGCCGCGAACATCCGTGATGACGACCCTCATGCCGGCGGCCACACAGGCGCGGGCGATGCCCAAGCCGATGCCGCTCGCCGCGCCGGTAATGAAAGCAACCTTATCCCTGAGGTGTTCCATCGAGTTCCTCATGGGGTTCGGCGTCAAGCCTGACGGCCACCCCGCGCAGGCCCGGCGCCGGCTCGGAATAGCGCTGCATGACGCTCGGGTCGTGGCCCGGGACGATGTACTGCGGCCGGCTGGCAAGCTTCTTGAGGCGCTCCCAGCCCGCGATCATCTGCGTCACGTCCGCGACAATCGGGAATGGGCGGCCGGAGGTCATGTTGGCGAGGTAGTGAGCGGCATCCGAGGCCAGCACTACCCAACCCACCCGCGTCCACACCCTCACGACCTGCAGGCCGAGCGTATGGCCGCCCACGTGATGCACGGTGATGCCGGGAACGATCTCGGCATCGCCGTTGTGGAACTGCACTTGCGCGCCATAGACCAGTCGCACCATCGACAGCACGCCCTCCAGCTCGTAGGCGTGCGCGAAGAACGAGTGCGCCATATGCGGACCGGTGGCAAACACCATCTCGCTCTGCTGCAGATGAAAGCGGGCGCGCGGGAACAGCTGCAGATTGCCCGCGTGGTCGTAATGCAGATGCGTGATGATGACGTGCTTGACCTGGTGGCAAGCGACGCCGAGCAGTGCCAGGCCGTCGCCGGGCTCGCGCAGCAGCTGCCGGCCGCGACGTTGGGCCGCCGCGGCATCAAATCCGGTGTCTACGACCACCGTGTGCAGCTCGTTGCGGGCGACCCAGACAAAGTAGTCCATGCTCAGGGCACCCTCGTGCGGATCTGCGCCGATGAACACCTCCGCGGGCCTGCGCGTCGCCGTGGCGTAGCGAAGCGCATAGAGCTCATAAGGACGCGGCTCACTCATCGGCGCTCGCCCCCCGTGATGCTTCCAGGTATCTCACGATCTCGGTGTTGTCCGCATTGAAGCCCAGCTGGCGCTGCGCACGCTGCCACAAAGCGGCGCATTCACTCAGCAGCGAGTCCGGGGTCCCGACCGCCTCGGCCAGGTCGTGCGCGATCCGCAGATCCTTCGCCATCAGTCCGAGGGCGAAACCGGAATTGAAGCTGCGGGGCAGGACATACGCCGGATACTTCTGCTCCGTAGCGGTATTGCGGCCCGTGGAGTGGTTCAGAATCTCGAGCATGAGCGCCGGATCGATCCCGAACTTCCCGCCCGCCATCATCGCCTCCGCCGTAGCGGCCAGTGCCACCGCCGACAGATAGTTGTTGAGCGCCTTCACGGCATGCCCCGATCCCGGGGCGCCGGTGCGGAACACCGTGCCGAGCGCGGCGAACACCGTCGCGCAGCGGGCGATCGCGGCCGTCTCCCCGCCCGCCATGATCGCAAGCTTGCCCTCCACTGCCCGCTTGACGCCGCCGGAGACCGGGGCGTCAACCAGGGACACCGCGGCTTCCGCCAGCTTTGCGGCCAGCGCCCGGGTAGCAACGGGCTCGGCCGAGCTCATGTCGAGCACCACCGAACCCGCAGCAAGTCCCGCCGCCACGCCGGCCTCGCCCAGCAGCACCTGCCGCACCGCCGCACCGTCGGGGAGCATGGTGATGATCAGGCGGCAGGCGCGCCCCAGGTGCGCAAGAGAGGCCGCGCGTTCGCACGGCACGGCATCGCAGAAGCGTGCCAGCGCTGCCGGGTTCGAGTCCGCCGCCACCACCTGGAATCCGGTGGTCGCGAGGTGGCGCGCCATGGGGGCACCCATGTTGCCGAGGCCGACAAATCCGAGGCGCTGCGGGGGTAAGAATTCCTCTTCCATGCTGCCGCCCGCGGCGCGCAATCAGCGCGCGCGGCGCCAGGGGAGGCTGAGGAGGAACAAGGTGGTGCGCCAGTTCAGCAGCTTCAGCGCCTGGCGGACCTCCTCGGGACGCAGGCGGGCGGTCATGGGCATCGTGCCAAAGATCTTGCCTCGCAATACCAGTTCGCGCCCCTCCCGCTCGATGGCGGAGATCGCGATCATCTCCTTGTTGTCCGCCCCGAATATCCTCAAGACTGCACCCTACAATGCCGCCGCCACGGCGATATCCGAAAGGCGCTGAAAGCGCTCGATGTTGTCCAGACTGTTCATGACTCCGGCGCTCAGACACACGAAGGTCAGCTCGCGCGTCGGGTCAACCCAGTAGAGCGCACTGCCGGCGCCGTAGTTGCCAAACGTCCCGGGCGAGGTGAGTGTACCGTACAGGTGGTGACACATCGCCGTACCGCGCAGCGCGAATCCCAGGCCGAGGTAGGCGGGCGCCGGCGGCCAGCCGCGCTGCTCGAACAAGGCCTTGTAGAGCTCGTTCGGCTTCTCGCCGGTCCAGTTGCGGGTGGCCAGCTCAAGCATCGCCGGTGAGAGGATGCGGCTGCCGTCGAGTTCCCCTCCCCGCCGCAGCATCTCGGCGAAGCGAAACAGGTCCGGAACCGTGGAAGCCAGTCCCACCCACGGCATCTCCGCGTCCTCCTCCTCGAAGGCACCGTTGGGGCCGAGGTTGCTGTGGCCGGGGTGCGTGATGGGAAAGTTGCCGCGAAAGTCCGGCACCACGTGACGGGCTCGCAGATCCCGGCGCAGCCCGACGGAGCTGTCGCCCATCCCTAAGGGGGCGAGCAGGTCATCGTGCACGATCGCGCGATAGGAGCGCCGCTTCGGATCGGTGCGCCGCAGAGCCTCACCCAGCAGGGCATGATTCGCCAGCGGCGAATAAGCGACCCGCTCTCCGGGCGGCTCCGCCGGCTGGATGTGCGCGCACACCGCCGCGACCACCTCGTCGAGGCGATCGATATACATGTCGGGCTTTATGGCGAACACGATCGGCAGTCCCGAGGTATGCGTCAGCAGATGATGCACCGTGATCTGGTTGCGCAAGCCCCCCGAGAATTCCGGCACGAGATCGCTGATGCGCGTGGTCAGTGCAAAGCGCCCGAGTTCAATGGCGCGCAGCACGAGCACGTTGGTAATGGCCTTGGTCACCGAGAAGATGCTGAAGACTGAATCCAGGCGCAGCGGGCGGCTCGCCGCGGCGTCCGCATGGCCGATTGCCTCATGCAGCCCGAGCTGACCCGCGCGTGCGATCGCCAGCACGGCGCCGAAATAGCGCCCGGCTGCGATGTCCTCCGCGATCACGCGCCGCAGCTGATCCAGGCGCTCCGCGCTGAAGGCTGCCTCGCTCACCCGGCTGGCCCCGCCGCCATCAGCCCCACCACGTAGTGACTGTCGAAGTATTCGCGCAGCGCGTAGATCCTTCCGTCCCGGACTTCCACGGCCCAGGCGTACAGGTTCTCGTAAGGGCGGCCGTCCGCCAGGCAGCCGCCGCTGTGGGACTCGATCATGACGAGCGCGCCCCGCGAGGCAATCGTATCGACGATGATCTTCGGATCACCGGGCCGGAACAGGCCGCGGATCGGAGTCAGGAAGTCATCCACGATCCCGGAAGGTCCGCGGTGAATACCCGCGCCCGGCACGCCGCGCATCTGCGGCTTCCAGGTCGCCTGCTCGTGCAGCATGCGCCTGACTCCTTCGAGATCGCCGGCACTGAGCGTTGCGAAGAATCGCAGCACCAGCTGCTCACTCTCGGTCTCGGCTTCAACGCTCATCCTCATTTCTCCCTGCGCCTCAGCGCTCGGCTGTGAATCGGACGGGCAGCTTCTCCGGACCGTGACCGATGGCTGTCATCCACGGCTCCGGCTCCCCGGCGGCTTCGAAAGACTGGATGTGCTGCGCCACGGCCCCAAGGAGCGCATCCGCCTCGAGGCCGGCGAGCACCCGGCCCACACAGGCGTGCACACCCTGCCCCCAGCCCAGATGCCCGCGATTGTCGCGGCGCACGTCGAACCGGTCGGGCTGCTCCCAGCGGCGCGGATCGCGGTTGGCGGCCGCGAACATCAGGCCGCAACGCTCGCCCTTGGGGATCACCACGCCTTCAATCTCAACCTCCTGCGTCGTGATGCGCCCCGCCATGCGCGACGGGGAATCCCAGCGCAGGCTCTCGTCGAACGCCGGACGCAGCAGCGAGGGATCTGCGCGCACCAGCTGGTACTGCTCGGGAAACAGGGTGAAGGCACGGATGGCGCTCCCCAGCGTCATGACGGTGGTATCCGCGGCCGCCGACAGCAGGATACCGACGAGGAGCTTGGCCTCGGCCTGGGTGATCTCCCCGCGATCCGCGGCCAGAAACATCTGCATCCCGAGGCTCCCGGGCGCCAGGTTTTCCCGGTTGCAACAGTGCTCCACCCACTCGACGACCGGAGCTGCGTCCTTCATGGCCGCGTGAAACAACTCGTTGACCGGGCCGAGCGTCGCCCACACCATGTTGCCGAACGCGTACATGTGCTCGCGGCCCGCGAGCGGAATCCCCAGCACGTCGGGGAGGACCTTGTAGACGAAGGGTCGCGTGATCTCCGCGACGGCATCGATCGTGGTACCACTCTTGTGCTTCAGTCCCTTTATGAGGCCTTCGGCATCTGCGCGGAACGCCGCGCCCATCTTCGCCAGCGCCTGGGGCGATAACGCCGCCGCAACTACCGCGCGCACGGCCGTGTGCTTGGGCGGATCGTCGGTCAGCAGCAACTCGGGACGCACGGAATTCGGATCGTGCCAGGGGCGCGAGGCGGAGGAGAACGCCTTCCAGTCGCGCAGCCCCGCGGCTACATGCTCGTACCGCGTCACGAGCGTGATGTCCTCGCGCGCCAGCTTCACCGCCGGAGCCAGCTCGCGCAGCCGATCATCCACCGCGCGTGCATTGCGGACCGCGGCCGCGCTGAACGGATCCTCGTCGCTGATAAAGACCTCACGCGCCACTCGCTCCTCCTTCGCCGGGTAACTGATTCAATCGGTCCTGAGCTTCCAGCCACGGCCGTTGCGCTCGATCCAGCCGGCGGTCGGATCGGAGAAGTGGCTGCCGATGATCAGCGCCTCCGAGTTCGCGAAACGCTCCACGAAGGCCTGCCGGGTGAGCGCGCCCTGGGGCTTGTCCATGTCGAAGTTGCCATGGCGCAGAGGGTCGGCGAGCTGGATCGGATGATGCATCAGGTCGCCCGTGATCACCGCCTGCGCTCCCCGCGAGCGGATGAGGACACTGACGTGACCCGGTGTATGACCTGGGGTCGGGAACAGCGAGACTTCATCCGTGAGCTGGTAGTCCGGAGTTATGTATTCAACGAGGCCGGCGGCCACGACCGGGTCGATGGCATCGCGCAGGTGCTCGACATCGTGATAGCCGCCGGTCTCGCGCAGGTGCACCCAGTGGTCGAATTCCTGCCTGCCGAACAGGTAGCGCGCCTGCGGGAAGGTGGGCACCCAGCGGCCGTTCACCAGGTGCGTGTTCCAGCCGACATGATCGAAATGCAGGTGCGTGCACAGTACGGCGTGGATGCTCTCGGCGGGGAAGCCCGCCACCGCGAGGTCCTGCAGGAAGCTCGTCTTGAGGTTGCAGAATACCTCGTATTCGCGCTTGCGGTCCGCGCCGATGCAGGTGTCGATCATCACGTTCTTGCCGCGTGAGCGCAGCACGAACGCCTGGAAGGAGATCTTCATCTGCCCCGCGGCCGTGGCGAAGTGCGGCCGCAGCCACTCGTGCTGCTTCACGAACTCAGCGGTCTCGTCCTTGAGCAACATGGAGATGTCGTCTTCGTAGGCGTTCACTTCGACGATGCGCGCGACCTCGACATCGCCGATCCGCCAGTGCCTGATGTGCTCCGCGCTCATGGCCTCGCTCTCCTACAGCTCTGCGTCATCAGGTCCGCTCACGCGGAGCGCGCCGCGCGCAGCTCGACCGGCCGCAGCGCCGGAATGCCGCGGATCATGTCCGCGGCCTTTTCCGCGATCATCACCACCGCCGCGTTGGTGTTACCGCCCACCAGGCTGGGGAACACCGAAGCGTCCGCCACCCGCAGGGACTCGATCCCACGCACGCACAGCCGCTCGTCTACCACCGCAGTCGCATCCGCTCCCATCCGACACGAGCCGCACGGGTGGTGTACCGTCCCCGCGGCGCGCCGCACGTACTCAATGAGCCTCGCATCGTCCGTCACCTCGGTACCGGGCTGCACCTCGAGTGCCCGATAGCGGGCGAACGCGGCGGCCCGGGTCACCTGGCGGCCGATTTTCAGGCCACGCAACATCGTGCCCACGTCGTCCGGGTGACTGAGGAGCTGCGGATCCACCAGCGGCGCCACCTGCGGATCCTTGCTGGCGAGTCGCACCCGGCCGCGGCTCTTCGGGTACAGCCCCACGATGCTGATGGCGAAGCCATGCCCGAGTGGAAAGGGGAAAGCGTTGCGATTGCGCCGCGCTGCCTGGAATACCACCTGAACGTCGGGCCGCGACAGCCCAGGCAGGCTCCTTATGAAGCCGGTGGCCTCGAACACATTGCTGGCGAGCGGGCCACTACGGAAGAGCGCGTATTCAAGCAGGTTCACGAGCCCGCGCGGCGCGGCGCGCCAGGAGATACCGTAGGACTCGGTGTTGCTCATCTCCATGAGCACTGCCACCGCCAGATGATCGTGGTAGTTCGCACCGACACCGGGCAGGTGCTGCTGCACCGGTATCCCGGCGGCGTGCAGCTCGTCCTGGTCCCCGATGCCCGAGAGCATCAGCAGCTGGGGCGAAAGGATCGCACCGGCGGCAACAATGACCTCCCGGCGCGCGCCGAGTTGCCTGTGGCCCGCCGCGCTTAGCACGCTGACCCCCACGGCACGGCGGTTCTGGATCAGGACCTCGGTGGCGCGGGTGCGGGTCAGGACCGCGAGATTGGCGCGTCGCAGCGCCGGGTGCAGATAGGCGGTCGCGGTGGATACGCGACGTCCCTTGAGGATGGTTCCCTGGCGCGGACCGTAGCCCTCGGAAGTGGGGCCATTGAAGTCGTCGGTGCGCTTGAATCCCAGGCCCTGCATGGCGTCGAGGAACGCCGGCGTCATGGGATTGGGCCGCTTGATGTAGGTGACGTTCATCGGACCGCCGTGACCGTGATACACCGAATCCGGGTACGCGTCATTGTTCTCGGATCGCAGGAAGTACGGCAGCACCTCCTGGTAGCTCCAGCCCGGATTGCCCGCCGCCGCCCAGTCGTCGAAGTCGCTCGGGTGGCCGCGAAAGTACACCATGCCGTTGATGGAGCCGGAGCCCCCGACCACGTGCCCGCGCGGGATGGGAATGGCGCGGCCCGCCAGGTGCTCCTGGGGTACCGTCACGAACCGCCAGTTGATGCCCGGCCTCCCGATGGCCGCGCCCACCGTGGCCGGGATATGAATCAGCGGGTGAGTATCCATCGGTCCGGCCTCGATCAGGGCGACGCGTGTGCCAGGGTCCTCCGAGAGGCGGCTGGCCAGCACGCAGCCGGCCGTACCCGCGCCGACCACCACGTAATCGAACACCTCGCGCTGCTCGCTCATCCCTGTCCCGTCCCCCCGAACTGCCGATGGCCCGCGCCATCCGGGCCCGACGAGACCCGAGCCTAACCTAGCGGCCCGGCCGCGCAGCGCCACCACCCTTTGGGGTGGAAGTGCCGGTCCGCCACCTCGGTCCACCCAAAAGAGGGGCCTATGCCGTGGCACGGAAACTTAGACTCGCACTGGCATCCGCAGCCCCCGGGGCGGGCTGACCTGCGGTACCGTGGCGTGATGATCAAGCTCAACGAAACCTTCAGCGCGGGCGAGCGCCTGGTGCCCCTCAACGGCAGCTGCGAGCCGCAATTCGAGGCCGTGCTGGAGGCGTTCGTCCAGAACTACCGGTGCGAGGACGAGGTCGGCTCCGCGGTGAGCGTCGTCGTGGATGGCCGCACGGTGGTGGACCTGTGGGGCGGCTGGCGGGATGCGGGCAGGCAGCGCGAATGGCAGCACGACACCATCGTGTGCATGATGTCCGTGTCCAAGGGCATCACCGGCCTGGCCTTCAGCCTCCTGGTCGACCGCGGCCTGGTGGATGTCAACGAGCCGGTGGCGAAGTACTGGCCTGAATTCGCCCGCAACGGCAAGCAGACCCTGCCGGTGCGCTTCGTGCTCGATCATCGCGCCGGGCTGCCGGTCATTGCCGACCCGCTGTGGCCCGGCGCCATCTACGACCCGGCGGCCATCTGCGAGGCACTCGCCGCACAGGCGCCGCTGTGGGAGCCCGGCACCGTCGCCGCCTACCACGTGCACACGCAGGGTTATCTGCTCGGGGAAATCGTGCGCCGCGTGACCGGCAAGAGCGTGGGCGCGTTCGTGCGCGAGGAGCTCGCCGGACCGCTGGCGGCGGACTTCATGATCGGCGGACTGTCCGGGCACGATGAGGCGCGCTGCGCCGAAGTCATGCCCAACATGCAGGCCCGGCTGTTCGCCGCCAAGGAGGTGGAAACCGACACGCTGCGGGCCAGGGCCTTCGTGCAAAACCCGGCCGAGCCCTGGCCGGTGACCCTGAACTCGGCCCCCTGGCGCCAGAGCGAGATCGCCAGCGGCAACGGTCACGGCAATGCGCGTGCGGTCGCGCGCATCTACGGCGCCTTCGCCCGCGGCGGGCAGCTGGATGGCGTGCGGCTGACGCGCCCCTCCTCCATCGAAGCCATGATCACCGAGCAACACAACATCACCGAACTGATGCAGGACCGGCCGTACCACCAGGCGCTCGGGATACTGCTGAACACGCCCGAGGCGGTCTACATGGGCCCGAACCCGCGCGCCTTCGGTCATCATGGCATCGGGGGCTCTCTCGGCTTTGCCGATCCCGACGCCCGCGTCGGCTTCGCGTTTGCGGTGAACCGGATGCACGCGGTGGGCACGAACGGTCCGCGCGCGGCGCGGCTCATCGACGCACTGTACGGCGTGCTGTGAAGAGGAGGTGCAATCGTGCTACCGGTCGCTGAAATTTCCGAGCAGGCGGTGCTGATCACGGGTGCCGGGCGCGGCCTGGGCCGCGCGATTGCGGTACGCCTCGCACAGCACGGGGCGGCCGTGGGACTCATCGACATCGACGCCGCGAGCTGCAGTCAGGCGGCGGAACAGATCCGCGCGGCCGGCGGGCGTGCCCGTGCCTACGCGGCCGACGTGTCCCAGCGGGCCGCGCTCCTCGATGCCGCCGGCAGATTCGCCGGCGAGCATCAGGGTCTGGACGCCGTCATCAACAATGCGATGCTGTTGAGGTACGAGCCGATCGCGGCGATCACCGAAGCAGTCGCCGATCAGATGCTGGGTATTGGCATAAAGGGAGCGCTGTGGGGCTGCCAGGCGCTGCTGAGCCACATGAAGGCGGGCCGCTCCACCGCCCTCATCAACATGTCCTCGCCCGTGGCCGAGCGCGGCTACCCCAACACCGCGCTCTACAGCACCGTCAAGGGCGCCCTCGCCACCCTGACGAGGACACTGGCCGCCGAACTCGGGCCACGCGGGGTGCGGGTCAACGCCCTGGCGCCCGGGTCGGTACCCACGCCGGGGGCCATGGGGCTGAACGATCAGGCCGAATACGAGCGCCGGGCGCGTACGATTCCGTTGCGCAGGCTCGGGCACGAGGACGACGTCGCGGCGGCCGCGATGTTCCTGTTGAGCCCGGGCGCCGCCTTCATAAACGGCGAAATCCTGCACGTGGACGGTGGCATCGCGGCCGCGGGCTGAGGCTGCCGCCGGCCGCTCACAGCAGCCGCGGAATCTTCGCGAAATCGAGCTTCAAGTCCTCGCACAGGCGCTGCGCGGTGGCCCGGCCGGCGCCGAACACTCCGCCGCCGGGGTGCTGGAACGGTCCCACCAGATACAACCCGCCGGTACCGGGCACCGTGAACTGCGCCAGCTCCGGGGTCGGGCGGTGGGCGCCCTGCTGGTAGCTCGGCATGGCGATGCCGTGCAGATCCCCGCGCACGAAGCTCGAGGAGGTGCGCTCCATGTCGAGCGGGCTGTCGCAGTGCCAGGCGATGAGATTCTCACTGGTCAGGTTTGGCAGGAAGCGCGCCATGTGGGCGAGCATCCGCTGCGCGTACTCGCCCTTCATCTCGTCCCACGAGCGCCCGTCGGCGCGTTCATACGGCACATAGTCCCAGGCATGCAGCGTGGCAGCCCCCGCGGGCACCCGCGAGCCGTCGAATTCCGACAGCGACCCGAGACCAATCAGCGGATGGCTCACCAGCTGCCCGTAGCGCAGCTCGTCGAACGAACGACGCAGCAGTTCGTAGCGCGCCGGCAGCAGCTCGAGCATCACCGAGCGCACGGCCTCGCCACGCACGCTGCGCAGCGGTTCGCGCAGGGCCGCGTGTACGGTGATGCAGGCATTGGGCGAGACCTCCGTGGCGGCGGCGTCCGCCGCGACCACCGGGTCGACGCCCGGCACCAGCCGTCCGAGATGATGCGGATGGATGGCGGCAATCACCGCATCCCGCGCCGCAAACTCGCGGCCATCCCGGGCGCGCACGCCGACGCAGCGCCCGGCGCGGGTCAGCACCGTCTCGACGTCAGTGTCGCCCAGCACCCGGCCACCGTGATCTTCGATGCAGCGGATGAGCGCGCGCGTCAGGCTGCCGCTGCCCCCCACGGGCACGCCGAAGCCGTACCCCTCGAGGAATCCGAGAAACACGAACACGCCCAGCGCGGTTCCCTTCTCATCGGGAGCCGCCAGGCTCTCCCCCGCCAGCCGGGCGAAATGCAGCCGCACGCGGTCGTTCTCGAAGCTACGGCACAAAAGCTCGTGCGTGCTCATCTGGCTGGTACGCCACAACTCCCGCCCCTCGCGCGACTGGTCGAGCAAGGCGGTCGAGGCCCCCAGCGGCATGGGCGCCGAATACAGGGTCGCGGCAATCATGGGCAGCCAGGCGGCCGCCTGCTCCGAGAGCCGGCGATATGCCTCGGCATCGGCGCGCGAGAACTTCGCAATCTCCGCCCAGGTGCGCTCGCGGTCGCGGTACAGCGCCAGCGTCTGCCCGTCCTCGAACAGGGAAGTGACCGGAGGATCCGGGAACAGGTAGCGCAAGCCGTACCTGGCTTTGAGCTTCAGCTCGTCATCCAGCAGCAGCGGGTTGGCCTGGATGAAGATGTGGGCCATCGAATGCTGATCGTGCAGGAATCCGGGCACCGTCAGCTCACGGGTCACCACGCCGCCGCCGAACCAGGCATTGCGCTCCAGCACCACGACCTTTTTGCCGGCGACGGCAAGGTAGGCCGCCGCCACCAGGCCGTTGTGGCCGGATCCGACCGTGACGATATCGAACGCCTGCGACACGAGCCCCCTGCGCCTACCCGGTTGGCTACCCCCGGCAGTGAACAGTTTAGTCGCCCTGTGGCCCGGGCATCTCCACCCAAAAGGGGGGTCATCCCGCGGCGGACGTATGATGTGCTTTCCGCGCCTCCAAGGAGAGTGGCCGTGTCAGATGATCGCTACGAACAGGGCCTGAAGATCCGCAAGGCCGTGCTGGGCGAGGAGTACGTGAACCGTGCCCTCGCCAGCGTCAACAGCTTCAATGCGCCGCTGCAGAAGCTCGTCACCGAGTATTGCTGGGGCGAGGTCTGGGGGCGTCCCGGACTGGATCGCAAGCAGCGCAGCATGCTGAACCTCGCAATGATCAGTGTCCTCAACCGCCCGCACGAGCTCAAGATCCACGTTCGCGGCGCCCTCACCAATGGGGTGACGCCGGCGGAGATCTGCGAGGTATTTCTGCAGGTCGCGATCTATGCCGGAGTGCCGGCCGCCGTGGACAGCTTCCGGATCGCGAACGAGGCCTTTGCCGAGCATGGGGTGACGATCAGCTGACCCGTGCGGGCATTGAGCCGGCCGGGATACAGCACAATCCAACCGAGCGGAGGTAAGGGTATGAGCGCACCGGGTTCCGGGGTGCGTCGCAGCGTGCGCGCCGTCACTGCACTCGCCATCGCCGCGATGAGCGTCTGGCTGGCCGCGGCCCCGCAAAGGGCGCCGGCTGCTGCCGCGAAGCTGCGGCTGTATGTTCTGGACTGCGGCACCATTGCGCCGATGGACCCGACGCTGTTCGGCGTCAAGCCCGAAGAGCTGGCGCACGAGGCCAGCTTCGTGACGCCGTGCTACCTGATCGTGCACCCCAAGGGCACGCTCATCTGGGACGTCGGCCAGGTGCCCGATCAGGACATTCCCGACGACGGCACGGAAGCGGTGGTGCAGGGCATCCTCAAGGCCAAGCGCCGTCTGTCAACGCAGCTCGCAGCGCTCGGCTATCAGCCCAAGGACATCACATTCCTGGCGATGTCGCACTACCACATCGACCACACCGCCAACGCCAACACGTTCGCCGCTTCGACCTGGATTGTGCAGCAGGCCGAATACGACGCGATGTTCAGCGACGCGAAGCGCGAAATCCGCTCGCCCGAGACCTATAGCGAGCTCAAGGCCGCCAGGCGGATCACGCTCAACAATGAGGACCACGACGTCTTCGGCGACGGCACGGTGATCATAAAGAGCGCTCCGGGCCACACCCCGGGGCACCAGGTGCTGTTTCTGAAACTGGCGCGATTCGGGCCCTTGCTGCTGGCGGGCGACCTCTACCATCTGCCCGAAGAGCGTACGCTCGACCGGGTGCCGACCTTCGACTTCGATGCCGCGATGACCAGGCAGACGCGCAGGAAAGTCGATGAGTTTCTGCAGCAGACCGGCGCCGTGATGTGGATTCAGCATGACCCGCCGACGTACGCGCGCCTGAAGAAGGCGCCCCAGTACTACGATTGAGCGCTCCCATGCCCCGGGGTTACTGGGCAGATCGCCTTCGGCGCAGCCAGCATTACTAGCGTAGACGAGCCGCTATGCTTGCCGGGCAGCCACGTCGGTCACACCATGAAGTCGGCGAGGGATTTGAGCACCACGTCCAGCGGCACCGCCAGAAGCAGCAGCGGTATGAACGGCAGCAGCGTGACCAGCACGAGGAACAGCACGCTTGGCACGTCCAGTGGCACGAATCTCATCTGGTAGACGTTCGCAACGATCTGATAGAGATCCGTGGTCGCGGAGAATGCCTCCGTCTGCAGCGGGTCCTCCGGGAACCGCGCCGCTCCGACGAACCAGCGGCGCTCGAACTCGTGGCCAACGCGGTCGGCCAGCGTTCCGTATTCCATCACAGCGGCCCGCCAGGCGCGGACCAGACAGGGGTAAAAGACGAGCAGCGGCGCGGTGTAGAGCACGACCAGAAAGAGCACCAGCCCGAGCAGCTGGAACTTGAAGGCGAGCAGCGGTATGCCCTCGTGAATGACCTGGTTTGCCACGGTCCCCGCCACGATCACACTCGTGGCCAGCGTGACCGGCGCCCAGGTGCGTACCGAGAACCCCACGAACGCGAGACCGGCGGAGTGATCCGGGTGCGAGACGAGCAGATGCAGCCGCAGGCGTGAGGTGAGCCAGAGCAGACGAGTCCACAGCGCCAGCCGCCACAGCCAACCCAGTTGAAACACCAGCAGTAGCGGCAGGCTGATAAGCAGGGCCCACCAGCCGGCGACCGAAAAGTGTGCCACGCCCTCGGCCGCCCGATGCCACGCGGGAAACTGTTGCGGCCGGGACCCGATGACAGCGGCAACCAGCAGATACGCGATAACAATGACCGCGCCTTCCGCGATATTCGAGTCAAGCAAGCGCCGTGTCGAGGTCAGATTTGCTGCGAATTGGGCCCGATCCGATTCCTGCACCAGGTCCGCGTCGACGAACTGCTGGAGGATGGCTCCCAGGCGTGGAATACACACCGATTCAGCGATGACAAACAGGGGCAGAGCGATCAGATAGCGCGCATGAACCGAGAAATCGGCAAAAAACGAGCCCGCAGTAAACGCCGGAGGATAGCGGTCGATCGCGCTGGCGAGGACTGCGAGTGGCAGCCACGCTATCGCCGCCACCGCCAGCACGAGGCGCAGCACACGCCGTTCGTCGTATTTGCGCAGGTGCAACCAGACCTCGAGCCGCGAGGGTGGTCCGCCGTCGAAGATATTCTGCTGCACTTCCCCAGACCTCTGCCACGGCCCGTGCACTCGTTACAAGCTAGGTCCGTGCGCCGCACGCCACAATCGGCCCTTGGTCCAGCATGCGGCCGGCTGCCTCGGAGGCGCCGCGCCCCGCAGGGGGCGCGGTCCCCGGCGCACTCCCGGCCCGGTGGGCTGCCGTCGAACAGGGAATAGAACGCTGTCTGATGAGCGGACTGAAGTGCCCCAGAAAAAGGGCGTTGCCGGAATGTCCCCTAGAAACTGTAAGCCGCAAAAATCATCCCGTAGACGAAATCCTGAGTCCGACCCGAGAACTGCTCGACCGCCTTGCCTGGCTGCGCCCAGGCCGCAACGAAGCTCAGGATCACGTGCTTGTTGACCGTCCAATCCGCGTACCAGTCGAGCTCATACGCCGCGTGGTCGGAGGTCACGGTGGGTCCGAACGCCGCGGGTCGGTCCAGGATGAAGTCGTAGAAGATCAGGCCGGTACCGAGTGATTCGGAGGGGGTGGTGTGCACGCGCACCTGGTGAGAAATGAGATTCGAATTGGAGAGGAAATACTCACCGGCGATTTCTCCCTGCCACCACGTGCCCCAGTCATAGAAACCCGTGGCAAGTCCATCGAATCCCTCGTTCTTGACTGTGCTCGGATTGTCACCCTGGAAGAATGCGTAGCGGTACGAGATCTTCGGCTCCCAGCGCCAGGGAAACTTGTAGGCTACGAGAAGGTTCCATGCGTAGGAATCGAGCGCATTGCCGTTGGTCTCCTTGGCGTACTCCGCCTCGATCGAAAGCTGCTTCAGGTTCGGGAACGGCGCCGTGAACGCTCGCACATCGTAGACGCTGAGTCCGTCGCGTTGCGGCGCCTTACCCGGGTCCGCCGTCCAGTGCATGTACGTCGCCCCGAGCGTCGTATCCTCGCCGAGTGCATATTCGTAGTTGATGCCCCCGACCTTGCTGTGGTTGTTGGACTCCGGGGGAGCATCCTTTTCCAGATAAAACACCTCGAACTTATTGCTGTCGGCGTTGAGCCGTCCGATTGCTGCGAATTTCCAGGCCTTGCGCGCGTTGGTCCAGTAGCCGCCCCGCGAGCCGCCTTCGGCGGAGCCGTCCCACAGCAACATGCCATGACCAATCTTGTATTGAGCGCGGCCGATCGTTACGTCGAGAGCGTCCTCGCCGAGAGACAGACTCTTGCCGGAGCGCCAGCCGATGGCCAGATCCTCCACCTCGAACGAGGCGGCCTCGCCACCCACCACCGGCGGCGGAGCGCTGTACGTACGCTCGCCGACCGCGCTGATCTTGCCGTAGATCTGCGAGGAATCACCGAGCGTGTATACGCCGCTGATCGCGGGCTTGACCGATCCCTCGGACCAGTTGTCGCTGAGATTGCCGGAGGGCTGATCGGGCTTCGGATTGTCATACAGCGAGTGGGCGAAGCCGAACGTTCCCCAGGTCGCATCGAAGTTGAAGGTCCAGTCGATCAAACTGGGCAAGCCGGGTGGCTTGATGTCCGGCTCCGGCGGCGGCTCCGTCGGCGGCTCCTCGCTCATGGCGGGTGCCGTGAAAAGCACGCACATCATCGCCGCTGCGAGCGCCTTGCGGTTCATCACAGTCAGCATCTTCGCGACGTCAGCGAGCGGACGCATCTTGGTACTCCTTCTGCTCTCTTACTGCGTGTTGGTCAGATCCGCTCATCGGAGGATCAGGAACCCGTAGAGCGACGCGCTTCGGGCTCAGCACCGCCCACCCTGCGGTCGTTGGCCTGTCCCGGTCGCTGTGGACAACCGCGTCACTCCAGCGGCGCGCTCGCCCGAAATATCAGCAGAGTGTTGTCGCTGATCGGTCCGAACGAGCGCGAAAACACGCTGCGGAACTCGTCCGACCAATAGAGCTTGCTGAGCGCCGAGTCGACCGCGAGGCGAAGGTCTTCATCGTCGCGCGGGAGGGCAAAGGCCAGCGTTTCGCGCGTGAAAAAGCGATCAAGAACCTGCAGATGTGCCAGCTCACCACTGCGATTTACGGCGTCGAGCAGACTTGGGCGGTCAGCGAAGAACATGTGGGCGCTGCCCTCGCGAACGCGCGCCACGCCCGTCTCGACGTCGTTCACCGGGACGAGTTTCGGGATGAGCGCCAGTTCGACCATGCGCTGGTTGACGGCATGTTCGGCGCGCGTGCCGGGAATGAGCGCCACCGTGCTTTGTCGCAGCAGCTGGTCGGCATTGGCCCGCCACAGCGGGGTGCTGACGTTATGCCCTGAAAGGACCTCCTTCAGACGGCTCGAGGCATCGGCGCGCACCACGACGCCCACACCGCTTGCGAAGACCGGAATGGAAAACGAAACCTCCTTGCGCGCGGTCAAGGTCGTGACAATCGGTGCGCACAGGATGTCAACCTTGCCCTGCGCGACCGCCTCCAGCCCGGAATCGCCGCTGAGCGGTACGTAACTTACTGACAAGGAAGGCAGCGCCAGGCCGGCCTTGAGCGCATCAGCAATCTTGCCGCACAGGTCAATGACGTACCCGGCCGGGTTGCCGGATGCGTCCTTGTAGCTGAAGGGTCGGTCGAGGTCGTAACCGAGTGTCAGCTTGCCCGATGCCTTGATGCGCTCTATGGCAGCCCCTGCAGAGGCACCTGGCGCTGCCGCGAGCAGTGCCAGCGGCATGAGACAACCTAACAGAAGGCGCGCGGGCTTCCCGGGACGGCGGTGCCGACCGAGTGAGCGTGTGGGCTGCGTGGCGTACATGTTGTCTCCTTCTTTATCCTTCGATCTGCAGTGCAATCCGTCAGGCGCGGCGCGCCGGGTCGGCTGCGGCCGGACTCAGTGACGGAAACCGCGGCGCGAGGAACCCGTAGATAATGTAAGTAAGGGCCACGATGATCATGCCGCCGAGTACGGCGTCTGTGCCAGATGCATAGATCGCATAGGTGGAATACAGCGTCGCCAGCACCGATATGAAGATGTTGCGCTTGTAGACCGACTCGGTGACGCCCGCCTTCTTCATCATAAAGACCAGCGCGGACAGCGAGATGATATAGGGAATTACGTTGGTAACCACCGCGAGGTTGACCAGCGAACTGAACTGCTCGCTCAACGACGGCGAGATCGTGGAGAGCGCCAGCAGCGACTGCACGACAGCCATCACGATCATGCCGACAATCGGCGCACCCATGCGGTTGACCTTCGAAAAGAACGCGGGAAACAGGCGATCGTCGGCCGCCGCCTTCGCGGTGCGGGAAATAGTGAATTGCCACCCGAGCAGGGAGCCGAGGCAGGCCAGGATCGCAAGCGCCATGATGATCGAGCCCACCGTCGGGTTGAACATGTGAGCGTAGGCAAGACCGAACGGCCCGGTGGACTTGGCCAGTTCCGGGTTCGGAACGATGCCCTGGATAACGGTGGTCGACAAAATGTATATGACTGCCGCGCCCAGAGTACCGAACAGGCAGGCGAGCGGTACGTTGCGCTTGGGATCTTCGACCGCATCCGAGTTCTGCGCTGCGGATTCCATGCCCAGGAAGGCCCATAGCGTGAGTGAGATGCTGGACCCGACGCCGGCGCCGATGCTCATCCCTTGCGGATTCCACGCCGCTGCGAAGACATCGCTCTTGAAGTAGAACCAACCGATGATCGAGAGTCCCGCGACGGGCACGATCACGCCCCAAACGGTCACGGCGCCGATGCGGCCGGTGAGCGAGGGTCCCCCGAAATTGGCGAAAGTGGTGAGCCACAGCAACCCGATGACGCTCAGGCAGGTGGCGATCGGAGTCGCCGAGAGTCCGGGCATGAAGGTCGCCAGGTAGCCCACCGCCGAGATCGCGATCGCAACGTTACCGATGGCCAGCGAGAAAAAGTACAGCAGGAACACCATGAAGTACCCGGGCTTGCCGTAGGCGTCCTCCGCGTAGGCCGACATGCCACCGGGCCGATTGTTGAACAATCCGCACTGCGCAAAGGCATACGCGATCGCCATCGAGCCCACCGCCGTGACCCCCCAGGACAACAGCGATATGGCACCAACCTGGGCCATGTTCGTCGGCAGCATGATGATGCCGGAACCCATCATGTTGACGGCGACCAGGACCGTGAGCTGCATCAGCGTCATCTTCTTAGGGGTATCCATGATCGTCCTCTTCGGTTTCGGTCGAGACGGCTACTTCTTCACGCACAGGACATGGTAGGTCCCGTCGATCATCTCCGCGCCCTCGATCACGCCCGCGAATCCGGGAAACTGGCGCTCACGACTCTGCATTCCCTTCAGGTATCCGATCTGGGGCGAATCCGCGCCACCAAAGTTCTCCCCGGACATCAGCATCGGAATTCCCGGGGGATACGGCATGACGGCGTTTGCTGCCGTGCGTCGGGCGAGCTTTTCCACCGGCACGGCCTCGATGTCGCCGGTGACCAGCCGTTCATACGCGGCTCGCGGTGTCATGTCCGCATGCGGCAACTTCTCGTAGGCGGCATTGAGCATGTCACCCGGACGCTCCTTGCCCAGGTACTCGAACAACTCGTCCCCCAGATCGTGCAGCCCGACGCTGCCGTAGCGCTGCGGATATTGCGCGGCGATCTCCGGCAGTGCCTCGGCGATCGGACGATTCGCATCGTAGTCGCGCTTAAAGGCGAGCAGGTTGGTAAGCAGCGTGCCCCACTTGCCCTTGGTGATCCCGATCGAGAACAGGAACATGATCTGAAAGTCCGTAACCCGCGTCGGTACGATGCCGAAGCGGTTGAAGTAGGCATTGATCAGCGCAGCCGGAACGCCGGTCTTCTCGAGCTTGCCGTTATCCCCCATGCCCGGCGCGAGAATGCTCACCTTGATCGGGTCGAGCATGCACCAGTTGTCAGCGATGTCACCGAACCCGTGCCAGGAGTCTTTGGGATGCAGCACCCACGGTTCCTGCTGCGTGCAGAGAAATTCCGACGGGGCATCCTCGAAGGCGACCTTGCCGCCCTTGGGCGCGACCTTCACCGTCTCGACGTTCCAGGGTTTGAAGAACCAGTCCTTCTTCTGGCCGAAGGTGCGGCGAATGCGGCCCACCGCCTGGCGAAAGTCCACCGCCTCCTGAATCGACTCCTGCGTCAGCGAATGGCCGCCCTTGCCGTCCATCATCGCCGTGGCGATATCGTTCGAGGCCACGATCGCATACAGCGGTGACGTGGTGGTATGCAGCATGTAGGCCTGGTTGAAGCGGTGGTGATCGATCGCACCCTTGCCATCGCGCACGTGAATATAGGAGGACTGCGACAGTGCGGCTAACAACTTGTGGGTCGAGTGGGTGGCGAATACCGTTGGTCCGCGGTGCGCCGCCGGGTCGCCGCGCATCGCGAAGTGATCGGTGTACATCGGATTGAAGCGCGCGTATCCGTACCACGCTTCATCGAAATGGATACGATCGCTGGATTTCTCCAGCAGCTCCTGCGCCCGAACTGCGTTGTAGCACAGACCGTCATAGGTGCTGTTGGTTACGACGGCGTAAACCGGCCTCTGCCGCGCGGCCTTTTTGGTCAAGGAACCTGCCTGGGCCTTGGCGCGGATGGTCTTCGGATCCATCTCCGAGGGCGCAATCGGTCCGATGATGCCGTAGCGATTGCGGGTGGGGACCATGTACACCGGCAAGGCCCCGGTGAGCATCAAACCCTGCTCGATCGACTTGTGGCAGTTACGGTCGAGTACAACGAGGTCACCCTCCTTCATGCATGCCTGCATGATGCTGCGGTTGGAGCCCGACGTGCCCACCACGCCTGAGTAGCTGCGGTGCGCCCCGAATACCCGCGCCGCATACTTTTCGCTCTCGGCGACCACCCCGGTGTGATCCAGCAGCGAGCCGAGTGCGCCGCGTTCGATTCCCATGTCAGTGCGAAACACGTTCTCGCCCATGAAGTCAAAGAACGCCCGGCCCACGGGCAGTTTCGTAAATGCGATGCCGCCCTGATGACCCGGCGCGGACCAGGAGTGCTCGCGCAGCTGCGCGTAGTTGGCCAGCGCGCGCGCATAGGGCGGCAGAATCTGCGCCTCATAGCGGCGGATAGCAGCCATGACCCGGCCCGCCACGAAGTCGGACGTGTCTTCGAGCAGCCAGACGAACTCGTCTATCATCGCGGCGACTTCAATGGTGATGCTGCCCTTGGCGAGCACGCGGTCCGCCAGCAGGAATGCGGGCGCATTGGGAAGTCGCTCCCGCAGTTTGTGCAGCAGCCTGGTCGCGTGCGCGTGCGTGGTGGCCCCGTCCGCACCCAGATTCCAGTTGAGCAGCACCGCGCGCACCGACGCATCAAAGCCTACGATGGCCTGACCGTCCTCGAATGAGAGGGCCCTGACGACATCGACACCGCGAGCCGCGAGCGCGACTGCCAGGGACTCGGCGGCCCGTCCCAAGGCCGTATCCAGCCGCGCCAGACCGTCGTCAACCACCAGCGCGCGAGGACGCAGGGGGCCGCTCACTGGATTTAACATCGCGCGGCTCCTGATGGCGATGCTCCCGCGCGGCAGCGATCTCCGTTTCCGGGCAGTGCCTTCATGTGCTATCCCCTCGTGGGCCGGCGCGACGGTGCCGGCTCGCGTACGACGCGGCGGCGACGCCTGACACCTGGCCCCTCGCTTTCATTCGCTAGTGCGTACCTTCATCGCCCGCCGCGTCTCCACCACATGCGCAACCACCTAGCGGGCGCTTTCTGTCAGGCAGTCCACCAGATAGCGGCGTCCGCCCGCGGCCGGCTCGAAGCGCAGGCCGTGAATATCCGTCTCGAAGCCGGGAAATTTCGTATCAAACTCACGCGCGTACAACAGGTAGTCCTGTATCGACTTGGTTGCGGCCGTGAGTCGCTCGCCGGGCATGATGACCGGGATCCCCGGCGGGTACGGCACGACCATGACCGCGAGAATCCGGCCCATAAGCTCGTCAATCGGCACGCTTTCAACCTGCCCGTGGACGAACCGGTCGTAGGCGTCAGCCGGCCGCAGCGCCATCTCCGGCAGCGTCGTGTACATGTCCTTTTGTGCCTTCGGCAGATTGTCCTCGCGGTACACCCGATGTACCTGCTCGCAAAGGTCCTTCAGGCCCACGTTTGCGTAAGCCTCCGGGTGCGCCTCGGCCAGCGCCGGCAACGCCCGGCTGAGCGGTGCGTTGGCGTCGTAGAGGTCCTTGAAGTTAAGCAGTTCGGTGACCAGCGTGCTCCACTTGCCCTTGGTCACGCCCATCGAAAAGAGCACGAGGAAGGAGTAAAGACCGGTCTTCTCGATCTCGATGCGGCGCGAGGACAGGAACTTGACCACCACCGCCGCCGGAATTCCGTGCTCGTGCATGGTTCCGTCCGAGGCGAGGCCCGGCGACAGTATCGTCACCTTTATCGGATCGACGAGCGCGTGATTCTCGGCCAGGTCCTCGAAGCCGTGCCAGCGCGCGCCGGGCTTTAGCGTCCAGTCCTCTCTGCGGGCCGTCGGGCTCTTAGCAATCGCGTCCGGCTGCCAGATGTCAAACCACCAGGCACTCTTGATCTCGTCCTTCACGGCGCTCATTGCTCGGCGGAAACTGAGCGCCTCGTCGATCATCTCCTGCACCAGTGCCCGGCCGGCCGGCTGCTCCATCATCGCCGCCGCGACATCGCACGAAGCGATGATCCCGTACTGCGGCGAGGTGGACGTGTGCATCATGAACGACTCGTTGAAGCGAGTCATGTCGAGCTGCTTCTTCTGCCCATTCTGGATGTGGATCATCGAGGCCTGCGATAGCGCACACAGAAGCTTGTGGGTGGAGTGGGTGGCGAACGTGATGGAATTCGGCGCGCGCGCCGGGTGTGTGGACGAGATGCCATGGAAGCCATCGTAGAACTCGTGGAAGTTCGCGTACGCGTACCACGCCTCGTCGAAGTGCAGCACCTCGACCGCATCACCGAGCGACTCCTTGATTGCATCGACGTTGTAGCAAAGTCCGTCGTAGGTCGAGTTCGTGATCACCATGAGCTTCACTTTGCCGCTCGTCTCGCGCGCAAAGGCGTTGGCCGCGATCTTCTTGCGGATCGAAGCCGGGGTGAACTGCTCGCGCGAGATCGGTCCGATGATGCCCAGATTATTGCGCGACGGTACGAGGTAGATCGGGGTCGCTCCGGTCATCACGAGCGAGTGCAGGATGGACTTGTGGCAGTTCCGGTCGCACAGGACCAGGTCACCGCGTCCGACCATGCCGTGCCAGATGATCTTGTTGGCGGTCGACGTGCCACCGACCACAAACAGTGTTTCGTCCGAGCCGAATATGCGGGCCGCATTGCGTTCGCCTGCCGCGATGGGACCGGTGTGATCAAGCAATGAACCAAGCGCCCCGACCGAAACCGAGACGTCGGAACGCAGGGTGTTCTCGCCGAAAAAGCTGTAGAACATCTGTCCGACCGGGCTCTTGCGAAATCCGACCCCGCCGCCGTGTCCGGGCGTGTGCCAGGAATAACTGGCGTGCAGGGTGTAGTCCATGAGCGCCTTGAACATCGGCGGGGCCAGGCGCTCCAGATAAAGCTCCGCGGAGCGGGCAATCGTACGCGCCAGGAACTCGGGTGAGTCCTCGAACAGGCGCATGAAGGCGTTCGCATGCTTCAGAACGCTGGCCGGGACCATCTCGGCGGTGCGCTCATCACCGAAGAGGAAGATCGGCAGGCGGTCGTTGCGGGCGCGCTTCGCGGCGAGCACTTCCTCGAGTAGCTTCCACTGGCCGTCCTTTGCCTCCGCGCCGTCGACGGACACCAGCCAGCACGACTCGGTGTTGAAGACCGTGGCCAAACGGCGCGCGTCGGCGTAGCTGATTCCGCTTACGACGCGGAACCCCTGTCCTTCGATGGCGGCCGCGAGTTGCCGCATGCCGCGTCCCGCGGCCTGCTGTCCTTCATAGTCCTCGTCGATGATGACGACGGGGAACGCCTGCGAGAATTCCATTGGAGCACAACTCCTCGGCGCCTAGCTCACCCGGCGCGCGCCTAAGACTCAACTTGGGCAGAGAATTGCAAGCGACAAACGTCTACGGGGCGGAGCCGGGAACGACTTCCGTCGCCGTTGCTCCTCCCCGCTGCTGTTAGCAGGATTTTTCACGTCAAATCCCCCGCGCAAGTAGGCGAAATGCGTGCGTCTGGGTCAATAGGACTTTAGGACTACGACCCGGCAAACACGTGGCGCGTATACTCGTTTTCGGCTCGGGTCGAACGTAGCGTGCGGTAAGGATCGGTTCGCTAGCGTGCGGTAAGGATCGGTTCGCCTCGACAGGAAAATGGCATCACCATGCAATATGGGCTGCGTGTGAACGACGGCGTCCCGGAAGCCACGTAACCGGTACTGTCTGCATGCCAGGCCCCGCGAATTCCGAGGCGCTGTCATGAATCCTTCACCGCTATTTCACATGCGCGGCCGACCCAGCACCCCGGCAGAGGATGGCACTGCAAGCGGGCCGCCGCGCTGGGCACGCCTGTGTGCAGTGCTGCTGTGGCCGCTGCTGCTGCGGGCAAGTCCGGCACAGGCGTCGTTCCTGGCAGAAGGCACGCTGGATGTCGTTGCCAATGTCATGTCCTGGGTGGTCCTGATCATTGGTCCGATCATTGCCATTGGCATCTTCCTCATAGTCCACGTGCTGCCGGAGAAATTCGCGGAAAAGAGGCGCCACCCGCAGCTGCCGGCCATCAAGGCGCTGTGCTGGATGTCGCTCATCTTCGGCGGGCTGCTGTGGCCGATCTGCTGGGTATGGGCCTTCTCCAGGCCGGTGCTCTACAAGCAGGCCTACGGCAGGGAGATACATGAGGAGGATGAGCCGCCCCAGACTTCCGTGAGCGCCGGATCGAGCGCCGCGTCGCAGCAGCCCGCGCAGGGAGAGCGTTGAGATGGAACTTCTCCTGCTGGCGATCTACTCGGCCGCGGTCTGGTACGTCTTCATCAAGAAGAAATGGCTGCCGTGGAACTTCGGCACCCAGGTGGTCGTCGTAACCATCCCGATCGTCGGGCTGACCCTGCTCATTCTGCTCCTGAATATTTATGCGCCCGAGTCGAAGGACGTTCGGGTGCTTAACTTCGTGGTGCCCGTGGTGCCGCGGGTGACGGGTCGGGTCATCGAAGTGCCGGTGGAACCGAATACGCCGGTGAAGAAGGGCGACGTGCTCTTCAAGCTCGATCCGGTGCCCTTTCAGCTGGAAGTGAAGGCTGCCGCGGCGAACCTGGGAGCGCTGCAGGCGAAGCTGCTCAGTGCGCAGGCGAATGCCCGCGGACTCAACGAGCAGTTAAAGGAAGCCTCCGGCAAGCGCGTGGCTCTCTCGGCGAAGCTTGATTTGGCGCGCAAGCGGGTCGCCCAGTACAAGGACCTGGCCGGCACCGGCGCCGGCAGTAAGTTCGATCTCGAGCAGGCGCAGGCGGATCTCTTGAACCTGGAAAGTGAACTCGCCTCCCTGACTGCCAGCGAGGCCCAGGTCCGCGAGAAACTCGCGGCCAAGACCCCCGCGGGCGAGCAGGACGAGGTCGCGCAGGTGCGGGCGCAGATCGCACAGGCGCAGGCGCAACTGGACGATGCCAACTGGAAACTGGATCAGACCGTCTACTATGCGCCCGGCGACGGCACCGTAGTGGGTCTGGCGCTGCGGCCGGGCGCGGTGGCGGCGCAGCTGCCGATGCTGCCGGTGATGTCATTCGTGCTCAACGAACAGTGGGTGGTCGCGCTTTTTGGCCAGAACGAGGTCCGCAAGGTCCAGCCGGGAGACCGCGCCGAGATCGCCCTGCGCACTTACCCCGGGCGCATCATCAAGTGCGACGTGGTTTCGGTGGTCTGGGCCAACGCACAGGGACAATTGCCCATCAGCGGTTCGTTGCCGAACACGGGTACCGGGCAGCCCGTCCCTGAAGGCCTGCTCGCCGTCAAGCTCGCGATCGCGGATCCGGACAAGGACATTTTTCTCGCGGCCGGCGCGCGTGGAAGCGGGGCCATCTACACCAACGGCCTGCACGAGATCCACATCCTGCGCAAGATCCTGATACGGGTTCACGCCAAGCTCGACTGGCTGATCCTGAAGCTCTGAGGCACGGATGAAGGCACGGCACGCGAGTGGCGGGACGTCTTTGCAGGGGCGCAGCGGGGGCACCGGTTGGGTGCTGGCGCTGAGTGCGCTTGCCGTGCTGGCGAGCGGCTGTCGTACCAAGCCCCCTCCGACTGGCGAGGAGATCCGGCAAAGCGCGTTGCCGCAGGTGGTAATGCCACAGGCCTGGAAGGCCGCGTCAACTCCCGAGGGCGCAATCCAGGATGACTGGCTTGCCTCCTTCGATGATGCGCAGCTGACGGCCCTGGCGAAAGAGGCGGTTGCGAACAACCCCGATTTGCGGGTGGCCGCGATTCGGATCGAACAGGCGAATAACTACCTTGACCTCGCCCGGGCGGCGTTGCGCCCCGCCGTCAACATCTTCGGCACCGGCGGTTTCAAGACCGGCAGCGGCGAAGACCTTACCGGCGCGCTGCAGGGGATCATGCTCGGGGTATCCTGGGAACCGGACCTGTGGGGGAAGCTGCGCTACGCGCGCAATGCCGCCGACGAGGTGCTCGCGGCGACGCGTTACGAAACGGAGTTTGCGCGCCAGTCACTGGCCGCCACCGTGGCGAAGAGCTGGTTCACGGCGACCGAGACCCTGTTGCAGGGAAAGATCGCCGAGGACACCGTGCAAGCCGGGCAGGCGCTGGTCAATATCGCCGAACAGCGCGCCGAGGTCGGCGCGGCGAGCGAACAGGAGGTCGCGCTGGCGCGCGCCAACCTCGGCGGGGTCCAGGACTCGCTGCTGCAAATCCAGCTGGCGCAGCAGCAGGCCGTGCGCGCGATCGAGCTACTCCTCGGTCGTTACCCAGGCGCGGAACTGCAGGCCCGCTCGACCCTGACCGCTCCGCCGGCCCCGGTGCCGGCAGGGATGCCGTTGCAGATGCTGGAACGGCGCCCCGACATGCTCGCCGCCGAGCATCGCGTCGCCGTGGCTTTCAATCAGGTCGGTGAGGCCAGGGGGGCGCGACTGCCGAAGATTGTGCTGAACGCCAGTGTCGGTGCGCTCAACAGCGACGTGCTGCAGCTCAAGCAGGATTTCAGCAATCCCACCGCGGGTGCCGGCGCACGTCTGGCCATACCGCTCTACAACGGCGGCGCGCTGAACGCGCAGGTGGACATCAAGAAAACGGCGCAGAAGGAGGCAGTGGCGCAGTATGCAGGCATGGCACTGCGTGCCATCGGTGACGTCGAGAATGCGCTTGCGGCGGGACAGAATCTCGGTAAGCGCGTCCAGGTCCTCGAGCAAGTTGTAAGCCAGCAGCAGCGCGGGCTGCAATTCGCGCAGGATAGCTTTCGCGTCGGCAAGCAGGATCTGCGTACCGTCCAGCAGCAGCAGCTGACGCTCTACTCCGCCCGCATCGCGCTGCTCCGGGTGCGCAGCGAGCAGCTGAGCCAGCGGGTCAATCTTTACCTGGCACTGGGTGGCAGCTTCGAGCGGAGCGACGCGGCCACGCCGGTGGCGCAGCGCTGATATGGCTCACCTCGATGTCCCGCGAGGAGTTCGGGACAGTGGTGAGACCGGTTGCACACGCCTCGGCTTTCGTTCGTCCCGGGTCATCAAGGAGGGTGTCATGCGCTACCTCGCTCTCGCCGCCGCTGTCCTTGTTGTGAGCGCCTCCGTTCCCGCCCTCGCCCAGCAAGGCGGCCCGGTGGCCGCCGTCGGAGACGAAAGCGCGCCGAGCACGGCGAGCCAGGAGTCCTTCTTCCCGCTGTGGAAGTCGCTCCTCGAGGGCAAGAAGTTCCTCCCGCCGTACGGAATCAATCTCGTTCTCTTTGACCTCTCCGGGCAATGGGACGTCAAGAATTTCTCGGCGTCAGTCAGCGGTAACCAGCTCGTCTCCATCGCCGGCAAGGCGGACGTCCACCCCTTCACGTACGGATTGCGCGGCGACGTGTGGGTGCTCCCCTTCCTGAACGTGTTCGCGGTCGGCGGTGGGCTGAAGCTCAATGTCCAGGCGACCGGGCTCGATCTTCCGCTTGCGGTCACCGGTTTCCCGCCCCAGGTAGTCCGCGGCGACATTTATCTCAATCTGGACTTCACCGGCTACTACGGCGGCGGGGGTTTAGTGGCCATGTACAAATGGCGCGACTTCTTCGCCTCGGCCGACTACTCCGCCGTATGGACTCACCTGGAGTCGCAGCAGTCCGGAGTCACGGGCAACGAGCTGCGGACGGACACCGCGTCCTTCCGGTTAGGCTACATCGCCGGCGCCATCCAGCCCTACATCGGCGCCCGCTGGGTAAAGAAGATCAATCACTTCGAGGGTACCGTGGACGGCCCGAACGGCCGGCCGGTCACGTTCGCAGTCGATCTGCAGGCGCCGGAGTGGAACTACCAGGTGGGCGTCCATTCGCTGATTGCGCGCCACTACGAGATCGTCGTGGAAGCCGGCTTCGGCCAGAGAACGCACGGGCTTGTGAACCTCGGTTACCGGTTCTAGATCAGTTCAACCCGGGCGTCGCGCGAGCGTCGAGCGTCGAATTGGTAGCGCGTCGCGTATCTGCCCCTTCCGTAAGAACGGTGCCGTGATCGGGACGCATGATGAATACTGCTGCGCGCCTGATCGAACCCAACGAGGCGCCGCCACCGGGCTGGCCGATTTCGACGTAAAAGAATTCCGTATGCTTTCGCGCTGGATTGGGAAGAATCGGTACCGACAGGTGCAGAGTGTCCACGCCGTCGAGAAGAAGCGCCGTCGTAGGGGTTCGCGACACATAGTCCCGAGCAGGCCTCGCCCCCAGTGAACGCTGCGTCCACCAGACAAAACTGACGTCACCCTTGACACCACGGGTTCGATGAACCTCAATCTCCGCGCGCCCCTGCCCCGGGGATACCACGTACTGCTCGGCGGACAGGCTGATTTCTCCGGGGTCCGCCATTTGTGGGCTCGGCACCGCCGCCGCCGTAGCCCGTGATATTACGGCTACCCTTTCTTGCTGCTTCGGCAGTTCCTGAGGTGCCCGCGATGACTCGATACCGAGCAAGACTACAGCCAATACAACGGCCGCAACGGAGGGGCGGGCAAACTCGCCACTGATGTGCCCGCGCAGGAAGCGGCCCCACTGAATCGACGTCAGCCTTTCACCATAGACTCGGGCCTGACGGCGCCAGTCTGCTGACTTGCGCTGAGTGTTTGCCAGCGCGCTGCGGGTACGGCGGCCAAGACCAGCAAAGACTGCGAGGCGCGTTCGGCCTCTGTGGGCCGCGCGGGGCGGATTGGGCGGTTCGATCCGCGGCGCCCGGACCGCGCTCGGCGGCTCCGCAGGGCTGGCGATGCGCTCGGGCGTAGCATCCACTGCGGCGGCGGCATTGCCTGCTGCATCCAGACGCGATTCGGTGGCCACATGACCGTCAGGGGGTTCGGGGATGCGCTCAGGTTCCGGAACTCCCAAGACGTGCCGCTCAATTCTGCTTTTGATCGTTCGAAAGACATCAGCCGACAATTTACCGCGGCGGTAATACTGATCGATCAGCGAAAGTACCTCCCAGGCGGAGTCGGGCTTCGCGTCGCAGAGAACAGACAACTCCAGTACGAAGACGTCCAGGTGGCATTCGCCACCCACGAAGGCATCGAGTCGCTGTTGCAGGTCGTAGCCCATACAGAATGCGGGTTCATGCGGACGCTGAGTGCATGAATTACCGCTGACCTCCCGGGGGCTAGGATGATTCAAGTCCCGGCGACCATCTGTCGGCGGTAGTCGGAAACGGCGCGCCTCTGGTTCAGGAGCGCTGCCGGCTGATTCTCGGCTGCCGCCCGCGCCGGCCCAACCGTGGGCGGGAGCTTGTCCATGTGTTTCATCAGGGGTCACTGGAGGCCCCGCGTGCGTTGGGGATATCGCTGAGACAGGGCCATACAGACGCTGCGTGCTCGGGCTGGCGAACACAGAATCGCTCTGTCTGAGTCTTTCTCTACGTTCAAGACTACTCTCAGCACCAGCGCTCGTGTACCGGGGTGGTTCACTTGGACTCGGTGTCCCCAGCCATCCTCTTGCGGAACTTGCCGCCGGCCCAGTCCCTGGCCAGTATCTTGTCCCGCGCAGCCACGTCGATGTACCGGCTCATCAGCGTCTGTATCGCAAAGGCGACCTGCCGGTACTCATCACCGCAGCCTTCCGCACGCTCCTCCGGCAGCAGCTTTCTCTCAATCAAGTCTTTGAACATGCCAGGGTCTGCGCCGTAAGCCATGCACAGTGTGTTGAAGAAGCGCTGCCCGGAAAGTGCATGGACGTCTGCCAGGGAAATCTCGCTGAGCTGTGCGTCTTTGGCCTGCTGCGCGTACATCCATGCCACTCCTGCCAGCGCCTCGCGCGCGGTCTGCGGACTCAAATGCACGAGAATGAACGCGGCGAACTGGTCCGCCGCATCCTCTTCATGCCCGAGGATCGGAATGCGCAGCTGATCAAAGAGGGCGTGCCCAACTTCGTGCAGGAACACCTCCGCCAGCGGACCCAGAACGGCGTTCTCGGGCGTCACGCCCGCGGGCGTGGCCGCTTTGGGCGCGAGCTTGCGCACCTCCTCCACGTACTCGTAGCAAACCGTCACCGTGAGATCCTCAGGCGAGTACCAGGCGTCGTCGTCGCCGTCGCAGCCGGCGAGCCTCAGCATGAGGATGCGTGGCAGACGAATCATGCTCAGGAACACGCGTAAATTCTCCAGCACACGTTTAGATTTGAGTTCCTGATAGAGCGGCTCGTGTACAGGGTTCTTCGGTTCCTCGTAAATGACCCGGAACTGGTCGCGATGCAGAGCGGGCGACACCGCGCCGCTCTGCGCCGCCCAGCCAGCAGTCGCGAGGACGGCCAGTGTCACGGTGCCAGCCAGCAACTTCATGGCCGGGACGCACTGGAGCGACGGTGGAGACACGGGCTCATCAACTCACGCGCTGCGGTTGGTGGTGAGGATAATGCATGGCAGCGGGCCTTCCACGCCACTCATTAGCTGCGCTGCGGCTGATCAGACCAAGGTCCCATTTCCAACGGAAGCGCCGCGTTCATAGTTGAACCCGGCGCTTGACTATTCGCCTTGCGCCGGGACTCCGGTCCACATGCAATCCACCGGTGGCGGTTGCAGACGGGGAGTGCTACATCTATTGCCTCAGGCACCCGAGCAATGCGTGAGCGCTGCATCAATGTGAGTCTCCCGGCCCTGCACATGGTGATCAAACTATGACAAGCGGTCGCGACCCGACCTCCGGCACAGGGTACGACCTGCAGCGCGGCATTGGCCTGCGGCAGCTGAGCATGATCGCGATCGGTGGCGCCATCGGGACGGGGTTATTCTTCGCCAGCGGCGCGGCGATCTCACAGGCGGGACCCGGCGGCGCGCTGCTGGCGTATTCGGTCATGGGGCTGGCCGTCTACTGCATGATGCAGTCGCTTGGCGAGATGGCTACGCAATTGCCGATCGAGGGTTCATTCGCAACGTACGCGGCACGCTTCTTCGGCCCCTCGCTCGGCTTTGCGGTGGGCTGGAACTATTGGTTCAGCTGGGCAATCACCTTGGCGGCCGAACTGGTGGCCGGAGCGCTCATCGTGCAGTTCTGGTTCCCGAACTCGAACTCCAGTTTGTGGGCCATGGGTTTCTTTGCGGTGCTGCTGATGCTGAACCTGTTGTCGGTCAAGGTTTATGCGGAGTCCGAATACTGGTTCGCCGGAATCAAGGTGGTAACGGTGGTCATCTTTCTGGCGGTCGGCGCCCTGATGATGATCGGGATCCTCGGCAATAACTACGTCGGCTTGCAGAACTGGACCCTGGGGGACCCCGTGACCGGCGCGCAGGCCCCCTTCGTGGGGGGATTCAGGGCGATGCTCGCGGTGTTCCTGGTGGCCGGATTTTCTTTCCAGGGCACAGAAGGCGTCGGCCTGGCGGCCGCCGAGACCGACAACCCGACCACGAATGTCCCCAAGGCGATCAAGACGGTCTTCTGGCGCATCCTGTTGTTCTACATCGGCTCGATCTTCGTCGTCGGGACCCTGATCAGCTTCACCAACCCCAACCTGATGCACGGCGATGAGAGTCACATCGCCTATTCACCGTTCACGATGGTGTTCCAGCAGCTCCCGCGGATCGGGTTCTACATGTCCAATATCATGAACGCGGTGATCCTGTCTTCGGTGCTGTCGTGCGGTAATTGCTCGATGTATGTCGCGTCCCGGATGCTGCACGCCATGGCGCACAGCGGCCAGGCCCCGGCGGTTTTTCAGCGAACCAACCGTCGTGGTGTGCCGGTCGCGGCCCTGTGCGCCACCGGGTTGTTGAGTGCAGTGGCTTTCTTTTCCACGACCGTGGGCGAGCAGAAGATCTACCAGATTCTCTACAACGCCTCCGGCCTGAGCGGCTTTCTGATCTGGTTCGGAATCGCGATCTGTCA
The DNA here is from genome assembly GCA_963781815.1 of uncultured Pseudomonadota bacterium. Taxonomy (GTDB): domain Bacteria; phylum Pseudomonadota; class Gammaproteobacteria; order Steroidobacterales; family Steroidobacteraceae; genus 13-2-20CM-66-19. The sequence goes on along the minus strand of CAWAHK010000004.1, from coordinate 2,011,758 downwards.
TCTGCGCTTTCGCAGAGCCTGGATCGCACAGGGCCGCAGCCTGGAGCAGCTGAAGTTCAAAGCGCGATTCTTCCCCTACGGCCCCTGGATTGCCGCAGTGTTGTTTCTCGTCGTGCTTTTCGGCGCCAACGCCGGGGTATTCCGCAAGCCGGTGTTTTCCTGGTTCGACTTCATCACCAGCTACCTGGTAATCCCGGTCTTCATTGTCCTATTTCTGGGCCACAAGATTGCGAACAAGACCCACACGGTGCCGCTCCTGGAGTGCAAGCTGGATCCGGATTGAGCAGCGCGCTAAAGCAGGTAGCGCGCTCGAACGACGGCCGCTCGCCACGGCTACACGGCCCCGGCAAGCGTCAAGCCGCACCGACCGTAGGCCCGAGGGCAGCTTCCCGGGGTTTTTGGCGGCAACGCAACTCCATCGCCTGCAAGCACGGCCTAATTAAGGTAGTGCCGCGCCCGGGACGTAGTCGTGGACCACGGGAGCGACCTCCTCGTTCGGGCGCGGGATCGAGGAGCGGATCCCTGAGTTGCGGCGGGTTCGGCCGGCACTCGCCTTGAAGACCGGGCCGGAATGATCCTCGTCGCACTGAAGACAGGCGTTGAGCCGGCCGTCCTTTCCCGTCGACGCCTCACCCCTGATCCAGCTCGACATGCAGACGCCCAAGCAATGGCGGCGGGTGTTCTCGACGTCGTACAACCAGGTCCGCGCACACGCGGCGCTGAACCCGAGATCCTTGAGGCATGCGAGCCTGGCGGACGCGCCCGATTTCATTCCGCACGCGCGCACGGGCGCCGTGAGGTCCGGCTTCTCCAGGTAAACGGCGAGGTCCTGCAGGGTCGAGCAGGTACCGCAAGCGCCGACGTGGGTGACGACGAACCCGGCTGTTCGCGCCTCCACCTCTGTGGCGAACGTGGCCAGGCGGTAGTGGACGAGATCCCTCTCGAACCGGACGCCGCACACCGTGCCGGCCGGCGCGCGGGGCGGCTCCCGGCCGCGCCATATCTGGTACGGATCTTCCTTGACCTCGATCGGTTCGATAGGGACCTTGGAACGAAGCGCAGCGAGCAGGCGGGCATCGGCCGACTGGCGGACCGGCGCTGCCGGAGTGCCCGAAACTGGCGGCTCTCCCAGCGCGGATGACGCCAGCGCTTGTGCAGGCGGTCCCATCGATGCCAAGGCCAACAGGCTCAGGACAGCCAACGCTGCAGCTCGCCGGGAAATCTCCATCGCAAAGTGCCCCCGGGCCAACGCACGACCGCCGCCTGCGTTGGGGATCGCGCAACGAACTTCGCCCGGCACGGCGGTGTCCGCCGTGGCGGGCCCTCTAGCGGTCGGGTCGCGCCACCATCTGGGCCCACTCCGCTTTGGTCACCTGCTCCTTCACGCGGAAACGCACGTCGAGAAAGTTACGATCCATCTCGAGGAATGTCCTGTCCAGCTTCGCCGTGATCGGCTCCACCTCGGAGCGCACGGCTTCCTTGCGCCGCAAGATTTCAAGCAACTCCTTGCGACCGGCGTTGACTTCCTTGTCCTGTCTCTTCAGGTTTTTTTCCCACTGGCTGATATCCGCCAGGATCACATCCCTGCGGCCGTCGTCCGTAATCACCCGCTTGACCACTTTCTTGGTCTCCTTGGGTGACCGGTCATAAACGACCAGTGCGCTTGCAGCACCCCCGCCGAAGAACAGCCATATCCCCAGCAGAATGAGGACCTGGCCGCGCTCTCTGGGATGGACCTTCATTTCGCCCTCCCCTCGGCCAAACGTGCTGCGTTAGCCTCTTCGTACAACTTCACTTCAGCCTTCCCAATCGCGTCCCACTCACCGGCGTTGGCGGCGCCTTGCCCCCGAGCGGCCAGCGATGCCAGCTGGAAGTGCAGATCGAGAGCTTGATCGCGCGCCTTGACGCGTTTCGCGTTGTAGTCCGAGAACAGTTGGTCGAAGGCCGGGCGCGCTGCGTCGTAGTCGGCGTTCAGTTTGCGATAGCTATCGACGAAATCAGCCGTCTCCTGGCTGAAGCGGATGTGAAGCGCTTCCAGCTGGTCGACCACCAGCAGCATCTGGGTTTTTCGTCCCGCGTCAGCGACATTGGCCGAGACTGCCTCACGTAGTTCCTGGCTGAAGCGCTCGATTGTTTGCTGGCTGGTCGGCTTCGTGCCGCCGCATCCGGGAGTCATGAGCGCGACGGCGCAAACCATGAGTGTGGCCAGCGCACTGAGACCGAGGTTGCGGGCAGCGGTAGGCATCAGTGCCTCACGTAGAAGGTCGACTTAAGGCTGTTTTGTCCAGTCAAAATGAGCGCTCCCTGAGTGACCATTGCCGTAGTCTTGCGCGGAATCAGCGAAAACGCGAGCTACGCGAATTCGAGAGTCAGTGAGGTCGAGATCCCGAGGGCGGCCGGCGAGCCGGCCCAAAGGGGTCAGTTGCCGAGCTGCATTGCACCGCGCCAAGAGAGACGCCCGGTGGGAGTCGAGCTCCGAAACTCTACTGTGTCTTTAGCCCCTTCGTCGCCGCCTCCCTCTCCGCCTTCTCCTGCATGATCAGCCGGTAAGCGATGTAGTACTTAAAAATGTTGCTGACGTAGGTAACCGTCTCGGCGCCGATCTTCTCGGCGGCTACGTACTCGACGTTGTGAAACCAGACGTTGGGGTCCAGCCCGCGCTTCGCCGCTTCCTTGCGCAGCCCCGCGATGCGGGCCGCGCCGGCGTTGTACGAGGCGAACGCAAACAGCGCCTTGTCGAGCTTCGTCATCGGCTCATCGCCGTAGTAGTTGTCGATCATCCAGCGCATGTACTTGACGCCGGCGTTAATATTCGGTTCTGTCTGCGTGATGTCGCCGACCTTCATTTCCTTGCCGGTGGCGGGCATCACCTGCATCACTCCGATGGCGCCCACCGGGCTCTTCGCCTGCTGATTCAGCTGGGACTCCTGGTATCCCTGCGCCGCCATCATGAGCCAGTCCACGTCGTACTTGTCACCGTATTTCTGGAAGTAACCGACCAGAGCTAGGAACTTCTTGCGCTCGGCGGCCGAAGTGGCGTTCTTGACGTACTTGGCGCTCCCGAAATAGCGCGCCAGAATCGTGTTCCCGATCTTCGTGCCCTTGCCATTGCGCTTGATGAAGCTGTCGACTGCGGCCTTGAGCTGCGGACTGTCCTTGCGCATGGCCCATGCGATCTCGCCACCGGTGCGAACCTTGGCTTGCTCGTTGACGGTGATCTGCGGAAACACCTGCTTCCAGAACGTCGCGATGGGCAGCTTGATGATGGTCCGCGCGAGCAGCCCGGCATTCACCATCTCGATGATGTCCTCGTCCTCCAGAGCGTCGGACACCTCCTTGATGATCACCGGAGGCTTCTTCTGCACGGCGAGGCGCTGGTTGAGCGTGACCAGAGCATCGTAGGAACTCGAGGGCTTGCGGACGAAAACCTCGGTGCCCGAGAGTTCCTCCGCGCTGTTCACCGCGGGCACGCCCGGTCCCGACACCACGACTTCGTCGAGTCCGGTGTAAATCGGCACCGAGAAGTCGACGAGCCCCTTGGCGTATTCGGTGACCGTGAGGCCGGCAGCTGCGATGTCGCCCTTGCCGGAAATCAGCGCCGCGGCGATTTCCGAGCGACCCATCGGCACGAAGAACACCTTCATCTTGACGTTCTTCGGGAGTTTCTTCTGTTTCGCCAGCTTCGCGTTGAGGTCGTCCTCGAACTGGCGCACGAAGTCGTACGTGGCCCCGCGCTGGACACCCTTGTTCACGAAATAGAAGGTCTTGCTGGGCACCACGAGCACCCGGATGACCTTCCGCGCGATCATGCCGTCGAGATCGCCCTTCCAGGACTTGTGCTCCAGGTCTAGCGTGAGCTCCTCTTTCGGCGGCGCGGGAGCAGGCGTCGGGGGGGCGGTGGGCCGCGGCGCGGCAGCGGGCGGCGCTGCCGCAGCCATGCCGAGTGCATTGGCAAAGCCTGTGCAAGCGAGGATCGCGAGAATAGACGCCCGCCGCAAACGGACTGGAATCGGTGTAACGAACGGCATCCGAAGATCCTCTCTGCCTGGCTCCGCCGGCTACCTCATCTTTTCAATCTCTACGGTCCGCACGTTTTGTTGAACCACGCATCGACAGTCCGTACAGACGGAAGTCCGGGAAACAGCCTTTTTCGGCACCGACCACCCCAATTCGCTTCTTTTCCGGGCGGCACCTTTGGGACAGAAGTACAGATCAACCGAGCCGGCGGCCACCAGGTGCCGCGCCGCTGACTGTGGCGCTACCGGGTGCATCCCGCTATCGGACCTTCGTCTGATATAGCGACGCGCCAACTCTGGTAGGTGGCCGCAACTCATGACAACGGCCTGCCGGCGAGAGATTGGCATGATGGAGTGATGACTCCGGCCTCCCTGACCAGGGTTGCGAACCTCGTGGTTCAACCCGTGAACGTACGGAAAAGAACGTAAGCGATGATGCCCAGGTTCATATACGCGGTCGCTGCCATACCTGGAGCGCGATAGAGTGGGTTGAGGCGATAGCCGAGCCAGAAGCAGGCGCGCGCGACGACGAAGATGATTGCGCAGGCCCAAACGACTTGCAGGTGTTGCAACGGAACAAGGGTGCTGAGCGCGAGCGACCCAACGGCGAACACGAAATTCTGCTGCAGCGTGTTGTCGGCTACTCGCCCGTCAATTTCCATCGAACGACTCTCCGCACGCCGCGTGGGGTCGATCGCCTCGCTCAAGAAACGGGAATTTGCGATCGTGACCAGCAGTATGAACAGTGGCAACATCGCGAAAACATTTGCTAGCAAGGCGTACGCCAGGCGCTCTTGTAGCAGACCCGAGACAGAGGGTGCCGGCAGTGCCTTCGCAAGGAGCCACACACTCAGCGACATCAGGATGACGCCACTCGCCGCACCGATTGCCACGACCTTTTGTTCAGCTTTCATGCGCACCTCGCAGCAGAAGTTGGCGCCGATCGCGACGACGGCACTTTATCGGCGTGGCTATTCCTTCTGGGCGAGCGACGCCGCTTCGCCCGCACTGAGCGCGGCCCCGTACAGAAAGCCCTGAGCGTGGTCACATCCGAGCGTGAGCAGCGCCGCAGCTTGTTCCTCGTGCTCGACTCCCTCCGCTGTGACCTTCAGTTCGAGGCCGTGCGCCAGACCGATCACACCGCGAATCAGCGCCGCCGCCTCGGAGTCAAGCACAACCGCGCCAACGAATCCGCGGTCGATCTTGAGCGCGTCGACCTTGAACTCCCGCAGGTGATGCAGGCTCGAGGCGCCAGTACCAAAGTCATCGAGCGCAATAAGGGTGCCCCCGGCACGCAACGTGGCCAGTGCCTTTTGAGCGCGGTGCAGGTCCTGAAACAGAGCTGTTTCCGTCACTTCGACATCGACCCGCTGCGGCGCGAGCCCGCACTCCTGCAGGACGAACAAGAGGCGCAGGGGCCAGGTCTGTGAATTCAGCTGCGCGGAGGAGATGTTGAAGGCGAGGCGCACATGCTCAGGCCATGCGAGCGCGGCTCGTGCCGCTTGGCGCAGCAGGTGCTCGCTGAGCACGTCCATTAGTCCGCAGCGTTCGGCCACCCGGATGAAGCGGTCGGGAACCACCGGTCCCAGCGCGGGGTGCGTCCAACGGGCGAGCGCTTCAAATCCGATGAGCCGCCGCGAGCCGAGATCGACGATCGGCTGATAGAACGGCTGCACGGCACCGGCGGTGATCGCCTCACGTAGGTCTCGCTCGAGAATCGCGTGCTCGCGTATGCCCAGGTCCATCGACGGCTCGAAGAATCGCAGGCCCGCCCCGGGCGCCGCCGCAGCGCGGTGCAGCGCAATTTCCGCCTTACGCAGGATCTCCCCTTCGTCACGTCCATCCTGTGGGACGCACGCGACGCCGATCCCGACCTCGAGCTCATAGCGAACGTCGTGGATCAACATCGGTCGGTGCAGGGCATTGGTGAGGCTGAATGCCAGGCTCGTGGCTTGCTCCGTGCTGCTCAGATCCGGCACCAGTAGCCCGAATTCATCGTTACCAAGCCTTGCGACGAGGCCGCCGCGGCGTTCACGCTGCAGCCGTTTGGCCACACGCATCAAAACCTCGTCACCGATGCCATGGCCGAACGTATCGTTGATCCGCCGAAAGTCCTTGATGTCGAGAAGCAAGACGGCATGGATCGCTTGAGGTGGCAACCCAGGAACCAGTGCGTCCCGAATTGCACGCTCAAAGCTCGCTCGATTGGGCAGGCCCGTGAGGGCGTCTCGCTCGGCGAGTCTGAGCGCACGCTGCTCGGAGGCACGGCGGCGCACAGCTTCGCTGCGCTGCAGGCAAAAGTACCGCCACGACAAGAACAGCAGTCCGAAACAGAACAACACCGCAAGCAGCAGTGCCTCATCGAGATCGATGTATCGGGGCTGGTGAGGCATGCCCCTGAGGGCAGACAGGAGCGTGAATTCGTAGGCAAGGTAGGTTGCGAAGGCGAGCGTCGTGAATACCAGCATTCCCTCGTTCAGGGGCAGGCGGTCAACCCGACACCGGCATTGCATGTCTGGATACTCGCGAGCTTCGATTGGCAAGGAGTCTATCCGCGAACTCGCGGCAGGCCAAACGACGTCTGGAGCGAGCAGTCCGATCGTGAAGCGCTCATCCCCTCGAAACGGTCATCGGAATGCCACCGCCACGGCGCGGCTACGATTCTCGGATGTGTGGGTGGAAAGGGAGGGACTCGAGCCCTCGACCGGGCCTTATGAGCACGGCCATCAAGTCAAGGTCAGTCGCAATTTCAATAGCTTAGCCAAGGGGCGCCCGTTGCCTTGGACAGGACGAAGCACGACTGAGCACCAGCGACTCCGGCGAATCTCCCCCTGGGGTCCTGCGTCCGTCGGACAAGGTGCCGGCAGGCGTCGATTTCGGGCGACGCCAATCGTCGTAACATTGACGGAACGGAGGAAGGCGTCATGAACCCGAACGAGATCGTTTCGCAGGAAGAATGGCTGAGCGCCCGGAAGACGTTGCTCGAGAAAGAGAAGGCACACATGCGCGAGGGAGACAAGCTCGCCGCGGAGCGGCGAGGGCTCCCCTGGCTGAAGATCGAGAAGAGCTACACTTTTGAAACCGAGCAGGGACGCAAGACGCTCGCAGACCTCTTCAGCGGCCGCGGCCAGCTCGTCGTCCATCATCTTATGTATGGGCCGGAATGGAATGCCGCCTGTCCGGGTTGCTCCTTTCAGGCCGAGCACATCGACGGACCGGCTCAGCACCTGCCACATCACAACGTGACAATCGTCGCTGTCTCCCGCGCGCCGCTCCCCAAGATACTCGCCTACAAGAAGCGCATGGGCTGGCACTTCGAATGGGTGTCATCCTTCGGTAGCGATTTCAGCTACGACTTCCACGTCTCGTTCACGAAGGGGCAGCTCGACCAGCGCCGCATCGACTACAACTTCGGCACGATCACGACCGACGATCGATACATAAGCGAAGAGCTTCCAGGTTTGAGTGTTTTCTTGAAGGATGAAGGCGGCAACGTCTTACTCACGTACGCCACGTATGCCCGCGGGCTCGATATGCTGCTGGGCACGCATCATTACCTCGACTTGACCCCCGAGGGCCGCTGCGAGGCAGGGTATCCCGGGTGGCCACGCCGACACGACGAATACGCGGCTTCGTCGACGAGATGACGCATTATCCGGGCGTACGTTTATGGGGATCCGTACTCGGCGTAAATTCATAAAGGAGACGGCAGGATCGGCACTAATGGCGCTCTTGTGCCGGCCCGCCCCGGCCCAGTCATCCGCACCGCCGCAGCTGCCGCGCACTGCCAAGCCGTTGCCATTGTCTGCGGTGCGCCTGCTTCCATCGGACTACGCGACCGCAGTCGAGCTCAATAGGCGCTATCTGTTGAGCCTGAGTCCCGATCGGCTGCTCCACACTTTCCGCAAGTACGCCGGGCTGCAGCCCAAAGCCGCGGCCTACGGAGGCTGGGAGAGTGACACGCTCGCGGGGCACACGCTCGGCCACTACATGAGCGCGCTCGTGTTGATGCATGCCCAAACCGGCGACTCCGAGTGTCGTCGCCGTGCAGACTACATCGTCGAGGAGCTGGCCGCGGTGCAGCGAAAGCGCGGCACGGGCTATGTCGGTGCCTTGGGGCGCAGGCGCGAAGACAACACCATCGTCGACGGTGAGGCGATCTTTCGCGAACTAAGGAACGGGCAGATCGAGTCGAGCGGTTTCGACCTGAATGGCGCATGGTCGCCGCTCTATACGGTTCACAAGCTGCTCGCCGGCCTGCTCGACATTCACGCGGGCTGGGAGAACCAACGGGCGCTCGCGGTGACCACGGGGCTGGCCGGCTATTTTGAAGGGGTATTTGCCTCGCTTGACGATGTGCAGATGCAGAGGATGCTGGCCTGCGAGTATGGTGGTTTGAACGAATCCTACGCCGAGCTCTTCGCGCGCACCGGCGATCGCCGCTGGCTGCTCGTTGCCGAGCGGCTCTACGACCGCAAGGTTCTCGATCCCCTGGCGGCCCAGTCCGATCAGCTCGCGAGTCTGCACGCCAACACGCAGGTGCCCAAGGTCATCGGACTCGCGCGGCTGCACGAACTCACCGGCAAGCCAGCACAGGCAACCGCCGCTCGCTTCTTTTGGGAAACCGTCACCCGGCACCATAGCTACGTCATCGGCGGCAATGCCGACCGCGAATATTTCGCATCCCCCGATACGATCGGCACCTACATTACCGAGCAGACCTGCGAGCATTGCAACACCTACAACATGCTGAAGCTGACGGAGCATCTGTTTGCCTGGTCTCCCGATGGCGCCTGTTTCGATTTCTACGAACGCGCTCACCTGAATCACGTATTGGCAGCACATAATCCCCACACGGGCGGCTTCACTTACATGACCCCGCTGCTGACCGGAGCAGCGCGCGAGTACTCCAACCCCGCGGACGATCCGTTCTGGTGTTGCGTGGGCACGGGCATGGAGAGCCACGCCAAGCATGGCGCAGCCATCTTCTGGGAGGGCGAAAACACTCTCTTCGTCAATCTGTACATTCCCGCGACAGCGCATTGGCAGGTTCGTGGCGCGGATCTGAGGCTGGAAACGCGCTACCCGTTTGAGCCGTCGGCACGGCTGATCCTGACAAAACTCGCCCATCCGGGCCCGTTTACCATTGCGCTGCGGGTTCCGGGGTGGGCCCGGCAGGATGCCGTCACTGTCAGGGTGAACGATGAACCGGTCACGATCGGGAAGCTCAACGGTTACGCGGTACTCGAACGACGCTGGCGGGAGGGCGACGTCGTCGCGATCACAGTACCGCTGGAGTTACGTACCGAGTCGCCTCCCGGAGATCCCAAGATCGTGGCCATTCTGCGCGGACCCATGGTTCTGGCAGGAGATCTGGGGCCAACCGCCAGAACTTGGGACACCGCAGCTCCGGCGTTGGTGGGCAACGAATCGCTGCTGACAAAATTCACGGTGGCGGATGAAGGCAACGCGATCTATCAGACTCGGGGCGTCGTGCGGCCGGCGGACCTCGAGTTCGTGCCGTTCTACAGGCAATACGCCCGCTTGAGCGCTGTGTATTTCGAGCAAATGAGTGAAGAAGCATGGGCCGCGGGGCAGGGAAAGTTCGCTGCTGAACAGTTACGCCTGAGGGATGTCGACAGTCGCTCGGTCGATGTCACTCACTTGGGTGAGACGCAATCGGAGCGCGAGCACGATCTGACGTCCGCGCGCTCCTATACCGTTACCTACCGCGGCCGGAATGGCCGCGATGCCCGTTCCGGAGGATTCTTCGAGTTCGAGCTGGGAGCGCGGCCCGGTCCGCTGATTCTCCGCGCTACCTACTGCGGGGACGAGCGCGCCAGGGACTTTGACATTCTCGTGGACAATGCACTTCTGGCCACGCAGCACCTGGAAGCCGACCGTCCGGGCGGATTCTTCGACGTCGACTACGACCTGCCGCAAGAACTGACGCAGAGCAAACGGCACGTGCGCCTAAGATTCGTGGCGCATGCAGGCAGTACGGCAGGCCCCGTGTTCGGCGCCCGCCTGCTTGCGGGGAGCAGCGGCGGGGTCAGTAAATTGGTAGAAAGGGACGGACCTGTCTCCCTTGTTTCCCCTGTCCCAAGCCCTTGACCTGGCATAGTGGGGAGCGGCGCCCGGAAGTAAATTAGCAGATTTTGTGTACCAGCCTCGCAGTGAGCCCTCACCAGCACCCGCGTCTGGTGTTGGACCGATTGCCGCTCAAGAGAAACTGACGAATGACGCATAACGGCGCCAGGAGCGGTCGCAGGGTCCTCGGAGTACGCTGCCCAAGAGCGGACACACCGATCGGACGCGTTACCCAGCAATTCTCCTGTCCTCAACGACGAATGAATTGCCGTGCCAGCCAAACGGGAAAAAGGGAACCAGCGCCCAGCGGGTGTGGCGGGCCAACAGCTCGAGCATCGCCCTTCTCTCTCCGGCAATCTGAGAAGGTGACCAACAAAAATAGTCGTCAAATGCAACGATCATCCCGTGCTTCAAACGTGGCTCGAGGAACTGGAGAACCGTTTTTGTGCTCGAGTACAAATCGCAATCCACGTAGGCGAGCGCAATATTCCTTGGCTCGTCATCTGGGGAAAGCATGGTCAGGCTGTGTTCATAGAAGCCTTGGACGACTTTGTATGCTTCCTTGGGAATCCCCTTCGAAGCGCAGATCCCGTGAAAGGCGTCGAGGGACGTCCCCATGATCCCTTCCTTCCAGATCGGGTGTTGGTCACGCTCGTCACGGGAGGCAGGGAGCCCTTGGAAGGAGTCGAATGCCCACAACTTGGCTTGGTGCTGGTGACGCCGGGATTCATGGTACGCGAGAGCGAAGGTAATCCCGCCCCAGCAACCAAATTCCGCGTAGTCTCCGTCGATGCCGTTGAACGCGAGCGCTTTGAAGGCGTTGTAGAAGAACTCTTGCCTACATGTCTTCTCGCGCCAAGAAGGCTGAAACATGACCTTATCCCTGAGTCGGTCCAACACCAGATTCTTGATTCTGATACTCAGTCTCAACATTCGCTCGCTACCTCGCGTTACGCCTCCGCTCAACGCGTCGTCGCGCTGAACGTTCGCACTATAGCCGAATCCGAGGCCGCTGCTGCCGCAGGTCCTCCTGGAGGCGAGTTACTTTGCTCCTGCGTCGCCCGCATCTACACCATAGTCCAGTTGTTCTTGAAACTGATCGGTCGTCTCTACCGCGATTGCGTTCTCAGCAAGGAATGCCTTGCGTCCGAGCGCACTGCCCTGATGATGCTGTAGTCAATCTCAGCCAGAGCTTTGTCCTTTGCGATGTGATTCTGCTCGGGTTTTGGTTTGATAGGATGCCACGGAGGGGAATCTACGTTGGGGTGGCGACGCCTGGCTGCTGGGAGGCGGCAACTATTGGGGTGCGGGCGCACTGAGTTTCGCTGCCTCAAAGCGCACGGTTGCAAATGACCGCAGAGGGTCAAAACCGGTAGTACAAGCCAATTCTTCAGCAGCCGGCCGCCAGGCGAATTCGTCGTGTTCAAGTCGTCGCCTGTTAGCTGCCTTTCCCGGTTCATTGGACAACTATCTTGTGGTGTTTCTACAATCTGGGCACCAGTGGATTTCAAGAACTTTGATCGCCGAAACTATCGGACTGTGCCCGCAAGAACTGGGTACGGCGAATGGGCTGCAACGTATGAAGAAGCCGTCCCGAATCAACTTGATATCCGCGTCCTCGAGAGCTTGAGGTCCGTCAATTGGAGTATGGCGAGGGAGTGTCTTGATCTCGCTTGCGGCACCGGAAGAACCGGCGAGTGGCTGAAAGCCCGAGGCGTGGCCACGATCGACGGCATCGACCTCACGCCGGAAATGCTCGAGCGAGCCCGCGCCAAGGATCTCTATCGATCACTATTTCTGGGGTCGGTTGAAGAAACCGGAATTCGGGACGCTCGCTACGACCTCGTTGTCATGTGCCTCGTAGATGAGCACCTAGCCGCTCTTGAGCCTGTCTATCAGGAAGCGTACCGCCTAAGCAAGTCACGCGCCAAATTCGTTGTTGTCGGCATGCACCCATTTTTCTTCATGACGGGAATGCCTACTCATTTCAAAGACGCTGAGGGAAATCCCAAGGCTATTGAAACGCACATCCACCTAGTTAGCGATCACGTGAAAGCAGCCCTCAACGCCGGATGGACTTTGGCCGAACTGTACGAGGGCGTCATTGACGAAGAATGGATACGAGTAAAGCCGAAGTGGGCGCCGCTCAGAAGCTATCCAGTCAACTTCGGCTTCCTCTGGGAGCGGGATGGATAGGGAGCCCCGAAGCGGCCATTCGCCAACGTCAGCAACGGGTCAATCTGAGTCATAGCCGATTGATCGCGGGCATTTCAGCTGGGAACCGCCGCTTCCGGCCAGTTTGAGACATCGCAGCCACCGAATTGAGCGCCGTGAAGCCGTCATTCAGAGCACGGCCATTCAACTGACTTTGGATTTGGCATACCGGCTACTGAAGATATCAGCCCTAACTCGACCTCGTCATCGGCTGCGCCAGCTGGTAGTAAGATACATCTCTGCTTGGCGAAGATCGCTCGTATTCAACGGTAAGCTAGTAACACCTGATTTTGCAGAACAACAGCCATGCACGCCCTCGCACCTCGCGCTACCGTGATCGCCCTGTCGGCGGCCTTGCTGCTTTCCGTAGGTGACGTCGTCCTTGCCCAGTCAGATCCGGCGTCGAAGACGGCAGAGGACCAGAGATCCCTTCCTTACATGCAGGCGGGTCAGCTGATCGATGTCGGTGGTCGGCATATCAACATGCATTGCGCGGGCTCCGGTTCGCCTACAGTCATTCTCATGGCCGGTCTATTCAGCTGGTCGTTGGTTTGGTACAAGACCCAACCCGTAATCGCGCAAAAGACGCTCGTCTGCGCCTTCGACCGAGCTGCGTATGGGTCCAGTGAGCCAGCGCCACAGCCCCAGATCATCTCCGAGGTGGTCGAGGATCTGCACAAAGCGCTCCATGCCGGGTCCGTACCGGGACCGTATGTGTTAGTGGGGCACTCGCTAGGCGGCCTAGAGGCGCGGGTCTACGCGCAGCGGTGGCCGAAGGATGTCGTGGGTATGGTCCTCGTCGACACCAGCCCGGCTGCAGAGGGGCTCATTGACGAGAATCAGCCGGATTTCGATGAGGCCGAAGGGCGAGAAGGCGACATAGCCTTCTACCTGCATTGCGCCTCTATAGCGCGACACAAGCCCTTCGAGCCGGACAGTCAGGAACTGACGGACTGCTCAGCTGTGCTACCGAAAGACACGCCTGCCGCTTTCAGACAAGTTTGGCCTCAGTTCTTCACTCCCGACTATTTCGAGACCAAGGCCTCACTCCTCTGGCAGCTGTACAACCACCGGTACGACGGCGCCGACCACCACCGCCTTGGTGCAATGCCCCTGGTCGTGCTGTCGATTGAGCACCCTTTTGGTGATAGTGAGACGCCTGCTGGCGTCCGGCTTGATCGATCGTACGGCAAAATCTGGAATGCCATGCATGCGGACCTGGCGCGTCTCTCCTCGCGTGGCGTACACCGGATCATCAAGCAGTCAGGTCACGAGATTCAGTTGGATCAGCCACAGGCGGTCGTCGACGCCGTGGACGAAGTGCTCCGCCAGCTTCGCGCCGGTGCGAAGTCTTGAGACGACAGCGCCGTCAAAACATGTGCCACCAAGAAGCGGTCATTCGCCAGCGTCAGCAACGGGTCAACAGCGGTCCTAGACACCGCGCCTATGCTGCCTTGAGCCCCGCGTCAGTTCTCGAAGCAACGGCCGAGTAGCGCCGCCGTAGCGAGGCCGTAGCGAGGCCGAGACCGCGCGGCATCCCGAAGAAATCCGCACTGGCGATTATCAGGCCGCCTGGCGCCTGTGCTCGTAGGCGTGGCCGGCAGTGTGCGGGTACCACTTCGAGACAGTGCGCCAGCCTCTCGTAGCGATCTGCGAGCAAGCGGAGGTCTACGACCGACTCGGAGGTAATAGTGAGGGGATAATGGTCCGTTATCGGACAACACGCGCCGCACTAATGCGTTGCCGGCTTACAGACTAGGGCTGTCGAGCGTCCCATTGTTTAAGCCACGAGCGCTTCGGCCACAGGTAATGGTACAAATTTACACCTTAAATCCTCTTGCAGTGATTCTGCTTCTCAGCAGCGCTGTCGTCGCTGCCGGGTGCAAGCCTCATTATGACGCCCAGGCAAGCGATGCGTCGCAGGAGGAGACGACGCCGCGGATCGCCACGGCAGCTACGCGGGCGCAGCCTGACCTATCGGGCCGTACGCGCTTCGGCAACGCATCGTTTTATGCGAAGAAGTTTGCAGGCAGAGAAATGGCGGACGGCAGCAAAATGGATCCGCTCGGCGACAACGCCGCGAGTAAGACGCTTCCCTTGGGTACCAGGGCGAAGGTAACTAACATTGATACCGGCCAAAGCGCGATAGTTACTATCCAAGACCGCGGACCGTACGTGAAGGGCCGGATCGTGGATCTCTCGCCGTCCACAGCACGGAAGATTGGGATCACGCAGGACAACGGCATCGCCAAAGTCAAAGTCACCCCGATCTCGGTTCCGCTGCCGAACGGTAGCATCAAACCCGGCATTGAGGCGCCGAATTCAGAACCCTGAGGACAGGTAAACAGGCTCGCCGCGAGTCAGCAATCGACAAGACGAGCAGACCAAGTGACGACCCTCGCGGTCCCCATAACGGACATCGGAGTTGACCGGTTGGGAACTCACTGAGGAGCTTCAGACTGGCCAATCTCCTCCCGCCGCAACCGATCCTCGGTTCGGCGCAGGACCGGTGCATTCGACCCCAGGGCGCTTTACGGTGCTAAGTCGCAAGTCGGGACGGCGGTGGGCCTGCTGTTGTTCGGAGTTCACCTCGTTTTGCTGGGTTACCTAGGATATCGCTCTGGATACATTCCAAGGGTGATCGATGCCCTACTGGCGATCGACGGGTCGGCCTGGGTGGTCGTCAATTTGCAGCCATTTCTCTATCGAATGCTTTTCTCTCGTCGCATAGGAGCCTAAAAATGTTGAGCCGCATTTTTCGGTTACTGCTGGTTGCTGGTCTGCTTAGCGGTACGTCATGGGCAGCGAACGATCCCTTCGTTGGTCAATGGAAGCTCAATCCGTCCCGAAGCAAGCTCACCGACGAGATGAAGGTTACGAAGGCCGGCCAAAACAAATTCGCATTTGACTTTGGCGGCGGCAACCCCGAGACGGTGGTAGTCAATGGAACCGACCAACCGGGTAATGCCGGTTCCACCCTGTCGGTCGCCGTCGAAGGGCCCAGCTGGAAGGTCATCCGCAAGACGGGTGGTCGCATGTCTATTACGGCGACGTGGACGCTTTCCAAGGACGGCAATTCTCTTACAGACGACTTCACGAGTTTCGATCAAGACGGGTCGCCTTCTAGCGTCAAGTATGTCTACAAGCGAACGGCAGGCGGCGGGTCCGGCTTTGCGGGCACTTGGGTCAGCACAAGCGAGGTGGTGAACTCGGTTTTCACGCTCCAGATAAGCCCCTATGAAAGCGACGGCCTTTCCTTCGCCGGGGCCGGGGGGACAACGAACGTGAAATTCGACGGCAAGTCAGCGCGGCGGCTGAACGCGAGCGCCCTAGAAAGGATTCAAACGGACAAAGGTAAGATCACACAGACCAAACAGTACAAACTTTCATCCGATCTCAAGACCCTGACGATCACCGCGCGCACTGTGGGCCACACTGCGCCAAACATCTTCGTATTCGAACGCCAATAGAAGGCCGGCCGAGTCTACGTCGAGAGTAGCTCACGGGAGAACGAGCAGCCGACTTCTCACACCGTCCAAGAGCTCTCCGCGCAAGGGTCAAGACCATGTGCAGGTTCGCCTCCTTGCACTATGTGCTCGAATCTACGCCCCCGCAATGTCCGCTCCGACCGTTCTGACTGACTTTTTTGGAGCAGCCTCACTGGCGGTGAAGGGTCAAGAGCGGAAGTAGACGCCAATCCGTTAGCAAGCGGCCACTTGGAGACATCCGTCGATCCATTTGGCCTGCCCGAATGCAGACATTCGCACGAGGCGATTGCGCGAGCATAGAGCGCGACTGCGCCGCTATGTAGGCTGCGTTTTTCATACCGGTCGAATGTTGCCGACATCTTCTAGCACACGCATGCGCCAGCGTTCCGAGCCTCGCAGCGGCGGCTGCGGTCCCGCTAGATCTTTCAACTCTTGTACGGTTAGCTAGGAGAAGGCTATGAACGCGGCTGCACCAAATAAAGGCGGTGATAACACAGCCATTCGACCGTTTCGTGTGAACATTCGGCAAGAGGACCTGAAGGAACTGCGCCGGCGGATAGCCGCGACCAGGTGGCCGGAGCGGGAAACAGTTGCGGATCAATCTCAGGGCCACAGCTCGCGGCGATGTAGAAACTCGTCCGCTATTGGGCGACAGTGTACGACTGGCGAAGAGTTGAAGCGAGGCTAAACGCAAGAGACATGTGACCGAGGAGACAATTACCATGAAGGCGATAGTGGTGACGAACCAGGCTGCGGGAACTTCCGGGATGAAGCTGGTGGAGCGGCCCGAGCCGCCGGCAGCGATAAACGACGTCATCGTTCAGATTCATGCGTCGGGATTCGTCCCGACTGAGATGGCGTGGCCCTCGACCTGGACCGATCGCCGCGACCGTGACCGAACACCGTCGATCCCCGGGCACGAGCTGGCCGGAGTGGTCACCGCTCTCGGCTACGGCACGACGGGATTGTCCGTAGGACAGCGGGTGTTCGGCCTCGCCGACTGGCATCGCGACGGCACCCTGGCGGAGTATCTAGCCATCGAGGCACGCAACCTCGCGCCGCTGCCGGGCGACGTCGACTTTACGGTGGGCGCAAGCCTACCAATCTCTGGCCTCACCGCGTGGCAGGGACTGTTCCAGCACGGCCGCCTTCGGGCGGGGCAGAGCGTCCTCGCGCACGGCGCGGCCGGCGCAGTCGGTTCGATGGTGACGCAACTCGCGCGCGAGGCCGGCGCCTACGTCATCGGCACCGGACGCACGGCCGACCGTCAGGCGGCGCTCGACTTCGGCGCGCAGGAGTTCGTTGATCTCGACAACGACGCGCTGGAAGACGTCGGCGGCATCGATCTGGTGTTCGATGTCATCGGCGGCGACATTCAGAAGCGGTCCGCAGGCCTGATTCGAGCTGGAGGAACACTGTTGTCCATCGTCGGGCCCGCCGAGGCGCGGCCCGCCGACGGCTTGGCGGTCGACTTCGTTGTCGAGTGCGATCGTACCCAACTGAGTGAGATCGTCCAGCGGGTGCGGGACGGACGACTGCGGACAAACATCGGCAACGTCTCGACCCTCGACGATGCCGTCGCCGCCTTAAACCCGACCGAGCGACGCAGGGGGAAGACAATCATCCGCATACGTCCGTGAGGACTGGTCGCAGGCGTGACAAGGCTCACCGACGAACATTGCACTGCCCGGAAGCGGTCGGCCAGGACCGGCAACTTCGGGTCACTTAGCGCCGAACTGCTAAATTGCCAGGCTAGTGGTGGTTTCACCGTATGGGGAACCACGAGGGATCAGTCAGAATGCAGCGGTCGACGACATTGCGAACCCTGGAACAAAGGCAAGCTCGTAGGACAAAAGGCGCCTCTCCGCCTCAAGGAAATCTGGGCGATCCGGATACGTCATCAGCTTCCGGCGCGGGCGGAGTACTGAAAGCGGGTTACGCCACGAGAAGCCGGCAGCTCAGAACTCTAGGTCTACACAAGGGAGGCTTCAGGGTTCTCGCGCGAGGGTGCGCCACAAAGCGCGAGCGGTGAGGTCTGCGACGCCGACAGGACTTTCTCCAATTCCTTGTGATCGATCGGCTTGAGCAGATGCCAGTCAAATCCGGCTTCCTGCGTGTCCTGGTGGTGCTGTTTCTGTCCCCATCCGGTAAGTGCAACCAAGGTAATCGGCTCTCCGCCAGACAATGCGCGCAGATGCTTGGCAGCTTCGACCCCGCCCATCCGCGGCATCCCCAGATCCAAAAATACGATCTGCGGTCTCCACCGTTTTGCCGTTTGGATAGCCTCGTCACCATCGTGAGCGGTCGCAACTTCATGTCCTTGATGCTCGAGCAGCAGTGCCAGTGAGAGCGCCGCGTCCTTGTTGTCATCAACCACGAGGATTCGCCGGAGAACGACGGAAGGTGGTGGTGCCGCGCCTAAGGGAACCTCTGGGATCGCCTGGCCCAAGAGCAGGGGCAAGCGTACGATGAACGTGCTGCCCTTGCCGATTCCCTCGCTGCGGGCCAAGACTGTGCCCTGGTGCAGTCCTACAAGCTTGTGCACGAGAGCGAGCCCGATGCCAATTCCGCCTTCGGCGCGTCCTTGGTGCGCACGAACCTGGGAAAATAATTCGAAGACGTGCGGCAGATCAGCCGACGGGATGCCGATACCATTGTCGGCGACGCTGACAACTGCCCATTTGCCCTCACGCGCGATTTGCAACCGTAACTTTCCGCCTCGCTCGGTGTACTTGGCCGCATTAGTCAGCAGATTCGAGAAGATCTGAGTAAGACGATCGAAATCACCTTCGATTCGAAGTGGTTCTGTGCCCTGATCGATGTCCAGTTCGTGGCCATGCTTTTCGATGACAGGAAGGGCGGCCTCGACGCTAGCCCCCAAGATATCTGTGAGTGTGACTTGAGTGCGACGCAATTCGATCTTGCCCGAGCTGATACGTCCCACGTCGAGCAGGTCATCGACGAGATGTACCAAGTGGGTCAACTGTCGATCCATCATCTCCACGGTACGTTGGAGAAGCGCGTCGGATTTAGCCGCCAGGCGCGCGATCTGCAATCCGTTGCGCAACGGCGCGAGCGGATTTCTCAGCTCGTGAGCGAGCGTCGCCAGAAACTCATCCTTTCTATGGTCGGCGTCCTGCAGCGTCGATTCTAGAAGTTTACGCGCGGTGACATCCCAGACCAGCCCCGCCATCGCCAGCCTTCCGGTGTACGCGTCTCGGGTGGCGTGCGCGCGCTCCTCTAACCAAACAACCTTCCCGTCACATGGCCGTACGATGCGAAACTCGCGGTGCCAAGTCCCACCCTCTCGCGCGGCGCGTTCGACGGCCGACTGGTGTTCGGTCAGGTCATCAGGATGCACAAGCTCAAAGACGCGACGATTACTGCTGAATGTCTCCCCAGGAGGCATGCCGTAGAGTTCGTTCATCGTGTCGGAGGCGCTCACGATATCGGAGGCAGGGTCCCATACCCAAAAAGCCATGCGCGTCGCACGCAGAACGGCCTTGAGGCGTTCCTCACTGACGCGCAGGGCCTCTTCGACTCGTGCCCGCTCGCCTCGCATCTGGTGCAATTCTGCGACCGTGCGGCGTAACGTCTCGCCCGCCTTTACCTCTTCAGCTTCGGTCGGATCGAGCAACGCTCGTGCGAGTTCATCGTGCTCGGCCATCACCGCGAGCATGTCGGCCTCATAAGCCAGCATCGGGTGGGTCTCGGTCCAGAAGTGAGCGGTGCGTACGAACGCTAGAAAAGCAATGAGGATTTCAAAATGTGCCTCTCCAAACGCGCAAGTAACAGCCGAACGCGATCGGCCGGAACGCCCGGGCTCTAAAAATAGGATCGTGAGGGCGTCAAATAAGTCACCCTCCAGCTGCGTCTCGGATTGCGGTATCTCAACAGGGTCCTGATAACGCTCCATCCGTTCGAGGGAGCGAGCGAGCGCTTCAGCGTCCGGCATGGGCCGGTGCAGCAACGTCAGCACTTCCGCAATCGACTGCGGTGTTACCGTTGCATCTCCGGCGGGTCGTCCTTCCCCTATCAGGAAGCCCACGTGGCGCACGACGCAGTAGCGCACCGGACAGAATCGCGACAGGTGTACGAATAGCCGCTCCTTGAAGATTGAGGGCAGCGGACAATCCAGGTACCCCGACTTCGCGAACTTCCACAGTTCTTGGATAAGGCCGTCCGCGCTCGGTGCGGAGCAAAAGAAGTTCGGCAGAACCCCAAAGCGGGATCTCACTTCGTCCGCAAACGACTGGGTGCCGTGCTCAAGGTTAAAGTCGCGCATAAGTCTCCGACCCGGTTTCAATCGGGATCCAAACACCGTAGGTCGACGCTTATTTGGACCTCTGACGCGCCGTCTTAGCCAAGGGCAAAGCGCAGGGCTCGGTGCAATCACCGGCGCCTCGAGGGTTCCTAGGGAGCGGGTGCGCGGCTACCAGTTAGGAGTCTAGACCTATTCCTCACGTCCTGCGGCAGCCACCGAGGAATCCGGAAGGGACCCGTGTGAGCGCGAACCTAAAACCAGCAAGCTCAAGCTCGAGCGAAGCGAACGCGCGTACTTCGATGCCGGGCACCTCTCGGAATACGGCGTGAGGTACGTACGGCTTTTGCGTATCACGGACACTCTCAACTTCCGCGCGGTGCTCCACCGGAGATGGCGCGGCCCATGCACGGCTCACGTCGCGACCGGCGGCACAGGCCAGAGTGTCTCAAACGGGCCTTAGAGAACCCAAAAAGCAAGGGCAGGGCAATACCCAGGAGAGTACAGCCCTGCCACATCGCTCCGATCCCTTAGCTTCGGCGGGCTGTGATTGCCGCGCCATTTTCAGCACCGATAACGACCTCAACGCGCCGATTCAGCTGCCGGCCGCCGGACTCCGCATTGTTCGCGACCGGGTATGCCTTGCCGTACCCTTGCGTTGTGACGCGGGTTGCGCCGATTCCACGATTTAAGAGATTCGCGCGCACCGAATCCGCTCGACGCAGCGAGAGGTCTTGGTTGAATGAGTCGGTTCCAACGCTGTCTGTGAATCCGTCAATCTGCACCAAGCGATCCGGGTGCTCTGTCAAGAACTGCACCAGACGGTCCAGGTTTCGGCCCGCTCCGGGACTTAAGGCTGAACTGCCGGTCTCAAATAGCACATCGCCCAAGGTCAGCACCAAGCCGCGATCTGTCGGTTTCGCTTTCAGAGCATCTACTTCCGCTTGCAGGCGGGCAGAGTTGCTGTTTGCCTCGTCGCGACCCGCCTTGGCAAGATCGGTGGCCCGATTCGCGCTGTCGACTTGGTTAGTGCGAGCCGCCAGCAAGATACTGTCGCGCTCGGCCTGTCCTGCAGCAACCCGAGCGTCGTCGGCCTTTGCAGCGCCCTTGAGCTGCGCGAGTCGCGCACTTTGCGCTGCCATGTAGGCGGGTTGAGCGATCCCGGCCTCATCATTTTTCGTGGCTGCCGCATCGGCCAGCGCCAGATCCGTCTTGGCTGACTGCAAGTCCAACGCGGCGTACTTGGCGGCGTTGGGGTCGGCCTCAGCGGCCTGAACGAGGGTCCGCGCGCTTTCCAGTGCCTCATTCGATTTCGGCGTCGATGCGCACGCCGCCAGCGTGAGAGCGATGCTCACTGCGGTCAATAGTTTGGTGTTCATGTATGTCCTTATTGCGCTGTGGTTGTGTTGCGGTTCGATTCCTGGCGCAGTGCCAGCATGCTGGCATCGAATTCCACCGCAGCCTTCGCCGCGCGATCTTTCTGTGCCGTCGCTTCAGCGATCTGGGCATCGATGGTCGCTTGATCGGCGAGCGCCAGCGCGCTCTTGCGTTGGTGCTCTGCATTGGCTTTCTGGGCGCGGGCCAGTTTGTCGCGAGCCACCGCGAGTTCGACGGGCGCCGCTTGCGGAGCACCTGCTTGTTCGGCTCGTTGCACCGCTGCCGTGGCGACCGCTATGGTTTCTTCGGGTACGGGATTGCTGGCATAGGCGACTGCGGCCGCCAGAAGGGTAAGTGCCATCGCCGCCTGGGGTAGTTTGTATCGGGTATCCATATTAGGGGGCCTTTGTAATCGTACTCTTGAGTAAATTCGCCTCGCGTGCCGCTGGGTGAATCGCCCGTGCGAGACACCATAACGACGCGCACTCGCGGCGCATTCTCGAGAAGAAGGGTGTGACAGGCCCGCAGCCGGAATCAGGTGCGCGGGGGTCCTTGTTAAAACCGATACGAAGGGAAGAGGGCTATAAGCGTAGTCGGTGGCCGCCTAGCGACCTTGTATTGTGGGCCCCGCCCGCCAGACAGCTGTAGGTGTCTCAGTTGAAAGGTTGTAGGACATGCTCTCTATCCGCGTGAACCGCGACTTGCGGTCACCTATTCGCACGGGAATGGCCTAGCCTTATCCTCGTTGGCTCACACCAGAACTCGACATCCACCGCATTATCGAGTTCATCCAGACACGAAGTATTTCACGAGTAAAACTATGAATACGTCGCTCGCGGATGATTTGCGCGAATCACGCGCTTTGAACACGCATTTGCAATCCTCATCAGAGTGCGATCGGACTAAATTCAGCCGGCAACTACACGATGAACTGGGGGGATTGATGGTATCGACCGCCATGGATCTTCACGCTGCCTGGCAACGTCTTGAGAAAGGGGAATGTGGCCGGCAAGAGCTCGCCAGAGCCAGAGAGACAATCCAAACGGCCATTGACTTTAACCGGCGCATGGTTGAGAGCCTGCGGCCGAGCATCCTGGATCACATCGGACTATTTGCAGCGCTTCGGTGGCAACTCAAAGAATGGGGCCGGAACTCAGTGACTGTTTGCACTGAAAGTTATCCGGCTATCGAGCCGAAGTTCGCGCTCGATGCCTCGATCAGTCTTTTTCGAATCGCGCAAGGCGCATTGGCCATGATTTCCAATCGCGGCGTAGTCAAATCAACTGACCTGCGCATTTACGTGGCGGAGGGCTCGATCTGGCTCATATTTACCGATGACGGAACGCCGGTAATGAGTGATGGGATGGAGCTTGGGACATCCGATTCGCTCGCATCAATGCGACATCGACTCTTTATCCTGGGTGGTACTTTTACGGTTCTTCACGATTCAGGGCGGCCTACCGTCATGACTGCATCGATGCCGCTAGCGCCGCTCGCGGTCGCACGGCACTAGGGTTCTAATTTAGGTCTGAAGTGGAAACCGTGCTGTGAATGTAGTACCGGCCTCTTTGCTGGAGATCACTGATAACTTGCCGCCGTGAGCGCGAACAATCTGCGAACAAATATGAAGTCCGAGACCAAGTCCCTCGCGGTTGGCGGAGGCCTCGCGCCTCCAGAACGGTTCAAACACCTTGGCGATATTCTCCGCTGGTATCGGTTCACCCTCATTCCAGACCTCGAGAATCAAATCAGTATCATCGGTGCGTGCGGTTACTCTAACGGGGCTGTCGGAAGCACCATGAGTCAAGGCATTGCCGACTAGGTTGGACGCCACCTGTTGGACGCGACCTAAATCACAACGAACGGTACGTGCGACCTCGATGTTGGCCACAATTGTTCGCTTGGGCTGGCCGGCTTGGAGCTCTTTAACGACGGCGTGCAGGCCATTCGTCAGATTAGCGGTTTCATCGAGTACAACGCCGATACCCCCGCCAAGGCGTCCCCGTGCAAAATCCAAGACGTCGTCAATCAATGCGGACATCCGTTTGGCGTTCGCCTTTATGCGCGAGGCCATGCCAGCGATCGCCGGGTCAGCCGGCCTTCTTGCCATCAACTCGCTGGTGGCGAGAATTGCTTGCAGGGGATTGCGCAAATCGTGGCCCAATATGGCAATGAATTGCTCGCGCAGCTCGCTCGTCGCACGCTCGTCACGCAGGGCGTTCTGATCCTTTTCGCGCCCGAGCTGTTCTTGCAGCTGGGCGCCGATGAGTTGGGCGAATCGCGTGAAGATGCTCGAAATTTTTGGGTCCGAAATTTGAGCCGGGGCGGGATCAACCGCGCACAGATTTCCAAAAAACCGACCGTCCGGCAAAACAATCGGCACCGAGATATAGCTCTCAATCCTGCCAACGAGCGGTGGGTGATCCCCCGTTTGCTGTGGATCGAGGCGAGCGTGATCGACTGCGATGGGCGCCAGGGACCGACTCCACACGGGGCTGTTGGCAGCTAATTGATCTCCGGGGACCACGCCGAGGTTGACTTTGTCCTGCACCGCGCAGGCGATCCACCTGTCTTTATCGACTCGAGCAACGGCCGCAAAGCGCATGCCGGTTATTTCGCACAGGACATCGAGAAGCGTCGGCACAACCTGAATCTGGCTCACCGCATACAGATCGCGCGCAATCTCGGGCGGGAAGTCGCCAGTCAATACGGAGTTAGTGAGTGCTGATTGCATTGTGTTTCCGGTTGTACGGGTCCGAAGCGCGCCGGCGCTCAAACCCGCGAACCCTGCGACCGCAATAATTCCCGTGTTCTGAAGAAGTCGTTGGCCCCTGATAGCCACCGTTTGCAATCGACTATATCGCCTCCAGAAGTCGGGGTCGCGGAATGACGATGTAATCCGGGAAGCACGCGATGTTGGAGCACCTGTCAGGCTACCTGAGCGCACGCAACATCAATGCGCCGGCCATCAGGTTCAGACCGACCCCAAGGTTCTAGAGCTGTGACTGAAGAACGGTTGCACCGCGACTTCACCGGGAAAAGAAACAGCGCCGGCCCGTACCGTCAACCGACATCACGCGGCTTAGGGATGTAAGTAGCTGATTTGCAAGGTGCCACAGGATGGTCCGGAAAGGATGAGGCGAAGTTCGAAGCACGGGATGGTCGCAGCGCGCGCTCATGGCGCGCCCCGTCGGTACCGTCACCCGGAAGCAACCGTTGCAAGACCTGGGAAAAACTCCAGCCCGCGCGTGGAGCGTCGCGCTCCAGAATCCAGATCAGGTCGAACCGGTCATCTGGCCAATGGGCGGGACAGCCCGGCAGCTTGCCGGCGATTTCCGTGACCAGCCGCGGAATGGCGGCGTGGTGCCAGACGATCAGCGCCGGTGATGGGGCCGCGACCACTACCGCCGCCAGCGCCGTCTCTTCGTCTTCCGCGTACGCATGATTGACCGGGATGCCCAGGGCAGCCGCCAGCGGGCCCACCGTGTGCATCGCCCGCAAGCTGGGACTGTCCCTGGTAGCTTCAGACGCGAAAATCGAGCGAGGCGTGTAAATCCTGGAGCCATCCGGCAGCCCCCCGGGCGGTGCGAACAGATGCACCAGGGCGCCCGCCCGTTGCCAGCCCCGGACCGTCAATTCGTGATGCGCAGGACGGCCGTCCTCGCTGACGCCCCGGTCATGACTGCCATGTTGATGCTTTTCCGCATGCCGGATGATCATGATCTTCAACATGCCGGTGACCCCATGGTAGTCGTCGGCAAATGCTTGCACGACAACCGGAAATTGGACAACACTCTCCGGCGGGAAAAGTACTAAAAAGGGCACCGATTTGCGGGGTCTCTGGTCGCGCCTTGCTTGGCTGGCGACGGTCCTCGCCCTAGTCATACCTGCCACAGCCGCCCCCCCGCATCGCATCGTTGCGGTCGGCGACTTGCATGGCGATTTTTCCGCCTGGCGGGATATCCTGCGTTCCGCAAGCCTAGTCGATAACAATGGCCACTGGACCGGCGGCGACACGGTCTTAATACAGACCGGCGACGCCGTCGATCGCGGCCCGAATTCGCTCGAGATCGTCCAGGATCTCATGCGGCTGCAGAAAGAAGCGGCCCGCGCCCACGGCCAGGTCATCGCCATGGTCGGCAATCACGAAGCCATGAACCTGACCGGCGACCTGCGCTATGTCTCCGCCGCCGACTATGCCGGCTATGCCGACCGCCGGTCGGCCTTGCGGCGCGAGAATGTCTACAATTCCAACAAGACCGCTATCGAAATGGCCTATCGCCAAAAAGACCCGCAGATGAGCGGCGACGCGATCAAGAAGGCCTGGTTCGAGGCCTTCCCCCTAGGGCGCATCGAGCACCAGATCGCCTGGAGCGACCACGGCGAGATCGGTCCATGGGTCGCGAAGAATCCTGTGGTCGTCCTGCTGGACGGCACGCTGTTCGTGCATGGCGGCATCAGTCCGGCTTATGCCAATCTGACCGTGGCGGAGATCAATGCCCGCGCCGCAGCCGCGCTGACGGCGCGAAACACCGATCCTACAGCGATCGACAATGACGACCAGGGGCCGCTTTGGTACCGGGGGCTGGCGCAGTCGCTGGCGTCCGAGAAAGGCGAGACGCTCGCGGCGCCGACGTCAGCCCAGATTCAGCCGGCCGGCGAAGATCAGCTGGATGCCCTGCTATCTGCTTATGGCGCGAGGCGAATCGTGGTCGGTCACACGCCCATCCTGTCGGGAATCGCCCTCTTCCATGGCGGAAAGCTGATCTGCATTGATACGGGAATATCGGCCGTGTACGGCGGTACGGTCTCTTATCTGGACATAGTAGATGGCACGCCCGTCCCGCATGTCGTCGCACGATCTCAGCAACCTTCAAAACAGGTAGCGCCGTGATGTGCTTGGTTCTGAAAATGGCCTTCGCTGCCGCGACGTTTTGTGTCCTGTCCTGGGCAAATCCCCTCTGCGCTGCCGACGGCCCCAAACCGTTGTTTGGCAGCGACGACGTGCTGAGTCTGACCCTCACGGGACCCTTCGACACGATTTCGCGCGACATCGGCGCCAAACCGGTCTCCGGTGTGCTGAAGGTGGGCGGCGCGGCGCCAGAAACCCTGCCCGTGACCTTGTCGGTGCGCGGCATCACGCGGCGCAAGAAAGAAGTGTGTGCCTTTCCGCCCCTGAGCGTGGAGTTCCCGGAAAAACCCGGACCGTCTTCCATCTTCAAGGGACAGAAGCGGCTCAAGCTCGTGACCCATTGCCAGCGCACCACGGATTACCAGCAATATCTGCTGCTGGAATATACCGCCTACCGGCTGTACCGCGCCCTGACCCCGGAAAGCTTCAACGTCCGACTTGCCAAGATTGACTATACCTATAAGGACGGCCAAGCCCTCATCACACGGCTCGGCTTTTTTATTGAGGATGTCGATGACGTCGCGAAGCGCAATGGGCAGGAACGGCTCAGGGGTATCAGAAGAATATCCGCCTCGCAACTGGACGCGGCCGCCGCGGCGCGCTATGCGGTGTTTGAGTACATGATCAGCAACCTGGACTGGGCCATGACGGCCGGTCCGGCCGGCGCGGATTGCTGCCACAATGCCCGGCTGATGGGTGTCGAAGGCACGACCGGCGCATCGACGGGCCTGATCCCCGTGCCTTATGACTTTGACTTTGCCGGCCTGGTCAACGCGCCCTACGCCGTGCCGCCGGAGGGTATCCGTGTCGCAAATGTGAAAGTGCGGCGCTATCGCGGCTACTGCGCGCATAACGAGGAGGCCAAGGCGTTCCTCGCGGAGATTTCCACCCGCCGTGCCTCGCTGATGGGCATTCTCAGCGAGACGCCGCAGCTGGAAGACAGGACGCGCCGAAACGCGGCCGGTTATCTCGGCGACTTTTTCGAGGAGGCCGGCTCGCCGTCCAAAGTGGCCGATTTCATGAAAATGTGTTTGCGTTGATCGCGTGAAGGGGCCGGAGCCACATATCGTGACACATCTAGACGCTTCCAAGGCTGTTCCGGGTCAAGCCTTTTTTGACGGAACGCAGGGTCCGGCTGCCGCGCTGGACTGGTCCGGCCTGACGGACACGCGATTCATCGCGAACGCGGTCGGCATCCTGCTGCTGGCCACCCTGCTGGGCGCCCTGATTGGCTACCACCCAGCGACGCGGCGCACCATAGACGGGCTGCATGAAGCGGACATGCCGCATGTCTACGTGCTGTATGCGGTGATCGGCGCGGTGATCGGCGTGGCCGTGCGCGAATTCGGCACCGTGGTCGGCCTGGTGGTGTTCGGCATCGGCGGTCTCCTCCGTTTCCGCTCGGTGGCAGATTCGACGCGCGATACGGTGCGCCTGATCATCGTTACCCTGGTGGGACTGACCGCGGGTCTCGGCCTGTTGCATTTTGCGGTGATCGTCACGCTGTTCACCTTCGCCCTGATCTATGTCTTCGACACCAGACCACCCTACCGCATCCGGGTGGAGGGCATAGCGAGGGATCGCGCCGGCAGGTGCGCCGAGGTCTATCGCGGCATTCTGAAGGGGCATGGCTGCAGCATCATCGCTGAGCATCATTCGCTGGAAAAGGCGCGGATTGAATTTGTCTTCCGCTTGCCCCGCCGCAGCACCCGCGACCGGCTGGACGTGGAGTTGCGCAGCATTGCCGCCGATTTGCGCGGCGACGTGAATTGGGAACTCCGCTAGCCGGGCGTTCAAACGGGGTAACCATAGCGCCGATCAACCGAGGTGCTGAAAACCTGATTAGGCCACCTGCCGGCCGGAATAGTTCGTTACCTAGGTGATCGGAACGAACCTCGACTTCAATGGTGGAAGAGGAGGGACTCGAACCCTCGTCCCCGGCATCATGAGTCGTGCGGCCGGCGGGTACTTTGTAGAAATCAATAAAGTACAAGAACAAGATCATGATATCGCAGGAGAGACACCAATGAACGCATTGCCAACGAGCGCATTGCCACCGACCAATGACGATAGTGAGATCTGGGACATCTGGCTGTCGCAATTCCGCCTGCCGGTGGTGAACGTCAACGCCGAAGTCGGAACATTCAGGGCCCTTAGCGATGAAGCGCTGACCGCGGACGAGTTGGCGGCGCAGCTTGGCGTCGACGCGCGCGCGCTGGCGATGCATCTGGCGGCGCTGTGTTCCATGGGGCTGGCCGAGAAGCGGCTCGGCAAGTGGCGCGCGACCCATCTGGCGCGCATCTGGCTGCACCCGGATGGCGCGGGTTTCTGGGGCCATTTCACCAGGCAGATCGATTTCAACGAGACCCTGCGCGCAAGACTGCTCGAATCGCTGCGCACCGGAAAGCGCCCCGGTGAAAGCGGCGAGGATTCGGGCGATATCACTGCGTCCGGCGCCGAGTGGGAACGCGGCACCATGTCTCGGGAAGCGGCGGAGGGCATCGCCAATTTCATGCATGCCCACAGCCAGGCGCCGGCGCTCGGCGCGGCGGCACAGGGGGTTTTCGGCGAGCTCGCCTCACTGATAGACGTCGGCTGCGGTTCGGGCGTTTACGGGATCGAGATCGCACGGGCACATCCGGGCCTCAAAGTGGTGCTGATGGATCTGAAGGAAATGGCGAATGAGGCGCAGAAGTTCGTCGACCGCGCCGGCATGGGCCGCCAAGTCACCACCACCGGAGTCAACATGTTCACCGAAGAATGGCCGCGCGGGCATGACGGCCATTTCTTCTCCAACGTGTTCCATGACTGGTCGGATGAAACCTGCCGCCTGCTCGCGAAAAGGAGCTTCCAAGCACTTCCCCGCGGCGGACGGATCTTCCTCAACGAGATCCTGATGGATGACGATTACACCGGCCCTTTCCCCGCCGCCGCCTTCAGCCTTTTGATGCTGCTCGGCACGCTGGGCAAGCAATACAGCCTCGGCGAGTTCTGCGAGATCCTCGGCAGCGCCGGTTTCGTCGATGTCGAAGCGGTGCGCACCGGCGGCGGCTACTACTCCCTGGTCAGTGCCCGCAAGCCCTAGGCCTTCACCGCGAAACTATCGTGTGTGATCGCAGCGGATCCTCCAGCGTTTGCACTTAATCGTGCACTGCGAGTCAAAGAGGATGGCTGACCCGTCCGGTAAATATTTGATTTAATGGTGGAAAGGGAGGGACTCGAACCCTCGACCCCGGCATTATGAGTGCCGTGCTCTAACCAGCTGAGCTACCTTTCCACAAGGGGCGCGCATTGTCCTCATCAGCGCCCCGGGGTGTCAAACCCACCCCGTAAAGTCTCGATCCGGGCGCGAAAGCCCAGATCCAGCCCGTCATCAGACGTTGAACCGGAAGTGCACGACGTCGCCCTCCTGCACCACGTATTCCTTGCCCTCGAGGCGCAGCTTCCCCGCGTCCTTGGCCCCCGCCTCACCCTGGCCGGCGAGGTAGTCCTGGAACGCAATGACTTCGGCGCGAATGAAGCCGCGTTCGAAATCCGTGTGGATCGCGCCAGCGGCCTGGGGCGCGGAGGCTCCGACCCGGACCGTCCAGGCGCGCACTTCCTTCGGACCGGCGGTGAAGAAAGTCTGCAGGCCCAGCAGCCGGTACGCGGCGCGAATGACGCGGTTGAGTCCGGGCTCCTGCAGGCCGAGTTCGGCCAGGAATTCGCTGCGCTCGGCCTCCTCCAGCTGCGCGATCTCCGCTTCGATCGCCGCGCACACCGCCACCACGGCGGCGCCGTCCGCCTGGGCGCGCTGTTGCACCGCCGCCAGCAGCGGGTTGTTCTCAAACCCGTGCTCGGCCACGTTGGCGACGTACATCACCGGCTTCGCGGTGAGCAGCTGCAGCTCGCGCACGTCGCGCCGCTCCTCGGGTGAGAGCTGCATGGCGCGCACCGGCTTCACGGCATCGAGCTGCAGCTTGACGCGCTCGAACAGCGCGCGGCGGCGGATGGCGTCCTTGTCGCCGCTCTTGGCGGCCTTGGTGGCGCGCTCCAGGCCCTTCTCGAGCGTCGCAAGATCCGCCAGGGCCAGCTCGGTGTCGATGACATCGACGTCCGAGAGCGGATCGACGCGCCCGGCCACGTGGATGACATCGCTGCTCTCGAAGCAGCGCACCACGTGGGCAATCGCATCCACCTCGCGGATATGCGAGAGGAACTGGTTGCCGAGCCCCTCGCCCTGCGAGGCGCCGGCGACGAGGCCGGCAATGTCCACGAACTCCACCGTCGTGGGCACGATCTTTTCAGGATGCACGATCGCGGCGAGCTGTTGCAGGCGCGGATCGGGCACCGGCACGACCCCGACATTCGGGTCGATGGTGCAAAAGGGGTAGTTCTCGGCGGCGATCTGCGCGCGCGTCAGCGCGTTGAACAGGGTCGACTTACCGACGTTCGGCAGACCTACGATGCCGCAGCGAATAGGCATGGAAAGATGTGGTTCCTCTAGTTGTCCGAGGGCGCAGCCGGGTCGCGGCCGTGCAGGCGGTGCATTGCAATCTGCGCACCCTCCTCCAGCAGCACCGGTACGCTGTCGGCCGCGGCCAGGAGCGCAGCCTGCAGCAGCGGCGCATCGGTGGCATTGGGGCGGCCGAGCACGTAATCCAGTACCTGGGCGCGATCGCCCGGGTGTCCGATGCCAATGCGCAGCCGCCAGAAGGCATCGCCCATCTGCGCGATGACGTCGCGCATGCCGTTGTGGCCCGCCGCCCCGCCGCCCTGCTTCAGGCGCACTACCCCGGGCGGGAAGTCCAGTTCGTCGTACGCGACCAGGATCGAGCCCAGCGGGATCTTGTAGAAGGTTGCGACGCTGCGCACGGCCTCACCGCTGTGGTTCATGTAGCTCATCGGCTTCAGCAGCCACAGGTCCGCATCGGCCACCCGCGCCCGCGCCAGCTCGGCGCGGTGGCGTGGCTCGCTGCGGAAGGTGGCCGCGTAGCGGCGCGCCAGTTCGTCGGCGAACTGGAATCCCGCGTTGTGACGCGTGCGCGCGTACTCGGTGCCCGGGTTGCCGAGCCCGACGATCAGCTTGAGCGGCTCGCCTGGCATGTGGTTCTCACACTGCAAACGCCGCCGGCCGCACGCGGAATTTCCGGTGCGGCCGGCGGAGGTGTCGCAGTCTCTGCGGCGGCTACTTCTTGCCGCCTTCCTTCTTGGCGGGAGCCGCCTCCTTCTTCTCCTCGCCCTTCTTGGCATCGCCCGCGGCAGCCGCCGGGGCAGCCCCCGGAGCCGCCCCGGGCGCGGCACCTGCGGCGGCCGGCACGGCGGCACCCTCGGTGGTCGCGGCGGCAAGCTCGGCGGCAACCGGCTCCGGCTCCTCGGCACGCGGCGCGTGGATCGAGACCACCGCGCCATTGCGGTGCGCGAGCTCCGGGATCGCGACGCCGGGTGGCACCGGCACGTCGGCGAGGAACTTGGTCTCGTTCAGGTGCATGCCCGAGAGGTCCAGCTCCAGGAATTCCGGCAGGTCCTTGGGCAGGCAGGTGACCTCGACATCGGTGCGCATGTGCGACACCACGCCGCCCTCGGTCTTGACGCCCGGGGAGATGCTTTCGCCCTTGAAGTGGATCGGCAGCCGGATGCGGATCTGCTCGCTCTCCACGACACGCTGCAGGTCGACGTGCACCACGACATTCTTGGCCGGATGCATCTGCACATCCTTGACGATCGCTTCCTGCGTGGCGTCGCCGATCTTCAGACGCACGATCGAGGAATAGAAGCGCTCATCGGCGATCATGGTGAGCAGGTTCTGCTGATCGAGTACCAGGGCCTGGGCGTCCTTGTGGGCGCCGTACAGGATGGCGGGGACCTTGCCCGTGTGACGCAGGCGGCGGCTCGCACCTTTGCCTTGCATCCCGCGCAGGTCCGCGCCGAACGTGAATGAAATACGCATTGACAGATTCTCCAGTAGTGACAACCAATGCCGGATCGCGACCTATCCGGCACATCCCAAAAAAACTTGCCGCGCGCGCGCTGCGGCGTGACGCTCAGTCGACGTACAGCGAGCTCACCGACTCCTCATCGCGGATGCGGCGGATGGTCTCCGCCAGCAACGCCGCCACCGACAGCTGCCGGATGCGGCCCGCGCTCTTCGCCCCGGCGCTCAGCGGGATCGTGTCCGTCACGATCAGCTCATCGAGCGCCGAGCTCGAAATCCTCTCCACCGCCCCGCCCGAGAGCACCGGGTGGGTGATGTAGGCCACCACCTTGACCGCGCCTTCCTCCTTCAGCGCCTGCGCCGCCAGGCACAGCGTGCCGGCGGTGTCGACCATGTCATCCACCAGCACGCAGGTCTTGCCCTCGACCTCGCCGATGATGTTCATCACCTTCGACTCGTTCGGCCGCGGACGGCGCTTGTCGATGATCGCCAGGTCCGCATCATCCAGGCGCTTCGCGAACGCCCGGGCGCGCGCCACCCCGCCGACGTCCGGGGAGACGACCACGACGTTGTGGTACGACTGCCGCCACGCATCCCCGAGCAGCACCGGGGAGGCGTACACGTTGTCCACCGGGATATCGAAGAACCCCTGGATCTGATCTGAGTGCAGATCGATCGTCAGCAGGCGATTCACTCCCGCGCTCGAGACCATGTTGGCCACGAGCTTCGCCGTGATCGCCGAGCGCGTGCCCTTGATGCGGCGATCCTGGCGCGAATATCCGAAATACGGCACCACCGCGGTGATGCGCGCTGCCGAGGCTCGCCGGCAGGCGTCCACCATCACCAGCAGCTCCATCAGGCTGTCGTTCGCCGGCGGACAGGTCGACTGCAGGATGAAGACGTCGCGCCCGCGCACGTTCTCCATCAGCTCCAGGTTCACCTCCCCGTCGCTGAAGCGCCCCACGTACGCGCGTCCGAGCGGCGTCTGCAGGCCCTTGGCGATGTCCAGCGCCAGCTCCGGGTTCGCATTGCCGGCAAACAAAGCCAGTGTGTCGCTCGTACTCATAAGTCTATGTGCGCGTCTCACCGGCCCGGACTACCCTGCCACCGCCGCACCGCCCCGGTGCGTCAGCCCCAGTAACTGGCTGGGGTGGAAGGATTCGAACCTCCGAATGGCGGGATCAAAACCCGCTGCCTTACCACTTGGCGACACCCCAGCAACTGTGCGCCCGCGTGCGAACAGGCGGGCGCGCATCTTACAGCCGCCTCACTCCCGCCGCCTAAGCTTGAGACGCTCGTGCAGCGGCGAGCGGTTCAGCCCCCGCGCGACGTAACTTCTCCAGCGATCAGGCACCCGGGCGGCGAGTCGCTCCGCTGCCGGGGCACTCGCGCACGCAGCGAACACGCAGGCGCCGGTCCCGGTCAGCCGCGCGGGCGCCTCGCGGGCGAGCCACTCCAGGGCGTCGGCGACTTCCGGCGCCTGCGCCCGCACCACCGGCTCGCAGTCGTTCCGGCCTCCCGACTCAAAAAAGGCGCGTATTGTGATGAGGGGGGAATTTCGTGTCAATTCAGGGCTCTGGAATACCCTCGCCGTGCTCACCGCGACCCCCGGGTGCACGATGACGTACCAGGTCTCCGGCAGCGTGACGGGGGTCAGCCGCTCGCCCACCCCTTCTCCCCAGGCGGAGAAACCTTGAACAAAAACAGGTACATCGGCGCCCAGGGGCAGCCCCAGGGCCGCAAGCTCCTCTACCGGGAGGCCGCAGTCCCAGAGTTCATTCAGCACCAGAAGGGCGGTCGCCGCATCCGAGCTGCCGCCCCCGAGACCCCCGCCCATGGGGATGCGCTTGCGCACCCGCAGGCTCGCACCCAGCGGGGTGCCAGTCGCCGCTTTCAGGGTGCGTGCCGCCCGCACCACCAGATCCGTCTCGGGCGGCACGCCGGGCGGCCCGGCGGGCCGGTCAATCTCCCCGTCCTCCCGCACGCTCACGCAGAGCGTGTCGGCAAGATCGATCAGCTGGAAGAGTGTCTGCAGCTCGTGGTAGCCGTCGGCGCGGCGCCCGGTCACGTGCAGAAACAGATTCAGTTTCGCCGGGGCGGGCCAGTGGGTCTCGGGGGGTGAGCGCTCCGGCGCACCCCCGCCCGCCTCCATCACAGCTGCCAGTCCTCGACCAGGAGCTTGACACGCACGGTGTCGCGCTCGAGCGTAAGGCGTGCGGGAAGGGTCTCCCCGTGCACGGCGGTGTACTGGGCGTAGGCGACGTGCCAGCCGTCCTGGGTGAGGGCCGAGAGACGCTGCCCGGCGGGGTCGAGCACTTCTTCCGCCGGTTGCGCCGGATCGGGCACGCCGAGAATCCAGTAGCGCAGGCTCGGCAGGGGGATATCAAATCCCAGCCGGCTGGTGAGTTCTGCGTGTGCCGCGGCACTCGTGATGTGCTCGCCGCGTGCGTTCACGATGTCCAGCTCCTCGCCGTTGGCCGTGATGTGCGTGCCCCCGACCCCGAGGGGGCCTTCGAGGGAGAGCTGCGAGCGCGTGCCGTTCTGCGACCAGCGCAGGTTCGCATTGACGCCGTTGCCGGCGGCCGAGAGTGCCACGCGTCCCTTGAAGTCGAAGTGATCCAGCGCCTGCAGCTGCGGCCGGCGCTGCTCCCAGGCGGCGCTGGCCGGCAACACCGGCGGTGGCAGCGTGCGACAGCCGGCGAGTATCGCGAGGGTCAGCCCGAGGCCGACCCCGAGCGACCTACTGCGACGCATCGGGCAGGAACCGTTTGAGGGTCGCCTTGAGTTGTTTGGAATCCGGGTTGCGCGCCAGGGCCGCGGCCCACACACGCCGGGCCTCGGCACGATCGCCACTCACCCACAGCGCCTCGCCCCAGTGAGCCGCGATCTCCGCGTCGTGTCCGAGCGAGTAGGCGCGCTGCAGCGTCGCCGTCGCACCCTTCACGTCCCCGTTGCGGTAGCGCACCCAGCCCAGACTGTCGAGCGCGGCGGGGCTGTCGGGCATCACGGTCAGAGCGCGCTTGATCAGGGTCTCGGCGTGCGGCAGTTCCAGCGAATGATCCGCCAGCGTGTAACCGAGCGCGTTCAGCAGCGCCGGATCCTCGGGACGCTTCTCCAGCATGTGCTCGAGCGCCTCGACGGACTCGTTCACGTGGCCGGCCTGCTCCAGGATCACCGCGCGGTCGTACTCGATCGAGGGATGCTGCGGATGGCGCTCCAGTTCCGCACTGAGAATCGCCAGCCCGGCATCCGCCTCGCCGTGATCGGCCAGCAGCCGCGCCTTGGCGAGCGTCAGGTCGAGCTCGTCCTCGGGATGATCGGCGGCGTAGTCATCCAGCAGCGCCAGCGCCTCGGTGCGCGAGCGCCGCTCGAGCAGCAGCGCCGCGGCCCGCGAGCGCGCCGGCAGTGCCACGGACGAGTCGTACAGGCGACGGTAGGCCGCCAGCGCCGCGTCCGGGTCACCGACACGCACGGCGATATCGGCCAGATACAGCTGCACCCCGTCGCTGCCCTCCCCGCTCGAGAGCAGCTCGCTGAAGCGCTGCTTGGCTTCCTTGTAATCCCCGGAATTGAAGGCCAGCAGTGCCAGGCGCCGGTCGATCTCCGCCTGAGGCGCGCCGCTGGCGCGCAACTGCTCGAGTTCCTGGTGCGCCTCCTCGCTGCGATCCAGCGACGCGAGCACTTCGGCGAGCTCCATGCCGCCGCGCTGCGCGTCACGCGTCTTCGCCTGGCGCGCGGTCGCGAGCGCCTGCGGCGCATCGCCGCGCATCACATAGGCGCGGGCCAGGATGCGCAGGGCGGCGAGGTCCTGCGGATCGTGCTGCAGCGCCTGCTGCGCGTAGCGGCCGGCGCGCTGGCCATCGTAGGCGGCGAGCGACAGCTCGCCGAGCAGTGTCAGGTTGTCGGGTGAGTTGGCCGTCGGCTCGAGCGCGCCGCTCATGGCGATCAGCACGGCCGAGGCGTCCGATTCCTCCAGCAGCAGCGCCGTCAGCTCGGTCATGCTGCGCGTGGTGCGCGCCTGGGCGTTGTGCGGCGGCAGCGGCACTGCGGCAGCCGGCCCCGCGTCCGCCGCCGGGGGCGCGGGGGCCGGTGCGGCGGCGTTCTTCTGCTCCTCCACCCGCCAGAACTCGTGGATGGCGCCGCGCGCCTCGCTGGTGCGATAGAGCTTGAGCGCGATGGCCGCGTACAGCGCATTCGCCTCGCGGTCGCTCGGTGCCAGGGTGCGCCAGCGGGTCGCGGACTGCCAGGCGGCCGGCAGGTGCTCGCACGCCATCGCCACCTGCGTGGCGCGCCGGGCGAGCTGTACGTCACCGCCCGCGGCGGCCTTCGCGTAGGATTCGGAAGCCTCGCGGCAGTCGCCGCGCTTCAGGGCGCTCTCAGCGGTCACCGTGAGCGCGGTGGTGTCGGCGGGCGGGGTCGGCGGCTTGTCCGCGGCGGGGTGGGTGCTCGCGCAGGCGGCCAAAAGGCAGGCGCCCAGCAGCGGGGTAATTGGGTTACGCACGTGGTTGATCATAGGCCAAATCACTATAGACCCTGCTCAATGCGCAAGCATTGTGCAACTTGTCACAAAGTACAGACATCCCCGAAAATGCGCGCCCGCAGAGGAACATGAAGGAATCCATCCGCCAACGGTTACAGAAACTGTCCGATCGCTTTGAGGAGGTGGGCCGGCTCCTGGCCACCGACGAGGTGGCTGGCGGTTCCCAGC
This sequence comes from uncultured Pseudomonadota bacterium, assembly GCA_963781815.1. Lineage (GTDB taxonomy): Bacteria > Pseudomonadota > Gammaproteobacteria > Steroidobacterales > Steroidobacteraceae > 13-2-20CM-66-19. The sequence goes on along the minus strand of CAWAHK010000004.1, from coordinate 1,974,778 downwards.
AGTTCCGTGACCTGTCGATGGAATATGCCCGCCTGGAACCCCTGGCGCTCCGCTTCCGCAGCTACCACGGGCTGGAACGTGACCTGGCGGCCGCGCGTGAGCTGCAGGCCGACGCCGACGCCGGCATGCGCGCCCTGGGTGACGAGGAGGTCACCCGCCTGCAGCTTCAGGTCGACGCCGAGGAGGAGCAGCTGCGCCTGCTGCTGCTGCCCAAGGACCCGCGCGACGACAAGAGCATCTTCCTCGAGGTGCGCGCCGGGACCGGCGGGGATGAGGCGGCGATCTTCGCCGGGGATCTCTACCGCATGTACGCGCGCTACGCGGAGTCCAAGGGCCTGGCTCCCGAGGTGCTGAGCGAGAGTCCGGGCGAGCACGGCGGCTACAAGGAGATCATCAGCCGCATCGCCGGCAAGGGGGCGTTCTCGCGCCTGAAGTTCGAGTCCGGAACGCACCGCGTGCAGCGCGTGCCGGCGACCGAGGCGCAGGGACGCATCCACACGTCCGCCTGCACCGTGGCGATCCTGCCGGAGCTCGATGAGGTCGAGCAGGTGGACATCAACCCGGCAGATCTGCGCATCGACACCTACCGTTCCTCGGGCGCCGGCGGCCAGCACGTCAACAAGACCGATTCCGCGGTACGCATCACGCACCTGCCGAGCGGAATCGTGGTGGAGTGCCAGGATGAGCGCTCCCAGCACAAGAACCGCTCGCGTGCCATGGCCCTGCTGAAGGCGCGGCTGCTCGCGGCGGAGCAGGAGAAGCAGCAAAGTGCCCAGGCGCATTCGCGCAAGCTGCAGGTCGGCAGCGGTGATCGCTCCGAGCGCATCCGCACCTACAACTTTCCGCAGGGACGGGTGACCGATCACCGCATCAACCTCACCCTCTACAAGCTCCAGCAGGTCATGGACGGGCAGCTCGACGAGCTCATCCAGGCGCTGCAGCAGGAGTACCAGGCCGAGCAGCTCGCGGAGGAAACGTGAGCGAGGTCGCCCCGGGGCTCGCCGTCGACAGCGTCACGGGCATCGACGTCTCGCTGCCGCTCGCAGGCGCCGGGGCCCGTTCCTACGCCTTCATCGTCGACTGGCACATCCGCCTGGTGCTCGGGCTCGCCTGGTTCGTCAGCGGCGCACTCCTCTATAACGGCCGCCTGTCGCTGAACCCGCCGCTCACCAACGAGGCACGCTGGTTCGGCACGGTGGTGGCGCCAGCGCTGGCGATCTACTTTCTGTACCACTACGTGCTCGAGGTGGCGATGCGCGGCAGCACGCCGGGCAAGCGCATGGCGCAGGTGCGCCTCGTCACCCGCGACGGCGGCGTTCCAGGCATCGGGCCGCTGCTGGTCCGCAACGTGTTCCGCCTGGTCGACAGCCTGCCGGTGTTCTACGGACTGGGACTGACGCTGGTGGTGCTGACGCGCGACAACGTGCGCTGCGGTGACATGGCCGCCGGCACGCTCTTGGTGTATGCGCAGGCCGCACCGTCGCTGGCGCTCACCACGCGGCACGCGGCCGGCAGCCTCGGCACGCTGGAGGCGGGGGCTGCGGAACTGGTCGCGGAACTGCTGGCGCGCTGGCCGACCCTGATGCCGGCCGCGCGCGCCCAGCTCGCCCGGCAGCTGCTCGCGCGCCACGGCGCGGCCGCGGCCGATCTCGCCGGCCTGGATGAGCAGGGGCTGCGCGCGCGCCTCGAGGACCTCGCGCACCCGCGCGGCGGCGCCCCGGCGTGAACGCCGCCGCCCGCCAGCAGGCGCTCGCGGCCGCGCTGCTGCAGCGCGCGCCGCTGTGGCAGCAGGCCGAGGAGCGCACCCAGCGCCTGGCGCGCGGGCGCACCGAGAATGCCGCGGATGCACTGCAACTGGCGGACGACTACCGCCTGCTGGCACACGACGTGGCCCGTGCCCGCACGCTGCTGCCGCGCTCGCGCACCCGCGAGTACCTCGAGCACGTATACGCGGGCGTGCACTCGAGCCTCAATCACGGCGACTGGCGGCTGGGGAGCACGCTGCGTGAGCTGTTTCGCGACGACATCCCGGCGGCGATCGTCTGGCTCAGGCCCTACATCCTGTGGGCCACCGTCATCTTCGTGCTCGCCGCGCTTGCCGGTTACGCCCTGGTGCACCGCTTCCCCGAGCTCATCGCGCTGTTCGCCTCGCCGGATCTGATTGCGAGCGTCGAGCACGGCCGACTCTGGACCGAGGGGCTGCTCAACGTCGTACCCTCCTCGGTGCTCTCCATCCAGATCCTCGCCAACAACATCGTCGTCAGCCTGCTCGCCTACTGCGCCGGCTTTCTCTTCGGGCTCGGCACGCTCTACATACTCGGGCTGAACGGCCTGATGCTGGGCGCGGTGTTCGCGTTCGTGAGCGCCCACGGGCTCGGCGACGAGCTGTTCGGCTTCATCGTGGCGCACGGATGTGTGGAGCTTTCCGTCATGTGCCTGTCGGGCGCGGCAGGAGCGGCGGTCGGTGAAGCGCTCATCCGCCCGGGGGAGCAGGGGCGCGCCGCCGCGTTCCACAGCGCCGCGCTGCGCTCCGGGGAGGTGCTGATCGCGTGCGCCGTGCTGCTCGTCGGCGCAGGGCTGATCGAGGGTTATGTATCGCCGGACCCGCGCTTCGGGCTGCCCGCGCGTGTCGCGATCGGCGTGAGCTACTGGCTCTTCATGCTCGCGCTGCTGTCCGGACGGCTGCTGCGCTGGCGGCGACCACGGGCGCCGGCCACCCTAGATGCGACGCGAGCGGCGTAGCGCCTCGTAGCGCTCGAACAGTTCCTGCTCCAGGCGCTGCGCCGGTGCGGCCACCACCGGCGCCCCGAGACGCCGCAGCAGCGCGCGCTGCCGAGCGGCACGCGCCTGGTGCTCGCTGGCGGCGAGCGCCACGAACGGATCCTGCCAGTCGCGCGCTTCACGGCGCGCCAGTGCGGCGATCTCGCCGCTTTGAATACCGGCCACTACCACCAGGTGCGGCGGCGCCAGCAGGCGCACCGCGCGCACCAGCTGGTGCGCGACGCTGGCATCGTCCAGGTCGGTGAGCAGCAACACCAGGGCGCGGTGCTTGAGGAGCGCCCGCACACTCACCGCCGCGGCGGTCGGATCGGATTCGGCCGGCTGCACTGACAGGCTCTCCAGCGCGCGGCGCATGCGGATGACGGCCGGCAGGCCACGCGCGGGCGGGCAGGTAGCCAACACCCGATCGGCATACACAACCAGCCCGATGCGATCGTCATGGTGCGTGACGATCTCGGCGAAGCGCGCCGCGACGTTACTGTACAGGCCGAAGCGGTCGAGCTCGCCGCAACGCAGCCGGCTCAGGCGCCCGGCATCGATCGCCACCAGCACGTCCAGGTGCTGGTCCTCGCTGTACTCGCGCGTCACCAGCGCACCGGTGCGCGCTGTCGCCTTCCAGTCAATCCGGGCGAGCGGGTCCCCCGGCGCGTAATCACGCAGCTGGTGCAGCTCGGCGCCGGCGCCGGCGACCCGGCGCGCGCGCGCCCCGCGCGCCAGGCCGCGCAGCGTCGCCCGCGCGCGCAGGGCATCGGGCGCCACCACCAGCTCGCGCCGCGGACGCAGCGTGGTCGCCCACCAGGCGAGCGCAAAGGGTCCCAGCACGCGCGCCGGCAGCGTCGGCCAGCGCTGCGGCCCGAGCCGCACCGGCACCAGGGTCACCGCATCGGCCACCGTGCCGCGGGCGGCGGCCACCACGCGGCGCACGCCGGCCAGCGGGGCGAAGCCGGCAGGGGTGACCGGGGCGTACTCGAGCGCCAGCGGCCGCGGGCCGGGATTCGTGAAGCTGAAGGCCGCGGCCTGGGGCCGGCCGAGGAACGCGCGCGCCGCGGTGTCGATTTGCGCCTCGGGAAGGGCACGCCGGACCAGCACGCTCTCGACCGCCAGGCCGAGGAGCAGCAGCGCCGCCGGCACCTGCCACAGGTGCACGTAGCCGCGCTCGCTCGACCAGATGCCCACGATCGCCAGCACCGCGGTCAGGAGCACGAGCACGTAGGCACGTCGGGCGAGGTGCATCGTCAGGCTCAGCGCGGCACGGGAGTCTCGGCCAGCAGCGCGCGCACGACATCGAGGTCCGCGGCGCCCTCCAGCGCGGCTTCCGGCGTCAGGACCAGACGGTGCGCCATCACGGCAGGCGCCACCTGCTTCACGTCATCGGGCGTGACGAACTCACTGCCGCGCAGTCCGGCGCTGACGCGCGCCGCCTTCAGCAGCGCCAGCGCGCCGCGGGTGGAGAGACCGAGCGTGAGGCGATTGTGCTCGCGGGAAGCGCGCGCGAGGTCCAGGACGTAGGCACTGAGCGCCTCGGCGACATGGACGCGCTCAGCCTCCTCACGCGCACTCGTCAGCAGCGACCGCGGCAGCACGCTCACCTGGGCGAGCGTCGCGCCGCTTGCCGAGCCCATGCCGCCGTAGCGGGCCAGTACCTCGGCCTCCGCCTCGCGTGGCGGGTAATCCATGTCGATGCGCAGCATGAAGCGGTCGAGCTGCGACTCGGGCAGCGGGTAGGTGCCCTCGAACTCGCGCGGGTTCTGCGTGGCGAGCACCAGGAAATCTGCCGGCAGCGGCAGCGCGGCGCGTTCCACGCTCACCTGCCGCTCCTCCATGGCTTCCAGCAGCGCGGACTGCGTCTTCGGGCCGGCGCGGTTGATCTCATCCACGAGCACCACGTCGGCGAACAGCGGCCCGGGCCGGAAGACAAAGTTACGCGCTGCCTCGTCAAACACGTGCACGCCGATGATGTCGCTCGGCATGAGGTCGGCGGTTCCCTGGATACGCTTGAACTCCCCGCCAAGGACGCGCGCGAGCGTCTTCGCGAGCAGCGTCTTGCCCAGCCCCGGTACTCCCTGGACCAGCACGTGCCCGCGCGCGAGCAGGGCGATCACGAGCGCGTGCACGGAGGCCTGGGCACCGATGACGACGCGTCCCAGCTCACGCGTCAGTAGATCCTCCAGCTGCTGTATCGAGGTGCTCATGTGGCAAGTTGCCTTTCGGTTCTGATGATCAGGTTGTGCAGGCGGGCGAGGGGCACGCGACGATCCGAGTAGGCGTCTGCATACCAGGCCTTGAGCTGCGTGAGGTCGCTGCGCGCTAACCGCGGGTGATTCTGCAACCACTCCCACGACGGCGCGGGCGCGGTGCTCGGCTGCCGCGTGGCAGGCGGCAGGCGCTGGAAAAAATTCTCGAACATGCGCCGCGCCGCGGCGGACGGCTGCAGCACGCGCGCCAGGAACGTGCCGGTGGCGCGCAGCAGCTCCTCCTCCCGCGGCGCGGGCAGGCGCGCCGTTGGCATCCGCAGCCGGGTGCCGCCCAGTACCCACACCAGCCATACTGCCGCGATCGTGGCGAGCGTGGCGTACAGGCGCCGGTCGCGGTAGAACTTGCGGGCATCGTAGGTCACGCTCAGACCCTGATGCTCGTCATCGAACAGCACCACGCCCTGCGGGGCCACGCTCGCCGCCACGATGTTGGCGAGCAGGCGCGCGTTGTCGCCCTCACCGAGCGCGCGATTGCTGAACAGGGAGCCGAAGCCGCTGATGATCATGGTGCCGCGTCCGTCGGGCAGCACCCACAGTACGCCCTCGCCGCTCTCGCGGCTGTGCGCCAGCGCGAGCAGGAAGCCATCCCGTGGCACCTTCACGCTCCAGGTGCGCGGCACGTAGTCGGAAAACGCGTAGGCTGAACTCACCTCGGTGAGGTAGCGGTGCGCGCGGTTGGGAACCAATGTGCCGCGCTTTGGCTGCAGCAGGAGCTGCGTGGCCTCGGCGATCAGCTCCGTGGCCGTCTCCGCGTCCTGCTCGGGCTTGGATTCCTTAGTCGGAGGCGGCGCCGGCGGCGGCGGGTGCGGCGGCCTTGCCGCGGCATGATCGCGATGCCGCACCAGCTCGATCTCCACGCCCGTAAGCAGCTGCAGGTCCTTGTCCAGCACATCACGTTCGCGGGCCCAGGCGGGGCGGTCGGCGATCGCCGCGAGAATCAGCAGTGTGTTGCCGTTGCGGACCCACTGGTCCAGTGCGACGGCCTCGTCGTTGCGGAAACTGGTGATGGCCGGCATTGCGACGATGAGCAGGTTGCCCGCCGCGGGAAGATCGTGCCGCCGCGCGAGGGCACCAAAGCGCTCGCGCAGTGAGAGCGTGCGCACGCCCTCCTCCTGCAACCAGGTCACGGCCCCGAGCAGTCCGTCATCGCCGCGTTCGATACTCGTCGGCAGCGAGCCGGTGCGCGCATCGTAACCGTCGCCGCGCACGAACAGCGTGAGGAACAGCAGCAGTGCCGCCAGTGCCAGCCCGAGAGTCGTCAGTCGTTCGCGCACCGGCTACCCCGCTCCTGCGGCCGCGGCCGGAATCTCGAGCGCGGCCAGGAGCTCGCGGCCCCGTGCCAGCGCGCCGGCCAGTACCTGCGGCGCCACGTCCAGCCCGGAGAACCGCACTTGCTCACACACCGCGGCGAGTTCGGCCAGTCGCAGGCGGTCGGACTCCTGCTGCAGGCGCGCGCGCCGCGTCAATTCCTGCGCGGTAAAGGCCTGCGGCGGGGGCAGCCGGTCCTGCTCGGCCAGGCGGCTGGCGATGAACTCCAGTAACAAGGCGGGCTGCTCGGCCGGTCGCGCGCGTTCGATCCGCGCCAGCGATGGGCCAGCGCGCAGCGACGGCGGCGCCACGGCGCCACGGCCGCGCTTGCGGGTCCGCAGCACACCGGCGACCCGCAATTCATTGAGCACCAGCGCCACCGCCAGGGCGACGATGAGCGCGAGTGAAACCCAGACGATGCCCCGCACGACGGCCTGCTCGAGGTGGACCTCGCCAAACAGACGGCGCCACCAGCCCGCCTCTTCCTGTGGGCGCGGCGCGAACAGCCCGCGCAGCCATTGCTTGAAGCGCGCCCACCAGCCGGCGGGCGGCGGCGGTGCCCTGGCGACCGCGGCCAGGACGGCAGCGATGCGTTCGCGGTCGGCATGCAGCACGCGTCCGGCCGCGGTGGGTGCTGACTCTCGCGTCAGGAGGTCACGCAGCTCCGAGAGGCCCTGGGCCGAGAGCTGGTTGTCGGCCTTGTTCCAGTCGGAGGGTAGCCAGGGCGCCCAGGGACTCTGCAGCAGGCCGCCGGTGAGCTCAGGGCACCGTGCTGCGATCCGCGCGTAGCCGATGTCGAGCCCGCGATCCAACTGCTCGATGCAGGCATCCAGCACCTGCAGCGCATCCCGCGCCCGGCCCGCCTCAGGCGCCGGCGACTCGGCCGCTGGCGCGCCCGGCGCTCCCGCGGCGACCAGCAGCAGCGCCAGAAGCCAGCGGTTCACGGCTCAGGTCGCGGCAATCCGCTGCGCCAGATCGGTCCCCTCTTTGCGGGCGGTCAGGTCGCCAAACACCGCCAGGCCGAGGGCGGTATAGAAAGGAACCGCCAATGCCCCGACCGCCACGATTACGACGGCCAGCGTCGCGGTGATGACGGCCACATCGCCACGGCCAAAAATCCCCAAGATAACGCCCGCCACCCCCGAGGTCAGAAGGTACAGCACCAGGAGAATGACGCCGCCCACGGAGAAGATGAGCACCAGGCGCCAGAAATTGCCACTCGTCAGGCGCCAGCTGCGCGCGAACGCCCCCGCCGCGCCCATGGGGGCCACCAGCATCGCAGTGAACGAGCAGGAAATGGCGACGAGGCCGTACAGCAGCGGCAGGCACAGCAGTATCCCGGCGAGAATGCGCGTCGTGCCGCCGAACAAGAAGGCGGGCGCGACGATCATCACACCCACAACGACCATCAGTATGATCAGCAGTAGCAGCAGCAGCATGCCGGGCACACGTCGGGCACTGGCCGCCAGTTCCCCGCCCGCCGGCTGACCCGAGACAATGTGGTACTGGCGCAAGATGACGGCGCCGTTGAACAGCAGCCCGAGAAGCGCGCCCGCAAGTGCGAGCGACGAGTACGCAAGGCCGGGGGTCGGACGCATGATCGATTGCATGACTGTGGCACCGCCGCCCACCGCGTAGAGCTTGGGCAGCTGGTTCATGATCACGCCGAGCGCGGCGAACAGCAGGCAGCTGATGACGCTTGCGCGATAGATCCGGAAGCTGAGGTCCAGTACTTCACCAACCGACAGCGGGCGCGGCGGCGGATAAGGTATGTTCTGCATGCCAACATCTTAGCGCTGTTGCGAATACGCAGATATGACCATCACCGTGACGGCGGCCGCATTGCTGACCGAGGGGAGCCGCCTGCTGGCCGATGCCGGCGCGAGCGGTACCGACCCGCGCTTCGACGCGGCCGTCCTGCTGGCGTACGTGCTCGACGTACCCCGGGCGCGCCTCAGCTCCCATCCGGAGCTGGCGGCCGACGCCACGGCAGTTGAGCACTACCGGCGCCTGCTGCTGCGCCGCGCCGGCGGGGAACCCGTCGCCTATCTCACCGGGCGGCGTGAGTTCTGGTCGCTCGAACTCACCGTCACCCCCGCGGTGCTGGTGCCGCGGCCGGAAACCGAGCTGCTGGTGGAACGTGCCCTGGCGCTGGCCCCGTCGGCGGCCGCACGCGTGGCGGACCTCGGCACCGGCTCGGGCGCGGTGGCGCTGGCACTGGCCAGCGAGCGCCCCGCGTGGCAGGTCATCGCGACTGACGTGTCGGTCGAGGCGCTGGCGGTCGCGCGCGCCAACGCCGCCGCCCTGGGCCTGCAGCGCATCGACTTCCGCAGCGGCGACTGGTACGCGGCCCTGCCGGGTGAGTCCTTGGATCTGATCGCCAGCAATCCGCCGTACGTGGCCGCGGATGATGCCGCGCTGCTGACGCTGCAGCACGAGCCGCGGCGGGCGCTCACGCCCGGCGCCGACGCGCTCGCCAGCCTGCGAACGCTGGTGCGGGGAGCACCGCAGCATCTGCGGCCCGGGGGCTGGCTGCTGCTGGAACACGGTCTCGCCCAGGCCGCCGCCGTGCGAGCCGAGCTTGTCCTTGCTGGCTTTCGTCACGTACGCTCGCACCGCGATCTCGCCGGACACGAGCGCATCACGGAAGGACAACGATGATCAGATTCGAGACCTCACATGGCGGCTTCACGGTCGAGCTGTTCCCCAAGGAAGCACCGGTTACGGTGGAGAACTTCCTGCGCTATGTCGATGATGGCTTCTTCGACGGCACGATCTTTCACCGCATCGTCCCCGGATTCGTGATCCAGGGCGGCGGCCTGACGGCCGACTTCGACAACAAGAAGACCCGCGCGGCGATCACCAACGAGGCCAAGAACGGCCTGAAGAACACCCGTGGCAGCCTCTCGATGGCGCGCACCAGCGACATCAACAGCGCCACCTCCCAGTTCTTCGTCAATCTGGCGGACAACGCCTTTCTCGATCACGGTCCGCGCGACTACGGCTACGCGGTGTTCGCGCGCGTCACCGAGGGCATGGACGTCATCGACAAGATCGCCGGCGTGAGCACCGGGCGCCGCAAGGGCTACACCGACGCCCCGCTGGAGGATGTGGTGATCGTGAGCGCCCGCCGCCTCCAAGCGCAATAGCGCTGCGCACCACTTGGCGTCACCGGCGAAGTCAGCGCCGCGCCACGCCGCGCCGCGCGCGTCCCTTGGCCGCCGGCTGCTCAAGTGGCTCGCAAGCCTGGTGCTCGCATGGTTTGCGCTCACCCTGGTCGCGGTGCTGTTGCTGCGCTGGCTCAACCCGCTGACCAGCGCCCTGATGCTGGAGGCGCGCCTGCAGGCCTGGGCCACGCAGCAATCCGGGTATCGCACGGATTTCCAGTGGGCGAGCCTCGAGCAGATCTCCCCGCACGCCGCGATCGCCGTGATCGCCTCCGAGGACCAGCTGTTCCCGTTCCACGCCGGATTTGATTTCCACTCCATCCGCGAAGCGGTGCGCGCCAACGAAAACGGCAAGAAACTGCGCGGCGCCAGCACCATCTCGCAGCAAGTCGCGAAGAACCTGTTCCTGTGGTCCGGCCACAGCTTTGTGCGCAAGGGGCTCGAGGCCTACTTCACGGTCCTCATCGAGACGCTGTGGCCCAAGGAGCGGATCCTGGAGATGTACCTGAACATCGCGCAGTTCGGTGACGGCGTGTACGGCGTGCAGGCGGCCGCCCACCGCTTCTGGCACAAGTCGGCTCTCAACCTCAGTTCCTCGGAGGCTGCGTTGCTGGCGGTGGTGCTGCCGAATCCGCTGAAGTTGCGGGTCGACCGGCCCTCGCGCTACGTGCTGGAGCGGCGCGACTGGGTCCTGGGCCAGATGCGCGGCTTGGGCGGTGCCGCGTACCTGAGGGAGCTGGAGAGCGAGCGGCGCGTGGCGCACTGACGCACGAGCGTGATGCTCAGGCGTCGTAGCCGAGGTTGGGTGCGAGCCAGCGCTGTGCCTCGGCGAGGCTCATCCCCTTGCGGCGGGCGTAGTCCTCCACCTGCGCGCGGTCGATCTTGCCGACCGCGAAGTAACGCGACTGCGGCTGTCCGATGTACCAGCCGCTCACCGCCGCGGTCGGGTACATGGCATAGGAATCCGTCAGCGTGATGCCGGCGGTACGCTCGACATCCAACAGCTCCCACAGCTTGCGCTTCTCGGTGTGGTCCGGGCAGGCGGGGTAGCCAGGCGCCGGGCGGATGCCGGGGTATTGCTCGCCCACCAGCTGCTCGTTGGTGAGCGTCTCGCCCGCCGCGTAGCCCCACAGCTCGCGGCGCACCCGCTCGTGAAAGTGCTCCGCCGCCGCCTCGGCGAAGCGGTCGGCCAGTGCCTTGAGCATGATCGCCGAATAATCATCGTGCTCGCGCTCAAACCGGGCCACGTGCTGCTCGATGCCGATGCCGGCGGTGACGGCGAAGGCGCCGAAGTAGTCGCGCACACCGCTCGCTTTGGGTGCCACGTAGTCTGCGAGGCACTCGTGCGGCTGGCCCGGCGCCTTGCCCTTCTGCTGGCGCAGGAAATTGAGCGTCAGCAGCACCCGCTCGCGGGCCTCGCTGGCATACACCTCGACATCATCGCCCACCGCGTTCGCGGGAAACAGCCCGACCACCGCACGCACCTTCAGCCAGCGCTCGGCGATCAGCGTCTTCAGCATGCGCCGCGCATCGGCGTAGAGGTTGCTGGCGGCCTCGCCCACCACCGGATCGGTCAGCACGTCGGGAAACTTGCCGGCGAACTCCCAGGCGTTGAAGAACGGCATCCAGTCGATATAGCCGAGCAGCTCGCTCAGCGGATAGTCGTCGAAGTGCTGCACACCCGGCACCCGCGGCGCCACCGGCGCATAGGCCTGCCAGTCGATCGCGCGGCGATTGGCGCGCGCGGCCGCGAGTGACAGTTCCGGCACCTTGACCTTCTTGGCGGCATGCTGCTCGCGGCGGCGCTGGTGCTCGACGCCGACCTTGGCAATGTAGTCGGCGCGCTGTTGGGGCTGGATAAGCGTCTGCAGCACGCCGACCGCGCGCGAGGCGTCCTTTACGTAGATGACCCCGGGTGCATACTGCGGCGCGATCTTCACCGAGGTGTGCGCCGGTGAGGTCGTGGCCCCGCCGATCAGCAGCGGCACGGCAAACCCCTGGCGCTGCATCTCCTTGCCTACGTGCACCATCTCATCGAGCGATGGGGTGATGAGGCCGGAGAGTCCGATGAAGTCGGCCTGCTCGCGCCGCGCGGTGTCGAGGATCTTCTCGCACGAGACCATCACGCCAAGGTCGATCACCTCGAAGTTGTTACATTGCAGCACCACGCCGACGATGTTCTTGCCGATATCGTGGACATCACCCTTCACGGTGGCCATGACGATACGGCCGTTGGTGCGCTGGGTGCCGCCACCCTTGCTCTCCTCGATGAACGGCACGAGATAGGCTACCGCCCGCTTCATGACGCGCGCGCTCTTGACCACCTGCGGCAGGAACATCTTGCCGCTGCCGAAGAGGTCGCCGACGACGTTCATGCCGTCCATCAGCGGTCCCTCGATGACCTGCAACGGCTGCTCGAAGGAGGTGCGCGCCGCTTCCGTGTCCTCGATGATGTAGTCGTCGATGCCCTTGACGAGGGAGTGCTCGAGGCGCTTGGCGACCGGCAGGTTGCGCCACGAAAGATCCTCGGTGCGGCGCGCGCCGCCCTCGCCCTTGAAGCGCCCGGCAATCTCGAGCAGGCGCTCGGTGGCATCCGCGCGGCGATTGAGCACCACGTCCTCGCACGCCTCGCGCAGCTCCGGCTGGATCTGCTCGTAGATCGCCAGCTGCCCGGCGTTGACGATCCCCATGTCCATGCCCGCCGCGATGGCGTGGTAGAGGAACACCGAGTGCATCGCCTCGCGCACCGGATCGTTGCCGCGGAAGGAGAAGGAGACATTGCTGACGCCACCACTGACGAGCGCGTGCGGCAGCTCTGCCTTGATGCGCCGCGTCGCCTCGATGAAGGCGACGCCGTAGGCGTTGTGCTCCTCCATGCCGGTGGCGATCGCGAAGATGTTGGGATCGAAGATGATGTCCTCGGCCGGGAATCCCACGCGCTCGGTGAGAATCCGGTAGGCGCGCGTGCAGACGGCTACGCGCCGCTCGACGGTGTCCGCCTGGCCCTGCTCGTCGAAGGCCATGATCACGGCGGCGGCACCATAGCGGCGCAGCTTACGGGCGTGCTCGATGAACAGCTCCTCGCCCTCCTTCATGCTGATGGAGTTGACCACCGCCTTGCCCTGCACGCACTTCAGTCCCGCCTCGATCACCGACCACTTGGAGGAGTCGAGCATCACCGGCACGCGGGCAATGTCCGGCTCGGCGGCTATCAGGTGCAGGAAGCGCACCAGCACCGCCTGCGAGTCGAGCATGCCCTCATCCATGTTGATATCGATCACCTGGGCGCCGCTGGTGACCTGTTGCCGCGCGATCTCCAGCGCCGCGCTGAAGTCACCGGCCTCGATCAGCTTGCGGAACTTGGCGGAGCCGGTGACGTTGGTGCGCTCGCCGACGTTCACGAACAGGCTGTCGGCGTCGATGTTGAGCGGCTCAAGCCCGGCAAGGCGGCACTTCGGAATCGTGGTCGGAATCTTGCGCGGCGCGCGGCCCTTGAGCCCTGCGCCGATTAGGCGGATGTGCTCGGGCGTGGTGCCGCAGCAGCCACCGACGATGTTGACCAGGCCCGACTCGCCGAATTCGCTGAGAATCTCGGCCGTCTCCTCCGGAGTCTCGTCGTATTCGCCGAAGGCGTTGGGGAGACCCGCGTTCGGGTACGCGCATACGTAGGTGTCGGCGACCGCTGCGAGCTCTTCCACGTAGGGGCGCAGCAGCCTGCCGCCGAGCGCGCAATTGAGTCCCACGAAGAGCGGTTGCGCATGCCGGATCGAGTTCCAGAATGCCTCGGTGGTCTGCCCGGAGAGCACGCGCCCGGAGGCATCGGTGATGGTGCCGGAGATGGCGAGCGGCACGCTGATCCCGGTCTCATCGAACAACGACAGCGCCGCGTAGATGGCAGCCTTGGCGTTCAGCGTGTCGATCACGGTCTCGATCAGCAGCAGGTCGACACCGCCCAGCAGCAGGCCGCGGGCCGCCTCGAGGTAGCCGGCCACGAGGTCATCGAAGCCCACGGCGCGGAAGCCCGGATCGTTGACGTCGGGCGACATCGAGCTCATGCGGCTGGTCGGGCCGAGCGCGCCGGCCACCAGGCGTGGGGAGCCGGTGCGCGCGGCGCACTCATCGGCGGCTGCACGTGCGATGCGGGCCGCGCGGTAATTGAGCTCCGGCACCAGGGCGCTGGTGCCGTAGTCGGACTGGGATACGTAGTTGGAGTTGAAGGTGTTCGTTTCGATGATGTCGGCGCCCGCGTTCAGGTAAGCGCGATGCACTTCCGCGATCACTTCCGGCCGCGTCAGGGTAAGCAGGTCGTTGTTGCCCTTGAGCTCGCGACCGTAGTCGCGCAGCCGCGTGCCGCGAAAGGCGGCTTCGTCGAGCTTGCGCTGCTGGATCATGGTGCCCATGGCGCCATCGAGCAGCACGATGCGCTCGCGGAGCATGCCCTTCAGTCGCTCGATGCGCGTGCGCCGTTCGCTCTCATCGACTGGCTCGATCGCAAAGGGCGCCGCCGCCGCGTGCACGGCAGCGGGTTGGCGCTCGCGTTCCCGATCGGCACGCGGCGCGCCGTGCGCCTGGTGTCCGCAGGCACTCATGCGCTCACCGGCACCGCGGCGCCGGCAGCATGCGGGCGCGGCCGCAAGCCGAGCGCGTGGCAGATGGCGTAGCTGAGCTCGGCGCGATTGAGCGTATAAAAATGAAACTCGCCGACGCCATGGCGAGTGAGCGCCTGCACCTGCTCGATAGCGACACTCGCGGCGATCATGCGGCGGATCTCGGCATCGTCCTCGAGGCCCTCGAAGCGCTGCGCGAGCCGGGCGGGAATGGCCGCACCGCAGCGCTCGGCGAAGCGGCACACCTGCGCGAAGCGCGTGATGGGAAGGATGCCGGGCACGATCGGCGCGCGGATCCCGGCGGCGGCGCAGCGATCGCGGAAGCGCAGGAATGCCCCGGTGTCATAGAAGAACTGCGTGATCGCGCGGGTCGCCCCGGCGTCGATCTTGCGCTTGAGATTCTCAAGATCGGCCTGCGCCGAGACTGCCTGCGGGTGCACCTCCGGATAGGCCGCGACCGAGATGTCGAACGGCGCGAGGCGCGCAAGAGCGGCGACCAGATCCGCGGCGTACGCAAATCCCTGCGCGTGCGGCTGGTAGTGCGCGGCGCCCTGGGGCGGGTCACCGCGCAGTGCCACCAGATGCCGCACGCCCTGATCCCAGTAGCCGCGCGCAATGTCGAGGATCTCCCCGCGCGAGGCACCGACGCAGGTAAGGTGCGGCGCCCCGGTGAGGGCGGTCTCGTCCTGGATGCGCGTCACCACCCGGTGAGTGCGTTCGCGCGTGGAGCCGTCGGCGCCGTAGGTCACGGAAACGAAGCGCGGCGCGAGCGGCGCCAGGCGCTCCACCGAATTCCACAACGTCGCCTCCATGGCGGCATCGGCCGGCGGGAAGAATTCGAACGACACTTGAATGGGAGCCGACGCTGAGCGCTTCATGCGGCACCCGATGCCGTATGCGGGCGCGATGCGGCTCGCGCCACCGCGGCCAGCACATGCTCGCCGTCGGCCTCGACGGGACTGAGTCGTTCACACTTGAGCCCGGCGTCGGCCAGCAGGCGCCGCAGCCGTGCCAGCGGATGCTCGACCACGCGCTGCCGTGCCGACTCCAGCGCCTCGTAGCGCTCGAAGATCCACAGGCTGCCGTCCGGCTGCAGCACGCGGCGTACCACTTCGAGCGTGCGCGCGAGCGTGTCGCCCTGCGCTGCCGGATGATCCAGCACCAGCGTGCCAAAGGACGCGCCGGCGCGCGCTGCGTCCGGCTCGCTCAGCGTCAGGCTCCCGGAGCTCTCCAGCACCGCGCACTGCAGCCCGCGACGCTCGGCAAAGGCGCGCGCCGCCTGCGCCGCGCGGCGCGAATGTGCCAGCGCGACACAGGGCTGCAGTGCTTGCGCCGCAGATTCGAGCAGCTCCGGGTGTGCGACACCGACCACCAGGGCCGGCCCCTGGGCCGCGGCCAGCTCCGGGCCGAGAAACCCGGCCAGGGCGCGCCCGAGCCGCGAC
Organism: uncultured Pseudomonadota bacterium; assembly: GCA_963781815.1. Taxonomy (GTDB): domain Bacteria; phylum Pseudomonadota; class Gammaproteobacteria; order Steroidobacterales; family Steroidobacteraceae; genus 13-2-20CM-66-19. Next base: position 1,959,218 of record CAWAHK010000004.1, on the reverse strand, counting down.
TCGCTGCTCGCGGCAGCGCTCTCGGGCACCAGCGCCGCGCGCGCGGCACTGCGATCGCGGCACAGCGTCGCGTCGCGGCGGTCCAGCTGTGCGAGCAGGCCCGCGACGAAGCTCGCGGCGTCCTGCGCGCCTGCCACCCGGTAGTGCACCCACTGGCCGTGGCGCTGGCGCTCGATGAGGCCCGCCTCGGTGAGGATCTTCAGGTGGCGCGAAACGCGCGGCTCACTCTGATTGAGCGCCCCGGAAAGATCGGAAACGCTCAGGGACCCCTGCGCACACAGGGCCAGCAGCCGCAACCGCGTCGGTTCGCCCGCGGCGCGCAGCCACCTGAGCATCACGGACGGTGCCAGGGATTCCATTCAACTATTGTACATTCCTTTATATTCCGGCGAAAGACGAGTTCGCGGGCCGGCAGAGCCTGGATTGTCACGCCAGAGAGACAGACGAAGCCTACTGTACGGTCGGCGTATCGCCCGGGGTCGGGGCGTCGCTGAAGAGCGCCTCAATGTCGATGGAATCAAAGCGGTAGGGGCGCTGGCAGAACTCACAGGTCACCGTCACCGACCCCTGCTCTTTCAGCAGGTCGCGGATGTCGCCCGACCCCAGGGAGCGCAGCACCCCGGCGACGCGCTGCGGGGAGCAGCGGCACTCGAAGCTCACCGGCACGCCGCGAAACAGGCGCAGGTCATGCCCGAGGAAGTCCGCGGCCAGCACTTCCTCGACGCTCTGGGTGAGCAGCTGCGGCGCGGACAACCGTTCCATGCCCCGCTGCGCTTCCTCCCAGGCCGGCACTGCCTCCTCCTCGTCCTCGCCTTGCGCCCCCGGCAGCTTCTGCACCAGGAGGCCGGCACAGTGCGTGTCGCTCGCCGCCAGCAGCACGCGGGTCGGCAGCTGCTCGGAGTTGGCGAAGTACGCCTCGAGCGACTGCGCCAGCGAATCCCCGGCGATCGGCACCACGCCCTGGTAGCGCAGGCTCTTTTCGTCCGCCTCCACGGTCACCGTCACGCGGCCGTCGCTGCCGGTGAGCCGCCGGAACATCCCGGGCGCTGCTTGCAGCGAGGCGGCGCCGACCGCCGCCTCGTCGTAGCGCGCCACGGCGCGCAGCCGAAAGTCATGCGTGCACTGTGCGACCAGCAGGCTCACGGGCCCGTTGCCCTGCAGCTGCAGGGTGAGGGTGCCGCGGAACTTGAGCGTCGCGGCGAGCAGCACGGCAGCCGCCACGGTCTCACCCAGCAGTTCGTTCACCTGCGGCGGGTAGTTGTTGTGGGCGCGCAGGTCGCGCCAGGCGGTCTCCAGACGCACCCACTGCCCGCGCACGGGGCGATTCTCGAAGATGAAGCGGCGCACATGATCGCTGTGCAGCGCGTTTCGGGGAGCGGTGAGTTGCATCGCCTGCTCAATGGGGCGCGGTCGCAAGCCTTCAAGGGCCTGTCGCCGGGCCCCGACGCTGCGATTTCAGCTGCTCAGCTTCTTTTTTAAGAGCTCATTGAGCTGGGCCGGATTCGCCTTGCCGCCGGTCGCCTTCATGACCTGACCGACAAAGAAGCCGAACAGCTTGTCCTTGCCGGAGCGGTACTCCGCCAGCTGTCCCGGATTCTTCTCAAGCACGGCATCGATCACGCCCTCGATCGCGGCGCTGTCGGTGATCTGCCGCAGCCCCTTGGCTTCGATCACCGCATCCGCGGTGGCGCCCTCCGCCCACATCGACTCGAAGACTTCCTTGGCGAGCTTGCCGGAGATGGTCTGGTCGGCAATGCGCGCCAGCAGGCCCGCGAGGCGCCCGGCGGCGAGCTTGCCGGAGGTCACGTCCAGGTTCTCCTTGTTGAGCGCCGCCGCCAGTTCCCCCATTACCCAGTTGGCGGCGAGCTTCGGATCCTGCGGCGCCGCGCGCACCACGTCCTCGTAGTAGTCGGCGAGTTCGCGGCTGGCGGTGAGCACGCCGGCATCGTAGGGCGAGAGTCCATACTCGGAGGCGAAGCGCCCCGCCTTCTGATCCGGAAGCTCAGGCAGCGAGGCGCGCACCGCGTCGATGAATGCCTGGTCGAGTTCCACCGGCAGCAGGTCCGGGTCCGGGAAATAGCGGTAGTCGTTCGCTTCCTCCTTGGAGCGCATCGAGCGCGTCTCCGCCTTGTCCGGGTCGTACAGGCGCGTCTCCTGCACTACCTTGCCGCCGGATTCGAGCAGGTCGATCTGGCGCGCCACCTCGTAGTTGATGGCGCTCTCGACGAAGCGGAAGGAATTGAGGTTCTTGATCTCGGCGCGCGTGCCGAACTTCTGCGCCCCGAGCGGGCGCACCGAGACGTTGGCATCACAGCGGAACGAGCCCTCCTGCATGTTGCCGTCGCAGATCTCGAGGTAGCGCACCAGGGTGTGCACTTTCTTCATGTAGGCGACGGCTTCGCGGGCCGAGCGCAGGTGCGGCTCGGAGACGATCTCCACGAGCGGCGTGCCGGCGCGGTTCAGGTCGATGCCGGTGACTCCCGGCAGCCCCTCGTGCAGCGACTTGCCGGCATCCTCCTCCAGGTGCGCACGCGTCACGCCGATGCGCTTGGTGCTGCCGTCCTCGAGCACGATGTCGATCGCGCCCTCGGCGACGATCGGCAGCTCGTACTGGCTGATCTGGTAGCCCTTGGGCAGATCCGGATAGAAGTAGTTCTTGCGCGCGAACACCGAGTGCGTGGCGATGCGCGCATTGATCGCCAGTCCCAGCTTCACCGCCATGCGCACTGCCTGCGCATTGAGCACCGGCAGCACGCCCGGATACCCCAGGTCCACCAGGTTCGCCTGCGCGTTCGGCGGGGCGCCGTAGCGGGTCGCCGAACCGGAGAAGATCTTCGACTCGGTGGCGAGCTGGGCGTGGATCTCCAGCCCGATCACGGTCTCCCAGGCGCTCACGCGTAACCCCGCGGCACCCGCGTATGCCAGTCGGTGGCGCGCTGAAACGCGTGCGCGGCCGCGAGCACGCGCGCCTCGCTGAAGTGCGGTCCCACGATCTGCAGTCCGACCGGCAGATCGTTGACGAAGCCGCACGGCACCGACACCGCCGGCAGGCCCGCCAGATTGGCGCCGATGGTGTAAATGTCGTTCAGATACATGGTGATGGGATCAGCCGTCTTGGCGCCGAGCGCAAACGCGGGCGTCGGCGTCGTCGGCCCGATGAGCACGTCCACCTGCTCGAAGGCGCGGATGAAGTCCGCATTGATGAGCTGGCGCACGCGCTGTGCCTTGAGGTAGTAGGCATCGTAGTAGCCGGCGGAGAGCACGTAGGTCCCGGTCATGATGCGCCGCTTGACCTCCGCGCCGAAACCCTCGCCGCGCGAGCGGCGGTACAGGTCCCCGAGATCCTTCGGATTCTCGCAGCGGTGCCCGAAGCGCACCCCGTCAAAGCGCGCCAGATTCGAGGAGCACTCGGCGGGGGCCACCACGTAGTACACCGGCACCGACAGCGGCAGGTGCGGCAGGCTCACCTCGCTCAGCTGCGCGCCGAGACCCTGGTACACCCGCAGCGCCTCGCGCACGCGCGCCTCGTTCTGAGGATCGAGGCCCTTGTCGAAGAATTCCTTGAGGAGCCCGACCTTGAGGCCCGCGAGCGGCTGCTCGAGTGCCGCCACGTAATCGGGCACCGGCCGCTCGACGCTGGTGGAATCGTTGGGGTCGAAGCCGGCCATCTCCCGCAGCATGAGGGCCGCATCCGCGGCGCTGGCGGTGAGCGTGCCGGCCTGGTCGAGGCTCGAGGCGAAGGCGATCATGCCGTAGCGCGAGACGCGTCCGTAGGTGGGCTTGAAGCCGGTGATGCCGCACAGGGCGGCGGGCTGGCGGATCGAGCCGCCGGTGTCGGTCGCGGTGGCGCCCGGCACCAGCCGTGCCGCCACGGCGGCCGCCGAACCGCCCGAGGAGCCGCCGGGCACGAGCGCCGGATCCCAGGGATTGCGCACCACTCCGTAGTAGCTGGTCTCGTTGGAGGAGCCCATGGCGAACTCATCCATGTTCGTCTTGCCGAGCATGACGGCGCCGGCGGCCCTGAGCTTCGCGACCACGGTGGCGTCGTACGGGGAGACGAAGTTATCGAGCATGCGCGAGCCGCAGGTGGTGCGCACCCCTTGCGTGCAGAAGATGTCCTTGTGGGCGATCGGCACGCCGGCGAGCGCCCCGGCGGTGCCGGCGGCGAGCGCGCGATCGGCCGCCTCGGCGTCGCGCAGCGCCTGCTCGCGGGTGACGGAGATGAAGGCGTTCAGCGCCCCCTGGTAGCCGTCGATGCGCTCGATGTAGGCACGCACCAGCTCGACGCTCGAGAAGCGGCGCGCGCGCAGCCCGGCCGCGAGCTGCGTCAGTGTATGGCGGTGCAGGTCGCTCACCGGGGCCTCACTCGATGACCTTGGGCACCAGGTACAGGCCCGCGGCGACCTGCGCCGCGTTCTGCTGGTACTCCTCGTGGCGATCGGTTTCGGTCACCACGTCGGGGCGCAGCCGCTGCGAGAGCCCCGGCAGCGGATGGGCCATGGGCACCACGCTGGCGGTGTCAATCGCGTCCAGCGCGCCGACGAAGTCGAGGATGCTCGAGAGACTGTGCTGGTAGACCGGGATCTCAGAAGAGGTGAGATCGAGGCGCGCCAGGACGGCGATGCTCGCGATCTGCTCGCGGGTAAGGGCCATAGGAGCTTCGCAATGCGTGTGGAGAACTGAGAAAACCAGCGCAAAATCATACATGTTGCCTTGCTCAATGTCCTGTCGGTTGCTAGATTACGCGCCACTTTCAGGGGCCTCCCGCCGCACACTTTCCGGTCGCTTCATGCTCAAACGCCTGCGCGGATATTTCTCCAGCGATCTGTCGATCGATCTGGGAACTGCCAACACGCTCATCTACGTGCGCGATAAGGGGATCGTGCTCAACGAACCCTCCGTGGTCGCGGTCCAGGACGAGCCCTCGCGCGGCGGCAAGGTCATAGTCGCCGTGGGCACCGAGGCCAAGGCCATGCTCGGGCGCACGCCGGGGCACATCACCGCCGTGCGCCCCATGAAGGACGGGGTGATCGCCGATTTCACCTACACCGAGAAGATGCTGCAGTTCTTCATAAATAAGGTGCACGGCAACCGCACCCTCAAGCCCTCACCCCGGGTGCTGGTGTGCGTGCCCTTCGGCTCGACCCAGGTCGAGCGCCGCGCCATTCGCGAGTCCGCCGAGGGTGCCGGCGCGCGCACCGTCGCGATCGTGAGCGAGCCGATGGCGGCCGCGGTCGGCGCCGGGCTGCCGGTGCACGAGGCCCGTGGCTCGATGGTGCTCGATATCGGCGGCGGCACCTCGGAGGTCGCGGTGCTGTCGCTGAATGGCGTCGTGTACGCAAATTCCGCGCGCATCGGTGGCGATCGCTTTGACGAGGCGATCATGAACTACGTGCGCCGCAACTACGGCATCCTCATCGGCGAGGCCACCTCCGAGCGCATCAAGATCGAAATCGGCTCGGCCTACCCCGGGCAGCAGGTGCGCGAGCTCTCGGTCAAGGGCCGCAACCTCTCCGAGGGCGTGCCGCGCAGCTTCACCCTCAACAGCAACGAGATCCTCGAAGCGCTGCAGGAGCCGCTGCAGAGCATCGTCAGCGCCGTCAAGCAGGCGCTCGAGCAGACGCCCCCCGAGCTCGGCGCCGACGTCGCCGAGCGTGGCATCGTGCTCACCGGCGGCGGCGCGCTGCTGCGTGACATCGACAAGCTCCTCACCGAGGAGACCGGACTGCCCGTGGTGGTATCGGACGACCCGCTCACCTGCGTGGCGCGCGGCGGCGGCCGCATCCTCGAGCTCATGGACGAACTGGGCCCGGGACACTTCGGCCTTGAGTAGCGCGAGGAGCGCACAACACTGAGTGGCCGCGTTCGGCACAGGAGCCAGCAGGCCGCTTTACGGGCGGGGTGGCTCCGGCTTTCGCTTCACCTTCTACGCGGTGCTGTCGGTGGTGGCCATGTACCTGGACCAGCGCGGGCACTACCTCGAGCAGGTGCGCTACGTGCTGCAGGCCGCCGCCTACCCCATCCAGCTCGCCGTGAGTTCCCCGCCCGCCGCCTGGCGCTGGCTCAAGGACAGTTTCGCGACCCGCGAAGCGCTGCAGGCTGAAAACACGCGCCTGCGCGCCGCCAGCCGCGATCTCGAGCTGCGGGCGATGCGCTACGAGGCGCTCGCCCGCGAGAACGGCGAACTGCGCGGCCTGCGCGACGCGCTGCCGCCGGTCGCCGACCGCTGGCTCGCCGCGGAGATCGTCACGGTCCAGGTGAATGGCCTGCGGCAGCGGCTGCTGCTGAACCGCGGCGCCGCCAACGGCGTCTTCAAGGGCCAGGCGGTGCTCGATGACAAGGGGCTCGTCGGCCAGACGACCCACGTGGGTCCCTGGAGCGCGGAAGTGATCCTCATAACCGACCCGGAGCACGCCGTTCCGGTGCGCGTCGAGCGCACCGGGCTGCGCACCATCGCGGTCGGCGCCGGGGACACCGCCTCACTGGCACTGCCGTACCTGCCCGCGAACGCCGACATCAAGGACGGCGACCTGCTCGTGACCTCCGGCCTGGGCGGGGTGTTCCCCGAGGGCTATCCGGTCGCGCGGGTCACCGAGGTGCACCGCGACGCGGTGCAGCCGCTCGCGCAGGTGCGCGCCGCCCCGCTGGCGCACATCGATACCGATACCGAGCTCATGCTGGTGTGGTTCCGCGAGGATCACCCGGCGGCGCCGAAGAACCCCGTGGCCGTGAGCGCCAAGCCGGACGCCGTCGGGGAGCTCAAGAGCGGCAACGCGGCGATCCGGCCGCAGATCGCCACGCACGCGCCGGCGGCCGCCGCGCCCGCCGCGGGCACGATGCCGCCCCCGGCGCCCGCCTCCGCCCAGCCGCCGCCAGCGACCCCCGTTCCCGTACCGGCGCAGGGACCGCAGCCTTGATCGCCGACTCGCGCCTGCGGCTGCTGCTGAGCGCCCTCGTGGCACTCACCCTCACGGTGCTGCCGCTGCCGGCGTGGGCCGACACCGTGCGCCCGCAGTTCCTGGTGCTCACGGTGCTGTTCTGGTCGATCAATGCCCCGCGCACCGGCGGCGTCGCCTTCGGCTTCTTCGCCGGCCTCATGCTCGATGTGTTCCAGGGCCCGGTGCTCGGGGAACACGCCCTCGCGCTGTCGCTCATGGCCTATATCTGCGTGCGCGAACACCAGCGCATCCGCTCCAAGCCCGCCTTCCAGCAGGCCCTGATCGTGTTCGCGGCGCTGATCCTGTACGAGGTGGTGCTGTTCGCCATCGACGGCTGGACCGGTCACCCGGTCACGAGCGTGCTGCGCTGGGTGCACACCGTGACCGGGGCCCTGATCTGGCCGCCGGCGGCCGCTATCCTTGCCTATGGAGCGGGCCGGCGCACGTGAAGGCACTAAAGCGCGCCGCCAGACTCTGACGGACTGAACCATGCCGGCGGTACGCATCAAGGATCACTGGCGCGAGCAGCGCCTCTTCGATCAGCGCTCGATCATCTGCGCGGTGATCATGGCGCTGGCGACCCTCGGCCTGGTGGCGCGCCTGTACGTGCTGCAGGTGAGCCGTCACGCCTACTACTCGGAGCTCTCCCAGGGCAACCGCGTGCGCACCGAGCCGATCCCGGCTGCGCGCGGCCTGATCCTCGACCGCGCCGGGGAGGTGATCGCGGGCAATCAGCCCGCGTACCAGCTGGAACTGGTGCCCGAGGAGGTGCCCGACGTCGACGGCACGCTGGCGAGCCTGGTGCAGCTCGGACTGATCCGCGCCGAGGACGTGGCCGAACTCGAGCGCACCATCGACTCCAGCCGCAGCTTCGACAGCGTGCCGATCCGCCTGCGCATGTCGGATGAGGACGTGGCGCGCTTCGCCGTGCGCCGCTTCGAGTTCCCGGGACTGGACATCCGCACGCGCCAGACGCGCTGGTACCCCAACGGCGGACTCGCCGTGCACGCGCTCGGCTACGTCGGCGCGATCAGCGAGCAGGACCTCAAGCACATCGACCGCGCCACCTACGCCGGCACCTCCCTCATCGGCAAGCTCGGCATCGAGAGCGCCTACGAGTCGCAGCTGCACGGCAACAACGGCTTCCGCGAAGTGCTGGTGAACGCGCAGGGTCGCTCGGTGGAGCGCCAGGGCGCCTTCGTGCCGAACCTGCGCACCAAGCCGCCCACGCCCGGCGCAGACCTGGTGCTGTCGATCGACCTCAAGGTGCAGCGCGTGGCCGAGGCGGCGCTCGCCGGGCATCGCGGCGCGGTGGTGGCACTGGATCCGAAGAACGGCGACGTGCTCGCCCTGGTCAGCCTGCCGGGCTTTGACCCGACGCTGTTCGGGCGCGGCATCACCGCCGGGGAGTACGGCACGCTCAGCAACGACATCGATCGCCCGCTGTTCAATCGCGCGCTGCGCGGCACCTACCCGCCCGGCTCGACCATCAAGCCGGGCATCGCCCTCGCCGGCCTCACCTATCACGTGGTGGATCCGCAGGCGCGCAAGTACTGCGCCGGCGCCTTTCACCTGCCGGGCAGCTCGCGCATGTTCCGCGAGTACCACAACGAAAAGCACGGCTACGTGGACCTGGACGATGCCATCGCGCGCTCCTGCGATGTCTACTTCTATGGCCTCGCGGACGTGCTCGGCGTGGACCGCATCGCCACCTTCCTCGCGCCCTTCGGCTTCGGCAAGACCACCGGCATCGACATCAGCGGGGAGAAGTCCGGGATCCTGCCCTCCAAGGAGTGGAAGGCGAAGGCCTTCGCCAAGCCCGCCGACCAGGTGTGGTTCCCGGGGGAGACGGTGAACTTCGGCATCGGCCAGGGTTATCTCACCGTGACGCCGCTGCAGCTGGCGCACTACGCCAGCATCATCGCCACGCGCGGCAGGATCTGGAAACCGCGCCTGGTGGCGGCCTACCGCGATCCGCACACCGGGCAGATGCAGCACGTGCCGGCGCAGTCGGAGGGAGAGGTCAGCGGGGTCTCGGCCGAGGACTGGGACCGCGTCGTGCACGGCATGATCGGCGTCACGCAGCGCGGCACGGCGGCCGCCATCGGCGCGCACGCCCCCTACACCTTCGCCGGCAAGACCGGCACCGCGCAGGTCTTCACCGTGGCGCAGAACGAGCGCTACAACGCCAGCGCCATCAACGAGCGCCTGCGCGATCACTCCTGGTTCATCGCCTTCGCCCCCGCGGACGCGCCGCGCATCGCGATCGCGGTACTGCAGGAGAACGGCGGCGCGGGCGCGAGCGCCGCGGCGCCCATCGCGCGCAAGGTGCTCGACGCCTACCTGCTCGCGGCGGATGGCAAAGTGAAGCCGGCGACATGATCTACGAGGAGGTCACTTCCGGCTCCCGCACCCGGCGCACCCTGACCGGCGCGGCGCGCGTGCTGTTTGCGCTGAAGATCGACGGGCCGCTGGTGGTGGGCCTGGCGCTGATCGCCGCCTACGGTCTCGTGGTGCTCTACAGCGCCTCCGGCCAGAACCTGCCCACCGTGATGCGCACCGGCGCGCGCCTGGCACTGGGCACCGCGGCGATGCTGCTGCTGGCGCAGATCAACCCCAACTTCCTGCGCCGCTCCACGCCCTGGCTGTACGCGGGCGGCTGCCTGCTGCTCCTGGTGGTGGCGGCGATCGGCCACATCGGCATGGGCGCGCAGCGCTGGCTCGACCTCGGACTGTTCCGCTTCCAGCCGAGCGAGCTCATGAAGCTCGCGGTGCCGATGATGTGCGCCTGGTACCTGCACGAGCGTCCGCTGCCGCCGGGCTGGCTGTCGCTGGCGGTGCTCTCCGTGCTGATCTTCGTGCCCGTGAGCCTGGTCGTGGTACAGCCGGACCTGGGCACCGCCGCGCTGATCGCCATCGCCGGGGCGCTCGTCATCGTGCTGGCGGGCCTGCGCCTGCGGGTGATCGCGGCGCTGTTCGCGCTCGGCGCGGTCGGCGCCTGGTTCGGCTGGAGCTTCATGCACGACTACCAAAGAAAGCGCGTGCTCACCTTCCTCAATCCGCAGACCGATCCGCTGGGGGCGGGCTACCACATCATCCAGTCGCAGATCGCCATCGGCTCCGGCGGGGTCTTCGGCAAGGGCTGGATGAACGGCAGCCAGGCGCAGCTGGAGTTTCTGCCCGAGCGCTCCACCGATTTCATCTTCGCGGTGATCGGCGAGGAGTTCGGCCTGCTCGGCCTGCTGGTGCTGCTGCTGCTGTACGTGTTCGTGGTCAGCCGCGCGGTCTACCTCGCCACGCAGACGCAGGACACCTTTGCGCGGCTGCTCGCCGGCAGCCTCGCGCTCACCTTCTTCGTCTACGTGTTCATCAACGCCGGCATGGTCACCGGCCTGCTGCCGGTGGTGGGCGTGCCGCTGCCGCTGGTCAGTTACGGGGGCAGTTCGGTCGTGACGCTCCTCGCCGGGTTCGGTATTCTGATGGCGCTGTATTCACGGCGAAAACTCATCGGATCGTAGTTGAAAGCCCATCGTCTGCTGTTGATCGCAGCGCTCGGCGCCGCTGCCGGCGCCAGCCAGGGGGCGACGCCGCCCGGCTTCGACCTCAAGCGCCCCGACATCGTGGCCTTCATGAACGAGGTCGTCAGCCGCGATGGCCTGAGCCGCAAGCAGGTGCACGCGCTGCTGAAAGCCGCGCAGCCGCAGCCGAAGATCATCGAGGCGATGAACCGCCCGATCGAGAAGGTGTCGCCCTGGTGGGAGTACCGCGAGCGCTTCCTCACCCCGGAGCGCATCGATGACGGCGTGCAGTTCTGGAACGAGCACAGGGAATCCCTCGAGCGCATCGCCGCGCAGTACCAGGTGGCCCCGCAGTACATCGTGGGGATCCTCGGAGTCGAGACGCTCTACGGGCGCAACCTCGGCCGCTACCGCGTGCTGGATGCGCTCGCCACGCTCGCCTTCGACTACCCGGCGCGGCGCGCCTTCTTTCGCAGCGAGCTCGAGCAGTTCCTGATCCTCACCAAGGAGAACAAGCTCGATCCGCTCACGCTCGTGGGCTCCTACGCCGGCGCCATGGGTGCGCCGCAGTTCATGCCCTCGAGCTACCGCCGCTATGCGGTGGATGCCAACGGGGACTCGCAGCGTGACCTGTGGGCCGACTGGGATGACGTCATCGCGAGCGTGGCGAACTATCTGCGCGAGCACGGCTGGACGCCCGACGGCCCGGTGCTCGCCGAGACCACGCTGGAACCGGATCCGTCCTTCCAGATCGAGCCGCGCAACCTGGAACTGAACGAGACGGTGGCGAGCCTCGGCGCGCACGGCGTGAAGGTGAACCTCGACGTGCCGCCGGAGACCCCGGCGGTGCTGCTGTCGGCGGAGCAGCGCGACGGGCCCTCCTATCGCGTCGGCTTCCATAATTTCTACGTGATCACGCGCTACAACGCGAGCGCGCGTTACGTCATGGCGGTGCACGACCTGGCGCAGGCGATCGCGCTGCGCGTGCACGCGGCGAACCCGCCATGACGCGGCGCCGCCGCACGCCCAGCGCGGGCACGCGCGCGCTGTGGCCCATCGCCTGCCTGCTGGCGCTCGCGGCCTGCTCGCTCGGGCCGCGCCGCACGCCGACCCCGACCGCCCGCCCCCGGCGGCGCCGGCCGCGGCCGCCGCGAGCAGCGGCGCACCCCCGCCCGCCGGCCCCGAGGCCGTGCCGGACGCGGTGCCGCGCTTCGAGCCGCGCAGCGCCCACGGCAATCCGCCCTTCTACGACGTGCTCGGGCACCGCTACTTCGTGCTCGCCGCCGCCGACGGCTACAGCGAGCGCGGCGTCGCCTCCTGGTACGGGCCGACCTTCCACGGCGGCAGCACCTCCAGCGGCGAGCCCTACGACATGTACGGCATGACGGCCGCTCATAAGACCCTGCCGCTGCCCACCTACGCGCGCGTCACCAACCTGCGCAACGGCAAGAGCATCGTGGTGCGCATCAACGATCGCGGTCCCTTCGTCGCCAACCGCCTCATCGATCTGTCCTACACCGCGGCCGCCAAGCTCGACATGCTGCGCGAGGGCACGACGCTCGTGGAAGTGCGCTCCATCACCCCTGGCGTCCCCGATGCGCTCACGCGCAGCGCCGCCGCGCCGCCGGCGGCGCTGTACGTGCAGGCGGGCGCCTTTGCGGACGCCCAGAACGCGCAGCACCTGGCCGAGCGGCTGCACGGCGCCGGACTCACCAGCGCCATCGTCGTGCCACCGCCGCCGGGCAAGTCGCGCCTCTACCGCGTGCGCCTGGGCCCGGTGAACAGCGTCGCCGAGTTCGACTCGCTCGCCTCGCGGCTCGCGGCGCTCGGCGTGCACGACGCGCGCCTGGCGGAATGAGACACCCGCCGCGCCTGAGCGGCGCGCGCTTGGGTTAAACTCCGCCGCTTTCCGCACCCAGCCAAGGAATTCCCAGCCGTGTCGCGTTTGCCGTTCAGCGCTGTCGTTGTGTCCCTCGTTGCCCTGTGTGCCACGGCCCTGCGCCCGGTGCAGGCGGCGGCGCCGATCCCGCAGCCGCCCACGGTGGAGGCGCGCGCCTACTTCCTCATCGACTACCAGAGCGGGCGGGTGCTGGCGCAGTCGCACGCGGAGGAGCGTGCGGAGCCGGCGAGCCTCACCAAGCTCATGACCGCCTACGTGGTCTTCAAGGCGCTGCAGGAGAACCGCCTGAAGCTCACCGACATGGTCACGATCAGCGAGCACGCCTGGCGCGCCGAGGGCTCCCGCACCTTCGTGCAGGTGGGCACGCAGATCCCGGCGGACATCCTCATCAAGGGCATGATCGTGCAGTCGGGGAATGACGCCACCATCGCGCTCGCGGAGCGCGTCGGCGGCACCGAGGCGGCGTTTGCGCAGATGATGAACGAGTACGCCAAGCGCCTCGGCATGAAGGGCAGCAACTTCGAGAACAGCGACGGCCTGCCCTCCCCCAACCACTACACCACCGCGCGCGACGTGGCCACGCTCGCCGCGGCGCTGATCCGCGAGTTCCCGCAGTACTACCCGCTGTTCAGCCTCAAGCAGTTCATGTGGAACAACATCCGCCAGGACAACCGCAACGGGCTGCTCGGCAAGGATCCGAGCGTCGACGGGCTCAAGACCGGGCACACCGACAGCGCCGGGTACTGTCTTGCGACCTCGGCGAACCGCAGTGGCATGCGCCTGATTTCCATCGTCATGGGCGCGCGCTCGATCAAGGCGCGCGAGGACGCCAGCGCCGCGCTGCTCAGCTACGGCTACACCTTCTTCGAGACCGTGCGCGTCAAGGCGGCCCGCGAACTGATCCTGAAGCCGCGCGTCTACAAGTCCACGGCCGAGTTCGCCGAGCTCGGCGTCCCCTACGATGTGTACGCGACCGTGGGGCGCGGCCAGGGCGCGAGCCTGAAGACCGCGGCGCACCTGACGGCTGAGCCGCTCATCGCCCCGCTCGCCGCCGGTAGCGCGGTCGGGGAATTCACCGTGACCGATGCCGGCGGCGGGGTGATCGCGCGTGCGCCGCTGGTGCCGTTCGCCGCGGTGCCGCTCGGCGGCCTGTGGACGCGCATGGTGGACAGCATCGCCCTGTGGTTCCACTGAAGGTCCTAAGGGAGCCGCAACATGGCCGAGCCCCTGCCCCTGTGCTACCTGAACGGCGCCTACCTGCCGCTCAAGGACGCCCGCATCTCCCCGCTCGACCGCGGCTTCCTGTACGCCGACGGCGTCTACGAGGTGATGCCGGTGTACGCCGGCCGGCCGTTCCGCTTCGCCGCGCACCTGGCGCGCCTCGGGCGCAGCCTCGCCGGCATCAGCATGGAGGACCCGCACACGCCCGAGGAGTGGCGCGCCATCCTGGGCACGCTCACCGAGCGCAACGGCTCCGCCGACCAGTACGTCTACTGGCAGGTGACGCGCGGGGCGGAGTTCGGCCGCAACCACGCGCCGCTGCCGAAGCTGCCGCGCACCGTGTTCGCCTTCTGCGCACCCCTGCCCGCCACCCCGCCGGCGGTGCTGGAAACCGGGCTCGCCTGCGTCACGGCCGCGGATACGCGCTGGTCACGCTGCGATATCAAGTCGACCTCGCTGCTCGCGAACGTGCTGCTGCGGCAGCTGGCGGTCGACGCGCACGCCGGGGAGACCATCCTGCTGCGCGAGGGGGAGCTGACCGAGGCATCGGCCTCCGCGGTGCACGTGGTGCTCGGCGGGGAAGTGCTGGTGCCGCCCAACTCGCGCCGCATCCTCCCCGGCACCACGCGCTCGGTGGTGGAGGAGATGGCGGCGCGCGCCGGCGTGACCTGCCGGGTGGTGCCGGTGAGTGAGGCGCAGCTGCGCGGCGCCGAGGAGGTGTGGCTCTCGGCCGCCACGCGCGAACTGCAGCCGGTGACGAGCCTCGACGGGCGCGCGGTCGGCACCGGGCGCCCGGGACCGGTGTGGCGCTGCGTGTACGAGGAGCTGCAGCGCTACAAGCGCGAACTGCACGGCACGCCCTGGTGAGCGCCCCGGCGGGGCTCACCTTCCCGACCGACTATCCGGTCAAGGTGGTCGGGCGCCCCGCGGCCGGGTTCCGCGAGCGCATCGACGCCATCGTGCTGCAGCATGCGCCAACACTGACCCCCGGGCGGGTGACCGAGCGCGCGAGCGCCAACGGCAATTTCCTCTCCATCACCTACCTGCTGCACGCCGAAAGCCGCGCGCAGATCGAGGCGCTGGTGGCGCAGCTGAGCGCCTGCGAGGGCGTGTTGATGCTGCTCTAGCATTCCGGGGCTGTAACCGGTTTGTCACCGGCCCATGACCGGGTGGACACTGACGCTCGGGACGCGAGCCCGGTAGCATCGCCCGAATGTCCATCACCCTAGACCAGGTCACCAAGCACTACGGCGGCGTCCCGGTCGTCAACGACGTCTCGCTGGACATCGGCGACGGGGAGTTCTTCGTGCTGCTCGGCCCCTCGGGCAGCGGCAAGAGCACCCTGCTGCGCGCCGTCGCCGGGCTTTCCGGCGTCGATCACGGCCGCATCTCGCTGCACGGGCGCGACGTGACCCACGTCGCCGCGCGCAAGCGCGGCGTCGGGCTGGTGTTCCAGAACTACGCGCTGTTCCAGCACATGACCGTGGCGGAGAACATCGAGTTCGCGCTGCGCGTGCGGCGCATGCGCGCGCGCGCGCGCCGCGAGCGGCGCAAGGAGCTGCTGCGGCTGGTGGCGCTCGAGGGGCTCGACGAGCGCCTGCCGGCGCAGCTCTCCGGCGGACAGCAGCAGCGCGTGGCGGTGGCGCGCGCGCTCGCCCACAAGCCCGAGGTGCTGCTGCTCGATGAGCCCTTCGGCGCCCTCGATGCCAAGATCCGCGAGGAACTGCGCCGCACCATCCGCCAGGTGCAGCGCGAACTCGGGATCACCACCGTGCTCGTGACCCACGACCAGGAAGAGGCGTTCGCGATGGCCGACCGCATCGGCATCATGAACCTCGGGCGCCTGCTCGAGATGGGCGCCCCGCACGACCTGTACACGCGCCCGGCGACGCGCTTCGTCGCCACCTTCCTCGGAGCGGCGAACCTCATCCTGGCGCGGCGCACTCCCGACGGGGTGCAGATGGGCGGCGCCACGGTCGCGGCCGCCGAGCGCGCCGAGGACACGCGCGAGAACGAAGTGGTCGCGGTGGTGCGCCCGGAGGAGATCGAGGTCGCAGCCTCGCGCGAGACGCTCAGGTGCGGCTACCTCGGCCGCGGGGTGGTGGACGAGGTGGTGTTCACCGGCGCCCTGGAACGCCTGCGCGTGGGCCTCACCGACGAGAAGCACGCGCCGCTGCTCGCCTTCGGCGACGGGGAAAGCGATGCCTCGCTGCAGGTCACCCGTACGCAGCACGAGCAGCGCAGCTTCGAGGTGCGCCCCGGGCAGCAGGTCGCCATCGGCGTGCGCCGCGTGCACGTGCTGCCCACGCCGCTGTCGAGTTTCACCGCCTGCGCGCCGAGCGAGGACCTCGCCGAGAGACTCAGCCACCAGCCGCTGCTCGCCGAGCTTGCCGCGCGCATGAAGACCCGCATCACGACGCGCTCGGAGCCGCAGCTGGGGATCCCGGAGGCCCCCTGCCAGGGCGCGGACACGTTCGTCGGCACCACGGTGCTCGCCGCCTACCCCGACAGCGCCCAGCGCGCCGAGTGGCTGCTGCGCCGCGGGGCGCGCGACCTGCTGGTGCTGCCCGACGAGGCGCGCGCGCCGCAGCGCGTGCTCATCCACTGGATCGGCGAGGCGGCGCGCAGCGCCACGCTCGCCATCTCCGCCAGCGTGCTGCGCCACGTGCCCGCCGAAGCGGTCTACGTCGGCATCGTCCCGGGGCAGGCGGACGCCGCCGGGCACCCGCACGGCATGCGCCAGCTGCTGGATGCGCGCTCGGAGGCGCAGGCGGCGCACGGACTGGAGATGCGCACCGAGCTGCACTTCGGGGACGCGGAGCAGCAGCTCGCGCGGCGCCTCGGGGAGGCGCCCGGGCAGATGCTGATCGTGGGCGTCGGCCCGCTCGCGCACTTCACCGAGCGCTTCCGCCAGCTGCTCGACGGCGGGCGCTGGCCGGTGCTGATCGTGCACCGGGGGGCCGCGTGAGCTTCCGCCAGCCGAGCATCCTGCCGGGCTTCGGGCTCACGTTCGGCTTCACGACGGTGTTCCTGAGCACCATCGTGCTGCTGCCGCTGGCGGCCCTGGTGCTGGCGGCCGGCTCGATGCACTGGAGCGATTTCGTGCACACCGTCCTGAGCCCGCGCGCGCTGGGCTCCTACCGGCTGTCCTTCGGCGCCTCGCTGCTGGCCGCCTGCATCAACCTCGTGTTCGGCTTCATCATCGCCTGGACGCTGGTGCGCTACGAGTTCCCGGGGCGCAAGCTCATCGACGCGCTGATCGACATGCCCTTTGCGCTGCCCACGGCGGTCTCGGGCATCGCCCTCACCACGGTGTTCGCGCAGAACGGCTGGATCGGCCGCTACCTCGAGCCGCTCGGCATCAAGGTGGCCTACACCTGGATCGGCGTGACGCTCGCCCTCACCCTGATCAGCATGCCCTTCGCGGTGCGCGCCGTGCAGCCGGCGCTGCTGGAGGTGCAGCGGGAGCTGGAGGAGGCGGCCGAGACGCTGGGAGCCGGGCGCCTCTACGTGTTCCGGCGCATCATCCTGCCCACCGTCCTGCCGGCGCTGCTGACCGGCTTCACGCTCGCCTTTGCGCGCGCGGTCGGGGAGTACGGCTCAGTGATCTTCATCTCCGGCAACCTGCCGATGAAGACCGAGATCACACCGCTGCTGATCGTGATCCACCTCGAGCAGTTCGACTACCAGGGCGCCGCGGCGCTCGGGCTGGTGATGCTGGTCATCTCCTTCGTGATGCTGCTCGCCATCAACCTGCTGCAGGCCTGGGGCCGCCGGCGGCACGTGCGGGCCGCGAGCTGATGGCCAGCACCGCGGCCGCCATCAGCGAGGAGGGCACGCGCCCCGGCCAGCACACCTGGGTGCACGCCCTGGTGCGCTGGTTCTTCATCACGGTGTCGCTCACCTTCCTGGCCGCGGTGCTGCTCGCCCCGCTCGCCACGGTGTTCATCATGGCGCTCTCCAAGGGGATTGACGCGTACCTGCACAGCTTCTCCGACCCGGATACGCTGGCGGCCATCCGCCTCACGCTGGTCACGGCGGCCGTGGTGGTGCCGGTCAACACCGTGTTCGGGCTCGCGGCGGCGTGGGCCATCGCCAAGTTCGAGTTCCGCGGCAAGAGCATCCTCATCACCCTCATCGATCTGCCGCTCGCGATCTCCCCGGTGATCTCCGGCATGATCTTCGTGCTGCTGTTCGGGTTGCACGGCTGGTTCGGCGCCTGGCTGCAGGCGCACAACATCAGCATCATCTTTGCGCTGCCGGGGATCATGCTGGCCACCATGTTCGTGACGTTTCCCTACGTGGCGCGCGAGCTCATCCCGCTCATGCAGCAGCTCGGCAACGACGAGGAGGAGGCGGCCATCACCCTCGGCGCCGGCGGCTGGATGACCTTCTTCCGCGTCACGCTGCCGAAGGTGCGCTGGGGCCTGGTGTACGGCATGGTGCTGTGCAACGCGCGCGCCATGGGCGAGTTCGGCGCGGTCTCGGTGGTTTCCGGCCACATCCGCGGCCTTACCAACACCATGCCGCTGCACATCGAGATCCTCTACAACGAGTACAACTTCGTCGGCGCCTTCGCCGTGGCCTCCCTGCTCACGCTGCTCGCCGCGCTCACCCTGGTGGTGAAGACCCTGGTCGAGCGCACCGGCTACCGGCGGCGCTGAAGCGCATGTTCGAGCAGCTCCTCGCCCGACTGAAGTCGCTGCTGCCGGACCCGGCGCGTACCGGCCTGGGCTGGTGGCTGATGGCCATCCAGCTGGCGCTCGTGCTGCTGGTGGCCGCCGGCATCACCTGGTACGCGAGCGGCATGCTGCACGATCTGGCCGACCAGCAGGGCAAGGCGCGCGTGCAGCTCGCGGCCACCACCGCGCGCGAGGACCTGCGGCGCATCGGCGAGGACGCGCACGCGACCGCGCGCGCGCTCGCCGACCGCCCGACGCTGCAGCGCCTGCTCGCCCAGGGGCAGAGCGAGGCGCTGCCGCCGTTCCTGCGCCACTGGTGCGAGGCCGGCGGGGTGGATGCCTGCGCGGTGCTCTCCGGCAAGACCGTGGTGGCGGTCTCGGGCCCGGCGCTCGACTGGCAGCAGATCGTGACCGCCGCCGCCGAGCAGGGCGGCAGCTTCATGGCGCTGCCCTCGACCGAGCACGTGCCGCTGCTCGGCTCGCGCGCGGCCCTGAGCGATGCGGGACTCACCGTGTACGTGGTGCGGCGCCTGGACGAGAAGCTCGCGCACGAGCTCAGCGAGCAGGTGGGCGCGGAGGTGCGCCTCATCGACTACCGCAGCTACACCAGCGCCGCGGTGAATGCGTTCACGCCGCTGTACTCCTCCGCCCTGGCCGACGGGCACTCGGCGGTGCAGCGCATCGAATCGCAGGAGGTCTATGCCGCGAGCGTGCCGGTGTTCGCCTCCAGCGGTGAGGCCATTGCGCTCATCGCGGCCCTGCTGCCGACCACGGCGGTGGACACCCCGACGCGGCACCTGGTGCACAAGCTGCTGCTCACCGCCCTCATCCTCGCGGCGCTGACGCTGTTTGCCGGGGTGGTGCTGAGCGAACTCATCGCGCGCCCGGTGCGCGCGCTCACCGCCGCGGCCATGCGCCTCGGGGCCGGGGACTTCTCCGCCTCGATCCCGGCCGGTGGCGCGGCGGAGGTCGGGGCACTGGCGCGCACCATGGAGGACATGCGCCGCAACCTCATCGACCTCACGAGCACGCTCAGAAGGCGCGAGGCGGAGGCCCAGGCGGTGCTCGCCGGCATCGTCGAAGGCGTGTACGCCGTCGACAAGAACCGCGCCATCCGCTACCTCAACCCCCAGGCGGCGAAGCTGCTCGGCGTCACCCCCGAGCAGGCCGTGGGGCGCTTCTGCGGCGACGTGCTCAGCCCGCGCGACGAGGACGGGCGGCGCCCCTGCGATTACCGCTGCCCGATCGTCGCGGCGCGCGGCGCCGGCAGCGCCAAGGCCGTCGAGCAGCTGCACGCGCCCGCTGGCGTGCGCACCACCGTCATCACCAGCGCCGCGCAGGCCGATGGCCTGCAGGTGCAGGTGATCCGCGACGAGACCGAACTGGAGGCGGTGCGGCGCGCGCGCGACTCGGTGCTCGCCAACATCAGCCACGAGTTCCGCACGCCCCTCGCCGCGCAGCTCGCCTCCATCGAGCTGCTGCTGGCCGGGCTCGACCACATGCCGGCGGCGCAGCAGCGCGAACTCGTGGCCTCGCTCGAGCGTGGCACGCTGCGCCTGACGCAGCTCATCGACAATCTGCTCGAGAGCGTGCGCATCGAGTCGGGCCAGCTCGCCATCCGCCGCCAGAGCATCGCCCTGCCGGAGGTGATCGAGGACGCCGCGATGCTGGTCGGCTCGCTGCTGCGCCAGCGCGGGCAGCAGCTGCTCATTGCGCTGCCCGAGGAGCTGCCGCTGGTGAACGGCGACAAGACGCGCCTCACGCAGGTGTTCGTGAATCTGCTCGCCAACGCCAACAAGTTCGCCCCCGAGGGCAGCAGCGTGCACGTCGGGGCGCTGGCCGAGGGCGCGCGGGTGCGCGCCTGGGTCGAGGACGAAGGCCCGGGGCCGGCGGCCGGTGACAGTGCGCTGCTGTTCGCACGCTTCCGCCGCGGCGGCACCGAGCCTGAGCCGGCGGGGCTCGGCCTGGGGCTGTGGCTGGTGAAGTCGATCATCGAGCGCCATGACGGCAGCGTCAGCTTCGAGCGCACCGCCGCCGGCCGCACGCGCTTTACCGTGACACTGCCCGTGGAGAACCCCTAGATGAAGGTACTGGTCGCCGACGATGATGCGGACCTGCGCGATCTCATCGCCTTCACCCTCACGCAGGCCGGCTACCTGGTCATCAAGGCGGGCGACGGCCCGACCGCGCTCAAGCGCTTCGAGGACGAGTCACCGGACCTGATCGTGCTCGATATCAACATGCCGGGCCTCAGCGGCTTTCAGGTGTGCGAGGCGATCCGCCGGCGCTCGCGCGTGCCGGTCATGATGCTCACGGTGCGCGGCGAGGAGGAGGACCTGGTGCGCGCGCTCGGGCTCGGCGCCGATGACTACCTCAACAAGCCCTTCAGTCCCCGCACGCTCCTGGCGCGCATCAAGGCGCTGCTGCGGCGCGCCGGGATGGAGAGCAGCGCGCCGCTCGAGGTGGGGCGGGTGCGGCTGGATCTGGAGGAATACACCGTGCGTATCGGCTCCGCCGAAGCGGTGCGGCTCACCAAGCTGGAACTGCGCCTGCTGCAGATGCTGCTCGCCAACGCCGGCCACACCGTGAACTCCGACCGGCTGCTGGTGCAGGTGTGGGGCCACCGCAGCGGCGGGGACCGGCAGCTGCTGAAGCAGCTGGTGCACCGCCTGCGGCAGAAGATCGAGGCCGACCCGGCGGCGCCGGCGCTGCTGCGCACCGCCGCGGCGGGCTACAAGCTCATCGTCGACTGACGCCAAGCTCCCCTAGGGGGCGGTGATCTGGTCGAACACGCCGCCGTCCTTGAAGTGCGTGGCTTGCGCACTCGCCCAGCCACCGAAGTCGGCGATGGTGGCGAGCTTGAGCTCGGGAAACTGCTGCGCGTACTTCGCCGCCACGTCCGCATCACGCGGACGGTAGAAGTTGCGCGCGATGATCTCCTGGCCCTGCTTGCTGTAGAGGTAGCCGAGGTACGCCTGCGCCACCTCGCGCGTGCCGCGGCGCAGGGCCACGGTGTCCACCACCGCCACCGGAGGTTCGGCGAGGATGCTCACCGAGGGCACGACCATCTGGACCTTGTCGGCGCCGATCTCGCGCAGCGCCAGCAACGCCTCGTTCTCCCAGGCCAGCAGCACATCACCGAGGCCGCGCTGCACGAAGGTGGTGGTCGAGCCGCGCGCGCCGGTGTCGAGCACCGGCACGTTCCTGTAGAGGCGCGTCACGAACTCGCGCGCACTGGCCTCGTCGGCGCCGGGCTGCGCCCTGGCCCAGGCCCACGCGGCGAGGTAGTTCCAGCGCGCGCCACCGGAGGTCTTGGGGTTCGGCGTGATCACCCCGATGCCGGGGCGCACCAGGTCACCCCAGTCATGGATGCCCTTGGGGTTACCCTTGCGCACCAGGAACACGATGGTGGAGGTGTAGGGGGAGCTGTTGTTCGGCAGCAGGCTCTGCCAGTTCAGCGGCAGGAGCTTGGCGGCCGCGGCGATGGCGTCGATGTCGGCGGCCAGCCCCAGCGTCACCACGTCCGCCTGCAGGCCGTCGATCACCGAGCGCGCCTGCTTGCCCGAGCCCCCGTGTGACTGATCCACGCGCACCTCCTGGCCGGACTTCTCCTTCCAGTAGCGGGCGAAGGCGGCGTTGTAATCCGCGTACAGCTCGCGCGTCGGGTCGTAGGAGACGTTCAGCAGCTGCACGCGGCCGGCGGTGGAGTTGCTGCGTTGCTCGCAGGCGGGCAGCGTGCCAAGCACGAGGAGCAGCGCGAGCAGGCGCGCCCAGCGCACCGCAAGGGTTCGGGAGGTCATCGCGCGATGCTAGCCGCGCGCGGGTCCGCTGTCAGTCGGCGACAGGTTACGGCTTGGTTATAGGAAACCCAAGCGCGCGCAGCAGGTGCGGCTTGAGTGCCGTGGCGGCGGCGGCCACCGTGGCCGGTCCGCCGAGCTCGGACAGCTGCGTCATCTTCAGACCCTCGTAGCCGCAGGGGTTGATGCGCCCGAAGGGCGCAAGGTCGAGCGCCACGTTCAGCGCCAGGCCGTGGTAGCTGCCCTGGCGGCGCACGCGCACGCCGACGCTCGCAAGCTTGGCGCCCGCGACGTACACGCCCGGCGCGCCGCGGCGGCACTCGGCGCGCACGCCGGACTGCGCGGCGAGCTCGATCACGGCACGCTCGAGCGCGGTGACGAAGTCGCGCACCCCGAGGGCGGCGCGCTTCAGGTCGATGAGCGGATACACCACCAGCTGCCCGGGACCGTGGTAGGTCACCTGCCCGCCGCGATCGACCTGCACCACCGGGATGTCCGCGGGGGCCAGCAGGTGCGTGCGGCTGGCGTTGACGCCGAGGGTGAACACCGGCGGGTGCTCCAGGAACCAGATCTCATCCGGCGTCGCCGCCGTGCGCTCCGCGGTGAACTTCTGCATGGCCCGCCACGCGGGCTCGTAAGGCACGAGCCCGAGCTCACGCAACAGCGGCGCCGGCGCGGCTGCGCCGCTCCCGCCCGCCGGCACGGCCCTGGCGGCAGGGGCGCTCATGGGGCGGCGCTGGCGTTGCTGAGACCGGCGTTGTTGCGGTTCAGCGCCTGCTCGGCGCGGTAGCTCGAGCGCACCAGCGGGCCGGAGACGCATTCGAGAAAGCCGAGCGCGAGGGCCTGCTCGCGGTAGCGGTCGAACTGCGCCGGCGTCACGAAGCGCTCGACCGCCAGGTGATTCACCGTCGGGCGCAGGTATTGGCCAAGGGTCACGAGGTCCACGCCGGCGGCGCGCAGGTCACAGAGCGTGGCGTGGATCTCCGCCTCCGTCTCCCCGAGGCCCAGCATCAGGCTGCTCTTGGTGAGTACCCCGGGGCGGTGCGCCTTGGCGGCCGCCAGCACCGCGAGCGTCTGCTCGTAGCCGGCGCGCGGATCGCGCACCGGGTGCGTCAGGCGGCGCACGGTCTCGATGTTCTGCGCGAACACCTCGATGCCCGCATCCACCACGGTCGCGACATCGGCCGCGACGCCGCGGAAGTCCGGTGTCAGCGCCTCGACGGCGGTGCCGGGATTGCGGCGCTTGATGGCGCGCACGCAGGCCGCGTAGTGCGCCGCGCCGCCGTCGCTGAGGTCGTCGCGATCGACCGAGGTGAGCACGACGTAGGTGAGCTTCATGAGCTGCACCGTGCGCGCGGCGTTCTCCGGCTCCTGCGGATCGAGCCAGCCGTGCGGGTTGCCGGTGTCGACCGCGCAGAAGCGACACGCGCGCGTGCACACCGCGCCCATCAGCATGATGGTGGCGGTGCCGGCGTTCCAGCACTCACCGATGTTCGGGCACTTGGCCTCCTCGCACACGGTGGCGAGGCGGTGCTCCTTCACCAGCGCCCTGACACTGCTGAAGCCGGCGCCGCTCGGGGCGCGGGCCCGCAGCCACGGGGGCTTGCGCAGGGGGGCCTGCGTCGGGTTCGCAGCGCCGGCCTTGATGCCGTCGCGGACAGCCGTAAATCCTTGAGAAGTAAGGTATTTCTCGCCGCTACGCGCCGGCGCGGCCTCGGCCACGACCGGGATGTCCTTGAGGCTCGACATGGGCGCTCATTGTAACCCACGCAGGCGCGCGTCCAGGCCCGCCAGCCGCTCCGGGGTGCCCACGTCGCACCACTCACCGCCGAACAGCTCCCCGCGCAGGCGGCGGGCGGCAATGGCGCGGTTCAGCAGCGGCAGCAGCGGAAAGCGCCCGGCCTCGCAGCCCGCGAAGAACTGCGGGCGGTACACCCCGATGCCCGAGTAGGTGAAGCGCTCGGCGGCGCCCGCGGTGAGCCAGCCCTCCTCGAGCCCGAAGTCCCCGCGCGGGTGGTGCACGGGGTTTCGGATGAGCATCAGGTGCGCGAGCGCCTGCGGCTCCAGGGTGAGCGCGCTGAAGTCCATGTCCGTCCAGACATCGCCGTTCACCACCAGGAAGGGTCCGTCACCGAGCAGCGGCAGCGCGCGGAAGATGCCGCCGCCGGTCTCAAACGGCACCGGCCCTTCCTCGCTGTAGGTGATGGCGACCCCGAATGCCGCCCCGTCGCCGAGCGCCGCGCGCAGCTTCTCCCCCAGCCAGGACAGATTGATGACGACCTCGCGGATGCCGGCGCGCGCGAGCGCTGCGAGGTGCCAGGCGATGAGCGGCCTGCCGCCCACGCTCAGCAGTGGCTTGGGCAGCGTGTCGGTGACCGGACGCATGCGTTCGCCGCGGCCGGCTGCCAGCACCATCGCCTTCATGCCGGCACGCCGGCGAGCGGCCTGCCGGCGGCCACCGCGGCGTTGGCGCGCGGCAGGGCGGGAACCACGCGCGCCTCGAGAAAGGCCGAGAAATCCTTAAGCTCCGCGTAGCGCGTGCAGGTATCGCGCACGTAGTCGAGCGTGCGCGGCAGGTCGGCCAGGTAGGCGGGCTTGCCGTCCCGGTACCACAGGCGGCAGAAAATGCCGAGCACCTTGAGGTGCCGCTGCACGCCGATGAGGTCGAACCAGCGCAGGAACTCGGCGTCACTGGCGCCGGCCGGGCCACCCTGGGATTCGAGGCGCGCGCGGTAAGCGTGCACCCAGCCCACCACGCGCTCGCGCGGCCAGGCGATGTAGCAGTCCTTCAGCAGCGACACCAGGTCGTACCCGACCGGGCCGCGCAGCGCGTCCTGGAAATCGATGATGCCGGGGTTGCCCGCCGGCCTGAGCATGAGGTTGCGCGAGTGGTAGTCGCGATGCACGAACACGGACGGCTGCGCGAGTGCCTCGCGGATCAGGAACTCGTGCGTGGCGGCGATCAGGCCCGCTTCCTCCGGCGTCGCGGGCTGCGCGAGATGGCGCGCGAGGAACCACTCCGGCATCAGCGCGAGCTCACGCGCCAGCTCAGCGCGCCCGTAAGGCGCCAGCTGCGCCGCGGCCGCCTGCGCCTGTAGCTGGATCACGGCGAGCGCGCCCAGGGCATCCGCATACAGCGGCTCCGGATCGGCGCCCGCCAGGAGGCGCTCGAGGTACTGTGTGCTGCCGAGGTCCTCGAGCAGCAGCAGCCCGCGCGCCACGTCGCGCTCGTGCACGTGCGGCACGTGCACGCCGACCGCTTCGAGCAGCTGCGACACCTTCAGGTACGGGCGCACGTCCTCCTTGTCGGCGGGCGCATCCATGACGATGTAGGTGCCCTGCGCGGTAAAAGCGCGAAAGTAACGCCGGAAACTGGCGTCGCTGGAGGCCGGCTCGATCCTAGCAACCGCCAGGCGCAGCTCACGCGCGAGCCAATTCTCAATGAGCGCGAGTCGCGCGTCGGTTTCAAGCATGTGAAGCGTCGAGGTTTTTCGGCCCGCGTTGCTGTGTCGCGCCATTATAATGCCGCCCTTAATGCCGCGTTCGAGCCCATTTGTACTGGCGATCGTCTCGCTCGTCGGCATCCTGCCCGCGGCGGCGGCTGAGGAACCGCCGTGCCCGTCACAGATTCCCGCCAGCGCCGTCCCGGCGCCGGCCGCCGCGCCGCCCGCGAGCGCCCCCGACGACGGCACCGTCAACATATCCAGTGACCAGGCGACGCTCGGCATCGATGGCAAAGGCCTGCTCAAGGGCAACGTCGAGATGCGCCGCGGCGAGCGCGAGATCCACGCCAACGAGGTGCAGTACGACCGCAACACGGGCGCCATCGAGTCGCACGATCACATCGACTACAAGGATCCGCTGGCCCACGTGACCGGGGCGGCTGGCACTTACTCCGCCGAGCAGGGTGTCGCGTTCAAG
The DNA here is from genome assembly GCA_963781815.1 of uncultured Pseudomonadota bacterium. Taxonomy (GTDB): domain Bacteria; phylum Pseudomonadota; class Gammaproteobacteria; order Steroidobacterales; family Steroidobacteraceae; genus 13-2-20CM-66-19. The sequence goes on along the minus strand of CAWAHK010000004.1, from coordinate 1,933,241 downwards.
TCGGCCGAGTTCAGCCTGCGCCAGCGCGCCGCGCGCGGCACGGCCGATGAGCTGCGGCTCACGCCCGAGGGGGTGCTCGACCTGAAGGGCGTGACCTTCACCACCTGCCCGGTGAATGACAACTCCTGGCGCATACGCGCGAGTGACATCACGCTCGACACGCGCAGCAAGATCGGCACCGGACACGATGCGCGCATCGAATTCATGGACGTGCCGCTGCTTTATCTGCCGTGGCTGTCGTTTCCCTTGAGCGGCGAGCGCAAGAGCGGGTTCCTGTTTCCGGGCATCGGCAACAGCTCCACCGGCGGCTTTCAGCTCTCGCTGCCGTACTACTGGAACATCGCCCCGAACGCGGACTTCACCTTCGAGCCCAAGGAGTACACCAAGCGCGGCGTGGACCTCGGCGGCGACCTGCGCTTCCTCACCGAGCGTCAGCACGGCGAGCTCGACTGGAACTACCTGCCCTACGACAGCAACTTCGGCGCGAGCCGCAGCCGCGTGCGACTCAACGAGGTGGCCGAGCTGAACGGCGGCGTGCGCCTGACGGTCAGCGCCGAGAACGTGAGCGACACGGAGTTCTTCGAGGACTTCTCCAACGGGCCGGAAGGGGCGAGTACGGCGTTCCTGAACCGCAGCGCCGCCCTTACCTACCGCAGCGAACACTGGCGCGTCGAGGCCACGGCCCAGGACTTCCAGACGATCGACGTCGTCAACCTGGTGGGCTCGCAGCGCCCCTATGCGCGCCTGCCGCGACTGCAGGTGGACGCTGACTATGGCGTGGGCTCCGGCCTCGCGCTGCGCTACGGCTTTGACTCGGAGATCGTGGACTTTCACCGCGACATCGAGGGTCCCGACAACAACGGCTGGCGCGCGGACCTGATGCCGCGCGTCGCGCTGGACCTGAGCGGCCCGGGCTATTTCGTGCGCCCGGCGCTCGCCTACCGCGTGACCCAATACGAGCTGGACACCCTCGGCCCCGACCAGCTCGAGCGCGCACCCTCACGCTCGCTGCCGCTGGCAAGCTTCGACGCCGGGATGCAGTTCGAGCGGCTCACCGGCTCGCGCGATCAGCGCAAGATCACCCTGGAGCCGCGCCTGCTCTACCTCTACGTGCCGTACCGCAACCAGGACCAGCTGCCGGTGTTCGACACCGCAGTGCCGGATCTGAATCCGGTGGAGCTGTTTCGCACCAACCGCTACGTCGGCGCGGACCGCGTGAGCGATGCCAACCAGCTGAGCGCCGGCATCACCACGCGCCTGCTGGATGCCGGCGCCGGGCGGCAGTTCCTCGCCGGTACCTTCGGGCAGACCTATTACTTCCAGACCCCGCGCGTCACGCTGCCGTTTGAGACCCCGATCAGCGGCAAGCGCTCGGATTTCGTGGCGCAGATTGCGCTGACCGCCTTCCAGGACTGGAGCGCGGACATCGACGTGCAGTGGGACCCTTCGAACCAGCGCAGCGAGCGCACCCTGATGAACGTGCAGTACAAGCCGGCCGAGAACTCGGTCGTCAACCTCGCCTACCGCTACCAGCGCTTCCAGTTCATCGAGCAGCCCGGCGTGCCCTCGTACTGGCAGGGGTTCGACCAGCTGGAGCTCTCCGGCGCCTGGTCGATCCGGCGCAACTGGGACCTCTTCATCAAGGATGTCTACGCCCTGCGCGATTACTCGCCCGTCGGGGGCAGCACCGCGACCCCGCCTCCCCTGGAGGAGACCCACGGGGAACTGGAGCGCTTTGTCGGGTTACAATACCGCTCCTGCTGCTGGCGGGCGCGTGTGGGGGTGCGGCGCTTCGTGAACAATCACGATGGCCGGCAGGACACCGCAATCTGGCTGCAGCTGGAACTCGCGGGCCTCGCCAGTGTCGGATCGGCGTCGGATGCCTTCCTCACCGAGGAAATCCGGGGCTACAGGCCCCCGGAGGCCACCACACCCAAGAATCCGGGCCCTCTGAAGAGCGTCTGGTAAGGAACATCAGGAAAATGCGGCGGTTTTTCAGTGCTTTGATGCCGGGCTTGGCCCTCGCGGTCCTCGCGGCCGGCGGCTCGGCCGCCTGGGCCCAGACCCGCGAGCTGGCCACCCAGGGCGAGCTGCTCGATCGCGTGGTCGCCATCGTCAACGACGGGGTGGTCCTCAACAGCGACCTGGACGCCCAGGTGGTGGCCGTCACCGAGCGCCTGCACGAGCAGAAACTCGAGCTGCCGCCGCAGAACGTGCTGCGCCAGCAGGTGCTCGAGCGGCTGGTGCTGCAGGAGATCCAGGTACAGCACGCCAGCAAGGCGGGCGTCAAGGTCTCGGATGAGAACGTCAACGCGGCGCTGCAGGACGTGGCGAAACGCAACAACATGACCCTCACCCAGCTGCCCGAGGCACTCGCCAAACAAGGCGTGGACTACGCCGCCTACCGCGAGGAGATCCGGCGCGAGATCACCCTGCAGCTGCTGCGCCAGCGCGATGTCCTGCAACGCATCAGCGTCACCCCGCGCGAGATCGACCAGTTCCTGGAGAAGCAGGCCAAGGCCCCCTCCGAGCACAACGAATACAACGTCTCGCACATCCTCATCGCGGTGGGACAGGAAGCCACCCAGGCGCAGCTGGATGCGGCCGCCAAGCGCGCCACGGAGGTCTACGAGCGCGCCAAGGGCGGCGAGGACTTCGCCAAGCTGGCGGTCGCCTACTCCAACAGCCAGACCGCCTTCGAGGGCGGCGCGCTCGGCTGGCGCAAGGGCAGTGAGCTGCCGACCTTCCTCGCCGATTTCATCTCCAAGCTCAAGCCCGGGGAGGTGAGCGAGCCGCTGCGCACGCCGACCGGCTACCACATCATCCGCCTCAACGAGGTGCGCGGCGGCGGCACGGCGCAGGGCGTGGAGGAGCAGGTGCACGTGCGCCATATCCTCATGAAGACCAACGAGCTCGCCGACGATGCCACCGTGAAGCAGAAGCTGAACACGCTGCGCGACCGCATCCTCAAGGGTGACGACTTCGCCGGCCTCGCGAAGACGCTGTCCGAGGATCCCGGCTCCGCCAGCGACGGCGGCGACCTGGGGTGGGCCGGCCCGGGCACCTTCGTGCCCGAGTTCGAGCAGGCCGTGGGGCTGCTGAAGGACGATGAGATCAGCGAGCCCTTCCACACCCAGTACGGCTGGCACATCGCGCAGGTGCTGGGGCACCGCCGCTTCGATAACAGCGACGACCTGAAGCGCCGCCAGGCCATGGAAGCGATCCGCGCCGGCAAGGCCGACGAGGAAACCGAGCTGTGGCTGCGCCGCATGCGGGACGAAGCCTACGTCGAGTACAAGTCCTAAGATCCCGCGCATCGCGTTGACCTCGGGCGAGCCGGCCGGCGTCGGGCCGGAGCTGTGCGTGGCGCTAGCCGCCCAGCACTTGCCCTGCGAGCTCGTGTGTCTCGGTGACCGTGAGCTGCTCGCCGCCCGGGCACGGCAACTGCGTCTGCCGGTTGAGCTGGTGCCTTATGTGCCGGGGGGTGCGCGCGTCGCGCACACCCCGGGCAGACTCCTGGTGGCGCACGAGCCGCTGGCCGCGCCGAGCGTTCCGGGCACCCCCGACATCCGCAACGCCCGCTACGTGCTGCGGCTGCTCGACCTCGCCATCGACGGCGCGCTCACGGGGGAGTTCGACGCCCTGGTCACCGCGCCGGTGCACAAGGGCCTCATCAACGATGCCGGCATCCCCTTCACCGGGCACACGGAATATCTGGCGGCGCGCGCCGGCGGCGGGCCTGCCGTGATGCTGCTGACCACGGGCGAGCTGCGCGTGGCGCTGGCCACCACGCACCTGCCGCTCAAGGCGGTGAGCGCCGCGCTCAGCATCGAGTCGCTGTGCGCTACCGCCACCACGCTTGCGGCCGCCCTCACGCGCTTCTGGGGCATCCCCGCCCCGCGCATCGCGGTGTGCGGCCTGAACCCGCACGCCGGCGAGGGTGGGCATCTCGGGGACGAGGAACTGCGCACCATCGCACCGGCGGTGGCGCGCCTCAAGGCGAACGGCATCCACGCCACCGGCCCGCTGCCGGCGGATACGGTGTTCGTGCCCCAGGTGCTGGCGGGCTTCGATGCCGTGCTGGCGATGTACCACGACCAGGGGCTGCCGGTCGTCAAGCACGCGGGGTTTGAGCGCGCGGTGAACGTCACGCTCGGCTTGCCGCTGCTGCGCACCTCCCCGGACCACGGCACCGCGCTCGACCTGGCCGGCACCGGCAAGGCCGACTGCGGCAGCCTCGCCACCGCGGTGCACCTCGCCAGCCGCCTCGCGGCGCAGCCGCACTGATGCCACCCGCGGCGGCTGTGACCCGCGCGCCGCGCCGCAAGCGTTTCGGACAGCATTTCCTGCACGACCCGGCGGTGACCGAGCGCCTGCTGGCGGCGATCGCGCCGCGCGCCGGGGATCACCTCGTCGAGATCGGTCCGGGCCGCGGCGCCCTCACCCGCCGGCTGCTCGCCTGCCCTGACATCACCCTCGATGCCATCGAGATCGACCGCGACCTCGCCGCGCGGCTGCGGCCGGAGTTTGCCGCCACGACGCACGCGCAGCTGCACGTCGGCGATGCGCTCGAGTTCGACTTCGCGGCGCTCGCCGGCAGCCGCGGCGGCCGGCTGCGCCTGGTCGGCAACCTGCCCTACAACATCTCCACCCCGCTGCTGTTTCACCTGCTGGGGCAATCCGCCTGCATCATCGACCTGCACGTGATGCTGCAGCGTGAGGTGGTGGCACGGCTGGCCGCCCGGCCCGGAACGGGGGACTACGGGCGCCTCACGGTCATGCTGGCGCCGGGGTTTCAGATCGAGCGGCTGTTCGATGTCGGGCCGGGCGCCTTCCAGCCCCCGCCCCGGGTGTGGTCGGCGGTCGCGCGCCTCACCACGCGCGCGACGCCACTGTTTGCCGTGAGTGCGCACTACGCGCCGGTGGTCGCCGCCGCCTTCATGCAGCGGCGCAAGACGCTGCGCAATGCGCTGAGCGCGCTGCTCACCCGCGAAGACATCAGCGCCTGCGGCATCGATCCGGCCGCGCGGGCCGAGACGCTCACGCCCGAGGCATTCAACAGGCTCGCCGCAACTCTCGACCGCGCGGTGCCATGACGTTAGTCTTGCCCGAAGCTTCAAGTTCGGGGGGACCGGGAATGGCCAATTACCGTCACATTCTGCTGGTCGTCGACCTGACCGAGAACAGCCTGGCGATCGGCCGCAAGGCCCAGGCGCTGGCGGCGGCGCTCGGTGCCGAGGTCGAACTGCTGCACGTAGTGGAATTCGTGCCGGTGGAGCCCATGGGCGAGACGCTGATGCCCTCGGTGCAGATGGAGGACGAGCTCATCGATCGCGCCGAGAAGCGCCTCGCGGCGCTGGCCGCGGAGCTGGGCTTGAGTGGCGCCGCCTGCCGCGTGGAAAGTGGCAGCGTCAAGAGCGAGATCGTGCGGGTCGCGCGCGAATGCCAGGCGGATCTGATCATCCTTGGCAGCCGCGAACGCCACGGTCTTTCGATCCTGGTGAACCTCACCGAGGACACGGTGCTGCACGCGGCGCCGTGTGATGTGCTCGCCATGCGCGCCGGCAAGGTCTGAAGCGTCGCAGGCTCTTGCTAGAATCGGCGGCCATGGCCACCCCTGAGCACAACATCCGGGTCGATGTCGAGACCAGCTACCTCGACGAGCAGTCCGACCCGCGCGAAGGCCGCTACGTCTTCTCCTACACCATCACTATCCGCAACGAAGGTCAGGTCCCGGCGCGGCTGCTGACGCGGCACTGGCTGATCACCGATGCCAACGGCAAGGTCGAAGAGGTGCGTGGCGACGGGGTGATCGGCGAGCAACCGTACCTGAAGCCCGGCCAGGGGTTCCGCTACTCGAGCGGCACGGTCATCGAGACGCCGGTGGGTTCCATGCAGGGCAGCTACCAGATGCTCGGCGACGACGGTGCCCGCTTCGATGCGCCGATACAGCCGTTCCGGCTCGCGATGCCGGGAATCCTGCAGTGACGCGCTATGCGATCGGCGACGTGCAAGGCTGTGAGAAGGAGCTACGCGCGCTGCTGAAGCAGCTTGGCTTCTCCGCCGACCGCGATCAGCTGTGGTTCGTGGGGGACCTGGTGAACCGCGGCCCCGGCTCGCTCGCCACGCTGCGCCTGGTACGCGCGCTGGGGGAGAACGCCGTCGTGGTGCTCGGCAACCATGACCTGCACCTGCTGGCGGTGGCCTGCGGCGCGCAGCGGCGGCGCAAGTCCGACACGCTGGAGGAAGTGCTCGAGGCGCCCGACCGGGACGCGCTGCTCGCCTGGCTGATGGCACGGCCGCTGGCACACGCCGCCGGCGCCGATCTGATGGTGCACGCCGGTGTGGTGCCGCAGTGGGACGTCGCCAAGACGCTGCAGCTGGCCGCCGAGGTGCACGACGCCCTCGAGCGTGATCCGCGCGCACTGTTCGATCAGATGTACGGCAACGAGCCGGAGCGCTGGGACGAGGGACTGCAGGGGCCCGAGCGCCTGCGCTTCACCATCAACGTGCTCACGCGCCTGCGGGTCTGCACCGCCGACGGGCGCGTGGACGTGGCACTCAAGGGCGAGCCGCCGCCACCGCCCTCGCCGCTGCGCCCGTGGTTCGAACACGCGCGCCGCAGGAGCCGCGAGGCGCGCGTGATCTTTGGGCACTGGTCGGCGCTTGGCCTCGTGCAGCGCGACAACGTCATCGGGCTGGACACCGGCTGCGTCTGGGGCGGCGCGCTCACCGCCTTCGATCTGGATCGCCCGCGCCCGCCGATCGCGGTGCCCTGCGCGGAGCACCAGCGCATCCGCGTCCACTAGCACGCGGCGGGGCGCTACTGGGTGTTGACCGCGGCCGCCCCCCAGCTCACCGTCAGCTCGGGCGTCTTTGGCGTGTAGACCCCGGGGGCGAGTTCCAGATCAATCGGCGCGCTGCCGGTGGGATTGATCGGCAGGCTGACGCGCTCATCGCCGCGCACCTCGAGCACCGCGAAGGCCCCGGGGCGGACGCGGAATGCCAGACGCACCGGCCACGTCGAACCCTCGATGGGCTTGAGGGTGAGCTGGCCGGAACCGCTGGCGGAGCTTAGGTCCAGCAGCAGCGTGTTGCGCTTCCAGTACTGGTGGTAGCCGTCATCGCCGGCGGCACCCAGGTCGACCTCGTACACCGGCACCGGCGGCCTCGGGGGCTCGTGCCGCCACGGCCACTGCACGTGACTGCAGCCGGCGACAAGAAGGAACACGAGCGCCAAGGCAGCCGCGCGCTGTGCGCCGTGTCCGCTGGTCTTCGCATGCATTCCGCGCCCTCCTGCCGCCAATCCCGGCAGCGCGTAACATACGCGAAAGGCACGGAGGAGACATGGGATCCCTGCACGCTTTCAACTTCCGGCAATGGATCGACGCCAACCGCGCGCTGCTCAAGCCGCCGGTAGGCAACAAGCGCGTGTTCGCGGACGGGGACTTCGTCATCATGGTCGTGGGCGGCCCGAACGCCCGCAAGGACTACCACGTCGATCCGGGCCAGGAGTTCTTCTACCAGCTCGAGGGCGACATGGTGCTCAAGACCATGCAGGACGGCCGGGCGGTGGATCTGCCCATTCGCGAGGGCGAGGTGCTGCTGATCCCGCCGCTGCTGCCGCACTCGCCGCAGCGGGGCGCCAACACCGTGGGGCTCGTCGTCGAGCGCGCGCGGCGGCCCGGTGAGCTCGACGGCTTCCAGTGGTATTGCGAGCGCTGCGGTGAGCGCCTGTACGAGGAATTCTTCACGCTCACGGACATCGAGCAGCAGTTCCCGGCGGTGTTCGAGCGCTTCTTCGCCGACCCGAAGAAGCGCACCTGCCGCCACTGCGGCGCGGTGATGGAGCGCAGCTGAGGTGCACGTACGCCTGCTGGTCGGCGGCCGCGAGATCCGCATCGACATGTCGCAGCCGGTGGATCTGGCCGTGCCGCTGGACTTCAACGGGCCGCAGCCGCGTCACTTCGGCGCCCCGCCGGCGCGCGCGCACGCCTTCGAGGTCGCAGGCTTCAACGGCGCCGTGGCCCGCGGTGCGAGCTGCAACTGCGAGGTCATCACGCTGATCCCGCATTGCAATGGCACGCACACCGAGTGCGTCGGCCACCTCACGCGCGAAGCGGTCGACGCCTACCGGGCCGCGCCCGCGGGCCTCATCCCCGCGCTGCTGGTGTCGGTCGCACCCGAGCCTGCCGGCGCGGCGCGTGAGGCCAGCGAGCCTGCTCCGGGGATACATGACCGGCTGATCACGCGGCGCGCACTCGAGCGCGGCTGGCCGCGCGCCCCCTTCGAAGCGCGCGCGCTGGTCATCCGCACGCTGCCGAATCCCCCCGAGAAGAAGACGCGCGACTACTCCGGACAGACTCCGCCGTACCTGTCGCGCGAGGCGGCGGCGTTCCTGGTCGAGCGCGGCATCCTGCACCTGATCGTCGACCTGCCCTCGATCGACCGTGAGCACGACGCCGGCCTGCTCACCGCGCACCGCATCTTCTTCGGCATGCCCGCGGCGGCGGTGCAGCTGGCGGCCGCGACGCGCCCCGACGCCACGGTGACCGAGCTCGCCTACGTACCGGACCGCCTCACCGATGGTGCCTACCTGCTGCAGCTGCAGGTGCCGGCCCTGGGCGGGGATGCGGTGCCGAGCCGGCCGCTGCTGTATGCGCTGACGGGAATCTCCACGTGAGCGAGGCGGCCGCCCTGGAGGACGCGCGCGCCCGTGATGCCGCGGATCCGCTGCGCGCGCTGCGCGCGCGCTTCGCACTGCCGCGCAACGGTGAGGGCCAGGCACTGACGTACCTGTGCGGCCACTCCCTCGGACTCATGCCGCTCGCAGCCCGCGACCTCATGACGGAGGAACTCGATGAGTGGGCGCGCCTGGGAGTCGAGGGGCACGAGCATGCGCGGCGTCCATGGATTCCCTATCACGAGAACCTCACACCGGGCCTCGCCGCCCTCACCGGCGCGCGCGACACCGAAGTCGTCGCCATGAACTCCCTGACCGCGAACCTGCACCTCATGCTGGCGAGTTTCTACCGCCCGCAGGGGCGGCGTGCCTGCATCCTGATGGAAGCCGGGGCCTTCTCTTCCGACCGGCATGCGGTCGCATCCCAGATCGCCTGGCGCGGCCTTGATCCCAAGACCACCCTGCTCGAGCTCGCGCCGCGCGCTGGTGAGGACCTGGTGGCGGAGGCAGCCATCGAGGCCACTCTGGCAGCGCGCGGTGAGGAGATTGCGCTGGTGCTGTGGCCCGGGGTGCAGTTTCGCACCGGGCAGGCATTTGACGTGGCGCGCATCGTGCGCGCCGCGCACCGCCACGGGTGCCTCGCCGGCATCGACCTGGCGCACTCGATCGGCAACCTGCCGCTCGCGCTGCACGATGCCAATGCGGATTTTGCCGTGTGGTGCAGCTACAAGTACCTCAACGGGGGTCCCGGAGCGATCGGCGGCTGCTTCGTACACCAGCGCCACATCGACGCCCAGTCGCGCATGCGCCATACCGGCGCCCTCCCGGGTGCGCGCCTGGCGGGCTGGTGGGGACACGAGGAAGCGACGCGCTTCCTCATGGAGCCCGAGTTCCGCGGCGCCTCCGGCATAGCGGCCTGGCAGCTGAGCAATCCGTCGATCTTCGCCGCCGCGCCGCTGCTGGCATCGCTGGCGGTGTTCACCGAGGCGGGCATGGGCCCGCTGCGCGAGAAGTCGGTCGCACTCACCGGATACCTGGAGCGGCTGCTGCGCCCGCTCGAGGGGCGCGTGCAGATCATCACGCCTGGGGAACCGCCGCAGCGTGGCTGCCAGCTGTCGCTGCGCCTCGCCGGCGGCGCGGCACGCGGACGCGAGGTGTTCGATGCCCTGGCGGCGCGCGGCATGGTGTGTGACTGGCGCGCGCCGGACATCATTCGCGTGGCGCCGGTGCCGCTCTACAACCGCTTCGAGGATGCGTGGCTGTTCGTGCAGGCGCTGACACAGGTACTTAAGGGGTGAGTGGCGCGCCGCAGCGTGCGGTCAGCATCGTGGGCGCCGGTCTTGCGGGAGCATTGCTCGCGCTGCTGCTGGCACGCCGCGGCCTCGCGGTCGCCCTCTACGAGCGCCGTCCCGACCCGCGCCAGGCGCAGCCCGAGCGTGGGCGCTCGATCAACCTCGCGCTCGCCGCGCGCGGCCTGCGCGCGCTGGAGCTTGCCGGGGTCATGGAGGAGGTGCGGCCGCTGCTGCTGCCGATGCGCGGCCGCATGGTGCACGGGCTCACGGGCGCACCGGTGCTGCAGCCCTATGGGCAGCGCGCGCACGAGGTGATCTATTCGGTCGGGCGCGCGGACCTCAACCGCGTGCTGATCGCCGCCGCGACCCGCCACGCCGCGGTCACGGTGCACTTCAATCAGGTGTGCGTGGGCGCGGACCCCGCGGCGGACCGCCTGCAGCTGCGGGATGCGGCCAGCGGCGCCGTACGCGAGCTGCCGCTCACGCCCCTGATCGCCACCGACGGTGCCGGCTCGGGCGTGCGCTCGAGTCTTGCGAAGGCGACTCTGGTGCAGGTGCACGAGGAGTGGCTCGACCACGACTACAAGGAGCTCACGCTGCCGGCGGTGCGGGCAGCACACGCCCTGGAGGCAAACGCGCTGCATATCTGGCCGCGCGGCGGCTTCATGCTGATCGCGCTGCCCAACACCGACGGCAGCTTCACGGCCACGCTGTTCCTGGCGCGCACCGGGCCGGCAAGCTTCGCGAGCCTGTGCACGCCGGCGGCGGTCGACGCCTTCTTCGGGCGTGAATTCCCGGATGCCGCGGCGCACATGCCGGACCTGCTGGAGGAATTCGCGCGCCACCCGCAGGGGCAGCTCGGCACCGTGCACGTCACCCCCTGGCGCGTCGGCGGGCAGGTGTTGTTACTCGGGGACGCCGCGCACGCCATCGTGCCGTTTCACGGCCAGGGCATGAATGCGGCATTCGAGGACTGCACGGTGCTCGATGCGCTGCTTGAGGATGCAGGGGCCGACTGGGCGCGCGTGTTCGAGCGCTTCGAAACCCTGCGCCGACCCAACACCGAGGCGATCGCACAGATGGCGCTCGAGAACTACACGGAGATGCGCGACTCGGTGCGCGATGCCGCCTTCCTGCGCCGCCAGGCCATCGCCATGGCCCTGGAGCGGCGCTTCCCGGATCGCTTCATCCCGCGCTACTCGATGGTGATGTTTCACCCGGAGATCACTTACGCGGAAGCGCTGCGGCGCGGCTCGATCCAGGCCCGCCTGCTCGAGGAGCTCGACAGCGGCGGGGGCCGCGAGCCGGACGCGGAGCGCGCCGCGCGGCTGGTCACGGAGCGCCTGCCGCCCCTGACCTGATCCGGCCGCGGCCGCGCTCGACTCAGCCGGCGCGCGCTGCCGCGGCGCTCCGCCGCTCGAGCGTCACGAAGGTCACCGCATAGTTGTTGCGCTCGTCGGCCGGGTGCGTGGCCGCCTCGATGCCCACCCACTGGGCCGCATCGAACCCGGGAAAGTAGGTATCCCCGGCCACCTCGGCGTGCACGCGCGTGAGGTAGATGCGCCACGCGCAGGGCAGCACCAGGCGAAAGATCTCCGCACCGCCGATCACCATGAGTTCCGTGGCCGCCGCGGCCTGCGCCAGGGCCTCAGCCAGCGAATGCACCGTCACGGCCCCGGGAGCCGCCCAGCCCGCGGCGCGGCTCATCACGAGGTTGACCCGCCCGGGCAGCGCCCGCCCGATCGACTCGAAGGTCTTGCGCCCCATGAGAATGGGCTTGCCGAGGGTGGTGCTCTTGAAGCGCTTCAGATCCTCCGACAGGCGCCAGGGCAGTCCCTGGTCGCGCCCGATCACCCCGTTCTGCGCCATCGCGACGATGAGCGACACCCGCGGCGCCACGAGCGCTAGATTTCCACGGCCGTGTTGAGGATGACGACGTCACGGAACGGCATGCGGAAGAACTCCGCCGCCTGCGTGCTGTACTGCTGCATGCGCGCAAACAGGCGCCGCTGCAGCCCCTTGAGGCCCGGCAGCGGGCGCGCGCGCACCACGTGCCGCCCGACGAAGAAGGAACTGTCTTCGGCGAACACGCGCAGGCCCCGGGCGCGGCACGCCTTCAGGGCTTCGGCCACGTCCGGGGTCTCCATGAAACCGAAGCGCGCGGTGATTGCGTGCACCCCGGGTGCCGGCTCCTCGATCCGCAGGCGCCGCACCGGATCCTGGCGCGGCGTGTCGGCGATCTCCACGTTCAGGATGATGACGCGCTGGTGCACGACGCCGTTGTGCTGGATGTTGCGAATCAGCGCCGAGGGCACGAGGCTCGCGTTGCTCGCCAGGAACACGCCGGTGCCCGGCACCCGGTGCACGCCGGCCACCAGCTTTCCGAGTTCGCTGCGCGGCACCGCCATCTTGGCGAGCGCCGCGCGCAGTTCGAGGCGCCCGTTGCGCCAGGTCATGAATATCAGGCACAGCGCCGCGCCCAGCGTCAGCGGGATCCAGCCGCCGTTGGGCACCTTGGTGAGGTTGCCGGCGACGAACGCGCTGTCGGTCACGAGCAGCAGCCCGAACAGGCCGCCCACCCGCCACATCGGCCAGTTCCACTGCGTGGCGGCGACGAACGCGCCCAGGATCGTGGTCACCACCATGGTCCCCACGACCGCCGCGCCGTACGCGCCACCGAGGGCGTCGGAGGAGCCGAAGCCGAAGACAAACAGCACGACCGCCGGGAACACCAGCCAGTTGACGATCGGCACGTAGATCTGTCCCTGCTCTTGCGCGGAGGTCTGCAGCACGCGCAGCCGCGGCAGCAGGTCCAGGTGCACGGCCTGACGCGCCATGGAGAAGGCACCGGAGATCGTGGCCTGGGAAGCGATGACCGCCGCGGCGGTCGCGAGCATCACCATCCAGGGCAGGAACTGCGGCGCCACCAGCAGATACAGCGGATGCTCGACGGGGTGGCCAAGTTCGAGCAGCAGCGCGCCCTGGCCGAAGTAGTTGATGATGAGTGCCGGTGCCACCAGCACGAACCAGGCGGCACGCACGGGCCGCTTGCCGAAGTGTCCCATGTCCGCGTACAGCGCCTCGCCGCCGGTGATGGCGAGGAACACCGCACCGATGATGGCGAGCGCGACCTGCGGCCGCTGCGCAAGCAGCGACAGGCCGACCAACGGATTGAGCGCTAGGAGCACGTGCGGGTTGCGGGCGAGCGGGATGATGCCCAGCACCGCGATGACGATGAACCAGGCCACCATGATGGGCCCGAACAGCTTCGCGACCCGCGCCGTGCCGCGGTGCTGGTAGGCAAACAGCACGGCGATCACCGCGACCGTGACCGGCACCACCCACGGCTGCAGCCCGGGATTGAGCACTTCCAGGCCCTCCACCGCACCCAGCACCGAGATCGCCGGCGTGATGAGGGCGTCGCAGAAGAAGAACGCGGTGCCGATCAGCGCCAGTCCCACCGCGATCTTGGCCCAGCGACTGCCGCTGATCAGGCGCCGCTGCGCGAGCGCGAACAGGGCCAGAATCCCGCCCTCGCCCTCGTTGTCGGCGCGCATGATGATGACGATGTACTTCAGGGTCACCGAGATGGCGAGACTCCAGAAGATCAGCGACAGCACGCCGAGCACGGCCGCGGCGTTGAAGGTCCCGGCGGCGCTCAGGGCGGTGTTGAGCGTGTAGAGCGGGCTCGTGCCGATGTCGCCGTACACGATCCCGGTGGCGCCCACGACCGCAGAGACACTGAGGCGGCGCTGGTGGTTCATGACTTCGTGGTGCTCGGGGCCGCGGGAGCGTCAGCGGCGCCGCGCACGCCGCTCGGGGCTGCGGCGGTTGCGCGCCGGCGCCGGCCACAGCATCGTGCCGCGGCAGGACTTGGCCCCGCAGCGGCAGGCGAAGATCAGGTCCACATCGGGCGGGTCGTCGGCTTCACGCTGGATCTGGTAGTCGTAGGTGAGTTCCTCGCCCGGCTCGATGTCGGCAATGGCCTCGATGAAGACACGGCGGTTCTCGATGACGGACTCGCAGTTCGGCTCGCAGGCGTGGTTCACGAAACGCGCATCGTTGCCGTCCACGCCGGCGTCGATCACGGTGCGCTCATCGACGATGAACAGGAACGTGTGATTATCGTTCTCGTTCTTGTCATCGTAGCGGCGGTCCGCCTCGAAGTGCGACACACGCTCCCCGAGGTATTCCAGCACCCGCGTACCCTTCTTGATGCGCCGGGTGGCGAATACCCCGAGGCCGTGCAGCGGCGAATCGCGGACCTCTACGGCCGGCAGGCTCTTGCGCACGTCGGAACTCATACCGCCACCGGTGCGCGGATGCCCGCGTGATGCTGATAGTTCACGAACTCAAAGTCCTCGTAGTGGTAGTTAAAGATACTCGCCGGCCTGCGCAGGATGCGCAGCTGCGGCAGCGGCAACGGGCTGCGCGCCAGCTGTAGATCCGCCTGCTCAAGGTGATTGAGATAGAGATGACAGTCACCGCCGGTCCAGATGAACTCGCCGGCCTCAAGGTCACACTGCTGCGCGAACAGGTGCGTCAGCAGCGCGTAGCTGGCGATGTTGAACGGTACGCCGAGGAATATGTCGGCGCTGCGCTGATACAGCTGGCATGACAGGCGGCCGGCGGCCACGTACAGCTGGAAGAACGCGTGACAGGGCATGAGGGCCATCTGCTCAAGTTCCCCGACATTCCAGGCGCTTACCAGGATGCGGCGCGAGTCCGGGTTGGTCTTCAGCAGCTGTATCGCCTGGGAGATCTGGTCGATGGTGCGCCCGTCGGCGGTTGGCCAGGCGCGCCACTGCTTGCCGTATACCGGTCCGAGTTCTCCGTGCGCATCGGCCCACTCGTCCCAGATGCTGACATCGTGTTCACGCAGCCAGGCGACGTTGGTCTCGCCACGCAGGAACCACAGGAGCTCGTACACCACCGAGCGCAGGTGGATCTTCTTGGTGGTGAGCAGCGGGAACCCCTGCGCGAGGTCGAAGCGCATCTGCTGGGCAAACACCGACAGCGTGCCGGTGCCGGTGCGGTCCTGCTTGCGTGCGCCCTGCGTGCGGATGAGCCGCAGCAAATCCAGGTACTGCTTCATTGCACGACGGCGTAGTTACCCGAGGGCACGCGCGCCCTGTAGGCCCAGGCCAGGAAGGCGATGCCGACGATGATCATGGGCAGCGACAGCAGCTGTCCTTCGGTGAACCAGCCGCCGGCGAGGTAGCCGATATGCTCGTCGGGCACGCGTACGAATTCCACCACCGAGCGCGCCAGACCGTAACCCAGCATGAAGAGTCCGGACGGGGCCAGGCGTGGGCGCGGCTTGGAGGTGTACCACCAGAGCACCGTGAACAGCAGCAAGCCCTCGAGCCCCGCCTCGTACAGCTGCGAGGCGTGGCGCACTTCGCCGTTCACCTTGAAGCCCCACGGCACGGTCGTCACCTTGCCCCACAACTCCCCGTTGATGAAGTTGCCGATACGGCCAAAGAACAGGCCCAGTGCCGGCAGGGGTGCCGTGAAGTCATAGACATCGGCGGCGTTGCGGCCGCGGCGCCAGGCGAACAGCGTCATCGCCGCCACCACCCCGAGCAGCCCGCCGTGGAAGGACATGCCCCCTTCCCACAGCTTCAACGGGTACCAGGCATCGGTGGCCCAGAATTTCAGGCCGTAGAACAGCACGTAGCCGATGCGACCACCCAGGATCACGCCGAGCATGCAGAAGAAGATGAGATCGTCGACGTCGTCAGGCTTCCAGGAGGAACCGGGCTTGGCCGCGCGCCGTCGTGCCAGCCACCAGGCGCCGGCGAAGCCCAACAGATACATGATGCCGTACCAGTGGACCTTGACGGGGCCGAGCTCGAACGCGATCGGGTTGAAGCCGGGGTAGTTGATCATGAGGCGCGAAGTTTAGCCGACCTCGCGTGTCACGCGGCAGAAGAAGGCCTTGAGGTACCGGGTTTCGGGGATGGCGGGGTGTACCGGATGGTCCGGCGACTGGCCGCCGGCTTCGAGGAGCTGGACGAAGCGCCCACCATGACGTGCGGCGGCCTGGATGGCGTTGACGAGTTCCTCCGGCGCGAGGTGGTACGAACACGAGCAGGAAACGAGCACGCCCTCGTCCGCCAATACACCCAGCGCCAACTGGTTGAGCTTGCGGTAGGCCGCCTGCCCCTGTGCGATGTCCTTCTTGCGCTTGATGAAGGCCGGCGGGTCAAGCACCACGACGTCGAAGCGCTCGCCCTGCGCGGCGAGCAGTTTCAGCGCGTCGAAGGCGTCCTCGCACAGCACCTCGAGGCTGAAGCCGTTGCGTGCCGCGTTGGCCCGGACTGAGTCGAGCGCGGTGGCCGAGGAGTCCACGCACAGTGCACTGCCGGCCCCGTAGCTGAGCGCGGCCACCGCCCAGCCGCCGGCGTACGAACAGACATCGAGCACGCGCGCGCCGGATGAAACATAACGCTTCAGTCGCGTGCGGTTGGCCGTCTGGTCGAAAAACCACCCGGTCTTCTGGCCCGCGGCCAGCGGCACCGCGTAAGTGAGGCCCGATTCCTGCACCGCGAGTGCCTCTGGCACAGTGCCGAAGGCGGCGCCCGACTCCTTCCCCAGATGCTCAAGGTCGCGCGCGTTAGAGTCATTCTTCCAGTAGAGGGTGGCCGGTTCTGCCACGCGGCGCACGGCCGCCGTGACTACGCCTTTGAGCGCCTCCATGCCCGCCGTGGCGATCTGTCCCACCACGATGTCGCCATAGCGGTCAAGCACCAGACCCGGCAGCAGGTCCGACTCACCGAACACCCAGCGGTAGTAAGGCGCGTTCCCGAGGCGCTCGCGCAGTGCGAGCGCCGATCTGAGCCGCTCCTCGATCAGGGACTCATCGACTGGTCGCCTGATGTCCCGCGAGAGTATGCGTGCGCAGATGAGTGCGTGCGGGTTTACGTACACGTGCCCCATGAACACGTCTCGGTGGCCACGCAGCTCCGCGAGCGCGCCGGGCTCAAACCCCACGAGTGGTGTGCGCTCGGTATCGATCTCATTGCTGAACACCCACAGGTGTCCGGCCGCGAGGCGCCGATCCTCGCCGCGCTTTAGTCGCAGCGTGGGAACTGCCGCAAGGGCGGGCTCGAGCGAAGAGGACTTGGAGTGCACCTGGCATCCGGCAGCATCAGGCGAGGGGCGGGAAGTATACAGAATTGACACAAACGCACCGATTTGTGCGCCTACTCACCCGATCGATACAGACGTAGGGTCGGAACCGAGAGAGCTCGCGTGCCGACAGGATGACGACCGGGAATTGCTACGCTGAGATCCCATCCCGCCCGGGCATCTACCAGATACGCTGCGTATCGAATGGCAAAATCTACGTGGGCAGCGCCGTGAACCTTCGTACGCGGTGGCAGGGGCACCGCCGTGATCTAGGCAACCGAGTTCATGTGAATCGCCACATGCAGCAAGCCTGGAATCGCTACGGCGGAAAAGACTTCGCATTCACAATCCTGGAATTCACCGAAGTACCGGACCTTCTTGAGCGCGAGAGAGCCTGGATTGAACGTACGCGCTGCACCGACCGCACCCTCGGGTTCAACGTAAACCCACACACAACCAGTGCCGGCAGCGGATTCGGCCTGACATGGGTCGGTTTCCGGGACCCCGCCGGCAACCCCGTCACGATCATCAACTTGGCAGACTTTTGCCGACGCACTCTGCTGAACTCTGGAGCGATGGGACAATTGGCAAGAGGCACGAGTAAATTGAAGTCGCACAAAGGGTGGACCCACGAAAACAGCGTCCGAGAACGTGACTACATCAAGGTGCACTCGGGCTTCGTCGACCCCCAAGGGAATCCTGTCGGTCCCATCCGCAACCTGGCTGCTTTCAGCCGAAAGCACGAGCTCGAGAATACTCATATGACAGCGCTCGCGAAGGGTCGTATCGTCTCGTACCGTGGTTGGACTCACGAGAACAGCCGGCCCAGGAGTACGCGGTTCGTGCACAAAGGTTTCGTCGCTCCCGACGGCACTCGCGTACAGATTAGGAATCTTGCTGCGTTTTGCAGAATCCACGATCTATGCAAGGTGCACATGTACGAAGTAAAGAGCGGCAAGCGTGCACGTCACAAGGGATGGACTTGGAAGCAACATGCAACTGACTAGCGAAGGCGCTCCGAAGTACACGAATCAGCTCGCCAACGAAACGAGCCCATACCTGCGTCAGCATGCGCACGACCCGGTCGACTGGTATGCATGGGGCCCCGAGGCGCTGCAGAAAGCTCACCGCGAAGGGAAGCCGATCCACCTGAGCGTAGGTTATTTGGCCTGCCATTGGTGTCACGTCAGCCAAAAAGAAAGTTTTCAGGACGAGGAAACCGCGCGCGTACTGAACGAGAACTTCGTCAACATCAAGGTCGACCGCGAAGAGCGTCCCGACATCGACCGGATCTACCAGGTGGCGCAGCAGCTGCTGACGCAGCGCACCGGCGGCTGGCCGCTGACGATGTTCCTCGCGCATGAGGACCAGCGGCCCTTCTTCGGCGGTACCTACTTCCCGAAGGAGGCACGCTACGGGCTGCCCGCCTTCAAGGACCTGCTGCTGCGCGTGGCGCAGTTCTACCGCGAGCGACCCGCGGAGCTGCGCGCCCAGAACGAAGCGCTGGTCGCGGCCTTCGACAAGATGATCCCGCCGCCGGCGGCGGCGGACACGGAACTCACCCACGCACCGCTGCGCGCAGCGCGGGTACAGTTCGGACGGATCTTCGATCAAAAGAACGGCGGCTTCGGCGGCGCGCCGAAGTTCCCGCAGCCACAGATCTGCACGCGCCTGCTGCGCGACTGGCGCGCGACCGTGGACGCCCCCGAACCGGACCTGGCGGCGCTCTACATGGTGACCCTGACGCTGCGACGCATCGCCGACGGCGGCATCAACGACCAGCTGGCCGGCGGCTTCTGCCGCTACGCCGTGGACGAGGCGTGGATGATCCCGCACTTCGAGAAGATGCTCTACGACAACGCCAGTCTGCTTGCCTCCTACGCGCAGGCCGCGCTTGCGACCGGTGACGCCGAGTACGCGCGCATCGCGGAGGAGACCGCCGCCTGGATCCTGAGCGCAATGCAATCACCCGAAGGAGGCTTCTACTCGAGCTTCGATGCGGACTCAGAGGGGCACGAAGGGACGTACTACGTCTGGAACCGTGAAGAAGTCCGCGCCCTCCTGGACGACAAGGAGTACGCAGTGTTTGCGCCGCGCTTCGGACTCGACCGCCCGGCGAACTTCGAAGGCAAGTGGCACCTCCATGTCGTACAGCCGGTGGAGGACATCGCCGCAGCGGCTGCCCTGCCGGTCGCAGAAGTCTCGCGCCTGATCGCAGCGGCGCGCGCCAAGCTGCTGGCGGTGCGTGCGCGCCGCGTGCCGCCGGCTCGCGATGACAAGGTGCTCACCTCCTGGAATGCACTCATGATCCGGGGCCTCGCGATCGCCGCGCGTGCCCTGGAGCGGCCCGAGCTGGCCGCGGCGGCCACGCGGGCACTGGACTTGATCCGCGCCCGGCTGTGGCGGGATGGCCGCCTGCTCGCGACCTACATGGACGGGCGCGCGCACCTGAACGCGTATCTGGACGACTACGTGTTCCTGGCGGATGCGATCCTGGAGCTGCAGCAGGTGCGCTTCCGCGCGGACGAGCTGAGCTTCGCTCAGGCGCTCCTGGAAGTCGTGCTGAGAGAGTTCGAGGACGCACCGGCCGGCGGCTTCTTCTTCACCTCCAGCGACCACGAGCAGCTCATCCACCGCTACAAGACCTACGCTGACGACGCCACCCCTTCGGGCAACGCGGTGGCGGCCTATGTGCTGCAGCGCTTCGGGCACCTGCTGGGTGAGCCGCGTTACCTCGCCGCCGCCGAGCGCACCATCCGTGCGGCGTGGGCGGACCTGCCGCGCTACCCGCAGGCATGTGCCACGCTGCTCACGGCACTGGAGGAGCTGCTGCATCCGCCGGAGATCATCATCCTCCGCGGCGAAGAGCCCGCCATCGGCGCGTGGCAGCGCGAGCTCGCCGCGCTCTATGCCCCGCGCCGGCTGCTCCTCGCCGTACCCAAGGACGCCGCGCAGCTGCCGCCGGCGCTGGCTGACAAGCCCGCGCACGGTGAAGCCGTGGCCTATGTCTGCCGTGGCAGCGTCTGCTCAGCGCCGGTGGAATCCCTGGAGGCGCTCCTCAGCGCCCTGCGCGCCAGCGCGAGCAGCTGAGCTCGCGCGGCGGCTGCCGCTGGCTCACCGTCCGTGATGAGCCGCCGGCGGCAGCTAGCCTTCGAGCATCTTCTTCAGGTTATCGAGGCCCCCGCGATAGACGCCCTTGACGAGCTTGATGGCGCCGGCATCGCTCTCGGCTTCCGGAGGGTTGGCGTCGGTATTCTTGCGCTTGAAGCTCCCCGACCAGACCACCTTGGTCATGCCGTTGCTGCCGGCGTGCACGCTGATGCTGCTGACGTAGCCGGTGATGGGTAACGGGGACTCGACGATCTTGTAGCGCATGGTGTGCTTGGCACCATCGAACGCGAGCAGTTCCTCGGTGAAGGACGGCCCGTCCTTGATGGTGAGTTTGCGCACCGATCCGACCTTGTTGTCGCCGCCCGAGACGATCTCATCCTTGGCAAACCCCGGGTGCCACTTGTTGAGGCTGTCGAAGTCCTTGATGCTGGCCCACACCTTGTCCACCGGTGCCTTGATCTCGACACTCTCCACGACCTTCAGCGTCTGCGGCGGATCCGCCCACGCGCTGCCCTGCAGCAGCGCCGCGCCGAAGACCAGAGCCATTAGCTGTGCTTTCATTCTGTTGTCTCCCAAAACGGACCCGGAGCATAACCTCCGGCACCATGGCTAGAAAGAGCGCGCCGGCAGCGGCGGCAACGCCACGCTCTGTGTCAGAAAATCTGTGTCAGAAATGGCGCGTCGCCGCCGCTGCGATCTGCCGAGCCGAATGAGCGACAGGCCGAAGCGCGCCAGCCGGCGCGCACGTGTTACGGTTTTGACGATCAACGCACCGTCGCCCCAGCGATGAACCCACCGCCCTCGAAGCGCTGCGATGCCCGGGAACGCCCGTCCGGCGACCGGGCCGGCGCGGCGCCGGAGCTCTCGCGGCGCGAGTTCTGCCGCATCAGCGTGCTCGCCAGCGGCGCGCTCCTGGTGGAGACCTGCCTGCCCGGGGCTGCGAGCGCGGCGGCACACGCCTCCGCGCCTGCCGCGTTCACGCCGAATGCCTTCGTGCGCATCGATCCCAGCGGCGCGGTCACCATCAGGGTGAGTCGCCCGGAGATCGGCCAGGGCGTGCGCACCTCCCTGCCGATGCTGGTGGCCGAAGAACTCGATGTGCCCTGGTCGCAGGTGCGGATCGAGCAGGCCGGCGTGGACCAGGTCGCCTTCGGTGATCAGTACGCCGGCGGCAGCCAGAGCGTCGCGCACGGCTGGATCCCGCTGCGGCACGCCGGCGCGGTCGCCCGCAGCATGCTCGTGTCTGCGGCGGCCGAGCGCTGGCGGGTCGACACCGCCAGCTGCACGACCTCGGGCGGCGTCGTCACGCATGCGCCAAGTGGCCGCCGCCTTTCCTACGGACAGCTGGTGGCCGCCGCGGGACGGTTGCCAGTTCCGGAAGCCGTGCCGCTCAAGGATCCGGCTCGCTACACGCTCATCGGCCGCCCTACCCGGCAGCTGGACACGCCGGCGATCGTCAACGGCAGCCAGCGCTTCGGCCTCGACACCCGAATCGCGGGCATGTGCTTTGCCTCGATCGAGCGCGCGCCGGTCCTGGGTGCGCGCGTGGCGGGCTTCGATGAGGCCGCCGCCCGGGCGATCAGGGGAGTGCGGGCGGTGGTGCCCATCGAGGCGGATTCGCTGCCGGGGTTCGGCGACAACAATCCCCCGCCGCCCAATGGCGTCGGCGTGATCGCCGACACGACCTGGGCGGCACTGCAGGGCCGGCGGGCACTGAGCGTGCGCTGGGCCGGGGGAGCGACCACGGAGGATACGGCGGCGCGACAGGCCGAATGCCGGCGGCTCGCGCAGCTGCCGCCGGAGCGCGTGCTGCGCAACGACGGCAATGTGGACGCCGCCTTCGCGGGCGCCGCACGCACGCTGCAGGCGACCTACGAGCTGCCGCTGCTGGCCCACGCGGCGATGGAGCCCATGAATTGCACCGCGCACGTGCGCGCCGATGGCTGCGAGCTGTGGATCCCGACGCAGAACCCGGCCGACGCGCGCGCCGTGGCCGCCGCCATCTGCGGCCTGCCGGCACAGCAGGTGACGGTTCACGTCACGCGCAGCGGCGGGGGCTTCGGGCGACGCTTCTACGCGGACTTCGTGGGTGAGGCCGTCGTGCTGGCGCGGGCCGCCGGCGTTCCGCTGCAGGTGATGTGGACGCGCGAGGATGACCTGCAGCACGACTTCTACCGCCCCGCCTCGTGCCACGCGATGCGTGCTGCGCTTGACGAGCACGGACGCCTGCTCGCCTGGTCACAACACCTGGTGAACGCGCAGCGCGGGGACTTCCTCCGGTGGGCTCCGCCGGCGGGCGCCAGCGCGCTGCCGGCCGGGGATGAGATCGGGACCGCTGACTTTCCCGCCGGGCTGGTGCCCAATCTGCGCCTCGCCGCGACCGCGATCCGCGGCTGCCCGGTGCCGCTCGGGCAGTGGCGCTCCGTCGATGAGTCCAGCAACGTCTTCGTCTATCAGAGCTTCATCGACGAGCTGGCCCACGCGGCGGGACAGGATCCGCTCGCCTATCGGCTCGCGGTCCTCGGCGCGCCACGGGCGCTGCCCTACGGTTCCGGGCACTACGACACCGGCAAGCTGCGGGCGGTGTTCGAGCTCGCCGCGCGTCAGGGCTCCTGGGGCGCGCCCCTGCCCCCGGGACGCGGCCGCGGCATCGCCGGCTCCTACGCCAATCACAGCTACGTGGCCGTGGTCGCGGAGGTCGAGGTCGGGGCCACGCACGAGATCCGCGTGCGTCGCCTGGTGGCGGCGGCCGACATCGGCAGGGTCATCAATCCGCTCGGGGCCGCAGCGCAGATCGAAGGGGCGCTGCTGTTCGGGCTGGCGGCCGCGCTGCAGCAGGAGATCACGGTCGCGGGCGGGCGCGTCCAGCAGGCCAACTTCAACGATTTCCCGCTGCTGCGCATGGCGCAGGCGCCGCCGATGGAGGTGCATTTCGTCGCGAGCGAGGATGCGCCGCGCGGCTGCGGGGAGACCGGCGTCCCGCCGGCGGCCCCGGCTCTGGCCAATGCGATCTTCGCGGCCACCGGGATCCGCGCACGCCGCCTGCCGATCCGGCCCGCTGACCTGAAGGCCGCCGCGACCTGAGCCGGGCGCCTTACGCCTTGTCCTGCGGCGTGGTGCCGCCGGTGAACTGCGCACGGGCCTGCGCCAGGCGGTAGCGGTGCCCGGCGCGCCAGCGCCCCCAGTTCCCCAGCCCCACGGCCGCGTAGAACAGCTTGAACAGCTTCAGGCGCCACAGCACCGAGGGCGTATCGAACAGGTCGCCGGCGAGCATCGAGATGACGCCCTGCTCGAGCTTGAAGATGTTGCGCGGGCTGCGGAACATCTGCTCGATCACCGGCTCGTTGAAGCGGTAGATGAAGAACGAGAAGCGCCGCATGCCGGCGCGCTGGCGCCGCTCCAGCCGCCGCAGCAGCGCCCGCTCGCGCGCCGGCTCGCGCAGCGCGACGTCCACCACCTCCACAGCCCGTTCCGCCCCGCTCATGGCGAGATACACGCCGGTGGAGAACACCGGATCGAGGAAGGCAAATGCGTCGCCGACCAGGATCCACCCCGGCCCGCCCATCGTCGAGCAGTCGTAGGAATAGTTCCCCGTGACCCGCACCTCGTCGCTGATGAGCTGCGCATCCTTGAGGCGCTCCCACAGGGCCGGGTTTTGCCGCAGCGTCTCCATCAGGAACTCCACGGTGCGGCCCTTGCGCTGCTTCAGGTACTCCGGCCAGCACACCGCGCCGACGCTCATCACCCCCTGCGGCAGCGGGATCATCCACATCCAGCCGTGCGCGAAGCGGTACATGCTGATGTTGCCGGCGTGCGCCCCGGGACGCGGCGCGGCGCCGCGGAAATGCCCGAAGATGGCGGCGCTCTGGTGCTCGGGGTTCTTGCGCCGCAGCTTTCTCTTGCTGGCGAGGAAGGTGTCGCGCCCGCTGGCGTCGATCACGTAGCGGGCCTTAAGCTCGTAGTTCTCCCCGGCATCGGTGCGCACCTGCAGCCGGCTGTCGCGGCTGCCGCGCTGCTCGATACCCACCACCTCATGCCCTTCACGGGCCTCGGCACCGCAGTCGCGGGCGTTCTC
Organism: uncultured Pseudomonadota bacterium; assembly: GCA_963781815.1. Lineage (GTDB taxonomy): Bacteria > Pseudomonadota > Gammaproteobacteria > Steroidobacterales > Steroidobacteraceae > 13-2-20CM-66-19. The sequence goes on along the minus strand of CAWAHK010000004.1, from coordinate 1,908,946 downwards.
GAACAGCATCTTGTCGAAGTCCTGGCGCCAGACCTGGTAGGCGTGGGGCGGACTGTTGCCGATGGCACGCTCGAAGGCGAACAGGTTGTAGCCGTGCTCGTTGTCCGCCTCGAAATCGGCGCCGCGCTTGAACACCCCGAGCGCGTGAACCTTGTCGCGCACGCCGAGACGCTCGAACACCGGCAGGTTCATGGGCAGCAGCGATTCGCCGATGTGAAAACGCGGATGGTGCTGCTTCTCCAGCGCGATCACCCGGTAGCCGCGCCTGGCGAGCAGCGCCGCGGCCGTGCTCCCGCCCGGGCCGCCGCCGATGACGGCCACATCACATGCTTCGCTCGCGTTCTCCGGCACGCCTGCGCCTACTCCGAAGGGCCATCCGCGCGCATGACACCATGGGGAGCGGGCCAGCGGCAAGCGGGGCGCAGGCCGCGGCGGCGCTCACCGGCAGCCGCCGCGGCACACGCCCGCCGGCGCCGCACGCCGGCTGTGTGCTGCCGCTAGGAGAGCAGCTCCACGTTGCCACCGATGGCGGCGGTGTTCACCGTGAGCGTGCGTTCGGTGGCGAAGCGCAGCAGATAATGCGGGCCGCCGGCCTTGGGGCCGGTGCCCGACAGCCCCTGCCCGCCGAAGGGCTGCACGCCGACAACCGCACCGATCATATTGCGGTTCACGTACGTGTTGCCCACGGGCAGGGAGCGGAAGATGTGCTGCGCCACGCTCTCCAGGCGACTGTGCACACCGAGGGTGAGACCGAAGCCGGTGCGACGGATGGCCTCCACCACCTGCGGCAGCTCGCCGCTGCGGTAGCGCGCCAGGTGCAGGATCGGCCCGAACTCCTCGCTCTGCAGCTGATCGAGGCGCCGCAGTTCATAGAGGCGCGGCGCAAAGAAGTAACCGTGTTCCAGTCCCTCGGGCAGCTCGCAGGCGTACAGCAGTTGCGCCTCGGCCTGCATGCGCTGCGCGTGACGCTCCAGCCGCCGGCGCGCGTCGGCGGAGATCACCGGGCCGACGTCGGTCGCGACGTGCGCGGGATCGCCGATCACGAGGCAGCGCATCGCGCCGATGAGCATCTCGATCACGCGTTCGGCGATTTCCTCCTGCAGGTACAGCACCCGCAGCGCCGAGCAGCGCTGGCCGGCACTGGTGAAGGCGGAGGTGATGACGTCATCCACCACCTGCTCGGGCAGCGCGGTGGCATCGACCACCATCGCGTTCACGCCGCCGGTCTCGGCGATCAGGGGTACGATCGCGCCCGCACGGGCGGCGAGCGTGCGATTGATGGTGGCCGCCGTCGCGGTGGAACCGGTGAAAGCGACCCCGGCGAGTACCGGGTGGGTGAGCGCCACCTCGCCGAAGGCCGGGCCATCGGCCGGTGTCAGCTGCAGCGCTGCGGCGGGGATGCCCGCCTCGTGCAGCACCCGCGTCATGGCGTGGGCGATGAGCGGGGTGGCGGGGGCCGGTTTGGCGATCACGGTGTTGCCGGCGCCCAGCGCCGCGGTGATCTGGCCGGTGAAGATGGCGAGCGGGAAGTTCCACGGGCTGATGCACACGAACACGCCGCGGCCGTGCAGCGACAGCGTGTTGCGCTCCCCGGTGGGCCCGCGCAGTTCCTGCGGCGCCCCGAACAGCTCACGGGTGCGCGCGGCGTAGTAACGGCAGAAGTCGACCGCCTCGCGGATCTCCGCCACCGCATCCGGCAGCGTCTTGCCCGCCTCGCGCACCAGCAGGCTCAGGAATTGCCCGCGCCGCAGCTCGAGCGTCTCGGCGGCGCGCTCCAGACACGCGGCGCGCTCGCCGGCCGGGGTCGCCTCCCAGGCCCGCTGCGCGGCGGCGGCCGCCTCCATGGCCTGGCGGATCTCCGCCGCGGTGGCATCGCGGCTGTAGCCGACGATCACCCGCGTGTCCGCTGGTGAGCTCACCGCCACGTCCGCCGCGGGCCCCGCCGCGGGGCCGCTCAGGATCGGGCCGCCGCGGTAGTGGGCCGCCGCATGCACCTGCACCTGCGACTCAAGGCCGGCGAGCGCGGCCGGGTCGCCGAAGTCCTCGCCGGCGGAGTTGGCGCGCTCGGGCCCATAGAGCGCGTGGGGCTCGCGGATGCGCGCCGCCGGGCCGGCGCGCTCGGCGCCGAGCGAACGGCGCGGGTCGCGCACCACCTCCTCCACTGACATCTCCGGGTTCAGGAACTGGTGGACGAAGGAGCTGTTGGCGCCATTCTCCAGCAGGCGGCGCACGAGGTACGGCAGCAGGTCCTCGTGCGAGCCCACCGGCGCATACACGCGGATCGGCGGGAAGCGCGGATCCTCGGCGCGCGCGGCTTCGTACAAGGCCTCGCCCATGCCGTACAGGCGCTGAAACTCGTAGGCCACGCCTTGCGGCGCGAGCTCCAGCACCGCCGCGACGGTGTAGGCGTTGTGGGTGGCGAACTGCGGGTAGATGGCCTCGCGCGCGGCGAACAACACCCGCACGCACTGCAGGTAGCTCGCATCGGTGGCGTCCTTGGAGGTGTAGACCGGGAAGCTCGCAAGACCGCGCTCCTGGGCGCGCTTGATCTCGCTGTCCCAGTACGCGCCCTTTACCAGGCGCACGCCCAGGCGCCGCCCGCTGTCGCGGGCCAGCGCCGCGACCCACTCCAGCAGGCGCGGCGCGCGCCGGCCATAGGCCTGCACCGCGAGTCCCAGCCCGTCCCAACCGCGCGTGGCGGGATCGCGCGCCAGCGTCTCCACGATATCCAGCGACAGGTCGAGCCGGTCGGCCTCCTCCGCATCGATCGTGAAGCCGATGCCGGCGCGCGCGGCGGCGCGCGCGAGTTCCAGCATGCGCGGTGCGAGCGCGCTGTTGACGCGCGCGCTCTGGCTGAGCGAGTAGCGCGGCTCGAGCGCCGAGAGCTTCACCGAGATGCCCGAGCGCGCGTAGGTCGCACCGGGAGGCTGAGTGGCGAGCACCGCGATCGCGTGCGCATAGGCAGCGTAGTAACGCTGCGCGTCCGCCGCGGTGCGGGCGCCCTCGCCCAGGACGTCAAAGGAGCACAGCGCCAGGGCCGGTTCCGAGCGCCCGCGCGCCAGCGCCGTTTCGATGCTGTCCCCGACGATGAACGCGTGACCCATCATCTGCATCGACTGGCGCAGCGCCGCGCGCACGATCGGGGCCACCAGCGGGGCCGCCAGGTTCGCCGGCGTGAATTCCCCTGCCAGCTGCGCGGTGACATCCGGCAACAGCCGCCCCGCCGCCCCGAGCAGCACGAAACCGGTGCGCAGCATCAGCGCGGTGTTGCCGGGGAGGCCGGCGGCGCGCACGGTCGCGAGCCGCTCGGCGATCAGCTGATCGGCGCGCCGGGGGTCGGGGGTGCGCAGCAGCGCCTCGGCGAGCCCCATGAGCGCCTTGCCCTGCGCGCTGTCGAGCGGGAACTGCTCGAGCATCTGCTCGACCAGGGGCCGCGCGCGCTCATCGGCGCGCGCCGCCTCCACCCAGCGCGCGGCGCGCGCCTGGGCGGCCTGCAGCGGCCCCGCGGTCGGCTCCAGGTCCGCGAGAATCTCCTCCGACGCATCGCTCTCCGGGCGCAGCGTCGCCGCGCGCAGGCGCTCGCGCAGGGTGAACAGCGCGGCGGTCGAACCGGCCGCGCTCTGGGGCGTCGTCATGGTGGTGTTCCGATATCGGTAGTTAATTACGCTTATGATATCGTTCCATCCAGAGGATAATTATCCGAAATAGCGCATTTAATAGGTAAATCGACTGCCATGACCCCCAAAACATCCCTGGCGGCAGGGGCCTCCCCGGCCCACGACCGCCCCCTGGACCGCATCGATCGCGGGCTCCTCGCCCGGCTGCAGCAGGACGGGCGGGCGGCGGTCTCCCAGCTCGCCCGCGAGGTGCACCTCACGGTGACCCCGACGCTGGAGCGCGTGCGGCGCCTGGAGGCTTCCGGTTACATCGAGGGGTACTTCGCGCGCCTCAACCCCGGCAAGCTCGGCCTGGGCCTGCTCGCCTACGTCGAGGTGTCGCTCGATCGCACCACGCCGGATGCCTTCGAGCGCTTCAAGCAGGTGATGCTCGCGCACGATGAGGTGATGGAATGCCACATGGTGGCCGGCGGCTTCGACTACCTGCTGAAGGTGCGGGTCACCGACATGGAGAGTTACCGGCGCTTCCTCGGCGATCGCATCGCCGCGGTGCGCGGCGTGCAGCAGACGCACACCTACTTCGTGATGGAGGAGGTGAAGTCCACCCACCGCCTCATCATCCCGGAGAGCTCCTAGGCGGCCAGCACCTGCGCGGCGGCGCGCGCGAAGTACTCGAGGTTCTCGGCACGCAGTCCGGCGATGTTGATGCGGCTGTCGTCGGTCATGTAGATGTGGTGCTGCACGCGCAGTGCCCGCACCTGCCCGGTGGTGATGCCGAGGAAGGAAAACATGCCGCGCTGGCGGGCGATGAAGCTGAAGTCGCGCTGCGGGCAGTGCTGGCGCAGCTGCGCGACCACCTCGTGGCGCAGGTTCTGGATGCGCGTGCGCATGCCCGTGACCTGCTGCTCCCACAGGTCGCGCAGGGTCGCATCCAGCAGCACGCGGCGCACGATCTCCGCGCCGTGATCCGGCGGCATCGACCAGATGCCGCGGGCGATGCGCACCAGCTGGCTTAAGCTCGCCTCCGCGGCCGGCTTGCTGTCGCTGATGACGTGCAGCGAGCCGGTGCGCTCGCGGTACAGCCCGAAATTCTTCGAGCACGACACCGCGCACAGCGCCTCGGGCAGCTCGGCGCACAGCAGGCGCAGCCCGAAGCTGTCCGCCTCCACACCCTCCCCCAGCCCCTGGTAGGCCATGTCGATGAACGGCAGCAGGCGCCGCCGCCTGAGCAGCTCGAGCACCGCGCGCCACTCGTCCTGGTCAAGGTCCGCGCCGGTCGGGTTGTGGCAGGAGGCGTGCAGCAGCACCACCGCGCGCGGCGGCAGGCGCTCGAGCGCGCTCATCATGGCGCCGAACTGCACCCCGCCGGTGGCGGGATCGAAATACGGATAGCGCTCGAGCTTGAGCCCGCTGCCGGCCAGGAGCGGGGTGTGATTGGCCCAGGTGGGCGTGCTCACGTGCACGACGCTGTCGGGCGCGGCCAGGCGGATGAGCTCGGCACCGAGGCGCAGCGCGCCGCAGCCGCCGGGAGTCTGCACGCTGCGGATGCGCCCGGCGGTCAGGGCCGCGTGCGTGGCGCCGAACACGAGCTTCTCCAGCTCGGCGTTGAAGCCGGCGTTGCCGGTCGGGCCCACGTAGGTCTTGGTGCTCTGCTGCGCCACCAGCGCCTCTTCGGCCTGGCGCACCGCCTCGAGCACCGGCGTCTCGCCGCGGTCGTCGCGGTACACCCCCACGCCCAGATCGACCTTGCGCGGGTCCGGATCGGCGCGGAACGCCGCCATCAGTCCCAGGATCGCGTCCGCGGCGATCAGCTCAAGACCCGCAAACATCAGGCTTCCTTCCGCTTCAGTTCTTCTTCGCGGGCTCGGCCAGCGCGCGCTTGCGGGCCGCCTCGAACTCGTCACCCGGCTTCCAGGTCGGCAACGCCTCGGCCTGCGCGATCAGCCAGCCCGCGTACAGGTACAGCTGCGCATCCTCGATCATGCCGTCGAAGTTCCAGCTGCCATCGAGCTTATCGCTCGGCTGGTGGTACTGCTTCAGTTCCCACTCATCGTGGCGTTGCTTGCCCCAGCCGGGGGGCTTGCCGATGACGTCCGTGCCTTGCGAGAAATACAGGGCGGGCACGCCGATCTTGGCGAACGAGAACTGGTCGGAGCGGTAGTAGTAGCCGCGATCCGGGTACTCATCGCCCTCGAGCTTGCGTCCCTGGGACTTCACCAGGCTCGCGGCGATCTCATCGAGCGAGGACTTGCCCAGGCTCACCAGCACCGCCTCGCGCGTGCGTCCGAAGATGTTGCCGCCGTCGATGTTGATATTCGCCGCGATGCGGCCGGCCGGGAACGACGGGTGCTGCGCGTAGTAGGCCGAGCCGAGCAGCCCGCGCTCCTCGCCGGCCACGAACAGCGCCATCACCGTGCGCCGTGGCCGCTGCGGCAGCAGCGCGAAGGCGCGCGCGATCGCCAGCACCTGGGCACAGCCGGAGGCGTTGTCGACGGCGCCGTGGTAGATCTTGTCGCCGCTCTTGTCCGGCTCGCCGATGCCGAAGTGGTCGTGGTGGGCGCTGTAGATGAGGACCTGCGGGGCGAGCTTCGGATCGTTGCCCGGCAGCACGCCGCCGACGTTGGCGGTCTTCACGCGCGAGAGGGTGTTGGTGAAGGTGAGCGAAGTGCTCAGGCCCAGCGGCACGGGCCGGAAGTCGCGCGAGCGCGCCGCGGTCACGAGCTTGTCGAGGTCCTGGCCGGCGCCCTTGAGCAGCCGCCGCGCGGCCTCCTCGGTCGTCCAGGCCTGCAGGCCGACGTGCGGCTCGCTGCCGGCGGGCAGCTGGAACTGCTCCCCGCCCCAGGAACTCTGCACCACCTGCCAGGGATAGCCGGCCGAGGGGGTGGTGTGGATGATGATGGCACCGGCGGCGCCCTGGCGCGCGGCACTCTCGTACTTGTAGTCCCAGCGCCCGTAGTACAGGCGCCGCTTGCCCGCGAACAGGTTCGGGTCCCAGTCCGGGTCGTTGTTCAACATGACGAGGATCTTGCCCTTCAGATCCACGCCCTTGTAGTCATCCCACTGGAACTCGGGCGCCTGGATGCCGTAGCCGACGAACACCAGCTGCGCATTGCTGAGGCTCACCTGCTCCTGCTGCACCCCGCTGACTGCGATGTAGTCCTCGCGCCAGCTGAGGTCCACCTTGCCGGCCGGTCCGGTGAAGCTCCAGGTCTTGGGGAACTGCGCCTTGAGACCGACGATGTCGAAGGGCTGTTGCCAGGCACCGTTGGCGAAGGCCGGCTGGTAGCCGAAGCCCTCGAGCTGGGTCTGCAGATACAGCCGCGCGAGTTCATCGCCCCGCGTCGCCGGCCCGCGCCCCTCGAGCAGGTCCGAGGCGAGGAAGCGGATCGGCGCCTCGAGTGCCGCCTGCGTGAGATAGGCGTGCGCGGCTTTTTCCACCGCCGCGGGCACCAGGCCCGCAGGGGCTGAGGTCGCCGGCTGCGACTGCGCGTTGCTGACCACCACCAGCGCGACCGCGGCAGTCACGAGGCCCATGCGGGCGCGCGTTCGACGTTCGATCACGGCAGCTCCTGCAAGCCTGTCCTGTAAGGGGGCGCAACGGTAGCACGCAGCTGCGCCGCTCCGCGATTCCTGTCCCGCTGGCACGAGCCCGCGCGGCGCGGGGTCCGGGGACGGCAAGGGGCCCCGGCGGGGCCGCCGGGGCGGGGCTTAGGGCTTGCAAAGCGCCATCCCCGTCCCAAAGAAGACGCAAGTCCCACTTCGCCGTGTCGGTCATGATAAGTTACGGCGCCCCCCTTTAATTTACGGCCGCTTACAAATCCGCATGAGCGACACGACCCTTAACGAGCCCAAGGCGCCCCTGGTCTGGGTCAACACCCTGATGTTCGTGCTGACCTTCGCCATCGCGGCCGTCACGGTGCCCTGGTACGGGCTGACCCACGGCTTCACGATGTCCACCTGGGTGGTCGCCATCGTCTTCACCGGCGCGAGCGGCATGGCGATCACGGCCGGCTACCATCGCCTCTGGGCGCACCGCACCTACGACGCGCACTGGAGCGTACGGCTGTTGCTGCTGGTGTTCGGGACCATGTCGCTGCAGAACAGTGTGTTCGCCTGGGCCAGCGGACACCGCACCCACCACCTGCACGTGGATGATGTGGATCTTGACCCGTACTCGGCGCGGCGCGGCTTCTGGTTCTCGCACATCGGCTGGATGCTGCGCGAGTACAAAAGCGGCAGACCCGACTTCACCAATATCCCCGACCTGAAGCGCGACCCGATGCTCGCGTTCCAGCATCGCTACTACCTGCCGCTCGCGCTGCTGGCGAACTTCGGCCTGACGCTGCTCGCCGGAGTCCTGCTCGGGGATGTCTGGGGCATGCTGATCCTTGCCGGCTTCATGCGCCTGGTGTGGAGCCACCACGTCACCTTCTTCATCAATTCCCTCGCCCACATGTGGGGCAAGCAGCCCTACACCGAGGACAACAGCGCGCGCGACAACCCGGTGCTGGCCGTCATCACCTACGGCGAGGGCTACCACAACTTCCACCACATCTTCACGCACGACTACCGCAACGGCGTGCGCTGGTGGCAGTGGGATCCGACCAAGTGGATGATCCGCGCCCTGAGCCTCGTCGGGCTCACGCGCCGCCTGAAGCGCACGCCGGACTTCCAGATCCAGAAGGCGCTGCTGGCGATGCAGTTCACGCGTGCCCAGGCGCGCCTGGCGGCGTTTCCGGCCGAGAGCCTCTCGCGCCTGGAACCGCTGCGTGCACGGCTCGCGCACGAGTACGACAACTTCCTCGCCGCCCTCGCCGACTGGGCGCGCGTCAAGGAGGAGTGGCTGGGCGAGAAGAAGCGCGCGGTCCTCGAGCAGTGGGAACAGGTCGACCTGCAGAGCAAGCTGCGCGACATCGAGCGCCGCCTGCAGCTGCAGCACCGGCGCCTGCGCCTGCTGAGCGCACAACTCGCCTGATGTTCACGCGCTGCCTGCGGCAGCGCGCGCCCCCGATCCCCAAGCGTTGTTGCTGCGGGCGCCGCGCCCCTGGCGCGGCTGGCACGCCGTGCATGCTTCGTGCACCATGCGCGCCATGGGGCGCATCTTCGAAGTCCGCAAGCACACGATGTTTGCGCGGTGGAATCGCATGGCGAAGCAGTTCGCCCGCATCGCCAAGGACATCACGATGGCCGTCAAGGCCGGCGGCACCGATCCGGCCTCCAACCCGACGCTGCGCCGCACGATCCAGAACGCGCGCGCCGTCAACATGCCCAAGGACAAGATCGAAGCGGCCATCAAGCGCGCCGCCGGGCGCGACGCGGCGAACTACCACGAGGTGCTCTACGAGGGTTACGCGCCCCACGGCGTGGCTCTGCTGGTGGAGACCGCGACCGACAACCCGACGCGCACGGTCGCCGCGGTGCGCAACATCATCACCAAGGGCGGGGGCAACCTCGCCACCAACGGCAGCGTCAGCTTCCTGTTCCGCAAGATGGGCGTGTTCCGCCTGAACCCCGCAGGCCTCGACCAGGATGACCTGGAGCTCTACCTCATCGACCACGGCCTGGATGAGATGGGCGAGAGCAGCGGCGAGAAGGGCGAGCCGCAGCTGGTGATCCGCGGCGCGTTCGCCGACTTCGGCCGGCTGCAGGAGGCGCTCGAGGCGCGCGGCATCACCCCGCTGTCCGCCGAGCACGAATACATCTGCACCGTGCCGACCGAGCTGCCGGAAGCGCAGGCGACCGAGGTGCTCACCGTCATCGACAAGCTCGAGCAGGACGAGGACGTGCAGAAGGTGTTCCACACGCTCGCCTGAAGACGCCCGGCGCACTCAAGCGCTATCCTTAGGGGCGTGGACAGCTACCGCATTGAACTGGCACGCCGTGCGGATGCGCCGCTGCTGGCGGCGATGTCAGCGACACACGTGGAGGCGGGCCTGCGGCCCGCGTGGGGCGCGGCGCGCATCGGCTGGCACGTGCGCGATGCCGACAGCGTGGTCCTGACCGCGCGCGCCCCCGGGCGCATTGCCGGCTTCGCCATCATGCGCTACGCGGATGAGAGCGCCCACCTCAACCTGCTGGCCGTTGATCCGGCGCATCGCCGCCGCGGCGTCGCACGGCGGCTGCTCACCTGGCTCGAGGAGAGCGCGCTGACCGCCGGCACCTTCATCGTGGGGCTGGAGCTGCGCGCCACGAACGCGGGCGCGCGCGCCTTCTACGCCGCGCTCGGTTACCTTGAGAGCGGCGAGGTGTCCGGCTACTACCAGGGCGTGGAGTCGGCCATCCGTCTCACCCGCGACGTGCGCGCCAGCCGCGCGACACCCGGCACGCGCCAGCCCTCGCCCTGAAGCGCGGGAGGCGCTAGGCCTGCTCGCGCGCCTCGAGCCTGAAGTCGAACTCGTAGCTGTGCGTACCGTCGCTGGCCACGCTGATGATCATCTTGCCCGACAGGCCGCGCAGCTCCCCGCTGGCAGAATCCGGCACCACGCTGATCTCGGCCCGCGAGTCGCCGCGGTTCATGGTGGCGCTGTGCTGCAGCACGAAGCTGCCGCTCCTGCCCTTGAGCTTGCCGGTGACCCGCTCGAGCGCGACATAGCCGGCGGAGCCCTTGGTCTCGGTCTGCAGCGCCAGCATCTCGCCCTTGCTGATGCCCTCGAGGTCGCCGTGGAAGCGCTTGTCGATGGTGAGGCGGCTGAGGTTCGCGGCACGCGCGACCTGCGTGTCCGGTTTGGCCGCGTTGACCTTGACGTCGAAGGACCCGGTGGCGCGCTGGCTCTGGCTCATGGTGGGCACTCTCCTGGTTCGCGTAAGGTCAGTCCGGCATCGGCGTCATCTGTCCTGCGAGCGCATCCTCGAAGCCGAAGTGCCGCAGATCCCGCACCCGCTGTGGAAAGAGGATGCCGTCCAGGTGGTCCACCTCGTGCTGCACGACGCGGGCGTGGAAGCCCTCAACAGTACGATCGATCGGCGCGCCGTTCAAATCGAAACCCTGGTAGCGCACGCGCGTGATGCGCGGCACCAGCCCGCGCATTCCCGGTACCGACAGGCACCCCTCCCAGCCCTCGCTCTCCTCCTGCGTGAGCGGGGTGAGCGTCGGGTTGACGAGCACGGTGTAGGGTACGGGACTGATGTGCGGGTAGCGCGGGTTGTCCTGCAGCTCGAAGATCACCACGCGGGCACTGACGCCGATCTGCGGGGCGGCGATGCCGGCGCCGCTCAGGTGCCGCATGGTGTCGTCCATATCGGCGACCAGGGCGGCAAGCTGCGCATCAAAGCGGCTCACGGGCAGCGCCACCTGCCGCAGCAGCGGCTCGCCCATCTTCAGTACCGGCCGCACCGCCATCGCCGTTGCGCCCTCAGGGAACCTAGCGCCGCGCACCCGTCTCGGGGGTGACCGGGATCGAGGTGCGGTGGTCGCGGAACTTGAGCACGTGCTCACGCGCCGCCCTGGGCGGCTGCTGGGCGGCCTGCTCGGCGCGCGCCACCGCTTCGGTCACCAGGTGGTGGTGCGGGGAGAGCTCGCACACCGGATCGGCATTGTCCGCATCGCCGGTCAGCAGGTACGCCTGGCAGCGGCAGCCACCGAAGTCCTTGGCGCGCTCCGGGCAGCTGACGCAGGGCTCCTTCATCCAGCCCTCGCCGCGGAAGCGGTTGAAGGCGGACGACTCGTACCAGATCTCGCGCACGCCGCTCGTGAGCACGTTGGGCAGGTTCAGTCCCGGCAGCATGCGCGCCGCGTGGCACGGCAGCGCCGTGCCATCGGGGGTGATGGCGAGGAACACCGAGCCGAGCCCGCTCATGCACGCCTTCGGCCGCGTCTCGAAGTAGTCCGGCACCACGAAATAGATCTGCATCTTGTTGCCGATGCGCTCGCGGAACGCGCGCGTGACCGCCTCGGCGCGCTCCAGCTGCGCGCGGCTCGGCAGCAGCTCCTCGCGGTTGAGCCACGCCCAGCCGTAGTACTGCGTGTTGGCGAGCTCGACGTACTGCGCACCGATGCGTTCGGCCATGGCGAGGATCTCGCCAACGTGGTCGATGTTGTGCCGGTGCAGCACCACGTTGAGCACCATCGGGTAGTCGTAGGCGCGGATCAGGGCCGCCACCTTGGCCTTCAGGTCGAAGGTGCGCGTGCTGCTCAGGAAATCGTTCATCTCGCGGGTGCTGTCCTGGAATGACAGCTGGATGTGATCGAGCCCTGCCTGCTTGAGCGCCCCGATGCGCGCCTCGGTCATACCGATGCCGGAGGTGATGAGGTTGATGTAGAAGCCGAGGCGGTGCGCCTCGGCGACGATCTCCTCCAGATCCTCGCGCGCCAGGGGCTCGCCGCCGGACAGCCCGAGCTGCACGGCCCCGAGCGCACGCGCCTCGCGCAGCACCCGCAGCCACTCGGCGGTGGGCAGTTCCGCTGCCGTGCTGGCAAAGTCGGTCGGGTTGTAGCAGAACACGCAGTGCAGCGGGCAGCGGTAGGTGAGCTCGAGCAGCAGCCACAGCGGCGGACCCACGCCGCGCGTCGCCGGCGCCGCCGCCGCCAGGGGGGAGACGGCGCTCATTCGCGCAGCTCCAGCCAGCGCTTCTCCAGCGCGAATTTCACGAACGCGTTCACATCGCCCGCAAGGTCGGTGGCGCCGAAGGTGCGCTCGAGGTCCGCGACGATCTGCGCCAGCGTGCGCTCGCCGTCGCAGCGGCTCATGATCGCCCCGGCACTGCCATTGAGCTTCACCATGCCCTCAGGGTACAGCAGCACGTGCGCATCCTGCGCCGGCTCCCACTGCAGGCGCATGCCGTGCGCGAGCGCCAGTTTTGCCGTGGCCGGCATCTCACTCATGTCTTGACCCCATAGGCGAGTGCCATGGCATCGTTCATCCCCCACAATACATCGAGCTTGAACTGCAGCACTTCAAGGGCCCGCTCCTGCTCGGCGCGGCTGCGGAAGCGCTCGAGCGTCACCGCCAGGCCGAACTCGACGTCGCGTCGCGCCAGGCTCACCCGGCTCTGGAAATACTTAAGCCCCGCCGCCTCGATCCACGGGTAGTGCTCCGGCCAGGTCGCGAGGCGCTGACGATGGATCTCGGGTGCGAACAGCTCCGTGAGGGAGGCGCACACCGCCTCCGGCCAGGGCGCGCGGCGCGCGAAGTTCACGTAGGCGTCCACCGCGAAGCGCACCCCCGGCAGCACCGCGTCCAGGCTCTCCACCTCCGCTCGCGCCAGCCCGACCGCTTCGGCCAGGCGCAGCCACGAATCGATGCCGCCCGGATCCTCGCCATGGCCATCGTGGTCGAGGATGCGCTGCACCCAGTTGCGGCGCACCTCGCGCTCCTCGCAGTTGGCGAGGATGGCCGCGTCCTTCACCGGAATGTTGATCTGGTAGTAGTAGCGGTTGGCCACCCAGCCGCGGATCTGCACCGGCGTCGCCTTACCGGTGTTGAGCATCACGTTGAAGGGGTGATGGATGTGGTAGGCGCGGCCGCGCTCGCGCAGCTGCCGCTCGAACTCGGCGCGCGTCCAGGCGCTCTGGCTCACAGCTGAATCTCCATGCCGTCGCTGGCGACCTCGATGCCGCGGGCGGTGAGCTGCGCGCGCTCGGGGGAATCCTCATCGAGAATGGGGTTGGTGTTGTTGATGTGGATGAGAATGCGGCGCGTCTGTGGCGGCAGCCGCTCGAGCCACTCGAGCATGCCGCCGGGGCCGCTTTGCGGCAGGTGACCGATATCGCGGGCCCGCTTGCGCGACATGCCGAGTGTGATCATTTCTTCGTCCGTCCAGAAGGTGCCGTCCACCAGCACGCATGCAGACGAGCACATAGCGTGCCAAACGCTCTCCTCCATCGCGCCCAGCCCCGGGGCATACACCACGGAGCGCGCGTCGGCCGCATCGCGCAGCAGCAGCGCCACGTTGTCGCCCGCCACCGGGTGCTCGCGATTCGGCGAATAAGGCGCAGGCTTGGACGCCACCGCGAGCGCGCGCCACTCGATGTCCGCCACGCCGGCGACACGGAACGCACTGCCATCGATGGGCATCACCTGCCGCTCGACACCGCAGTAATGCTTGAGCACCGCAAAGATGGGATTGCCGCGCGTGAGATCCGCGTAGGCGTTGTCAGTGCACCAGATCGGCAGTGGACGCGTGGACTCGCGCAGCATGAACAGGCCGGTCGTGTGATCGATCTGCGCATCGACCAGCACGATGCCGGCAATGCCGGTGTCGCGCGGCGCGCGCGCCGGCTGCAGCACCGGGTTCGCCTGCAGCTGCGTCAGGATATCGGGCGAGGCGTTGACGAGCGCCCACTGGCGCTCGTCGCGACCACACACGGCAATCGAGGATTGGGTTCGAGCCTGAGTCCGCAGGGTGCGGTTACGGACGCCCGAACAGTTACGGCAGTTGCAATTCCACTGCGGAAAGCCGCCGCCGGCGGCAGACCCCAGCACCCGAATTTTCACAAAGCATCGACGTTGGCACGGCACGCGGGGCCTGTGCGGCCCCGGCACCCAGAAGACGTGCTAGCGCCTGGCAATGTACATCGTGATTTCCATGCCAAAGCGGAACTCAGTCGCCGTCGGAATTTCCCAGCGCATATCGCTCTCCTACGTTTAAGGCCCGAGAACCATACTACGTCCAAAAGTGATCCGCAAAGGCCAAAAGGGTTATGTGACATCTGTAGCGCGGCTGTCACAGCCCTCCCCTCGGGTGTGACATCCAAGGCGCGCTCTGGCCTTGAGACTCCTTAACAATCCGGCACATAAGTGAGTGCGGGCGGTCGGCAGAACCCGGCCGAAACCCGGGCGTCTGAGCTTTTGGGAAACGCCTCCCGCGACCGGCCTTACGGCCACGCTCAAGCAGGGGCCGGCCGCGGCCTCAAGTCCCCTCAGCGCTCCCCGAAGCGGCTCAGCGCGACGCGGCGCGTCAGACGTTCCAGCGAGCGCCGCGCGGCGGCCTTGGCAATGTGCTTGCACCACAGCGGTTCGCGCTGCTCGGTCTGGCGGCGGAACTTGTCGCAGTCACAGGTCCACAGGATGCGATCATCCTGCGTCTTCAGCACGCGCACGGTGCGGCTCGGGAAGCTGTACACCCCGAGTACCTCGTTCTCCTGGGGGCGGCGGCGCCGTAAGCGAATGGCCATGGGGGAAGCCTAGCGCACCTCGGCTGTGGATCGCCTGTGGATTACCTGTGTATTACAGGAAACCTTCAGCTGACGATCTTCGCCTTGATCGCCTCGTACTCGGCATCGGTGATGAGCTTGGCCTCCAGCAGCTGCTTCGCCTCGCTCAGGCGCCGCACGGCATCCCCGTCCGCAGCGCCCGCGACCGTGGCCGGGCCCGAGCTCACCTGGATGCCGCCGGAGCGGGCGCGCAATTCCTCCAGCTCGCGCACGCGGCGCTTCTCGCGCCACGCCTGGTCCTGGCTCTGGCAGATGCGGTACACCGCCTGCCCCTGCTCCTTGCGCAGTCCTTTGAACTCGGCCTGCTGCGAGCCCTGTGTGGCCAGGGAGGCCAGATCGCTGGCCTTGCCGGCGCGCACGGCGATATCGGCGCTGATCATGCCGACCCGCAGCGTGACTTCCTCCAGGTCCTGCCAGCGGATGGTGGCCACGTCGAAGCCGCCGAGCAGCCGGCGGGTCAGCACCACCAGGCGTCCGCTGGTGGCGGCCACCAGCGTGCGCCGGTGCAGCAGCGCGAACACGCGCCGCTCTACCGCGAAGGCCTCGAGCGTCTCGCCCGGAATCAGCACCGAGCGCAGCTCGCTCAGGGGCTTCGCAAGGTCGGCGTCATTGCTGGCTGTGGTATCGCCCATATCAGGAAAACAGCGCCGCGCTGTCAGTTCTTCTTCACGATCTCGGCGCGGAACTCGCGCAGCTTCGCCTTGATGATGCGCGCATTGGCCGGGCCCATGCGCAGCAGCAGTTTCTGACCTGCGGGCCGGCTCTCAAGTTGCGCGTCCGCGTACTCGTAGAACACCTTCGGCTGCGTCAGCTGCAGCGGTTCTGCGATCTCGGGTGTCTGCAGCAGCAGGTCGATCACCTCGACCAGGCGATCGTTGAAGTACTTGCCCGGGTAGCCCAGGTCCTCGTAGGACTGCTGGAACAGCGGATAGAGCCGCTCGTACACCACCGCGAGCGCCTTGACGTCGGTTTTCTCCAGTACGCGCACCAGGGGCGCGTAGCGCTCGAAGTTCGCCGGACTCAAGGTCGTGATGTCGCCCTGGGTCGCCGTCACCGTCTCCCCGGCCGTGACCTTCACCGGGCGCAGGTCCACCGCCACCTTCTTGCGTGGCAGGTTGTCCACCGTCACCACGAAATGCCGCACGATGTTCTGCGGCACGAGAAACTTCTCCACCGGGTCACGCCCGATCACCCCGGCGAGCGAGTCGTGCACCACCTGGTCGCTGTCATTGAGGGCCGGCAGCGCCTGTGCACCCGCCTCGGCCGGTACCGGGTGGGAGATCTGTGCCTCAGCGGGCGGCGGCTGCGCGGGGGCGACCGCCCGCAGCGGCTCGGCCGCCGGCGGGGCCTGATGCGAGTACCAGTACCAGCCGCCCAGGGCGAGGGCTATGGCTACCACGATGCCGGCGAGCCAGGCGAGTTTGCGTCGCGCGGCCGCTTCCAGGTCTTCTGCTTCCCACATCCTCGGATATCCTCCAACCGCTGCCGGGGAGAAGCTGCGGACTTTACTCCCCTTTTGGCGGTGTCGGTGTCAGCGGCACTGTCAGGTGTTGACGCGCCGCACCCTGACAGCGATCGCGCTCTGCCGGCAGGCCCCGGTGATGGGGTCGTAATCTTGCTCATCATTTACCAGGCGGTTGGTGGAGGCGCCGTGCGCGCGCACCGCACCCGCATCATCACCCCGTGCACCGAAGGCGTGCGCCATGGAGATGACCCCGGGCTTCAGGTCGGCGCTCGGCTTGGCCACCCCGAGGATGCGCTCGCGCGCGGTCGAGATCTCCAGCAGGTCATCCTCGCGGGCACCGAGCGCGGTGAGGTCCTGCGGGTTCAGGTGCGCGTGGTTGGTGGTGCCCCTGACGGCCAGGCGCTCCAGGTCCTGGCCGGTGGAGTTGAAGAACTGCCGCGTGCGGCGGCAGATGAGCAGGTGCGTGGCGCCCAGCGCCGGGTCCGCCGCGCGGCCCGAGGCATCCAGCGCCTGGGCCGCAAGCCGCGCCAGATCCGCCTCCACCCCCTGCGGGGCGAGCTGCAGCCGCGCGCTGGCATTTGCGTCCGCCGCTTCCACGCGCAGCGCGGCCTGCGCGAAGACGCGCCCGCCGTCGCGGGTCTGGGCGCGCACCTGCGCGAGCGGCACGCGGCAGCCGTGCGTGATCTTCTCCAGAACTTCGAACTTGGTGGGCTTGCGGTCCATGGGCAGCGGACCGCCGGCCGTGGGGATCTCGGTCTGCATGCGCCGCGCCAGGCCCCAGAAGAACTCCCATTCGTCGATGACGTCCCCGGGGGGCTGCAGCAGTGCCTGCGCGTAGTGGGCGTAGGGTTCCTCGTAGAAGATCTCGGGCGCGGTCGCGATGTCATCGCGCTCGAGGCTCACCTGAGGCGCTATCACGTAGTGCGCCAGTGCTGCGCTCTGCGAGAGCTTGATGTCCACGCACACCAGCAGTTCGAGGCTGCGCAGCGCCCGTTCCACCTTGGACTGATTGGGCCAGGCGACCAGCGGGTTGCCGCCGATGCACAGCAGCGCCCGCACCTGGCCCTCGCCGGCGGTCAGGATCTCATCGGCGGCCGTGGCGCAGGGCATCTCGGCGCCCAGCTGCGTGAGGCCGCGGATGCGCGAGGGCGCGAAGCCCTCGCCCCACAGCGGCTTCGGCGCCAGCACCTGCGCCTTGCGCGGCGTCGCCGCGCTCAGCACCCGCGGATAGGGTGCCACCTCGCCGGCGCGGCAGAAGCGCCCGCACACGCTGTTGAGCGCGATCACCAGGTGCTCGGTGAGGGTGCCGTTGGCCGACATCTCCGCGCCGGTCCCGGTGGTGGCGACGCCGCGCGGGCCGCGCGCGAACAGGCGCGCCGCGGCCACCAGGTCGGCCACCGGCACGTCGGCGCGGTGCGCGGCGTACTCGGGCGTGAAGGGCGCCAGCGCCGCCTGCAACGCCTCCAGGCCCGCCACGTGCTGCGCACAGAAGTCCCGGTCGTGCAGCTTCTCCGCCAGGATCACGCGCAGCAGCGCGGCCATCAGCGTCGCGTCCTCGCCCGGGCGCACCTGCAGATGAATGTCGGCCAGCTGCGCCACCATCGTGCGGCGCGGATCCACGCAGATCAGTTTCAGCCCCCGCGCCTTGGCATCGCGCAGACGACGCGAGGGCGAAAACGGCGGCACGCTGCCCTGCCAGGCGTAGTGCGAGGTGAGCGGGTTGTTGCCGATCATCATCACCACGTCCGCCTGTGAGAACGGCTGCGGGCCGCCGAGCCAGGCGCCGACCCGTGACCAGGTGTAGACCTTGGCCGGCTGATCGATGGTGATGCTGGTGTAGAGATTCGGGCTGCCGATGCCCTGGTGGAAGCCGCCGGCGATGGCGAGCGCCGCGGAGTTCATGAAGGCATAGGTGCCACAGTAGGTCGCGATCGAGCGCGGCCCGTACCGGGCGCGCAGGGCACTCAGTTGCGCGGCGATCTCATCGAGGGCCTGCTCGCTGCCGATCGGCGCGAACTGCCCGGCGGCGTCCCGCCTGAGCGACTGCAACAGGCGCTGCGGGTGGTAGGTCTGCGCCGGCAGTTCGCGCCCCTTCATGCAGGTGTAGCCGCCGTAGAGCGGATTGGTGACATCGCCGCGTACCGCGACCGCGCGCCCGTCCTCAAGGTCCACCTCGATCGCGCAGTTGGCGTGACAGAACCGACAGAAGCTCTTGACGGTTGGCATGAAAGATTCACCGCGGCGCGAGGGGGAGCCGGCGGCATCTTCGGCGCTGCGCCGGCCGGCCGGCAATCGTTCATACAGGGGACCTGCGCTGCCCATACTGTATGCGCGCGGCGGCACGCGGCCAAGCTCCTCCTGAGTGTGCCGCTGTGCTTCAATTGCGCCATGCCTGCCGCCTTCCACCCCGCCGTCGCCAACTGGTTCAACCGCACCTTCAGCGCGCCGACCCCGGCGCAGCAGGCGGCGTGGCCGGCGATCGGCGCACAGCGTCACGTGCTGATCGCCGCCCCGACCGGCTCGGGCAAGACGCTCGCCGCATTTCTTGCCGTGATCGATCAGCTGGTGCGCGACGGTCTGGCCAGCGACGGGCTCGCCGATGTGACCAGCGTCGTGTACGTCTCGCCGCTGAAGGCGCTGTCGAACGACATCCACAAGAACCTCGAGGCGCCGCTCGCCGGGATCCGCGAGGAGCTCGGTGCACTTGGTCTGCCGCAGATCGACATCCGCACCTTCGTGCGCACCGGCGACACGCCGCAGCACGAGCGCGCCGCCATGCGGCGCCGGCCGCCGCACATCGTCGTGACGACTCCCGAGTCACTCTACATTCTCATGGGTTCGCAATCCGGTCGCGACATGCTCGCCAGCACGCGCACCGTGATCGTGGATGAAATCCACGCCATGGCCGGCAGCAAGCGCGGCGTGCACCTGGCGCTCACGCTCGAGCGCCTGGAGGCGCTCGCGGGTCGCAAGCTCACGCGCGTCGGACTGTCCGCCACGCAAAAGCCCATCGCGGACGTGGCGCGCTTCCTCGTGGGCACCGGCAACCTGCGGCCCGACGGCAGCGCCGACTGCAGCATCATCGATGCGGGCCACGTGCGCGAGCGCGACCTGCAGATCGAGATCCCCGCCGCGCCGCTCGAGGCGGTGATGTCCGGCGAGGTGTGGACGCAGATCTACGACCGTCTCGCGCAGCTGGTGAGCGAGCACCGCACCACGCTGGTGTTCGTCAACACGCGCCGCCAGGCCGAGCGCCTGGCGCGCCACCTCTCCGAGCGCCTGGGCGAGGAGCACGTCGCGGCGCACCACGGCAGCCTCGCGAAGGAGACGCGCCTGGATGCCGAGCAGCGCCTCAAGGGCGGGCGGCTGCGCGCGCTGGTGGCCACCGCGTCGCTGGAGCTCGGCATCGACATCGGCGAGGTGGATCTCGTATGCCAGATCGCCTCGCCGCGCTCGATCTCAGCCTTCCTGCAGCGTGTCGGGCGCTCGGGCCACTCGGTGGGCGGCACGCCCAAGGGCCGGCTGTTCCCGCTGTCGCGCGATGACCTCGCTGAATGCACCGCGCTCATCGCGGCCGTGCGCCGCGGGGAGCTGGACCTGCTCGTCATGCCGGTGAAGCCGCTCGACGTGCTGGCGCAGCAGATCGTCGCGGAAGTGGCCGCGCGCGAGTGGGACGAGGCGCAGCTGTTCGCGCTGCTGCGCGGCGCCCACGCCTATCGGGATCTGCAGCGCGCCGAGTTCGACGAAGTGCTGTGCATGCTCGCCGAGGGCTACAGCACGCGCCGGGGCCGCCACGGCGCGCTCATCTATCACGACGCGGTGAACAAACTGGTGAAGGGGCGGCGCAGCGCGCGCCTCACCGCCCTCACCTCCGGCGGCACCATTCCGGACACCGCCGACTACCAGGTGATCCTCGAGCCGCAGGCGCAGTTCGTCGGCACCGTGAACGAGGATTTCGCGGTCGAGAGCCTGCAGGGCGACGTGTTCCAGCTCGGCAACGTGTCCTACCGCATCCTGCGTGTCGAGCAGGGCCGCATCCGGGTCGAGGATGCGCGCGGCGAGCCGCCCTCCATCCCGTTCTGGCTCGGCGAGGCGCCGGGGCGCAGCGCGGAGCTCTCCGCCAGCGTCTCGGGGCTGCGCCGCGAGCTCGAGGCGCAGCTGGAGGCGGGCATCGAGGCTGCGACCGCGTGGCTCATCGCCGCCACCGGCGTCGCCGCGCCCGCCGCCGTGCAGCTGGTCGCTTATCTTGCCGCCGGCCGCGCCGCCCTCGGGGCGCTGCCGACGCAAGCCACGATCATCTTCGAGCGCTTCTTCGACGAAGCCGGCGGCATGCAGCTGGTCATCCATTCGCCCTTCGGCAGCCGCATCAACCGCGCCTGGGGGCTCGCGCTGCGCAAGCGCTTCTGCCGCTCGTTCAACTTCGAGCTGCAGGCGGCGGCGACCGAGGACACCATCGTGCTGTCGCTCACCACGGCGCACAGCTTCGAGCTCGGCGACGTCGCCCGTTATCTGCATTCCAACACCGTGCGCCCGCTGCTGGTACAGGCGTTGTGCGCGGCCCCGATGTTCCCGGTGCGCTGGCGCTGGAGCGCGACGATCGCGCTCGCCCTGCCGCGCTTCCGCAACGGCAAGAAGGTGCCGGCGCCGCTCGCCCGCATGGCGGCCGAGGACCTGCTGACCGCGGTGTTTCCCGACCAGGTCGCGTGCGCGGAGAACCTTCCGGGGGAAATCGAGATTCCGGATCATCCGCTGGTGCGCCAGGCGATCCGCGACTGCCTGGAAGAGGCCATGGATATCGAGGGTCTGGAGCGGCTGCTGCGCGGCCTGGAGGCCGGCAGCATCCAGGTGATCGCGCGCGATCTCACCGAGCCCTCGCCGCTGGCACTCGAGGTGCTCTCGGCACGCCCCTATGCGTACCTGGACGACGCGCCGCTCGAGGAGCGCCGCACGCAGGCGGTCATGAGCCGACGCTGGATGGACCCGCAGAGCGCGGCCGACATCGGCAAGCTCGACCCGCAGGCCATCGCGCGGGTGCGCGAGGAGGCGTGGCCCGATGCCACGAGCGTGGATGAGCTGCACGACGCGCTGCTGTGGCTCACGTACCTGACGGCCGCGGAGGCGGCGGCGGGCCCTGACTGGCCGGCGCTGCTGACGCAGCTGTGCACCCAGGGCCGCGTCACGCAGCTGACCAACGCCACGGCGCAGCTGTGGATCACCGCCGAGCGGCTGCCGCTCTTCGCCGCGCTCTTCCCCGAGGCGACCTGCGTGCCGCCGGTGCGCACGCCGGCGGCGTACGCGAAGACGCTGGCGCCCGAGGCGGCGCTCACCGAGCTCGTGCGCGGGCGACTGGAGGGCCTGGGTCCGACCACGGCCGCAGCGCTCGCCGCCTCGCTCGGCCTGCCGGTGGCGCGAATCGACGCGGCGCTCGCGACGCTGCAGGCCGAAGGCTTCGCGATGCGCGGCGCCTTCACGGCCGCGGCGGCGGCGGCTTCGGAGTGGTGCGAGCGGCGCCTGCTGGCGCGCATCCACCGCTACACCGTCAAGCGCCTGCGCGCCGAGATCGAGCCCATCGAGGCGCGCGACTTCCTGCGCTTCCTGTTTGAATGGCAGCGCGTGACGCCGTCCGGGCGCATGGAAGGACCGGACGCGGTGGGGGCGATCCTCGCGCAGCTGGAGGGCTTCGAGGCGCCGGCGGGCGCCTGGGAGACCGAGGTGCTGCCCAACCGCATCAGCGAGTACGAACCGGCGTGGCTCGATGAGCAGTGCCTGGCGGGGCGCTTCGTGTGGACGCGGCTGGCGCCGCGCCGCGCCGACCCCGAGCGTGGCGCGGCCCCGGTACGGGCCACGCCGATCGTGCTGCTGGCGCGGCGCAACGTGCGCCTGTGGTCGAGCCTCACGGGCGTGCCCGAGGCGGTGCACCTGTCGGCCGCGGCACAGCGCGTCGGCGCCTACCTGACAACCCACGGTGCCTCCTTCTTTGATGAGATCGCCCCGGGCAGCGGCCTGTTGCCCACGCAGGCCGAGGAGGCCCTGGCCGAGCTGGTGGCTCTCGGGCTGGTGAACTCGGACAGCTTCGCCGGCCTGCGGGCGCTGCTGCTGCCCGCCGAGCGGCGCCGGGGCGGCGCGGCCGGCCGCCGCCGGCGGCGCATTGCATTGTTCGGCATGGACGCCGCCGGTCGCTGGTCGAAGGTCGCGCGCGCCGCGCCCGGCGCCGAACCGGAGCGGGCGCTCGCGGAGGAAACCGTCGAGCACGTCGTGCGTACGCTGCTGCGCCGCTGGGGCGTGGTGTTCTGGAAGCTGCTGACGCGCGAGGCGGACTGGCTGCCGCCGTGGCGCGACCTGCTCATGTGTTGCCGCCGGCTCGAGGCGCGGGGGGAGATCCGCGGCGGGCGCTTCATCGCCGGCTTCAGCGGCGAGCAGTACGCGGCTCCCGAGGCGATCGCGCTGCTGCGCGATGCGCGGCGCAAGCAGCTCGACAATCACCTGCTGGCGTTCTCGGGCGCCGACCCGCTGAACCTGGTCGGCATTCTCACCCCCGGTGCGCGCCTGCCTTCGCTCAGCGGCAACCGCGTGCTGTACCGCGACGGCGTGCCGCTCGCGCTCTTGGCGGGTGGCGAGGTGAGCTTCCTCACCGAGTTGCCGAGCGCGGAGCGCTGGGCGGCGCAGAACCTGCTGCTGCGCCGCCACGTCCCGGCGGCGCTGGCCGATCTTGCCTAGAGCGCTGGCGGGCGGCGGACGGGCGCTGCGCGCCCGTCACCGGCCTCGAAGGCGTCAGCTCTTCTTATGCTCGTCCTGCCACTTCTGCACCGCCGCCATCGTGTTCTGCACGTGCTTGTCCGGGTCCATGGCGGTGTACGAATAGATGATCTGGCCGGTCGGAGCGATGACGTACGAGGTGCGGTTGGCATACTCCGGGTGGCTCTCGAGCACCGAGTCGTACGCCTTCATGATGCCGCCGTCCGCATCCGAGGCCACCGCAAACTTGTTGCGGCACTCGCTCACGGAGAACTTGTTGAGCTTCTCGATCGGGTCGTGTGACACGCCGATGACGGTCGCGCCCATAGCCTTGAACTTGTCCGTCGCCTCGGCGAATTGGTGCGCCTCCACCGTGCAGCCGGGCGTGAACGCGGCCGGATAGAAATACAACACCACCGGGCCCTTCTGCAGGGCCTGCGCCAGAGAAAACTTGAAGCTCTTGCCGGCGAGCGAGGCTTCGGTGCTGAAGTCGGGGGCCTTGGTGCCGTCCGGCAGTGCTGCATACACCGGCAGGGCAATCAGGGCTGCGGCCAGGGCCGCAACGAGTGGGCGTCGCATGATCATCTCCCGTTTCTGAACAGTGGGGGCTTTGAGTTCAGCGCATGATCAGTCAAGGCGCGCAACGGCGCCAGTGGCCGGTGCGCGTCAGCGTTCCTGCGGGTAGCCCACCAACTCGACGTAGCCGCGCCCGCCCAGGCGTTCTCCGGCGCGCGTGCCGCTGACATCCACCGCCCCCTCCCAGTAGCGCGGGGTGCCGCGCAGTTCCTGGTCGACGAGCACCGGCTGCACTGCCACCTCCAGCGACAGCGACGGCACGTGCAGCCGCCAGCCGGAGGGGTAGCGCACCCGATCCGCCCCGAGCCAGTGGCCGGTGACCTCCAGCAGCACGTCCCCGGACTTAAGCGCACGTGTCTCGCCGTGAGGGCCGATCCAGGTCCCGGCACTGTGCGCATCGCGCGCGCCGTCGGGCCCGCGCAGCGCGTAGAACATGAGCGCCGTGCCATCCTGCAGCTGCAGCGCAAACCAGTCCCAGCCCACCTGGCGCGCCCCGAGGGCGCCACTGCCCCACTCGCGGTCGCACCAGGCAAGGCCGTGCACCGCGAGGGGCTCACCGTCGCGCAGCAGCCGTCCGCGCACGGCGAGGCGCGGCAATGAGTAGTAGTAGCTCGCGGCGCCCGGCTCATCGGACTTGCGGCTGAAGCCCGCGTCGCCGTTGAGCACCGGCGCGCCTGCGGGCGTGAGGTCGAGCTCGAGCGCGTAGCCCTGCCCGGCGGCGCGCAGCCGCCAGGTGGAGGCCCCCGCCGTCAGCGACCAGTCATCGATCCACACCCGCAGCGGGTCGGCCTGGGCGCCGGCGAGCCCGAGTGCGCCGCGCGACAGCTTCTGTGCGGAGCGAAACCTGCCGCGCGCCACGTCCGTCACCGCGAAGTGCGCCATGTAGAACTGCCCGGTGCGCCAGGCGGAGGCGCCCGCGGCGGGCGGCGGCGCCCCCTCCGGCGCGAGCGCGTAACGGAAGAAGGTCAGCTCGAAGCCCAGCCGTTCCCCGTCGGCCGCATCGAGGTTGCCGGTGAAATACCACCACTCCTGGCGGAACTGCGGGTGCGGCCCGTGATCCTGCGGAAAGCTGAACGCGCGCGGCGCCAGCACCTGGGCGAAGCCGGCGGCGTCCTGCTGGCCGAGCAGTCCGCTCACCTGCGTGGGCGGCGGCGCCCCCGCCAGCGCCACGCCCGCCGGCAGCAGGATGGCAAGGATGAGCGCAGGCCGCACCATGGTTCATTCCTCCCGCAGCGCCGGCGCGAGCGGCGCGCGCGCACCGCGCCAGGCCGGGTAGAGCCCCGCCGCCAGCGCCGCCGCGAGCGCGAGCAGCAGCGCGTTGAGGAACTGCCCGGCGCTCAGGTGCAGGTCGATGCGCCAGCCGAAGGCGCGGCGGTTGATCACCTCGGTCAGCACCACCGCGGTGAGCAGCCCGGCCGGCACCGCGGCGAGGAAGGCCGCGAGTCCCATGAAGAGCGTCTGCGCCAGCACCAGGAGCGCGTTGCCGCGCGGCGTGACCCCAAGCGTGCGCAGCAGCGCGAGCTCGCGGGCGCGCACCAGCTCCCAGGCGAGCAGCGCGCTCACCAGTCCGATCGCGGCCACGCCTGCGGCCAGCCAGTACAGCACGCGCGTGATGACGAAGGTGCGCTCGAAGATGCGCATCGACAGCTCGCGCAGCTCGGCGTTGGAGCGGATGAAGAGCACCTGCCGGCCGCGCGCCGCGGCGCGCAGACCCTCGAGCACCCGCGGCACCGCCACCCCGGGAGCCACGTAGATGCCCAGGCCGCCGATCGCCTCGTCACGCCACAGCCGCTGGTAGACGCCGAGGTCCATGAGCACCTCGCCACGGTCATTACCGTATTCGCGATAGACGCCGGCCACCGTGAACGCGCGCGGCCCCGCGGCGGTGGTGAGCGTGAGCGGCTCACCGGGTGAGAGGCCGAGGCGCCACGCGAGCGGCTCGGAGATGAGGATCGCACCGCCGCGTACCTGGGGCCACGCGCGCTGCGGCTCACCCTGCGTGAAGCGAAACGCGCCCTCCCCGCCCTCCACCAGGCGCAGCGCGTTCAGCTCGAGTGCGCCGCGCGCCGAGCCCACCACCACGCGGCGCGCCTCGCTGTGCGCGCGGATGCCCGGCACCTCCAGCAGCGCGTGCAGCAGCTGCGGGTCCAGGCGCCGCGCCAGCGCCTCGCTCGGCCCGGGGGCGCTGACGTACACGTCCGCGCGCATGGTCTGCAGCAGCCACTCACGCAGCGAGCCCCGGAAACTCTCCACCATCACCGCCACGCCGATCATGGCCGTGAGCGCCATGCCGAGGGCGGCCACCGCCACCCCGGTGCGGCTGAGGGAGCCGGCCACGTCGCGCAGCGCCAGGCGCGTCACCGGGCTGGCACCGCCCGCCAGGCGCGCAACGAGCCGCGCGAGCCCCGCCGTGGCCGCCGGCGTCACGGCGGCCACGGCGAGCAGCAGCAGGAAGAGCGCCACGAAGCCGGCGAAGAGACTGCGGGTCGAGAGCACGATGAGGGCCGCGGCGGCGAGCGCGAGCAGCAGGCCGGCGAGAATGAGCCGGCGCGCGAGCCGCTGCGCACGCTGTTCCAGCACCGAGCGCGCCAGCCCGAGCTGCGGGGCGCTCGCGGCCACCTCCAGGGCGGGCATGAGCGCGGCAAAGAGCGCGGTGCCGACGCCTGCGGCCAGCGCCTTCACGAGGGTCGCGGGCGGCAGCGTCACCTCATTCACGGCCACCACGAAATACAGGTCGTTGATGGTGCGCGACACCAGTCCCACCAGAGCGTGACCGATCAGCACGCCGAGCAGCAGGCCGCAGGCGGCCCCGAGTGCGCCGAGCAGCGCGCCCTCGGTGAGGATCACGCCCAGCACCTCGGCGCGCGTCGCGCCCAGTGCCCGCAGCACCGCCATGATCGAGCGGCGCTGCAGCACCGCGAAGCTCACCGCGCCGTAGATGAGAAACGTACCCACGAGCAGCGCCAGCAGGCTCATGGCGCGCAGGTTGGTCGTGAAGGCGTCAGTCATGGCGAAGGTCTCCTGCGCCTGGGCCCGCGTGCTCAGCAGCTCGACGTCGGGGGGCAGCGTCGCGCGCAGCACCCGCGCGAGCGCGACGCCCGCCTCACCCGCCGGCAGGCGCAGGTCAATGCGGGTGAGGCGGCCGATCGCGCCGAGCCACTCCTGTGCCTGGGCGATGTCGGTGAGCATCAGGCCATCAAGTCCGGGCTCGCCGTCCCCGAGGCGGCGTGCGAGGCGCGCGGCATGTCGCGCGCCGAGCACCTCAAGCTCAAACTCCTGCCCGTCGCGAAGCCGCAGCCGCCGCGCGGTCGCATCGCTCAGCACGACGGCGCCGGGCGCAAACCACTCGCGCGCGCCGGTGGCGGCCGGCAGCGGCGCGCCCGCGCTCCCGGAGCCGGGTGCGGCAAGCTCGGCGCTCGCAAACGGGTCGATGCCGATGAGCTGCAGCAGCTGGTCCCCCACCTCGACGTAGCCGGTGACGAGGGGCGCCATCGTCGGCGCCGCCCCCGGCGCACCGAGGTCCGCCGCGCGCAGGCGCACGTAGAGGGCCTCCTCGATGCCGCGCGGGCCGCCGCGCAGCTCGTGCGTGGCGGCGCCGTTCACCGCCGCGAGCGACAGCTCGAAGGCGCGGCGCGAGCTCGCCGTGGCAATGTCGACCGCGACAATGGTGCCGACGCCGAGGGTCAGCCCCAGGAGCGCCAGCGCGAGCTGCGCCCGGTGGCGCAGCAGGTGCCGCAGGCTGGCCGCGTGCAGCAGCTTCACGGCGCCGCGGCCGTCTCGTGCAAGCGGCCGTCGCGCAGCTCGAGCACCCGGTCCGCGCGGCGCGCGAGCGCGGCGTCGTGCGTCACGATGATGAGCGTCGCAGCGCGCGCGCGGGCGAGCGACAGCAGCACGGGGATGATCTCGCGCGCGGTGGCCTCGTCGAGGTTGCCGGTGGGTTCATCGGCGAGCAACAGCGCCGGCGCGTGCACCACGGCGCGCGCGATCGCGACCCGCTGCTGCTCACCCCCGGAGAGCTGGTCGACCGCGCTGTGGGCGCGCTCGGCGAGCCCCACTTCCTCGAGCACGCGGCGGCTGCGCGCCTGGGCCTCGCGGCCGCGCACGCCGTTCAGTTCCAGCACCAGGCGCACGTTCTCCTCGACGTCGAGCGTCGGGATGAGGTTGAAGAACTGA
This sequence comes from uncultured Pseudomonadota bacterium, assembly GCA_963781815.1. Lineage (GTDB taxonomy): Bacteria > Pseudomonadota > Gammaproteobacteria > Steroidobacterales > Steroidobacteraceae > 13-2-20CM-66-19. The sequence continues at coordinate 1,881,228 of CAWAHK010000004.1, read as the reverse complement.
TAGATGAAGCCGACGTGCGCGCGCCGGAACAGCGTGCGCGCCGGCTCCGCCATGGCGCTGATGGCGGCGCCGTCGAACTCGACCGTGCCGGCATCGGGCGCATCGATGCCGCTGATGAGGTTGAGCAGGGTCGACTTGCCCGAGCCGCTGCGGCCGGTGACGGCGATCACCTCTCCGGCGGCGACCTGCGCCTGTGCCTGATCGAGCACCCGGTGCACGCGTGCGCCTTCGCGGAAGCTGCGGGAGAGTTGCCGGATGCTAAGCACGCGTGCCTGAGTTCGCCTGTTGTGGGCCTGGATTGTAGAAACATCCGCCGGCTGGCACTGTAGCAGCGTGATGTTCGAGTCCGAGTGGCGAGTGCTGACCACCCTGCCGGACCTGCCATCCGCACAGTCACTGGCCGAGGTGCTCGGGGCCGCGGGGATAGAAGCGCACGTGCGCTCGGATGCGGGAGTGCTGGGCCAGGCGGCCCCCTCGCGCCTCTACGTCGCGGCCGCGCAGCTTGCGCAGGCACGCGCGTTCCTGGCGGCCGGCGGTGCCGCCGATGAGACCGAAGCCTGATCAGGCTCGATCATCTGCAGGGCTCACGCTCCCCGCGCGTGTCATGGCTGGAACGCAGCCATGCGCGCACGGCCCGCCAGCGGGCGCGCAGCGCCGGCGAACCTACCGAGTTGCCCTACTGGGGCAAAAAGTACAGCGGCAGGGCGTGCGATCAGCCAAACTGCCGGACCGCTGCGGTTCCCGGCAGGCTGCCAAGCGCCTGGACGCCGCGCACTTCCTACGCATAAAGGGTCATTGCATGAAGTTGCCAGCGTTCCGCCATCCTGGCCGGGCCTCGTTCGGATGCAGCGCCATCGCCGCCGTGCTGGCGGCAGGCGTCGCGCTCGCCCAGCAGCCCCCCAACCCCGCCGCCGCCCCTGGTACTGCCCCGGCCAAGCAGGCTGCCGCCGCGCCGAAGGCGGCGCCCGGCGCGCGCTCCCCGAGCTACAGCCTCGGCGTCTCCATGGGCGACCAGCTGCGCAACAACGGCGTGCCGGGGGACAAGATCAGCGCGAGCGCGCTCGCGCAGGGCGTGCACGATGCGCTCGCCGGCAAGGCGCAGTTCAACGACACCGACAAGCAGAACATCAGCAAGCTCATCTCCGAGGCGCAGGCTTCGGCCGGGGAGGCCAATCACCGCGCCGCGGCCAAGTTCCTCGCCGAGAACGCCAAGAACCCGGGCGTGGTCACGACCGCGAGCGGCCTGCAGTACAAGATCATCACGCCCGGCAGCGGTGACCCGCCCAAGCCCACCGACGAGGTGACGGTGAACTACAAGGGCACGCTGGCCGATGGCACCGAGTTCGACAGCAGCTACAAGCGCGGCGAGCCGGCCAAATTCCCGCTCAATCACGTGATCCCGGGCTGGTCCGAGGGCGTCGGTCTCATGAAGCCGGGCGCGAAGTACGAGCTGTTCGTGCCGCCGCAGCTGGCGTACGACCTGCGCCCGCCGCCGGGCGGCCCGATCCCCCCGGGCGCGCTGCTGATCTTCGAGGTGGAGCTGCTCAGCGCCAAGGCGGCGCCGGCGCCGGCCATGGCGCCGAAGCCGGCCGCGCCGGCCGCCGGAGCCACCCCGCCGCCGAAGTAAGGCGCGCCGGGCGCCGGGGCCTCAGGCGTCGGCGTTGGCGCCGGGGTGGAAGCGCATGGGCTTGGTGACGCCCAGGCGCGTCAGCTCGCGCAGCACCCCGTCGGCCAGGTCCTGCACCGCGCCGCGCTCGAACAGCGCGGCGGCGTTCCAGTCGTACGCCCAGGGCTGCTGCGTGCGCAGCGGTTCGGGCTCATCGAGGTAGCGCGGGATGACGTGCGCGTGCAGCGCCGGATCCTGGTTGCCGAAGATCGCGTAGTTGATGCGCGCCGCCCCGGTCACCTTCAGCAGCGCATCCCCGAGGCGCGACATGTCCGAGAGGAAGGCGATGCGCTCGCGGGCGCCGAGGGCGTTGAGGTTCGGCACCACCGGGTCCGGCAGCAGCAGGGCGTAGCCGCGCACGAACTGGCGCTCGCCGAACACCGCCCAGCCGCTGAACAAGCGTGCGATGACGCGCGCATCACGGCCCTCGCGCGCGGCGATCACCTGGTTGTGGATGGCGGTCAGCGGCTCGGTGGTGTTTTCGTTCTTCATGAGGTTCCCGGCGCCCGGAAGACGAAATATACCGCACCCATGAGGCACAGCGCCGCCCACAGGTAGTCGAGCTTGAAGGGCTTGCCCATGTAGAACACCACGAACGGCACGAACACGCTGAGCGTGATGACCTCCTGCAGGATCTTCAGCTGCGGCAGTGACAGCTGCGTGTAGCCGATGCGGTTGCCCGGCACCTGCAGCAGGTACTCGAAGAAGGCGATCCCCCAGCTCACGAGCGCCGCGAGGTACCAGGGCCGGTCGGCAAGGCTCTTCAGGTGCGCGTACCAGGCGAACGTCATGAAGACGTTCGAGGCGGTCAGCAGCAGCGTGGTGGCGAGCAGCGGGCTCATGGCACGTCCTTCATGCGCGGGCCTCAGCAGGCGACCTTGAGCTGGCGCAGCTGCGCGCAGGTGGCGTCGTAGTCGGTGTGCACGATCCCGTGCCAGCCGCGCGCGCGCGCCGCGGCGATGTTGTCGGCGCGATCATCGATGAACACCGTGGCCGCCGGTGTCAGCGTAAAGCGCCTTTCGGCCTCGGCATAGATCCCCGCGTGCGGCTTCATGACACCGGCGAGATAGGACGGCAAGGCGCCGTGGCCGATGGCGTGCAAGCGGTACTCGCGCGAGAGGTGCGCCCAGTGCAGGTCACCGACGTTGGAGAGCAGGTACACCTGGTAGCGGGCGCTCAGGCGGTGGGCGAGGTCGACCATCGGCGCATCGAGCTCGAACATCCCGAGCCACAGCGCGCGCAGCGCCGCCGGGTCCACCGGACGCCCGGCGAGTGCGGCGAGGCGCTCGAGCAGCTCCTCGCCGTGCACCTGCCCGGACTCGTGCTCGCTCAGGCGCACCTGCTCCAGGGCGGCGTGCAGGTCGCGGACCTCGGCGCCGTGGGCGCGCAGGAAATCGGCCAGCGGCCGGTAGTCAAAGCGCACGAACACCCAGCCGATGTCGAACACCACGTTCTCGATCACGCCCTGCTCCACCTAGAGGGCCGTGACGCTGCCGGCGTCCCCGGGGCGCAGGTTGACTGCCACCACGGTGGCCCTGGGAAAGAAGTTGAACTCGGTGGAGCTCGCCCAGGTGTAGGCCCCCATGGCACGCCCGACGATCAGGTCCCCGGTCTTCAGCAGCGGCAGCATCAGGTTCTCCGCGATGACATCGATGCTGTCGCAGGTGGGCCCGGCGAGCACCGAGGGCAGCCGCTCGGGGGCATCGCGCAGCGGCTCCACGGGAAATCGCGCGTGGTCAAACAGCTGCCCGCTGTAGGAGCCGTACAGGCCGTCATCGAGGTAGTACCACCAGTGGCCCTCGCGCTGCGCGCGCCCCATCACCGAGGCCACGCCGATGGCGCACGGGCCGACGATGTAGCGCCCCGGTTCGGCGATGACGCGTACCCGCCGCGGCAGCTTCAGGAGCGCGGCGCGCAGCGGCGCGCAGAAGCGCCCGATGTCCTGCACCGGCTGCGCGTAATCGATCGGGAACCCGCCGCCGATGTCCAGCGTGTCGAAGGCGCCGAGCTTCTCGCGGCGCGCCGCTGCCATGAGCCGGGCGCACGCCTGCACCGCCTCCACGTGCTTCATGGCATCGGGCGTCTGCGAGCCGACGTGGAAGGACAGGCCGCGCACGCCGATGCCCAGATCCGCCGCCAGGCGCGCAAGTCCCAGCAGGTCCTCCGGATCGCAGCCGAACTTGCGCGAGAGGTCCACGACCGCGCCCGGGGCGCGGAACGAGACGCGCAGCAGCAGTTCCGCGCGGCCGCCGAGGCGCGCAAACTTCTTCACCTCGTCGGCATTGTCGGCGACGAAGGTGCGCACGCCGAACTCGAGTGCGTTGGCGATGTCCGCGGGACGCTTGATGGGGTGCGTGTGGATGCAGCGCTCGGGCGCGACGCCGAGGCGGCGCACCAGCTGCACCTCCCCGGTGGTGGCCAGGTCCAGGAAGCCGCCCTCGCCGATGATGGTCTGCACCACCGCCGCATGCGGCAGCGGTTTGAGCGCGTAGTAGAGGTCCACGTGCGGCAGCGCCTTGCGCAGCTTGCGGAACTGCACGCGCACGCGCTCGCAGTCGAGGATCAGGAGCGGGGAACCGAATTCTCCGACCAGGCGGCGGATTTCCGCGGGCTGGAAGGGATCGGTGAATCGCGGGCGGCGCACCTGCGAGACGTTTACGGCAGCACGGCCATCGTGCCGGTGCCGTCATCGCTCTCGGCGATGTTGGTCGCCGCGCGCAGCAGGCGGTCGCGTATCGCCGCCCACCCCTCCCCGTCGGGCACGTCCTGCACCAGGATGCGCTGGCAGCCGGCCTTGTCCAGCGTGCGCAGGTTGGTGTACAGGTCGCGCGCGTAGCTCTCCGGCCGGCGCCCGGCGTTGATCCAGGTGACGTACTTGTGCGAGCGCAGCGGCAGGCGCTGCGCCAGCACCGCGATGCGCCGCCCGCCCCCGGAGGCCGCATCCGCCTGCGCGTCGACCTCACCCACCGGCACGATCGTCATCGGGGTGGTGGGCGCGTAGTGCGCCGGCGTGGCGCCCGGCACGCGCGGGGAGTCCGGGCCGGCGCCGAGGAAGATCTCGCCCAGCACCGCGCGCAGCTGCGCGGCGGTGACGCTGCCGGGGCGCAGCAGGCGCACCTGCTCGCCCTCGAAGGAGACGATGGTCGACTCCAGCCCGATCTGGCACTCCCCGCCGTCCAGGATCACCCGCAGGGCCTCGCCGAATTCCTCGCGCACGTGCTCGGCGCGCGTCGGGGACAGCCGGCCGTAGCGGTTGGCGGAAGGGGCGGCGATGCCGCCGCCGAAGGCCGTCAGCAGCTGCTGCGCCATCGGGTGCGCCGGCACGCGGATCGCAATCGTGTCCTGGCCACCGGTGATGACGTCGTGTACCTGCGGCGCGCGCGGCATGACCATGGTGAGCGGCCCGGGCCAGAAGCTCTCGGCCAGGCGGTTGGCCGCCTCGGGCACCTCGCGCACCCAGCGGTGCAGGAAGCGCGGGCTGTCCAGGTGCACGATCACCGGATGATTCGGCGGACGCCCCTTGGCCTCGAAGATACGGCGCACCGCGGCCGGGTTCTGCGCGTTCGCGCCGAGGCCATAGACGGTCTCGGTCGGAAACGCCACGAGCTCGCCATCGCGCAGCGCCTGCACGGCGTTTTCGATTTCGACCTGGGATGCTCTGACGGCTCGCACCATAGATAAGATCAATTCTACCAACTGAACGACGCCCGCTCGCGCGTGTTGTGCGAAAGCATCAGCCGGCGGCCCCGCCGGCGTCCAAACGCAATCGGCGGTTTAACAAATGTCGCGCGTTACCGACGCGGGCGGCGCGCGGCTCTGCCGCGAGAGAGGGCTAGGGCGCCTGTTCGAGTGCGTGCCGCACCCAGCCGCCGTCGGTGTGCCGCAGCTCGTAGGCCGGCCAGTAGTGCTTATCGAGCTTCAGGGTGATCACTTCCGGGGCGTTGTTCCAGGTGATGGTCTTCAGGCGCACCGAGGAGCGATCCGGGCGGCCGATCACGACCTTGAGGAAGGCATCCAGGTCGGGCGTGGGTACGCCATCGACCTCGACAATGCGCCGCCCCGGGTACAGCCCGTGGCGTGTCGCGGGTGAGCCGTAGCCGAAGTAGGCGACGTACACACCCACCGGGGCGATGCCGCGCTGCACGCTCATGGCACGGTGCGGCGCCTGCAGCGTGGCCCCCGCCCACTGCACCAGGCGGTCCACATCCGTGCCCGGCAAGGCCGCAGTCGGCACCTCGAGCGTCTGCTCGCCGGCGCCGCGCCAGATGGTGACCTTCACCTGTTCCTTGTCGGCGGCGGCCTTCTCTACCTCGCGAAAGCGCGTGACCACGTTGCCGTCGATCGCCAGCAGCAGGTCGCCGGACTGCAGCAGCGCGGCGGCCGGCGAGCCGCCCACGGTGCGCACCACGGTGAGCACCTGGCGGCGCGTGGCGCTGTGTTGTGTCAGGCGCTGCGTCCAGCTCTCCGGCAGGCCGATCTCGCGCGCCCCCGACAGCGGCATCACACCCATTTCCACCTCGAGGGAATGCAGCACGCGCTCGGTGCGCACCCGCTCGAGCATGTCGGCGACCAGGCCGATCGGCACGCCGCGGGTGTCCTGGGCGATCTCCCGCCCGTTCTCGTACGCAAAGCTCGACCAGGTGCCGAGCACGTCGCCGGCGGCGTCCGCGAGCACGCCGTCGTACTCAAGCGGCGGATTCACCAGCTGCGCGGTCTCGATGTTGCTGTCGCGGAAACGCATGGTGCGCGACAGCGGCAGATCGAGCGGATCAAGGCTGGCGATCTCGGTGCTGCGCGCGCGCAGCTCGCTGTCGGGACTTAGGCCCACGACCCAGATGCGCTCGCCGGCGGCAAGCTCGCGCGACTGCAGGCGCGCAGACTTTACCGGCGTGCTGCCGAGCAGCTTCGGGTCGTAGGCGACGACGGCAAAGTCGTGCAGCGGGTGCACGTACACCACTCGTCCGGGTACCTGCACGGTGCCGGCAAAGGTGACCGTGACGTCGCCGACGGCCACCGGCACGGTGTTGCGGTCGACCACCACCAGGCCACGCTGCGCATCCACCACGAGGCCGGTACCGTGGTAGTTGCGCTCCGTGATGCCCGACACCGAGTACGGCATGTCGAAGGTCACCATCGCCAGCGAGGACGCGAGCGCGTTCATGCGCGGGTCCGGGTACTTCGGGAAGCGCGTGGAACTCACCGCGGCAGGCTTGGGCGCCGGTCCCACCGGCAGGTCGTGGCAGTCCCACACGCCGCTCGTGTCGTTGCGGTCGCAGTGATGCGCCGGGAACCACAGCCGGTCCATGCGGATCGGCCGCAGCTCGGTGCTGTTGGGATCATCGATGGTGAGGTAACGCACCGTGGCACGATCGCCGTCGCCGAGCTGCGCGACGCCGGCCTCGAAGTCCTTGAGCGTGTCGGTCTTCTTGCCGTTGAGCGTGAGCATCACCGCCCCGCGCGGGATGCCGGCGGCGGTGAACACGTAGCCGGGATTGGCGACGTAGACCCCGCGCGTCGGCACGTTCAGGTGCCGCGCCTGCTGGTAGGAGAGCGTCTGCACCACGACATCGCCGAACTCGGCATAGGAGCTCGGGGTGATGGCGTGCAGGTCCCCGACCGGCAGCTTCGCGGACACGACCTTGCCGCCGCGCTCGACTTCCAGCTCCACGCTCGCCCCCACCGCGCCATCGAGCACTTCCTCGAGCGGTTCGAACTGCCCCACGAAGTGGCCGTTGACGCGCAGCAGGATGTCCCCGGGCTGCAGCACGTTCTCGCTGGGAGTGCCGGGCAGCACCTCGGTGACCACCAGCATGCCGGTGAGGTGCGGGAAGTCCTTGCGCACCGCCGCCTCGGTGCCGTTATCCAGCCCCAGGCGTTCCAGTTCATCGTACGGGATGTAGTTGAACACGGTGTAGATCGTGCCGCGCGTGACCGGCTTGCCCTGCTGGATCAGCTCCAGCGCGCGGCGCACGCGCCCCAGGGGCAGGTAGAAGCTCGAGGCGTTGCCGTTGGCGCCGCCGGCATTGAGCGCCACCACGCGGCCGCGGATGTCGATGACCGGGGACCCCGAGGAGCCGCCGGAGGTGCCCGACGCGGCCTGCAGGTAGAAGGTGTTGAAGTCGTTGTACTTGGTGACGCCGTACTCGGGCGCGTCGCGATCCAGGCGCGCCAGCGTCCCGGCGAGGATCGACAGCTGCTCCCCGGCGTTGTTGCCGACGACGCGGATCTCACGCCCCACCTGCGCGCCTTCGGGGTACAGCGGCAGCGCCTTGGGCTTGATGAAGCGCAGCTTCTTGGGGTCGTAGCGGTACAGGCCAAAGTCGTGCACCGGGTCGCGGTACACCGGGTACAGCTGCACCTCCTCGCGGTTGAGGAAGGTGGCCTCCGAGGTCACCGGTCCCGGGGTCACGACGTGGCGGTTGGTGAGGATCAGGCCGCGCTCGGCATCCACCACGAACCCCGTCGCCTGCGCGGTGGTGTTCCACTCGGTGTCAAAGGCGCGCACCGCGTCCACGTCGATCGAGACGACACTGCTGGCGATGCGCTCGAGCGTCACCGCCCAGTCGGGATTGCCCTCGACCACGGCGGACGCGCCGGCGGGCGCACCGGCCTCCTGGCCCGGGGACGGCGGCGGCCCGCTCGGCGGCGGCTGCGCGGGCGGCTGGGCGGGCGGCGAGGTCGGCAAGGTCGTAGGCGGCAGCGTCGGCGTCGCCGTCGTCGGGGCCGCGGCCGGCGTGCCCGGCGCGGCGCTGTTGACCGGGCCGGCAGGGCTGGCGGCGGCGGCACACAAAAGGACACACGTCCACAACGGGCGCAGGCATCGCATCAGGGACTTCTTCCTAGCGGCCGAACAGCACGAGCAGCCACACGACGCCAAACAGTACGAACGACATGAGCACGGCGGCGGACCCGATGTCCTTGGCGAGTCCTGCCAGGGTGTGGCGTTCGAACCCGATCCGGTCAACCGTCGCTTCGATGGCGCTGTTCAGCAGTTCCACGATGAGGATCAAGAGCGCGGGCGCCACCAGCAGCACCCGTTCGATGGCACCGTGTCCGAGCCACAGGCCCAGCGGTATGACGAGCACCGCAAACGCAAGTTCCTGACGAAACGCAGCTTCCTCGCGGAAGGCGCCCCTGAGCCCGCGCACGCTGGCCCCGAGTGCGCGCACGAGGCGCAGTGCCCCGCGGGATTTGTAACGATCTACGGCTGCGCCATCGGCTTCCATGTGAGATCCAGTTGTCGGGCCGCCCGGACGTCGTCAAGGCGGCGCACCGGCATGGTATGCGGTGCGCTGGTTACGCGCGCGGGTTCTTGCTCGGCTTCCTTCTGGATCTGTGACATGGCCGCCACAAAGGCGTCCAGAACATCCTTGCTCTCGGTCTCGGTGGGCTCGATCAGCAGGCACTCGGGCACCAGCAGCGGGAAGTAGGTGGTCGGGGCGTGGAAGCCGTAATCGAGCAGCCGCTTGGCGAAATCCATCGCGGTCACGTTCAGCTCGCGCGCCTGGCGCTTGAGCGTGACGATGAACTCGTGGCTCGCGCGGCGCTGCGGGTAGGCGGCATCGAAGCCGGCCGCCTGCAGCCGCTTCAGCAGGTAGTTGGCATTCAAGGTGGCGTACTCGCCGACGCGGTGCATGCCCTCGCGCCCGAGCAGGCGCATATAGATGTAGGCGCGCAGCAGCACCCCGGCGTTGCCCATGAACGCCGACAGCCGCCCGATCGACTGCGGCAGGTCGCGCTCGTCGAGCCAGCGGTAGCGAGCACCGTCGGTGCCCACCAGCGGGATCGGCAGGAAGGGCAGCAGGCGCGTGCCGACGCCGACCGCGCCGGCGCCGGGGCCGCCGCCGCCGTGCGGCGTGGAGAAGGTCTTGTGCAGGTTCATGTGGATGACGTCGAACCCCATGTCCCCCGGGCGCACCTTGCCCAGGATCGCATTGAGGTTGGCGCCGTCGTAGTAGAGCAGACCGCCCGCCTCGTGCACGATGCGCGCCACGTGCGCGATGCGCCGCTCGAACACCCCGAGCGTGGAGGGGTTGGTGAGCATGATGCCGGCGGTGTTGGGACCGACCGCGGCCTTGAGCGACTCCAGGTCCACGTCCCCCTGCGCATCCACGGGAATCTCGCGCACCACGCAGCCGCACATGGTGGCGGTCGCCGGGTTGGTGCCGTGCGCGGCCTCCGGCACGATGATCTCGTTGCGCTTCAGGTCGCCGCGCGCGCGGTGATAGGCGCGGATCATGGCGACGCCGGCGAACTCACCGTGGGCGCCGGCCATGGGGCTCAGCGCCACCCCCTGCATGCCGGTCACTTCCTTCAGCAGCTCCTGCAGCTCGTACATGCACGCGAGGAAGCCCTGGCCGTGGGACTCCGGCGCGAGCGGATGGCGCGCCAGGAACTCCGGCAGCATGGCGTACTGGTTACAGGCCTTGGGGTTGTACTTCATCGTGCACGAACCGAGCGGGTAGAAGTGCGTGTCGATGGAGAAGTTCAGCTGCGACAGGCGCGTGAAGTGGCGCACCGCCTCCAGCTCCCCGACCTCGGGCAGTTGCGGCGGGGCGGCGCGCCGCAGCGCCGGCGGCAGGTCGGCGAGCGCCGTCGCCTCCTCCTCCGCCGGCCACTGGTCACTCGCCCCGCGTCCGGGCGTGGAGTACTCGAAGATCACTTTCTCGGTGGCAGCCATGGGCGGTGGGTCCTGTGCTATCAGGCCGCGCGCGCCGCCTGCATCACATCCGTGAGGCAGGCGCGGTAGCGCTCCAGGTCCTGGGTGGTCTTGGTTTCGGTGGCGCACACCAACAGCGCCTGCCCGAGCTCGGGGTAGTACCCGGACAGATCCAGTCCGCCGAGGATGCCGCGGGCGGCGAGGCTGCGCAGCACCGCGGCCACGGGCCGGTCGAGCTGCAGCACCGCCTCGTGAAAGTACGGCGCGCCGAAGGCTGCGCGTACGCCGGGCACCTGCGTCAGCACCGACACCAGCTCGCGGGCGCGCGCGTGGCAGGCCGCGGCGGTGCGCGCCAGTCCCTGCGGCCCCATGAGCGAGAGGTAGATCGTCGCCGCGGTCACGAGCAGCCCCTGGTTGGTGCAGATGTTGGATGTGGCCTTGGCGCGGCGGATGTGCTGCTCGCGTGCCTGCAGCGTGAGGGTGAAGCCGGGGTGGCCGGCGACGTCGAGCGTGCGGCCGACGATGCGCCCGGGCATCTGGCGCACGTGCTCCATGCGCGCCGTCATGAAGCCGAAATACGGCCCGCCGGAGGACAGCGGCACGCCGAGCGGCTGGCCCTCGCCGACGGCGATGTCCGCGCCGCGTGCCCCCCACTGGCCCGGGGGCTTGAGGATCGCGAGCGCGGTGGGATTGACCACCGCGATGACGAGGATGTTGCGCGCATGCGCCCAGTCGGTGAGCGTGTCCACCTCCTCCAGGCGGCCGAAGAAGTTCGGCTGCGGGATGACGATGGCGGTCACGTCCTCGCCCTCGTACTTGGATAGTGCCGCGAGCGGGGTGACACCCGTCTCCGCTGCGTAGGGCACTTCCTCGAACTTCACTCCCTGGTTGTGCGCGGCCGCCACCGCGACGCGCCGGTAATGCGGGTGCAGCGTCAGCGGCACGAGGATGCGGGCGCTGCGCGACTTGCGATTGGCGCGCACCGCCATGAGGGCAGCTTCCGCGGTGGCCGAGGCGCCGTCGTACATCGAGGCGTTGGCGACCTCCATGCCGGTGAGCCGCGCCATCATGGTCTGGAACTCATAGATGAGCTGCAGCGTCCCCTGGCTCGCCTCGGCCTGGTAGGGCGTGTAGGCGCTGTAGAACTCCCCGCGCGTGGTGATGGCCCAGACGGCCGCGGGGATGTGGTGCTCGTAGGCGCCGGCGCCGATGAAGTTCAGCGCCAGGCCGTCGGCGCGGGCGCGCTCGCTCATGAGTCGCCCCACCTGCATCTCGTTGAGCTCCTCCGGGATGCCGGCGAGGGACTTCACGCGCAGCTCCGCCGGGATCTCCTCGAACAGCGCCTCGATGCTGGGCGCACCGATGACGCTGAGCATGGCGGCAACGTCCGCCGCGGTGTGGGGAATGAAGGCCATCAGCCACCCTCCGCGTCGAGCACCTTCTGATAATCCGCCGCCGACAGCAGCGCCGCCGCCGCCAGCGCCCCGGCGGCGGGCCTGAGGCGCATGAGCCAGCCCGCGCCGTAGGCGTCCTTGTTCACCGCCTCCGGCTGCGAGGCCAGCTGCGGATTGCCCGCGGTGACCTCCCCGCTGAGCGGGGCGTACACGTCGGAGGCCGCCTTCACCGATTCGACCACGGCGCAGGCTTCCCCCGCCTTGACGCTGCGGCCCGCGTCCGGCACTTCCACGAATACCAGGTCCCCGAGGGCCTCCTGGGCGTGATCGGTGATGCCGATCTCGACCGTGCCGTCGGGCAGGGTGCGCACCCACTCGTGGGACTGGGTGTACTTAAGGTCCGCGGGAACGTTGCTCATGTTGATCCTTACGAGGCGGAAATCAGTGCTCGGCCGAAGCGCACGAACGGCGGCTTCACGACGCGCGCGTTCAGGAGCTTGCCGCGGATGTCGACCTGCACCGCGGCCGCCGTGGCCGCGGGCACGCGGGCGAAGGCAATGGAGCGCTCGAGCGTCGGGGAGAACGTGCCGCTCGTGATCTCCCCCTCGCCGGCACCCCCCAGGACCTTCTGGTGGCTGCGCAGGACGCCGCGGTCCTCGAGCAAGAGGCCGATGAGCTTGCGCGGCGAGCCGGCCGCGCGCACCGCGAGCAGTGCGTCGCGGCCGATGAAGGCGCGGCCCGCGGGCTCGAGCGCCACCGTCCAGCCGAGCGCCGACTCATACGGCTGCGTGCTCGCATCCATGTCGTTGCCGTAGAGGTTCATGCCCGCCTCCAGGCGCAGCGTGTCGCGTGCGCCCAGCCCGCAGGAGGCGACGCCCAGGGAATTGAGGCTGCGCCACGCCGGCACCGCATCCGCGGCCGGCAGCATGATCTCGAAGCCGTCCTCGCCGGTGTAGCCGGTGCGGGCCACGAACCACGCCCCGAGCTCGCGCCCCACGAAAACCTCGAGCGCCAGCGCCGCGGCGGCCTGCGCTGCGCTCAGCAGCTGCGCCGCCTTGGCGCGCGCCTCCGGGCCCTGCACTGCGAGCATCGCCAGGTCCGCGCGCTCGCTGACCTCGACGTCGAAGGCCGGCGCGTGGCGGCGGATCCAGGCGAGGTCCGCATCGCGCGTGCCGGCGTTCACGACCAGGCGGAACCAGGATTCGCTGAGGTAGTAGGCGATCAGGTCATCGAGAATGCCGCCGGACTCGTTCAGCAGGCAGCTGTAGAGCGCCTTGCCGGGGGTCTTGAGCTTGCGGACGTCGTTGGCGAGCAGGTACTGCAGGAAGGCGCGCACGCGCTCACCCTTGAGGTCGATGACGCACATGTGCGAGACGTCAAAGACGCCCGCGGCGCGGCGCACGGCGTGGTGTTCACCGATCTGGGAGCTGTACTGCACCGGCATGTCCCAGCCGCCGAAATCGACCAGGCGCGCCCCGAGTTCCCGGTGCAGCGCGTAGAGGGGAGTCTTTCTTCCCAAGGGAGCCTCCGAATCAGCCACGACAAGATGCGACGGGCGCTGAGCCTTACGGATCAGGCACCTGCCGCCCTTCTGTCCTGTGACCTGAGAGATCAGGCGCGCAAACGCCGCTCCCCTTCGGTGGGCGGACCGCTACACTTAAGCGTTCCACCGCTCTCCAGAAGCCCCGCGGTGGTGAGCACCGCCGTCTGCCGTTCGTGGGCCTGAGCGTTTCCGGGCGGAAATTGCGCCTTCGGCGTCCCGGCCGCGAGCCGGGCTCTCTCCGAACAGACTGTTTCGGGCGGCGGGGATCATAGCAGCCCGCGCGAGTGCCGCCCACGCCCGGCAACGGTAGAATCCCCAGGAAGCCAAGGATTTGAAATATTCATGAGTATCGAGCGCCGTTCCTCCGTGCAGGTCAGCGTCGGCCCGGTCCGGGTCGGCGGCGGTGCACCCATCGTGGTGCAGTCGATGACCAATACCGACACCGCGGACATCGCGGCCACGACGGCCCAGGTCCAGTCCCTGGCGCGCGCGGGCTCCGAGCTGGTGCGCATCACGGTGAACAGCGCCGAAGCGGCCGCGGCCGTGGCCCCCATTCGCGCACGCCTCGATGCCCTGGGGGTGCGCGTGCCGCTCATCGGCGATTTCCACTTCAACGGCCACAAGCTGCTGCGCGAGTACCCCGAGTGCGCCGCGGCGCTGGCCAAGTACCGCATCAACCCGGGCAACGTGGGGCGCGGCAGCAAGCGCGACCCGCAGTTCGCGGAAATGATCGAGACCGCCATCCGCTACGACAAGCCGGTACGCATCGGCGTCAACTGGGGCAGCCTCGACCCGGAGCTGCTGACGCGCCTCATGGACGAGAACTCCCGGCTGCCCGCCCCGCGCACCGCGCAGGAAGTCATGCGCGAGGCGGTGGTGCAGTCCGCACTCACCAGTGCCGCGCGCGCCGAGGAACTCGGACTGGCGCACGCGCGCATCATCCTCTCGGCCAAGGTGAGCGGCGTGCAGGACCTGATCGCCATCTACTCCGACCTGGCACGCCGCTGCGATTACCCGCTGCACCTGGGTCTCACCGAGGCGGGCATGGGGTCCAAGGGCATCGTCGCCTCCACCGCCGGCATGGCGGTGCTGCTGCAGCAGGGCATCGGCGACACCATCCGGGTGTCCTTGACGCCCGAGCCCAACGGCGACCGCAGCCAGGAGGTGATCGTCGCCCAGGAGATGCTGCAGACCATGGGCCTGCGCGCCTTCACCCCGATGGTGGTGGCGTGTCCGGGCTGCGGGCGCACCACCAGCACCTACTTCCAGGAACTCGCGCAGAGCATCCAGAGCCATCTGCGCCACCGCATGCCGCAGTGGCGGCGCGAATACGCCGGGGTCGAGGCGATGACGGTGGCCGTCATGGGCTGTGTGGTCAACGGCCCGGGCGAGAGCAAGCACGCCAACATCGGCATCAGCCTGCCGGGCACCGGCGAGCGTCCGGTGGCGCCGGTGTACGAGGATGGCCAGAAGACCGTGACGCTCAAGGGCGAGCGCATCGCGGAAGAGTTCCAGGACATCGTCGAGCAGTACGTGGCGCGCAGCTACCCGCGCGTGAGCGGCCCGTGAGCGCGCTCGCCAGCCGCCGGTGCAAACCCTGCGAGGGCGGCATGGCGCCGCTGACGCGCGCGGCTGCCGAGAAACTCCTGCAGCAGGTCTCCACCGGCTGGGCGCTGACGGCGGAGGCGCGCGCCATCCGCCGCGAGTTCGCCTTCCGGGACTTCTACCGCACCATGAGCTTCGTCAACGCGCTCGCGCACGTGGCCAACATCGAGGATCACCACCCGGACCTCGAGGTGGGCTACAACTACTGCCACGTCACCTTCACGACCCACGCGGTGCGCGGCCTGTCGGAGAACGACTTCGTGTGCGCGGCGAAGGTTGACCTGATCCCCCTCAGTTGAATCCTTCCGGGCCAGGGACCGGCGGCGCCGCGGCCGGGCACGCGCGCCTGCCCGCCGGCGCACTCGGCACGGCGTTCGTGCTGCTGTGGTGCACCGGCTACCCCACCGCCAAGATCGCCCTCGGCCACTGCCCGCCCTTCACGCTCCTGGTGCTGCGCTTCGGCGGGGCGGGACTGATCTTCGCGCTGCTCGCGCTCTTGGCGCGCGCCGCCTGGCCGCGCGGCCGCGAGCTGCTGCACAGCACCGTCGTCGGCGCCACCTCGCTCGCGCTGCAGTTCGGGTGCGTGTACTTCGCCGCCGCGCGCGGGGTGAGCCTGGGGCTGATCGCGCTCGTCACCGGCATCATGCCGATCGTGACCGCGCTGTTCGCGCTGTTGCTCGGCGAGCCGGTGCGGGCACGGCAGTGGGTGGGGTTCGCGTGCGGCTTCGGCGGCGTCGCCCTCGCGGTCGGGGAAGGCATCCACCTCGACGTGAGCGCCGGGCTGGGCGCCTACCTCGCGGTGCTGGTGAGCCTGCTGGCGATCAGCGCCGGCACGGTGTACCAGAAGCGCTTCGCCTCCAGCGTGGACGTGCGCAGCGGACTTGCGCTGCAACACGCCGTTGCCACGGTGCTGCTCCTGCCGCTGGCGCTGCACGAGGGCCTGCGCGCCGATGGCTCCGCGGCGCTGCGCACAGCTCTCGGCTGGCTGATCCTGGTCAATTCGGTCGGCGGCTTCGCGCTCTTCTTCCTGCTGCTGCGACGCGGCGCCGTGAACCAGGTCGCGGCGCTGTTCTTCCTGATGCCCCCGGTCACGGCGCTGCTGGATTACCTGGTGCTCGGCGAACCCTTAAGCGTGCTGCAGGCCGGCGGCATCGCGCTCGCCGCGCTCGGGGTGTTTCTCGCCACGCGTCCTGCGCGCTTCAGCGCGCCGCCCGCGGCAAATCCCCGCTCGTGCCGAGCGCCCTGCGAATGAAGAAGCGCCGCAGCTCCGGAGCGCGGTTCACCAGCCCGAGGCCCGACTGCGCCAGGCGCGCGGCGGGGCCGGTGCCGTGGGCGAGCAGGCGGTCGAAGGCATCGATGGCACCGCTCATGAACGCCACCTCGCTCTTGCGCCAGCGCTCGTAGCCGCGCAGCACCCGCAGCGCCCCCGGATCCTCGCGCTCGGCGCGCGCCGCGAGCACCTGCTCGGCGAGCACCGCGGCATCCATGAGGCCGAGATTCACGCCCTGGCCGGCGAGCGGATGCACCACGTGGGCGGCATCGCCGATCAGCGCCACGCGCTCGGTGACGTAGCGCGGGGCCGCGAGGTGTCGCAGGACAAACGAACTGCGCGCACTGGTGAGGCGCGTCGCGCCGAGCACGCGGTCCGAGGCCTGCGTGAGCGCCTCGGCGAACCCGGCCTCGCCCGTACCGAGCAGCGCCTGCGCGCGCGCCTCATCCGCCGACCACACGATCGAGCTGCCACCGTCGCAGAGCGGCAGCAGGGCGAGCGTGCCGTCGCGCATGAAGCGCTGCCAGGCGGTGTGCCGGTGGGGCTTCTCGGTGCTGATGTTGGCGATGATGGCGAGCTGACGGTAGTCGTGCGTGTCGGCGCCCAGGCCGGCGGCCGCGCGCACCGTCGAGTGCGCCCCGTCGGCCCCGATGACGAGCAGCGCCCGCACCTCGCCGGATTCGGTGCTGAGCGTGACGCCGTCGGCGTTCAGCGTAAGCCCCGCGAGGGGGGCGCGCAGCAGCTGCCCGCCGGCGGCGCTGAAGGCTTGCAGCAGTGCCGCCTGCAGCAGGCGGTTCTCCAGGATGTAGCCGAGGTTCGGTTCGCCGACGTCCGCGGCCTCGAAGACCAGGGCGGCGGCGCTCTCCGCGGCCACGCTCTCGTGCCACACGCACATGCGCTCGTAGCTTGCGAGGCGCTCCCCGGCGATGCCCTCCCAGGCGCCGGCGGCCCTCAGCAGCTTCTCGCTGGCGCGCGACAGCGCCACCACGCGGGCATCGAGCGGGCTGCCGGGTGCCGGAGGCTGCGGCAGCTGCGGCTCGAGCAGCGTGACGGCCACGCCGGCGCGGGCGAGCAGCGTCGCCGCGCACGCCCCGACCGGGCCGCCGCCGACGACCGCGACCTCAGCCACGGCGCACCGGCAGTCCGCGCGCCAGGCGCGGGACGTGGCCGCCAAAGCCGGCGCTGAGGCGGGCGAGCGCGCCCTTGGCCGGCGGCGCGAGGTCGAACAGCAGCAGTCCCAGGTTGCGCAGCAGCCCCATGCCGGGGCGCGCATCACCGAACAGCTTCACCAGTCCATCGGTGAAGCGCACTACGCCGCTGCGATCGCGCGCGCGCCATGCGGCGAAGGTCTGCAGCAGCTCGGGGGCGCCGGCATCGCCGGGGGCTGCCGCGATGACTTCCGCGAGCATCGCCGCATCGCGCAGGCCCAGGTTGAATCCCTGCCCCGCCACCGGGTGCAGCGCCTGCGAGGCGTTGCCGATGAGCACCGTGCGCGCGGCCACCGGGGCGGCCGCACGCGTGAGCCTGAGGGGGTAGGAGGCGCGCGTACCGGCGCGCGTGAAGCGTCCGGCGCGCCAGCCGAACGCGGCCTGCAGCCGCGCCAGGAAGGCGGCATCATCCAGTTGCAGCAGGTGCTGCGCATTCGCCGGCGTGCAGGCCCACACCACCGCGAGCGTACCGTTGTGCAGCGGCAGCACCGCGAGCGGGCCGTGCGGGGTGAAGCGCTCAAAGGCGCGATCCCCGTGCGGCTGATCGCTCGCCACGTTCGCCACCAGCGCCACCTGTTCGTAATCCTCGATGGCCGCGCCGATGCCGGCCGCGGCGCGCACCTGCGAGTGCGCCCCATCGGCCCCCACCACCAGGCGTGCGCGGTACTCGCGTACCCCGCCATCGGCGCCGGCCACGCCGAGGTGCACCCCCGCAGCAGCGATCTGCAGTGCCTCGACCCGCCCCGGCACGCACAGGGTGAGCTGCGCTGCGCCGCTGAGCTTCTTCCACAGGGCGGCCCCCAGGGCGCGGTTGGCCACCACGTAACCGAAGGCCTCGAGGCCCTGCTCGCGCGCCTCCAGGCGCGCGAAGCCGAAGTGGCCGGCATCCGAGACGTGGATCGAGCGGATCGGGCCGGCCTCCTGCGCGAGCTCGTCCCACAGGCCGAGCGCGCCGAGGATGCGGCGGCTGGCATTGCCGAGCGCGGTGGTGCGCTCATCGAAACTCGGCTGCCGCACCTCGCCGAAGGGGACGTTCTCGATCAGGAGCACGCGTACCGCGGTGCCGGTGAGGGCCGCCGCAAGGCTCGCCCCCACCATGCCGCCTCCCACGATGGCGACGTCGACCTCGAGCGCGGGGCGGGAGGTGCTCATCAGCCGCTCAGCCGCGCGCCATGAGGGCTTCGATCTGGTCGGGGTCCTTGGGCGCGCGCGCCGTCAGCACCTCCGCGCCGCGCTTGGTCACGACCACGTCGTCCTCGATGCGGATGCCGATGTTGCGGAAGCGCTTGGGCACCCCGCGCCCGCCGGCCGGCAGGTAGATGCCCGGCTCCACGGTCATCGCCATGCCCGGCTCGAGCACGCGCCACTCGTCCCCCACCTTGTAGTCGCCGACGTCGTGCACGTCGAGGCCGAGCCAGTGCCCGGTGCGGTGCATGAAGTAGCGCCGGTAGGCGCCGCTCTTGATCAGGGAGGGCACGCGGCCCTTGAGCAGGCCGAGCTTCACCAGGCCCTGCGTGATGGCGCGCACCGCCGCCTCGTGCGGGTCGTTCCAGTGGTTGCCGGGACGCACCTTGGCGATCGCGGCGCGGTTCGCCGCCAGCACCACCTCGTAGACGGCGCGCTGCTCGGGGGTGAAGCGCCCGTTCACCGGGAAGGTGCGCGTGATGTCCGAGGCGTAGCACTCGTACTCGCACCCCGCATCGATCAGCAGCAGGTCGCCGGCCTGCAGCGGCTGGTCGTTGTCGCGGTAGTGCAGGATGCAGCTGTTGGCGCCGCCGCCGACGATCGGGTAGTAGGCGGTATCGGCATTGTGACGGCGGAACTCGTGCAGCAGCTCGGCCATGACCTGGTACTCGGTGGCCCCGGGGCGACAGAAGCGCATGGCGCGCTGGTGGGCGCGCGCGGCGATGTGCGCCGAGGTACGCAGCAGTTCGAGCTCGGCGCGCGACTTGTAGAGGCGCATGTCGTGCAGGGCGTGATCGAGCGCCACGAACTCCTGCGGCGGGTGGCGCCCGTTGCGCGCCTGGGTGCGCAGCCCGTTGACCCAGCCCACCACGCGCTGGTCAAAGTCCGCGTACACCCCCATGGTGTAGAACACGCGCGTGCGGTTCTCGAGCAGGCCGGGCAGGATCTCGTCCATGTCGCTGACCGGGAAGGCATCGTCGGCGCCGTAGTCGCGCTTGGCGCCGGCGGGGCCGGCGCGCTTGCCGTCCCAGGCCTCACGCTGCGGGTCGCGCTCGCGCAGGAACAGGATGTACTCGGCCTGGGTGCGCCCGGGCACCAGCACCGCGACCGCCTCGGGTTCGCCGAACCCGGTGAGGTACTGAAAGTCGCTGTCCTGGCGGTACGGGTACTCGACGTCGCTGTTGCGGTGGCGCACCGGCGCGGCCGGCAGCACCGCGATCGAGTCGCGCCCCATGAGGCGCATCAGCTGGCGGCGGCGGCGCGCGAACTCATCTCTCGCCATGATCGCGCAGGCTCCCGTGCGGACTTTTAGTGCAGCGGCGTCGCGGTGGGTGCGCCCGGGCGGCGCGCGCTTGCGAGCTCCTCGAACAGCAGCTGCACCCCGACGCGCACGAACTCGACGAGCTCGGTGTAGGCGTTCTCGTTGGACTCCTCGCCCGACTCCGCATCGACCGCGGCGTGGCTGATCTCGATGAAGTCGCGCACTACCTCACCGACTTCCCCGGGCAGCTGGCTCGCATCGGTAATGCTGCCCGCGCCCAGTCCGTAGAGGAAACCCTGGCACCAGTGGGCGAGCGCGGCGGTGCGCTCCTCGAGCGGCGCCTCGTCATCGGGCAGCTGCGGGGTGAATTCCATGTCCGGCTGGATGAGCGCCGCCACCGTCGCATCGTAGAGTTCGCGCAGGTGGTGCGTCGCGGCCCCGGTCGCCCGCCCCTCGGGCAGGATCTCCTTCAGCCAGTCCTCGAAGCGATAGCCGGACGCGCCGCACAGGCACCCGGCGAGCGTGCCATGCGCCTCGGCGGCGTCGGCCAGCGAGTGCTCCTGCGCGAGCAAGTGCTGCGTGTCGGCGTAGTCAGGCTGCATCATGTTAAGCGGCTCATTATAATTGACCCGGCGAAAGCTGCGGCCATATAGTCAAATCCATGAGCGACACCAAAAAAACAGAACTGGATCTTGAGCTCACGCGCCTCACCAAGCGGATCGAGGAACTGGTGGCGGTCCTGGAGCACCTGAAGGACGAGAACCGCGCGCTGCGTGCCCGGCACGAGTCCCTGGCGGGCGAGCGCGCCAGCCTCATGCACAAGAACGAGCAGGTGCGCACGCGTGTGGAAGCCATGATCGGGCGCCTGAAGACCCTGGAGCACGGTACATGAGCCGGGGCGAGCCGGCGCGCGTGAGCGTGCGCATCATGGAGAAGGAGTACATCGTGGCCTGCCCCTACGAGGAACGCTCGGCGCTGCTGGACGCAGCCGAGTTCCTGAACGGGCGCATGCGCGAAATCCGCGACAGCGGCAAGGTCGTGGGACTCGACCGCATCGCCGTGATGGCCGCGCTCAACCTGGCACACGAGTTCCTGAAGACCAAGGACCGCGAGACCAAGCTCGACAGCGGGGTCGGCACCCGCGTGCGCGCGCTGCGCGAGCGCGTGGAAGGCGCTCTGGCGAAGGGTCAGCAGCTGGAACTGTGAGAAAAGTCGTGCTTCCCCTACAAGCACGCCACACAGCCTTGGTGTAGAGTGTTCCTCGCGTCGCCTGCGGTGTTCGACAAGCGGACCGGGTTACCTCGGACCCTAATGGAAACACCCTCGGGACTTTGGGCTTGTGTGCAGCACTGTGCATGTCCGCATTCGAGCGGGAAGCCTTACCTGCCGCAGCTCGTCCCACCTGTTGCTCTGGTTCGAGAGCAACGGTTCGCACCGGCATTCGCGGGTGACGCTACCTAATTCCTCCCTCAACGCCGCCCGCAGAGCACTGCGGGCGAGCCTCGTGGCACGCCGCCGCGCCGTCACGCCCGGGGAGCGCGCGCACGCCGCGCACCGGCTCGCCCGCAACGTCGACCGCGGCCTGCACCTGAAGGCCGGGTGGCGCATCGCGGTGTACGCATCACTGCCGAGCGAGCTGGACACCGCCCCGCTGATCGAGCTGGCGCAGCGGCGCGGCTGCCAGCTCTACCTGCCGCGCATCGACCGGCCGCGCTCCGCACGCGGCATGCGCTTCATCGAGATGCGCGGCGCCCTGCGCCGCAACCGCCTCGGGATCGAGGAGCCCGAAGGCGCCGCCATGATCAAGGCACGCTGGCTGGACCTGGTGTTCCTGCCGCTGGTGGGCTTTGACCGCCACGGCCTGCGCCTCGGCACGGGCGGGGGCTTCTACGACCGTGCCTTCGCGTTCCGTCGTTTCCGCAGCGCCTGGCACGCGCCCCGGCTGATCGGACTCGGGTACGCCTTCCAGGAACTCGAGCGCATCGCGCCTGCGGCCCACGACGTGCTCATGGATGCCGTCATCACCGACAAGGAGATCATCCGATGCGCTACTGGCTGATGAAGACCGAGCCTGGCACCTTCGGCCTCGAGCACCTGGCGGCCGCACCGCGCCGCACGACCGCCTGGGACGGGGTGCGCAACTACCAGGCGCGCAACATGCTCAGGGACGAGATGAAGAAGGGCGACCAGGCCTTCCTCTACCACTCCAGCACCGAGGTGCCGGGCATCGTCGCCGTCATGCAGATCGTGAAGGAGGCCTACCCCGACCCCACCGCCTTCGATCGCAAGCACCACCACTACGATGCCGAGAGCGATCCGCAGGCGCCCCGCTGGTTCATGGTGGACGTGCAGCTCAAGCGCCGCCTCGCGCGCACCATCGCGCTCGAGGAACTGCGCGCGCACGAGCACAGGGAACTCAAGGGCATGGTGCTGTTGCGCCGGGGCAATCGTCTGTCGATCACGCCGGTGGAAGCGGCGCACTGGAAGTTCATTCTCGCGCTCGAGTGATGCGCACCGCGCTCATCGCCGCCATCACGATCTCTTGCGCCTACCACACTTGCGGGTGTGCTCGCTTGTAATTTTGATTCGCGTGTATATACTCGGACCCCGGACTAACCCGTTAATTAATTGGAGAGCCAACATGGCGAAGGCAAAGAAGAAGGCCAAGAAGAAAGCTGCGAAGAAGAAATAGGCCTGATCACTCGGCGGTCGCGCAAGTGGCCGCCGAGTCAGTTTCGAGGACTGTGCCCGCCGCTGACGCGGGCACAGTCGTTTCTGGGGGTCGCTGCCTGGCTCTATATATCCAGCTGTTTCCCGAGGTCCGCCATGACGATGGACACCGACGCGCAGAAGCGGCGCGCGGCACACGCAGCCCTTGAACTGGTGCCCGCGGGCGCGCTGATCGGCGTCGGCACCGGCTCCACCGTCAATCTCTTCATCGAGGCCCTGGCCGCAGCTCCGGGCCGGGTCGACACCGCGGTGTCGAGCTCCGAGGCGAGCAGCGCGCGCCTGCGGGCCGCCGGCATCCACGTCGTCGACCTCAATGAGGTGACGGAGCTGCACCTTTACATCGACGGCGCCGATGAAGCCACGCCGGCGCGCCAGCTGATCAAGGGGGGCGGGGGCGCCCTCACCCGCGAGAAGATCGTGGCGGCGGTCGCGCGCCGCTTCATCTGTATCGTGGACGAAACCAAGATCGTGAAGACGCTCGGCAAATTTCCCCTGCCGATCGAGGTCATCCCCATGGCCCGCGCCTACGTCGCACGGCAGCTGATCGCGCGCGGCGGCCGCCCCGTATGGCGCGAAGGGCGCATCACCGATAACGGCAATCCCATCCTGGACGTCCACGGCCTCTCGATCCCCGATCCGGTGGCACTCGAAGCCGACCTCAACCAGCTCGCGGGGGTCGTGACCGTCGGTCTCTTTGCCGCGCGTCCGGCAGACGTGCTGCTGGTGGGCACCCCGCAGGGCGTACAGAGCCGCTGACTGAGTCGCCCGCGGCGCGGCCGTAGCCGGCGAATCGGCCCCCCGCGAGCCCCCGCACACGCCGCTGGCGTTCATTCCCCCCTTAGCGGAGCCGCGGCCTGCGCGTTCTTCACGCAGTCTTTGCCCTCCATCACCGAACCTTCACGATGCTTCACCCGAGCTTCATGCGGCGCCGGCCGGGGATGCATACCTTGCTTGCGGACGTTGGCCAACCCCAACGGTGTTTCCAAACCGAACCGGAGAACCGCAATGAACATTCAGTCGATCTATCGCACCGCCTTCCTGTCCGCCGCGCTCAGCACCCTGTCGCTCATCGGGACCACCCAGGTGGTGGCCAGCGACCTGATCTCGGCACCCGTCAGCATCAAGGTCAGCTATGCGGACCTGAACCTCTCGAGCACGGCCGGCGCCAGCGCGTTGTACGGGCGCATCAAGAGCGCCGCCAAGCGGGCGTGCGGCTACGAGGGCTCCTCGCTGACGGACATCAGGCTGTGGAAGCGCTGCGTGCACGAGGCCGTTGACGATGCCGTCGGCCGCGTGAACAGCCCGCTGCTCACCCAGGTGCACACCGGCACGAGCCCCACCGTGACGGCCATGCTGGCAAAGTGAAGTTGGTACCGCACATCCGTCCGGGCCAGGCCATGCAGGCCCGGACGGGTGCGCCGGTCGGCCGGGAGGACGCCATGGCGCATTCGGGCGTAACATCACTCGGAAGCGGTCACCTCATGAACCGCACCCGGAAAAGATGTACCGGGCATGGAACACCGCCCTCCCGCACCGAGCGACCCGGACGAGACGGGCTATCAGATCGACGATCTGATCCTTGACGTGGGCCAGCAGCGTGTGACGCGCGCCGGCGTGGACATCCCCCTACCCCATCTGTCGTTCGCGCTGCTGCTGACGCTGGCGCGCGCGGCGCCCAATCTGGTCACCTTCGAGCAGCTCTCCGCGCAGGTGTGGCCGCGGCTCGTCATCACCCCCGAGACCATCAGCCAGCGCGTGAAGCTGGTACGCAGCGCCCTGGGGGACGACCCGCAGGCGCCCCACTACATCACCGGCGTTCGCGGGCGCGGCTACCGCATGATCGCAAGCGTGCAGCCCCTGGCAGCCCACCAGCCTCTGCCCGCGCGCAGCGCCGCCCCGCCGCAGGAGTCCTCCGGCCCGGCACCGGCACCGCCCGTCCCCGCAGGCGCGGCCGCTGCGGGTGTGCCGCCGACGGCGGCCATGGACGGGGTCGCTGGCGCAACCCTGCCCCCGCTGCGCAGCCCGCTCACCTGGATCACGGGCGTCGCGGCGGTGCTCGTGCTTCTGGCATTGCCGTGGGGCGTGACGCGCTACCTCAGGAGCCCGGCCCCCGTCGCGGCGGATGCGCGCACGGTGACGGTGCAGCCCCCGCGCACGATCGCGGTGCTGCCCCTGGTGGACGTGACCCCCGGGGACGGCAATGCCTACCTGGGTGACGGGCTCGCGCAGGAACTGTCGGCGCGGCTCGGGCGTATCAGCGGCCTGCGCGTCGCCTCGAGCACCTCGGCCTACTCCTTCAGGGACCGCGACAAGGATGTGCGCACCATCGCCCAGACACTCGGCGTGCGTCACGTGCTCGAGGGCAGCGTCATGCGCGAGGGCAACCAGCTGCGCGTCACGGCGCAGCTGATCGACGCGGCTTCCGGCTACAACGTCTGGTCGCAGACCTACAACCGCACCTGGCAGGACCTGGTGGCGATCCAGGACGACCTCGCACGCTCGATCATCGGCACGCTGCGGCTGGTGCTCTCGAACGAGCTGGCGCAGCGGAGCGCGCAGCCCCCGACCACGCAGGTCGACGCGTTCGATGCCTACCTTGCGGGCCTTGCCATGCTGCGCGGGCACGCGGGCCACGCGGAACTCGAACAGGCGGAGGACAACTTCCGGCGCGCACTTGCCCTGGATCCGCGCTTCGCGCTCGCCTACGCCGGCCTGTGCGAGCGCTTCGCGGCCGGCTATGACGCGACGCGCGACGCGCAGCTGGTCGCGAAGGCCGAGGAGGCCTGCGGCCAGGCGCTGAAGCTGGATCACTCGCTGCGTGAGGTCTCCCTGGCCCTGGCGCACCTCTACCTCGTCAGCGGCCGCAATGAGCAGGCCGCCGCGCTCTACCGCGAGCTGATCCGCGCCGACCCGGAAAACGCCGACGGCTACATCGGGCTGGGCGAGGCGCTCGAGGGAGGCCAGCACCACGACGACGCCGAGCGCGCCTTCCGCCAGGCGGTCGAGGCCGAGCCGACCTACTGGTATGCACAGACCGCGCTCGGGAACTTTTTCTTCCGCCAGGGGCGCTCGGCCGCGGCGGTGCCGATCTACCAGCGCGTCACGGAGCTCGTGCCGGCAAGCGCCCTCGCGCTGAACAACCTCGGCGCCGCCTACATCATGACGGCGGATTTCCCCGCGGCGGCGGCGGCCTTCGAGCGCTCGCTCGCCATCGAGCCCTCGCGCAGCGCCTATTCAAACCTCGGCACCGTGTACTACTTCCTCGGCCGCTACCCGAACGCGGTGCGCATGTTCACGCGCGGCACCGAGCTGGCCGCGCAGGACCACCGCGTCTGGGGCAACCTGGCCGACGCGCGGTGGCAGATCAGCGCCAGCCGCGCCGAGGCGCGCGACGACTACCGCCGCGCCATCGCCCTCGCGCAGCGCAGCCTTGCGATCAACGCCAAAGATGCAGTCTCGTGGATGCAGCTTGCCTACTACAGCGAGCGCGCCGGTGAGACGGGCGAGGTTGAGCACTACGTGGAACGCGCGCGCGCACTCGGCGCCGAGGACCCGTACGTGCATTACTACGGCGCCCTCGTGGCACTGGAGCGCGGGGATGCGAACCGTGCCCTGGAGGAGCTCAGCCACGCGGTCGAGCTTGGCTACGCCCCGCAACTGATACTCGCCGCGCCGGACTTCGCGAGCCTGCGCGGCGATGCCCGTTTCCGCAAGCTCGTCGGCGGCGCCGACAAGTCCCCGCAAGTGTGAGAGTTCCGATCCGACCGGTCCACGTCAAACATTCAACATCAAACGCGAAGGAGAAGGTCCATGGCTGAATCCCCCCGCAGCAGCGAGGTGCGCGGCAAGCGCGCCAAGCGTCCGGCCCAGGAAATCATTTCCAAGGTGCGCATCGCGCCCGCCATTTGCTCGCACACCGTGACGATCCATGTCGCCGAGGGCACCGTGTGGGCGACCCCCAACGGCGGCGCGCTGCGCATCACCCCGCGCGACGAGGTGCGCTGGGAAGGCGAGCAGGAGTTCCAGGTGAGCTTCGTGCAGCTCGGCGGCGACAAGCAGCCCTGGGGCCCGTTTACGGCGAAGCGCGACGCCAGCGGCAGGTTCGCGGTGACGGCGCGGGCGAAGGCCGGAGCGATGCCGCCGTTCTACGAGTACAGCATCAACGTCGGTGATCTCAGGCTCGACCCGATCGTCATCGTCGATAAGTTGCGATGAACTGCCGGCGCGCTGCGCCGGTCGGAGTCCTTTGACGCTTGCAGCGTGCGCCGCGTTTAAATGCGGCGCGCGCCCCAGGCGCGGCGCGTCATAACACTGAAACTTTCGGCCCGCCCGGGGCGCGATTTGTCCCGCTCGCGCCCGTTACGGGCCCGCTTTGCGCCAGGTCTTTGTCCTTTTTCACTCCCGGAGCATCAAATCAAGCACAGGAACTAGAGGCCACGCGCCGCAACTCGATTGCTGCGCGCCGCGCCCGCGGTTCCCTTTGATGCAACCTGGAGGACCGTAGATGGACACTCGCAAATCGATCCGCCGCTGGTCATGCGGCTCCCTGGCCGTCGTCTGTGCGGCATTGCTCATGGGCAACGCGCAGGCGCAGACCGCGCGCAATGCGCACAAGCTCACCGTGAAGTACGGGGACCTGAACCTGTCGACCGAAACCGGCGCCCGCACGCTCTACCACCGCATCCGCGGCGCCGCGCGCTTCGTCTGCGGCGAGGAAGGCCACACCCTCGATGAGCAGCGGCTGTGGACTGACTGCTACACCCACACCATGGATGACGCCGTCACGGCCGTGCACAGCCCGATGCTGACCCAGATCTACAACGGCGAGCATGCCAAGCCGCAGGTCACGGCAATGCTCGCCGAGTAGTGCCGGCGCCAACGCTTCAGCGGAAGGTCCCGTCGTCGCCGGGCCTTCCGCCTGCAGGCTTCAGGCGGGGGCGTGCCGCGTGCGCCGCGCCGTCATGCGGCCGCGATTGGGCGAGTGGCCGTGCTTGGTGGCAACCGCCCGCCGCGCGGAATCCTCGCGCGCGCGCGCCTTCGCCGCTGCCGGCGTGGTTCGCCCGCTGCCGGAGCGCTCACCGCCGCCGCTTTGTTTGTTGACCGTAGCCCAGGCCCGCGCTTCCGCTTCGCCCGGATCCAGGCCACGCGCCTCGTAGCTCTCCTCGATGTGCTCGGCCTTGCGCTTCTGCTTGGGTGAGTACTTGGACTTGTCGCCGCGGGGCATGTGGCTCTCCTGCGTCCAAAAGCGGATGCTCCGCCTGCCCGCGTGCGCGGGTCTGTAGGTGAGCGCCGTAAACGACAAGGGCCCGCTCTGGTGAGCGGGCCCTGTCGTTTGGCTGGGGGACTAGGATTCGAACCTAGGTAAACGGAGTCAGAGTCCGTTGTCCTACCACTAGACGATCCCCCAAGTGTGGCGGGATATCGAGTCGCTCGACGGAGCGCGGCGCAGCCCCGCGGCCCGCTGGCGACTCAACGCTTCGAGTACTGCGGTCCGCGGCGGGCCTTGCGGCGCCCGACCTTCTTGCGCTCGACCTCGCGCGCATCGCGCGTGACGAAGCCCGCATCGCGCAGCGTCTTGCGCAGGCTCTCGTCGTACTCCATGAGCGCGCGGGTGATGCCGTGGCGGATGGCGCCGGCCTGGCCGGTGATGCCGCCGCCATCGACCTTCACGGTGATGTCGAACTTGCTGGTGAGCTTCACCGCCTCCAGCGGCTGGCGCACGATCATGCGCCCGGTCTCGCGGCCGAAGAACTCATCGAGCGGGCGCTCGTTGACCGTGATGCGCCCGCTGCCGGGCTTGAGGTACACGCGCGCGGTGGCCGTCTTGCGCCGGCCGGTGCCGTAATGATTCTGGGTCGCTGGCATTTAATTTCGGTCCTATTGAATCTCGAGCGGCTTGGGCTGCTGGGCCTGGTGCGGATGCTCGCCACCGCCGAACACGTGCAGCTTCTTGAACATGCGCCGCCCCAGGGGGTTCTTCGGCAGCATGCCCTTCACCGCGAACTCGATCGCGCGCTCGGGGTGCTCGGCGAGCAGCTTCTCGAGCGCGATCGACTTGATGCCGCCGATGTAACCGCTGTGGTGGTAGTAGATCTTGTCGGTGAGCTTGCGGCCCGTGACGCGGATCTTCTGCGCGTTGACGACGACGATGTGGTCGCCCATGTCGACGTGCGGGCTGTAGTCAGCCTTGTGCTTGCCCTTGAGGCGATGGGCAATCTGCGAGGCCAGGCGCCCGAGGGTCTTATCCTTGGCGTCGACGAGGAACCAATCGCCCCGGACGGCGCCGGGCTTGGCAAATACGGTCTTCATAGCTCACTCATTGGCTAGTGGCCCGACGCCGCAGGGGAACCCTGGGGACTTTCGGGGCCAAAAAAGGCGTGGAAGTGTACTCAAGCGGGTGGCCCAATGCAAAGTCGCAGCGCCCGGGCGACCCCGCCGGCCCCCCTCAACCCCCGTAGGGGGTCCGGGTCGGGTTTATACGCCTATAATGCACACCTTAGATATGGTGTCCGGTCGCCCTTTCGACTCTGCCATCGCTGCCGCCGATCGTGCCCTGCGATCCGTCTTTGCGCCGGCGCACTCCAACCGACCCCCGCCCGGGCCGGCCGCGGCAGGTACACCCCTGCCCGAGAGCGAGCGCCGCACGGCGGCGGCGCTCATGCGCGTGAACCATACCGGGGAGCTCGCCGCCCAGGCGCTCTATCACGGGCAGGCCTTCCTCGCCCGCTCCGAACGCACCCGGGCGCTGCTGCTGCAGGCCGCGCGCGCCGAGTCGGATCACCTCGCCTGGTGCGAGACGCGGCTGCAGGAGCTCGCCACGCGCCCGAGTCTGCTCAATCCGTTCTGGTACGCCGGGTCGTTTGCCATCGGCGCGCTGGCAGCGCTCGCCGGGGATCGCGCGAGCCTCGGCTTCGTGGCCGAGACCGAGCGGCAGGTCGAGGGCCATCTGGATGCGCACCTCGGCAGACTCCCGGCGAGTGATGTCCGCAGCCGTGCGATACTTGAAACCATGCGGGCGGAGGAGATCGCACATGGCGCGACCGCCACCAGCGCCGGAGGGGTGCCGCTGCCCGGGCCGGTGCGCGCACTCATGCGCCGCACTGCTGCGGTCATGACCGCCACCGCGTACTGGATCTGATTCTGATAAAGCCCGCAAACAAAGCGGGTGCGTGTACATTAAGTCTTTCTGGGGAGTCGGTATGGAAGAGAACGTGAAGCCGTTAAGCGAGATTCCCGCGATAAACCGGTTTCTGAGCTACTGCCGCATCCGGGCAGTGCCCTCGAAGACCGTGGTGATCCACGCGGGAGATCTGCCGGACGTTCTCTACTACATCATCTCAGGCTCGGTCGAAGTGATGATCGAGGACGAGGAAGGCAACGAGATGGTGCTGGCCTACCTCAACCGCGGCCAGTTCTTCGGCGAGATGGGCCTGTTCTACGAGCAGCCGACCCGCAGCGCCTGGGTGCGCACCCGCAACCAGTGTGAGCTCGCGGAGATGACCTACCCGCGCTTCCGGCAGATCGCCGCGGAGAGCCCGGGACTGGTGTTCGAGCTCGCCACCCAGCTCGCCACGCGCCTGGATCGCACCAACCGCAAGCTCGGCGACCTCGCCTTCGTCGACGTCACCGGACGCGTGGCGCACGCGATCATGGACCTGTGCGGCGAGCCGGACGCCATGACGCACCCGGAAGGCATGCAGATCAAGGTGAGCCGCCAGGAACTGTCACGCCTGGTGGGCTGCTCGCGCGAGATGGCGGGGCGGGTGCTGAAGGTGCTGGAGGAACAGGGCCTGCTGCGGGCCACCGGCAAAACCATCGTGGTCTTCAATGCGCGCCCGAAGATGAAGACGCGCCCGGTGATCGTGCCGGCGAAACCGGGCACGGCCACCGCCAAGGCGTCCGCCCAGGTGGATCACGATGAGGACGACGATGATGACGAGGACGACGACGAGTAACCGCTGC
This sequence comes from uncultured Pseudomonadota bacterium, assembly GCA_963781815.1. Classification (GTDB taxonomy): domain Bacteria; phylum Pseudomonadota; class Gammaproteobacteria; order Steroidobacterales; family Steroidobacteraceae; genus 13-2-20CM-66-19. The sequence goes on along the minus strand of CAWAHK010000004.1, from coordinate 1,850,745 downwards.
GGCGCGGCCCGCCCCGGCAGCGCCACGCCGCCCCCGCCTCACGGCTGACTTTAGAGCGCGATCTGCTGGCGCATCTCGCGGATGGTGCGCGCGTAATCCCGGCTGCCAAAGATCGCCGAACCGGCGACGAAGGTATCCGCCCCCGCCTGCGCGGCGGCGCGGATGTTGTCCGTCTTTATGCCGCCGTCGACCTCAAGGCGTACCGCGCAGCCGGCGGCCTCGATGCGCCGCCGCGCATCGGTGAGCTTACGTAAGGTGGTCGGAATGAACTTCTGCCCGCCGAAGCCGGGGTTCACCGACATGATGAGCACCATGTCCAGGTACTCGAGCGTGTAGTCGAGGTAATCCAGCGGGGTCGCCGGATTGAACACCAGTCCGGGCTGGCAGCCATGCTCGCGGATGAGCGCGATGGTGCGGTCGACGTGCTCGCTCGCCTCGGGATGGAAAGTAATGTAGGTCGCGCCCGCAGCGGCAAAGTCCGCGACGATGCGATCCACCGGACGCACCATCAGGTGCACGTCGATCGGGGCCTTCACGCCGTGCTTGCGCAGTGCCTCGCACACCATCGGGCCGATGGTGAGGTTGGGCACGTAGTGGTTGTCCATCACGTCGAAGTGGATGAGGTCGGCGCCAGCCGCCAGCACCGCGTCGACCTCCTCGCCCAGGCGGGCAAAGTCGGCCGAGAGAATCGACGGGGCTATCCAGGGGCTCGCCATGGCAGAAGTCTACCCGATCGCCTGCGGCGGGCCGGTGAGGCGCATCAGGGCCTCGCGGTACTTCGCGCTGGTGTGCGCGATGATCTCCGCGGGCAGCTTCGGACCCGGCGCCTGCTTGTTCCAGTCGAGCGTCTCGAGGTAATCGCGCACGTACTGCTTGTCGAAGCTCGGCGGACTTACGCCCTCACGGTAGCTGTCCGCCGGCCAGAAGCGCGAGGAGTCCGGCGTCACCACCTCGTCGATGAGCGTCAGGCGGCCGGCGGCATCCAGGCCGAACTCGAACTTGGTGTCGGCGATGAGGATGCCGCGCGCCCGCGCGTGCGCGGCGGCAAAGTCGTACAGCGCGAGCGCCGTGTCACGCACCTGGGAGGCCACCTCGGCGCCGATGAGCCGCGTCACCGCCTCGAAGGAGATGTTCTCATCGTGCGCCCCGGCGGCGGCCTTGGTCGCCGGCGTGAACAGCGGCTGCGGCAGGCGCTGCGCCTGGCGCAGGCCGGCCGGCAGGGCGATGCCGCACAGCCGGCCGCTCGCCTGGTAGTCCTTCCAGCCCGAGCCGATGAGGTAGCCGCGTACCACCGCCTCGATGGGCAGCGCCTGCAGGCGCCGCACGATGACCGCACGGCCGGCCAGCAGCGCACGTTCCTCGTCGCTGCGGGCCACGCTCGCAGGGTTCTGTCCGGTGAGGTGGTTGGGCACCAGCTGCCGGGTTCGCTCGAACCAGAAGTTGGAGATGCCGTTGAGCACCTCGCCCTTGCCGGGGATCGGATCCGGCAGCACCACATCGAAGGCCGAGAGCCGGTCGGTGGTCACGATGAGCAGCGTCGCCTCATCGATGGCATAGATGTCGCGCACCTTGCCTTCGTGGATGCGGGAGAGGCCCGAGAGCTGGGTGCGGTACACGGTGGCGGCTGGCATGCCTTGGTACTATAGCGGCCCTTTGGCCCACTCACATCCGCAAGCCTCCGCGCACCTGATGCCATGAAATGGATGGGCAAAGTCACCGGCGGGCTCCTGGGCGCGCTCGCAATGGGCCCGATCGGCGCGGCGCTGGGCGTGCTGCTCGGGCATCAGTTCGACGAGGACAGCGCCGCGGCGCCCGAGGCACTGCCGGAGGAGGATCTGCGCGCGATCAGCGAGCGTTTCTTCCGCGCCACCTTCCATGTGATGGGCTACCTCGCCAAGGCTGACGGGCGCGTCTCGGAACCGGAGATCGCCGCGGCGCGCGCGGTGATGGCGGAGCTGCGCCTCGATGCCGAGCAGACCCGCCAGGCGATCGCCTGCTTCACCGCCGGCAAGCAGCCCGGCTTCAATCTTGCGGGCGAGCTCAGCGCGCTCGCGCACGCCTGCCGCGGACGCCCCGACCTGGTGCGCGTGTTCCTGGAGATCCAGGTGCGCGCCGCGCTGGCCGGCAACAACCTCGAGGGCGCGGTGCGGCCGATGATGCAGCGCGTGGCCAGCGCGCTCGGCATCTCGGCCTTCGAGTTTGCCCACGTGGAGGCGGTGCTGCGCATCCAGCGCGGCGCCTTCCGCCCCGCGGGCGCTGCGGGACAACAGGCCGCCGGTGCCCGCGAGGCCTCGCTCGCGCAGGCCTACCGCGTGCTCGAGACCACGCCCGCGGCGAGCGATGAGGACGTCGCCAAGGCGTACCGGCGCCAGCTCAGCCGCCACCACCCGGACAAGCTCAAGGCCAACGGCCTGCCGGATTCCATGGTCGAGCACGCCAAGCAGCGCACGCAGCAGATCATCGAGGCGTGGGAGGTGATCCGCGCGCAGCGTGGCCTGCGTTAGCGCTGCCCGGCCCACTCCGTGATGACATCCTGGATGGCGCGCACGCCGTCGGTGAGCGCCGCGGGGCCGGGCTGCAGGATGATCGAGGACTTGATCTCGCGCAGGTAACCGGCGCGCACCGCCGGAATGTCCTGCCAGCCGGGGCGGGCGGCGAGCCGCTCGGGGCGGAACTTCTTGCCGCACCAGGAGGCGAGCACGATGTCCGGCGCGCGCCGCGGCACCTCGAGCGGGTCGGCGATGATGCGGTTGCGCCCGAGTGACTCGGCGGCGAGTTCGGGGAAGCAGTCCTCGCCGCCGGCAAGCGTCACGAGTTCCGACACCCAGCGGATGCCGCTGATGAGCGGCTCATCCCACTCCTCGAAGTACACCCGCGGCCGCCGCGCCAGGGCCGCGGCGCGCGCGCGCACCTCGGCGAGGCCCGCCTCCAGTTCAGCGCTGAGCGCGGCCGCCTTCGCCTCGCAGCCGATCATGCCGCCGAGCGTGCGGATCATGCGCAGGATCTCCGCCACGCTGCGGTGATTGAAGACGTGCACCTCGAGGCCGGCGCGCACCAGCTCGGCGGCGATGTCCGCCTGCAGGTCCGAGAAGCCGAGCACCAGATCGGGCTGCAGCTCGATGATGCGTTCCGTGCGCGCGCTGGTGAAGGCCGATACCCGCGGCTTCTCGCGCCGCGCCCGCGGCGGGCGCACCGTGAAGCCGGAGATGCCGACGATGCGCCAGTCCTCGCCGAGCAGATACAGCGTCTCGGTGGTCTCCTCCGTGAGGCACACGATCCGCTGGGGAAATTCTGAAATCCGGGTCATGAAACACCGCAGCCGCGTCCCGGCAATGTATCCTGAAGGCATGTGGGTGCGCATCTGGGCCTTCCTCGACTGGTGTTTCTTCGGCCCGGCATCGGCGCGGGCGGGCGCCCTCGGTGTCGCCTTGCGCATCCTGCGCTACCCGTACGCGGTGTTGCGCGACCTGTCGCGCGGGGAGATCAACCTGCGCGCGATGAGCCTGGTGTACACCACGCTGCTCGCGGTCATCCCGCTGCTCGCCTTCAGTTTCGCGGTGCTGAAGATCTTCGGCGGGCGACGTGATCTGGAACCGATCGTGTTCGAGTTCTTCCGCCCGCTCGGTCCCGGCGCCGCCCAGGAGCTCACCACGCGCATCCTGCAGTTCGCCAGCCGCGTCAGCAGCGGCGTGGTGGGCTCGGTGGGACTGGCGCTGCTCGCCTGGACGCTGGTCGGCACCATCAAGAAGGTGGAGGACAGCTTCAATTTCCTCTGGCACGTCGACCAGCCGCGCAGCTTCGCGCGCCGTCTCGCCGAATACACCGGACTGCTGATCGCAGCGCCGGTGATCCTGGTCGGCTTTGTCGGAATGCTGCACTCCGCCTTCGCCAGTGCGCCGGTGCAGGAGGTCGTGCACCTGCCGTTCCTGCATCGGCTGCGCGGCGTCGGCCTGACGCTCGCGCCCTACGCCATGGTGACGGCGTTCTTCACGACGCTCTACGTCATGATTCCCAACACCCGGGTGCACTGGCGCGCGGCGCTCACCGGAGCGGCGGTGGCCGGGGTGCTGTGGGCGGGGATCGGCAAGCTCTTCACCGCCTTCGTGGTGTTCTCCACGCGCCTCACGATCGTCTATGCCGGCTTCGCCTTCGTGGTGGCGGCGCTGCTGTGGACCTATTTCGGCTGGCTGATCCTGCTCGCCGGCGCGCAGCTGTCCTTCTACGTGCAGAACCCGGCGTACCTGCGCCTCGGGCTGCAGCAGCTGCGCCTCTCGAGCGTGGAGCTGGAGCAGCTGGCGCTGAAGCTGATGTACTTCGTGGGCCGCAGCCACGTCGCCGGCGGGCGGCGCTGGACGGTGAACCGGCTCGCCACCGAGCTCGGGCTGCCGGGGATCGCGGTGGCCCAGATGGCGGCGACGCTGGAGCGCGCCAACCTGGTGCTGGTCACCGAGTGGGACGAGATCCTGCCGGCGCGTGATATCGGGCGCATCGGCGTGTACGAGATCCTCGACGTCGCGCGGCGGCAGGCCAGTGGCCACGCGGCCGCGCGCAACGTGCCGCTGCCGCCGGTGGATCGCCTGCTGGCGGCGCTCGAGGACGTGCGGCGCCACCGCTGTGGTGACCTGACACTGCGGGACCTGGTCGATGAGCCGTGGCCGGCGCTCACGGTCGCCCGCGGCACCGCCTGAAGCGCGCTACTCCCCGGCGATCGTCATCTCGCCGATCAGTACCGAGCCGGTGCGGATGCCGCCGCGCGGATCCACATCGTCACCGAGCGCGATGATGTCGCGGAACATCGGGCGCAGGTTGCCGGCGATCGTGATCTCGTGCACCGGGTAGGCCACGGCGCCGTTCTCCACCCAGAAGCCGCTCGCGCCGCGCGAGTAGTCCCCGGTCACCCCGTTGACCCCCTGGCCCATGAGCTCCGTCACCAGCAGGCCCGTGCCGAGGCGCTTCAGGAACGCCTCGTGGCTCAGCGCCGTGCCGGCGCCGGAGATGATGAGGTTGTGGACGCCGCCGGCGTTGCCGGTGCTCTTCAGGCCGAGCCGCCGTGCCGAGTAGCTGCCGAGCACATAGCCCGCAAGCACGCCCTGCTGCACCAGCTCGCGGTCGTGCGTCGCCGCCCCTTCCGTATCGAAGGGACTGCTGGCGAGACCCTTCTTTATGTGGGGTCGTTCCTGCATGGAGAGGAACTTCGGGAAGATCTGCTCGCCGGCGGCCTCGAGCAGGAAGGACGCCTTGCGATACTGGCTCGGTCCGCTGATGGCGCCGATGAAGGAACGGAACAGTCCGCGCGCCAGGTCCGGCGTGAAGGCCACCGGCGCCTTGCGGGTCGTCAGGCGCCGCGCCCCCAGGCGCGCCAGGGCCCGCTCCCCGGCGATGCGCCCGATGCCCACGGTGTCCTCCAGGTCGTGCGGGTCGCGCGCCAGCGTGTACCAGTAGTCACGCTGCATGTCATCGCCGTCCTGGGCGATGAGCGAGGCGCTCACCGAGTGACTGGTGGAGGAATAGCCGGCGAGGAAGCCGAGCGAGTTGCCGTAGACGCCGGTGTGGCGCTGCGTGTTGACCGACGCACCCTCGGAGTTGGCGATCCGCGCATCCACGGCCAGTCCCGCCGCCTCGCACGCGCGCGCCAGCTCGATGGCCCGCTCCGGCGTGAGGTCCCAGGCGTGATCAAGATCCAGGTCGGGAATGTCGTGCGCCAGGGCTTCGGGCTCGATCAGCCCGGCGTAGGGATCCTCGGCCGTGTAGCGCGCGATGGCGCAGGCCTTCTCCACCGTCTCGCGCACCGCAGCCGCGGCCAGGTCCGCGGTGCTCGCCGAGCCCTTGCGCTTGCCGAAGTACACCGTGACACCCAGTCCGCGGTCGCGCTGGTACTCAATGGTGTCGACTTCGCGCAGCCGCACGCTCACCGAGAGCCCCTGGCTCACCGAGACGTCGGCCTCGCATTGCGATGCGCCCTGCCGACGCGCCTCCTCCAGAGCGAGGCTGGCGACTTCGGCGAGCGGCGTTACGGCCTCCGGAGACTGCGCTGGGGTCATCGTGCGTGATTCGCGGCGGGTGTTGGGCTTAAATTGTACCAGTCAGGGGCATTTCAACCTCGGTCACCGGACCGAAACGAGAGCGGCAACAGTGAAGCACGGGCCGGATGAGGACACAGCGGCCGACGCGGCAGCGCCCGAGCGGCCGAGCAAGAGCGCGCGCAAGCGCGCCGCTCAGGCCGCCCAGGACCTGGGCGAGGCCCTGGTGCAGCTGCGCGAGGCGCAGCTGGAGGCGCTGCAGCTGCCCGAGGCGCTCAAGGAGGCCGTGCGCGAGGCGCGCCGCATCACCGCCCGCGGTGGCGGCGCCCGCCAGCGCCAGTACATCGGCAAGCTGATGCGTGAGGTGGACCCGGAACCGATCCGTGCCGCGCTCGCCGCGCGCAGCGCACAGGACGCGCGCGAGACCGAGCGCTTCAAGCGCGTCGAATCCTGGCGCGAACGGCTGATCCTCGAGGGCGCCGCGGGACTGGCCGAGCTGGCGCGCTGGCGCCCGGGCATCGATGTGGGCGAATGGGCGCGCCGTGTCAGCGCCGCGCAGAGCGAGCGCGCCCGCAGCGGCGGCGGCGGCGCGGCGTCCCGGGAGTTGTTTCGCGCTTTGCGGACATTGTTCGATACAATGCCGTGATGAAACCGCTCGTCGGCATCATCATGGGCTCCGCGTCCGACTGGGAGACGATGCAGTGCGCCGCCGAGCTGCTCGACAAGCTCGCCGTGCCCTACGAGGTGCGGGTGGTGTCGGCGCACCGCACGCCGGACCTGCTGTTTGAGTACGCCGCCGGCGCGCGCGCGCGGGGCCTTGAGGTCCTGATCGCAGGCGCCGGTGGCGCCGCGCACCTGCCGGGCATGACGGCCGCCAAGACCCCCCTGCCGGTGCTGGGTGTGCCGGTGCAGTCAAAGACGCTCGGCGGCCTGGACTCACTGCTCTCCATCGTGCAGATGCCGGCCGGCGTGCCGGTGGCAACCTTCGCGATCGGAGCTGCCGGCGCCACCAACGCGGCGCTGTGCGCCGCGGCGATCCTCGCCAACAAGCATCCCGCCATCGCCAGCGCGCTCGAGGGGTTCCGCGAGCGCCAGACCGCCGGCGTACTCGGCAATCCCGATCCGCGCGCGACGCCGCGCACATGACGGTCGGCATCGTGGGCGCCGGCCAGCTCGGCCGCATGCTGGCGTTGTCCGGCTATCCGCTCGGCCTGGACTTCCTGTGCCTCGACCCGGCGCGCGATGCGCCCGCCGGGGAGGTCGCCCCGCTCCTGCACGGGGCCTTCACCGATACCCGCCTCTTGCGGCAGCTGGCGCGGCGCTGCGAGGTCGTGACCTTCGACTGGGAAAACGTCTCGGTCGCCAGCCTGCGCGCCCTGCGCCGCGGGCACGGGGCGCGCATCTGCCCGCCGGTGGCGGCACTCGCCACCGGGCAGGACCGGGTCACGGAAAAGCGCCTGTTCGAGAAGCTGAAGATCCCGACGACGCGCTGGCGCGCCGTCAACTCGCGCGCCGATCTGACGCGCGCGGTGGCCGCCATCGGCCTGCCGGGGGTGCTCAAGACGCGCCGCTTCGGCTACGACGGCAAGGGACAGGCGGTGCTGCGCACGCCGGTCGATGTGGAGCGCGCCTGGCTGCGCCTTGGCACCGTGCCACTGCTGTACGAGGAGTGCGTGCCCTTTGACTGCGAGGTGTCCGTGATCGGCGCCCGCAGCACGCGCGGCGAGCTGGCGGTCTACCCGCTGTGCGGCAACGTCCACGCCCACGGCATCCTGCGTCTGACGCGGGCCCCCTACGGGCCGCGAGCCTGGCAGGCGCGGGCGGCGCGCTACCTGGCCCGCATGCTGGCGCACTTTCGCTACACCGGCATCCTCACCATCGAGTTCTTCGTGCGCGACGGCCGGCTGATCGCCAACGAGATCGCGCCGCGGGTGCACAACTCGGGCCACTGGACCATCGAGGGGGCCGCCTGCAGCCAGTTCGAGAATCACCTGCGCGCCATCCTCGGCCTGCCCCTCGGCAGCACCCGCGCCCTCGGTCACAGCGCCATGGTGAATCTGATCGGCGCCGTCCCGCAGCGCAGCGCACTGCTGAGCTTCCCCGGCCTGCACCTGCATGATTATGGCAAGCAGCCCCGGCCGGGTCGCAAGGTCGGCCATTGCACCCTGGTGGAGGCGTCCGCGGCCCGCCGCGACGCCCGGGCGCTGAAATTACTCAAGGATTTGGCCGCCGGCGTGGGCATCCCGTAACATCGGTTGCGAGCCAACACGCATGTACCTAGAACCCTTCAAACTCAAGGAGTTGCCCTTCCGGCTGAGCCCGGACCCGCAGTTCCTGTACCTGTCGAAACAACATGCGCGCGCCAAGGCGTACATGGAGTCGACGATCTGGTTCACGGACGGCTTCGTCGTCATCACCGGCGAGATCGGCTCGGGCAAGACCACCCTGATCGAATCCTTCCTCAAGGAAGTGCCGGCGGATGTGGTGGTGGCGCAGATCAACCAGACGCAGGTGACTGCGATGGACTTCCTGCAGGCCGTGCTCGCCCAGTTCGGCTTCTCGCCCTTCAAGATGCGCAAAGCCGAGCTCATCGCGACGCTCAACAACTTTCTCATCGAGCAGTACGCCGCCGGCCGGCGGGTGCTCCTGATCGTCGATGAGGCGCAGAACCTGAGCATGCGCGTGCTGGAGGAGATCCGCCTGCTCTCCGGGGTGGAGACCACCAAGGAGAAGGTGCTGCGCATCATCCTGGCCGGGCAGCCCGAGCTCAACGACAAGCTCGACGCGCCGGAGCTCGAGCAGCTGACGCAACGCGTACGGCTGCGCTTTCACCTGCAGACGCTCTCGGAGAGCGAGACGCGCGGCTATATCCAGCATCGCCTGGAGGTCGCCGGCGCCGGTGACCGTGAGCTGTTCGCCGCGGACACTTACCCCGAGATTTTCCGCTACTGCGGTGGCGTGCCGCGCCTCATCAACACCCTGTGCGATACGGCGATGATGGCCGCGTTCACCGCGGACCGCGATACCGTCACGCGCGCCGACATCGTGAGCGCGGTGCAGGAGTTGCAGTGGGTCGACTTCGCGCACCGCCCGCACCATCACGCGGCCGAGGCCGACCGGCTGCCGCCACCGAAGCCGCCGGCGGCGCACGACGGCCGCGCCGCGCACGACGGCCGGGCCGCGCACGATGGCCGCGCCGCGCACGACGGCCGCGCCGCGCTGGCGCGCCTGCTGGTGGCCACCGACGGCCGCACGGTGCAGGAGATCCCGCTGCGCACCGGGCGGGTGATCGTCGGGCGCACCGCGGACAACGACCTGCACATCGACAGCCGCTTCATCAGCCGCCATCACTGTCAGGTCATAACCACGCCGCACTCGTGTGTCATCGAGGACCTCAACAGCACCAACGGCATCTTCGTGAAATCCAACCGCGTGCGCCGTCACTACCTCAACGACGGTGACGTGGTGCTGGTGGGCAAGCACGAGCTGATCTACGTCGATGAGCGTGCGCCGCGCACCCGCGCCACGCTCTCGGACACCATACCGGGGCTGCGGACGCTGCAGGAGAATGGCGTCGCCGGATCACAGGCTCACGAAGAAGAAGACGGCGCCGCGAGTGCGCCGCTGAAGTAAGCCCGTCAGGGCTTGTCGTTGCGGCCGAGCGAATCCGGGTCGGCGTACTGTGCGCGCAGCTCGCGGTAGTCACGCCGCCGCAGCAGCACCACCACGCCGGCAAGCAGCAGCAGCAGGCCGAGGATGCCGGCCAGCAGGCTCAACAGCCCGTGGGCGGCCACGAGATAGCTGCCGCCGAGCGTCGCCACCCCGCAGATTATGTATAACCAGGGAAGGCCTTCGTAGACGGGGCGAGAGAACTGCGGCATGCAGCCATCCTAACTCGCCGCCGGCAGTGTTGGAACCAGAAAGCGCGAGCGGGCATTGCCGCAGTGCAAGGCCCGTCAGCCGAGGCCCAACATGCGCGCCAGGCGCTCGAGCAGGCTCGGCTTCCAGCCGTCGACGCGGTAGTCGCTCTGCTGCTTCTTGCGGCGGCCGAGCTCGGCCAGCAGATCCGCCGGCAGTTTCAGTGCAGGTGCTTCGATCGTGTCTTCGGAAAACATCGCGTGGTCCTTCATCGTGAATCAGGATGTCCCGAGGCACGTTACGGACTCGCCCGCGGCGTGGGCGTGTGGGGAATCACAGCTTCACGACAAGTCAGATTATGTCGCGGGCGCCGCCGCGGCGGCGCCGCTGTTGTGACGGCTGCGGTGGTGGGCGCGCCGCCGGATCAGGCGGTGCCGCCGACCGTGAGGGCGTCGATCCGCAGGGTCGGCTGACCGACGCCGACCGGCACGCTCTGCCCGTCCTTGCCGCAGGTGCCGATGCCGTCATCGAGCTTCAGGTCGTTGCCCACCATCGTCACGCGCGTCAGCACGTCGGGTCCGTTGCCGATGAGCGTGGCGCCCTTGAGCGGCGCGCCGACGCGGCCGTTCTTGATCTCGTAGGCCTCGCTGGCGGAAAACACGAACTTGCCGGAAGTGATGTCCACCTGGCCGCCGCCGAAGTTGACCGCGTAGATGCCGCGCTCGACCGAGGCGATGATGTCCTGCGGTGCGTGCGGCCCCGGGCGCATGTAGGTGTTGGTCATGCGCGGCAGCGTGAGGTGCGCGAACGATTCGCGCCGCCCGTTGCCGGTGGCCGCCACGCCCATGAGGCGCGCGTTGAGCCGGTCCTGCATGTAGCCCTTGAGGATGCCGTTTTCGATGAGCGTGGTGCACTGCGTGGGCGTGCCCTCGTCATCGATGTTGAGCGAGCCGCGGCGGCGCGACAGCGTGCCGTCATCCACCACCGTGCACTCGGGGGCCGCGACCTGCTCCCCGATGCGCCCGGCGAACGCCGAGGTGCCCTTGCGGTTGAAATCCCCCTCGAGTCCGTGGCCGATGGCCTCGTGCAACAGGATTCCCGGCCAGCCGGGTCCGAGCACGACGGTCATGGTGCCGGCCGGGGCCGGCAGCGCCTCCAGATTCACCAGCCCCTGGCGCACCGCCTCGCGCGCGAGCTCGAGCGGGCGCTCGCCGGAGACCAGTTCGGCGAGCGAGAAGCGTCCGCCGCAGCCGGCGTACCCCTGCTCGCGCCGCCCGTTCTGCTCCACCAGCACCGACACGTTGAAGCGCACCAGCGGGCGCACGTCCGCGGCGAGTTCGCCCTCGCTGGTGGCGATGAGGATCACTTCCTGCACGGCGACCAGGCTGGCGCTCACGTGCACCACGCGCGGATCGAGGGCGCGCGCGGCGCGGTCGACGCGCTCGAGCCACTCCACCTTCTCCTTGGTGGCGAGCGTCGCCGCCGGATCCCCGGGCAGGTACAGCTGGTGCCCGGCCTGCGCGCGCCAGGCGCTGACGCGGCGTTCCCCGCCGGCCACCGCGATGGCGCGCGCGGCGCGCGAGGCTTCCTCGAGCGCCGGCAGGATGATCTCGTCCGAGTAAGCAAAGCCGGTCTTCTCGCCGGCCAGGGCGCGCACCCCCACGCCCTGCTCGATGCTGGCGCTGCCATCCTTGACGATGCCGTCCTCGAGCGACCAGGACTCCTGGTGCGCGAGCTGGAAATACAGGTCGGCAAAGTCCACCGAGTGCGCGAGCACCTGGCCGAACACCTGGTCCAGCCGCCGGTCATCCAGGCCCCCCGGGCGCAGGATCAACTCGCGGGCGAGGCTCAAGGGATCACTCGCGGCAGCTTCACTCATGGGTGCGATATTCCTTCGGCAAAGGTGCGGTGAACGAGCGCAGGAAAGCTTTCACGTACGCCCGCCTGGCGTGCCAGGTCGACCTCGGCGACCGCAGCCCCGCGGCCCCGCGGCACGCGCTGCAGGATCCGTCCCCAGAAGTCGACGATCATGCTGTCGCCGTAGGTCTCGCGGCCGCTCGGGTGAAAGCCCGACTGCGCCGGCGCGATAACATAGCAGAGATTCTCGATGGCTCGCGCCCGCAGCAGCGTCTCCCAGTGCGCGCGCCCGGTGGCGCTGGTGAACGCCGAGGGCACGCTGAGCAGCTGTGCCCCCGCGGCACTTAAGTGGCGGTAGAGCTCCGGAAAGCGTACGTCGTAGCACACCGAGAGCCCGAGGCGGCCCACCGGCGTGTCGATCACGGTGGCACGGGCGCCGGGAGCCACGTGTGCCGACTCGCGGTAACTCTCGCTGCGCCCCGGGATGTCGACGTCGAAGAGGTGAATCTTGTCGTAGCGCGCCACGCGGCGGCCGGCGGCGTCATACACGAGCGAGGCGGCGGCCACGCGGCCGTCGCTGCCGGCGCGCAGCGGCACCGTACCACCCACGATCCACAGCTGCAGGCGCTGCGCGGTGGCGGCCAGGAAGTCCTGCACCGGGCCGCTGCCGTCACTCTCGGCGACCGCGCGCTTATCGGCGTCCTTCAGTCCCATGAAGGAGAAGTTCTCCGGCAGCGCGGCCAGCGCGGCGCCGCGGGCGGCGGCGGCCTCCAGCAGCGCGCGCGCCTGCTCCAGGTTCTGCCCGACATCCGGCCCGGAGGTCATCTGTATCGCAGCAACGTTCATCGGGGACGTGTCCTCCTGCAATCACTCCGCGGGCATCACTATGGGGTCGTTCCACGTGCCCCGCAAACGCAGCGCCGCGCGCGCATTCTCCGCGGCACTGCCCGTGAACCACTCGCGCAGCGACAGCCACAGCGCGGCCACCTTGGGAGTGGGTCCGAAGCGGCGCACCGCCGAGGGCAGGCGTTCCTCGCCGCGCAGGATGAAGGCCTGGCCGTCGTAGTCTTGCGCCAGCAGTCCCACGCGCGCCCGCACCAGGATCTCCGCCTCGCCATCCAGGTGCAGGTTCGCGGTGCGCGCGTCGCCATCACGCAGCTCGAAGTCCGCGCTCAGGCGGCTGAAGCGCAGCGGTAGCACCGCGGGCGCCTCGCCCTTCGCCTCGGAGGGCTCCGGCGCCAGCGCGGTGAGCAGCCCCGGCACCAGGAAGAGCGCAAACGGCGTCGCGCTCGCGGGCGCCTCCACTGCGTGCGTGGCGCCGTCTTCGAGTTGCATATGGAGATGGCCGCTCACGGTTGCAAGGGGCGCATCCGAGCCCTGCGGCCACTGCAGCTCGCCCTGCAGCTGGGCGCGTGCGGCGCTCAGGTCGGCGCGCAAGCCGAAGGCGGCCAGCGTCGCCGCGGCATCAGTGCTTGCAAGCGTGAAGTGCGCGCTGCAGGAGGCCTCCCCGGAGCACTGCGCCTGCGCGGTCAGCTCCTGACTCGCCCCGCTCACCGTGAGCTCCTTGACCGTCAGGTCGCTCTCCTGGGCCCCGATGAGCGCCCTCAGCCGACCCAGGGCGCGCCCGCGCCAGCGCAGCTCATCGACGGACAGCTGCACCAGCGGCCCGAGCGCGCTGGTCAACGCACCGAGCGCCGCATCACTCTCGCTCTCGGCGTCGAAGTTTGCCAGGTGTGCCAGGGCCGGATGGCCGGCATCCACCAGCGCGGGCCACTGCAGCGTCACGCTGTTGGCGGCGGACTCCAGCTGCAGCTGGCCGCCGCCCGCACGCGCCGCGGCGCTGAGATGCACGTCCGGGTAAACGCGCTCGCCGGCGGCGAGCTCCGCGGCACTCAGGTGCGCCTCCAGCGCCGGCAGCAGGGGACTGCGGGCCGCCTGCTGCCACAGGGAAAGCGACGCGGACAGCTCGAAGCGGCTCACACGGCCCTCCAGAGCCAACAGCGGCTCCGACGGCAGCACCGGCGTGCCGCCCGAGAGGCGCACCGCGCCGCGCTCGATGCGCCAGGCGTCCCCGCTGCGCTCGAGCGCGGCCACGGCCGCGAGCCGCTCGCCGATGTTCAGGTGCAGCCGCGCCGCGGCGGCATCGCCCTGCACCTCCAGGTGCAGCGGCAGCGGTGCGTTCTGGCCCTTTGCCAGGGGTTCGGGCAGGCGGCTCGCGAGCCCGATGAGACTCGAGTCGGCGCGCACCTGCCAGTGCGGCGGCGCGGCCTCGCCCTCGGGCAGGAGCGTGAGCTGCGCGGTCCACTCCGGGTTGCCGCTCAGGGTGGTGGCGTCGCTGTCGGCGCCCGCCGCCAGCAGCACCTGGCGCACATCGAGCAGTCCGCGGCCGCTGACGGTGAGCGCGCTGGTGCCGTGCTCCCGGCGCTCACCGATGGCGAGGCTCACCGGGCCGCCGAGCCACTGCCCGCTGAGCATGGAATGCTGCAGATGGCCGCCCGCGAAGGCGAGCGTGCCACGCAGCGCCTCGATGGCCGGCAGTCCCGCCAGAGGGCGCAGGCTCGCGCCCTCGAGCACCGCCGTGATCCGCGTGCGTGCCGGGGGCTGCCGTGCGGCGGATCCGGGCACGAGCAGGTCGACGTCGAGCAGCGTGTCGCCCTGCAGGTCAAGGTACTGCGCGGCGGGGGCGTAGCGTGCGAGCTCCGGGCGCGTCCGCAGCCATTGCAGCAGGTCCTGCGCACTGCCGCTCACGCGGCCGCTGATCCGCAGCGGCTGCTCGCCCCCGGCATCCCACTGCGCGCGCGCGGCGCTCAACTCCAGGGTGCCGCTGGAGGCGCGCGTGAGCTGCGCCTGCACGCGCGCCCCCTGCCACTGCAGGTGCGCGGCAAGGTCGCGCACCTCCGGCCACGCCTCGGTGGCAGCAAGCACCGCGTCCTCGATCTGGAAGGCGCCGTGCGAAGAGCTGAGTGCCGTGTCCGCCGCCGCCCCCGCCTCGAAGGTCCCGTGCAGTTCCAGGGTGCCGCTCGTGATGCGGCCCGCGGTCAGGCGCGGGGCCGCCGCGCCGAAAGCCGCCAGGGCCTGCGGGCCAACCAGCCTCGCCACGAGCGGCGCGTCGGCGTTGCTGACCTCGAGGCGCGTGTCGAGGCGGCGCGGCGCGGCGCCTGCGGGGAAGGCGATGGCCGCCTGCACACTCACGCGCGTCTCGCCGCGGCGGATATCCAGATCCTCGGTGCGCAGTTGCCACTGCCCGGCCTCGAGGGTGCCGCCGAGGCGCGCACTGAGCTGCAGCCCGTCCAGCGTCAGCGGCTGCGGGCCCACGAGCAGCAGGCGCGCCGCCTGCGCGCTCAGCTGCGCGCTGATGCGCTCCTCGCTCGCGGTGAGCTGCGCGGCGAGCCCCTCGAGCACCAGGTCCTGCGTCGCGCTCGCCAGCCTCAGGCCCTGCCCCTGGGCACTGGCCGCGAGGCGCGTGCCGGCGCGCCGGCGCGCGTCCCAGTCAAAGTCGACGCCGCCGAACTCGCCCCCCAGGGTGAGCGGCTCGAGCGGCCACTGCGGCAGGTACCAGCGCGCGAACGCGGCCGCGGCCGCCAGCGGGATGCGGTGCAGGGAGCCGCGCGCGGTATCGGGCGTGAACAGCACCGTCGCGGTGCCGGTGGCCGCGGCGCCGAGATCGAGCGCGCCGACCGCGAGGCGCCAGCCATCCGCGGCGCGCGCCAGCTGCCAGTCGGCGCGCAGCCGCGGCAGCCGCAGCGGCGCGCTGGCCGCCGTCGGCGCCGGCCATTCCAGTGCATCGGCATGCAGCAGGCCCGCCACCTGCTGGATGCGCCCGCGGGCGATCGTCGCCTGCAGGTTCAGGTTGCCGCTGCCGCCCTGCGGCAGGTAGCGCGCGTAGCGCGCGTAGACCTCGAGCGCGCGCCAGCCGCCGAAAGTGAGCCGCTCACCCTCGAATGTCAGGGTGCCGCTGAGGTCCTCGGTGCGCGCGACGTCCCCCGTCAGTCGCAGCGTGAAGCGCGCACTCGCGCCCAGGCGGTCCGGCAGCAGCAGCTGCACATCCGCGCTCCAGTTCGCGCCCAGGCGCCGCAGGTCCGCGCGCATCAGGTCCACGCTCACCGGGTGCCCGCTGCCGGGTTCGAGCCAGCGCAGCGCGCCGCCCTCGATGTCGATGCGGCCGCCGCGCCAGCGCGACAGCAGTCGCGGGGCATCGGCGAGCATGTTCGCGCGCGGCGCGCCGGCCGATGCAGGCGTGCCGGCGCCGGCGGCCACCCCGCCGGTGAGATCGATGTCAGGATTGAGCAGCGTGATGCGCCCGGCCTCGAGATGTCCGCTGCGCACCATGCGCCAGGCGTCCAGGCTGACGCTGAGCTCGGGCGCGCGCAGCAGCGCCGGCGCGCCGGCTTCCCCGAGCGCGACACGATGGAATACCGCCTCGGGTCCGTACCACCCCCAGCGCACGGTGAGCTGGCTGAAGGTGACCTCGAGGCCCGTCTGCTCGCGGATCAGTGCCTCGAGCGCCGCTCGATGCTCGGGCACGCGCGCGGCGATGAGCTCGCGCGCGAGGAACAGCAGCGCCGCCACGAGCAGCGTCGCGCCGAGCAGGCTCGCCGCCAGGCGCCGCCGCGCCCCCGCAGGCTGCACGGCGCCCGCCGCAGCCGCTGGAGCGGCCGGCCCGGCAGCAGGCTCGGCAGGCGACTCAGGCACGATCAGTCCCTAAACGAGAACGACGTCGTATTGATCGACCCCGTAGAGCGTCTCGACCTGCAGGCGGATCGGACGACCCACCTGCGCCTCGAGCTCGCCCAGGGTGGCGGACTCCTCGTCCAGGAGGCGATCCACGACGTCCTGGTGGGCCAGTATCAGCAGCTCGCGGCTGGCAAACTGTCGGCTCTGTCGCACAATTTCCCGAAAAATCTCGTTGCAGACGGTCTCGGGCGTGCGGATGAAGCCGCGCCCCTCGCAACTTGGACACGCCTCGCACAGCAGATGTTCCAGGCTCTCGCGGGTGCGCTTGCGGGTCATCTCCACCAGTCCGAGCGGCGAGAGGCTCACGATGTGGGTCTGCGCGCGGTCCCCGGCGAGCGCGCGCTCGAGCGCGGTCAGCACGGCGCGGCGGTGCGGCTCGTCACGCATGTCGATGAAGTCGATGATGATGATGCCGCCGAGGTTGCGCAGCCGCAGCTGCCGCGCGATGCTCACCGTCGCCTCGAGGTTGGTGCGGAAGATCGTCTCCTCGAGGTTGCGGTGGCCGACGTAGGCGCCGGTGTTCACATCGATCGTGGTCATGGCCTCGGTCTGGTCGATGACGAGGTGGCCGCCGGATTTCAGCGGCACCTTGCGATCGAGCGCCTTGGCGATCTCCTCCTCGACGCCGTTGAGGTCAAACAGCGGCCGCGGCCCCGCGTACAGCTCGATGACCGGCACCGCCTCGGGCATGAAGGCGCCGGCGAACTCGCGCATGCGCTCGAGCTCGCGCGGCGCGTCCACCAGCACGCGGCTGACGCCGCGGGCGAGCTCATCGCGCAGCACGCGCAGGCTGAGCGGCAGGTCCTCGTGCACCACCGAGCCGGCGCCGGCGGCCGCGGCGGCGCCGCGCACGTGCTCCCACAGCTTCGCCAGATAATTCATGTCATCGCGCAGGTGGTCGGAGCTGGCGCCCTGCGCGGCCGTGCGGATGATGTAGCCGCCTTCGCCGCCATTGCTTACCAGCTGCAGCAGCGTCGTCTTCAGGCGCGCGCGCTCGGCCTCGTCCTCGATGCGCGCCGAGACCCCGATCGCCTGGCCGCGCGGCATGTAGACGAGATAGCGCGAGGGCAGCGCGATGAAGGTCGTGAGGCGCGCCCCCTTGGTGCCGATCGGATCCTTGATGACCTGCACGAGGATCTCGTCACCGGCGTTCACCAGGCGCCGGATGTCCTCGACCGCAGGCACGCCGGCGGCCGAGGCGCCGAGCAGCGTGTCATCCGAGGCGGTGGCGGCAATGTCGGCGGCGTGCAGGAAGGCGGTACGCTCGAGCCCGATCTCCACGAACGCCGCCTGCATGCCGGGCAGCACGCGCGAGACGCGCCCCTTGTAGAGATTGCTGACGAGCCCGCGGCGGCTGGTGCGCTCGATGTGCACCTCCTGCACGACGCCATTCTCGAGAATCGCCGCGCGCGTCTCGCGCGGCGCCACGTTCACCAGGATCTCGAGGCTCACGCGCCGGCCCCGCGCGGCGCGCCATCCAGCAGGGTCGGGATCCGCGCCGCGCGCAACAGCTGCGCCGTTTCATACAGCGGCAGCCCCACGACGCCCGAGTAGCTGCCGCTGAGGTGTTCGATGAAGGCCGCGCCGCACCCCTGCACCGCATAGGCGCCCGCCTTGTCGTGCGGCTCGCCGGTGTGCCAGTAGGCGAGGCACTCCTGGCGGCTGAGGGCCCGGAAGCGCACCACGCTCGCGCTGAGGCGAAACGTGAGCTGCTCAGCCGCCGCCAGCGCCACCGCGGTCAGCACCTCGTGCGCGCGGCCCGACAGGCGCTCGAGCATCACCAGGGCTGCGGCCATGTCGGCGGGCTTGCCGAGGATGAGCTCGTCGATAACGACGATGGTATCGGCGCCGAGCACGGCGACGCCCCCGCTGTCGCGCGCCACGGTGAGCGCCTTGGTGCGCGCCATGCGCACCACGTAGTCCGCTGCGGCCTCCCCGGGCAACACCGCCTCGTCGATGTGCGGCGCCCGCACCACGTGCGCCACGCCCAGCTGCGCCAGCAGCTCGCGGCGCCGCGGTGACATAGACGCCAGGCACAGGGCCGGTGGGGGTGCTTCGCGCGGGTGCATCAGTCGCGATGATACGGGTGATTGGCCAGAATGCTGTGAGCCCGGTACAGCTGCTCGGCCAGTACCACCCGCACCATGGCGTGCGGGAGCGTCAGGCGCGACAGCGACCACCTGAAGTGGCTGCGGCCGAGCACCTCGGGTGACAGGCCGTCCGGGCCGCCGATCAGGAATGCGACGTCCTGCCCCTCCTGCATGCGGCTCTTGAGCCAGCCGGCCAGCTCGCGGGTGGACAGCTGCGAGCCATGCTCATCGAGGGCCACGACGTGCTCGGCGGGACGTAGCGCGGCCAGCAGGCGCTGCGCCTCCGCGGCGATGGCCCTGGCGGGGGCGGACGCCTGCGTGCGCGCCGCGGCCTCGATTTCCACGAGCGACACGCGCAGCTCCGGCCCCAGGCGGGTGAGGTAGTCATCGCACGCGCTGCGCACCCAGGCGGGCATGCGCGTGCCCACTGCGATCACGCGCATGCGCATCGCGGAGAGCTAGCGCGCGATGCGCCGCCGCCGCGCCGCGGCGCGGGCAGGTGCGACCGCCGCCGCAACCGGGAGCACGGGACCACCTTCCCAGAGGCGCTCGAGCCCGTAGAACTCGCGCACCCGCGGCAGCATGACGTGCACCAGGATGTCCTGCAGATCGACCAGCACCCATTCACCGTCGCGGGCCCCTTCGGTTCCCAGGGCGCGACAACCGATCGCCTTGGCCTTTTGCGCGACGCGCTCGGCAATGGAGCGCACGTGACGATCGGAGTTGCCGCTCGCGATGATCATGGTGTCGGCGATGTCGGTGAGGCCCCGCACATCCAGCACCCTGACATTCACGGCTTTCATGTCCTCGAGCGCACTCGTTACGGCTTGCTGCAGCGGCGAGACGCGCTCCTCAGCGGGGCGCAGGCTTTTGCGGGTGATCATGTGTTAAGTGAATTCTCCTGATAACTACCGTCAGGGGGCGTTCGGCTCGTGCTGGGGAGCATAGCACCTAGTCTCGAAAATGAGCTGCCTCACCTCCTCGGGAACGAGGTAGCGCGGGTCTCGGCCCGCGACCAGCAGCGCCCGCAACTCGGTGGAGGATATTTCCAGCTGCGTGCCCGCGTGCACGTAGATGCAGCCCGCGGGCCGCTCGTGCAGCGCGCGGATGCTGCCGGTACCGTGATCCACCATCACCTCCCCGAGCGGGCCGGTGGTCGGGGCACGCCAGCCCGGGCGATGCGCCACCACCACGTGGGCCAGGCTCAGCAGTTCGCGCCAGCGGTGCCATTGCGGCAGCCCGAGGAACGCATCCATGCCCAGGAGCAGGCACAGCGAGCGCTCCGGGAACTCGCGCCGCAGTTCCGTCAGGGTATCTACTGAATATGACGGTCCGGTGCGGCGCACCTCGCGGTCGTCCACCACGAAGTACGGCTGCGCGGCGACGGCGGCCCGCACCATCTTCAGGCGCACCTCGGCGCTCGCGTACAGCTGGTCGCGGTGCGGCGGGGTGCCGGCGGGCAGCAGCCGCACTTCCGCGAGGCGCAGCTCCTGCCACAGCTCGAAGGCGGTGCGCAGGTGACCGCAGTGAATGGGGTCGAAGGTGCCGCCGAAAATGCCGATGGGCTGTTTCAAGCGATTCAGCGCGCCAGGGCCAGCCGCGGGCCGGCGGGTTTGGCGCTCAGCTCCACCGCGAGCAGTGCCATCTCGTCCCACGCGTTGCCCGTGAGGCGGCCCTTGATCATGCGGTCGGCGCGGCCGGCGCGCTGCACGAGGTCGCCGAAGCACAGCCGTGGCGCGCGGCGCACCGCCTTGGCCAGCGCGGCGCTCTGGCGCTGCCACGCCGGCGGTCTGCCGCCCTCACCCGCCTGCGCCGTCCAGACGTCGCGCAGCGCCTTGGTGAGCGCCCACAGCACGAGCGTCGCCTCCGTGCCCTCCGAGCGCAACCCGGCGAGCATGCGCAGCGCGCGCGTCGTCTCCCCGGCGAGCACCGCCTCCGCGAGCTGGAACACGTCGAAGCGCGCACTGTCCGCCACGCTCGCCTGCACCGCCGCGGCGCTCATCTGCGGCCCGGCGTTCAGCAGCGCGAGCTGCGCCAGCTCCTGGTGGGCCGCGAGCAGATTGCCCTCGGTGCGTGCCGCGAGCAGCTCGAGCGCCTCCTCGCTGGCCTCGAGGCCGAGGCTGCGGGCGCGGGCCTTGAGCCAGCCGAGCAGTCGGGTGCTGTCCACCGGCCACACCTGCACCCAGGCGCCGTGCGCCTCCACTGCGCGCACCCAGTCGGCGCTCTGGGCATCGCGGTCCAGGCGCGGCGCGAGCAGCAGGAACAGGGTGTCGGGGTCGCGCGCCTCGAGCAGGCTCACGAGTGCGGCGTTGCCCGCCACCCCCGGCTTGCCGCTCGTCAGACGGATCTCGAGCACGCGCCGCGCGCCGAACAGCGACAGGTTGGCGGCCGAGCCGCGCACATCCTCCCAGTCCCCGGCGCGTTCGATGAAGTGCACCTCACGCTCGCTGAAGCTGGCGGCACGCGCCCGCGCGCGAATCGCATCCGCCGCCTCGCCCGCAAGCAGCGGTTCGTCGCCGGAGACGAGGTAGGCGGGCAGCAGGCGCTGGGCGAGCTGCGGCGCGAGCGAATCGGAGGTGAGCTTCAAATTGATCCTGAGCGGCGCGCGGCGTGAACGGAGGACCCGATTATTAACTATATCGGCGCCCAGTTGCCCCTCCCAGAAGGCCGATATCGGCCGGCCAGCGCCGAGGGGCCTGAGCTTGAGCCGCACCCTGCAGCACCATCGTCTGATCAACTTCCTCGCGGCCGATACGCTGCTCGCGGGTGCCAGCGTTCACCCGGCGCACAGCCTGAACAGCACCTCAAGCGGTCTGGAAATGACCCCGTGCCCACTGCGGAACGCCCCGGACCCAACGCGCTGTCAGGAACAAAATGAGATAACCCTCGCAGATCTCCCAAGCACTCAGGTCCAATGAGGCGCTTCTTGTGAGCCCGGGCATGCACGTGTTGCCCGGGCAATGGCCGACGGCTACTCTGCAACCTCGTAAACGGGACTTGGTCCAGTGAGCCGCAATTTCCGTCAACTGGTCGCCCTCGCGGCGGCCTGCGCACTGATCGCATGCACTGCCGTTTATTCGGCACACGCACTGGGCGAGCGCGCGCACGAACACGGGCACTGCGACCTGTGCGTGCACTTCAGCGGCAGCGCAGGTACCCCGAGCCAAGCCAAGATTGTCGGAAAGCCTCAGCTCACCGTCCGCGCCGTCTCGTTCCCGCAACAGATCCTCCTGCCCCGACGCTCTCCGGTCGGTGAAAACCGCCCTCGGGGCCCTCCTCCCAAGCCCATAGCAATCTGACTTTCGCTGCGCGCCCTCGCCTTTCCCGGCGAGCAAGGGCCGCAGAGGGCTTTTTGAATTCCAGCGGTTGTCGGTGCCGTGCGCGCATTGCGTTGCCTGGCCACCGGCGCGAGACCGTTGGCGAGGAGTTTGACCGATGTTTACGTGCTTTCCATCCGCGGCGCGCTTCGGCGCCGTCGCAGGATTCTCTTTGCTCGCTTCAAGTGCGATCCGTGCCCAAGTGGCGGATCAGTCCGGTGCCAACCTGCCCACGATCGTCGTTACCGCGCAGCACCTGAATGAGGAACGCTCGCGGATCGATACGCAGACAGGCGCCTCCACCTACACGTTCAGTGCCCAGGACATCCAGGCTTCTCCGGGCGGAGACAACGTGCAGCTCAACCAAGTCATGCTGCAGGTACCGGATGCCGCCCAGGATTCCTTTGGACAGCTGCACATCCGCGGGGACCACAACGGGCTGCAGTTTCGCCTGAACGGAGTGATCCTCCCGGACGGCATCAGCGTGTTCGGTCAGACCCTTCCTCCCCGGCTGATTGATCAGTTCAAGCTAATTACCGGGAGCCTGCCGGCGGAGTACGGGCTGCGCAGCGCCGGCATCATCGATCTGACGACCAAAGGCGGCGCCCTGCAACCGGGCGGGGAGGTCTCGCTGTACGGCGGGAGCCACAACTCGGTCCAGCCGAGCTTCAACTATGGAGGCAGCAGCGGTAATAACACTTACTTTGTCACCGCTGACTTCATCAGCAACGATCTGGGCATCGAGTCTCCGGACGGAAGCTCCACGCCGCTGCATGACCACACGAAGCAGGGCCACGGATTTGGATACTTCGAGCATATCTTTGACGACAGCAACCGCCTGACCCTGATCGCGGGAACCTCGGATGATCGCTTCGAGATTCCCAATCTGCGCGGGGTGCACGCAGCCGATGTGGGCCCGGGACTGACCGTGAATGGTGTGTCGGACTTTCTCAGCGATGACCTGGATCAGAATCAGCGCGAGCTTACCCACTTCGCCGCCTTGAGCTTTCAGCATTCGCAGGGTGCGCTCACCACACAAACCTCGCTGATCGCGCGGTATTCGAGCCTTGATTTCTCGCCCACCCCGGACTTTGGCGACCTGCTGTTCAACGGCATCTCCCAGCAAGCGTACAAACGTGATGTGGCCTACGGCCTGCAGAGCGACGCGGCCTACAGGCTCAACGACGCCCACACCGTCCGTGCAGGGTTTTACGTGCAGACCGACCGGCTCACCAGCAATACCAACTCGGATGTGCTGCCGACCGACTCGAACGGGAACCAGAGCAGCGAGGTGCCGCTCGGGATCGTTGATGACACCGAAAACACCCAGTGGATTGAGAGTGTTTACCTGCAGGACGAATGGCACATCCTGCCCGTGCTGGTGGTCAACTACGGACTACGTTTTGACCACTATGCCGCGTTCTCCAGCGGCAGCCAATTGAGCCCACGCGTGAACTTTGTCTGGCAGGCAACCGATGGCACCACGGTGCACGCGGGTTATTCGCGCTTTTTCTCCCCGCCTCCCTTCGAGCTGGTGGGCAGCACGACCATCGACAAATTCATCAATACCACGGCGCAGCCGCAAGTCCTGCAGAACGACGTAGTAAAAGCCGAGAGCTCGAATTACTACGACCTGGGAGTGCAGCAGGTCCTCACCAAGGCCCTCACGGTTGGCGTGGACAGCTACTACAAGCAGGCAACCAACCTCATCGACGAGGGGCAGTTCGGCGCGCCCATTATTTTCACGCCCTTCAACTACGCCCACGGCCAAGTCTACGGCGTGGAGTTCACGGGCAACTACTCGAGCGGTCACTTCCAGGCGTATGCCAATCTCGCCTTCCAGCGCGCCATCGGTAAGGACGTCGTGTCCGGACAGTTCAACTTCAGCCCCGATGATCTGGCCTACATCGCGTCCCACTACATCCACCTCGACCATGAACAGCAGATGACCGCTTCCGGGGGTGCTGCGTACGTGTGGCACGGAACCCGAGTGAGCGGTGACCTCCTCGTCGGCTCGGGCCTGCGCGCGGACGAGACGCTGCCGGATGGCAGCAGCATCCCGAATGGTGCGCACCTGCCCTACTACCGCCAGGTCAACATGGGGGTAAGCCATGACTTCACGGATGACGGGATCAAGGGTCTCACGCTCAGGTTCGACGTGATCAACGTGTTCGACCAGATCTACCAGATCCGTAATGGCACCGGTGTGGGAGTAGGCGCCCCGCAGTACGGCCCGCGCCGTGGTTTCTACGGCGGCGCGGCATGGGCGTTCTGAACCGGCACGCCCCGGCCGCGTGGGCGTTGGCAGCAAGGCCGCGCCGTGGCTTCGTCGCCGGTGTGGCGAAGACCTTCAGGTGCGGCTGCGGTGGGCGAGCCCGGCAGCGGGCCGCCCGCTCAGCACTGCCCGTAGAAGTCAGGGCGCGTGCGTTCCATGTGCCTTTCAGGCTGCGCGAGCGGGGCGAATCCGCAGTCGCGGTACAGCGCGTGCGCGTCGCGGGTGACGAGGTTCCAGCGCCGCAGTCCCTGCAGGCGCGGGTGCGCGAGCGCCAGCGCCAGCATCGCGCGCGCCACGCCGCGGCCGCGGTGCCCCTCGAGCACGTAGACGTCGCACACGTAACAGAAGGTCGCGAAATCGGAAATGAAGCGCGCCAGTCCCACCTGCGTCCCGCGCTCCTCGTAGGCGCCGATGCACAACGAGCCCTGCACCGCGCGCTCCAGCACCTCGAGCGGCAGTCCCTGCGACCAGTAGGCGCCCTGCAGGTAGCGGTGCATGGCCGCAAGGTCCAGGCGCGCCGGGTCGTCCGAGAGGGTGTAGTTCGCGAAGGTGCGGGTGATCGGTGCGTGCAACGGCAGCTCCCTGAAGGCGCCCGAGAAACGTAGGCGCGAAGCCTAGCGAATCGCGGCGCGGCGCGACAGGCAGCGGCGGTGCGCGCTCAGCGCGACGCCGCCGCGCTCCCGAGGAGCCCGCCGCCGGCATCGATGAGGTGCCGCCGCAGGAGCCAGTGCCGTGCATCGGCCGCGTCGCCTTCGAACCACGCTTGCGTACTGCCCAGCCGGAAGCTGTAGCCCCACGCGTCCATGTCACCCATGAGGCGCTCGCGCCCGACATCGGCGAGCTCCCCGGCGAGCAGCAGCTGCAGGTAACACACCGCGGCCTCCTCGAGGTCATCACCGCCGGCGTCACGGTCGAGCCGCGCACGCCGCTGCGGATCCATGCAGATGAAATGCCCCCCCTCGTGCAGCACCGAGTGCACCGGGGTGTCCGGGCGGGCATAGAGCCGCGCGCCCCGCAGCCCGGCCTCGCTGTCACCCCAGTAGGAGCCCGGAATCGGCTCCCCGCGCGGCAGCAGCGCGAGTTCGAGGCCGTAGCGCTGCAGCAGGCGCGCCAGGGCGCCGTGGTCGATTTCGCACAGCCGCAGCACCGCATCCGGGCTGCCTGCGGTCGTGGCGGGCGCGCCGCTCATGCGCGCCTACAGTTGCGTCAGCAGGCGCATGACGCGGTCGGCCAGATCGCGCGCCATGTCCTCGCGCAGCACGTCCTCCTCGTGGCCCTTGGCGAGCAGCAGCGGCTCGCTGAAGCTGTAGGTACGCGTGGCCGTCACTTCCTGCGCGGGCAGCAGCTCCTTGCCGCCGGCGGTTACGGTGACCCGCACGGTGTAGGTCACCTCGTACTGGTTGGGCTGGTTCGCGGCCGAGACCGAGACCACGCGGCGGGTCATCTGGTCCTGCAGGATGCTGATGACCGCGGAGGACTTGCCCTTCTCGGGCACCAGCGTCGCGCCGTTGGTCAGCAGCGCGTGGCGCAGGCTCTGCACGAAGTCGGACTGCACGTCCGGCGCCTCCACGTAGGGCGACTTGACCTCCGCCGGCAGCGCGGCGCGGCCCTGCAGGTGAAAGCCGCAGGCGCTCGGCAGCACCAGCGCGGCCGCGATCACAAGACGCGCCACGATCCCCGGTCGCATCAGATCACCACGTTCACGAGCTTGCCCGGGACGACGATCACGCGGCGCACGACCTTGTCGGTGATGAATTTCTTCACGCGCTCATCGGCCAGCGCCGCGGCGCGCACCGTGGCCTCGTCGCTGTCGACCGGCACCGTGACCTGGCCACGCAGCTTGCCGTTCACCTGCACGACGATCTGGTGGGTGTCCTGCTGCAGCGCCGCCGCGTCCGCCACCGGCCAGGGCGCGTCGATGAGCGCCGTCGGCCTGCCGAGGGCCTGCCACAGCACGTGACAGACGTGCGGGGTGACCGGTGAGAGCACCGCGACGGCGATCTCCAGCGCCTCCTGGCGCACCGCGCGCCCCTGCGGACTCGCATCCTCGAAGCGGTACACCGCATTCAGGATCTCGATGACGGCGGCAATCGCGGTGTTGAAGTTGCGCCGCCGGCCGATGTCGTCGGTGGCCTTGGCGAGGCGCTGGTGCGTGAGGCGGCGCAGCTCGCGGGCTGCGCCTCTGAGCGCGGCGGGCTCGAGCGGCACCACCGCGCCGTGCCGGGTATGCCCGTACACCGCCGTCCACAGGCGCCGGATCAGACGGAAGGCGCCCTGCACGCCCTCATCGGACCACTCGAGCGTCTGCTCAGGGGGCGAGGCCGACATCATGAAGAGGCGCGCGGTGTCGGCACCGAAGCGTGCCACCAGCCCTTCCGGGTCGACGCCGTTGCCCTCGGACTTGGACATTTTTCCAAGACCCTCGTGCAGCACCGTGACGCGGCCGGCGTCGGTCTCGACCTCGAACACCTGCGTACCGTCGGCGGCGCGGCGCGCCTCGACGTCGGCGGGGTTGAAGTAGCGCTTGCGCTCGCCGTCGCCCTGCAGCGAGTAGACCTGATTGAGCACCATTCCCTGCGTCAGCAGGTTGGCGAACGGTTCACCGAACCCGAGCAAGCCGGAGTCGCGCATCACCCGGGTCCAGAAGCGCGCGTACAGCAGGTGCAGGATCGCGTGCTCGATGCCGCCGATGTACTGATCTACCGGCAGCCAGTAGGCGACGCGCTCATCCACCATCGCCTGGTCGTTGTCGACGCACGCGTAGCGCAGGAAGTACCAGGAGGAGTCGACGAAGGTGTCCATGGTGTCGGTTTCGCGGCGCGCGGCGCCGCCGCACTTCGGACAGCGGCACTCGTAGAAGGCGGGGCACTTCGTCAGCGGGTTGCCACTGCCATCGGGCACCAGGTCCTCCGGCAGCACGACCGGCAGATCCTGCTCCGGCACCGGCACGGCTCCGCAGGCGGCGCAGTGGATGATCGGGATCGGGCAGCCCCAGTAGCGCTGGCGCGAGATGCCCCAGTCGCGCAGGCGGTACTGCACGCGCTTGCGTCCCAGGCCCTGCTGCTCGAGCGCCGCGGCGATCGCCTCCACGGCCGCCTCGAGGGTCAGCCCGGAGAACGCGCCGGAATTCACCGTCTCACCCGGCTCCGAATAGGCGGGGATCCACGGCGCCCGCACCTCGTCGTAGGCGCCGCTGAGGGAGCGCACCACGGTGGTGACGGGCAGGTCGTTCTTCAGCGCGAACTCGAAGTCGCGCTCATCGTGCGCCGGCACGCCCATGACGGCGCCCTCCCCGTAGGCCATGAGCACGTAGTTGGCGACCCACACCTCCAGCGGCGCACCGGTGAAGGGATGCAGCACGTGCAGCCCCGTCGGCATGCCCCGCTTCTCCTGGGTGGCGACGTCGGCCTCCATGACGCTGCCGCGGCGGCACTCGTCGATGAACGCCGCGAGCCGTGCATCGGTACGCGCCGCGGCGAGCGCGATCGGGTGCTCGGCCGCGACCGCCATGAAGGTCACGCCAAAGAGCGTGTCGGCACGCGTCGTGAACACCCGCAGCGCCGCCTCGCTGCCGGTGGCCTTGCGGGCGTCGGGGGCGTAGGGGAAGGCGATCTCGCAACCCTCGCTGCGGCCGATCCAGTTCGCCTGCATCACGCGCACGCGCTCGGGCCAGCCGCTCAGGCCCTCGAGCGCCTCGAGCAGCTCGTCGGCGTAGCGCGTGATGTTCAGGTAATACATCGGGATCTCGCGCTTCTCTACCGGCGCGCCGGTGCGCCAGCCGCGCCCGTCGATCACCTGCTCGTTGGCGAGCACGGTCTGATCCACCGGATCCCAGTTCACGACGCCGGTCTTGCGGTAGGCGATCCCCTGCTCGAGCATGCGCAGGAACAGCCACTGGTTCCAGTGGTAGTAGCTCGGGTCGCAGGTGGCCAGCTCGCGCTCCCAGTCGATGGCGAAGCCGAGCGCCTGCATCTGCGTGCGCATGTAGGCGATGTTCTGCCGTGTCCACTGCGCCGGCGGCACGCTGTTGCTGATCGCGGCATTCTCGGCCGGCAGGCCGAAGGCGTCCCAGCCCATCGGCTGCAGCACGTTAAAGCCCTGCATGCGCATGTAGCGCGACAGAACGTCCCCGATGGTGTAGTTGCGCACGTGGCCCATGTGCAGCCGCCCGGAGGGGTAGGGAAACATCGACAGGCAGTAGAACTTGCGGCGCGCAGCATCCTCGCGCGCCGCGAACGCGCGCCGCTCGTTCCAATACTGCTGCGCGGCGCGCTCCACCGCCGCGGGATCGTAGCTCTCTTGCATCGTTCTTCTTAGGGCAGGCGCAGCGGAAAGAAGATCTGGGCATCCTGGCGCTGGATGAGGAGCGCCACGTTCTTACCGGAGCTCTTCGCCGCGTCCTGCAGCTCTTTTACGCTGTTGACGCGCTTGCCGTTGACGCCGAGCACGATGTCACCGGGCTCGACCTGCGCCTCCTGGGCGGGACCTGCGACCTCTTCCACCAGCAAGGTGCCGGTGGTGCCGGCGCGCGCCTTCTCCTGCGGCTCCAGCGGCCGCACGGTGAGCCCGAGCGCGCTGCCGCGATCCGCGCTGCGCTCCTTGGGTCCGGCGCCGCCGCTGCGACTGGCGACCGCCGGCGGCTGCTCCTTGAGCTCCTCGATGCGCACGCTGACGTTCTGTTCCTTGCCGCCGCGCCACACGAGCAGGTTCACGTCCGCCCCCGGCTTCATGGTGGCGATGGCGCCGGAGAGTTCCCCGAAACGCTCGATGGGGTGACCGCCGACATTCAGGATCACGTCCCCCGCGGCCACGCCGGCCTTGGCGGCCGGGCCGTCCTTGTCGACCGAGGAGACGAGCGCGCCGTGCGGGCGGTCGAGTCCGAAGGACTCGGCCAGCTGCGCGTTGACGTCCTGAATGGTGACGCCGATGCGCCCGCGCACCACGCGCCCGGTCTTCACCAGCTGCTCCTCGACGTTGCGGGCCACGTCGATCGGGATCGCGAACGAGACCCCCATGAAGCCGCCGGTGCGGCTGAAGATCTGCGAGTTGATGCCGATGACCTCGCCGGCCAGGTTGAACAGCGGGCCGCCGGAGTTGCCGGGGTTCACCGCCACGTCGGTCTGGATGAAGGGCACGTAGTTTTCCCCCGGCACCGAGCGCGAGGTGGCGCTGATGATGCCAGCGGTGGCGCTGTTCTCGAAGCCGAAGGGCGAGCCGATGGCGAGCACCCACTGCCCGGGCTTGAGGCGCGCCGGATCCCCGAGCTTCACGATCGGCAGGTTGGCCGCGTTGATCTTGATCACCGCGACGTCGGTGCGCTCGTCGGCACCGATGACCTTGGCGGGGAACTCGCGCCGGTCGGTGAGGCGCACCGTCACCTGGTCCGCGTTCGCCACCACGTGCGTGTTGGTGAGGATGTAGCCGTCGGGGCTGACGATGAAGCCCGAGCCGGCGCCGCGCACCGGCTGGCGCGGTCCCTGCTGATCGGGGGCCGGGATGCCGAAGCGGCGGAAGAAATCGTAGAACGGATCGTTGGGCGAGAGTCCCTGCACGCCGCCGCCGGAGGGCTGCGGCTTCTCCACCACCTCAACGTTGACTACCGCCGGACCGTAGCGGTCGACCAGGCTCGAGAAGTCCGGCAGTCCGCGCACCACGCCGTCCACCACCGGGGCGCTCACCGGCGGGGTCTCCGCCGCGCTCGCCCCCGGGGGCGCCGCGGCCGCAGCGGCCGACTGCGCCGACAGGTCGCGCGAACAGGCGCCGAGGGCGACGGCGATCGCCAGGACCGCCAGCAGGCGCCTCACGGGCAGGGAACTCGGGTCAAACGTCGGATGCATGAAATACTTCCATTTAAGCCGCAAACGGCCGGCGCGCCTGCAGAATCAGGGGCGCCGGCGCCTATCATTCCGTACCCACAGCCCGTATGCCAGCGCCAGAGCGGCGAGACTCACCACCAGCCAGTTGCCAACATAGGCGTAGGGCGTCAGACCCTTCATGGGGACGATTTTTGAGACCAGCGGGACGGGGACGAATTCCGGAGCGCGGGCGATGACTTCGCCGTGTGGCCCGATGACCCCCGAAATGCCGTCATTGGCGGCCCGGACCATGTAGCGGCCGGCCTCCAGGGCCCGCATGCGGGAGATCTGCAGGTGCTGGTGCCGGGCGCTCGAGTGCCCGAACCAGGCATCGTTGGTCACGTTCACCAGCGCATCCGCGCCCGGCAGCACGCGCAGCATCGAGCTGCCATAGGCGTCCTCGTAACATATCGTGGCGCCGAGCTTCAGATTGGCCGCCGCCAGCGGCGGCTGCGAGGCCGCGCCGCGCGTGAAGTCCGAGTACGGCAGGCTCATGAGGCGCAGCCAGCTGCGCACGAAGTGCGGCACCGGGAAGAACTCGGCGAACGGCACCAGGTGATGCTTGTCGTACCAGCCCACCGTGTCCCCGAGCGCCAGCACCGAGTTGAAGTAGCGCGTGTTGGAGGGCGGGCCCTCGGCCCGCAGCACGCCCATCACGATCGCGGAACCGTGCGCGTGCGCCTCGCGGTAGAGGTTGGTGATGTACTCCACGAGGTCGTTGGCGGTATCGGCGGGGGCGGACTCCGGCCACACGATGAGCTGCGTTCCCAGGACCTTCTCGGTGAGGGACTGGTAGAGATTGAGCGTCGTGTCGCGGTTGCTCTCGAGCCACTTCTCGTCCTGCGGGATCGCGCCCTGGATGACCGCCACTGATACCGGCGCGCCGGACTCGCGCGTCCAGGAGTGCCGGTAGAGCGCCGCGCCCGCGCCCCAGGGCAGCAGCAGCACGAGGAGTGCGGCGAGCCGCTCCGCGCGGGAGCCGAGCGCGAGCGTGACGAGGGCGCCGGCGCAGACCAGCAGCAGCGCGCTGATGCCGTAGACGCCGGCCAGCGGCGCGAAGCCGGCAAGCCAGGTATCCGTCTGCGAATAGCCGAGCGAGAGCCACGAGAACCCCGACAGGAACCAGCCGCGCCACCATTCCAGCAGCAGCCACGCCGCGGGCAGCGCGATGAGCCACCGCAGGGCGCCGGCGGCTGGCAGCCAGCGGGCGCAGAGGTAGCCGAGCGCGGCGTGGTACAGGCCCATGATGCCGGCCAGCCCCAGCATCAGCACGAAGGCGAGCCACACCGGTGCCTGCCCC
This sequence comes from uncultured Pseudomonadota bacterium, assembly GCA_963781815.1. Classification (GTDB taxonomy): domain Bacteria; phylum Pseudomonadota; class Gammaproteobacteria; order Steroidobacterales; family Steroidobacteraceae; genus 13-2-20CM-66-19. Next base: position 1,819,439 of record CAWAHK010000004.1, on the reverse strand, counting down.
ATCACGTGGATGCTGACGTAGAGCCAGTAGGTGCCGGCGATGAAGGTCGCGGTGCTGAACGCGAACCCGAGGCGCGCCGCCGCGCGCGGGGCCGCGCCCTGCCACAGCCACATGAGCAGCGCCGGGGACAGCACCGCCAGCGGCCACAGGTTCAGGGGCGCGAATGAGCCGGCCAGCGCCAGGCCCGCGACGGCGGCGAGCAGCAGGCGCAGCGCGAAGGACTGCGGTGGCGACGGGCGGTAGCGGGCGGCCGCCGGCGCCGCTGCGGCGGTGTCGGGGGCCGTCAGCATGCGGCTCAGCTGTCGCCGCCGGGGGCGCGCTCTTCCGGGGGCAGCACGTCGCGCGGGGCCTGCACGCGCAACGCATCGATGCGGCGGCGGTCCGCGCGCAGCACGCGAAACTCGAAGCCGTCGATGCTGGCGCTCTCGCCGCGGCGCGGCAGGCGGCCGAGCTGCTTCATGATGAGCCCGGCGATGGTGTCGACGCCCTCTTCCTCCGACAGCTGCGCGCCGAAGTACTCGTTGAACTCATCGATGCGCGTGACGCCGCGCACCGTGAACTGCCGCTCGGCGTCGCGGCGGATGTTCTGATCGTCCTCGACGTCGAACTCGTCATCGATCTCGCCCACGATCTGCTCGATGACGTCCTCGATGGTGCACAGGCCGGCGACCCCGCCGTACTCATCGACCACGATCGCCATGTGGTTGCGGCTGCGCCGGAACTCCTTGAGCAGCACGTTGAGGCGCTTGGATTCCGGCACGAACACCGCCGGGCGCATGTACTCGCGGATGTCGAAGCGCTCGCGCGCCGGCGCCGTGGTGAGGCGCAGCAGGTCCTTGGCGAGCAGGATGCCGACGATGTCGTCGCGGTCCTCGTCCAGCACCGGCACGCGCGAGTGGCCCGAGTCGACGACCACGGGCAGCAGGCGCGCGACCGGATCGCTGCGGCGCACGAACACCATCTGCGCGCGCGGCACCATGATGTCGCGCACCTTGAGGTCCCCGACCTCGAGCACGCCTTCGAGCATCGTGAGCGCATCGCTGTCGACCAGCCCGCGCTCGCCCGCCTCGCGCAGCAGCGCCACGAGTTCCTCGCGGTCCTGCGGCTCGGAGGCGAGGCCCTGGGTCAGGCGTTTCAGCCAGCGGCCGGTGGTGTTCAGGTCCTTCGCCATCGCTTACGCCCTCCGGTAGGGGTTGGCGAACCCGAGACGGCGCAGCACCGCGATCTCGCGCCGCTCCATGCGGCGCGCGTCCGCATCGCGCTCATGGTCATAGCCGATCAGGTGCAGCGTGCCGTGCACCACCAGGTGGGCCCAGTGCGCGCGCAGCGTCTTGGCCTGGGCGCGCGCCTCCGCACGCAGCACCCGCGCACAGATGACCAGGTCCCCGAGCGCGCGCACCGGCGCACCAGGCGGCGGCAGCGGCGCCGGGAACGACAGCACGTTGGTGGCACAGTCCCGTCCGCGGTACTGCGCATTCAGGCGCCGGCTCTCGGGCGCGCCGACCACCGCGAGGCCGAGTTCGCCGCCGGCGGCGCCGCGCCCGAGCGCGGTCGCCACCCAGCGCGTCAGGTCGCGCCGCGGCGGGGCCCAGGCGCGTACGCGCCGCCGCACCTGCAGTTGCAGCGTCGCCGGGCTGCGCGCCGGGCGGCGCCTCACGGGGAGCCCCCGCGGGACTCGTAGGCCTGCACGATGCGCTGCACCAACGGATGCCGCACCACGTCCTGGGCATCAAAGAAGGTGAAGGCGACGCCCTCCACCGGGCGCAGCACGTTGACGACGTGGCTGAGGCCGGACTGCTTGCCGGGCGGCAGGTCGGTCTGCGTGACGTCCCCGGTCACCACGGCCTTGGAGCCAAAGCCGATGCGCGTCAGGAACATCTTCATCTGCTCCATGGTGGTGTTCTGCGCTTCATCCAGAATGATGAAGGCGTCATTCAGGCTGCGCCCGCGCATGAAGGCGAGCGGGGCGACCTCGATGACGTTGCGCTCGAGGAAGCGAGCCACGCGGTCAAACCCCATCATCTCGTAGAGCGCGTCGTACATCGGCCGCAGATACGGGTCGACCTTCTGCGTGAGGTCCCCGGGCAGGAAGCCCAGGCGCTCGCCCGCCTCGACCGCCGGGCGCACCAGCACCAGGCGGCGCACGCGGTCCGCCTGCAGCGACTCCACCGCGCAGGCCACGGCGAGGTAGGTCTTGCCGGTGCCGGCCGGACCGATGCCGAAGGTGAGGTCGCGCGTGCGGATGTGCTGCAGGTAGTCACGCTGGTGCGCGCCGCGCGCGCGGATGCCGCCGCGCGGCACGCGCACGCCCTGCTGTTCCGCCTCGCTGGCGGCCGGCCCCGATTCGCGTTCGCGCAGCGCCAGGTGCACCCGCTCCGGAGTCACATCCTCGGTGCGCGCCTGTTCGTACAGCTCGCGCAGCAACTCCTCGGCCAGCCCCGCCTGTGCGCCGCTGACGCGGAAGGTGCCGCCGCGGCGCTGGATGCGCACCTCGAGGCGTGCCTCCAGCAGGCGCAGGTTTTCATCGAGCGGTCCGGAGAGGTTCGCGAGCCGGGCGTTGTCGGACGGAACGAGATCGAATTCCCGCGGTGCTTCAGGCGAGGTTGCGGCCACGGGCATCAGCCGCTCGCCGCCACGGGCGCCGCGCTGGACTCGAGCGCGCTCGCCGCCGTCAGGCGGCCGCGCAGGCTGTGGGCGAGCGCCTGCGTCACGGTGACTTCGGCGAAGCGGCCGATGAGCTGCGCCGGGCCGGCGAAGTTCACCCAGCGGTTGTTGGCGGTGCGTCCTGCGAGCTCGCGCGCGTCCTTCTTTGCCGGGCGCTCGATGAGCACCCGCTGCACGCTGCCCACCATGCCCTGGCTGATGCGCTGCGCCTGCGCTTCCAGCTGCGCCTGCAGGCGCACGAGGCGTTGCTGCTTGAGCGCCGGGGCCACTTCATCGGGCAGCGCGGCGGCGGGCGTGCCCGGACGGCGGCTGTAGATGAAGCTGAAGGACTGGTCGAAGCCCACGTCGCGTATGAGGGAGAGCGTGGCCTCGAAATCCCGCTCGGTCTCGCCCGGGAAGCCGACGATGAAATCCGAGGAGAGCGAGATGTCGGGGCGCGCGGCGCGCAGGCGCCGCACCTTGTCCTTGAATTCAAGCGTGGTGTAGCCGCGCTTCATGAGCGCGAGCACGCGGTCCGAGCCGGACTGCACCGGCAGGTGCAGGTGGTTGGCGAGCTTGTCGACGTGGGCGAACGCCTCGATCAGGCTGTCGTCGAACTCCAGCGGATGCGAGGTGGTGAAGCGGATGCGCTCGATGCCCGGCACGCGCGCCACGTGATGGATGAGGGTGGCCAGATCCACCAGCGCCCCATCGTCCATCGGCCCGCGGTAGGCGTTGACGTTCTGCCCGAGGAGCGTCACCTCCGCGACGCCCTGGGCGGCGAGCGCGCGCACCTCCTCCAGCACCGAGGCGAACGGCCGGCTCACTTCCTCGCCGCGCGTGTACGGCACGATGCAGAAGCTGCAGTACTTGCTGCAGCCTTCCATGATCGAGACGAAGGCGCGCACACCCTGCGCGCGCGGCGCCGGCAGGTGATCGAACTTCTCGATCTCGGGGAAGCTCACGTCGACCACCGCACGGCCGGTGCGCCGCAGCTCCGCGATCATGTCCGGCAACCGATGCAGCGTCTGCGGCCCGAAGACCAGATCGACGAAGGGCGCGCGCGCGGTGATCGACTCGCCTTCCTGGCTCGCCACGCAACCGCCGACCCCGATGATGACTTCCGGACGCAGGGCCTTGAGCTGCCGCCACTCGCCCAGCAGCGAAAAGACCTTCTCCTGCGCCTTCTCACGCACCGAGCAGGTGTTCATGAGCAGCACGTCCGCCTGCGCCGGGTCGTCGGTGGCGGTGAGATCGGCGCCGGCCCGCAGCACGTCCGCCATGCGGGCGGAGTCGTACTCGTTCATCTGGCAGCCGAAGGTCTTGATGAAATAATGGCGTGGCATGAGCGAACCGGCAATTTTACGGACTTGGGGAGGGTGCCGCACGGCAAGCAAGAAATTATGATAAAACCTATCTGGTTCAAATACTTATGGGCGCGCAGGGTCCCCTGAGCCCACGCCGGGCGCCGCCGGCCGGTGCCGCGGCCGCCGTCGCACTGCCGGTGCCGGTGCGCGCCCGAGCCGCCGCGCGGGGTGCGCTCCTGCGCACGTTGTGCACGCTCGGCCTCCTGTGGGCCTGCCAGGCGAGCGCCACGCAGGCGGCGCACGCAGCGGATCCGCGCATCCGGCGCGTGGAGTCCGGCCTGCTGCCGATCACGGCCACGAGAACGCGACTGGGCAGCTACGCGAACATTCTCGATCGCATGCGCGCCTACGGGGTGGCCGGCCTCAGCGTCGCCGTCATCGATGGCGGCCGTGTGGCGTGGGCGAAGGGGTATGGCGTGGCCGACGCCCGCGTCGGCCGCGCCGTGACCACCGCGACGCTGTTCCAGGCCGCCTCCATCAGCAAGCCCCTCGCGGCCCTCGGCGCCCTGGCACTGGTCGAGCGCGGCAAGCTCGATCTGGATGCCGACGTGAATCAGTATCTGCTGGCGTGGAAGGTGCCGACGAACGCCTTCACCGCCTCGCGGCCAGTCACGCTGCGGACCCTGCTGGATCACAGCGCGGGCCTTGCGGATGACGGGTTCGACAACTACGCGCCCGGGCAGGCGCTGCCCACGCTCGCGCAGGTGCTGCAGCAGCACGCCTCCGCAATCCACGTCGACTTCGTGCCCGGCTCGCAGCACCGCTATTCCAACACCGGCTACGTGGTGCTGCAGCAGCTGATGGTGGATGCGAGCGGTGAGCCCTTCGATGCCTACCTGCGCGCGCAGGTTCTCACCCCGCTCGGCATGGCGCACAGCACCTTCCAGCCGGCGCCCGCCGCGGGCCGCGCCTCGGGTCACTACGCCGGCGGCTCACCGGTCGCGGGCGGTTATCGCGTCGGCCCGGAGCTGGCGGTGGCGGGACTGTGGACCACGCCGGCGGAGCTTGCGCGCTACGTGATCAAGGTGCAGCAGTGGAACGCCGGATCCACGGGCGGGGTGATCACTCCGGCGCTGGCGCGGCAGATGCTGACGCCGCAGATCGCCTATGCCGGGCTCGGCGTGGTGCTCAGCGGCCGCGGTACCAACACGCGCTTCGGCCACGACGGATTCAACACCGGCTTCGAGGCGAGCATGGTGGGTTACGTGCACGGCGGCAAGGGAGCCGTGGTGATGGCGAATTCGGGCTTCGCCTACATGCTGATCAAGGAGGTCCTGGGCAGCATTGCGCGCACCTACGACTGGCCCGATTACGCGTCCACCAACCAGTGGCCCCCGTCGGCCTCGATCACGCAGCAGGAAGTCGTGCCGCTGCCCCGCGCCGTGGTCGCGGCGGCGATCGGCCGCTACGCACTCGATGCCAACACCGTCATACAGATATTCGCCCGGGACAACCGCCTGTTCCTCAACTGGCCAGGCGACGGCGAGGCGGAGATCTTTCGCACGCCCGATGAGCGCCTGTTCTGCCCACAGCTGACCTTCTCGGAGCTCGGCGATCCGTTCCTGCGCTACACACTGGGGCCGCAGGGGTCGATCACGGAGCTGCTGGCCGATGAAGGTCAGGTGGTGCTGCGGCGGACGTAAGCCTCACGTCGCGCTCATGGAATCGACGGCGCCCGGTTGACACCGGGACTGCGTCCAGACGATCAAAACGACTCACAGCGTGGATACGCCGCTCATGTTGAGAATTTCGCGCACCTCTTCCGGCCGCCGCCCTCCTCATCCCAGGCGCGCGTCATAGGTCCACCGGCGGACCTTCAGCACGACGAGCCGGGCGGCATCAGGATGCCGAGGGTTCAGCAGCACATTGGACTCTTCAGGAACCACAATGGACGGCACCTCCGCCACCAGCGCCAGGAGAGATTTCGTCCATTGCGTGCCCCAATCGAGCGATACCAGCCCTGCCGGCTCCGCATCCCATCCCACATGTGTCACCGGATCGAATCTTGTTCTCGCGTCCCAGACTGCCTGCGGGATATCCAACTGAACCAAATACCGGTTCAGGGGCAGCGGATCCCCCAAGTGCACGAGTGTCTCAAGGCACGCCAGGGCCACCGACTGCGAGGCGTAGAGGAGCGGCGTGCCCTTGCGATTCCAGCGCCCGCCGGTGAGCGCTGCACCTTTTCCCGTCAGATCATCGGCGCCGTAGATCGGCGTGTCGGCGGCGATGCGCCAAGCCGAGGGCATTCAGGCGTAGGCGCCGGACTGCTGCTGCGCCAAGAGATCCGAGACCAGGGCGCGTCCTTCGGAGGTATCCATGAACTCGCCCGGACGCCGCCCGGCGAGCGCCGGCAGCGGCCGATCGAGCCACTCGGCGAGCCACCTGGCACCATCAAAGTCTGCCGGTCCGCCGGAGTCTTGCACCAGGCTCTGCGCCTGCCCGACCAAGCGTGCGATGCCCACGACGCGTTCACTTTCATCGAGATTGAGGCGCTTGTTGGCGCGCACCTTTCGGTCCACGGTCGCGCGCGGCAGCCCGACCGTGCTGTAGAACTTGTCCTTCGACATCCTCATCCCGGCGGCGAGCACCCCGGTATATCGAGCCGGCACGCCTTTCTTCACGATCTTCACGCGTTGCATCCTGCTGGCGCGGAACAATGCGCTCGCCCGGTCCACGCGGCGCCACACTATGGCGCCCACTTCGGACGTGGCCTCGTCTTCCGACGGCCTCACGATCCCTGGCCTCCCCATTTCTGTCATTTAATCCTCTACTCGTTTGAGCGGATATTATTACTCAAACGATAGGTTAATGCACGGGCTTGGATTGAGAAGACATATTCCCCGATTGCCGGCCCCGGCGGCTCGGCAAAACAGCGCTGCTGCGCAAGGCAAAAGGCCCGTGTCACCACGGGCCCTCCGTCGACGGATGATTAATCCCGCGTCAGAACGGAATGTCGTCGTCGAAATCCTCGCCGCGCCCGGAACCTGCGCTGCTGCCGCCGGACTCTTCCGCATACGAGGGCTCGGCGCTGCGACCCGGGGCCGAGGCTCCGGGAGCGCCGCCGGCGCCCGCCCCGCCGCGGCCGCCGAGCATCTGCATCTCGTTGCCGATGATCTCGGTGGAGTAGCGCTCGTTGCCCTGCTTGTCCTGCCACTTGCGCGTGCGCAGGCTGCCCTCGATGTATACCTGCGAGCCCTTGCGCAGGTACTCGGCGGCGATCTCCGCCAGGCGCCCGAAAAGCGCCACGCGATGCCACTCGGTGCGCTCCTGCTGCTCCCCGCTGGTCTTGTCGCGCCAGCTCTCGCTGGTGGCGATGCGCAGGTTGGCGACCTGGCTGCCCGAGGGCATGGCGCGCGTCTCCGGATCTGCGCCCAGATTGCCGATGAGAATGACCTTGTTGATACCGCGCGCCATGGTGAAGTCCTCAGGAACTAGGGGAAAGAAAAAACGGCAGGGCGCCTGATGAGGCGCCCGCCGCAGTGTTAGCCCGCATTCTAGTGGACGCGCAGCGGGGGTGCGAACCTCAAAATTCCCCTGATTCTGCACCTTGGCGAGGCACGACTCGGCCGCTCAGCTGCCGCCCTTAATTTTCGCCGCCGCCTCCTTGAGGATCGCGGCGATGCGGGCCTTGTCAGCCGCCGATGCGCCACGCGCGCCGCGCAGCGCCTCCTTGAGTTCACGCCGCGCGAGCCATATCTCACTGGAACCGCCCGTATCAGCGTCCTCCTCGAAGCCGGAAAAAGCCTCGCGGATACGCCCGAGCTTGCTCGCGATCTGATCGAGCTGGCTCAAGATCGCGTCGGCCGCCTGCTGGTGCTGCGCCAGGTAGGCGCGCCCCTCTGCGGTGAGCTGGTAGAGCTTCTTGGCGCCCTCGGCGGTGACGCTGGTGTAGCCCACGTCCTCGAGCCAGGTGAGCGCGGGGTAGACCATGCCGGGACTGGGGCTGTAGAAGCCGCCCGAGCGATCCTCGAGCGCCTTGATGAGCTCGTAGCCGTGGCTCGGGCGCTCGGCGAGCAGCGTGAGCAGTACCAGGCGCAGGTCGACGGAGCCCATCTTGCGGCCGCGGAAGGACTCAGGACCCATGCCCATGCCCCCCATGAAGCCGAAGCGGCCGAAGCCTCCGCGGTGGTGACGCCCGCTGGCCAGAAGCGCTGGATCGAAATCCCTGCAGGCGGGACCTTGGCCCCGGTAGCGGCCGGGGTCCTGAAAATGGCCGTGATGGCGGCCGAAATGACGGTGCATATACACCTCTCTGTTATTGACAGATATATCTTATGATACATTCTACGATAGTCAAGCCCCGGCCCGGCCCCTGCCGGCCGGCCCCCGCCGATTCCCGGGCCTGCGGTCTGGGTCCTGCTTGACGCCCCGCGTACCATTGAGAGTTCCATGCAACAGATACGCGTGCGCGGTGCGCGCACCCACAACCTGAAGAACCTGAACCTCGAGCTGCCGCGCGAGCGGCTGATCGTGGTCACCGGTTTGTCCGGATCGGGCAAGTCCTCGCTCACCTTCGATACGCTCTACGCGGAAGGCCAGCGGCGCTACGTCGAGTCGCTGTCCGCCTACGCGCGGCAGTTCCTCTCGACCATGGACAAGCCCGACGTCGACAGCATCGAGGGCCTCTCGCCGGCGATCGCGATCGAGCAGAAGGCCAACTCCCACAACCCGCGCTCCACGGTCGGCACCGTAACCGAGATCTACGACTACCTGCGCCTGCTGTATGCGCGCGCCGGCATCCCGCGCTGCCCCGACCACGGCATCGACCTCACCGCGCAGACGGTGAGCCAGATGGTCGACCAGGTGCTGAAGCTGCCGGAGGGCACCGCGGCGGTGCTGCTCGCGCCGGTAGTGAGTGAGCGCAAGGGCGAGCAGCACGAGCTGCTCGAGGACCTCGCGGGCCAGGGCTTCGTGCGCGTGCGCATCGACGGGCGCATCCACGAGATGGACGCGCTGCCGCAGCTGGATGGCAAGAAGAAGCACAGCATCGAGGCGGTGGTGGATCGCATGCGCGTGCGGCCCGACGGTGCGCAGCGCCTGGCCGAATCGTTCGAGACGGCGCTGCGGCTTTCCGGCGGCGTGGCGCGGCTCGCCTTCCTCGATGCGCCCGGGCGCGAGGAGCTGGTGTTCTCCAGCCGTCACGCCTGCCCGGTGTGCGGCTACAGCGTGCCGACCCTGGAACCGAAGCTGTTCTCCTTCAACAACCCCTCCGGCGCCTGCCCCAGCTGCGACGGCCTCGGGGTGCAGGAATTTTTCGATGCGCAGCGCGTGGTGATGCATCCGCACCTGTCGCTGGCAGGCGGCGCGGTGCGCGGCTGGGACCGGCGCAACGAGCACTACTTCCAGCTCATCCAGTCACTCGCCAAGCACTATCGCTTCGACATCGAGACGCCCTGGACCGAGCTGCCCGCGCAGGTGCAGCAGGTGCTGCTGCACGGCAGTGGCAGCGAGGAGATCGAGTTCAGCTACCGCCACGAGGCGGGCCGCAAGTCGCGCAAGCGTCATCCCTTCGAGGGGATCCTGCCGAACCTGACGCGCCGCTACCGCGAGACCGAGTCGCCGATGGTGCGCGAGGAACTCAGCCGCTACCTGGGCATGCGGCCGTGCCCGGACTGCCACGGCACGCGCCTCAACCGCGCCGCGCGCTACGTGTTCGTCGCCGACCAGAGCCTGCCGCAGATCGCGCACCTGACCGTGGGGCGCGCGCTGGAGCTGCTCAGCACGCTCGAGCTGCCGGGCTGGCGCGGCGAGGTCGCCGCCAAGATCGTGAAGAGCGTCATCGAGCGGCTGCGCTTCCTCAGCGACGTGGGCCTGGATTACCTGACGCTCGATCGCTCCGCCGAGACGCTCTCGGGCGGGGAATCGCAGCGCATCCGGCTGGCCAGCCAGGTGGGTTCCGGGCTCACCGGTGTCATGTACATCCTCGATGAGCCCTCGATCGGCCTGCACCAGCGCGACAACCGCCGCCTGCTCGCGACCCTGAAGCAGCTGCGCGACCTGGGCAACACCGTCATCGTGGTCGAGCACGACGAGGAGGCAATCGAAGCGGCCGATCACGTCGTCGACCTGGGTCCCGGCGCCGGCGCGCACGGCGGACATCTGGTCGCGCAGGGCACGCCGGCGGACATCAAGGCCAGCGCCGCCTCGATCACCGGCCAGTACCTGTCCGGCAAGCGGCGCATCGCCGTGCCGAGCCTGCGCATGCGCCCGGATCCGCAGCGGCAGATCACGATCGTGGGGGCGAGCGGCAACAACCTGCGCCAGGTGACGGCGCAGATCCCTCTCGGTCTGTTCACCTGCGTGACCGGGGTCTCCGGCTCGGGCAAGTCCACGCTCGTCATCGATACGCTCTTCGCCCACACCGCCGCGCGCCTGAACGGCGCGCGCGTGGAGGCGGCTGCCTGCGAGCGCATCGACGGCCTGGAGCAGATCGATCGCGTGATCGACATTGACCAGAGCCCCATCGGGCGCACGCCGCGCTCCAATCCTGCCACCTACACCGGCCTGTTCGGGCCGCTGCGCGAGCTGTTCGCCGCCGTGCCCGAGGCGCGCGCGCGCGGTTACGACGCCGGGCGCTTCAGCTTCAACGTCAAGGGTGGCCGCTGCGAGGCCTGCCAGGGTGACGGCGTCATCCGCGTGGAGATGCACTTCCTGCCGGACGTGTACGTGCCGTGCGATGTGTGCAAGGGCCAGCGCTACAATCGCGAGACGCTCGAGATCCGCTACCGCGGCAAGAACATTCACGAGGTGCTGGAGATGACCGTGGAGGAAGCCGCGCGCTTCTTCCAGAACGTGCCGGCGGCCGCCGGCAAGCTGCAGACCCTCACCGAAGTGGGATTGTCGTACGTGCGGCTGGGGCAGAACGCGACCACGTTGTCCGGCGGTGAAGCGCAGCGCGTGAAGCTCTCGCGCGAGCTCGCCAAGCGCGCCACCGGGCGCACGCTCTACATCCTCGATGAGCCCACCACGGGACTGCACTTCCACGACGTCGAGCAGCTGCTGCACGTGCTGCACCGCCTGCGCGACGAGGGCAACACGGTGATCGTCATCGAGCACAACCTCGATGTCATCAAGACCGCCGACTGGGTGATCGATCTCGGCCCCGAGGGCGGTGAAGGCGGCGGCCAGATCCTGGCCACCGGCACGCCCGAGGCCATCGTGGCGAGCGGCTCCTGGACCGGCCGATTCCTCGCCCCGCTGCTGCAGCGTGAGGCCGCAGGCCGCATCAGCGCGGGCCCCGCGCTGCCGCGCGCGGCGGCCCAGACCGGCACCTAGCGCCGGCCGCAGCGTGCCGCTTCGCGACGGGCGCAGTGGTGAACCCTCGGGTCACTCATATAAGCAGATGATTTTTAATGACATAACTTGTCCATGAGGCTCGAGACCCAGGTAGCGTTGCCGCTGCTCGCTAATGCGATTGCAAATGCGAACCGTTCTCATCCATACTTGGCCCCATGGATGCTGTTGCCGCCCCTGCCGGCCTTGTACTGGATCCGGGCTTCGTGAGCCTCGCGGCCCTGCCGCCGGGCACGAGCGGCCGGGTGGTCGGCGTGGGCAACGCGGCGGCGGCACTCTCGGCGCTTGAGCGCCGCCTGCTCGAGTTCGGATTCGTCAGCGGCGAGCACGTCGAGATCCTCGCGGAGGCGCGCCCGGGGCGCGATCCGTTCGTGGTGCGCGTGGGTCAGACGACGCTCGCCCTGAGACGTCGCGAGGCGCAGAGCGTCTGGGTGGAAATCTCCCGCTCCGCACCGGGCCCATGAACGCCCCCGCGGCCGCGGCCCTCGCCGCGCCGCAGCTGAGCCTCTCGCTGATCGGCGTCCCCAACTGCGGCAAGACCGCCCTCTTCAATCGTCTCACCGGCAGCCGCCAGAAAGTCGCCAACTACCCGGGCGTCACGGTCGAGCGCAAGGAAGGCCGGCTCGTGGGACCGCGCACCGGCCGCATCTTCCGCGTGGTCGACCTGCCCGGCGCCTACAGCCTGGAGCCGGCCACCCTCGATGAGGCGATCGCGCGCGACGTGGTGCTCGGCCGCCACGCCAGTGAGCCGGCGCCGGATCTTTTGATCTGCGTCGTCGATGCCACCAACCTGCGGCTGAACCTGCGCCTGGTGCTGGACCTGAAGCGCCTGGGGCGGCCCATGATCGTCGCACTCAACATGAGCGACGTCGCCGAGCAGCGCGGCTACCAGCTGGACCGCGGCGCGCTCGAGCAGGCGCTCGGCGTGCCGGTGATCCGCACCGTCGCGGTGCGCTCGGGGGGCGAACGCGGACTGCTCGAGGCGATCGACGCCTACGCGTTCACGGACGCCACGCTCACGCAGGCGCGCACGCGACTCGAGCCGCCGGCGCTTGCCAACGCGGCGGACATCGAGGCCACGCAGCGCGAGGTGCGGCGCGTGCTCGATGCCGCCGGCTACCGCGTGCCGGCGCGCGTCGCCGCGCTCGCGCGGCTCGACCAGGTGGTACTCAACCCCATCGCCGGTCCGCTGCTGCTCGCGGTGGTGTTGTTTCTCATGTTCCAGGCGGTCTTCAGCTGGGCCAAGGCGCCGCAGGCCTGGATCAATGCCGGCGTGCAGGCGCTCAGCGGCTGGCTCGGGGGCGTGCTGCCCCCGGGACCCGTGCGCGGACTCATGCTCGACGGCGTGCTCGCCGGCACCGGCAGCGTGCTGGTGTTCCTGCCGCAGATCCTCATCCTGTTTGCCTTCATCCTGGCGCTGGAGGATTCCGGCTATCTGCCGCGCGCGGCCTTCATGCTCGATCGCCTCATGGGGCGGGTCGGACTCACCGGGCGGGCGTTCATCCCGCTGCTGTCGAGTTTCGCCTGCGCCATTCCCGGCATCATGGCGGCGCGAACCATCCCCTCCAACCGCGACCGCCTCGCGACCATCATGATCGCCCCGCTCATGACCTGCTCGGCACGGCTGCCGGTATACGCGCTGCTGATCGGCGCCTTCATCCCCCAGCGCAGCCTCGGCTTCCTCAACCTGCGTGGCCTGGTGCTGTTCGCGCTGTATCTGGCCGGGGTGGCGAGTGCGCTCGGCGTCGCCTTCGTGCTCAAGCGCACCGGCGGCCGCGGCGAGTACCGCGCGCTGCTGCTCGAGCTGCCCGAGTACCGCCTGCCGCACCTGTCCAATCTGCTGCTCGGGCTGTGGGAGCGCACCAAGATCTTCCTGGCGCGCGTCGGCACCATCATCCTCACCCTGATGGTGGTGCTGTGGTTCCTCGCGAGCTTCCCCGCGCCGCCAGCCGGCGCCACCGGGCCTGCGATCCAGTACAGCATCGCCGGCTACCTCGGCCGCGGCCTCGAGTACCTGTTCGCGCCGATCGGTTTCAACTGGCAGATCTCGCTCGCGCTGGTGCCGGGACTCGCGGCGCGCGAGGTGGCGGTGAGCAGCCTCGGCACCGTCTACGCGATGTCCGGAGCGGGCACCCCGGACATGGCCGGCGCGCTGCTGCCGATCATCGCGCACAGCTGGACGCTCGCGACCGGGCTGTCGCTGCTCGCCTGGTACGTGTTCGCGCCGCAGTGCCTGTCGACACTCGCCGTGGTGAAGCGCGAAACCAACTCCTGGCGCTACCCGCTCTACATGGCGGCCTATCTGTTCGCGCTCGCCTACCTGGGCGCGTTCGTGACCTACCGCGTGGCGCTGCTGCTCGGTGCCGGGGTCATCGCTTGAGCGCCGGCGTGCAGGCGGTGATCGTGGCGCTCGCGGTGGTGAGCTGCGCGGCCTACAGCATCTGGCGACTGTTGTCGGCACGGCTGCGGCTGCGCCTCTTGGACGGCTGCGCCGCGCTGCCCGGCATCAGGCACGCGGCCTGGTATCAGGCGCTGCGCGCGCGCACCGTGGCGAAGCTGGCGGCCGGCTGCGGCTCCTGCGCCCCGGCGCCTACGGGCGCGGCTTCCCGGAAACAAACACCTGGCGCACTTCGCCGTTGACGATGCGCTCCTGGTAGCTGCCCTGCGTGTAGGCGGCGACCACGCGCCGCCAGAAACTCACCGCCTCCGCGTTGCGCAGGTACTCGGTGATCTCCCAGCGGCCGGCGAAGCGCGACAGGATCAGCTGCACCGCGGTGCGTCCGATCCCCAGGCGCCGGCGGGCGCGGGCGATGAAGAACTCCGCCATGCGGTAATCGACACGCGGCTGCGCGGCGGTGGCGAGCGCGCGCAGCACGCGGGCAAAGCCCACCGGCTCCTCGCCGCGCACGATCACCAGCGGATACGTGTTCGGATCCCCGAACCAGTGTGCGATCTGGTCCGGCTCCCGGTGACCGACCTCGCCCAGGCGGGGAAACACACCGGTGCCGGGGTTCAGGTCATCCAGGTAGTCGCGGTAGACGCTCTGGATCCACAGCCGGTCGGCCGGTGCGGCCCGGGCGTCGCGCACGCTCACGGCGACGGCGGTCATCTTCAGTCCATTGCCAAGGCGCAGGTCACAGCAAAAAAAGAAACGGCCCGGACAGCTCGCATGGTGCGAACCGTCCGAGCCGTGGTTTCAGCCGTAAGCGCGAGGCTTACTGCTTCGGCGGCGTCGTGCTGTCCGACGCAGCCTTGGCGGCGTCTGCAGACTGGCTCGCCGATTGCGCGGCCTGGTTCGCTGAATCAGCCGAGGTGGCAGCCGAGCCAGCCGCCTGCGCGGCGCTGTTCGCGTCGGTAGCCGCCCCAGCCGGAGGCGGGGTGGCATCACTAGCGGCAGCCGGAGGAGCAGCAGCGGGAGCGGCAGCTTCCTGCTTCGCGCAGGCCGTCAGCATGAGCGCAGCCACGATAGCGCCAAGGAGAAGTTTGGTGTTCATCGATCGGTACCCCGAGGGAAGCAAGAGTTGTGTGGGATTAGACGACGACCTTTTGCGGTCGTTCCGTGCCCCGTTCCGGTTGCAGCGGAAGCCAAATTCTATAGAAGTCCCGGTACGATTGGAAACCGCGCGAGCGCGGTTGTCGGCCCGAGACGACACTTTGTTGCATCTAACCTCAGGAAGGATTGAAGCCATGTCCGAGCCTGTGTCATCGCTGCTGCACGCACAGCTTGCGAGCACGTTTGGAGCCCATCTTGGGACGCTGTGCGAGCGCACGGCGCGGGCGCTGCAGACCTCCGGCTTCACCTCCCTGCTGGTGCACGCCGGCTCCCTGCTGGAGATCTTCCAGGACGACCGCACTTATCCCTTCGAGGCCCACGCGCCGTTCAAGGTGTGGGTGCCGCTGCAGGATGCCCCGGACAGTTTTGTGTGGTTTGAGCCCGGGGCGCGTCCACGCCTGATCCTGCACCAGCCCCAGGACTACTGGTACCAGAGTGCACAAACCCCGCAGGATTACTGGGTCTCCCACTTCGACCTGCGCAGTGCACCCGACCGCGCCGCAGCACGGGCGCTCCTGCCGCACGACCTGTCCGGCACCGCCTACATCGGCGATGCGCTCCCGGAACTTGCCTCCTGGGGTGTCGGCGCGGTGAATCCCGCCGCCCTCATGCGGCGGCTGGATTATGTCCGCGCCGTGAAGACACCCTACGAACTCCTGTGCCTGCGCGAAGCCAACCGCCTGGGCGCGCTCGGACACCTCGCCGCCGCCCGCGCCTTCCGCGCCGGTGGCTCGGAGTTTGAAATCGAACTCGCATTCCTCAAGGCGTGCGGGCTGCGCGAGCAGGAACTTCCCTACAACCCCATCATCGCTCTGAACTCCGGGGGTGCCGTGCTGCACTACCAGCTGCTGCAGAAGCGCCCGCCGCCGGAGCGCTACTCGCTCCTCATCGACGCCGGTGCCGAGTTTGCCGGGTACGCGAGCGACATCACGCGCAGCTACTCGGCCGAGGACGCCGATTTCGCCGCGCTGATCGCGCGCCTGGACCGCATGCAGCAGGCGCTGTGCGCGCGGGTGCGCGCGGGGGTGGACTGGCGCGACATCCACCTGCTGGCCCACCGCCTGACCGCCGAGGTCTTGCGCGAGGCGGACCTGATCCTGTGCGGGGTCGAGGAGGCGCTCGAGCGCGAGGTCACGAGCGTCTTCCTGCCGCACGGCATCGGTCAC
Organism: uncultured Pseudomonadota bacterium; assembly: GCA_963781815.1. Taxonomy (GTDB): domain Bacteria; phylum Pseudomonadota; class Gammaproteobacteria; order Steroidobacterales; family Steroidobacteraceae; genus 13-2-20CM-66-19. The sequence continues at coordinate 1,803,417 of CAWAHK010000004.1, read as the reverse complement.
CTGCTGGGACTCGAGGTGCACGACGTCGGCGGCTTCTGGCGCGGCCCGGAGGAGGGAGACATTCCCCGGCCGCCCGGGCATCCGTACCTGCGGCTCACCCGCACGCTGGAGGCCGGTTTCGTCGTCACCATGGAGCCGGGCGTCTACTTCATCGACCAGCTGCTGGAGACTGCGCGCGCGGATCAGCGCGCCGCGCTCATCAACTGGAGCCGGGTCGCGCAGCTGGGCAGGTTCGGCGGCATCCGCATCGAGGATGACCTGGCGGTGCAGCGCGGGGGGTGTGAAAACCTCACGCGCGATGCCTTCGCCACGCTGGAGTGAGCTGTGAGGCAATCGGGGCCCTTTGGGGCCCGATTGATTCATTAGAGATACAGAATCAGCGCCTCGCGAGCAGATCCTTGATGTCCTGCAACAGTGCCTCGGTCTTGGTGGGCCCGGGCGGCGGCGCGTCGGCGCGCGGGCGCTTCAGGCGGTTGATGCCCTTGATGACGACGAAGATGGCCAGCGCAATGATCAGGAACTCAAGACAGGTCTGCAGGAACACGCCGTACTTGAGCAGCACCGGCTTGCCGGCGGCGTCGGTGGCGATCGCCACGCTCAGGTCGCTGAAGTGAATGCTGCCGACGAGCGGGGACAGCAACGGCATGATCATGTCCCCGACCAGGGAGGCGACGATCTTGCCGAACGCGGCCCCGATGACGACCCCGACCGCGAGGTCGATGACGTTGCCCTTCATGGCAAATTCTTTGAATTCTGAAGCAAAGCTCATGGCGGGCAGCCTCCCCTTGGGATTGTGGTGAATCTTATTGATCGCCCCGCCCAGCCTAACGAAAAGCCCGCGGCAGGCGCAAACGAGCGAGGCCGCCTGATGCTCAGGCGGCCCCGGGGTTTCTCAGCCTTGGAAGTCCGGACCGACTAGGCCGCGGTCTTCTTCTTGCGCGTGCGCTTCTTTGGCGCCTCAGCCGGGGCCTCCGCGGCCTCCGCCTTCACCTTTGGCTTACTCTTGGCCTTGGACTTGGCCGCGGTCTTGCCGCGGGCGGCCTTCTTGTCCTCGGCCGGCGCCTCGGCCGCGACCGGGACCGGACCGTCGACCAGCTGCATGAGCGCCATGGGCGCGGAGTCACCCGGACGCGGGTTCATGCGCAGGATGCGCGTGTAGCCGCCCGGGCGCGCCTTGAAGCGCGGCCCGAGGTCCACGAACAGCTTCTCGACGATCGCCACATCCCGCAGGCGCGAGAACGCGAGGCGCCGGTTGGCATCCTTGTCGGTCTTGCCCAGCGTGATGAGGGGCTCGACCACGCGGCGCAGTTCCTTCGCCTTCGGCAAGGTCGTGCGGATGGTCTCATGCCGCAGCAGCGAAACTGACATGTTGCGCAGCAGCGCGTGGCGGTGCGTGCTGTTACGCGACAGCTGGCGGCCGGAGAGATGGTGACGCATAGAAAACCCTTCGCTCGTTCTACTTCGCTTCCCGCCGCGTGACCGTGTTGGTCAGTGAGGGAAGTGCGGGCCGCCCGTGTGGCGGCCCGCGCTCCTGCCTTCAGATGACGTCGCGCTCTTCGTCGTGCTTGAGTCCCGCCGGCGGCCAGCCGTCCAGGCGCATGCCGAGCATGAGGCCGTGGCTCTGCAGCACTTCCTTGATCTCGGTCAGGGACTTCTTGCCGAGGTTAGGCGTGCGCAGCAGCTCGACTTCCGTGCGCTGCACGAGGTCGCCGATGTAGTGGATGTTCTCGGCCTTGAGGCAGTTGGCACTGCGCACGGTGAGCTCGAGTTCGTCCACGGGACGCAGCAGGATCGGATCGAACTGCATCTCGGAGACCTTGGTCGAGGTCTCTTCCTCGCCCTGCAGGTCAACAAACACCGACAGCTGGTCCTTGAGGATGCTGCCCGCGCGGCGGATGGCCTCTTCCGCGTCGATGGTGCCGTTGGTCTCGATGTCGATGACCAGCTTGTCAAGATCGGTGCGCTGTTCCACGCGCGCGGCGTCGACCGAGTAGGTCACGCGCCGCACGGGTGAGAACGAGGCGTCCAGCTGCAGGCGGCCGATAGGGCGCGTCTGCTCCTCGAACGCCACGCGCACGGCCGCCGGGCGGTAGCCGCGGCCGCGCTCGACGCGCAGCGTCATGGACAGCTCGCCCGCCTTGGTGAGGTTGGCGATCACGAGGTCGGGGTTCACCACCTCGACGTCGTGGTCGGTCTGGATGTCCCCGGCGGTGACCGGGCCCGGGCCCTTCTTGTGCAGGCGCAGTTCCGCGGAATCGCGCGTGTGCATGCGCAGCGCCACGGACTTGAGGTTGAGGAGGATGTCGACGACGTCTTCCTGCACACCCTCGATGCTGGTGTACTCGTGCAGCACGCCGTCGATCTCGATCTCGGTGATCGCGGCTCCCGGCATGGAGGACAACAGCACGCGCCGCAGCGCGTTGCCGAGCGTATGGCCGAAGCCGCGCTCGAACGGCTCGATCACCACGCGCGCCTGGCGCGGGGCCACCGGCTGTACCTTGACCACGCGGGGTCTCAGGAACTCAGTTACAGATCCCTGCATTGCAGTCTCACCTTGCCGGCCAGAACCGGCGCAATAGAAACACGGATGGACCCGCTGAAATGGGGGCGCAGCCCCCCGGATTCAAGCGGATACGCTTACTTCGAATACAACTCGACGACCAGGTTCTCGTTGATGTCGGGGAGGATGTCGTCCCGCCCCGGCGCTGACTTGAACACGCCGCGGAACTCCTTGTCGTTCACCTCGACCCAGTCCGGCAGGCCCACCTGCTGCGCCACGCCGAGCGCGGCCGTGATGCGCAGCTGCTTGCGCGACTTCTCGCGCACCTGGACGATGTCGCCGGCCTTCACCTGGTAGGAGGCGATGGTGACCGGCTTGTCGTTGACGTTGATCGACTTGTGGCTCACCAGCTGGCGCGCCTCGGAGCGCGTGGCCGCAAAGCCCATGCGGTAGACGACGTTGTCGAGGCGGCACTCGAGCAGCTTCAGCAGGTTCTCGCCCGTGGCGCCCTGCTTGCGCGCCGCGGCCTCGTAGTAGTTGCTGAACTGGCGCTCGAGCACGCCGTACATGCGGCGCAGCTTCTGCTTCTCGCGCAGCTGCAGTCCGTAATCGGACAGGCGCTGGCGGCGCTCGCCCTTCACCCCGCCCGGGGGCACGGTGAGCTTGCACTTGTTCTCGAGCGGCTTGACGCCACTTTTCAGGAACAGATCGGTGCCCTCGCGGCGAGCGAGCTTGCACGTGGGGCCAATGTAACGCGCCATAAAAGTCCTCTAAGCCTTCAGACCCGACGCTTCTTCGGCGGACGGCACCCGTTGTGCGGGATCGGCGTCACGTCCGAGATGCTGGTGATCTTCAGTCCACAGTTGTTCAGTGCACGCACCGCGGACTCACGCCCGGGGCCGGGGCCGCCGACGCGCACTTCCACGTTCTTGACCCCGTGCTCCTGGGCCGCCACGCCGGCCTTCTCGGCCGCGACCTGCGCGGCGAACGGGGTGCTCTTGCGCGAGCCGCGGAAGCCGCAGCCGCCCGAGGTCGCCCAGGAGAGCGTGTTCCCCTGGCGATCGGTGATCGTGATGATGGTGTTGTTGAAGGACGCGTGCACGTGCGCGATCGCATCGAGCACGTTCTTGCGCGCCTTCTTGGGCTTCTTCGCGCCGCCACTCTGGGCGCCGCCGCCCGCCGCGGCCGCGCCGCCGGCACCCTGCTTCTGTTGCTTCTCTTCAGCCATGCCTTATGCCTTATGCCTTTCCAGGAGGTGCGTTCAGCTTCACCGCCTGCTTGCGCGGGCCCTTGCGGGTGCGCGCATTGGTGCGGGTGCGCTGGCCACGGACCGGGAGTCCGCGACGGTGACGGATGCCGCGGTGCGAACCGAGGTCCATCAGGCGCTTGATGTTCATTGAGACCTCGCGGCGCAGGTCGCCCTCGACCGCGAACTTCGCGATCTGCGAGCGGATCGCGTTGACCTCGGTCTCGGTGAGATCCTTCACCTTGGTGGTCGCTGCGACGCCTGCGGCGGCGCAGGCCGCGCGCGCACGGGTGCGACCCACGCCGTAGATCTGCGTGAGCCCGACCCACACGTGCTTGTTCATCGGGATATTGATGCCGGCTATGCGTGCCATGTTTTGCTACCTCAACCCTGACGCTGCTTGTGACGCGGGTCCGTGCAGATGACGTAGACCACGCGGCGGCGGCGCACGATCTTGCAGTTCTTGCAGATCTTCTTTACCGACGGACGTACTTTCATGATTAACCACCCGAACCGCTGCGGCCGGGGCCGAGCAGGTTCGCCTTCTTGAGAAGTCCCGGATAGTGATGCGACATCATGTGCGCGTTGAGCTGCGAGATGAAATCCATCACCACCACGACGACGATGAGGAGCGAGGTGCCGCCGAAGTGGAACGGCACACCCTTCCAGGAAACCAGTATCTCGGGCAGCAGGCACACCGCGGTGACGTAGAGCGCGCCCCACAGCGTGAGGCGCGTCAGCACCGCGTCGATGTACTCGGCGGTCTGCTGCCCCGGGCGGATGCCGCGCACGAAGGCGCCGGACTTCTTGAGGTTGTCCGCCGTGTCGCGCGCGTTGAACACCAGCGCGGTGTAGAAGAAGCAGAAGAAGATGATGAGCCCGGCATAGATGACCAGGTGCAGCGGCTGCCCGTAGCCCAGCGCCGCAGCCACGTTCTGCATGGCGTTGCCGAGCCAGCCCTGGGAACTGGTGCCGGCGAAGCTGGCGAGGGTCGCCGGGAACAGCAGCAGGCTCGAGGCAAAGATCGGCGGGATCACGCCCGACATGTTGAGCTTGAACGGCAGGTGGCTCGACTGGCCCGCGTACATGCGCCGCCCCACCTGGCGCTTGGCGTAGTCGACCGGGATGCGCCGCTGCGCGCGCTCGACGTACACCACGAAGAAGGTGGTCGCGGCCACCAGGATCAGCAGCAGCAGTGCGAACGGACCCTGCATTTCCCCGTTGCTCACCGACTCGAAGGTGCTGCCGACCGCGCCGGGCAGTCCGGCCACGATGCCCGAGAGGATGATCATCGAGATGCCGTTGCCGATGCCGCGCTCGGTGATCTGCTCGCCCGAGCCACATGAGGAACATGGTACCGGTGGTCATCGTGATCGTGGCGGTCAAGAGGAACGGCCAGCCGTGGATCAGCGTCAGCCCGCCCTTCTCCAGGGCGCCGGCGGCGGCGAAGGACTGCACCAGCGCGAGCACCACTGTGCCGTAGCGGGTGTACTGGGTGATCTTGCGGCGCCCGGACTCGCCCTCCTTGCGCAGCTCCATGAGCGAGGGCACCACCATCGACATCATCTGGATGATGATGGAGGCGGAGATGTAGGGCATGACCCCCATGGCGAAGATCGACAGGCGCGACAGCGCCCCGCCGGAGAACATGTTCACGATGCCGAAGATGGTGTTGGAACGGTCGCCGAAGAAGCGCGCCACTTCCGCCGGGTTGATGCCCGGGACCGGAATGAAGGTGCCGATGCGGTAGACGATCAGCGCGCCGATCAAGAACAGGATGCGGCCGCGAATCTCCCCGGAACGGGCAACTTCGCTGAAAGAGGCAGCGCTGCTTGCGGTGCTGGTCGCCATGCTGTCCTGTCTGGAGGCCCTCAGGCCTCGATCTTGCCGCCGGCGGCTTCGATCGCCGCGCGTGCGCCCTTGGTGACCCCGACGCCCTTGAGCGTCACGGCCTTCTTGATCTCGCCCGAGAGAATGACCTTGGCGCTCTCGGTGCCGGCCGGAACCACCTGCGCCTTGAGCAGCGCCGCCAGGTCCACCAGCTCACCTTCGACCTTGGCGAGCTCATCGAGCCGCACCTCGGCGCGCGTCGCCTTCATGGCCGAGCGAAACCCGACCTTGGGCATGCGGCGCTGGATCGGCATCTGGCCGCCTTCGAAGCCCACCTTGTGGTAGCCGCCCTTGCGCGCGCGCTGGCCCTTGGTGCCGCGGCCGCAGGTCTTGCCCTGGCCGGCGGAGGCGCCACGGCCCACGCGCAGGCGCGGGCGCTTCGCGCCCGGGGCTGGTTTCAGTGAATTCAGTCGCATAGCCATAACTTCCGCCTCACTCCACGCGCAACAGGTGCACGGCGGCGTTGATCATGCCGCGGTTCTCGCGCGTGTCCTTGACCAGCACGCTCTGGTGAATGCGGCGAAGCCCCAGGCCGCGCGCGGAGGCGGCGATGTTCTTCAGCTGCCCGTTGAGGCTCTTCACCAGCGTCACTTTGATTTGCTTCTCGGCCATGACTTTCAGCCCGTGATCTCGTCGAGAGTCTTGCCACGCTTGGCGGCGATGTCCTCGGGCGAACGGATCTTCGCCAGCGCGTTGATGGTCGCGCGCACGACGTTGATCGGGTTGCGCGAGCCGTAGCTCTTGGCGAGCACGTTGCGCACCCCGGCGCACTCGAGCACCGCGCGCATGCCGCCGCCGGCGATGACGCCCGTGCCGTCGGAGGCCGGCTGCATGTACACGCGCGTCGCCCCATGGTTACCCGTGACCGCGTAATGCAGCGAATCGTTCCGCAGCGACACGTTGATCAGGTTCTTGCGCGCCTGGGTCATGGCCTTGGAGATCGCCACCGGGACCTCGCGCGCCTTGCCGAAGCCGTAGCCGACGCGCCCGGAGGTGTCCCCGACCACGGTCAGCGCCGTAAAGCCGAACTGCCGGCCGCCCTTGACGACCTTGGCGGTGCGGTTGACGGCCACGAGCTTCTCGACGAACTCGTCTGCCGGCTGGCCCTTCTCTGGTCTCGCCATAATTGTGTGTCCTGTCTAGAACTCAAGACCCGCTTCGCGGGCCGCATCCGCGAGCGCCTTGACGCGCCCGTGGAACTGAAATCCGGAGCGGTCGAAGGCGACCTTGCTCACCCCTGCCGCCTTGCTGCGCTCGGCAATCGCGCGCCCGACGGCCTTGGCCGCCTCGACGTTGCCGGTGCCCTTGAGTCCCGCGCGCACCTTCTCCTGCACGGTGGAGGCCGAGGCCAGCACCTTGGCGCCGTCCGCGTCCGTCACCTGGGCGTAGATGTGGTTCGGCGTGCGGTGCACGGTGAGGCGCGCAACGGCGAGCTGGCGGATGTGCGCGCGGCTCTTCACGGCGCGGCGCAGGCGCCGCTGCTTCTTCGTGATGATCACTTCTTCTTCCCCTCTTTCAGGGTGATTTTCTCGCCCGCGTACCGCACGCCCTTGCCCTTGTAGGGCTCCGGCGGGCGGATGTCGCGGATCTCGGCGGCGACCTGGCCGACCTTCTGCCGGTCGATGCCCTTGATCAGGATCTCCGTCTGGCTCGGGGTCTCGATGCTGACACCCTCCGGGATCGGCACGTTCACCGGGTGCGAGAAGCCGAGCGTCAGGTTCAGGCTCTTGCCGGCCACCGCGGCGCGGAAGCCGACGCCGACCAGCTCGAGCTTCTTCTCATAGCCCTTGGTCACGCCGCGCACCATGTTGGCAAGGTGCGCCCGCGTGGCGCCCGCCTGGGTGCGCGCCAGGCCCGGGTCGGCGAAGCCGACCTGCAGCTTCTTCTCCTTCTCCACCACCGACACGCCCTGGGCGAGCGCAAGGCTGAGCGAGCCCTTGGCGCCCTTGATGGTCACCGCGCTCGCGGCGATGGTCGCGGTCACGCCCGAGGGCAGGTCGACCGGAGCTTTGGCAATTCTGGACATAGTGCTTATCTCTCGGGGGGCGCTCTTAGGCCACGATGCACAGGACTTCGCCGCCCTGTCCGCTGGCGCGCGCCTGCTTGTCCGTCATCACCCCCTTGGGGGTGGAGACGATCACGGTGCCCATGCCGCCGAGGATCTTCGGCAGGTCATCCTTGCCGCGGTAGATGCGCAGCCCCGGGCGGCTGACGCGCTCCAGGCGGTCGATGACGGGGCGGCCTTCGTAGTACTTCAGGCCGATCGTCAGGCGCGGCTTGCCGGCGTCGGCATCCAGGCGGAAGTCGGCGATGTAGCCCTCGTCCTTCAGCACCTTGACGATGGCCGTCTTCAGGCGCGAGGAGGCGAGCTGCACTTCGCTCTTACCCGCGGTCTGGCCGTTGCGGATACGCGTGAGGAGATCGGCAATGGGATCGGTCATGCTCATGCGGCGTTCCTCACCAGCTCGCCTTGGAAAGGCCCGGAATCTCGCCGCGGCTCGCGACCTCGCGGATCTTCACCCGCGCCAGCCCGAACTTGCGGTACACCCCGCGCGAGCGCCCGGTGATGGCGCAGCGGTTGCGGTGCCGCGAGGCACTGGCATCGCGCGGTTGCGCCTGCAGCTCGGCCTGCGCCGCCTGGCGCGCCTCGTGCGAAGTCTTGGGGCTGCGGATCAGCTCCTTTAACTTCGCGCGCTTCGCCGCGTACTTTTTCACGATCCCGGCGCGACGCTTTTCGCGCTCGACCATGCTCGTCTTCGCCATAGACTTAAGGTTCCTGTTACTTCCGGAACGGGAAGTTGAATGCCTCGAGCAACGCTCGGCCGTGACGGTCATCCGTTGCCGTCGTAGTAATAGTGATGTCCATACCCCGGATCTGGTCGACCTGGTCGTACTGGATCTCGGGGAAAATGATCTGTTCCTTCACGCCCAGGGAGTAGTTGCCCTGGCCGTCGAACGCGCGCGGCGACACGCCGCGGAAGTCGCGGATGCGCGGCATCGCGATCGAGATCAGGCGGTCGAGGAACTCGTACATGCGCGCGCCGCGCAGCGTCACCTTGGCGCCGATCGGCAGGCCCTGGCGGATCTTGAAGGAGGCCACCGCCTTGCGCGACTTGGTGATCAGCGGCTTCTGCCCGGTGATCTTGGTGAGGTCGGCCACCGCCGCGTCCATGACCTTCTTGTCCGCCACCGCCTCGCCGACCCCCATGTTGATCGTGATCTTCGCGATGCGCGGTACCTGCATCACGTTCTCGATCTTCAGGTCCGAGCGCAGCTTCGGCACGATCGTCTCGCGGTAAACTTGTTGGAGTCTGACCATACTTAACTCTCTAGTGGAGCAACCCGCGCCCTTCAGGCCTCGAGCATCTCGCCGTTCGACTTGAAGAAGCGCACGCGCTTGCCGTCGTTCAGGGTCTTGATGCCGATGCGGTCCGCCTTCTTGGCGCCCGGATTCCAGATCGCGACCTTGGACACCGCCAGCGGCACTTCCTTCTCGATGATGCCGCCGGGCTTGCCCGCCTGCGGGTTGCCCTTGGTGTGCTTCTTCGCCATGTTGACGCTCTCGACGAGCACGCGCCCGTCGGGCAGCACCTGGATCACGGCACCACGGCGGCCCTTGTCGCGGCCCGTGAGCACGATCACCTGATCACCTTTGCGGATCTTCCTCATCACAGCACCTCGGGTGCGAGGGAGATGATCTTCATGAACTGCTGGTTGCGCAGTTCACGCGTCACCGGTCCAAAGATACGGGTGCCGATGGGCTCGAGCTTGTTGGTCAGGAGCACCGCGGCGTTGCCGTCGAAGCGGATGAGCGAGCCGTCGGGACGGCGCACGCCGCGCGCGGTGCGCACCACCACCGCGTCGTACACCTCGCCCTTCTTCACCTTGCCGCGCGGGATCGCATCCTTGACGCTCACCTTGATGACGTCGCCGATGGTCGCGTAGCGGCGGCGCGTGCCGCCCAGCACTTTGATACACATCAGGGTGCGGGCGCCGCTGTTGTCGGCGGCATTCAGTATGGTCTGCAACTGGATCATGATTCTTTCCTGCCTGTGCGCACCCTTTAGCCGGTGGCTTTGGCGACGACCTCGAGAATCCGCCAGGACTTGTGCCGCGACATCGGGCGGCACGGGGTGATGACGACGGTGTCACCATCCTTGGCCACGCCGCTCTCGTCGTGCGCCAGCAACTTGGTGGTGCGGCGGATGAACTTGCCGTAGGTCGGGTGCTTCACCAGCCGCTCGATCTCGACCGCGACGGTCTTCTGCATCTTGGTGCTGACGACCTTGCCGGTCATGGTGCGGGCGCCCTTGGCTTCGACCTTGGATTCCACTTTGGTGCTCTCTGCGCTCATGGGTTACTTGCCTCCGCCGGCGCGCTGCTCGCGCTGCACGGTCTTCAGGCGCGCGATATTGCGGCGCACCTTGCTGAACTGGTCGGGCTTGGGGTTCTGGCCCGTGGCGCGCTGCATGCGCAGCGCGAACTGTTCCTTGCGCAGCTTCACCAGCTCCTCTGCCAGGTCGGCGGCGGACTTGCCGCGCAGCTCTTTGGCGTCCATCAACGCACCTGCCGTTTCACGAATGAGGTGGACACGGAGAGCTTGGAGCCTGCCAGGCGGAACGCCTCGCGGGCCGTCACCTCGTCCACGCCCTCCATCTCGAACAACACCTTGCCGGGCTGTACGCGCGCCACGTAGTACTCGACGTTGCCCTTGCCCGAGCCCATGCGGACCTCGAGGGGCTTCTTGGAGATCGGCACGTCCGGGAAGACGCGGATCCAGATCTGGCCGCCGCGCTTCACGTAGCGCGCCATGGCGCGCCGCGCCGCCTCGATCTCGCGCGCGGTCATGCGCGCGCGGCTGGTGGCCTTGAGGCCGAACTCGCCGAAGGACACGTTGCTGCCGCGGTGGGCCAGGCCGCCGTTGCGGCCCTTGAACATCTTGCGGTACTTGGTGCGTTTGGGCTGAAGCATGGTCGTTGAGCCTCTAAGCCTGCGCCGGGGCTTCGGCGGCAGGGGCAGCGGCAGGGGCAGCGGGGGGTGCGACCGGCGCCACCGGAGCGGCAGCGGCGGCCGCGGCGGCGGCCACGGCCTCGCCCTCGGCGGCGGCCTGCGCGAGCTCGGCCTTGTCGAACACCTCGCCCTTGAAGATCCACACCTTGACGCCGATCACCCCGTAGGTGGTCTGCGCCTCGGACAGGCCGTAGTCGATATCCGCGCGGAAGGTATGCAGCGGGATGCGGCCCTCGCGGTACCACTCGGTGCGCGCGATCTCAGAGCCGTTCAGGCGCCCGGAAACGCGCACCTTCACCCCCAGGGCGCCGGAGCGCATGGTGCTCATGACCGCACGCTTCATGGCGCGGCGGAACATCACGCGCTTCTCGATCTGCTGGGCGATGGAGTCGGCCACCAGCTGCGAGTCGAGCTCGGGCTTTCTGATCTCGGCGATGTTCAGGCGCACGTCGGTGACGGGCATGCCCAGCAGCGCCGCGGTCTCCTGGCGCAGCTTCTCGATGTCCTCGCCCTTCTTGCCGATCACGATGCCCGGGCGCGCGGTCTGGATGGTGATGTTCACCTTCTTGGCGGCGCGCTCGATCAGCACGCGGCTGACCGAGGCTTCCTTCAGGCGGTCCTTGAGGAAGGAGCGCACGCGGAAGTCGGTGTGCACGTGCAGCGGGAACTGCTTCTTGCCGGCGTACCAGCGGGAGGTCCAGTCGCGGGTGATCCCGAGGCGTATGCCGATCGGATTGACCTTCTGACCCATGCTTTAATCCTTCTTGCCGTCGCTCACGGCGACGGTGATGTGACTGTTGCGCTTGACGATGCGCGCGCCGCGTCCCTTGGCGCGGGCGGCGAAGCGCTTGAGCACCGGCGCGGCGTCCACCTGCACCAGCGCCACCTTCAGATCGTCGATGTCGGCGCCGTGGTTGTGCTCGGCGTTGGCGACCGCGGACTCGAGCACCTTGCGCACCAGCTCCGCGCCCTTCTTCGGCATGTACTTGAGCGTCGAGATCGCATTGCCGACCGGCTGCCCGCGCACCACGTCCGCCACCAGGCGGCACTTCTGCGGGGAGATGCGCGCGTAGCGCAGCTTGGAAGTGACTTGCATGCGTTTACCGGCCGCCCTTAAGAGGCCGCCGCCTCCACCTTGCGGTCCCCGGAGTGCGCCTTGAAGGTGCGGGTCGGGGCGAACTCGCCGAGCTTGTGGCCGACCATGTTCTCGGTGATGAGCACCGGGATGTGCTGGCGGCCGTTGTGCACGGCGATCGTGAGTCCCACCATCTCGGGTACGACCATCGAGCGGCGCGACCAGGTCTTGATCGGCTTGCGGTCGTTCTTGGCGGACGCCACCTGCACCTTCTTGGCGAGGTGCAGGTCGACGAACGGGCCTTTCTTCAGTGAACGTGGCATGTGTTCCTACGCCTTCAGCGAATGCGGTTCTTGCGGCGCTGGACGATCATGTTGTCCGTGCGCTTGTTGTGACGCGTCTTCAGGCCCTTGGCGTTCTGGCCCCACGGCGACACCGGGTGCGGGTTGCCCTGGCCGGACTTGCCCTCGCCACCGCCGTGCGGGTGGTCGACCGGGTTCATGGCCAGGCCGCGCACCGTCGGGCGAATGCCGCGCCAGCGCTTGGCGCCGGCCTTGCCGTAGCTGCGCAGGTTGTGCTCGTCGTTGCCGACCTCGCCGATGGTGGCGCGGCAGTCGACGTGCACCTTGCGCGTCTCGCCGGACTTCAGGCGCAGGAACGCGTAGATGCCCTCGCGCGAGGTGAAGCTCACCGAGGAGCCGGCGCTGCGCGCCAGCTGGCCGCCGCGGCCGGGCTTCATCTCCACGTTGTGGATGATCGAGCCGACCGGCACGTGGCGCAGCGTCATGGCGTTGCCGGACTTGATCGGGGCATCGGCGCCGGAGCGCACCTCGTCCCCGGGCTGCATGCCCTTGGTGGCGAGGATGTAGCGCCACTCGCCGTCGGCGTACTTCACCAGCGCGATGTGGCTGGTGCGGTTCGGGTCGTACTCCAGGCGCTCGACCACGCCGGCGATGCCGTCCTTGTCGCGCTTGAAGTCGATGAGGCGGTACTTCTGGCGCGAGCCGCCGCCGTGGTGGCGCGTGGTGATGCGGCCGAAGTGGTTGCGCGCGCCGGTCTTGTTCTGGTGGCGGGTGAGGGCTTCCAGCGGGCCGCCCTTGTAGAGGTGCGAGCGGTCGACCTTGATGACCGTGCGCGTCCCCGGGGTTCTTGGCTTGTACTTGATGAGAGCCATTGCGAGTTCCTAATCAGGCCTTGGCGCGGGCTTCGTAGTCGATCGTCTGGCCGGCAACCAGGCTCACGTAGGCCTTCTTCCAGTCCTGGGTGCGACCGATGCTCTTGCCGAAGCGGCGCGCCTTGCCCGGCTCGTTCACGACCTGCACGCCTGCGACCTTGACGTCGAACATCAGCTCCACGGCCTTCTTCACGTCCGCCTTGGTGGCCTCGCGGCGCACCCTGAACGTGTACTGGTTGTGGTTCTGCATCGCGAGCGAGGTCTTCTCGGTCACGTGCGGAGCGATCAGCACGCTCATCAGCTGCTCGCGGTTCATTGCATGCGCTCCTCGATCAGCTTCACCGCGCCGACCGTCATCAGCACCTTGTCGTAGGCGGCGAGCGAGAGCGGGTTGAGCGCCGTCACCTCGATCACCTCCACGTGCGCAAGGTTGCGCGCGGCGAGGTAGAGCTTCTCATCGGTCGCCTCGACCACGATCAGCACCGAGGGGAGCGACCACTGCTTGAGCTGGTTCGCGAGCAGGCGCGTCTTGGGCGCCTCGAGCTCGATGCCGTCCGTCACCAGGAGGCGCTCGGTGCGCGCCAGCTCGGACAGGATCGAGCGCATCGCGCCGCGGTACATCTTGCGGTTGACCTTCTGCGCGAAGTCGCGCGGCTTGGCGGCGAAGGTGCGCCCGCCACCGACCCAGATGGGCGAGCGGCTGGAACCGGCGCGCGCCTGGCCCGTGCCCTTCTGGGCATGGGGCTTGCGGCCGCCGCCGCGCACTTCGGCGCGCGACTTCTGCGCCTTGGTGCCGGCGCGACCGGCGTTGCGATACGCGGTCATCACCTGGTGCACCAGGGCTTCGTTGAACTTGTGGCCGAAGGCGGCATCGTTGACCTGCAGCGCGCCGGAGCCATTCACGAGCTTCAGTTTCATGGCTTACTTCTTTCCCGCCTTGGCCGGGTCCTTCGACGCGCCGCTGCCGGCCTTCGAGGGCGCCACGGTCTTGCGCTTCGCCAGCCGCGCCGCCTTGAGCGAGGTGCGCACCAGCACCTGGCCGCCCTCCGCGCCGGGCACCGCGCCGCGGATCAGGAGCAGGTTGCGCTCCATGTCGACCCCGACCACCTTCAGGTTCTCGGTCGTGCGGCGCACGACGCCCATGTGACCGGACATGCGCTTGCCCTTGAACACGCGCCCCGGGGTCTGGCGCTGGCCGATGGAGCCGGGCGAGCGGTGCGACACCGACACGCCGTGGGTCGCCGGCAGGCCGGCAAAGTTGTGGCGCTTCATGGCGCCCGCGAACCCCTTGCCGATGGTGGTCCCGGTGACGTCGACCTTCTCGCCTTCCTTGAACAGGTCGGCCTTGATCTCGGTGCCGGTCTTGAACTCTTCCTTGTCCGAATCGCTGAGCCGGAACTCCACCAGGGCCTTGCCCGGGGCGACGTTGGCGCGCGCGTAGTGGCCCGCCACGGCCTTGGAAAGCAGCGAAGGCCGGCGCGTACCGTAGGTGACCTGCACCGCGCGGTAGCCGTTCTTGTCCTGGGCCTTCACCTGCGTGATGCGGTTCGGCAGAACCTCGATCACGGTGACGGGCACCGTCTCACCGGCATCCGTGAAGATGCGGGTCATGCCGGCCTTGCGGCCGACCAATCCGATTGCCATGTCCGTTCCTCTCTACGACTCGCGGGCGCTGCGATTGGCGCCCCGAGGCCCACTGGCACCGAGCGTAAGCTATTGAGACAACAGGAGATTTACGCGAAGCCAAGGGCTTGCGTGAGTCTCGAGTGGTCTTGGAGCATCAAAGTGCCCCAACCTCGCCCGAAGCCGCATTAGCGACTGACCCCACGGTATCCCGGGGGCCCAAAAGGGCGCGCAGTATAGGCGCGCCGGATTAGCCGATCAACCTTAATTTCACGGGCTTTTCGCCCGTCCCGCGGGTGCGCCCGCAGGCGGCGCCGGCCGCCCTCTAGTTCAGCTTGATCTGTACGTCGACCCCGGCCGGGAGCTCAAGCTTCATGAGCGCATCGACCGTCTTGTCGGTCGGATTCACGATGTCCATGAGGCGCTTGTGGGTGCGCAGCTCGAACTGGTCGCGCGCGTCCTTGTCCCCGTGCGGGGAGACGAGCACGGTGAAGCGCTCCATCTTGGTCGGCAGCGGCACCGGGCCCTTGACGGTGGCGCCAGTGCGCTTGGCCGTCTCGACGATTTCACGGGCGGAGCTGTCGATGAGGCGATGGTCGAACGCCTTCAAGCGGATACGGATGTTCTGATTAGCCATGGCCTTAACTCCAGCTCCCGAGCATCACTTTACGATCTTGGAGACGACGCCGGCGCCGACGGTCTTGCCGCCCTCACGGATGGCGAAGCGCAGTCCCTCTTCCATGGCGATCGGGCTGATCAGCTCGACCGTCATCTTGATGTTGTCCCCGGGCATGACCATCTCCACCCCGGCCGGCAACTCGATCAGCCCGGTCACATCCGTCGTGCGGAAGTAAAACTGCGGCCGGTAGCCTTTGAAGAACGGCGTGTGCCGCCCGCCCTCTTCCTTGGACAGCACGTACACCTCGCACTCAAAGCCGGTGTGCGGGGTGATGGAGCCGGGCTTCGCCAGCACCTGCCCGCGCTCGACTTCCTCGCGCTTCGTGCCGCGCAGCAGCACCCCCACGTTGTCCCCCGCCTGCCCCTCATCCAAGAGCTTGCGGAACATCTCCACCCCCGTGCAGGTGGTCTTCGCCGTGGCCTTCAGCCCCACGATCTCCACCTCATCGTTCACCTTCACGATGCCGCGCTCGATGCGACCGGTCACCACCGTGCCGCGACCGGAGATCGAGAACACATCCTCCACCGGCATCAGGAAGGGCTTCTCCACCTCGCGCTTCGGCACCGGGATGTACTGGTCCATCTCCTCCACCAGCTTCACCACCGAGGGCACGCCGATGTCGCTCTTGTCACCCTCGAGTGCCTTTAACGCCGAGCCGATCACGATCGGGGTCTTCTCGCCGGGGAACTTGTAGGTCGTGAGCAGCTCGCGCACCTCCATCTCCACCAGCTCCAGCAGCTCCTTGTCATCCACCATGTCCGCCTTGTTCATGAACACCACGATGTACGGCACCCCCACCTGGCGGGCCAGCAGGATGTGCTCGCGCGTCTGGGGCATCGGACCGTCCGCGGCCGACACCACCAGGATCGCCCCGTCCATCTGCGCGGCTCCCGTGATCATGTTCTTCACGTAGTCCGCGTGTCCCGGGCAGTCCACGTGCGCGTAGTGGCGCTTCTTGCTCTGGTACTCCACGTGCGCGGTGGAGATCGTGATGCCGCGCGCCTTCTCCTCCGGAGCCTTGTCAATCTGGTCGTACGCCATGAACGTGCCGCCGTAGGTCTCGGCCATCACCTTCGTCAGCGCCGCCGTCAGCGTCGTCTTGCCGTGGTCCACGTGACCAATCGTGCCCACGTTCACGTGCGGCTTGCTGCGCTCGAATTTCTCTTTGGACATGGCGTACTTCCTCGACTCTTAACTTCTTTAACCGATTACTTCTTGATGATGCCGTCGGCAATGTTCGGCGGCACTTCCACGTACTTGGAAAATTCCATGGTGAAGGTCGCGCGACCCTGGCTCATGGAGCGCACGGTGGTGGCATAGCCGAACATCTCCGACAGCGGCACGTCGGCGGTGATCGCCTTGCCGGCCGGCGTCTCGTCCATGCCGGTGATCTGCCCGCGGCGGCGGTTGAGGTCGCCGATGACATCCCCGGAATACTCCTCGGGGGTCACCACCTCGACCTTCATGATCGGCTCGAGCAGCACCGGCTTGGCCCTGCGGAAGCCTTCCTTGAAGCCCATGGAGCCGGCGATCTTGAAGGCCATCTCGTTCGAGTCGACGTCGTGGTAGGTGCCGTCGAACAGCAGTGACCTTCACGTCCACGACCGGGTAGCCGGCGATGACGCCGGTCTCGACCGCTTCCTTGATGCCCTTGTCCACCGCCGGGATGTATTCGCGCGGCACGCTGCCGCCGACGATCCCGTTGATGAACTCGTAGCCCTTGCCCTGCTCGTTGGGTTCCAGCTTCAGCCACACGTGGCCGTACTGGCCGCGGCCGCCGGACTGGCGCACGAACTTGCCCTCGGATTCGACCTTGCCGCGGATGGTTTCACGGTAGGCGACCTGCGGCTTGCCGACGTTGGCATCGACCTTGAACTCGCGCTTCATGCGGTCGACGATGATCTCCAGGTGCAGCTCGCCCATGCCGGAGATGATGGTCTGCCCGGACTCCTGGTCGGTGTGGACGCGGAACGAGGGGTCTTCCTTGGCGAGGCGCTGCAGCGCCAGGCCCATCTTTTCCTGGTCGGCCTTGGTCTTGGGCTCCACGGCGACCGAGATCACCGGCGCGGGGAATTCCATCTTCTCCAGCGTGATGACCTTGTCCAGGTCGCACAGCGTGTCCCCGGTGATCACGTCCTTCAGGCCCACGGCCGCGGCGATGTCGCCGGCGCGCACTTCCTTGATCTCGGTGCGATCGGAGGCGTGCATCTGCAGGAGGCGCCCGATGCGCTCCTTCTTGTCCTTGGTCGGCACGTACACGGTGTCGCCCGAGTTGAGCACCCCCGAGTACACGCGGAAGAAGGTGAGGTTGCCGACGAACGGGTCGTTCAGGATCTTGAAGGCGAGCGCGGAGAAGGGCGCATCGTCACTCGCCTTGCGGGTGTCCGGCTCGCCGCGATCGTCCATGCCCTTCACGTCCGGCATCTCGATCGGCGAGGGCATGAATTCGATGACCGCATCGAGCAGCGCCTGCACGCCCTTGTTCTTGAAGGCCGTGCCGCACATGCACAGCACGATCTCGTTGCGGATCGAGCGCTCGCGCAGGCCGGCGCGGATCTCCGCCTCCGAAAGCTCCTCGCCCTCGAGGTACTTGTGCATGAGCCCGTCGTTGGCCTCGGCCGCACGCCTCGATCATCTTGGCGCGGTATTCCTCTGGCCTGGGGCTCGAGGTTCGCCGGGATGTCGCGGTACTCGAACTTCATCCCCTGGGTTTCCATGTCCCAGTAGATGGCCTTCATGCGGATGAGGTCGATCACGCCCTCGAAGTTCTCTTCGGCGCCGATGGGCAGCTGGATGGTCAGCGGGTTGGCGCGCAGGCGCGTCCTGATCTGCTCGACGCAGCGGAAGAAGTTGGCGCCGGCGCGGTCCATCTTGTTGACGAAGGCGATGCGCGGCACGCGGTACTTGTTCATCTGCCGCCACACGGTCTCCGACTGCGGCTGCACGCCCGAGACCGCGCAGAAGAGCGCCACGGCGGAATCGAGCACGCGCAGGGAGCGCTCCACCTCGATGGTGAAGTCGACGTGCCCCGGGGTGTCGATGATGTTGATGCGGTGCTCGGGGAAGCTCTTGTCCATCCCCTTCCAGAAGCAGGTGGTGGCGGCGGCGGTGATGGTGATGCCGCGCTCCTGCTCCTGCTCCATGTAGTCCATCACGGCCGCGCCGTCATGAACCTCGCCGATCTTGTGCGACACGCCGGTGTAGAAAAGAATGCGCTCAGTCGTCGTCGTCTTCCCCGCGTCGATGTGCGCGGAGATACCGATGTTCCGATAGCGCTCGATGGGCGTCGCGCGTGCCACGATTCAGGATCCTTTCCGCTTACCAGCGGTAATGGGCGAAGGCCTTGTTGGCCTCCGCCATGCGGTGCGTGTCTTCGCGCTTGCGCACGGCCGCGCCCCGGTTCTCGGCGGCGTCCATCAGCTCGTGCGCCAGGCGAAAGGCCATGGACTTCTCGCTGCGGTCACGGGCGGCCTCGATGACCCAGCGCATCGCCAGTGTCTGGCGGCGCGTGGCCCGAACTTCAACCGGCACCTGGTAGGTCGCGCCGCCGACGCGGCGGGACTTCACCTCGACGACCGGCTTCACGTTGTCCAGCGCGGTCGAGAGCACCTCGATGGCCTCCCCGCCCTGCTTGCCGGTCTTCTCGCTGATGCGGTCCAGGGCGCCGTAGATGATGCGTTCGGCGGCGGACTTCTTGCCGCTCTTCATGACCACGTTCATGAACTTGGCCAGCATCTCGTTGTTGAACTTGGGGTCCGGGAGAATGGTGCGGACCGGAGCTTGGGCTCGACGGGACATGGATGAGTACCCCTTACTTCTTCGGGCGCTTGGCGCCGTACTTGGAACGACCCTGCTTGCGCTCGGCGACGCCGGCGCAGTCGAGGGTGCCGCGCACCGTGTGATAGCGCACGCCCGGCAGATCCTTCACGCGGCCCCCGCGGATGAGCACCACCGAGTGCTCCTGCAGGTTGTGGCCTTCACCGCCGATATAGCTGGTGACTTCGTAGCCGTTGGTGAGGCGCACGCGGCCGACCTTGCGCAAGGCCGAATTCGGCTTCTTGGGCGTCGTGGTATAGACGCGCGTGCACACGCCGCGCTTCTGGGGGGAAGCCCCGAGCGCCGGTACCTTGGTTTTCTCTGCCTTCGTCCGGCGCGGTTGCCGGATGAGCTGACCCGTGGTCGCCATCGTTCTCTTACTCTCCAAAGCGCTGCGGGAGCGTGGACTCGCGCGATAAAGCGACCTGCGAAGAACACCGGGCCGCCTGCGTGAGGCGGCCCGGTCTTCGTCAAGTCGCTGTTTCCGGTGCCGGCGTGTGGATAAGGCCGGCCCGACAAAGGCCGGCGATTCTAGGTACGCCCCCCGTAGGTGTCAACCGCCAGTCAGAGCCCTTTGGTAGGATAACGGGGTTACCTGAGCAGGCGCTCCAAGACGCCCTAGGTGCAGATCCTGACCGGCTCAATTCAGCCTCTGGTGAGGCCACAGGGACTAAGTGCGTAACCCGCTTCTGGCGAGCTGGCTGCTCAGCGCCGCCCTCGCCCTCCCCCTAAGTGCGGCCACCGCCGACCCGCATCAAGCCCTGGCCGCGCCGGCCACCGGCGCGGCGCCGCTCGGGACCCAGATCCTGGATGCCGCGGTGACCAGCCCAGACCCGGAGGGCCTGGGCCAGGGGGCCCTGGAGGGCCGGTTCGCGCCCTTCAGCAGCGCGGGCTCCCATCTGCTCACCGGTACCCAGTGGTTCCGCCTGGATCCCCCGCCCGCAGGGCAGCGGGGTACCCCGGTGCTGGTGGCCCGCTCCGGCATGGAGCAGGCCCTGGAGGTTTACGGCCGCCAGGGCGGCCACAGCGTGCCCTTGGAGATCACGAGCGTGATCCCCAAGTTCGGCGGCGCGGAAGACAAGGTGTACGCCCTGCCCACGGGGCTGGACCCCGGCAAGCCCCTGTATGCCAGGGTGACGCGCGTCGGGCGGGCGGTCACCGACCTGCAGTTCTCCACCTCGACCCTGGCGCAGGTGCTCGAGGGCGCCGCGGCCCACGCCCGCATCATCAGCTTCGCCTTCGGCGCGCTGATGGCGATGGCGATCTCGGCGCTGCTCATCCGCCTGGTGCTGCCGGACCAGATCTACCCGCTGTACGGGGTGCTCTTCCTGCTGCAGGCGATCTACCTGGCCTACTTCTCCGGCCAGGGCTTCAGCTGGCCGCTCCTTTCCTATGCGCGCCCCTTCGCCAACTACGCCTACAACGTGCCGGTGGCAGTGAGCGGCGCGGTGGCGGCGCTGTTCGTGCGCGAGTTTGCCAACCTGAAGCTGTTCTCGCCGCGGGTCTACAGCGCCTTCGGCTGGCTGGCCGCGGCCTTCGCCGGCCTGGCGCTGAGCAACCTGCTGCGCGAATTCGGCCTGGGGCGCCACATTGCCGCCGTCGGCAACCTCATGTTCCTCGGCAGCGCCATCATCACGATCGTGGTGGCCTTTCTCGCCTGGCGCCGCGGCGGCAACCGCGCGGCGGGCTGGTTCCTCATCGCGTGGAGCCTGCTGTGCACCTTCCAGATCCTCACCGCCCTGCGCCTGCTCTACACCCGCGCCGACAGCGCCGAGGGCATCCTCTACTACGGGCTCGCCCCCTCCATGGTGGCGGCGGCGGTGCTGATCGCGCTCGGGGTCTCCGATCACGTGCGCCAGCAGTCCCTCGCCCTCACCGATGCCGAGCGGCGCGCGCAGACCGATCCTTTGACCGGGGTGCTCAACCGCCGCTCGCTGATCGAGCGGCTGGATGCGGCCTGCCTGCGCGCCCGCGCGCGCAACCTGCCGATCTCGGTGCTGTTCCTGGACCTGGATCACTTCAAGCTGATCAATGACACCTTCAGCCACGCCGCCGGCGATGCCTGCCTGGCGGGGATCATCCCGCCGATCCAGGCGGAGCTGCGCCAGTCGGATGTCATCGGCCGCTACGGCGGGGAGGAGTTCGTCGTCATCCTCTACGGGGCGGACGCCGTCGCCGCCCACCCGATCGCCGAGCGCATCTGCCGGCGCGTCGCCGAGATCCGCATCGAGGGCTTCGGCGGCCCGATCCAGCTCACCTGCAGCATCGGGGTGGCGGCTTCCGACCGGCTCGGGGTCTGGGGTCAGCACCTGATCGCGCAGGCCGACACCGCCCAGTACGCGGCCAAGCGCTCCGGGCGCAACCAGGTGCAGCTCGCCGGCTCGCTGGCGGCCTGAAAGTCGCCATGCAGATCCGCGCCGCCGTGCACAGCGACGTCCCGCGCCTGCTGTCGCTGGTGCGCCGCTACTGGGAGTTCGAGGACCTCGCGGAGTTTGAGGCCCTGCGCGTGGAGCTGCTGCTGCAGCGCCTGCTCAAGGAGCGCGCACTCGGTGAGATCTGGGTGGCGGAGAGCGGGGACGAACTGTGCGGCTACCTCATCGCGGTGTGCGTCCTGAGTCTGGAGCACCAGGGACTGATGGCCGAGATCGATGAGTTCTTCGTCGTGCCGCAGCAGCGCGGCACGGGCGTCGGCGCGCAGCTGCTGCAGGCCGCGGAAGCCTCGCTTGCCGCTCGCGGCTGCGTGCGCCTGCAGCTGCAGCTTAGTGTCGCCAACGTGAGCGCGCGCCAATTCTACGAGCGCCGCGGCTACCGCGGCCGTGACGGCTACCAGCTGCTGGACAAGTCCCTGGCCTAAGCCTTTCATGCCCGTACGGCACTCGCTTGGTCGCAGCGGCAGCGCCGGGGCGGGCCAACAGGTTCATACTGCGGGCCTTGGAATTCCAACGGGGAGTCTGTCGCCCATGTCCCGACCTAACACCCGGGGGCACCGCGTTCCCACCCTCGTCGCCTTCCTCGCCCTCACCCTGCTCGGCGGTTCGGCTCTGTGGGCGGCCCCGGACCTCTACGACGCCGCCGTGGCCCACCCGGGACGCATCGCCGGCGACCTCAAGCGCGACCCGATAGATCACCCGGCGGAGATCCTGCGCCTCGCCGGCATCAAGCCGGGCATGAGCGTCGGGGACTTCATGGGGGCCGACGGCTACTACTCGGAGCTGCTGAGCTACGTGGTGGGGCCGAAGGGTCACGTGCTCCTGTTCAACAACCTGGCTTACGACGACTGGAGCGAGCACAAGTGGAAGGGCCGCATCGAGGGTCGCCTCGGCAATGTCGAGCACCGCACCATCGATGCCGAGCACCTGGACGTGCCGGATCACTCCCTCGACGCCATGCTCATGATCAAGGTCTATCACGACCTGTACTGGGTCGACGAGGATCCGAAGGACCACTGGCCGAAGTTCGACGTCAGCCGGGTCCTCAGCGAGATCAACCGCGTGCTCAAGCCCGGTGGCATCCTGGTGGTGGTGGATCACTCCGCGCAACCAGGCACGGGCAACACCGCCGCCGGCCCCCTGCATCGCATCGATGAGCAATACGCGCTCGCCGACTTCCAGAAGCACGGCTTCAAGCCCGTGGGCAAGAGTGACGTGCTGCGCCGCCCCGATGATGCGCGCGACCAGCTCACCTACAAGGGCCCGATGGTGGGCAAGACTGACCGCTTCGTGCTGGTGTTCCACAAGAGCGGCTGACGCCCGCCACCGGTTTGCACCGCTGCCGCATGGGCATCAATGCTGAGCGATGGCCCCGTCGGCGCGCCCTGCGCCCGGTGAAGCATCCCCACGCTTGATCGTGGACGATCCGTACAACCTCGCACGCTTCGTGGCAGCGCAGGCCGAGGTGTATGCACGGGTGCGCGCCGAGCTTGGCGCCGGCGAGAAGCGCTCGCACTGGATGTGGTTCATTTTCCCGCAGCTGGCGGGGCTCGGACGCAGCGCGACCGCGCGCCTGTACGCGATCAGCTCGCTGGCCGAGGCGCGCGCTTACCTGGCGCACCCGCTGCTGGGCACGCGGCTGCACGAGTGCACGCGCCTGGTGAATGAGGTGACCGGCCGCAGCGCCGCGCAGATCTTCGGCTTCCCGGATGAGCTCAAGTTCCACTCGTGCATGACGCTGTTTGCGCATGCCGCCGGGGCGGACGACGCGGCCTTCCGCAAGGCCCTGGCGCGCTACTTCGCGGCTGCGGAGGACTCCCTCACCGTTGCGCGGCTCGCGGGGTGACTCATTTCGGCTTGCGGAACTTCAGGATGAACTGATCGGTCTTGCCGCGGATGCCGCTGTCGAAAATCTTGTCGGTGTGCGGGTCATCCTTGTTGCGCAGCACGTCACTTTGCGCCTCGAACTTGAAGCCCGCACCCTCGACCTCCTGCTTCACCGCCTCCGGATCGATGCGGTGCAGGGTCGCGGTGTCGCGGAAGCCGGAGCCGGCCGCGGCGGTGTGGTCGAGCACGATGAAGGTGCCACCGGGCTTGAGGGCGTTGAACACCGCCTTGTCGAAGGAGCCGACGTCGAGGTCCTTCACGTTGTGGATGTCATGGTAGTTGCGCGAGGTCCATACCACGTCCACGTTCTGCGGCAGCTGGATGTCGGCGAGCTTGATCGGGCTCACGCTCACGTTGCCGTAGTGCGCATCCGAGGTGATGGGGCTCAGGCGCGCGGCCGGGTCCGGGGCATCCGCCGCCGCATCGGGCCGGCGCTGGTTCGGCAGCGCGTACACCTTGCCCTTGGGTCCCACCACGGCCGACAGCAGGCGCGTGTAGTAACCGCCGCCCGGGATCAGTTCCGCCACCTGCTGCCCGGGCTTGATGCCCGCGAAGGCGAGCGTCTCGGCCGGCTTGCGATCGGCGTCGGCCTGCGTGTCACTCTCCGGGCGCGCCTTGTCCGCCACCGCCATCGAGACGTAGCCGGGGATCGCCGCCTGGATGGCGGTGGCGGCGAGCGCGCAGCTCAGCACGGCGCCGGCAGCAACTACGGATGCATGTAACATAGTGGCCTCCTCGAAGTGATCCCAACACTCTAGCAGCCTCGTCGATAGGTAAGATCGCGTGGGAACGAGGTCCGCCCCGGTTCTGTGTCAGAATCCTCCGACAACCCCTGCGCGCGCGAGTCCCCACTTTGTACACACTCTGCATGACCGGCAGGCTGCCCGCCTGCACCCTGCTCGCCTTGAGCCTGCTGCCCGCCGCGCACGCAGCGCCCAGGAGCGCCGTGACTCCCGAGGCCATCAGCCACGAGGCCGAGAACGCGGTGGTCAAGGTGTTCTCGACCATCCGCCACCCGGACATCACGCGTCCCTGGCAGAAGTCGCCGCCGCTCGAGGCCAGCGGCAGCGGTGTCGTGATCGAGGGCAAGCGCATCCTCACCAATGCGCACGTGGTGGCCTATGCCACCCAGGTACAGGTGCAGGGGAACCAGTCCGGGGACAAAGTCCCGGCCACCGTGCTGGCGGTCGCGCCCGGCATCGACCTGGCGGTACTGAAACTCGACGACGAGTCCTTCTTCGCCACGCGCCCGCCGCTGCCGCGCGCCGCGGTGCTGCCGCAGATCAAGGACGCGGTGCTCGCCTACGGCTTCCCGACCGGCGGCACCTCGCTGTCCATCACGCGCGGCATCGTCTCGCGCATCGAGTTCGTCGGCTACGGGCTCTCGACCTCGGGCCTGCGCATCCAGATCGACGCGGCGATCAATCCGGGCAACAGCGGCGGCCCGGCGATCGCGGCCGGCAAGATGCTCGGGCTCGCCTTCAGTCACCTGGTGGGCTCGGAGAACATCAGCTACATCATCCCGAACGAGGAGATCGAGCTGTTCCTGCAGGACATCGCCGACGGCCACTACGACGGCAAGCCGGGGATGTATGACGTGCTGCAGACCCTGGAGAACCCCTCGCTGCGCGGCTTCCTCAAGCTCGACGCGAGCGTGCGCGGCACCATCGTGAACCGCCCGGACGACGGCGTGCCGGGCAATCCGCTGCAGGCGTGGGACGTCATCACGCGCATCGGCGACACCGAGATCGACGATGAGGGCATGGTGAAGGCCGGCCCCAACCTGCGCGTGGCCTTCGAGTACGAGATCCAGAAGATCGCCCGCAACGGCAGCGTACCCCTTACCGTGGTGCGCGGCGGCAAGTCGCAGCAGCTGCAGATGCCGGTACCGGCGCGGCGGCCGCTGCTGATCGACGGCCTGCGGGGCGAATACCCCTCCTACTTCATCTACGGGCCACTGGTGTTCTCGCGCGCCACGCTCGAGTCGCTGATGCTGCTGCGCCAGCGCCCCGACACCATGCCCTCGAGCCCGCTGATCGCCAACCTCGGCGACCCGCCCGGCCCGCAGCGCGAGGAGCTGGTGGTCATCTCCTCGCCGCTGTTCCCGCACGCGCTCTCCAAGGGCTACTCGAATCCGGCCGGGGAAGTGGTCAAGGCGGTGAACGGCACAGCGGTGAAGAGTCTGGCGCACCTGGTGGCGCTGCTGCGGGACCTGAAGGACGAGTACGTGGTGATCGACTTCGAGAACCGCCAGAGCGAGGGCCTGGTGTTCCCGCGCGCGAAGCTCACCGCGGCCACCGAGGAAATCCTCACCGACAATGGGGTGCGTTCGCAGGGCTCACCGGACATGCTGCAGGTATGGCAGCAGGCGCGGCAGCCCTAGGGCGCGGCGGGCGGCGCTACTCGCGCCGCAGGAACAGCATCGCCCCGAGATTGCCGGCGTGGTCGGTGAAGCGCAGGCCGCCGCTGCGCACGCCCTGGCTCTGCGCCACGAACAGCACCCGGTTCATGTCGTAGGCACTCATCTGCATCCGCGGCTCGCGGCCGCGCAGGCGGCGCGCCAGCTGCTCCAGCGGGCGCGCGAACTGGCGCAGCACCCGCCGCAGCGGCGGCGGCGCCCCGAAGCTGCGGGCGTACTTCACCCGCGCGTAGGTGACGTGCAGCGCCGCGCAGCCACCGACGTCCAGGCGCGCCAGCAGGCCCTCGATGAGGCGCAGCCCGCGCTGCGGCTCAAGGTGCTGCAGCACGATATAGGAGTGGATGAAGGTGAAGCCGCCGGCCGCGGCAAGCTCGCCCAGCTCCTTCACCAGCGTCACGTTGCTGCAGCCGGCAGCGGACAGGTTGCGCGCCGCCTCCGCGCGCATCGCCTCCGACACGTCCACGCCGACGCACTGCTGTGAGAGCTGCGCCAGCGGGATGAGCACGCGACCGACCCCGCAGCCGAAGTCGAGCGTGCGCTCGAGCGAGCACTCACCCAGGTGGGTGCGGCAGCCGGCGAGCGCGGCGGCGAGGTCCTCGCGGCCGCTGGCGAAGAACTCCTCGCGCGCCGCCACCGTCAGCTGCCCGCGCCGGAAGCGCTGGTGCGCGAGGACGCCGAAGTACGGGTCCCGCTCGCCCCACGCCTGCCACTCATCATCACTGCCCATGTGAATGCGCGCGCAACCGCTTCAGGCGGCGGCGCCCAGGCGCCGCTGCAGGCACTCGCGCACGGCGGGCCACTCGGTGGCCAGGATCGAGTAGCGCGCCGAGTCACGCGGCTTCAGATCGGCGCTCAGGCGGTGCGCGCGCAGCACGCCCTCGAACCGGGCCCCGATGCCGAGCAGCGCGTTGCGCGAGCGCTCGTTGCGCACGTCGGTGTGGAAGCACACGCGCTGCACCTCCCAGGTGTCGAAGGCGTGGCGCAGCATGAGCAGCTTCGCCTCGGTGTTGGCGGCGGTGCGGATCGCCTGCGGGGCGAGCCAGGTGTAGCCGATCTCGCAGCCGTCGGGCCCGGCGTGCGCGCGCTGCGGCCACGGCCAGTGCTCGATCAGGAAGAAGCGGGTGGAACCGAGCACCACGCCGTCACTCACGCGCACCGTGGCAAAGGGCAGCGCCGAGCCTGCGGCGCGCCACTCGAGCGCCGTGTCGATGTACTCGTTCATCTGCGCGAGGTCTGCCGGGATCGTGGTCCAGCGGAACAGCTCCGCACCGCCGGTGGCGGCGGCCAGCAGGCCCGCGGCGTGGCGCCGTGCCAGCGGCTCCAGGCGCACGTGCGTACCGTGGAGTACCGGTGCATCGGTCACGGCGTCTCTCTCCCGCACCAAAAAAACGGGCCGGTGAATCGCTTCACCGGCCCGTCCGATGTTACCGCACCGCCGGCAGCCGCGCGGGCTGCGCCGGTGCGGGGCGCCGACGGCTGCTTCAGCCGGCCGCGCTCTCCGACTCCTCGCCCACCGTCGCCTCTTCGGCATCCGGCAGGCCGCCGCCGACGTCCATGAAGCTGCGACGGTCGGTACCCTCGAGCTTGCGACGCCGCGAGGCATGGGCCGCAAAGCCCGTGCCCGCCGGGATGAGCCGGCCGACGATGACGTTTTCCTTCAGGCCGCGCAGGTCGTCCTTCAGCCCGCGCACCGCCGCCTCGGTCAGCACGCGGGTGGTCTCCTGGAAGGAGGCCGCGGAGATGAACGACTCGGTGGCAAGCGACGCCTTGGTGATCCCCAGCAGCACCGGCTGCAGCCGTGCCGACTGCTTGCCGTCCGTGCTGGCGCGATCATTGATGTCGAGTGCGCGCGCGCGGTCGAGCTGCTCACCGCGCAGCAGCGCCGTCTCGCCGGCTTCCTGCACCTCGGTCTTGCGCAGCATCTGGCGGATGATCACCTCGATGTGCTTGTCGTTGATCTTCACGCCCTGCAGGCGGTAGACGTCCTGGATCTCGCGCACCAGGTAGTTCGCCAGCGCCTCGACGCCCTGCAGGCGCAGGATGTCGTGCGGGTTGGGCTCGCCGTCGGCGATGACTTCACCGCGTTCCACGGATTCGCCCTCGAAGACGTTGAGCGTGCGCCACTTCGGGATCAGCTCCTCGTACTTCTCGCCGTCGTCGCTGGTGATGATCAGGCGCCGCTTGCCCTTGGTCTCCTTGCCGAAGCTCGCCGTGCCCGACTTCTCGGCCAGGATGGCCGGATCCTTGGGCTTGCGGGCCTCGAACAGGTCCGCCACGCGCGGCAGGCCGCCGGTGATGTCGCGGGTCTTGGAGGACTCCTGCGGGATGCGGGCGATGACGTCACCCACCGAGACGCGCGCGCCGTCCTCCAGGGAGACGAGCGCGCCCGGGGGCAGCGTGTACACGGCCGGGATCTCGGTGTTGGCGAAGGTCACTTCCTTGCCCTTGCCGTTGACGAGCTTGATGGTGGCGCGCACGTCCTTGCCGCCGCGCTGCTTGGTATCCAGCACCACGGTGGAGGACAGGCCCGTCACTTCGTCAACCTGCGAGGTCACGGTGAGGCCGTCGACGAAGTCCTGGAACTTCACGAAGCCGGCCACCTCGGTCACGACCGGGTGGGTATGCGGATCCCAGGTCGCGACCACCTGGCCGCCGGCCACGGTGGCGCCTTCCTTGACGTTGATGACCGCGCCATAGGGGATCTTGTAGCGCTCGCGCTCGCGGCCGAAGTCATCGACGACCCCGATTTCACCCGAACGTGACGTCGCAACTAAGTGCCCCTTCTCATGTTGTACCGTCTTGAGGTGATGGAAGCGGGTGACGCCCTTGTTGCGCACCTCGACGCTGCTCGTGGCAGCGGCCCGTGATGCGGCGCCACCGATGTGGAAGGTACGCATGGTGAGCTGCGTGCCCGGCTCGCCGATCGACTGCGCGGCGATGACGCCGACCGCCTCGCCGATGGAGATCGTGCGCCCGCGCGCCAGATCGCGCCCGTAGCAGCTCGCGCACACCCCGTAGCGGGTCTCGCAGGTAATCGGGGAGCGCACCTTGATCTGGTCCACGCCCTCGGTCTCCATGAGCCGCACCAGCTTCTCATCGAGCAGGGTGCCGATCGGGATCAGCACCTCCTTGCCACCGGGCTTGAGCACGTCCTCGGCCATCACGCGCCCGAGCACGCGCTCGCCGAGCGCCTCGACGACGTCGCCGCCCTCGACCAGCGGGGCCATCGCCAGCCCGTTCACCGTGCCGCAGTCGACCTCGGTGACCACCAGGTCCTGCGCGACGTCGACCAGGCGACGGGTCAGGTAGCCGGAGTTCGCGGTCTTCAGCGCCGTGTCCGCCAGGCCCTTGCGGGCGCCGTGGGTGGAGATGAAGTACTGCAGGACGTTCAGGCCCTCGCGGAAGTTCGCCGTGATCGGCGTCTCGATGATCGAGCCGTCGGGCTTGGCCATGAGGCCGCGCATGCCGGCCAGCTGGCGGATCTGGGCCGCGGAACCGCGGGCGCCGGAATCGGCCATCATGAAGATCGAGTTGAAGGACTTCTGCCGGTGGGTCCTGCCGCGCAGGTCGGTCGCATCCTCGGACCCGAGCTTCTCCATCATGGCCTTGGCCACCTGGTCATTCGCGCGCGACCAGATGTCGACCACCTTGTTGTAGCGCTCGCCGTTGGTGACCAGACCGGACGCGTACTGGTCCTGGATCTCCTTCACCTCGTTGTCGGCGGCGGTGACGATGCGGGTCTTCTGCTCCGGGATGACGATGTCGTCGATACCGAAGGAGACACCCGAGCGCGTCGCGTAGTGGAAGCCGGTGTACATGAGCTGGTCGGCGAACACCACCGTCTCCTTGAGCCCGAGCGCGCGATAGCACGCGTTGATGGTCGCGGAGATCGCCTTCTTGGTCATGTCCTGGTTGATCAGGTCGAAGGACAGGCCCTTGGGCAGGATTTCAAACAGCAGCGCGCGGCCGACCGTGGTGTCGGCGAGCCGCAGGCGCTCGGTGATGACACCGCCCTCGCCCTTGACGTGCTCGCGCAGGCGCACCTTGCACTTGGCCTGCAGGTCCACGCCGCGGCTCTCGTAGGCGCGATGCACCTCGCCGACGTCGTAGAAGAACATGCCCTCGCCCTTGGCGCCGATGCGCTCGCGGGTCATGTAGTACAGCCCGAGCACCACGTCCTGCGAGGGCACGATGATCGGGTCGCCGTTGGCGGGCGAGAGGATGTTGTTGGAGGACATCATCAGCGCGCGCGCCTCGAGCTGCGCCTCGAGCGACAGCGGCACGTGCACGGCCATCTGGTCGCCGTCGAAGTCGGCGTTGAACGCCGTACACACCAGCGGGTGCAGCTGGATCGCCTTGCCCTCGACCAGCAGCGGCTCGAACGCCTGGATCCCCAGGCGGTGCAGCGTCGGTGCGCGGTTCAGCAGCACCGGATGCTCGCGGATCACCTCTTCGAGGATGTCCCAGACTTCCGGGCCCTCGCGCTCCACCAGGCGCTTGGCGGCCTTGATGGTCGAGGCCTCGCCGCGCAGCTGCAGCTTCTGGAAGATGAACGGCTTGAACAGCTCGAGCGCCATCTTCTTCGGCAGGCCGCACTGGTGCAGGCGCAGCTGCGGGCCGACCACGATGACGGAGCGGCCCGAGTAGTCGACGCGCTTGCCGAGCAGGTTCTGGCGGAAGCGCCCCTGCTTGCCCTTGATCATGTCGGCGAGCGACTTCAGCGGGCGCTTGTTGGTGCCGGTGATGGCACGGCCGCGGCGGCCGTTGTCCAGCAGCGCATCGACCGCCTCCTGCAGCATGCGCTTCTCGTTGCGCACGATGATGTCGGGCGCATTGAGCTCGAGCAGGCGCCGCAGGCGGTTGTTGCGGTTGATGACGCGGCGGTACAGGTCGTTCAGGTCACTGGTGGCGAAGCGGCCGCCATCCAGCGGCACGAGCGGACGCAGGTCCGGCGGCAGCACCGGCAGGACCGTCAGCACCATCCACTCGGGCTTGTTGCCCGACTCGACGAAGGACTCGATGAGCTTCAGGCGCTTGGAGAGGCGCTTGAGCTTGGTCTCCGAGGAGGTGCCCGACATCTCCTCGCGCACCTTCACGATCTCCTGCGGCAGGTCGATGGTGCGCATGAGCTCGTAGACGGCCTCGGCGCCCATGCGGGCGTCGAACTCATCGCCGTGCTCCTCGATGGCCTCGAGGTACATCTCGTCGGTGAGCAGCTGCCCGCGCTGCATCGGCGTCATGCCCGGGTCGATGACCACGAAGGCCTCGAAGTAGAGCACGCGCTCGATCTCGCGCAGCGTCATGTCGAGCATCAGGCCGATGCGCGACGGCAGCGACTTCAGGAACCAGATGTGCGCGGTCGGGCTGGCGAGCTCGATGTGTCCCATGCGCTCGCGGCGCACCTTGGACTGGGTGACCTCGACGCCGCACTTCTCGCACACCACGCCGCGGTGCTTGAGGCGCTTGTACTTGCCGCACAGGCACTCGTAGTCCTTCACCGGCCCGAAGATCTTGGCGCAGAAGAGCCCGTCGCGCTCCGGCTTGAAGGTGCGGTAGTTGATGGTCTCCGGCTTCTTGACCTCGCCGTACGACCACGCCCGGATCATCTCCGGGGAGGCGAGTCCGATCTTGATCGAATCGAAGTGTTCGACCGGAGCGTGCTGCTTGAACAGTTTCAGTAGGTCTTTCATAACTTAGTCCGACTCCAGTTCCATGTTGATGGCGAGCGAGCGGATTTCCTTCACCAAGACGTTGAAGGACTCCGGCATACCCGCATCCATCTGGTGGTTGCCGTCCACGATGTTCTTGTACATCTTCGTGCGACCGTTCACGTCATCGGACTTGACGGTCAGCATCTCCTGCAAGGTGTACGCCGCGCCATAGGCCTCGAGCGCCCACACCTCCATCTCGCCGAAGCGCTGGCCGCCGAACTGCGCCTTGCCCCCCAGCGGCTGCTGCGTGACGAGCGAGTACGGGCCGGTGGAACGGGCGTGCATCTTGTCGTCCACCAGGTGGTTGAGCTTGAGGATGTACATGTAGCCGACCGTCACCTGGCGCTCGAAGCGCTCGCCGGTGCGGCCGTCGTACAGGTAGGTCTGGCCGTTGAGCGGCAGATCGGCGAGCTTGAGCATGCGCTTGATCTCCGCCTCGCTCGCGCCGTCGAACACCGGCGTCGCCATCGGCACCCCGTTGGTGAGGTTCTTGGCGAGCGCCTTGAGGTCGCCATCGTTCAGGCTGTCGATGTCTTCCTTCTGGCCGCCGGTCTCGTTGTAGATCTGCTTGATGAAGCCGCGCAGGTCCGCGACCGCCGCCTGCTGTTCCAGCATGCGCCCGATCTTGAGACCGACGCCCTTCGCCGCCCAGCCCAGGTGCGTCTCCAGCACCTGGCCGACGTTCATGCGCGAGGGCACGCCGAGCGGGTTCAGCACGATGTCCACCGGCGTACCGTCCTCCAGGTACGGCATGTCCTCCACCGGCACGATGGTCGAGATGACGCCCTTGTTGCCGTGGCGGCCGGCCATCTTGTCGCCGGGCTGCACGCGGCGCTTCACCGCCAGGTACACCTTGACCATCTTCAGCACGCCGGGCGCCAGGTCATCGCCGGCGGTGATCTTGGCCTTCTTGTCATCGAGGCGCTTCTCGAACGCCTTGCGCTGCAGCTTCAGGCGCTCCGAGGAGGACTCCAGCTGCGCGTTCGCGTCCTCGTCCTCGAGGCGGATCTCGAACCATTCCTCGCGCGGCACCTCATCCAGGTACTCCGCGGCGATCTTGGTGCCGGGCTTGAGCTTGTGCGGGCCGCCGGCGGCGCCCTGCCCGAGCAGGTGCCCACGCACGCGCTGGAACAGGTCATCCTCGAGGATGCGCTGCTGGTCGGCGAAGTCCTTGCGGACGCGCTCGATCTCGGCCTTCTCGATCGACAGCGCGCGCGAGTCCTTGTCGACCCCGTCGCGCGTGAACACGCGCACGTCGATCACGGTGCCGTCCATGCCCGGCGGCACGCGCAATCCGGTGTCCTTAACATCCGAGGCCTTCTCGCCGAAGATGGCGCGCAGCAGCTTCTCCTCCGGGGTCAGCTGGGTCTCGCCCTTGGGCGTGACCTTGCCCACCAGGATGTCGCCCGCCTTCACTTCCGCGCCGATGAAGGCGATACCCGCCTCGTCGAGCTTGGCGAGCGCCGCATCACCCACGTTGGGGATGTCGGCGGTGATTTCCTCGGGTCCCAGCTTGGTGTCGCGCGCGACACAGGTGAGCTCCTCGATGTGGATGGTCGTGAAGCGGTCTTCCTGCACCACCCGCTCGGAGATCAGGATCGAGTCCTCGAAGTTGTAGCCGTTCCAGGGCATGAAGGCGACCAGCAGGTTCTGTCCCAGCGCCAGCTCACCCAGGTGCGTCGAGGGGCCATCCGCCAGCACATCCCCGCGCGCGATCACGTCCCCGGCATTCACCAGCGGACGCTGGTTGATGCAGGTGTTCTGGTTCGAGCGGGTGTACTTGGTGAGGTTGTAGATGTCCACGCCGGGTTCCCCGGCGAGGGTCTCCTCGTCGTGCACCCGCACCACGATGCGCGAGGCATCCACCGAGTCGACCGCGCCGCCGCGCTTGGCGACCACGGTGACGCCCGAGTCGATCGCGACCGGGCGCTCCATGCCGGTGCCCACCAGCGGGGTCTCCGAGCGCAGCGTCGGCACCGCCTGGCGCTGCATGTTCGAGCCCATGAGCGCGCGGTTGGCGTCGTCGTGCTCGAGGAACGGGATCAGGGAGGCCGCCACCGACACGATCTGCTTCGGGCGAGACGTCCATGTAGTTGATGCGCTCGCGCGGCATCAGGGTGAACTCGTTCTGGAAGCGGCAGGACACCAGCTCGTCGGTGAGCTCGCCCTTGGGACCGAGCACCGCGTTCGCCTGGGCGATCGCGAACTCGCCCTCCTCGATCGCCGACAGGAAGTCGATGCGGTCGGTGACGTGGCCGTTGTCCACGCGCCGGTACGGGGTCTCGAGGAACCCGTAGTTGTTGGTGCGCGCATACACGGACAGCGAGTTGATGAGGCCGATATTCGGGCCTTCCGGCGTCTCGATCGGGCACACGCGCCCGTAGTGCGTCGGGTGCACGTCGCGCACTTCGAAGCCGGCACGCTCGCGGGTGAGGCCGCCCGGGCCAAGGGCCGACACGCGGCGCTTGTGGGTGACTTCCGAGAGCGGGTTGTTCTGGTCCATGAACTGCGACAGCTGCGAGGAGCCGAAGAACTCCTTGACCGCCGCCGCCACGGGCTTGGCGTTGATCATCTCCTGCGGCATCAAGGGCTCGGTCTCGGCGATCGTCAGGCGCTCCTTGACGGCGCGCTCGACGCGCACCAGGCCGACGCGGAAGGCGTTCTCCGCCATCTCACCGACGCTGCGGACGCGGCGGTTGCCGAGGTGATCGATGTCGTCCACCTGGCCGTTGCCGTTGCGGATGTCGATCAGCACCTTGAGCACGTCGAGCACGTCCGACATCTCCCCGTACTGCGCCACCAGGCGCTTGGAGAGCTCATCGGTGCGGGTGCCGGCGTACTTGAAGTCGTAGAGGATGCCGGGGCCGAGGATCTCCTTGCGACCCACGCGGCGGTTGAACTTCATGCGGCCGACGGCCGAGAGGTCATAGCGCTCGGGGTTGAAGAACAGGTTCGCGAACAGGTTCTCGGCCGCATCCTTGGTGGGCGGCTCCCCGGGACGCATCATGCGGTAGATCTCCACCAGCGCCTCCAGGCGCGTCTTGGTGGGGTCCACGCGCAGCGTGTCGGAGATGTAGGCACCACGGTCCAGGTCGTTGGTGTAGAGCGTGTTGACCTGCGGGATGCCCGCCTCGATCAGCTTCTCGACCGAGGCGGCCGTGAGCACCTCGTTGGCCTTGGCGAGGATCTCGCCGGTGTCGGTGTTGACCACGTCGTGCGCCAGCACCTTGCCGTAGACGTACTCGCGCGGCACGTGCAGGCGCGTGACCTTGGCGTCCTCCAGCTGCCGCACGTGGCGGGCGGTGATGCGGCGGCCTTCCTCCACGATCACCTGGTCGCCGATGCGGATCTCGAAGGTGGCGGTCTCGCCACGCAGGCGCTGCGGCACGAGCTGCAGGGCCACCTCATCGCGGCCGATGAAGAAGGTGTTGGTGTCAAAGAACGTCGCCAGGATCTCCGACTCGTTCATGCCGAGGGCGCGCAGGATGATGGTCACCGGCAGCTTGCGGCGCCGGTCGATACGCGCGAACACGCAGTCCTTCGGGTCGAACTCGAAGTCGAGCCAGGAGCCGCGGTAGGGAATGATGCGGGCCGAGAACAGCAGCTTCCCGGAGGAATGGGTCTTGCCGCGGTCGTGATCGAAGAACACCCCGGGCGAGCGGTGCAGCTGCGAGACGATGACGCGCTCGGTGCCGTTGATGACGAAGGTGCCGTTGTCGGTCATGAGGGGCAGCTCGCCGAGGTAGACCTCCTGCTCGCGCACGTCCTTGACCGGCTTCTTGGCCCCGGCGGCTTCCTTGTCCAGCACGATCAGGCGCACCTTCACCCGCAGCGGCGCGGCGTAGGTGAGGCCACGCAGCTGGCACTCTTTGACGTCGAACACCGGCTCGCCGAGCCGGTAGCTGACGTACTCGAGAGAAGCGTTGCCGCTGTAGCTCGAGATCGGGAACACGCTCTTGAAAGCCGCGTGCAGGCCGATCTGATCGCGCTTCTCTTCAGGCTTGTCGACCTGCAGGAATTTGCGATAGGAATCGAGCTGAATGGCCAGCAGGTAGGGCGTATCGAGAATGCTCGCCTGCTTGCCAAAGTTCTTGCGGATGCGCTTCTTCTCGGTGAAGGAATAAGCCATCGGGTCACCTCGGGTTCGACCCGCGCAGCCACAGCCGGCGGGTCATCAAAAAAAATCGGGCGCGGTCGTCGGCATCAAAAATCAAAACAAAACAGCCCCTCCCCGTACTTACGGCTCGCGCCCTAAGACGGAGAGGGGTTAGGCGCATGGAGGTCTTACTTGACCTCCACCTTCGCGCCAGCGTCCTCGAGCTTCTTCTTCATCGTCTCGGAATCGGCCTTGTTGACGCCGTCCTTGACCAGCGAGGGGGCGCCCTCGACCAGGTCCTTGGCTTCCTTCAGACCCAAGCCGGTGAGCTCGCGGATCACCTTGATCACGGTCACCTTCTTGTCCGCCGGGTATTCCTTGAGGGTCACGGTGAATTCCGTCTTCTCCTCGGCCGGGGCGGCGGCGGCGGCGCCCGCACCCGCGGCGGCGGCCACGGCCACCGGGGCCGCGGCGGTGACGCCGAACTTCTTCTCCATGTCGGAGATCAGCTCGACGACTTCCATCAGGGTCATCTTGGAGATCGCATCGAGGATTTCGTCTTTGTTAGCAGCCATTTCAATACTCCTAAATAGGTTCTAAGACAGTTAAGCGCCCGCGGCCTGTTTCTGGTCGCGTACGGCGGCAAGGGTGCGTGCGAGCTTTGCCGGCGGCTCTGCGAGCGTGCGGACGAACTTCTGGATCGGTGCCTTCATGACACCGAGCAGCATCGACAACGCCTGTTCGCGGGTCGGCAGACTCGCCACCTTCTCGAGCTCGGCTCCAGGGAACACCTGGCCGCCAAGAGACACGAGAGTCGCCACGAGCTTGTCGTTCGCCTTCGAGAAGTCCTTCACCACGCGCGCGGCCGCGCCCGGATCGTCCTTCGAGAAAGCGAGCACCAGAGGCCCCTTGAGCTTAGGTCCGACTGATTCGAACGACGTGCCGGCGAGGGCCTTGCGGGCGAGCGTGTTCTTGACCACACGCACGTACACGCCTGACTTTCTCGCCTTGCTACGCAGCTCGGTCATCTGACCGACGGTAAGCCCGCGGTACTCGGCGGCCACGACCGAGTGGGCTTTTGCTGCCACCTCGGCCACTTCCGCGACGAGCGCCTTCTTGTCTTCCAGGTTGAGTGCCATTCATTTCTCCTCTCGCCTGAAGATCACTAAATGAAGCTGCTCATCCGTAAGCGGCTTCCCCTATCGACGGTGACCTCCACGCCTCGAGGAGTTCCTCGATGCGAAAAGCGGTTCACCATCTGCGCAGGCGCTCCATTAAGAGGGCCGGATCCCTCGCCTGCGGTCTTCGATGATGGCTAGGCGCCGTGAGCGCGCCAGCCCGCACCAAACTTGGTCTCCCCGCCCGGCCCTTCAGGCCGCGCGGCATCAAAAATCAGCTGAGCGTCGAATGATCGATCTGCACGCCCGGCCCCATGGTCGAGGACAGCGTGACGCGCTTCAGGTACACGCCCTTGGAACTCGCGGGCTTGGCCTTCTGCAGGTCCGCGATCAAGCGCTGCGAGGTTTTCCTTCAGCGCATTGAGCTCAAAATTCGCCTTGCCGATCGTGCAATGCACGATGCCGGCCTTGTCGACGCGGTAGGTGACCTGGCCGGACTTGGCGTTCTTCACCGCCGTCGCGACATCCGGGGTCACGGTGCCGACCTTGGGGTTCGGCATCAGTCCGCGCGGACCGAGAATCTGGCCCAGCTGGCCGACGACACGCATGGCATCGGGGCTGGCGATGACGCGGTCGAAGTTGATCTGGCCGGCCTTCACCTGCGCGGCGAGATCCTCAAGTCCGACGATGTCCGCGCCGGCCGCCTTCGCCAGCTCCTGGTTCTTGCCGGAGGTGAACACCGCCACGCGTACCGTCTTGCCGGTGCCGTGCGGCATCACCGTCGAGCCGCGCACCTGCTGGTCGGACTTGCTGGCGTCGATCCCCAGGTTCACGGCCGCATCGACCGCCTCGGGGAACTTGGCCGTGGCGAACTCCTTCACCAGCTTCAGGCGCCTCTTCCACCGGGTACTGCTTGCCTGGGGTGATCTTGTCCTTCCAGGCCTTGATCCGCTTTGCGACTGCCATGACTTACACCCCTTCCACGTCGACGCCCATGCTGCGGGCACTGCCCGCGATGGTGCGGACCGCGGCGTCCAGGTCGGCGGCGGTCAGGTCGGGTTGTTTC
Source organism: uncultured Pseudomonadota bacterium (assembly GCA_963781815.1). Taxonomy (GTDB): domain Bacteria; phylum Pseudomonadota; class Gammaproteobacteria; order Steroidobacterales; family Steroidobacteraceae; genus 13-2-20CM-66-19. The sequence goes on along the minus strand of CAWAHK010000004.1, from coordinate 1,765,678 downwards.
ATCTTGGCAATCTCTTCCAGCTGCTTGCGGGAGATCTTGCCCACCTTGGCGGTGTTGGGGGTGCCGCTGCCTTTTTCAATACCGATCGCCTTGCGGATCAGCACGGCCGCCGGCGGGGTCTTCATCACGAAGGTGAAGCTGCGATCGCTGTAGACGGTGATCACCGTCGGGATCGGCAAGCCCTTCTCCAGCTTCTGGGTCTGCGCATTGAACTGCTTGCAGAACTCCATGATGTTGACGCCCTGCTGGCCCAGCGCCGGCCCGATGGGCGGCGAGGGATTGGCAGAGCCTGCAGGCACCTGCAGCTTGATGTAACCGTTTACTTTCTTAGCCATGCATACCTCTCCTCAGGTCCTGAACGCCTGTGCGGCTCCCTTGCAAGGAATAAAGGCCAAAACACGCAGCCCGCGCTGCACCCGTCACTCAGGCCTTCTCGACCTGAGAGAAATCCAGCTCCACCGGGGTGGAACGCCCCAGGATCTGCACCGCCACCTGCAGGCGATTCTTCTCGTAATTCACGCTCTCCACGACCCCGTTGAAGTCGTTGAACGGCCCGTCGACCACGCGCACCACCTCGCCGGGCTCGAACAGCACCTTCGGCCGCGGCTTGTCCACGCCCTCCTCCACCCGGCGCAGGATCTGGTTCGCTTCCTTGTCGGTGATGGCTGCCGGCTTCTCCGGCGTGCCGCCGATGAACCCGAGCACCTTCGGCACGTCGCGCACCAGGTGCCAGGTCTCCTCGTCCATCTCCATCTGCACCAGCACGTAGCCGGGGTAGAACTTGCGCTCGCTCTTGCGCTTCTGGCCGTCGCGCATCTCCACCACTTCCTCGGTCGGCACCAGGATCTCGCCGAAGCGCGGCTCAAGTCCGGCGCGCGCGATGCGCTCCTTCAGCGACTCCGCCACGCGGTGCTCGAAGTTCGAGTAGGCGTGCACCACGTACCATCTCATCGCCACTATCAACTCCCCTGCCCGGTGAGAAAGCGCGTAGCCCAGGCGAGCGCAAAATCCAGCAGCCAGAAAAACAGCCCGGCGATGGAGACGAAGATGAACACCGCGAGGGTCGTCTTGCCGGTCTCCTCGCGGGTCGGCCAGACGATCTTGCGCAGCTCGACGCGGGCGGCATCCATGAACGAGCGGAACTGCGTGCCGTAGGCGGAGAACGCCACCACCAGCGCGCCCAGCACCAGGCCTGCGACCACGCAGCCCCAGCGCAGCCACACGTTCTGGTCGCCCAGCACGTAATAGCCCGCGACCCCGAGGATCACGAGCAGGGTGGCCACCACCAGCTTCGCGGTATCCGCGCTGCCGGCGGGCTGTACTTTGATGTCTTCTGTCATGTCAACCGATGGCAGGCCAGGAGGGAATCGAACCCCCAACCTGCGGTTTTGGAGACCGCCGCTCTGCCAATTGAGCTACTGGCCTGTGTTACTACTTCACGATCTTGGAGACGACGCCGGCGCCGACGGTCTTGCCGCCCTCACGGATGGCGAAGCGCAGTCCCTCTTCCATGGCGATCGGGCTGATCAGCTCGACCGTCATCTTGATGTTGTCCCCGGGCATGACCATCTCCACCCCGGCCGGCAACTCGATCAGCCCGGTCACATCCGTCGTGCGGAAGTAAAACTGCGGCCGGTAGCCTTTGAAGAACGGCGTGTGCCGCCCGCCCTCTTCCTTGGACAGCACGTACACCTCGCACTCAAAGCCGGTGTGCGGGGTGATGGAGCCGGGCTTCGCCAGCACCTGCCCGCGCTCGACTTCCTCGCGCTTCGTGCCGCGCAGCAGCACCCCCACGTTGTCCCCCGCCTGCCCCTCATCCAAGAGCTTGCGGAACATCTCCACCCCCGTGCAGGTGGTCTTCGCCGTGGCCTTCAGCCCCACGATCTCCACCTCATCGTTCACCTTCACGATGCCGCGCTCGATGCGACCGGTCACCACCGTGCCGCGACCGGAGATCGAGAACACATCCTCCACCGGCATCAGGAAGGGCTTCTCCACCTCGCGCTTCGGCACCGGGATGTACTGGTCCATCTCCTCCACCAGCTTCACCACCGAGGGCACGCCGATGTCGCTCTTGTCACCCTCGAGTGCCTTTAACGCCGAGCCGATCACGATCGGGGTCTTCTCGCCGGGGAACTTGTAGGTCGTGAGCAGTTCGCGCACCTCCATCTCCACCAGCTCCAGCAGCTCCTTGTCATCCACCATGTCCGCCTTGTTCATGTACACCACGATGTACGGCACCCCCACCTGGCGGGCCAGCAGGATGTGCTCGCGCGTCTGGGGCATCGGACCGTCCGCGGCCGACACCACCAGGATCGCCCCGTCCATCTGCGCGGCTCCCGTGATCATGTTCTTCACGTAGTCCGCGTGTCCCGGGCAGTCCACGTGCGCGTAGTGGCGGTTCTTGCTCTGGTACTCCACGTGCGCGGTGGAGATCGTGATGCCGCGCGCCTTCTCCTCCGGAGCCTTGTCAATCTGGTCGTACGCCATGAACGTGCCGCCGTAGGTCTCGGCCATCACCTTCGTCAGCGCCGCCGTCAGCGTCGTCTTGCCGTGGTCCACGTGACCAATCGTGCCCACGTTCACGTGCGGCTTGCTGCGCTCGAATTTCTCTTTGGACATGGAAGTTTTCCTCGAAAGTGTCCGCCACGCTTCATCGGGCGCGGCGCTGCAAATTCCCACACCTAACAACCAACAACCTGAGGCATCCCATCAACTGGAGCCCACGACCGGAATCGAACCGGTGACCTCGTCCTTACCAAGGACGTGCTCTACCGACTGAGCTACATGGGCCTTTACGTCGAGCTCAGCTTTCACGACAGCGACTGAACGCTGGAGCGGGTAGTGGGAATCGAACCCACGTCATCAGCTTGGAAGGCTGAGGTTCTACCATTGAACTACACCCGCGCTGATGGCGTCCGCATCCGCCCGCCACCTCCACCGCTCGGGTTCTTCCTCCTCAACCTCTAAGTGGTGGAGGGGGAAGGATTCGAACCTTCGAAGGCGTAAGCCGGCAGATTTACAGTCTGCTCCCGTTGGCCGCTTGGGTACCCCTCCGCAAAACGAGCCGCGTATTGTGATTTCGAGGCCTTAGAGTGTCAATGCATCATTGGCCCGTTATTTGCTAAGGGGGTGCCGGCGCCGGCGTCGGTCCTTGGCCTTGGGGCGGCCCGGGGCGGGCGGGCGCCGGGCAGACCCTGCCTGGGCAGGCTTTGCCGGTGCCTGGGCGGCGGCCCTGGCTGCGGCGGCACGCCCCAGGCCCTCGAGCAGCTCCCCCACCACCGGGCGGGTGGTGCCGGGGCGCATGTCGCGGGGTAGCTCAATGGGGCCGTAGCGGATGCGAAGCAAGCGGCTGACCTCGAAACCCACCGCGTTCCACAGCCGCCGCACCTCGCGGTTGCGGCCCTCGTGCAGCACCACCTTGTAGGTGCTATGGCTGCCGGCGGCGTCCTCGTTCTCTACCTCCCAGGCCTCGATCCGGTCGAAGCGGGCCGGTCCGTCCTCCAGCGGGATGCCCCCGAGGAGCTGCCGGATGACCTCGTCCCCGGGCCGGCCACGCAGGCGCACCAGGTATTCCCGCTCAACCTCGCTCGAAGGGTGCATGAGGCGGTGCGCCAGCTCCCCGTCGGTGGTCAGGAGCAGCAGCCCCGAGGTGTTCACGTCCAGGCGCCCGACCGTGATCCACCGCCCCGCCTGAGGTTCCGGCAGGCGCTCGAACACCGTCGGGCGCCCCTGGGGGTCGCTGCGGGTGGTGACCTCGCCGACGGGCTTGTAATAAAGGAGTAGCTCGCGGGCGCCCAGGGCGCCCGGGTCAAGCTGGAGCTTCTTGCCATCGAGGCGGATGTCATCCGCCGGACCGGCGCGGTCACCGAGCTGGGCGATGCGGCCCCCGACGGTAAGCCGCCCGGCGCGGATCCACTCCTCGACCGTGCGGCGCGAGCCCAGGCCCGCCCCCGCCAAGAGCTTCTGCAATCTGATCATGCGATCATAACTGTGAGATCTCACCAGATAAGGCAGCGATCCTTGCCGGATCCGCCGCCGCCAGCGTAGAAGGGCGCATCATGATCTACGACAGCATTCTCGGCACGATCGGGAAGACCCCCATCGTCCGCATCAACCGGCTCGCACCCAAGAACGTCACGATGTACGTGAAGTGCGAGTTCTTCAACCCGCTCTCCTCGGTCAAGGATCGCCTGGCGATCGCCATCATCGAGGATGGAGAACGCTCCGGGGCCCTCAAGCCCGGGCAGACCGTGGTGGAGGCGACCTCGGGCAATACCGGCATCGCGCTCGCCATGGTGTGTGCCGCCAAGGGCTACCCGTTCGTGGCGATCATGACCGAGACCTTCTCGATCGAGCGGCGCAAGCTCATGCGCATGCTCGGCGCCAAGGTCATCCTCACGCCCGCCGCGGAGCGCGGCAGCGGCATGGTGCGCAAGGCGGCGGAGCTCGCCAAAAAGCACGGCTGGTTCCTGGCCCGGCAGTTCGAGAACGAAGCCAATCCTGCCTACCACCGCAACACCACCGGGCCAGAGATCCTCATCGACTTCGCCGGGCGGCGCCTCGATTACTTCGTCACCGGCTGGGGCACCGGCGGCACGCTCACCGGGGCCGGGGAAATGATCCGCCTGGCGCGCCCGGAGGTGAAGATCATCGCCACCGAGCCGGCCGGCGCCGCGCTCCTGTCCGGCAAGCCCTGGGCACCGCACAAGATCCAGGGCTGGACGCCGGACTTCGTGCCGCAGGTCCTCAAGCGCGAGGTCGCGCACCAGATCGTGCCGGTCGCCGACACCGAGGCGATCGAGAACGCGCGCGCCCTGGCATCCAAGGAAGGCATCTTCTGCGGCATCTCCTCCGGTGCCACCTTCACCGCGGCGCTCAAGGTGGCCGCCGAGGCGCCCCAGGGTGCGGTGATCCTCGCGATGCTTCCGGACACCGGCGAGCGTTACCTCTCGACGCTGCTGTTCGAGGGCATTCCCGAGGCGGGCGACCCGGAACCCTGAAGCACTCACCGCTGCGCAGCGCGTCTTCTAATTTCAACCTCAGGGTGCGCCCATAGATGGATGCGCGTCGCTACGCGTCGCTCCCGGACCCTTTTCCCATGTGGCGCGGCGGCGCGCTGCACGGCGCGCGTATCGCCTATGAAACCTGGGGCACGCTCAACGAGCGCCGTGACAACGCGATCCTGTTGTTCACCGGGCTCTCGCCCACCGCGCACGCGGCCGCCTCGGACGAGGACCCTTCCGAGGGCTGGTGGCAGGGGATGGTCGGGCCGGGACTGGCGCTCGACTCGGCGCGCTTCTTTGTCATCTGCGTCAATTCTCTCGGCAGCTGTTTCGGCTCGACCGGCCCGGCCTCCCTGGATCCGGCGACCGGTCAGCCCTATCGCTTAAGCTTCCCGGATCTTTCGGTCGAGGACATCGCGCGCGGCGGCTACGAGGTCGCCCGCTCGCTGCACATCGAGCGCCTCGACACCGTCATGGGCCCCTCGCTCGGCGGCATGGTGGTGCTCGCGTTCGCGGCGATGTTTCCCGGCGCGGCGCGCCGGCTGTGCTGCATCTCGGGCACGGCGGCGGCGGCCCCGTTCGCGATCGCGCTGCGCTCCATCCAGCGCGAGGTCATCACCAACGACCCGGCCTGGAAGAACGGCCAGTACGCCGCCGAGGCGCCGCCGATCACCGGACAGCGCGTGGCGCGCAAGCTTGGCACCATCACCTACCGCTCGGCGGCGGAGTGGGCGCAGCGCTTCGGACGGCAGCCGATCCGGGCCGAGATGGCGCAGGGGACGCCGTTTGCCTCCGAGTTCGCGGTACAGGGGTACCTGGAATCCCTGGCACGCAAGTGGACGAATGTCTTCGATGCCAACTGCTACCTCTACATCTCGCGCGCCATGGACCGTTTCGAGCTTGGCAAGCACGGGGAGCCGGTGGCGCTGTTTCATCGCGCGCAGCTGGATGCCGCGCTCGTGATCGGCGTGCAGTCGGACCTGTTGTTCTCGGTCACCGAGCAGCAGGGCGTGGCGCAGCACTTGCAGGAGGCCGGCGTACCCACGCGCTTCGCGCCGCTGCCGTGCATCGAGGGTCACGATGCGTTCCTGGTGGACCTTTCGACCTTCGGGCGCGAGATCGGTGCGTTTCTGAAGAGTTCTTGAGAGGCCCGTTGCCGGACATAAGAGGCCGATATCGCCCTTTATAAGGGTCCGAATTAAGTTCACTCAAGCCCGGGCACCCCGCCCGCCGAAGGCATAATGGTCCCGGATCAACCAGAAAAACGAGACGCGGTCGAGAGCGCAAGTGGAACGCCGTCTGCATACCAGGCACCGGGCCCGCACGATTGTGTACATCACCGTGCCCGGTGGTCGCCGCAAGCTGTGCAAGGCGCTCAACCTGTCGGCCACGGGGGTCTTCATCGAGACCTCCAACCTCGGGCTGCGCAAGGGACAGCAGGTGGTGCTCTCCTTCGCCATCAACTTGGGCACGATCACCAAGCTGCACCGGCGCACCGCGGTGGTGGCGCACGTGTCGCGCGGCGGCACCGGCCTCATGATGGAGACGTTCGCGCAGGCCTCGAGCTGACGCGTCAGCTCACCCGCGCATCGGCCCTCAGCTTCTTGTAGAACACGTTCGTCGCACAACGGCCGCCCTGCGGCCACAGTGCATAGTCCGGGATCGCCCCGACCAGCTGCCAGCCGGCACGCTGATAGAGCCGTGCGGCCGCGGCATCCGCGGTGTCGAGCACCAGCAGCGTGCGGCCGGCGCGCAGCGCCGCATCCTCCGCGGCCGCGAGCAGTCGTGCGCCGAGACCGGCGCGGCGCGCGCGCCGGTGTACCAGCATCTTCGCAAGGTCGGCGCGATGCGGCTGGTTCTCCGGCTGCTTGAGCAGCAGGGTCACCGTGCCGAGCAGCGCGCCGCTGTCCTCGCGTGCGGCGAGCACCAGGCATTCCTCGCGCGTGACGGCCGGCGCAAGTGAGCGCCAGTAGGCGGCCGCCTTCTCCCTCGGCATCGGCAGCATGAAGCTGACCGAGGCGCCGCCCTCGACGCAGTCGCTGAGGACCTCGCTCAGACCTGCGACCTCCGCCTCACCGAGAACGCGGAGCCTCACTATTTCAATGTCGTGCGCCATGCCCGCGAGGATAAGCGTCCGCCCGGGGGTTTTTGGAAGGCGCCGGCTGCGGCGACGTTCCCGAACGCTCGCGCGTACCGAGCGAACGGCGCGGGCACGCCAGCATTGCGGTGCGCACAGTCATCAGCGATTCTTGCGTGGCGTCTGCTCTTGAGCGGGCGCTGTTGTTGGCGGTGCGTTCCCGGTGTGCCCCGTGTGGCCGAGGGTCACACGAGGCGGCGCCTCGGGCGCTCGCCTGAGTCGCGCGCGGGCCGTGGGAGCGCACACGACCTCGCCCGGCCACGTTTTGAACCACGCAGGAGCCTGCCATGCCCGCACCCGACCGCCTGTCCCGCCGACGTTTTCTTCAGAGCACGCTCTTGGGGGCGGTGCTCGCGCCGCTCGCCCTGGGACTTGCGCGCCGTGCCCGGGCCGCCGCCGCGGCACTGCTGTCCCCGTCGGCCCCGGAGGCCAAGGCGGTGCAGTACACCGAAGATGCCAAGTCGGCCAAGGGCGCGCAGGGCAACACCTGCGCGAGCTGTGCGCTGTACCAGGGGGCGAGCGGCACCGCCCAGGGGCCCTGCCAGCTCTTCCCGGGCAAGGATGTGAAGGCGGCCGGCTGGTGCAGTTCCTGGGCGCCGCAGATGTAGCCGAGCGGGAATTGTCGGTTTGCGCGGCACTCAATCGACATACAGGCAAGAGGCGGTCGCGGAGGTGCTCCCGAAGACGCGCCTCACACCCACCACGCTTTAGCGAAGGAGTCTTCCCATGCCCAGTTTCGTGCTGCTGCTGCATAGCCCCACCGACCGTCCGCGCCAGATTGCCTCCAGCCCCACGGACTTCACCAAGATCACCCGCGAGTACATGGAATGGGCCGATCGCACGCGCGCCCAGGGACACCTCAAGGGCGGCAACAAGCTCACGGACGACGCCGGCAAGATCATGAAGAGCCAGAGCAACAAGGTCGCGCTCACCGACGGACCGTATGCCGAGAGCAAGGAAATCGTGGCGGGCTTCTTCCTGATCTCCGCCGGCGACTACGCCGAGGCCTGCCGCATCGCCCAAGACTGCCCGCACCTGAAGTACGGCAGCCACATCGAGGTGCGCCAGGTGCAGGAGCTGTAAGGCTCCCGTGCCCCGGGCAGACGCGCAGCTGGAAACGCTGTTCCGGCACGAGGCCGGTAACATCAGCGCCTGGCTCACGCGTCTGCTCGGGCCTGCACGCCTCACGCTGGTCGAGGATGCCGTGCAGGACGCCTTCGGCGCGGCCCTGGCCCAGTGGCCGCTCGAGGGTACCCCGGCACGACCCGCGGCCTGGCTCGCCGTCACCGCGCGCAACAAGGCGCTCGATCGCTTGCGCCAGGAAGCGCGGCTGGATTACCTCGACCCCCAGGATGAGGCGGCGGCGTGGCGACTCGGCTTCTCGAACCCCGACACTCTGGGGGAGGCGGATGACACGCTGGCGCTGATGTTCGTCGCGGCGCATCCGTCGCTCACCGCCGAAGAGCAGGCGATGCTCACGCTGCAGACCGTGTGCGGCTTCAATCCGCGCGAGATCGCGCGCGCCTTCCTGTCGACTCCCGAGGCGACCACGCAGCGCCTGGTGCGTGCCAAGCGCCGCATCCGTGACCTGAAGCTCCGGTTCGAGATCCCCGAGGGGCCGGAGCTCGCCGAGCGCCTGCCGGCGCTCCTGAACGCGATCTACCTGCTCTTCAACGGCGGCTACACGGCGGCCGAGGGCGAGCGCCTCATGCGCGGGGAACTGTGCGCCGAGAGCCTGCGCCTGGTGAGCCTCCTGTGCGCACACCCGGGCACCGCCACCGGCGAGACGCACGCGCTCGCGGCGCTGCTCGCCTTCCACCATGCGCGCGCCCCGGCGCGCACCGGGCCCGAGGGCGACCTGGTGCTGCTCGGCGAGCAGGACCGCTCACTGTGGGATGCCGCCCTGATCGGGCGCGGCTTCGAGCACCTCAAGGCGGCAACCGCCTCGCGACAGGTGACCGCGCTGCACCTGGAGGCCGGCATCGCCTCGGTGCACGTGAGCGCCGCCTCGTTCGCGGCCACCGACTGGGAGGCGCTCGTGCACTACTACGAGGCACTGCTCGAGCTCAAACCCACCGCGGTGGTGCGCATGAACGCCGCCGTCGCCTGCGCCTATGCGCAGGGAGCGGCGGCGGGGCTGGCGCAACTGGAAGCCCTGCGCGCGAACACGCGCCTCAATACCTATGCGCCCTACCACGCCGCGCGCGGCGAGCTGCTGCTGCGCGTGGGACGCACCGCGGAGGCCGCGGACGCGCTGCGCACCGCGCTCGCATGCCCGCTGAACGGCGCGGAGCGCGACTACCTCGCGCGCCGGCTTGCCGGCTGCGCCACGAGGCCGGATACGCGCCTCAACTAGCGCCTCAGTCGTAGCACGGTCCGGTTTCGCGCACCTCGATCGTGGCCCACTCCGCGGCCGGGCAGGCGTTGGCGAACGCGAGCGCCTGCTCGCGGGTGTCACAGTCAAGAAGAAAGAACCCGCCGATGAGCTCCTTGGCCTCCGTGAAGGGACCATCGAGCACCCGCGAGGTGCCGTCATGCTTGTGGAAGCGCACCGCGCTGCTCTTGAGCGAGTCGCTGGCCATCAGTACGCCGCGGGCCTTGAGGTCGGCGTTGTAGTCCAGCATGCGCTGATACACGGCCGCACCATCTGCCCGGCTGCGGTCACGGCGCTGGCCGCGCGGCTCAAGGATCAGCAGCATGTACGCCATCGGCTTCCCCTACTTCATAGAAAAATGACGACCGTCCCCGCGCGACGGATCAGGAGACGCGCGCTCGCCGGCAGGCGGCGGCGCGGTTTCTCAACAGCTCCTGCTCGCGCATGTTCTGGGTCAGTTGCGCGGCGCGCTCGAACTCATCCCGCGCCTCCTCGTAGCGCCCGAGCTTCGCCAGGAGATCCGCGCGCACGCTCGGCAGCAGGTGATAGCTCTCAAGCGCGCCACCGTCCACCAGCGGCTGCGTCAGCGCCAGCCCCGCCGCGGGCCCGTAGGCCATGGCCACCGCCACCGCGCGGTTGAGCTCGACCACGGGCGAGCCGGTCAGGCGCGCGAGTTCATCGTAGAGCGCGGTGATGTTCACCCAGTCGGTATCGGTCGCCGTGGCGGCGCGGGCGTGGCAGGCCGCGATCGCCGCCTGCAGCAGGTAGGTGCCGCGCCGCTCCCCGAGCCGCTCCCCGCGGGCGAGCGCCAGGAGGCCCCGATGGATCAGCATGCGGTCCCACAGCGCGCGGTTCTGCTCCATGAGCAGCACCGGCTCCCCGTCCGCACCGACGCGGGCGCGCAGGCGTGAGGCCTGGATCTCCATCAGCGAGACCAGTCCGTGCACCTCGCTCTCGCCGGGCGCAAGTTCCGCCAGGATCCGGCCGATGCGCAGCGCCTCCTCGCACAGTGCCGGCCGCATCCAGTCCGCGCCCGCGGTCGCGGAGTACCCCTCGTTGAATATGAGGTAGATGACCTCCAGGACCGAGGCCAGGCGCGCACCCAGCTGCTCGCGGCGCGGCAGCTCGAACGGCACTTCGCGCTCGGCGAGCACCCGCTTGGCCCGCACGAGGCGCTGCGCGAGGGTTGCCTCCGGGACCAGGAACGCGCGCGCGATCTCCGCAGTGGACAGTCCGCCGATGAGTTTCAGGGTGAGCGCGGTGCGCGCCTCGGTGGAGAGCACCGGGTGGCAGGCGATGAAGATCAGGCGCAGGAGGTCATCACCGATGACATCCTCCGCACTGGCTTCGATGCTGCCGGCGCTCAACTGCTGCTCCCTCTCAAGCTCGTGTCCGAGGAGCGCGTGCTTGCCCTCGAGCATGCGCCGGCGCCGCAACTGGTCGATGGCGCGATTCTTGGCCGTTGTCATGAGCCATGCCGCGGGGTTGTCAGGGATACCGGCCGCCGGCCATTGCTCGAGCGCGCTCACCAGCGCGTCCTGCGCCAGTTCCTCGGCCAGCCCGACGTCGCGCACCCGGCGCGCCATTGCGGCGATGAGGCGCGCCGACTCCATGCGCCACAGCGCCTCGATCGTGCGATGTACATCCGTGGCCGTCATGGCCACGGATGACACCACCCTCATTCGCGCTGCGCAACCCAAGTGCACCCTGGATGAGGCGAACCGAGCTAGCGGGGCGGCTGCTCGCAGTTGATCATCCAGGGAATCCCGAAGCGATCCGTGCACATGCCGAAACCCTGCGCCCAGAAGGTCTTCTGGAACGGCATGGTGACCGAGCCGTTGTCGGCGAGGGCGTTGAAGAAGCGCTCGGCATCCTCGGGCTTCTCGACGCTGGCCAGCACGTTGAAGCCCTGCGGCGTGTGATAGCGCTCCGGGGGCGCATCGCAGCCGTAGAGCTGCCGGTCGCCGAGGTCCAGGCGCGCGTGAATGATCTGGTTGCGCACTTGCGGGGGCGTTTCGGCCGCCGCCGGCGACTCCCCGTACGTCATGGCGAACACGATCTTGCCGCCGAAGGTCCGGGCATAGAAATCGAAGGCCTCGCGGCAGTTGCCCTTGAAATGCAGGTGGGGACCGGCTTGCATGGTGACTCCTTATATATATAGTGTGTCGGTAACGTTGCGCCTGCAGCGGCGGCTAGTTCTTGGTGGCGGCGGCGGCGCGCAGGCGTTCTTCCTGTGCTCGCACCTCCGGGGTGAGGTTCGCGCCGAAGTCCTCCGCCTCGAACACGCGGCGGATCTCCACCGTCTCGTTGCCCTTGCGAAACGGCGAGCGGCGTATCCACTCGACGGCCTCTTCCATCGACTTCACCTGCCACAGCCAGTAACCGGCGATCAGCTCCTTGGTCTCCGTGAACGGGCCGTCGATGACGGCGCCCTTGCCGCCGCCGAAGCGCACGCGCACGCCCTTGGAGCTGGACTGCAGGCCTTCGCCCGCCAGCATCACCCCGGCCTTCACCAGCTCCTCGTTGAACTTGCCCATCTCGGTGAGCAGTTCCGCACTCGGCAGCACGCCCGCCTCGCTCTCGCTTGTTGCCTTCACGATCACCATGACTCGCATGTTTCATCTCCTTGACGGTGGTTGATGAGCCGCTCATGCGGGTTCGCCTCAAGGGCTGCCACAGGAGCGTCTATGGGAGTACGACGAATGGGTCGCACCTAGATCGACACGTCTGCGCGAATATCGTTCGGCCGCCACTTAACTCGCTGAAAGCGATTGATATTAAGTCACTGCCCAGTGCAACCTTGAGTCATGGCAACTCCGGGCGCGGGTCGGGCGGCTCTGTGGGGGCTGCGCTTCATCAATGTCGAAGCCGCCAGCGGCATCGTGCTGCTCGTGGCCGCGGCACTCGCGCTCATGTGGGCGAACTCGCCCGTTGCGCCCAGCTACGCGGCGCTGTGGCACCTCAACCTGAGCTTCGGGTTAGGCCGGTACCTCCCGGAGCACGACCTGCATTTCTGGGTGAACGACGGCTTGATGACCGTGTTCTTCCTGGTCGTGGGACTTGAGATCCGGCGCGAGATGCACGACGGATCGCTGTCGGATGCGAGAGCCGCCATCCTGCCGATCGTCGCCGCCGCCGGCGGCGTCGCCGTCCCCGCGCTGCTCTACATCCTCATCAACACCGACCCGGTGACGCACCGCGGCTGGGCCATCCCGACCGCGACGGACATCGCCTTCGCCGTGGGCGTACTCTCACTCAGCGGCAGGGTGCCGCCGACGCTGCGGATGCTGCTGCTGACGCTCGCGATCATCGATGACATCGCGGCGATCCTGGTCATCGCGCTGGTCTATTCGGGCGGCATCGCCTACGTGGGACTGCTGCTGGTGGGCGCGGGGGTGCTGCTGATACTCGCCATGCAGTGGCTGGGCATTCGCCCGGCGCTGGCTTACGCACTCCCCGGGGCCCTCGCCTGGTACGGCATGCTCCGCGCGGGGATGCACCCGACGCTCGCCGGCGTGATCCTCGGGCTGCTGACGCCGGTGCGCGCCAGCTTCGCGCGCCTGCGCCCGGACTGCGTGGATCCCACCGCCCTTTCACCCGTGCAGCAGCTGGAAAGACGCCTGCACCCGTGGGTGGCCTTTGCCATCATGCCGCTGTTCGCGCTTGCCAATGCGGGTGTGACGCTGTCGGGACTCAACCTGTCGGCCGGCCAGCCGCTGAGCGTTGCGGCCGGCATCATCGCCGGGCTCGTGTTCGGGAAGCCCGCGGGCATCGTGCTGGCGGCCTGGCTCGCCGTAAAGCTGAAACTGTGCGCCCTACCTAAGGGAGTGACCTGGCGTCACGTGCTGCTGCTGGGACTGCTGGGCGGCATCGGGTTCACGATGTCGATCTTCATCGCGAACCTCGCCTTCGAGGATCCGCAGCTGCTCAGTGCCGCCAAGTTCGCCGTGCTGCTCGGCTCGGGGCTCGCGGCCGTGCTGGGGCTGCTGCTCGGGCGGCTGCAGCCACGCCGCACGCCTGCTTAGTTCGGCAGCTGGCGGCGCACGGCCGCCAAGAGCTCGCTCACGTCGAAGGGCTTGGTGAGGATTTCCTGCGCCCCGGCCTCGCGTGCCGCGGCGAGATAGGCGTGCGTGCTGATCGCGTCGGGCTTGTAGGACTGCGCGCCGAAGCTGCCGCCACCGGAGATGGCGATGACGCGTATGCGCGGGTAGCGCCGGCGCAGGATCTTGACGAGCTCAAGACCGTGGATCTTGGGCATGATCACATCCGTCACCACGATATCGGGCGGATGCTCATCGACGGCCCGCAGTCCCGCGTCGGCGTTGGTGACGACGGTGACCGTGAACCCGGCCGCCGTCAGCACGCGCCGGATCGCCTCGCCCACTTCGACTTCGTCGTCCACTACCAGTATGGATGCCATGGTGTTGGGTCCTCTACGCCACGTCGCTGGCGGCCGCGTCGCCCGAGTGTGCTTGCTCGGGAGCTGCCGGCAGGCAGACGCTGAACTTCGTGCCGCTGCCCGGTGCGGATTCCACGCTGATGCTGCCGCCCATGGAGGTCACGATGCCGTGCACCACCGACAGGCCCAGCCCTGTACCCTCGCCAACCTCGCGCGTGGTGAAGAAGGGCTCGAAGATGTGTTCCATGACCGCCGGCTCCATGCCGTGACCGGTGTCGCTGACTTCCAGCAGCGCAAAGCGCTCCGCCCGCCCGGTCGTGGCCGGATTTTCCGTGGCGCCGAGGCGTACGGCAAGCCTGCCGCCCGAGGCCCGCATCGCCTGGTAGGCGTTGGTGCACAGGTTGATGACGATCTGGTGTACCAGGCTCGGGTCCCCCAGTATCGGCACGGTATCCTCCTGGGCATCGACCACGATCTCGATGTTGGCCGGCATGATCGCCCGCACCAGGGCGAGCGCCTCCTCGACCGTGGGACGCAGCACGAACACGGATGAGCCCTGCGAGTCCATCTCGCGGCTGAAGGTGAGGATGCGCGTCACCAGGCTGCGCGCGCGATGCGCGGCCGCGACGATGCGCGTCAGGTCCCCCGCGAGCGCGCTGCCCTCGGGCACCTCATCGAGCGCCACCTGCGAATACAGCAGGATCGGCGTCATGATGTTGTTGAACTCGTGCGCCACACCGCCGGCCAGCGTGCCGATGGTCGCGATGCGCTCGCGGTGCTGCAGGCGTCGCTCCAGCTCGAAGCGCTTCTCCTCGGAAACCACGCGCTCGCGGATCTCGTTCTGCAGCCGCTCGTTGGTGCCGACCAGCTCCTGGCGCATGCGCTCCAGCTGATGATTCAGGTCACGTACCTCGCGGATCGAACTGCGCATCTCCAGATGCGTACGCACCTCGCCCCCGGCAATGCGCCTGGCGGCCTCCTGCAGGCGCACCATGGGGCGCGCGATCACCGCCGACAACCACATGGCCACGATCATGGAAATGACCGCGAAGGCGAGGATCGCGGTGAGCACGTGGCGCTTGGCGGCCAGGATGCGCTCGAGCGTCGGGCTCTCGTCGAACCCGAGTCGCAGCACCACCGAGCGCGCGCCGCGCTTGATGGTGTGCGAGATGAAGTAGGTCTGATCGCCGTGGTCGCCGAAATGAAAGTCGTCGCCGCGCGGCACGGGTTCGGGCAGCGAGTCGATGGAGCTGTGCAGCTTGCGCTCCCCATCAGTCAGCTCCGCATACACCACCTGCCCGCTCAAGAGGACCTCGTCCAGCACGTTCGCCGCGTGCGCGTCGAAATCCGGCACCGCCGCGGCCTCCAGCTGGTCCGCAACCAGGCGGCTGTAGGAGCGTACCGAGTTCACGAACAGGTCCGCGTAGCCCTCCTGCACGATCTCGGACACGCCGAGGTACAGCAGTGGCGCGAGCGCTGCATTGATCACGAGCACCACGCCCAGCAGGCGCCCGCGCAGCGTGTTGATCAATCGCTCCATAGCACCCTGATGACGCGCACCCTGGGGTCGTGGGCAACGTCGCGCAACCACATGAAGGTTACCGCACTCGGATCGTCGTACAGAATCTCTAGCGCCCGAGTCTGCGCAGTGACCTCCGCCGGGCGGATGGATCCCTGACGATTGAGGCCGATCAGCACCTGCCGGTCGTAGGCCGATTGCGACATCGCCACGATCTGTTGCAGGAAGATCTCATCCAGCTGCTGGTCGGCGCGGTTGCGCACCGGGTGCAGCGGCTTGCCGTTGATCAGCACCGGCAGGCCCAGGAACAGCTTGCGCACCGCGATCGAGTCAAGGTCCGTCACGCTGCTGTCGGCGCGCACCACGAGCACGACCGTCTGCTGCCCGGCACGGATCGGCCCGAGCAGGCTACAGAGCAGGAGCAGGCTGAGTAGTGCGCGACGCATGACTAGAAGAACGCCGCACTCCACTGCAGCCGCACGTCATCGAAGTGCCCGTTCAGGGTGTGGGTGTTCCCAAGCTGCAGCGTCAGTGCCTGGCGCTTGGCGAAATCCCAGCGCACGCCGCCGATATAGCGGATGCGCGCGAACTCCTCGAACAGCTTCAGGTACTGCGAGTCGCTCGCCCCGATGGAATCCTCCCAGCGCAGGAAGCCGGTGAGGTCGTAGGGGAAGCGCCGCTCGGCCTGTATGTACCCGACGTCGAAATTGTCATTGACGGTCGAGGAGGCGTAGTACAGCCGCGCGTCGGCATGGTAGAGCGTGCCCTGCACCTTCCAGTTGTCGGCGGCGTAGGTGCCGAACACTCCCAGCAGCCGCAGGTCGGCGTGGTTGAATCCCACCTGCGCCGGCGAGGGCGTACCGACCTGGGCCAGCTGGTCGTCGGCGAACAGAATGCCCACGCCGCTCTCGGTGAACTCGTTCGGATGCAACGAGGCACGGGCCTGGTAACCCATCGTGAGTCGGTCGGAGGTCGGGTGCACCAGGTCGAAGGGGTCCAGACCCTCGGCGGTGACGTGCGGAGCGATGCCGCCGGCGAACGCGGTGCGCAGGCGCCAGCCACCGAGCACCGCCCGGCTGGATTCGATCAGCATGCCGGTGAAGTGCTGCGGCAGAACGCCCCCCAGGTCCTCCCATTCATCGATGTCGGGGCGCGAGATGCTCGTCTGCAGGTACTGCCCGTGATGGTGGTCGTGGTTCCAGACGCTCGAGGGCTGGTGATAGCGCCCGATCCAGATCACGGTGTCGTCGGAGAACTGCCAGCCGAGCTGGAAGCGCTCGAGGTCGCCCTCGTGGTCCGAGAGCAGGTACTCGCCGAAGAGCTTGAACTTTCCCTTCTGCAGGCTGAGCAGCATGTCAGCCTTGAGCACCTCGTCCTCGATCTGGGTGACCGGGGCGTCGCGGTTAAAGGTGCCCACGGCCTCCGCGCTGGGAAGCAGCAGGAATTCGGTCTGCAGCGGATCCCCGCGCGCCAGCGGTGCAGCCAACAGGAGCAGACCAATCAACAGCCGAGAAACGCGCATGCGCATCCCCAATAGAGCGAGCCCCAGCTGATTCTGACAAATGGCAGGCGGCGGAACTGCCGATTGGCTCGGATCTCGTTACTCACGGACCTTGCCGGGTCGTGAGCTTATTGTTTTCCGCAGCGCCCCTAGTACAGCATTACAGGCATTCGAAGTACATGGTTCCCCTCCATCGCCCTGGGGGTGGGGCGGATACAATGGCAAGCGAAATGTGACCAAAGTCCGGAATGGGTCCCAGATACTCTCCTGCCGCACCACCCCCAAGCCTGCCCCCCGGCGGCGCGCTGGCGCAGGCGCGGCCCCCTCCAAGAGGAAAGACCATGCGATTCACGCTGCCAACATTGAGCGCGGGTGTGCTGTTGGTACAGCTGTGCGGCATACCGGTCGCAGCGGGGCAAGACAAGCCAGCCGCCGCGCCGGCTGCCACCCCCCCGGCTGCCGCCCCCTCGCCGGTCGTGTTACCCGCGTTCCAGTCGGGATGGTGGGAATACCGGCGTACCACGACGAGCGGCACGCGTGGCACGCCGCAGGTTGCCACCGTGAGGAAGTGTGGTGACCCGAGCAAAGACTTTAAGGAAAAGATGGCGCAACTCACGCAGAAGGGTTGCCGGTTCGGGGCGATGAGCCGGCAGGGGGACGAGTACCGCTCCAACTGGACGTGTCCGGCCCAGGGCGGCACGATCAGCTTTCGCTCCGCGGTGACCGTGGCTAACCCCGGCAGCTACCAGGACAAGAGCGAGACGCACTACGGCCAGCAGGTGACCCATTCGACGATCGTCGCGAAGCGCCTCGGCGAGTGCCCGCCCAAGGGAAGCAGCGCCGCGGGGCCGGTCGCGGCGGGCGGCGCCACCCCGCGCGCGGCGAGCGAGCCGCCCCCCGCGGGCTCGCTCAAACACAACTGAACCGTGCCGCCCGTCATCCGGCGGGGTTGTTTGGTTTAGCGCATGGCGCGCAAGCGCCTCTCGGGTGCGTCAGGGAGTGATCCATTCGCTCACCGCCACGACCTTCGGCCCCGCGGGATCGGCGAATCGCACCAGGTAGCCCCCCTTGGAAGCGAACCGCTGGCCGGGTGCGAGTGCCAGCCTGGGGTAATAGCCAGTGACGATCCGGTGCTCCAGCATCTCCTCGATCCGCTCGACCAGATAGTCACGAACGAAGGTGTCGGCCATGTGGTTGATGGCATCGGAGAGGATGCCGCAGGCCAGCCAGGTGTCGGTCTGCGCCTGCTGGGCGACGACCGGGATCTTGCGGATCGAGAACCAGCCGAGCGGATAGTCCACCCGCACCCGCCGTAACTCGGGCAGATCGAACGGATAGGCGATGCGGGTGATGCCGCGCCACGCGGCCGGCAGCGGCGCTCGCTCCAGGCCGCCCATCCGCCCGGACATGAGTACGAAAGACAGCTCGTGCGGCAGCGGCCCGAGGGCGGCAAGGTCTCCCGGCCGCAGCCAAAGTACCAGGGCGTCCTGCGCGTTCAGCCCGCGCAGCGCGCCGGCAAGATCGCGCGCACCCCCCGCCTGCGGCAGGCTGCGATCGATGATCGTGAGGCCCTCCCCGCTCAGTGCGTCCGCCAGCTTACCGGCGGCCGCCTTGCCGACATCGGCGGCGCGAAACACCTGGACCACGCGGCGTACCCGCGCATCGCGGTGCTCCTTGAGCTCGCGGGCAAGCAACTGGGCTTCTAGCAGCACGCCCTTCGAAAAATAGAGGTTGTCGAAGTCGTTCTCCGCCACCACCGGCAGATCCACGTTCGGAAACAGGCAGGGCAGCGACTGCGCCTCGCAGAAACGGTGTACCGGCGCCCAGTTCGCTCCGCCGACTCCCGAGATCGCGGCAAAGACCGGTTCCGCGGACAGGCGTGCACGCAGCTGCGCCTCCCAGGTCTCGGGAAGCCCGTGCAGGTCCCACACATGCAGTTGCCATGGCCGGTTGACCTTGAACTTCATGCGGCGCGAGGAGCGCAGCCGCGGGCTGTCGGCGCGCACGTAGTGGTTCTTGTCCGCGAAGAACTTCTCCAGCACCTCGAGCACGCCCTGGCGGGTTACCGGATCCGCATCCGGGGTGAAGATCGCGGCAAAGTGCAACATCGCGGGGGTCACCCCGGGCACGGCCCCGGGCGACAGCTCCTTCAGGTAGGCGATGAGCCCCGCCATCTGCTGCTCGTCGAGGGTGTATTGCGGCATCAGGTAACTGAGCCGCCTGCCGTCGGCGCCGATGCCTTCGCGGATCGCGCGCGCCAGGGTGGCTTCGGTGTAGGGGTCGCGATCGGCGCGCATCCCTTCAACGAACGGCAGGTCCAGGTCATCGACGGTGCCCGCGCGCGGATGGAAGAGGTAGATGCCCGCCACGGGCGGAATGGTGGTGCGCCCTTCCTGCATGCCCAGGCCGCTGCGCCGGTGACAGTTCACGCAGGCCGCCGTGGCACCGGTGATGTGCATGGACGGGCCGCGCTCGGCCTGCACCGGCTGCCCGGAAGGCAGGATGCCCTCGCGATAGATGCGCTCACCCGGGGTGCCGGCGTGCGCCGCCACCATAGCGGCGAGAGAGACGATCAGACTGAGCGTGACAGGTCGCAGCCTGCTCGCAACGCGGATCCGGGTCACTTCGCGACGAGCAGCTGGAGGTACTCGCTCAAGAGGTCATCCGGCGTGAGGATGCCGTCGATGCGCCGCCACGGCTGGCCCGGCGCCAGACGCATCAAGGTCACCGGGGCATGACTCATCTTGTCGCCCCGGTAAACATCGAACGCGCGCTGCGCGGCGATGCTCGCCTCCAGGGTGCCCGTGTAGTACTGCCAGTCGGAGCCCGAGGCGAACTTGCGGGCGTACTCCGCAAGCCTTGCGGGCGTGTCCTCCTCGGGATCTATCGAGATCGACATGAGGTGGACCTTGTGCACCGCGGGACCGAGCTTGCGCTGAAACTGCGCCAGCACCTGGCTCATCAGGGGGCAGGTGGAACCGCAGCTGGTGAAGACGAAATTCAGGACGACGGTTCGGCCGTCATTCATTTCCTCGGGTAGCGAGACCGCCTTGCCATCGTCGCGTACCAGCGTGACGGCCGGCACTGCGTACTGGGCCGTGGCGGCCGTGACCTGCCGCGCCTGCCGGGCGTCCGGCGGCAGCTCCTGGCGGCTCATGCCCGAGGCCCCGTCGGCCAGCGTGCCCTCGGCTGCGGCCAACAGGAAGATCGCACTCAACCCTGAGGTGACCGTCCGCCGGACACGCATACCTGCTCCCTTACACCGCGTCCCGGCCGGGCGCGCCTTAACGCACCACGAGCCCATCGACGCGGAACTTGCCCACCACGACGCTGACATGGTCACCGGGTTTCACCAGATTTCCCTTGTTGGAGAACACCATCCAATAGGTCTTGCCGCTCTCCAGCTCCGTCGACTGGCGCAGCGCCCCCACCTTGTCCATGACCGGCACCTGCAGGGCGACACTTGCCCTGGGCGAGATCATGAGGGGTGCAGCCACCTTGTCGATCAGGACGCTGGCCTTGTTCGTGTCCACTACACGGTAGCTGAACCGAATCAGGTTCCCGGCATTGGTTTGATGGACCTGCATCGCATCGACGCCCCACTTCAACATGTAGTCCACGTCGGCGCTGCCGAGATGCTGGGCCGCGACGTAGGGTGAGTGGTGCACGGGCCGGTGCGCGCCCGATGCTGGCGCCGTGGCAGTGGCGTGCGCGACCGCGGCGGGGTAGCCCGCAACGGCGATCGCGGAGGCTGCGGCGGTGAGCCCCAGGCGCGCGCAGATCAAGTGTGGCCGACGGACTCGCATGTTGCTCACCTGCCTCAGGCCGTCTTGGTAAAGCGCGCGTTATCAAGCGACGGATTGACCGTGACGCTCTCGACGGTGATCTTCTCGGCCTTGCGCAGGCCCTGCACGCGCGTCTCGATGACGTGCGGAATGACGACGCCACCTTCGGGTTTGAACTCGCGCAGATAGATCTCCACGGCGTGCGGCTTGCCATCGAGCCGCCGGGGCACGCCCTCCACCTTGGCCTCGAGGAAGGTCTTCTTGTCCACCCAGACGTGCCTTACCTGGCCCCCCCGGAGCGTCACTTTGAGCTTGTAGGTATCCCGGTCTTCCACCTTCTCGGCGCCGGCCAGCTCCACCCTGGCACCCCTGGCGGCGTAATCGATGAGGAAGCCGTCGATGCCGGGCTCTGCCGCCGCCTGCTTAACCTCATCCGCCGTGTACGCATCCCAGCTGCTGCGGCCAAGATAGGGACGCTGTTTCCATCCCTGCGCGCCGTCAAACACCTGCACGGCCGTCTGGCCCTTGAACTGAATTTCGAGCCGCGTCTTCTGCGGCCGCTTGAATTCGAGCGTGAAGGGCAGCATGGCTTCATCGCGCTGCTGGGTCTTGAGCTTGCCGCCGGAGGCGACCTCGTAGACGGTGGCGCCCGCGCCGAGCTTCCCCTTCCAGGTCATGGACTGCACGCCGTGCCAGGCCGCCAGACCCCCGCGGGCCGCGACGTTCTTCTCGACGACCTGCGCCGCGGAGAGCCCGCCTGATGCCGCCGGTGGGGCGGGCGTGGGGGCCGCCTGCGCCACGGCCACCAGAGAGAGAGCGGCGGTGGTTACAAACACGTGCTTCAACATCATTGAGGTCTCCATCATGCGTTCCGTCTGCCGCTGCCGCGCAGCGTGTTCTTGTTCTTATGCTGCGCGGCGCCTGGTGCTCATCGGTGAGGCCCTGGTCGGACCTGCATTGTTAAGGCACCGTGCCTCCCGCGAAGTCATCCACCCTCGCACCGCCACCGGGGAGCTGAATCCCGATGCGGCCGCCACCGCTGGTCCACAGCGCCACGTTGGGCAGGGGGCGGGTGCCAATCAGGGTTACCGTACCGGCACGTGTCCGCCAGACGCTGACGACGCCGGTCGCGTCCACCATGGCCGTGATCGTGTCCCCGCTGGCGAAGCCGCCGAAGCCAGTGAGCGTCGCTCCTGCCGGGGTGTAGGTCCCGCCGGTGTTGATCGTGGTCTGCACGGTGATCGTGCCGCCGCCGCTGGTGGTGTACAGCACCCTCGCGAAGTTGGCCTGCAGCCCGGTGCTGGTGTTGGTGTTGCCGGTCGCCTTCAACATGAGCGCCGAGTTGTTCGCCGGCGCACTGGCGAAGGTGAAGGCGGCACCCTGTTTGCCGCCAAACACCGGCCCGCCACCGGCACTGCCGTTCCAGTACGCGCTGCCGGGCAGCAGGAGGTCCTGGGCGACGCCGGTGCTGGTGTTGTTGTTGGTCGTATCGAACACCGCGATCGCGGCCAGGGGCCCCAGGGTGGCCTGGCTCCAGGCTACCCCTGCCGGGGCACCGGCGTTCAGGTTGACGCTGGTGCCGCGGTTGAAGGTGTCGAGCAGGCTCAGTGCCGGCGTGCCGCCGCCACCGCCGCCACCGCCCGTGCCGGCGACTTCCACCGCGCCGATGTCAAAGCCGGACCCCTGCGGCCGGGGATGGCCGAAGAAGTCATGGTCCGGCGCGCCCGAGGAGCTCGCCGCATTCGCGGCCGGCGAGGCATCCGCGATCACGTAGTTGCCCAGCGGCGTCAGCACGGTATTCGGTGCCGTGTACTTCGAAGCGTTGCTGAGCGAGAGCGGGCCATAGGTGAGGTTGATCCAGTTGTTGCCCTCATCCACGGTCGCGGACGGCGTGATCGCGGCGATCGAGAACACCGGGTACAGCCCCGTCGACTCGGAGTGGCCCGCCGGCACGTCGTACCCCTTGCACTGCGCCATCGCGATCGGATCGTTGGGCGACACGCCCGCGCAGTGTTCCGGCGGAATACGCGCGCCGTTGCAGTACTTGGCGATCACCGCCGGATCCTGGCCCTTGTTGTTCGAGCCAGCCGTGCTGTAGTCGGCTGCGTTGGTCAGGATCGAGAAGGTCGGCGCCAGCCTGAAGCCGGACCCCGAGTTCGGGGTGGGACTCGTGTCCCCGCGCACCCCGATGTCCCAGAACACCGGCGTCGTGGAGCGGTTCACCCCCGTCGCCGTGCTAGCCGTGTCACCGATGCCCGAGGTCGGGCAAGTTCCGGTCACCGTACCCTGGTCAAGGGACGGGTAGAGCGTGACCACGGCCTGCTGCCGCCCCGCTGCCAGCGGCGCCACGCCGATGTGGAACGAACGGTTCTGCCAGAACAGGTTGTTCCTCAACAGCGGCATGGACAGCTGCCGGCACTCGTTGTTCGTATACCCATACCCCGAGGGGCAATTCACCCGCGCTGCGCCTCCGAAGGGAATCGCGGCCATCTCCGTCACCATGTTGGGCGTATTGCGCATGGTCACGAACCCGGACGGCTGGTCGGTCGAGGTCGTGGTCGAGCCCGCACACGAAGCATTGGGGTCGCTGCCCGGGTTGCAGTTCGGCGGCGGTGTCGAGGCCAACGCGGATCCGAGCGTATTGAACAGCACGCCCGCCGAGGCCGTGGTGTCGTTCGAGATCACCGTGTTGTTCACGAACCTGACCTTGAACGCGTCCTGCAGCGAGACACCACCACCATCCCAGCCAGCGACGTTGTTGGCGATGATGTTGTTGGTGATCGTCACGTCGTTCCAGCGCTCTGAATTGCGCGGGAAGGCGATGACGTCCTGACCGTTGACCATCTGCAGGCGCACGCCGCCGCCGGTGCCGCTCTCGGCGCTGTTGCCGAGGAACAGGTTGGCGTCGATCAGCAGGTTGCGGCCCGTGCCCTCCGGCAGCCCGGGCGGGCAGTCCTGGTCGGTCACGCCGCCGCACTCCGTGCCATCCGGCAGCGTGCGATCCGGGGAGGCACCGAGCACTCCCAGCCCGCCACCGTTGGTGGGGATGGTCGGATTGGCACTCTGGTTGAAGACGATCCAGTTGTGCGTGATGGTGCCGTCGTTGATGAATCCGGCGTGTGCGACGCCGCCGGCATCGCCGCCACTGATGTTGCCGCAGATCCAGTTGTAGTTGAACTTGTAGCTGTCGGCACCGGTGCAGAAGGTGACGCCACCGGCCGCCGAGGGCGTGCCCGAGTAGAGCGCATCACCCACCGACAGGTTGGCGGTCACGGCGTTATGGTGGACGTTGACGTTGCGGTTGAAGCCGTAGCCAGCCTGTTCGCCATCCACCAGGCCGTTGGCCGGCTGACCCGGCACCGGCGGACTGTCACTGCCGACGACGCTCGGGTCGGGGAACTCGCCATTACCGATGGTGATGCCGCCGGTGAGCGTGCCGTGGTTGCCATGGACGCGGTTGTTGGCGACCTCGGTGTTGTGGTTCCAGCCGTGCAGGAAGATCGCACCACCACCTTGGGAGCTGTTGATGACACTGATGCCATCGATGCGCGAGGGGTTACAGAGGAAGTTGCTGGTTCCGTAGTCGCGCCCGTCAATCCTTGACTGGCTCGCAGAGCCGCAGTCACTGGCGGTCAGATACTCGTAGCCGGCCGGAAAGCCGCCCGCATTCGAGGCGCCCCAGAAATCGGTGCTGTTGGTGGGGATCTTGATGCCGCGGCCGAGCACCGTGATGCCGGCGCCTTCATAGGCGCCCATCAGGGTCGGCTCCTGCAGCATCTGCGCGAGGTTGCCGTTACCGGTCACGTCCCAGCCGACGATGGCTTCGAACGGAATCCGGTCGACGCGTTGCTGCATGCTCCGCGGACAGACATAGGTCGAGTCGTAGCTCGCGGCATTGAAGGTGCCGTCGCCGAGCAGCGGCCGCCCGCTCACCGACAGGCCGAACAGGCAGTCCACCTGCCGGCGCCACGGATCCATCTTGCCCGAGGGATGCGCATCGGCATTGATGGTGACGGACTCGGCGCCGACGCCCTGCAGGCGCACGGGCTTCCACATCAGCACGTTTTCCCGGTACGTGCCCGGCCCGACGATGATCAGGTCCCCGGGCGCGGCATTGTCGATCGCCGACTGCAGCGGGCTTGCCTCGATGCGGCCGAAGTAGCCGCTGCCTGAGCTGGCGCTGTCGGTGCTGGGGCTGCTCGGCGTCACGTGAGTCGGGGTCTTGCCACCGATCGTCACCGTCACGGTGTCGACCGACTGCTTGCCGTTAGCAGCCGTGATCACCAGCTCGGCACACTGCGCGGGAGCCGCGTTGCGCTGCTGGACCGCGCAGGCGGGTACGCCCGCGGGCACGGTGCCGCGAATCTCGGTATCGCTCCAGCTCACTGCCGTCAGTGCGCGTGCGACGCCATCGCTGCCCACCAGGGCGACCGTCCCGGGACCGCCGCCAAAGCCGTAGTGCCGCGTGATGAATTTCTCGCGGTAGGGCGAGTCGGAAGCCTGCGGCCCGGCATAGGCGTGGTTGAGCACCTTCTTGTCGCCCAGGGCGGTGATGGTGAGCTGCTGCACGCTCGTCCCGAGAGTAGCCGTGGCCGACGCGCCGCTGCCCCCGTTGCCCGCAATGTTCACGGTGAAGGAGGTGCCGGTGTAGCCGGAGCCGCTCGCGGTCAGCGCCACGCCATTGGCGCCCATCCGGACGGAATTCGAGCTCAGCGAGAGAGTGCTGTTGTTGGTACGGCGCACCTGGACGGTCGGCCGCGACGTATAGCCGCTGCCGGGGTTGGTGACGGTGAAGCTGATCGTGCTGCCGCTCTTGGTCGCGCTGGCGGTCGCGCCCGCACCTCCGCCACCGCTGATGACCACAGTGGGAGTCGCGCTAAAGAGCGTGCAGCGGTTGTTTCCCGTGGCGGCGCAGGTTGTGCTCTGGATCGAGAGCAGCTTCAGGTCGGTGACCTGGCCCGTTGCACCCGTGCCTCCGTTCTGGTTCAGAGTGAAGCCGAGGGGCGCGGAGGTAAAGCCGCTGCCGCTCGCAGTCAGGCTGAGGGAGGCCACGGAACCGGGGCCGACGCCGACCCAGGGGCCGACACCGTCGCCATCGACCTGCCTGATCGCGGGCGTGGTATCCGGATAGTCGCAGTCGGGGAGGTTGTAACCCGCCGCGAAGGCCATGGTCGGAATCACCGGCGTATCCAGGTACGCGGTCGCACCCGGCATGAATGGGATCTCGTAGCAGAAGTTACTGTAGCCGGGGTTGTAGGCCGGATCCGTGATCATCTGGCCCGGGTGAGCCGGATCGGGGATCGGGCCCGGGTCGTTCATGCACGCGAGCATCATCATCGGGATGTAACCGCTCGGGCTGGGCGGGTTGACCGTCCAGGTCGAGTAGTTGACGCCGTTGAACAGGCCCCACTGGTCGGCGTAGACGCGGCCCACTTCCTTGCCGGTGAAGTCCTTGAAGGCAACCGGCAGGTTGGGCGGCGCAAACTTCTCGCCGAACTGCGGCGAGAACGGGTCGAACTCGGAGGCGAAGTCGTTGGTGATCGTGCCCGTGAAGTGCCCGGCGATGTGCGCCGAGGTGAACACATAGAACTTCGCGAGCGCCGTCATCTGCGGCTCGAGCGTGACCTCCTTGCGGTCGCACAGCGGACGCACGGCGCCGGCGAACGGCGCCTGCTGGCCCGCACCCGGGAACAGGCTGTTGAAGTCAGGCACGGTGCGCTGCGCGCCCACGCAGGGCCAGAACACCTCGACCGAGCCGGTGTCACCCTCGTGCCGCGGCACGGCGCCGTTGTCGGCGGTCGACTGGATCGGGTTGTTGGGGTTGTAGGCCGCGCCCACCGCAGCCTGGTCGGGCATGATGAAGATGTTGCCGAAGCCGGCGAACTGCTGCGTCACCGGGGCGACGAAGGCATCCCCGAGCAGGATGTTCTTGTCCTCCTCCTTGACGAGCTCGTAGCCCTCGGGCACCACCACCTCGACCACGTACTTGCCGGCGGGCAGCATCGGGGTGCCATCGACCGGGTTCGCCACGCAGATCGTGCAGTCAGTGCCGTAGTTGGCCGGGTCCAGCTCCAGGAAGGTCTCACCGGTGGCCGGGTTCTTGGCGCGCACGCTCGGGAAGCGGTACATGCCGGTGTAGGGAGCCGGCTGGACCTGGTTCAGCATCGACCAGCCGTCGTAGCACTTGAAGCGTCCGGCCGCGGAAATCGGCGTGGAATTCAGCCCCATCGTGCTGTTCTGCATCGTGTAATAGAAGGGGCTCGTGGTCTCCTGGCCCGGGCAGTTCATGTTGGCGATGGCCTTGCCATCGGACCCGAGCTTGAGGCTGCCGTCGGGGTTCCGGCGGAAGCCCTGCGCCCAGTCGTCCCAGTTCGTGGTGGTCGTGGTATCCACCAGCGTCAGGCTCTTGGTGCCGTCCGGTGCGACGCCTTCCTGGTAGAGATTTATCTTGACGTTGGCGACGCCCGGCTCCCAGCTCAGCTGCAGCAGCAGCGCCGGATCGTCGAACGGACGCGTGGAGGTGTAGATCACGTGACCACGGATGCCGCCGTTCTCCGCCGGCGCCGTGCCCGCGGCATCGGCGAACGGCCGCATCGCGAATTCGATGAAGCTGTTCTGGCCGAGCAGGCCCTGCCAGCCTTCGCTGGGAACGTAGCCCGGATCAACGCGTCCGGTTGACCCGCCGGCGCTGTCGTCTTTCGGACAGTCGGCGCTGGCGCAGTACCGCGCACCCGGGACTCGCAGTTCCGTCGGCAGGTGCGCGGTGGGCGATTCGATCGTATTCGCCAATGCGGCGCCGATGTTCGAATCGCCGCCGCCCGCGGTGCCGTCGACCGGTCCGCCGGCGTCGTACACCACATGCACGCCCGACTGCTTGTAACGGGCGCTGTCGGTGTCGACCACAAGCCAGTTCAGGAACGGGAAGACTTCATTGAAGCCCGCGAAACCGTTCAGGTCGGTGTTGTTGTAGCCCATGTAGCTGCCGTCGCGGTACCGGATGTTGTACGGCACGAGTGGCAGGCCAGGCTCTTCATCCTGCGACACGCCGTCCCCGTTCTGATCGAGGAAAATGCGGCCGTAGAGATTGGTGCGCCACTGGGTCACCGCGATCTCAAGCGGCGCATCGGTGGTGCCGATGGTGTCATTGTTGACGCGCACCGGGGTCGACAGACCATCGACCAGGAGGTCATTCCACTGGTCAAACACGGTGAGCTTCAGGTCACCATGCGGGACATTCGTGAAGGTGAACCTGCCTTTGTCGTCGCACTTAGTAAAGGCGAAATCCGCGCTGTCCGGGGCACCCAGGCTCACGTAGCACTGTCCGAAGCTGAAGGTGTCGTAGCTGCCACTGCTATAGACGCGTTGATCCGGGGTGCGGCTCATGCGCGTGTTCGTGACCAGGCCGTTGATGGTGGCGGTGCAGCCCGCGGTGGGACCCGCACACAGGCCCGCCTTGCGATCGTTGATGATCTTCGGATTGGCGAAGCCGACGGCGACGTGATAGCCCCCCGGTCCGAACTCCTGGAAGTAACTGGGCTCGTCGGGCTTGATAAAAGCCTCGATGTCCTTGGTGCCGTCCAGCGTGTTCGTCTGCAGCCACTCTTCGCCGCGCGCGGTGCGATCAGCTCCCGGGGTGGTATGAACCTCGTACAGGCCCGGGTACATGTTGGCGATGACGGCGTGGCCTGCCAGGGGCGAGAGGACCTTGTTGCCCGACTGATCGACGCCGTCCTCGTACTTCGGACAGGTCACGATCATGCCCACCAGCCCATCGGTGGAGGTCTTGGAAATCGGGCAGGCGTTAAGTCCGGTGACCGGATCGATCGTGCCCGCGAGCGAGTTGGAAACCGGCTGGCCGAACTCGTCATAGGTCAGCTGCCCGGCCGGATCACCGAACTGGCCGGTCTGATCGAGGAGCACGATGTTGAAGCCCTCAAGACCAGGCTCGTTGGGCGCGAGTATGTCAACGCCGCCGCCGGTGTCGTTTTCACCGTTGAGCGGGTTGTCGTCCTCGAACACGAACACCGAGATCTTCGCGGTCGGATACGGCAACGGCTGCACGGTCACGTTGACTGTGCGCTGCCCGGCGCCGATCTGGGCGCCTCCCATGCCGTGGCCGGGATCCGCAGCGTCGCCCGGCAAAATCGAGATGTAGTAGCGCTTGTTCGGATCCAGGGTCACCTGGTCGGGCGTGACGATGTCCTTGTGGGCGCCCGGACGGCAGCCGCCGTTACCCACGTCGCATACCGATGCGGTACCCAGAACCGACTGGCCGCTCTCACAGGACAACTCACCCGTGCACCCCTGCGCAACGACCTTCAGAGCACTGGAATGGAAGTTGACGGCCAGGTTCTTCGGCGGCGTCGTGGGGTTCGAGGTCTCGACATTCGGGTCGATCCCGATCGTAGTGTCCTCCTCGATGATCCAGCGATAGTCGGCGATCGTGACGCCGGGGTCTTTGGCGTCCACGACATTGAAGGCAATTCCATTGCCTGCACCGAAGTTCACGGTCGCAGTCGTTGATGTAGAGGCCGTGTTCTGCGAATTCACCGCGAAATAGGTGAAGGTGACGGCACCGGGCACCGCGCTCGGTATCGCGACAAAGGAGCCGTCCGGATTCAGGGTGACGGTGCCTCCGGTCGCGGCGATGGGCAGACCCGTGGTACAGGCGGCGTCCGCACAGGCGTGCAACGGGAGTCCCGCAGGATCGGTGTCGTTTTCCAATACGCCGGGCGGGCTGTGCTGCAGGCGCGCCGCGACACTGCTGGTATAGCTGTCGAGGTTCGCGACGGGGGCTCCGCCAAGACACGCCTTGTTGGTGGTGGGGTCCGCCGTGTTGGTGCAGGCGTTCAGCGTAACCATCGCGCAGGCGGTTCCGGATACTGCGCCGTTGCCGCAATACGTGAAGGTCGTGTCCGGCGCGCCCGAATACGTGAACGTGCCGTTGGAGTTGAGCGTCAGGCCGGCGGGCGCGGCTCCCAAGACCTTGACGCCGTAAATGCCCATATCATTGGCGAGGACGCCCTTGGCAGGATCAGCCACGCTCAGCGTGCGGCCGGCGATTACGAAATAGGCATCGGGATTGGCTACGGCGCCGGCCGCTGCGGCCGCTGCCGCGGCGGCTGCCGAGCCGGTCCCGGTGGCGGCGCCACCTCCGATGCTGATGTACGCCTGCATGCCGCCGTCGCGCTGGTTGCCGGTGGACAGGCTCAGCTGACGGTCAAATACCGGGTAGGTCGCGGCGGCGTAGTTTCCGCTCGCCTGCCCGGGCTGGATCGTCACGTCATAGGTCTTGCCGGCCGCGAGGAATACTTCGCTCTGCACCTTCGGCACGCCGGGCAGCTTGTTGCCGTCCTCGGCCAGCAGTGACATGTTCGCGCCGACCACCGCGGGCACGTGCATGCGCAGGCCGGCGTTGACCAGGCGCAACAGCACGTTGCCGCTGGTGGCGGCGACCGACGTGGCCGGCGGGACCGGCGCGAGAATCGACTGGGTCGAGGCGGTCGGGTTCGTGCGATTGAACGCCACGCCGTTGATGAGGTAGTACAACGGGCTGTAGTTGACCGCGGGCGGGTAGCAGGTATGCACTGCCGGGTCACCGCACTTCCCGGTTTGACCGCTCCACGCCAGTGTCTCGTCGAACCCCGAGGTCTGAACGGCATTCAGCACCGCGGCGTTCTGCACCGGATCGATTTCACTGAGCAGCAAGGCGACGTCGGCGTCGACAGCCGGACCGGGATAGTTCGCATCCGTGACGACCAGTACGCCGTACAGGCCCATGGACCCCTGGATCGAGGGCTCGGTGCCTGACTCGAGCAGATAGGTGCCGGGGCGCAGGTTGTTCCACGTGAGACCCTTGCCGCCGGTGTCCGAGACCTTTACCTCGGTCGCGAACGAGCGCACGCGGTCCGGCTGCCCAGGTGGGGTGAATACCGCATCGCCCGCACCGGCATCGGTACCGCCCGGCGTCCCGGGCCACGTCGTACCCTGCGGGGCGTGCACGGGGCTGGGAATCGTCGTGCGCTGCGCAACGTCACCCAGGCCGCCGCCGACCTGTCCGACGATCACGAGCGAGGTGGGCACGTCATTGTAGGTGGCGGGATCCGTTGCCGGAACGAGCGGAATGTGCAGCGCATTGATCAGCGTAATGGTCAGCGGCTGTCCGCTCGGAACCCGGATGAGGGGCGGCTGCCACACACCGGCGACCTGGGCCGACCCGGTGGCGCCCGTGCAAGAGACGCCGGTGCCTGATACCGCGCCGCAGGAGTAGCCCCACATGGGCACTGCCTGGCCATCGGGCAGTGCCGCGCTCGCCGGCGCGGCCGTCAGGGTAACGGTGCTCTGCGCGAGTGCCGTGGCGCTCGCAAACAGCAGGAGCGAAATCGCGAGCCCTGACTTGATCAGGCTCACCCTGGGCTTGTTGATTCTCATTGTTGTTCTCTCCCGCCCTAGTTCGCTTCGATGATGTTGTAGACCCATGGATCCACCAGCATCATCATCATCATTCCGCCCGGAAAGGCGTTGTTGGTCGTGATCTCGCGCTCGTTATGCGAGTGCCACATGTACGAGAAGCCGGCTTCATCCGTGGGACTGTTGGCGACGGTTCCCGATGGAGGAATCGGCGTGCTGCCCACGGAGCGCTGCGTCGCCTCTGGGCCCAGATAAGGACTGCCGCCGTACCAGGGGCCGAGCGCCAGGATATTCGGATCAGGCAGCGTGACCGGACCGCCGCTGCCGACCTGGTCGCTCGCCGGCTTGCTCTCGAGCGGCTTCTCGTGATCCGCGCACCACTCGTAGTAGTTCGAGTTGTTCGGGCTGGCACCGCTGCCGGTCGTGTAATAACCATTCGCATCCGGAACACAGGCCGCGCTGAACCCCGGTGTGTGCGCATAGACATCCCAGTTCAGACCCTTGCCGGTCCACTGGAAGATGCCATCGATGGTCTGACCCGGGGTGGTGGTCGTCGTAAAGAGCAGCGGCCCTGCGAGCTTGTTGCTGGAGGGTGTCAGCAGCAGGTTGCCGTCGCGTGCCAGTACGCGAACGTGGTTGCCGTGCTCGTGGAACGGGTGCTGCCAGCGGCCGTTGCCGATGATCCGCAGCAACACCAGCTCGCCGGGATGCATGTGCGGATTGCCGTTGTACGGCTGGTGCGGGTACTGCAGCGCGTAGTTCGGATCCATGTCATCCGGCATCGAACGGCCGTTGATCATGAAGTACGCCGGGACGTAGGGCTCCGTGGCCACCACCATGCAGCCGGTGGACTGGTTGCACGGCAGCGCCGCCTGCTCCTCCGCCTGGCGGTGGATTCTCGGATCCATCTCCGAAAACTGGAACAGGTACTCACGGTCGTAACACGCCGCCGGGTTGTTGTACGCGGCCACACCTAAGCGGTAGT
Organism: uncultured Pseudomonadota bacterium; assembly: GCA_963781815.1. Classification (GTDB taxonomy): domain Bacteria; phylum Pseudomonadota; class Gammaproteobacteria; order Steroidobacterales; family Steroidobacteraceae; genus 13-2-20CM-66-19. The sequence continues at coordinate 1,733,562 of CAWAHK010000004.1, read as the reverse complement.
CCTCGTGCCCCGTGGGCAGGTTCGGCGCAACGTGGCACGTCGCCGGGGAGCGTGCCGGCGTGACATAGCCCTGCGGCAGGCTCCCGCTTAAGGTCGGCAGCACGATGAGGGCGCCATAGAGGCCCATCTCGATCTGCAGATCCCCCTGCGTGCCGCTGTAGTAGGTGTGCGTGCCCGGCGTTGTCGCCTTGAAGGTGTAGGTGACCGTGGCGCCGTGCGCCGCCTCCTGCGTGAGCAGTCCCGCGACCCCATCGGGGCTGGTTACGGAAAATCCGGGGAACAGGATCGAGGTGTTGCCCGCAGCGGCCGGCAGATTGTTGGTCAGCGTGACGGTGACGACGTCATCCTGGTGCACGATCAGCGTCGGTCCTGGCAGCTGCATGTCGGGACATTTGGCGTTGGCGGAGATCGTGGTCGGCAGAAATCGGTCGCAGCTGGGCGGCGAGGCACAGCCATAACCCCAGCTGTAGACAGCACTGCCATCCGGCTGCGAGATGTGGCCCGGGCCTGCGCTCAGTGCAAAGTGCGGCTGTCCCGCGGACCCCGTGCCGATGATCCCGGGCGCCGCCGCCCGCACGTTGCCGGCGAGCAGCGCAGCGCACAGCAGCGCACCGACGCCCAGCAGCTGTCGCACCGATTTGTTGGTCTTCACGGCGTACATGTCCGATCTCCTAAATGCTGGGGCAGCCGGTTCCGACCTTGGTGGTCGGATCGACGGACGTGCAGATGTTGACCTCCGTCATCATGCCGCCGAAGTTCTCGGCGTCGTTCGACAGGTGGTCGAGCTGCGGCGTGTAGAGGTAGAACTTCTGGCCCGCCGTATACCCGGTGGCGTCCAGGATGACGTCGAGCGACTCGCCACCGCCGAGCGTGATCGAGTTGGTCTCGTAATACATGTTGGTGCCGTCCTGATCCCGCAGCAGGCGCGCGTTGAGGGCAATCACGCGCATCGGGATACCGAGCGAGGCGAGCGTGTGAAACTCGGTCACGTTCAGATCGGAGATGCGCAGCAGCGCACGGCCGCCCGCGGGAATGTTGATGACGCTCGGCAGCGGCTGCGAGGCATGCGCCGTACCGTCGGTCGCCTGGGTCTGCATCGGGCCCGGCACAATGGCGCCCGCGGCCTTGCCAGCGCAGGCCGGCAGCGGGTCGCCGGCAGCGCAGGTGTAGCCACCCACCGTGTCCGGGTAGCTGCGCCCGTTCAGCAGGAAGTACTTGTCCTTCAGGTCAACGAAGCTCTCCGGATTGAAGGTCATGCCGACGAAGTGGAAGTTCGGATCGAAGCCGTGCATCTGGAGCGGATACTCGACGTCGTAGGCGGTGGTGCCGTCGCCGTCGTTGTAGGCGTACTTCAGGGTGCCGTTGTTGGAGGCGTTGTTCGGCGCGGGTATCGGCGTTGAACACAGGATGTCGTTGCCACAGCGCTTGCGCAGGCGCTCGTACTCAGCAGTCGTCGGGGTTGCCGAGACTGGCAGCTCGAGGTCGGTCAGTGCCGTGCGCAGCGGGCCGTTAACCCGGTTTTGCCGCGGCCGCACGAACAGCTGCCCCACCATGCCCATCTCCAGATGCTCCGGCGGCGTGATGTGGCAGTGCCAGAAGTAGGTGCCCGCGTCGGGCGAGAGGTAGTAGTAGGTGAAACTGCCGCCGATGTTGATGGCGATCGACGCATCGGGCACGCCGTCATAGAACGCAGACGCGTTCGGGTAGCCGTGGAAGTGCACCGTGTGCTGCTCGAACAGGTCCGGCCGCATGATCTGGCCGACGTTGGTCAGCGTCAGGAAGAACTCGTCGTCCTCGTCAATCGCCATGAGCGGCGCAGGCTCGCTGCCGTTCATCACGCCGACGTCCATGATCGGTCGCGGGTCAACGTGCCCATTGAGTCCGGTGGTGCAGTAGGCCGGTCGTGGCGTCGCGGCGCACGCCGGATCGTCAGCTACCGAAGGGTCGGGAGTCAGGCCGATGGCGCCGTTAAAGGCGAAGTTACCGTCGGGCATGCCCACCAGGGTGCTCGGCGTGCCGACCCCCACCGGTCCGACGGTGTTGAACGTGGTTACGTTCTCCGTCCCCGGCAGGCCGTGGTAGATATCCTTCAGACCGGACAAGGGACCAAAGGCGAATAGGTAGGTCTGCGTGCCGTCGGCCATGGTCGCAAAACCGTCGCCGCCGGAGATCTGCTGGCACTTGATGTCGGGATTGGGGGCGCCGTTGGCGCCCGCCGGATGCATCGTGGTGCTGCCCGGACACTGCACGCGGAACGTCTGCGCCCCCGCGGACACCGCGAACGCGCTCAGCACCGCCAGCGCAAGCCAACTGCGAATACTAGACATAATGCCTCCAACCATCCCGACGCGCCGTGGCGCGTTGAACACTGATGAGTGAGGGCGAGCAGCACTCGCCTGTGATCAATGCACGTCGCACTTGTTCGACTTCTTGTTCGTCATCCCTGGAAGCGGGTGCTACACGTGTAGCGCCCGCCCGCTTCTCGGCACCACTAAAATGCAGGTTGTTGGAGGCCGGGACCATGACACGACGACGAAGTCGCGGGCCGGTAGATGCCCTAGTCGGCGGTGGGGTTAGTCAGTAGGCTCGACGTTCGAAGTTTACTTACTTCGAACGGATGGCGGCCGGCAGGGAAGGCTGCGCCGCGCAGCGCGGCATGCAACTGCGCTTACGTCACCGCGTTGCCAAGGCGCCCGGCAACATCGAAGCGGCGTCGAGTGAGTCGGGCTGGCTGACCACTGGCGTCGCGGCGTGCGCGCCCACGAGGCCTTCGCGTACCGCGAAGCGCGTCAGCGCAGCGGTGCCGCGCAGTTGCAGCGCCTGTAGCAGCCGCTCACGCAGCCGGTGTACGGCCTGAACGCTGACGCCCAACATCTGCGCGATGTCGCGCGTTGGATGGCCGAGCGCCAGGGCTTGCAGCACCTGCTGCTGGCGGGAGGTCAGGTAGGCAACACGCGTACTTGCATAATTCGCATCCTCGGGCGTCGGCGTGCGCGCCGCGCGCGCGGCCACCTGGTCCGGGCGGTACCAGCGCCCGGCGCGGGCCGTGCGCAATGCGCTCACCAGTTCCCGGCGGCCGCGATTCTTCATCAGGTAACCGCGGGCCCCTGCCCTGCGCGCGGACGCGACGCGATCACGCGCCCGAAACGCCGTCAGCACCAGGATTGCGATCTGCGGGAAGCGCGCGTGCGTCTCCGCGATGAACTGCAGAGCCGAACCCTCACCGAGGTGCAGCTCCGTGATCACCGCGTCCGGCTGCAGCCGGTCCACGAGCGCCGCCGCCTCCGCCGCGCCGCCGGCTTCGCCGACTACGGCGAACTCGCCCTCGCGCTCGAGCAGAATGCGAACTGCCTGGCGCACGATGCGGTGGGGATCTGCGAGCAGAATTGTGGGAATTCGCTCGGCTGCGGATGCTGAGGAACCAAGGGAAGCCGCAAGAGCCATGAGGCAGGTACCGCGCTTGGCGCTGTTGTTTGAGCTACAGCTTAGGTGCCCGAAGCGCGGCGAAAATCGGGGCCGGCCCGTAAGGGCTAGCCCTTACTGGTGCGGCGACGCCTGAATGCTAAAGGGAAAATTGCGCCCGAGGTTGCCAGCGCAACGGGCAGGTTCAGACGGGCAGATTCAAACGGATCAGGTCGGCGAGTGAGCGGCAGCGCAGCTTCTCCATGATGTGCGCCTTGTGAACCTCGACGGTGCGCGCACTGATCCGCAGCTGCGCGGCGATCTCGCGGTTGGCATGGCCGGCGGCGATGAGCCTGAGGATCTCGCGCTCGCGTGTCGTGAGACGCTCGACCCGCTCATCCCCAGACGCCGGCGTGCTGGCGCGCCGCTCGCGGTCCGCGCGCAGGGCATTGTTGAGAACCTCGATCAGCATCGTGTCGTCGACCGGCTTCTCGAGAAAATCGAAGGCACCGTTCTTGAGCGCGGCGCGCGCCGTCGCCACATCACCATGGGCGGTAAGCACGACCACCGGCACCTGCAACTCGCGCGCGCGCAGGTCGGCCTGCAGCTCAAGTCCGCTCATGCCGGGCATGCGCAGGTCCGTGAGCACGCAACCCACCGTGTCTGCCTGGTAGGTGGCGATGAAGGACTCGGCGTTGGCGAAGGACTGCGTGCGCAGCCCCTTCAACGACAAGAGCAGCGTGAGCGAGTCGCGCACGCTCGCGTCGTCGTCGATCAGGAAGACCGTGCCGTCCTCGTTGCTCATACGGTCTGCTGCGTGGTGGCGCCGGTCGGCAGACGCATGACGAAGCGTGCACCGCCGAGGCGCCCGGGCTCGAACCACAGGTCACCGCCCTGATGGCGCAGCAGGCTGCGGCTCAAGGCCAGTCCCAGGCCCATGCCGCTCATCTTGTCGGTGACGAAGGGCTCGAACAGCCGCCCGGCCAGCTCCGCGGAGACCCCGGGCCCGGAGTCCTCCACGCAGATCAACACGTGCTCAGCCGCGGCGGTGGCCGTGAGCTCGATCTTGCGCGAGCGCCCCGAGGGCGCCGGCTGTGCATCGAAGGCATCCAGCGAGTTCGTCAGCAGGTTGTAAACGACAATCTCCAGCTGCGTGCGGTCGGTCACGACGCTGGGGAGATTTTCATCGCGGCGCAGCTGGAACTCAACCGCGCTGCGGCGGATGCGGTCCTGCAAGGCGTGCGCTGCCCGGCTGCACACGGCAACCGCGTCGGTGGCCTCCAGGCGCGCCCCCTCGCCGCGGTAGAACTCACGCAGCCGTCGCAACACGGCGGTCGCGCGCACGGCCTCCTCGCCGGCCTTGTGCAGGGTGGTCGCCAGCCGCTCATCGGCGTTCGCGAGCGTGCTGGCCATGAGCTCGGAGGCGCGCACGTAGGACAGCAGCGCCGTCATCGGCTGATTCAGCTCGTGCGTCAGCGCCGTGGCAAGCTCGCCTGCTGCGGCGAAGCGAATCGATCGTTGCAGTGCTGCCTCCTGCTCGCGCACCTGGCGCAGCGCAGTGTCACGCTGCGTTGCGAGTGCGCCCAGGAACAGCGCCGTGATGCCCAGCGACAACAGCGGAAACTGCAGATCGAAGACCGAGATCGGCCCGGGGGTGAGCTTCAACGCCGCCACCAGGGCCGCCTGGACCAGCGATACGGCGATCATTCCGCCGGGCACCCCGTTGCGCAGGGAGATCCAGGCGACCGGCACGAACAGCGGGTAGAAGAGGCGCACGTCGCGCAGTGCGGCCAGGGCAAAGGCCAGCGCCACGCCGAGCACGATGCCGAGCGCCTGCAGGCTCAGCTCCTGCCGCCGCCGCCGCATCTCGTGTGGCAGTGCGCGCCAGTTGACCGTGAGCAGCAGCACCGGAACCAGGGCGATGATGCCGTTGAAATCCCCGACCCAGTAGCGCCCCACGCTGGCCCAGAACTCTTCCGCCCTCATTTGGCCGGAGGCGGTCAGGATCCCGGTGTATCCGGCGGCTGCGATACCGGTCGCCACCGCGGTCACGCCGGCAAACCAGGTGGCACCGCGCGCCGTCATGATTGGCGGCCCAAGGGCGCGTCGTCGCAGCCATCCTGCCGCCGCCGCATAGACCGCGGCGATATAGAGGGACGTGAGGGCCAGCACGTCCCACGACACCGGGGCGTCGTCCGTGAGAATCTCGCCGACGAAGACGCTCAGCGCGACCAAGGGGGCCCAGCGGGTCCCGCCCCACAGCAACAGCGCGAAAGACACGCCCGTGTTGGGGTTCCACGGGGTGATGCTGGTGTGATGCAGAGGCTCGACGTAACTGGCCCAGTCGAGCAACAGGTAGAGCGCGAAGTAAGCGGCCCCCCGGCCCACGGTCCGCGCCGACGGCAACCAGGTCCACGGCCGGATCGCGGTCGTGGAATCATCAGTCATGTGCATCCAGAGCGCGGTCGCACGCGCGCGAGCAGGGCGGCACGGCGCTCTCCTTAGCGAGCGTTATCTGACTTATTATACTGAGTACGCTCCCGCGGTCGGGACCGCCGTCACGGATTGCGCGCCAGAGGCGGACACCCTTGCGGGGTCAGGTCGGCGCACCACCCACAACTGCCCGGCCGCACGAGGGCGCCCTGCCCGGCGGCAGCCCTGGCGCACGGCACAAACACAGGGTTCCCTTCGGTGCGCGTCTACGCGCGTAAGCGGGTGACGCGGCCGTCAACGCGCTGAGGCGCTCAGCCGGGACGTATCCGGCGTCAGCCATTCGCTGAGCGTCGCCAGCTTCGGGCCCTGCGGCTCGCTGAAGCGCACGACATAGCCGCCCTTGGAGGCGAAGCGCTGTCCCGCCGCGAGCGTCAGCCGCGGGTAGTACCCGGTGAGCACCCGGTGGTCGAGGTCCTGCTCGATGCGCTCGATGAGATAGTCGCGCTCGAACGTATCGACCATGTGGTTCAGGGTCTCCGACAGCAGGCCGCAGGCAAGATAGGTGTCCGCCTGTACCTGCAGCGCGGGCAGGGGCACCTGTCGGATCCTGAACCACCCCATCGCGTAATCCACGCGTACGCGTCGCCTGTCAGGCAGGTCGAACGGATAGGTCATGCGGGTCGCTGCGCGCCACGCGACCGGGAGCGGCGCGCCCTCAAGGCCGCCCATGACCCCCGACATCCAGACCAGTGAGGTGTGCGGGGGTGACGGCGGCAGCCACGCCAGGTCCTGCGGACGCAGCCACAGCACCAGCGCGTCTGCGCCGTGCAGCTGGCCGACAGCCTTGCGCAGTTCCTCCGCACTGCCGGTGCTGCGCAGCACGCGATTCTCGAACGTCACCCCGGACTGCGCGCCCGCGGCCCGCAGCTCGCCGGCCGCCTGCTCGCCGACGTCGCCGCTGCGGAATACCTGTACGACACGCAGCGGGCCTGCGTCACGGCGCTCGCCGATCTGCTCCGCGATCAGCTGCGCCTCCAGCAGCACCTGTCTCGAGAAGTACAGGGAGTAAAAGTCGCCGTCGTTCCCGGGGGGAGCATCGATATTCGGAAACAGGCACGGCACACCCTGCTCCTCACAGAAGCGGTGCACGGGCTCCCAGGTGGCGCCACCGACGCCCGAGATGACCGCAAACACCGGTTCGGCCGCGAGTCGCTTGCGCAGCTGCGCCTCCCACGTCTGCGGCGCACCGCTGAGTTCCCACACGTGCAGCTGCCACTTGCGATTGACACGGAAATGCATGGGCCGCGTTGCATACAGTCGTGGGGCGACGGCACGCGCGGCGGCGTTCTTGTCCAGGAAGTACTTATCCAGCACCGCCAGCGTGCCCGCGCGCCGCGCCGGGTCGGCGTCGGGGGTGATGATGGTGGCAAAGTGCAATACCGTGTCCGTGACGCCGGGGACATGCCGCGGCGTCATCCCCTTCAGGTAGGCGATCAGCTGCGCCATCGAGGCGTCATCGAGCTCGTAACGCGGCATGAGGTAGCTCAACGGCCTGCCATCGGCGCCCACGCCGGTACGTATGGCACGCGCCAGGGTCTCATCGTTGTAGGCCTGGTGCGCCACGCGTGAGGTTCCGACATAGGGCACTTCCTGGTCGTCGATGCGCTCGTCGGCCGCGCGGTACAGGTACGGCCCGGTAATCGGCGGGATGGTGATGCGTCCTTCGGTGGATCCCAGTCCGCTGCGCCGGTGACAGCTGACACAGGCGGCATCGGAGCCACTGATGCGCGCATTGCCTTCGCGCACTCCCGACAGCATCGCCCCGGAGGGTAAGACCCCGTCACGATAGAGCGCTTCGCCGGCGGGGTCAGCCTGCGCGGATGCGCCTGCCGCAGCGCCTGCCAGCAACAGGAACAGCACCAGGGTAGGTGGCATCGTTGGGCGCGCGTGGGTTTGCATTCGCGCCTCGTCCGCAGCAGGCGTCGTCACCGCGCGGCGAGCAGCGACCGATAGTCGCGCAGCAGATCATCGGGTGTGACGAATCCCTCGATCCGCAGCCACGGCTTGCCCGGGGCGGCGCGCATCAGTGTCACGGCGGTGTGGCTCATCTTGTCGCCGCGGTAGACGTCGAAGGCACGCTGCACGGCAAGGCTCGCATCGAGGCTGCCCGTGTAGTACTGCCATTCGGGTCCCGCATGGTACTTGCGCGCGTACTCGCGCAGGCGTGCCGGCGTGTCCTGCTCCGGGTCGATGGAGATCGACATGAGGTGTACGCCGCTCACCTGGGTACCCAGCCGATCCCGGAACTCGGCGAATGTCTGACTCGCCAGCGGGCACACCGACGAGCAGGTCGTGAAGATGAAATTGAGCAGCACCGGACGGCCGTCATCCAGCTCGCGCGCCAGCGATACGCGCTCGCCATCGGCGCGCACCAGCTTGACCTCAGGAGTCTCATAGACCACGCGGGTGCGGGAGACGCCGGGCAACGCCTGCGGCTGCCCGATCGAGGAGACTTCCGTGGGTAACTCCGCGGCAGCCGGCGCCAGCGAGCCGGCGGCCGCGATGAACGCGCCCGCCAGCACCGCGGCCCGCAGCGAATTCACTTCTTGACCACCGGGATCGCCGCAGGCAGGGCCGCTGGCGCTGGTGCGTTGGCAGCCAGGAGCTGCGGCTTGCTGAACCTGGCGTCACTCAGCGCCTGGTTCACGGTGATCGAATCCACGATCATCCGGTGCGCCTGCGGGAAGCCCTCGACGACGGTTTCATAGACGTAGGGCATCATGAGGCCCTGCACCGGCTTGAAGTCGCGCTGGTAGACCCAGACGCGATGCATGCGACCGTCCATCCGGCGCGGCACGCCCTCGACCTTGACGTCGAGGAAGGTCTTGCTGTCGACCCACACGTTGCGCGCTTCGCCCGACTTGCTCGTGACCTTGAGCTTGTAGGCGCTGTGCCCCTCGACCGCCTCCGTCCCCGCGAGCTCGACTTTCGCGCCCCGGGCCTGATAGTTGATCAGCAACCCATCCATGTCGTCCTTCCCCGACTCTGCCTTGGCCTCTTCTGCCGTGAAGGCCTCGACCTCGCTGCGGTTCAGGAATGGGCGCACCTTCCAGCCGTTCGTGCCGTCGTAGACCTGCACGGCGGTCTTGCCCGCAAACTGAATCTCCAGGCGCGACTTGTCGGGGCGCTTCATCTCGAGGGTAAAGGGCAGCTGCACCTGCGTGTTCGCCGCGGCGGCGCCGTCATCCTTGGGCGCGGCGTGCTTGACGCTCACGCCGAGGCCTGCGCGGGCGAGGCGCGCGCTGCGCGCCGCGGAGTCCCCGCTTCCCGCCTCCATCTTGCCGGTGACTGACAGCGTCTGCAGTGCCCGCCAGGCCGACAGACCGCCGCGCGCGGCCACGTTCTTGTCAGCGATCTGCGCGGCGCTGAGTCCGGCACCCTCTGCCGCCAACACGGCGGAAGTGACACAAAGACACGCGAGCACGCCAAGCAGTGGCCCGCCCCGCGGCAACTGAATCCCCCGGCTGATCGGCGCGGAAAGATGAGATCTCGACATAAATTCTGACTCCTGTGCACTGCCCGGCCGGCCGGCCGGGCTCAAAGAGACTTCCCTAATCCACTACCAGCCCGTCGGCACGAAACAGCCCGATCACCACCGTGACCCGGTCGCCGCGCTTGACGAGCCTTCCCTTGTTGGAGAAGGCGATCCAGTACGATTTGCCCTCCTCCGGTGTCGCGCTCTGGCGCAGCTGCCCCACCTGTTCCAGCGACGGCACCACGAGGCTGGCGCCGGCCCGCGGGTCAATGAGCGACGGGTCGGACTTCTTGTCGTTGAGGGGCAGCGCCTTGGCCGGATCCAGCACCCGGTAACTGAAGCGGATGACTTCGCCGGACTCCACGGTCTTGAGGCTCAGCGAGTCGACACCCCAGACCATCCGGTAGTGCAGACCCGCGCGCCCCGCAAACCGGTCGGGCTGATAGTGATAGTGCCCCTTGGCGGGTGGCGGCGGCTTGGCGTGCGGAGCGGGCGCTGCAGCCAGGGCCATCGCGGCGCTCGCGCTCAGCAGGGCCCCGCAGTGAAGCAGGCGGATGATTGTCACTTTTGCATTCATTGTTGTTCTGCATCCGAAGCCGGGCGCCTGCCCTCAGGCGCCCGGCCGGTCAGGCTAGTTAACCGTGTAAGTCAGCAAGTTACTGGTTCCCCCGAGCGTCGTAACGGTGACGCTCTTCGTACCGCGTGACGTAAAGTTAGAGGTACTGAGGGTCGCCGTGATGGTCGTGGAGCTCACGACCGTCACGTTTCTCACGGTTACCCCGCCGGAAACCGCCACCGTCGCCCCCGCGATGAAGTTGGTGCCCGTGAGGGTCACCGCGACCGGCGGTCCCCCGCGCGCATGCGAGGCGGGTGAGATCGAGCTCAGCGTCGGCGGCGGCGGACTCTGGACGGTGAAGGTGGCGGGAGTGGTGGTGATCCCGCCGGTGGTAACCGTGACATTGCGCGCCGTGGCCGCGGCATTGGACGCGATGGTGAACGTCGCCGTGATCGTCGTGTCGTTCACCACGTTCACGTTGCCCACCGTGACGCCCGTGCCGCTCACGGCCACCGTCGATCCCAGCAGCGAGAAGTTGGTGCCCGTCAGGGTCACCGCGACATTGCTGCCGCGGAGAGCGGCGGCGGGTGCGACCGAGGTCAGCGTCGGCGTCCCCACCGAGGTCCCCGCGAGAGACACCGGCGAGCCGCCGATCGGGGCGCTGGCGGTGAGCGCCAGGGAACCGTCGATCGTGCCGCCAGCCGGGGTGGGAGAGTTGAACACGACCGTGATCGTGCAGCTCGCACCGGCGGCCAGTGTCGTGGTGCAGGTGCCCCCGGAGCGCGTGAACACCCCCGCTGGCGTCGTCGGCGCAAAGGTCGCGCCGATGCCGGTGAGTGCGGGTGCCCCCACGGGGTTGCTGAGCGTGATGGTCTGCGCCGCGCTCACCGTCCCCTGCGCGACACTGCCGAAGTTCAGGGCGTCCGGGGCCACCGTCGGCAGCCGCGTGTTGGTGCCATGGAACTCGACCGCACCGACGTCAATCCCCGACCCCGAAGGCCGTGCATTGCCGAAGAAGTCCGTGGGCGGCGCGAGCGAGCCCGCCAGGCCCGCCGTCGGGATGTAGTCGATGGCCGGGGAGCCGCTGGCCAGCGCGTAGTTGCCGAGCAGCGAGTTGGTCACCGGTCCGGTCTGCGCGAGCGGACCCCAGCTGATGTTGATCCAGTTGTTGCCCTCATCCACCGTCGCACTCGGCGTCAGGTTGAAGATCGGATTCGGCACCTGCGCGTCGGCGATACCCGGGGGCACCTGGTAGCCCATCGACATGAACTCCGGCGGGCTGCGCGAGCCGTTGCAGTACTGGCTCACGACCGTCGGATTGGCGCCGAGGTTGTTGTTGCCCGGGTAGTCCCCGGCATCCGTCAGCACCGAGTACACCGGCGTCAGCGTCAGCCCCGAGCTGTGGTTGTTCGGTCCCTTGTCCCCGCGTACGCCGATGTCCCAGTAGCTCGCCGGCGTGCACGCGCCGGTACCGCCGGTGACTATGCTGCCGGTGCCGTTCACCTGTGAGGCACCAGCACTCGGCTGGCTGGGCGCCTGCGCCGTGGTGAACGCGGTGAACAGCGACACCACGTTCTGCTGGTTGGTGGTCCCGCTGCCGAGGGCGCCGATACCGATGTAGTACGAGCGGTTCTCCCAGATGATGTCGTTCAGGAGCAGCGGCACCGAGAAGTTCCGGCAGGAGCCGTTGAGTGTCGGCAACATCGGGTTGAGCGGGCTCAGCGGATGACCTGCCGGGCAGATGACCAGGAAGGGCAGCGAAGAGCTCAGCAGCGAGCTGTTGCGCATGGTGGCCACACCCGCCGCCTGCGGCGCCGAGGTGATCATCGAAGTCGACTGGTTCGTGTCCCCCGGCGCGCTGCCTTCCGGCGCCCCGATGGTGTTGAACAGCACGCCCGAGGATGCGGTGGTGTCGTTCGACACGATCGTGTTGTTGATCATGTTCACCACCAGCGCATCCTGCAGCGAGACTCCGGCGCCGTCCCAGCCGGCCACGTTGTTGCTGATGATGTTGTTGGTGACGGCGACCGAGTACCAGCGCGTGGGATTGGTCGGGAAGAAGCCGACCTCGGTGCCGTTCACCGACTGCAGCCGCAGGCCGCCGCCGCTGCCGCTGTCGGCCCCGTTGCCCATGATCATGTTGGCATTGATCACCAGCCCGGGACCGGTGCCATCGCTCAGGCCCGGCGCGCAGTCAACGTCCGTCACACTGCCGCACTCGGTGCCGGCCGCCGCGCCCACCGGAGTGCCGTCGGGAGCTGCGCCCATGACGATCAGGCCGCCACCGTTGGTCGGCACCGTCGGGTTGGTGCTCTGGTTGAACAGGATCTGGTTGTGCTCGATGTCACCGTTCCAGGAGAAGCCGACGTGCGCAAGCCCGCCGCCATCACCGGTGCTCAGGTTGCCGCACACCCAGTTGTAGTTGAACTTGTAGTAGTCCGACCCGGTGCAGAAGCTGACACCGCCCGCCCCGGCCGGGGTCGAGGAGAACAGCTCGTCCCCGATGGAGGAGTTGCGCGTGACCGCGTTGTGGTGCACCTGCACGTGGATGTTGTAGCAGTACGGCAGCTGCTCGTTGGCGTAGGTTCCCGGCGGGCTCACCACCTGGTCGTCGTTGACCACGGCGCCCGGCAGGCAGGTCCAGGGCTGCTGGTCGAAGCCGGCCAGCGTGCCACCGTTGAAGCCGAGCGGATCGCCGCCATTGCCCGACAGCAGCGCATCCGGAGACTCGCCCTGGCCGATGGTGATGCCGCCGGTCATGGTGCCGGTGTTGTTGTAGACGCGGTTATTGGCGATCTCCAGGTTGTGTGCCCACCCGTGCGCAAAGATGCCGCCACCGCCCTGCGAGCTGTTGGTGATCGACAGGCCGTCGATGCGCGACGGGTTGCACTGGAAGTTGCTGCTGTAGCCGGTGCGGGTATTGCAGTCAGTGTCGCTGTTGGTCAGCTCTACCGTCGGCACGGGCATCTGGCCCTCCACAGCGACGGTGGCCCCCGCCGTATCCACGCCGGCGCCAAAGTTGTTGGTCCTCGGGTAGCGCGGCGGTGCGGGGTACCGCACGCCCTTGCCCACGACGGTGATGCCCGCGCCTTCGTAGGCGCCCATGAGCGTCGGCTCCTGCAGCAGCTGCGCGAGGTTGCCATTGAGCGTCGTGTCCCAGCCGACGATGCCCTCCAGCGGTATGCGGTCCACCTGCGGGTTATTCGGGCCGCCGTTGAAGGCGGTCCACGCGGTGCCGTTCACCTTGCCCGGGCAGGTGTCGTTAGGATCTACCGTGTCGAACGGGTTCGTCTTGATGGTCGGCGAACCGTCCGCGAACGTCAGCGGGGAGCCGGGGTTCAGCGGCTGGCCGTTGAGCGCGAGGCCAAAGAGGCAGCTGACGCGCGCGCGCCACGGATCCAGCTTGCCCGCGGGATGGGTGTTGGCATTGATGACGCTGGAGGCCGCGCCCACGCCCTGCAGGCGTACCGGCTTCCACATGATCACGAGCTCGTTGTAGACACCCGGATCGACCATGATCAGGTCGCCGGGCTGCGCCATATCGATGGCGTCCTGGATGGAGTGGAACGTGCCCGCGGTCGCGTTCACGTGCGTCGGCTGCTTGCCGCCGACCGTCACGGTCACCGCGTCGATCGACTGCTTGCCGTTGCCGGCCGTGACGACCAGTTCGCCGCAATGCGCCGGTGAGCCACCGTACTGCGCCTGCTGCTGCAGGGTGCACAGCGGCACGCTGGCCGGCACGCTGACCTGGATCTGGCTGTCCGACCAGGACGTGATGGTGGCCGTCGCACCGCCGATGGTCACGCTCGAGAGCGTATTGCACGTCGCGCTGCCGGCAGTTGCAGTGGTGCACTGCGCCCCGAACCCATAGTGCCGGGTGAGGGTCTTGGCATTGAACGGTGCCGTCGTGGCCGACGGGCCCGAGTAGGCATTGTCGGGCACGACCTGGTCACCCAGGGCGGTAATGAGCAGCGATGCCGTAGCGCTGCCGGTGGCCAGTGCCGCCGTTGCCGCCGCGCCGGAGCCCCCACCACCTGAGAAGTTGACCGTCGGGGGTGAGGAGTAACCGGAGCCCCCTGAGGTCAGGGTCAGAGTGTTGACGCTCATCGAGGCCGTCGCCGTGGCGCCGCTGCCGCCGCCACCGGTGATCGAGACCGTGGGCCGCGCGGTGTAGCCGCTGCCCGGGTTAGTCACGGTGATTCCCGTGACCCGGCGCAGCAGGCCGCCGACCGTTGCGGTCGCCGTGGCACCACTGCCGCCGCCGCCTGTGATGGTGACGGTGGGAGCCGAGGTGTAGCCGGTGCCTCCCAGGCCGTTCACCGAGATACTGCCCACCTTGAGGTCAGTCACGGTCGCGGCAGCCCCGCTGCCCCCACCGCCGGTGAAGCTGATCGTCGGTCGCGAAGTGTAGCCGCTGCCGCCGCTGGTCAGCGCCAGGGAGGCGACCGGCACGCTGGCGCCGGGAACCCACGGACCGACCAGGCTCGTGCCCGCACTGCTGATGCCGTCCACCTCCTTGATGCCCGGGGTGGCGTCGGGGTACGCGCAGTCGGGATTGTTGTAGCCGGCACCGGCGAACGCCGAGACCGGGACCACGGGCGTATCCATGTACTGGGTCTGCCCGGGCATGAAGGGGATCTCGTAGCAGAACTGGCTGTATTCCGGGTTGAACAGCGGATCCGGGGTGGGTCCGGTGCCCGGGTCGTTCATGCACGTCACCATCATGGTCGGCGCGTAGCCGGTCGGATTGGGCGGGTTGACCTCCCAGGTCGAATAGGTGAGGCCGTTGTAGGTGCCCCACTGGTCGGTATAGACACGCGAGATCTCCGTGCCGCTCCAGTCCTTGAGCGAGATCGGCAGGTTCGGGGGTGAGAATTTCTCCCCGAACTGCGGCGAGAACGGATCGAATTCGGACGTGAAGTCATCCGTTATCACACCGGTGAAGTGCGCGGCGACGTGCGCCGAGGTGAACACCCAGAACTTCGCGAGCGCCGAGGTCTGGTCGTCCAGGGTCACTTCCTTGCGGTCGCACAGGTTGCGCGTGGCGCCCGCGAACGGTGCCACTTCCTGCGACTGCGGGAACAGGCTGATGTAGTCAGGGACCACGCGCGCCTGGCCGACGCAGGGCCAGAAGGTCTCGACGCTGCCGGTGTCACCCTCGTGGTTCGGCAGTGTGGTGCGTCCGAAGGCGGCCGTCGGGTTCTGCGCGTTGGTCGAGTTGTAGTAGGCGGCGACCTCGGCCTGGTCGGGCAGGATGTAGATGGCGCTGCCCAGACCGGGGAACTCCTGCGTGACCGGTGCGATGTAGTTGTCGCCGATCAGGATGTTCTTGTCCTCTTCCTTCACCAGTTCGTACCCCGGCGGTACGACCATTTCGACCACGTACTTGCCCGGGGGCAGCATCGGCAGCCCGTTCCAGTACGAATCGTTCAGGTCGGGATTGGCGACACAGCCCCACGGCTCGGCGGGCGTCTGCATGTGGCAGTTGGTGCCCGCCGGCTTGCCCGTGGTCGGGCTGATGCCGGTGGTGCTCGGGAAGTAATAGGCGCCGTCATAGGGCGCCGGCTGCAGCTGGTTCCAGTTGTGCATGCCGTCATAGCACTTGAACTGGGAGTTTGCCGGTATCGTGTGCGGGGCCGCACCGCCGTGCTGGCTGTTGTACACGTCGAGGTAGTTCGGCTGGTTCAGCAGCGTGAAATAGAACAGGTCCGTGGTCGCCTGACCGGGGCAGTTCATGTTGGGCACGCCGTCGGACCTGAAGCCCTGCGCCCAGTCGTCCCAGCTGGTGGTGGTCGTCGTGTCGACGAGCTTCAGGGAGGTCGTGCCATCGGCCGCGGTACCCTCCTGGTACAGGTTGATCGTCACCCCCGGCACGTCCGGGGTCCAGCTGGTGTGGATCAGGAGCGCCGGATCGTCGAAGGGCCGCGTCGAGGCGTAGATCACCTCGCCGTGAATGCCGCCGGTCTCACCGGGCACGAACGGTTTCTTGCCGAACTCGAGGAATGAGTTCTGGCCCGAGAAGCCCTGCCAGCCCTCGCTCATGACCCAGGGAGGATCGACGCGGCCGGTGGAGCCGGCAGTCGTCCCGGGATTAAATCCCGGGTCTCCCGTGGCGCAGTCCGCGTACAGGCAATAGCGCGCGCCCGGCACTCGCAGGAGCGGGGGCACCGAGACCTGCTCGGCGGTATTGGCCATGTTCGCGCCGATGGCAGAGTTCCCGCAGGGTGCCGTGGGCGGGGTTTGCGAGGGGCCGCACTGCGAGCCGTCAGCCGGACCGCCGGCGTCGTAGACCACGTGGGTGCCGGTGTTCTTGTAGCGCAGCGAGTCCGTCTCGACCACGTACCAGCTGAACAGCGGGAAGACCTCGTTGAAGCCGGCGTTGCCGGCGAGGTCGGTGTTATTGAAGTTGGAATAACTGCCGTCGCGGAAGCGGATATTGGTCGGAACGAGGGTGAGACCGGTCTCGCCACTGTCACGTACGCCATTGCCGTTCTGGTCAAAGAAGGTGCTGGTGTAGATGTTGGCCTGCCACTGGTTCATGGCGATCTGGCCCATATTGGCATCGTGTCCTCCGCTCAGGGCCACGGGGGTCGAGAGGCCGTCCACCAGCATGTCGTTCCACTGGTCAAAGACCGTGACGCGCCAGGTGCCGTCGGGGAGTCCCGAGAGGCTGAACGTGCCGTCGGCATTGCACTTGGTGAAGGCGAAATCCTCGCCGTCGGTGTCGCCGAAGCTGACGTAACACTGCGTGAACGCGAAGCTGTCGTTGGTATTGCTGCCGTAGAGGCGTTCATCGGGCGAGCGGCTCATGCGCTCGGTCGTGACGACCCCGTGCACGGAGTTCGTGCAGTTCGTGCCCGTAAGGTTGACGTCCGTGCCGTTGCAGACGCCTTTGAGGCGACCGTTGATGATCTTCGGGTTGGCAAAGCCGATCGCCACGTGGTAGCCGGCCGGCCCGAATTCCTGGAAGAACGAGGGCTCGCCGATGCGCAGGAACGAGTCGTGCGCCTTCTGGCCGTCGAGCGTATTGGTCTGCAGCCATTCCTCGCCGTTGGCGATCAGGTCCGCGCCCGGCGTGGCCACGACGCCGTAGCGTCCCGGCATGAGATTGGCGATCACGGCCTGGCCGGCGAACGGGGACAGGATCTTCGCCTTGCCGTCACCCTCGTAGCGCGGGCACGTCACGATCGTCCCGGTGATGCCCGTCTGGGTCGGATCACTCGCGCCCGAGCGCGAGTTCTTGGAAATGGGGCAGGCATCCAACCCGGTCGAGGGGTCGATGGTGCCGGCCAGACTGTTCACCAGGGGCTGGTTGAACATGTCATAGGTCATCTGTCCGGTTGCATCCCCCGAACCACCCGCATCATCGAACAGGGTGATGTTGAAGTGCCCGAGACCGGGCTCATTGGTGGCCAGCACGTCGATGCCGCCGCCGGCATCCTGCTCACCGTTGAGCGGGAAATCATCCTCGAAGACGAACACCGAGAGCTTCGCGGGCGGGAACGGCGCGGGCTGCGTCAGGATCGTGACCGGCGCGAGAGTACCGGTACACGCGGCGGTGCCGGCAGCGCACACCGCCGCAATCGGCGCACCGCCCATGCCGTGACCGCAGCGCAGCGGGTTGTTATCACCATCCACCTGGGTGGAATTGGCGGCTCCCTTGGTGCAGTTGGCGGTCAGGTTGGCGTCGATGAACGGGTTGGCCGCATCGCCCGGCAGCACGGAGATGTAGTAGCGCTTGGTGGGATCCAGGTGCACCTGGCTCGGATCCACCGCCGCCTCCTGCGTGCCCGGACGGCAGACGCCGTTGCCGAGATCGCACACCACCGCGCTGCCGAGGATCGACTGGCCGGCCTCGCAGGACAATGGGCCGGTGCAGCCGGTCGCGACGACCGGCATGTAACTGGTGTGGAAGTTGGTCCCGAAGGTGGGCACCACGGTGGTACCGCCGGTGTTGGTGGTCTTGGTGGGATCGACGTAGAAGGTGCGGTCCTCTTCGATGACCCACCGGTAGTCACCGATTACGGTGACCTTGTCGGTGCCGTCGAGGACCTTCACCGACAGGCCGGAGCCTGCCGGGAAGATCACCGTTGCCGTCGCCGCATTGCTGGCAGTGCCCTGCGCGTTTTTTGCCATGAAGCCGAAAGTCGTGCAGGCCGCTCCAAGCGGGGCACCGGCCGGGCAAGGCACCGGGGTGCTACTGGCACGGTCGGCGATGAACGAACCGTCCGCATTCAACGTTATGCCAGCATTTGCGGTACCCGCAACCGCCGCCGTCAGCGGCACGCCGTCGACGTTCTTGACGCTGCCGAGCACTCCGGGCGGCGCGCTGGCGTAGCGCGCAAACACCGTGCTGGTGAACGTCACATCGCTGGCCACCGGCGCGCCGGCGAGCACGCAGCCGGGGGCTTGGCTGGCGGCGTCGCATTCGCTGACCACCGCCGTCGCACTCACGCTGCCGTTGATCAGATACGTAAACGTGCCACCGCAGGACCCACTTTGCGCGGCATAGCTGAAAGTTCCATTGTTGTTGAAGCTCAGGGCTGCGGCGCCGCCGACAAGGCTGACCGTTCCCAGGGTTGCGGCCTTGGCATTCTGGGCGCCGCGCAGCACGCCCTGGCCGGGGTCACTCACAGCCAGCGTCTGGCCGACGTGGCAGTAATAGGGATTCGAGGTCAGCGGAGCCGCGATCGCGGTGGCCGCCGCGCTGAACACGCCGGTCGTCGGCAGTCCCGCGCCATTGGTGCCAATGTAGGCGAGCATGCCGGCATCGCGTGCGGTCGCGTTGCCCGAGAGACTCAGCTCGCGATCGTAGACCGGCAATGCCGTGGTACCGCTCGCCGGCGTACTGATCTTCACGTCGTAGGTCTTGCCCGCGGCCAGGAAGACTTCGCTCTGTACCCGAGAAGTGCCCGGCAGCGGGTTGCCGTCTTCCGCAATCAGCGAGAATCCGGACACCGCTGTAGTTCCGGTGAGCGATCCGACGATCGCCGGCACGTGCATGCGCAGGCCGGCATTGACGAAGCGCACCAGCACATCCCCGGTGACCGGGGTCGCCGCGCTGCCGGTCGGAGTGGCGGCGAACACCGACGCCCCGGAATTGGTCTTGTCGAAGGCCACGCCGTTGAACAGGTAGTACAGGGGCGTGTAGTTCACCGCCGGCGGATAGCACGCGCCATTGGGCGCGGCAGCGCCGCCCACGGTGCGGCACAGCGCCGTCTGGTTGTTAGCGCCCGTGAAGCCCGCCCAGACGTTGGTCTCGCTGAAACCCGCGGAGCCCACCGCCGCCTGCACGGCGGCGTTCTGCACCGGATCGATCTCACTCATCAGCAGCGGCACCTCGGCGGAGTAGCTCACCCCCGGATAAGCGGTGCCGGTATTAGAAGTGGTCGTTGACGTCGGTGCAGCGGTGACGACCAGCATGCCGTAGAGGCCCATCGGGCCCTGGATCGAGGGGTGCGTGCCGGACTCGATCAGATACGTGCCTGGCTTCAGGGCCAGCGAGGGAGCGCCCCCGCATACGCCCCAGCACAGCGAGGCGGGCGTCCCGAAAGCCACCTCCGTGGCGAAGGACTGCACGCGCGGCCCCTGCGGAGGCGGCGTGCCGACGCCGACCGGTGCGACGTTGCCGGGCGTGGTGCCGGCGATCGGCCAGGTTACCGGCTGGGCGTTGGTGTGGTCCGGGCTCGGCGTGGTGGTCGCGGATGATCCCAGTCCGCCACCCAACTGCCCGACGATCGTGAGCGAAGTGGGCAGCGTGTTGGTGCCGGTGCCGGCCGTGAACGACAGGTTGTTAGTGAGGTTGATCTGCAGGTCCTGTCCGGTCGGAATCGTGATCACGACCGGGGACCAGCCGCTGCCGGTCGGGTTGAGTCGCGCGCACGAGGCCGTCGAGCCAGTCACGACTGCGCCGCAACTGTAGCCCCACATCGGCACCGCCGTGCCATCGGGGAGTGTCGCGGTGGCGGGTCCCGCGGTGAGGTTGACCACTTGCTGGGCCAGTGCTGCTCCGCTGGCCAGGAGGAAAACGGCGGCCGTGAGGCCCGTCTTCGCCAGGAGCGATTTTCTGTTGTTGTTGGATCGCATTGCGGTTTTCCTCGCTCTAGTTCGATTCGTCGATAACAAATTCACGCGAATCGACGAGCATCATCATCATCATGCCGCCCGGGAAAATGTTGTTCGTGGTGATCTCGCGCTCGTTATGCGAGTGCCACATGAAGGCAAATCCGGCTTCGGTCGAAGGCGGATTCGCGATCGTTCCGGAGGGTGGAGTCGTGCCGGTGGGACCGGTCGCACGCACCGTCGCGTCCGGTCCCAGGTAGGGGCTGCCACCAAACCAGGCGCCGTTGGTGAAGAGATTTGGATCGGGCAGCGTCACCGGGCCACCGGCGGCCACGTCGCCGAACGGTTTGCCCTGCAGCGGCTTGTTGTGATCCTGGCACCACTCGAAGTAATTGATCGCGGTGGGCGCGCCGGTGTTGTAGCCGTTCGCATCCGGGGTACAGGGAAGACTCGAGTTGGGCGTGGTCCCGGCGCCGGTGTGATGCCCGTAGGCATCCCAGTTCAGGCCCTTGCCAGTCCAGTAGAAGATCCCGTCCATGGCCAGCCCGGGCGTGGTGGTGGTCGTGAACAGCAGCGGACCGGCGAGGCTGTTCGGATCGCTTGAACTTAGGATCAGGTTGCCGTCGCGGCCGAGGATACGGACGTGGTTACCGTGCTCGTGGAACGGGTGCTGCCAGCGTCCCTGGCCCACGACCCGCAGCAGCACTTGCTCACCCGGATGCATGTGCGGATTGCCGTTGTACGGCTGGTGCGGGTACTGCGCGGCGTAGTTGGTATCCATGTCATCGGGCATGGAGCGCCCGTTGATCATGAAATACGCGGGGTGATAAGGCTCCGTAGGTACCTGCAGGCCGCACCCCTGCGATCCGGCCGTGCAGCTGCCCGCCGCCGTCACCTGCGCCAGTGCCTGCTTGTGGATGTTGGGATCCATCTCCGAGAACTGGAACAGATATTCCCGGTCGTAGCAGGTCTTGTTGTGGTCGTAAGCCGACGCGGCGAGCCGGAAGTCAGCCTCCTGCCAGTGCGAAGCGGCCACGCGGTTCTGCGCGGCAAGTCCGGTGGTGCATGCGGTGGGGATGGTCTTCGGCAGGACGATGATGACGCCGTACAGGCCCATCTCCACCTGCAGGTCACCCTGGGTGCCGCTGTAGTACGCACGCGTTCCGGGCGATGGCGCCGTAAACGTGTAGGTCACCGAGCCCCCCGGTGCTGCCTCCTGCGTCAGCAATCCGGCCACGCCGCCCGCAGCGCTCACCTGGATGCCTGGAAAGAGAATCGAAGTATTGCCCGCGGGCGTGGGCAGGCCGTTGCTCAGGTTTACGGTGACCTGGTCGCCCTCCGTGACGATCAGCGTCGGCCCGGGTACCTGCATCGAGTTGCAGAAGGGCGTGACGGGATTTGGGTTACTAGGGGTGACGGGGAATGCGGGAAGATATCCGCCCGGCACACCGTTGCATCCATAGCCCCACGAATAGACCATTTGTCCATCGGGCTGGCTGATATACGCCGGCTGGGCGGTCAGATTGAAGACGGGACCGGTGATGCCCGGGGCCGCGGCGTGCGCCGCGGCGGTGAGCAACAGCGCTGCCGCCGCGGCCGTCAGGGCGAGCAGGCGGTGCATGGAGATCGCGTTTTTTTTGGTCGCTGCGCTCATGGCTGCTTCCCTAGGTCGAGGCCGTGATGTGGACTTCGGTCATGAGACCGCCGAAGTTCTCGGCGTCGTTCGACAGGTGGTCCAGGTTCGGGGTGTAGAGGTAGAAGACGCTGCCGACGGGATACTTGGTGCTGTCGGAGGCATCCAGAATCACATCCAGCGACTCCCCGCCGCCGAGGGTGATCGAGTTGGTGTCGTAGTAGAGGTTGTTGCCTGCCTGATCCCGCAGCAGCTTCGCGTTCAGCGCAATGACGTGCATCGGAATGCCGAGCGAGGCGAGCGTCTGGAACTCGGTCACATCCAGGTCAGAGATCCGCAGCAGCGCCTTCTTGCCGACCGGTATGTTGATGATCGAGGGCAGCGGCTGGGAGAAGTGCTCCACGCCATCCGCGGACTGCGTCTGCAGCGGCCCGGGCGTCACCGTGTCGGGGTAGCTGCGGCCGTTCAGCAGGAAGTACTTGTCCTTCATGTCGGAGAAACCTTCCGGATTGAAGGTCATGCCGACGAAGTGGAAGTTGGGATCGAAGCCGTGGATCTGGATCGGATACTCGACGTCGTAGTACGTCGAGCCGTCGCCGTCGTTGTAGGCGTAGTTCCCGCCCGGCGCACGCGTCACGGAATTCGAGGCGACGGGCAGCGGGTTGCTGCACAGGATGTCGGCAGTGGAGTCGCACTTGGTGCGCGGGTCGAGCTCCTGCTGCTGGAGCGCCGTGTAGAGACTCGCCCCGTTTGCCACGCGGTTCTGCCGCGGCCGCACGAAGATCTGCCCGACCATGCCCATCTGCAGGTGCTCGGGCGGGGTGATGTGGCAGTGCCAGAAGTACGTGCCGGCGTCGGGCGCCAGGTAGTAGTAGGTGAAGCTGGCGCCGATGTTGATCGCCACCGAGGCGTCCGGCACGCCGTCGTAGAAGGCCGACGCGTTCGGGTAGCCGTGGAAGTGCACCGTGTGCTGCTCGAACAGGTCCGGCCGCATGATCATGCCGACGTTGGTGAGCGTCAGGAAAAACTCGTCGTCCTCGTCGATCGCCATCAGGGGCGCCGGGATGTTGCCGTTCATCACCCCGATGTCCATGGTCTGGCGCGGGTCCACGTGGCCATCGATCACGTTGCCGTTGTCGGTGTCCGGAACCTGGCCGACGGCACCGTTGTAGGTAAACGTCGGCGCGAACGGCGGCGGCGGCCAGGTTGCCGCCTGCGGATCGGTAACGTTGTCGGTCGTGGCGGGGTCACCGGGCACCAGCTGCGGACCGGTGTAGGTGGTGTTGAAGACGCTCGGGAACTGTGTGCCGGGCTTGCCGGCCGCCATGTCGGCCAGCCCGGACAGCGGGCCGAAGGAGAACAGGTAGGTCTGGGTGCCGTCCCCCATGGTGGCGTAACCATCACCACCGCCGATCTGCTGGCACTTGATCGCGCCGTTCACGTGATCGGCTGCGGTGGGATACACCTTGGTCGCGTTGACGTAGGTCGGCCCTACAAACGTCGGTTCCGCATTGTTGTTGGCGGCAACCGGGTGGGTGATGGTGCTGCCCGGGCACTGGACCCGAAACGACTGGGCCATGGCCGGCAACGTGAAGCTGCTCATGAGACCCACGGCAAGCCACCAGCGTGCATTAGACATAACGCCTCCAACAATTCGCGGGCGCGAGATGCGCATGAAACGGAAGCGACCAGTGCAGGACGGGGGATCGTCCGCCGGTCGCTTCCGGGTGCGTGTGCACAGGTACTTCGGCTTTTTCCAACGTTTCCTGCAGCAGCGCGCGAGGCGCTGTGCTCCCCGATTGTTTTCGTTACGTGCGCTCCCTTAAGGGATCACACGTACGGACTTTCTACGGAGTGCAAAATGACCGTTGTCGCGAATTGCAGCCATCCGCTGGACGCTGCATACGCGTACAGGTTGATTTCGTAGGGCGAAGAGTAGGGTTACTGGGTACGGGCGGGTTAGTTAGAACCCCCGGTATCGGGATCCGGGGTGTTGTTGTTGCCGCCCGGGGCAAAGGGACTGCTGTTAGGAAGCGGACTTGGGCTCGTGGGCAGCGTGCTGATGCTGCCCGGCTTGAAGGTGTCGACCGGCTTCATCGCCTGGCCCTGGGTGTTGGCCGGGTCCAGCGCGGAGTTGCCGGTCGTCGTCTGCCCGCCGCGTGAGAAGCGGTTGGGGTAGTAGACGAACTGCCACAGGCACGCGCAGTCCGTGTCCGTGAAGGCCTGGTCCCGGAAGTCGAAGCCGCGCCGCTTGATGGGCACGATCTTCGAGCTGCTCGCCACCCCCATGATCCCCTGTCCGTCCGGCGTGAGGACCAAGGTCCAGTCCGCCTTGCCGGTCATCGGGTCGGCGTACAAGCGCCGCAGATGGTGTTTGGGAACCGGGGAGCGCTCGTCCTGCAGCAGGTCCTCAAGGCGCGCCGGGAAGCGGTGGCCCGAGGCGAAGTACGAGGCAATCGCCAGCCGGTACGCGTGGCCGACCCACAGCAGCTGCGTCTCCCGCTCGCGCTGTTCGCTCGTGCTCCAGACCCGCCCCACCACGGTCAGCATGAGCCCCATGATGACCACTGCCATGAGCAGCCCGATGTAGGTGAAGCCGCGTTGCGCGCCGAGGGGCCGGGGCATGGGGATCACCAGGAGGCGAGCGCAGTGCCGTCGGCGCCGTTGCCCTCGGCGCCGCTGTGGATGTCGCGGATACCCACGTGATCGGGGTCCTCGGAGTCAACGACGGTCCAGGTGTCGGCGGCCTTGGTGAATGGATCGACGGGCAGGGAGCGCACGTAGCGCTTGTCGACCAGCGCGGCCAGCACGTCCGGATATTCATTGAGATCGGCGTAGTGCTTGTCGATGGCTTCGCGCAGGATGGCGAGGTCCTGCCTGAGGACGGTCTCGCGCGCGTGCTCGAGCGCGCGGAAATAGCGCGGCACGGCGATGGTCAGCAGGGTACCGATGATCGCCATCACGATCAGCAGCTCGATGAGCGTAAAGCCCTTTTCGCGGCGGCGACGCATGCGGCTACCACTCACGGTAAGGAATCCCGTTCAGGCCCTTGCTGCCTGACTGCGAATAGACATCAAAGACGTCCTCGCCGGGCTGCGGATCCTCCGGCGGGCTCTGGTAGCTGCGCAGCCCCCAGGTTTCCTCCGCGGCCACGTTGGCGTCCGGGAAGAACGGGTCCCGGGGCACGCGGCGCAGGAAGTAGAGATTCACTTTCTTCTCGCTCGACACGTCCTCCACGCCGGCATACAGGGACTTCAGGTCCGGCGGGTAGCCGCTCGCGCCGAGCTCCTGCTTGATGTGGCCGGTCTGTGCCGCCACGCGGTAGGCGTCGATGGCGGTGCGGATGTCGCGCAGCGCGGTGCGCAGGTCCGCCTCCTTCTCACGCTGGGCGACGAGCTGCGCCAGCGGCATCGCGGCGGTGGCCAGCAACCCGATGATGGCCAGCGTGATCACCAGTTCGATGAGCGTGAAGCCGCGCGCGCGCATCGCCTTCACTGGCGGATGGCGATCTTCAGGGGCTGCGCGGAGCTGCTGCCCACTGCAGCACCGGTACCGCCCAGCACGTTCACCATCGCGGCGATGCTGGTCGCCGGGCGCGCGGCGAGTGCCTTGAAACGCAGAATCATCAGGGAGCCGGACCCCTGCACCGGATCCTCGGGGCTCGCCACGACGTCCAGTTGCGCGCCACCGCCCTTGGTGTCGACGGTCGGGCCGCCGGCGGCTGCCGGCACCACGTCCCCCACCGTGGCGCTGATCAGTTGCAGCGCGGCGGCGTCGAAGCGCAGCTGCGAGCGCAGGCGGGTGATGCCCTGCTGGCTCGAGAGCTGCAGCACCACCTGGAACTCATCGCCCACCCTGGTGTCGGCGGGGCCCTCGAGATTCAGCGCGGAGCGCGCGCCGGCGCCAGCGCCGGCCGATGCTGCCGCCGCCGCGGCCGCCGCTCCGGTGGCGGCAATCGACCCCGGCACCGCGGTCGCGGGCAGTCCTTGCGGCGCCGGCGGGGTCACCGGCGCGCTGTAGGTGCTGGTGGAGGTCGTGGGCTGAGGCGGAGTACCCGGACCTTCCCCCAGCGGCGCTGACACGCTGCCCGGGGGTATGGAGGGGTTCACGGGCTGCACGCCCGAGTTCGGTGGCGGCGTCGGCATCGATGTCGGTGCGGCCGCAGCGCCGGCCGGGCTCTCGGTGCTGGCGTACGGGGAGGTGCGCGTGTGCGCCTCGCTGCCATACCAGAACTCGGTCGCATCGCTCGGCGGGTGCGACTGCATGCGGATGATGTGCGGCGTGATCGACAGGACAATCTCGCCCTTCTCCCGGTCGGTGTGGTGGGTGCCGAAGAGCCTGCCCAACACGGGGATGTCGCCGAGCCCCGGGATGGAATTGGAACTTTTCGTGTCCGAGTCCTGGATCAGCCCCGCCAGGATCTGCGTTTCCCCGTCTTTCAGGCGCAGCATGGTGTTGGCGTTGCGGGTGCCGATCTCGTACGCGATCGTTCCCTGGGAGGTGGTGATCTGCTTGATCAACGAGCTCACTTCCAGGCTGACCTTGACGCCCACGTCGCCGTCCTGGTGTACCGTCGGCTGCACTTCCAGCGTCAGGCCCACGTCCAGGTACTGGACGCTGCCGGTGACCACGGGGGCACCTGAGGCGGTCGGCGTCACCGCGTTGGTGATCACCGGCAGGCGGCTGCCGATGAGGATCTTGGCCTTCTCCCGGTTGCGCGAGCGGATGCGCGGGCTCGCCAGTGTGTTGGTGAGGCCCGCCTGCTTCATGGCGTTCAGCGTGACGCTGAGCTGGGGCGTCACGGTCAGCGTGTCGCCGTTCTGGTGCAGGAGATCATTGAGGGTCAAAGCGCCGCTCCCGCCGCCCGGGGTCACGCCATTCACCGGGTTTGCCGTCAGCGTCGCCGAGCCCGGGTAGAGGATGCCCAGAGTCCTGCAGCTTGCTCGAGGAGATCTCGAGTACCTCGACCTCCAGCATCACCTCCGGCTCCGAGACGTCCAGCGATGCCACCAGCTTCTCGGCCATGCGCACGGCATCGGGCGTGTCACGCAGCGTCACCGAGGCCGAGCGGTCATCGATGAACATGTTCTTCGCGCCCAGCACCGCCTTCAGCATCGACTCGACGTCCTTCGGTTCCGCGTTATTGATATAGAACGTGCGCACGATCTGCTGTTCGTACTCCTTCGCCTTGGTGGGATTGTTCGGATAGATGAGCACCATGTTGGATGCCAGGATCTGACGGGCGAGCCCGTTCTGGTCGAGCACCAGATCGATGGCCTCATCGACCGGCACGTCCTGCACGAAGATGGTGGTCTTGCCGTCCGCCTTGATGTCCTTGTCGAGAATGAAGTTGATGCCGGTCTCGCGCTGCAGCACCTCGAAGGCCATCTTGGTCGGTGCATCGCGCAGCTGCAGACTCACCTTGCGGTTGTCGCGGGTCTTCAGGCGCGGCGCCACGTTGGCCGGTCCGCGCGCGGCGTTGACCGCCGCGGTGAGCTCCTGCGCGGGCCTGTAGGTCGCATCCTCGCTGAGGATGGTGTGCAGCTTCGCCTCCGCGGTCGTGTAATCCTTGCGCTCGAAGTCCTGACGGGCGAGCGTCATGGCCGCGGCGTGGCGCTGGTCGGCCTCGATGGTGGTCAGGCCGCGCTGGGCACGCACGTTGCTCGGATCAAGCGTGAGCACGCGCTGGTAGAGCGCCGTGGCGGTGTCGAAGTGCCCCATGCCGCGCGCCGAATCCGCCAGTCCGATCAACTTCTGCACCGAGCCGTCGCGCCGCGCCTCGTAATCGAGCCGGTAGGCGATGTTGCCCGGATCCTGCTCGAGCGCCTGGTGCAGCTGGGCGACGCCCGCCTCGTACTCGCCGCGATCGATGGCGGCCAGGCCCTGCCGATGCAGGCGTTCGGCCGCGCAACCGGCGAGCAGCATCAGCACTGCGGCGCCGTACCATCCATAGACTGAGGTCCTCACTGGGAGCCCCCTGCGTTTAGTTGTTGTTGTATGTTGAGAGGCTTGTAGGTCAGGTAGAGCTGTCCGCCCTCCAGTTTGTCGACGCTGTAGGTATTCTCGAGCGTGTCACCGAGGTGCACGTTGAATACCACGTCGCCGCGCGTCAGGAACACCACCAGCGCCCCGCCATCCGGGGCGTAGCTGCCCATGAACTGATACGGCAGCGGCGGCGCCGTCGGTTTCGGCGGCGGCTGCGGGACTGCGCTGACCGGCGGTGCCGGCGGTAGCGGCGGCGCCACGTACCAGGAGTGTGCGGCAAAGAGGGACGCCGCCTCGGTCGCATCGGCGACGCGGTGCGCGAACAGCGCGAGCGCCTGCGCGGCACCGCCGCCTTGGGCGGTGGGCTTCGGCGTACGCACGCGCGCCGCGGCCGGTGCGCGCTCGGAGTTCTTGGCGACCTCGACGGTGGTGTCGGAGGGGGAGAAGGTGATGTAGGCGCCGATGGCGAGAGCGACGCCGGCGAGAACCTTGGTGCGCAGTGCGAGTTTCATGGGATCCTCACGGCTGGGCGCGCACGAACACGACGAAGCGGATGTCGGCACTCACGGTCGCGTCGCCGACCACCTTGCGCTCGATGCGC
Organism: uncultured Pseudomonadota bacterium; assembly: GCA_963781815.1. Classification (GTDB taxonomy): domain Bacteria; phylum Pseudomonadota; class Gammaproteobacteria; order Steroidobacterales; family Steroidobacteraceae; genus 13-2-20CM-66-19. The sequence continues at coordinate 1,705,355 of CAWAHK010000004.1, read as the reverse complement.
AGCTTGTCCAGGCCCGCCGCAGGAACCGCGCTCAAGGTGCGATTGATGAAGTTGCGCACGCTCGGGTAGTCCGCCTTCACGGGGAACTCGAGCTCGTAGCGGCCGATCGTGCCGCCCTTGGGCGCGCTGTAGGAGTAGTGGCCGTTGTCGAGCTGTACATTGGCGGCGCGCGCCTGCTCGAGCACGAGGCCGACCACGGCCGGCATCTGCTGGCGGGTCGGAAGTTCGGCGACCACCTTGCCGACGCTGGCATCGCTCACCGCGGCAGCGCTCGGGTGCCCCTGGGCGCTGGCCAGCTGCGACATCAACGAGGCGGTGGAGTTGCGCCCACCGATCACGGCGAGGGCGGCGATCAGGAGCGCGGCGAGCGTCGCCGCCGCGCCGATGAGGCCCGCCGGTCCGACCCGCGTCACGCGGTACCAGGCAATGGGGAGCGTGCGGGTCGCCAGGATGCGCAGGCGCTCCGCGAGCGCCTGCTGCAGGGGTAGCGCCTTACCGGCCGCGGGCAGTGCCAGGCTCGGTGCGGGCTCGGCGCTGCTCGCGACCGGCACGCCGGCGCTCTCCAGCACCGGTTCCGCTTCGACGGTTGCCGGCGCGATCGGTGCGTCAGGCAGCGGCAGGGCCCGAAGCGGCGTCACCGTGGCCGGAGTCGGGACTTCCTCGGTCATGGGCTCTCCAGCCAGTCCGCGGTCATGGCGAAGCGCACCGGGTGGTCCTTGTCATCGGCGACCACTTCGTGACTGTCGAGCATCGGGTAACGCAGCGAGTGGCTGTCCTGCAGGCGCTTGAGGTACGCCAGCGCCAGCGACAGGTCCTTGGACTCGGCCTTGATGAGGATGCGATGTTTCTCGTGGTCGGGCTCGACCGCGAGCAGCGAGACCTGTCCCTCGCTCGCGTGACTCGCCGCTTCCAGCTCTGCGAGCACGGAGGTCCAGGGCGTGCCCAGTTCGCGCGTGATGCTGGTCGCCTCCTCGCTCTGGCGCTGCGCGTCCACGGCGTCCGCGGGGTTGCGGGACGAGCGGCGCACGGCATCGGCGAGCTTCATCTCCAGTCCCGCGCGCTTCATGGAAACGGCGCGGTATTCCAGGCACGCCAGCGCGACGGCGCTGACGCCCACGACGAGCAGCACCACGCCCGCGAGTGTGGTGCGCACCCGCGGCGCGGCGAAATCCAGCAGCAGGGTGGGGGCGCTCATGCGGCGAGCCTGCGCACGCGCGACAGCCGCTGCAGCGTGGTCAGCGGGCGCTCGTCATCCTCGAGCCAGTGCAGGTCGCGGCCCACCTCGCCGGCGACCTCGCGCCAGGCATACGGCGCGTCCACGTACACCTGCCCTTCTTCGGGGTTCAGGCTGGCGAGCCGGCCGAAGGTCTGCAGGCGCTTCAGCTCGCGCGTCCAGTCAGGCCCGATGCGCACGCTGTGGACCCGGTCCCAGCTCTGCTCCGCCACGCGGGCAGCGGCGAGCGTGCCCTCGCCGATGGAGACAAACCAGGCCCCCGCGGGTGGCAGCTTGTAGCGCCAGGTATCGTAGGCAACGATCAGCTGCGGTTGCAGCGAGGCCAGCTTCGCACCGTGCTTCACGCACAGCGCCCGCACGCTCTCGGTGAGCTCGGTAGGCATCGTGCAGGCCACCCGGGGCACGGTGGGCGGCGCATCCGAGACGTGCACCTCCCAGCTCTGTACTGCATCGCCGTAGGCGCTCGCCAGCAGCTGGCGTGCGTGTACCAGGCGTTCATCGGCGGTGGCGAGCTCGGCGACCCAGGGCACGATCGCGTAACGCGCCCACCAGTCCGCGAGCACCACGCGGACCACCGCCCCGCCCCACTGCGGCTGCGACAGCAGGGCATCGGCGGCCGCGAGCACCGGGTCCCAGTGGCCCAGCTGATCGGTCTCGACGGCCTGCTCGTGCTCGCCGGCGACCGTGGGCTTCAGCCCGCGCTTGAGACGCACCAGGCACACGCGCCGCGGTGCCAGGTAGATGCCCAGTTCGTCACGCCATAACGGTGACACGGTTCACCTCTTCGAGCGTGGTCTGCCCCGAACGCACCAGGTCGAGCGCGGAGGCGCGCAGCAGCCGCACGCCGGTCTGCTGTGCGAGCTCCTTCAGCTGGCGCACCGGCGCCCGGTTGACGATGGCCTCGCGTATCTCGTCGTTGAGGACCAAGAGCTCACCGACGGCTTTTCTGCCGCGGTAGCCGGTGCCGCGGCAGTGCTGGCAGCCCTGGCCCTTGCGGAAGCGGTAGGAGGCGGTGACCGCCAGCGACACCCCGGAGTCCTCGAGTTGCTTGAGCGACGGCAGGTATGCCTGGCAGCACTGCACACAGATGACGCGCACCAGGCGCTGCGCGAGCACGCCCGAGAGCGCCGAGACGAAACTGTAGGTGTCCACGCCCATGTGGACGAAGCGGCTGACGACGTCGAAGACGTTGTTGGCGTGCACGGTGGTGAAGACCAGGTGGCCGGTGAGCGCGGACTGGATGGCGATCTGGGCGGTCTCCGGGTCGCGGATCTCGCCCACCATGATCTTGTCCGGGTCGTGGCGCAGGATGGAGCGCAGGCCGCGCGCAAACGTCAGCCCCTTCTTCTCGTTGACCGGGATCTGCAGCACCCCCGGCAGCTGGTACTCCACCGGATCCTCGATGGTGACGATCTTGTCGCGTCCGGTCTGCGTCTCCGAGATCGCCCCGTACAAGGTCGTGGTCTTGCCACTGCCGGTGGGTCCGGTGACGAGCAGCATGCCGTAGGGAAGGGAGCTGAGCTTGCGCAGCTCCGTCATGATGCCGTGGTCGAAGCCGAGCACGTCCAGGCGCAGGCCGCTCATCTGCGTGAGCGCCTTCTTGTCGAGCACGCGCAGCACCGCGTCCTCGCCGAAGATGCTGGGAATGATCGAGACGCGAAAATCAATCGGCCGGCTCTCGAACACGATCTTGAAGCGGCCGTCCTGGGGAACGCGGCGCTCGGCGATGTCGAGCTCCGACATCACCTTGATGCGCGAGATGACCTGCTCGGCCAGCTCCACCCCCGGCACCGGGGCGATGTTGACCAGCACGCCGTCGAGGCGGTAACGCACCAGGAGTCCGGCGGCGCTGGTCTCCAGGTGAATGTCGCTCGCGCCGCCGCGCAGCGCGTCGTAGATGGTGGAGTGCACCAGCCGCACCACCGGGCTCGTGTCCTCGCTGATCGAGACGTACGAGAGGTTGTCGATCCCCTGCTCGCGCTGTACCCCGAGCTGGGTATCCGGCAGCACCGCGTCGATGGCGCGCAGAGCCTCGGCGCGCCGCGCCGTGTGGTTGGCGAGGTCCTCGCGCGCGGCGAGCGCCCATTGCAGGTGACCGGGCAGGCGCAGCTCGAGCCAGCCGCGCAGCGTGGCGTCGAACGGATCGGCGAACACCGCCAGCAGGTGCTTGTCCTCGTGGATGATGAGGCAGTTGCGGCGCGTCGCCTCGGCCGGGGCCAGCTTGGAGAAGTCCGGCTCCATGAGCGCCAGCTCTTCCGCGTCGACGTAGCGGTAGTCGAAGGCGGCGGCCAGCGCGCGCGCGTAGGCGGTCGCCCGCGAGCCCGGACTCGCGCGCGAGGATCTCGCGCGCCGACTCCCCTGTGGCCGCGGCCTGTGCCATGGCGCGGGCGATGGCGGCATCCTCGAGCACGGCCGGCGCCGTTGCCTCTTCCGTGATGGCGGCCGCGAGCGCGCTGAGTTCGAGCGGGGCTGCGCTCATCGGATGCTTCCCGCCAGCTGGAAGATCGGGAAGTACATGAGCACGACGATGACGCCGATGATCAGGCCGATCACCGACATCAGCAGCGGCTCGATCAGGCGGGTCATGACTGCGACCCAGCGCGCGAGCTCCTCGTCGCAGAACGAGGCGATGCGCTCCATCATCTCGCCCATGTTGCCGCTGCGCTCCCCGACCCTGAGCATGCGTGCGGCGACCGGAGTGGTCAGACCGTTGGACTCCATCGCCTGCGCGAGCGAGCGCCCCTCGCGCACCGCCTGGGTCGCGGCGGCAAATGCGGGCCGCGCGCTGGCGCGCAACAGACCGGCGGACATCTGTAACGCGGTCACCGCCGGCATGCCGCCGCGCAGCAACATGCCGGCGGTGCGGTACAGCCGCGCCAGCTGATACAGGTGCAGCTGCCGTCCGACCGCGGGGATGCGGGTCACCCACTCGCCCATGCGGGCGCGGGCCTCGGGCCGGGTCAGGCCATAGATGGCGCCGCCGAGGGAGCCGATGAGCGCCACGGCCACGAGAGCCGCGTGCGCGTCCATCAGCTGTCCCCACTGCAGCAGCACCCGTGATGCGAACGGCAGATCAGCGCCGACATCCTCGTAGATGGAGCTGAAGCGCGGCACCACGTAGCCCATGAGGAACAGCATGACCAGGAGGCCGGCCCCGAGGAGCACGGCCGGATAGATGCAGGCGTTCACCAGGGTTTTCTTCAGGGCATCCGCCTGCTGCTGGTAGGCGATGAAGCGTGTCAGCGCCTCGCGCAGCGCGCCGGTGCGCTCGCTCGCCTGCACCGAGGCGATGTACAGCGGCGGGAAGGTGCGCGGGTGCTCGGCCAGCGCGGCGGCCAGTGTCTGGCCTTCGTAGAGCCGGGTGAGCACGCGGTCGAGCACGCTGTGCGTCCCCAGGGTCCCGGCGCGTTCGGCGAGCGCCTCGAGCGCCTCGACGAGCGACAGGCCGGCATCCAAAAGCGACACCAGCTGCTGGGTGAACACGGCCAGCTGCAGCTGCGGCTGCCGCCGCAGCAGGCCGAGGCGCCGGATCGGCGCCAGCGAGATGATGCGCAGGTCCTGCAGCTCGAGCTTGCGGCGTGCGTCGCCCTCGTCGACCGCATCGAGTACGCGGGAGACTACGCTACGACCACCGTCCAGGGCCTTGACGCGATATTCCATCGCGCCTCACCAGTTGCCGAGGTCAGCGTCTTCTCCGCTGCCACCGGGCTGACCGTCGCGGCCGAAGGACTCCAGGTCGAAATCATTACCGTGCGAGCCGGGCTGGGCGTAGACGTAGGGGTGCCCCCACGGGTCCAGCGGCACGGCCTTCTTTAAATAGGGTCCTTCCCAGTTGGTCATGCCCGGGGGCGCGGTATTCAGCGCCGTCAGTCCCTCCTCGGTGCTCGGCAGCCGCCCGGCGTCGATGCGAAACTGCTCGAGTGCCTTGTCGAGCGAGTCGATCTGCGCCCTGGCCGCCTTGACGCGCGACTTGCCCACCTGGGAGAAGTAGCGCGGCGCGACAAAGCCCGCGAGCAGCCCGATGATGACCATCACCACGAGCAGCTCGAGCAATGTGAATCCGCTGTTCCGGGCGGTCTTCGCCGCCTTGTGCATGCACGCGCGCATGTTGACCCCGCCCGCTTCTGGCCCAATGTGCACTTCGCCCCATGTTCCGGTCGAGGTGCCACCCACTGCCAGTGGGACGGTTGCTACCGTGGAGTAGCCTCAACTAAGTAGAGAGTGGTAGCCCCCGGTAGGGGAACTACTTATACGGCGGCAGGACTAGCTTGCGGCCCCGTCTAGATCGGTCGCAGTGACCATGCCGTGGCGGATCGCAAAGCGGGTGACGGCGGCGGTGTTATGCAACGTCAGCTTGCGCATGAGGTTGGCGCGATGCTTCTCGACGGTCTTGATGCTCACGCCGAGTGCACGCGCGATGAGCTTGTTGGATTGTCCGAGCGCCACGCGTGTCAGCACTTCGCGCTCGCGGCCGGTGACGTGTTCGACGGTCACCACTTCCGCATCCCCGGCCTTGGGCCGCAGATATCCAGAGACCACCTTCGCCGTGACCGAAGAGCACAGGTAGGTCTGACCGCCGAGCACGGCGCGAATCGCCTGCAGCAGATCCGCGCGGCTCGCATCCTTCAGTACGTAGCCGTCGGCGCCGGCATTGAGCGCGGCGCGAATGTACTCCTCGGAGCTGTGCGCGGTAAGCACTAGGATTTTCAGGTCCAGGCGCATCTGCCGCAGACAGCCGATGAGCTCGATCCCCGAGCGGCGCGGCAGCGCAATGTCGGTGATCAGCATGGCGGGCTTCAAGGATTCCACTACCGGAACCGCATCGATGCCGTTGGACGCCTCGCCGGCGATTGCCAGGTCCGGCTCGAGTTCGAGCAGCGCGCGCAGTCCCTCGCGCAGAATGGCGTGGTCCTCGACGACCACCAGGCGGCTGCGTGTATCCTCGATGATCGACTCCCTTAGATCGGCGGACACTGAAGTTCTCCCCGAGTCGTAAAGCGAGCCTTAGTCCCGCCGCGTCATCGCGGTTCCGCGGGTCTCAAGCGGTGACCGGGTCATGGCTCGTCTTATAGTAATTATCAACACGTCCCAACAGTCTGCAGCAACAGAGTAACAAGACCGGACCTGCATTGCTCAGCGTCTTTACTTAATTCTACCCAAGTCATGGGGCGGTGCACGAGTTCCGCAGGCGGCGGGCACTCCCCGGAGCCGGGCCAACACCAGTCTTACGGTTGTTTGCATACGGTATTTACCTACCTGACCGCCGGGCGGGCGCGTGCATACTTCTCCAGCAATGCGAGCCCCCCCGGTACTCGTGCTCCTGGGTGCTGCCGTGCTGCTGGCGGTGTTGCGCCCGGCGGCCGCGGCCATCTACGCCTACACGGACGAGCGCGGGACCGTTCACTACTCCAACGTCCCCTCCGATCCGCGCTACCGGCTGCTCATTGCCTCCCCGCCCGAGGAGGGTGACGGCAAGGTCAGCATCCAGACCCTGCTGCAGCGCTCACAGGCCTACTCGGGACTGATCGAGCACGCCGCCCACGCCAACCGCCTGGACCCGGCCCTGGTGCGTGCCGTGATCGTGGCGGAGTCCGCCTGCGATCCCCAGGCCACCTCGCGGCGCGGTGCGCGCGGCCTGATGCAGCTGATGCCGGCGACGGCACGCCAGTACGGCGTCAGCAACCCGTTCGACCCGGAACAGAACATCCGCGCCGGCTCAAGATACCTGCGCGACCTGGCGGATCGTTATCAGAATGACCTGCAGCTGGTCCTGGCCGCCTACAACGCCGGGCCGCAGGCAGTGGATGCGCGCGGGGGCGCGATCCCGCGCTTCAGGGAGACGCTGGACTACGTGCCGCGTGTTCTGAGAATCTATCATCGACTCGTAGAGCTCGCCGAGGCGAGCTAAGCAATGGACGCTCCAACAACACAACAAGATCCGGGAGCGCCGCCCGTGGTACCACCTCGCGTCAAATTCCTGCCCGAGGAGGTCCAGCAGGCCATCGCGCGTGCCAAGCTCGACTGGGAGAGCACCGCCGACAGTCTGCCGCTGCTGGTATGCCTGCTGGACGAGCGCTGCCAGGCGCTGCGGGTAAACCGCATCATCGAGGCCTGGCGCCTGGGTCGGGTCAACGATGTGACCGGCCGCGACATGCACACCCTGCTTCACCCCGGCGGCTGCGATCCGGCCTGCCTGCTGGGCGCCCAGCTGCACGAAGGCTGGAAGCGCGTACGGGGTGGCGAGGCGGTCGAGTTCGAGATTCAGGATTCGCTGCTGGAGCGCACCGTCTCGGTATCACTGCGACCGGTGGTCGCCGAATCCATGACCCGCAACGGCGCGGCACGCGTGCGCGCCGTCATGGTCGTGGCCGACGTGACCCCGCTGAGCGCGGCGCGGGCGGCGCTCGAGGGCCTGAACGAGAGTCTCGAGGGTCGGGTACAGACCCGCACCCATGAACTCGAGGACGCCAATCGCGACCTGCAGAACGAAATCGCCCGGCGCGAGACCGCGGAGGAGGCGCTGCGCCAGTCGCGCAACGACCTGGAGCTGCTCTCGCAGCAGCTCATCCAGGCGCAGGAGCGTGAGCGCCGGCGCATCGCGCGCGAACTGCACGATTCCGTGGGCCCCTCGCTGAGTGCCATCAAGTACTCACTCGAACGCGGCGCCGAGCTGCACCGGCAGGCCCGGCATGCGGACACGCAGCCGCTGCTGGAGCGCACCATCGAGCGCGTGCGCGAGGCGATCGCCGACATCCGCTCGATCGCCATGGATCTGCGACCTCCGGTGCTCGATGACCTGGGCGTGGCCTCGGCTCTGGAGTGGCTGTCGCGCGAGTTCGGCGAGACCTACACACATATCGGCGTGCACACGCGCATCGACGCCACGGATACGGATATCCCGCAGCACCTGGCAACCACCATATTCCGCTGCGCGCAGGAACTGCTGAACAACGTCGCCAAGCACTCCAAGGCGCAGCACGTGTCCGTCACCCTGTCGCGCGACTTCAACAAGGTGACCCTGATCGTCTGCGACGATGGCATCGGCCTGCCGCAGCCGAATTCCTCAGGATCCTTTGGCACCGGCCATGGCATTCGCAACCTGCGGGAGCGCGCGCAGATGACCGGCGGCAAGTTCTCGCTGACGGCCGACCAGGGGTGCGGCACCCTCGCCCGCCTCGACTGGGTGTTCGGGCTCGCCCAGCAGCGCGTGTAGGTGCTACCGGGCGGCCGCCCCAGGCCCCACGGCGGCGGGGCGCACTCAGGTCCCCTTCAGCAGATCCGCCAGCCCGGGAAATGAGCGCGCGGCCGCCACGTCGGCCGCCGTCAGCCGGTCCTTGTTGCGCAGCCGGGTGCTGGCGCCCGCGTTCACCAGGCGGCGCGCCAGCGCGGTGTTGCCGTTGCGGCTGGCGATGATCAGCGCGGTGTCCCCAAATTCGTTCTGCGCATCCTTGTCGGCCTGGCGCGCCAGGAGCTTGTCGACGATGTCCAGCGCACCCGCGTTCGCGGCGATCAGTAAACCGGTGTCCCCGGTGGAGGTGCGCGCCTCGACGTGTGCGCCCTTGGCGAGCAACGCGTCCACGACCGCCGGTGCGGACGCGGCGCAGGCGGCCGTCAGCGGTGTCTGCGCGGCCGTATCGGCGTGATCGACGTCGGCGCCGCGCTGCAGGAGCAGCCGCACCGCTTCGAGACGACCAGAGCGGGCGGCGTGCCACAAGGCCGTGTGCCCGGCCTTGTCGACGCTCTCGACCGGCGCGCCGGCGTCCAGCAGCCGGCGCAGCGAGGTCGTGTCATCCGTGTGCGCGATGAGCATCAGCGCGCTGGTGCCGAGCGGGTCGCGCGCATCCACCTGCGCGTGCGCTGCCAGCAGGTCTTTCAGAATTTCCGGGTGACCGGCCTTGGCGGCCGCCACGAGCGGCGTCTCCTGGGTGCCAGCACTGCCGTCAGCGGGTACACCGCGGGCCAGCATGCTGCTTACGATGTCCTCGCGTCCGGCGCGCACGGCGCTCAGCAGCGCCGAGTTGCCGCGCTTGTCGAGGGCCTCCGCCTGCGCCCCGGAGCCCAGCAGTGTCTCGATGGCCGGGGGCGAGCCACTCAGCGCCGCAACGGTAAGCGCCGGCGTGCCCTCGGGTGTCTTGGCATTGGGGTCCGAGCCGCGCTTGAGCAGCGCCTGCACCAGGGTTGGCGCGTCGCGCCCGGCCGCCACGGCGATGTCCGGCCAGCCCAGATACAGGTCCTTCTGCCCCGCGCCGGCGCGCTGCACGGTGGTGGGCGCACTGGCGGTGATTTCAGCGCTGCGATGCAGCGCCGTGGCGCCCTTTTCCCGCAGTCGCGCCGCGACGTCCTTCGCTCCGCCGACCTCGGCAAAGTCCAGCGCCGACCAGTCCTGCTGGTCACGGGCCGCCACGTTCGCACCGGCCGCGAGCAGTCGTTCCACGACCGCACTGCGCCCGCCTACCGCAGCGTGCATCAGCACGCTGTTGCCGCTGTGATCGGTGGCGTTCACGCTGGCGTGGGCCTTCAGCAGCGGCTCAACCGCCTGGACCTCGCCCGAGCGCGCGGCGAGCATCAGCGGCGTGACGCCGAACTGATCGGCCGCCTCGATGGGTGCGCCACGCGCAACGAGCAGCTCGACAACGGGACCCGAGCCGGCTTCCGCTGCGCGGGCGAGCGCACCGCGGCCAAATTCGTCCGTGGCGGCGATGGTGGCAGCGTCCGCGAGCACCAGGGCGCTCACTGCATTGCCGGCACTCGCCGCCAGCCACAGCGCCTCGCGCTTGAGGACCGGATCGGTGATGGAAGCCGCCGGCAGCAGGCTTAAGGGGGCGGCCGAGTGCCCCGTGGCCGCGCTTTGTCTGGCCGGCGCGCTGAACCCGAGCTCGCGCGCGCGGCTGAGCCAGTGATCCGCCGCCTGCTGATCGGGCGGATCGGCGTTGGCCAGGAGGTTTGCCAGACTGAACGCGGCCCGCGCGTGCCCCTGGGTGGCCGCCTTCTCCAGCCATACGCGCGCCTGTGCCAGGTCGCGCGGTCCGTTCAGCCCGTTGAGGTAGAACGTGGCCAAGAGGTACTGCGCCTCCGCATCGCCGGTGGTGGCCAGGCTCTGCAGGCTCGCCGCGGCGCCGGCGAAGTTCTTCAGGCGAATGTCCTTCTTGACGCCATCGAGCCGGTCGGGCGCCGCCGGCAGCGCCGCGCCGGCCGCAGCACAGCACCCCAGCAGCAGCAGCGCGGCCAGCGCCCGGCGGCTACGCGGTGCCATATTTGGTTTCCACGCTGATGCCCACGCGCCGCAGGAAGTCAGAGGGCAACACGCCGCCCGCGCTCACGATGACCGCATCGTTGGGGAGCGTCAGAATCTCCTCGCCGTGCTCGATGGCCACCGCTTCGGGCTCGATGCGCTTGACCTGGGACTTCATCAGCACCTGCATCCGGCCCGCGCCCGCCGCCTTCTGGATGCGCTCGCGGTTGCCCGCCTTGGCACGATCAAAGGTCTCACCCCGGTACGAGAGCACCACGCCCTCGCTGCCCGCTTCGGCGACGCTGGCCGCAGCTTCCAGCGCGCTGTCACCGCCGCCCACCACCAGGACCTTCTGTCCGGCGTACTGGTCCGGATCGATGAGCCGATAGACTACTTTGGAGAGGTCCTCCCCGGGCACCCCGAGCTTGCGCGGGGTGCCGCGCCGACCGATCGCCAGCAGCACGTTGTGCGCCACGTACTGGCCGCGATTGCTGCGCACCTTGAAGATGCTGCCGTCGCGGACTATCTCCTCGACGCGCTCCTGGTAGTTGATCTTCACCTTCGTCTTGCGCTCGGTCTCCTGCCAGAACTTCAGCAGCGTCTCCTTGCTCGTCTGGCGAAAGTTGACCTTGCCGACAAGCGGAACCGTTGCCGGTGCCGTCATGACCAGCTTGCCACGCGGGTACTGAAAGACGCTGCCACCGAGGGACTCCTGCTCCAGCGTCACGAAACGCATGCCCTTGGAGAGCGCGGTCAGCGAGGCCGCAAAGCCCGCAGGCCCCGCACCCACGATAATGAGATCGAGCGCTTGCGCGCCGGAGCCGCGGCGCTGCGCGATGACCTCCACGGCCTGCCGTCCCTGTTCCAGGGCATTGCGGATGAGTCCCATGCCGCCGAGTTCGCCGGCGATGAAAATCCCGGGCACGGTGGACTCAAAACTTGGACTGAGCAGAGGAATGTCCACGCCGCGGCGCTCGCTGCCGAACACAAGCGAAATCGCCTCGACCGGGCAGGCGGCCTTGCACGCGCCGTGACCGATGCAGTCTCCGGGGCTCACGAGCACCGCGCGGCCTGCGACGATACCGAGTACGTCGTGATGCTCCTGCTCGGGACACGCCTTCAGGCACGAGCCGCAGCCGATGCAGCGTGCCGGATCAATGACGGGATGAAGCGAGGCCGGCTCAGCCGATCCGGTGACCTTCTGCACCTGCGCACTACGCTTTTCCAAACGGCGGCGGCGACGCGTGTGCCAGATGAACAGCAACAGAGCGGGGACGCCGTAGATGACGTAGAGCAGCCAGTCCATTAGGCGAGTTTCTACTCCCTGGATTGAAAGTTCGGCGGTGCGCTCATCACAGAGGTCGCAAGCGCATGGACGCGGGCTCGTGCTTCATTGAACACGGCCGCTGCACCCTAACTCTGTGACCGAACGCACAGGAATGGGGATTTCCCCTACTTGTCACCACGCTGATGCGTGCGCACTCTACCGCTCAGTCGTATCGCTTGTAATTGCCTGTTTTTTCGGATGTTTTTGTCGTCTATTGGCGACACCGTGTCGGTCTTCTGAGACGTTAGAAACGGCTCACGTGCGGGGTTAGATTCAAGCGTCGTTTCGACGCGCAGACACGAGTGGTTCAGTTTCATGGTGTTGTTTTCATTCCTCGCTGGCGTGTTGGTGGGAGGAGCCGCGACGCTCGTCGTGTTGCCGCTCTGGCGTGGCGCCGTCGCCGGCAGCAGGACGCGCCGCTTTGCGCTCGCGGGCGCATTTGTCGTGGTGTTCGCCCTCACCGCGGTGCTCATCTATCTTGCCATCGGCTCGCGACATTCAATCGTTAGCCACGTAGCCCAGGCGCCCGCAGCGCCTGCGGCTGCCGGCATGGGCGAGAGCGCCGGCGGCGGCCGATCGATGGAGGCGGAGGTCGCGAAGCTCGAAGCGCGACTCGCGCGCGACGGCGGATCGGCAGCCGACTGGACCCTGCTGGCGCAGGCCTACGAAGTTCTCGGGCGCCCCGACGACGCGCGCCGCGCGCGCGCCAAGATCCCGAGCACCCCCGCTACCTCGCAGATGGGCGCTTCTACCCTGAGCGAGGTCGCCAGCAGGTTGAGCGAGGGCAACGCGGCTGCCGCGCCCGCGCCCTCCGCCTCGGTCGCGGATCTCGAGCGGCGCGCCAATGCGGCGCCGCGCGATGCTCAGACCTGGCTTGCACTGGCAGACGCGCAGCGCGCCCAGCGGGACTTTGGCGGTGCGCGCACCTCGCTCGAGAAGGTGGTTGCACTAAAGGCGATGACCGCCCAGTCGTGGGCCGACTATGCCGACACCCTCGCGTCTTTGAATGGCGGTTCCCTGAGTGGCGCGGCCGGAAATGCGATCGACAGCGCTCTTGCCCTGGATGCGAACAACACCAAGGCCTTGTGGCTGAAGGCAAGCCAGGCGCATGAGCAGCGACGCTTCGGCGAAGCGCTCACCTGGTGGAAGAAGCTACGCGCGCTACTGCCGCCGGACTCCTCCGACGCGCGCATCATCGACAGCAACATCGCCGAGGACACACAGCTGGCCGGGGGGTCAGCGGGCGGAGCGGCGGGCACGGCGGCGACTGCAGCCGCCGCTGCCACGCCGAGCCCGGCAGCGGTCGCGGAACTCTCCGGCACCGTGTCGCTCGACAGTCGCCTGAGCAGTCGCGTGCAGGCCAATGACACCCTGTTCATCTATGCGAAGGCTGCGGACGCTCCCGGGCCGCCGCTGGCCGTGTTCCGCACGCTCGCGGGCGCGTGGCCGGTGAGCTTCCGCCTCGATGACTCGATGGCGATGATCCCGACACGCAAGCTCTCTCAGTTCGACAAGGTCGTCGTGGAGGCGCGCATCTCGCACACCGGGCAGGCGGCCCCGAGCAGCGGCGATCTCTATGTCACCAGTGCCGTTCTCAATCCGATCGCGGGCAAGAAGCTTGCCTTAGTGATCAGTCATGAGATTGGTTGAGCATCACCGTGTCCGCGCAACCTCGTGAAGAGCCGGATGGTCTGCAAGATCTGCAGATCAGAGTAGTTCGCATCAGCGAGCTGGGCGGCCGCCAGGCCGCCCCGTCCTCGGAGGATCTGCTCGACCTGATCCCGCTCGATGAGCCCGCAGCGCCACCACCGAAGCCGGAGCTCCCGCCGCAGGTGACGGTCGCAGCCAGTGCCCGCGCACCGGCCAGGCCACCTGCTGCACCTCCCGCCGCACCAGTCGCACCTGCCGCCGCCGCACCTGCCGCCGCCGCACCTGCCGCCGCCGCACCTGCCGCACTGGCTGCACCTGCACCGGCACCTACTGCAGTTACTGCACCAAGCGCACGTACCGCACCTGCCGCGCAACCGGTGGCGCCTGCGGTCACGCCCGTTCCTGCGTCGTCGCCAGCGGTTGCGTCGCGCACCGCGCCGCTGGCGGCGGCATCCCGCGTGGAACCCGAGATCAAGCCCAAGCGGCGTCTGATCACGGCAGGGCGGGTGTTCTCCCTTCTGGTCGTCGCACTGCTGTACGTGGGCTGGAACTTTCCGACCGAGCGTTACATCACCCCCAAGCGCGGCATGGGTTACGCGCTCGGAATCATCGGCGGCAGCCTGATGCTGGTGCTGCTCCTTTATTCACTGCGCAAACGCTACACGTGGCTGCGTTTCCTCGGACCGACGCCGAGCTGGTTCCGCTTTCACATGGTCCTGGGAATCCTTGGACCGCTGTGCATCCTCTACCACTCGAACTTCACCACCGGTGCCACCAACAGCAACGTGGCGCTGTTTGCCATGCTGACCGTCGCCGGCAGTGGCCTGATCGGCCGCTACATCTACGCCCACATCCATCACGGACTCTACGGGCGCAAGCTGCAGCTGAGTGAACTGCGCGCGCGGGCCGAGAATCTGCACGCCCTCTCCGGACGCATAGGTTTTCTCCCCGAGCTGATCTCGCGGCTGGAATCAGCCGAGCAGCGGCTGCTCAAGTCAGGACCGAAGGCGCCGTTGCTGGGGTTTGCGAAGCCGCCGGTGGTCGCCTTCAAAGCGACCGTGATGCGCTGGCGTCTGCACTTCTACGTGCGGCGCTCACTGCGTGCCGTCGCCCGTCGGTCAACGGTGATGGCGGCCGAGCGCCGGCACCTGCAGTCGGTCGCGTGTGCCTACGTCGACCGTCGCCTCGCGGCGAGCCGCCGCGTGGCCGGCTTCGAGGGGTACGAGCGGCTGTTCTCGCTGTGGCATGCGCTGCACATACCACTGATCTTCATGATGATCATCGCTGCGTTGATTCACGTCGTTGCGGTCCACGTCTACTGACCGCAGCGCTGCCACCGGCATGGGGGGCGGACAATGTCGCGCGTTACTGGTCTTGGGAATTTTTTTGAGCCTCGGGCTCAGTGAACGGGCCGCCGCCGTGAATCCCGAAACGCTGCTCATGCCCGGCAAGCTCAGCTCCTCGCACGAGAAGTACGAGGAACAGTGCTCGCTGTGCCATGACCGCAGCGACCGTAACCGCCAGACGCAGCTGTGCCTGGACTGCCACAAGGACATCGCGGGCGACCTGCGACAGAAGCAGGGATTCCATGGACGCGTTACCGGCATCGAGCAGTCGCAGTGCCGTGCCTGCCACTCCGAGCACCTCGGGCGCCAGACGCACATCATGCGGCTGAGCCCGGAGCAATTCGATCACGGCAGCACGGATTTCGCCCTCAAGGGCGCGCATGCCTTCGTGGCGTGCCAGGGCTGTCACATCGCCGGCAAGCGCTACCGCGAGGCGCCGACGGAGTGCGTCAGCTGCCATCACAAGCAGGAGCCGCACGAAGGCAAGCTCGGGCGCAATTGCGCCTCCTGCCACGACGCGGTCGCCTGGCAGCGCGTGACCTACGACCACGGGAAGACCGCCTTCCCGCTGCACGACAGGCACGCCGAGGTCGCCTGCGTCAGCTGTCACTTCGGCAATCGCTACAAGGACACCCCGCGCGAGTGCGTCTCCTGCCACGCGCCGGATGACGTGCACCACGGCGAGCGCGGACCCAAGTGTGCCGACTGCCATTCCACCAAGGGCTGGAAGAACTCCAAGTTCGACCACAAGAAGGAGACCGGCTTCGCGCTGCTCGGGGTGCACGATCTCATCGCCTGCAACGACTGCCACCGGACGGGGAACCTGAAGGACAAGCTGCCGCGGGAATGCGCCGGCTGTCACCAGGGGCAGGACTCGCACGCCGGCCGCCTGGGCAAGGACTGCGGCAACTGCCATGGCAACGAGAAGTGGAAGCCGGCGACCTTCGACCACACGCGCGACACCAAGTGGGCGCTGCTCGGTAAGCATCAGAAGGTCGAATGTCACGCCTGCCACACCGCGCCCGTGGCCACGCAGAAACTCGGCAGCGACTGCTTCGGCTGCCACCGCTCGCAGGACGTGCACGCGGGCAAGCTCGGCAAGAAATGCGATCAGTGCCATACCCCGGAAGGCTGGCGCGCCAGCGTCAGCTTCGATCATGACCTGACGAAGTTTCCCCTGGTGGGACTGCACGTCGCGGTGCCGTGCGAGCAGTGCCACGTCACGCGCCAGTACCGTGACGTCGGCCACGAGTGCATCGACTGCCACCAGAAGGATGACGTGCACAAGGGCAACCTCGGCAAGGACTGCGGCCGCTGCCACACCCCCAACAGCTGGCGCCTGTGGGAATTCGATCACGGCAAGGAGACCCACTTCGCCCTCACCGGCGCGCACGGCAAGCTCGCCTGCGAGGCCTGTCACCGCCGGCCACCCGATGAGGTGAAGCTCAAACAGGACTGCCTGTCCTGTCACGAGAAGGACGACATACACCTGGGTCAGTACGGCCGGCAGTGTGACCGCTGCCATACGACGATCACCTTCAAGGGCGCCCGGGTGCAGTAGCCAGCATGGGAGCCTGGTCTCTAAATCCCCGCGCCGGGGCTGCTTCGGGCCGCAGCGGCCGGTGCATGCGCGTCCTGGCGCTCCTGCTGTTGCTGGCAGCGGTACCCGCCGCGGTCGCCGCGCCCGAGCGGCCCGTGTTCGATCACCTGACGACGGGCTTTGAACTCATCGGGCAGCACCGCGACCTGCGCTGCGAGTCCTGCCATGCGAACGCCATGTTCAAGGGCACGCCGAAGGATTGCGGCTCCTGCCACGGGGTCGGCACCACGATCCGCGCCACGGCAAAGCCTGCCGACCACATCCTCTCCACCAACCAGTGCGCCGCCTGCCACACCCCGATTGCCTGGAAGCCGGCCGTGAACTTCGACCACACCCAGGCGCGCGGCAGCTGCTCCACCTGCCACAACGGCACGCAGGCGCAGGGCAAGCCGCCCTCGCACATCGTCACCGACCTGGAGTGCGATGCCTGCCACACGACACTGACCTGGGCGGGCGCGGCCTTCACGCACCAGGGCGTCACCGGCAACTGCGCCAGCTGCCACGACGGCGTGCGCGCCACCGGCATGCCGCCGACCCACATCCCGATCGGCGCGGTGCCCTGCGAGGGCTGCCACTCGCGCACCAACTTCACCACCTTCGCCGGCACGTCCATCAACCATGCCTCGGTGACCTCGCTCACCTGCGCCAGCTGTCACGAGACGGCGAACTTCCTCGGCATGCATCCCTCCACCAGCAGCACCGCGGGGGACTCGCGGCCCAACGCGACGCTGGATGCGAACCATCCGAAGACCGGGGACTGCGTGCAGTGCCACGACACGAGCTCCTTCGGCAGCAGCGCGTTACGCCCGGCGAACCACATCCCGACCAGTGCGCCGTGCGCGCAATGCCACACCACGCCCGGCAACTACGCGCTCTACTCCGTCACCGGCACGCACCAGGGGGTGACCAAGTGCCTCACCTGTCATGCCCCCTCCGTGGCCACGACCTTCGCCAACATCACGATCGTGAGCACGCCGGGCAACCATATCCCGATCGGCACCCTGGACTGCAACGGCTCCGGCTGCCACACGGCGACCAATGTCAATGCGGGCGGCTTCAGGCTCGGCAGCGCCAGCATTGCCAGCCCGACGCTGAGCGTGGCCGGGCACACGACGGTGGCTGCGGCGGTGGCCGCGTGCCAGACCTGCCACGAGGCCGCTCCTTACATGGGGATGCTGCCGAGCAGTGGCACGAGCGCCGGCGACTCGCGTCCCTCCACGACGCTGGATGCCAAGCATCCCTCGAGTGGTGACTGCAGCAGCTGCCACTCCACCACCCCTACCTTCGCCAGCAACGTCACCGGCGCCGGCAAGCCCGCGAACCACATCCCGACCAGTGCGCCGTGCACGCAGTGCCACACCACCGCGGGCAACTACGCGCTGTACTCCGTCACCGGCACCCATCAGGGCGTGACGCAGTGCTTGACCTGCCACGGACCCACGGTCGCGACGACCTTCGCCAATATCACCATCGTCAGCACCCCAGGTAACCACATCCCGATCGGGAGCCTCGACTGCAATGGCTCCGGCTGCCACACGGCGACCAACGTCAATGCGGGCGGCTTCAAGCTCGGCACGGCGAGCATCTCCGCCCCGACGCTGAGCGTGGCCGGCCACACCACGGTGGCCGCGGCGGTCGCCGCCTGCCAGACCTGCCACGAGTCCGCTCCTTACATGGGGATGCTGCCCAGCAGCGCGACCACGGCCGGAGATTCACGCCCGACGGCGTTCGACAAGAGCCACCCGACCACCGGGGACTGCAACGGCTGCCACACCACGACGCCGACCTTCCTCACGAACCAGAGCGGCAGCAGCGCCAAGCCCGCGAACCACATCCCGACCAGTGCGCCGTGCGCGCAGTGCCACACCACGGCGGGTAACTACGCGCTCTACTCCGTCACGGGCACCCACCAGGGCGTGACGCAGTGCGTGACCTGCCATGGACCCACGGTCGCCACGACCTTCGCCAACATCACCATCGTCAGCACCCCGGGGAACCACATCCCGATCGGGAGCCTCGACTGCAATGGCTCCGGCTGCCACGGCACCACCAACGTCAACGCCGGCGGCTTCAGGCTCGGGACTGCGAACATCGCAAGCCCGACGCTGGGCGCGGCCGGTCACACGACGGTGGCTGCGGCGGTGGCCGCCTGCCAGACCTGCCACGAGGCCGCTCCTTACATGGGGATGCTGCCGAGCAGCGGCACCACCGCCGGCGACTCGCGCCCCTCGGCCGCGCTTGACGCCAAGCATCCCACGAGCGGCGACTGCGGCAGCTGCCACATCACGACCCCCACGTTCGCGAGCAACGTCACCGGCGCCGGCAAGCCCGCGAACCACATCCCGACCAGTGCGCCGTGCGCGCAGTGCCATACCACCTCCGGCAACTACGCCCTCTACTCCGTCACCGGCACGCACCAGGGCGTGACGGGCTGCCTGACCTGTCACGGACCCACCGTCGCCACGACCTTCGCCAACGTCACCATCGTCAGTACCCCGGGCAATCACATCCCGATCGGCACGCTCGACTGCAACGGCTCCGGCTGCCACACGGCGACCAACGTCAATGCGGGCGGCTTCAAGCTCGGGAGTGCGAACATCGCAAGCCCGACGCTCAGCGTGGCCGGGCATGCGACCGTCGTCGGGGTGGTCGGCGCCTGCCAAACCTGCCACGAGAGCGCGCCGTACCTTGGCATGCTCCCCAGCACCGCGACCGCGGCGGCGGACTCGCGCCCGACGGCGTTCGACAAGAGCCATCCGACCAGCGGGGACTGCAGCGGCTGCCACACGACCGCGCCGACCTTTGCGGCCAACGTGGTGACCGGCACCAAGCCGGCCAACCACATCCCGACCAGCGCACCGTGCGCGCAGTGTCACTTCAGCCCGGGTAACTTTGCCTCCTACTCGGTCACCGGCACGCACCAGGGCGTGACGCAGTGCCTCACCTGCCACGCCCCCTCCGTCGCCACGACCTTCGCCAACATCACGATCGTGAGCACGCCGGGCAACCATTTCCCGATCGGCACGCTCGACTGCAACGGCTCCGGCTGCCACACGGTGACCAACGTGAACACGGGCGGCTTCAAGCTCGGCAGCGCCAATATCTCCAGCCCGACGCTCAGCGTCGCCGGTCACACCACCATCGCCGCGGCGGTGACGAGCTGCCAGACCTGCCACGAATCGGCGCCCTACGTCGGCATGCTCGCCAGCACCGCGACCACGGCCGGGGACTCGCGGCCCACGGCGCTCGACAAGAGCCACCCGACGAGCGGGGACTGCAACGGCTGCCACACCACGAGCCCGACGTTCATCACCAACCAGACCGGCAGCAGCACCAAGCCCGCGAACCACATCCCGACGACCGCGGCGTGCGCGCAGTGCCACACCACCGCCGGTAACTACGCGCTGTACTCGGTCACCGGCACGCACCAGGGCGTGACCAAGTGCCTCACCTGTCACGCCCCCACCGTCGCCACGACGTTTGCCAACATCACCATCGTCAGCACGCCGGGCAACCACTTCCCGATCGGGACGCTCGACTGCAACGGCTCCGGCTGCCACACGGCGACCAACGTCAATGCGGGCGGCTTCAAGCTCGGGAGCGCCAGCATCGCCACCCCGACGCTCACGGTCGCCGGTCACACCACCATCGCCGCCGCGGTGACGAGCTGCCAGACCTGCCACGAGTCGGCGCCCTACGTCGGCATGCTCGCCAGCACCGCGACCACGGCCGGCGACTCGCGGCCCTCGGCGACGCTCGACAAGAGCCACCCGAGCACCGGGGACTGCAACGGCTGCCACACCACGGCCCCGACGTTCATCACGAACCAGACCGGCAGCAGCACCAAGCCCGCGAACCACATCCCGACGACCGCGGCGTGCGCGCAGTGCCACACCACCGCGGGTAACTACGCGCTCTATTCGGTGACCGGCACGCACCAGGGCGTGACCAAGTGCCTGACCTGCCATGCGCCCGCCGTCGCCACCACCTTTGCCAACATCACGATCGTCAGCACGCCGGGCAACCACATCCCGATCGGCACGCTGGACTGCAACGGCTCCGGCTGCCACACGGCGACCAACGTCAACGCCGGCGGCTTCAAGCTCGGCACGGCCAATATCAACACCCCGACGCTCAACGTCACCGGTCACACCACCGTCGCCGCCGCGGTGACGAGCTGCCAGACCTGCCACCAGAGCGCGGCGTTTGCCGGCATGGTGGCTAGCACGTCCACGACCGCGGGGGACTCACGGCCCTCGGCCACGCTGGACAAGAGCCACCCGAGCACCGGGGACTGCAACGGCTGTCACACCACGACGCCGACGTTCGCCAAGAACCAGACCGGGAACGCGAAGCCTGCGAACCACATCCCGACGACCGCCGCGTGTGCCCAGTGCCACACCACCGCGGGCAACTACGCGCTCTACTCCGTGACCGGCACGCACCAGGGCGTGACGACCTGCCTCACCTGTCACGCCCCCGCCGTCGCCACGACCTTTGCCAACATCACGATCGTCAGCACGCCGGGCAACCACATCCCGATCGGCACGCTCGACTGCAACCGCTCCGGCTGCCACACGGCGACCAACGTGAATGCGGGCGGCTTCCGCATCGGGGCGGCCAACCTCACCACCCCGACGCTCACCGTCGCCGGCCACACGAGCGTCGCCACCGCCGTGCCGAGCTGCCAGACCTGTCACCAGACCGCCGCGTTCGCCGGCATGGTGGCGAGCACCTCCACGACCGCCGGGGACTCGCGACCGTCTGCGACGCTCGACTCCAATCACCCCGCGAGCGGGGACTGCAACGGCTGCCACACGACCACGCCGACGTTCTCGAGCAACGCGACCAGCGCCGGCAAGCCCACGAACCACATCCCGACCAATGCGCCCTGCGCGCAATGCCACACCACCGCGGGCAACTACGCGCTCTACGTGATGGGCGCCACCGGGCACAAGGGGATCGCCAGCAACTGCGCCCAGTGCCATGGCTATGGCCTGAGCTTCTACAACATGGCGCCGCCCACCCTGAAGCAGCCCGCCTCCGGGGCCACCGGCCATATCCCCGCCGTGGCCCCCAACGGCAGCGCCAAGATAGCCTGCGAGCTGTGTCACTCGGCGGCGGTCTTCACCAGCTTCGCCGGCACGGTCATGAAGCACTCGGTTGTGACCTCGATGAAGTGCATGAGCTGCCATGAGTACGGCATGAAGTGGCAGACCAACAGCGGCACCCGGCTGTGGGTACGCGACAGTCCCAACCACCACGCGGGCCAGGACTGCGGCGGCTCGGGCTGCCACTCCTCGCGCGACAAGATGGCCGCGCGGGTCTCGCACACCCCGACACCGGCCACCGCGGCCGGCGCCGGCAAGGCGGCCGTGGCGACCACCGCCGTGGCCGGCGCGGGCCGCCCGGTGCGGCCGAACCTCACCGGCGGGGAACCCAATGCCGTCGGGCCCGGGGTGCTGCCCGGCACCGAGTCCGCAGGTCCCTTCCGCCACGCGAGCATCGGCGCCACCGCCTGCGTGAGCTGCCACACCGCGGCGGGCGGCGGCAAGCCGCCCGGACACATCAGCACCAGCGACAGCTGCCAGAGCTGCCATACCACGCTCGCGTGGCTGCCGGTCAGGGGCGTGGATCACACGCAGGTGCGTGGCAGCTGCGCCAGCTGCCACGATGGGCGCACCGCCACCGGCAAGCCCTCGCGCCACCTGCCCACCACCAACGCCTGCGAGAGCTGCCACACCAGCAATGCCTGGACGCCGGCCCGCTTTGACCATGGCGCGGTCGCGCCGCACACCTGCACCACCTGCCACAACTCGGTGCGCGCGATCGGCATGCCGCGGGTCCACATCCCGACCACGCAGCAGTGCGACGTCTGCCACGGCACGCTCGCCTGGAAGCCGGCGAAGGTCGATCACACCGGCCTCGTCAGCGGCTGCGCCACCTGCCACAACAACACCGCCGCGGTGGGCCAGTCGCCCGGGCACATGAACACCCGGCGCGACTGCTCCACCTGCCACGCTTACCCGGACTGGAGCGCGATCCGCTTCCGCCACACCAGCGCCGCTTACCCGGGTACGCACCGCGCCGCGCTCGCCTGCGCGGCCTGCCACACTTCGGACTCCGACCAGGTGCCCTACGCGTCGCCTGCCAATGCCGGCACCTGCGCGGCCTGCCATGCGAAGGACTACAAGCCCGCGGCGCACCCGAAGACCAAGGGGCAGAACTACGCGGTCAGCGAGGTGGCCAACTGCAGTGGCGCCTGCCACGTGTACAGCGAGACGACGCCGCCGACCATCCTGAGGAGTCTGCCCGGGCCGCATCATCGAGTGTCGGATGCGACGTTCAAGCACTGAGCGCCCGCGCTACCTACTCGTCCTGCTCGTTTTCTTGACCGCCTGCGGCGCGCAGGAGGCGCTGGCGCAGTTTGCCACCGGCACCAACACGCGCCTGGTGAACGTCATCGAGATCTCCGACCACGAGGACCCGGTCGACCTGACCGTGATATTCAACTGCTCGATGCGCTTCATCACCAACCTGCCCGCCAGCGAGGGCAAGGAGGTGCGCGTCCAGCTGGCCCCGCTGCCGGACTGCGGCTTGAGTCCCCTGGCGCAGGTGCTCTCGGAAATGCCCCCGATCTCCGGCGGCGGCAACATCCTCGCCGCCGCCCGCCTCGAGTCCCTCGCGCCCGGGCAGATCACCCTCACGCTCACCTTCAGGCAGAACGAGCGCTTCGTGGTGGCGCAGGGCACGGATCCGCGGGGCCTGCGGCTGCGACTGATCGACCGCACCAAAGGCCGCGGCAAGATCGTGGTCGGACAGCCGGCCGATACGGTGAGCAACTTCGCCATCAATCTCGACTCGCAACCCAGCCCCTTCACGCCCGAGGCCATCCAGCTCGCGCACGAGCGCCTGAAGGCGCCGGTGTTCGTCTCCGAGGCCATGGTCGAGGGCGAGAAGTGGTACCGGCTGCGGGTCGGTCCGATCGAGCGCCGGTCCGAGGCGGACCGGATCCTGAACCTGGCACTGCAGGATTACCCGCGCGCCTGGCTCGCCATCGGGGACGATGCGGTGACCAGCGAGGTGAACCCTGCCGCCGCACCGGCTGCCGCAATTCCGGTGGAGAAGATCGGCAGCGATCCTCCCCTGCCGCCCGAGGTGCTGAAAAGCATGATGGCGGAGGTGCGCGCCGCGATGTCCGCGCGTGACTACCCCAAGGCGCTGGCCCTCCTCACCAAGCTGCAGCGCCAGCCGGAATTCCCCGAGCGCGCGCACGCACAGGAACTGCTGGGCCTGGCGCGCGAGCGCTCCGGGCAGCTTGCGCACGCCAAGGCCGAGTACGAGGAGTACCTGCGCCGCTATCCGCAGGGCGAGGCGGCCGAGCGCGTGGCCTTTCGGCTGCGCATCCTGCGCGCCGCGGAAGCCAAGGCACGCACCGGCAGGGCCGGCGAGGGGGACACCTCCGGATGGGAAGTGGTCGGGGGACTTGCGCAGACGCTGCGCTACGACGGCTCGCGGGTGAGCAACGGTGCCCCGCCACCCAACACCCAGCTGCCCCCGGCCGAGCAGAGCGACACCGAGAATGCCCTGTTCACGGACGTGGACCTCCTCGCCCGCCATCGCGGGGAGACCTACGACTGGGTGGGGCGCCTGAGTGCCGGTTACGACAAGTCCTTCGGGCAGGAAAGCAGCACCCTGGGCAGCGCCACGCGGGTCAGCCTCGCCTCCGTCGAGATGGTGGATCGCCCCCTGGGACTTTTGACCCGGCTCGGACGCCAGGCGGTCAACCAGGACGGCATCCTCGGCACCTTCGACGGGCTGTATGCGTCGTGGCAGTTCAAGCCCTCCTGGGCGGTGAACGCCGCGGCCGGCTACCCGGTGGAGCAGCTGAACCAGGCGCCGCAGACGGACGAGCGCTTCGTAACCCTGGCGCTGGCGTACACCCCGCTGAATGCGCACTGGGACGGCAGCGTCTTCGTCGCGGGGCAGCGCATCGAGAACCTGCGCGACCGCGAGGCGGTGGGCGTCGAGGGGCGCTACCTGTCGGCCCGCGCCACCGTCGTCAGCGTCATCGACTATGACGTCGCCTATCACTCGCTCAACACGGCGAGTCTGCTCGGGACGCTGCAGCTGCCGGCGCGCTGGAACGTGAGCTTCGACGCCGAGCGGCGCAACACCCCCGTGCTCACCACCCGCAATGCGCTCATCGGGCAGCCCTTTACCGACATGTCGCAGCTGCAGCAGGTGTTCACGCCGGAAGAGATCTACCAGCTGGCGCGCGATCGCACCGCCGTCTCGTCCATCTTCAGTTTCACGGCCACCAAGCCCATCGGCCAGCGCTTCCAGATCACCGGCATCGTGGCGGCGACCCGGACCGGCGCCACGCCCGCCTCCGGCGGCGTCGAGGCGGTGCCGGCCACCGGCATGCTGCTCACCTACCAGGCGCAGGTGTATGGGTCGGGCCTGTTCCAGGCGAGCGACTTCAACGTGCTCACCTTCACCCACAGCAACACCGAGATCGGCCGCATCGACTCCATCAGCGCCAACAGCCGTTTCGTCATCACCGGCGCCTGGCGCCTGGGCCCGCGCCTGACGGTCGACCGGCTCAAGACCACGAGCGACGGCAGCACGCAGACCACCTTCATTCCCTCGCTGCTGCTGGACTACCAGCGCGGACTCAACCTGTTCCAGCTGGAGGTCGGCGGGCAGCTGGGCAGCCGCGAGGCGTTCCTGCAGCTGCAGAGCGGGGCCTTCGTGCAGACCCAGAATACGACGCGCTACTATGTCAGCGTGTCCTACCGGCTCGGCTTTCGGCACTGATGCGCCGCCTCGTGCGCACGCTTCGCACCGGCTGGCTGGCGGTGCTCCTGACCGGTTGTGCCTATGCTGCGCTCGCCGGCGACAAGGAGCCGCAGGAATACCTGGACGAGGACACCGCCGCCACCATCACGGTGGTGGGCGAGCCTTTGGTGTTCGCCTACGCGCGGCGGGACCTGGCGGTGAACGCCCGCGACTACGTGACGCTCGCCGCCGCCGCCGTCAACCGCGCCGGCAAGGTGAGCTACGTCATCATCGGGTACAACTGGTCGACGGTTGACCCGCGACTGCGCCCCGACCCCTTACCCGCCGCCGAACCGATGGTGCTGCAGGCCGATGACCGGCGCATCCCGCTCACGCTCCGCGGACACTCCGCGCACGAGGCCGGCATCGGGGTGCCGGTGCACGCGCCCCCCGGCACCAGCGGGCCGCCCAACGTGTACGGGAGTGACCTGGCCACGCTGCGCTTTCTCGCCGAGGCGCGCCACCTGGCGCTGGAAGCGGAGTCCGCCGGCACACCGCTCGGCTACGAGCTGTGGGAAGACCGGCGCGCCGCGCTGCGGCGCTTCGTGCAGCACATGAACGGCGAGAACTGAAAGTCCCAGGGTGACCGCGCCGGCGGCCGGACCGGGTGCACGCACCCGGACCCGCCTTGCCGAGCGTTGCGGCCGCTGCTAGCGGCGTCCCCACCCCGGCGCGTCACGCCGTGAGACGGGGTGGTGCGATTCGCTCAAGGCCTCGCCGGAGCGGTAGATGATCCACAGCACGGCAGGCAGTGCAGACAGATAGGCCAGTGCTAACTTCCACCACATCTGATTGGTCCTCCTGTATGTGGGGCAGGCAACGACGCGTGGCCTGTCAGGTGCCACGCTGGCCGAAGTGGTGACATCCTAACCCTCACAGCGAGCAGCGCAATACCAGATGTACCGGTAGGGAAATCCTGTACAGAAATCGCTCCCACCTTGGCCTAACCTCAGCCGTGATGGGCCAGCAACACTCTGCGAGCGGCGAGGCGCCCCCGGCGAGCCTTGCGGCTGCCCGCGAGTCGACGCGGGGCCCGGGGCAACAGCGCCCCAGCACCCAGATCCTGCTGCTGGATGAGCCCGGTATCCTGCGCGACGGCCTGTGCGCGCTGTTGCAGAGTGAGAAGGGCATCGAAGTCATTGCCGTGGCCGGCAGCCGGCGCGAGGCGATGCTGGCGCTCACGGCCTTCAAGCCGCAGCTTCTGATCATGGACTTCTCGGTGACCCTGAAGACCGATCCCCAGACCATCACGCACCTGAAGCGTCGTTGGCCGCAACTGCGGGTGCTGGTACTCTCGTTGCGCCGTGACGAACAACTCATCGAAGCCACCCTCAACGCCGGCGCGGACGGCTACGTGCTGAAGAACGAGAGCCGGGACGAGCTCTTCACGGCGGTGCAGCGCCTGGCTGCCGGTGGCACCTATGTCAGCCCGCCGGCCCTGGAGCGGGTGATGAACGCCCACGCCCGCACCGCCGAGCGCGGCAGCCCGGGTCCGTCGCAGGCGCTCACCAACCGCGAGCAGGAAGTCATCGCCCTGATCGCGCGCGGTTACCGTACGCGCGAGATGGCGCAGCTGATGTCCTTGAGCCACAAGACCGTGGAAAAGCACCGCACCAACCTCATGCGCAAGCTGGGACTGCGTTCGGCGGCGGCGGTGGCGGCCTACGCCATCACCCACGGCTTCGTCTGATGAGCCGCGCACGCACCGCGACGAAGCGGCAGGAGGCGGGCCATCGCCGCTGGACGACGTTCGTCCTCATCATGCTCGCGCTCCGGGCGCTGGTGCCCGCAGGCTTCATGCTCGCGCCCGTCGACGGGCAGCCCGCGATCGTGCTGTGCGACACGGATGCGCCGGGCGTCCCGCACCAGCACGCCGGCCACCATCACGCCGGCCACGCGCACCTGGACCCGACCTGTCCGTATGCACAAAGCGCAGGTCCCGCCCCGCTGCCGGCGTTGCCGGTGCTCACCGGGGCCCCGGCCGCCGCGGCCGACACGCTGCCCACACCCACGGCGCAGGTTCACGCCCGCTTCGGACCCTCCCGCCAGCAATCGCCCCGCGCCCCGCCCGCCTCCGCCTGAGCCGTTAACGTCCGCCCCACGCAGCGCCGGTCTTCACCGGGTCGTGGCGCGTCCACGTTGAGTTCCCAAGCATCTGATTCAGGCGAGGCTCTATGAACTCTTATCTATGGCGGCGCGCGAGGGGCGCGCCGCTGACCGCGCCGGCGAGGCGCCTTTCGTGTCGTGCGGCGGCTCTCCTCCTCGTGCTGCCGGCAACGGGTCTGCTTCCTGAGCCGGCCCAGGGCTGCGCGAGCTGCGGCTGCACGCTCAGTGCCGATGCAGCGATGGGTTACTCCAGCAGCGCCGGCTGGCGCCTGAGCATCGAGTACGACTACATCCACCAGGACCAGCTGCGCAGCGGCACGCACGCGGTATCCGGGGTACCCGACGGCACGGAGCTCGAGCGCGAGACGCTCAACCGCTACATCACCGCAGGTGTCAGTTACAGCCCCAGTGCTGCCTGGAACGTCACGCTCTTCGTGCCGTACGTGGCGCGCACGCACTCGACCTACGGGGAGTTTGATTCCACCCAGCCGCTGCCGGACCTGAGCAGCTCGAGCAGCTCGAGCGTCGGGGACCTGCGGCTCATCGGCAGCTACCAGGGGTGGCTGCCGACCCACAACCTGGGCGTGCAGCTCGGGGTCAAAGTGCCCAGCGGCAAATACGGCACGGCGGTCAAGTTCAACGGCGGGCCGCTGGCCGGTGAGCCCCTGGATGCCAGCCTGCAGCCGGGCACCGGCAGCACGGATGTGATCGTGGGTGCCTACTACTACCAGGCGGTGAGCCAGGACTTCGACGTGTTCGTCAACGGCCAGTTCCAGAGCGCCGTGAAGCATCACATGGACCAGCCCGGCAACGACTTCCGTCCCGGCAATGCCACCACGGTGAGCTTCGGCCTGCGCTACGCCGGCAGCCCACGCTGGGTGCCGCAGCTGCAGGTGAACCTGTTGCACAAGTCCCCCGACCAGGGCGCGCTGGCCGACGTGCAGAACACCGCCGGCAATGTTGCGTACTTGAGTCCCGGGCTCAGCGCGAATGTCCTGCCGCGGCTGCAGCTGTTCGCGTTCGTGCAGGTGCCCGTGTACAGCAACCTGTACGGCTACCAGCTCTTTCCGCGCTACACCGCGAGCGTCGGTGCCAGCTATGCCCTGTAAACCACCGCCGCCGCTGCTGTCGCGCCGCGCCGCGCTCAAGGGCGGCGCGGCGACGCTCTTCGCCTGGCAGGAGTTGGCCGGGTCACGCGCGCGGGCGAACGAGCTGCGGGTGGGCGCGCCGGCACCGGCCGCCACGCTCGTGACGCTCGACGGTGAGCGCATCGCCACATCCGAGCTCCTCGGCCGCGTCGTCATCCTCACCTTCTGGGCGACCTGGTGCGTGCCGTGCCGCGACGAACTCCCCCTGCTGTCGCAGTACGCGCTGGCACACGCGGGCAGCGGCCTCAAGGTGCTCGGCTTTACTTTGGACACCCCGGAAACCATGATCCAGGTGCGCAAGGTGGCGCAGACACTGAGCTTCCCGGTGGGCTTAGCGTCACAGTCGAGTGCGCCCGGCTACGGCCGCATCTGGCGCCTGCCGGTGAACTTCACGATCGATCGCGCCGGGCAGCTGCGTGACAATGGCTGGAAGGCCAGGAATCCCGGCTGGACAGCTGAACGACTGGAGCAGATCGTGACGCCGCTGCTCGCAACGGGAGAAGGACCATGAGAACGCGCACGAGGGCACAGGGACTTGCCGGGATCACCGTCATCGCCCTGGGGCTGGGCCTCATCCCCGCAGCAGTGCCCGTGACCGCCGACGAGGCCTTGCCGCAGGTCAGCAAGGAGGGCCTGCAGCTGCAGCCGCGCAAGGGCGACCGCATCGTCTACCTCAAGCCCGGCGCCAGGTTCGACCAGTACAAGCGCGTCGCGATCCTCGACTGCTTCGTGGAATTCGCCAAGGACTGGCAGCGTGACTACAACGACCAGGCGGTGGGTCTGAACCAGCGCGTGACGACCGCCGACATGGACCGGATCAAAAGCGAGCTCGCCCAAGAGTTCAAGAAGGTCTTCACCCAGGAACTGCAGAAGAACGGCGGTTACCAGGTCGTCGACGTGGCCGCCCCGGACGTACTCGTGCTGCGACCGGCGCTGGTAAACCTGCGGGTCACCGCACCGGACCTCATGAGCGCCGGCATGAGTACCGTCGTGGTGAGCTCGGCTGGCCAGATGACGCTTTATCTGGAACTGTGGGACTCCTCGACCAACACGATTCTCGCCCGGGTGATCGATCCCGGCAGCAACGTGAACTACAGCCGCAACATGGTCGCCAACCGCGTGACCAATACCGCCGAGGCGCGGCGGCTGCTCGAGTTCTGGGCGCAGTCGCTTCGCCGGCATCTTGATGCCGTGCATGCGGTTTCGAGTTAGCTGAAGCGTCCCGGTATCCGCCACGACAGCAGGTTGCGCGACCGTGGCGTACCCTCCGTGCACAGGCAGTGCCTAGTATTCGTCGCTGAATCCACGCAGACCATGGGCTGCCCATGAGCAAGGAAAATCCGAACCCCCTAGTTGAGGCGGCGTTCAGCGACGTCCCTTACATCCTGGACAGCATCTGGCGCTGGATGGAGTTTCGGGCCTACCGGCTCGGCGTCGTCACCGTACCGCCGCCGACACACACCTTCATCAGGACCAGCACGACCCCGTGGCCGTTTTTCCTGGCGTACGCGGTCGTGTCCTCCCTCGTGGTCTTCGGACCGACCTTCACCACCCTGTGCCAGAGCTTCGGCTGGCACGTCGCCGAAGGACTGCGGATCCTCTCCGGATCGCTCCTGACGCTCGCCGCGATAGGCATGCTGATCTCGCTGAGTTACGAGATCTCCTCGCGCCTGGTGCGCCGCGCCGCGCAGCACCTGGCTCAGGCGCAACCAGCCGCCTCACCTGACGAAGTCGCCGTGCAAAGGGCGCTGGAGCATGCCCACGCCTTCGGCGCCACCGTGGCGCTCACGTTCGGCTTTCTGCGCAAGCGCTGGGACGAGTGGCGGCAGCTACCCCGCAGCCTGGGCCAGGTGCGCCGGACGCTGAAGGCGGTCGATCGCCACACGCGCATCCGCCTCATCACGGCCTTCCTCCTGCTGCTGCTCGGGGCCGGGGTGGCGATCGTGCCGTTCGCCCTGGCCGGCGTGACTCTCATCAGGAGCCACTACGATCCGGACGTCTGCGCCACTGCGCACCACGTGGGGCGCGGCCTCTGGCAGGTGTCGCTCTTCGCGCTGCTCCTGGCCGTGGGGGCGCTCATGTGGAGCTGGCGCGAGCCCCGGCGGGGCATCGTGCAGCTCGTCACGGCGAGCGTGCTGTGGATGATGACCGCCGTGGTGCTCTACTTTGTCGGCGGAGAGGGCGCGCGCGAGGCGACCGGGGGCCCTTACCCGCAGACGTTCTTTGTACTCCTCGCGGCGCTCCTGCTGGTGGTGTTCGCCGCGCGCTGTCTCGCCGCGCTCGTGATGGCGAACCTCAGTCTCGGCACCCGCAGGACCTTCCTGCGGGCCTTCCGGTCCACGCAGCTGTTTGATTTCACGCGCACCGAGCCGGACCTGAGCGGCCTGCGCATCGTGGCGGCGCTCGTCAACGGCGTGGTGTACCACCCGCTGCATCTCCTCCTGCTGCCCTCGCTGTTCGCCGTGATGCTGCCCACGCACTGGCTGTTCCTGGTGGTCTCGCTGGTCACGGCATTCGCGGTCATGCTGCTCGCACACGGCAGCGTCTCGCAGCGCTGGGAGGAGCTGATCCAGCTGGTGCAGCGCTGGTTCCTGAGCGGCTCCCCGCTATTCGTGTCGATCGGGGTGATCGCGCTCGCCGTCCTGAGGCTCTTCGACGTGCAGTACGTGTCGACGATCCTCGATGCGGCGCCGGTGGGCATCATCGCCGCCCTGATCGTCGGCGCCTACATGACGCTGTGGTTCGCGGAATACTGGATCAACCGCTGGATCGCCGAGCGCCTGCTCGCCGTGCTCGGCGCGGCCGATGGCGGTCGCGACGGCGTCGTCGACTACCCCTTCAGGGGCAACCCGCCGGGGAGCGACGTGATCATCTTCCCGGCCGAGCGCGTCGTCGCGCTGCAGAGCATCGGGGAGTTCTGCGTGCAGGGCGCCTTCGAACGACGCAACGCCCCCCGGGGCGAACAAAGTCTCGGCCACGCCTTCACGATCTACCGCCTGATCGACCTCTTTGACCGGCTGGCGCCGGGAACCCTGGCGGCCAATGACATCCGCCGCCGGGTGAAGACCTATTTCGCCGGTGTGAATCTCGCCCTGCTCGGCGTGGCGGGGGCGCTGCTGCTGTGGCAACGCGACTGGAACGCGCCACTGGCGGCCTACCGCCTGGTCGCGGCCCGGGAGGTTGCAAACGATGGTTTCACGGGCGGCGTGGACCTGGAGGCGCTACTCGAGGCGCGCGCGGAACACGAGCGGCCGGCGCTGGTCGTGGCGGCCTCCGGTGGCGGCACGCGCGCAGCGCTCTACACGGCGACCGCGCTGCAGGGCCTGGCGCAGATCGATCGCACGCAGGACATCGTGCTCCTGAGCGGCGTGTCCGGCGGTGGGGTGGCGGTCGCCTACTACGCGAGCCATCCGCAACTGGCGGGCGCCTATGCAAGCACACCGGCTGCGTGGGACACGTTCAAGCACGTCGTCACCGAGCCCTTCATCGAGGATGTGCTCGATGGCGTCGGGGAACTGCGCATCGCCGCCAATGTGCCCCTGGGGGAACTCCTGGCGGAGAGCTTCGCGCGCCGCGTATTCAACGGCCCAATAACGACGTTCAGCGAGCTTGAAGGGCCCGCCCTCATCCTGAACACGACCATCAGCGGTCATCCGTGGCCGGACTCCGAGATCCTCAGGGATCACGTCGGCGTGCTGCGGCCGGAGGACCCGTGCGCGACCCAGTCACAGCCCTTTGCCTCCCTCGCCGGCAGCCGGCTGATCTTCACCAACGCGCGCAACGTGGCTGGCTTCCCCCAGCCGCCCATGGTGATGCCGGACGTCGGCCTCGACTACAAGGTGATCCGCGATCCCGACGTCGGACTCGCGGCGGCGGCGGCGCTCAACGCCAACTTCCCGCCGGTGTTCTCCAATGCCCGGGTGCGTCTTGCGCAGCCGGACAGGCGCTGCGTCGGCTACTCGTACTTCGTCACCGACGGGGGCGCGACGGAAAACCTGGGACTGGTGTCGGCACTCTACGAGCTGCGCGGCGTGCTCAGGGCCTGGAACCGGCCGCGCCCGCCGCCGCAGATCGATGTGATCGCGATCGAAGCCTCGGCGGTCACCTACGACTACACCGACGACCGCGGTGTCGGCGCCGCCACCGGCGGCTCGAAGGAGCGCATCAACGGTGGCCTGACCGCAGAACTGGTGGCAAGCCTCAACGCGAGGCTCCACGAGCTGGGTGCTCCCCCGCTGCGGCTGCACTACCTGCCGCTGCCCCTCGCCTTCCGCTCGCGCGGCGGGTTCGGTACGCACTGGATGTACGCCGACACCATCCGCGTCTCCAACCCGCTGGTCCCGCGGCTCGGCAACCGCCTGGAACAGTGGCTGAGCCAGGTGCGCGGCCACACCTCCTACGCCTATCTCAACCACCAGGACATCTGCGTGCTGTGGACGGCCCTCTTTGATCCGCACACCGCCTTCTGTGCGTCGCCCGTTCCCGGCTCGAAGTCGATGCAGCAGGTGTCACGCTGGATCTGCGGTGAAGCGCCTGAATGGCCGATCCACGCGCCGCTGCCGGACCTGCAGGTAACCGCGTGGCAGGCACTGATCACCAGTCTCGGGGAGCCGCCACCGGTGGGAAGCAGCGCCCCCGCAAGAGCCGACTCCGGCTGCGGCCGGCCCTGAAGCCACGGTCTCGTGCTAAGACGGGCGCTCGCTTCTGCGTGAGACACGCAGCGGGGTGCGCCGCGTGTACAGGCAGATGCCACGTCCCTGTGGCAACTTTAGATCTGGTTCACTCGCCGATGCGCAATCCGCGCTCGTGTCCATCTACTTCCTGGGCGGCCCCTGACCCGTGCCGTCCTGGCGCGAGCGCACGTTCCCTGGGATGTCGACCAGCGTCGCGGTCTTGAGAACCACCAGGTGCGGGGACTGGGAGGACTTGACGGCGTCGGTGACGTAGAACAGGCGGACGGTGTCGTAGCCCACCCCGCCCTTGGCGCCGAGATACGGAATGACGCCCTCGAGGCGCTCGGTGCGTGAGTTCCCCAGACTCGCCGCCGCCTTGTTGATCTTGTCGCGGTAGCTGGTCTGGTGCACCGGATCCCACTCCGGCAAGCCGGCAATTCCCTGCACCGGATCCACGCCCATCGGGGTGAAGGTAGCCCCCTGCCAGCCGTCCGGGAGGTAGCCGGAGGAGAACTCGACCGTGAAGTGGGCGACCTGTGGGTTGCCCTGGGCATCGCGCAGGTAGCGCGGACGGAGGGTGAATTCCGGGTTCTTCCCCAGCGGCGTGTTCAGGATGTCAGCGGCGCCCAAGCCCCAAGTGTCATTGAGCACCACGCTCGTATGTATCCAGCAGTCCACGGAGCCTCCTAACTTTAACTGCTCGTTCTAGCCTTCGACGCGTCGGCCTTGCGGACCCGGTTGCTGGGCCCGAACGCCACGGCGGACACCTGATAAGCCGCCCAAAGCGACGGGTCCGCGGATCCGTCGCTGGCCAGTTCCGAACGCATGGCGGCGCCGAGTGCCTGGGCGGGCATCATCGAGTCGCGCAGCAGGCGTCGATAGAACTCTGTCATCAGCCGCGCGCCCATCTCATCCGAGACCGGCCAGAGGGAGGCGACCACAGCGCGTGCCCCGCGCGCCAGGGCCGTCGAGCGGATGCCCACCAGTCCCTCGCTCACGACCTCCTTGCCGAGCGCCGTTTCGCAGGCGCTGAAGACCACCACTTCCGCGTTCAGAGTCTCCAGCGACAGATCCGCGACCCGCACCGCGCCATCGACGCGGCGGCCACTCGCGTCGAAGGATCCGAGCATGAGTGAGGACAGCTGCGGCACCCGCGCATCCACGGTCCCGTGGGTTGCGATGTGGATGAAGCGGAATGTCGACCAGTCCAGCGCGAGCAGGCGCTCGCGGGTCGCGTCCAGTCCCAGAAGCGGCACTACTTCCTTGGGCGCGAATTCGCTGGCAATGCCGGCGGCTTCGCGGGAGGTGTAGGTCAGGCGCTGCAGGTCGCGATGCTCCGGATCCAGGGCGGCGCGCGTCGCGCGCGGGTGGCCGTCGGAAATGACAGGCCCCAGGGCGGTGAGCCTTGGATCGTCCGGCTGGTAGACCGGGTCGGCCACCAGCAACAGGCCGTGGGGACTGCCGGAGGCGGTCCGTGCCTTCGCGTCCAGCATCCACGCGGCAGGCACCAGCGCGATGTCGCGCTGCGCCGCGACGAAGCGGCCGTCCGCGGTCCGCAGCGCCGCGAACGGCACGTACTCGAGCGCGCGGTCCGGGATCACGAGCCACAGCCTGGCATCGGACAGCGACGGCTCCAGCCGTCGGAGGATGAGGTCGTACAGCGTGCGGCCGTCCTGCAGCCGCCGCTCGAGCGGGACATCGACCAGTCGCGTGAGCGCATGATGAAACTCGACCGCCGCCGCGCTGATCACCGCCGTGGAATCCAGACGCGTCCAGATAATGGCCGATGACGACACCACCCAGGCATACGCCGAGTCCGCCCCCAGCCAATAGGAGATAAGCGCCGACTCCCCGGGCAGTGGCGGGAGGCCGGCGTGCGCGGACTGAGGGCCCTGATGCACGCCGGCGGCCAGCGTCCGCCGGGCGATCACGGTGTTGACCGCGTCGGCCTTTCGCTGCAGCTCGGCGATGTCTGCCAGCAGGTGTCGGGCGCGGGGGTCGGAGGCGCCATTGCGGTCAAGCCGCGCGTCGAGGGCAAAGCGGCGCGCCGCCAGTTCCTGGTACAGCTCTTCCCGCTGGCGAAACTCGCTGGCGAGCTCGCGTCGCAGCGCCGGCGAATATTGTTGCGCCGCGACATCGGCGAAGGACCTAGCGCGCGAGAAATCCGCGGTCACGAACGCCGCTATCGCCAGTGTGCGCGCTTCCTGGGTGTGGCCCGCCAGCGTCGCCCGCTCGTAACTCTCCCGCAGCAGATCGAGTTTCAGGTCGTAGGCGGGGCGCAGTGGGGCTTCCAGCTGCATGCGCAGCTCAGGATTCGCACTCTGTGACCGGACCGCGTCGGACTCAGCCAGCGCCCGCTCCACGGCCGCCAGCGCCAGACGCGGTTCGTCCAGCGAGCGGTACGCGCGCGCGAGCTCGAGGTTCGCCTCGAACTCCTCGACCACGCTACTGAGCTCGTGCAAGCGCGGCCGGGCGCGGTTCAGGTCGGCGACCGACTCACGCGGGCGCCCGAGCTGACGCGATACGCGGGCGCGCTGCAGCAGTGCCTGGGCCTGCACGAGGCGATCGGCATCCGGCGCCGCCAGTATTTCATCGAGCTGCGCTTTCGCATCCTCGGGATGCCCGCCCGCGGCGGTGTGTTGTGCCAGCTGAATCCGGATGTGGGCGACGGCGGCCGGGGCGAGCGCCAGACTGAGCGCCTCGCGATCGGCCGCGAGTGCGTCATCGAACCTGCCCTGCTCCGCATCGATGGTGGCCACGGCACGCAGTGTTGCCATGCGGCCCCGGCCGTCCAGGGCGACGGTGCGAATCGCGAGTGCGCGCTCGAGAAACTCCTGTGCCCGCTCGCGGTCTCCGATGGCGTAGTAGTCGAGCCCGATGCCATAGAGACTCTGCGCCTCATCCCGGGGAGACTGGACACGGCGGGCCACGGCGAGCGCGCCATCGAACAGGCGCAGCGACTCATCGAAGTGCCCCAGGGCATAGTGCGCCAGCGCCGCATTGTTGTTGGCGCCCAGATAAATGACCGGGTAGGGATCAGGCGTGAGATCGGCGAGGGCACGCTCGAACCAGTGCAGGGCCTCCGGCAGGCGTCCCAGGCCCCACAGACACAGCGCGCGGTTCTGCCAGCCCTGCGCGCGCCTCTCTGTCTCCTGGATGCTGCCGAACAGATCGCTGGCGGCTGAGGCCGCGTCGAGGCACGGGGCGTAGCGCCCTTCATACAGGTACGTCATTGTGACGTTCGCCATCTGGAGCGCCGCGTCGTAGGTCTCCCCGCGCCGCAGGTGAAACTCGGCGAGCGCCTGCGACTGCTGGCGCGCGCGCCCGATGAGCCCGGTCCCGGGCGCACCCGATCCTGTTGAAATGGCGGCGCTCGGTCCGAGCTCGATCCACGCCGCCGCCTCGAGGGCCTGCGCGCGCGCACGCCGGTACGGGTCCTCGTCCCCGAGCAACTCGGCGGCGGTGCGCGCCCACTGCGCGGCCTGCGTCCAATCCTGAAGATTGTGGTACTCGACGCCCGCCAGTGCCAGGGCCGTCTCGCCACGAAGCCTGCGGTCGCCCGTACTTGCAAGCTGACGCTCGGAGTCGGCGTAGCCCGCGGCGGCCCGCTGGAAGGCATCCCGCGCGCTGGCGCCACCCGTTGCATCCCCACTGGTAATGGCCCCGGCCCGCGCATAGTCGCCATCGGCCTTCGACAGCGTCTCGAACATCCGCAGGCACTCGGGCCTGCCCACAAGGTTCGCCAGGTCATGCGCGCGGACCGTGGCGGCCCCCCCGGTACCCGTATGTTCCTTCCCGGCAACACGCACGGTGATCGGGGCGGCAGCTGACACTGTCAGCACCGCCCGGCGGGTGCCGGTGCGTCGCTCCGGGTGATCCGCCGTGGCGATCGCGTGGTTTGCCGCGTCGAGCACCTCCACCCGCGCATCGTTGCCGCGCTCGTCGACTTCGATGAGGTAGCGGTGCCCCACCACGAGCACCAGGCTCTCTTCGGCCGGCAAGGTTGCCCGGATGGCGAGTGGCTTGCCAACAACGGACGCAGGGCCCAAGGTGCTCTGGCAGGAAGGAGGCCCGGCCGGGGCCGCTCCGGAGGCGGCCAGGACCGCGGCGGCGAAGGTCCACGCCGCCCAGAGGTACCGGTCATGACGCGGCTGCGACTTACGGTGGCAGGGGCTTATACTGCAGTTATGAACGGTGTTGATGAACAAGCAGCACCCGTGGCGATGCTTCCCCCGCAAGCCGACGTTCCCGCGCCGCTACCTGACCCGGTATCGCATCTCGCGGCAGTCTATCGCGACTATCCTGGCCTGCGCGCCCTGATTCTGCGGCGCGTTCATGACCCGGATGTGGCGGCGGACATCCTGCAGGACGCCGCCGTCACCACGCTCGAAAAGCTTCGCAACGGTGAGATTGCCCACCCGGAGAATGTCGGGGGATATCTCTATCGCGTCGCGCTCAATCACCTGCGCAATCATCGTCGCAAGGACCGCACCGGCGTCTCCAGTGCGGACGCCGTGGACGAGCTGCAGGCGAACGAAGGGGATGCCGACTGGGAACAGGTGGGCCGACCCCAGTGGGCCGCGGCGGCGCGCCGCATGCTCGATGAAATGCCCGCGGCGCGGGATCGGGAGCTGCTGCTGCGCTTCTATCTGAATGACGAGGAGAAGGAGCAGATCTGCAAGGACCTGCACCTGTCGCATGAACACTTCAATCGCGTGATCTTTCGCGCACGCAACCGGTTCCGGGAACTCGCCGAACGACGCGGCTGGTGGAAGACCGACCTGCTGACGCTCTTCGCGATCGGGCTGCTGCTGGGCCAAGGAACGTTGGCCGTGAACGTGCGTGATGAAGCGACAGACGCTTCACCAGCAGCGATGAGCCAAGCCATGGAATCAGTCACGGGAGACGTACAGTGATAGATGTGGCGCGCGACTTCGAACGGATGCAGGACTACATCGTCGGACGGATGTCGGACGAGGAGCAGCGCGCTTTCGAGGAGCGGTTGGTGCGGGACCCCGCCCTGGTGCTGGAAGTCGAGCGTTCGCTGCGGCTGCGCGAAGGGCTGCAGCAGCTGAAGATAGAGGACTACCGCGCCCATGCCGAGCGGGCCCAGGCGAAACTTCGGGTGTGGGTACCACTGCTCGCGGCCGCAGGTGTCGCCGGCTTGGCACTCCTCGCCTGGGTGGAGCAGCCACGCGTCACGGCTTCCCCGCTGTTGACGGCGGCGCTTGAGTCGACCGGTGCCGCTGGTGGCACTTCCGCGGTGACCGCCCACTTCACGTTCATCGCAACACGAGCGGTGAGCGCGCCGGCACTGAATCTTCCCGCGAGTGGGCTCGTTGAATTCCGCGCCGCTCCCACGACGCGCCTGACCGGTACGCCGTATCGCGCGACGCTGCTGCAGGGCGACGGACCTGCGTCCCCGCAACCGATTGCCAGCGTCACCGGGCTGGGCCTGGGGACTGATGGCTACATTCATCTCTACGCCGCCGCCGCACGCCTCGGCAGCGGCCGCTACTCACTCCAGATCCAGCACGGGCGCGGCCTGCCGGACGAGCGCGACGCGTTCTCCTTCAGTCTGCGCACTCCCGGGACCGGCGCCGCGCACTGATTCGAGTTGCCTGAGCTGAAGGCGGCGTTCGAGCTCGACCGTGAGGACGCCGGGAACGTGGCGCAGCCTGACCAGGTCCCCTGCCAGCACCGATCCCATCAGGAGACCCACCTCCGACAGGGTCGCTGTGTGCTCAAGCCCCGCCGCCCGGCACGCCGCGGCCACCTCGTAGATGTGCGTGCGGGCCGAATCCGCCACGGCGACGGCCACCTTCACGCGGAGCATCGCGCGCTCCGGTACCCGGGCGGCGCGGCGAACCGAGCAGGGCTTCGCGCAGTGACTACTGTGGCGCCTGCGCAAGACCGGCTCCGGCATCGCGCTCCGCGTTGGGCAGCGCGAGTGCCCGTTCCAGCAGGAGATCGCGCAGCGCCGCACCGCGTGCCTCCGGGTGCGCTTCGGCGAGCAGCGCCGCGATGCCGGCAACGTAGGGTACCGCCGGGCTCGTGCCGTTCTGGGTCTCATACAACGTCGGCCGGGGAACCGACGACCCCACCGCAATGCCGGGGCCGACCAGATCCACTCCGCAATCCTCGGCGTCTTCGTTCGCATTCGAAAACGGCGCCAGCGCCAGGTCGGGACCTACGGCACCCACGCTGACAATCGAGGGACAGTTCGCGGGGTGCTCGACGGGTGCTACCCGGGCCGGCCGCGCGCTGGAGTTTCCGGCCGCGGCGATCAGCAGACTTCCGGCGGCGAGCGCACGCCGAGCGATCTCCTCGTACACCCCAGAATGGGCAGCGCCCGCGAGCACGGCCGTACCGAGTGACATGGAGACGACAGCGCAACCGTTCCTGATTGCCCAGTCGATGCCTGCGAGAATGTCGCCGTCGGAACCGTTGGCCTGATCGTCCAGCACCTTGGCGATATACAGAGCGGCGTCGGAGGCGACCCCGTAGCGGGGTCGCGCAGCGGGGTGCTTCGGACCGCGCAGTATTCCCGCACAATGGGTTCCGTGACCGTTGGGATCATCGATCGTGACTCCAGGAACGAAGGAGTGCGAAATGATTTCGCCATCGGTGAAATCCGGGTGCTCCAGGTCAATTCCCGTATCCAGCACCGCGACGCGTATCCCGCGCCCGGTGTAACGGGACGAGCTTCGTGTGGCCTGCAATCCCCAGGTGGCTGAGGCGGTGTCTGCAAATGACGCACTATGTGCCGCGCAATCCGGCACGGAACCGCTCGCACGCAGGCAACGCGCGCGCTCGATTCTAAGCGGACGTCCCCGCGTGCATTCGCGCAGCGAGCGGATCTGATCGGGGTCAGCGCGTAGGACGGCGGCACCCAGGGATTCTAAGAACACTCCGTCGCCCTCCGAGAGCGACGCGAAACGGCTCGTCTCGGTGAAGTCAGACGACATCGCGAGCCGGAGCCCGGACTGATTCCGCATCATACTGGCATGAGCTCGGACACGGTTGCTTCCGAACAGCACGAGATAGCGGGCAGCGGCAAGGTGGATCACGGGCGGCGCTTCGCTATCTCGAGCCTCTCAGCCAGGTCGCAGGTCACGGTTTCCATTCTTATCTACTCCTTGTTTGCCCGTGGGCGACCCAGTCTCGTGGGCCACGAGGGTACTGTTGCCGGCACTGCGCGGATCTCAGAGTCGGTGAATGCCCGTCAGGGATCTCCGAACCTGGCCGCCTGCGCCAGACCACGGAATCCAGATCTGTCGCGACCAGCCCTCCTATCTCACCCCACAGCGAGATAGAGTTTAGGCTTGTAAAGCATCGTAAGGTTTGGGTTAGTCATGGCGGGTGCCCTAACCACCTGCCGTGATCAGGCATCCATGGACTGCGGTGCTGTGGTCCATGGATGCCGCAATTTGACTGGCCGCTATAGCTGCTTCCACGAACGCGACACAGCCTTAACTTCCGGCGCCAGACATCCCTCTTTCTACAGCAACAGCACGATCTTCCCCGTATGTCGCTTGGTGAGGAAGTCGCGCTGCGCGTCCGCGATCGCAGCCAGCGGATAAGTGCGCGCGACGAGGGGCCGGATCTCGTCGCGCTCAATGTAACCGACCAGATCCCTGAAGACGCCCGGCTCCGGAATCGTGCAACCGATCAGCCTGAGGTCCTTAAGATACAGTGTGCGCAGGTCGAGCTCGACAATTGGACCTGCGATGGCTCCCGCGACAGCGTAACGACCGCCGCGTCGCAGAACCCGAAGCAGGGCCGGGAAACGGTCGCCACCCACGACGTCGATCACGACGTCGACTGACTTACCCTCCAGGGCGTCGAGATCCGCGTCGCGGGGCAGGACGAGGGTCGCACCGAGAAGTCCGACCTCTTTGGCCTTCTCCGGCGCGGCGAGCGCCACAACGTCGCAGCCTCGGCGCCTCGAGAGCTGCACCGCTGCAGAGCCGACACCACCCGACGCACCCGTGATTAATGCTTTCTCGCCAGCGCGCAGCCCCGCGCGCGCCAGCATGTTCTCCGCGGCGGAGTAGGAGCAGGGAAACGAAGCGAGCTCCGCATCGCTCAGCCTGCTCGTAATCCGGTGTGCATTAGTCGACGGTACACTGACGTACTCGGCAAAGGCGCCGGGGCAATCCGAGCCGAAGTAGACTGGCTCCGCGCTAGGTCCGGCTGCGCCGGGCGCCTGACTGAGCACCGGCTCGACAATCACCCGTTCGCCAATGCGCGACGGGTCAACCATGGGACCCACTGCGACGATTTCGCCGCAGGCGTCAGCGCCCTGGATAAGCGGAAAATCAACTGGCGCGCTCGTCCAGCCTGCGTTCTCGACTGATACCGCCCCCGCACCGGCGCTGACCCCGTTGTTGAGGGACTTCGAGTACCAGCCGGTGCGCAGGTTGATATCGGTGTTGTTGATGCCCGCAGCGCGGACACGTAGGAGCACCTCACGTGCGCCGGGACTCGGGACGGGCAGATCGGTGCGATACACGAGCCGATCGAGTCCCCCATGACCCATGAGGAGTACGCCGGACATGGTCGAAGGCAGCGAGGGCACGGTGGTCGTCATTAAAGAGTGAGCGTACTGGCCATGTCCACCTTAGCGCCATTCCTTTGGCGGCGCACCAGCGGACCGGGTGAGAGTACGACGTCTGCGTCATGAGCAGCTGCACTGTCGCCGTCGTCTTCTACTTGATTTGAACAGCTCGGAGTTTCACCCGACTGGCAAACATCGAGCGAGCGGCGCTGCGTCCGAACTGGTTGGTTTGCCGCTTGATTCGGAAGCCGGGCGCGCCCGGCTGAAACAGTGCTTAAGTGCGTCGCTCCGCCGCAGCAGTGCAGCCGCCTGAGCGACGGCTGGGCCCTCGACCAGATCGTACTTCATAGCCGCCTCAAGCCCCTGCCCTATCAGGGAGAGGTTCCCCGTGACTCTGGCGCGCCTGAGAGCTACGGTTAACATTAAGGACGCGATGGCGTCCTGCTGGCGGGGGGACAGCGAGCTGACTCGACGCAGCCAGTGAGCGGCAGCGCCCGGGCCATCGAGAATGCGAAGCATCGCCTCCCCAGATCCGCGCGAGCGGCGCGACATTGGGACCGAGAGAGGCGGCATGCGGCCACTGCCCAAGGTGATGGCACAGAGAAAACCCATGACGTATTCAGCATGATAGGAAGTATCAAGAACGAACTGAGAACGCTCGCTCCCCCGCAAGGCCTCATACCGAGCGCGGTTGAACGCTGATCCTGGAAGGAAGCCGGTATCGTCCTGAATCTCGGCGAGCAGAGTGAAGGCGAATACCGCGTTGGGAGACCAATGTAACCGCAGCAGCGGCCACGCAAGAACCACTTCGGCGGTCAAATCAAGATCATTCGCGTCCAAGGAAAGCGCAAG
The DNA here is from genome assembly GCA_963781815.1 of uncultured Pseudomonadota bacterium. Classification (GTDB taxonomy): domain Bacteria; phylum Pseudomonadota; class Gammaproteobacteria; order Steroidobacterales; family Steroidobacteraceae; genus 13-2-20CM-66-19. Next base: position 1,662,786 of record CAWAHK010000004.1, on the reverse strand, counting down.
TGCCGCGTCTGCGTCGGCGACGATCGAGGCTCGAGAACGAGGTAGATGCGGGCGTTGCCGCCCAAAGCTTGTCGCGTACATTGCGCTATGCGTAAAGGCATACACATCGAACCGGGAAGAGCCCAAGGCGTCCATGGACTTTCCGAGCATTGAACTACTTAAGAGCTCACGTTCGCGGCCCACTCCAGGTCGACTGATTCTGGAAACACCCCCAAGCCATTCTCGCTCCAATCGACGATGAGGCAGGCGCTCAGGTCCAAAACTCGGAGCAATTGCCAGACTGTCCCGGAGCAAACTGTCGATACCTGCGTCTGGGTGTCCAATGCTACTGAGAAGAACGTGGGCAACTGCGTAGTCAGCCGCGAGGCCAGGATCGAGGCAGATCGCGCCTAAGACGTCTCGATGTCGGGCGTGCGGAAGCAGAATCTGGGCCAGGGACCGGGAACGCTCGCGAATCCGTTTGTCGAGGTTGGCAATCGGATGGACACAAAAAAGGAGCATCGCTGTTTCAGCAACCGCCTTCTGGCGCAAAAACCAACTTCCACGCAGTGTTTCGCGCTTCGGGTCCGCAACTGCCGGCTGCTCCTCGCCAAATGTTCGAATCATCTCGCGAGCCAGATCGAGAGATGCAAGGACCCGTCGGATCAGATCCGCCGGGTCCCGTAGAGCACTCGAATCGGAAATAACCATTTGAACTACGTCCATCCAGAAACATCGCGGTCAACGCGCGCGGTCGCGTTGCCGGTTTGGATCAAGGTCGCGCGCTACTCCCGTGCCGGTCCTCTGCCACCTTCTAAAATATCGCCAACTCGGAACGGGTCGGGCGGGATGCAGAGATCGATGGCCCGCCAATGAATAAGCGCTCCGATTGAGTCCCCCGCGAGTGCGGCCCGCGCACCATACTTCGCGAGCACACTGCCGACGACCTCGAAATTGATTGCCTTACTGGATATCAAGGCCTCAACGACTTCCCTTTGCAGTTCCGTACGTTTGTTACTCATGACTGGAACCTCCAAGTGGTGAATGACGCGACCCCAAAACAATGCAGGAGCCACTCATGGGATTGCGGTGGCGCCTGGTGGTCTTATTCGAGACGCGAAGTACGCAAGCGAGATCCCTGCTCGAGCTGATTCGCTTCTCATTAGTGTTCTGTGTGCGGCCGAGCAACTATCTCAAGATTCGATTGCCGCGCCGCGGCATTTAGGAGTGTGTGTGACCCAGTCATCCCAATGGCCGCGTCAGTACTGCGAGTGCAGCGCAGCATTGCTGGTGATTCCGCTTGTGGCCGTCGTCGGAGCGTATTCCGAGGAACCGACTATCCCGGGAATACAGCTTCCGCGCGGGCCCCTTAACCCGGATGGGTGGGACAGTCCAGTCTGCTCACTTCAATACGGTGTGAACCGCAGCGGCGATGCGCGCCTCGTCGGGGATGACGTAGGCTTCAAGTGGCTCGCTGTACGGAATAGTAGTGTCAGCGGCAGTCACCTGAACGACCGGCGCCTTCAGTGCCTTGAAACGGTGCTCGGCAATGTCCGCGGCGATCATGGCCGTTACGGACGCGTGGCGCGGCGCCTGGTCCACGAGGACCACCCGACCCGTCTTGTCGACGGACTTAAGGATTGTCTCCAGATCCAGCGGCGCAACCGTGCGAGGATCGATCACTTCCGCGTTGATCCCTGTCTTCGCGAGCTGCTCGGCCGCGGCCAGCGCGCGCGGAACCATCCAGCCCGTTGCAACGATCGTGACGTCGCCTCCGGCGCGACGGATGTCGGCCTTACCCAGCGGCACCAGATACTCACCATCCGGAACTTCGCCGTGCTCAAGCGTCAGCATGTAGTGGTGAAGGAATACCACCGGGTTGTCGTCCCGGATCGCGCTCGCCATCAGTCCCTTGGCGTCAGCGGCCGTGGAGGGAACCACGACCTTGAGGCCCGGGACACCCATGAAGAGTGCGGTGAGTGAGCCGGTGTGCTGGCCCGCCCAGCCGGCGGTAAACCCATAGCCGGCCTTGAGCACCAAGGGGACCTTCACCTGACCGCCGGACATGTAGCGGAACCGGGGCGCCTCGTTCACCACCTGGTCCATCGCCACCAGCATGAACTCGGCCATGTAGAGCTCCACGACCGGGCGCAGCCCCGCCATGGCGGCACCGATGGCGATGCCGATCTCTGCCGTTTCGGAAATCGGCGTGACGCGCACCCGCTCATGACCGTAGGCCGCCACGAACTCGTGATTCTCCGTCGTAGCGAGGTTCTGGCCGAAATACAGCACGTTGGGGTCGCGCCGCATTTCCTGGTGAATTCCTGCATCGATCGCAGCGATATAGGGCATTTGTGCCATGTGAGTCTCCTGCGACCTACGCGTAGTTGTTTTCGAGTGCCGACTCGAGCTTGGGGAAGGGACTCTTGAGCGCGAAGGTCACGGCTTCCTGCATCTCGCTCGCGATTCGCGCAGACAGCTCGTCCGCCTTGGCGGACGTGAGTGTGCCGTTCTGTATGAGGATGCCGCGGAAGCGCGGCACCGGATCGCCACGAAGTGCCGCCTCGTACTCCTCACGCTTACCGAACACGGCAATGGCCTCGTGCTCCGGGTAATGCAGCGGCACACCCGGAGGCGCGATGATGTTCCCGTGTGCGGACAGCCGGTACACCTTGGATTCCACCAGCGTCGGACCCTGGCCCGCTCGGGCACGCTCGATGGCTTCACCGACCGTCTTGTGCACGGCCAGCGGATCGGTGCCATCCACGGTTACGCCCGGCATCGCGTACGCCTTGGCTTTCACCGAGAGGGGCTCCCCGGCCGCGGCATTGGCGTCTTCCTGGGCGGAGGTAGTGACGACGTTGTAGCCGTTGTTCTCCATCACGAAAACCACCGGGAGCTTCCAGAGCGAGGCGATGTTGAGCGTCTCGTGGAAGGCGCCCTGCTTGGAGGCGCCGTCGCCGAAGAAGCAGAGGACCACGTTGCCCTTGCCACGGATCTGTGCCGCCCAGGCCGCTCCTGCGGCGTGCGGGATGCCGGCGCCCACGATGCCGGACGTACCGAGAAAGCCGCGCTTCACGTCAGTCAGGTGCATGGAGCCGCCCAGCCCCTTGCACAGCCCGTCAGCGCGCCCATAGATCTCAGCCATCATCGCCTTGGGATCGCTGCCGAGAACCAGCGGGTACCCGTGGCAGCGATAGGTGGCAAGAGCCGCGTCGCCTTCACGGAAATGACTGAGCGAGCCCACGATGGAGGCCTCAGCGCCATCAGCCAGATGCGTATGGCCGCGTATCACGCCAACATGCTCGGTGAACGTGCGCTTTACGCGCTCCTCAAAAGTGCGGATGCGCAGCATCTGGGTGAGGATCCAGATCTGCCGCTCGGCATTGGGTGGCTGCAGGCTCATTTGATCCCCTCATATGGTGCTGGCGGCGACGCCGCCATTGGGAGCCGTCGAATCTTACGAGACCGCAGCGAGCGCCGACAGTCCGCGCCCGGGCGATATTCACCTGACAGCGCCATCCTGGTTTGGCCGCTCATCGGCGTGGCGCCTGGGCGGCTTCCCATTTCTCGCGCGCCGCCGTGACGACTCGCGTCGTTTTGGCAAATGCCTCCGTGGCCGCGGTTTCCAGGGGCCACTTGCGGATGTACTCGTTCAGGACCTCGACGCCGACGGGCCCGTCATAGCCCTGCGTCCAGACCGCGTGCAGAAATGCCGCGATGTCGAACTCACCGTCCCCCGGCAGCAGGCGTTTGTTGACGACGGAATCCGGGAGGTTTACCGGCATCGCAAGCATCCCGTCATTGATCTCCACGCCCAGCGGAATATCGCGCCCGATCTTGCGTACGATGTCCTCGAGCGGCGTTGCCGTTCGCTGCAGATGGAGGTTGTCCAGCATGATGCCGCCGTTCTTGGCTCCTGACCCACGGCAGATGGCCAGCACCTGATCGAGTGAGGGCGCACGCGAGAACACTCCGGGAAGCATTTCGAACAGCACGTTCGTGCCACGTTCCGCGGCCTGACGACACAGCAGGCCAAATTCCTCCGTCAGCAGCGGAACCTCCGCGCAGTCGTTGCCAAGATCGCCGATCTTGATGTGACGTGCCCCGAGAGCCGCCGCAGCATCAAGTAGCAGCGCGCGGGTCTTATCCGAAACCGCCCGGCGCTCGCCGGTGCAGAACCAGTCCAAGAGCCACTCGACCTCGACTTGCGTAATGCCATTGTCGTCCAGAATCTGCTTCATCTCCCGAAAGCTATATTTCTTTCGGATTTCGCTGATATCTGCGTGCCAGAAGCCCATCGCCGTGAATCCGGCTTTGGCAGCGGTCTCGACGCGCAGGCGGAAGTCATGGAAGCAGCGTTGTTCGCCCAGCGGGTCCGCCCCGACGGCAAGGGTCCAGTACGATCCGAGCAGTTGAACAGAGTTTGTCATAGGGTGTCTCTCGATCGGGTCCTACTGCCACGCGTCGCCTTCAAGGATCTCCACCAGAGATGCGAGGAAATCCGCTGCGAGCCGGCCGTCGGCAACGCGGTGATCCACGGTGAGCGTGAGCTGGGACATCGGCCTCACCTGAATGCTGCCACCGATGGCGACCACGCAGTCGCGCTGGCGGCCCACGGCGAGGATCGCCGACTGCGGCGGATTGATGAGGGCGGTAAAGCGATCCGGCCCCCGCGCGCCGAGGTTCGAGAGGCTGAACGTTGCGCCCTCCAGTTCCTCCCGCTTGAGTTTCCCCTTTAGCGCTCGCGCGACCGCTTCGCTGCGGCGGCGCGCCAGTTCAGCAAGCCCCAGTTGTTCAACGTCATGGAGGACGGGAACCAGCAAGCCATTCTCAACCGCGACCACCAGCCCGATATGAACGCCGCTTGCTCTTACGAGGCCCGCGTCGGGCGAATTGGCATCGCCCGAGAAGGTGACATTCAACGCCGGAAAAGACTGCAGCGTGCGGGCAATACCCTGAAGCAGGAAGTCATTGACCGAGGGTTTCGGCGCGCCCGCCGGCAGTTCCGCAACGACCTTCGCGCGCGCTGCCTTGAGCGCAGTCCAGTCAACGGCACGCTCGACGACGAACTGCGGGACGGTGGCATTGCTCAAAGTCATGGAGCGCGCCAGCGCACGTCGCATGCCAGACAGCGGCTGGATCCCCGGCGCTTCAGGTCCCTCTGCCCCTGGAGCTGACTGTGCCTCGATAGCCCGCCGCACGTCGATCAGCTGCACACGTCCGCGCGGCCCGGTTCCGGTAATTTGCCTGAAATCCACGGCATGCTGAGCGGCGAGACGCCGGGCAACCGGAGAGCTCTTGATACGCCCCTGCGGGCGCTCCGGAGTCGCGTCGGAAGCGATCTTCACCTCACGGCGGCTCGCGGACGTCGGCACAGGCGAGGCGGCCGGCAGCGATGCTGTGACCGTGTGGGATACCGGCGGTACCCCTGCCGCCCCCACGGCATCATTTTCCAGCCAGGCAATCCGATCGCCGACCCGCGCCTCCTGATCCACCTGCAACAGGAGCTCCACGAGCCGGCCACTCTCCGTAGATTCGATTTCAATCACGGACTTCTCCGTCTCGACTTCGAGCAACGGCTCGCCCTGCTTAACCGCCTCACCGACGTTCTTCAGCCAGCGGACGAGCCGGGCGCTCTCCATCACCAGCCCGACCTTCGGTATTTCCAGGGCAACCAAAGCCACTCTTGCTCTCCTGACTTCTGTCGCCTGACGCTCAGCCGGCCAATTCGCGCACGGCACGCACGATATTCGGTGTACCCGGCAGGAGCGCCCGCTCGAGGTCCGGCGCGAAGGGAATCGGCGCGAACGGGCAGCCGACGCGCGTCACCGGGGCGTCCAGCTCATCGAACAATTCACTGCCAATGCGCGCCGCGATCTCCGCGCCCAGACCACAATTCTGAACTGCCTCGTGCGCAATCACCACCCGATGAGTCTTCGCCACCGAGGCGGCGATCGTGGCCATATCGAGCGGCAGCAGCGAGCGCAGATCAATCACTTCAACGGAGATGCCCGCGCGCGCGAGCTCGTCCGCGGCTTCAAGCGCATTGCGAACCATCGCCGAATAGGCAATCACCGTAACATCGTTGCCGGCGCGTGCCACGCGCGCCTTCCCGATGCGCGGCAGCTCGGCACTCTCGGGAAGGGCCTCCTTCAGGGCATAGAGACGCTTGTGCTCGATGAACAGCACCGGATCGCCAAGCCGGATGGCGCTTTTCAGAAGACCGTAGGCTTCGACCGGGGAGGACGGCGCCACGACCACGAGCCCGGGCACATGGGTGAACCATGCTTCGAGGCTCTGGGAATGCTGGGCTGCTGCGCCGCCGGCGGCTCCTGCCTGCGTGCGCACGACCATCGGTACGGCCAGTTGTCCACCGGACATGTAGCGGTACTTGGCGCTCTGATTGACCAGGCAATCGAGCGCGAGCGTGGCGAAGTCGATGAACATGATTTCCAGCACCGGCCGCAAACCACACAGCGCCGCGCCCGTGGCCATGCCGGTAATCGCCGCTTCGCTGATCGGCGTGTTACGCACGCGCTGCATGCCGTGCTTCTCCGCCAGGCCCCGGGTGACGCCGAACGCGCCACCGGCCGCAACATCTTCACCCAGGAGGTGCACGGCCGGGTCGCGCGCCAGTTCCTCGTCCAGGGCGCGGCGCAGAATTTCAATGAACGTCTGAGTCATGCCGTTTCAGCCTGGTATTTCAGCCAGGGACGGTGAGCTGTAGACGTATTCGAGTACGGTCGCCGGATCCGGCGGTGGCCCGGCACGGGCGCGCTCGACGGCCTGGAGTACCTCCTGTCTCGCCTCCTCGCCGATGGCATCGAGCTCACTCTCCGCCGCACCAAGCGCGAGGAGATGTCGCTTCAGGCGTTCGATGGGACACTTTTCCTTCACGGCGGCGAGTTCTTCCTTCGGGCGGTAGTGCTGCGCGTCACCCACGAAGTGGCCGGCCATGCGATACGTCATGCATTCCAGAAGATACGGTCCCTCCCCGCGCCGCAGGCTCGCGATGGCAGCGCCCGCCGCTGCGTATACGGCGGGCAGATCGTTGCCGTCGATCGTCTTTGCGGGCATCCCGTACGGGGCCGCGAAAGCGCTCACCTGTTTCACGTTCGAGTGCTCCTCGCGGCTGGTGAACTCCGCGTAGCCGTTGTTCTCGCACACGAACAGCAGGGGAAGCTTCCACAGTACCGCGAGGTTTAAGGTCTCGTGAAAGACTCCCGCGCCCGTGGCGCCATCGCCGAAGAACACGACGCTGATGTTGGCTTCACCCCGGGCCTGAGCGGCCCAGGCGGCGCCAGCGGCCAGAGGCAGGTTGCCTGCCACGACCCCGGTTGCCCCGAGCACGCCGTTGGCCGCGTCGACCAGGTGCATCGAGCCGCCACGGCCGCGACACAAGCCACCGTCCCGGCCGAGAATTTCCGCAAAGGTGGCTTGCACGTCGGCGCCTTTCGCGAGCGTGTGGCCGTGGCCTCTGTGGCTGGTGAAAAGCGTGTCCTCGCGGGTGAGATGCGCGCAGACCCCGACAGCCACGGCTTCCTGGCCCGTCGATAAATGTGGAAATCCAGGCACCTCGCCCGCGGCCGCGAGCCGCTGGACCTGGCCCTCGAAAGTACGGATGCGCCACAGCGCCCCATACATCTTTTTCAGATCGCTCACGGGAGGCACGGCGGGCTGTTCACGGGCGTCTTCCAATCTTCAGCTCTGGGGTCGTCCGCCGACCAATCTGAGCGGGTCAGTGGCCTGCCCGTTCCGGAGTCTCCACGAGCTCGGCGTGTAAATAATAAGAGTGAGTGAGATAGACGCGCGGTCTCTCCTGTTGACTTTGCTTCCAGAGCGCCGCGCGCGCAACTGTGCAGAGCGCGCCAGCGACAGTGAAGGCCCTGTCTACGGCCCTCAAGCTATTGAAATATATAAATATTGTTGATACCGGCAAAGAGTTCGACCAGCTACAGGCCCGGGAGCGCCGCCGCCTCTGAGCTGCCACGTCAATTTCACGGCGAGGTGAGGTATCCCGCTGACGGGCAATGGACAGCTCGCTGCGGCCGGCTGTTGCGCTCGCAAAGCGCCGGCGGCGGACCGAAGGGCACACCACCGTCACTCTGGGCGCGGCCCATCCGTCCTCCCAACCTCCCTTCCCGCCGCTGAGAGAGTTCTTCCGCCGGTAACAGAATCATAAGTAACGTCGAGAGAATAAAGAGAGCGGGGCCTGCCCCCTCTTCGCCGGAAAACCCACGCAGCTACGCCGCGACTCCGGGCACGCGGAGACCACCATGGCAGTCGATCGAAAATGGGGCGAAGAAACCATCGGCTTCGATCCGATCACCACGCCATCGCCTGTATCGGTCTGCAGCGCAATTGTCTGCCGGGCACTCCTCGCGGCGGAGAGCTAGCCCCGCCGACATGGTCCCGCTCATCGCAGGCCGCCACGTTGCGGTACCAGACAGAAAGACCCAGCCGTGACTCAGGCCCGCGACACGGCAGCGACCGGCGTGAAGACCAGCAGTTTCCGTGACGTCATTACGGCGGAACTGAAGGACATACTTCCGGCCCTCAGCCTGCCGGCGGACCACGTCGAAGACGAAGCCGCGTTGGGGTCAATTATTGACGCCCTCGACCGTCCAGGCACCGAGGACCTGGCCGCCTTGTGCCTCTCGGGAGGCGGAATTCGCAGCGCATCGTTCGGACTGGGAGTGCTCCAGGGTCTCGCCCGCTTCGGTCTGCTGGGACAGTTCCACTACCTGTCCACCGTCTCGGGCGGCGGCTACATCGGCAGCTGGCTGAGCGAGTGGCGGGCCGTCGAAGAAGACCGCGCGGTTTTCGATGCTCTGAAGGTGATCGGCCGCGAACCGCCCCAGGTCAAGGGCGTGCGCGCGGACAGCAACTACATCACGCCCTCGCTCGGCCTTTTCTCTGCAGACACCTGGACCGTGGTGGCCGTCTACGTCAGAAACCTGCTACTCAACTGGATACTTTTCCTGCCCTTCATCACCGGCTGCCTGCTGTTCCCGCATTGGTACGCCAAGGCTCTGAGGTGGGCCCAGAAAGATGGAAGCCTTCCTTCCAAGGCGTGGCTCATCACGGGCTGCGTCTTTCTTACGGTCGGTTTGAGCTGCGCCGTCTGCGGCCGATTCAGGAAGCAGGGCGAGTGGCTCTCGCAATCCCGGTTTCTGCGCGTAGTTCTGGCTCCGATCGTCCTTTCCGCCCTGTGCCTCACGATGGCGGCGGCGCTGGCCAGCATCCACGGCACGGGCACAGCGCCCCTTATGAATGCCCGCACGCAGCTTCTTGATGGCATGCAAATCGGCGCCCTCGTCTACGCGCTCGCCTGGCTCTGCGGGCGCATTGCCGCGCGCCGCTGGGACAAGAAGGTACTCGTGCCAGACCTGCTGTGTTGGATCCTGTCCGGGGCGGTGGTGGGACTTCTGATCGCGCTGGGCCTGCAACTGGCCGAGGAAACTACCCACAATGCGCATGTGATCGCGATTCTCGGGCTGAGCACTGTGGTGCTGGCCTATCTCGCGGGCGACATTCTCTACGTCGGGGCCTCGAGTCTGTCCCGTCGCGGCGACATGGACCGGGAGTGGCTGGCGCGAGCCTCGGGCTGGCTGGTCGCGGTCGCAGTCTCGTGGGCTCTGGTGAGTGGCGTGTCCATCTATGGACCGTACCTGCTGCGCAGCGCCTGGGGCAGCGCGGTCGGCTTCGGGCTGGGCGGACTGTCGGGCCTGGTGACGATACTGCTAGGGCCGAGCGCGCTGTCGGCCGCCACTAAGGCCGGCGAGGCGCTGGAGCGAATTCCGTTGACGCGCATCGCCAGCGCCGCGGCCGTCGTATTCGCGGTGGTGCTCGCGGCACTGCTGTCTCTGCTCGGACAGAGTCTGGTGCACGCGCTGCATGCTGGCCGTGCCGACATCGCCGTCTGGGCAGACCTGCCCGTGATGGGCGCGCTGATCGGCGGATCATTCCTGATCTCGCTGTTCGTCAACGTCAACCGGTTTTCCCTGCATGCGATGTATCGCAACCGCCTGGTGCGCGCCTTCCTCGGGGCAGCACGTGCATCGCGGCGCATCCCCGACCCCTTCACCGGCTTCGATCCGAATGACAATCGCAGCCTGGCGGCGGTTATTCCGGCCTCCGGGACCAGCCGGCTGTTTCACGTGATCAACACGACCCTGAATGTGGTCGCGACCAGGAACACCGCGTGGCAGGAGCGCAAGGCGGAGTCCTTTGCCATGACGCGGCAGTATTGCGGCAATGACTACGTGGGTTATCAGCCCACGTTGCTGTATGGCGGCAAGCGCGGCGGCGTGACGCTCGGCACTGCGATGGCCATCTCGGGGGCGGCCGTCAGCCCGAACCAGGGCTACAACTCCTCACCGTTGGTCGGCTTTCTCCTTATGCTGTTCAACGTGCGCCTGGGCTGGTGGCTCGGAAATCCCAGGCACAGATTTTTTGGCCGTGAAGCACCGGTGTGGAGCATCACCCCGGCCCTCAAGGAACTCGCGGGCGCAACGACAGACCGAGGCCGCTGGATCTACCTGTCTGACGGCGGCCACTTCGACAACCTGGGCCTGTACGAGATGGTGCGACGGCGCTGCCGCTTCATCGTAGTGGTCGATGCGGGCTGCGACCCGGATTGCAAGTTCGAGGATCTGGGCAGCACCGCACGCAAGATCTATATCGATTTCGGCGTGAGCATCGATTTCGGAGAAATGGCGATCCAGGCGCGCGCCAACCCGCCGGTGCCGGGGGCACGTTTTGCCACGGCGACCATCTCCTACCCCGGCAGCGCGCGCACCGGGTGGCTGCTGTACATCAAACCCAGCTACTACCGCACGACCGAGAGCGTGGAAGTGCGCGGCTATGCCGCCGCTCACCCGGCATTTCCTCATGAGAGCACCACGGATCAATGGTTCAGCGAGTCCCAGCTCGAGGCCTATCGTGCCCTGGCCGCACATATCATCGAATGCGTCTGCACTGGCGGTTCAGGCGTGCCCCCGGGTCAGACACCGGCTTCCGTCTCGCTGCAATCCCTGCGAACGACGGCCCAGAGCGTTCTCGTGAAGAAGTAGGTACCTCGATGTCCACGTTCCGATCACCGGTGATCCTGACGGTCCTGACGTTGCTAGGCGCTTGTGTGCCCATACGCGAGATCCGCACGGAACTTCCGCACCCGGGAACCTCCGCGGCAGCCACTCTGCCGGAGCCGACTGCGCTCTCGGTCGACTGCAACGTCGGTACTGCCACGGATAACGAGAACCGCCGGATGATCGAGGACTACGGCGCGTATGTCCTGGCCTTTGCGGAATTCGACGACCAGGGGTGGTCCTACGACGGTGACCAACAACTCGCCGCGCTGCGCGAACGTCTGCAGGCTGAACTCAAGGATCCGGCGTTCAGGGAATCGGACTTCGTCGTGGTGGTGTTCGTGCACGGGTGGCATCACAACGCCCACGACAACGACTGCAACGTCCAGGAAGCGCGGCAGATGGTGCGCATCGCGGCGCAGCAGTTTGACGCCGCGGTCACCAACCACCAGTTCGTCCGCAAGCGACGGGTGTTCGGCATCTATGTCGGCTGGCGCGGCGAGTCAGTCAACGCGGCCGGACTTCGTTACACCACGGTCATCGACCGGCGCGACACGGCAGAGAAGGTGGCCAAGGGATCCGTGCGTCAGCTCCTCGCCGACCTGCATGAACAGCAGCTCATCGCCCAGGCAGCGGCCTCCGACCGCAAGACCCCCGCCGATCAGGCGGCGCGCATGTACACCAATGTCGTGGGGCACAGCTTCGGGGGCCTGATCGTGTTCAACGCGCTGTCGCAGCAGCTCATCAGCGACCTGACTGCAGCAGCAGACGTCGCGTGCACGCCGGGAGGTGCTCCGGGCGTGACACGTCCCTGGCCGGACAACGTGGTGCTGATCAACCCTGCATTCGAAGCAAGTCGTTTCGAGCCGTTGAATCGCCTCGCCGACCGCGCAGCCGCCTGCGGTTACGCGGCGCCGCATCCGCTGCTGACGGTTATTACGGCGGACAACGACGAGTGGACCGGAGGCGTTTTCACCAGCGGGCGGCGGGTGCTGACCCTGTTCGAAGGTTATGACGACTCGACCGCAGCAGCCAAGGACATGGAGCGTAACGCCAACATCCGCGGGATCGGTTTTGTCGATCGCTATCGGACCCACCGGCTGTGCCTGCGCCCAAATGGTGCGGACGCCTTCGCGACCGTCTCCGCGACCCTCACGCCCGCGTCCACTGCAGCTCCCCACACGGTCTCGACGCGGGCGGTCTGGGTCGTGGGCGCCCCGCCGGAGATCGTCGACGGTCACAACGGCTTTCTGTACGCGCGCAAGGGCAAGACGCAGCCCCAGCCCTACCTCCTGGACTGGCTGGTGGCGACGCACGTCGATCCGAAGAGTGCCGTCTCGGCGCCGGACACCTGCGGCACGTGGAAGTGACGGGAACGTCCGCAGCACGCCGTGCGGGAAACTTCCGCGACGGGTGAGACGACGCACTGACGCGCGACAGTTCCCATAAAAGGGGGTGTGGCTTGCGCGAGCGGCCCACGGCACCCGCGCCTCTCCCCTCCAGGCCCATTTCTGCAGCGCTGGCAGAGGAGGACGAGCATGAGTAAGGACCTCGCACCCCCACTTCGGTTCGGTAAACACCCCGCACTGCACGACTACCGTACGCTGCTGTTCCGGGACTATGCGACGGCGACGCTGCCCGCGCCACCCGCAAGCTTCGATTCGCTGCCGCGCGTCTTCGATCATCTGGGGATCAGCGACGTAGCGGAACTCTTTCCGATGGACGGCAACGACACGGTGGGCGACTGCACGATCGCCGCCCTGGCGCACGCGATCACGCTGTTTCGCGGCTTCGTCGCCAAGAAGCCCTCGATCATGCCGGCGGCGCAGGTTCTGAAGCTGTATTACCGCCTGACCGGCGGAGTCGACAGCGGGCTCGCCGAGCTCAACGTGCTCAATTACTGGCGGCAGCACAAGGTCTCAGGCGACGAGATCCTCGCCTACGTGAGCATCGACCCGAAGAATCACCTGCACGTTCGGCAGGCGGCGTCGCTCTTCGGTGGCGTGTACCTGGGATTTCAGTGCCAGGCGCACTGTCAGCAGGAGTTTGCGGCGAAGAAGCCCTGGACGCCGGGGCGACTCACCAAGGACGGGCACGCCGTGCTTGCGGTGGGTTACGACGCGGCCACGTTGACGATGCTCACCTGGGGAAGCACGCAGAAGGGTACCTGGGCGTGGTGGGACGAATGCGTCGACGAGGCCTACGCGATCGTACCGCCGGAAGCGAAGAAGGCCGGGTTCGCGCCGGGCTTCAACGTCCAGCAGTTGCTCGCCGACCTCAATGACGTAGCCGACTGAGCGTCCGGGGCGCGGGCCCTATTGCGTGGTCAGTACGTGGCGGGCAACCGGCGCCGCAGGAGGCGGTGCATTTGGACCGCGAAACGATGGTCGTAGCGCTTAGCGCCCGCCCGCAGGCTGACTGACGGCGACCGCGACGAGCTTCATGCCGGCGCGAGCTGCACCGACAACTCTGATGGTTTCATGTCGACCGACGACGGGAGAGCAAAAAAGTGAAGATGGCCTGGCAGTCCGCAGCATTGTTCGCAGTGGCGCTTCTGGCCTCGTGCAACAGGAACTCCGATCTGGTCTTAAGTCCGCTCAGCTGCGCGGAAAAAGCCGCCGACGGCGTGCGCCTCATCGCCTCGACACGCGACGCCAGATTCCAGGGAAAGGTCATGGAAAGCACCGCAGAGTGCCGGGGTGGTGAGCCGGCCGTCACCCGCCGCTCGCAGCCCTGGGTCGATTGGGCCAATTACTTTGCCACGGGGGATGAGAGTTCAAAGTCGTGGTTCTTCACGCGCAACTTCCGCGGCGTGGGTGGCGCGCTGGTTGATCTTGAGTACCAGCGCGCGGAGCTCATCAAGTTCAACCTGTTTGACAACAGCGGCACGTTCGAACAATACCGCCGCGACCGGGACGGAAAGGAAGGCGCCGCGCAGAAGAGCTGGCCGCAGATGCGCCTGCCCGAAAGCGATCCGCACTTCAGCGCGGTCGGCGGTGCCGGCGAGCAGCTCTGCCGGGGTGAGCTGATCCGCATCCGCACCCTCGATGGCATCTGCAACGACCTGACCAACCCGCTGATGGGCTCCACGCACGCCCTGTTCGCGCGCAACGTGCAATTTGAATCGACGTTCCCGGATCTTGAGGTCGACGCGACCGCCGACGAGCGCGACCGGACCACCAATCGTCACGCCGGGCGCCTCTCGCTGCTGATTCCCGATCCCCAGGTCGTCAGCCGCAGGCTGTTCACCCGCGCACAGTCCGATCCTGCCGCCTGTAACGACGGCTACGGCAAGCCCGGGTTCTCGAAGGATTCGCATTGCGACTACAAGCAGGCGTCCTTCTTCAACGTGCTGGCGGCCTTCTGGATCCAGTTCATGACCCACGACTGGTTCTCGCATCTCGAGGAGGGCCACAACAGCGCCGAGTACATGAGCGTCGGTTGCGCCTCCCAGAAGGTCAACGGCGTCGAGACCCCGCTCACGGCTGCGGACGTCGCCCGACTGGGCTGTCGTCCGTCTGACGCCATGGAAAAGTCCTACGTGGCGGACGCGGGCCGCCCCGCCACGTTTGTCTCGGGCAACAAGAGCTACTATGCGCGGGCGCCGAAGACATTCCGCAACAACAACACCGCCTGGTGGGACGGCTCGCAGATCTACGGCTTCGACGCGCTGTCCCGCGAACGCGTCAAGCGCGATCCCCATGACCCGGCCCGCCTGCTGATGGTCCAGGTTCCCGGCGCCAACAGACCCGGCGACAGCCAGGGCTACCTGCCGCTGCTGCAGGATGCGGATCCGAAGAACCCGGACTGGACGGGCCAGGAATCCGTCGCGTTCGCGGACAACTGGACCATCGGGCTGAGCTTCCTCCACAACGTCTTTGCGCGCGAGCACAACCAGTTCGTGGACGAGTTCCGGCGCCGCGCGAGCAAGGCCCCCGATGCCGACAGCGGGTTGCGCAACCCGGAGGCTCCGGACCGGGTCATCCGCAATCGCGACGTCACCCCGGATGAGTTGTTCGAGGTCGCGCGCCTGGTAATCGCGGCGGAGATCGCCAAGATTCACACCATAGAGTGGACGACGCAGCTGCTGTACAACGAGCCGCTGTACCGCGGCATGAACGGCAACTGGAACGGGCTGCTGGAGAAGACCAGCTCTCTGTCGCGCGAGCTGGCCGATGTGGTGAGCCGTCTCAAAGCGAGTAACCGATCGCTGGAAGCCAACCAGTACTACTCCATCCTCGCCGCCGGCCCGGGCATTTTCGGCCTCAAGAGTGCCGCACCCGGCTGGAGCATGGCGGGCGATGACAACCTGCGAGCATTCGTCAACGGGGGTACCAACCATTTCGGTTCACCGTTCAACTTCCCGGAGGAATTCGTCACCGTCTACCGCCTGCACGCGCTCGTGCCCGACCTGATCGACTACCGCGTGCTCGATGCGCCCAACGCGATCGCGGCTGAGATCCCGGTCGTCGAGACCTTCCGTGGGCGCGCCACGCCGTTCATGCACGAGCGCGGCATGGCCAATTGGGGCCTGAGCCTGGGGCGTCAGCGGCTCGGCGCACTGGCGCTGCAGAACAACCCCCGCTTCCTGCAGAACCTAAAAATGGACCGGCTGCACAGCCCGACGCAAACCATCGACGTCGCCGCGCTAGACATTCTGCGCGACCGGGAGCGGGGAGTGCCGCGCTTCAACGAGTTCCGCCGGCAGTACGGACTGCATCAGCTCACGAGCTTCGACGACTTCATCAATGTAAATGACACGGCGGCCGCGCAGGCCGAACAGGCCAAGCTCGTAAAGGTCATGCGTGAGGTCTACGGGCAACACCATTGCGATCGCACCAAGAAGATCACCTACGCACAGCGCAACAATGACGGCACCGAGATCGATGACTGCCTCGGCAAGCCGGATGGCTCCGTAGTGGACAACATCGAGGATCTCGACACCGTCGTCGGCTGGCTCGCAGAGTCCACCCGGCCGCACGGCTTTGCGATTTCCGAGACCCAGTTCGTGGTGTTCATCCTGAACGCGTCGCGCCGCCTCTACAGCGACCGGTTCTTTACCTCGAGCTTCCGCCCCGAGTTCTATACGCAGCTCGGGGTCGACTGGGTCAACAACAATGGGCCGGTTGCCATGCACGAGAGCATTGCGATCAACGGACACCGCAACGAGCCGGTCTCGCCGTTCAAGCGCGTGCTGCTGCGCACGGTTCCCGAACTGCAATCCGAGCTCGCACCGGTGGCGAACGCCTTCGATCCCTGGGCGCGCGCTCGCGGCAGCTACTACACGCTCGACTGGAAGCCGCGCCCGGGCGCGGAGTCCGATCCGGCGTTTGCCGCCAAATGATGCCGAAGCGCTGCAGCGAGGCTCCGGTAGCCGGCACCACCCTCGCCCCGCCGCGGGAGCCGCCGTCAACCGGGGTCGTGGACCTGCTGCGTCTGTGTGGCGCCGTCGTGGCCGAGGGGGCGCGACATCCACGCGACTTCAGCCTGGATACGGCGTTCCGCAGCTGGGCCACGCGCGCCTGCGCGCGCCTGCGGAGCGAGAACCTCGTCGTAAACCTCGGCGTGAAAAAGTTGCTGCTGGTCGGGTCTGGTGAGCTGTCATCGCAGATTCTGAGCCAGCTGCCCCGCAGCGAGGGCATCTCGACCGGCAGCCTCAAGCGATCCGCCATGGCGTTTCTTGCACCGCGCGCGCTCACCATCAGCGATGACGGGGACTGGGTCCGGCGGCGCGTGTTCAACGAGGCCGTCCTGCAGCCAGAACGCCCCCATGAGTTCGCGCGGGATTTCGTGCGCGCCACGCTCGCAGCGTTCGCAGCTCCGGTGGCAAGCGTGGCGGAACTGCGCACCGCCATGGGACGCGCGATGCTCGAGGTCGTTTTCGGAGGCAATGCCGCGCCGCGGCTGGCGCAGGAGATCCAGACGCTGTTCGGGCTGGTGCAAAACCCCTTGAGGCGTGCGCTGACCGCACCGTGGGCCTATCGGCGGCGCGCGAGGTTCTATGACTCACTGCGCGCGCTCTGGGCGGACGGGGATGCCGGCGTCAATCCCAGCCTGCTGCCCGTCGCCCGCCGGAGTGCGGCCGGGCTCGAGGGCGCCGAGTTGCTCGAGCAAATCCCGCACTGGATGTTCACCTTTACCGGATCGGCAACGGATCTGGTGACACGGGCGCTGGTGCTGATCAGTTGCGCCCCGGCCGTCCGTGCGCGCGTGCTCGCTGAAGTGCAGGCGGCCGGTCCGCCTGGGGACGCAGGCCACTTCGCCGCGATGCCGTTGCTTGAGGGCTGTCTGCTGGAGGCCGCGCAGCTCTACCCCCCGGTCACGCGCACGTTTCGTCGTGCGCTGGATGGCACCACGGTCGGTGACGTCGGCATTCCACCCGGCATCGAGATCATGCAGCTGTTCCCGCCGCTCATGAGCGCCGATGCCGGGGCTGCCCAGGCGCGCTCCTTCAACCCGGATCGCTGGCTGCAGGCTGACCCCCCCGTGGTTTCATTCGATCCGTTCCTCGGGGGTCCCCGCCGCTGCCCGGGCAGGAACCTGATTCTGCTCGTCTGCAAGGTCGCGCTCGCCAGTCTGCTGGTTCAGCAGCGCCTGGTGGTCGATGCGCCCGGCATGGGTCCGCGGTCGCTGCCGGCGGTGTTTCCGCGCCGCGGGCTGCGCTTTCACACGGCGTGAGGGAGAACAGGTCCATTGGAATGAGTGTTCGCAGCAGGGGTTAGCTTCCACTACGAAGGCCTGAGCCGGATTTCCGTCAGACCTCACCCCCGGGCGCAGCGACAAACCGCACAGGAGATGGCAATGGCATACGACGTACCCCAACTGCTCGCGATGTCCCAGGCCCAGCTCGACGATCTGTTCCGTGCCAGCCCACCGGGGGAGATCCCTGACGGGCCCGCTGCCGGCACGGCGATCATCGCGCCCGGTACCCAGTATTCGCAGCGGATCGCGGAGATCATCAATCATTTCGGCTGGCAGGGGAAAATCTTCGACGCCAAGAGCGGCACGCTCAAGAACCGGATTCTGGCCTTCGGCCTGGAGGCAATTCTCGCCAAGGTCTACAAGGCGCCGAGCTGGCTCGATGACAAGGAGTGCATCGTGCTCGATTACTCGCACACCTCGATCGTTGCGCACTGGATACGGGACGAAATCCGCCTTATCGGACCGGGTTTCTACCTGGGCAAGGTCTACTGGGGTAAGGAGCGCCTGATCGACTTCTGCCTCAAGTTCTGATGTGACACCGCAGTCGCACTTCACGGTCATCGCCGCGGTGCGCACCGGGCGCGCGGACGCGCTGCGCCGGCTACTCGCCAGCATGACCACGCAGCCGGGCACGGCCGATCCACACAACGGGCTGGTGCCGTTCGGGGACTTCGCGCAGCTGCACTTCGCGCGCCTGGTACTGCTCGATGACCCGACGCTCGGCGACATCGAGGCCTGTGGACGGTCGCGCCCGCAGCTTCCCGTGTACCTGGCCTTCCTGGGCGATTGCGACGGGCCCGCCCGTGACTGTCTCGCCGACATCGCCCGGCGCGCCGCAGCCGGGCTGAGCGCGATATTCGAGCACTGTGAGGGCTTCGGGGGCGGGGCGGTGCTCCCCTGGATGATCGCGCACGATCTGCCAGTCGCCGCCGGTTACGTGAACTGGGTCGGCCGCACGGTGCTGCAGATCCGCGAGGAGCATGCGCTGCAGCAGGCCCTGGTCGCCCGTGTCGACCGTGCGCCCGTCACCTCGGGTGCGGATGCGCAGGGACGTCGCCGCGATCTCATCGACTTCGTGCGCGTGGAGCAGGCTGCCGGACGCCTGACGCTGACGGCGCCGCCGCCGACGCCGCTCTCGTGGTGGCTCGCGCGCATCGCGAACGCCGCGCTGGTGATCGCTCTCGGTCTCGTCGCCCTGCCGTTTCTCATCGTGCTGTCGCCGTTTCTCATCCTCAGGCTGCGCCAGCTCGAGCGCACGGATCCGGAGATCTGTCCCACGCCTGACCCGGCCGCGCTCCTCGAACTGCAGCTGATCGAGGACCTCGACGTGAGCAACCAGTACACGGCCTTCGGCTCGGTGAAGCCCGGCGGGTTCCGCCGCTGGCTGCTCACGCTGGTGCTGGTGGCGATCCAGTTCACCTGCCGCAACGTCTTCACCCACGGGTATCTGGCGCGCGTGCAGACGATTCACTTCGCGCGCTGGGTGTTCCTCGACGGCAAGACGCGGGTGCTGTTCACCAGCAATTACGACGGCGGGCACCAGGCGTACATGGACGACTTCATCAACAAGGTCGCCTGGGGCCTGAATCTCGTGTTCAGCAACGGCATCGGCTGGCCACGCACCGACTGGCTGATCACGCGCGGGGCGCGGCGCGAGATGCCGTTCAAGTACTACCAGCGGCGGCATCAGCTGCCGACCCAGGTCTGGTACAAGGCCTACCCCGGTCTCACGCTCATCAACATGACGCGCAACGCCCGCATCCGCGCCGGGCTGGAGCGTACCCGGGTGAGCGAGCGGGAGGCGGCCGCATGGCTGGAGCTGCTGTGAGCATTCCACCGGCTGCGGTCGAGCTGGATGATATCCAGGGGCTGGCGCGGTTCGCCTACAAGAACCACACCGAGGCGGTATTTCTCCTCCTGCGGATCACCGACAGCGCCGCGGCGCGCGCCTGGCTCGGCCGCGCCGCGCTCACCGATGCCGTCAGCCGGGAGCCGCCCCCGCGCACCGCGCTGCAGGTGGCGCTTACCAGCGAGGGACTGCATGCCCTGGGTGTCGCGGCAGAGATCGTCGGCGCGTTCTCGGCGGAGTTCGTCGAAGGCATGGCCGGGGACACGAGCCGCTCGCGACGTCTGGGGGACCAGGGCGCGAACGATCCGTCGCGCTGGCGCTGGGGGAGCGGTGAGCGCGTGCCCCACGCCGCGGTGCTGCTGTATGCGCTGCCGGGTCAGCTGCAGGGACTGCAGCAGACTATCGAAGCGCAGCTGCGTGAGGGCTTTGAGATCACGGACCGCCTCGCCACTCATATGGGGAACACCGAGCCTTTCGGGTTCGTCGACGGCATCTCGCAGCCCGAGGTGGACTGGAACCGCCGGCGGCCGGTGAAGGATGCCACCCAGTACTCGTACCTCAACCTCAGTTGCCTGGGCGAGTATCTGCTCGGCTACCCGAACGAGTACGGCCTGTACACGCCCCGGCCGCTGCTTAAGCCCGATCGCGACGCGCAACGGATCCTGCCGCGTGCCGAGGACGCGCCGGGAAGCTGCGACCTGGGCCGTAACGGCAGCTACCTCGTCATCCGGCAGCTGCGCCAGGACGTGTCCGGGTTCTGGCAGGCGCTCGACCGTTACGCGCGCGGTGAGGCGAGCGCGCGTGAGCAGCTCGCGAGCGCCATGGTGGGGCGACGCCTGAACGGACAGCCGCTCATGGCCTCGACGAGCGTGGACGCGCCGGGAAGCGACGCGCAGCCGTCGTTGAACACCTTCGATTACAGCGCCGACCCGCAGGGCCTGCGCTGCCCGCTCGGCGCACACATCCGCCGCACCAACCCGCGCAATGCCGACCTGCCGCCCGGCGGATCCGGCATCGCGTCACGCCTGCTGCGTATCCTCGGTCTCAACAGCGCCGCCCGGGAGCAGGACTTGGTGCCCTCGACGCGCTTCCACCGGCTGCTGCGACGCGGCCGTAAATACGGCGTGGCCGTCACGCCAGCGCAGGCTCTGGCGGGCACGGGCGCGGCCGAGGATCTCGGACTGCACTTCGTGTGCCTAAACGCCAACATCCAGCGGCAGTTCGAGTTCCTGCAGAGCGCCTGGCTCATGAGCGCGAAATTCGACGGCCTGCGCGCCGAGAGCGATCCGCTCCTCGGCAACCGCCTGCCGCTCGCGCCCGGCGTGCCCACGGACCGCTTCTCGCTGCCGCAGGCCGGCGGCCCCGGCCGCTGTCTCGCCGGCCTGCCGCAGTTCGTGACCGTGGTGGGCGGCGCCTACTTCTTCCTCCCGGGGATCCGCGCGCTGCGTTTCCTGTCGGGTGTACGCTGAGAGCTACCGCCATGGACTCCAACACCAGTCGACCGATGCCACCGCCCAACACCGGCTCGGCGTTCCTCAACCTGCTGTCGAACCTGTCGCTCAAATTCCTGCACTTCGAGCGGCGCTTCGACCCCTGGGTGAGGCCGGCGTTCGACGCGACGCTGCGCGACCCCATTGCCCGCCTGGTCACCGCGCTGATCAATCGCCGCCGCGTGCGGGAGAACCTCGGGCTCGCCGAGGAGCGCCTGTTGCCGGGGGAGGAGGAGTTCGTCGACTCGATCATCGAGACGTTCCGCGCGCAGATGTCGGGGCTGTGGAAGCCGGGCGGCTTCGAGCGCGGCGGCAACACCAAGACGCACGGCATCGTGCGCGCCGAGTTCGTCGTGCACGAGGGCCTCGCGCCGCAGTTCCGGCACGGCATCTTTGCCGAGCCGCGCACCTATCGCGCCTGGGTACGCTTCTCGGGCCCCGGGCCGTACATCACCCCGGACATCGACGACGTGGGCTTCATGAGCATCTCGGTGAAGCTCATGGGCGTGCCCGGCCCGAAGCTCATGGAGGAGGAGCAGTTCACCCAGGATTTCTTCGGGGTTTCCCCTCCGACCTTCGTGACGCCGGACGTGCGCGCCAACGCGCAGCTGCAGCGTTCCAGCCTGCAGAACGCCCCTTCGTTCTACTTCATCAATCTACACAATTCCCACGTGCTGGACTTCATCATGCAGGGCCTGTGGATCAAGACCCAGAGCAGCCCGCTCGAGGCGCCCTACTTCAGCTGCGTGCCGTACCTCCTGGGCGAGGGTCAGGCGATGCAGTATTCGTTCTGGCCCAACTGGGAGAAGCGCACGCCGATTCCGCGCCTGCCGCTGCGGCCGCCGGACGACTACCTGCGCCAGGCCATGGTCAAGACCTTGAACACGCGCGACGTCGAGATCGACTTCCGCATCCAGCTGCAGACCGACCCGTTCCTCATGCCGATCGAGAACGCAGCGGTGCTGTGGCCGGAGAAACTCTCGCCGCGCGTATCGGTGGCGACGATCCGCATCCCGAAGCAGACCTTCGATTCCCCCGCCCAGATCAACTTCGAGAAGCAGCTTTCCTACAACCCCTGGCACTGTATTGCCGAGCACCGGCCACTCGGCAATCAAAGCCGCGCGCGCAAGCGCATGTACTGGGCACTCGCGACCTTCCGGCATGACATGAACCGCATCCCGCACTATGAGCCCACGGGGGACGAGGTGTTCAAATCATGACCACTGCCGCTCCCGCCAGTCGCGGCGCACAAAGCCGCAGCTCATCAGTGCCCCGGGGTCGCTTTTGTGACCTGGTGATGAAGGGCGGAATCACCAGCGGAATCGTCTACCCGCCGGCCATCAGCAAGCTCGCGAATGAGTACCATTTCAAGAACATTGGTGGTACCTCCGCCGGTGCGATTGCCGCAGCCGTAACGGCCGCGGCCGAGTATCAGCGGCGTAACACGGGCCGGATGGGCGGCTTCGACCTCCTGAATGACCTGCCCGACCAGCTCGGTCAGACCGACGCACGCGGCAACACCCGCCTGCTGCGGCTGTTCCAGCCTCAGGACCCGTGCCGCCGGCTGTTCTCCATGCTCACGGCGTCACTGAACGCCGCGAGCACCGCGCGCCGGGTGGTCGCCATCATCGGGAGCGCGTTGCGATCGTACTGGCTGGCGGCGGCGGCAGGCATCGTCATCGCGGTCACGGTGTACAGGTTCACCGGCTCCTGGACGGCCGCCCTGCTGGCGTCGTTGATTGCAGTGCCGGCGCTGGTGGGGCTGGCGATCTATCGCGACCTGACCCGTACGCTGGTCGCGAACAATTATGGGATGTGCACGGGCCTGACCACCCGACCAGAGCAAGGGGAGGCCCTGACACCATGGCTGCATGAGCTCGTGCAACGTGCCGCCGGCCTCCCGCTCGAAGAACCGCTCACGTTCGGACATCTGTGGCGGGCCAAGGACGCGCCGCCCAGCGCACCCGGTTCCACGGGCCGCTCCATTGACCTGCAGATGTTCAGCACCAATCTCGCGCACGGACGGCCGTACATCCTGCCCCACAGCGAGCCGATGGCACGACTGTTCTTCAAGCCCGATGAGCTGGCCGCGTATTTGCCCAGTCCCGTCATGCAATGGTTCAACACCCATTCGCTGGACTACCAGCCCGACCCGCAGCATCCGGGAAGCGACCCGACGGTGGAGCAGGCTCAGGCACAGGGAGTGCGGGAGATACCCCCGGGAGAGCATTTTCCGGTTCTGCTGGCGGCGCGCATGAGTTTGAGCTTCCCGCTGCTGTTCTCGGCCGTGCCTTTGTGGGCCATTGACTATGAACAGCCTAAGGGCAAACGCACGTTTCAACGCTGCATGTTCTCGGACGGGGGGATCTCCTCCAATTTCCCCGTGCACCTGTTCGATGGACTGATTCCGCAGTGGCCCACCTTTGGAATCGACCTGGAAGCGAAGCTGCCGGATCACGAAAACTGGGTGTTTCTGCCGCAAGACTACCTGGACGGGGTGGCCGACCGGTGGACCCGATTCGATCAGAAATCCGAAGCGCCGAGTCGCATGGGAGGTTATCTGTCCAGCATCGTGAGCACGATGCAGAACTGGAATGACAACACACTGTCGCGGATGACGGGAGTGCGCGATCGCGTGGTGCGCGTGCGGCTGGCCGAGGATGAAGGGGGAATGAACCTGAACATGCCGGCCGCTCTCATTCACACCGTCGCCGCCCGCGGCGCGTCGGCGGCTGATGAAGTCATCAAGAAGTTCCTCGGGACCGCTCCGGATGGCTGGAATGGCTGGTCCTTCCAACGTTGGGTGCGCCTGGATGTGCATCTGAACGCCCTGGGCCAGAAGGCAGCCGGCATGCAGCGTGCGCTCTCGCCCTCCTTTGAGCACGGCCACTCCTACGCGCAGCTGGTCGAGCTGGCGCGCGGGCAGCACGCACCGGGCCACCTGACGCTCCTGAGCGCCGAGGAAGTCGAAGCGGTTTCTCGCCTGATCGAGGGCCTCCAGGCGCTCGCGTCAGGCTTGCAGCACGGCGCGAAGGGCTACACCTATCTGCCGGTCCCCCCGGCCGAGTTACGCGCGGGTCCCCCGCTGTGAGGCCGCGATGAAGTGGGTTGCCCGATCGCCGCCCCCCAAGTGGGCTTACTCGATCTTCTTGCGTGTATCGGGGAGCGGGTAGCTCTGTTCGGGATGAATGGACCATCCCGGCATGGCCTTCAGCTGCGCGCGCAGAGAGGACTCGTCCGCGTCCACCAGGAGCATCTTCGGTGACTGATCGAGTACGCGCAGCCCGGGCGTCGCGCGAATGCTTTCCAGGTGCTCCGGCGGAGCCGACTGCGACCCGCCATAGCGCAGGATGTAACGGCTCATGCAGTCACTATAGCACCGGGCCGCTCACACGCTGATCGTGCCCTTGCCTTCGTAAAGCGCCCCGAATCCCAGCTTCTTGCAGGCCGCGGCGATGGCCGTAATCATCGCCGCCGAGCGGTTCTGGTCGCGGGGCATCGACAGGATGTTCTGGTGAGTGGCGAGCAGACGCGCTGCGGCTCCCGTCTCGGCGGGCGTCGCCATGGAAGTCCCGCTCATCACCCCGAAGCCCGCCGGAACTGTCGAGATCACGCCTACGCCGGGACCGGTGAGATCCGTCGCCGAGCCGATGTTGGAGAAGCTCGCCACGAAGTTCTTCTTATCCTTGCCGTACGGGGAGGCGACGCTGCCATAGGGCTCGGTCCCTTTCGGGAAGGTCCCTTTGCGGCCCATTGCCGAAACCGCCTGGCACATGCTGAATGCCGCCGGGAAACTCACCGGCTGCCGATCGTCGTTGCCGTTGGCAGCGAACACCACGACGCCGGCATCGTGCGCGGCCGTCAGTGCCTCCTCGGTCAAGGTATCCGCGCTGCCACCGCCCAGGCTCATGTTGAGCAGATCGCACTGGTCGGCGACGCCCGCGTCGATGGCCTTGGCGATCGCGTAGTTCGAAGCGTTATTCCCGCCCTGCGGAAAGACCCGGTAGCTGCGCAGCGTCACTCCGGGCGCCACGCCACGAATCCCTTTCGGCGGGGTGCCGCGCGCGGCAATGATCCCGGCGACGTGAGTCCCGTGCCCCTCGGTGCCGTTGTCACCGTAGTCCCCGGGCTTCTCGCCGGGCACGGTGTTCTGTCCACCCTGCACCACGAGCCCGGGATGATTGGTGGCGACGCCGGAGTCGATGACCCCGACCGTCACCCCCTGCCCGAATGACAGATCGTTGCCCGGATAGAAGTGGCGCACGCAATCCACGTATGAAAGGTCGATCGCAGTCACGGGAATCTTCATGCCGGACTTGAGGGTCAGATTGCGCTGCAGTCCCGGCCAGAAGGCGGACGAGGGATACACGTAGAGGCGCTCGATCTTCTTGCTGCTGCCACCGAGGTTGAGGCTCACGCGACCGTGAGCGTTGGTGGTTCCCTGCGCACCGGCGCGCTGCGCAAAGTTGGTGAAGGCGACGACCATGGCACCGGCAACCGGCGCGCCGCCCTTCGAGGAGGTGATGGTGATCGAGATCCCGCCGGCCGCCTTGGCGACTGTCCTGGCTTTCGCGCCGGCCGACCCGATCCGGGGGCCGATCTCGTATCGCATCACGGCACGCTGGAAATAGACCACCGGCAGGATGCGCACCGAAGGGTGGCTCGCTCGCAGCGCGGCCAGATCCTCCGGAGCGGCCTCGATGAGTTTGGGCTTCGTCTCCCCGATCGAGTCCAGGACCTTGACCGGCAGCGCGCCGAGCTCGCTTGAGACACTGTGGACCTTGTTCACGGCAAGGGAGGTCGCGTGCAGGGTCTGGAAGAACTGCATCTGCTTCGGGTTCGCCTCCGAGGCGGTGAGACCTGCGGCCGGCACCAGCACGTACTGCTTCTTCTTCTGCGCCATGACAATCTCCTAAAGCGCGGCGATCAGTGCCCAGCAGGCGATCGCACTGCATACCGAACTCCAGCGGCCGAACCCCTTGTAGATCTGCGCTGCCACCTTGGCCTGGTCCTTGCGTGTGCCCTCGGCCTTGATCTGCGGGTCGGAGACGTTGCGCACCGCAACCCAGTGCAGGCCAGGCATGGCGGCACTGACCCGCCCCAGCACCGCATCGCCCATCTCGGAAACCGATCCGGATCCCTGCAGCTTCCAGTGATCGTCCGACGTGTCGAACCCGAAGAAGTCCGTCGTCAGTACGGCCTGGTCATCCTTCGTGGCAACGACGATCTTCGGGGGTCGGCTGTTGTCCGGGGGCAGCTGCCCGGAATTGGCCTTGAACAGCATCCTGGCCTTGGCGAAGTACTTGGTCTTCACCGCACCGTCACGATAGACGGCGGAGGCGAACGGCTCCTTCTTGAGCCAGTTCTGGCAGTCGAAGCGCACGATGCGGCTCACGACGACATCTCCCACTTCGCATTGCGTGCCGATGCCGCCGGCCGTGCCGGTCGTGATCACGAGCGTCGGATTCACCTCCGCAATGATCTGCCGCCACACATCCTCGTTCGGCAGGGTCTGACCGGGGGTGGGGGCGCGCTTCACGTCCTGCGAGAGATGGGAGTCCGATTTGAAGATGACGACCTTCTTTCCCGCGATGCTCATCGTCCAGTACGCGCCCAGCCGTCCCGCCTGCAGCGCCGGACACCCCTTGCGCATCTTCTTGGAAATCTTCGCGAAGTTGTGCCTGTAGGGGACGTAGTCGTTGCGGG
This sequence comes from uncultured Pseudomonadota bacterium, assembly GCA_963781815.1. Taxonomy (GTDB): domain Bacteria; phylum Pseudomonadota; class Gammaproteobacteria; order Steroidobacterales; family Steroidobacteraceae; genus 13-2-20CM-66-19. The sequence continues at coordinate 1,635,967 of CAWAHK010000004.1, read as the reverse complement.
AGTCCTTGCCGGGCGTCAGAACGCGGCTCAGGGCGTGACCCTCGTCCACGGTCCAGGTCACGATGAGCACGTCGCCCTTGGGCAACGCGCCGCCTGCGCCCTTGCGGGCCAGGCTGTCGCTCTTCGGGGCGAGGCTTTTCGGCCACGGGATATCGGTGAAGCGCGAGAGCCCGGTGGCGGTGCTGAACGCGAAAAAGGCCGCGCCCTCGGGTCCTTCGGAGTCGAAGTCGATGATTTCGCGCTGGAAGTCCTCGGGCTGCGCGCGCGGAGTCGCGGCGACCTTGTGCGCGAAGCTCTCAGCAGGGGCCGGTGTGGCGATGGGATCGAAACCCAGATTGCGTTTGACCCAGTCTCGGCTGGCTCTCATTGGTCCTCCGTTTCTTCTCGGCCCTGAGGATCGCCTGCTGGAGGTTAAGCACTGGCAACCGTCTTGCTTAGTGCCGTGGTGCGGGAATGAGCGACTCTGCGCTGGCGCTCGTGCAGCCCTGCATGAACAGTACTGTACCCAGCGTCATTCGGATCTCAGAGGTAGGGACGATTGCAGCAAGCGCCACGGGGTTGCTCCACCGCTGCGCTCTGGCGATCGAAGAAGGACGTACCAGGAACCACGCCGATGAGGCAACTTCGACCCTGGCAATCTTGTTTTGCGCCCATCACCGGTCTCACCTTCATGGGATGGCGGCCCGTCTGACCTCATGACTTGGTGCTCACTTCTTTGGCGCGCTTCTGTCCGTGCGCCGGCTCACGCGTTTGCGCGCCCTGGCCGCAGGTGGCTTGCGTCCGCGTTTCGCCTTGCGGGGCGCGGGCCGCGCGGGTTTCGGAAGGACCGCGGCAATCCCGAACGCGATTCCGATTGAAATGCTCTGAATGCCGTCGTTGCCCGAGAGGCGAATGAAGGCCGCCATCGCCTCGTCCGTCGTTCTTACGCAACCCAAGGTGCAATGCGCGGGTCCCAGGCGACCGAGGCCATCCGGGATGGACCGACGTCCCGAGTGCACGCCCATTCCAAGGCGCCCCGGCACGTCGAATATGAGGATCCCGTCAACGCCATACTCCGAGTCCGGGTCGGACAGTGCGGCATGCGAGTTATAGTCCAGGTACGCGTAGCTGCCGTCCGGCCACGGCCCCTTTGAGTGCGAGTCCGTGTTGTTGTAGGCCTCGAATGGGCCCGCCAGGACGCTATCGTCCGCCCCTTTCAGTCTGACCAGATGCGCCGACCTATCAAATTCGATGCGTGACATCTGGCACCTCTTGGCAGTCATTCACCGGCGCGGATCGCGCACGGTAGCGCCAATGCCGGGTGGTGGAGAAGCCAGTCCGCCGAAAACGTGACCCGGCCTGATCACTGTCAGACCGACCATTCCCAGTGAAAGTCCGCGACGTGTCCAGACCTGGGCAGCAAAGCTAGCGTTTGAGGTCAGGCATGCCCTCGGCGCCCCGGTGAGTGCATGAGATAACTGTTCAATCGCTTACAGGTTCATAGAGAGCCCTGGGTAACGTACGCGAGTTCGCGCTTGCGTGTCTTGGGCCAGACGCGGGGGCAGATGGCGTCAAACCTGACGGCACGCACACCTGCAGTGGGCTGATCATGACTGGGTTCGCCGACGTGGTCTCCATCGTGCACGGCTTCTGCGTGAGTGGCGGCAGTGCCGGTGTCAATCATGGCGACGACCGGCCGGCAGTCTCCGGGGGATCTGACATACACCGGGCGTGCGCAGCCCGATTTGCCGGCTCGATACCGGGCGGGGCCGCGCGGCTCGCCTGCGGCTGAGGACCGCGCATGGCGGATCAATCCTCAGCCGGGCCTCTGGGACTACCGGTAACCGTCTGGATCGCACTCTTCCTGGGGCTTGCGGGTGCATTCGCGCTGACCCAGAAGCCGTTTCAGGACACGCGCCCGACGAGCACGAACCAGGCGCTCAACCAGCACCCACTCGGCGACAAGCAGACCGTCGAGGCGCGCCTGTGGGAGGACCCGCTGAACGCGGTCGCGCTGGCGCGCAAGGAGAGTGAGCCGCCCCCGCTTGCGGTCGCGCCCTGGGAAATCTCGGCCGCCATCGAGGAGCGGATCGGCCACAACCAGAAGACCCTCGTGCTCGGGGTCATGGTATCGGGGGCGCCGTACACCGACGACATTGAGGCCCGGCGCAGGGCCCGCTATGCCGTCCTCGCAGGTCTCTACCGGGCGAATTTCCTGCCGTTCAATCGCGACCACATCGGCTATCTGTTCATCGACCCGAACGCTGCCAACCGAAAGTCGGTCGTCGTGAGGCGTCCCGGGACGCCCCCGACCGCCGACGATCCGGACACGCACGACATCGCGGCCTTCGAATGGTTTCAGCGCGGTGAAAGCAATCCGGCCAGGTCTGGCGCCGCTAACCCAGCGTCCGGTTCTGACGAGCCTGGTCCCCTGGACCTGTCCAGCACCGATCGGGTGCTCTTGCTGTGGCTGGATCAGGATGGCTTTCGCGACCTGCCCGTCAGAGCGCTGTCGAACGTATTCCGGTCGGTCTCGACTGTGGACAGCTCTCTGGTCGAGTTCGCGGTCCTGGGACCTGCGGATTCTGATGGCCTCCATGCCATGGCCGTCGAGGTGCAGCGCGCCAAGGTGGATGCGCCCTGGTCCGATGATCTGCGGCCGATGTCGTTCTACTCCTCGCGGGCGACCGCGTCCGATGCCTCCGTGCTCGGCTTGAGCCGCGGCGATGCAGCGCGGCTGGCGAGTGAGCTGCACGACTCGAACGATAAGATCCGCTTGTTCCGCACCGTCTCCGATGACCAGGAGGTTGCCGATGCGGTGGCGACCGAGCTGCGTCTGCGCGGGATCGACAATTCGGAGATGGCGCTGGTCGCGGAGCGCGACACGCTGTACGCACGGGGAATGGGAGCCTATTTCGGCGGCTGCAAGAACCCGCCCCGCCCCGAGCCCTCGCTCCCCGAGGAGTCGCAAGCACCTCCCGGTGGAGATGCGGACACGGCCTCCGGGCACGACGAACGGCTCGTGTGCTTCACGTACCTGAAGGGGCTCGATGGACTGGCGCCCATCACCGCTTCGCCGAGTCCGTCCCAGGCCTCATCGGGCAAGGGAGGGAGCGCATCGGGTTCGGGCGCCCGCGCCACGGCCGACACCGCCTCCGATGCTGCCACGGGACCGAGTCAGCTCGACTACCTGCGACGGCTCGCCCGCACCATCGCCGGCCTGCGCAGCGCGAGTCCCCGTATCCGCGCGATCGGGGTGATCAGCAGTGACGTCTACGACAAGCTCCTGGTGCTACAGGCGCTGCGCAGCGCCTTGCCGGGAGCTACTTATTTCACGTTCGACATGGATGCCCGATTGCTCGAGCAACGCAACCTGAAAGCGACCCGGCAGCTGATCGTGGGATCGAGCCTGGGGCTGTCGCTCAGGCCCGATCTGCAGGGTGACATCCCGCCGTTCCGCGATACCTATCAGAGCTCGACGTTCTTCGCGACGATGTTCGCGATTCACCGCTTTGTCGAGTCCGACACGGCCAACCTGCAGCAGCGCGGACAGGCGCTGGTGGCAGGCGAAAACCCGAAGCCGATCCCCGCCCGTCAGTGCACCATCAAGACGGTCGACGGCGCGACGCTGTCCAACCCTCCCCTGTTCGACCCGACCCAGCCGAAACAGGTGGGCCTGCAGTGGACCCGCTCGCCGCGGGTATTCGAGATCGGGCGCACGCAGGAATTCGACCTGAGCGAGCCCAACGACGAAACCTGCAGGTTCGACTGTGAGTGCACGGCGATTGCCGCGGTTCGCACGTGGTGGTGGAGCAAGCCACCGTTGCTGCTGCGAGGTCTCATCGCCGGTCTCATTCTTTCGGCGTGCTGTCTGGCGGCCCTCGCGATCGCCCTCGGCATCAGGGCCATCATGGGTGAATCCCGGACCCATCACATTCCAGGACTCGGCAACCAGCGCTGGCGCAGTGGCCGGGGGTGCCTGGCGCTGGTGGCGGCGGCCACGGTCACGACCACTATTGCCTGGCCCTGGGCGGTCGGACTGATCACCATCCACGGCACGCGGGTCCCGACCCCGCTCAGCGGAGGCGCCAACCAGTGGACGCCGACGATCATGGACATCCTCAGCATTCTCGTCGTGATACTTTTGGTGGTGCGCGGGCAGCGCAAGCTGCACGACAACGCCGAATCCATCCGGCGCGAATTCGGCTTCGCCATGAACCCCAGGGAGCTCATCAAGTGGCACCGGGACCTGCTGGGGCCGAACAGAATCCGGGCGCGCTGCCTGACCCTGCTGTGGTTCCCTATCAGGCCCCTCCCCCGGCGCTCGGGGATTGCGCTCGCAGACGAGAAGGTCTCGCAGCTCGAGGCCCTCCTCGCGCAGTACCTGAACCGCGGCACTCCCGAGGCGCGCTTTCTGCGTGTGATCTGTACGGCGGTCCTGTCAGTGGCACTCCTGGTGGTGCTGGAGGCCATCCCCGGAATCACCGTTTTCCGCCCTTCGATCGAGGCTATCTCGCTCACAAGTCTGTTCGCCACCCAGTTTCTGATTCTGTGGACGGCCGATGCGCTGCTGCTGTCGCGCTCGTTCATCCTCGCCCTGTGGCGCGATCAACCCTTGTGGCCGGGCGCCGTACTCAAAAAAGCGCACGATGCGCTGGGCCTGGACAGTGAGCGCGCCACACTGTGGATGAACCTGCGATTGATCGGCCGCCGCACGAACGGAGTTGCCAGGCTCGTCTGGTACCCGTCCGCAGTCATTGCCGTGACAGCGGTGGCACTGCTGACGATCCAGTACCGGGAATTCCAGTTTGCAAACAACCCGATTGCGCTGGTGGCCAGCGCGCTGTTCGTGATCGCTTCGGCCATCGCGCTCCGGGGTGCAGCGGAGTCGTTCCGCCGCGGCGTGAAGCACAAGCTCGAAGATGATCGGTTGCGCGAGCAGAAGTCGCAGAGCGCCTCCGCCAGTCAAATCACCACTCTGCTGGATCGCGTGCTAGCGCTCCGCGAAGGCGCTTTCGCTCCCTATTCCGAACAGCCGATCGTGCGTGCCGTGCTCGTTCCCGCTGCAACCTATGCGGCTACCATCGCACTGCAATATCTGCAGGTGGGATCCTGAGGCCGCGCTGCACACAAGCTGCCCGTGTGGCAGTGACAGTGCATGCCGCGCCTCTGCTGCCATGGCCGGGTACGGACACTTCCGCGTACGCATGAATGTGGGCGCGAAGTTTGTCTATCTTGAGCCTTCACTCAAGAGTCTCCTTAAGGCGTGCTCAGGAGTAGCGATCGGTAGAACAAGGACGACCGGGCCTTGAGCGATGCCGTGGAGCGTGAACTTTCGTCTGAGATGAGCGAAGCGAACCGCACAGTATTAACAATGAAGGTGGACCGGGTACTCCTGGGTGGTACAGCGCTCGGAGAGCTGTCACGGGATACTCAATGTCGCAAGGGGGCCCCTATGTTCAAGAAGCATTTGCGCAGAACGAGTCTCAAGAGAATTACATGGGCTCCAGCGCCTTCCCGGTCTGATGCTCTCTGCGTGTTGCAACCCTGGAAACATCGGCTCCGTCCCGGTCGCACTGGACGGGCAGCAGACCAGCATGTGGTGCTGGGCCGCGAGCGGGCAGATGACGATGAACTACGTGCACCCGCCGTCAAACGTTCAGCAGTGCGATGAGGCGAACAAGGAGTTCGGACGGTCCGACTGTTGCAATTCGCCGGTACCCGGTGCCTGTGTCAACGGCGGCTGGCCCGAGTACACGAAGTACAACTTCACGGCCAGCACAACCTCAAATGCCGCCCTAACGTGGGAGCAGGTCCGGAGCCAGATCTATTGTGCAAAAAAGCCCTTCGCCTTCTCTTGGCATTGGAACGGCGGTGGCGGTCACATGATGGTGGCCACGGGGTACGTGACCATTGACGGCACCAACTATGTCAGCGTGAACAATCCTTGGCCACCGACGTCTGGCGTGCAGGAGGTCTATACGTACGACAAATACGTGGGCGGCGCCAGTTACGATCACACACATTGGAACGACTTCTTTAACATTACCTACGCGGGAGGACCCTGACATGATGCGTCTTCTACTCTGCGTAGGAATGGTCCTCTTCATCATGGCCGGTTGCACCAAAACTGAGTCGCAAGCGCCGCTGTCCGCTCAGTCACAGGACGCAGCAATGCGCGCACGTGACGTCCTGCAGAAGTTGGTCAATGCGGACAATTACAAGGCTTTGGGGTTTGACTCTCTGGAGGAAGTGCATCAGGCGACCCTGGGAGCACCGCTTGATGTTTTCAACGTCGGCGTAGAGCAACTCAAGGCCTATAAGCCGGGAGCAGACGCCGCCACTCTGCTGACAAAATCCTCTGAATCCGTGTATCCGGTTCTCGTCAATGATCAGGTTCGGTCGTCGGTCACCGTCGTGCACAAGGAACGCGGATACGAGCCTTCCAGCTTCGGCAACGCAGATGTCGTGAAGCGCCTGATGGCCGTGCGCAAGGCCGAAGGTGGCGGGCCAGACTTCATCGTCCGGGTGCCGGCCCTCAACATCTTCTTCCTTGGCAGTGGTGCCGACAGTCAGGTGCTGTTGACCCCGATTGTGGAAGATCCTCGCACGGAGCTTCGAGTCGGCGAGCCGCTTCCCGCAGGGCTGGTGCTCGAGAAACTCGTGCCGCTCGCCCTGGCCTACAACGGCTTGCCCATGTAACGTGGAGCGGTCGGGTAACCGCTAGGTTAGTCGCCTGAGTATGGAATAGCGGTGACCTTGCATCGAGGACTCGCAATTCCTGCGGCAGACCTCCACAAACCAGCCGGTTGATGCCTCGCAGCCATATCAGGCGCTCAGGCCCTCTTGGGTTGAACCGGGTGGCGCGTTAGTTAGAACACTTAACATAGAGTGCACACGCGCTTTCCTAGGACTTGGAAGTGCGCCATTGCTCCTGGGGTCGCCATTCAATCGGGCGAGATCAAGGCTTGCAGGCGCCCTGCCCCCTATGTAGACTTACGAGTATGGGACGCTCGGATAGTAAGGTCCGCATGTCACTCCAGACGCTGCGTGTTCTGGAGAGTTTTCTTGCGAACGTCTCCGAAGAGCTTGCCGGTGCGGACGTTCAGAGGCGGAGCGGCCTTGCGTCGGGCACGCTCTATCCAATTCTTCTACGTCTCGAGTCTGCAGGCTGGTTCATCAGTCGCTGGGAGCGGGTAGACCCCGCGGCCGTGGGTCGTCCCAGGCGCCGCCTCTATCGCCTCACTGCCACTGGTCTTTCCCGCGCAGGTGAGGTGTTTGCGAGCTTCGGATTTTTTCGGGGAGCCCAAGCATGAGCAGAAATACGATCTTAAGCACTCGCGAGCACACGCCTCCCGGCGCCTCATCGGTGTGGACCGCGAGAGCTTCTCCGAGAATTCTCACGTGGGCTGCAAAAAGCGCCCCCGAGCCTCTTCGCGAACGCTTGGTAGAAGAGTGGTTGGCGCATCTCACAGAAGTGCGTGGAGAAGTGGCTCGCATACGCTTTCTACTCGGCTGCTTCTGGGCGGCCGCGATTATCATGTACGAAAATCCCTTGGCCGCCTCGTCTTCGCTCACGAGCTCGGGTGTCCTTGCTAAAGAGATGGTATCGGCGGGACGCCCAAGACATTCAGTCACATTCGCGTGCGCAGCCTCACCTGCAGACCGTAGCGTGATGTCTGAGATTAATACGACGCCGCTTATTGATGTAATGCTCGTGCTGCTCGTGACATTGATTGTTTCCCTGCCGACCCTGACGCACGCCGTCAAAATGGATCTGCCGCGGGGAATTTCATCGTCGGTAGTTCCCCCTACGGTCATCGATCTGGACATCGATTCTGACGGGAGCATAGTGTGGAATGGCACGATGCTCGCGGGCCTACCGCAGCTTGAGAGCTACCTGCAGGCGGAAGCCCACGCGGATTCACAGGCAGAGATCCACCTGCGGCCGGAACGTCGTGCGAAGTACGACCTCGTAGCAAAGGTACTCGCACTTGCCCAGCGCAATCACATGGAAAAGGTGGCCTTCGTCAACACGACCGAGTTCGCGGATTAGCCTCGGTTGCTCCTAGACTTTCGCGAAGTCTTGCGGCTCAGGGTGCTTCGCTCTGAGTGCGGACGATGATCTCGCAATCCGCTTGATAGTAGGACAAGGCGCTAAATTCTCGGCCCCGCGGCCATCCTCCGACAAGACCACCAGATAAGCAATCCGTTGGTGTCAAGCCAACTTAGCGGGCACCGGACCTCTGTTGCGAACGTGGTGATGCTTTTCGGTGCAAGTTCCGTGCGACGAAAGACCATCCAGCCATCGAGGCGCCAGCCAGGCTTTGGTGTCGCTTTCGAAGGCCGAATTCAACTGGTGAACATCGCCGAATTGGCTCTTGACGCGCTCTCCTTCGAAGCCAAGGTTCGTACAATCAAAATGCCTAGGAGCGGAATGGTGATGGCGTAGAGGTACTGCGTTCGCGAAACCCCAATGCCGAACGGAAACCAAATGCCCGGCATGCCGATTGGATCGAGCAGCTCGCCGCCGAAAAACGCAACAACGACCAATGCCAAGACGAGGAATGCGAGAATTCGCATAGGACCGCTACGGACAATGCGCGTGCCTATTACACCAAACAACGCGATCAATCCGAACCGGCTGCCGCTTATCACAACAGACGAATGGAGCGCGGTGCCGACAATCCCGGCGAGCGCCAGCGCCACGGCCACCGCATCGATAAGTCGCCACGGGGGCTGGCGCCAGCGGTTCCAGGCCAGGGCCCAAGCTGCCACCGTGGGTGCCCACATGTACTTCGCCAGCCACGAATATGTCGGTAGATCCAACAAATCTGTCCAGGCGACGGTCGCGTTGTTGAGGCGACGGACCGCCGTCAGTGCAAGCGCTATGCTCGCAAAGATCAGGAACTTCCTTTGGCTGCTGCGAGACAAACACCAGAGCAGCAGGCCGACGAGTGAAAACATCGCGAGCGGCTCGATCGCATCGGCGATATAACCGGCAATGGTTCGCTCCCAGTGCGCGCGGTGAAGTCCGTCGCTGATCGGCGGCGGAGCCAGGATGGGCGCGCTGCGCATGCCGCCGCCGTCTGCGCCGGGCGCGAGTCGCGGAAGCATGAACACGCGGAGAGCAAGTACGCCACGCGCGCCTGCCGCATCGGCGGGAAGGGCAAATCGCAGCGGCCGCGTACCGACGACACGCGGATGCGGTCCGAGCCGGCCCGACCCTCCTAGCAGCTGGCCGTTCCAATAGAGTTCGTATCCATCCTCGACGGCTGTCGGCCCGAGAATATCCCACGATGCGTGCCCGGCCGGCACATTCACCGCGCGCCGGTACCAAGCGTAGCCGGTGTACCCGGTATGACCGTGCGCCATCCACCCGCTGACGTAGTCGGGCAGACCCACGTCGCCGTCGTGGCTGCCCGGCAGGGCGGTCATGTCGATCGTCTCCCAAGCGCTATCGTCGGTAGTGGCATCCGCCCAGAGCGTGTCATCGCCGGGATGAAACCGCCACGAGCCATCGAGCACAATAGCGGCGGTGCGCAGCGTCGGAGAATCGGGCCGCCCGCCGCGCACCAACGCAGCAATCACGATGGCTAGTGCCACGAGCGTCACTATGATGATGCCAATGATCAGTCTACGTTGTGCAGAGTAAATCGAGGGCGCTGTTGAAGAAATCGGTGCAGGCACCATGTCACGTCCTTCGTCAGATTTGCTGCGCAGCCATTACAGCACGAAGTACATTCCGAAGAGCGAGACGAGCCCGTTCTTGACCGATTCTCCAAAGATTCCTGCCGCCGATCACCGGCACCTGACTACTTAAATTGGGATACAGATTGATGGTGAAAGAGCGCGATCCATGGGCGGCTTTAGGCTACCGCAAGCCGCGAACGGCAGCTTACAGGCGGCAACCTCATTGCTACGAGCGTCGTCGTTTGTCCGATAGCGGTCACTCGCAATAGTGAGCCGGGAGCCGGCTCTCAATTAGCGAATTCCTTCGACGGTTCCGCACCCTAACATCGCTTGCCGCGAATGAGAGGGAATGGCCGAATCTGGCTCGTTTGATTCGTACGTCACGTCATGGTCCCGCAGCAGCGCTGGAAACAGCGCTGGAGTTGCTGTGGATGGGTGAAAGGACGCGTAGTTTTCGGCGGACTCGCAATCCGTTGGTGCTCAACCGAATAGGCGTGCGCCGCGCTATACCGCGGATGTGGTGATGTTTCTTAATGCAAATTCGGTGCAGTGACAAACGGTCTTTGTATCCAACACCGGATAGTGGTCAACGGCAGACCTGTTCATGCCAGAGTTCACCTGATCGCGTTTAGCCAGGTCCAAATCCTGGGCCCGCTTTGGGACTTATTTTCACCCCCGAGGGTGCGAATCAGGCTCACTTAGCCGCGTAACCCCCAACTCTATGCCCGACTGTAGAGCCGCCCAGGGGTGCAAGCCGGCAGCGGCGACTCAAGGGTACGCGGTGGCACTATGAGCGCCAGACACCTGATCGGATGCTCAACGGCGCGGATCGATTACATCCTGGCCAGTAAAGACCTTGCAGAAGTCAAATCAGGTCGCTAGGAAGTTTTATTCATCCCGGGTCGGAAGCCTGCGGTGAGCGGCGCCAGCCTGCCGCCACAGGGAAACGACGAGTTCTGCATGAGATGAGTGCTCAATCCGCTACAGATATCTATAACAACATCCGCGAGATGTTAGCAGCACGGGGCCGCAAGCCGAATTGCTGCGGAGCGGCGAAGGGCACGGCGGGGGCGATCACGGCAGCATGAAAGCGCAAGCGCCCCCTGAGTTTCAACAATGGGTGCGCTGCGAGATTCGGGAAGCCCACCAATGCGACCTCCGACAAAGTGCTTCCTGCGCTCCTGTGGCGACTGAGAACGGAGTGACTGCCCTACGCCTCACACGACAACTATTGACGGCGGCCTGCTGTCGCGGACTGCTCGAAGTCTTGGATGTGAATGGTGTCGTCGAGTCTCGATTGTTCACTATAGAAAAGCCGTGGGTGCCGAACGGGCTCGGTGGAAAGGCCGGTGAACCCTTTAAGTCATGCATCGGCCCTGGAACTTACGCGCTCACTCCTTACGTCCGCCCCAACGGGGACAAAGTTTGGGTTCTTTCCAACCCGGACCTCGATGTCTTTGAGCTCGATACCGATATCCCCCCCAGCCGAATTGGCAAGGGTCGCTTTCTGATCCTGATCCATGCCGGAAACCGAGCACGTGACGTGGTCGGATGCATCGCTCCGGGACGTAACTGGCGTTCCGGACCGGACGGCGCAGTGATGGTTACGAGTTCGCGAGACGCGATGCGTGATTTGCATGCCTCATTGGATGGGAGACGGCAACTAGCGATTGAGATCCGAACTGATGCAGGTGATACGTAACGGGTCAAGAGAGGGCGCGCAAATGAGCGGATGGTCAAACAACAATAGAGGGCACGTTCTGACGTGGAGCGGCCTATTGGTACTGCAGCAGATCGACCGGCAGGTCGACTTCGACTCAGCCGGGCCAATGACCATGGACGAATTGGACTTCTTCAACCCGACCGACTCAAACACCATGCGAAGAAGCAAGGCGCAATCGCTCGCTTCGCAGCTCGATAACATCTTTCGCCTGCTTGGAGGCGGAAAGTTTGAGAAGGGTTTTAACGCAGCGAAAACGATCAAGGCCATTACAGACGTCCTCGCAACAAAAGACGATCCGATCGAAACACTCGGAGGCGTTGTAGATGACTGCTATCAGTTCTCGTAATTTGCGGCGGCATACCACCGCGTTGACACTCGCGGTCGTGCTGTTCGGCCTTGCTCTGGTGAGGGCGGAAGCGGACCAGCCTGATACGACCTTGGTGTCGGGAGGTACAACGGACGCTTCCGGGGCGCCACTGGAAATAGCGACGGCTCTGTTTGCGAGTGGACTGTCGAAGCCCGTGGTGGGAAATGTAAGCGCTGCCGGAAAGGAATTACTGAACGACATTCTCCACTCGCCGGAAACACTGAACAAAGCCAACGAATTACTGCGGCAAGGGTCGCATGGCTGGGCATTCCTCAAGGACATCAACTTCAAGTTTAAGGCATTCCAAGCGACTCAGGCCGATGCCAAGGCCTCTCTTGGCTTTGAGTATTCGTTCGACCGCTCATTGGCGCAGGGAGACGTCTCATGCAATGCGTGCGCTCGTGGGCTAGACCTGTCTGTGCACGCGGACGGAAATGTCGCCTTTGACAAGGATCTAAATCCAAACGACTTTTTGGACACGCGCGTATCCTTTTCGTTCTTTCAGTCTACGGGCGGGCTTGCAGAGCCGACTGATGAACAGAGACGTGAATTTGTCGATGTGTCGATGGCGGCCGCTCAGCTGAAGCGCGCGGACGATCCGAAGAAGTTCGATGCACTGGTCGCCCGGATGCTCGAGATTGGCCGATCACGGCTTACTACTCAGTACTATCTCGAGGCATCGGGAAACGCGCATTTGGAATCGAACCAGACGTTCACCCAGAAGCAGTATGTGTTCGACGCGCGCCTGATGGGGGAGATCAAGGCCTGGGGTTCCCTGGGGGCTACGGACTTCAATTCGCTGGACAATTGGTCGAAGTTCAATCTTCTCGACTATCCCTTCGCGCTACTGAGAGTCCTGACAGGATTCGATTCCTGCACCGACGCGTCCGGGACTTCCAGACCCTGCTTTCTGCCACGTGGAGTTTCTCTTCCGACGATATCAGTCGCGATCGGCACCGTGAAGCCACAAGGGGATGATCCACGCACTGCGCTGGCAGGGCCTGGCTCGTATACGCGCCTCAGTGCCGAAGCGTCATTTAAGACTCCCGTCGCGACGATGGGCGGGAAGCAAGTCAGCGTGGCGATGAACTATCGGCTATATGATGAGCTTCACCCGCCGGCCGCAGTGACGGCTGCTGGACTCAATCGTTTTAACTATTTTGTTGTAACGCTCGGGACGCAGAAGGGGCCGTTTGTAAGTTACTCAACAGGACAGCTACCGTTCGATCTGAAGTCTGATAAGGTATATTCGCTAGGATTTCAAACGTACTTGCAGTAGTTTGAAATGACGCTTTCAGCTCTCACGAGCTTCTTATGCGCCCGGTGGGATCGAGCATGATCAGCGGTCGCGGTTGTGCGCAATTTCGAGCAGACTGTCTGGGGCTGCTCACAAAAGCGCGGGCGTCGCTGATTGCGGTAGTGATATCGCTGGCGCCAGTCTTGGGCATCGCCCAAACCCAGCGCACTGAAGTTGAGAGCGCAGTCACTTGCCGACATCGTGCTTGGTTCTTTACCGAGGATCGGTTACTTCGTGTTTGGGCATGGACCGCGGAAGGACACAATACCAACACGCTAGAAAATTACATCGAAACGCTGCGTGCGGAGCGAATTGTGGAGCCGATAATGATCCCAACCCGGGATGGTCGAAGGCTAGTCGGCTGGCGTTTTGGACACTCTGGCGCCTCCTCGAACGTTGCTGTCATGGTTGGTTTCGGCAACGTTGCGACTGCAGATATCATGGTCGCGCGCCTCGAATCCGTCGCACGGCACTTGCCCTATGATTTCTTTCTCCTCGATTACCGCGGCTATGGCCGATCGGTGCCCGGCTTCCCATCTTTTCAGGCGTTTGTTCAGGATCAGGTAGACATTGGAGTAGCACTGCGAGCCAAGGGGTACGAAAAAGTACTGGGTTACGGTAAATCACTAGGTGGCGTCGTGATGGTCAACTCTGTTCACAAGGGACTGAAATTGGACCGCCTCGTCATCGACTCCATTCCGACTGATTTGCGCAATTTTGATTGCGACAAAGACATGTATCCCATAAACGTCATGAGTGCCTCCTGTCCGAACGTCATAGCGCTTACCAGCGACCACGACCAAGAAGTGCTCCCTTCGGAACAAGCAGAACTCCTCAACGGAATTGCGTCACCTGCGTGTGGAGGACACGTGGTTCACCTACACATCGCGATTCACGCGTTCAACGACAAACCTGGGACTCCTGGAGATCTCGAACGACTTGACGCGCTCGAGCGGGCATTAAAGCTGGAGTAGCGCGGATGAGACAGAATTCGCGCTTCTACGCGCTCGGAACGTGTGCAGTAGTTTCGGCGTTCGGAACCGCGATCGTGCTCCCTGCGATGCGTCAATGGACCGACCCCAACATCGTGCTCTGGCTTTGCTACGTGCTGGCGGCCGGCGTGACGATTGGCGGAGGGAAGAGTCCTATATCAACGCTAGAAAGAGCGTGGGTATCGAGTATTCCGGGACTTTCCTTTTTACTTTACGCCGTATTTCGTACCCTAATACTTGGACAAACTATGGGACTGTCTAGCGTGATGTCGGATAATCCAAGATTCTGGGTTCTCTTGGCCTTCGTTATCGCCTGCACGTGGTCGTTCGCCTTTCTTTTCTCGTTCAGCCGCGCGGCTGTTGAACTATGCATTGGCTGGCTGATGAGCGGCCGAAGTAGAGGCCAGATCAAGAATATCGCTCGAGCTATCTCAGCTCTGATCGCCTTGGCGAGCGTCGTGGAACTGCTACTCAACGCGGTCGGACTGAAACACTAATTGAGCGCTTGCGGCGTAGAGTTAGGTACGTTGGCTGGAGCATCTGATCGCGGGTCATGTGACGCTTGGCAGGATAGCTAGAGTGAGACACGCAGTTGACTGCGAGACCGGCGTGTTTCTAAGGCGTGCACTGAATCAGGTGTTCAAGAGCGTCATCTCTCATCTGCGGATCGCCGCAATCTCATCATCTCGATGAAGGATGATCCGGTGAGGACTAAAGAAACCAACTCTGAACCGCGGACTCAGGCTCCGGACCGTGCTAAATCGGGGAGCATCGCATCGGGTTTGAAATCCGTGTAGAGCTCGTGCGTCTTGGCAGCCGTATGAAGCCATTCCTCCCACAGGCCGGACAGATAAATCCAGCGGACTGCCATCGGATTCGTAATCCGTTGGGGTAGGGCGACAGCCCTTTGGTCACAAGAGGTTAGGGCTTCGTAACCGGAGTTATCCCAGTTTCGGTGCACTGCCTGGAATGCGAGTGGCCTCGGTTAGGCCACTGTTGGAGTCAGCCTGATTCCAAGGGCTTTCACGACCTTAAGGACGGTGCCCAAGGTCGGATTACCGGCAGCTCGAAGGGTGCGAACTTCTCTCTCGGCTGCTTCTTGGTGGCCATGACTGATCCGTTCATTGTTCCGCAAACTCATTCGCCTTATGACGTCTTCAGCCTGAAGTCAGGCACGCCAAAGCTGCAGGGAAGAATGTTTGGCGACTCCCTGAAAATCCCGATCGCTGGATAGCATCTGCAGGCCATGGCGCATGCATAGCTGCGCAAGAAGCGCGTCGATGGTCCCTATCTGAACACCACGACGTCGGCAGGTGTTGCGAAGCAGCGCAGCTTCCGTGTGGTCGGTTCGATCGGGAACGAGCAGCGGAAGCGCGGAGAACTGATCCCGAATCTGGTCGCGCGCCTTCGGTCCGGAGAAGCCTTGAAGGAGTTCCTGGAGAACCAGGCCGGTCGTAAGAATGAGTTCGCCATTTTGAAGTGCCCTGCGCAGCGCGAGGACGGGAGGGACGTCGGGGGGTGCATCGCGCCGCAGCGCGAGAGACCAGACACTGGTGTCAACAAAGAGACTCAATCGCGCGATCGCTCCGATTTGTAATCGTATCCTGGGTCCCACTCCAGCTTGCCCATGAGCTCGATCAGACGCTTCTGTTTGCGCCGGGCAACAAACTCTTCGAGCGCTCTCGTGACGGCGGCTTTCTTAGTTCGCTCACCGCTAACCTTCAACGCGCGCTCGATGAGATCGGGATCGAGCGACAGATTAGTAGCCATGTGTGTACCTCCACACACTAGTCTACACACGTGCGGTACCAGGTGCATGAGACGCCGGTAAGCCTTTGTCGGAGCTATTAAAAGCTTGGTTCAGCGTGGTCAGACCAACGGAATGGGCGACCCGTTGGTGATCGGCGCAGGTGGTTGAGTTTCTGGCTCTCCCACTCTCTACCAGTAGTTTTCGGTGCACATGCCGTGCAGGCGAATGCGGCCGAGCCGTGCGGATCAGAGATCAGCGACTCGGCCTAGCAATGCTCTCCAGCCCTGGCACCAGGTGTTCCATATCGAAGTTTCGCGCCTTGATCAGCTGAATTAGCCGCTTGTAGATCGACTTGGAGTCGGCGGAAATCGAATAGCCATTGATTCGCAAGAAGACATCGGTCACGGCAAAGGCGACTCGTGTGTAAAATCAAGCCGGGAACTCGGGATTCAGCGCCAAATACGGCCTTAGGTCACGACTGTGCCGTCATATTCACCGCCCCAACCACGGAGAGCGAACATGGGAAAGCTGGCCTATTGCACGGTAGGTTCCAACCATTTGGAGAAGGCGAAGGCTTTCTATGACGCGCTGCTAGGGTCAATCGGCATGCGTGGAGTATTTGAGCACCCCTCTGGCGGGCGGGTGTATGGCGGCGAGGGGGCAGCAAACTTCGCGGTGCTCGGTACATTCGATGGTAGACCAGCCACCGCAGGCAACGGGTCGATGTTTGCCTTCAGCTTCGATTCCCCCAAGGAAGTGGACGCATTCCACGCAAAGGCCCTAGCGCTGGGCGGCAGGGACGAGGGCGCCCCGGGAGAGCGCGCGCCGAAAATGTACTTCTCTTACTTTCGTGACCTAGACGGAAACAAGCTCTGCGCGTTCTGTATGGGCGCATAGCGAGATTCTGCCGCGCCAGCGGGCATCTGAGCCCGTTTGATTCCCAGCCATGCAATTGCGGAGAGGCATCCGGCAACCGACGGACGGGCAACCCGTTGATGCACGGCGCAAGTCGCTGACTTCCATGGGCCGATCGTGCCCTTGGTCGCCCGTTAGTGCTCATTTCGTGCAGCACGTGGCGTAGCGGTCTCTCGCGCGACCGGGGACTTCTTGTCCCAATACTTCACCGGTCTTGGAGTTGGACCGCCGACGCTCTTCTGCAGTCTGACCCGAGATCACCCTAGGTCCACGGATTGAGAACAGATTGCACCGCAGTAGAAAAGTCGTGTGCATTGCGGGTCACAAGTGTGAGCCCATGCACAAGGGCCGTAGCTGCGATCAGCGCGTCCATCGCATGTATGGAGCGCCCGCGAGACTCCAGGCGTGCCGTAACACGACCCCACTCATCACAGATCGGCCCGTCAACGAGGATGATCCGTTGTTCAAACCGCCGTGGAAGTTCGCTCCGCAAACACCTATCGAGCTCTCGACGGCGGCGCCCCTGCGGCGACCGCTCAATTCCGTAGCGCAGCTCGGCAACAGTTACGACGCTTAGGAAAACCTCACCCTCACTAGCCTGGGAGAGCCAGTCCATCAATCCGGGATTCGGGCGATGCTTAGTCCACTCAGAAACTACATTTGTGTCGAGTAGGAAGCTCACAGATCTGTGGGGCGCAGTCGATCCTTTGAGCGTCGGGTCTTAAGGCCTGAGCCACGCAGGGGAGAGGCTGCGAAGAAATCTGCCAACGTGCCGGGGGGTCGAGTACGACGCTCCCACTCTGCTGCATTGACGACCACAACCGTAGGTCTGCCATTCTTAGTAATGGTCTGTGGGCGGCTCTGAGCCTCTTCGATGACGCGACTTAGTTTCGCCTTGGCCTCAGCAACCGTCCAACGGCCCGTATCCATCGGGATCTCCTCGCATATGGCAACAATGGTCATTGTAGTCATACATGCACGGGTTGCGAGGCGACCCCTTCTGTTTGGATCCTCAAACAGATGGGACCCGCTCGTTCACCCAGATGACTTTCGGTATCCGGCAATGTCAATTACTTGCGGGGTGCCAGCTCTCCTCCAGCGGTACCATTTTTTGCGAATTCGCATTTCTGGCACAACGCATCCCTTGTGCCCATTCCAAATCCACCTACGTGGATCCAGAGTTCCGCAACAAATCACGCATAGAAGATGCGAGTTGGCTTCGATTCAGCGCCTCACGAGTCCGCTAACCGGTCGGGTCGCGCACCGCGTACAGATACGACTAAAAGGCCATCCCGCGCAGAGCGGAACGTTCCGCAACCGGAAAGACGCCGAGCGGTGGGCGAGTTCCATCGAGTCTGCCATTCTCGAAGGTCGGCATTTCCCGCATACCCGCTCTCAGCGGGTCAGTTTTGCATCCCTCGCGCAGCGGTACCGCGAATATGTCCTGGCCGATGGACCGCTCTCAAGGAAAGTGAACACCGAACGTCACATCGCCTGGTGGGTGGACCACTTTGGCAGCCTTGCCCTCGCCGCGATCACGCCGGATCGCATCGCGGAGGCTCGAGACGCTCTGGCAATGCAGCCTTTTGTTCGCGGCAGGGTACGCAAGGCCGGGGACGGGCGAGAGATATTGCCGCCTGCTTACAAGCGTTCAGGCGCTACGGTGAATCGCTACCTCGCGACGCTCTCGCATGTCTTCGCCACGGCCGTGATGCAATGGCGGCTCATCGACAAGAATCCCGTGCGCGACGTGAGCAAGAAGAAGGAGGCTCGCGGCAGAATCCGCTTCCTGAGTGATGAAGAACGAGACGCATTGTTGGCGGCCTGTGCCAAGTCTGCCTGGCAGCCCCTTCATGCTCTTGTGCTCCTTGCAATCTCGACCGGGGCTCGTCGCGGCGAGTTGATCCGGCTGCGTTGGGCCGACGTTACCATCGATGAACCTTCGCCCCGGGCCATCATCCCGCACACCAAGAACGGTGATCCGCGACGGCTGCCGCTAGTCGGCAAGGCACTCGATGCGATTAGGGAACTTAGTGTCTCGAATGCGGGGCAAAGCGAACTCGTGTTTCCATCCAAGTTGGACTCCAGCAGGGCCTACGAGGCATTCGATGCGCACTGGTATGCCGCGCTGGTCAGTGCCGGCATAGCGGATTTTCGCTTCCATGACTTGCGGCACACCTGCGCCTCATATCTCGCGAGCCAGGGCGCGAGTCTGCTTGAAATTGCAGACGTGCTTGGACACCGGACGATCACGATGGTAAAGCGATACAGCCACCTGGCTCAGGGGCACAAGGTCGCCGTGATAGAAAGAATGACAAAGGCACGTGGGCTATAGGCGACCCGGAATCACTCCCTGTAGGGTCGTGAAGACTCGCCCTTTGCACCATCAAAGTCCGGATAGTGCAATCCGTTCCTCCACCGCCTGACCGCGGAACGTTTTGCGAGGCGGAACCGACCATGTGGGTTATCGATGTGACCGGAATACACCCCGAGCGGAAATCTGCCGGCTGAGAGATTTGAACTCCCGACCAACGGTTTACAAAACCGCTGCTCTACCACTGAGCTAAGCCGGCACACCTGACGGGCGGCCGATTCTACCTGTGCCTCGTGCTCAAAGCAGATGGGCAGGAAACCACCCTTTTGAGTGCACCCGGTTCTAGGGCTCGCGCTTGCGCTCCCGGCTTCTCGATCGCAGTTCGTCCTCGGTGCCGGTGGATGCGGAGTCCGGATGATCGGAGCGCTCAATTTCATGGTCGCCCGAGGCTCCCGGCCCCTGCGAAGAGGCACCCTGGCCAGACATCTGCGGGGCGTTGCCGCCGCTGGAGTCCGACACCGACGGCGGCGCATCGGTGGCGTGCGGCGGTGTGATGGTTCCGCGCGGAAAATTCCCTGTCTGCGCGGAAGGATCCACCAGGCCGGCGAGGAAGGAGGCTCCCAGCAGCACAGCGCCCAGCGCGGCGAGTAACGCCTGGCGCCGCGGGGAGCTGATCAGGACCGGAATGTTCCGCCCCGCGGCCTTCAGCTGGCGGGTCATGATCGCGGCGAGGATACAGAGGATCCCGGCGCCGGCGAGCATCTCATCCATCGTTCACGTCCCTCGCGAAGCATCTGAGGCGGAAGGTGACGGCGGGCATGGCGGAGTGCTTCCATATAAGGAATATGCGCCGCCCTTTTGCCCGATGATCGTAGCACCGCGGTGCGCGGCATTGCGCGTTGCGAATTGTGCACAAACTTCAAGGGCCAGCCTGCCCGAAGCACTAAAAGTGACACCGTCCGGGAAAGATCCGCCCGGGCAGCCGGCTTCTATCAGCGGATACCTACAACGGCTATGGCGCCCGCACCGATACCGCCCAAGGCATTGCCGGATCAAACTTCGCCCGAACGTGCTCGAGACCGCCAGGGGAAAGGAAGCCCCTGTGTGGTTTCGAGCACGTTTTTAACAATCCCTTCTTCTTTGAGCCCCATACTCATCCATCCCCAGCTCAGGACGCCGGATCATTTTCCGGCGCCCGCATCGGTGCGTATATGAAAGCCTGGATGCTGACCTGCCGGACGCTCTGGCATTGCGAGATTTCGGGTTCCCGCTCAGCTGCCCTGCAGGAATCGGGGTTCCGCGCCCGCCCCTGTACCGATCGATATCCGTGCGGCAAGCCGCAGTCACAGCCACGACACTGGACGCGCCGCGTGCTGCACCAGCCGCTCGTGGCCTGCCGCACTTAAGTTCCGGGACCCGTCGGCTTCACTTCGGTGAACGGGCCGGATTCGGCCACCGGATCGGCCCGGGCTTCGAAACCAGGCCCAGGCTTGGTAGCGACCCGCGCTCGCGGCGCCGCCACAAAACGCCGCCCCTGTCTTTCGGTAGCGCGCACGCCGGCGAGGCCGCTCCGCGTCTGACGCGCTCCGCCAGCACTCCGGAAATCCCTGCCCCCGGCCGCACCCGATCGCCCGGGCCGTCACGCCGCAAGTCCTACAGCCGAACGCGAGCCCGGATGACCGGCTGCTCCTCCGCCACTGTCTATCGTGCGCGTGTTTTCCTCATCCCACACCGCGCATCGAACCATCCAGGAGAGCGTCATGGCCGCCAGGTCAAAGTCGAAAGCATCCAAGAAGAGAGTCTCATCGCCCGCCAGGGCCCGCATCCACAGCGCCGCCGAAGCGCCCGATGCCGTGGCGCTGCTGAAAGCCGATCACCGCCAGGTCGAGAAGTGGTTCGGCGAGTTCGCGAACGCACGCGGGAGTGAGCGCAAGCGCGAGCTCGCGCACCGGATCTGCAAGGCGCTGGAAGTGCACACCCTGATCGAGGAGGAGATCTTCTATCCGGCCTTCCTCGCGGCCACCAAGGATAAGGACACGCATCACGAGGCCCTGCTCGAGCACGGCAGCGCGAAGCTGGTGATCGCCGACATCGAGGCTTTCGATCCCGAGGACGATGAGTTCTACGATTCGCGCCTGAAGGTGCTCTCGGAGCTGATCAAGCACCACGTGAAGGAAGAGGAGCAGGCGGGCGGCATGTTCGCCAAGGCGCGGGCGGCGGATATTGACCTCAAGGCCCTGGGCCAGACCATGCAGATCCGCAAGGAGGAGCTCATGGGCGAGGAGACGACGCTGCGTCCGATCCGCCGCTTCGTGGAAGTGTCGATCGGGGCTGATACGGTCTTCGAGCCCGGGGCGTCAGGGCAGCCGGGGCGGCCCGCTGACCGCGGCTGAGGGGGTGCTGGCGGCCGTCGCCGGCGCCGGTCCCGGCGTAGCAGGAGTCGCGAGAGCCGCCGCGGCGGCCGGCGGGCACGGCTGCACCGAGACCTTCGTGCTGACTCCCTGGGAAAAGAGGTCCTGCAGCGGGATGGTGTTCATGCCCGGCTGCGGGGCGAGGTCCACCCAGTAGAGGGCGTTGGCGAGCTTGCGCTCGGCGACCTCGGCCTTGAGTCCCATGGCGCGTACCGACTCGGCGCGCCGCTCCGCGCGCGCCCGCTCGGTGAAGAGGCCGAGCGACACGCGCCGTCCTCGCATCGGCCGTGGCCGGCATGACGATCGCATCCTTGACGCCGTTGCGCTCCAGGATCACCAGCGCATGGTCGGTGTCCCCTTCCGCTTTCATGCCGCCGATGAACACCCACCAGCTCTGGGTCATCTCCCCTTCCGCGGCGCGCTGCTTCGGGTCGAATCCCCGCGCGCGCAGCAATGCTGCCGCCTTGGCGCTGTTGTCGACGTCCCCGAAGGGACCGACCGACAGGCACTGCCCGGGTGTGTCCGCGGTCTTGCGCGCGGCCGGGTCCGGCCGCTCCGAGGGCGGCAGCTCATCGACGAGTTTCAGGGGCGCCAGCCGTGCGAACGCCTGGTTCACCGGCACCGTGGGGGGCGGCGTCACGAGTGCCGCCCACGCGCCATAAGCGAGGTTCGAGAAGAGGAGCAGGAAGAAGAAACGGCGCACGCGGCGATTCTAAGTCAACGCTTGTCGTTGCGGCGGCTGCGAGAGCACCGCAAGTCCGCGCAGCACCAGGTCCGGCACCCGCACGCAGTGCGACAGGATGAGCGGGCGCACGGCCGGCGCGCCACCGCCGGTGAGCACCACGAGGGGCTTCGCCCCCGCGAGCACGGTGCCCTCGGCGACCAGGCGGTCGATCGCGGCGGCGGCGGCGAAGCACGTGCCTTCCCGGATCGCATCGCGCGTGGAGCGCCCGAAGGGCCCGCGGGGTTTCACGCTCCCGCCCTGCGCCCGGCGGCGGATGCCATGGGTGCGCGTGAGGAGCGACTCGAGCATGAGGGCCGGCGAGGGGATGATCGCGCCGCCGAAGTGCCGCCCGTCGCGGCCGACGAGGTCGAGCGTCATGGCGGTGCCCACCCCGACGACGCACACCGGGATGCCGGCGAAGAGGTGGTGGGCACCCACGAGGCCTGCGAAGCGATCCACGCCTAAGCGCCAGGGCTCGCGGTAGCCGACCGTGATGCCGCCGCCCCGGGCGGGGACCTTGAGGAAGCGGATGGGGACCTTCGCGGTGCGCGCCACGGCGGTGAGCGCGGCGCGTACCTTGGGTCCCGCGACGCTCGACACCAGGATGGCGTCCACGGACTCTGCGGCTCTTCGCAGCCGGCGCGCGTAATCGGCCCGGGACCACTTTGAGTGCGCGGCGGCGCGCGAGGGCCCGAGCTGCGCTCCTTCCGCGCGCGCCCACTTGAGGCGGCTGTTGCCGGCATCGATGACCAGTACCGCCATCAAACGCGCCTCACGCTGACATCACCCGACAGGAAGCGCTGCACGCCCTCAGGCGTCTCGATGAGCAGCGCCCCGTGCATGTCGATGCCGGCGGCCACGCCCTCCGACACCCCCTGCCCGCCCGTGATACTGACCGCCTTCCCGTGCAGCGCATCAGCCTCGCCCCAGTCAGCCAGAAACGGCTTGAGCGCCTCGCGCTCGAACTCGGTGAGGCCCTTCACGCAGGCGGTCAGGACCGCGGCGACCACCTCGTTGCGCGAGGTCCCGGAAAGGCCCGAGTTGTTAAGGTCCGTGGCCGTGATCCCGGTCACGGCGATCTCGTTCAGGAGCTCAGCGCCCAGGGCGACGTTGAGGCCGATGCCGATGATGACGCAGGCGGGACCTGTGGACTCGGCGCGCAGCTCGATCAGCACGCCGCCGAGCTTCTTGCCGTGCACCAAAAGATCGTTCGGCCACTTGAGCTGCACCCCGTCGACTTTCAGGTCCTTGAGCGCGCGCAGCACGCACACCCCGATGACCAGGCCCAGCGCACCCAGCTCCGGCGGCACCTCCGGGAACGTCCAGCTCAGGGAAAGGCAGATCGCCCCGCCCGGAGGGGCGAGCCAGCGGCGCCCGCGGCGGCCGCGGCCGGAGCTCTGGTACTCGGCCAGCAGCACCTCGCCTGAGCCGGCGGGGGGATTGGGGCGCGCCAGCAGCACCGAGTTGGTGGAGGCGAGCGACCAGGCGGTCTCGATCGCCCGCATGCGCTCGCGCACCTCGCGCTCCAGGCGCGCGCGGATCTTCTTCTCATCGAGCGGCTCGGCCGGGTGCGCCAGGCGGTAGCCGCGGTTGCGCACCGCGTGCAGCGTGCTGCCGAGCTCGCGCAGCGCCCCGGTCGCCTTCCACACCGCGCTGCGGCTGACCTTCAGATCCCGCGCCAGCTCCTCGCCCGAGTGGAATTTGCCGTCGGCGAGCTTCGCGAACACCTGGGCGATCAGCGGTGCCGCCTCGCGGGCCTTAGGGGTGGGTGAGCGCGGGCGCGGCATGTCAGGCGGTGCGCCCGCGGCCGAGGAGCCACAGCCGCCTGGCGCGCGATTCGGTGCCGGCGCGCATGCGCTGGATGTTGCCGCGGTGGGTATAGACGATGAGGAGGGCCGCGAGCACTGCGAAGCTGAGGAGCGGCCCGCGCGGCGCAAAGTGACCTGCCGCGACGGCAATCGCAACGCCGAGCGTGCCCGTAATCGAGGCCAGGCCCACGTAGCCGGTCAGCACCACGACGGCAAGCCAGGTCAAAAGAAACACGGCGAGCAGTCCGCCGCTGATGCCGAGCAGCACCCCCACCAAGGTCGCCACGCCCTTGCCGCCGCGGAACCCGAAGCAGGCGGGATAGATGTGCCCGAGCATCACGGCGAGCGCACACACCGGCACGCTCCAGGCCTCCAGTGCTGCGTCCGCCGGCGCGATGAGGGGCAGGGTGAGGCGGGCGAGCCATGCCGTGGCGAGCCAGCCCTTCACCAGGTCGATCACCAGCACCGTAAGGCCGACCGCCTTGCCCTGGGTGCGCAACGCGTTGGTGGCGCCGGCGTTGCCGCTGCCCAGGGTGCGGATGTCGACCCCGCGCACCGCGCCGATGACCAGGCTCCCGACCAGGCACCCGAGGAGATAGGCGAGCAGCGCCTTGGCGAGGAGCTCGGCCATCTAGCGGAACACCTCGGCCAGCATGCAGCGCACGCTGCCGCCGCCTAATCTCTCGATCGTGGGCACCGGGACCGAGAGCACGGTGTCGGTGCAGCCGGAGAGCTGGGTGAAGGTGCGTGGGGCGAGCGCGCGGCGGGCGCTGTCGGACATGACGAGCACGCGCGAGTCCCCGAGCGCCTCGTCCCAGGTACCGAGCTCGAGCATGTTGCCCGCGAAGTGGCTGAGTTCCTCCCGGCTGATGAGAATCACCTCCCGGCCGCTGGCGGTCAGATGAGAGAGCACCCGCTCCCGGTCGCCCTGGGCGATCGCCTCGGCCGCCACCACCGCCACCCGCTCACCGATCCAGACAGACACGTTGGTGTGGTAGAGCGGCACGCCGGCGGCATCGTGGGCCTCGAAGAGCACCGGGTCGAACTTCAGCTCCCGGCACCACTCGCGTACCAGGTCCGAATCGGTGCGCGGCGAGCGGCAGGCGAAGGCCAGGCGGTTCACGTGATCGAGCACCAGGCTGCCGGTGCCCTCCAGGAACTTCCCTTCCCCCTCGTACCAGCTCAGGTCCAGGAGGTGGTGCACCTTGAAGTTGAGGCGCGCCACGGCGGCATCGAGGACTTCCTGGCGGCGCTCGGGGCGGCGGCTCGGATTGGCCAGCGGGTAGAGCACCAGGGTCCCGCAGGCGTGGAAGCTCACCCAGTTGTTGGGGAACACCGCATCGGGCTTGACCGGGACGACGGAGTCCTCGGCCACGCACACCTCGACCCCCTCGGCGGCGAGCGCCCTTGAGAGCTGCTCGAACTCGCGCAGCGCCAACGCGGCCGGATCGCCGGCTTCCGGGGCGGGGGGCTGCTGGAAGGTGTTGGTGGCGGCGGTCTCGGGGTTAAAGCCGAAGGCCTTCGGCCGCACCATGAGCACCGCGTCCGCGCACTGCTGGCGCGGCGGCTCCTTTGAGGTTAAGGCAGGGTCCGAAACCATGGTGCATTCTCGCACGTTCCCAAGAGGCGCTTCCCGGCGCGGGCCGGCGTTGGAAACAAGGAATGGCGGGTGGGCCGCCGGCGAACGGTCGTTAAGCCCGCAGGGCCTGCTGCTCGCCGCTGCCGGTGTTTTCCAGCATGTCGAGCACCGGCAGGCGCTGGGTGAGATCCAGCGGCACCCCGGTGAGGTAGCGCATGCAGTCCGCCGCCGGCGACGGGCGGGCGAAGAGATAGCCCTGCGCGTAGGAGCAGCCGAGCGTGCGCAGCTTCTCCAGCTGCGGCCAGCCCTCGATGCCCTCGGCGACCACCTTGATGTGCAGGTGGCGCGCCATGGCGATGATGGCGCTGACGATCGCAAGGTCGCTCATGTCGGTGACGAGGTCGCGCACGAAGCTGCGGTCGATCTTCAGGGTGTCCACGCGCCAGCGCTTCAGGTACGAGAGGCTCGAGTAGCCGGTGCCGAAGTCATCGATGGCGATGTGCACGCCGAGCTCGCGCAACTTGGCGACCGTGTCCTGGCTCGCCTCGCGCGCCCGCGCCTCGCGGCGCTCGAACACGGCGCTCTCGGTGAGCTCGATCTGCAGCATCGTAGGATCCAGCCCGTGCTGCTTGGTGAGGCGGGAGATGCTGTCGGCGAGGTTGGCGCGCTGCAGCTGCACCGCCGAGACGTTGATGGCGACCGGCACCAGGGTGGCGCCGGCCTGCCGCCAGCGCACCGTGTCCTCGATCGCGCGCTGCAGCACGAAGTCCCCGATCGGCACGATGAGGCCGGCTTCCTCGGCCACGTTGACGAAGCGCTCGGGACGCACGTAGCCGTGGTTGGGATGCTTCCAGCGCAGCAGCGCCTCGAGCGCCACCACCGCCTGGGACTCGATGTCGACGATCGGCTGGTAGTGCACGTCCAGCTGGCCGCTGGAGAGCGCGGTGCGCAGCGACGACTCGATGGCGATGCGCTCCTTGAGGCGCCGGTCCATGCCCGGGGCGAACAGCTGGAAGTTGTTGCGGCCGCGGTCCTTCGCCTGGTACATGGCGGTGTCGGAGTGGCGCAGCAGCTCGCCCATGTCGGCGCCGTCGTGCGGGTAGAGCGCCACCCCGATGCTGACCGTGGTCACGAGCGTGCGCCCGTCGATCACCATCGGCGCGCTCAGGGCATGGTTGATGCGCCCGGCGGCCTCGTTCACCTGCTCGGTGGTCTTCACGCCCTTCAGGATCACGATGAATTCGTCGCCGCCCATGCGCACCACCACGTCCTCGGCACGCATGGTGGCGCGGATGCGCTGCGCCACGGTCTTCAGGAGCTTGTCGCCGGTCTCGTGGCCGCGCGAGTCGTTGACGTGCTTGAAGCGGTCGAGGTCGAGGAACAGCACCGCGAGCACGGTCGTGGTCTTCTTGGCTTCCTCGATGGCCTGCGGCAGGTGCAGCTGCAGGTACAGGCGGTTCGGCAGTCCCGTCAGCTGGTCGTGGTGCGCCAGGTGATCCAGGTGCTGGTGCTTCTCGAGCAGGTGTGTCTCGACCTTGCGGCGCACGGTCACGTCGTGCACCGCAACCGCGAGCGCCGAGCGGTTGCCGAGGCTCAACGGGTAGCAGGTCGCTTCCACGTTGCGCAGCGAGCCGTCCTTGCAGCGCTGGCGCATTTCCACCGGCGCGCGGGTGCTCGCTTCCGGGATCTTCTTCAGAAGCGCCTGGTTCTCGACCCCCTCGGCGCTGAAGAGATCGCTGAACTTAAGCTCCTGCACCTCCTCGAGCGAGTAGCCGAAGCTGCGCAGGCCAGCCGGGTTCACGGCGAGGATCTTCTGGGTGCCGGGATCGAGCACCAGCGCCGTGGTCGGCCACTGCTCGAAGACGGCAATGTGGGTGTCGTCGTATTCGCGCAGCGCATCGGGCGCCCCGGGGCGCACGCGCCGCCACAGGACCAGGGCCAGCCCCGCACAAACGAGGCCGGCGAGTGCCCCAAACGCAAATGCCAACTGGTTCACATTTTGCCCTGCGAATGTCTAAAGGAGTGTGGCCGAACGCCCCCCAGGGCACAGGGGCGCGGTGCACAGTTTCACCCGAGAGACCTATGACACAGCCGACAGACGCGACGTGGCGGGGCGCAGAACGGCCGTGCAGCCTCCTCAGGCCTGAGTCTGAAGAAGTTTCAAGCGCGCAGCGCCAGCGTTCCCGCGCACCCCCGTGGCGCTGCAGGCCGCGTGCGCAGGGGTCGCCTTCTGCCCTATGCTCCTCGGCCAGAAAATCAAGCGGACGAAGGGGCCGGCATGCGTAAGTTGAGCACACCAACTGTTGGAAGGACGTCGACCCCGAGGGCACGGCTGGCGCTCACCGCCGCGGCGCTCGCCCTCCTCTCATTGAATGCCGCGCCCGCTGAAGCCCGCACCCAGAAGCCCGCGCTCCACGGCGCGCACTGGATGGCCGTCACCGGCAAGCCGCTCGCCGCGACCGCGGGCGCCATGATCTTCGAGCGCGGCGGCAACGCGGTGGATGCCGCGTGCGCCATGATCGCCGCCACCTCCACCATGTGGGACACGCTCTCCTGGGGCGGGGAGACCCAGGCGCTCATCTACAACCCGCACACCGGCAAGGTGATCGGCATCAACGGCCTGGGCGTCGCCCCCACCGGTGCCACACCGGAGTACTTCCACAAGCTCGGCATGAAATTCCCGCCCGAGTACGGCCCGCTGGCGGCGGTCACCCCGGGCACGCCCGGCGGCCTCATGACCATGCTGGCCGAGTACGGCACCATGAGTCTCGCCCAGGTGCTCACCCCGGCGATCCAGATGGCGGACGGCTACCCGATCGAGGCGGAGCTGGTCAACACCATCCAGCACAACCAGGAGCGCCTGCGCCAGTGGCCGGACTCCAGGCGCGTGCTGCTGCCGCACGCGGGCACCGCGCACGAGGCGCCCTGGCCCGGGGAGATGTTCCGCCAGGTGGAGCTCGCCGCGACGCTGCGCAAGCTCGTCGAGGCCGAGAAGCAGGCGCTCAAGTCCGGCCGCGACCGCAAGGCCGCCATCTATGCCGCCCAGGAGCGCTTCTACAAGGGCGACATCGCCAAGGAGCTGGTGCGCGGCGTGCGCGAGGCCGGCGGGCTCTTCACGCTCGAGGATCTTGCGCGCTGGAAGGTCAAGATCGAGGAGCCGGTCCATACCAGCTACAAGGGCATCGAAGTCTACAAGCTCACCACCTGGGTGCAGGGCCCGGTGATGCTGCAGGCGCTGAACATACTGGAGAACTTCGACCTCAAGTCGATGGGCTACGACAGCGCCCGCTACATCCACACGCTCTACCAGGCGATGAACCTCGCCTATGCCGACCGCGACTTCTACTACGGCGACCCGGACTTCGAGCCGCACTCCCCGATCAAGGGCCTGCTGTCGAAGGACTACGCGCGCGAGCGCGCCAAACTCGTGCTTCCCGATCACAACGACCCGGACATCCGCCCGGGCGACCCCTATCCCTTCCAGGGCGCCACCAACCCGTTCGCCTCCACGCTCGCGAAGTGGCACAGCCGCATGCCCGAGCCGACCCCGACGGCGCTGCGCGAGTTCGACCGCACCTTCCGCCTCGGCACCACGAGCGTGGAGGCCGCCGATGCGGAAGGCTGGGCGGTCTCGGTCACCCCGAGCGGCGGGTGGGTGCCGGCGGTGATCGCCGGGCACACCGGCATCGGCCTGTCGCAGCGCATGCAGAGCTTCGTGCTGGATGCTGCTGAAAATCCCTTCAACGTGCTCACCCCCGGCAAGCGCCCGCGCGCCACCCTCACCCCGACGCTGGCGCTGAAGGACGGCAAGCCGTATCTGATCTTCTCGGTGCAGGGCGGGGACACCCAGGACCAGAACCTGCTGCAGTTCTTCCTGAACGTGGTGGAGTTCGGGATGACGGTGCAGGAGGCCACCGAGGCGGCCAACATCACCAGCTACCAGATGCGCGATTCCTTCGGCGGGCACGAGTCCTTCCCCGGGCGCCTCACGGTGAATGCCGCGACCCCGCAGTGGGTGCGGGGCGAGCTCACGCGCATGGGCTACAAGCTCGAGTTCGAGGAGCGCAGCTCCGGCCCCATCAATGCGATCTTCGTGGACCGCGAGCACGGCACCTTCTGGGGCGGCTCGAGCAACCACGGCGAGGACTACGGCATCGGCTGGTGAGACTTCAGGCCCGCTTCGCAGTCCTGAGCCGGCGCGCCAGGGACTGCGCGTCCGCCGGGGCCCGCAGCTTCACGTCGGTATTGTCGAAATAGCAGTACACGTCGCGGGCGGCGCGCGGCCGCGCGCGCATCCGTGAGGCGCGCTCGCCGCCGCGAGGTTCCCTGCCGGCCCGCCACGCCTTGATCCGCCGCGCCCAGGCATCAAGCGCTGCCGGCGTGTAGCCGCTGGCGTAGAGTTGCCTCGCCCCGTGCAGCCGCAGGTACAGGAAATCCGCCGTCACGTCCTTAAGTTGCAGCCACTTGCCGGGGGTGTCCGAGACCACGAGCGCGATGCCGTGACGCCGCAGCAGCGCAATGAAGTCAGGATCGCGGAAGCTCTCGTGGCGCACCTCGATGGCGTGCCGCAGCGGCCGCACCGCATCGATGGCAAGGCTCGAGCGCCCGTGCAGGTGTGGCTCGCGGGCGCGCGCCAGGTGCAGCGCCGCGCCCGTGTCCTTAGGCAGGAGCCTGAAGAAGGCCCCGAAGCGTTCCGGCTCGAAGCGGAAACTGGACGGGAACTGCCACAGGATGGGACCGAGCTTCTCGCGCAGCTCGAGCACCCCGGAGGCGAGAAAATTGGCCAGCGGTCGGCGCACCTCGCGCAGGCGCTTCATGTGGGTGATGAAGCGCGGCCCCTTCACCGCGAACACGAAGTCCGCGGGCGTGTCGGCATACCAGGCGGCGTAGCTTTGCGGGCGCTGCAGAGAGTAGAACGAACCGTTGATCTCGATGGTCGAAAAGACGCGGGAGGCGTAGGAGAGCTCGCACCGCTGCGGCAACGCTTGCGGATAGAACACGCCGCGCCACGGCGCATAGCGCCAGCCGGAGATCCCGATGCGGACACATCCTTTGCCCACGGCGGATAGACTGTTTTTCCTGCACGGCGGCGGGTGCGAAGACCGCTCTTGATTTTGCGCGCGCCGCTTGCGGCGTCAAGGAGGAGTTATGGCGTTCCGTGACACTGTGGAATCACCCGAGATGCAGACCTGCATTGCCCACTGCAGCCGCGGTCACGAGGTGTGCCTGAAGAGCGCCGCGCACTGCCTGAAGGAGCGCGGCGACGAGTGGCAGCTGGTGACCACGCTCCTGGTGTGTGCGGAAGTGTGCCGCCTGAGTGCCGACACCATGATCCGCGGCTCCGAGCTGCACCGCATCCTGTGCGGCGCCTGCGCGGAAGTCTGCAAGCGCTGCGCCCAGGCCTGCAGCGCCTTCGAGCGCGACGCGCTGCTGCGCGAGTGTGCGGAAGTGTGCCGGGCGTGCGCGGACTCGTGCGCCGCGATGGCGCGCGGCTGAAACCTTCAGGCGGTCGCCGGCGTGGCGCGGGTGCTCCTCAGGAGCACGACGCCCGCGCCGACGGTCCACACGCCCTCGAGCAGCGTGACGAGCGTCATGCCGTGCACGGTGAGGCGCAGGAGACCGCCGGCGAGGGCGAGCGCGGCACCCAGGCCGGTCACGATGCCGAAGTAGCCGAGCAGCCGCTGCGGCACGGGGCCGCGCCCAAGATCCAGCGACCACGCCACGATGCCCACCGACATCAGGATCGCCCCGCAGGGAGCGAGCGCCTGGTTTACGAGCATGGCGAAGGTCATGAAGGCCACCATCTGCTGCAGGTCCGCGCCCGTCACTCCCGGGTTCACGTGCGCCACGCCGGGGGCCACGAACCCGCCCACGAGCGCCGCTCCCGTCATGGCGATCACGCCCAGGCCATAGGCGAGGAGGCCCGAGCGCACCAGCGGCCGTGACAGTCCGCGCCGCACGCTGAACTCGAGCAGCGCGAGGAGGATCGCGGCCATCAGCGCGATGAGGACGCCGTGCACGAGGGCTGCGAGGCTGCTGAGCGAGCGCACCTGCGCGATGACCTGCGCCGCCTCGTGGCTGTGCACTGACGGGTGCTCGGTCATCGCCGCCACTTCCAGCAGCGGCCCCACGATCAGCACCCAGGCCGCTACGCGTGCGCTGTGCGTGCCCGGGGCTGGCGCGAATGTCGGCTCGCTCATCGTCACTCTCCACTTCCCGGAATTTGCACTACGATAACGGCCCATCCGGCGCCGTTGCCGGACATCTGCGGCGCCGAGTCCGGAAAAAGCGGGCGGCCCGCGCTGCGCAAGGGTGCCATGCTGACCGCAAGCCGCGACCGGCGCGCCGTGAAGACCCGCGAGGCCCTGCTTCGGGCTTTCTTCGAGCTCGTGGTGCAGGGCTCGCATTCCTACGAGGAGATCTCCGCCGCCGACATCGCCGCGCGCGCCGGCGTCGGCCGCTCGACGCTGTACGAGCACTTCGCCGGCAAGGACGCGATCCTCGCCGCAAGCCTCGCCCGACCCTTCGGCACGCTCGCCGACGCGGTGCGGGCGCCGGACAACACAGCGGCGCTGACTGCGGTGCTGGAGCACTTCTGGGGCAACCGCGCCCTCGCCCGCGAGTTGTTCGCCGGCGCGATGCGGCGGCACACGGTGGCGGTGCTTACGCGGCTGGTGCGTGAGCGGCTCTGCAGCGAACGCGGCGCCCGCTGGCTCGTGCCGCCACCGCTCGCCGCGATCCAGATCGCCGAGGCGCTCCTGGCGCCGGTGACCGCGTGGCTCCTGGGTGCCAGGGAGTGTCCGGCGGCGCGCCTGGCCCACGCGCTGCGCCAGTCCGCGCGCGCCCTGACGCAGACGCTCGCCGGAGCCCGCCTCAGCGATCGGCGGGGCTGAAGAGCGCCCGCAGGCGCTGCGTCTGGCCGGTGGGTCTTCGGATCTCGATCTCGCGCCACTCGCGCGCCGGTGTGACCGCCATCGACAGGATGTGCTGCCGCGACTCGCCGAGCTGGTACTTGAGCAGCGGCCGCAGCGAGTCGAGCGACTCGGCCAGGATCTTCTCATCCTCGGTCTCGGCGAGCTCGCCGTCGCAGAAGGCGCGGAAATACTGCCGATAGCGCTCCTCGTAGAGTGACAGCGGGTCCGCCAGGGCGCTGTCGTGCATCAGGTGCTCGGCCAGGTACCAGGCGCACAGGTAACTCAGGCTGCAGCACACGTAAGTGTTGTGCTCGGCGAGCACCGCGTTGGTGTAGTCACGGCAGCCGTAGAAGAGCTCGAACAGCCGGCGACGCTTGTGGCCGGTGAGCTGCCGCTCCTGCAGGTACTCGAACAGCGCCTTGCGGTGCACGAGGTTCAGCGCCGTGGTGCGCATCTGCACCACCTGGCGCTCGGGCCGGTCGTGCGCAGCCACCGACCGCATCAGCCGGTCGTGTTCACCTGTCCAGCGCCGGTAGGCCAGGGGACTCTCGAGTACGCGACGCGCAACGAGATCCTCAGCCAAGCGCGAACTTGCTGCTATTTCAACACGCCACTCGGACTCGTCCATGAGCCGCGCGTGCTTGTAGGCACGAACGTACATGCCCCCTCCCCCGAGGTGGCTCTTATTGCGAAACCTAACCCCCAAACGTTAAAAGTCTCAACCGCCGCGCCCCGCTGTGCAAGCTAGGCAGTAAAACGAAAACGCCTGAAAAGCCAAGGCATTCTGCCTCAACCGTCGACGCCGCGGGAGGTCGCCTATACGGCCCCGGCTACGCTTACGACTGTGATCCTTCCCGCAGATCCGGCAGCCGGAAGAAACCCGTGACCGCTGGACCCGTTATAAAGGAGCAGCATTACCAGCATATTGAAGCCCTTGGAGTACGAGGGCGCCGCGCCATGAACCATCCGAAGTCACCTCCTCCGGGAGCCCGCCCTCCAGGCTCCCCCGCTTCCGCCCCCTCCGCGGCGCGTCCCGGCACGCCTGGCCGACCGGCTTCGCCCGGCCAGGCGCCCGCATCGCGCAGCGGCGCGCCGGGTGCCACCGGCAAGGTCGTCCACGATGATCGCGGCAATGCAGTATGGGACTGGCTCACGACCACCAGCCGCCTGGCGATCGAGGCCACGTCCCGCCTGCTGCGCAAGCTCGAGATGCCCGAGCTCAAGGTGGAAGACGCCAAGGACGAGGAGTTGCGGATCGCACCCGAGCCCGGCAGCGGCGCCGGCTACGATCCGTACAACCAGGCGGTGAAGCCGCCGAAGAAGCCGGGCTCCAAGTAGGCCTTAAGGTGTCCGCGGGCGCGGACGCTGTACCCAGCACCGCTCACTTCTGACGCGCTGCGCAAGCGCGGGCGGCACGTTAGCGTGCGGGAACGCCAAGTGGGGAAGCGATGTTAGGTTGAGGTCCGCGTCTGACGGCGCCCGCGCGCGCGGCATGCTAATTATTTACACGCGCGGGGAACGGACAAGCTGCGGATGCGGTGAGACAGAAATGACGCAATGGACGTGCACGCCCGCGTGGTTGAGAATCGTGTCGCCTCCAACAACAAGGGGATTGAGATGAGTCAATCGTTTTCACGTCGCGACGCACTCAAGGGCCTGGCGCTGGTGGTGGGCGCTGCCGGGACACTGCGCTCGGTACGCGAAGCGCGCGCGGACGCGCTGCCGCACTTGAGTCCGACGGATCCCACCGCGCAGGCGCTGGGATACCACGACGACGCCAAGTCCGTCAGTGCCAAGGACTTTCCGACGTACCAGGCAGGTCAGATGTGCAGCACCTGCCTGCAGCTGCAGGGCAACGCCGGTGATGCCTATCGTCCGTGCAACATCTTCCCGGGCAAGGCCGTCAACGCCAACGGGTGGTGCAAGGTCTGGGTGAAGAAAGCCTGACGTCGCGCATGAAGCAAGCCCCTGGGGTGCCTGACATCCCAGGGGCTTTTCTTTTTGCGCACGCACCGCCGCTGGCGCGACTGTCCCGCCGCAGGCGGTATCCTGCTTGCGTCGCGCGTCGCGCATCTTAGTGGGGGATGAGAATGACACCGGAACTCAAGTACCTGGCCTACTCGGTGCTCCTCGGCCTGGTCTACGTATTCCTCGCTGCCGGCCTGTCTACGAGGCAGCGCGGTGTTGCCTGGAACGTCGGCAACCGCGACGGGGAGCTGAAACCCCTAAGCGGCGTGGCCGCCCGTGCCGAGCGCGCCAACCGCAACTTCCTCGAGACCTTCCCGTTCTTTGCCGCCGTCGCGCTGGCCGTGGTGCTCGCGCGGGCCAACACCGCGCACACCGCGCTCGGGGCGCAGCTGTACTTCTTCGGCCGCCTCGCCTACCTGCCGATCTACGTGATCGGCATTCCGTACCTGCGCACGCTCGCGTGGGCGGTCGGCTTTTTTGGACTGTTGCAGGTGCTGGCGGGTCTGTTCTAGTGCTCCCGCGGCTGTGTTGACGCGTCGCACCAGGCGGCGGCCGCGATAGTGATTGTGGCCGGCGCGCAATGCGTCTAGATTTCCCCGTCCGCCGCTTGAGCGTGACGGTCGGAATCTCTCACAACCACAACCAGATAATTTCGGGGGCAGACTATGATGATCAGAAGCTTGCGGTCCCTCATTGCGGCGACCGCCCTCGCACTCGCCTTCTCGGGACTGGCGCACGCGGCCAACACGGCGGTGCAGCGGGTGATCACCGTCAAGAGCGACAACGTGGCCGCCTACATCCAGGAACTGGACAAGGGCAGGGCCATGATGAAGAAGCTGGGAATCAACTCCACCTTACGCATCTGGCGCGCCACGTTCGCGGGTCCGAATGCCGGCACCGTGGTGGTGACCCAGGAGTACGCCTCGCTGACCGCGCTGGCCGAGGCGAATGCCAAGACCGCCGCGGATCCGGAGTTCTCCAAGTGGCTCGCGGCGCTGGACAAGGTGCGCACGATCACCTCCGACAGCCTGTATCGCGAGCTGTAGAGGCCTAAGGACGTCCCCGGGGGCTTTCGCCCCCGGGGACTTTTCTTCTCCATCCAGTGCGCGCGCGCACGCGGCATCCTGCCCGGCCGTGCAGTGAAAGCCGCCGGTGGGGTCCGTACAATGTCCCTCAGGGCGCGTTACCTGTGTTTGCAGAGTTAGCGCAGCGCCGTCCCTGAAGGAAACCGACATGGCTATCGAAGCAACGCGCGTCGCCCGTGCGCTCGGCGCCCTCGTCACCGGGGTCGACCTGTCACGCGAGCTCAGCGCGGCCGAGGTGGAGCGCCTCGGGGAGCTCCTGGTCGCGCACCAGGTGCTGTTCTTCCGCGACCAGCCCCTCACGCCGCAGGCGCAGGCGCGCTTCGCCGCGCGCTTCGGCACCCTGCACGTGCACCCGATCTACCCGGTGCTGCCGGAGCTGCCGCAGATCATGCTGATCGACACCCATCCGGGGTTCCTGCCGGACAACGACAACTGGCACACGGACGTCACCTTCAGCCCCACGCCGCCGCTGGCGGGGATCCTGGCGGCCAAGCGCCTGCCGGCCACCGGCGGCGATACCCTGTGGTCGAGCAGCTCGGCAGCCTACGAGAGCCTCTCGGAACCGATGCGCGGCTTCCTCGACGGGCTCACCGCGCAGCACTCGGTCGCGAAGTCATTTCCGGCGGAGCGCTGGGCCAATGATCCGGCCGCCAAGGAGCGTTACGAGCGCGCCATCGCCAAGCACCCGCCGGTGAATCACCCGGTGATACGCACCCATCCGGTCAGTGGCCGCAAGGGACTGTTCGTCAACGAGGGCTTCACCACCCACATCAATGAGCTGCCGGCGCCGGAGAGCCAGGCGGTGCTGGCATTCCTGTTTGCGCACGGCGGACGCCCGGAGCTCACGGTGCGCTGGAAGTGGCGGGTGGATGATGTCGCCTTCTGGGACAACCGCGTGACCCAGCACTACGCCATCGCGGACTACCTGCCCGAGCGGCGCACGATGCACCGCGCGACCGTGAACGGCGACCGGCCTTACTAGCCCGGACCCAGGCGCCGCCGCACCAGGTAGCCGCTCAGCATTGCCAGGGCGCTGACGACGCCAAACAGTAGCGGCAGGCGCTGCCCGGGGATGAAGGCCATGGCGGTCACGATGCCGAGCATGGCCACGATCGCCAGCAGCGTCAGGTACGGGTAACCCCACATGCGCACCGTGAGCCGCCCGGGCGCGGTGCGCTCGAGCGTCGCGCGCAGGCGCAGCTCCGAGAGCGCAATCAGCACGTAGACGAAGATCGCCACCGTGCCGTAGGAGTTCACGAGGAAGGCGAACACGTGCTCGGGCGAGACGTAGTTCATGACCACCGCGGCGTAGCCGAACACCGTACCGGTGAGGATGGCGCGCGCGGGCACGCCGCGGGCATTGAGGCGCGCGAGCGAGCGCGGCGCATCGCCCCGGCGCGCGAGCGCCATCAGCATGCGCGAGGAGGCGAACAGGCCGCTGTTGAGCGCCGAGAGCACCGCGGTCAGGATCACCCCGTTCATGAGGTGCGCGGCGGCGGGGATCTGGAGCTGCTGCAGGGCGCTCACGTAGGGCTGCGCCATCCCCGGGCTGTTCCAGGGCAGGAGCGTGACCACCACCAGGATCGAGCCCACGTAGAACACCAGCACCCGCGAGATCACCGACTGCGTGGCCGCCGCCACCGCCTCCGCGGGCGCTGCGGATTCGGCGGCCGCGACCGTCACCAGCTCGGCGCCGAAGTAAAAGCCGGTCGCCGCCACCGCGCCGGTCAGCACCGGCCCGATGCCCCGGGGCAGGAAGCCGCCGTGGCTCGTGAGGTTGGCGAAGCCGCCCGCCGCCTGCGGCCACAGGCCCGCCATGTAGATGGCGCCCACGGCCAGGAACAGCACGATCGCCACGACCTTGACGGAGGCGAACCAGTATTCGGCCTCGCCCCAGGAGCGCACCGAGAGAAGATTCAGCAGCGTGAAGGCGAGCACCAGGGCAAGGGTCAGCGTCCAGGGCGTCGCCTGCGGATACCAGAACATGAGCAGGCGCGCGCCCGCGACCGCCTCGAGCGCCACCACGATGACCCAGAAGTACCAGTACATCCACCCGGTGAGGAAACCGGCGAGCTCCCCGAGGGCGAGGCGGTTGTATTCGTAGAAACCGCCGACCGCCGGATACGCGGCGGCCATCTCCCCGAGCATCCGCATCACCAGCACCACGAGCGCGCCAGTGAGCGCAAAGGAGAGCACCGCGGCGGGCCCGGCCGCCTGCACCACGACGCCGCTGCCGACGAACAGCCCGGCGCCGATCACGCCGCCGAAGGCGATCATCTCCATGTGCCGGCGCTGCAGCGTGCGGCGCAACCCGGAGTGCGGATCCGTGCTCATGCGAGGGCAAACCCGCTCTTTCATCCGGATAACAAGTCAACACGCGCAGTGTTGGCTATCGGGCGCGCCGAGTCCAATGAGCGCGTGAGAGGAGGCCGCAGGAGGCGATCGCTGGCGTGCGCCACCGTGCCCGAAGAACACGGCCGCGGACCCCCGCGTAGCGGGCGGCCGCGGCCGTCTTTTTCAGTGTTTCAGCGGTGTCACGAAGACACTGAGGGGCACCGCCTGCGGGCTGCCGGTCGCGTTGTTGGCGATGTTCAACGTGGCGGCCACCGCACCTAAGTCCTGGGCGAAGAGGATGACGAAGATCGGGCAGCTCTTGCCGACGGCGAGCGAGGAGCCGCACAGGCTGAGTGCCGCGAAGTCCCCATGGACGGACCCGGCACCGGCCGTCACGCTCACCTTGGAGAGCGACACCGGCGACTTACCGGTGTTCGTCAGTGTCACCGTTCGGGACTGCAGGCTGAAGCGGCTCACCGTGCCGAAGGAGACGCTGCCCGGCGTCACCTTCAGACTCAGCTGTGACACCGCGGGCGCAACCGTGATGCTGCAGCTGGTCGTCGCCGTGGCGGCGGCGGCATCCACCACCGTCGCCGTGAAGGCAAAGGTCCCCGCCGCGGTGGGGGTGCCGGCGACGGCACCCGTACCGGCATTCAGCAGGAGTCCGGGAGGGAGGCTGCCGGTGTTCGAGAAGCTGTACGGCGTGACGCCGCCGGTGGCCGTCATCGCGGAGCTGTACGCGGTCCCGACCTGGGCGCTCGCCGTCGGGCAGGCCACGGTCACGGGCGGCGGTGGGCCGCCGACCAGCTTGCCGCCGCGAAAACTGTAGAAGTAATCCGTGGTCGCCGCCAGCGGGCCGCTGATGGTGAGGGTGTTGGTACCGAGCACCAGGCCGGCGATGCCGTTGGCGCCGCCGCCCGCGCCGTTGTTGTAGGTATCGCCATCGACCTGCCCGTAGCGGATCCCGATATCGAAATCCCCCGCGCCCGAGGAGGCGTGCGAAAAGATGACCAGCTGCGTGAACACCTGCACGCCGTTGGCATCGGTCGGTCCGTACCACAACACCGCGAACGCCGGGACTTCATCCGTCTGGTGAAATTCGCCGTCGGCCTCCGGCTGTGCGGCAGCAGCGCCGCGCTGGTACATGAGCTGCCCGAAATTCTGTCCGAACATCTCGAACACCGTGCCCTGGAACGTTACCGAGGTCAGGTCCGCAAAAAACGGCGCGATGACCGGCTGCCCGAGCGAGGCGAGACTGGTAAACGAGGAGGGAGTGACCGCGGCGTTGAACGAGACGACGCCGTTCTCATTGACGAAGAGCGAGCTGACCGGCCCGGTGCCGAAGTCGATGGAGAATCCCAGGGGGATTGCGGCGCTCGAGGCATTGTTGATGAGGGTCATGGGACAGGACTCCGGACCGCTCGAGCCTGTGGTGCAGGCCGTGCCGTTGCCCACGGTGTCGGTGCCGAAATCATCGCCGTCGCCGCCGGGGCCGAAGATCGGGCCGAAATCGACGCTGACGTGATGCGCTGAAGCCGTGGTGCTGACGAGGACCGCACCGAGAGACAGGATCGCCGCCGCGAGCAGGTGTCTGCGCATGATTCATCCCCTGAATTATTTCTCCGCGCGTTGATTTGCGCGGCGTTTGAGGCATTGTATGGGCCGTCGCAAGAAGATGCGAGCAAATCGCCTTTAGGTTTTTTATGCCAGCGCGACGCTACGTGGCTTACATCAGCTACCACCACGGGGACCGCAAGGTGGCCCGCTGGTTGCACCGCGCCATCGAGACCTACCGTGTCCCGCACAAGCACCTCGCCGCGACGTCCGTTGCGCCACGGTCACGCTTACGCCCGGTATTTCTCGATCGCGAGGAGCTCTCGAGTTCATCCAACCTCGCCGAATCACTGCGCGAGGCGCTGGACGAGAGTGATTTCCTGATCGTCGTGTGCTCGCCGGCGGCCGCGGCCTCGCGCTGGGTGAACGAGGAGATCAAACTCTTCAAGGAGCAGGGCAAGGCCGACAAGATCCTGTGCCTGGTGGTGGCCGGCGAGCCGCAGGCGGTGCGGCGCGGTCTCGCGCCCGAGCTCGAGTCCTTCCCGCCGGCACTGTTCGGCACGGGGGGCGACGGACAGCTCGGCGCCGGAACTGCCGAGCCGCTGGCGGCGGACATACGGGCGGGCGGGGATTCCCGCCATAGCGCCAAGCTCAAGATCATCGCGGCCCTGCTGGGGGTGAGCTTCGATGCCCTGCGGCACCGCGATCACGCCCGGCAGCGAAAACGTCTGGCCGCATTCGGCCTTGCGGCTATGGTGGGATGTGTCGTGTTCGCCGGCCTCGCGCTCGCAGCCTGGGTGGCGCGCCAGGAGGCGGTGAAGCAGCGCCAGCTGGCGATCCAGAAGTCACAGACGGCGGAGCGGACTGCCGATTTCCTGGTCTCGCTGTTCCAGGTCTCCAATCCCAGTGAATCGCGCGGCAACTCGGTCACCGCGCGCTCGATCCTCGATCGCGGCACCCAGGAGATCGAAGAGTCCTTGCGCGATGAGCCGGTGGTGCGGGCGGAGCTCTCGGGGACCCTCGGTGAGGTCTACACCGGCCTCGGACTCTACAAGCCGGCGCTGCGCCTGCTCGAGACCGCCCATGCCACTCAGGGGCAGGACCCCGGCGCGCTCACCCGGCAGACGACCTCGCTTGCGTACCTGGAGCAGTTGCGCGGCAACACCGAAAGAGCCGACGCGCTCTACGCCCAGGCGCAGCAATTCGCCGATGCAGTCAAACCGCCCGACCGCTCGCTGCAGACCCGGATACTCATCGGCCGCGGCGAACTCGCCGGCCTGCAGGAAAAGCCCGAGCAGGCGCTGGAGTATTTCAACCATGCGCTGGCGCTGCAGAAGAACCAGCCACCCAACGAACTGCAGGTGCGCGCGCTCGAGCAACTGGCGACCTCGGACATTTATTCGAACGACCTCGCCGCCAGCGAAAGGCTGTACGAGCAGGCGCTGCAGGCGCGCATCAGGCTCTCGGGTGAGACGCACCCGATGGTTCCCGAGACGCTCAACAATCTCGGCGCGGTCGCGTACCTGCGCGGCGAGAGCGAGCGTGCCGAAGGGTTCTATCAGCGCGCGCTCGCCATCGACACCCGGGTGCTGGGCAAGGAGCACCCCGATGTCGCGGTCGACATGAACAACCTGGCGCTGCTCTACCTCGAGCGGCGGGACTTCGCGCATGCGATCCCCATGCTCGAGGACGCCGTGCGGATACAGCTGGCGCAACAGGACGAAACGCAGCGCGACCTGATCTTCGCCTTCACCAACCTTGGCCTGGCGCGCATGGGCACCGGCGACTACGCGGCCGCGGAAGCCGCGTTTGCGAAGGGCCTGCAGGCGGCGATCGCGAACAAGAACCGCATGCATGCGCCCATCCTGGTGGACATCGCCGACCTTCAGTGTCGTACCGGCCGCTACGACGCCGGCCTGGAGACCCTCGAGAGCGCGCGTCCCATCATGGCCCAGCGCTACCCGGACGATCCCTGGCGCATCGCGCTGCTCGA
Organism: uncultured Pseudomonadota bacterium; assembly: GCA_963781815.1. Classification (GTDB taxonomy): domain Bacteria; phylum Pseudomonadota; class Gammaproteobacteria; order Steroidobacterales; family Steroidobacteraceae; genus 13-2-20CM-66-19. Next base: position 1,594,567 of record CAWAHK010000004.1, on the reverse strand, counting down.
CAACGTCAAGGCCGCCTGCCTGACGGGCAAGCAGCGCTTTGCTGAAGCGGACGCACTGGTCGAGACGAGCGTGCCGGTGCTGCTGAAGCGATGGCCGCCCGCGAGCCTGTATGGGTACGACGCACTGCGCAGGGCGATCCGGCTCTACCAGCTGATGGGTGATCCGGTGCGCGTGGCGAAGTACCGGCGCACCGACTGAGCGTGCTCAGCTGCTGCAGCTGCCTGCGAACGGCGACGCTTCCCAGACGCTGGTGCAAGTGCTTGATTGACGCCGGCCTGCCCGGGCGGGTGGCCTTGCGTTGACCCTCCGGAGGGCAGTTAGTACGCTACACAAACAAATAGCCACACGAGGGGGCGGCTGAAGCCGCGCCCAGGGCGATCCCGGAGGATAGTGATATGGCCACCGTGCAACCGATTGAGCGCAGCAATTCCTTCGTGCAGCCCGACTACTCCCCCGCCGCCAAGAAGGCACTGGCGCGCAAGCCGGCCCTCTTCATCAACAATGAGTGGGTGTCCTCGAGCCATGGCGCCACCCTCATCGTCGAGGACCCGTCCACGGGGCGGGAAGTCGGCCGCATCGTGGACGCCTCGGATGCCGACGTGGACCGCGCCGTCGCCGCGGCGCGCACCGCGTTCGACGATGGCCGCTGGTCCAACCTGCCGCCCAAGGCACGCGAGCGCGCCATCAACAAGCTGGCGGACCTGATCGAGGCGCACACCGCGGAGTTCGCCGAGCTCGAGGCCATCGACAACGGCAAGCCGATGGGCATGGCCAAGATGGTGGATATCCCCGGGTCCGTGGATCACCTGCGCTACATGGCCGGCTGGGCCTCCAAGCTCGGCGGCGAGGTACTGGATCCCATGGGGTTGCCCCAGGGTACGGTCTTCAGTTACGTCTCGCGCCAGCCGGTCGGGGTGGCGGCCCAGATCGTGCCCTGGAACTTCCCGCTGCTGATGGCGACCCTGAAGATCTCCCCGGCGCTGGCCGCCGGCTGCACGCTGATCCTCAAGCCCGCCGAGCAGACCTCGGTGACGGCGCTGCGCCTGGCGGACTTCGTGGCGGAGGCGGGCTTCCCGCCGGGCGTGATCAACGTGATCACCGGCAACGGGCACACCGCCGGCGACCGGCTGGTGAAGCACCCCGACGTCGACAAGGTCGCGTTCACCGGCTCGACCGAGGTCGGCAAGATCATCAACAAGAACGCCACCGACTCGCTCAAGCGCGTCAGCCTGGAACTCGGCGGCAAGTCACCCGTGATCGTGATGCCCGATGTCAACGTCGAGGAGGTCGCGCCGGCCGCCGCCGGTGGCATCTTCTTCAACTCCGGCCAGATCTGCGTCGCCGGCTCGCGGCTGTTCGCGCACCGCTCGGTGTTCGACCGCGTGGTCGAGGGCGTGGCGGCGGCTTCCGCGTTCTGGAAGCCACGCCCGTCGCTGGACCCGGAGGCGCACATGGGTCCTTTGGTCTCCAGGGAACAGATGGACCGCGTCATGGGCTACATCGAGGCCGGCAAGCGCGATGGCGCCTCCGTCGTGGTGGGCGGGGATGCCGCAGCAGCCGACGGCTACTACGTGAACCCGACGGTGCTCATCAACGTGAAGCCTTCCATGAGCATCGTGCGCGAGGAGATCTTCGGGCCCGTGCTGGTGGCGCAGCGCTTTGACTCGCTCGATGAAGTCGCGAAGGCCGCCAATGACACCGCCTACGGCCTCGCCGCCAGCGTCTGGACCAAGGATGTGTCGGCAATGCACCGCCTGGCCGCCAAACTCAAAGCCGGCACCGTCTGGGGCAACTGCCACGCGGTGATCGATCCGGCGCTGCCGTTCGGCGGATTCAAGCAGTCGGGCATCGGCCGCGAGCAGGGCCGTCAGGGCATCGAGGCCTACACGGAGCTGAAGACGGTCATCATCAAGCTGTAGGCATCCAAAGCGCCGGTAGCGGCGCGCATCGCAGGCGGCCGGGGGGCTGTGACGAGAACAGGGGCGAACCGTGCGGTTCGCCCCTGTTCTTTTCAGTGGCGGGGAATCATCAGAAGGTCTTCCTGACGGTGAGCGCCCAGGCGAGCGGCGCCGCGGGCGAGCCGGTGATGGTTCCGGCGCCGGCCCCGGTCAGGTCGAACTTCGAGTAGAAGTAGTACTTGTTGGTTATGTTCGTGGCTTCAAGCGTCGCCGTCAGATCCTTCTTGGCGTTCTTCCACTCGAGGTGGGCGTTGGCCGTCGTGTAGCCGCCCACCTGACCGTAGATGGCGGACGGCGTGCCCGCCGCGGCCGCCAGATTGCTGCCATTCTGCGGACCCTGGTAGGTGGCGTCGAAGCGCGGGGTAATCGTGCCGCCGCTGCCCAGGTGAATCTCATACTGGATGCCGGCGTGCGCCTGCTCCTTGATGAATCCGATCGGGGTCGAGGACAAGAGGTCGATCACCGAGGCATCGCTCGAGCACGGGCCGTTCGCCAGGCCCACCACCTCGGGGTTCACGCATTTCCAGTCCCAGTGCAGATACGATCCGGACAGATCGAGCTGCAGGCCCGCGAAGGGCAGCGCCATGATCTCGGCTTCCACGCCCGAGACCTTCGCGTCCCCGGCGTTCTGGGGCAATGCGCACGGTCCCGGACCGCCGTACTGCGGGCAGCTCAGGAGCACCAGCTGCGCATCCTTGAAGTCGTTGTAGAAGACGGCGGTGTTGAAGCGGACCTTGCGGTCGAACAGGTCGGTCTTCAGACCAATCTCGTAGGAGGTGAGCGTCTCCGGGCCAAACCCGATCGCCTGCTGGGCGTTGAAGGGGCGCGGGCCGACGCCGCCGGCCTTGTAGCCGGTGCCGACGGACGCGTAGACCATCACCGCCGGGTTGAAGCGGTAGTCGGCGCTGAAGTGGTAGTCGGTGCGGCTGCCATCGAAGGTGGCGGTGCGGCCCGACAGCGCCTCGCCGTTGGGGCCGTTGTAGCCGATGCCGTTCGCGGCGCCCACCGGATCGACGAACGGGTTGATGGTGATGCCGTCGAGGTTGTAGCGGTAGTAGGTGTACGCCTTGGAGTCCTTCGAGTAGCGCACCCCGCCGGTCAGGGACAAGGAGTCGGTCACATCCCACACCAGCGTGCCGAAGGCTGCCTTGGACTTGGTGAACACCGGGTCGTTGCCGATGAACTGCAGCGGGAAGATCGGGCAGGTGGGCGTGGGCAGCCCGCCGATCGCGGCGCACACGGGCGCCGGTGCGCCTATGGCGACGTAGCGGATGTCCTGCAGCGTGTAGTAGGTGGTCCGCTCATCGGAGTAGTAGCCACCGACCGTGGCATGGACGCGCTTGCCGAGCTCCATGTTCAGGCGCAGCTCCTCGCTCCAGAACCAGTGATCCAGCGTGTTGTTGCCGAACTGGCTCTGTGCCGGCGACAGGTCGCCGTCGATGCTGAACGAGTTGGTCCAGTTGTGATAGCCGGTGATCGAGTTCAGCTTCACGGCATCCGTGATGCCGATATCGAGGTTGAGCGAGAAGTCATAGCCGTCGAACTTGTTGAGCTGCTGGCCGGAGGTCGCCGGCATCGGCAGGCCATTCAGCGGCGGGATGAGGCCCGCGGCGAAGTTGGCGGCGCCGTTGCCGAGGGTGGTGTAGTTGCACCACTTGCCGCACAGGAAGCGCGAGTCAAACGGCGTGCCATTGGGTGTGTTGGTATTGGGATTGCCGCCGCTGTTGCCGTATAGCAGGATCTCCGCGCCGTTGTTGTGAGCCTCGTGGATATAGTCGGCGCTGAACAGGGCGTCGAAACTGTCCGAGGGGTTGAAACGCAGGCTGGCGCGCAGGGCGCGGTAGCCGGTGTCACCGAGCGAATACTGGTTGCACTTGGTGCCGCCGGTCGGTGCCGGCACGCCGCTGCCGGGGAAGAGGCAGCCGTAACTGTAGACGTCGACGTAGCCATCCTGATCGGCAAACGTGCCGGCGATCCTGGCAGAGAGGTGATCCAGGAGCTTGAAGTCCGCACCCGCGCGCAGCTCGAGGCGGTTGCGCGTGCCGTAGGTGGCGGTCACATAGCCGGAGCCATCGCCGGTGGGCTTGCGCGTCACGAAGCGGATCGCGCCGCCCTCGGAGTTACGACCCTCCAGCGTACCCTGCGGGCCGCGCAGCACTTCCACGCGCTCGACGTCCATCAGGTCGAAGTTAGCGCCCGTCAGGCGCGGGTAGTAGACATCGTCGATGTACAGACCGACGCCGGGCTCGAAGGCGGGATCAAAGTCCGCCTGGCCGAAACCGCGGATGAAGGCGGTGACCGATTCGCCGAACGCGGCGGACTGCTGACGGAACACCACGCTCGGCGCGCTGGTCAGGATGTCCGAGAGCTTGGTAGCGCCCTGCTCCTCGATCATGTCCGACGTGATCGCCGTGATGGCGATCGGCGTGTCCTGCAGTTTCTCCTCGCGGTACTGCGCGGTCACGATGACCTCGGCGAGCACCGACTGATCCGGCGCCTGTGCGTTCTGCGCCACAACGAAGCCACTGCTTAATGTCCCGAGCGCCGCGAAGACGCTCAGTCCCCATAACCGCAAGTTGGAAAACCGGCCGGAAGAAGCCTCCATCTCACGTCCCCCCTCTATTTGTCGATCACTACGAGCCGTAAGTTACAGGAACGCCCTCTTATTTTTTGTAAGTAGAACAAACAACTTTATCGTTTGCAAGGCGTCGCATTGCCAAAAGCACCTGTGGCCTGCGTGCAACGACCGCCCAAACGGCGCGGTTGGGGCCCGGGGTGCCGGTGCGAGAGAACATAAGGCGGGGTTCCTGCGGCACCGCGGGGCCGAAGCTCGGTCGCAGGCGTCGCGGGGTGCCGGGCCCCTTCAGCCCTTCTCCGCCAGCGCCGCCCCGACGCGCGGATGCGCGAAGTGCATGGGCACGTCCTGGCGATGCGGCCAGGTGCGGCGCACCTTGTCCGGCGGGAGCAGCACGTCGGGACCGAGTGGATTCGAGGGATAGGTCTGCGTGGCGGGCTGCAGGTGCGAGACCGTCCTGGACCAGCCTTTCTCGTAGTCCGCCTGCCACTGCATCATGTAGTCGAGGCGCTTGATCTTCCAGATGCCGTCCACGCGGACATAGTCGTTCTCGTAGACGCCCGCTTCGTAGAACTGCAGCGGCAGGTTCTCGGGCTTGTAGGCACGGGTCTCGTGACTGCCGCCCATGAGCAGCCCGCGGAAGCGCCCCTTCGCCGTGCGGCGGTCGGGTGCCACGGTGATGATGTCCTGCATCTGGAAGTGATCGAGCAGGAAGCCATCGACCGGGCCGTTAACGCCCTGCGTGAAGAAATTCTGGAACCAGGTGCCGTAGAGACGCCGGACGCCGGCATGCCCGTGATACTCCCCCGAGAGAAATACCACCACGCCGTCCGCGGCGAACAGCTGCACCACATCCTCGGCGCGATTGAAGTCGATGTAGTACCCGTAGGCCCAGTGCAGGCGGCGGATGGCACTGAGGTCCTCGAGCTCCCCGACACGATGCTCCAGGGCCGCCAGGCGTGCTTCGAGGTCAGCCATGATCACTCCCCCGCGTGCGTTTGCTTTGTTTGTAACACTAACAAATGATAGGTGGCGCAGCGAGGGGAAGGCGCATGGACTTCAAAGGCAAGACGGCACTCATCACCGGTGGCGTGTCCGGCATCGGCTTCGGCATCGCACGCGCGTTCGCGGCCGCAGGCATGGATCTGGTGCTCACTTACCGTAATGCCGAGTACCAGGCACAGGCGGCCGCCTGGTTCCGGCAGCGCGGCGGCCGGCCGCCGCGCTTCGTCACGCTCGATGTCACCGACCGGCAGCGCTGGCGCGCGGTGGCCGACGAGGTCGGCCCGATCGACGTGCTGGTCAACAATGCCGGCGTGAGCGTATTCGGCCCCACCGATACCGCAAGCTATGCCGACTACGACTGGATCATGGGCGTGAACTTCGGCGGCGTGGTGAACGGCCTGGTGACCTTCATCCCGCGCCTGAAGGCGCAGGGCGCGGGCGGGCACATCGTCAACGTGGCCTCGATGGCCGCGTACCTCTCCGGGCCGCAGGCGGGCATCTACACGGCGAGCAAGTTCGCGGTGCGCGGCCTCACCGAGAGCCTGCGCTTCAATCTCGCGCCCCACGGCATCGGCGTGTCGCTGGTGTGCCCCGGGCTCACGCGCACGAATGCGTGGGACTCCGCCCTCAGGCGCCCGGCCGGGTTTGCGGACTCGGGCTTCCCGCCGACCGAGCGTGCGGAGCTCGAGCGCTTCGGCACCGCGTTTGAGGCCGGCATGGATCCGCTCGAGGTGGGCGAGAAGACGCTCGCCGGCATGCGGGAGAATCGCGCGCTGATCTTCACGCACCCGGAATTCGCGGACGACTTCGACGAGATCCACCGTGCGAGTCGCGCCGCGCTCCCCCAGGAGCCGGTCCCGGAGGGCCGCCAGCGTATCGAGCGGCTGCGCCGCGCGGCGAATGCTGCGGCCGCCGCGGGCAAGCAGATCCGGCTCGACGACCTGAGCTGAGATCGAGTTGGGTCTCCACTCGACACTAGCCAAAGTGGCGGGAGGGCAATGCGGTCCGCAACAAGGTTGACCTACAAATGGCAAATGTAGGTCAACGGGGGCAACGCAGCCTCGGCTCATGCCAAAATGCGGGTCTTGTCACGAGAGTTGCAGATCGAACTATCGTCTACACTCGGGCGTGTCTTCTGACTTCGTGACTCTGGGATAACGCTGGAGACCACTATGAGCGGTTCAGCTTTCTCCAGGTGGTTCTCGCCAATCGCAACGCGCGCGGACGCCCTGAAAGTCATCAGGGACAGCTCCAACGCCTTTTTCGTTCTTGCTGCGATACAAACGGTACTGGCGCTGGTGGTCCGGGACTATTCCATCCTCTTTGATGCGGGATTGCTTGTTGTTCTGAGCCTGGGGCTGCGGCGGTTAAACAGCCGCGCCGCCGCCCTAATTCTCCTGGTGGTGGCCGTTTTCGAGTGCGGTACCACCATCGCCAACAGGTTAGGCATGAATCTGGGCGGCGGGAATAACGTCATCCTCGCTGTGATCATGGTGTTCGTGGCGTACCGGGCCACACAGGCGACCTACAGGCTGCGCAAGCTCAGCAGCGAAGCGCCGGCCGGCGTACCCGGGTCGCCGGAGTGAGCCCGCGGATCACTGCCGCCCAGCGCTAGAGGGCCGCGCACTCCCGGCCGGCAGTCCCCCCGCCCGCAGCCAGGACTCAGGGTGCTCAGAACATCCCGTTGGTATTGGCGGACTTCTCCGGCACCGGCTGCGCGACATCCCAGTGCTCGGCGATCTTGCAGTGCTCGACGCGCAGGATGTCCACCACCGCAAGGCCGCGGTCGTCCGCCGTGAACTTGGCGTGCGAGTGCACGGCGACCAGGTTGCCGTCCGCGATGATGCGCTTGATCGAATAGGCCGCATCCGGATGACTCTTGAAGAAGGGCTCGAGGAAGGCGATCGCCGCGTCGCGACCGGTCGCCGCCAGCGGGTTGTGCTGGATGTAGCCCGGCTCCACCCAGGTCTCGAAGGCCTCGCGCACCCGCTTCTCGACGTAGAACTCCGTCATGAACTTGGTGACCACCTCCTTGGGCTTGAGGCGGCACTCGTCCGCATGGGCAAGCGCGGTGGCAAGGCTCAGGGTCGCAGTAAGCAGGATGAGCGGTCGGCGCATGCGAGTCTCCTTGCAGAAATTAAGAATTAACCAGTACGACCTACGAAGTGGAAATCACTGCAGCCGCGCGGATGCAAGGTCGGCGCCCGCGCGCAGGGCGGCCAGCTTCTTCCAGGTGACGGCGGGATCGATCTTGCCGTAGCCGGCAAAGGTGCCGAAGCCGCAGTCGGTGCTGGCGATCACGCGCTCGATGCCGACGATCGCGGCGAAGCGCTCGATGCGCTGCGCGATGAGCTCCGGGTGCTCGACATAGTTGGAGCAGGTGTCGATCAGGCCCGGCGCGAGGATCTTGTCCGCGGGAATCCTGGCCGCCGCCCACACTTTCCACTCGTGCTCGTGGCGTGCATTGGCCGCCTCGAACAGGATCGTCGCCGGGCGCGCCCGCAGGATGATGTCGAGCACGCGCTCCAGCGGGATGTCGTGATCGTGCGGCCCCTCGTAATTGCCCCAGCACACGTGCATGCGCATCTTTTCCGGGGCGATGTCCGCGGTGGCGGCGTTCAGCGCCTCGACGTTGGCGGCGGCAACCTTCAGGAACTCCCCCTCGCTCAGGTCCTGGAAGCCGGTGTGGCGCGCCATGGCGAGGTCCGGGCAGTCCAGCTGCAAGAGCAGCCCGCTCGCGGCGATGGCGCTGTACTCCGGGCGCATCGCGCTCACCAGGTCCGCCAGGTACGCCTCGTGGCTGGGATAGAAGGCATTGGGCTGAAACGCGGTGATGAGGCCCGGGGAGGCCGCGTTCAGGAAGCCGCGCACCCCGCGGCCCGCCAGCGCACGGGTGAAGCGGCGGATGTCTTCGTGACACGGAGCAAGATTGACCAGCCGCACCGGGCCCACGCAGCTGGCACGCACGAACTCCTGCTCGCCCATGATCGCGGCGAGCTTTCTGCGCAGCTCCGGCAGCGCGGCCAGGTCCAGTGCCGGCTTGCGCGCGACGTGGCCGCCGAAACCCGACAGCCGCTCGGTGATGTAGGTCGAGTAGCCGACCTTGCCGAGCTCCCCATCGCTCACGATCGAGACTCCGGCCGCCTGCTGCTGCGCCACCGCGGCCTCGACCGCCGCCTGCACGAGGTGCTCGAAGGCCGCCGCGTCGTAGGGCCGGCCGTGGTCGCGCGCCAGCAGCAGCGGCACCAGCTCAGGACCGCGCGGCAGGCTGCCGACGTGCGTGGTCAGGATATCGGGCATGCGGCTCCTATTGCCTTTTGTAGGCAATACATACAAATATGTCGCGACAGGAGAGAGACTTCAACATGAGCGACATCGCCGCCTTGACCGCCCGCATCGAAAAGCTCGAGCACGAGCTTGCGCTGCAGCAGGATATACACCAGATCCGCCGCCTCCAGTACACGTACGGCTACTTCATCGACAAGTCGCAGTACAACGAGGTGGTCGACCTGTTCGCCGAGGACGGGGACGTGTGGTTCCTCGGCGGCATCTACCGGGGCAAGGCCGGCGTGCGCCGCCTGTACATCGAGCGCTTCCAGACGCAATTCACCCAGGGTCACAACGGCCCGCGCTACGGCTGGCTGCTCGATCACCCGCAGCTGCAGATGGTCATCGACGTCGCACCCGACCGCCGCACGGCCCGGGCACGCGGCCGCTCCATGATGCAGGCCGGCCTGCACCAGAGCGCGCAGGGGCAGCAGCGCGCCTGGTGGGAGGGCGGCATCTACGAGAACGAGTACGTGCGCGAGATGGATGTCTGGAAGATCAAGGCGCTGCGCTACTTCCCCTTCTGGCACGGCAGCTTCGCGGAAGGCTGGCAGAAGACGCCGATCGATTTCATCCCGATGGCGAAGACCTGCTACCCGCAGGACCCGCTGGGACCGGATGCGCTCATCGATCCGGCGCCCCGGCTGTGGCCGGCGACCGATACCGTGCCGTTCCACTACCCGCACCCGGTGACCGGCGAGCCGATCGTGCTCGACAACCGCCGTGCGCGCGAGGGCTTCAAGGATGCATGAGGCCGGCGCCTGGATGGCGAAGGCTGCCATCGCGGAACTGATCACGCGCTACGCGGCCCTGAGCGATGCGGGCGACTGGGACGCGCTCGCCGCGCTTTACACCGAGGACGGTCGCATGAACCGCCCCACCGCCCCGGAGGAATTCATCAGCGGGCGCGCGGCCATCCTCGCGGCGTTCCGCTCGCGCCCGCGCCGCATCGCGCGGCACGTCGTGGCCAACTTGCTGGTCACGCTCGAAGGCGACGCCCGCGCCCGCACCACGAGTCAGCTCCTGCTCTTCACCGGCCGCGCTGCCGAGGACGGCGGCCTGCCCGTCCCTTCCCAGGGGCCGCCCCTGATCGGCAGCTATCAGGACACGCTGGTGAAGACCGCGGAGGGCTGGCGCTTCGCGGTGCGGCGTGGGAGCCTCGACTTTCGGGGCTAGGAGAGCGGGGGCATGAGTCAGGCGGCCGCGGAAGTGCAGTCGATGATCGACTACCTGGTGCCGACCTCGCGCATCAACCGCCGCTTCTGGGCGCCCGGCAAGGAGCTCAACACCGGCGTCTATGCGCCCTACCCGGTCACCATCCGCAACGCGCGCCTGGCCGGCCCCTTCACGCTCGATGCCCACGGCTTCTGCCTCGGTCAGCATCACACCGACATCACCGACTGGCCGGCGAACTACGGCGCGGAGTCAGCGTATGCGGCGCAGGTCGCGCAGGTCGCCATGCGCCTGAGCGGCGCGGACGTCGTGGTGCCCATGGGCGGCATGATGCGCGCCTCCGACACCACCAGCGCCACCGTGCAGCCGCCGGCCGCCGAGGCGCACGTGGACTTCACTGAGAGCTGCGCCGGTCGCATCGCCGAGCGGCTCTACCGCACGGCCCATCCGGCAGGCCCGGGGTACCGGCGGTTCATCGCCTTCAGCCTGTGGCGCGCGCTGTCCGCGCCGCCGCAGGACATGCCGGTCGCGCTGTGCGAGGGTCGCTCGGTGCGCGACGATGAAGGCACGCACAACACCAAGGTGGACGTGGCGGAGATCCCCACGGGAGAGGCGCTGTACGCGCCGATCGAGGGCGAGGAGAACATGGCGGCCGCGACCATCTTCCACCACTCCCCCGCGCACCGCTGGTGGTACTTCCCGGACATGACGCCGGAGGAGGTGATCTTCATCAAGTTCTACGACTCGGACCACGGCACGGCCTGGCGCTGTCCGCATACCGCCTTCCGCGACCACACCCGCCCCGATGCGCGCCCGCGCCACTCGATCGAATTTCGCGGGATGGCGTACTTCTCCCGGCGCTGAAGCCGCACGGCTGCCCGCGTCAGGTCGCGGCGGCCAGCTCCGCCTCCCGCACCCACCAGCCGTGCACCTGGGGCCGCAGGCGATGCGCAATGCTCACGCGCGCGACGGGGCCGGCCGCCACGTTGCCGGCATCGAGGATCCACAGCGCGTGCCTGAAATCCGCATCCCCGGTCTGCTGATCGACGATCGTCAGGAGCCACCCCTCATGCCCGGCTTGCGCGGCGGGCACGTGCGCCGGCTCGCTGAAGCAGTGCGCGGGCGGCAGGGCCAGCGCCTGCGGCGGGCGGCCGGTGAGATCGACCCGCAGCAGCGTGTTGAACATGACGCCCACCGGCCCGCCGGCGACCGGCGGCACCTGCATCTCGGGGTTCATGGTGAGCATCCAGCCATGGGTGTAGGGACGGCCCACGCTTGAGGCCGGAATCACCGGCAGGTCTCCCGGGGGACCGATCACGGTCTCGGTCACGCGCTCAGTGCCGTCGGTGAGGTCGATGCTCCAGCGCGCGAGCCGTGCGCCGGTATCCTCAGGCGCGATGGTGAGACCCGAGGCACGCTGGATGAAGGGAAACGCGTTCACGTTCGCCAGGCACTGATCCAGCTGCAGGCGCCCGTCCTTGTCCTCGAACGCGTTCATCATGTGATAGCAGAACACGCCCGGGGGTCCCTTGAACCAGCGCATCTCGTTGACCGAGCCATAGCGCGGCATGACCCCCACCCAGCTGTCGCGCGAGAGCTCGTGCACCCAGTGGTCGCCGCCGGCCTTGAGGCGCGACAGGTCGCAGGTGGTCGGGTAGACCGGAAACAGCGCGTAGTTCTCGGTGATCGTGAAGTCGTGCATCAGTGCGCAGTAGGGCGCATCGAACCACTGCTCGCGGGTGAGGCTGCCCTGCCTGTCGGCGATGCAGTAGGCAACCTTGGTGGAGGCAATGCCGTCGGCCTCGTAGCCGAAGAAAAAGAGCTCGCCCGTGCCGGGATCGATGCGCGCGTGCGCCGTGACCGTCTGGCTCTTGAGGCGCCCGCCGAAGTCATGGCGGCCCCGTGTGGCGAGGGTGCGCGGGTCGATCTGATACGGACGGCCGTCCTCCTTGGTCATGAGCAGCCGTCCGGCGTGCCACACCGGGGTGGTGTTGGCGACCGTGCGGTCGAGCCCGGCCACTTCCGGCCTGTCCGTGAATGGATTGCGGTACTTGCCGAACAGCGCCCGCCCCGCGGCCACCTCGCGCCGGTGGCGCTCGGTCTGCACGTAGCGCATGGCGAAGCGCACCCTGCCCTCGCCAAAGTGCATCGCCGACACCATGCCGTCACCGGCGATGACCGCGGCGCCATCCTCCAGGTACGGCGGGAAGGCGGGATCGGGCACCGCGCGGAAGAACGTGCCGCGCACCTCCGCCGGGATGCGGCCCTCGACGGGCAGCGCATCGAGCTCGTACTCCTCGCTTATCGGGGTGTTGAGGCCGGTGAACTCGGGTGTATCCGGAAAGCGGCGTACGCTCATGGTGGACGCTTCAAGGTTGGTGGTGGCCGTCGGGATTGCCGCACGCTTCAGGCGAACCACAACGCCAGCGCGCGCATCTCGATGCTCACGCGCGCCGGCACGTCCGCGGCGCAGGCGGGATTGTCGAAGGCGACGTGCGGCACGCAGTGCGCACGCGTGGGGTCGCTGTCGTGGGTCTTGAAGATGAGCGCCTCCTGGGCGCGCATGTCGGGGTACCAGTGCCAGCGATGCCCAGGCGCGTGCGCGAGCACCAGGCCCTCGAAGGACCATTCCGCCTGCCCGGGCGCATCGAACACCGCGTCGGCCGCGATGAGATCACCCGGTGCCACCGAGCCGGCATCGCAGAGCGCCAGCGGCACGTCCTGCGGCGGGGCGGAGAGCGCACGCCAGATGTTGTAGTGCACGAAGCGTGCGAGGGTGCGGCCTGAGGGCGCGGCGCGGCCGGCGAACTCCGCGGCGGTGGCGTCACTCACGTCGACGTGCGCAAAGCGCGCCGGGCGCGAGTTGTCGAGCATGCCGGAGAGGTGCGAGCGCTCGCTGAAGCGCCGGATGCCGGGACTGTTGACCAGCACCAGGTCCGCGCCCGAGAGCTCCGCTACGAGATCGACGATCTCGGGGCGGTAGAGGGCTTCGACCGCCGCGCGATCGGCAAAATCGGTGACCGCACTTGGGTGGGCGACGAGCGTGAAGCCGGCATCATCGAGCGTCGGCGCGCGGGCGCGGGCGTCGGCGATGTCCATCGCCACCGGCGCGATGTCCAGCACATCGCGGCTGTGGTCGTTGGCGTAGTAGCGCGGCCGCGCAACGCCGCGACCCGCGTAAGCGATCAGCGCGCGTGTCTGCATGCTCTGCCCCTCCCCACCCTTCCTGTGCGCCGCGGCGGCCTCACGGCCGAGCGCGCCACAGCGCATTCAGCACCGGCAACACCTGCGGCCGCAGCGCCTCGGGCACCCCCCTGAGGAGGGCCGCCTCGTGGGCGTCCACCACGCGGCGCGCCCGCTTCAGCAGCATACGCCCGCCGCTCGTCAGATCGAGCGCCTGCGAGCGCCCGTCGACCCGCCGCCGCCTGATGAGGCCGCGAGCCTCCAGGCGGGCGACGAACGCGACCATGTTGGCCCGCTTGATGTCGAGCACGCGCCCCGCCTGGCTCTGGGTCATGCCGGGGCAGGAGTCGATCAGCATCAGGAGGGCGACATCGGCGTGCCGCAGCTTCAGTGGCGCGAGCCGCCGGTTCAGCGCCGCCACCGCGGCGGAGGAGGCGCGCCGCAGCAGGTAGCCGCAGAGCCTGAGCAGGGGATCATCTTTCATGGGTGCGGGCGGGGAAGGTGGCAGCGGGGACGGCTAAAAGCTATAATGCTATATAATATAGCAATCACCCCGGCGCCGGCACCCGCCCCTTCCAGGGTCTTCGCCCGGCACCGCCCAGGAGCAGCCCATGAGCGCACGAGCCGAAGCCGACACCGTGGCCTTTGACGTCAAGGACGGCATCGCCTGGGTGAAGTTCAACCGCCCGGAGAAGCGCAACTGCATGAGCCCCGGACTCAACCGGCAGATGCTGCGCGTCGTCAGTGAGCTCGAGTTTCGCGACGACGTCGGGGTGCTGGTGCTCACCGGCGAGGGCACCGCCTGGTCGGCGGGCATGGATCTGAAGGAATACTTCCGCGAGTCCGAGGCGCTCGGGCTTAAGGGTGTGCGCGACTCGCAGCGCGAGGCCTATGCCTGGTGGCGCCGGCTGCGCTGGTACCAGAAGGTCACCATCGCGATGGTGAACGGCTGGTGCTTCGGCGGCGCCTACGGCCCGCTGTACGCCTGTGACCTCGCCATCTGTGCCGAGGAGGCGCAGTTCGGCCTTTCCGAGGTCAACTGGGGCATCCTCCCGGGCGGCGGCGCCACCAAGGTGGCCGCCGAACTCATGCCCATGCGCCGCGCCATGTATCACGCGCTGCTCGGGGAGAACCTGACGGGCCGGCAGGCGGAGGCCTTCGGGCTCGTCAACGAGGCGGTGCCGGCCGCGCGGCTGCAGGCACGCGTCACCGAGGTGGCGAACATCCTCCTGAAGAAGAACTGGGAGACGCTCAAGGCCACCAAGGATGCGATGCGCCGCGTGCGCGGCATGGGCTACGACGAGGCGGAGGACTACCTGATCCGCGCCCAGGAAGCGCTCAACTGGCTCGACCGCTCGGACGGGCGGCACCGGGGCATGAAACAGTTCCTCGACGACAAGTCCTACAAACCCGGCCTCGGCGAGTACGACAAATCCAAGTGAGGCGCCCGCCTCACTGAGCGTCGCGCACCTTGAGTGTGAGCAGCGCCGCGGCGGCCAGCAGCGAGCCGCTCGCCATGCACAGTGCCACGGTCTGCAGTGACAGGCCGGCATGGAACAGGTAGCCGGCGATGACGGGGGCGAGCACGGCGCCGCCGCGGCCCAGGCCGATGGCAAAGCCGGTGCCGGTCGCGCGCACGTGCGTCGGAAACACTTTCGCAAACAAGAGGTACATCCCGGCGATCCCCGCGTTCAGGAACAGGCCCGTGACCGCCACGGTGGTCTTGAGGGTGTCAAGATCCGTCGCGCCGCGGCCGAACCAGACGACCATCAGCCAGCCGCCGAGGAAGGTGCAGATCGTCAGGGTCTTCAGGCTCACGCGCGTGGCGATCAGCCCGAAGAGCGCACCGCCGATGGCACCGCCGACGTTGGCCCAGGTGAGCACGCCGGCGGCGGATTTCGCGTCGAAGCCCAGGTCGACGACGATCTTCGGCACCCACTTCAGCATGAAGTAGAAGCTGGTGATGTGGGCGAAATACACGAACGTGACGATCACGGTGGTCGCCAGCAGCCCCGGCCTGAAGATATCGGCGAGCGAGCGCCGCGCGGCCGCGTCCGGCGGCTCGCTGAGTGCGTCGGCGGGCGGGTGACCGAAGCGCGCCAGGATGCGATTGATCTTCTGCAGCGCCCCCGGCGCGCGCCGCCGGTCAAGAAACGCCACCGACTCCGGCACCAAGAGCCACACCACGGGCACCAGGGTGGCGGTGGCCCAGGCGCCGGCGATGAACACCTGGTGCCAGCTGGCGCCCGCCAGCAGTCGCTGCACGAACACCCCGCCGATCACCCCGCCCAGCGGATAGCCGATCACCATCAGCGCCAGGGCGAAGTTGCGCCAGCGCAGGTTGGTGAGCTCCGCGGCGGCGGCATTGATCGAGGCGAGCGTGCCGCCGATACCCACGCCCGTCAGCAGCCGCCACGGCAGGAGCTCGTACACGCCGTGCGCATGCCCTGCGCCCCACATGCCCGCTGCCATCGCGACGAGACAGCCGAGAATGGTCGTGCGCCGCCCGAGCTTGTCGGCCACGCCGCCGAGCAGCACCGAGCCGAGCGCCATGCCAAAGAGCTCCATCGAGAGCACCCAGCCGAGGGTGGCCTTGTCGATGCCCCAGTCCTTGGCGATGCCGGGCGAGGCGAAACTGATCGACAGCACGTCAAAGCCGTCGAGGGCGTTGAGCGCCACGGTGACGAGCACCGCGACCCACTGGGCGAGCCCCATGGCACTGTGGTCGATGATGGATTTCGGGTCCCTGCCCGTCATGGTTCCCCCGGGGTGGCCGCGCCCGCGCGGCCTATTCGTGAATGCGGGTCAAGAGCTCGATGAGCTTGGCCACTTCTTTCTTGTTGAAGCGCGATTTCAGCCAGTGCTCGTGCTGCTGGATGGCGCGCTTCGCGCTCGCCAGTGCCCGGCGGCCCGCGTCCGTGAGGTTCAGGGCCTGCTTGCGGGCGTCACTGGAGGACTTGCTGCGCGTGAGGTAACCCTTGGCCTCGAGCCGGTTCACGATGGCCATGGTGGTGGCGCGATCCATGCGCATGCGCTGCGCCAGCCCGGTCTGCGCGATGTCCGGGTGATCGGACACCAGCCACAATGCTGAGACCTGCTTCTGCGTGAGGTCGAGCTGCGCGAAGGTCTCGGTGAAGTGCCGGTAGACCGCGCCGTGGGCCAGGCGGATGTGAAACCCCACGATATTGCGTATCTCGCCGATGTCCTCATCACCTACGACGTGCGGCGTGGTGATGGCGATCGTTTCTTTTTGTCGTGGCATCGGCCTACCCGGGCTAGGATTGTTAGTATAGCTTACAAAGACCGCTGCTGCGGAGACCGGCCATGGCCCACTTCCCCACCACGCCCAGTTTCACCGGCTTCAATACGCCCTCGCGCATCGAGGCTGACATTCTAGATCTGGCGCACGAGGGCGCAATTCCCCGGGAACTCAACGGCGCGTTCTTCCGCGTACAGCCCGACCCGCAGTTCCCGCCGCGCCTGGGCGACGACATCTCCTTCAACGGCGACGGCATGATCAGCCGCTTCCATATCCACGACGGCCGGTGCGATTTCCGCCAGCGCTGGGCCCGCACCGACAAGTGGCAGCTGGAACACGCCGCCGGCCGGGCGCTGTTCGGCGCCTACCGCAACCCGCTCACGGACGAGGAGGCGGTGCGCGGCAAGATCCGCGGCACGGCCAACACCAACGCCTGGCTGTATGGCGGCAAGCTCTACGCGCTGAAGGAGGATTCACCGGCCCTGGTGATGAATGCGGCGACCCTTGAGACCGAGGGCTACACCTCATTCAACGGCAGGATGACCGGTCAGACCTTCACCGCGCATCCGAAGGTCGATCCGAAGACGGGCAACATGATCGCGTTCGGCTACGCCGCCTCGGGCCTGTGCAGCGACGACTGCACCTTCTACGAAATCACCCCGCGCGGCGAACTGATCCGCGAGCTGTGGTTCAAGGCGCCCTACTACTGCATGATGCACGACTTCGCGATCACCGCGGACTACGCGCTGTTCCACATCGTGCCCTCCATCGGCAGCTGGGAGCGCCTGCGCCAGGGGCTGCCGCACTTTGGCTTCGACACCACGCTGCCGGTGTACCTGGGCGTACTGCCGCGCCACGCCGGCGCCAGCGCGCAGGACATCCGCTGGTTCAAGCGCGACAACTGCTTCGCCAGCCACGTCCTCAACGCCTTCCAGGAAGGCACCAGGATCCACTTCGACACCCCGGAGGCGAAGAACAACATGTTCCCGTTCTTCCCCGACGTGCACGGCGCGCCTTTCAACGGCGCCGAGTCCATGAGTTACCTGACGCGCTGGACGGTGGACATGAGTTCAAGCGCGCCGGCCTTTGCCAGCATCGAGCGCCTCACCGGCACCGCCGCCGAGTTTCCGCGCATCGACAACCGCTTCGCCGGCCTGCCGTACCGGCACGGGTGGCTCTTGGAGATGGACCTGCGCCGGCCGGTGGAGCTGCGCGGCGGCAGCGCCGGGGGCCTGCTCATGAACTGCCTCTTCCACAAGGATCTCGCCACCGGCGCCGAGCAGCACTGGTGGTGCGGACCGGTGTCGAGCCTGCAGGAGGCCTGCTTCATACCCCGCCACCAGGCGGCCGCCGAGGGTGACGGCTGGATCGTGCAGATCTGCAACCGCCTCGACGAGCATCGCAGCGAGCTGCTGGTGTTCGAGGCGCAGGCGATCGCCGAGGGACCGATCGCCACCATCCAGATTCCGATCCAGATGCGCTTCGGCCTGCACGGCAACTGGGCCGAGGCGGCCGACATCGGGCTGGCGGCGTAGCCCCGGGGCTTGCCTGGCGGGCCTACACGGTGCGGGGGACGACTGCGGGGGCGAGGGCTTCCCCGCCACGCCGCGCGCGCTCGAGGAGCCCTTCCTCGTCGCGTCGCACGCGCAGCACCAGGGCGATGAGCATGACGACGATCGGCGGGGCGACCCAGTTGATGGAGAGGATGGCGGCACCCAGGTTCCCGCCCTTGGCGTCCGAGATCATGCCCACCACGAACGGCCCGATGCCGATACCAAAGAGCGTCGTCACGATGATGTAGAGGCTGGAAGTCATGCCGCGCATGCGCGGCAGCACCTGCTCGAACATGATGGCGTACAGGGGCGGGTACCACGCCGTCAGCACCAGGCTGTAGAGCACGAAGCGCGAGTAGAAGCTCGCAGGATCGGGTGCGTGGTAGACCCAGATCGCGATCAGCGGCGAGACGCCGAGGGAGACCAGGGTCACCCACGCACGGCCCGCTCCCGGGAAGCGCACGTTGATCCGGTCCGACAGGGGTCCTGCGATCAGCGGGCCGACGATCCCGAGCCCTCCGGCCAGCAGGCCGAACTGCAGACCCGTGGTCGCCGGCGACAGGCCGTAGTGCTTCATCAGGAACGAGGGCGTGAACCCCATCGTGCCGTAGTTGATCATCATCTGCAGGGCACCGATTCCCATGCACAGGAGCAGCGCGGGCGAGCGCGTGATGACCTCGAAGGCGGGCCGGTCGGCCAGCTGCAGGCGCTGCAACAGGTTCACTATCACCAGCGCACCGAAGCCGACCACGCCCCACTGCAGCGCATACGGATTCACCACCAGGGCTCCGAAGTGCAGCGGCGGCCGCGGTGAGTAGCCCGAGGTGAGCCGCGTGAGCAGGACGGCGCCGGCGACGATGAGCGCCGTCGCCGCAAGATTCACGCCCCAGTAGCGCCCGCCCGCCTTGCGGCCGGCGAAGGAGAGCCAGTTGGCGATGGGAGTGACGCCTGCGAGCAGCGCGAGGCTTGCGCGAAACGGGTGCGGGTCGGGCGCGGACTCGATGCCGTCGAGCCGGCCGCGCTTCGGCTCGGGCATGCGCCACAGGAGCAGCGCGAGGACGAAGCCGGGCAGCGCCGCCATGAGAAACGCAAACTGCCAGCCCTTGAGTGCGAGCGGCGCGGCGCCGCCGGCGTAGAGATGGTCCCACCAGTCCGCGGTCACCCCGCCCAAGACCGAGGAACCCCCGAGCCCGAGCGCGATCGCCGCCGCGATCACCGCGGTCGCGAAGCCGCGGCGCGGCTTGGCATAGTGGTCGAAGGCCAGCGAGAAGCCGGCCGGCTGCGCGGCGCCCTCGCCGATGCCGACGCCCAGGCGCGACAGGGCGAGCAGCCCGAAGCCGTGCGCGGCGGCGGCGAGCGCGGTGGCGAGTGACCAGAAGGCGAGCGTGATCGAAAGCAGCCGCGTTCTCACCCAGCCATCGGTCAGCCGCCCGAGCGGCAGCGAGAACAGCGCATAGAACAGCGCAAACACCGTGCCGTACAGCAACCCCATCTCGGCATCGCCGATGCCCAGGTCGTGCTTGATGCGCGGCGCCAGGATCGCGAGGATGTTGCGGTCGAGCAGGCTGATCGCGTTGGTGAGCGCCACCAGCGCGAGCGCGTAGCCGGCGGTGTACGTGAGCGGCGTGCGGCTCACAGCCTGAACCAACGCTCGGCGTTGGTCTGCATCAGCTTCTTCTTGCTCGCGAGCGGGATGTCGAGCGTGTCGTGCGTGCGCACTTCCTCGGCGTGGAACTGGTACGGATAATCCATCGCGTACATGACGCGGTCCTCGCCCACCACCTGCTGCGTGAACTTGATCGCCGGCGCCCACGCCACGCCGCTGGTGGTGATCAGCACGTTGCTGCGCAGGTACTCGAGGATGGTCTTCTTCAGGGGCTTCATGTTGTCGTAGCGCTGCGCGCGCACGCTCGCCTGGTGCATGTAATCGATGCGGTAGATCCAGAAGGGCAGCGCCTCGCCCATGTGGCCGACCATGATCTGCAGGTCCGGGTAGCGGTCGAAGATGCCGCTGACGATCAGCCGCAGCAAGTGCAGCCCCACCTCGACGCCAAAACCGAAGATGGCGCCGTCCAGTCCTGCCTCGAGCATCGGTCCGATCATCGCGTCCGGCGGCGTCTGCGGGTGGATGTACAGCGGCTGGCCGGTGTCGGCCAGCGCGCGGAAGATCGGGTCGAACCTGGGATGATCGAGATACTCGCCGTGGGTGTGGCTGTTGATCTGCACGCCCTTGAAGCCAAGCTGGCGGGCGCCGCGCACGATCTCGCGCCCCGACCAGTCCGGGTCCTGCGGCGCGACCGTCGTCATCCCGACATAGCGCGTCGGATGCGCCGCCACGTGCTCGGCGAGGTAATCGTTGGCGCGCTGGGCAACGCCGCGGGCCTCCCCAACATCCCACAGCGCCTGCGCCCCGGGCGCCGTGAGCGCGAGGATCGCCCGGTCGATCCCGGTCTCGTCCATGTGACGCAGGCGCTGCGCGCCGAGGTCGAGCAGCCGCTCCAGGATGAGCGTGGCGCGCTCGGACGGGCTGCGCGCGTAGAACCCCCACAGCGACATCATGCCCCTGTCGGCGCTGCCGTCCTTCACCATCCGCAGGTAGCAGTCGATCTGCTCGCGCGTGGCGAAGGCCTCCTCGGTCGCGATGCGCAGGTAACCGCGCTCGCCGCCGGTCTTAAGTTCGTGGCTCATGACTCAACCCTCGTGGACGGCCTTGACCACCATGCACGCCATCACCCCTTCCGGGCCGTTCTCGGAGCCGTGCCCGGACCACTTGACGCCGCCGAACGGGGAGTCCGGGCCGCCCAGGACGATGGTGTTGATGCAGAACATGCCCGTCTCCACCTCGCGCGCGAGCCGCTTCTGCCGCGCGACGTCGTTGGTCCAGCTGTAGGAGGCGAGTCCGTAAGGCAGGCGGTTGGCCTCGGCGATCATCGCCTCCTCGGTAGCGAACGGATTGATGAGTGCGACCGGGCCGAAGGGCTCCTCGTTCATGATGGCGGCGCTTGCCGGGACCTCGGACACCACGGTCGGGGCGTAGTAGTAGCCCGGGCCGCCGAGGCGCTTGCCGCCGGTGTGCAGCCGGGCGCCCGCCTGCACCGCGCCGCCGATCAGCCTTTCCATCGCCTCCGGGCGGCGCGGGTTGGCCATCGGGCCCATCTGCACGCCCTCCTCCAGACCGTTACCGACGCGCCATAGGGCGGCGCGTGCCGTGAAGCCGCTGAGGAAGCGCGCATACACCTCCTCGTGCACGATGAAGCGCGTCGGGGAGATGCACACCTGGCCCGCATTGCGGAACTTCGAGCCCACCATGGTGTTCAGCACCTGCTCCACGTCCACGTCCTCGAACACCAGCACCGCGCCGTGTCCGCCGAGTTCCATGGTGGTGCGCTTGCAGTCCTCCGCCGCGAGCTTCATGAGGTGCTTGCCCACCACGGTTGAGCCGGTGAAGCTGAGCTTGCGGATGATCGGCGAGCCCAGGAGGTGGCGCGACACCTCGTCGGGCACGCCGAACACGGCCTGCCCGACTTCCTTGGGCAGCCCCGCATCCAGCAGGCACTGCAGCACCGCCAGCGCCGAGCCCGGCGCCTCCTCGGCCGCCTTGAGAATCACCGAGCAGCCGGCCGCGATCGGCGCGCCGAGCTTGCGGCCCGGATTGCCGATGGGGAAATTCCAGGGTGCGAAGGCGGCCACGGGTCCCACCGGTTCGCACACCACGGTCGAGCGCATGCCGCTCGGGCGCACCAGCTGCCGCCCGTAGAGGCGCTGCGATTCGCCGGCGTAGAACTCGAACAGGCCGACGTTCATCATGACTTCGATGCGCGACTCGGCAAGGGTCTTCCCCTCCTCCAGCGTCGCGATGCGCGCGATCTCTTCCTGGCGCTCGCGCAGCAGCCGCGCGGCGCCTGCCAGCACCGCCGCGCGCTGCTGTGGCACGACATCGCGCCACAGCCGAAAGCCGCGCTGCGCGGCCAGGAGCGCCCGGTCCAGATCCGCCGCGTCCGCGAGCGGCAGCTGCCCGAGCACCGCCCCGGTGGCGGGGTTCACGACGGCGTGCGTGCGCCGGTGACCGACGGGAACCTTCTCCCCGTCGATGATCATGTGCAGCTGCGGGTAAGTCACGGCCTCAGGCGCTCCCCGCCTCGAGTTTCTCGAGCCGCTCGACCTCGCGCCCGTAGGGCTTGACGCCGCGCGAGATGCTGAAGGCGGCGAGCGGCAGCAGGATCGAGGCGGTCAGCACCAGGCTCTTCCACAGGTCTGCATCGTTGTGAAAGATGCGCTGCGTGACGGACCCGATCAGCTGCCCGCCGAGGGCCCCGAAGAAGATGAACATGAAGAGGTAGATGGCCGTCACCAGGCCGCGCATCTCATTCGGTGTCACCCGTTGAATGGCGGCATTCTGCGGTACCGCCGCTGCCAGGCCACATACACCGGCCCCCCCGATGCACAGCAGCGCCAGCTCCCCCGAGGGCATCAGTGGGGCGGCGACCTCGAACGGGATGATCAGCGTGAAGAGTATCGTCGAGGCGCGCACGTTGGCGTCCTTGTAGCGTTTCGCCAGCCACTCGACAAACACCGTGCCGAGCAGCGCTCCGAGCAGTGCACTCACCAGGAAGACGACGCTCATCCATCGGCCGATCCGCCCCTCGCTCCAGCCGTAGGTCCGGATCAGGAACGGCGCACGCCAGACCTGCAGGCCCAGGAATTCGGTCGCGCTGAAGGCCAGGCCGATGAAGAGCGGCAGGTAGATTGACCGGCGCGCCCAGATTTCACGGAATACACCGATCACCGACTGCCCCTGCACCATCACCCCGCGCCGCGGCGGCTCGTGCGCGAACAGCAGCAGGACTGCGATCAATATCCCCGGGGCACCCACCATCATGAGGACCCACTGCCAGGGGTACACAGTCAGGCCCAGGAGGTGAGTAACCGGCCAGGCCGCGACCAGGCTGATCAGCAAGCCACCAAGGTAGATGCCGATCGAATTGCCGCCGATGAACCCCAGCTGCAGGAAGCCGATGGCCCGCGGGAGCCTGGCGGGCGGGAAGTAGTCCGCCAGCATCGAGTACGCGCCCGGTGCGTGTGCCGAGCCGCCCGCCCCGACCAGCATGCGGCTCATGAACAGCTGCACGAAGCTCTGCGCCAGCCCGCCGAGGGCGGTGATGCTGCCGGTCAGCGTGATGCCCGCCGCCAGCACGTACTTGCGCGGGTAGATATCCACCAGGCGCGCAAGCGGGATGCCGACCAGCAGATAGAAGATGATGTTGGCAGGTCCCAGCAGGAAACCGAGCTGCTCGTCGCTCAAGTGAAAGTCGACCTTGATGCGCTGGGCAAGGATGTAGAAGACCTGCGCGTCCATGAAATTCAGCGCCGTGGCGAGAATGATCACGGCGAGGCCGTAGTACGCCGCCGCGCGTGCAGGCCAAGGCTGCGCCTGCGGCCGCACTTCCGCGTTTTGACTGATGGCTGTCCCGGATACCTCCGCGACCATTACCCCCCCTCTGCCGCTGCGTTTTGCCAGCGCCGGACTGTATGTGTTAGATACAATATGACTCGCGCGGCTTTGTCCAGCGCTTTGTGGCCGCAGCCGGCGCAAGGCGATTGAGTTTACCAAGGGGAACGCGGCATGCAGGATCTGCCAGGCAAGACCGCATTCGTGACCGGGGGCGCCAGCGGCATCGGGCTCGGCATCGCCAAGGCGCTGCTCGGCGCGGGCATGAACGTGGTCATCGCCGATATCCGCGACGATCACCTCGCGGCCGCGACCGCGGAACTCGGCACACCGGCGCGCGTGCTGGCGCTCAAGCTCGATGTCACCGACCGCGCCGCTTATGCGCGCGCCGCGGACGCCGCCGAGGCGCGCTTCCAGAAGCTACATATTCTGTGCAACAACGCCGGTGTCGGACTCGTCGGCCCCGCCGAGCTTGCCACCTTCGCCGACTGGGACTGGGTACTCGGGGTCAACCTCGGCGGCACCGTCAACGGCATCGTCACCCTGCTGCCGCGCATCCAGCGACACGGGGAGGGCGGGCACATCGTCAATACCGCCTCGATGTCAGGCGTCGTGCCACATCCGGGGGCGACGCTCTACGGCACCTCCAAGGGCGCGGTGGTGCACATGATCGAGTGCATGCGCGCGGAGCTCGAGCCGCAGGGCATCATCTGCTCGGCGTTCTGCCCGGGGGCGGTGCAGTCGAACATCGCCGAGTCCGGCAAGACCCGCCCGGCCGCGCTCGCCGCCACCGGCTATGCCGAGGCGGACAAGCGCCGCCAGCAGCTCGGCAGCTTCTTTCACCTGTTCAGCACCAAGGAAGCGATCGGGCAGCGGGTGCTGCAGGGCATCCTGCGCGATGAGCTGTACATCATGACCCACAGCGAATTCCGCCAGGGGGTCGAGGAGCGCGCGCAGGCGCTGTGCGCGGCCGTGCCCGATGTGCCCGAGAACGAGGAATACAAGCGCGCCTTCAGCGTACTGTTCCGCAACCCGATCCACGCGGCCGAGACCGCGCGCCAGAAGAGGAGCAAGCCATGAAGGACTTCGCAGGCCGCACGGCATTCGTCACCGGCGGCGCGCACGGCGTCGGCATCGGCCTGGTGCGGGCGCTGCTCGCGCAGGGTTGCAACGTCGCCATCGCCGATATCCGCCCGGCTTCCATCGAGGCGGCCCTGAAGGCGCTGGACAACCCGAAGGCGATGGGCGTGCCGGTGGACGTGTCCTCGCGCCAGCAGCTCGCGCGCGCCGCGGATGCGGTGGAGGCTAAGTTCGGGCCCGTCAGCCTGCTGTTCAACAACGCCGGCGTGAACCTGTTCCAGACCATCGAGGAATCCAGCTACGACGACTGGGACTGGATCATGGGGGTGAACCTGCATGGCCCGGTCAACGGCGTCATGACCTTCGTGCCGCGCATGATCCGTGCCGGCAAGGGCGGCTACGTGGTCAACACCGCCTCCATGGCCGGCTTCCTCGCCGGCGGCACCTGCGGCATCTACAACACCACCAAGTTCGCGGTGCGCGGGCTGTCCGCCTCGCTGCGGGCCAGCGTCGCCGCGCACGGCATCGGCGTCTCCGTGCTGTGCCCGGGGCTGGTCAAGTCCTACATCTACGCCAGTGACGAGGTGCGGCCGGAGGGCCTGAAGGCGGGCGCCAGACCGGTGGACACGGAAGCCGTGAAGCGCCTCGCGGCCGTGCACGAGTTCGGCATGGAGCCGGACGTCATCGCCGCGCGCGTGCTCGAGGCGATGCGCGAGGACCGCTTCCACGTATTCTCGCACCCGGAGTTCCGGGACGAGCTCGAGGAGGTTTTCACCGAGACGCTCGCGGACTTCCGCGACTACCCGGCCGACCCGGGCTTCCAGCCGCGCATCGACTTCGAGAAGACGCGCCGCGCCAGCTACCGCCAGCAGCGCCGGGGGCTGAAGCGCCCATGAGCGTCGCGGTCGAGGCCCTCGATCACGTGAACATCATCACGGCCGATGTCGAGGGCAGCGCGCGCTTCTACGCGGAGCTGTTTGGCCTCGAGCCGCGCGACGGCCCGCCGCCACTCACGCACGCCACCGCGCGCTGGATGTACGATGCGGCCGGCCGCGCCGTGCTGCACATCAACAGCCTGGACTGTCCGCGCACCTACGACCGCGAGGTGCGCCCGGGTCCGACCGGCGCGCTGCACCACGTGGCGCTGCGCTGCCGCGGCTTCGAGGAACTGCGGGCGCGCCTCGCAAGCCGCGGCCTGGAACACCAGCTCAACGAGGTCACCGCGGTGAGCCTCAGGCAGATCTTCGTGCTCGACCCGAACGGGGTGCTGCTGGAGCTGAATTTCTTCGGCGGCTGAGCGAGCGGCGCGCGCCTCAGGCGCTGCCCTGGGAGCGCCAGCCCTGCTTGTAGGTCTCGCGCACCACGCGGCTGTAGGGCACGGGGCTCACGATGACACGCACCTCGAGCTGCTGGTGCGGCTCGACCGTGGTCTTCTTCGTGCCGCCGTTCTCCTCCCCCCACACCACCTTCAGCTCAGTGCCGACGGCAATGTCCGGGCGGATGGTGGCAAGGCTCAGGGCCTGCTTCTCGTTGTAGCTGTAGCCTGAGAACATCGACAGGCCCACCGTGCGGCCGCCGGCATCCACCACGCGGTCGTAGTTGGACGAGGCGTAGTTGGCGAGCGGCACGTCGAAGAACTTGTACTGCGTGCCCTCCGGGTTGAACAGCGACCCCATGATCTTCGCCATGTCCTCCGGGTTCCAGGCGAGCGTCACCTTCTTGCGCTGCGTCTCGGGCTTCACCCGCTGCAGGGCTTCGCGCCCCAGGAACTCGTGATCGAACTTGACGAACGGGCCGTAGCCGAGCTCCCACGGATTGAGGTAGTAGTCCTCGATGTTCTCCGAGACAAAGCTGCCGCCGATGGAGCCGGTGGCCTCGTAGCTGTCCGCGCCCAGCCACTGGCGGTAGGGCTTGAGCTTGTCGCCGGTGTAGATCGCCGGCAGCGGCGAGGGAATCCAGCCCGATTCCAGGGTGTTGGACGGGTAGGCGCGGCTGCCGCAGGGCACCATGCCGAACTCCCGGCCGGCCTCCAGGATGGCGCTGCGGATCTCTTCCTGCTCCGCGTACGGACCCCAGATCTCAAGTCCCGGCGCGCCGGACATGCCGTGGCGCAGCGTGCGCACGGTCCTGCCGGCGATCTTCATCGTCGACATGTTGAAGAACTTCAGCTGCTCGAGCGGGCCGCCGTTGAGCTTCTCGATGATGGCCCAGGCCTTGGGCCCCTGGATCTGGAAGCGCCACACCGAGCGCGTCACGGGCTTGCCCATCGGGCGCATCGGTGAGCGGTCGTCGAGCTCGACCTTGACGTCGTAGCCGCCGCTGGCCGCGTGGAAGCGCAGCCAGTTGGAGGCCGGCGCCCGCCCCACGTACAGGCACTCCTCCGGGGCGAGGTAGAAGAGGATGCCGTCGCCGACCACGTGCCCGTAGGGGGTGGTCGGCACGTACTGCTTGGCCTTGTTGACGCTGAAGCCCGCCATCGAGTTGATCGCGGTATCGCTGAAGAGCTTCAGCGCATCCTTGCCGCGCACGTACAGGTTCACCATGTGGTGCGTCTGGTCAAAGAGCACCGCGCTGTGCGCCCAGGCCCACTGCTCGCTGCGCCAGTTGCTGAACTCCGCCGCGACCACCGGGTAGACGTAGGCACCCAGCTGCGAGTTGCGCAGCAGGTTCACGGTATTTCCGGCTGCCGAAACGATTTCGTCCAGATTACGCGCGGCCATCGCAGTCCCCCGTTGCTGAACAGAAATCATACCGCATTTTGTATGTAACACAAACGAATGGCAGCGGACGCGGCGCAGCGCCGGCCGCGGTGCGGCGCTCAGGGGCTTTGGCGCGCGGCCTCAGGCCGGATTGGCGATGACGACCTTGCCGAACAGCTCGCCCGAGGCCTGGTAGGCGTAGGCGGCCTTGGCGGCGGCGAAATCGAAGACGCGGTCGACGACGGGCTTGAGCGCATGCCGGTCGACGAAGGCGTTCAGCTCCTGCGCCATGGCGGCGGAGCCCACGAAGATGCCGCGCACGCTGGCGCCCTTGAGCATCAGGGGCATCGGGTTGCCGTCGCCCTGCATCGAGAGCACCCCGATGAGTGCGATCTCCCCGCCAAAGCCGACCGCCTGCATGGACTGCGCGAGCGTCCCCAGCCCGCCCACCTCGATGACGTGATGGATCGTGCCCCCGGCGAGCTCGGCCGCCCGCGCGCCCCACTGCGGCTCGGACTTGTAGTTGAGCGTGGCGTCGGCCCCGAGCTTGCGCACGCGCACCAGCTTCTCCTCGCTGGAGGAGGTGGCGATGACGCGCGCCCCGGCGGCCTTGGCGATGCGCAGCGCCAGGAGCGACACGCCTCCGGTGCCGATGAGGAGCACGCTGTGGCCGCGCTCGAGCGGTCGCACGCCCTTCGTCAGCGCGTTCCACGCGGTCACACCGGCGCACGGCAGCGTCGCCGCTTCCTCGAAACCAAGCGAGCTGGCGAGCTTCACGACGCCCGTCTCCGGCAGCGTCACGTAGTCGGCGAGCATCCCCTGGGCGGGCGGACAGCCGAGCGTTGCACCCAGCGCCGGCGTCGGCGGCCCCGTAAGCCAGCCCTGGAAGAAGCTGCCGGCCACCCGGTCCCCGGCCGCGAGTGTCCTGACCGCGGCACCGACGGCGTCGACCACCCCGGCCCCGTCCGACAGCGGGACGCCTGCGACCTTGATGGCGCCGCCGAAATAGTGCCCCCTGGCGATGGCCTGATCCCGGAAGTTGAGGGAGGTGGCGCGCACGCGCACCCGCACTTCCCCGGGCGCGGGATCCGGACGCGGCAGCTCGAGCAGTTCGAGCTGCTCTACGGAAGTGCACCCCGCCGGCAGCTGCCACGCGCGCATCGTCGCGGCGCTCATCGCGCGTGCCCCGTCCAGGTGCGCAGCCCCGGGGCCGTGCGGTCCTCGCCGGCGAGCGCGCGCGCCACGGCCGGCCGCGCCGCCATCTTCTCGCGCCACGCGATGAGGCGCGGGCAGCGCTGGGCGATCGCCATCTCCGGAAACATGCGCTCCACCGGCATGCCGCAATAGGAATAGAAATTGATGTCCGCGAGCGTGTAGTCCTCGCCGGCGATCCAGGCGCTCTGCGCGAGCTGCTTCTCCACCTTGTCCACCGCGTAGAGGATCTTCTCGGTGGCGTGCGCGAGGTCGGCCTCGCTGAAGCCCGAGCGCGCGGTGCGCCACTTGGCGCGCTGGTCCGGCAGCGGGATGTGCTCCATCAGCCGCTCGAACTCACCGCCCTCGACTTTGCGGGCGATGATGCCAACCATGCGGTGCCAGCCGTGCATCGAGACATAGTTCATCACCTGCTCGTCGCAGAACTTGTTCCAGTAGCGCATGCGCGCGGCGCCCACCGCATCCCGCGGCCGCAGCGGCACCTCGGGAAAGACGTCCTCCAGGTACTCGTTGATGACGGTGGTGTGCGTGACGATCACGCCGTCGTGATCGAGCACCGGCACCTGCCCTTCGGGATTGATCGCCACGAACCAGTCCGCGTGCTGCTCGAACTTGTGCAGGTCCACGTAGACGCTCTGGAACGGCAGGCCCTTCTCGATGAGCGGGATCAGGGATTTCAGCGAGTTCGCCGCCGGCTCCGCGTGATAGTACTTGAGAGTCATGTCCGCCCTACCGTGGTATGAGTGTGCCGAGGATGCCGCCGTCGACCGCGAGTGACTGTCCGGTGATGTGAGCGGCGCGGTCGGATAACAGGAAACAGGCAAGCTCCGCGAGCTCCTCGGCCGTGCCGATGCGCCCCAGCGGCACGCCGGCACCGAGGCGCTCGCGGATCACCTCCGGGGCGACGCTCGCATCCAGCTGCATGAGCATCGGCGTCTCGATGAAACCCGGCACCACGCAGTTGACGCGCACGTTGTCCCGCGCGGCCTCGGCGGCGGCGGCCCGGGCCAGCCCCAGCACCGCGTGCTTGGAGGCGACGTACGCCACGTTGTGCGGCATGCCGCGCTCGCTCGCGAGGCTCCCCGTCACCACGATGCTGCCCGAGCGGCGCTCGCGCATCGAAGGCAGCACGCGCTTGATCGCCCAGTAGACGCTGGTGAGATTGGTGCGCAGCACGGCCTCGAACACGTCATCGTCATACTCGCACAGGGGCGCGAAGCGCCCGCCGGTGCCGGCATTGGCGAAGAGGGCCGCGACGGGCCCGAAGGTGCGCTCCGCCTGCTCCATCGCGGCGAGCAGCTGGCCGCGGTCGGCGACGTCGGCCACGGCATAGGCGGCCGTGCCGCCGGCGCGGCCGATGGCCGCGGTGGCCTCGGTGAGCTGCGCTGCGCGGCGCGCGATCAGCGACACGCGCGCCCCGCGCGCCGCCAGCATGCGCGCCGCCGCCAGCCCGATGCCGCTGGAGGCACCGGTCACCAGCACGTGCCGCCCGGCGAACTCGCTCACTTGAGCCCCAGCAGGCGCGCCGCGTTGTCCTTGATGAGGCCCGGCAGCACTTCGGGCTTGAAGCCGACGTGCTGCGCCGCCTCCAGCCATTTCTCGGGACGGATCAGCGGGAAGTCCGAGCCGAACATCATCTTCTTCTTCAGCGGGCCGTTGGCGTACTGGATGACCTGCGGCTGGAAATACTTCGGGCTCCAGCCGGAGAGGTCGATGAACACGTTCTCCTTGTGCAGCGCCATCGACAGGCTCTCGTCCACCCACGGCCAGCTCGGGTGCGCGAGCACGATCTTCATGTCGGGGAAGTCGACCGCGACGTCGTCGATCAGCATCGGCTGGCCCCACTTCAGGCGCACGCCGCCGCCGCCGGGCAGCCCGCTGCCCATGCCCGAGTGGCCGGTGTGGAAGATCGCCGGCAGCTTGTGGCCCGCGATCACCTCGTAGATCGGGTAGCCCACCGGATCCGCCGGGTGGATGTTCTGCATGATGCCGTGGAACTTGAAGCCCCGCACGCCGTGGTTCTCGATCAGGTCGCGCGCCTCGCGCGCCCCCATCCTGCCCTTGCGCGGATCGATGGAGGCGAAGGGGATGACGATGTCGGCGTTCTTGGCCGCGTAGTCGGCGATCTCGTAGTTGCTGACGCGCTTGGCGCCGATGCTGCTCTCGCAGTCGACCGTGAACAGGCAGAAGGCGATCTGCTGCTCGCGGTAGAGGCTGATGATCTCCGGGATCGTGGGCCGCACGCGCGGCGCCTTGAAGTAGGCGGAGGCCGCATCGAAGAAGCGGCCCATGACCGGGTCCTCCGGGTCATGGCAGGAGACCTCGGCATGCACGTGCACGTCGATGGCGCGCAGCTTGGACAGCTCAATCATGCCGCACTGTGACTTCCGTCAGGCCGGGGCTGCCGCACCGTACGGGTGCGCCGTGATCATAACGCGATCCTCCGCGCCGGCCGTCAGGCCAGCATCTTGGGCGCGGCCTGGCGCGCCGCCTCGATCTCCGCCGCGCGGTCGCGCTTGATCGGCACGTCGCGCCCCGCCTGGACCGCCGGGCGCGCGCCGACCAGGGCGAGCCAGCGCTGCAGGCTCGGGAACTCCTCCACGCTGACACCGGAGTAATCATGGCCGGATACCCAGGGCCACAGCGCCATGTCGGCGATCGAGTACGCGCCCGCGACGTACTCGTGCGTTGCGAGCTGCCGGTCGAGCACCCCGAAGAGGCGCGTCACCTCGCGCTGGTAGCGCTCGATCACCGGCTGGAGCTTCTCGGGGAAGTAGCGGAAGAACACGTTCGCCTGCCCCATCATGGGACCGATCCCGGACATCTGGAACATCAGCCACTGCAGCACGCGGCTGCGCTCCTGCACGCCCTTTGGCAGGAACTTGCCGGTCTTCTCCGCCAGGTAGATCAGGATGGCGCCGGACTCGAACAGCGTGAAGCCCTCATCCTCCAGCGTCGGGATGCGGCCGTTGGGATTGAGCTTCACGTACCAGTCGGCCTTCTGCTCCATGGCGGAGAAATCGATCACCCGCACCTCGTAGGGCAGGCCCATCTCCTCCAGCGCGATCGAGATCTTCCAGCCGTTCGGTGTCGCGGCCGTATAAAGTTTGATGGCCATTCCCAGCTCCGTGCCTTCAGCCCCAGCGGTTGATTTCCGGACCCACGCTCCAGCTCGCGGCCGGGTCGGCGGTGCGCGCCCGCGCCAGCGCCTGCGCGACCGCGGGGTGCGCCTTCACGCGCTCGAGCCACTCGCGGGTGCGCGGCCTGCCGGCAAACGCCGCCGGCACCAGCGGCACCATGCCGGCGAGCCACGCGTAGCTCTCGAGGTCGGCGATCGAGAAGCCGCCCATCAGCCACTGGCGCCCCTGCAGGCGCGCCTCGATCTTCTCCGCGGCCTGGTGGATCTTGGTGGCGCTGTCGGCGAGCTGCTGCTCGGAGAACTCTCCCGCGCCGATCAGCTCCCAGCGGGCGCGCAGATCGGTGCTGCCGATCTTCTGCAGCAGCGCGGCGTCGGCCCTGGGC
Organism: uncultured Pseudomonadota bacterium; assembly: GCA_963781815.1. GTDB lineage: Bacteria > Pseudomonadota > Gammaproteobacteria > Steroidobacterales > Steroidobacteraceae > 13-2-20CM-66-19. Next base: position 1,562,571 of record CAWAHK010000004.1, on the reverse strand, counting down.
GGGTGCGCGCGGCAACCCAGGTAGGCGGCCGCCGGTGCGGTGCGCTCGATCATCTGCCGGCACCAGGTCATCGTCTCCCAGCGGCCCAGGGCATCCGGCGGCCGCAGCGCCGCCCCCTGCCCCACGTCATCCAGAAAACAGGCGATGAACACCGAGTCGGTCATCGCCTCGTCCTCGACCACGAGCACCGGCCCCTCGCCCTCGACGCTCTGCGCCACCTGTGGCTCACGCGCGAAGGCGAGCGTATGGCGTTCGCCGCGGGCGAGATCGATGGGCACGAGCGTCGCCTGCAGCCCCTTGGCGAACAGGCTCGCCAGCACCGCCAGGGAGGGGCCGTTCGGCTCGCCGTGGTACAGGGTCATGTTCATGTGGCCTGCGCCTGTCCGATGTGCGGCTGCTCGAGGATCGCGACGCGCTTGACCATGCTGGTCCTGCCCATGGCCCAGCAGGCCTTGGTGGCGGGACGCGCGTAGATGGCGCGCAGCCAGCGCAGTATGTTGGGCGTGAGTTCGTCGTTGGACAGCGTCGGCTGCGACAACGGCAGCGCGTAGGCAAGATTGAAGCCGTCGATGTCGGCAAGACTGTACTGATTGCTGGCGAGCCACGGCCGCTTCGCCAGCTCCTCCTCCAGCATGCGGATGCCGAGTGCCACGCGGCGCCGGGACTCCTGCATCTCCTCGGTACTGAACTCACCGTGGATCGCCTTGCGCCAGGCGACGCGGCGTTCGGGCAGCGGGATGCGCTCGATGGCCGCCTTCAGTTCCTCCGGATCCTTGGAGCGCACGGCCGGACCCACGAACACGCTCCAGCCGATCATCGAGAAGCTCGGCCCCAGCCACTGGTCCATGAGTTTCATCCACCAGCGCACGCGCCAGCGGTCGCGTGCATCCTCGGGCATCAGCCGCGGACCGGGAAACGCCTCGTCGACGTACTCCATGATGGCGGTCGATTCGGTGAGCACCCGCTCCCCGTGCAGCATTGCCGGGATGGTCCCCTGCGGGTTGATCGCCAGGTACTGCGGCTTGTGCTGGTCGAAGTTAAGCAGATCGAGGTAATGGCTGTTGAACGCCACGCCCTTCTCCATCAGGGCCAGCATGGGCTTGCCGGAATTGGCGTTGGGTTCCCAGTGATACAGGGTGACGCTGTGCATTAGGCCGGACCGGTCTGTTTTGTAAGTGTTGCATACCATTGGCGCGGCCGCCGGTCAAGCCGGGCGGCGCGCGGCGCGGCAACGCCAGAGCCAGGGTCCGTCAGTCAAAACCAAGACCGACGTAGTTCTCCGCCAGCGCGTGCGAGGCGGCCGTGGAGCGCGCCAGATATTCCAGCTCCGCCTGCTGCAGGCGCTGCGCGAACGGATCCTCCGAGAAGCGGTGCAGGAGCGTCGTGAACCACCAGGAGAAGCGCGCGGCCTTCCACACCCGGGCGAGCGCCCGCGCGGAGTACTCCCCGAGCAGTGTCGCGCTGCCACCGCGATAGAACTCGGTGAGGCCGCGCGATAGCACCCGCGCGTCGGCGGCCGCCAGGTTCAGGCCCTTCGCCCCGGTCGGCGGCACGATGTGCGCGGCATCGCCGACCAGGAACAGGTGCCCGAACTGCATCGGCTCGGTGACGCAGCTGCGCAGCGGCACGATGCTCTTTTCCAGCGACGCTCCGGTCACCAACCGCGTGGCGTAACGCCCCGGCAGGCGCGCGTGCAGCTCGTCCCAGAAGCGGCTGTCGGGCCACTCCGCCACCGTGTCCCTGAGCGAGCACTGCACGTAGTAACGGCTGCGACCGCGCGAGCGCATGCTGCACAGGGCAAAGCCGCGCTCGTGACTGGCGTACACGAGCTCCTCGTTCAGGGGCGGCACGTCGGCCAGCAGCCCGAGCCATCCGAACGGATATACGCGCTCGAACTGCGCGAGCTTCTCCTGCGGTATGCCCGCGCGGCTGACGCCGTGGGCGCCATCGCAGCCGGCGATGAAGTCGCAGCGCAGCTCCTGGGGTGCGCCGGCGTGCTTGTAGGTGACCCGCGGGTGGCGTGTGTCCCACTCGTGCAGCACCACCTCGGCCACCTGCCACAGCACCGCCCCAGGTTCGCTCGAGCGCACCAGGTCCCTCTGCAGCTCGGTCTGCCCGTAGACCAGCACCGAGCGGCCGGTGAGTCCCTTGAGGTCGATGCGGTGCCGGCCGCCGGCGAAGGCGACGTCGAAGCCGTCGTGGACGAGACCGTCGCGCAGCATCCGCTCGCCCACCCCGGCCTCCTTGAGCAGTTCCACGGTGGTCCACTCCAGGAGCCCGGCGCGGATGCGGGCCTGCACGTGATCCTGGGAGCGGCACTCCAGCACCACCGAGTCGATCCCGTTCTGGCGCAGCAGCTGCGCGAGCAAGAGCCCCGAGGGGCCCGCACCGATGATCGCCACCTGGGTCGAGCGCATGCGCCCCCTTAGGCCAGTTGCCGCGCCGGCCGGGAGGATGAGGCCCGCGCGTGGCGCCGCAGTCCCTCGACGAGCTGCGCCTGCACCGCGGTCGGCTGCCAGTCGCGGCGCACGGTGAGGCCGATCGCGCGCGTCACCGCGCCCAGGGGATGCGGCAGGGCCACCAGCTGGCGCGTGCTGAGCTCGTGCTGGATCTGGTGCTCCGAGAGCAGCATGACGCGCTCACTCGCCAGCAGCATCGAGCGGGCCGCGATCAGCGAGTTGCACTCGATCGGCGCCACCGCCGGCGGCCCGCCGAGGCGCGCCAGCAGCGCATCGAAGTGCCGCCGCAGCGGCGAGCCGCGCCGCGGCGCGATCCACGGAAAAGGCGCCAGCGCGGCGAGCGTCGGTGCGCCGCCGCCGGCCAGCGGATGCCTGGCCCCCACCACGATCGCCAGCGGGTCCTCGAACAGGTGTTCCTGCACGATGTCCTCGTACGGGATCGGATCACGCAAGGCGCCGACCAGCACGTCGGCGGAGCCGCGGCGCAGGGCGCCGAGCATGCTCTCGTAAGGCCCGTCCAGGATAGTGAGCCCGTGCTCGGGCCGCAGGTTCGCGAACTCGAGCACCGCGCGCGCCACCAGCACGCTGCGCGCCAGCGGCATCGCCCCGATGACCGTGGCGCCGCTGCCGGTGCCATGCGCGGCTGCCACCTCGGCCTGGGCCTGCGCGATCTCGGCAAAGGCCAGCCGCGTGCGCAGGGCCAGCTTTTCCGCCTCCCGGGTGGGGCGCACGCCGTGGCTCGTCACCTCGAACAGCTCCGCGCCGAGGGATTTCTCCAGCTGCCGCGCCGCGCGGTGCACGGCAGCGCGGGCGCGCCCGATGCGGCGTGCGGCACGCGCGAAGGCGCCCGCCTCCGCCACCGCCATGAGAGCCTGCAGTTGCGTGGAAGTTATGCCCCTCAGGACCTCATCCTCCTGCCGCCCGGGTACGCGCGGGCGCACCGCCGAAAGCGCCTCGCGCAGCATCTGCAGGGCGCGCTCGATGCGCTGCGCGGCCGCGCCACCGGCGGCGGTGAGCGCCAGCCCGGCATAGCTGCGCTGCATGAGGCGCGCTCCCAGGGCCGCCTCGACCTGCGCCACCGCCTGCGTCACGGCGGGCTGGCTCAGGTGCGCCGCGCGTGCCGCCGCGCTCACACTGCCGCGCCGGACCACCTCGTCGAACAGCACCAGGTGGCGCAGGTTCGGCGTCGCAGCGGGACCCTGGACTCTACGGCTCATGTCCACAATCTCTTATACCCGGCCGTGAATTGCAATTACCCCCGCGCGGGGGCACGGCCGGACAATGGCCGCGTCATCCGCTGAAGGTAGCTGCCATGAATGTCGTGTACACGAATATTCGCCGCGCCGATCCTTCGGTGGTGGATGGCCTGGCGCGCTGCGGCGTGGCCACGGTGCACGAGGCCCAGGGCCGCACCGGGCTTCTGGGAGCGGCGCTGCGCCCGATCTACCCGGGCGCGCGCATTGCCGGCTCCGCGGTCACGGTCAGCGTCGCCCCGGCGGACAACTGGATGATCCATGTCGCGGTCGAGCAGTGCCAGGCCGGGGACCTCCTGGTCGTCGCACCCACTTCCTATTCGGACGCCGGCTATTTCGGCGAGCTGCTGGCAACCTCGCTCGCCGCGCGCGGCGTGCGCGGGCTCGTCATCGACGCCGGCGTGCGCGACGTGTGCGAGCTGACCGCCATGGGCTTCCCGGTGTGGTCCAAGGCCGTGCACGCGCAGGGAACGGTCAAGGAGACCCTGGGGTCGGTCAATGTCGCGGTCGTGTGCGGCGGCGGGGTCGTCAACCCCGGTGACGTGGTGATCGCCGACGACGACGGCGTGTGCATCGTGCCGCGCGGCGAGGCCGCCGCGGTGCTCAAGGCGAGCGAGGCGCGGGAGGCCAAGGAGGCCACGGTGCGCGAGCGCCTGCAACGCGGGGAACTCGGCCTCGACATCTACACCATGCGTGACAAGCTCGCCCAGAAGGGACTCGTCTACCGCCCGCAATCCCAGACGGAGTGACGCGCCGTGCTGCGCGGCATTCCCGGCACGCTCATGCGCGGCGGCACCTCCAAGGCGCTGTTCTTTCACGCGCGCGACCTGCCCGCGGCGGTGGCCGCGCGCGACCGGGTGCTGCTCGCGGCCATGGGCTCCCCGGATGCGCGCCAGATCGATGGCGTGGGCGGTGCGCACCCGCTGACCAGCAAGGTCGCGATCATCAGCCCTTCCGCGCGCGCCGATGCGGACGTGGATTACCTCTTCCTGCAGGTCGTGGTCGACAAGGCGGAAGTCAGTGACTCGCAGAACTGCGGCAACATCCTGGCCGCCGTCGGTCCCTGGGCGATCGAGAACGGCCTGGTGAGGGTCGCGGGGGAGCGCACGCCGGTGCGCATCCACATGCTCAACACCGGCAGCATCGCCGTGGCGCAGGTGCCCACGCCTTCGGGCGCGGTGGAATACGAAGGCGATGCCCGCATCGATGGCGTGCCGGGGCGTGCGGCGGCCATTCCCATCGACTTCCTGGACGTGGCCGGGGCTTCGTGCGGCGCGCTCTTTCCCACCGGTGCCAGCCTCGATCACTGCGAAGGCATCGAGGTCACCTGCATCGACAACGGCATGCCGGTGGTGCTCATGCGCGCCTCCGACCTGGGCAAGCGCGGCGATGAATCACCCGAGGAGCTGGAGGCAGATCCGGCGCTCAAGGCGCGCATCGAGCGGCTGCGCCTCGCCCTGGGTCCGCGCATGGCCCTCGGCGACGTCGCGAAGAAGACGGTGCCGAAGATGTGCCTCGTCTCCCCGGCGCGGCACGGCGGGGCCATCGACACGCGCACCTTCATTCCGCACCGCGTGCACGAGGCCATCGGGGTGCTGGGCGCGGTGAGCGTCGCCACCGCCTGCGTCACGCCGGGCTCGGTGGCCGCACAGGTGGCGTGCGTTACCCCGCGCTCGGGGTTGCAGACCCTCGAGATCGAGCATCCGACCGGATTCTTCACCGTGGAGATGGACGTGACGGTGAATGGCAGCAGCGTGACGGTGAACCGTTCGGCGCTGCTGCGCACCGCCCGCAAGCTGATGCAGGGCACGGTGTTTGTCCCGGCGAGCGCCTGGGGCGGGCCATGACCGAGCCGGGGCGCATCGGCCTCATCGGGCTCGGGGAAGTCGGCCAAGTGCTGGCGCGCGACCTGCACCGCCTCGACGGCGTGGACCTGTGCGCCTGGGACCGCCTGTTTACCCTCGACGGCAGCGAGCCCTGGCGTGCCGCCGCGACGCTGCCGTTTCTGAAGGCGGCGTGCTCCATGGCCGGCGCCGTGCGCGCCCGCGCCCTGGTCATTTCCGCGGTCACCGCGGGCGAGTGCCACGCCGCGGCCGCCGAAGCGGCCGCGGCGCTCACGCCCGGCACCTGGTACCTCGACCTGAACTCGGTGTCGCCGGCCACCCGCGCGCAGGCCGCCGCCGTGATCGAGGCCGCCGGCGGCTGCTATGTCGAGGCGGCGGTCATGTCGCCCATCGCCCCGAAACGCCTGGGCTCGCCGCTGTGGCTCGGCGGCCCGCGTGCGCGCCAGTTCCTGCCGCTGGCGCAGGCGCTCGGCTTCAGCGGCGCGGCGGTCTATGCCGACACGATCGGCGCGGCCTCGGCGGCCAAGATGTGCCGCAGCGTCATCGTCAAGGGGCTCGAGGCGCTGCTCGCCGAGTCGCTGCTGACGGCCCGCCGCCACGGCGTCGAGGCGGCGGTGCTCGCCTCGCTGCAGGACCTGTTTCCGGTCGGCGACTGGGAGAAGCTCGCCCGCTACATGATTTCCCGCTCGGTGCAGCACGGCCGCCGCCGCGCCGAGGAAATGGCCGAGGTGGTGCGCACGGTGGCCGAGGCGGGCGTGGAGCCCTGGATGAGCCGTGGCTGTGTCGAGCGCCAGCAGTGGGCCGCCGCCCACCCGCAGGCCCTGAGCCATGAGGCCCTGACGGAGCTGCTCGATGCCGTGCTCGCGGGCACGCCGCCGCAGAAGTCGTAGGAGGCGCGCATGATCATCGACTGTCACGGTCACTACACGACCGCACCGGCCGCCCACCAGAAATTCCGCGACGCCCAGATCGCGGCCCTGAAGGACCCTGGCGCCGCGCCCGCCGCCCCCGGGGCGATCTCGGATGACGAGATCCGCGAGTCCATCGAAAAGAACCAGCTGCGGCTGCAGCAGCAGCGCGGCTCGGACCTCACCCTGTTCTCCCCGCGCGCCTCGGCCATGGGCCATCACCTGGGCGACGAGGCGGTCTCGTCCGCCTGGACGCGCGCCAACAACGATCTCATCAAGCGCGTGGTCGACCTCTACCCTGCGAATTTCGTCGGCGTGTGCCAGCTGCCGCAGTCCCCCGGCGTGCCCGTTGCCCACTCGGTGGCGGAGCTCAGGCGCTGCGTGCGCGGGCTCGGTTTCATCGGCTGCAACCTGAACCCGGATCCTTCGGGCGGGTACTGGACCTCGCCGCCGCTCACCGACCGCCACTGGTACCCCTTCTACGAAGCGATGGTCGAGCTCGACGTGCCGGCGATGGTGCACGTTTCCGCCTCCTGCAACCCGAACTTCCACGCGACCGGCGCCCACTACATCAACGCCGACACCACCGCCTTCATGCAGTTCATCGAGGGCGACCTGTTCCGCGATTTCCCGGCGCTGCGCTTCATCATTCCCCACGGCGGCGGCGCCGTGCCCTACCACTGGGGGCGCTACCGCGGTCTCGCGGACATGCTCAAGCGGCCGCCGCTGGAGGAGCACGTAATGCGCAACGTGTTCTTCGACACCTGCGTGTATCACCAGCCGGGCATCGACCTGCTGGTGCGCGTCATCGACATCGGCAACATCCTGTTCGGGTCCGAGATGGTGGGCGCGGTGCGCGGCATCGACCCGCGCACCGGGCATTACTTCGATGACACGCGGCGCTACATCGACGCGCTCTCCATACCCGCCGCCGACAAGGAGCGCATCTTCGAGGTGAACGCGCGGCGGGTGTTCCCGCGCCTCGACGCCCTGCTGAAGGAGCGGGGACTGTGAGTGCGGTGCAGAGCATCCGTCCCGGGGATGCGCTCTGGCCCGCGGGCGAGGCCTCCGGGCCCTTCACGATGGACAAGGACTGGCTGCCGTTTCATCCCACGCCGCGGCGCCCGCGCTTCGTGCCGCCGCCGGGCGCGGTGGACGCTCACTGTCACGTGTTCGGACCCGGCGCGCGCTTTCCCTACGCCGCGGAGCGCCGCTACACACCCTGTGACGCGCCGAAGACCAAGCTGTGGGGCCTCAGGGACTACCTCGGATTCGACCGCAACGTCATCGTGCAGGCCACCTGCCACGGCGCCGACAACCGCGCCCTGGTCGATGCGCTGCTGACCTCCCAGGGACGGGCCCGCGGGGTCGCGACCGTGGCGGCGAGCGTCACCGACCGCGAGCTCGCGGCGCTCGATGCCGCCGGGGTGCGCGGCGTGCGCTTCAACTTCGTGCGGCGCCTGGTCGATACCACCCCGCGCGAGGTGCTGCTGCAGATCGCGCGGCGCGTCGCACCGCTCGGCTGGCACGTGGTCATCTACTTCGAGGCCGCGGAGCTGCCGGAGCTGTACGACTTCTTCGCCTCCCTCCCCACTACGGTGGTCGTGGACCACATGGGGCGCCCGGACGTGACGCGCTCCGTCGACGGCCCCGAGTTCGAGCTCTTCGTCCGCCTCATGCGCGAGCGTCCCAACATCTGGTCGAAGGTGAGCTGCCCGGACCGGCTGTCCAAAAGCGGTGCCCCGGACTACGCCGACGTGGTGCCCTTCGCGCGGCGGCTGGTGGAGACTTTCCCGGACCGGGTGCTGTGGGGGACGGACTGGCCGCACCCGAACCTCAAGTCCCACATGCCCGATGATGGCGCGCTGGTGGACTTCATCCCCAGGATCGCCCCCGCCGCGCACCTGCAGCGGCAGCTGCTCAGCGACAACCCCGCGCGCCTTTACTGGAGCCGCTGAGGAGCGCCCAATGGATCAGCCGTACGCCGACCTGACGGGCGCTGCGCGCAGCACCGGAGAAAGAAACTAATGGCCCGCATCACCGCCGGCGTCACCACCTCGCACGTGCCGGCCATCGGCGCGGCCCTGGACAACGGCAAGTCAGGGGATGCCTACTGGGCACCGCTGTTCGCCGGCTACGATTTCTCCAAGCGCTGGATCGCGCAGGCCCGTCCCGACGTCGTGATCCTGGTCTACAACGATCACGCCACCGCCTTCAGCCTGGAGATCGTGCCGACCTTTGCGATCGGCTGCGCGGCGCAGTTCGCGCCCGCGGACGAGGGCTGGGGCCCACGGCCGGTGCCGGTGGTGCAGGGCCACCCCGAGCTCGCCTCGCACGTCGCCCAGGCGGTGATCCAGCAGGATTTCGATCTCACCATCGTCAACCGCATGGACGTCGATCACGGCCTCACCGTGCCGCTGTCGCTGCTGTTCGGGCAGCCGCACGCCTGGCCGGTGCGCGTCATTCCCCTTCCCGTCAACGTGGTGCTGTATCCGCCGCCCTCCGGCCGGCGCTGCTATGAGCTCGGGATGGCGATTCGTCGCGCCGTGGAGTCCTTCGACACCGACCTGAACGTGCAGATCTGGGGCACCGGCGGCATGAGCCACCAGCTGCAGGGGCCACGGGCCGGACTCATCAACCAGGCCTGGGACCAGCAGTTCATCGAGCGCCTGATCAACGAGCCGGAGGGGCTGTCGCGCACGCCGCACCTGGAATACGTGCGCGAGGCGGGCTCGGAGGGCATCGAGCTCGTCATGTGGTTCATCATGCGCGGCGCGCTGAACCCGAAGGTGCGCACCGTGCACCGCTTCTACCACGTGCCCGCCTCGAACACCGCGGTGGGTCATCTGATCCTGGAGAACCTGCCATGAAGGTCATCCTCGCCGGCGCCGGTGCCTTTGGTGCCAAGCACCTGGACGCCATCAAGGCGATCGGCAGCGTGGAGGTGGTCTCCCTCGTCGGGCGCACGCTGGAGCCGACCCGTGCGATGGCCGCGAAGTACGGCATCGGGCACGCCACCACGGAATTGTCCGAGGCGCTCGCGCGCCCGGGCGTGGCGGCCGCGATCCTGGCGACGCCCACGCAGCTGCATGCCGAGCAGGCGCTCGCCTGCCTGCAGGCCGGCAAGCACGTGCAGGTGGAAATACCCCTCGCCGACAACTGGGCCGACGCACAGGCGGTGGCCGCGCTGCAGCAGCGCACCGGTCTTGTGTGCATGGTCGGGCATACCCGGCGCTTCAACCCCTCGCACCAGTGGATCCACCAGCGCATCGCGCGCGGGGAGCTCGCGATCCAGCAGCTGGACGTGCAGACCTATTTCTTCAGGCGCACCAACATCAATGCGCTCGGGCAGCCGCGCTCCTGGACCGACCACCTGCTGTGGCACCACGCGGCCCACACGGTGGACCTGTTCGCCTACCAGACCGGCGCGCCGGTGACCATCGCGCACGCGGTGCAGGGTCCGCTGCACCCGGTGCTGGGCATCGCCATGGACATGTCCATCCAGCTGAAAAGCGCCAGCGGGGCGATCTGCACCCTGTCGCTGTCCTTCAACAACGACGGCCCGCTCGGGACCTTCTTCCGCTACATCGGCGACACCGGCACCTACATCGCGCGCTACGACGAGCTGATCGATGGCAAGGAGCAGAAGATCGATGTATCCCACGTGGACGTGTCGCTGAACGGGATCGAGCTGCAGGATCGCGAGTTCTTCAGCGCGATCGCCGAGGGGCGCGAGCCGAATGCCAGCGTCGCGCAGGTGCTGCCCTGCTACCGCACCCTGGCGCAGCTCGAGCAGCAGCTGCGCGCCGAAGGCTAGGCGCCCGCGGGGGAAGAGCGGATGGTACCGATGCAGTCCTTCACCACGACCGGACTTGATCCGCACCGCCGGCTCGCCTACTGGAACGAGCGCGCCGGCGAGAGCTTCTCGCCCCTGGTGTCGGATCCGGCGGACCTGCGCTCCTTCCACGGCTCGATCGAGCGTACCGCCATCGGCGATCTGAGCCTCGCCGAGGCCTGCTCCGAGGCGCAGACGGTGCGCCATTCGCGCGCGCACGTGGCGCGCACCCGCGGCTCGCTGTTCTTCCTGCTGCTGCAGCTCGCCGGCGAGAGCCGCAACCGCCAGGACGGGCGCGAGGCGTTCCTGCGGCCGGGGGACTTCACGCTGTGCGACAGCACCCGCCAGTACGACATCCTCTTTCCCGGAGCGAACCGCATGCTGGTGCTCGGCATCCCCGGGGCGCAGCTGCGCCGCCAGATCGCCTGTCCCGAATCCCTGGTCGCGGTGCCGGTGCCTGCGGGCAGCGGCGTCGCCCTACTGTTGTCGCGCTTCCTGCGCAGCTTCTGGGTGGCCTGCCACCAGGATCTCGACCCGGACGCTGCGGCGCGCGTCACGGTCGCGATCCTCGACCTGGTGGGTGCGGCCTATGCGGAGGTGCCGCGCGCGCATTGCGAGCGCTCGTCCGTCGCCACCGCGCAGCGCATCCGCATCCTGAACCACATCCAGGCGCACCTGCACGATCCGCAGCTCACCCCCACCCGCGTGGCGCGCTCCTGCCGCATCACGCCGCGCTATCTGCACCACCTGTTCGCCGGCTCCGAGGAGACGGTGGGCCGCTACCTGCTCCGGCGCCGCCTGGAGGAGTGCGCGCGCGCCCTCGTCTTGCCGGTGCAGCTCGGGCGCACGGTGGCCGAGATCGCCTTTGACCACGGCTTCAACAGCCCGACGCACTTCGGTCGCGTGTTCCGCCGCAAGTTCGGCATGACGCCGCGGGAGTACCGCGAGCTGCATGCCGCGGCCGGGCGCGCGTAGCGGCGGCGCCTAGATAAAGGAGCGGATCGGGTCCTTGCCGTCCCAGTCACGGCAGGCGCGGTGGAAGCGCCCGAACACCTCCTCGAAGGCACCCCCGAGCTCGATCAGCTCGGTGTAGCCGGGCAATACGCGCGTGGTGTCCATGTATCCCACCCGGCCGCCGCTCGGCACGGCGGCGCGGAAGGCCAGCGCGTACCCGGCGCTCTCGTACTGCGCCACGGCGGCATCGAAGCTCCAGGTCGCCACGCCCCAGTGATGGAAGCCGTAGCCGCGCCGCTCGATCATCTCGCGGTACACCGAGGGCGCCTCGTTCTTTGGCTGGATGAGCTCGAGGTTCATGTGCCCGCGAGAAGCTCATCGCGAGCGCCACTTGCGCCTTCGAGGGCTGGCCCCGGTAGACCGGATCCTCGCCGGTGAAATGCTCGAGCACGAACCACGGGCCGACGCGCAGCGTGCCCGTCCAGTGCGCGATCGCCGCACGCAGGTCGGGCACCACGTAGGCCATCTGGATGATGCCGTCGTCGGGCTGGCCGAACCCCACCTCACCCATGGAAGCCTCCCCGTGCGCGCGACTCTCAGCTGTAGTGCCCCGGCCCGACTGTACCCGCACGGCGCCGGCGCTGCCAGAAAGGCCACCGGCTCAACCAACAGCGCAATCGGCGGTGGCTGCCGAGGGCAAGCCCGCCACCGGCGGCTCGGGTAGAGTGCTTGCCTGGCCTCAAGCGGGGATCGTGAAGAGCGATATGCGCTACGAACAGCGTCTGATCTGGGTGCTCGGCATCACCTTCGGCATCCTGTTCTTCGACCGCAACGCGGCCAGCTACCTGATGCCGTTCATCGCCGAGGACCTGCACTTCACCAACCAGCAGGTCGGACTCGTGGCCTCGGCGCTCTCCTTCAGCTGGGCGCTGTCGGCCTTCCTCGGCGGTGCGCTGTCGGACCGCACCGGCCGGCGCAAGGCGATCCTGCTCGCAAGCGCGGTGGCTTTCTCCCTGTGCTCCTTCCTGTCCGGGCTCGCCGCCTCGTTCGCGGCGCTGTTCGGCGCACGCCTGCTCATGGGCCTCGCCGAAGGACCGTTTCTGCCGGTGTGCCAGTCGCTGGTGGCGAGCGAGTCGGAGCACTCGCGCCGCGGCCACAACATGGGCGTGATGCAGAACTTCGGCAGCAACATCTTCGGCTCCTTCCTCGCGCCGCTGGTGCTGATACCGATCGCCGCGCACTGGAGCTGGCGCGCGTCGTTCTTCCTGGCGGGCGTGCCCGGCCTGGTGATGGCGGTGCTGATCGCCCGCTACGTGCGCGAGCCGCTGCGGCCGGTCGTCGCCGGCGGCGACGCGGACAGCGGCGTCAGCCACCTCGCCATGCTGCGCCATCGCAACATGCTGCTGTGCGTGCTCATGAGCATCGTCATGGTCGCCTGGATGGTGCTCGGGTGGGCCTTCCTGCCGCTCTTCTACATCAAGGTGCGCCAGATCTCCCCGGGCGCGATGAGCGTGCTCATGAGCGTGCTGGGGCTGTCGGCCGCGTTCTTCAGCTTCGTCGTCCCGCGCCTCTCGGACCGCTTCGGCCGGCGCCCGGTCGTGGTCGGCTTCAACCTGCTCGGCGTCCTGGTGCCCCTCGCCGCGCTGTACGCCGACGGCTCGCTCTACCTGCTCGGGACGCTGATCTTCCTCGGCTGGTCGGCGAGCGGCACCTTCCCGCTGTTCATGGGCACCATCCCGTCCGAGACCATCCCGGCGCGCTACGTCGCCACTTCCCTGGGGCTCGTGGTGGGGATCGGGGAGATCGTCGGGGGCGTGGGCGGCCCGTACATCGCCGGCACCGCGGCCGATCGCTACGGCCTCACCGCACCGATCGTCATGCAGGCCGCCCTCGCCGTCGCCGGCGCCCTGCTGGCGCTGGCACTGAAGGAGACCGCACCGAGCCGGCTGGCCGCGGGCGCGGCGCCGGCACCCCTTGCGGGCTGAGCCGCGGGGCGGATGATGCAGCCATGAGCGCAACCGTCCGCGAGGCCGTGTTCTGCCTGCTGCGCGAGTTCGGCCTGACGACCATCTTCGGCAACCCGGGCTCCACCGAGCTGCCGATGTTCCGCGACTTCCCTGCTGATTTCCGCTACGTGCTCGGGCTGCAGGAGTCGGTGGTGGTGGCGATGGCCGACGGCTTCGCGCAGGCGCGCGGCGGCGCCGCGCTGGTCAACCTGCACTCGGCCATCGGCGTCGGTCATGCGCTCGGCAGCATCTTCACCGCGTACCGCAACCAGACGCCGCTCGTCGTCACGGCCGGGCAGCAGGCGCGCTCGATCCTGCCGTTCGAGCCGTTCCTGTACTCCGAACAGGCCGCCAACCTGCCGCGGCCGTACGTGAAATGGAGCTGCGAGCCGGCGCGGGCCGAGGACGTGCCGGCGGCGGTGGCGCGTGCCTTCTATGTGGCCATGCAGCCCCCGCGCGGCCCCACGTTCGTGTCGGTGCCGGTGGATGACTGGGACCGCCCCTGCACTCCCGTGCCGGCGCGCGAGGTCAGCGCCACGGTAAGCGGTGACCCCGCGATGCTCGAGCGGGCGGCGGCGCTGCTCGGCGCCGCGCGTCGCCCGGTGCTCGTCGTCGGTGCCTCCGTGGCGCGCGATGCGGCCTGGCCGGAGGTGATCGCGCTCGCCGAACGGCATCAGGCCCCGGTGTGGGTGAGCCCGCTGTCCGCGCGCAACAGCTTCCCGGAGCAGCACCCGCTGTTCGCAGGCTTCCTGCCCGCGGACCGCGCGCAGCTCGTCGCGCGCCTCGCCGGCGGCGACCTCATCCTGGTGCTCGGCGCGCCGGTCTTCACCTATCACGTCGAGGGCGATGGCCCGCACGTCCCGCAGGGTGCCTCGCTGGTGCAGCTCACCGACGATCCCGCCGCGGCGGCGCGCGCGGCCGCAGGAGTCTCGATCGTCACCGACCTCAGGCTCGGGATCCGCGCGCTGCTGGCAGGACCTGCGCCGGTGCGCAGCGCGCCCGCGCCGCGCGCGCGCGCACCAGCGCTGCCGCCGGATCGCCTGAGCGACCGCTATCTCCTGCAGCAGCTCGCGGCCTTGCGGCCCGCCGGCAGCATCATCGTGGAGGAGGCCCCGAGCAGCCGCGGGCCGATGCATGACTACCTGCCGATGCTCGAGCCGGACTCCTTTTACACCTGCGCGAGCGGCGGACTCGGCCACGGCCTGCCGGCGGCCGTCGGCGTCGCGCTGGCGCGACCCGGTGTGCGGGTGATCGGCCTCATCGGCGACGGCTCGGCCATGTATGCCATCCAGGGGCTGTGGAGCGCCGCCGAGCTCGCCGTGCCCGTCACCTTCGTGATCGTCAACAACGGCAGCTACCGCGCGCTCAACGAGTTCGCGCCGCACTTCGGCCTCGCGCGCCCGCCCGGCACCACGCTGGCGCACCTGGATTTCTGCGCGCTGGCGCGTGCCCAGGGCGTGGCGGGGGTGCGGGTCGAGCATTGCGGCGCGCTTGATGCGGCGCTGCGCGAGGCCTTCGCCGCCGCCGGGCCGGTGCTGGTCGAGGTGTGCGTCACGGACTAGGCCTCAGTTCCGCCCCTGAATACAACCGCAGTAAGGAGCAATGCCCGTGAGTACGCCCGTGCAAGTCGCCGCGCCGCTTTTCTCAGCCGCATTTCTCGCTGACCCCTACCCGACCTATCGGCGCTGTCTCGCCGGCCCTACCCTGCAACCAATGCCCATCCGCTCCGACGTGTGGGGCGTATTCCGGTACGACGCGTGCACCAACATCCTGCGCCAGCCGGGTGTGTCGTCAACGCGGCCGCCGCACGCGGTGGTCGCTGTTCCCGAGGCGGAGCGCGCCGAATTCACCTACTTCATCGAGCACGTAGGCCGGTGGCTATTGCTGCGCGATGCCCCGGCGCATACACGGCTGCGGAAACTCATGAACAAGGGATTTGCTCCGTTGACCATCGAAGGGCTGCGTCCGCGGGTGACCGCAGCCGTAGAGGAGCTGCTGGGCAAAGTCCAGTCGGCGCAGCGGTTCGATGTAATCCGTGACTTCGCCTACCCGCTCCCCGTGCGCATCATCTCCGACCTGCTGGGACTGCCGCAGTCGCTGTATGACAAGTCGATTGCACTCTCGACCGACATCGCCACCTGGTTCGGCAACCTGCGCCGCTCGGCCGAGGATGCACGGCGGGCCCAGACCGCCGTGCAGGAACTGGTGCGCGACTTTGAGGGGGTCGTCCGGGGGAGCCCGGCGGGGCGCAAGCCGGAGCTGTTGCAGCTGCTACTCAATATCGCGGAAGCCGACCCGGGCATAACGCGGGAGGACGTTTACGCGCAGTGTGTCCTGTTGCTGCTGGCGGGCCATGAAACGACCCGTAACCTCATAGGCAACGGGATCCTGACGCTCCTGCGTCATCCGCAGGCCCTGCAGGAACTGCGTGAGGATCCGGCGGCAATGTCCGCAGCGGTCGAGGAGATCCTTCGCTTCGAGAGCCCGGTACAGGCCTTCGGGCGCAGCACCCTGGTGCCGCTGGAGATCGAAGGAACGGCGGTTCCGGCCGGCGGCTCCCTGATCGTCTTCATCGGCGCGGCGCATCGCGATCCTGCGCACTATGAGGACCCCGACCGATTCGATATCCACCGCAGACACAATCGTCACATGGCGTTTGGGGCGGACGCCCATGTGTGCCTGGGCAGTACCCTGGCGCGGCTCGAGGCGCAGGTCGCCCTGACGGCCCTGATCGAGCGCTTTCCTCGCTTGCGGCTGGCCGAGCCGGCCCCGGACTGGAGTCCGAACTTTGCGTTCCGGGGGCTGCGCTCGCTGCCGCTCGCGGTGAACTAGCACTGCCGGCGAAAATTCGGCTCGCGGGTCCACGCGATCAAACTCGTGGCTCCCTGCCAGGACGTTTCAGTTCACGATCAGGGTTGGAGCGGTGAGCTGCGGGATCCACACGTGATCGAACGCGCCACGCGCTTCATGTCCGCGGTGCCGCGGGCGCGGCGGGCTGCGGGCGGCCCGCGGTTCCGGCCACGTCCACCACCAGCTTCATCCCCTGCTGGCGGCGCAGGCGCTCGAGCCCCTGCTCGATCACGCCCTCAAAGGGTATGGTCTCGACCCAGCCCGCCAGGGGATAACTGCCGCGGGCCATCTCCTCGATGACCGCCGGAAACGCGTTCACCGACAGCGCCACGCCGGTGAGGCGCACTTCCGGCATCAGCAGGTCAAAGGGCGGGATGACGAGGGGCTGGTGATGGATCGCGACCACCACCGCGGTGCCATCGACGCGGGTACCGTGCAGCATCGCGGCGAACGCCTGCGGCACCCCGGCCGCATCGATGGAGGCATGCGCGCCGCGGCCACCGGTGAGATCACGGATCGCCGCCACCACGTCGCAGCTGCCCGGATCCAGCAGCCAGCGCGCGCCGAGGCCGGCGAGCGCCGCGCGCCGTGCGGGCGAGGGATCCACGATGATGGCCTCGACGCCGCGCCGCCGCAGCGTGAGGAAGGCGCCGGCACCAATGGGGCCTGCGCCGTGGATGGCAACCACCTGCCCGGCCTGCACCGCGCAGCGGTTCACCGTGTGCCAGGCAATCGCCAGCGGCTCGATCAGCGCACCCTGCAGGGCCGTGACGCCCGCGGGCAGCCGGTGCGCCATGCGGCGCTTCACCACGGTGTACTCGGCCAGCCCGCCGCCGCGGTTGTAGCCCTGGATCGCGAGCACCGGACAGTGGTTGTACTGGCCCAGCCCGCAGTGCAGGCACTCACCGCAGCCCTCGGCCGGTTCAACCGCGATGAGATCCCCGACCGTCAGGTCCTCGATCCCATCGCCCAGGGCGACGACCTCCCCGCACAGCTCGTGACCCATGATGACGGGGTTCTTGACGCCGGTGAGGGGGTGCGGGGTGCTGCGCGTGGTGACCGGCCCGTCGTAGTACTCGTGCAGGTCGCTGCCGCAGATGCCGTTGTAGCGCACGCGCAGCTTGACCTCGCCGGCCTGAGGCTCCGGCTCCGCCACCGACATCAGCCGCAGGTCCTGCCGGCCGTAGTAGAGCGCCGCGCGCATGTTCGCTTCAGCCTCCCGGCACGCGCCCGCCCTCGAGCATCATCTTGGCGTAATCCGCCTGCGACATCCCGGCCATCTGTGCCGCGACGTACTGGAAGCTCTTGCCGTCGGTCGCGAACAGCTTGGCCAGGAAGTAGATGTTGCCGCCGAGTGAGATCATGCGGTTGTAGTCGCGGTCGAGCACCGCCAGCTTCTGCTCCTCGCTCATCGGCCACTCATCAAGGTACGCGCGCTGGTTTGCCTTGAAGCGCTCGCGGTTCTCCGCCTTCATCAGTGACATGCAGAACATGTTCAGGTGATAGCCGCGGCGCGCCTGGTCGGTGTCGAAGATCGTGGTTCCCGGGATGTCCGCGTAGGGCTTGGTCAATGACATCTTCGTGCTCCGTTATCTTGTGCGGCGGGCGCGCCCGCGCGGCGGCGCCGCCCGGGTGCGCGCCACCCGCGCGCGGCTCGCCCTCGATCCTTCGCGTGCGCCGGCGGCGGCCGGCGCAGCGCCCGCCACCCAGCCGAGCACCTCGCGCAGGTCGCCGAGAATGGCGTGCGGCCGGCGCGCGGGCGGCTGGCGGGCCCACTCCTCGGCGCCGGTGGTTCCGGTGGTTACCGCCAGCGCGGTCGCGCCCGCGCGTCGCGCCATCAGGATCTCCACCAGCGGATCATCGCCGACCACCGCGAGCTCGCGCGCCGGGACGCCCAGCCGCCCGGCGATGAAGCGCAGCGCCCGCACCGAGGGCTTCCCGGTCAGCGTCATGGGCGCGCGCGTCAGCCGGCGGATGGCCGCCGTGATGGCAAAAGAGTACCCGATCGTGCGGCCCTGCTGGGTGGCAAAGAACGGCACGTCGGAGGCGACGCACAGCTCCGCACCGCCCCAGATGGCGCGGCAGGCGGTCTCGATGTCCTTCATGCCGCACTCCGGGTGCCAGCCGACGAAGACGCTGCCCACCTCGGTGGCGCCGGGCTCCCCCGTGTGGACGGTCTCGATGCCCGCCGCGCGCAGCGCCTGCCCGACGCCGGCGCTGCCGAGCACCAGCGCGCGGCGGATGCCGCGGCGCTGCATGTGATCCGCCGCGATGCTCGAGGGGGTGAACATCTGCCCGTCATCAACCGGCAGCCCGACGTGGCGCAGCTTCGCGGCCTGCTCCGCCGGCGGGTAGGCACTGCCGTTGGTGAAGAGCGCGAAGGGCACCTGCTGCTCCCTGAGCGTGCTCAGGACCTCGACCGCTCCGGGCAGCACCTGGTAGTCACCGAGGTTGCGGCTGCTGAGCAGGAGCGTGCCATCGACGTCGAACACGACGCCGCGCACCGGCGCGCGCTTAGCGCTGCGCGCCGCGCCGCGGCGCCCCCTGAGGCTCACGGCGCGGGCGCTCCGGCGCCGCCGCCGCGCAGCTCGAGCCTGAAATCCGCCTTCGTCACGCGCAGCTCCGCGACGTTGCGCAGCTTCAGCACCCGGCGCAGCAGCTCCATCACCGGCTTGGACTCCGGGTCGTAGTGGCACGCCGCCGGCGCCACGGGACGCATCGCGTCCACCTGGGCGGCGGGCATGGTGGCCCGCAGCAGGAACTCCTCGTCCGTGAGCTGCGCGCCCAGGCGCGCGCGCAACTCCGGCAGCGGCGCCATGACGGGCTCGGCGCGCAGCTCGCGGGTGCGCGGCAGCGCCTCGATGCGCTGCATCACCTCGGCGGCGATCGGGATGTTGGGCCGCCCGAAGCGCCCGAGCGCATAGCGGATCGCCTCATCGGGCATGACCGCGTAGCGCTCGCGCCCGGTGACGTTGAGCACCGCCTGCGTCAGGAGTATCTGCGAGAACGGCGTCATGACGATCGGCCAGCCGAGCTCCTCGCGCACGCGCGCGATCTCCTCGATGACCGCCCCTTCCAGGTGCGCGAGGCGCCGTTCCGCGAGCTGCCGCCGCATCGTGCCGATCATGCCCCCCGGCAGCTGGTGGCGCAGGTAGGCGGCATCGAAGGCTTGCGGCACACCGCTCGGCAGGCCTTCCGCCGCCGCGATGCGGGTGAAGAAGTGGTTCACCTCGGTGAGCGCCTCGGTGTCGACGGGCACGGTGTGGCCGAGGGCGCGCAGGTTCTGCACCACGCGCAGCGAGGGCGGATTGGAGATCCCGTCCGCCACCGCCCCGGAGGCGCACTGCAGCGCGCTCACCCCGTAGTCCACCGCGTCCATGTACACCAGCTCCCCGAGCCCGATCGTGCAGTGCGAGTGCAGCTCGAGGGGCTTGGCGCCGATCACGGCCTTGACCGCCGGGATCAGCGTGGCCGCGCGCCGCGGCGACAGCAGTCCCCCCGGGTCCTTGATGTAGATCGCGTCCACCTCGGGGCAGGCGGCGAGCTGGCGCGCCCGTTCCGCGTAGTGGGCATCGTCGTGGACGGGGCTCACGGTGAACACCAGCGCCGCGATCACGAACTCGCCGCCGGCGCGCTTGACCATGCGCGCGCAGGCGATGTTGGAGTGCGCATCGTTCATCGGGTCCGCAAGGCAGAAGCGCCGGATGCCGTTGCGCGAGAGCACCGCGAACGCGAGCGCCATGAACTCCGGGCTGGCCGTTTCCCAGGAGATGAAGCGAAAGCCCGTCGACATGAACTGCAGCGGCGTGTTGGGCGTGGCCGCGGCCATGAGGCGGATGCGCTGCCACGGGTCCTCCTGCTTGTAGCGCACCGCGACGCCCATATGGGTCGAGGTCGTGAAGTCGATCGCCTTGAAGCCGACGCGGTCCATCACCGGGGCGATGGTCAGCGTCTTGGCGGTGTCGATGCCGACCGCCCCCCACAGGCTCTGGTTGCCGTCGCGCAGCGAGGTGTCGACGAGCGCGACTTCAGCCACCCGGCGCTCCGGGCGCGACGCGCGCCAGCACCTGCCCGTACTCGACCACCGCGCCGTCCTGCCCCAGCACCTCGACCACCGTGCCGGAAACCTCCGCGCGCACGGCGTTCATGAGCTTCATCACTTCGATGATGCCGATGATGCTGTCCGGCTGCACCGCCGAGCCGACCTCCACGTACGGCGCGGCGCCGGGCTTGGGCGCACGGTAGAAGATGCCCACCAGCGGCGCGGTGACCTCGAGCACGCCGCTGGCCGCTGCCGGGGACCCGCCGCGCGGCGCACCGCCGGCATCCGCCGGCACCGTGGCGGGCTGCGCCGCCGCGCTCCCGGGCGCCTCGCGCCGCGGCGCCGCGCCGCGGCGGAGCGTGAGCTTCAGGCCGTCCTGCTCGACGTGCAGCTCCTCGAAGTCGGACTCCTCGAGCAGCCGGGCGATCTCTGCGACGTCAGCAGCGCTCAGCGGCACCGGCGGCTTCCGAAGATGGACATGACGTGCATGAGCGGATCTTCCTCGCCCTTGGCCAGCGGTGCCGCATCGCGCGCCGACCACACGGTCTCCGGGCGACTCTGCAGCAGCAGGATGGCGCCGCTCGCCCGGTCGATGGCCCACTCGATGTCCTGGGCGCGCCCGTAGTGACGCTCGACCTGGCGGGCGATGGCGCACAGCTGCTGCAGCTGCGCATCGCTCAGGCAGGGCACGCGCTGGCGCTCCGCCTCGACCGCCACGGCCTGCACGCCGCCTGCCTCAAGCGGCAGGTGCTGGATCAGCTTCGCGGAGATCTCGCGCACCGAGATCTCCTTCGTGATCTTGCCGATGACCCAGTGATCCGGGGTCACCTCCCCGCCCACCACCGCGGAGCCCAGTCCCCAGGCGCCCTCGATGGTCACCACCGAGCGATCCCCGGTCATCGGGCTGCGGGTGAACATCACCCCGGCGGCGGCGGCATCCACCATGATCTGGACCACCACCGCCATCGCCACGCGCTCCTCCGGAAAGCCGTGCCGCAGGCGATAGCTGATCGAGGGCACCGAGTACAGGCTCGCCCAGCAGTGGCGGACGCGCTCCAGCATCGCGGCCGCATCGCGCACCCACAGGTAGGTGTCCTGCAGGCCGGCGAAACTCGCATCGGCGGAGTCCTCGGTGGTGGCCGAGGAGCGCACCGCCACCGGCTGCCCGGCGTGCGCGCGCAGCAGCGTCTCGTGCGCCGCGGTCAGCTCGCCGAGGATCTGCGGCGGCAGCGGCGCGCTTTCCCAGCGGCTGCGCAGTGCCTGCGAGCAGCTCGTGATGCCCTCGAGGTCCTCGGCGGTCAGGGCCGCGACCGCCGCGCGCACCGGGGCCTCCTGCTCGAGCGCCGCGAGGCAGTGCTCGAAGGCGCCGGTGCACACCACGTAGCCCGGCGGGACGGCGATCCCGGCGCGCTTGAGCTCGCCCAGGCTGCCGCCCTTGCCGCCGACCTGCTCCCGGTCGCCGAGCCCGACCTCGTCGAACCAGGCGATGTGCCTGCCCGCGGCCACCGGCCTACCCGAGGATGGTGACGACGCCGCGGCCACCGTCGACGCGGATGCGCTGGCCATCCTTGATGCGCGAGGTGGCGGTGCCGGTGCCCACGACCGCCGGCAGCCCGAACTCGCGCGCCACGATGGCCGCGTGGCTCATCGAGCCGCCGATGTCGGAGACCGCGCCGGCGATCTTCTGGAAGATCGGCGCCCAGGTGGGGTTGGTGATCTGGCACACGAGGATGTCGCCCTGGCGCACGCGCGTGATCTCATCGACCGACTTCACCACACACGCCGGGCCCTCGACCACGCCGCTCGAGGCGGCAAAGCCGCGCAGCTCGCTGCTGTCCGCGTCGCGCCCGGCGTTGAGCCAGGCATCCAGGCTCTCGCGCGTGATGCCCCAGAGCATCACGATCGCCGGGTCGTCGATCACCTCCGGCACCGGACCCAGGGCGGGCGGGGTGCCGTGCTTGGCCCACTCGGCGATGGCGGCGCGGCGCTCGCGCACGATCGCCGGCCAGTGCTGCGGCCCGCGCGGCGGGGAGCCGTTCGACCAGGAGGTCATGAGGTCGATGATGGCGGCCTCGACCTCGTAGTGGGTGAGCTGGAACACGTCCTCGGCGCTGGCGAAGAACCCGTGCGCCGCGAGCAGCGCGCCGAATTCGCGGATCTTGTTGAAGAACAGGTTCGTGTACCAGTGCTCGCAGTAGAACTTGTGCCCCTCCACGTACGGGAACACGCGGTGCGCGAGCGTGATCATCTGATCGTAGGCGGCGCGCTCCTGCTCCGAGCCGAGCAGTTCGCGGTAGTCCTGGATCAGCTGCCGGCGCTGCGCCTGCAGCTCCGCGATCGGCCGCTCGAGCGACTCGCCCTTGCGCACGCGCTCGATGTAGCCGGGCAGGCCCGAGAACGGCATGCTGAGGTCGTCGTTCCAGGAGCGGTGGTAATGGTAGAAGCCATCGCCGACGTTGATGTTGAACCAGGGATCGCGCGAGGTCGCCAGCTCCTCCAGCCACGACTGCCCGGCGGCGCCGCGCGTGCCGAGCGCGGCCATGATCGCCTGCGGCGTGCGTCCCTCCTGGAACTCGGCGTCGACGCCGAGGTCCACCGCGCGCCGCGCCAGGCGCCGCAGCTCCTCATCGGGACGGAAGATCTCCGCATCGATGCCGGCCACCATGCGCGCCACGGTCTGGTCGCTGATCTCCGGGAAGGCCTTCTTGCAGAAGGCGAAGAAGGTCATGTAGGCCCCGTAGCCGAGCAGCAGGAACTCGAAGTGGTGGTGCCACATGCGGAAGTAGCCCTCGAGAGACTTCTGGTAGGTCTCGAGGAGCGTATGGTTGGCGGCAATGCCGCGGCCGGCGTGCACGTTCGCGAGTGGCTCGAATTCCGGCAGCTCCGGCTTCGGCAGCACCTGCGCCTCGCGGATCAGCACCAGCATCTTCTCGCGCCACTGCGCGTACAGGCGCTCCCAGTTGGCGTAGTAGTAGAAGGCGCGCTGCTGGAACTGCGCGGTGCGGCGCTCGATCTCGGCCGGATCGGTCACGGCGTTGCCGCCGATGTACACCCGGCCGTTGATGATGCGGTAGTCGATCCCGAGCGTGGTGGGCAGGCAGTGCACGCGCGTGGTGGAGGAGCCCAGGGCGCAGTAGGCGGCTTCCGCGGTCACCATGTCGAAGGCGGACATCGGCTCCGGGAAATGCATCGAGTTGTAGAACCAGAAGCGCTCATCGTCCGCGGCGGTGAACTGCATGTAGTACGGATGGGCGGCCTGCGAGGCCTCGGTACCGGCCACCACCTTCAGCGAGCTCGGCGCCGGGAAGGCGCCCGCAGGGGCGTGCGTGTCGATGCTGGTTCTCCGCACCCTGCGCGTCCTCGCCCTGCGGGGGCAGGGTCAGTCGGACCGGGGCGCATGACTTCACGGTGAAGGGTACGCCGAGAAGGCCCCGCGGGCGAGGATCCAGAGCGCAACGGGTGTGGCCTGAGGGTGCAACAGGGCCCGCGCCGGCGGGTATTGTGTTTACAATTTTCGCCTGAACCTCAGGACGGAGTCGCTCGCATGCAGCCTGGTGAGATTCTCTGGACCCCGGGCCCCGAGCGGGTCCGCCAGGCCAATATCACGGCCTTCACCGAGTGGCTGGCACGCGAGCGTGGCCGGCGCTTTGCCGACTACAACGCCCTGTGGCGCTGGTCGGTGGAGGACCTGGAGGGCTTCTGGCAGGCGCTGTGGGATTACTTCGGCATCCAGTCCTCGGCGCCGCACACGCGGGTGCTGGGCCGGCGCGGCATGCCGGGGGCCGAGTGGTTCCCGGGCGCGCGCCTGAACTACGCCCAGCACGTGCTGCGGCGCGAGGCCGGCGGCGGCGAGGCACTGCTTTATGTAAGCGAGACCCGGCCGCTCACCGCGCTCAACTGGGAGACGCTCGGGAACAGCGTGCGCACGCTCGCCACGCAGCTGCGCGCGCTGGGCGTCGGGCCCGGCGACCGGGTGGTGGCATGGATGCCCAACATCCCGGAGACCATGATCGCGATGCTGGCGACCACGGCCATCGGGGCGATCTGGGCCTGCTGCTCGCCGGATTTCGGCGAGCGCGGCACGCTCGACCGGCTGGTACAGCTGTCGCCGAAGGTGCTGTTCGCCATCGACGGCTACCGCTACGGGGGCAAGTCCTTCGACCGCCGCAGCGAGCTGCGGCACATCGCCTCGAGCCTGACCTCGCTCGAGCACATCGTCTACCTGCCCTACCTCAATCCCGACGACAGCGCCCTGCCGCTGCCCGCCGCGGTGCACTGGCGCACGCTCCTGGAGCGGCCCACGGTCAGCGCGGCGCAGTTCCAGTACGCGCAGGTGCCCTTCGATCATCCGCTGTGGACGCTGTTCTCCTCCGGCACCACCGGGCTGCCGAAGCCGATCGTGCACGGCCACGGCGGCATCCTGCTGGAGATATTGAAGAACGGCACGTTCCACTTCGACCTGCACCCCGGCGAGCGCGTGTTTTACTTCACCACCAGCGGCTGGATGCTGTGGAACTTCCTCACCGGCACGCCGCTCACCGGCGCGGTGCCCGTCCTCTATGACGGCCACCCGGCGTACCCGACCCCCGACGTGCTGTGGCAGATGGCCGAGGAGGCGGGCGTTGAGACCTTCGGCGCCAGCCCCACCTACGTGGATCAGCTCAGCCGCTCGGGCATCGTGCCGCGCGAGCGCTACAAGCTGCGCGCGCTGCGCACCGTCAACCTGGCCGGGTCCCCGGCCAGCCCCGAATGCATGGCCTGGTTCTATACCAACGTGAAGCCGGACCTGTGGGTCGCCAACGGCAGCGGCGGCACGGACTGCTGCACGGGTTTCGTCGGGGGCGTGCCGACACTGCCGGTGCGTGCCGGGGAGATCCAGGCGCCCTCGCTCGGGGTGGCGGTCAAGGCCTACAACAGCCGCGGCGAGAGCGTCGTCGACGAGGTCGGCGAGCTCGTCATCACCGAGCCCATGCCCTCGATGCCGCTGCGCTTCTGGAACGATCCGGGCGACCAGCGCTACCTCGAGACCTACTTCCAGGAGTTTCCCGGCGTGTGGCGTCACGGGGACTTCTTCAGGATCAATGCGCAGGGCGGCTCGCTGGTGCTGGGACGCTCGGACGCCACCCTCAACCGCTATGGCGTGCGCATCGGCACGGCGGAGATCTACCGCTCGCTCGCGCTGCTGCCCGAGATACAGGATGCGCTCATCGTCAGCCTCGACCTGCCCGGCGGCGGCTTCTTCATGCCGCTGTTCGTGAAGCTGGCCGCCGGCGTCGAGCTCGACCCGGCGCTGCAGGCGAAGATCCGCGACACGCTGCGCCGCGCCTACACGGCGCGCCACGTGCCGGACAAGATCTACCAGGTGCCCGGCATCCCCTACACCCTCACCGGCAAGAAGATGGAAGTGCCGGTGCGGCGGATCCTCTTGGGCGTGCCGCCAGAGAAGGCCGCCAACCGCAGCGCCGTGGCGGATCCTGCGGCGCTGGATTTCTTCATCGACTATGTCCAGCGGCAGCAGGACTATCGCCTCTGAGGCGCCGCCAGCGCTGCTGCTGCCCGGCCTCATGTGCGATGGCGCGGTCTGGGCCGGGCAGCTTCACGCCCTGGGCACGCGTGTGCGCTGCCTCGTCCCCGAGTACGGGGAACTCGACTCGCTGCCCGCCATGGCGCAGGCGGTGCTCGCGCAGGCGCCGCCGCGCTTCGTGCTCGTGGCGCACTCGATGGGCGGGCGGGTGGCGCTGGAGGTGCTGCGCGCCGCCGCCGAGCGCGTGCGTGCGCTGGCGCTCCTGGACACCGGCTACCAGGCGCGCGCGCCCGGTGCGGACGGTGCGCGCGAGGCGCGCGCGCGGCAGGTGCTGCTCGACCTCGCCGCCTCCGCGGGCATGGAGGCGATGGGGCGGGTGTGGGTGCGCGACATGGTGCCGCCGGCGCGGCTGACCGATGCCGCCCTCCTCGAGTCGATCCTGGCGATGGTCGCTCGCTGCACGCCGCAGAAGTTCGCCGCGCAGATCCGCGCCCTGCTGGCACGCCCGGACGCCACCGGTGTGCTGACGCAGATCCGCTGCCCGACGCTCCTCGTGTGCGGGCGCGAGGACACCTGGAGCCCGCCCGCGCGCCATGAAGCCATGGCGCGCCTCATCCGCCCTGCACGCCTGGCGGTCATCGAGAACTGCGGCCACATGGCGCCCATGGAGCGGCCCGCGCAGGTCGCAGCGCTGCTGTCGCAATGGCTCGCCGAGGCCCTGCCCGGGCCCTAGCGCCCTCTTAGGATCGCCGCCTCAGGCCTGGCGGGTGCGCCACCCCTGGTGATAGCTCTCGCGCGCGGCGCGCGCGTACGGGGTGGTGGCGACCTGCACCCGCACCTCCAGCTGCCGGTGCGGCTCGACGGTACTCTTGTGGGTGCCGCCGTTCTCCTCGCCCCAGATGAGCGTCAGCACGTCCCCGAGCTCGATCTGCGGGTCGACGACGCCGAGCGAGAGCGCGGTGCGCTCGTTGTAGCTGTAGCCGCCGAACATCGAAAATCCCACCGTCTTGCCGCCCATCACGATCCGGTCGAAGGACGAGGAGGCGTAGTTGCAGTTCGGGAAGTCGAAGTACTTGTAGTTCTGCTCGCCGGGCACCAGGAGCGAGGCGAAGATCTTCAGCAGGTCCTCGGCATTCCAGGCGAAGGTGACCTTCTTGCGGTGCGGCCCCGGGGCCATCTTCTGAAGCGCCTCGCGCCCGATGAAGTCGTGGTCGAACTTGATGAACGGACCGTAGCCGAGCGCGTAGGGCGTGAGGTAGTAGTCCTCGATGTTGGAGGAGACGAAGCTGCCGCCGATGGAGGCGGTGCCTTCGTAGCCGTTCGCCGGCAGCCACTCGCGGTACTTCTTCATGCGCTCGCCGGTGTACACCGCCGGCAGCGGCGAGGGGATCCAGCCGGACTCGAGCGTGTTACTGGAGTAGGCGCGCGCGCCGACCTGCACCAGGCCGAAGTCCCGGCCCGCCTCCAGGATGGCCTCGCGGATCTCGTCGGCCTCCGCGTACGGGCCCCACACCTCGAGCCCCGGCGCGCCGGCCATGCCGTGCCGCAGGCAGCGCACCTTGCGCCCCTTGATGTTGATCGCATCCATGGTGAAGAACTTCACGTCCGGCAGCGGGCCGCCGTTGAGCTTCTGCAGCACCTGGGCGGCGTTCGGCCCCTGGATCTGGTAGCGGTAGTGGCGCCGCGAGACCGCCTTGCCGCGCGGGTGCGAGGGGGAGCGGTCGTCGCGGATCACGTCGACCTTGTAGCCGCCGGTCTCGGCGTGGAACTGGATCCAGTTCACCGTGGGGGTACGGCCGACGAACAGGAGCTCATCCTTGTCCAGGTAGAAGAGGATGCCGTCGCCGATCACGTGGCCGTCGTAACTGCACGGCACCATCTGCTTGGCCTTGTTGGGCGTGAAGCTGGCAAAGCTGTTGATCGTCAGGTGGGACAGCAGCTTCAGGGCATCCGGGCCGGAGACGGTAAGCTCCGCCATGTGGTGCGACTGGTCGAACAGCACCGCGGTCTTCTGCCAGCCGACCTGCTCGCTGCGCCAGTTGCTGAACTCGATCGGCACCACCGGATAAACGTAGGCGCCGACCTGCGAGTTACGCAGCAGGTCGACCGTGTTACCCGCGCCCTTAAGCAAACTCTCCAGACTCTGAGCACTCATCGCTGCTATTCCTCGCTAACATTCATTGTTTGAGCTGTGGGCCCTGCGCGGCCACCGAGTACAGTACCTGCGCGTTGCGCGTCTTCTGGAAGTCCTCGAGGCTCTGGCCGCGCATGGCGGCATAGACGTGCAGGTTGGTGATGCCGAGCACCGCGGCCAGCTTCTCCAGCAGGAAGAAGATCACCCCGTAGTGGATCAGCCCGCGCCAGTCGCGCCGCCGCACCAGGTCGCGTTCCTCTGCCGTGAGCCCGGCCGCCTCGAACATCGGCTCCGGGTCTGCCAGGAAGCGCTGCCGGTACTCGGGTGCGATCAGCCCGTGCAGGAAATGATTCAGGCGGTAGGCCTTCACGCTGCGCTCGAGCGTGAACGGGTAAGTCCCCGGCAGCTGTTCCACGCCGGCGAGCTCATGCGCGATGCGCTCGCGGAACTCGGCGTTGTTCTCCGCCGCCACCACCGGGGAGTCGTCCTCGTAGATCACGGTGACGATCGGGGTCATGGAGGGCAGGTAGTAGGTGCTGTGCAGCTTCCTCACCTTGGCCGACAGGGCGCCGCGCATGATCAGCCACATGATCACTTCGGCGCCTTCCAGCCCGCCGCGCTCGGCGTACTGCGCGATCGTAAGTCCGGCCAGCTGCTCGGGGTCTTTCTCGAGCAGCTCGAGGAACTCCATGTCCCAGGGGGTGTTGTTGAAGCCCGCCCGCTCGCCGTGCACCTGGTGCGCCAGGCCACCGGTGGCGACGATGGCCACCTTCAGG
Organism: uncultured Pseudomonadota bacterium; assembly: GCA_963781815.1. Lineage (GTDB taxonomy): Bacteria > Pseudomonadota > Gammaproteobacteria > Steroidobacterales > Steroidobacteraceae > 13-2-20CM-66-19. The sequence continues at coordinate 1,533,986 of CAWAHK010000004.1, read as the reverse complement.
TCCTCGGGGTAGCTCTCGATCGCCTGGCGCAGGGAGCGGCCGAGGCGGAAGCAGCGCCGCGCGGTGGGGATCGGGAACTCGAGCACCCCGACCTGCAGCGGCACGACCGCCCCCGGCCAGCGCCCCTGGTGCGGCCACAGCATCGACAGGGGCGAGAAGCAGCCGTGGTCCAGCGGCTTCGCCTGGAAGTACGACAGATCGAACTCCGCCGCGGTGAGCGCCGTGGCGATGTGGCGGGCGAGCTTGGGGTGCCCCCTGACCGGGGGCAGCTGGCGCGGCCCGCCGCCCTCATCCGCCACCGCGTACTCCTCGCCGACGCCGAGCGCGAAGTGCGAGTAGTGGTCAAAGAAGAACGAGGTGACGTGGTCGTTGTAGATGAAGAACAGCACGTCGGGCGCTTTGTCGCGCAGCCACTGCTGCACCGGCTGGTAGCCGGCGAATATCGGCGCCCACACCGGATCGGTCTGCTTGTTCGCGTCCAGCGCAAAACCGATCGTCGGCGTGTGCGACGAGCCGATGCCGCCTACGATCCTCGCCATGTGCAACTACTCGTGCGTGCCCCCGCGGGGGCTGCCGCTCAGATATAAAGCTGCTTGTTGAGCGGGATGCTGTGCTCGCGGCAGTAGCTCTCGTAGTGGTTCAGGCACCACCACACATCCAGCGTCTCGGCAAAATTGCCGTGCTCGTCGAAGAACTCGACCGGTCCCTGCAGCCAGCCGAAGAGTTTCACGCCCTTGGGATTGTCGGTCACCAGCGTGTGCACCAGGCCCGGCGTCTCGTAGATGAAGTCCCCGGGGCCGGCCACCCAGTCGTACTCCAGATAGCGCACGCTGCCCTCCATGCACAGCATGGTCACGGTGCCGCGGTGCTTGTGCGTGCCGATCACGCCGGCGGACTTGATCCACAGGATGTTGCTGAAGGTGTTGTGCCGCACGTCGAAGGCCAGGTGGCGTATGGCCGCGTTGGTGCCGAAGGGCACCCAGGGGCTTTCCTTCTCCGTGGGCCCCACGAAGGTTCCCGGCACGCCGTGTCGCTGGATCACGTCGCGGTTGATCTCCGGGACGTCGACGATCTTGTAGGCCGTGGACGGCGGCGCCGTCATGGGCTTCTGGGCAGTTGAAGTAGCCATGGTTATCGCTCCAGGATTGCGGCCGCGGTGCGCGCGGCGGGATCTATGCTGCTCTTAGATGAATCCCGCCGCGAGGCGTTCCGTGCAGGTGCGCCGCTTCACTTCCCTCCAAGGTTGACCCGCAGCGTGGCATACCACATGCGCGGCGGATTGTAGTAGCCACCCACCTCGCCGGCCCCATAGTTGGGGGAGCCCGCGGTGACGTAGCGGTCGTTGGTCAGGTTCGTGCCGCCGACCGCAAAGTCGTACAGCGCGCTCGGTGACACGTAGTGGATCGAAGCATCCAGCTGGCGCGTCGCCGGCCGCCGCAGCTGCGGGGTGTTGAGCGAGTCGTTGAACATCTCCGCGGTGTAGGTGAATGCAGCGAGGAAGCGCAGGATGGCATTGCTTTGCATCACGAAGTCGTACTGCGGATAGATCGAGAACTTGTACTTGGGCGTCTTCGGCAGCTTGGCGTCCGTCGCGCTCACACCCGGCCACGGGTGGGCACAGATCGGCGGACCCGCCGGACATACCGTGGAGCCGTCGGGGTTGGCGTACTGCGGGATGTTGGCGTTCGGATTGACGAACGTGTAGTACGCGTCGATGTAGTCGGCTGCGGCGTTGATCTGCAGGCCGCCACCAACCAGCCACTGCAACTCCAGTTCCGCACCCTTGATCTTGGCGTCGCCGGCGTTGGTATACACCGGCGAGATGCCCTGCTGGATGTTCAGCTGGATGCCGGTGTAGTCGGTGTAGTAGACCGCCGTGTTGGCGAGCAGGTGGTGGTTGAACCACTCGGATTTCAGGCCCAGCTCCCAGGTCTTCGAGTATTCCGGCTTGTACTCCGCCACCTTCGGATCGGGAATCACGGCCGACAGGCGCGTGGTCCAGCCACCGGCCTTGAAGCCCTTGCTCCAGCTCAGGTACGCCATCACGTCGCTGTTGAAGTGAAACTGGAAACCCGCGGTGGGCGTGAAGATGTCCCAGCTCTGGCTGTCCGGGACCGGCGGGAAGTACCGCAGGTACGGTTGGCCGGTGATGAGGGGATACAGGGTGGAGCCGAGCGGGAAGGAGTTCAGATCGCTCTGGCCGCCGAGGAAGTCCGCCTTCACGTGGGTGTAGCGGCCGCCGGCGGTGAAGCCGAAGCGGTCCGTCAGGTTGAAGTCGGCGTGGATGAACGCCGCGTAGTCCTCGTTCTGCACGTCGTTCGCCACGTCATAGACGTACAGCAGGCTCTCGAACGGCACGTAGTCGTGCACGTAGCCGGCTTCCTTGAAGTAGTACAGGCCGGCGACGTAGTTGAGGCGGTTGTCGAGGGCCTTGCCGAGCAGCTGGAACTCCTGGCTCACCTGCCACTGGTGCTGGGAGTCGGTGACTTCCTGCAGCGTCTCCGGCGTGCCGTCCAGGTCAGTACCGATGTCCCACCGGATCTGCCGGTAGCCGGTGATGGACTTCAGGGTGAGGCCGTCGCTCAGGTCGTAGACGCCGGTCATGGAGCCGCCGAACTGATCCTGGCGCGCAAAGTCCGGCCCGTTCGCATACGTGGTGTTGAGGTTGCCGGTGTTGGTCGCATTGTAGTCGAACCACAGGCGCGGCGAATTGGAGCCGAGATAGCCCGGCGTCCCCATGTTCGCCGCGTTGAAGGGTCCGGGAGGTCCGCCGACGTAGCCGGCGCCGAGCAGCGGGGCGCCGCCCTGCGATAGCCCCGGAACCCGCGCGCGCGGCTGGGCGCACAGGCCGGGGAACGGGTTTTGCGCGGGCGGCAGGAACGCCGGCGGCCCGCCGGCGGCCTGGATGGCCCCCGGGAGCGTGGTGGCGTTGTTGCTGATGCACAGGTTGTACATCGTGGCGAATATCGAGTTGGCGAAGCTCGAGCTGTACACGCCGAGGATCGTGTAGGGCAGCGCGGTCTGGTCCTGGTGCGTCCAGTCGGCCGTGAAGGTGACGTCGAGCTTGTCGGAAGCTTTCCACAGCATCTTGCCGCGCATGCTGGTGACGCCGGTGCCGCCGTAGTTGTCGTTGGTCGCGTACCCGGCCTTGGGGTAGGCGGTCTGCGGATCGACGACGAACGGTGTCTGGCCGTCGGGCACGGTGCTCGGATAGGGAATGACCTTGACCCAGCCGGTCTGGTTCTGCGAGGAGACGGTGATTGAGCTGAGCAGCGTGTCGGGGATGATCGGGATGTCGGCGGTGAAGCCGATGTCACGCCGGTTGTATTCCCCGCCCGTGACGCTGCCGATGAAGCGCGCCTCGTTGCCCGGGGTATGGGTGACGACGCTGATCGCGCCACCGATGGTGTTGGCCCCGAACAGCGTGCCCTGCGGACCCTTCAGGATCTCGACCCGGTCCACGTCGAGCAGACTCAGGTTGGCGCCGATCGTGCGTGCCAGGTACACCCCGTCGAGATACACGCCCACGCCCGGATTCAGGTTGAAGGCGAAATCATCCTGTCCGATACCGCGGATCGAGGCCGACAGCACTGATTTGTCGCCCGAGAACGGCGCGCCGGCATCGAGGTTGACGCTCGGAGTGAGGTTGCTGAGCGCGTGGATATCCCCGAGTGCGCGGTTCCTCAGGGTCTCGGAGCTGAACGCGGTCACCGCGATCGGCACGTCCTGCAGCTTCTCCTCGCGCCGCTGCGCGGTGACGACGACCTCGACCAGCTGCTCCCCCACCGCCTGCGCCATCGACTGCGCGCAACCCAGTACCACGAGCGTGCCGAAGAGCGCCCGGCGCGCGTAGCCATGAGACCATTTCGCAAACGAGAAATTCATGTTGGTATTCCCCCTCGAAAAAACACCCGAAAACTCAGCAAGGCTGGACGCCACAGCGTCCGCCGTCCTGCAACCTCATAACATTCGATTGTCCGTGCGGTTCATGTCCGCGCTTCACCTGACCAGGGCGAGATGCGGTTTCGCCTCGCGGTCCTCCCCGGCGCTCGCGGGGATGTTGAGATTCTCCTTGACCGGGTTCGTGTGCTCGCGCATCAGCGCTTCCACGCGCGAACCCTCGCCGCGCTCTATCGCGGACACGATGTAGTGATGCTGCCGGTGCGCGTAGGCCAGCGTCTCGTGCATGCGCTCGAGGCTCGTCTTGTCGACGGCGAGCGCCTGCGGACCGGCGAATGGAATGCGCGCGTTGCGCTCGAGCGCCTGCTGGATGATGGCGCTGCGGCACTCGAGCACGATGATCTGGTGGAAGCGCACGTTCATGTCGACATACAGCGCTTCGGCTTTGTCGGCGACGTGGCCCTCGGCGAGTATCTGATCGCCCTCGGCCAGGCAGACGCGCAACGCCTGCAACACCGCGCGCGAAGCACCCGTTTCGGCGATGCGGCGCGCCGCCATGCCCTCCAGCACGCCGCGCAGGTCGATGGCGTCGAGGATGTCGGCCTTGCTCAGGCCACGGACCACGTAGCCGCGCGTGACGTGCTGCGTGAGCAATCCCTCCTGTGCGAGCACCGGCAGCGCCTGGCGCACCGGCGTGCGCGACATGCCGAGCAGCTCCGCGAGCGGCGCCTCCGCCACGCGCGCTCCGGCGCCGAGGTCGCCGCGCAGGATCATTTCGCGGATGCGTACGATCGCTCGGGTTTGGTGGCGGTTCATTGTGTGGCGGACCCGTGTGAGCGGACGGAGTGTTCCCGTTGGGATCCCGATTGTCAATGAATGTCGCGAACTCACCGCTGGGCGCCGGTTGCCAAAACTGCGATAAGCATGTGTTTTTTAAAAACTTTCTTGGCCTTGTATACCCGGACAACAGCCGACTGTCGTCGGCAAACCACCATGGACCGCAGCGAATGGGATCCCGGGCCGACGCCTGGCGCCCGTCACTTGAGCCCGAGCGCCTTGTCCTCGTTGGCGCGCTTGATGACGTAGTGACGGATCGCCTCGATCTGCTCCGGATTCAGCACGTTCGCGAAGCTGACCATGCCCCGCTCCTGCAGGGCGCCGTCCTGCACCACGCCCGACCAGGCCTTGCGGTCGGCGATCAGCGTGCTGCGGCGCAGGTCCGGCAGCACGGTGCTGCCGTAGGCTGCATCGCCGTGACAGCCGCTGCAGAAGCGCGCGTAGTGCTGCGCGCCCTGCGCGAGCTGCGCGGGCGTGCCGCTGGCGGCGGGTGGGTCCAGCGGCAGGCGCGCGAGCGGGGGCTCCGGTGGCAGCTGTGTGCCGGCGCCTAACTTGTAGACGAGCAGTCGCGACACGTTGCGGACCGGTCCTGCAACCTCGGAAAGGATGCCGGGGGCCAGCGCCCAGATGCCGCCCCAGCCGGCCAGCACCGCCACGTACTGCTCGCCCTTGATCGAGTAGGTGACCGGGGCGGCGAGGATCCCCGTCTGCACGCTGCGCGACCAGAGCTTCGCGCCATTGCCGGCATCGTAGGCGGCAAATTCCTTGCCCGCGTTGCCCTGGAACACGAGTCCGCCGCCGGTCGTCAGCACCCCGCCGTTCCATGGCCCGTTGAACTTCACGCGCCAGCGTTCGTGCTGCGCCACGGGATCCCAGGCGATGAGTGCGCCCTTGGTTGCCGCCAGCACGCCAGCCCGGACCTTCGGATCGGCGGGCATTGCGGCGGCCGCAAAATCGATGCCGGTGTTGAAGCCCTGCGCCGCTGGCTTCCAGTTCGCCTCGGGGATAAAGGGAAAGCCGGCTTCCAGTGCCGGGATATAGACGAGACCGGTCTTCGGGTCATACGAGGTGGGCTGCCAGCTGTGCGCGCCGCCGGGTCCCGGCACGACGACGAAGGGCTTGCCGGTCTTGTCGATGCGCGCGTCGGGGTTCTCGATCGGTCGCCCGCTCTTTGCATCGATGCCCCTGGCCCACGTGACCGCCACGTAGTTGGCAGCCGAGATCAGCTCTCCGGTGCCGCGGTCGAGCACGTAAAAGAAACCGTTCTTCGAGGCCTGCATCAGCACGCTGCGCGGGCGGCCGCCGATCTCGAGCTCGGCGAGGATCATGTGCTGGGCGGCGTCGAAGTCCCAGGTGTCCCCCGGGGTGGTCTGGTAGTGCCAGACGTAGGCGCCGGTCTTCGGCTTCAGCGCGATGATGGAGTCGATGTAGAGATTGTCGCCGCCACCGGGTGACCGGTACGCCTGGTTCCAGGGGGTTCCATTGCCCGAGCCGACGTAGAGCAGGTCGAGCTTCGGGTCATACGCCATCGAGTCCCACACGGTTCCGCCGCCGCCGAGGGTCCACCATTCGCCCTTCCAGGTGGCCTCGGCGCGCTTGAGATGCGACTCCACGTTGGCGCCCGGCCGGTCCGGGACCGTATAGAAGCGCCACAGTTCCTTGCCGTCGTTGCTGTCGTAGGCCGCGACATAACCGCGCACGCCCATCTCCGCGCCGGTGTTGCCGATGATTACTCGGCCGTCGATCACGCGCGGTGCGCCGCTGATTCCGTAGGGTTTGGAACGGTCCACGGTCAGCTTCGACCACACCACTTTTCCGGTCTCACGGTCGAGCGCGATCAGCCGGCCATCCAGGGTTCCGAGGAAGAGACGCTCTCCCCAGGCGGCCAGGCCGCGGTTGACCACGTCGCAGCACGCGCGAATGCCGGCGTCGCCGGGTACCTTGGGATCGTATTCCCAGCGCAGCTTGCCAGTGACCGCGTCGTACGCCTTCACTTTTGACCAAGCGGTCGTGATGTAGACGGTGCCGTCAATCACCAGCGGGGTGGCTTCCTGTCCACGCGCCGTGTCCAGGTCCGCGAACCACGCCAGGCCCAGACTCTTCACGTTACCAGTGTTGATGCGATCGAGCGGCGAGAAGCGCTGCTCGTCATAGGTACGGCCGTGGGTCAGCCAGTCCTCGCGATTGCCCGCAGCCGAGAGCAATGCCCTGGCGTCCACGGCGCCCCCTGTGCCCGCCTGCGCAGCTGACACGGGAGCCATCAAGATGAATAAGGCGGCGGCCGCGCTCCAACCCGTCCGCACGTCACCAATCGATCGGCCACGAGCCACTCCCGCGAGCTGGCGGGCAGACTGCCGCGCATGAAGCGCTGCGGTTGTCATTCGTTCCCCCTCTTCTTGTATGTGTTGCATACCATCGGCGCGGTCTGCCGGTCAAGCAACTCGACACTCGAGCCGACGGACTGGCCCATGAGGTAGCGTGAGGTGGGGGCGTCTAGGGCTCCGTTGCAAACAGGTCGGTGATCTCGGGCGCGGCGTTTAGCACTTGCATGATCGCGGTCCGCGACTTGCAATGATTCATGGTCTCTGCGATCCCGATGATCTCCGTCAGTCCGTTCATCGTCAGGTGCGATTGGCTCTGCATGCGTCGTACGCACTCTGCGAACTTCAGAAAGTCGTTCTGCTTCGAAGTGCGCAGGGGATAGCTCGTGAAGAAGGGGATGATCGTACGTACGAGATCGGCGCGTCGGCGCACACAGTAGCGGTACAGGTGCTCCTTGTGGTTGTCGTACCGCGTGTTTTGGTAGACCTCTCCAATGCCGAAGAACTCGGCGAACGCGTAGAGACTGTGGACACTCTTCGCGCCCTGAGTCACCGAGAATTCGTGCCCGACCTGGAAGCCCGTCTTGTAGCCCTTTCGGGCTCTACGATCGGGCTGTCGAATGAAGTTTATGGAGAAGCATCCCTCTCCATCCACGAACCCCGTAATCCAGCCAATGAGGATCAGGCGCTCGTCTTCCACCAACGACGGTGACGGAGCGGCTTCATCAAGCGAGGGACCTGGCAGCATCTTGCTCGCGTCTCTGCAGCACAGATGCACGAATCTAGACTTGCGCCAACATAGCCATCAACGCGCAAATGTGGTGCGTCGATGCAGTTTTGCCCCGGGTATGAACCAAAAGGAAAAGCCCCTGAGATCTTTCGACCTCAGGGGCTTTTGGTTGGAAGCCTGGCGGTGACCTACTCTGGCATGCCTGAAAGGCACACTACCATCGGCGCAGAGCGTTTTCACTTCCGAGTTCGGAATGGGATCGGGTGGTACCCACTCGCTATGGCCGCCAGGCAGACTTTTTGAGGTTTATGTAGCCGCACCTCACGGTGCGGCTACATACGCCTCCAATCTGGTTAGTTTCTGCTTCGACGCTTGTCGCGTTCACGATGGAATCAGTCCATCGGCATCAAAAGCCTCTTCATGGCTACAAACCACTTGAGGTTATATGGTCAAGTCTCACGGGCAATTAGTACTGGTTAGCTGAAGCCATTACTGGCCTTACACACCCAGCCTATCAACCACGTAGTCTTCGTGGGCCCTTTAGGGGAATCGAGTTCCCAGGGAGATCTAATCTTGGGGGGGGCTTCCCGCTTAGATGCTTTCAGCGGTTATCCCGTCCGCACATAGCTACCCGGCAGTGCCACTGGCGTGACAACCGGAACACCAGAGGTGCGTCCATCCCGGTCCTCTCGTACTAAGGACAGCTCACCCTCAAATCTCCAACGGCTACGGAAGATAGGGACCAAACTGTCTCACGCATGTAATTCCACTATTTCTAGTGGCATGGACTATACCTTCACCCTCAACTTGCTAATGAGGGGACTGGCGTCTTAGCCGCTGCTCGTCTCAGCGACTCTCTCCTTAATGGATCAGTCTCTACAGGGGCATGGAGACGACTTGATCGAGTGCTTCCACATTCGATCGCGCCCCTACAACCAATCAATGCAAGGGTTGTAGCGACATCGTAACCAGCCTTCCCTCGGTATTACCCTTTGAAGTCAGTTTGCAACTTCAGGAGGGCTCCACCGATATGAGCCAGTGAAATTTTTCTAGGAATTGCTTCCTAGCAACGCAGTGTTATCTACGTTTTGAACCCAGCTCGCGTACCACTTTAATCGGCGAACAGCCGAACCCTTGGGACCTGCTACAGCCCCAGGATGTGATGAGCCGACATCGAGGTGCCAAACTCCTCCGTCGATGTGGACTCTTGGGAGGAATAAGCCTGTTATCCCCGGAGTACCTTTTATCCGTTGAGCGATGGCCCTTCCATACAGAACCACCGGATCACTATGACCTGCTTTCGCACCTGCTCGACTTGTCAGTCTCGCAGTCAAGCACGCTTATGCCATTGCACTCTTATGCGCGATGACCGACCGCGCTGAGCGTACCTTTGCACTCCTCCGTTACTCTTTAGGAGGAGACCGCCCCAGTCAAACTACCCACCATACAGTGTTCCCGATCCGGATTACGGACCAAGGTTAGAACTCCGACATTATCAGGGTGGTATTTCAACGTTGCCTCCACAAGAGCTAGCGCCCCTGCTTCAAAGGCTCCCACCTATCCTACACAGACAAGGTCAAAGTTCAGTGTAAAGCTGTAGTAAAGGTTCACGGGGTCTTTCCGTCTTTCCGCAGCTACGCCGCATCTTCACAGCGATTTCAACTTCACTGAGTCTCGGGTCGAGACAGTAGGGCCAGCGTTACGCCATTCGTGCAGGTCGGAACTTACCCGACAAGGAATTTCGCTGAGGTCGTGTTAACTCGCTTACGCGAGCGGTGAGCCTGTTCCTTTCAGGACTCACCCTGCATGTCGCCATGCAGCTCGGACTATATCTTCATCGGCGGGAGAGCCGATGTTTGGCGTGTAGTCTCTGAGGATTCCGATCATCGAACATGATCGGCCTTTCCTGCTGATTGACTGCACCGGATGGGTTGTCACCTTCACGTCATTCCAACGTGTCGGTACCACCGGATACTCAGTTATTCCAGCATATAGCCAAATTTGACTAAGGCAGCGTGTGCAACCTTAGGACCGTTATAGTTACGGCCGCCGTTTACCGGGGCTTCGATCAGGAGCTTCGCCTTGCGGCTGACCCCATCAATTAACCTTCCGGCACCGGGCAGGCGTCAGACCCTATACATCCACTTACGTGTTAGCAGAGTCCTGTGTTTTTGATAAACAGTCGCAGCCCCCGATTACCTGTGACCTCTCATTGCTCATGGAGTAAATCCAATCACAACAGGAGGCATACCTTCTCCCGAAGTTACGGTATCAATTTGCAGAGTTCCTTAACCCGAGTTCTCTCAAGCGCCTTAGGAGATTATCTCCTCACCCACCAGTGTCGGTTTACGGTACGGTCAATTCCAACCTGAAGCTTAGAGGCTTTTCCCGGAAGCGTGGCGTCGATCACTTCGGAGACCGAAGTCTCCTAGTACTCAGTTCTCGGTGTTGAATGACCCTCCGGATTTTCCAGGAAGATCCACCTACGGCCTTGAACGGCACTGCTGCCGCTGATCTAGCCTTCTCCGTCACCCCATCGCAGTTGGAATCGGTGCAGGAATGTTAACCTGCTTTCCATCGACTACACCTTTCGGTCTCGCCTTAGGAACCGACTCACCCTCAGCCGATTAACGTAGCTCAGGAAACCTTGGGTTTTCGGCGAGCGGGTTTTTCACCCGCTTTAACGTTACTCATGTCAGCATTCGCACTTCTCATACCTCCAGCATGCCTCGCAGCACACCTTCGCAGGCTTAGAGAACGCTCCCCTACCGCGTGAACGACCCGAAGGTCATCCACACCCATAGCTTCGGTGCTCGGCTTAGCCCCGTTAAATCTTCCGCGCGAGCCGACTAGACCAGTGAGCTATTACGCTTTCTTTAAAGGATGGCTGCTTCTAAGCCAACCTCCTGGCTGTCTATGCCTTCTCACATCGTTTACCACTTAGCCGAAACTTTGGGACCTTAGCTGATGGTCTGGGTTGTTGCCCTTTTCACGACGGACGTTAGCACCCGCCGTGTGTCTCCCGAGTATCACTTCAGGGTATTCGGAGTTTGCATGGAGTTGGTAGGCCGAGATGGCCCCCGTCTCCAAACAGTGCTCTACCCCCCTGAGTGTTCACTCGAGGCACTACCTAAATAGCTTTCGGGGAGAACCAGCTATCGCCAGCCTTGATTAGCCTTTCACTCCTATCCACAACTCATCGACGCACTATTGCAACAGTGGTTCGTTCGGACCTCCAACCAGTGTTACCTGGTCTTCATCCTGGTCATGGATAGATCGACTGGCTTCGGGTCTATTCCCAGCGACTGTGGCGCCCATTTAAGACTCGGTTTCCCTACGGCTCCCCTATGCGGTTAGCCTTGCCACTGAAAATAACTCGCTGACCCATTATACAAAAGGTACGCCGTCACCCCCTTGCGGAGGCTCCGACTGCTTGTACGCATACGGTTTCAGGTTCTATTTCACTCCCCTCACCGGGGTTCTTTTCGCCTTTCCCTCACGGTACTGGTTCACTATCGGTCGGTAGAGAGTATTTAGCCTTCGAGGATGGTCCCCCGATGTTCAGACAAGATTGCACGTGTCTCGTCCTACTCTTTGTTGCTCACAGGTTTGTACTTTCGTCTACAGGGCTATCACCTTCTATGGCCAGCTTTTCCAGACTGTTCCACTAGCACTCACCTGATTACCACAACTGGGCT
>CAWAHK010000004.1:0-1520000 GCA_963781815.1 uncultured Pseudomonadota bacterium | reverse complement strand
CCCGCAGCGCTGAGGCTCGGGGAAAGGGCCGCGGAGTATAGCGACTCGCCATATTCCGTCAACTTAATGGGTGGCCCACACACCTGCCACCCCCGCCGCATCGCGGCCGGGGCTGCAAGGGGCGCGCAGTATAGCCCCGATACCGGGGTTGTCAACGCGTTGTCATGAGCCGGCCGGGACCCCCATTTCAGGGGGTTCCCGGGGTTGGGACAGGCGATTCCGAAGCGGGAAAGGCGCCTGCGCTCCTTATATAGGGGCGGCGGGCGGCGGATTAAATGGGAGCTTGACCTTAGCCTTTGGCGGTAAGTCTCAGCCTGGCAAAGCGCCGGGACCCGACCTGCAGCACGTGCTCGGCGCCGGCGCCGAGGACAAGCCCCCGGTCCGTGACCCGCGCGCCGTCGATCTTCACCGCCCCTTCCTCGATCTTGCGGTTGGCCTCCGAGGTGCTCGCCGCGAGTCCGGCCTCCTTGAGCAGGTTCGCCACCCGTGCGCCGGCGGCCCCGACTTCGATCAGCTGCAGCGGCAGATCATCCGGCACCGCCTTCTCGCGCACGCGCGTGGTGAAGGTTTTGTGCGCGCGCTCGGCACTGCTGGGGTCGTGGAAGCGAGCCGTGATCTCACCGGCCAGCTCGAACTTGATGTCACGCGGGTTGCGCCCCTCCTGCGCCGCGCGCTTGAGCGCGGCGATCTCGGACAGCGGGCGGAACGAGAGCAGCTCGAAGTAGCGCCACATGAGCTCGTCCGAGATCGACATGAGCTTGCCGAACATGCTGTCGGGCTCTTCCGTGATGCCGATGTAGTTGCCGAGGGACTTGGACATCTTGTTGACACCGTCGGTGCCTTCCAGCAGCGGCGTGGTGACGACCACCTGCGGCTCCTGCCCGTAGGCTTCCTGCAGCGAGCGCCCGACCAGCAGGTTGAACTTCTGGTCGGTGCCGCCGAGCTCGACGTCCGCCTTCATCGCCACCGAGTCGTAGCCCTGCGCCAGCGGGTACAGGAACTCGTGGATCGAGATCGGCTGCCCCGCCTTGTAGCGCTTGGAGAAGTCATCCCGCTCGAGCATGCGCGCGACCGTGTAGTGCGCGGTGAGCTTCACCATCTCCGCGGAGCTGAGCTTGCCGAGCCAGCGCGAGTTGAAGTCGATGCGGGTCTTCTCGCGGTCCAGGATCTTGAACACCTGCGTCTCGTAGGTGCGGGCGTTGGACTGGATCTCCTGCGGGGTCAGTGCCGGGCGCGTGGCGTTGCGCCCGGTCGGGTCCCCGATCATCCCGGTGAAGTCCCCGATGAGGAAGGTGACCTCGTGCCCGAACTGCTGGAACTGGCGCATCTTGTTGAGCAGCACCGTGTGCCCGAGATGCAGGTCGGGGGCGGTGGGATCAAAGCCTGCCTTCACGCGCAGCGGCGTGCCACGCCTGAGCTTCTTCACCAGGTCCGCGGCGGTGAGCACCTCGCTCGTGCCACGGTGAAGCTCTGCGATCTGTTCCTCGAAATTCATCGTCATTCAGTGAAACCCGTCCTGAAGAGATCCGCGTTGCGGCGCTAACGTAACCGGTAAACCTCAAGCTTGCGGCACTTAACATACATTGACCCGCCCAGGCTTGCCCGGTACGGTGCGCGCTCTTGAATCACCCCGTATAAGTGTAGTCGATGGACCCGAGCCCTCAGCCGGCGCCGCCGAAACGTTTCTCCTGGATGCGCTGGCCGTCGGCGGCCTTCTGGCTGCAGGCAGGAGCCTGCGCGGTCGTCGGTTACTCCCTGGTGCACGGGCTGGCCGTGTCCCCCGCGGCCGTAAAGCCGCCCGACGCGCCGGCCCCGGCAGCCCCGGCGCCGAGCGCCGCCCCGCTTCCTGCCGCGCAGCAGGCGCTGCCCTCGCTCGAGGGTGCGGCGCTGTCGACGTTGGACGTGACCGTCGCGCGCAACGACACGCTGGATGGCATCTTCCGCCGCCTGAAGCTGAACCTGGCCGACCTTGCCTCGCTGCGCGCGCTGCCGCGCGTGCGCGCGGCGCTCGATTCGCTGCGTCCCGGGGAATCGCTGCACTTTGAGCACCGCGACGGCTCGCTCTACAGCCTCGAGCGCCGCCTGAACGAGAGCGAGATGCTCAAGGTGTCGCGGGATCCGGAGAGCGGGCTGCGGGCCGAGGTCGAGCAGAACCCCCTCGAGATGCGCATGCGCACGGTGCGCGGCGTCATCACGAGCTCGCTGTTCGAGGCGGTCGCGGCCGCCGGCGCCCATGACCAGACCGCCGTGGCCCTGGCCGACATCTTCGGCTGGGACGTGGACTTCGTGCTCGACGTGCGTCCCGGGGACGCCTTCGTGGTCACCTATCCGGAGATCTGGCGCGAGGGCGTGTACGTGAAGGACGGCGCGATCCAGGCGGCCGAGTTCGTGAACCAGGGGCGCGACTTCAGGGCCGTGCGCTACACGGACGCGGACGGCGGCTCGCATTACTACACCCCCGACGGCCGCAGCCTCCACAAGGCCTTCCTGCGCGCGCCGGTGGAGTTCACGCGGGTGAGCTCGCGCTTCAACTCCGCCCGCCATCACCCGATCCTGAACCTGATCCGCGCCCACAAGGGCGTCGACTACGCCGCGCCCATGGGCACCCCGGTCCGGGCCGCCGGCGACGGCCGGGTGCGCTTCGCAGGCGTCAAGGGCGGCTACGGCAACGTGGTCGAGATCGAGCACTCCGCCAGCGTCGTGACCGTCTACGGCCACCTGTCGCGCTTTGCGCGCGGCACGCACGTGGGCTCGCACGTGACCCAGGGGCTCGTCATCGCCTACGTGGGCATGACCGGGCTGGCCACCGGGCCGCACCTGCACTACGAATACCGGGTAAACGGGGTGTTCAAGAACCCCCAGACGGTGTCCCTCCCCGGCGCGAACCCGATCGAGGCACGCTGGCGGGATGACTTCCTGGCGAAGTCCGCCCCGCTGCTCGCGACCCTGGCGCCGGTCAGCGGGCCGATGCTCGTGTCCCGCTGATGGCCGCCTCCGCGCCGTCACAGTCCTGTCGCGCCCGCGCTGCTACCATGGGGCGGCAAGCCGTCTGAGCTAAGTGCGGCGAGGCTCGAGGACCCATGGATTCGCCCGATCTCAAGGCGCCCCAGCACTACATCAACCGCGAACTGTCGTTCCTGGAGTTCAACCAGCGGGTGCTGGACCAAGCGCTCGACCACTCGGTGCCGCTGCTCGAGCGGCTGAAGTTCCTGTGCATCTCCTGCAGCAACCTGGATGAGTTCTTCGAGATCCGCGTCTCGGGGCTCAAGCAGCTGCAGGAACTCGGCGGCGGCCAGCTCGCCGCCGACGGGCTGTCGCTGGAGGAGCAGCTCGCGGCCATCCACGAGCGCGCCACGCGCCTGGTCGCCGACCAGTACCGCTGCCTGAACGAGCTGCTGCTGCCGCAGCTCGCCGCCGAGGGCGCGCCGCTGCTGGGGCCCGCGGACTGGAGCCCGCAGACCCACGAGTGGCTGGAGCAGTACTTCGAGCGCGAGGTGGAGCCGGTGCTCTCCCCGCTCGGGCTGGATCCCGCGCGCCCCTTCCCGCGCATCCAGAACAAGAGCCTGAACTTCATCGTGCGGCTGGAGGGCAAGGATGCCTTCGGTCGCGACAGCGAGCTCGCCATCGTGCAGGCGCCGCGCTCGCTGCCGCGCGTGGTGCCGCTGCCGGGTGCCGGTGCCAGCCGCGGCTGCGTGCTGCTCTCGACCATCGTGCAGGCGTTCGTGCACAAGCTCTTCACCGGCATCCAGGTGATCGGCTGCTTCCAGTTCCGCGTCACCCGCAACAGCGACCTGTTCGTCGATGAGGAGGAAATCGACGACCTGCGGCGCGCGCTCGAGGGCGAGCTCGCGCACCGCCGCTACGGCGCCGCGGTGCGCCTGGAGCACTCCAGCGACTGCCCCGAGGACATGGTGAAGTTCCTGCAGGCGCAGTTCGCCTCCAACGGCCTGGACACCTACCCGGTGCAGGGACCGGTCAACCTGAACCGCCTCTCGGCCCTGTACGACCTGCTGCAGCGGCCGGACCTGAAGTACCCGATCTTCACCCCCGGCATGCCCAAGCGCCTCACCGGCGGGGCCGACATCTTCGCGGTGATCCGCCACAAGGACATCCTGCTGCAGCACCCCTACCAGAGCTTCGTGCCGGTGATGGACCTGTTGCGCCAGGCGGCCGCCGACCCGCACGTGCTCGCCATCAAGCAGACCCTGTACCGCTCCGGTCACGGCTCCCCGCTGGTGGATTCGCTGGTGGCGGCCGCCAATGCCGGCAAGGACGTCACGGTGATCATCGAGCTGCGGGCGCGCTTCGACGAGGAAGCCAACATCGAGCTCTCCAACCGCCTGCAGGAAGCCGGCGCGCACGTCATGTACGGCGTGGTGGGCTTCAAGACGCACGCGAAACTGGCGCTGGTGGTGCGCCGCGAGCCCGGCGGCATCCGCCGCTACTGCCATCTCGGCACCGGCAACTACCACCCGCGCACCGCGCGCGCCTACACCGACTACGGCCTGTTCACCTGCGATGACGAGATCGGGCACGACGTGCACGAGCTGTTCCTGCAGCTGACCAGCCTCACGCAGACGCCGCAGCTGAAGCGCCTGGTGCAGTCGCCGTTCAGCATGCACGAGATGGTGCTGAGCAAGCTTGCGCGCGAGACCGAGCATGCGCGCGCCGGGCGCCCGGCGCGCGTCATCGCCAAGATGAACGCACTGGTGGACGCGCAGGCGATCGAGGCGCTGTACCGCGCCTCGCGCGCCGGGGTCAGGATCGACCTCATCGTGCGCGGGGTGTGCGCGCTGCGCCCGGGAATCCCCGGGGTGTCCGAGAACATCACGGTGCGCTCGATCGTCGGGCGCTTCCTCGAGCACTCGCGCGTGTTCTACTTCGAGAACGGCGGGGAGCACGAGCTGTACTGCGCCAGCGCCGACTGGATGGAGCGCAACTTCTTCCGCCGCGTCGAGGTGGCCTTCCCGATCCGCCACGCGCACCAGCAGGAGCGCATCCTGCGCGACCTGGAACTGTGCCTGAGTGACAACTGCCAGGCCTGGCAGCTGCAGCCGGACGCGCGCTACGAGCGCGTGCAGCGCGGCAGCGCGGCGGCGGTGAGCGTGCAGGCCGAACTGCTCGCAGCCTACGCCGCAGGCCCCAGCAACGTCGTCTGACCCCCGCGACGCGGCGCGACACGCCGCCTCCGCCACGCTTGCGCGCCGCCAGCGCCGCCTTCTTACCGGCAATCGCGCCCGCGTTGCAGCGCTGCGCTGTCACGGGGGCTCACGGCTCGCTGCGGCCGCCGCTGAAGACCCTGAGGCGAAAGCCGCTGGCGCGCAGGTAGTCCACTTCCTGCTGCAGGTCGGCGGCGGTGAGCGGATGGTCCTTCAGCCAGCGCGCCGGGAAGCGCACCTCCAGGGACTTCGGTGTGGCGGCGAGCTCGATGGCCGGCAGCGCGGTGGTGCTGCGGCCGCGGTGCAGCAGCACCGCCAGGCGCAGCAGCACGATCAGCTGCACGGCACTGCGATCCCAGGGCGGCACCAGCTCCTCCACGCGATCGAGCGTGAACTTGCGGCGGTGGGCGCCGACCAGGCGCGCGAGCAGGCGCTGCTCCTCGCGCGGGAAGCCGGGCATGTCGGCATTCTCGAGCAGGTAGGCGCCGTGGCGGTGGTAGCCGCTGTGCGAGACGTCGAGGCCGATCTCGTGCAGCCGCGCCGCCCACTTCAGCGCCAGGTGCGCGAGCGGCTCCTCGAGCTTCCAGGTCTCGCGCGTCTGGTCCAGGAAGTCCCGCGCGGTGGCCTCGACGCGCTCGGCCTGCTCGGTGTCGACGTGGTAGCGCTGCTGCATGGCGCGCACGGTGCGCTCACGCGCGTCCTCGCGCTTGTAGCGCCCGAGCATGTCGTAAAGCAGGCCCTCGCGCATGGCGCCGTCGGCGATCTGCATCTCCTTCACGTCCAGCACGCTGAACACCTCGGCGAGGATCGCCAGGCCGCCCGGGAACACCGGGCGGCGGTCCTCGGTGATGGGCTCCAGGTTCAGCTCGCGCGTGTGGCCGGCCTCGACCGAGTACTCGATGGCGCGCGCCAGTCCCGCGGCGGTGATGGTGAGCGCCTGCGGGTCGAGCACGCGGATGGCATCCCCGATGGCACGCACGGTGCCGGAGCTGCCGGCGGCGTGCTCCCAGCCGCGCCGGCGGAAGGCCGCCTGCACCGGTTCGAGCTCCATGCGGGCGGCCAGGCGAGCACGCTCCATGCGCTTGGCGGAGATCTTGCCGTCGCGGAAGAAACGCTCGCTCAGGGAGACGCAGCCCATCTGCAGGCTCTCCAGCTCCAGCGGCGTGACGGCCTCGCCGATGATGAGCTCGGTGCTGCCGCCGCCGATGTCGACCACCAGGCGCTTGCCGGTCTCGTTCGGCATGCTGTGGGCGACGCCGGCGTAGATGAGGCGCGCCTCCTCCATGCCGGAGATGATCTCAATGGGGTGGCCCAGGGCCTCGCGGGCACGCTCCAGGAACACCTGCTTGCGATGCGCGAGCCGCAGCGCGTTGGTGCCGACCACGCGCACGCTGTCGGCGTGCATGTCGCGCAGGCGCTGGCCGAAGCGCTCCAGGCAGGCGATGGCGCGCGCCGACACGTCCTTGTCGATGCGGCCATTCTCGGCCACCCCGGCGGCCAGGCGCACCATTTCGCGCAGGCGGTCGATGATGACGAGCTGGCCGTGCGAGTGACGCGCGACCACCATGTGGAAACTGTTGGAGCCCAGGTCCACCGCCGCGAGAACGTCGGGGACCGGGCGGGGTTGAGGTCGGGTGGGGGGTCGGGTCTCGGAGGCGCGGGCGGTGGCGGCCGGAGGCACGAGGCTCAGGAGCGACGCGTCAGGCGGGGGTGAAGGAGGAACCGCAGCCGCAGGTGGTGCCCGCATTGGGATTGCGGATCACGAACTGCGCGCCCTCCAGGTCCTCGCGGTAGTCGATCTCGGCCCCGGTCAGGTACTGCACGCTCATCGGGTCGACGATGAGCTTCACGCCCTGGTTCTCGATGCAGGTGTCCCCGTCCTGCAGGGCCTCATCGAACTCAAAACCGTACTGCAGGCCCGAGCAGCCGCCCCCCTGCACGAATACCCGCAGCATGAGGGCAGGATTGCCTTCCCCCTCGATCAGGGCCGCGACCTTGCGGGCCGCCGCGTCGGTAAAGAGGAGTGCCGGTGCCTCGGCCAGGAGTTCGGTTTCGATGGTGCTCATGGGGTCCAGTCTAGGAGGGGCCTCCGGTGAGGTCAAAGCCGCACTTCACAGGAACGCCTGGGGCTCATCCCGGGCCCTCCTGGGGGGCCACAACGGGCTCGGCGGGCTCCAGACGCACCAGTTTCCCGACTATCTGGGCGCCGAGCGTCATTTCAATGACCCCGTAGTAAACATCGCCCTCGACCTTGGCCGTGGCCCCGAGCACCACCCGCTCGCGGGCCCGGATGTCGCCCCGTACCGTGCCCTCCAGCATCACGTTCGGCACCTGCACCGGACCCTCGATGGAGCCCGTGGCGCTCACCGAGAGGCTCGAATCGCGCGCGTCATCCGAGCGCACCGCCCCGGCGATGTGCCCGTCCAGGTGCAGCCCGCCCTGGAAGTCCACGTCCCCGTGCACCTGCGCGCTCTTGCCGATCAGGGTGTCGATGCGGGACGGCTTGGAATCGCGCGTGAACATGAGGGCTCCGACGGCTGCGGGGATTTTCAGGGATTCTTCACGGCGCCGCGTCCACCGTCCACAGGAAGCTCTGCGAAACGGGCGCCACGTCCTTCTTTGTCGAGCGCACTTCGACCTGCAGCTGCTCGGGCTTGAAGGTCGGCGGCAGGTTCAGCTCCTGGTCCAGGGCCTGCAGGTAGCGGAAGTTGAAGCGCAGCTCGCGCGTGCGGCCGCCGGTGAGCGCGGCAAAATCCAGCGACTTGGCTTCCCCTTCGGCGGTGCCGTCGAGGCTGAGGATGAGCGTGCCGCCGACGTCCGAGTCCGCGCGCCCCGCGCGCAGCAGCGATACGTGCACGAGGTAGCTGCCGGGGCGCGAACCGGCCGTGATGCGCAGCTGCTCGATCTTGACCCCGATGCTGACTGCGCCCTGCGCCACGACGCCGCGGTAAAAATTCAGCTCCTGCGACTGCTGCGCCACCTGCGCCTGCAGCTCCCCCATGGCGCGCGAGACTTCCTGCTGCTCGTGCAGGCGCCCGACGCGGAAGGTGTCCAGCTCCGCCAGCTGGGTGCGCATCTCGCGGTTGTCCTTCTCCAGGTGCTCGATCTTCACCTCGAGCTCGGTGCGCTGCTGCGCCACGGCCTGGCGGTCGTAGCCGGCGTTGTAGCGGCCGAGCTCGTAGACGACGTACAGAGCGAACAGCGCGATGAGGAGCGCGGCGATGAGCAGCGCGGTGCGCAGCGCCGGCGCGCGGGTGCGCACCACCTGCGGGGTGCCGTCGTGTTTGCCGAACAGGGACGCGAGCGGACCCAAGGCGCGGCCGTCAGCCGGGCTCCGCGGCGTCCGCGCCCTTCTTCGGCTCGGCGTACTCGGACCACCACTCCGGAAACGGCGGCTGCTTGCCGCGCGGAAAGGCAAGCCCGGCGAGTTCGCTGAGCGCGCGCACGTACACCGGGCGCTTGAAGTAGATGACCTCGCGCACCGGTTCCCAGTACGGCACCCAGCGGAACTGGTCGAACTCCGGCTCGCTGGTGCGGGCAAAATCGAAGCTCGCCTCGCCCTTGAGGCGCAGCAGGAACCAGCGTTGCTTCTGCCCGGTGCACAGCGGCTTCTGGTTGCGCCGCACGTAGCGCGCCGGCAGGCGGTAGCGCAGCCAGCGCTCGGTCTGCCCGACGAGCTGCACGTGCGACTCGGCGACGCCGATCTCCTCGTCGAGTTCGCGAAACAGCGCCTGCTCGAGCGACTCCCCGCGGCGCAGCCCGCCCTGCGGGAACTGCCAGCCCTTGCCCCCGGTGCGCCGCCCCAGAAAGACCTCCGCGCCCTGCATCAGGACGATGCCGACGTTGGCGCGGAAACCATCCGGGTCGATGACGTCGCTCATTGTGTGGGTCCAGAGTCTGCCACAGCGCGCGGCGGCCGTACGCACCGCATGCGCGAGGCCTTGCGGGGATGGTGTTTTCCAACAATTTCGATGAGGCTAGCGGGCCTTCCCCAACCTTGCAGGATGCGTGTGGGCACAGTGGCAACGCCGGTACCGCAAGCAGCGGTGCGCTCACCATGGCGCACCCTCGTGATCCTCGCGCTGCTCGCCGCCGTGGTGTTCCTGGTGGCGCTCCTCACCGGCAGCTCCGGCATCGGCCTGCGCGAGGCGCTCGCGGCATTGGCCGGCTCGGGCGATGAGGCCACCCGCAACGTGCTCATCGCGGTGCGCCTGCCGCGGGTGCTGGCCGCCTTCGGGGTGGGGAGCCTGCTGGCCCTGTCCGGGGTGCTGCTGCAGGCCCTGTTCCGCAACTCCCTCGCCGACCCTTACGTGCTCGGGGTCTCCGGCGGCGCGGCGGTGGGGGCGCTGCTCGCCATGATCGCCGGCGCCGCCGCCTTCGTGGTGCAGTCCGCGGCGGTGGCCGGGGCGCTCGGGGCCGTGGGGCTCGTCTACCTGCTGGCCCGCGGCGGCGGCACGCCGCGCCTGCTGCTCACCGGGGTGGTGCTGGCGAGCGCCTGCGGGGCGCTGGTGAGCGTGCTGCTCGCGCTCGCCGACTCCTCGCGGGTGCGCGGCATGGTGTTCTGGCTGGCCGGGGATCTTGAGTGGGCGGTGCAGCCGTGGCTAAGCGCGGGCGCGGCCCTCATCGCGGTCGCGGCCGCGATCCTGCTGGCGCGGCCACTGAACGTGCTCGCCGCCGGCGAGCTGCGCGCCCGCACCGTCGGCCTGGCGCTGGAGGCGTGGCGCACGGTGCTGTTCATCGTGTGCGCCACGCTCACCGCCATCGCGGTGGTGAGCGCCGGCACGGTCGGTTTCGTGGGACTGATCACCCCGCACGCGGTGCGCCTGGTGCTGCGTACCAGCGACCACCGCCTGGTGGCGCCGGCGGCGGCGCTCTCCGGCGGCATGCTGCTCGCAGCCGCCGACCTGGTGGCGCGCACCATCGCAGCTCCCCGGCAGCTGCCGGTGGGGGCGATTATGGCGCTCGTCGGGGCGCCGCTGTTCGTGGTGCTGCTGCGCCAGCGCCGCTAGTGGCCGGCCCCGGGCGGCGCCTTCAGGAGACGATGTTGGGGGAGGTCGCCAGGCGGTTGCGCCCGGCGCTCTTGGCACGGTAGAGCGCCGCGTCGGCCTCCGAGATCAGCCGCTCCGCCAGCACCTTGTAGTCGCGCGCGCCGGGCCCGGGCTGCGCGGCGGCGACGCCGATCGAGAGCGTCACGGTCTCGGTGTGCTGCTTGCTGATGGCCACGGGGTGGTTGCGCACGGTGTGCAGCACGCGCCCCGCCACCCGCTCCCCGTCGGCGATGTCGGCCTGCGTCAGCACGATCGCGAACTCATCGCCGCCGAAGCGCGCGCCGGTATCGCTGATGCGCATCTCCGCATCGATGCGGTGCGCCACCTCGCGCAGCACGGTGTCCCCGGCCAGGTGCCCGTGCTGGTCGTTGATGCGCTTGAAGTGGTCCACGTCGATCATCAGGCACACCAGTGACTGGCGGGCGCGCTGCGCCCGACCCAGTTCCTCGCGCAGGCGCGCGTGCAGGTAGCGGCGGTTGTGGAAGCCGGTGAGGAAGTCGGTGAGGCCGCTGCGCAGCAGCCGCGCGCGGTTGACCGCGTTCTCGATGCAGATCGCCGCGACCACCCCGAGGTGGGCCAGGAAGTCGCTCGCCAGGTCCTGCGTGAAGCGCGACGCATCGGTGCTGGAGAAGATCAGCACGCCGTCGAGCTGCTCGTGGCGGCGCAGCGGGATGAGGGCGAGGCTGCCGTGGCGCATGCCCTGGGGCATGAGCAGCTCGTGATCGGCCTTGCGGAAGGCACCGAGCCAGGGCCGGTCGAGGTTGGGCAGCTGGGGTGCGACAGTGACGAGCGCGTCCACGAACGACACCCCCTGCAGCTGCTCGAGCCCGTCCCCGGAGAGCAGGTGGCGGATCTCGTGCTGCGGGTCGTTGAGCACCAGCGACACGCCATCGAGCTGATAGGAGCTCTTCAGTCCCCCGATCAGCCGTTCGAACAGCTGCGTGAGGGAGCCGGCGCGCAGCAGCTCCAGCTCGCGCTCCTGGGTCTTGCGCAGCAGGGCCTCGTTGCGGCTCACCTCCTCGGTGAGTGCCGCGAGCCGGGCCTTGAGCTGGCGGTGCTCGCCCTCGAGGCCCAGTGCTTCCTTGGCCGGCGTGTCACTCGCCAGCGGCTCGCTCTGCGGTCGGCGCATCAGGGCTTCAGTCCTCTTGCGGCCCTTGAGTCAGGCCCGGCGCTCCGCGACGCTGCGCCGGTCCTCCAGATAATCGCGTCCGCGGCGCATCAAAGCAACAAATGTTGTGTGGTCCTGAGACAACACCGCGGTGCGCAGCCGCTCCACGGCCTGCGAGAGGGCCTCGAGCGACTCGGCGCCGTAGTCATTGAGGCTCTGTATTTCATAATACAGCTCCGGACTCTCCTGGGCGACGCGGCTGGCCACGTCCAGCTGTGCATCGAAGGTGGTGCTCGACATGCGCGCCAGCTTCGGTGCGGCCTCGCCGCTTTCGGCGAGCGCGGTGAAGAAGGCGATGTTGAGCGCGTGCGACAGGCCGAGCACGTAGGCGATGAGGCGGTCGTGATCATCCAGGCTCATCACCACCTGCTCGGCCATGGTGGGGGCGAAGAGCTCGCGCGCGGCCGCGAGCGCCGCCTCGTTCCCCAAATCGACGAACACCACGTGGCGCCCGGAGAGCAGCTCCGTGTCCGGACCGAACATGGGATGCACGGAGGTGACCTTGCAGCCGTGCGACTTCAGGGCGAGCAGGCCCGCGCGCAGCGGGGACTTGAGCGAGCCGACATCGAAGATCACCCCGGGCGGGCGGCGCAGCGCGAGATCCTTCAGGATCGCGTCCGTGGCGCCGAGCGGTGTGGCGAGCACGATGAAATCGTGCTTGAGATCGGTGCTGTGCCAGTCAGCCACGCGCCCCGCGCCCGCGGCCGCGTCCACGGGCGCAGGATCGGCCACCTCGACGCTGAAACCCTGCGAGGCGAGGAAGCCCACGAACCAGTGGCCCATCTTGCCGGCGCCGCCGATGACCAGGGCGCGCCGGCCGCTGCCCGCGCCGCGGGCGACCACGCTCGCGTGCTCCTGGGTGGTGAGGGAGGAGCGGATGAGCAGCCGCAGGAGCTGCTCGGCCAGCTCCGGGGACACGCCGCGCTCGCTCGCCATGCTGCGCACCCCCAGGATCACGTCGCGCTCGCGCTGGTAATCGCGGGTCGGGGTGCCGCTGGCGCGCTTGACGCGCGCGACCTCCTCGCTCACGGCCTTGCGTTCGGCCACCAGCGCGATCAGCGCTCGGTCAATGTCGGTCACGCGCTGGCGCAGATCCTCCAGCGTCACGGGATCGGGGGTCATGGGAGGGGCTCCTGAGGCTGCTTACCTTTCTAGCGGGCCCGGGGGCGCCCTGCAAGACAGCGCGCGCCGAAACGCTCTAACATTGCCGCACCCATGGACGCCCCCAGCGAATTCCTGCCCGATCCGCTCCCGGAGGAGCCGCTGGCGGTGGCTGGCGCGTGGCTGAAGGAGGCCTTCGCCGCCCGGCTGCAGCCCAATCCCAACGCCATGGTGCTCGCCACGAGCGGCGCCGACGGTCAGCCTTCCGCCCGCGTGGTGCTGTGCCGGGACATCGTGCCGCAGCCGGGCTTCCTCGTGTTCTACACCAACTACCTCTCGGTGAAGGGCAAGCAGCTGAAGGACAACCCGCGCGCGGCGGCCGTCATGCACTGGGACGCGCTGCACCGCCAGGTGCGGGTGGAGGGCCCGATCGCCTTCGCACCCGCCGCCGACAGCGACCGTTACTTCGCCGCGCGCGCCTGGCCGAAGCGCGTGGCCGCCTGGGCGAGCGCGCAGAGCGCGCCGCTTGACTCGCGCGCCGCGCTGCTCAAGTCGGTGGCGGACACCGCCGCGCGTTTCGGCACCCCGGTGCCCGGGGCGCCGGGCGCGGATGAGCGCGTGGACCACGAGGTGCCGCGCCCGCCGCACTGGGGCGGTTACCGCCTGTGGGCGGAGGCGGTGGAGCTGTGGGTCGAGGGGGATGCGCGCATGCACGACCGCGCGCGCTGGACGCGCGAGATCGCGCGCGCGAAGGACGGCTCCTTCAGGAGCGGTCCCTGGTCGGCGACGCGGCTGCAGCCGTAAGCCCCGCCGGCCGCGCGCGCACGCCCCGTGTGGAAGACCCTGCGTGTCAGCGTCCTGCTCCTGGTGCTGGCGATCGTCGCCGGGCAGCAGTGGCTCGACCGCACCCGCACGCAAGGCTGGCAGGAGACGCTGTGGGTGGGCGTCTTCCCGCTCAACGCCGACGCCTCCCCGCAGGCGCAGCAATACATCGCGCGGCTGACCCCGAAACAGTTCACCGACATCGAGACGTTCCTCGCCCGCGAGGGCCATCGCTACGGGCTCACCCTCGATGAGCCGGTGCACCTGGAGCTCTACCCGCAGGGCACGCAGCTGCCGCCGGCGCTGCCCCCCGGCGCCGGCCCGCTCGGCATCGCCTGGTGGAGCCTGAAGATGCGCTGGTTCGCCATGCGCGCCACGAGCTTCCCCGGGCATGCGCCCTCGCGCGTGCGCATCTTCGTGCTCTACCACGACCCGGCCAACCTCGAGCACGTCCCGGACAGCCACGGCCTGCAGAAGGGCCTGGTGGGCGTGGTGCACGCGTTCGCCGATGACAGCATGACCGGCGCCAACGCCATGATCATCGCCCACGAGTTCCTGCATACCGTGGGGGCGAGTGACAAGTACGACCTCGCCAGCGGCGCACCGCTCTACCCTGACGGCTACGCCGACCCGGACCAGCAGCCGCTCGTGCCTCAGGAGGAGACCGAGATCATGGCCGGGCGGCGCCCGGTGTCGGCCAGCGAGTGGGAAATGCCGAGCAGCCTCGGCCACGTGATCGTAGGTCCCGCCACGGCACTGGAGATCCGGTGGACGCGCCCCTGACGCCCGCGCCGCAGGGACTCAGCGTCGCCGGCGTCGGCGTGCGCGCCGGGCCGCGGGAGCTGGTGCGGGAGCTGGCGGTGGAGTTCTCCCCGGGGGAGCTGGTGGCCATCCTCGGCCGCAACGGCTCGGGCAAGACCCTGACCCTGCACACGCTCGCGGGCCTGCGCGCGCCCGCAGCGGGCGAGGTGTCCCTCGATGGCACGCCGATCGCGAGCCTGTCGCGGCGCGCCGTGGCGCTGCGCCTGGGGCTGCTGCCGCAGGACATCGAGGATGCCTTCGTGACCACCGCCCTGGAGACCGTGCTCATCGGCCGCCACCCGCACCTGGCGCTGTGGCAGTGGGAGACGGCCGAGGACGAGCGCCTGGCGCTCGCGGCGCTCGCCGCGGTCGACATGGCGGACTTCGCCACGCGCCGCACCGACACGCTCTCGGGCGGCGAGCAGCGCCGCGTCGCGGTCGCGGCGCTCCTGGCGCAGCAGGCGCACACCTACCTGCTCGATGAGCCCACCAATCACCTCGACCCGCACCACCAGCTCGCCGTGCTCACGCTGTTCCGGCAGCTGGCGAGCGCCGGCAACACGGTCATCACCACGCTGCACGACCCCACCCTGGCGGCGCGCTTCGCCGATCGGGTGCTGCTGTTGTTCGGGGACGGGCGCTGGAGCCTGGGACCGGTCGCCACGGCACTCACCGCCGCGACCTTAAGCGAGCTCTACATGGCCCCGATGCTCGAGCTCGGCGCGGAGGGGCGGCGGGTGTTCGTCACGGCCTAAAGGCAGGCGAGCACGGCTGCGTGCAGCGGCCCGTTGGTGGCGAGCACGCTCTTGATGCCAAGCCCCACGGGGGCGCCCTCGAGGTCGGTGAAGGTGCCGCCGGCCTCCTGCACGATCACGGTGAGGGCGGCGATGTCGTAGATGACGATGTCGGTCTCGATGACGACGTCGAGCGAGCCGCGCGCGAGCAGGTGGTAGTGCGCGAAGTCACCGTAGCCGCGGATGCGGGCCACGTTGCGCACCAGTTCCCCGAAGCGCTCCCAGCGCGGCGTCAGCGTCAGGCTCTTCATGTTGCCGGTGGAGACGAACGCCTCCTTGAGCTGCGCCACCTCGCTCACCCGCACGCGTTCCTTGTTGAGGAACGCCCCCTCGCCCTTTTCCGCCCAGGCGAACTCCTCATAGGCCGGCGCGCTCGAGACCCCGACCACCAGTTCCCCGGCACGCATGAGTCCGATCTGGGTGGAGAAGAACGGCGCCTCGCGCACGAAGGACTTGGTGCCATCGATCGGATCGACCAGCCAGATGCTCTCGGCGCCCATCGCATGCTGGCCGGTTTCCTCGCCGTAGAAGCCGTAGCCGGGGAAGTGCCGGGCGAGGGTCGACTTGATCACTTCCTCGGCGGCCACATCGGCCTCGGTGACCGGGGAGTCGTCCGGCTTGATGCGCACGCGCGGGTTGCGGCGATAGAAGGAGCGGATGACCTCAGCCGCCGCCTGCGCGGCCTCGATCGCCGCGGTGAGTTCCTTGGATGCCATATTCGCTTAGGATACGGGGATGGGGAACCGCCTGAGCAAAATCTACACGCGCACCGGGGATGATGGCACTACCGGGCTCGGCGATGGCAGCCGCGTGCCCAAGGACTCCGTGCGCGTGGAGGCCTACGGCACGGTCGATGAACTCAACAGCGCCATCGGCGTGCTGCTCGCCGTCCCCGAGCTGCCGCGCGCGGTCACCTCCTGCCTGCTCGAAGTGCAGCACGAGCTGTTCGACATGGGCGGGGAGCTGTGCATCCCCGGCCACACCGCCATCAGCGCCGCGCAGGTGACGCGCCTGGAGCAGGAGCTGGATGCCTTCAACGACGCGCTGCCGGCCTTGAAGGAATTCATCCTGCCCGGCGGGGGCCCGGCGGCGGCGGCCTGCCACCTGGCGCGCACCATCGCGCGGCGCGCCGAGCGGCGCGTGTGGACGCTGGCGCAGCAGCAGAGCGTGAGCCCGCACGTGCCGCAGTACCTCAACCGCCTCTCGGACCTGCTGTTCGTGATCGCGCGCGTGCTGGCGCGCCACGAGCGCGGCACCGAGGTGCTGTGGCGCCACGAGCGCTCGAAGTAGCGCTCAGGCTCCCCCGAGGCGCGCCGCCAGCGCGGCACGCAGCCGCGGCCACTCGAACGAGGCGCCCGGATCGGTCTTGCGCCCGGGGGCGACGTCGCAGTGGCCCACGAGGTGCTCGGCCGAGAGCGAGGGATAGGCGCCGATGAGGGCGGCGCTGAGGTGCACCAGCTGCGCGTACTGGTGGTCGGTGTAGGGCGTCTCGTCCGTGCCCTCCAGCTCGATCCCCACCGAGAAGTCGTTGCAGCCGCTCCTGCCGCGGTAGGCGGAGACGCCCGCATGCCAGGCGCGCTCGGTAAAGGGCACGTACTGCGTGAGCTCCCCGTCGCGGCGGATCAGGACGTGGGCGGACACCCGCAGCGCGGCACGCTCGCGAAAGTCCGGGTGGGCCTCCGCCGGCAGGTTGCCGGTGAACAGCCGGTCGATCCACGGGCCGCCGAATTCCCCGGCCGGCAGGCTGATGCCGTGCACGAGGATGAGCTCCGGCAGCGCCGGCGCCGGGCGCGAATCGCAATACGGCGAGAGCACCTGGCGGGCCCCGAGCAGCAGGCCCGCGGCGGCATCGATCGCAAGTGCGGGCATGGCGGCGGTCATCGCGGCATTTATCTTAAAGACGCCGTGCGGCGCCGTCCGAGATTTTGTCACAATTGCGCGCATGACTTCCCGCAACGCCCCCTGGGTGGCACGCGATCTTGCCCACGTGTGGCACCCGTGCACGCAGATGAAGGATCACGAGGCGCTGCCGCCCATCCCCATCCGCCGCGGCCAGGGGGCGTGGCTGGAGGACTTCGACGGCAAGCGCTACCTGGATGCGGTGAGCTCCTGGTGGGTGAACCTGTTCGGGCACGCGCACCCGGCGATCAACGCCGCGGTACGGGCGCAGCTCGAGGCGCTCGAGCAGGTGATCCTCGCCGGCTTCACGCACGAGCCGGTGATCGCACTCTCCGAGGAACTCACCGCGCTCGCACCTGAGGGACTCACGCGCTGCTTCTACGCCGACAACGGCTCCTCCGCGGTGGAGGTCGCCGTGAAGATGAGCTTCCACTACTGGCGCAACGTCGGCCGCAGCGCCAAGCAGCGCTTCATCACCCTCGCCAACAGCTACCACGGTGAGACCCTGGGGGCGCTCGCGGTCGGCAACGTCGAGCTCTACAAGCAGATCTACCAGCCGCTGCTCATGCCGGTGATCACCGTGGCCTCCCCGGACTGCTTCCACCGCGCCGCCGGGGTGAGCTGGGAAGCGCACAGCCGCGCGCAGTTCGCCCACATGGAGGCCGCACTCGCGCAGCACGCGCACGAGGCGTGCGCGGTGATCGTGGAGCCCCTGGTGCAGTGCGCCGGCGGCATGCGCATGTACGACCCGGTGTACCTCGCGCTGCTGCGCGAGGCCTGCGACCGCCACCAGGTGCACCTGATCGCCGATGAGATCGCGGTCGGCTTCGGGCGCACCGGCACCTTCTTCGCCTGCGAGCAGGCCGGCATCCGCCCGGACTTCCTGTGCCTGTCCAAGGGACTGACCGCCGGCTACCTGCCGCTGTCGGCGGTGCTGACCACCGATGAGGTGTACGCGGCCTTCTACGATGAGTACGTGAAGCTCAATGCCTTCCTGCACTCGCACAGCTTCACCGGCAACCCGCTCGCCTGCGCCGCCGCGCGCGCAAGTCTCGCCCTGTTCCGCGAGCACGACGTGCTGGCGAAGAACCGCGTGCTCGCCGGGCACCTGGGGGCACGCGCACGCGCCCTCGAGGACCACCCGCACGTGGCCGAGGTGCGCCAGCGCGGCCTGATCGTGGCGGCCGAGTTCGTGCGCGACAAGGCGCACCGCGTGCCCTACCCCTGGCAGGAGCGCCGCGGGCTTGCGGTGTACCGCCACGCGCTCGCGCGCGGCGTATTGCTGCGCCCCATCGGCAACGTCGTCTACTTCATGCCCCCCTACGTGGTGACGCCTGCGGAGATCGACCTCATGGTCGAGGTCGCCCGCGAGGGCATCGAGCTCGCGTGCGCCTGAGCCGCGTGTTCGTGGACGCGCCGCTCGCAGCCGGCGCTCGTGTGGTGCTTACCGGCAGCGCCGCGGGCCATGTGACGCGCGTGCTGCGCCTGCGCGCCGGCAACCCGGTGACGCTCTTCAACGGCGGGGGGAGCGAGTTCGCCGGCCGCCTCGAGGCTGCGCGCGGCGGGGAGGCAACGGTGCTGGTCGGGGAAGAGCGCGAGATCCGGCGCGAGTCGCCGCTCACGCTCACCCTCGCCCAGGGGGTCTCGCGCGGGGAGCGCATGGATCTCGTGGTGCAGAAGGCGACCGAGCTCGGCGCCACGCACCTCGTGCCGGTGCTGACCGAGCGCAGCGTGGTGCGCCTCGATGACCGGCAGTCCGAGCGCAAGCTCAGCCACTGGCGCGCGATCGCGGTCGCGGCCTGCGAGCAAAGCGGGCGCAACCGCCCGCCGCAGGTGCTGCCGCCGCTGCCGCTCGCGCAGTTCCTCGCCGCCGATGCGGGCGAGTCCACCCGGCTGCTGCTCTCCCCGAGCTCGCGCCTGCGCATCCCGGACGTGCCCAAACCGGTGCGCGCCGTCACCGTGCTCATCGGGCCGGAGGGCGGACTGACCGAGGAGGAGCAGGAGCGCGCGGTGGCCGCCGGGTTCATCGGCGTGCGCCTGGGGCCGCGCGTGCTCAGGACCGAGACCGCCGCCATCGCCGCGCTGGCGCTGCTGCAGCGCGAGTTCGGGGACTTCTAGGACCTTCTCGGCGAGCCCGGCCCGCTCTTGCGCGCGTTGTCCTGCGCACAGGAGCGCAGTACCGCGCGCTCGCAGTCCTCGATCCGAACACACCCGCAGTGGAAGCTCGAGTCGAGCAGCGTGCGCATGCGTGCCAGGCGCTCCGTGAGGGAATCGATCTGCGCGAGCTTCTGCTGCGCCAGCGCGCGCCAGCGTGCCGCCGGCGTGCGCCGGTCCGCCCCGCCGCCGAGGAAGGTGCGGGTCTCCGCGATCGTGAAGCCCGCGTCGCGCGCCAGCTGGATGATCTTCAGGCGCGCCGTGGCCTCCGGGCCGTAGCGGCGCTGGCCGGATTGTCGCGCCGGCTTGGGCAGCAGCCCCGCGCTTTCGTAGTAACGGATGGTGGAGGGCGCAAGGCCCGTGGCCCGCGCCAGGGTGCCGATGGGAACGCCTGCCATGGGAGTGCTCCTTGACTTAAAGCGCACTTTAACTCGTACGCTCCGCCACGCAAATCCCGCCCGCTGCGCGGCGCGCTGCGCCCAAGGAGCCGAACCGATGCCTGCCAGAGTGACGACACCCTGCGTGGCCCTGGCGCTGCTGCTGGCGCTCAGTGCGCGCGCCGGCGGTGAGGCCGTGGCCGGTTACGTGAGCGCCGCGCTCGCCGATGCCGCGCGCCCGCGCGAGCAGGTCGAGCGCGATGCCCGGCGCAAGCCCGCGGAGCTCCTCGCCTTTGCGGGCGTGAAGCCCGGGGACAAGGTCGCGGATTTCATGCCGGGCAACGCCTATTTCACGCGCCTCCTCAGCCCGCTGGTCGCACAGGGCGGACGGGTGTACGCCTTCCTGCCCGCCGAGCAGCTCGCGCACTGCGCCCCCACCGAGATCGCCGGCACCCGCGCCCTCGCCGGGGATCCGCATTACGCCAACGTGCAGGTGCTCACCGGGGCGGCGGAACAGTTCGCCGTGCCCGAGCCCCTGGACCTGGTGTGGACCGCGCAGGACTACCACGACCTGCATGACCGGTTCATGGCGCCCACCGATGTCGCGCGCTTCAACGCCGCGGTATGGCGCGCGCTGAAGCCCGGCGGCGCCTTCATCGTCATCGACCATGCGGCGCAGCCCGGTTCCGGGCTGCGTGACACCGAGACGCTGCATCGCATCGACCCGCAGGCGATCGTGCGCGAGGTCACGGCGGCCGGGTTCGTGCTGGAGGCCGAGAGCGCGGCGCTGCGCAACCCCGCCGACTCGCATGCGCTGCGGGTGTTTGATCCCTCGATCCGCGGCCGGACCGATCAGGTGGTGCTGCGGTTCAGAAAGCCGCTCCCGCCGGCGCCGCAACCCTGAGCGGGCAGGCGCGGCTGCGCAGGATCGCGCGGGCGATGCGCGCCGCATCCCGGCCCACGCCGTGGATCATGGAGGAGGACATCGCGTGCAGGAACGGCAGGCCGACGAAATACAGCCCCGGCAGCCCGTCGGCGATGCCACTCGTGTGCCGCGGCGCGCCGCCGGCATCGAACACCGGCAGCTCGATCCACTCGAAGCCCGCCTCGAAGCCGCTGCACCAGATGAGGTTGGCGACCTCGAGCAGGCGCCCGTCCGCCAGCTGCGGCCGACCCTCGCGCACGCCCGTGACGCGCTCCACGCGCTGCACGCCCGCGGCGCGCAGGTCCGCGCGCTTGACCCGGATCAGCGGCCCGCCGTTGGCGAGCACCGCCGGCCGCGCCTTGCGCCCGAGCGCGGTGTTCACCGTGAGCAGGCGATGGAACACCAGCCGCAGTACCAGGCGCCCCAGCAGATGGCGGCCGAGGAAGCCCTCGGGGCGGAACGGCAGCTCACCGGTATCGCGGCCGGAAAGGTAGGTCGCGTGACCGGCGCGCGCCGCCTCGAGCGCGATGTCGGCGCCGGAGTTGCCCGCGCCGACGAGCAGCACGGCCCCGGGGCGCAGCTGCGCCGGGTTGCGGTAGGCCTGCGAGTGCAGCTGCGTGATCTGTCCGGACAGGGAGGCGGCGAAGGCCGGCACCCGGCCCTGCTGGTACTTCGCCATCGCCACCACCACCTGCGCGGCCTCGAACTCGCCCGCGCCCGAGGCAACCACGTAGCGCGTGCCGCGCTGGAACAGGCGCCCGACCCGCACGCCCGTGCGCACGGGGAGCGCGAATCGCCTGGCATAAGCCTCCAGGTAATCCGCCATCTCGTCCTTGGTCGGGAAGTAGTTGCGCGGGGCGGGGAAGGCCATGCCCGGCAGGCCGTCGAACTTCGCCGGCGTGAACAGGCGCAGCGAGTCCCAGCGCGCCCGCCAGGCATCGCCGATGCGCGCGTGCGCCTCGAGGATGACGAAGCGCAGGCCGGCGGCGGCTAAGTGATAGCCGACCGAGAGCCCGGCCTGGCCGGCGCCGATCACGATCACGTCGAAGCTCTGCCGCCGTGGGCCTGCAGGGCGCGGGCCGGGCCCGCTGAGCCTGATGGCGGCGGCGCCTTCCTCGATCAGTTGCGTGGGGTCGTTGACGGTCATGGCGTGCTCCTGGTCCGCGGTGGGTGCGGACGGGAAGCCTAGGCGTACCGGGGTGCTGCGACTTCGGGCGAATCACCCACTGCGCCTGCGCCGCGGCGTGGGTAGTTCGCCCCTGCGGGGCCTAGATCAGCTTGCGCTCGTAGGCGAAGGCGGTGGCGGCCGCGCGCGAGGCGACCTTCGCCTTGGCGAAGAGGTTGCTCACGTGGCGGTCGATGGTCTTCTCGCTCAGGGAAAGCTCGCGGGCGATCTGCTTGTTGGTCCTGCCGGTGGCGATGAGCCGCAGGACCTGCAGCTCGCGCGCCGTGAGTCCGTGGCCACTCTCGGGCGCCCCCGCCCCCTCGGTGGCTGCCAGCCGGCGCGCGAGCTCCGCGAGGGCGGCGCGGTCGGGCTGCGCCCCGAGTCGCGCGAACACCTCCTGCGCGCACTCCAGTTCCAGGCGCGCCCCGTCCGCGTCCCCGAGCGCGAGCGCGGCGCGTGCCAGGAGCACCCGCAGCCGCGCGGCGAGGTACGGGGCGCCGAGCTGCTGCCAGAAGGCGAACGCACGCCGCGCCGGAGCGACGGCCGCCTGGGGCCGCCCCTCGGCCAGGTGCAGCGAGCCCGAGGCGTGCGCGGCGATCGCCCGCAGCACCTCGGTATCCAGAGTCGCCGCGGTCGTCTCCAGCTCCGCACTCGCCGCGCGCGCCTCGGCCACGTCACCCACGCTGAGCATGATCTCCACGTGCGCGGGCAGATAGCGCGTGCGCGCCAGCGGCTCGTGGGTGGCGCCCACCATGCGGCGGCTGGCGCTGGCGGCGGCCTGCGCGTCGCCCTGCGCCAGGCGCAGCAGCGCAAGTCCGGGCTGCGGCTCGAAGCCGGCGCGGCTGGCCTCGCGGTAGGCACTCTGCGCCAGTGCGTACTCCCCGCGCAGGCGGTGGATTTCCGCGGCCTGGTAATGGGCACGGCCGGCGGCATCGCGCTCGATGTCGCGCACGCAGCGGCTGACCGCGCGCTGGGCTTCCGCCACCGCCTCGGCCCATGCGCCGCTCATCTGCATGACCTCGGCGCGGTGCACCAGGCAGTGGCCGGTGAACAGGCCCAGCTGTGGATGCGCCTCGCACCAGCGCGACAGCGCCGCGGTCCACTCGCGCACCCGCTCCAGCGCGAACACGCGGTGGCAGCTGGCGATGGCGGAGCAGTAGACGATGCCGGTCACGACCGGCGACAGCTCGCCCGCGGTGGCCGCCACCATCGCCTCGTCCAGGCTGCTCAGGCCCGGCGCGATCTGCCCGGCGGCCAGCAGCGCCCGCCCCTTGAGGTTGCGCGCAAAGGCGATCAGGTCCACTTCCGCGAAGCGCTCGCCGATGAGCGCGGCGCGCGCGGCGCACTCGATCGCCCGGGCGGCCTCCCCCGCGCTCAGGTGCCGCTGGCCGGCCGGCAGCAGCAGGTAGCCCTGCTCGACGCAGTCCTCGCCGTGGCTGTCGACCAGGCGCTGGGCGCGGCTCAGCCAGCCGCTCGCGCGCGAGGCCTCCCCGCGCGCCAGCAGCCGGAACCCGAGCCAGAATGCCGCGCGGGCCGCGGCCAGCGCCTCGCCCGCCTGCAGGCGCGCGTGGTAGACGCGCTCCTGGGTGGCGAGCATCTGTTCATCGCGCGCGGAGAGGCCCGCCGACCAGGCGAGCCGGTGCAGGTCCTCGGCGCCGAGGGGGTGCGCCGCGTCGGCGCGCGCGAGCGCCTCGAAGGCATCGTCCCACTCCTGGCGCTCGAAGCAGGCACGCCCGCGCAGGAGCGCCGCGTCATTCCCGGACTCGGGCGGGGCGGGGCTGCGATCGCGGCTGTTGGTGGTGCTGGTGGGCATCGGGCGGCGCCGTCGGGGCCGCGATAGTGCCCATCACATGGGTCCGATGGCAACCGCGGGGGCCGGTGCTGCGGAGGGCCCCTTGTGGCCGGCTGCGGCAGGCGAGCCCGCGCCGCGCCTCAGGCGGCGCTGATGCTGGTCTCTTCGGCGATCATCTCTTCGAGGCGCTGCAGGTCCGGCACCAGCGGCGTCTCGTTCACCATGCGGATCTGGCAGATGACCGGCGCACGCTCGGGGAAGACGCGCGAGTTGTCCGGGCGCACCACGTCCGAGCTCACCCGCACCAGCTGCGGGAAGCCCTGGCTCACCAGCGCGAAGTTGCCGCCCTCGACCCGGGTGCCGAGCGCATGCACGATGACGATGCGCGTGCGTCCGCTCGCTGGCGGGATCATCTGCCCGCAGGCGCCCTCGAAGGACACCAGCGGCACCGCCTTGCCGTTCCACGGCACGGTGCCGATGTACCACGGCGGCGCGCCGGTCATCTCCGAGGGCGTCTGGAAGCCCACCACCTCCGCGATGCAGGCGCGCGGGATGATGAGCCGGCCATCGACCAGCGGGATGAGGAGGCTGTAGATCTCGGCGACGCGTTCGGCCATGGCTTAACTCCCGGAAGCGCCGGCGTAGCGCGTGGCGGCCCGCCGCCGCTCGACCAGCGGGGCGATGGCATCCAGCAGCTGCGCCTCCTGGTAGGGCTTGCCGAGGTAGTCATCCACGCCGAGCTCGATGGCGCGCGCGCGGTGCTTCTCGCCCACGCGCGAGGTGACCATGATGATCGGCACGTCCTTCAGGCGCGGGTCGTTGCGCACGTGCGCGGCGACCTCGTAGCCGTCCATGCGCGGCATCTCGATGTCGAGCAGGATCACGTCGGGGACGTTGTCCTGCAGCAGCGCCACGGCATCCATGCCATCGCGCGCGGTGAGCACGCGCATGCCGTTGCGCTCCAGCAGCCGCTGCGTCACGCGGCGCACGGTGATCGAGTCATCCACCACCATGGCAAAGGTGCGGCGGTCGCCGCGCTCGCGCGGCGGCGTCGGCGCCTGCGCGCGCGTGCGCCACTCGGCGCGCACCAGCGCGCCGATGTCGAGGATGATGACGATGCGGCCGTCGCCGAGGATCGTGGCGCCGGAGATGCCGCGGATCCCGGAGATCTGCGGGCCCACCGACTTCACCACGATCTCGCGGCTGCCGACGAGCTCATCGGCCACGAGCCCGGTGGAGTGCTCGCCGGCGCGCACCAGCACCACCGGGATGGTGACGTCCTGCCCGGGCAGCTCGGAGGGGGTCAGCCCGACGAACGTCGCCAGGTGCTGGAAGCGGTACTTCTGGCCGCCGTAGTCGAACACGGCCGCATCGCGGCCCAGGTGCGCCGCCACCTCGGCCTTGGAGAGGCGCAGCACGCCCTCCACGGTCGGCAGCGGCAGCGCGTAATACTCCTCGTCGGTGCGCACCACCAGCGCGTGGCTGATGGCGAGCGTGAGCGGCAGGCGGATGGTGAAGACGGTGCCCTCGCCGGGCTTGGTCTCCATGTGCAGGGCGCCGCCCAGGCGCTTGATCTCGGTGGCCACCACGTCCATGCCGACGCCGCGGCCGGCCTGCTGGGTGATGGCGCCGGCGGTGGAGAAGCCCGGCTCGAGGATGAGCTGCATCGCATCCTCATCGCTCAGGGTGTTGCCCGGGCTGATCATCCCCAAGGACAGCGCCTTGTCGCGGATGGCCTTGAGGTTCATGCCGCCGCCGTCGTCGGTGAGGCGCACCATGACTTCGGCGCCCTCGCGGTGCAGCTCGAGCACGATGCGCCCGGTCTCGGGCTTGCCGCGCTGGCTGCGCTCGTCGGGCTTCTCGATGCCGTGCACCACCGCGTTGCGCAGCATGTGCTCGAAGGGCGGCAGCATGCGCTCGAGCACCTGGCGGTCGAGTTCCCCGGAGGCGCCCTCGACGGTGAGCTCCACGCGCTTGCCGGTGTCGGAGGCGGCCTGGCGCACGATGCGCGCCAGGCGCTGCACGTGGCGCTGGAAGGGCACCATGCGCGTGCGCATGAGGCCGTTCTGCAGTTCGGTGATGGTGCGCGCCTGCTGCTGCAGCAGGCTCTGGGTGTCCTTGGCGAGGTTCTCCAGCAGCTGCTGGATGCTCGCCACGTCGTTCGCCGTCTCCGCGAGCGCGCGCGAGTACTGCTGGATCGAGGAATAGCGGTCGAGCTCGAGCGGGTCGAACTCGCTGCGGTGCGCGCCCTCGTCCTCGTGCTTGTGCAGGATCTGCGCCTCGGTCTCGATCTCGAGGCTGCGCAGCTGCTCCTTCAGGCGCGTCACCGTGCGCGACAGCTCGCCCAGGTTGAAATCGAAGCTTCCGAGCTGCTGTTCCAGGCGCGCGCGCGCGATGCTCGCTTCGCCGGAAATGTTGAGCAGCTGGTCGAGCAGGTCCGCGTCCACGCGCGCCATTTCCTGGCGCTCCCCGGTGACCGGCTCGCGGCCCGGCGGCACCGGCTGCGGCGGCGCCAGTCCCTCCTCGTGCTCGGCGCGGGGCCGTGCAAAGGGTGAGGGGGCGAGGGAGCCCACGGAGGACCAGCGGGCCTCGGCCGGCGCGGCCGCGGCTGGCGCCGCGACGGGCGCGGGCGGCGGTGCGGCGGCCGGCTCAGGCGCCAGGAGCTCCACGGGCGGTTCAGGCTCTGCGGCCGCGGCGGCCGCGGCTGCCTGTTCCTCGGTGAACAGCAGCTCCGCGTTGAATTTCGCCAGCATGGTGCCGGAGGCCGTATCGGTGTCCGTTAAGGTGAAGGCCTCTTCGGCCGGCGGCGGCGCGGCCGGCGGTGATGCGGGTGGTAACGGTGCTGGCGGCGGTGCGGCCGCCGCGGGCGCCGGTGCCGCGGCTGGCGCAGCTCCGGCCTGGCCCGGGCGGCCCAGGGACTTCAGGCGATCGAGCATGGCGCGCGCCGGAGACACGCGGCGGCCGTTGATAACCTGCTCGCGCATGCGCGCCAGTTCATCGAGGCTCGCCTGGATGGCATCAAAGAGCGCCCCATCCGCGGTCACCGTGCCGTTCTCGACCAGCATCACGAGCGACTCGAGCTCGTGACTCAAGTCCCCCATCGCCATGATGCCCGCCATGCGCGCGCCGCCCTTGAGCGTGTGCAGCGGGCGCTTCAGGCCCAGGCGCAGGTCCTGGCTCGAAGGCTGGCTGCGCCAGTCCGCCAGGGCGCGCTCGGAGGCCTCGATGAGCTCGGTGGCCTCGTCGGTGAAGATCGCGGCGACCTCCGGATCAAAGTCGACCGCCTCGGCGCTGACCTCGGGCTCCGCAGCCGCGGCCGGCGCGGCGGCCGCCTGCGCGGCGGCGGCGGCAGCCGCGATGCGCGCATCGAGGCTCTTGTCGCTGCGCTCGATGCGCTCGAGCAGCTGCCAGTGATTGACGAAGTAGCCGGTGGACTCATCCAGGTGCGTGGCGACGGACTCCATCGCCGTCATGCAGTCGGAGATGACCCCGAGGTCCTCGCCCGAGAGTCCCAGGGCGCTGCCGAAGGCGCGCCGCAGCCAGTGATCGAGCGGCTCGGCAAGGCGGATCCCGTGGCGCGCCTGCGCCATCTTGGAACTGCCCGAGAGCGTGTGGCAGGCGCGGTAGACCTCCTCGGGCAGCGCGTGCGGCTCGGGCAGCTTCGCCTCGCGCGCGAGGTAGGTGCGCACCGTGGACACGTGGGTCGCGGTCTCGCGCGCGTAGATGTCGCGCAGCGTGTCATCCGGGATCGGCCTGGCGGCGCCCTCCGGCCGCGACACCAGTACCTGCGGGCGCGGCGCGGCGGCGGTGGCCGAAAGCGCCGGCGTCTCGCCGGTTTCCTCATCCCGTGAGCGCGCCGCGGGCGCCTGGCGTCCCGCCGCGAGCGCGTGCGCGCGCGAGGAAATGCCGAGGAGATCGGCCTTCACCGGCGCGCCCTTCTCCAGCTGCTGCACCAGCTCGGGCAGGGCGGCGATCGCCGCGCGCAGCGTCTCCAGGATCGCCGGCGAGCGGGTGAGCGTGTTGTCGAGCACGCGGTTCAGGAGGTTCTCGATCGACCAGGCGAATTCGCCCAGATCGCGGGCGCCGACCATGCGGCCGCTGCCCTTGAGCGTATGGAAGGAGCGGCGCACGGTGATCAGGGCGTCGCGCTCGAGCGGATTCTCGTCCCACACCGGGAAGCCGTGCTGGATCTTGGCCAGTTCCTCGTGGGCTTCCTCGATGAACAGCTTCACCAGCTCCGGGTCGGAGTGCTCGGCGAGCGCCGGCGCCTTGGACACCGGGACCGCGAGCGTCGGGGCCGCCGCATCCACGCTGGCCGCGTCCGGCTGCGCCGGGCGGGCGTGCACGCTGGTGATGGCGACCGTCTTGGCGTACGCCCCGGGCTCCAGCGGCGGCACCGTGGGGACCGAGGGCGTCACCTGCTGCTCGAGCGCCTGCACGCAGGCCTGCGCGTTGTCGAGCATGTACCAGGGATCGGCGCGCCCGGCCTGCAGCGTCTCCATGTAGTACTCGACGCTGACGATGGCGTCCGCCAGGCGGTCGATGAAGCCCGGCGGCAGCACGTGCATGCCCGGCTGCATCACGCGCTTCAGCTGCGTCGTGATGCCCTCGATCAGTTCCACGGCGCGCGCCTTGCCCAGCAGCAGCAGGCCGGCCTTCATGCCGCGCATCAGGTCCTGCCAGCTGTCCATGCCGGCCGCGTCCAGCGTGCCGCCGACGCTCTGCGTCACGGCTTCCTTGATGCGGGCGAGGTTCACGATGCACTCGCGCAGCACCGCGGACTGCACCTGCTGGAACTCGGAGTCCTCCCCGGCCGGCTGCGCCTCGGTGTCGCGCGGCAGGATCATGCCCACGAGTCCGTCGTCGAGCTTGTCCTCGACCCCGATCAGGGTCGCGGCGATGTCCACCAGCGTCGACTCGTCCGCCTTGAGCGAGCCCTCGACGATCTTGGTCAGCCGGTCGGTCTCGAACTGCACCTTGGCGCGCAGGTCGCCCAGGCCGAGCACGCCGAGCGTGTCGCCGATCTTGCGCAGCAGCTCGACCTGGGAGTAGAGCTCCTGGGGCTGGCCGGCGCCGCGGCGCACGAAGATATCCAGTACGTCCTTGACCTTGGCGAGGTCCTCGCGGATCGCCGCGGCCACGGTCTGCATGAGCTTGATGCTGGGCGCGGAGAGGTTCTCGCGCTCCTGCTCGATGCTCTCATCGACCGGCAGCAGCTCGGTCAGGCGGAAGGAGTTGCGCACCGCGGTGACGCGCGCGCCGGCGGACTCGGAGCGTCCGACGTAATAAAGAAGGTTGTTGAGCAGCTCCACCGCCGGGGACTGCGCGTAGCGCGCCTCGCCCTGCTCGTACAGCCGGCGGATCTCGCGATCCCCCAGTCCCAGGAGGCGCTTCACCGACTGCCCGCCCTCGAGCCCGTGCTGCTGCAGGGCCTCCACCACCGCGCCGATCACCCACCACAGCTGGAACACCGGCTGGCGGGTGGCGATCTGCTCGAGCTTCTGGGCGACCTTGGCGAGGGTCTCCAGGTGCTGCTCCACGCGCTCGCCGCGGATCCAGCCGATGAGGCCGACCTGGTAGCGCGCGCGCAGGCGGCGCGCCCACTGCTCCACCGTCATCGGCGGCTCGCCGGCGGTGCCGTCGTGCGGCTGCGCCTGCTGGTCGGACTTAAGATTGAGCACGAGCAGCGTGCCTTCGGACAGCAGCGAGCTGCCGCGCACCGCGCGCAGGTCATTCAGCAGCGGCAGCAGCACCAGCGCCAGGTCACGCCCGCCGGCGAGCACGCGCTCGAGGTACCCGGGCAGCTGCACCATGGCGCGCATGAGCGCATCCAGGCTCTCCGCCTGGCTCTTGCGCTCGCTGTGCGTGGCCATGAGGTACTGGGCGACGTGCTCCATCTCCTCGGCCAGCAGCGCCGCGCCATAGATCTCGAGCAGCCGCAGCACGCCCTGGACCTGGTGCAGGTCCGTGACGCACTTCTCGAGCAGCGCCACGTTGTCGGGCTGCTCGACGTAGCTCTCCAGTGCGGTGCGGGCCTCGCCGAGCGTGACGTTGACCTCGCGACCGACCAGATCGAATGTCTGGGAAACGACTTCAGGCATGCACTAGCTTCCGGGGCAGGATCATGAGCCGCCGAGCGCGGAGATCTGCCGTACCTTTGCGGTGGTGAGCGGGGCTTCCTCGACGCGCCGCACGCTGCCGCTGGTGGCGGCACGCTCCGCGCCGCTGCCGGGGAGGCGGAAGCCGGCCGCGGACTTGCGCAGCCCGGCCGAGAGCTCCGCGAGCTTGGCGATGGCCGCCGAGGTGGCGGTGGTGGTCTCGGCGGTCTGCGCGCTGATCTCCTTCAGTATCTGCATGTTGCGGGCGATGTTCTGCGCCGCCCCGGTCTGCTGGCGCGAGCTGCCGGAGATGTTCTGCACCAGGCTCGCGATCTGGTTGGACACCTGCTCGATCTCCTCGAGCGCCGCGCCGGCGTTCTCGGCCAGCAGCGCCCCGCCCACCACGTCGGTGGTGCTGCGCTCCATCGACACGACCGCCTCGTTGGTGTCGGTCTGGATGGTGCGCACCAGCACCTCGATCTGCTTGGTGGCGTTGGCCGCGCGCTCCGCCAGGCGCTGCACCTCGTCCGCCACCACCGCGAAGCCGCGGCCGGCCTCGCCGGCCATGGAGGACTGGATGGAGGCGTTGAGCGCCAGGATGTTGGTCTGCTCGGCGATGTCGTTGATGAGCTCGACGATGTTGCCGATCTCCTGCGAGCTCTCGCCCAGGCGCTTGATGCGCTTGGAGGTCTCCTGGATGGTCTCGCGGATGGTGTTCATGCCGTCGATCGTGCGGCGCACCGCATCGCCGCCCTTGTGCGCCACCTCCACCGAGTGGCGCGCGACGTCCGAGGCGCGCTCGGCGTTGCCGGAGACCTCCTCGACCGAGGCGGCCATGCTGGCGGCGGACTCGGTGGCCGAGGCGATCTGCTTGGACTGCGCGCCGCTCGCCTTGGCGAGGTGCTGCGACAGCGACTGCGTCTGGCGGGTGGCCGAGTCCAGCTGGATCGCCGAGCCGTTGATGGTGGTGACCAGGCCGCGCAGCGCATCGACCGCGTAGTTGATCGAGTCGGCGATGGCGCCGGTGATGTCCTCGGTGACGGTGGCCTGCACCGTCAGGTCCCCGTCGGCGAGGCTCGAGAGCTCATCGAGCAGGCGCAGGATCGCCTGCTGGTTGCGGTCGGTTTCCTTGCGCTGGGCGTCCGCGGAGGCGCGCTGGCGCTCCACCGTGCGGTGCATGCGCAGCGCCGAGGCGAGCGCGGCCAGCAGCAGCGCGAGCCCTGCCGCCAGCAGCACCAGCGGCAGGTAGCCGAGCAGCCCGCCGCCCGTCGGCGGCGGCGGCGCTTCGGTCGCGGTGGCGGCCAGGTCGCGCGCGTCCGCGGCGATGGCGCGCGCGGCGCTCTGCGCCGCCGGCAGCGCCGGCGCTGCGCCCACGGCACGCTTCACGGCGGCGGACAGGTCGGTGTAGATCGAGTCGAGGTTCTTCAGGTGCTTGAGCCCGTCGGGCGTTGTGACCTTGGGCAGCGCGAGCGCCGAGGTGCCGCCGGCCAGCGCGGAGATCACCTGGCCCAGGTAATCGGCCGACTCGGCGATGTGCTGCGCGGCCTGCCCGGGGTCGGCCGAGCCCTGGGTGAGCGCGGTGACGTCCAGCTGCACGCGCTGCGCGCGCGCCTCGAAGCGCTCGAGCGCCCCGGCCGAGGGGCCGGCGTTGGCCGGCGGCAGGCCCTGCCCCAGCGCGTTGGCCTCGGCGACCAGTTTCGGCACCAGGGTCGCGGTGTCGCGGGCGGCGGCGGCGGCGTCACTGAGCGCGCTGCGGGCGCGCAGCACCGCGGTGGCGTTGTTCATGAGGCGCGTGAAGCGCGCATCGCTGGTGAAGGGCGCCGCGGAATCCCGCGCGGCGGCGTCCTCGAGTGCTTTCTGGCGCTCCTGGAAGCGCGACTGCGCCGCAGGATCCCCGGCCACCGCGCCGCCGGCATCCAGCGCCAGGCCGTAGAGCGCATCCACCGGCACGGCATGCGCCTTCTCCTGGGGGCGGTTCTGGAACACCCAGTAGGCCACCCCGCTCACCACCAGGAAGAGCGCCGACAGACTCAGCAGCAGCGTCAGCCGGTTCGGGGGCGCGCTGGTGGCGGGCGGGCTCATACGGCAGCCTCGGCGAAC
Organism: uncultured Pseudomonadota bacterium; assembly: GCA_963781815.1. Lineage (GTDB taxonomy): Bacteria > Pseudomonadota > Gammaproteobacteria > Steroidobacterales > Steroidobacteraceae > 13-2-20CM-66-19. Next base: position 1,488,597 of record CAWAHK010000004.1, on the reverse strand, counting down.
GCCGGGCTCTCGAGCACCGTGCGCAGACTCAGGACCGGCCACTGCTCCTGGGCGCGGCGGAAGGCGCCGGCGAGGTAGCGTTCGCAGCGGGCCACCGTCGGGGGCGCATCGCCGCTGAACTCCGCCTCGGCGAAGCGCCGGAAGCCGAGCACCTCGTCGACGATCAGGCCGGCGGGAATCTCGCGGTGGTTGACGACCACGATGCGGGTGTTGCGCGTCACCGGGGTGACGCCGGAGCCCAGGAACTGGCGCAGGTCGATGATCGGCAGGAGCTGCCCGCGCACGTTGGCGAGTCCCTTGATCCAGGCCTTCGCGCCCGGCACGCGCGTGGTGCTGGCCGGCACCCCGAGCACCTCGCGCGTCTCCTCGCGGGCGACGAGGTACAGATCCCCCGCCATGCGCAGCGCGACGCCGACCCACTCGCGCCCGGCGCTCGCCTCCTGGTTCAGCTGCGCGGACACCGCGCGGCCGCGGCGCTCGAGCTCGGCCAGCAGCTCGAACGGGCGGTCCCGCAGGGACTTCAGCTCGATCTCAGGTGCCGGGGTCGGTTCGCTCATGTGCTCGCAAGTTTCCTAGGTGCTGAAGGCGTCGCGGCCCGCTCACGCGGACAGCGTCGCCTGCGCCTTGGCGACCAGCTGATCAGGCGATACGGGCTTCACCATGTAGTCGATCGCGCCCTGGCGCAGGCCCCAGATGCGATCGGTCTCCTGGCCCTTGGAGGTGACCATGATGATGGGGATGGCGCTGGTGCGCGGGTCGTTGGCGAGCGCGCGTGTCGCCTGGTAACCGTTCATGCCGGGCATGACGATGTCCATGAAGATGAGATCGGGATTGATCTCACGCGCCATGCGTACGCCTTCGGCGCCGTCCACCGCCGCGGCGGTCGTGAAGCCGTGCTTCTCGAGCGCCTTCTGCATGACGTGCAGCTCGGTCGGGGAGTCGTCAACGATCAGGATCAGGGGCATTGCCATCATCTCCCGATATGGGTCTCGATCGCCGAGAGCAGCTCATCCTTGGTGAACGGTTTGGTGAGGTAGTGCTCGGAGCCCACGATGCGCCCGCGCGCGCGGTCGAACAGGCCGTCCTTGGAGGACAGCATGATCACGGGGATCGAGCGGAAGACCTTGTTGTGTTTGATCAGCGAACAGGTCTGATAGCCGTCCAGGCGCGGCATCATGATGTCCACGAAGACGATGTCCGGCTGGTGGTCGGCGATCTTGGCGAGCGCATCAAAGCCGTCGATCGCCGTGAACACCTCGCAGCCTTCCTTCGCCAGCAGCGTCTCGGCCGTGCGACGGATGGTCTTGCTGTCATCGATGACGAGTACCTTCAGACCCTGGAGCTTGGTGTTGCTGCCGGTCACGGTCAGACGACTCCTTCCTAATACTTAAGGCGGCTAAACTGGACCCGAGGTCCTGACGCGGCCACACACGCGTGGCGGGCTGTGGAGACTCCCGCGAGGCGTCGTCGGCGCCGCCTGCGGCGCGCCATCCACGCAATCCGGAAAGTCTCTCGGGCCCCAAGACCCCAAGGGCAAGCGCAGCGCGGTTTTAACATATCGGTATACCCCCGGCTATGCCATGCACGTCACGTTTTTCGAAGGTCGCAAGCCGGTTCATGCCTTCAGAACACCCGGGGCAGACATATTCGTGCGGCACTCGCCATAATCGACATTTCCTGCCCGCGCACCCTTGAAGGATCCGATGACGACGGCTAAGCGACTCGGCGTGGTGATGGACCCGATCGGGGCCATCAACTACGCGAAGGACTCGACGCTGGCGATGCTGCTCGCCGCCCAGGCGCGCGGCTTTGCGCTCGCCTACCTCGAGCAGCGCGACCTGCTGATGCGCGACGGGGTCGCCTACGGGCGCATGCGCGCGCTGCGCGTGGCGGCCGATCCTGAGGCCTGGTTCAGCCTGGGGGAGCCTGCCATCGAGCCCCTGGGCGCGCTCGACTGCCTGCTGATGCGCAAGGACCCGCCGTTTGACACCGAGTACATCTACAGCACCTACATCCTCGAGCGCGCCGAGCAGGCCGGCGTGCTCGTCGTCAACCGCCCGCAGGGCCTGCGGGACATGAACGAGAAGGTGTACACGGCCTGGTTCCCCCAGTGCTGCGCGCCGACCCTGATCACGCGCGACATGCACCTGATGGGCGCGTTTCTCAAGGAGCACGGCAAGATCGTGGTGAAGCCCCTGGAGGGCATGGGGGGGCGCTCGATCTTCGTGCTGGAGGAGCGCGACCCCAACGCCAGAGTCGTGTTCGAGACCCTGACCGACTACGGCCAGCGCTTCGCCATCTGCCAGCGCTACCTGCCGGAGATCGCCGCGAGCGGCGACTCGCGCGTGCTGCTGGTCGACGGGGAGCCGGTGCCCTACGCGCTGGCGCGCATGCCCTCCCCCGGGGATCACCGCGGCAACCTCGCCGCCGGCGCCAGGGGCGTGGGCCGGCCGCTCAACGAGCGCGACCGCTGGCTCGCCGCGCAGATCGGGCCGGCGCTCGCCGCCCGGGGCATGCTGTTCGTGGGCCTCGACGTCATCGGTGGCTTCGTCACCGAGATCAACGTCACGAGCCCGACCGGCATCCGCGAACTGGACAAGCAGTTTCCGATCCATATCGGGGAGCTGCTGATCGCCGCCATCGAGCGGCGCCTTGGGGCCCGCGCCGCCGCGGCCGCTCCCGGCTGACGAGCTCCGAAGGAAGCCCGCACTATGGCGCGACGCGCGCTCATGCTCAGGGAAGGTATCGCGCCGGTGTGGGACCGGCTGCTGACCATGGTCTTCATCGTGGGGCTGCTGCACGGCCTCTTGATCGTGGGGCTCACCTTCAACGCCGCGGCGCGCGACCGCGCCAGCGCCCCGGGGCTGGAGGTGCTGCTGGTCTCCGACGAACTGCCGGAGGCGGACAAGAACCCCACCGCGACCTACCTGGCGCAGCGCACCCAGACCGGCTCAGGTAATACCCGCAAGGCCGTGGCGCCGCGCAACCGCACCTCCTCCATCCCGCACCTCAAGCACCGCGGCAGCGCGGAGGGCAAGTCGCTGAGCGACGAGGGCGAGCGCGCCGGCAGCGCGCAGGAGGAGCGCGTGCTCACCTCCATCGCCTGGAGCACGCGCGTGCGCTACCTCGCCGAGGAGGGCGCCTCCGGCACCCAGCGCGACAAGCCGCTCCTGATCGACCAGCCCGAGACCGCCGAGCCCGGACCTGACGAGGAGGGCCCGGCGCAGGTGCGCGGCCCGCAGCGCGATGAGCTGTGGATCACCCCCGACACCCGCGCCGCGAGCCTGGCGCCCTACCTGGATGCCTGGCGGCGCAAGGTCGAGCGCATCGGCACGCTCAACTACCCCACCGTGGCGAAGGTGGCCCAGGCGCAGACGAGCCCGGTGGTGGAAGTGGGTATTGGCGTCGACGGCAAGCTCGACCGGGCCGTCATCCGCCGCAGCAGCGGCAACGCGGAGCTCGACCAGGCGGCGCTGGAGATCCTCAAGCTCTCCAGCCCCTTTGACCCCTTCCCGCCCGAGCTCGCGCGGCAGTACAAGGTGTTGCGCTTTGCCTACGAATGGCAGTTCTCCGGCGGCCACGCCGCAAGCGGCACCGTATCGGTTCCTTGAGACTCATCCAGCGCATGCCCATACTGGGAGGCATGGGCAGCGGCAAGGATCCCTCCGAGAGTGGCGAGCCTGCGGTTGAAGAGTCCGCGGGCGCCTCGGCACCCTTTGCCGACAGCCCGCCGGGCAGCCTCACCAATCACCTGCTGATTGCGATGCCGCAGCTCTCGGACCCGAACTTCGCCCAGACCGTGGCGCTCATCTGCGAGCACACCGACAAGGGAGCGCTCGGCATCGTGCTGAACAAGCCGCTGCCGATGAAGCTCTCGGACGTGCTCTCGCAGATGAAGCTCGAGCCCTCCACCGAGAGCATCGCGGCGCAGCCGGTGCTGCGTGGCGGCCCGGTGCACACCGACCGCGGCTTCGTGCTGCACCGTCCCGGCGGGCAGTGGGACCACACCCACAAGGTTTCCGACACCATCCAGGTGACCACCTCGCGTGACGTGCTCGCGGCCATGGCCAAGGGCGAGGGGCCCTCGGATGCCTTCATAGCGCTCGGCTACGCCGGCTGGGAGTCCGGGCAGTTGGAGCGCGAGCTCAAGGACAACGCCTGGGCCTCGGTGCCGGTGGATGCGAGCGTCGTGTTCGAACTGCCCTTCGAACAGCGCTGGGCGGGCGCCTGGCGGCTCTTGGGGATCGACGTCGAGCGCCTGAGCCCCGAGGCCGGCCATGCATAAGCGCGCCTGTTGCGGGGCATGACCGCACCCGAGACCGTCCTCGCCTTCGACTTCGGACTCAAACGTATTGGCATCGCCTCGGGCGACTCGCTGACGCGCAACGCCGCGCCGCGCCCGGCGGCGCTGTGCGGCAGCAGCGGCCCGGACTGGGAGGCGATCGCACGCGAGGTGCGCGCGCTCGCCCCGGCGCGCCTCATCGTGGGCGCCCCGTATAATGAGGACGGCAGCGATGCGGCGATCACCACCCTGGCGCGCCGCTTCGCCGCCGAACTGGAACGCCGCTTCGCCCTGCCCGTGCACCTGGTGGATGAGCGCTTCTCCTCGCGCGAGGCGACCGAGTCGCTGCGCGCGCGACGCGCCAGCGGCGAGCGCCGGCGCCGGGTGCAGAAGGCGGACATCGACAGCGCCGCCGCCGCGGTGATTCTCGGGCGCTGGTTCGCCGGCGAGAGAAGCAACTTGATGACAGGCAAGGACTCATGACCGAGCAGCTGCGACCGGATGGCTCGCTGCGCCACCTGCTGACGCTGCAGGGGCTGCCCAAGGCGCTGCTGGAGCGCCTGCTCGAGCGCGCGCAGAGCCTGGTGCGCCCGCTCGGCGCCCGCCCCGCCATGAGCCAGCTGCTCTCCGGCAACACCGTCGCCAATCTCTTCACCGAGCCCTCCACGCGCACGCGCGTGAGCTTCGAGCTCGCCGCCAAGCGCCTCGGCGCCCAGGTGGTGAACCTGGAGGTGCAGCTGTCCTCGCGCGTGAAGGGCGAGAGCATGCTCGACACGGTCTACACGCTCGAGTCACTGCACGTGGACGCCTTCGTCATCCGCGACGCGGAAGTGGGCGTGCCGGGACTGGTGGCGGCACACGTCGCGCCGCACGTGAGCGTGCTGTCCGCCGGCGAGGCGCACGTCGCGCACCCGACGCAGGGGCTGCTCGATGCCCTCACCATCTACCAGCGCAAGCAGCGCTTCGCGGGACTGTCGGTCGCGATCGTGGGCGACATCCGCCACTCGCGCGTGGCGCGCTCCGCCTGGCAGGCGCTGCGCACGCTCGGCGTCACGGACCTGCGCATCCTCGCCCCGCCGGCGCTGATGCCGGAGGCGGACGAGTTCGCCGGCGCCCACCGCTACACCGATTTCGCCGCGGGCCTGGAGGCGGCGGACGTCATCATGATGCTGCGCATCCAGAAGGAGCGCATCCGCGAGACCGACCTGCCCGACGGCGCGCAGTACTTCGCCGCCTGGGGCCTGACCGAGCAGCGCCTCAAGGGCGCGCGCCCGGATGCGATCGTGATGCACCCGCAGCCGATGAACCGCGGCATCGAGATCGCCTCCGAGGTCGCCGACGGGCCGCAGTCGGTGATCCGCGACCAGGTGCGCAATGGCGTCGCGGTGCGCATGGCGGTGCTCGCCGAAGTGCTCAGCTCGCGCGGACCGAACCCTTGAGCGCCGCGCACCGCGGCACCATCTTCCTCGAGCAGGCGCGGGTGCTCTCGCAGCTCGCCTACGACGCCGAGCAGTTCGTGATCCGCCTCGCCTCGCCCAAGTGCGCGGCGCGCGCCGCGCCGGGCACCTTCGCGCACCTCACCTGCGATGTGACGATCCCGATGCGCCGGCCGCTGTCGATCATGCGCGCGGATGCGGGCGCGGGCTGGATCGAGATGCTCTACAAGGTCGTGGGTCCCGGCCTGCAGGCGCTGGCCGCCAAGAAGGCCGGCGACACGGTGAGCGTGCTCGGCCCGATCGGCACCGCCTTCAGCGTGCACCCGCAGCGCCCGCGCACGCTGCTGCTGGGCGGCGGGGTGGGCATCCCGCCGATGGTGTTCCTGAGCGAGCGCCTGCGCGGCACCGCCTACAAGCCCCTGGTGCTCATGGGCTCGGAGGTGCCGTTTCCGTTTCGCACCCGCCCCTCCGCAACCATCGTCACCGGCATGCCCGCCGGCAGCACCGCCTGCATGCCGCTGCTGGAGGAATGGGGCGTGCCCAGCCGCCTGGCGAGCCGCGCGGACTTCCCCGGCTGCTTCCCCGGTTTCGTGACCGAGCTGGCGGCCGAGTGGCTGGGCTCGCTGGGGGACAAGGAACTCGCCGAGGTCGAGGTCTTCTCCTGCGGGCCGACGCCGATGCTCAAGGCCAGCGCGGCGCTGGCGCGGCGTTTCCGGGTGCCCTGCCAGGTGTCGCTGGAGGAGTTCATGGCCTGCGGCGTGGGGGGCTGCGCCGGCTGCACCGTGCAGGTAGCCACCGTGGAGGGGCCGGCCATGAAGCGCGTGTGCGTAGACGGGCCGGTGTTCGATGCTTACACCGTGTTCTAGCGGCAGGAGCAGGCCATGAGCATTTCCAGGCACCCCTTCCCCGCGGCACTAGTCACGCTCGCGCTGGCCGCTGTTGGCGCCTCGTGCGCCGGCACGCCCAGCACCCCGCAGATGCGCCAGGCGTACGTCACCGAGCTGGTGCACGCCTACGACATCGAGGGCGCCGTCAGTCGTGCCCAGGCCGAGGCGCTCGCCGATGCGCATCGCAGCATCGAGACGGTGCGCGGTCAGTATGGTGACGTGCTCGCGCGCCTCACCGCCGCGCAGAAACACAGGCTGGATGCGGCCATGGACCGCTTCGTCAGCGCCTCGCGCGTGACGCCGGACGTCAACGAGGCCGAGGCCGTGTGGGCGCAGGGCTTCACCGAGAACCTGACCGACGAGGACCTGCAGCGCATCGTCGAGTTCTCGCGCACGCCGGCGGGACAGGCACAGATTGCCGGCACCAGGGACGCCGCGGTGCAGCTGCGCGCCTACCTCTACCAGGCACGCAGCGCCAGTGTCGACAAGGCGGTGCAGCAGTACATCGCGGAACTGCGGGCCATCGCCGGCGGCACCGGCAACTGAGGCGGCGGGAGCTGCGGCCGGGGGGCGACCTCAGCCGAAGTTGATCTTGGCTTCCAGGTTGGCGCGCGAGTCGGCGTTGAGCAGCGCCTCATCGAGCCCGACGCGGCCCTGCTTGTAGAGGTCGTGCAGCGCGGCGTCGAAGCTCTGGATGCCACGTTCGCCGCTGAGGTTGATCGCTTCCTTGATCGACACCACGTCGCCCTTCTTCACCAGGTTGCCGATGTGCGGGGTGTTGATCATGACCTCCACCGCGGCCAGGCGGCGGCCGTCCTTACCCATCACCAGGCGCTGCGCCATGATGGAGCGCAGGTACTGCGACAGGTCCAGGAAGATCTGGTTGTGCTGCTCGCGCGGGAACATGTTGATGATGCGGTCGAGCGATTCGGCGCAGTTGTTGGCGTGCATGGTGGCGAGCACCAGGTGGCCGGTGCCGGCGAGGTTGATGGCCGCCTCCATGCCGTCCTTGTCGCGGATCTCACCGATGAGGATGACGTCGGGAGCCGCGCGCACCACGCCGCGCAGCGCGCGCGCGTAGCTCTTGGTATCCAGCCCCACCTCGCGCTGGTTCACGATCGAGCGCTTGTTGGTGTGCAGGAACTCGATCGGGTCCTCGATCGTGACGATGTGGTCGGAGGAGTTCTCGTTGCGGTAGTTGATCATCGCCGCGAGCGTCGTCGACTTGCCCGAGCCGGTCGCCCCCACCATGAGGATCAGGCCGCGCTTGAGCAGCACCAGCTCGGTGACGATCTCCGGCAGCCCGAGGGCGTCCATGCGCGGCATGTCGGCGGTGATGTAGCGCATCACCATGGCAGGATTGCCGCGCTGCATGAAGACGTTGACGCGGAAGCGCCCGAGGCCGGGCTCGGAGACGGCGAAGTCCAGCTCCCACTCCTTGAGGAAGTGCTCGCGCTGTTCCGGGGTCATGAGCGCGAAGGAGGTCTGGCGCACCGTCTCCGGCGTCAGCACCTGCTTGTTGACGGGCAGGATCTGCCCCTCGATCTTGATCTTGATGGGCGCGTTGGAGGTGAAGAACAGGTCGGAGGCCTTCTTCTCCACCATCAGCTTGAACAGCGGCTTGGTGTTGAGCGTCGGATGCCGCCCGGTCACGGCCGCCGCGACGGCCTCGGCGGTCACCGCGGATACGACCGCGGACGGTGCCTCAGCCCCGGCGGAGGGCTCCTTGGCGGCCTTCACAGGCTGCGGCCCTGCTCTTCCTCCACGATCTTGAGTGCTCCTCCATCGTCGATATTCTTCTGCTCGCGCTTGCTCTCGAGCTTGATGCGCAGGCGCAGCTCGTTCTTGGAGTCCGCGTTACGCAGCGCGTCCTCGTAGGAAATGAAGCCGGTCTCGTACATCTCGTACAGCGCCTGGTCGAAGGTCTTCATGCCGAGGCGGTTGGAGCGCGACATGACTTCCTTGATCTCGGCGACCTTGCCCTTGAAGATCAGGTCCTGGATGAGGGGCGAGTTGAGCATGATCTCCATCGCCGCGATGCGCCCGCTGCCGCTCTCGCGCGGGATGAGGCGCTGCGAGATCAGGGCGCGGATGTTGAGCGACAGGTCCATGAGCAGCTGTTCGCGCCGCTCGTCGGGGAAGAAGTTGATGATGCGGTCGAGCGCCTGGTTGGAGCTGTTGGCGTGCAGCGTCGCCAGCACCAGGTGGCCGGTCTCGGAGAACTGGATGCCGTACTCCATGGTCTCGCGGTCGCGGATCTCACCGATGAGGATGACGTCCGGCGCCTGGCGCAGGGTGTTCTTCAGCGCCGCCTGCCAGGAGTCGGTATCCACGCCCACCTCGCGGTGCGTGATCACGCAGCCCTTGTGGGTATGCACGTACTCGACCGGGTCCTCGATGGTGACGATGTGCCCGCGGGTCTTCTCGTTGCGGTAGCCGATCATCGCCGCGAGCGAGGTCGACTTGCCGGAGCCCGTGCCGCCGACCAGGAGCACCAGGCCGCGCTTGGAGAGCACGACTTCCTTGAGCACCGGCGCCAGCTCGAGTTCCTCGAAGGTGGGGATCTTGGCGTTGATGAGGCGGATGACGCAGCCCACCGCGGCCTGCTGCACGAAGGCGCTGACGCGGAAGCGCCCGATGCCCGGCGGGGCGATCGCGAAGTTACATTCCTTGGAGGAGTCGAATTCCTTGGTCTGGCGGTCGTTCATGATTGCCCGCACCAGGGTGGCGGACTGCTCGACGGTGAGCGCCCGCTCGCTCTGGGGGCGGATCTCGCCGTCCACCTTGATCGCCGGCGGGAAGCCCGCCGTGATGAACAGGTCCGAGGCCTTCTTCTCGGTGACCCGCCGCAGCAGGTCCTGCATGAGCTTGATGGCTTGATCGCGATCCATGGACCTTCCCGTGCCGCGTTACAACGCGTCCTTGTTCTGCGCCTTATAGCGCGCCTCTTCCTTGCTGACCACACCCTTGGCGACCAGCTCGGTGAGGCACTGGTCGAGCGTCTGCATGCCCTGCGAGCCGCCGGTCTGGATCGAAGAGTACATCTGCGCGATCTTGCCCTCGCGGATAAGATTACGGATCGCGGGAGTGCCGATCATGATCTCGTGCGCGGCCACGCGGCCACCGCCGTTCTTCTTCATCAGGGTCTGCGAGACGACCGCGCGCAGCGACTCGGACAGCATCGAGCGCACCATGTCCTTCTCCTCGCCCGGGAACACGTCGACGATGCGGTCGATGGTCTTGGCGGCGGAACTGGTGTGCAGGGTACCGAACACCAGGTGGCCGGTCTCGGCGGCGGTGAGCGCCAGGCGGATGGTCTCTAGGTCGCGCATTTCGCCGACCAGGATCACGTCCGGGTCCTCGCGCAGCGCCGAGCGCAGCGCCTCGCTGAACCCGAGGGTGTCGCGGTGCACCTCGCGCTGGTTGACCAGGCAGCGCTTGGACTCGTGCACGAACTCGATCGGATCCTCGATGGTGATGATGTGATCCGGGCGGTTGTCGTTGCAGTGATTGACCATGCCGGCCAGGGTCGTCGACTTGCCCGAGCCGGTGGGCCCGGTGACCAGCACCAGCCCGCGCGGCAGCATGCACAGGTCGCGGAAGATCTTGGGCGAATTCAGGTCGTCCAGGGACAAAATGGCGGACGGGATGTTGCGGAACACGGCGCCGGCGCCGCGGTTCTGGTTGAAGGCGTTGACGCGGAAGCGCGCCAGCTTGGGAATCTCGAATGAAAAGTCCGTCTCGAAGAACTCTTCGTACGCCTTGCGCTGCTTGTCGTTCATGATGTCGTACACCATGGAGTGCACTTCCTTGTGCGACAGCGGCGGCATGTTGATGCGCTTCATGTCGCCGTCGACACGGATCATCGGCGGCACGCCGGAGGACAGATGCAGGTCGGATGCATTGTTCTTGACGGCGAATGCCAGGAGTTGCGCGATATCGACGGCCATTGATGCTCCCTGGAACAGCGCGCGTGAAAGGTGCAGGAAATAGCGACGTGCAAGCCTGCGCCTCGAGCGCGCGGGCAGTATAGCGGAGGGGTCACACTGCCAATATGTTAATGGGTCCGCAGAATTTGGCGCTGCAGGTGCAGGAAGTGCGCGAACGGGTGGCGCGGGCGGTGGCGGCCGCCGGGCGGAGTGCGCACTCGGTCACACTCCTTGCGGTCGGCAAGGCGCAGCCGCTCGCGCTGCTGCGCGCCGCGGCCGATGCCGGGCTCACCGACTTCGGCGAGAGTTACCTGAATGAGGCGCTGGAAAAGGTTGCCGCACTGCAGGATCGCGCGCTCACCTGGCACTACATCGGCCGCCTGCAGGCCAACAAGACCAGGCCGGTGGCGGAGGCCTTCGCCTGGGTGCACGCCGTGGATCGCCTCAAGGTCGCCGAGCGCCTGAGCGCGCAGCGCCCCTATCACGCCCCGCCCCTGAATGTGTGCCTGCAGGTGAACCTGGCCGGTGAGGCCAGCAAGGGCGGCGTGCCCCCGGCGCAACTTGCGCCCCTCGCCGCCGCCGTGGCGGCGCTGCCGCGCCTGACGCTGCGCGGACTCATGTGCCTGCCGCCGCAGGAGACGGACCCGGCGCGCCAGCGCCACTGGTTCGCGCAGCTGCGCGCGCTCAAGGAGGAACTGAACGGCCGCGGCGCCCGCCTCGATACCCTCTCCATGGGCATGAGCGATGACTTCGAGGCGGCCATCGCCGAGGGCGCCACCATCGTGCGCCTCGGGACCGTGTTGTTTGGCCCAAGACCCGTACAATAGCGCCGCCATGAGTACCCGCCGTCTGTGCATTCTCGGCGCCGGCAGCATGGGCCGCGCGCTCATCAGCGGCCTGTTGCGTTCCGGCACCCGTGCCGAGCTGCTCAGCGTCGGGGAGAGCGTGCCGGCGGCGCGCGAGTTGCTGGCGCGCGAACTCGCCGTGAGCGCCACGGCCGACAACGCCGCGGCCATCGCCGGCGCGCAGGTCATCGTGCTCGCCGTGAAGCCGCAGGACGTGGGCGCCGTGCTCAGGCCGCTCGCACCGCAGCTCAGCGCCGCGCGCCCGCTGCTGCTCTCGGTGTGCGCCGGCGTGCGGGTGCGGGAGCTGGCGGCCTGCTGCGGCAGCGAGGTGCCGGTGGTGCGGGCGATGCCCAACCGCCCGGCGCTCGTGGGCGCCGGCATCAGCGGGGTGTACGCCCCGCCGCAGGTGGCCGCGGCGCTGCGCAGCAGCGCGCAGGAGATCCTGAGCGCGGTCGGAGAGGTGGTGTGGGTGCCCACCGAGGATGCGCTCGATGCGGTCACGGCCGTCTCGGGCAGCGGGCCGGCCTACTTCTTCCTGCTGGCCGAGTGCATGGCGGAGGCGGGCCGGGAACTCGGCCTCGAGCACGCCACCGCGCAGCGCCTCGCGCTCGCCACGCTGCACGGCGCGGGCCTGCTGGCGCACGCGCCCGCGGCGGACCTGGTGCAGCTGCGCGCCGCGGTCACCTCCAGGGGCGGCACCACGGAGGCCGCGCTGCGGGTGCTTGAAAGTGAGGACCTGCGCGGCATAGTAGGACGGGCGCTGGCGGCCGCCGCCGCGCGCGGGCGCGAGCTCGCCGTGACGCCGCCGGGCCTGAGCCGCTGAGAATGAAAGAAAAATTCCCATGAGCGCCATCATCTACGTCATCGACACCCTGCTGTGGCTGGCGCTGCTGGTGGTGATGGTGCGCCTGCTGCTGCAGCTGACGCGGGCGGATTTCCGCAATCCGCTGTGCCAGGCGGTGGTGCGCCTCACCAATCCCCTGATCCTGCCCCTGCGGCGCATCCTGCCGCCGATCGGCAAGATCGACACCGCCTCCGTGGTCGCGGTGCTCTTGGTGGCGACGGTGAAGATCGCCTCGCTGTTCGCGCTCAACGACATCGGCATGGTGGCCTCGCCGCTGCTGTGGGCGCGGGCGGTGCTCACCGAGATCGCGCGCACGCTCCTGTGGACCTACTTCTACGCGATCGTGCTGTATGCGCTGCTGAGTCTGGTGGCCCCCGGCGGCTACTCGCCGCTGCAGTCGCTGCTGACGACGCTGTGCGAGCCGGTGCTGCGCCCGTTCCGCCGCATCCTGCCGGTGATCGCGGGCCTCGACCTCTCGCCCCTGTGGGCGGGAATCGCCATCCAGGCGCTGCTCATCCTGCTGCGCTGAGATACGGCGCGCAAACCGTGCCGTTGCGCGCGCGCTGCGCATGTTGCGCGCGCGTGTTGCCTCCGCGGAAACACATGCTTAGCGATGACTTCGCACCGAGAATCGCAGCTCAGGAGGCGCGCCCGCGCGCGTGCCCCTGTCACGTTCGCGCTCCGGATGCAAGCCTGGTGCAGCACGAAACCCTGAGAAAAAAGGCACTTCCGCAACACCACAGTACAAAAAAGCTGTTGCGAAAGCGTGCGCATGTGCTATTTTCCGCGCCGATTCTCATCGCGCGTGCAGCTGACAGCCGCGTTTCAAACTAAATTTTCGAGGAGTAGCGCAAAATGGCGAAAAAGGGTGGCGCACCGACGAAGTCGGAAGTCCTGACACACATCTCCAAGGACACGGGGCTTTCCCGCAAGCAAGTCGGAAGCGTATTCGATTCGCTGGGTGGCGTGATCAAGAAGAGCCTGCGCGGCAATGGTCTGTTCACCATGCCGGGGCTGCTGAAGATGAAGGTCGTGAAGAAGCCCGCGACCAAGGCCCGCGAGGGCGTAAACCCGTTCACGGGCGAAAAGATGATGTTCAAGGCAAAGCCGGCGAGCAAGAAGGTTCGCGTCATGCCGCTTAAGAGCCTCAAGGGAATGGTCAACTCTTAAGATTCGGTCTAACCCGCGCTGCCAGCGCGCGAAGGCCCGGCAAGGACGGTCTCCTTGCCGGGCCTTTTGTTTTGCGGCGGATCGCTCAGCCGGCCGGCGCCGGCGCGGTGCCTGGCTGGCCCTGCGTCACCGGCACGATGGTGAGCTCCACGCGCCGGTTCGCCTGGCGCCCGTCGGGCGTGTCGTTGGAGGCGACCGGATGACTCTCGCCGTCCCCGACCACCATCAGGCGCGGGAAGCGCACGCCGCGGCTGACCAGGTATGCCGACACCGACTGCGCGCGCTTGAGCGACAGTGCCTGGTTGTAGGAGGCGCTGCCGGTGGAGTCGGTGTGGCCGGCGACCTCGACCATGGTCTGGTCGTACTGGTTCAGGCTCAGCGCCACCTTGTCCAGGATCGGGTAGATGGCGGCATTCAGGTCCGAGCTGTTGGTGGCGAAGGTGATGCCGCCGGGCATGTCGAGGGTGATGTTGTCCTGCTTGCGCACCACCTCCACGCCCGTGCCCGCCATGCTCTGCTTCAGCTGCGCCTCCTGGCGGTCCTGGTAGTTGCCGACGGCGCCGCCGGCGATGCCGCCGAGCGCGGCCCCGATGAGGGCGTTATCGAACTTGTCCCCCTTCGTGAGCAGTCCGATGACGGCGCCCACGCCGGCGCCGATGCCGGCCCCGGTGCGGGTCTTGTGGTAATCGGGGCTGGTGGCGGCCTGCTGCACGGGCGCGCAGGCTGCCAGCACCGCCACCGCTGCCAGGCCCGCAAGGGGGTAGATTCTCTTCATGGTCCGTATCTCCTCCTGAAGCAGGCTGGAAGTTTAGCGGGTCGATGGGGTGGCCCGGCACTCGGGGCCGATGGGCGCTCTTCAGGCGCCACTCGCCGCCATGAAATCCAGTACCGCATCGCGCAGCTCGTTGATGCGGCCGTGAAAAAAGTGCCCGGCGCCTGCGAGCACGGTGACGCGCGGCGGCGGCCTGAGTGTGGCGGCCCAGGCAAGCACCACCGGCGCGGGCACGACGTCATCGGCATCGCCCTGCACGATCAGCCACGGGCACGCCGGCGCCTGTGTCACGTCGATCTTGGTGACGCCGGGGGCGACGAGCACCAGCCGCGCCGGCTGCGCCGCCGCCGCGGCGAGCGCGGCCACCGCGCCGCCGAAGGAGAAGCCCGCCAGCCACAGCGCCGCCTGCGGCCAGCGCGCGCGGCCGTGGGCGATGACCGCGAGGGCGTCCTCGACCTCGCCGCGCCCCTCATCGTGGCGGCCCTCGCTCGTGCCCACGCCGCGGAAGTTGAAGCGGATGGCGGGTGCGCCGAGGTGCTCGAAGGCGCGGGCCACGGTGTACACGACCTTGTTGTCCATGGTGCCGCCAAAGAGCGGATGCGGGTGGCACACCACCGCAAAGGCGGTCACGGGCGCCTCCGCGCCGCTTTCGGGCACCGGCGTCTCGATGAGCGCCTGCAGGGCGCCGGCCGGGCCCTGGATCATCAGGCGCTGCGCCTGCGGCGGCCGCCGGACCACCCGCGACGGCCCTAGCCGGCCGCGCCGCGCGCGGCAGCGAGGCGCACGAGCAGGCGGTTCAGGCGCTGCACGTACTCGGGCGGGTTGTGCAGCTGCGTGCCCTCCGCCAGGGCCGCCTGGTCATAGAGCAGCTGCGCGAGCTCGGCGAATTCGCCCGTCTCCGTCACGCCCTCGAGGTACTTCACCAGCGGGTGCGTGACGTTGAGCTCCAGCAGCGGGTGCGCCTCGGGGGCCTTCTGGCCGGCGGCCGCGAGGATGCGCCGCATCTGCTCCCCGAGATCGTGCTCGCCGAGCACCAGGCACGCCGGGGACTCGCGCAGGCGTTCACTCACCCGCACCTCGGTGACCCGTTCCCCGAGGGCATCCTTGACGCGCTTCAGCAGTCCCTTGCTCTCCTTGAGGGCCGCGTCATGCTGCTTGCGGTCGGCCTCGCTCGCCAGGGTCCCCAGCTCCAGATCCCCGCGCGCGGCGTCCTTGAAGCGCTTGCCCTCGTACTCGCTAAGCTGCCCCATCACCCACTCATCGATGCGCTCGGCCAGGAGCAGCACCTCGAGCCCGCGCTCCTTGAGGCCCTCGATGGCCGGGTGGGCGCGCGCGGCCGCGACGCTCTCGGCGATCACGTAGTAGATCTTGTCCTGGCCCGCGGCCAGGCGCCCGACGTAGTCCGCCAGGCTCACCGCGGGGTTGTCGTGGCTCTCGCGGGTGCTCGCGAAGCGCAGCAGGTTCAGCAGCGCGGCCTGGTTGGCGTGATCCTGGACCACGCCCTCCTTGAGCACCGCGCCAAACTCCTTCCAGCAGGTGGCGTACTTGTCGGCCTCCTCGCGGGCGAGGCGGCCCAGGAGGTCGAGGACGCGCTTGGTGAGGCTGTTGCGGATGGCCTCGACCTCCGGCTCCTGCTGCAGCAGCTCGCGCGAGACGTTCAGCGGCAGGTCGGAGGAGTCCACCACGCCCTTCACGAACCGAAGATACGGCGGCAGGAACTGCTCGGCGTCGTCCATGATGAAGACGCGGCGCACGTACAGCTTCAGTCCGCGTGCCCCGTCGCGCTGCCACAGGTCAAACGGCGCCCGCGCCGGCAGGTACAGCAGGCTGATGTACTCGCGCTTGCCCTCGACCTTGTTGTGACTCCAGGCGAGCGGGTCGGTGAAGTCATGCGCCAGGTACTGGTAGAACTCCCGGTACTCCTCCTCCTTGATCTCGGTGCGCGGCAGGGTCCACAGCGCCTTCGCCTGGTTCACCACCTCGTACTCGATGGACGCCTCGCCCTCCTTGCGCATGCGTACCGGGAAGCCGATGTGGTCGGAATAGCGGCGGATCAGGGCGCGCAGCCGGAAGGCGTCGGCGAATTCCTTGGCATCCTCCTTCAGCTGCAGCGTCACGGACGTGCCGCGCGCCGCCTGCGTCACCGTCTCGACCGTGAACTCCCCGTCGGCGCCGGATTCCCAGCGCACGCCCGCCTCGGGCGGCGCGCCCGCCTTGCGCGAGCGCACCTCGACCCGCTCGGCGACGATGAACGCGGAATAGAACCCCACGCCGAACTGGCCGATGAGGGCGGAGGCCTTCTGCTCATCACGCGAGAGGGAGCGGAAGAACTCCGCCGTGCCCGAGCGCGCGATGGTCCCGAGGTTCGCGATCGCCTCCTCGCGGCTCATGCCGATGCCGTTATCGGTCACCGTGACGGTGCCCGCGGCGGGGTCGGCATCGATGCGGATGCCGAGTTCGGGGTCCTCGCTCAGAAGCTCGCTGTGCGCGATGGCCGCGAAGCGCACCCGGTCGCAGGCATCGGAGGCGTTGGAGATCAGCTCCCGCAGGAAGATCTCGCGGTGGCTGTAGAGCGAGTGGATCATGAGCTTCAGCAGCTCACGCACCTCGGCCTGGAAGCCGTGGGTCTCGCGGGCAGCGGGGGCGGTGGTGGATTGCTCGGTGTCTTCGGCCATGACGCGCTTCATTCCCGTGGCGGGCGTTGCAGTTGAGCCCGCAAGGATCAGCGATCTTGGGAATCAGCGCAGAATTTTCAAGCGCCGCGGGCGGCGCGGGGGCGAAACTTCAGCCCGGGAGCAGGCTGAGGCCGCGGTGGGCGAGCAGCAGCGTGGCGCCGGCACCGAGCAGTGCGCCCATGAAGGGCACGGCGGCGGCCAATGTCTCGGCGGCCGCGCAGGTCGCCAGGTGGCGACAGGCGCACAGGATATCGTCCAATTCGTCCCACAGCTGCAGAAAAGATTCTTCCATGGCGGGCTCGACTCTACGGGCGCGACCGCGGCGGCGGCGTGCGCGTGCTCACAGTCGCGCTTTGGCTTGCAGGACTTAATGTGCGTGCGTAGGCTTGGCTGCGACCCGCGTCACGCAGGCGCGACAGCACAAGGGCATCATGCAGCGCATTGTCGTCCTGAACCCCAAGGGCGGGTCCGGCAAGACGACCATTGCGATCAATCTGGCGAGTTATCTCGCCTCGCGCGCCCACACGCCGCTGCTGATGGATTACGACCCCCAGGGGTCCTCGCTGCGCTGGGTCAAGAAGCGCAAGGCCGCGCAGCCACCGATCCACGTCATCGCCGCCTTCGAGAAGGACACGCGCACCACGCGCGCCTTCCAGCTGCGCCCGCCGGACAATACCTCCCACGTCATCGTGGACACCCCGGCCGCGCTCACCCCCGCGCAGCTGCCGGACATGGTGCGCGATGCCGCCAAGATCATCGTGCCGGTGCTGCCCTCGGATATCGACATCCACACCTGCTCGCGCTGCATCCGCGACCTGCTGCTGGTGGCGAAGATCCGCCGCGAGGACGACCGCATCGGCGTCATCGCCAACCGCGTGCGCCGCAACACCCTCACCTACCAGTCCCTGATCCGCTTCCTGCATACGCTCGGGATCCCGATCGTGGCGACGCTGCGCGACTCGCAGAACTATGTGCGGGCCGCGGAACTGGGCGTCGGGGTGCACGAGATGAAGCACTACGTGGCCCACGAGGACACCGAGCAGTGGGCGCCGCTGGTGGAGTGGCTGGCGCGCCCGCGGCCGGTGGCCAAGCCCCCGGGCGCCGCCCCGGCCGGTGGCGCCGAGGTGCCGGGGCCCGCGGTCGACCCGGCGCCCACGGACACCCAGCCGGTGCTGGAGAAGGCCATGTCGGAACTGCCCCCGCTGCCGGCCGCCGTGTCCAATGCCTGAACAGCCCCGGAGGGGCTGTCCTTAATTAAGAGAGGTTTTGCGGACCGGGAGCCGCAAGGGCGCCAGGGCCCGGCTCGCGTTACTTCTTCGGCTTGCTCGCCGCGCCCGGGGGGTTCGTGCTGTCGGTGGCTTCCCAGGAATCGCGTACCTGGTCGGCCCAGTTCTTGTAGTTCGACCAGGTGTAGAGGTTGCGCGTGATCGCGGCCTGCCGGGCCCGCGCGCGCTGCATGCGATCCAGCCAGTTGGCGTAGGCGTCCGCGCCACCCGGGCCCGTCGGGCTGGGTGCCGGTTCGCGCTGCGCACCGGGCGGTTCGTCTCGCCCCCTGTCACTCGAGCTCATTTGAAGCTCCTGAAGGTTTCCAGGCGAGACTACGTGTTCGCTACGGGCGCCGCAGGAACTGGTTCACAGGCATGTCGGCGCAACGCTACGCTGCGACGCAGCGCTCGCAGGTGGCGCGCAAAGTGTGCCGCGCGTGCGAGCGTTATGTCAGGCCGCGTGTCAGGCGACCAGGCGGTAGACCGGCCGGTAGACGCTGCCCGGCAAACGCATGCGCTGCTGCGCGACGAACGCGGCCAGCAGCTGATCGAGCTGGCCCATGATCGCAGCGTCGCCGGTGAGCTCGTACGGACCCTGCGACTCGATCGCCTGGATGCCCGCTTCCTTGACGTTGCCGGTCACGATCCCGGAGAAGGCGCGGCGCAGGGTCGATGCGAGTTCATGCGCCGGCTGGCCGCGCCTGAGGTCAAGCGCGCGCATGGAGGCGTGCGTGACCTCGAAGGGCTGCTGGAACTCGCGCCGGATGGACAGCAGCCAGTTGAAATTGTACGAATCGCTCGCGCGGCGGCGGAACTCGCGCACCGCATCCATGCCGCGCACCATGCGGCGCGCCACTTCCGGCGGGTCATCGAGGATGACGGTGAGGCGGCGCACCGCCTCGGCCCCGAGCGTGCCGGAGATGAAGCTGCGGATGTGCTCGAAATAGGCCGCACTCTGCGACGGTCCCGTGAGCACGATCGGGAAGGGCTGCTCGCGGTTGGCCGGGTCCAGCAGGATACCCGTGAGGTAGAGGATTTCCTCGGCGGTGCCGGCGCCGCCCGGGAACACCACGATGCCGTGGGCCAGGCGCACGAAGGCCTCGAGGCGCTTCTCGATGTCCGGCAGGATCGCCAGCTGCGTCACGATCGGGTTGGGGGGCTCGGCGGCGATGATCCCGGGCTCGGTGATGCCGATATAGCGCCCGTGCTCGATGCGCTGCTTGGCGTGGCCGATGGTGGCCCCCTTCATCGGGCCCTTCATGGCCCCCGGGCCGCAGCCGGTGCACACGTCCAGGCCACGCAGGCCGAGTTCGTAGCCGACGTTCTTGGTGTACTGGTACTCGGCGGCGTTGATCGAGTGCCCGCCCCAGCACACCACCAGGTTCGGCCGCGCCTTGTAGTCCAGCAGGCGCGCGTTGCGCAGCACGTGGAAGACGGCGTTGGTGATCGAGGCGGAGTCGGTGAGATCGTAGCGGCCGCTCTCGATGATCTCGTTGGAGATGAATACCACGTCGCGCAGCACCGCGAACAGGTGCTCCTTGATGCCGCGGATCATCTGCCCGTCGACGAAGGCGGCGGCGGGGGCGTTCTGCATCTCGAGCTTCACCCCCCAGGGGTGGCGCACGATGCGGATCTCAAAGTCGCGGTAGCGGTCGAAGATTTCCTTGGCGTTGTCGGTGGGCGCCCCGGAATTGAGCACCGCGAGCGCACAGCGGCGGAACAGCGGGTACAGGCCGCCCTGGCCGGTGTCGAGCAGCTTGTCGATCTCGGTCTGGGAAAGGTTCTCGAGACTGCCGCGCGGCCCGACGCGCGCGTCGACGAACTCTGAGAAGTCGCTGGCCACGCGTGCTAGGGACGAATGTCGATCGGCACGTCGTCCGGCACCAGCATCCAGATCTCGACCATGTCGGCGTTGGAGACGGCGATGCAGCCGTCGGTCCAGTCGTGGGACTCGTAGTAGTCCGGCTCATGCTTCAGCGTGTTCGGCAGGCCGTGGATCATGATCGAGCCGCCGCTGTCCCAGTGGCGCGCCTGGGCGCGGCGCATGTCCTCCGGGTTCGGGTAGGAGACCTTGAGCGACAGGAAGAAGTCGCTGCGCGGGTTGCGCCGCTCGAGCCGGTAGGTGCCCTCCGGGGTGCGGAAATCCCCGGAGCGCTCCTTCTGCCCGACCGGGTTCAGGCCGAGCTGTATGTGGTAGGAGCGCACGGTGTTGCTGCCGTGCATGAGGGCGAGCGTGCGCTGTGCCTTGTACACCACGACGCGGTCCACGCTCGGCAGCTTGTCCGTCGGCGGCGTCATCATCGCCGGCTGCACGTCGGGCAGGCCGTCGGCAAGGGCGCCCGCGGCGCAGCCGCAAAGCGCCAGCACCGCAGCTAAGATCCTGAAAGAGATCATGTTCCGTTATGTCACAGCCCGAGCTGGCCGGATTATAGGCATCAAAGGCACCCGAGGGCATGTGCGTCCGTCACAGGCGCTCGCCAGTGCCCGCTGACTGCGCCACTCAGCCATTGTTCTGCACCTCCTCCACGCGCGGCATGACGATCTGCGTGCCAGGGCGCAGCTCGGAGAAGTCCACCTCGAGGTTGTACTGCTGCAGCAGCCACAGGGGCAGCTGCAGCTTCGCGCGCTGCGTCAGTGTCCACAGCGAGTCCCCGGAACGGGCGATGTAGACCTCCGTGCCGACGATGCGGTGCGAGGCGAAATAGGACGCCTGCAGGGCCCGGTGGTACTCGTGGCGCTTGGCCTCGAACGCATCAGGCGTCGCCTTCTTGAAGTCGAGGCGGATGCGCTCGCCGATCTTCACCGGACGTTTGGCCGAGAGGTGGTTGAGGTCGCGCACGTGCTGCGCGGTAGTTCCCAGCCAGTCAGCGAAGTGACCCAGCGTCTCATCGGCGGCCACGCGGATGGTGTCGTCCTTGGCCACGGTGTAATCGGTCGGGTCAGCGTTCTGCTCGGCATCCGAACCCGGTCCCACGGACGGGCTCACGGCCTCGGCCTGGGCCGCCGACACGATTTCCACCGTCACCGTGTAACGCACCGGTTTCGGCGCCTCGCGGGCCGCCGCCGCCGCGGCGGCGTCCTCGGCACTCTCGCGCTGCGCCACGGCGGCGCTGATCGCGCCGCCCTCGGAGGGCGGCGCCACGCTGGCCGCGACCTGCGCAGCGGCCGGGGCGGCCGGCGCGGTCGCCGGCGGGGGCTGCGTGGCCGAGGCGAGCGTTGCGCCTGCCGGCTCGGGCAGCGTCAGCAGCCGCCCCGGGGAGAGGTGCGCGCTGGTGCGCAGGTGGTTCAGGCGGGCCAGCGCTTCCACCGGCACGTCGTTGTGCTCGGCGACGCTCACCAGCGTGTCGCCCGGCTGGGTCTTGTAGCGGCGCGGCCCGCGCTGGCCGCTGAACATGTCCCCCGGGCTCAGGCGCTGCGCGAGCAGCTCGCTGGTCCACTTGTCCGCCTCCACCGGCAGGCGCAGGCGGTAGGCCTTGGGGACGCGCTGCGTGCCCGACCACACCGGCGGCAGGAGCGCGGGGTTCAGGGCGTGCAGCTTGTCGCTGTCGATCTTCAGGGTCTTCGCCAGTGCGCTCACCGAGACATAGGCCGGCAGCGGCACCTCGCGGAAGCGCGCCTCACTCTCCCGCTGCAGCGAGCCGAAGTACTTCTCGGGGTTGCGGTCGATTTCGAGGGCGGCGAGGAACGAGACGTAGAAGTTGCGCGAGGCGAAGCCGAAGGTACGGCTCGTATAGCCGCGCACGATCTTGGCGATGTCGTCGGTCCCCATGGATTCCTTGGCCCGCAGCATGCCGGCGCTGCCGTGGTTATAGGCGGTGAGGGCGAGCGGCCAGGTGCCGAGGACGCGGTAGTTGTACGCCAGCAGCTGTGCCGCCGCTTCCGTGGAGCGGAACGGGTCGAGGCGGTCGTCCACCGCGCCGTCGATGCGCATGTAGCGCCGCCCGGTGGAGCGCATGAACTGCCACAGGCCCGCCGCGCCCACCTTGGAATAGGCGGCCGGGTTGAACGAGGATTCCACGTGCGGCAGGACGGCGAGCTCGGCCGGCAGCCCCAGGTTCGCCAGCGCCTCGGCGATATGCGTCTCCCAGGCACCCGAGCGCACCAGCCCCGCGCGGAAGCGGTCGGACTGGCCCAGCTGGAAGCGGATGTCCTCGATCGCGGCATGCAGGCGTGCCGGCGTGCCTTCCGCGCCCCACAGCTCCTTGATGCGCTGGTCCTCGGGGCTGAGCGGGGTGTCGCCGCCTTCGGCGATGCGCCGCAGCGCCGCGGCCAGGTGCTCACGCGCGTCATCGACCTGGCGCTCCCGCTCACGCGGCGCGGTGTCGGGGGCGAAGTGCAGCGTCTGGTAGACGACCCCGAGGTTGTACTGATCATGCAGCACCCCGGCGTTGGTATCGATCTGCGTATAGACGCGGATCCAGAACTGCACGTCGCGCTCGAGCTCCGGCGGCCGCGGCATGGCAATCTCGGCCGCGAGTGCGGGCGTGAAAACCCCCAGCGCGCACAGAGCGAGGGCGCACCACGCCAGGGCGCGCCGGGGGTGCCGGAGTCCTGCTGTCGGGTTCATTTACACCTGCGGAAAGATCGCTGTTCCTGCATCAGTTCAAGGGCTTGTGGGGTATTCAGTGCGCTGCGGGTGACCAGCGCGGCGAGCTATTGCGTCGGGTATTTTGACACTTCACTGCTGCAAGCGTAGTTGCAACGGCCCGCGCCGCTGCAGCGCTGAGGCTCGCGGGCGCGTCCGGACGTGGCGAAATGCGCACTGCGTCACAGTTGTTGTGCGCCGCAGAGCCGGCCGGGTCCCGCAGCCGGCAGGCCGGCGGCTTTGGCATGAGTGTTGCTCTATCTACAGTGCGACCCATTAACACCGGGAAGGAAGCCAGAGCTACGGGATAACCGAAAATAAGAGCGCGAAATCCGGCTGCGGATAGCGCGCCAACCAGATAACAATAACGAGAAGACACTCCTCCACACACAAGCAAGCGACCGACACCCCGCCTCCAGCGGGGTTTTTTTTGCCCGCCGTTACGGCTGCCTGAAACAAAAGAGGCAGCCGATGATCGGCTGCCTCCAAGGAATCGCCCAGGGTCTGTCAGTTTCAGTTGGTCTTCAAATCGGCCGGACTCACCCACACTTCGAATCGCCACAGTTCAGGCACGTCATGCAGCCATCCATCATCACGACCGCCGCGGTGCTGCAGCGGCCGCACAGCTGCGCGCCGTCAGGGAAATGCGACTTGGCAAAGGCGTCGGCCTGCTTGGCGCGCGCCTCAAACTCCGCGCGCTTCTCGTCCACCATCTTCTGCTGGTGCACGTCGAGCTTCGTCTTGCGGATGAGGCCGATCGTCTGCAGATGCTTCTCGATCACGTAGCCAAGCTCGGCGATGATCGAGGGCATGAACTTGCCGCCCGGCTGCCAGTAGCCGCCGCGCGGGTCGAACACTGCCTTGAGCTCGTCCACGAGGAAGGTGACGTCGCCACCCTTGCGGAACACCGCCGAGATGATGCGCGTGAGCGCCACGATCCACTGGAAGTGATCGAGGTTCTTCGAGTTGATGAACACCTCGAACGGCCGGCGCTGCTCGTACTCGGTGCCCTCGTTGAGCACGATGTCGTTGATGGTCACGTACATCGCGTGATCGGAGATCGGCGTCTTGATCTTGTAGGTCGAGCCGACCAGGACCTCGGGGCGCTCGAGCTTCTCGTGCATCCGGATGACTTTGGCCATGTGGCCATTGCGGTCGCGGACCGTCTCCCCCTCGCCCCCCTGGGACTTGGGCTCAGCCGCCTTCTCCACGGGCTTGTCGTCGGGTTTCTGCACCGCGTACTTGACGATTTTCCGGTCGATCTTGATGGTCATAACTAAATTCCTGCTCTCAACTCGCTCTGTTGCTCAGTAGCGCCCGTAGTACCCGTCCTTGATCGCATCAAATAAATTTGCTGCGGTGTGGATCTCGCCGTCGTAGTCGATTTCTTCGTCGCCACGCGCTTCAACCACCGAGCCATCCTCGAGCGTGAACTTGTAGAGCGTGTTCTTCAGGTCCTGTTCCTTCACGAGCACACCCTGGAAAGCATCCGGGTTGAAACGGAACGTGGTGCAGCCTTTCAGGCCCTGCTCGTGTGCATACAGATAGATGTCTTTGAATTTCGCGTAGGGGAAATCCGTAGGCACGTTCGCCGTCTTAGAAATCGATGAATCGACCCACTTCTGGGCCGCAGCCTGCACTTCGACATGCTCTTTGGGAGTGACTTCGTCCGAGGCGATGAAGTAATCCGGCAGTCTTTCATCATCGGTGGTGGCTCCGGGTTTGGCATTTTGGTTTACGAGCTCGCGATACGCCAGGAGCTCGAAGGAATAAACGTCGATCTTTTCCTTGGATTTCTTGCCTTCCCGGATCACGTTTCTGAAGTAATGATGTGCAAAAGACGGCTCGATTCCGTTCGAAGCATTGTTAGCAAGGGACAGTGAAATCGTTCCCGTGGGCGCGATGGAGGTGTGGTGCGTGAAGCGCGCGCCAACCTCGGCCAGTTCGTGCACCAGCTGCGGTGCGACCTGCGCGATGCGCTGCATGTAGCGGCTGTACTTGGCGTGCAGCAGACGACCGGAGATCTTCGAACCCGGCCGCCAGCCATCCTTCGCCATTTCCGGGCGCTTGCGCAGCATCTCCTTCGTGACCGCGAACTCCTCGTTCATGATCGGCGCCGGGCCCTTCTCGCGCGACAGTTCCAGCGCTGCTTCCCAGCCCGCGACCGCCATCTCGCGCGATACGTCCTCGGTGAAGCGCACGGCCTCGGGCGAGCCGTACTTCAGCTTCAGGAGCGTCATGGTGCTGCCGAGTCCGAGAAAGCCCATGCCGTGACGGCGCTTGCGCAGGATCTCGCCGCGTTGCTGCTCCAGCGGCAGGCCGTTCACCTCGACGACGTTGTCGAGCATGCGCGTGAACACCTTCACGACCTCGCGATACTCGTTCCAGTCGAACTCGGCGAAATCGCCGAAGGGATGTTTCACGAAGCGTGTCAGATTCACCGAACCTAACAGGCACGAGCCGTACGGCGGCAATGGTTGCTCACCACAGTTGGCAGTGACGAGACCGTTAAAGATCAGATTGTTCTTGTCAGGCTGCGTCGTATCAAACACCGCCTCGCGACCGACGTGCTCGATGCTAGCAATCGCACTGACGAACTGTTCCTCAAACGCGTGCGGGTGCTGATTCTTCCACTCTACATACTTCTGGTTCTTAGTCTCGGTGATAAAACCGATCTCTTCCATGAAGCGATCGCGCGAGCCCGAGCCAATGATGAGTTCATAATCGGCCTGGCAGTCATATAAACGCTTGCCGCCCTTGCCGTCGGGCAGCAACCGCTGTCCGGCCGGTCGCCGCCTCAGAATTCGGCAGAAAATACCGAAGTTCGCGAGCAGCGCCTGCACGTCCTTGAGCAGTGCGGGTTGACTTGATGCCAGACGGATCGTGCAGTACGCGTTCTTGTCGTCGCGCTGCACAGTGCCGTCGCACTGGAACAGCGCGCGCAGGTACCCGCGCACGCAGGCCTCGCTGCCGCGCCAAACGATCTCCGGGGCCTGCGTCTTCGCCTTCGCGGTAAATCCAAAGTTCTCGAGGACCCGCGCAAGGATCACAGAACGAATCATGACGAGGTTGCGCTGAGGAACCGCCACCGCGCTCACGCGATAGTCCTCCCGCAGAGCACTCGTGTTGGCCGCGCCAGCGATCAGAGCGTTGATGTAGGTAACGACTTCCTGTGCGTAGTCGCGGTCCTCGCCCCACAGGTTTACCACCGCCGCGTTTTTGCCCTTGCCGCGATTGGTGAAATGGCCATCGCCAGTGAGAAGTCCGAGGAGGGTTCCGAGCTCCTCACTGCCGAAGTCACCGAACTGGCCCTTACCGGACTGCACCAGCAACTCGTCGCCGACCTTCAACTCTTTCAGCTCGATTCTGCCGCGCGCGGTGTAGAAGCCGTGCCATTCCGTGGCTTTGATTTCATAACCATCTTTAGTCACTACGCGGTAGATATCCGCAGAGGGTGACGTCATAAATGCAGGTACTGCGGGCCGTACGGCCGCGCCCTTGCCCTCACCCATTGCGCGCGTGTCGACCGTAGCCTGAATGTCCACGCCCGCCTTACACAAATCCCCGATCCGCACCATCCCGTACTGCGTGGCAAGACGCGTGTCCGCCGTGACGCACGGATTGGTGGCGCGGATGTTCTCGCACCACCAGTTGTTGTTCATCTCGTTGACGCGGTCGATGAGGATGAAGCCCGGCTCGGCAAAGTCGTAGGTGGACGTCATGATCACGTCCCACATGCGCCGCGCCGGCAGGGTCTTGTAGATCTTGCAAGCAACCAGGCCCTCGTCGTTGGCGACGTAGCCTTCGTGCACCGGCCATTCGCGCCACACGAACTTCGCAGGATCGGTGAGGTCCGGCTTGTCCGCGTCGTATTCCTTGAGCGACAGCGGGAAGGCGAGCTTCCACTCGCGATCCTCGCGCACCGCCTGCATGAACTCATCGGTGATGAGCAGCGACAGGTTGAACTGGCGCAGGCGGCCGTTCTCGCGCTTGGCGCGGATGAACTCCATGGCGTCGGGATGCCCGACGTCGAACGTGCCCATCTGCGCGCCACGGCGGCCGCCGGCGGAGGAGACGGTAAAGCACATCTTGTCGAAGATATCCATGAACGACAGCGGGCCGGAGGTGTAGGCGCCGGCGCCGGAGACGTAGGCGCCGCGCGGCCGCAGCGTCGAGTGCTCGTAGCCGATGCCGCAGCCGGCCTTGAGCGTCAGGCCCGCCTCATGGACCTTCTTCAGAATGTCGTCCATCGAGTCACGGATGGTCCCCGACACCGTGCAGTTGATGGTCGAGGTGGCGGGCTTGTGCTCGAGCGCCCCGGCGTTGGAGGTCACGCGGCCGGCGGGGATCGCGCCGCGGCGCAACGCCCACAGGAAGCGCTCGTTCCACTGCTCACGCACGTCTTCGCGCTCGACATCCGCCAGGGCGCGGGCCACGCGTTTGTAGGTATCGTCCATCGACTTGTCGATGGGCGTACCGTCCTTGGCGACGAGGCGGTACTTCTTGTCCCAGATGTCGAGCGAGGCTTCCTGGAAAGGAATCGCATCGACGTCCTTGGGTTCGATCTTCACGACTGTATTCATTTAATCCGCGGCGCTCCGACTGTTCTTACGCCTTGTTCAACGGATTGCAGGGAAATGCCGAAAAAGCGCGTGCAGTTGTTGGGCCTCGCGCGCCAGCTCGGTACCTGCTGTCTTGTATTTGGACAGTCAGGTCCCTGAAACCTCCCCCCGACCGCGTGACCCTGATCGCCTGTGGCGAACACAAGATCTTGTGTCGGGGTCAAAAGCCTAATGACGGTGCCGGGGGTCGTCAAGCGTTGCGGCCGGATTTTGTAACGTCATTTTTATCCTTATTATTCTTTGGCTTACGACGTTATTGGCCGCAAGACCCACGAGAATAATTATAAAAACCCGCCACTTTCTCCACGACCCGGCAACCCCAATATCTTGTGCCCAGCTCGAACACAGGTTTTGCACAGGCTGCCCACAGCCACGCAGGCTTTCCCGGAGGCCCCGAAAGCGGTTTGATCACTTTTTGACCACCCGCCCGGCGACTTCCGCACCTGCCCTGTAAATGCGGCTGCGGCGCCCCAAAGGCAACCTTGGCGGTAGCCCCCGGCTGCCACTTTTCCAACAGCTGCGCACTTGAAACTGGAAACGCCCCACCACACATCCGGAACAACCGCGCGAGGAGCGCCGCGAGTTTCCAACTTCACTTTGCGAGGAGTTTTCTCATGACAATCGTTCGTTACGAGCCCTGGGCGCTCGTGAGCCGCTTTCACCAGCAGCTCGATCGTGCCCTGAACAAGGATGCTGACAGCGTCGAAAGCGCCACCGTCAGCTGGATCCCGCACGTGGACATCCACGAAGAGGCCGAGCGCTTCGTCGTGGTCGCCGACGTGCCGGGTGTTGAACCCAAGGACATCGAGATCACCGCCGAGAAGGGCGTGCTGACGGTACGCGGCGAGCGCCGCTCCGAGAAGAAGACCTCGACCGACGGGTATGCGCGTGTCGAGCGTGCCAGCGGCACGTTCCTGCGCCGCTTCACCCTGCCGGAGAGCGCCGACGCCGAGGCCATCAAGGCCACGCACGTCAATGGCGTGCTCGAGCTCTCGATCCCCAAGCGCCCGCAGGAGCAGCCGCGGCGCATCACCGTACAGGCCGCCTGAGGGCCGTTCCGGTCAGCCGGCAGCGCACGGGAAGTGCGCTGCCGGCTGCGTCTTTTCCGATACCCGCCGCGGCGTCATGCCGTGGGGCTAGAATTCTTCGGGCATGAAACGCGCTTCAGTCGCCCTGAGCCTGATCATCGCCCTGGCGGCCGCGCCGCTGCCGGCCGCCCTGCCGCCGGTGATTGGCGAGACTGCGCTGCCCACCCTGGCGCCCATGATCAAGAAGGTGTCGCCCGCGGTGGTAAACATCGCCACGCGCGGCACCATCCGCGAGCGCGGCCAGCAGAACCCGCTGCTCGATGATCCCTTCTTCCGCCGCTTCTTCGACGTGCCCCCGGACACCGGGCCGCGCGAGCGACCCTTCCAGAGCGCCGGCTCCGGCGTCATCTTCGATGCCAAGGCCGGCTACATCCTTACCAACGCCCACGTCGTCGAGAACGCCACCGAAATCACGGTGACGCTGCAGGACGGGCGCGACGTGAAGGCGGAAGTGCTCGGCAGCGATGCCCCCTCCGACGTCGCGGTGCTCAAGGTCAAACCCGAGGGCCTGTCGCAGATCGCGCTCGGGGACTCCGCCAAGGTGGAAGTCGGGGACTTCGTGGTCGCCATCGGCAACCCCTTCGGCCTGCAGCACACCGTCACCTCCGGGATCATCAGCGGCCTGTCGCGCTCCGGGATCAACCCGGACGGTTACGAGGACTTCATCCAGACCGACGCCTCGATCAATCCCGGCAATTCCGGGGGCGCCCTGGTCAACCTGCGCGGCGAGCTGATCGGCATCAATACCGCGATCCTGTCGCGCAGCGGTGGCAACATCGGCATCGGCTTTGCCATCCCGGTGAACATGGCGCGCAGCGTCATGGAGCAGCTGATCAAGTTCGGCTCGGTGAAGCGCGGGCAGCTCGGCGTCAGCATGTACACCGTGACCCCCGACATCGCGCACTCGCTCGGACTTAACAACGCCGTGGGCGCGCTCGTGTCGCAGGTGGTGGAAGGCTCGCCCGCCGAGAAGGCCGGCATCCGCACCGGGGATGTCATCACCTCGGTCAACGGGCAGCCGGTTAAATCCAACAGCGAGCTGCGCAACAGCATCGGCCTGCGCCGCGTCGGGGACAAGGTCGACATCGGCCTGGTGCGCGACGGCAAGCCGCTCAAGGTCACCGCGGTCATTGCCGACACCGCCACCGAGGCGCCCGGGGGCGCGGCGAGCATCCACAAGAGCTTCGAGGGCGCAACCCTCGGCGACGCGCCCGAGGCCGGCGGCGCGCTGGTGCGCAGCGTCGAGTCCGGCAGTGCCGCCGCGCAGGCCGGCCTGCGGGCGGAGGACGTGATCGTGGGCGCCAACCGTGGCAGGGTGGGGAGCGTGCGCGAGTTACGCGAGCGCGCCAAGGGCGCGGCGGTGCTGGTGCTGGAAGTGCGGCGCGGCAACACCGTGCTGCTGGTGCCGCTGCGCTGACGGTGGCGGCGCGCGCGTGCGCGCGGGCGTCAGTCGGCTTCCTGGTCGGCCACCGTGGCGGTCGCCCCGCACAGGCGCGCGTGCCGCTCGCCGCGCGGCAGCTTCGACAGCGCGCGCGCCGCCTCGTAGAAGCGCGGCAGATCCTGGCCTTCCTGCGCCAGCAGTTTGCGGAAGCCCGGCACGCAGTCGTAATAGGTGGCCACGGAAGCCAGCCGCGCGTTGTTCAGACCCTGCTTGATCCACTCGTCATAGAGTGGGTAGGTCACGCGCTCGCGCTGCTCGAAGGCGTGGATCTCATCCGCCAGCGCCGCGAACTCCTGCGCCTTGCGCTCGCGCAGTAGCCCGGGCGAGAGTTTCAAGGCGTATAGCCGCGCCAGCCGGCCGCGCGCCTCGGCGAGCAGCTTCACGAACCTCTCTTCGCGCGCCTGCTCCACGCGGTACTCGCTGATGCGCGCCGCCGTGCCCTGGTGCTCGAGCCAGCGCCTGAGCCCCTCATCCTCGACCGTGGTGGCGAAGGCCTCGTTGAAGGCCGAGTCATCGCGCACGTACAGCAGCTGGTGGGCGAGCTCGTGGAACACCGTCGCCGCGAGTTCATCATCGCCGTAGCGCAGCATCGAGGACAGCACCGGGTCGGCGAACTTGCCGAGCGTCGAGTACGCGGGCACCCCGTCGATCGCGACGTCGAAGCCCTCGGCCGCCATGGAGGCTGCGAATTTTCGTGCGCTGTCCTCGTGGAAGTAGCCGCGATAGGCGACGCAGCCGGCCACCGGGAAGCACCAGCGCTGCGGCACCACCGAGAACTCCGGCGTCGCCACGACGTTCCACACCACGTAAGGCCGCCCGATGTCGGCGTAGCTGCGGTAGCTCTTGTTGTCCGGCAGCTTGAGCTCCTCGCTTGCGAACGCGCGCGCCGCGCGCACCTGCGTCAGATGCGCGCGCACGTCCGCCGGGGTCTTCGGGTCCGCGAGCACCTCATCGATCGGCACGCGCTCGTGCATCACGTGCCACTGTCCGGACGCCGCCTGCGCGACGTAGGTGGTACCGCAGGCGCTGCTGAGCGCGCACAGCAGCAAGATGAGCGCCATGCGGGCGCCCCGCGCAGCGGGCCCGGCCGGCGCGCCGCGCCGGAGCGTCTCGGTTAACATGCGCACCATGCAAGTCTACTTGGTCGGTGGCGCGGTTCGGGACCGTCTGCTGGGACTGCCCGTGCGCGAACGCGACTGGGTCGTGGTCGGCGCGACGCCCGAGCAACTCGTGGAGGCGGGCTACGTGCCGGTCGGGCGCGAGTTCCCGGTATTCCTGCATCCCGTGACACACGAGGAGCACGCCCTCGCCCGCCTCGAACGCAAGGTCGGGCCCGGCTATCGCGGCTTCACGACCCAGTTCGCACCGAGCGTGACGCTCGAGGAAGATCTGCGGCGCCGCGACCTCACCATCAATGCGATGGCCGAGGATGAGCACGGCGCCCTCATCGATCCCTATGGCGGCCAGGCAGATCTCGCGGCGCGCGTGCTGCGCCACGTGTCGGACGCCTTCGTCGAGGATCCGGTGCGCATCCTGCGGGTCGCGCGCTTCGCCGCGCGCTATGCCCATCTCGGTTTCCGCATCGCGGATGAGACACTCGCGCTCATGCGCCGCATCACCGCGGCCGGCGAGGCGCGCACCCTGGTGCCCGAGCGCGTCTGGCAGGAAACCGAGCGCGCGCTCGGGGAGAGCCGCCCGGAAGTCTTCTTCGAGACGCTGCGCGCCTGCGGCGCACTTGAGGTGATCTTCCCGGAGGTCGATGCGCTCTTCGGCGTGCCGCAGCCACCGAAATGGCACCCGGAGATCGACACCGGCGTGCACGTGATGCTGTCGCTGCGCTACGCGGCCGATCACGGCGCGCCCGCCATCGTGCGCTTCGCGGTGCTGCTGCACGACCTCGGCAAGGCGCAGACGCCCCGGGCGAGCTGGCCGAGCCACCATGGCCACGAAGAATACGGCGTGCCGCTGATCGAGGATCTGTGCGATCGCCTGAAGGTCCCCAACGGCCACCGCGAGCTGGCGATCCTCACCGCGCGCCAGCACACCCTGGTGCACCGTGCGCTGGAACTGAAGCCGGCCACCGTGCTGACGCTGCTGGAGAACTGCGACGCGCTGCGCCGGCCCGAGCGCTTCGCGGAGATGCTGTCCGCCTGCGAGGCCGATGCGCGCGGCCGCACCGGACGCGAGCAGGAACCCTATCCGCAGGCGGCCTACCTGCGCGCCGCCCTGGCCACCGCCGCCGCGGTGACCCTGAGCGCCGCGGAACGCACCGGCCTGCCCGGACCTGCGATCGGTGAAGAACTGCGCCGGCGGCGGCTCGCGGCGCTCACCACGCTGAAGGCCGCGGCCGCCCGGGACCAAAACGCCTGAGTGGCGCCGCTTCGGCGTGAGCGCCCCTCAGCGCATCGCCCCCGTCATCACGGCGGCGATCAGCGCCGCGCCGAGTGCGATGCGGTACCAGGCGAACAGCGTGAAGCGGTGCGTCTGCACGTAGCGCAGCAGCCACTTCACGGCGATGAAGGCGACGACGCCGGACACCACAAAACCGATGACGAGCTGCGGCCAGTCCTCGCCGGCGCTGTGGCCGCGGACTTTCATGAACTCGTAGGCGGTGGCGGCGAACATGGTCGGGATGCCGACCAGGAAGGCGAACTCGGTGGCGGCCGGCCGCGAGGTGAGACCGACCAGCATCGCCGCGAAGATGGTCGCCGCGGAGCGCGAGGTGCCGGGGAAGACCGGGGCCAGAATCTGGCAGGCCCCTACGAAAATCGCCACCTTCCACGTGACCGTCGTGGCAAGCGGGCGGGTGGCGACGTAGCGCTCGATGATGAGGATGGCGATGCCGCCGATGAGCAGTGCCCAGGCGACCGGCAGCGCGCTGGTGGGCAGCTTCCAGCCCAGGCGCGTGGCAATGAAGGCGCCCACCGAGGTGATCAGGAAGGCCACCACCAGCTTCGCCAGGTAGTCGCGGCTGGCAGGATCGTCGAGGCGTGTCAGCAGGTTCACGATCCGCCGCCAGTAAATCAGCACGATGGCCAGGATCGCCGCCGCCTGGATGGCGACGTTGAACAGCTCCGAGCGCTCCCCCAGCCACTGCTCGGCGATCAGCAGGTGCCCGGTGCTCGAGACCGGCAGGAACTCGGTGATGCCTTCGATGATGCCGAGGATGATCGTGCTCAGGGTGTCGGACACGGCGCGTTGCTCGCAGTCTGAAGAGGAAGCGCGACATCTTACCGGTCCGTCCCGCCGCTGGCGTGCGGCGTTACGCGTGCTTACAACAGGTGCCGCAGGTCCTGCACGGCAAAGCCGGCGAGCGGCGCGTCCAGTGCGCGCGTCAGCGCCATGACCTTGAACGCCTCCCCCATCTCCTCGGGCATGACGAGGCGCCGCGCCTCGCCCGCCAGGCGCGCGCGCTCGAGGTCACTCGCCGCGGCGGCGACGAACTCATCCAGGCCGCTCGCCAGCAGAAACGCCGCCTGGGTGGCAAAGCCGCTCACCGACAACTGCGCCTCGAGTGCCGCCTGCGCGATGCGCGTGAAGTCGACCCACGCGCTGATGTCCTGCACGCCCACGTTGACGTAGGGGTCATCGTGCACGCGCTGGCGGAAGTGGCAGCGCAGCGTGCCGTGCGCGCGCTGCGGGTGGTAGTAGTGCCGCCGCGGCAGGCCGTAGTCGAACAGCAGGATCGCACCCGCCTGCAGCGCCTCGGCCAGGCTCGCCGTCCAGGGGTTCGCGCGCAGGCAGGCTTCCGAGACGTAGCCCTCGGGCAGTGGCGCATCCAGCTGCGCGACGATGTCGGCGCCGGCGCGCCGCAGCTGCGGGTCGGCGGCCGCCACCGCATCGTGAAAGGCGCCTGCCGCATCGAGTGCCACGCCCAGCTCCCGCACCGCTCCGGCCTCGTACACGAAGCGCCGGCAGGGCAGCGCATCGGCGACCTCGTTCGCGAGCAGCACGCCGCGGATGGGTGCCGGCGGCAGCCGCTCGAGCCACACCACCTTCGCGCGCAGCCCGGCGGGCAGCGCGGCCAGCAGCGCGCGCTGGCGCGCCGCCAGGTCCGCGCTCACTTCCAGGATCAGGTAGCGCTCGGGCAGCGGGCCCTCCTGCGCCAGCGCGCTCAGGATCCCCGCGGCCAGGCGCCCGGTGCCGGCGCCGAGTTCAAGAATGTCGCCACCCGTGGCGGTGAGCACCTGCGCGCACTGGCGCGCGACGCAGCGGCTGAAGAGCCCCGAGACCTCCGGCGCGGTGACGAAGTCCCCGCCGCTGCCGATCTTGGTGCTGCCGGCGCTGTAGTAACCGAGCCCCGGGGCGTAGAGGGCGAGTTCCATGAAGCGCTCGAACGACAGCCAGCCACCGGCTGACCCGAGCTCCCCGCGGATCAGCTCGGCGAGGGCCGCGCTGTGGCGTTCCTCATCCGCCGAGAGCGGCGGCAGCATTGAGCGTGGGGCCGATGTCGTCATAATCGGCCCCCATGAGTGCCGAAACGCCGCGTCCCGTCCCCGTGACCCTCACCGGCAAGGTGGTCCTGGTCACCGGCGCGGCCCGGCGCGTGGGCGCGCAGATCGCGCGCGTCATGCACGCCGCCGGCGCGAAGGTGCTGCTGCACTACCACAGCTCCGCCGAGGACGCGGCCGCGCTGGCGGGCGAGTTCAATGCGCTGCGGGCGGATTCGGCGCAAGCCACCGGCGCCGACCTGCTGGACGTCGCGCAGCTGCCGGAACTGGTGTCCAAGGCGGTGCACGCCTTCGGTGGCCTCGACATCCTCATCAACAACGCCTCCACGTTCTATCCCACCCCCGTCGGGGGCATCACCGAGATCGACTGGGACGATCTGCTCGGCACCAACCTTAAGGCGCCGCTGTTCCTCGCGCAGGCGGCGAACGCGGCGCTGCGCGAACGCGCCGGACTGATCCTCAACATCGCCGACATCCACGGCCTGCGACCCCTGCGCCGCTACCCGGTGTACAGCGTCGCCAAGGCCGGGCTCATCATGCTCACGAAGTCCCTGGCGCGCGAGCTGGGCCCGCACGTGCGCGTCAACGCGGTGGCGCCGGGCCCGGTGATGTGGCCCGCGGACGGGCTCGACAAGGAGCTGCAGGAGGACATCATCCGCCGCACGGCGCTCAAGCGCCTGGGCTCCGCGGATGAGGTGGCGCGCGCCTGCCTGTACCTTGCAAGCGATGCTCCCTACGTCACCGGCCAGGTCCTGGCGGTCGACGGCGGCCGCAGCATCGGCTGGTGAGCAGCAGCCGCGCGCGCCGGCGCGCGCTCGAACGTTCACGCACCGCAGCATGCGGTTGTCGTTCCCGCGCCCCCGCCGGTGTGCTTGTCGCCTGCGGCGGCGCACCGCGGGTAGGTGCTGAGTTTTCCCCCGCGGAATGCATTCGCATTCAACGTGTTAGCTGCTGACTGAGTTCCCGGCGGGTGGGTATTACCCGTACTCACTTGTCCGGGCAGGCACACACAGTCTGCCCCATTTTCCTAACACGTCAGCCACCTATCGCGTAGCCACCGTCAGCGCTATCACTCCAGCGGGGTGAACAACAACAAGGGGTGCTACATGCAACTCCCTGCACGTCGACTCGACGATCCCGCTGCAACCCGCGCCGTGCTGCTGGGCCTGCTGGCGCTGCTGCTGTTCGCATTGCCGCGCCCCGCTCTGGCGGTGCCGAGTTTCGCGCGCCAGACCGGGATGCCCTGCTCGCAGTGCCACACCCTGTCCTTCGGGCCGGCACTGACCGCGTATGGCCGCCAGTTCAAGCTCAATGGCTACAGCTTCGGCGAGGGCGAGCACCCGATGCCGGTCGCGTTCATGATTCAGGGCGGCTTCAGCCACACCGACACCGCGCTGCCGGAGCCACCGGCACCGCATTTCGGCACCCAGGACAACCTCTCGGTCGACCAGGTATCGCTGTTCTACGGAGGCCGGATCACGGAGCACTCCGGAGCCTTCGTGCAGGTCACCTACAGCGGCGAGGACCGGCACACGTCGTGGGACAACCTCGACATCCGCTACGCGCGCGCCGTGAACTTCGCCGGCACGGATGCCGTCGTGGGCCTGTCGCTCAACAACAGCCCGACAGTGCAGGACCTGTGGAACTCGACGCCGGCGTGGGGCTTCCCCTACATCTCCTCGCCGCTCGTGCCGGCGCCCGCCGCGGCGACTCTGATCGAGGGCGGCCTGGCGCAGACGGTGCTCGGGGTCACGGCCTACGCGATGATCCACGATCACGTGTATCTCGAGGCCGGCGTCTACCGCAACCTGTCTGACCACTGGCTGAGCAACATGGGGCTCACGGCGGACGACAACCCGCACATCGACGGCGTCGCGCCCTACTGGCGCCTCACCTACCAGACCTCGCACGAAGCTCACTACTTCTCGCTCGGCACCTTCGGCCTGGAGGCGAAGTTGCAGCCGGATACCACGGTGCCCGACACCGACCGCTACACCGATTTCGGCTTCGATGCGACCTACCAGTACGCCGACAGCAATCCGTCCGCCGTCACCGTCAACGCCTCCTACATACACGAGGACCGCGACCTCAGGGCCACCGCGAACGCTGGCGGTGCCAGCGGTGCCTCGCATCATCTCGACACCGCGCGCGTCGACGCCTCTTACATCTACAACCAGACCTGGAGTGCCGGCGCGGGGCTGTTCGACATCCGCGGCGATCAGGATCCGCTGCAGTACGGCCCGGGCGCGTTCTACGGTAGCGCCGGCGCCTCGCCCGATACGCGCGGCTACCTGCTGCAGTTCGAATACGTGCCGTTCGGCAAGGGCGACTCGTGGGGGCGGCCGTGGGTCAACGTGCGCCTCGGGCTGCAGTACACGGGCTTCCTGCGCTTCAACGGTGCCTCGTCGAACTACGACGGTGCCGGAAGATCGGCAAGTCAGAACAACTCGCTGTTCCTCTTCCTCTGGATGGCGTTGTAACCACCAACACGGAGACACCTGCATGACGCCCCCAAGACTGCTCGGCGCCGCGGCGCTGCTGCTCTCGAGCCGCCTCGTTCACGCCGAGCCGTGCAAACTCTCGATCGAGGCCAACGACCAGATGCAGTTCTCCGCGCACGAACTGACGCTGCCCGCCTCGTGCAGCGAGGTCGAGATCACCCTGCGGCACTCCGGCAAGCTTCCCGCGCGTGTGATGGGACACAACTGGGTGCTGGCGCGTGCCAGCGACATGTCGGGAATCGTCAACGCTGGGCTATCGGCGGGCAGCCAGCACGGCTATCTGCCCGAGGGCGATGCGCGCATCATCGCGGCCACCCACGTGGTCGGCGGCGGCGAGAGCAGCACCGCCAGCTTCAGCACCAGCGCCCTGCAGGAAGGCGCACGCTACGTGTTCTTCTGCACCTCCCCCGGGCACGCGGCGGTCATGCGCGGCACCTTCGTGTTCGGTGACATCAAGAACGTGGCGCGCGCGCAATAGCGCGCCGCGGCGCGCCTTCAGCGCGGCAACGCGTGCAGCGGGTGCGCCGCACGGTCGAAGCGCCGCCACAGTTCCCCGATGGTGGCATGCTCGGTCGGGTGCATTACCTCGGGCGCCAGCGCTGCCAGCGGCCCGAGCATGTAGGCGCGCTTGAGCAGGTCCGGCCGCGGCAGCTTGACGCGCCCGTCATCGCACACCAGGTTCCCGTAGAGCAGCACGTCCAGGTCCATGGAGCGCGGCGCCCAGCGCGGTGCCTCCCGCGTGCGCCCGCACAGGGCCTCGATGGCGTGCAGCCGCTCCAGCACCTCGGCCA
Source organism: uncultured Pseudomonadota bacterium (assembly GCA_963781815.1). Classification (GTDB taxonomy): domain Bacteria; phylum Pseudomonadota; class Gammaproteobacteria; order Steroidobacterales; family Steroidobacteraceae; genus 13-2-20CM-66-19. The sequence continues at coordinate 1,451,013 of CAWAHK010000004.1, read as the reverse complement.
GCGGCAGCTGCGTGCTGAACCCGGCGACCAGGTTGATGAAGTCATCACCGCTGAAGCCAACCGCGCGGTTGCGATACCAGGGCGACACGCGCGTGCCGGGGAATTCCTTCTCAAGTTCCGCCACCGCGCGCGCCAGGTTCTCCTCGGGCGCGACATTGCTGCCGGCCGCAACGTAGACCTCCGTCACGTGTTTACGCCCGCGCGGGGAAAGTCGCGGACGGCGCAAGATCGGCACGGGTGCGCTCGATGACGACGCCGACGTCGCGGGAGTGGCGGATGGCGCCGGGCTTGTTGAGGCTGATGCGCACCCACTCGAGCGCGAACTCCTCGAGCAGCACGAGCGCCAGGCGGTGCGCCAGCGTCTCGACCAGCTTGAACTCGGAGGCCTCGACAAAGGCCAGCACGCGCTTGGCGACCTTTTTGTAGTCGAGGGTGTCGGCGACCTCGTCCGATTCCGCGGCGCGGCGGCAGTTGACGGGCAGCTCGATATCGAGCGTCACGGTCTGCTTGACACGCCGCTCCCAGTCGATGAAGCCGATGATGCACTCGGTGGTGAGCCCGCGCAGGAAGATGCGGTCGAGGCTCTCGCGGATGTCGGGCATTGTTTGCTCAGGTCCTGGAAGTGGGGTCAGGTGCTGACCGGCGCCAGCGACTCGAGCGGCCACTGCGCGCGCGCCGCGATCGCCAGGGTGTCGTGCTCGCCGGCCTTCAGGCGCGCCAGTCCCGCCACCGCGATCATCGCCGCATTGTCGGTGGAAAACTCGATGCGCGGATAGTACACGCGCGCCCCGCGGGCGCCGACCGCGGCCGCCAGGCGCGTGCGCAGCGTGCGGTTGGCGCTGACGCCGCCGGTCACCACCAGCACGGCAAGGTCGGTCTCCTCCAGCGCCCGCAGCGCCTTGGCGATGAGGGTGTCCACGATCGCATCCTCGACGCCGCGCGCCACATCGGCGCGCAGCGCAGCGGAAAGCGTGCGGCCTGCGAGCGCGTGCAGCACCGCGGTCTTCAGTCCCGAGAAGCTGAACTCGAGTCCCGGCCGATCGAGCATCGGGCGGGGAAAGGTGAAGGCGCCCGCGCGGCCGTGCGCGGCCAGCTCGGCGAGCTGCGGGCCGCCCGGGTACGGCAGTCCCAGCAGCTTCGCGGTCTTGTCGAAGGCCTCCCCGGCGGCATCATCGCGGCTCGCTCCGAGGGTGCGGTAGCGCCCGATGCCCGATACTTCTATTAAAAGGGTATGGCCGCCGGACACCAGCAGCGCCACGTGCGGAAAGGGCGGCGGGTCGCGCTCCAGGAGCGGGGCGAGCAGGTGTCCCTCAAGGTGGTGCACCCCGATCGAGGGCACCCCCCAGGCGAACGCGAGGCTCCGCGCCAGCGCCGCCCCGGTGAGCAGCGCCCCGATCAGGCCGGGCCCGGCCGTGTAGGCCACACCCTGTATCTCTGCGGGTGCGATGGAGGCCTTGTCGAGGACAGTGCGGATCAGGGGCAGCAGACGCCGCACGTGATCGCGCGAGGCCAGTTCGGGCACCACGCCGCCGTAGGCGCGGTGCAGGTCGACCTGGCTGAAGAGCTCGTGCGCGAGGAGGCCGGCCTCCTCGTCCAGGACCGCCACGGCGCTTTCATCACAGGAAGATTCGAGGGCGAGGACGCGCATGAGGGACAGCATCGTAGCCGACCAACGCCCCGGCAAGGCTTATGGAAAGGGCCCAGGTTACGAGGACGGTCATGCATGAGCAGATCCTTCGCAATGGTATAGTTCGAGCTCAAGATGGGCGCCGGAACGCGATCGCGGGTGTCGTGGGCGCGCACTCCGCCGGTGCCGCGCCGCTTGGCGTGGTCGGCGCTGGTGATCCTGACGCTGGGCTGCCTCGCCCCGGGGCGCATGACGTACGCCGAGCCATGCACGCTGGCGCGTGTGGCGGAACTCCCAGTCACGATGCTCGGTACGCGGCCCATGGTGCACGCCGCGATCAACGGCACCGATGCGCTGTTCATTGCCGACAGTGGCGCATTCTTCAACACGCTCACCCCCGCGGCGGCCGAACAGTTGAAGCTCCGACTGGAACCGGCGCCCTTCGGCTTCGCCATCAGCGGGGTCGGCGGTGAGGCTCGTACGTGGCTCACGACGGTAAAGACCTTCACGATCTTCAACCTGGAAGTACCCAAGGTGACGTTCCTCGTCGCCGGCAATGACCTCGGCTACGGCGCGGTCGGCCTCCTGGGACAAAACGTCTTCCGGATCGGCGACACTGAATACGACCTCGCCAACGGTGCCATCCGTATCCTGCGTCCCAAGGGCGACTGCAAGAAGTCGGGCCTGGCCTACTGGGCAAACGCAGAGGGCAAGCCCTACTCGGTCATCGACATCGACTTCGCCACCGCCGCACACCCGCACAACGAGGGCGCCGCGTACGTGAACGGCAAGAAAATCCGGGTCCTGTTCGACACCGGCGCTGCCACCTCGGTCCTGACCCTGGAGGCGGCCAAGCGCGCCGGCGTTACCCCCGACAGCCCCGGCGTTACGCCCGGCGGCCCCACCTTCGGCATCGGTCGCCGCGTCGGGCAGAGCTGGCTGGCGCCGTTCGCCAGCTTCAAGATCGGCGACGAGGAGGTCAAGAACACGAGGCTGCGCATCGCCGACAACACAATGCCGGGCGTCGACATGCTGATCGGCGCCGACTTCTTCCTCTCGCACCGCGTATACGTCGCCACCAGCCAGCGCAGGCTGTACTTCACCTACAACGGCGGCCCGGTGTTCAACCTCACGCACATGCCGTCCACGCCGGCCGAAACCCCGGGCGCGGCGGGTGCGCCGGAGGCAGCGGCGCCCGCGCCGGCGGCGGCCGGCACCGTGGCGCCGGCCTTGAACGAGCCGCAGGACGCCGCGGCCTGGGCGCGGCGCGGGTCAGCCTCCGCCGCGCGCCAGGACTACGAACACGCCCTGGCCGACCTGACACGCGCCTGCGAGCTGGCCCCCACCGAGTCCAGCTACTTCTACCAGCGCGGTCTGGTGCACTGGTCTAGCCAGCAGTACGAGCCGGCGCTGGCGGACTTCGGCCAGGCGCTGCAGCTCGCACCCGACGACGTAGCCCGCGCTCATGGCGCGCGCCGGGCTGCGCGCTTCGCACGACGAGCCGGGTACGGAGCTGGTCGCGGACCTGGAGGCGGCCGATCGCGCCGCGCCAACGGAGGCCAACGAGCGCCTGCAGCTCGGCGAGCTCTACGAGTATGCCGGCCTGTATCCCGCGGCGATCTTGCAGTACTCCAAGTGGATCGACTCCCACAACCGCGACGAGATACAGATGACTCGCGCGCTGAACTCGCGCTGCTGGGCACGGGCGCTCGCGGGTCAGGAGCTTGACCTCGCGCTCACAGACTGCAACAACGCGCTGCGACGCAGCCCCAATGCGGCGGCGATCCTCGACAGCCGGGGCCTGGTGTACCTGCGCCAGGGCAACTACGACCGCGCCATCGCCGACTACGACGCCGCGCTGCGCCTGCAGCCGAAGACTGCCTGGTCGCTCTACGGGCGGGGGCTGTCGAGGCTGAAGAAGGGGCAGACCGCGGCCGGCCACGCCGACATCGCCGCGGCCACGGCCCTGTCGCCGAAGATCGCCGAGAACGCCGCACGCCACGGCATCAGCCCCTGAGGGGGCCCTACCCCGCGGCACACCTTTCCCCGGAGCTTTTTGCCTTATCCCGGGCGCTCCTTTAGAATCCCCGGCCCCCCGAGCGGCCGTGTCTTTCGGCGCGCTGCGGTGGCAGGCGAGATTTCCAACCCGATCAACGATTTGAGGTTTCGATGCCGAGCGTCCGTGTGCGTGAGAACGAGTACTTCGATGCCGCCCTGCGGCGTTTCAAGCGCGCCTGCGAGAAGGCCGGCATCCTCACCGAGCTGCGCCGCCGCGAGTTCTACGAAAAGCCCACCCAGGAGCGCAAGCGCAAGAAGGCCGCGGCCATCAAGCGGCACATGAAGCGCGTCTCCCGCGACGGCATTCGCACCCCCCGCTAACGGGACGTGCACGCTTAAGGCGCCATGGCGCTCAAGGATCGGATCACCGAGGACATGAAGACCGCGATGCGGGCCGGCGACAAGGAGCGGCTCGCCACGGTCCGTCTCGCCCTGGCCGCGATCAAGCAGCGCGAGGTGGACGAACGCATCAGCCTCGATGACACCCAGGTGCTCGCGGTCCTGGAGAAGATGATCAAGCAGCGCCGCGAGGCCATCACCCAGTTCGCCAGCGGCAACCGCGCGGACCTGGTGGCCAAGGAAACCGCGGAGATCGGCGTGCTGCAGCAGTACCTGCCGGCCCAGATGAGCGAGGCGGAGGTCGACGCCCTCATCCAGGAGGCGATCCAGGCGACCGGGGCGGCCTCCATGAAGGACATGGGCAAGGTCATGGCCGCCGTGAAGGCGAAGGCCCAGGGGCGCACCGACATGGGCGCCCTCAGTGCGCGAATAAAGCAGAAACTCGGCTGATTTTCCCTGCTGCCACGGCGCGCGCGCCGTGGCAGGCTTCCCCTGTGTAAGTTTGCTTGGGCACCCGGAACGGTCGGCACTTGGGACGCATTCCGCAGCACTTCATCGACGAACTCATCGCCCGCGCCGACATCGTGGAGATCATCGGCGCGCGCGTGCAGCTGAAGAAGGCCGGGCGCGAGTACAAGGCCTGCTGCCCGTTCCACGACGAGAAGACCCCTTCCTTCTGGGTGAGCCCCGACAAGCAGTTCTATCACTGCTTCGGCTGCGGCAAGCACGGCACGGTGCTCGGATTCCTCATGGATCACGACCACATGGCCTTCCCGGAGGCGGTGGAGGAGCTCGCCACGCGCCTCGGGGTGGAGGTGCCGCACGAGGGCGGCAGCGATGCGGGCCCGCGGCGCGCGGAAGACTCCCTCTACGACCTCACGAAGGAGGTGGCGCGCTTCTACGCGGAGTGCCTCACCCGCGATGCGCGCGCCCGCGACTACGTCGCGCGCCGCGGGCTCACCGCCGAGACGCTCGAGCGCTTCCAGATCGGCTACGCGCCGAACTCCTGGAACGAGCTGCTGCGGCGCTTCGGCGCTGCCGAGTCCGGCCGCAAGGCCCTGAGCGATGCCGGGCTCATCGTCGAGCGCGAGCGCGGCCAGGCACAGGTCGGCGAGCGCCACTACGACCGCTTCCGCGACCGCATCATGTTCCCGATCCGCGATGCGCGCGGCCGCACCATCGCCTTCGGCGGCCGGATCATCGATGCCGGGGAGCCGAAATACCTCAATTCCCCCGAGACGCTGCTGTTCCACAAGGGCCGCGAGCTGTACGCGCTCTACGAAACCCGCCGCGCGCGCACCAACCTTACGCGCCTGTTGATCGTCGAAGGTTACATGGACGCGGTGCGCCTGCATCAGGCCGGCATCGACTACGCGGTGGCGACGCTCGGCACCGCCACCACGGCGGAGCACCTGCGACGCCTGTTCCGGCTGGTCCCCGCCATCGTGTTTGCCTTCGACGGCGATCGCGCCGGGCGCCAGGCTGCCTGGCGCGCCCTGCAGCAGGCGCTGCCCGAGGCGCGCGAGGGCCGCGAGATCCGCTTCCTGTTCCTGCCCGACGGGCAGGATCCGGACTCCCTCGTCGGGCAGGAGGGGCGCGAGGCCTTCGAGGCGCGCCTGGCAGGCGCGCTGCCGCTCTCGGAGTACCTGGTGCGCGAACTGGCGCAGCACAGCGATCTGACCAACGCGGACGGCCGGGCGCGCTTTGCCGAAGCAGCGCGACCGCTGTTCCTCAAGGTGCCCGAGGGGGTGTTCCGCGAGCTGCTGCTCGAGCGGCTCGCCGAAGTGGTCGGGCTCAACCCGCGGCGGCTGGGAGAGCTGTGGACGCCCGCCGCCGCGGCCACCGCGCCGCAGGCGCCTCCCACGCCGCTGCGGCGGCCGAGCGCGCGCGCCACCCTCGGCGCCGGGCGCGGCAGTCTCGTGCGCCAGGCCATCGTGCGCCTGCTGCACCACCCGCAGATCGCACTCGAGGTCGAAGCCGCCGAGCGCGCGGGCCTGGAGGCGAGCGAGGAGCCGGGGATCGCGCTCCTGCGCGAGCTCCTCGACGAGCTGCGCGCGCACCCGGCGCAGATCCCCGCCCAGGTGGTACAGCGCTGGTCCGGACGCGAGGGCGCCGAAGCGCTGCAGAAACTCCTGGAGCGCGAGGAAGTCATTACCAATGCCCCCGCCGCCGCGGGGGAACTCAAGGGGGCGCTGGCGAAGCTGGCCGAATTGGCCGCCGGGCGGCGCCTGGAGGCCTTGGAGGCCAAGAGCCGCGACAGTGCCTTATCTGAGGATGAACTTAAGGAATTTCAAGTACTTATCGTTAAACTGCGTACCCGCGACGCGCGCGGCGGGTAACTTAGATTTGGTGATTCCTGCGCCGTCTAATAAAATTGCGCGCTTTGCCTTCGCCCCCCTTGAGCCGCCCGCCGCTGGGCAGCACATAGGGTGGAACCACCAGCGCACCGCCTATACATGACACGTAAGCACAAGCCCACGACCGCCCATAAAAAGCGTCCCGCAGCACAGCCCACAAAGCCGGTAAAACCGGTTCCGACCGAGAAGACGGTGGCCGCCGTCGCGAGCCTGCGCGGCAAGGTGGCCGCGCCCGCGAAGAAAGGCGCGCCCGCGGCGCGTCCGGCGCCGGCGCACGGCAAGGCGGAAGGCACGCGCGCCGCGGCAGCGGGCAAGCTCGCCGCCGACAAGCGCCCGCTGGGAATCGAGCGGCGCGTGCCGGCGATGCCCGAGGACCGCCAGTCGCAGCTGAAGCTGCTGATCGCGCGCGGCAAGGAACAGGGTTACCTCACCTACGCGCAGGTGAACGATCACCTGCCATCCGAGATCGTCGATCCGGAGCAGATCGAAGACATCGTCAACACCATTAACGACATGGGCATCCCGGTGTACGAGAAGGCACCGGATACCGAGTCGCTGCTGGCGACCGAGCCCTCGCAGCCGGCCGATGAGGAGGCGATCGAGGAAGCCGCGGCGGCGCTCGCCGCACTCGATGCCGAGCTCGGCCGCACCACCGACCCGGTGCGCATGTACATGCGCGAGATGGGCACGGTGGAACTGCTGACGCGCGAGGGCGAGATCCGCATCGCCAAGCGCATCGAGGAAGGCCTGGACGCGGTGCGCCGCGCGCTCGCGATGTACCCGCCCACGTTTGATTTCCTGGCGCGCGCCTATGAGCCGGTCAAGGCCGGCCAGGGCCGCCTCGTCGACCTGATCGTCGGCTTCATCGACCCGAACGCGCCGGACGTGATCGCGCAGCCGCAGAACCCGACCAAGCTCGAAGTGGTCGCGGCCGCGGAGAAGGCGGACGAGGAAGAGGAAAGCGAAGAGGCGGACGACAGCGAGGAGGAGGCCGTCGACACCGGGCCGGACCCGATCGAGGCGGCCACGCGCTTCGCCTCCATCGCCAAGATCCACGCCCAGGTGCTCGGCTCGATCGCCAAGCTCGGCGCCAAGGATCCGAAGACCCTGCGCCAGCGCAAGCGGCTCTCGGATGAATTCATGGAACTGCGGCTGTCGCCGCGCATGTTCGATGCCCTGATCCTGAACCTGCGTACGCACGTCTCCGAGGTGCGCCAGCTGGAGAAGGAAATCATGGTCATCGCGGTGCGCGATGCAGGCATGCCGCGCAAGGACTTCATCGGCTCGTTCCCCAAGAACGAGACCAACCCGCGCTGGCTCACCAAGCACGTCAAGGGCGGCAAGAAGTACTCCGCGCCGCTGGCGAAGTTCAAGGACGAAATCGAGCGGCGCCAGAAGAAGCTCGAGTCGCTCGAGGTCATCTATCACCTCACCATCAACGACATCAAGGACGTCAACCGCGAGGTCTCGATCGGCGAGGCCAAGGCGCGGCGCGCCAAGAAGGAGATGGTCGAGGCCAACCTGCGCCTGGTGATCTCGATCGCCAAGAAGTACACCAACCGCGGCCTGCAGTTCCTGGACCTCATCCAGGAAGGCAACATCGGCCTCATGAAGGCCGTCGACAAGTTCGAATACCGCCGCGGCTACAAGTTCAGCACCTATGCGACCTGGTGGATCCGCCAGGCCATCACGCGCTCGATCGCCGACCAGGCGCGCACCATCCGCATCCCGGTGCACATGATCGAGACCATCAACAAGCTGAACCGCATCTCGCGGCAGATGCTGCAGGAGATGGGGCGCGAGCCGACGCCGGAAGAGCTCGCGGTGCGCATGGAGATGCCCGAGGACAAGGTGCGCAAGGTGCTGAAGATTGCCAAGGAGCCGATCTCGATGGAGACGCCCATAGGCGATGACGAGGATTCGCACCTCGGGGACTTCATCGAGGACACCTCGGTAGCCTCCCCGATCGATCAGGCCACGATGGAGTCGCTGCGCGAGACCACCCACTCGGTGCTGGCGCAGCTCACGCCACGCGAGGCGAAGGTGCTGCGCATGCGCTTCGGCATCGACATGAACACCGACCACACCCTCGAGGAGGTCGGCAAGCAGTTCGACGTGACGCGCGAGCGCATCCGCCAGATCGAGGCCAAGGCGCTGCGCAAGCTGCGCCATCCGAGCCGCAGCGAGCAGCTGCGCAGCTTCCTGATGGATGACTGAAGGGGCCGGCGCGCGGCCGGTTGCCGCACATCACAAGGCCTGGTGTGATCACCCACACCGGGCCTTTTTCTTGACGCTGCTAGATGCCGGCCTTGGCGAGCGCGTCGATGACTTCCCGCAGCGTCTCAGCCAGGGCCGGGTGACTCGCCTCGAACTTCACCGCCAGCTGCTCCAGGCGCGGCGTGGCCGCAGGCGGCGCCGCCGTGCTGCCCTCGCCCAGCGTACGCTCGATGTCGCGCATCAGGTTGCCGAGCTGCACGCGCGCCTCGCCCTCCAGTGGTGCACCCGCGCTCAAGTGCTGATGCACCCGGGCGAGGAGTTCTCGCAGGCTCTCCTCGCTCATGCCGGGGGCCCTGGCCTCAGATCCCGCCACCCATGGGCAGGCTCGCACCCGAGGGCGCGGCATCCCCGCCCACGAGCTCCTTCCAGGTGACTTCCTTGCCGAGGCGCTTGCCCTTTTCGGTGAGCTTGAGCCCCTCGGGCGAGAGCGTGACCATGTAGGGCTTGCCGTCGACTTCGATCTCGCGCTTGAGCTGCTTGTTGAGTTTGGTAGCCATTCTCGTCCTCTCACGTGCCACGGGCACGCGGTTGATGGTAACAGCAAGCGGCCGCTGGTCGCCGGCAGCCCGCAGTGCGGAAAAAAGATAACCCTACTTGATGAGCCCTTCTGACTTCAGGGCCTCCATGACGTGCGGGCGCGCCTGGATGCGCTCGACGTAGCGCTTAAGCTCCGGCCACTTGCCCAGATCCAGCTTCACGAACGGCGCCCAGCTGAGCACCGTGAAAAGGTAACAGTCCGCGACGGTGAACTGCTCGCCCATGAGGAAGGGTTTTGACCCGAGGGCGCCCTGCAGGTAGTCGAGGCGCTTGGCGAGGTTGCCGAGCACGTACTGCTTCGTGTCCTCGGGCGCATCCGGGCGGAACAGCGGCGAGAAGGTCTTGTGAATCTCGGAGTTGATGAAGGCCAGCCATTCGATGAGGCGGTAGCGCTCCATGGTGCCCGCCGCCGGGGCGAGCCTTAGGGCCGGGTTGCGGTCGCCGATGTACTGCAGCACCGCCACGTTCTCGGTCAGCGTCTCGCCGCTGTCGAGCGTGAGGGCCGGGACATAGCCCTTGGGGTTCACGGTGTTGAGGTCGAGGCCGTCGGCCGCCTTCCTGGTGTGCCGGTCGACCTTCACCAGCTCGAACTTCAGTCCCGCCTCCCGCAGCGCAATGTTGGAGGCCTGGGAACAGGCGGACGCGAAATAGTAAAGCTTCATGCGATGACTCCTGGGCCCCACGTTCCGCGACCCGACATATCCGTCGCGGGATGGCCATGCTAACGTTGCGTACAGCGATGGCAAGAGGGTAGTGCCATGAGGTCGCTTTTTCTCTCGGCTGCGGTCGTTACTGCTGCGACCGCACTCTGCGGCTGCCCCTATCACAAGCAGCAACCCGTTCCGGGACCACAATCCTCCGTCACCCTGAGCATGCCGGCCGGCAGCGCCCACCACTAGCGCCGTACGCGGCCGCGAGCGCGCGGCGCAGATTCCGCTCGTGAGGCACGCCGGACGAGTCGTCGTCGCGCCGCCCGCACACCCTGGATCCTCCGCAGTTTCGCTACTGGCGCCGGGGGCCGCTGCTACAATCCGCGGCGGTTGGGCCTGTAGCACAGCGGTTAGTGCAGGGGACTCATCAAGCAAGGTGCCTTCGCGGGGAAACGCGCGAAGTGGACGGGATGAATTCAGGGAAACCTTCGGGAGACTTCCATCCCATGGCAATCCTGAGCCAAGCCGCCGGTGCACCGGCGGAAGGTGCAGAGACTACCTGAGGGCTCAAAGTGTCCTTAATGACAGGCGCCGAGCATCCCGCACCCACACGCACGGTCAGTGCGCGGGTGAAGAGATAGTCCACTCCCGCCGGAAACGACGGGGTCAAGTGAATCCCTTGGTCGTAGGTTCGAATCCTACCGGGCCCATACCAACTAGCTCCGCACGGATCCCACTGCGTCCCGAATTAGGACACGATCCCGGCGAGGAGCCCTCATAACAACGCCGACAGGACCGGCTACAGTTCGGACATGGGAGGCCCCGCCGGTGAGTGGCCTTCCTCTTCTTGACGCGTCCATCGCGGCTCGGCGACGGACACACCTAAGGCGAAAATGTTTCCACTCATCGGGTTGTGACCCGCCGACCCCTATGCGCTAGGCGCCGGCCCCAACCGCGGTCTGTTGGACTCGGCATTCCGGCGCCCCAAATATTCGTGCGCGATCAGGGAAGCGCATCGTAGGCGATACACCCAAGCCGAAAAATTCCGTACGCCGATCAGGGTCAAACCACCTTCGAGGCCGCGAGATCAGCTAGTCGTTCCGGTTGTGGGATGGATCCCGTGCTTCGCAGCCAAGGCCGTAAGAGTGGGCCTATCGATTGTTGCAATGGCCCCCGCCATGGCGTTGTCAACGCACTGGACATATTGCGGACGCGAATCCGGCAAGAGGTCGAGTCGCGGGTCGCTACACACCCGTGAAGCGGCGTCACTGATGCGCTGGAAGAGCACCTGAACCCCCTGAAGGGTATTCACGTCGAGGTCTCTAAAATTCACGGCTTCATGGCGCACAAAACTCACGGAGTCGTGGGCGCTGGCAGCGCTGCAGCAAGCGAAGGCGGTAAGGGCAATTAACGGGGTAAGTTTCGTCATGGCATCTCTTTCATTCGGATGGGGTCGAATCGCGCCTAGGTCGTGAAAAGTTGACCACAGCGTGCGGACGTAAGCTTCCTCACGCCTATCTCCATACGATCTCTAACGGGGAATTCTGCTCTAGACGGACAACCGACTAGAGCGGCTCGGGGAGGTCCTGGTACCGCTCGTCGACCAGCATCCGCCGCTGGTTGCCAACCCGCTGGTCATCCGCGACCATTCGGGGCGAATAGGGGGAAGTTCAAAATCGTTAAGAATGGCTGCGTACATTGAACACCACTTCGCAGGCGGTCTTCATCAGCTATGCCTCGCAGGATACAGAGGCGGCCAGCCGTATCTGCGAGGCACTCCGGGCAGCGGGCATCGAGGTCTGGTTCGATCGAAGCGAGCTTCGCGGCGGCGATGCCTGGGACCAGAAAATCCGCCGCGAAATTCGCGACTGCGCATTGTTCGTACCCGTTATCTCGCGCACGGCGCGGCTGCGTTCGGAAGGGTATTTCCGCCTTGAGTGGCGGCTCGCGGATCAGCGTACGCATCTTATGGCGAAGGGCCGGCCGTTCCTGTTGCCGATCGTCATCGACGAGACCAGCGACGCCGAGGCCGACGTCCCGGATTCCTTTGCCGCCGTACAATGGACCTCCATGCCGGACGGCGAGGTCGCGCCCGCCTTCATGCAGCGCGTGCTACAACTGCTAGCGAGGAACGCGCCCGGCGCAGCGGGAGCCGCCGGCGGCGGTGGAGCGTCGGACGCACTGGCGCGCGGGGCAGGATCTGCGAGCCGCGCATCGGAAAAGTCGATCGCGGTGCTGCCCTTTACCAATTTGAGTGCCGAAAAGGACAGCGAGTATTTCAGCGACGGGCTTGCCGAGGAGATACTCAATGCGTTGAGCCAGGTGGAGGAGCTGAGCGTCGCAGCACGCAGCTCTTCGTTCTCCTTCAAGGGCAAGGCGACGGATGCCGGCGAGATTGCCCGACGGCTGCACGTCGCACATGTCCTCGAGGGGAGCGTGCGCCGTGCGGGCGAGATGCTGCGCATCACGGTGCAGCTCATCGATGCACGCAACGGCTTCCAGCTCTGGTCCGAGCGTTACGACCGGAAGATGGAGGACATATTCGAGATTCAGGACGAGATCGCACGTGCGATCGCCGAGCGGCTGCGCGTTACGCTGGCCGCGGGCGTCCGTCGCGGGACGGAGAACCTCGAAGCCTACGAGCTCTACCTGCGCGGTCGCCATTATTGGCACGAGCGCTCGCCGGCGACGCTGCGCATGGCGATCCAGTACTTCGAACAGGGCATTGCGATCGACCCGGGTTACGCGCTCGCCTATGCCGGCCTCGCGGACTGCTATGGCATCTTGAATTTCTACGGCTGGCTGCCAGCCTCGGTCGCGCAGCCTAAGGCGCAAGTGGCCATGGCCAGGGCCATCGCCCTGGGTTCGTCCCTGTGGGAATGCAACTTCTCCCAGGGCTTCTACCTCTTCTACTTCGACCAGGCGTGGCGCGAGGCGGAATCGCACTTTCGCAAGGCGCTATCGCTCAACCCACGCTCATCGCTCACCTGCACCTACTACGGCCTGTGGCTTGCGAACGCTGGGCGCGACCCGGAGTCGGTCGAGTTTCTCTCGCGTGCCTGCGAGCTCGATCCGCTGGCGCCGCTTGCTCATGGTCTCAACGCCGCGGGATTGTGCGCGCTGCGGCGGTTTGATGCCGCGGAGCGCGCGGCCTTGCACGCTCTCGACCTGCAGCCGGCATACGGACTCGCGTCATGGTGGCTCGGGGTTGCTTACTACGGGCAGCGCAGGTATGCAGAAGGCGTGCAAACGCTCGAGCAGGTCGTGGCACTTTCCCGCGCACCTATCTTTGTCGGCCTTCTCGGCCTCGGCTACGGATACGCAGGACGGGTTGAGGATGCGCGGAGTCTCTTGCGCGAGCTCGAGGATCGCGGCAGCCGCGGCGAGCACATCCCGATCTGGGCGCCGCTCGCCATCCAGATCGGTCTAAGCGACATCCCGGCGATACGTCTAGGGTTGCGCGCGGTAGCCGCCCGCCCCGCGGAGCAATACACCGTGCGGGCGATCCTGGGTTGCTTTCTCACAGAAACGCTGCGCATCGACCCGGAGGTCGACCGCGCGCATCGCGACCTGTTCGGTTGGTAGGGCGTCACGCGGTTCGAGCACGCCGGCTGCCCGCTGGCCAAACGTGGCTCGAGTCCTTACGTACCGCTTCCTTCCAAACGGTCCAGGGGCGGTGCCGCAAGAAGTCCTAGGGCAGGAGCGCCATACCTGATTGAGTCGTCCGATAGCTGCCGATCGTCACCGGCGGCTTCGGGTCACGAAGCGACCGTCGCCGGGTCAGTTGAAATAGACGGTCGCTGACCGGCCAACTGCAGGCATACGATCGGCAACATTGGTCGGAATAAAGCCGACGTTCAACGCTCTATACTCGACGCTACCGTTCATCGAGCTTCGATCGGGAGTTGCCGACACTGGCGACATCGAAATCGCCTCTACGGGTGCGGGCAGCACGACACCAGAGAAAGGAACTTCCCATGACTGACAAGAAGGTTTGGCTCATCACCGGCGCAGGCCGTGGTTTGGGACTCGATATTGCCAAGGCAGCGCTGGCCGCTGGCCACGCGGTTGTCGCCACCGGTCGCGATCCCGCCAAGGTGACGGCGGCGATCGGCCACCACGACGATCTGTTGGCGATCAAGCTCGACGTCACTCGCCTGGAGGACGCACACGCCGCGGTCGCGGCCGCCGTCACCAAGTTCGACCGGATCGACGTCCTGGTCAACAATGCCGGCAACTTCTATGCCGGCTTCTTCGAGGAGCTCAGTCCTGACCAGATTCGCAATCAGATCGAGACGCTGTTGTTCGGACCGATGAACGTGACTCGAGCCGCCCTGCCGGTGATGCGGAAGCAGCGCTCCGGGCTGCTCCTCACTCTCTCCTCGACCGCCGGCATCACCGGCCAAATGTTCTGCACAGCATATGCTGCAGCGAAGTTCGGCATCGAAGGATGGATTGAATCGCTCACCCCGGAGATCGCTTCTTTCGGCATCCGCACGATGCTAGTCGAGCCCGGCTTCTTCCGCACCGAACTGCTTTCAGCTCAGTCCACCATTTATGCGAAGCCCTCCCTCGACGATTACGCCGAGCGCTCTAGGGAGACCGTCACTGCGTGGAGCGGCATGGATGGCAAACAGGGCGGCGATCCGGCCAAGCTCGCCAACGCGATCTTGCAACTCGCCGAGCTCAGGGAACCTCCCGCTCGATTCGCCGCAGGCGCTGACGCGCTTCAGACTTTCGAGGGCAAGGCGAAGACTCTACTCGCCCAGGCCAACGCCTACCGCGATCTGTCCTCCTCCCTCGCCCACGGGTAAGTCCTCGGGTAAGACGCCGCGCACCTGATTGGTTGCCCGATACCTGTCGTTCACCACCGGCGCGTTTGGGTCACGAAGCGACAGTCGGCGAGTAAGTCGTACTCGACCGTCGCAGACCGGGCAAATGCGGACATACCGGAACTCAAGATGACTGTCCGATAGCGGTCACTCACCGAGCGACATCAAACGCGGTATGACCGTTATCGGTCACGGCCGCTCCAAGCGTTGGTTAGACGCCATCAGCAACCCTCTCGACCCGCGGATGCACCCGTCACCGGAGCTTCGTGCTGCCCTACTGACACTGGCGGGGCCGCCGGTTTGAACCCAGATTGAGGCGAAGTGCGATAGAAGGAACTGGCGCTTGCGTTGGCCAGTGAGACCACAACCATAAGCTTCCCTTGGCCAGAACCCAGTTAGGTCGCTGTTCGCGCGGAAATCGGCGGCCGATGCGGAAGTTCACCGGCGTTCCCGTAGGGGTACTTATAGGGGGTACAACTGCTGATAGTCTCCTGCTTGTTGTTTATTTATCAGTATCTTACGTGGATTTTACTAGGGATACCGGGCCCAGACTAACTAACAGTGCGCCGCAGCAGCGGCCAAGGCTTGCGCCAGCGCTGAGAGAAGCGGCGGCGCGATGCCCACTGCCCGCGGGCATTCCTGTCGGACCGCCAGTCGCATAACACCTCGTGGAAGTGTGCAATCGTCATGGTCTATGCTGACAGGGTTACCCGACCTGATTGGGCGGCGACGCCCAACAACTCTGGTGTTGTTCCTGTTGCACCGGGCGCTCAATGCGGAGCCCAACATCATGACGAAGCTCGTCCTAGTCATCGGCGTGATCAGCGTGCTGTTAGGCGGACTCTGGCTGCTTCAGGGGCTGGACCTCGTGCACATCCGGCCAATCCTCTGCTTCGCCGATTGCGTGCCCCTGCAGGGGCCCTCGCCGACGTGGGCCATCATCGGATTCTTCGTGGTGACAGCAGGAGTCATTGCGATCCTCTACTCGCTGAAGCGTCGTACCCACCCATAGAAACAGCATCTCCAACGGGCGCTGCAGGTGGTGGCACACCAACTACCTCCGCGCGGGTCCTTGCCTGTTCCCTTAGTCAGCCGGATGCCCCGCGGGCGCTCCCTCGCTGCACCATTGCGGCGCGCGCGGAAGTGGGGCAGCACTGCCTGCGTCATCGCCAGCACCCCGAAGGTGTTGGTCTCGAACACCTCGCGCACGCTGGCCACCGGCGTGGCCTCGAAGGCGCCGAAGAGCCCGATACCCAGTAAGGAGCACGGTGTTCATGGCGGTTCCGATGGTGGTTTCGTGGTGGCCACGTCAGCGGCGACTCGCCGGACTCTCTACAAACTGAAGTCCAGATTTCATTTGTGAGCAGTTCCAGCCGTGACGCCAGTGAATCCGGCCGGCTCCTCGCCGCCTGACCAGCTGCGACAGAAGCACGGCGTCGCATTCGACGCAGTGCAGCAGCCACAGAAGCTTTTCAGCGCCTGACCGGAGCACTATGCTTACCCTAAGCCGCGCGTGGCCCAGGTGATCACCGCAGGGGCGCAGACAAGAAGGTGATACGTATGGCGGCGAGGTTCACCGCGAAGGTTTCGTGCTCGTGCTTTTGGTGCTCGCAAATGCGTTACCCAGCACTGCAAGAGATCGTCTACGGGGCACGGACTGGCAACGAGCGGTCTGCACTGCCGCCACCAGCCGTAACAATCCGGCGCCCAGCTTCCCCAACACACCGGTCATCCGTCGAGCCGAGGAGTCGCGGGGCATCATGCTTCGCCGTCTCGAACAATGACTGAGCGCCGCGATCCACTCGCCGTGATGGTGGTCGACCCGGGTTGCTTCACTCCGGCCTACGACGCCGAGCTGTGCCGAGCTCTGGCCCTCGGGGGCGAGCGCGTGACGTTGGTAACTGCACCCCACCAGAACGATCCGTCCCATCGCTTTCCGCCGGAGTTCTGCGTCCTGGAGCTGTTCTTCACCTGGCGTCGCCTTCAGCGCCTCGGCCGCTGGCGCAAGTTCGTCAAGGGTGTCGCATATCCGTGGTATTGCCGACGGCTAGTGCGGCTAATAGCGCGGGCGAAGCCGGACGTTCTCCATTACCAATGGATGCGGGTACCGCCGGTTGACCTGTATGTCATGCGCCAGATCCGGCGCCGCAGTCCGATCACGTCCATTGTCGTCACGATGCACAACGTGCAACCGCTCACCGCTGTAACGGGGCCCGCGTACCTGGAGCGCGTCCTCGACCTGGCGAATGGCGTCGTGGTGCACGGGCGCGAATCAAAGGGACAACTTCTGCGCAAGTTTCCGGCCCTGAACCCCTCGAAGGTGGCCGTCATCCCTCACGGGCCCTTGCACATGCAGACGGCACGCGAAGATGCCGGGGATCAGCACCCCGACCGTGACAAAGCGGGACGCAAGCGCGTGGGCTTGGTCTTCGGCGAAATCAAGAGCTACAAAGGGCTCGACGTACTGGCCGGGGCCGTTTCGCTTCTCACCGAGCCAGAAAAGCAGCAGCTGCGACTCGTGATCGCAGGGAAGCTCGAGGAGCCCGGCTGTCGGGCAGATCTCGAACGGCTCTCGTCACTCGGGATCGACGTGGACATGAAGATCGGCTACGTGCCTTCCGCTGACGTCCCCAAGTACTTTCGCAGCGCAGATTTCGTGCTGTTGCCTTACAAGGCTATCAGTCAGAGCGGCGTACTGCTTACCGCCTTGTCGCAGGGTCGATTGGTGATCGCGTCCGCGCTCGGAGACATGACCGAGCTCATCGCGGCCACCAAAGGTGGATGGAGTGTCCCGCCGGCGAATGTTCCCGCGTTAGCCGCTGCCTTGAGGGCAGCTCTGGCTCGCACGAGTGACGAACTGCATCTGCTTGGCGCGCAAGCGCGGGAAAATCTTCTTAGGCAATTCAGTTGGGACGGGGTGGCCTCGTCCACGAGTGCCTACTATCGGACGTGTAAGCGTTTCGAACAGCACACGCACGGCATGAGGGCAAACAAGACCAGATGGCGAGCGACCGAGAAACGGACAGCGGCTTCAGCAAGACGCAGTCCACATCTTTAACGCAACTAGAAGGTGCTCGGACTAAGTTGGAGCGGAGTCGTCAACGACCATCGTTGCGTGGCGCTTACCTATCACACTTATCAGTTAGACAACGAGAGCGATGAGATGACGGGTTTTCTGGTTGAACTCTTTGCATTCCTGGGCTCCCGCTGGAAGCTCTGGCTTCGTCCCATCATCATCTTTCTGTTCATCATCGGCGGCCTGCTGATGCTGTCCAACGGGTTGTTCGAGAGCTTTCTTCCGCACAGAGCCGACGACACGCTCGTTCCTTTTTCGCGTAGTGACTACAGACACGATGCTGCGTTGCTCAACAGGTACTCGGCAATCAGCCTATGCCCGTTTCGGTTCGGATGAACCCAGTCGAGGGCATCTCCCTGGTTAAACACGAAGTACTCGCCCACTCGGATAGGATTGTCACGGCTTCGACGGAATGCAGGCGTGAGATCGACGGCCCCAATTCCCGGCGAAAGTTGCCCCAGGATGGTTTTTTGCGGTTCGCCCCGGAGCAGCTCGCCTGCCCATCGGACTCCGTCTTGCTGATAGTGCGCGGCGGCATCGGCGGATATCTGCATTTCATACGGAAACAGCGCGACGCAAAGATCGACCTCACGCCGTTTCAAACTCACCCATAATTTATTGATCCGCTCGACGGTCTCACTGACGATGACCGCGTTGCGTGCGGGATGAAGTTCAAACGCCTCGTCTCCCTTGTATCCATAGCCCATTCGCACTGTTGCATTCCTCAGCTTGAGCCGTAAGTAGTTGTAAACGTAGGAGCGGCTTCTGAGGATATCCACGTATCGCTTGATCAGCGGCCTTGCCTTGTAGAGTTCCGAGTGGCGCGCCTCCGGTGCCCCTCTGTCGGGCAGGATGTCATTGAGGTCCATGGCGTAGACGACTTTCTTCAGCCGGTATCGTTGAACGAGCTCGACGAGCTTATCTATGACGCGATCATCAGCGATGCCGTCTGCTCCTGCGCCTCCGAAATTCATGTAGTACTTGTCCTGCCGGCTATCGCTGATGATGTCCGTATAGCGATAACCAAAGCCGGCGCCAAATCCCATCGTTATAGAGTCACCCCAAAAGCCGACGCGTATGCGCGGGTCTGTCTTATCCCACTCCCGATCCGTATAACCATTCGAGTTGAATGGCATGTCTCCGAACGGGTACTTGACCAGATTGTTGGAAACCCTGGTTCCCGTGTAGTAGTCGATCCGATAGGAGATCGTGTAGCGGAGAAGAACCTCTGCGGCGACCAAAAGCATGCAAAGAACCAGTAGAAGCCAGCCAAGCAGAATACCGCGGGAATGTCTTTCGATGAACCGCCGGCTGCTGTCGCGCGCTGGGTTCGCCCGTCTGACGGTCTGATCGCCGCCCCGAGTCATTGGCTGGCGCTGCCTTCAGTCCGGAAACCGCAGCGCCCGCGCTGGCTGATGGCCTCCGGTGCGATGACCAGTCGCGGCCACACGCGCTCGCTCAGTTGATCGAATGAGACGAAGTTCGGGGCCGTCTGCGCCAGCGTAACCAGCAGATCAAAGGAGAGCTGCGGCAGCGCGATGTCGCTCCCGTCGCGCGTAACGCAGCGCTGACCTAGATCGAGAATCAGGTCCTCGACCTGGCAACCGGTCGCGTCCGGGGCTAGTGCGCCTTCTGGTTCCATGTCCCCTGCCGCCGCGAGGTGCGATGCTCCGTGCGAGCATGCGCTGCCTGAGGCTCGGGTGACCAGCCGCCTGCGCTACGGCCGGCCGGCGCCGCTTCTGGTTGCCTCATAGCCGTCGGCGTGGCCTGTCCTGACATGGATCACGGGAATTGCATCCGAAGAGCCGCGTGCGTGGTCCCGGAGCCACGGTGCGGCGCTGTGGCCAACGTCCGGGCTTCCGTGGCGAGCGCCGGCAGGCTCCGCCGTGGTGACCGTTCCTCCCACGCTCACCGTTGGCTGCATGGTCCTTCACCCACTTGCGCAGCACGTTCTCGTGCAGCCCCAGATCCTGCGCCGCCTAGCTGACCTTTACCCCGCGCTCCCGGACCAGCCTGACCGCTTCAAGCTTGAACTCCGGACTGAAGGTTCGCCTTCCCATAAGACACCTCCGGTTGCATCATCCCACCTAACCGGGGTGTCAGGAGTGGAGCTTGAAGGGCCGCACTTCCTGTTGCAGGCTAGACCTGAAGTCGCAGCTGCTGAAGTTCGGAAGTTCATAAGGGAACTCCGATGACCGCTAACTAAACGCTACAGGCGACGTCCCGGAATACGCTGCGCGTGCCGGTATGCAATCGCCCGCGACACTCGCTCGGGCGCGCCTGAGCGTGATCGTTGCTAGGTAGGAGTACATGCAGTGCCATGATTAAGAACGTTGGCCCCACCGCCATTCGTGAGAAGCACAGGGCTAGCTGTCACTGCGGAGCTGTAGTCCTGGAACTTGACCTGCCAGACGGCATCATCGATCCGCACCGCTGCGATTGCTCGATATGTCGAAAGAAAGGGGCGATCGTAGCTTCGGTGCCCTTGTCTGGATTGCGAGTCCTGAAGGGCCACGAGGTTCTCAGGCTGTATCAGTTCAACACGATGACGGCGAAGCATTACTTCTGCTCCAACTGCGGAATCTATACGCATCATCAGCGTCGCTCCAATCCCAACGAGTACAGCTACAACGTTGGATGCCTCGAAGATGTGAACCCTTTCGATATTCCCGAGATACCGACAAGCGATGGCGTCAACCATTCATCAGACCGTCGCGGCTCATAGCCATCGCTTGGAGCGACCGTGACAGGAGGCTTTGGTGCGCCGCGAGCGCTGGGGAGGATTGTGCGCCCGCCTCGCTTGCTGGGCGGCGGCCAGCCGCGCAGGATCGTCGTTAGGCGACGGAGGATAGCGTGATCTCGCTTTCGGTCAGCGTCGACGTTCCCAGCCTGGAAGAAGGACTTCGCTTCTATGGTGAGGCATTTGGATTTGACAAAGCCTCCGAACCCTTCCCCGGTGTGGCGGTGCTGCGTGCAGGGAATGCCGAGCTTCTGCTCTTGGTAAAGGAACCCGGCTCCCCTGCCAGTCCGCACACAGGCGAGAAGCGCCACTACGATCGGCATTGGACTCCGGTCCATATCGACTTTCATGTCGACAACTTCAAAGAGTCACTGACGATGGCACTTGCGGCTGGTGCCAAGCAGGAGCGGTTGTTTGAGACTCCTGGCCGTCCCGCAGTAGCGTTCTGCAGTGACCCGTTCGGCCACGGCTTCTGTCTCATTGAAAAAACGAAGACTTAGTGCTGGCACCGTCGCCCCACAATCGTTGGAGCGGACCGTGCTGCGTGAGTGGCTAGGAGCTGCGGATGCTGGAAGACGATGTGCGCCGGCAGCGCTCCGGGCATAGCCACGCTTGGCCGCTCTAGCTCAAATTCCATGGCACGCAGATTGGAGATGCACAGAGTGAAGCAACTGCCAAGCGGCACCGAGGTGGCGCGGCCCTTCCTCCCGGCCAAGGACTTCGATCTATCCAAGCGTTTCTATGAGGCACTTGGGTTTAGAAAGCTCCTGGACGGAGACGTGGTCATATTTGAGGTCGGCGGTACCAGTTTCCTGCTCCAGAAGCATTATGAGAAGGACTGGGCGGCGAATTTCATGATGCAGCTGATGGTGGACGATCTGGATGCTTGGTGGGAGTACATCCGCTCGCTCGACCTGACTAATCGCTTTGGAGTTGTGCCTCCACGTCCACCGGCGCTGCAACCCTGGGGGCTGCGCATATCGTACGTTGTAGATCCATCCGGAGTTTTGTGGCACGTGGCGCAGCGCCGGCCTGGTTGCAAGTACGACTAGCAGGCAGTGGCGCGGTCGTCTACGGGGGCTAACATGAAGTTGAGGTGCACATGAGTAATTGGCGGTGCGTGGCGGCACTCCCATTTGTCATATCGCTCAGCGGCTGCATCGAGATAACCACGTATGTCTCGCCGTCTGCGTCGGGCACGGTCATTGACGCCGCCTCTCGAAAGCCTATTCAGGGAGCCACTATCGCGGTAGACGGCCACCCAGGCTTATTTGCGCAAACGAACTCCGAGGGTCAATTCCTCCTGGTGCCCGCTACGCGCAAGATACATATCTTCGTGCTCACTCCTTACGAATCACTTCCGCCCGGCGGCACCGTAGTTGTTTCAGCCGATGGTTACGCTTCAAGTGAAATAGGTGTGAATGGCAACGCCAGCTCGCTCCTCGTCCCTCTAGACAGGGTTCGCTAGTACCGCCTCATCAGCGCTTGGCGCGGCCGTGAGGCGGTGCAATTCATCCGCGCATGTGTGCGAGGGTCTATCTGACGGCCGGCGATCGCGCGTACCCGGGTTGCCTGAACCGTGTCCGTAATGCATTCTGCGTCGGCGAAGTAGAAGAAGTTATAAGTGGGGGGAGGATCAATTTCGGTGCCGAGCGGGGCGGTATTCTTGAGTTACGCCTCGGGAGACGCCGCAGCGGCCGAGCGAATCTGCACGAGCTTGCGCGCCGCCGGGATCGAGGTCTGGTTTGACCAGAGCGAGTTGCGGGGCGGGGACGCCTGGGACCAGTCGATCCGCAAGCAGATCAAGGGCTGCGCCCTGTTCCTCCCGGTCATCTCCCGGAACTCGCACGATCGCGACGAGGGGTATTTCCGTCTGGAGTGGAAGCTTGCGGTCGATCGCTGCCACCTGATGGCTGCCGACAAGGCTTTCCTGTTACCGGTCGTCATCGACGACACGCGCGATGATGAACGAGTGCCGGAGCGGTTTCGGGAGGTGCAATGGACGCGCCTGCCGAACGGGGTGACACCAGCGGAATTTGTCGAACGAGTACGTGCACTGCTATCGGCCAGCCCGGCAACCGCCGCAGGCTCAGTCAGCCCCGTAGCAGGGTCTTTCGGGGGTACGCCGCCGGCACTCGGGCGCCGGGAAGGGCGAAAGTGGAGGCCCGACACCGTACGCTTGGTGCTTGGCGCAGTGGCGGTGGCCGCAGTGGCCTACTTCGTTCTCGGGCGGTTCGCGCCCTCGAGGCCGGTCACGCGCACGGGTCCACCGAACTCCATCGCGGTGCTCCCGCTTGCCAACTTGAGTGGCGATCCGGGTCAGCAGTACTTCTCGGATGGACTGTCGGAGGATTTGATCACCGCCCTCTCGCAGTTCCCCGGTTTGAAGGTGATTGGCCATTCCTCGTCGTTCAAGTTCCGGGATTCGAAGGAGGACAGCGGCAGTATCGGCACCAAGCTCGGGGTGGCACATCTGCTCGAAGGCAGCGTGCGCCGTGCGGGGGATGTGGTGCGAGTGAGCACCGAACTCATCGATGCAGCCGACGGCAGCACGCAGTGGTCGGCCCGCTATGACCGTCCCTACAAGGACCTCTTTGCGCTGCAGGATGACATCACCCGCGCGGTGGCTGCCGCTCTCAAGGCCAAACTTCTGCTCCCGGAGAATGCCACCGCTCAAAGCGATCGCCCCCCGAGCGGGAAGCTCGAGGCCTACAACAGCCTGCTGCAGGGGAAATTCTACGACTCCCGCGACACGCAGGCCGACCAGCGCAAGGCCATTGAGGACTATACCGCGGCAACGCAGCTCGATCCGCGCTATGCACTGGCCTGGAGCTTTTTGTCCGACGCGTTGATAGGCCTCGGCGAACAGTGGCTCGACGGCGCCGCCGCCCAGAAGGCCTATGCACAGGCACGCGCGGCATCCGATGAGGCCCTGAGGCTGGACCCCGGCCTCGCCGCGGCGCACAGCGCCCGTGGTTACTTGCTCCGGGTCGCCGACTTCGACTGGCTTGGGGCAGAGGCGGAATACCGTCGCGCCCTGGAGCTGGCGCCCAGCGTTGCCTCGACGAAGTTCTCGCTCGCCAATCAGCTTGCAACGGTTGGCCAGGTCGAGAAAGCGATCGAGTTGACGCGCGAGGCGCTCGCGACCGAGCCGTTGAAAGCCGGTTGGCATGAGTGGCTGGCCGTGGATCTCCTGGGACTGAATCGTCTCGACGAGGCGGAAGCGGCGGTCCGCAAGGCGATCGAATTACAACCGCACGCGGAAGGGTATTACCAAACACTGACGATGATCGCGATCCAGCGTGGTGATCCCAGGGCCGCGCTGGCGGCGGCGCAGCAGGAACCGCCAGGGGACTGGCAGGACATTGCGCTGACGATGGCACGTCAGATCGGCGGTGACTCGAAGGTGGCGGATGCGGCGCTCAAGAACCTGATCGACAAGCATGCCGCCATCGCCGCGTATCAGGTGGCTGAGGTCTATGCGATCCGGAACGATGAAGACAGGACGTTCGAATGGCTCGAGCGCACCTGGAGCATCCGTGATCCCGGCATTACCGGTCTGCTCAACGACCCCTTCATCCTTCGCTATAAGGGCGATCCGCGCTTTTCCGCATTCTGTCGCAAGGTTGGCCTGCCAACGCCGGCGGAGGTTGAGACGCACGGATGATTTGCGAGGCGCGCGAGAACGTCGCCTGAAGGCAGTCCGAGGCGCGCTGGATTGTTAATGTAATGGCTGACTCATCCGCACCGCTGCTCCTCTGGCTGACGCCGGCTCTGCTGGCGCTCCTGCTCTACGGCCTGGGCCAGGGCTTCGTGAAGATGTGGATCACGGAGGTTCCGCCGGCGCGCTTCTGCCTCTACTTCGCGTGTGCCCGCGCGCTGGTGATGGGCTGCTACTTCTTCGCGAATCCGCATGCGCCGTTGTTCACAGCGGAAGGCCGCCACTTGCTCGCCATCGGCATATTCGCCTACCTGCTCGACGGTGCCGGCTGGATCATGTACTTCCAGTCGATCATCGCCGGCCCGATCACGATCGTGGGCACGCTCTCGGCCGCCTATCCGGCGATCACCATCGTGTTCGCGCACTGGTTCCTTGGCGAGACGCTCTCGCCGCTCCAGTACTGCGCAGTGGCTCTCGTGATCGCCGGCTGCATCGGACTCGCGTACCAACCCGCGGACGCCGCGAATAAGGTCACCGGGCGGTCCTGGATCGCGTTCGCGTTCTCGGCCCTCGTGCTGTGGGGCAGCGCCCAGACGATCGTCAAGTACAACTACAGCCTGGGTGCCACCGACGCCAACATGGCGCTCTATAGCATGATAGGTGCGCTGCTCACGCTGGGCGCCTACGGCTGGTGGAAGGGACGCGCCGGCACGCACTCCGTGATCGAGTGGACGCGCTCGTTCCTGCCGATGGGGATGATGGCGTTGGGCGACCTTGGCGTGCTGATTGCGAGTCGCTACGGCAAGATCTCGATCGTAACACCGCTGACCGGCGCCTACCCGCTGGTCACGCTCGCCTTCGCGGCGCTCGTGCTGCGCGAGCGGATCATGCTGCTGCAGTGGGGCTGCATCATCGCGATCCTGGTGGGCATGTTCTTCTGCACCTCCTGAACACGGCTAAACCAACACTGGATGGACGTCATTGCGTAGACTGCAGACACTGGAATGCCGGGAGGGTGGAGAGGGTGGCGGTTGCCGGGGACGACGGTGGAGGCGGTCGTTGAGGCCTTCTGACAGTCTGCCAGCGGACGGAAGCATCACCGCGGCGCGCGCCCGTGCGCGCAAAAATAGCCTCGCGCTCGGGTCGCGTTCTGATGGTCGATGCACCGCCGCCGGACGCAACCGCCCGAGCGAACGTAGTCAGCCAACTCGCCCTGGGGAGCGCCATTGAACACGCCCGTGCCCGCGAACCGGTCCGCCACGCTCTGGGGCCTCGCCATTGCCCTGCTCGCAGGGCCCGCCTTCACGCTTGCGTATCGCCTGATCACCGGCGAGAACCATTCGGATCTTCAGGTGGTGGGCCGGGAACTGGGGATCTTCCTGCTGGTTGGCCTGCTGTTTTGGATCGTGAAGCGTCGGGAAATGCTGCCGCTGAGCTCCATCGGACTGCACACCGATCGCCTGGGCAGGTCGCTCCTGCGCGGGCTCGTGCTCACCGTGATCACGCTCGGCGTCACGGTGGGCCTGTACCTGCTGCTGCAGCAGTTCGGCATTCGCCTCGGCGAGGGCAGCGGCGATCACTTCCACCCGGCACTGTGGGTGGTGGTGCTGATCATGCTGCGTGCCGGCATCGCCGAGGAGGTGTTCTACCGCGGCTACGCGATCGAGCGCCTGGCGAGCCTCACCGGCAGCAAGTGGCTGGGCGCCCTGGTGCCGCTGGTGGTGTTCGCCGCGGCCCACTACCGCCAGGGTGCGGGCGGCATCATCGCAGCCTTCGTGCTCGGCGGAATCTTCACGGCCTTCTATGTCCGATACCGCGACCTGCTCGCCAACATCACGGCGCATTTCCTGGGCGATTTCGTGCTCAACGTGGTGCTGCCGCTGCTGGGCGCCGGTTAGCCGGCACTAGCGCCGGGCGCGTCCCGCCGCCTACTGCGCGCGCGTCGCCACGAGCTCGGCGGGGTCGAGCACGCGGCCGCCCAGCACGATCTTCACGATGCTCGCGTACGCCTGGATGGTGAGCGTCGGGTCTTCCCGCAGCAGCAGCAGGTTGGCCTTCTTGCCGACCTCCACCGTGCCGATCTCCCGCTCAAGATGCAGCGCGCGCGCGTTGGCCAGGGTCGCTGCGCTCCAGATCTGCGCCGGGGTCAGGCCGGCGGCCTGCAGGCGCTGCATCTCGAACCAGCCGTTGAGGCCGGGCGGGTTGGCGTAGGTCGGCGCACTGGGCGTGTCGGTGCCGAACAGCAGCCGGCCGCCGTACCAGGAAAGATAGGCCGTGGCGCGCGCAGCGCGCTGGATCGGCACGGTGAAGTCCTTGAATACCTGCGCCTGCAGGGCCGGTCCGTCCAGCTTGCCGGCCTGGGGAAGCTCCTGCGCCAGCACGTCGTGAAACCACTGGCCTTGCGGTGAGCGGTACCACGCGAGCAGTTCCGCGGGCAGCACCCGCGCGAGCTGTGGGTCGGACAGGAAGGCAGCGTCGAACAGGTCCCGCTCGCCGTACAGCACCTGCAGGGTCGGTTGCCAGCCGACGCGCGCCGTGAGCACGCCGTCGAGCACTTTCTTGACGGCCGGGCTCAGACCGGGGCCGGCGGAGGCTTCATTCCAGTTCCACAGGCCGTGGGCCAGGATGTCGACACCGGCCTCGAGCCCGAACGCCTGGGCTTCGGTGGAGTTGGCGTGCAGCAGCACCGGCAGCCCCGCGGCGTGCGCAGCGCTGACCAGTTCGCGGATGGTCGCAAGCTGCGGCACCGGCAGGTCGTGTGCCGCACCGAAGCCGCGCTCGTAGAAGGTCTTCACGCAGATCGCCCCGTCCGCCCGCATGCGCGCGACTACGGCGGCCGGCGTGTGCGCCGCGCGCTCGATGCCCGCGGGCACCGGGCTCTGCGGCTCGATCAGCATGTAGGGCAGGCTTTGGTAGCGTGCCGGCTTCGGCATGAAGTTCATCGGGTAGCCGTCGATCAGGCCCGCGCCGCCGCAGAAATAGGTATCGGGAGTCAGGCCGCGACTCTTCCAGCGCGCCAGCTCCTGGGGCGTGGAGATCAGATCCACCAGCGTGGTGAAACCGTACAGCAGGAAACTGCGTGGCATCTGCTCCCAGGCACGCTGCGCGAGCTCCGGGTGCTGCGCTTCCTGCTCGCCCGGCATGCCCGGCAGTGTGCCCAGGTGCACGTGGCTGTCGATCAGCCCCGGGGTCAGGAACAGTCCGCGGCCATCGAGCGTGGTGACCGGGGCGGCACCGCCCGGCGCTGGCGGCCCTGCGCCCGTGGTGATCGCCACGATGCGCCCGTCATGGATAAGGACGTCCGCGTCCGGCAGTCCCGCCACGCGCTCGGGGGAGGCGATGGTGACGTGGGAGATGCGCAGGTCCTGCGCGGCGCCCGGCGCTGCGGGCAGGAGCGCCAGCAGGAGCGCGACCAGCCAGCGCCGCGCCTTGACCGCCGCCGCCGTCAAGGCGCGCTTACTGCGCCGGCGGCACGTAGATGGCGAGCCCCGTGGCCGCCTTGTTGTAGATTCCCATCGAGCCGCCGACCCCGACGCTCGAGGCACTGTTGCCCCCGTAGCTGGTGTTGCCGCCGCCCAGGCCGATCGAACCTGACTGCTGATCCTGGACACCCTGCAGCAGGATGCCGTTGGCGCCGAGCTTCGCGGCCTCGTTCTTCATCCGCTCGAGCGCCTTGTCCATGTTCTGCTGGCTGGTGAGCGCCAGCGAGCCCTGGCTGCTCGCGTTGATGCTGGCGATCGACTCGAAGTGCGGCGGGGGCTGGCTGTAGACCATGACGGCGTCGGGGGAGATCGGCGGCCGTGCGGCGCCGAGCATGACGTGCGAGGACGTGGCACAGCCGAGCAGCAGTGCCGCCAGCAGCGCAAGCGCGCCCGTGCGCATTGCATGAGGCATAAGGACCCTCCTTCTGTTCGTTGCACGCGGCCGCCGGCTTGCAGGCGCCGGGCCGCGGCGCCGCGGATTTAACCCAGCAGCAGAGGCGTGACAACCTCTGCCAGGTGTTCCGGCGTCCAGCTGGGCTGCTTGAGTTTCCAGCCATCCTCCGCGAGCCGTCCCGCCCGGTCGATGGTGAAACTGACGGGCAACCGCCAGATGCGACCGTAACCCGGCGCGCTGGAATTTGCGAGCAGCCCCACCGGGAAACTGAGACCCGCAGCAACATTCCGCACCAGGGCGAGATTGTCCGGATCATCCAGGCAGAAGCCCAGGATGCGCAGCCCGCCATCCCGGTGCCGCACGGCGTAGTCCGACAGCAGCGGCAACTCCTGGCGGCACGGCACGCACCAGCTGGCCCAGAACGTCAGGATCACCACGTGTCCGGTCAGCTGCGTGCTCGAGATGCGCTCGCCCTGCAGTGTCGAGAGCGTCGCCGGCGGGGCTGAGCGCCCGACGCGCAGGTCATTGGCGCGCGCCGCGGCGCTGTGCACCCCCGGCGGCGCGAGCGTCGCGCCGAGGCAGCGCTTGAGGAAGGCGCGGCGGGCAGCGCGCCACCGCCTCAGGAGTTCATCGGTATGCATAGGTGATGCCGCGGTGCGGGTATGGCGGCACGGACGCGGTGCCCCGCGGGTTCCCGGGT
Source organism: uncultured Pseudomonadota bacterium (assembly GCA_963781815.1). Taxonomy (GTDB): domain Bacteria; phylum Pseudomonadota; class Gammaproteobacteria; order Steroidobacterales; family Steroidobacteraceae; genus 13-2-20CM-66-19. The sequence goes on along the minus strand of CAWAHK010000004.1, from coordinate 1,422,283 downwards.
GAAGTCCCGCTGTTAGACGGCGCGAGCGGCGGTTTTATTTCGTCTCTTGGCGTTCGTGCGCACAACTGCCATAAGATCGGGCCGCGCGGCGGCCCGCCCTGGTGCGGGTCCCCGGGCGTGCGGAAAACTCAACACGAAGAAGGGTGGCATGCGCAGCTTCGCGTTCGCGGCGGTTTGCATGGCGGTGCTGCTGGCCGGGGTCGCCGCGGCGGCGCCGGTCGGCCCGGGCTATGACATCCAGATGGGGCGCATGATCCCGATGCGGGACGGGGTGCAGCTCGAGGCCTGGATCACGAAGCCCTCCGGCCTCAAGGCCGGCGCGCCGGCGATCCTGACCCTGACCCAGTACGACATCGACGGCAGCCGCCGCGGCGAACCTGCCTACTTCGCGCAGCACGGCTTCGTGTTCGTGCAGGCGTACGTGCGCGGGCGCGGCCGCTCCGGCGGGGTGAAGGCCGACAACCTCGGGCTCTCGGTCGGGCGGGACGGTTATGACCTGGTGGAGTGGATCGCGCAGCAGCCCTGGAACAACGGGCAGGTGGTGATGTACGGTGGCTCCTTCGTGGGCATGACGCAGTGGCACACCGCGGCGCAGCTGCCGCCGCATCTGGCAGCGATCGCGCCTTATGTTGCGATCTATCCCGGCTGGGACGTGCCCAACACCAACGGCATCCCGCAGGCCTGGACCGCGGTCATCCTGGGCTACACCTCCGGGCGCGCGCTCAACCCGGGATTCATCGCCGACGCGCACTACTGGTCGGGGAAGTTCCTGGAGCACTACGCCGCGCAACGCCCCTTCGGGGAGCTCGACGCCGCGGTCGGCATCGCCGCGGATGACTGGTGGATGCCGGACGAGCATGGCGCGCCGGTGCCGATGATGCGCATGTGGCTCGATCACGTCGGCGACGAGGCCTTCAACCTCGCGGCCGAACCACGGGCGCAGGACTACGCGCGCATGAACTTCCCGGTACTGACCGCCACGGGCTTCTTCGACGACGATCAGCCGGGCGCCCTGCGCTACTTTCGCAACCACATCGCCAACGCGCCCGCCGCGGCGGTGGCGAAGCACTACCTCATTATCGGCCCCTGGGACCATGGCGGCACGCAGGCGCCCGCGAAGGAAATCGACGGGCTTGCCATCGCCGAGGCTGCCGTGCTCGACATGAGGCAGCTGCACGCCGAGTGGTACGACTGGGCGCTCGGCCGCGGCGCGCTGCCCGCCCTGCTGAAGGACCACGTGACCTACTTCATGGCCGGCGCCGATGAGTGGCGCTACGCGCCTGCCCTCGCCGCGGTCTCCTCGGGCAAGGAGCTCGTGCTGCACCTGGCAGCGCGCACCGGCACGCCCCCGGACCTGTATCACTCGGGCGATCTCAGCGCGGCCGTCCCGGGCAGCGAGCCGCCGGCGCGGCTGGTGAGTGATCCGCGCGAGCTGCCCGAACTGGCCGTGGCGCGGGAGGCGGCGGATGAGAACCTGACCAGCCAGTTCCGTGGCCTGCAGAAGCGCGCGCTGGTGTTTCACTCCGCCCCCTTCGCACACGACGTCGAGATGGCCGGCCACATGCACCTGCAGCTCGCCTGCGCCGCCGACACCCCGGACTTCGACCTGTGGGCGCAGGTGCTGCTGGTGCGGGCTGACGGCACCGCGGTGCAGCTCGGCCAGGACATCCGGCGCGCGCGCTTCCGCCACGGCATCTTCCGGCAGGAGTTCGTGAAGCCGGGTGAGCAGATCGAGATTCCGTTCGAGTTCAACTGGGCCGCGTGGCGCATCCCGGCGGGCGCGCGGCTGCGGCTCATCCTCGCGCCGCTGAATTCCCCGAACTACCAGAAGAACTACAACACCGGCGGCCGCATCGGCTACGAGCGCCCCGAGGATGCGCGCGTCGCCCACATCTCGATCTTCCACGACTCCCGGCGCACGAGCCGTCTGGTGCTGCCGCTGGCCGCGCCCTCCTCGGTGCACTGAGCGCTGCGATGACTGCCACCGGTGCGGGCACCCTGAGCGGTCCACGGCAACGACTGGTGGCCCTGGACATTCTGCGCGGGCTCGTGATCGTCGTCATGGTGCTCGATCACGTGCGCGACTTTTTGCACCTAGACGCGGAGCGCTTCGATCCGCTCGATCCGGCGCACACCACGGCGCTGCTGTACGCGACGCGCTGGATCACCAACTTCTGCGCGCCGACGTTCGTGTTCCTGGCCGGGACCTCGGCCTGGCTGCAGCGCGCGCGCGGCAGGAGCACGCGCGAGCTGTCGCTGCTGCTGCTGACGCGCGGACTGTGGCTGGTGCTGCTGGAGCTGACGGTGCTCGGCTTCGGCTGGTCGTTCTGGATTCCGTACCTGCTCTTCCTGCAGGTCATCTGGGCGATCGGCTGCTCCATGGTGGCGCTCGCGGCCTGCGTGTGGCTGCCGCGCACGGCGGCGCTTGCGCTCGGCGTGCTCATCCTCGTGGCGCACAACCTGCTGGACCCCATCACGCCCGAGCAGTTCGGGCCGTACGCGAACGTGTGGATGGCGCTGCACGTGCTGGGCGTGTGGTCGCACGAGGGTGCGCCCTATGCGCTCCTGGCCTATCCGGTGCTGGCATGGTTCGGGGTGATGCTGCTCGGTTACGGCATGGGGCAGGTGTTCCTGCTGCCGGCGCGCCAGCGTGACCTGATCCTGGTGAGGCTGGGGCTGGCGATGATCGCGGCGTTCCTGGTGCTGCGCTACTTCAATCTCTACGGCGACCCGCAGCCCTGGGTGGCGCAGGCGACGCCCGGCAGAACCGTCATGGCTTTCCTGCGGGTCGAGAAATACCCGCCGTCGCTCTTCTACGTGTGCGCCACGCTGGGCCCGGTGTTTGCCCTGTTGCCGCTGCTCGCGCGCTGGCACGGGCGCGTGGCGCATTTCTTCATGGTGTTCGGTGCGGTGCCGCTGTTCGCGTACGTGGTGCACGTCTACCTCGTGCACGCGCTCAGCATCGCGCTGCGCGCGGCGACGGGACAGACGCTGGCGGGCCAGTTCGACACGATACGCGTGCAAATCACCCACCCGGAGCTGCTGCATGCCTCCGGCTATTCCCTGGCGGTGGTTTACGTGGCCTGGATCGGCCTCGTGCTCGCGCTCTACCCGTTGTGCCGCTGGTTCGCGGACCTCAAGCGGCGCCGCCACGACTGGTGGCTGAGTTACCTGTAAGACGCGCCGCCCTCGCTGCGAGCGAGGTTTCGGGTGCACCCGCCGTGGCGGCGCTGGCCCTCAAGGTCCGCGGCCGCGTGCACGCTCCTCCCGTCACCCCGCGCGGCGGCACTAGGCGGGCTGGTAGCCCTTCACGCCCGTCTGCCACAGCAGGAACGCGTAGGTATCCGCCGCTTCGCGGTCCTGCTGGGCACGCGTTGAACCGATGCCGTGGCCCGCGTCGAAGTCGACGCGCAGCAGGATGGGCCTGCCGGAACTGGTGCAGGCCTGCAGTCGCGCCGTCATCTTCGCCACGTGGAAGGGCGCGACCCGCGGGTCCGTGACGCCGGTGGTGAGCAGCACCGCCGGATAGGCGACAGCGGGCTGCAGCGCCTGGTAGCTGTCGATCCCCTTGAGGGCCCGGTAGCCGGACTCCTCACTGATCCTGCCCCACTCCGGTTCCTCGCCGTAGCCGTTCTGCTCCACCACGTAGCGCAGCGGATTGGACCAGCCGACGCCGTCGATGACGGCGGCAAACAGGTCCGGCCGCTCGCCGAGTGCGCGGCCGACGGTGATGCCGCCGGCCGAGCGGCCGCCGATCGCAAGCCGCGCCGGCGCGGTGTATTTCTTCGCGCACAGGTCCAGACACACATCGATGAGGTCGCGCCAGGTGTTGGGCTTGTTAGCAAGCTGCCCCGCCTTGTGCCAGTCGCGCCCGTACTCGCCGCCGCCGCGCACGTAGGCGTAGCCGACGATGAAGCCCGCATCGACCAGGGCGAGCGTGCGGCCGGCAAAGGCCGGCGTGTAGGCCGCCGCCCCGTAGGAGCCGTACGCGGAGATCCACGCCGGCGTGCTGCCGTCGAGCTTCAGGCCCTTCTTGTGGATCACGACGTACGGCACCTGGGTGCCGTCGCGTGCCGTAGCGAACAGGCGCCTGCTCTGGTAGGAGCTCACGTCGATCGGCGGCTTCGGGGTGAGCCCGGTGGCGCTGACGTGCCCGGCGGCGTTCACCGACCAGATGTCCGCGGGCGTGAGCCAGCCGGTGAGCGCGAACAGGCCGCCGTCGAGCTTCGGATCGGTGGTGAGGGAGCTCAGCGTGCCATCGAAGGGCAGCGCGATCTCGCTCAGGTGTCCCTCGCGCGCCAGGCGCTTGAGCCGCGCGATGCCGCCATCGAGCATCCGCAGGTACAGCCCGTCGCGCGCCAGGTGCAGGTCCTCGATGACCCACTCGCTCTGGGGCACCGCCTCGGCGGCGGCCTCGAGGGCCGGAGCGCGGGCCGGCACCTTGAGCACACGGCCGCGCGGATGACCCTTGTTGTGCAGCAGGTAGAGCGTCTCGCCATCGATCTCGGCGCTCGTGATCTCGTCAGCGAAGTCGGCGACCGCCACCCAGTGCGCTTTGTTGGCCACGGCATCGGCCACCGGGGCGATGAGGATGCGCATCTCGCTGCGCACGTCCTGCAACAGCAGCAGCGCATAGTGCGAGCCCTCGAAGGTGGCAATGACCGGCATCTGGATGCGCTCGAACTGCACCCGCGCATCCAGGCCGCGCTTCATCAGGATCGGGTCGCCGGCCGGATCGGTGCCGAGCCGGTGGAAGCGCGCCTGGCTGTCGAGGTAGCGCTCCGGGGTGTCGACCCTGCCGGTCAGCTGGTTGTAGAAGAAGCCGCTGCCGTCATCGAGCCACTGCGGGTGCGCCGCCTCCGTGTTGGGGATCTGCTCGCGGAGGTCCTTGCCGTCGGCCACGGTGAGGATGTGCAGGATCGAGTCCTCGCTGCCATCCTTGGAGAGCCCGTACACCACGCGCGTGCCATCCGGTGAGGCGGTCCACCAGTCCAGTGACAGGTGACTCTTGGCGTCGCTCTTGAGTGTCGGGTCGATGAGCACGCGGTCGGTGCTGCCCTCCTGCACGAACAGCTTGAAGTTGTCGGCGCCCACCGGGCGCTGCTCGAAGAACAGCTTGCCACCGGCGCGCTCCACGCGCCGCGTCACGGCGGTGTCGCCCGAGAGCTGCTGCAGGCGCGCCAGCAGGGCGGCGCGGCCGGGAATCGTGTCGAGCACGGCGCGCGCGTGCGCGTTCTGCCCCTTGAGGAATGGCAGCCAGTCCGGGTCCTTGTCGTTCTCCATCCAGCGGTACGGGTCGCTGAGCGTCTCGCCGAAGTAGGTGTCCTTCACCACCGCCACGCGCGCCACCGGCGCCGGCGGGATGCTGCTGCCGCCGACCTCAGCCACGCTGCGGCGCACCAGCAGCGAGGTGACGAGGCCGCCGGCCCCGACCATCAGATCGCGGCGATTGAACTTGGTCATGCCTCAACTCTCCGGGTCCTCATCCTCGTCCTCGACGACGGTGCCCTGATGGAACAGTATTTTCCAGCCCGCGGGGTCGCGTTGCCAGAGCGTGGCGCGATGCGTGCGGCGCTCGCCCTGCAGCAGCGTGTAGGTCAGGAGGTAGACGTTGGCGCCGAGGCCGCGGCAGTGAAAGTCGCTCGTCTGCCACTCGTCCGCGATCGGGTGGCCGGCGCGCGCGGCGAGCGTGCGCAACACGTACTGGCGGCTGTAGCGCCGGCCCGAGGCGCCGATTTCCCAGAAATCCGGCGCGACCAGCTGCTCGAGCGCGGCGGGCGTGCTGTACTCGGGGCGGTGGAAGATGGGCTCGAGGCGGCGCAGCTGCTCGAGCGCCGCGCGATCCTCGGGACGGGTGACGAGTTTGGGCTCCATGCGCGCTGGAAGCCTCAGCGACACCGGCGCGCGCATGGCAAGGGTCGCCTCACGCGCTAGTGCGCATCAGGCAGCCAGTGCATGTCGTGCTGCATTTCCTGCGCGAGCAGATTGACGTCGCCGCCGCGGGTCAGCAGGGCAATGCTGCCGGTCTGCGCCGGAATGATGACCCCGCTCATGCCGGCTTCGCTGAAGCTCCTGCGCCGCCCGGCGGGCGCCGTCTCGTGGTGCAGGATGAGCAGCGTGGCCGGCCCCTGCGAGGTCTGCACCACCAGGTGCGGCACGTAGTGACCGCGGAACCAGCAGCTGTGCGCATAGGTGATCTTGTCGGAGGTCACATCGAGCTGCACGCCGGCGCTGCGCAGTGCCTCGTTGACGCCCTCGGTGGTGACTTGCTGGGCGCTGAGCCAGCTGTCCGGCTCCGCCTCGACGTGCGCCACGAGCTCGTGCGCCAGCGTGTCGGTCGGACGCAGCAGCCACACGCCCAGCGTGGCGGTGCAGGCCAGCAGCACGCTCGCCGCGAGCGCCCACTGCCGCCAGGTGCGCAGCGGCGCGCGGCGCGCCGGGCGCGCCGATGCCAGCTGTGGCGGCCGCTGCAGCGCGCGCTGGATGCTGGCATCGAGCGTGAGCGTTTCCTCGCGGAACGTCGCGCACGCCGCGCAGCCCTGCAGGTGCTCGGCGAGTTCCGCGGAGGCGTTGCCGGGTTCTGCCCCGATCAGCAGCCGCGCCTGTTCGCAGTTCACGGCTGTTCCTGCCCGGCGGCGGCATCCGGGGCCGAGGGCAGGCCGCAGATGACGCGCAGCTTGTTACGCGCCCGGAACAGGCGCGTCAGCACGGCGGTGGAGGACAGCGCCAGTTCCTGCGCGATCTCCTCGGTGGAGAACCCCCCGAGGACCTGCAGCACCAGCGGCTCGCGGTATTCCAGCGGCAATTTCATGATCGCATGTCGCAGCGCAAACAAGTCATCCTCGGCCTGGGCGGAAGCCTCGCCCGCGTGGGTTTCCACAACATCATCCAGGGGCACGAGCTCCAGGCGCTTGCGCTCATAGAGGCGCGCGTGCTCGCGGCGCACGATGGTCAGCAGCCACGGCCGCGCGGCGTTGGCATCCTTCAGCGCCTCCCGGGAGCGCCAGGCCCGCAACAGTGATTCCTGCACGATATCCTCCGCAATCGCCCGGTCACGCGCGAGCCAGTGGGCGAAGCGCAGCAGGTCCGGGCGCAGCGACTCGAACAGCCGCGTGAGGGGCGCGCCCGCGTCGCCGCCGGGCAGCCGCTCACCTAGGGATAAGACCGGGGATTCGGGCTGGGGATTGCGCATGGCCTTGGGGAGGGGTGCCGCGCGCGATTATACGCATGGGGAGGCCCGGCTCCGGCAATATCGCGCCGGAGCGACCGGTCTAATCGCCCGACCGTGACCGACCCGGACCCCACAGGAGCACCCCGTGACATTTCTCGTGCAATGGCTGATCGAGTGGCCCCGGCGCGTCGCCGGCCACCTTACCTGGCTCGCCCCGCTCTTTGCCCGCATCACCGTGGGCTGGGTGTTTCTCTGGAGTGGCTGGGGCAAGCTCAATGACCTGCCGACCGTGATCGAGAACTTCGTCGGCTGGCACATCCCGGCCGCCCACCTGCTCGCCCCCTTCGTCTCGGCCGTGGAGTTCTTCGGCGGCCTGTTCCTGCTGCTGGGCTTCATGACCCGCATCTCCGCGGGCGCGCTCGGCATCACCATGATCGTCGCCATCCGCTCGGCCAAGTGGGCCGACGTCGACTCGCTCGAGACGCTGCTCGGGTTTGACGAGTTCGAGTACCTGGCGCTGTTCCTGTGGCTGGCGATCGCAGGCGCGGGTGCGGTGTCGGTGGATCACTGGCTCGAGGGCTGGTTTCAGCGCCGCCCGGCCGCGCCGCCGGCGAACCGCCTGCACTGAGCCTGCGGCTTCAGGTTGCGGGCACGCCGTCGAAGAAATCCACCACGCCGGTTTCGACCGAGTATTCCGCGCCCACCACCAGCAGGCCGTCCTTGCGGATGAGCTGCTCGAGCACCTCGGAGCCGTGCCGCAGGTGATCCGCCGACATGCGGATGTTGGCCCGCACGGCGCGCTGCTCCAGGTCTGCAAGATCGCGTGACTGCCCGTCGAGCAGTCCCTCGACCGCCGGGCGGATGCGCTCCACGATCGAGCTGAGGTTGCGCGACTGTTCACGCCACGGGCGCGCCAGCTGCTGCAGCGTCGCGTGGATGGCGCCGCAGTTGGAGTGCCCGAGCACGACCACCAGACGCGTGCCGAACGCCTCGGCGGCGAACTCGACGCTGCCGACCTGGGAGGGTGCCACGATGTTGCCCGCCACGCGGATCACGAACAGGTCCCCGAGCCCCTGGTCGAACACCAGCTCCGCCGGCACCCGCGCGTCCGAGCAGCCGAGCACGATCGCGAACGGCTGCTGCTGCGCGGCGAGCGCGCGCCGCCGCGCGGTGCTCTCGCCGTCGTCGCGGCGCTGCTCGTTGACGAAACGCAGGTTGCCCTCGCGCAGCCCCTGGAGTGCCTCGGTTGCGGGAATCATGGCTCGGCGCGGGTCCTGCTAAGTGCAAAAGTGCGCCGCGAATATAACCGATCCGCCGCGGCAGCGAGCCTAGCGCCGGCGGCGCACGCCGCGCGTGGGCTGCGCCTCGAGCGGATTCTCCGGCCAGTAGTGCCGCGGGTAGCGGCCACGCATGTCCTTGCGCACCTCGGCATAGGCGCCGCGCCAGAAACTTCCCAGGTCGCGCGTCACCTGCAGCGGGCGCTGCGCCGGGGACAGCAGCTTGAAGGTGACCGGCACGCCGTGGCGTCCGAGCCGCGGCGTCTCGCTGAGGCCAAACACTTCCTGCAGCCGCACCGCCACCGCCGGCGCGCTCTCGTCGAGGTAGTCGACCCGGATGCGCGAGCCGGTGGGCATGGTGAGGTGCGTCGGGGCCAGCTCATCAAGCTCGCGCTGCTGCTGCCACGTCAGGCGCGCCCGCAGCACCTCGGAGAGGGACAGGCGCGCCAGGTGCTCGCGGCGCGTCACCCCAGCCAGCCAGGGCGCGAGCCACGCCTCCGGGTCCGCGGCGAGCGCGGCATCGTCGGCCGCGGGCCAGTCCGCCGCGGCCGCCGCGCCGAGGGTGGCACGCACGAAGGCGATGCGCGCCTGCAGGTCGCGCGCCTCGCGATCCCACGGCAGTGCCTCGAGGCCGAGTTCGCGCACGCCCGCGAGCATCGCCGCCTGCGCAGGCCCGGCCGGGATCTGGGGCAGTGGCTTCTCCTCCAGCACCAGCTCGTCGAGCTTCACGGTGTGGCGCGCGGTGACTGCCTGTTCGCGCGCGTTCCACTGCACCGCATCCGTGCGCGTGAGCTGCGCGGCGAACTGCCCGTACAGATCCGCGCGCGCCAGCGGCGCGGCGAGCAGGATGCGCGCGTCGCGCTCGCTGTCGTCGAGATCGACGGCGACGATGAACTCCTCGCGCGCAAGCCCCTGCGCCTCGGCGAAGCGGGCGCCGCGGCCGCTGGTGAGCGCGTAGCGCCCGTCCTCGCCGCCGCGGCGGCGGCCGATCCGGTCGGGGTAGGCGAAGGCGAGCAGCACCCCGGTGGCAGTGCCGCCGGCATCCGCCGCAGGCGCCCGGCTCTCGCCCAGCTGGCGCTCGAGTGCGCGCGCGGCGCGGCGCGCGCGCTCCAGCGTCGCGCGATCGAGTGCCGCGTGTGTCTGCTCCCCGCGCAGCAGCTCGAGGCGCGTGCGGATGTCGGCGTCGCGGTCCGGGCCGCCGCGCAGCAGGTCCCGATCCGAGAGCAGCGCCGCGAGCTGCGCGGCGAGCGCCACGAGCCCGAGGGGCCGCGAGCGCAGCAGCATGTGCGCCAGGCGCGGGTGCACCGGCAGCCTCAGCATCTCGCGCCCGTGGGCACTGATGCGCTGCTGCGCATCCAGTGCACCGAGGCGCGCCAGCAGGTCGCGGGCGCTTTGCAGCATCGGCGCCGGCGGGGGGTCGAGCCAGCGCAGCTCGGCGGCATCGCGCGTGCCCCAGCCGGCCAGTTCCAGCGCGAGCGGCGCCAGGTCGGCCTCGAGGATCTCCGCGGGCGTGAAGGCGCTGAGCGAGGCCTGCGCGCCCTCGCCCCAGGCGCGGTAACACACCCCGGGCGCGGTGCGCCCGGCGCGACCCGCGCGCTGCTCGGCCGAGGCGCGCGAGATGCGCTGCGTCTGCAGGCGCCCCATGCCGGTGTGCGGATCGAAGCGCGCCCGGCGCATGAGCCCGGAATCGACCACGACGCGCACGCCGGGGATGGTGAGGCTGGTCTCGGCAATGTTGGTGGCGAGCACCACCTTGCGCGTGCCGGCGGCGGCCGGTTGCAGCGCCGCATCCTGCGTCTCGGCCGCGAGGTCACCGAAGAGGGGCAGCACCGCGACCTGCGCGCCGGCGTGAAGCTCACCCTGCACGCGCCGGATCTCGCGCGCACCCGGCAGGAACACGAGCACGTCCCCGGGCGCCTCGCGCAGCGCGCGCCGGATCAGCTGCGCGACGCGCCGCTCCGGGGAATCCTGCGAACGCGCCGCCCCCGGCAGCAGCGGCAGTCCGCTGCCCGCGTAGTGTGTCGTCACCGGGAAGCTGCCGCCGGGCGCGCTGATGCGCGGCGCATCCCCCAGCAGGCACGCCACGGCCGCGCCGTCGAGGGTCGCGGACATGACGAGGATGCGCAGTGCCGGGTTCAGGTTGCTGCGCGCATCGAGGGTGAGGGCGAGGCTCAGGTCCGCCTGCAGGCTGCGCTCGTGAAACTCATCGAAGAGGACCGCGGCGACTCCCTCGAGCGCCGGGTCGCTCTGCAGCATGCGCGTCAGCACCCCCTCGGTCAGCACCTCGATGCGCGTGTCGCGCGACACGCGGGTGTCCAGGCGCATGCGGTAGCCCACGGTGGCGCCGACGGCCTCACCGAGGGTGTGCGCCATGCGGGTCGCCACGGCGCGCGCCGCCAGGCGCCGCGGCTCGAGCATCAGGATGCGCCGGCCGCGTGCCCAGCCTTCGGTGAGCAGGGCGAGCGGCACGACGGTGCTCTTGCCGGCTCCCGGGGGCGCCTCGAGCACCGCCGCGAGCGCGGTCTCCAGGGCCGAGCGCAGCGCCGGCAGCGCCGCATCGATGGGCAGCCCGGATTTCACCTCACCAGATGCGGACGCGCTCATCCGGGGCCAGGTACAGCTTGTCGCCCGGCTGCACGTCAAAGGCGCCGTACCAGGCGTCGATGTTGCGCACTACGCCGTTGACGCGAAAGCGCGGCGGGCTGTGCGGGTTGCTCAGGACCTGCGAACGCAGGGCCTCGTCGCGGTCCAGGCTGTGCCAGATCTGCGCGTACGCGAGGAAGAAGCGCTGCTCGCCCGTCAGCCCGTCACGCACCGGCGCCGGCTGGCCGCCGAGGGAGCGGTGATACGCCTCGAGCGCCACCGACACCCCGCCCAGGTCCCCGATGTTCTCCCCGAGCGTGAGCCGTCCGTTGACGTTCAGCGCCGGCAGCGCCTCGAACCGGTCGTACTGCGCCGCGAGCGAGTCGGTGCGCTGCCTGAACGCCGCCGTGTCGGCGGCCTCCCACCAGGTGTGCAGCACGCCGCGCGCATCGGACTTGGAGCCCTGGTCGTCGAAGCCGTGCCCCATCTCGTGCCCGATGACCGCGCCGATGCCGCCGTAGTTCACGGCCGGATCGGCGTGCGGATCGAAGAACGGCGGTTGCAGGATTGCCGCCGGGAACACCACCTCGTTGAAGGTCGGATTGTAGTAAGCGTTGATCGTCTGCGGCGTCATGCCCCACTCGGCGCGGTCGGTCTGATTGCCCAGGCGCTCCACCTCGCGGTGCCACTCGAAGACATTCGCGCGCACGCTGTTGCCGAAGGCATCGCCCTTGACGATCGACAGCGCCGAGTAGTCGCGCCACTTGTCCGGGTAGCCGAGCTTGGGATGGAACGCCGCGAGCTTCTCCAGTGCCACCTTCTTGGTGGCCGGCGTCATCCAGGGGAGGTGCTGGATGCGCTCGGCGTAGGAGGCGCGCAGGTTCTCCACCAGGGCGCGCACCTGCTCGCGTGAGGAGGCCGGGAAGAAGCGCTCCACGTACAAGGCACCGACGGCCTCGCCGAGGTCGCTGTCGAGCGCCTCCACCGCGCGTTTGCTGCGCTCGCGCTGCTGCTGCTGGCCCTTGAGCGTGCGGCGGTAGAAATCAAAGCTCTCCTCGTCGAAGGCGCGCGGCAGCAACGGCGCCACGCTCACAAGGTAGTGGTACCTGAAGTAGCTGCGCCAGGTGTCCACGGGCACCTGCAGGAACAGCTGCGCGAGCGACTGCACGGCATCCAGCTCGCGCACCACGAACTGCGGCTGCACGTCCACGCCCTCGGTCGCGAGCAACGTCTCCCAGAAGAACCCGGGCGCCATCTGCTCCAGTTCCGGGCGCGTGCGCGGGTTGTAGGTGAGGTCGCGCTCGCGGCGCTTGGCCGCGGCCCAGTGCAGCTTGGCGATGCGCGTCTCCACCTCCAGGATCGACTGCGCCTGCGCGGCGGTATTCGGCTCGCCCGCAAGATCCAGCATGCGCCCGATGTGCGCCACGTACTTGGCGCGCAGCGCGGCATAGACCGCATCGTCCTTCAGGTAGTAGTCCCGGTCGGGCAGCCCGAGTCCGCTCTGCGTGACCACCACCATGTAGCGGTCGGGGTTCTTCTGGTCGATCGTGATCGCCAGCCGCAGCGGCGCCGTCAGCCCCAGGTCCACCCGCCCCATGAGGCGCGTGAGGTCGTGGTGGTTCTTGGCGGCGGCGATGGCGTCGAGCCCGGCGCGCGCCGGCGCGAGCCCCTTCTGCTCGATCGCGGCGCTGTCGATGAAGGCGCGGTAGTAGTCACCGACCTTCTGCGCATCGCTGCCCTCGGGGGCATCCGCCGGCAGCGCCTGCACGATCGAGAGCACCTGCTGCTGCGAGCGCTCGTCGAGCGCGTCGAAGGAGCTCCAGCGGGTGCGGTCGGCCGGGATCTGGTGCGTGTCGAGCCAGTGCCCGTCGGCGTAGCGGTAGAAGTCATCACCGGGCTTGACCGCGGTGTCGCGCATCCCCAGGTCCAGTCCCCAGGGCGGGATCTCGGCCGGCGTGCCCGCGGGTGCGACCGGTGCGGCCGCCTTGGGCGGCGCATTCGAACAGGCCGCCAGGGCGAGCAGGGCCGCAAGCGCGCAGCAGGCCGCGCGGAAACGTCTCGACATGTGAGGGACTCCTTTTAGTCTTCAGTGGCGCCAGGCGCCGTAGGCGAACAACAACCAGCCGATGATCCAGGCCAGCCCGCCGACGGGCGTCAGCGCGCCGAGCGGGCGCGGCGCGCCCAGGGCGAGCGCATACAGGCTGCCCGAGAACAGCAGCACGCCGGCGATGAGCAGCGCGGCGGCCGCGCGCAGCACGCCCGCATCGCTGCCGCGCAGCGCCAGCCCCACGCCGAGGAGGCCCAGTGCCTGGAAGAACTGGTAACGCACCGCGGTTTCCCACAGCTGCAGGCGCTCGGGGGCGAGCTGCCCCTTCAGTGCGTGGGCGCCGAAGGCGCCGCACGCCGTGGCGAGCGCCAGCAACAACCCCGCGACGCAGAGCGTCCGGGCGCTATTCACCGTGCGGCGGACCGAGGAACGGCTTGATCAGGTCCAGCGGCAGCGGGAAGACGATGATCTGCGTCTTCTCGTGCGAGATGTCCGCGAGCGTCTGCAGGTAGCGCAGCTGCAGCGCGCTCGGCTCGCGCGCCAGCGAGTGCGCCGCCTCCACCAGCTGCTGGGCCGCCTGCGCCTCGCCCTCCGCATGGATGATCTTGGCGCGGCGGGTGCGCTCGGCCTCGGCCTGCTTGGCCATGGCGCGGATCATGCTCTCATCGAGGTCGACATCCTTGATCTCGACGTTGGAGACCTTGATGCCCCACACCTCGGTGGCCTGGTCGAGGATGCGCTGCAGGTCGGCGTTGAGTTTGTCGCGCTGCGCGAGCAGGTCGTCCATCTCGTGCTGGCCGACCACCGAGCGCAGCGTCGTCTGCGCGACCTGGCTCGTGGCATCGTAGGCGTTGGCCACCTGGATGATGGATTTGCCGGCGTCGATGATGCGGAAGTAGACCACCGCGTTCACCTTCACCGAGACGTTGTCGCGCGTGATGACGTCCTGCTTGGGGACGTTGAGCACGATGACGCGCAGGTCGACCTTGCGCATCTGCTGCACCATCGGGAACACGACGACGATCCCCGGGCCCTTGATGCCGGTGAAGCGCCCGAGCGTGAACATCACGCCGCGCTCGTACTCGTTGAGCACCCGCAGGGCGCTGAAGAGCAGCACCAGGAGAAGTACGACGACAGCAATTCCGAAGGGCATGCGAATCTCCGCGCTCAGGTCACGTTCACTGGGGCTCGACCCACAATGTTAGCCCTTCCACCTTCACGATGCGCGCCAGCTCTCCCGGGCGCAGCGGCGCCTCGCTGCGGGCGTGCCACAGCTCCCCGCCGTAACGCACGCGACCGCGGCCGGGGAAGTCGCCGACCACTTCGGCGCTGGCGCCGATCATGCCCTGCGTTCCGGTGGTCACCGGGCGGCGCATCGAGCGCGACGCCAGGTACACCATGCCGGCGATGGTCAGTCCGCCGACGGTGGCAAAGGCGGCGATCAGCGGCCGTCCGACCCCCATGCCGGGCACGTCCGCGTCGAACAGGATGAGCGAGCCGACGACAAAGGCGATGAGGCCGCCGATCCCGAGCGAGCCGTAGGTGGGGAAGAAGAACTCCGCGACGATCATGCCTACCCCGAGCCCGACGAGCGCGACGCCGGCGTAGTTCACCGACAGGATCTGGAAGGCGAACAGCGCGATCAGCAGGCAGATCGAGCCGGCCACGCCCGGCAGCACCGCGCCGGGGTTGTAGCCCTCGAGCAGCAGCCCCCAGATGCCGATGAGCATGAGCCCGTAGGCGACCGTGGGGTTGGTGATCACCGCCAGCAGCTGCGTGCGCCAGTCCGGCTTCAGCTGCTCCACCTGCAGGCCGCGGGTGGCGAGTTTCTCGGTGCGATCGTCGAGGTGCACCTCGCGGCCGTCGATGCGCGTGAGCAGATCGGGCAGGTCCCGCGCGATGACATCGATCACGTGCTGCTGCAGCGCCTGGGTGGCCGAGAGGCTCGCGCCGCCGCGCACGGCCTGCTCGGCCCACTCCGCGTTGCGCCCGCGCAGCTCCGCGAGGCTGCGGATGTAGGCCACGGCATCGTTCACCACCTTGTGCTCCATGGCGCTGCCGCTGGGCTCCGGCGGCGCCTCGGCGCCCCCCGGCTCGCCCGGCGGGGCCGGCGCGCCGCCTGCAGGGGCGGGCTTGCCCGGGGGCGGCCCGCCCGGCAGCGGCGCGGGTGCGGCGGCGGGCCCGCGCTCGCCGCCGATCGCGACCGGCGTGGCGGCGCCGAGGTTGGTGGCGGGCGCCATCGCCGCGACGTGGCTCGCGTACAGGATGTAGGTGCCGGCGCTCGCGGCGCGCGCACCGGAGGGGGTGACATAACTCACCACCGGCAGCGGCGAGGCGAGGATCGCCTGGATGATGTCGCGCATGGAGCTGTCGAGACCACCCGGGGTATCAAGCTCGATCACCACCAGGCGACTGCCGCGGGCGCGCGCCGCCTCGAGGCCGTGGACCACGTAGTGCGAGGTCGCCGGGCCGATCGGCCCGTGGATCTCGAGCACCGTGGCGGTGCCTGGCAGGGGCGACGGCAGGGGCAGGGGCGCCGTGGAGACTTCTGCCCGCAGGCCGCTGCTCATGACGAGCGCCAGCCAGCCCAGGGCATGCGCGAGCGGCGCGGTCAGGCGCGGGGCGTTCATGGCGTAGCACCCTACTCTCGGCCTGACGGCGTCCGCAATCGGGCCGCCGCCTGGGGGCTTCAGGCGGACTTAGGCCCGCGGGGCGGGCGCGGCGTGCGCGGCAGGCCGGTGTGCTGGGTGCGGAAGGGGCGCGCGCCGGCACGGCGCGCCGCGGGGCTGGCGGTGGCGGCAGGCTGGTAGGCCGGCACCAGCTGCTGGCGGCCGTTGCCGATCAGGTCGGCGCGACCCATGCGCCGCAGGGCCTCGCGCAGCACCGGCCAGTTGTTCGGGTCGTGGTAGCGCAGGAAGGCCTTGTGCAGGCGGCGCACCTTGAGTCCTTTGGGAATGAGCACGTCCTCGCTGTCGCGCGTGACGCGCCGGAGCGGATTCTTGCCCGTGTGGTACATGGCGGTCGCGGTGGCCATCGGGCCGGGCAGGAAGGCCTGCACCTGGTCGGCGCGCAGGCCGTTTCGCTTAAGCCACAACGCCAGCTGCAGCATGTCCTCGTCGCTCGTGCCCGGGTGGGCCGCGATGAAGTACGGGATGAGGTACTGCTCCTTGCCCGCCTCTTTCGAATAGCGGTCGAAGAGCTCCTTGAAGCGGTCATAGGCGGCCACGCCCGGCTTCATCATCTTCGACAGCGGACCCTCGGCGAGCGCCTCCGGGGCGATCTTCAGATACCCCCCGGTATGGTGCTGCGCGAGTTCCTTCACGTACTCGGGCGACTCGATCGCCAGGTCGTAGCGCACACCCGAGGCGATCAGCACCTTCTTGATGCCCGGCAGCGCCCGCGCGCGCCGGTAGAGGCGGATGAGGGGCGTGTGATCGGTATTGAGGTTCGGGCAGACCGCCGGGTAGACGCACGAGGGCCGGCGGCAGGCGCTCTCGATCGCCGCGCTCTTGCAGGCGAGCCGGTACATGTTGGCGGTCGGGCCGCCGAGATCGGAAATGACGCCGGTGAACCCGGGCACCTGGTCGCGCACCTCTTCGATCTCGCGCAGCACCGACTCCTCGGAACGGCTCTGGATGATGCGTCCCTCGTGCTCGGTGATGGAGCAGAACGTGCAGCCGCCGAAGCAGCCGCGCTGGATGGCCACCGAGAAACGGATCATCTTGTAGGCCGGAATCAGCGCGCTGCCGTAGAACGGATGCGGCGCACGCCGGTAGGGGCGCTCGTACACCCAGTCCATCTCCCGGGTGGTGAGCGGAATGGGCGGCGGGTTCAGCCACACGTCGGTGTCAGCGTGCCGCTGCACCAGCGAGCGCGCGTTACCGGGATTGGACTCCAGGTGCAGGATGCGCGAGGCGTGCGCGTACAGCACCGGGTCGGCGCTAACGGCTTCGTGCGAGGGCATGCGGATCACGCTGCGCTCGCGATCGGCATTGCGCACGCGGCGCACGAAGCGCACCACCTTCTCCCCCGCCGCCCCGGGGGCGCAGGGCGCCGCGGCCTGCGGGGCGCGTTCCATCGCGTACGGATCGACGGGTGCGTTCAGCGGTCCGGGCGCATCCAGGTGCGTGGAATCGATCTCGATCCAGCCCGGCGGCGTGCCGCGGCGCGCGAAGGCCGTGCCGCGCAGGTCGGTGATGTCGGCGATGGCTTCCCCGCCGGCCAGGCGGTGGGCGAGCTCGCACAGCTGGCGCTCACCATTGCCGTACACCAAGAGGTCTGCCTTCGCATCGAGCAGCACCGAGCGGCGCACCTTTTCCGACCAGTAGTCGAAGTGCGCGATGCGGCGCAGCGAGGCCTCGATGCCGCCGATCACGATCGGCACGTCGCGGAAGGCCTCGCGGGAGCGTTGCGCATAGACGATGACGGAGCGATCCGGCCGCCGGCCGCCTACGCCGCCGGGCGTGTAGGCATCATCGCTGCGCACGCGGCGGTCGGAGGTGTAGCGGTTCACCATCGAATCCATGTTGCCGGCGGTGATGCCGAAGAACAGGTTCGGCCGGCCCAGGGCCGCGAAGTCCGCGGCGCTGTGCCAGTCGGGCTGCGCGATGATGCCGACGCGGAACCCCTGCGCCTCGAGCAACCGCCCCACGATGGCCATGCCGAAGCTCGGGTGATCGACGTACGCATCCCCGCTCACGATGATGACGTCGCAGCTGTCCCAGCCGAGGATGTCCATTTCCTCGCGCGACATGGGCAGGAACGGGGCGGTGCCGAAGCGCGCCGCCCAGTGCTTGCGGTACCCGCAGATGTCGCGTGCTTCCTGCATAGGACCGCGAATTAGACCAGAACTGGCGCTAGCGGGTCACGTTTCCCCCGACGGCCGGCGCCGGCGGTACCAGCGCCGCAGCGCCACCAGCGCCCAGATGGCCTCAACCAGGCCAAAAGGCCACGCGCCCTGCAGGAAGCCGTAGACCGAGCCGAGTACGCAGGCAGCCGCAAAGCCCAGGGTGAACCACGCCTTGCGGTCCTCCAGTGCATAGGTAATGAGCATGGCGGTCACGGCCACGAGCCCGAATAGCGTCAGACCGTCAATGGCTCGGCTCTCCTTCGGTGCCGCCGCTAAGACACGGAAGCGACGCCGGTTGCAGCGCTCGGTGAGTATCGCCCGTGAACGCCCCGCGGGGTACTTGATGGTATGTTGGTAACTTGGTAACATTGTACCATGAAGACGGTGACCCGCACGCAAACCGGTGTGCGCCTCGAGAGCCGGTTGCTGAAAGTCCTGAAGGCGCTGGCGACCGAGCTCGACCTGTCACTGGGGGACCTCCTCGAGGGCATCGTGCTGCATGCATTCGAGGGTAAGGCGCCCTTCTCCGCCGCCACCCTCAAGAAGATCCGGGCGCTGAAGGCGGTCTACGGGCTCGACCTCGAGGCGCGCGACTCGCACCGTTTGCGCGAAGCGGCCAGCGATGGACGCTGAAGAGCTGCAGCGCTTCCTGCGCGGCGAGATCGAGGCCGCGGACTTCCCGCACCGCGAGCACGTGCGTATGGCCTTCGAGCTGCTGCGCCGGCATGAATTCACCGAGACCGCGCTGCACTACTCGCGGGCGGTGCGCACGATGGCCGCAAAGGCGGGTAACGCGCAGGCGTTCCACCAGACCGTCACCATCGCCTTCCTGGCCCTGATCGCACAGCGCATGGACGCCTCGCCGACGGCTGACTTCGCCGACTTCGCGCGCGCCAACCCCGAGCTGTTCGCGAAGGACCTGCTGCGGCGGTGGTACCGCCCCGAGCAGCTGGCCTCGCCGCTGGCGCGCCGTACGTTCGTGCTGCCGGATCCTGCGCCGTGAGCGCACGCAGTCTCCTCGGCGCCTACCGGCTGTGCTACTGCCTGCTGATCCTCGTCGCCAGCATCCAGACGCTCGCGGCCGAAGGCGCGGCTGACCCGCATGTCGTGCCGCTGGCGACAGCAGAGATCGCCGGCGCGCTGCTGCTGCTCGTGCCGCGGACGCAATGGCTCGGGCTGACGCTGCTGCTGGGGGTATTCGCGTGCGCCCAGGTGATGGCGGCACTGTCAGCGGCGTGGCCGACCCGCTTTGCGCAGTACGCCGCCAGCGCCCTGCTCATCGTGCTCCTCGATCGTGCGCTACGCGCCGGGCGCGCCACGCGACCAGCGGCAGCAGAATCAGGAGCCACTGCCAGCTGAAGGCACCGGCGCCGCCGCTGCTGCCATCCTTGTGCACCACGCGCACGTTGGCGTGCCCGGCCCGCACCTGCGTCTCGAAATCCGCCAGCGCCGTATCCAGGTGCTGGATCATCTGATCGGACGCACCGCTGAAGCTGTCGCTGCTGGAGGCGCGGGCATCGCGCGCGACCTGGATCAGGGTCGAGTTGCCGCGTCGCGTATCAACGCCGCCCGCACGCAGGATCAGCGAGCGCGTGCCGGGATCAACGACCGCGAGATCCACCAGTGTCGAGATGTCGTAGCGGTCACCCTTGAGTACGTAAGCCCCGACGATGGACAGGTAGCCGAGCGACCAGCCGTTCTCATCCTGGTGCGTCACCTGGTCATAGGAAACAAGCGCCATCACGTCGACCGCGTACAGTCGCTGCACCGCCGCCAGTCCCGGAAAGCCACGCTGGCTGCTCACGTAGTAGTCGGGGATCACGACGATCTCGCTGACGAACTTGCGGTCGCTGAAGTGCTGGCGCACGCGCTGCAGCAGCTGCTCCTTGACGGCCGCATCCGGGCCGCTTGCCGCGCCCTGCGCGGGCAGGAACGTGAGGCCCACGCGCAGCGGGACGTGCAGCTCGGGAATGGAGTTCTGGCGCGGAGGTTCGGCACCGTTGGGATAGAGGAATTCGACGAGGCTCGAGGAACTGCGGTGACTGGCCCCGCACTGGGGCCCGCACACCGGATTGAGCAGCGCGCATCCTGAGAGGGCGAGGGCAAGAGCGCTGATACACAGCACGAACCTGGAACGCATGTTGGATCTCCGTGAGGGTGTTGGGGGCGGGGTCGAATCTCACCCGAAGTCCCTTCCTCCGCCACCATCCTGGTAATGGCAGCCGCCTATGGCCCTTTAGGTATCACCCCGTGATACCATCTTGGCGGCTGCACCAGGAGACCCGAGGGAATGCGCCAGCGGAACCTGATCGTCGCGGAGCTGAAGCGGGCGCTGAAGGAGCGCGGGCTCACCTACGCCGCGGTGGCGCGCGCGCTCGGCCTGAGCCTGCCGACCGTCAAGCGTCTGTTCTCGAGTGGCGATTTCTCACTGGCGCGCGTCGAGATGATCTGTGACCTCGCCGGCGTCGGGCTGCACGAATTGCTCGAGCGCGCGCAGCAGCGTATCGCGCCCACCAACCAGCTGACGCTGCCGCAGGAGCGCGAGATCGTAGCCGATCCGCGGCTGTTGTTCGTGACCTGGCTGGTGCTGAACCGCACGCCGTTCGAGGAGATCGTTCGCGCCTACCGCCTGAGCGAG
Source organism: uncultured Pseudomonadota bacterium (assembly GCA_963781815.1). Lineage (GTDB taxonomy): Bacteria > Pseudomonadota > Gammaproteobacteria > Steroidobacterales > Steroidobacteraceae > 13-2-20CM-66-19. Next base: position 1,401,718 of record CAWAHK010000004.1, on the reverse strand, counting down.
CGCGAGGTGCTGAGCTGCTTCATCAAGCTCGACCGCCTCAAGGTCCTCGAGCTGCAGCCCTACAACCGCGTGCGCTTACTGGTGGACCGCCGCTTCAGCTGGCGCCCCGGGGGCCCGGTGCAGCGCTACATCCACGAGAAGATCCTGCGCGAGTTCCTCACGGACGCGTTTACCGGCGCGCGGGATGAGTTCTTCTTTCATGGCTCGCCCGTTTCGCGCGAGGTGCGCGCGCAGCTCAAACGCGTGCTGCAGGCGGCCGCGCGCGAATGCATGGAGCTGGTGGAACGCGATCGCTCCGCGCTCGAAGATCGTGTGAGCATGGCGTTCGTGCTGGCGCTGCGTCCGTGGGTCTACAGCGGCTTCACGCCCTTCCGAACTGCATCTGCCACCCCGACAGCGTCTGCAGCGGCGGGTTAGTTCAGCCGGCACCGATCTAGGCGGCAGCAACCTGCCATAATTCATCACAATCCCCCCACGGCGGGGCCATCAGGCGAGGTGAAGCTCTCCTAAAGGGAGCAACCACGTGACACTGATTGGTCATTCGGCTTCAGTAAAAGCCGCCGTTCTGACTGCCATCGCGCTTTTGCTGCTCGTCCCGCTGTCGCTTCTGGGGAGCTTGGTCACGGAGCGCACGAGTCAGAGAAACGCGGCCGTGCAAGCCGTGGCCCGGGGCTGGGGCGATCGGCAGTGGATAGGCGGGCCCATCCTGGCCATTCCGGTGAGCACCGATTCAGCACCCGCTCGCGCCTGTGACTGGTATGTGCTTCCCGATCGGCTTGATATGACCGTGGAGCTGCAGGTTCAGGATACGCGGCGCAGACTCGGCCTCTACGACGTGCCTGTTTACATCGCGCGAGTTCGCGCCAAGGGTGAATTCGAGCTCCCGCACGAGATTGCACGTCTTACTCGTGGGGACAACTCACTGCACCTTCATCTCGAGCAAGCCCGCCTGCTGCTGCCCATCCAAGATCCGCGAGGCCTGCGCGATCTGGTATCAGGAACTCAGGAATTCCAGAACTTCGAGCCGTCCTCGGGCTTTCCGGTCCCGGTGCTTGCCGCCCCGGTGAGTATCGCCTCCGACTCCTCAGGCACACACGCCTTCGATCTGTCGTTCCAGCTTGCAGGTACACAATCGCTGCAATTCTTACCGCTAGCCCGCGCCGTGCAGGTGCAGGCACATGGCAACTGGCCTGATCCGGGCTTCACGGACGGCTTCTTGCCCACCGAGCGTCGAATTGATGACCACGGCTTCACGGCAACCTGGCAGGTCCTGAATCTGAACCGCACCTACGGCGACCGCTGGTTTCAGGGCACCACGTCCGCGGAGACACTCCTCGGCAGCGGTTTCGGGATCGAGTTGGTGCAACCTGTCGATATCTACCAAAGAAGCACTCGCGCCGTGAAATACGGGGGCCTGTTCATCGCCCTGAGTTTTCTTACGCTGTTTCTCGTCGAAAACCTGCAACACCGCCCGGTCCACCCGATCCAGTACGGCCTCATGGGACTGGCCCTGAGCGTCTTCTACCTTCTGTTGCTGGCCCTGGCGGAGCACCTCGGGTTCCTGTTGGCGTACGTGCTCGCCACTGCAGCACTTTGCATCCTTATGACTGTCTATCTCGCCGGGGCGTTGCGTAGCAGGGTCGGCGGTTTGGCATCAGGCAGCATTTTCGCCGCCACCTATGCACTCCTGTACCTGCTGGTTACCTCAGAGAACTACGCACTCCTTGCCGGCTCTCTCGCGTTGTTCGCGCTCCTCGCGACGACAATGTCCTTGACCCGCCAGATCGACTGGTATGCACAAGGACCATCGCCGGATCCAGGGACTTGACAGTCCCTCCCTGTCTGATCGGTCGCCGCCACAAAGTCATTCGGCTTCACCACCCCAGCGCCACTTGGGTGGTTCGCCCTTCAGGTAGCAGACAACGCCAATGAGAATGCACATGAGCAGTACGTAGCCCAGCCTCAGCCACGGCGCATTTTGATGGTGCCTCAGCAGAAACAGACCTTCGGCCAGAGCCGCTGCCCAGATGACCAGGACCACCCACCCCTGCCATGTAACGGGTGCTCCCCATCCCCAACCGTATCGCTTGGCAGGAAACCAGTAGGACTCGCTATTTGGCATCACCTTGCTCCTGCGGCCGTCCGACTAGCTCTTCGAAGACGGCTCTGGCGGTTGCTCGTTGAGTTGACGCCAGAGCCCGGCGAAATCCAGTTCACCCCACGACTCGGCAACCTTTCCGTCCCGGAAGCGGTAGATGACGATGCCGGCAAACACCACTTCGCGGCCGCTGGCCGGGATGCCGTTGAACTCACCGCTATGCCGCGCACGGGTCGTCACGCGCAGCACCACCCGGTCACCGGCACCGAACAGATCCTCGACGCTGCGTCGCGTGTCCGAGAAGGCGGCGGCGAAGCCGCGCTCGAGGCGCTGCAGCTCGGTCAGGTCCATGTGAATCCGGCCCGAGAGGTGCCCGGCATAGTCGCTGGTGAAGAACTCGCGGAAGTCCCCGGCAAAACCGCCATCGGCCATCTTCAGCCAGCGGCGTATCAGCGCGGTGTGCTCGACTTCGCGCATGCGGCAGTGGCGCGGGATTCAGTAAAGAAGCGCCGCCTGGCGCTCGCTGCGCCAGGCAGCCTCGTCGGCGCCGGCGAGCTGCTCCAGATCCTGAGGAGTCGCGGCCGGATCATCCACCCAGCGGCGCAGCAGGTCGCCGCCGTTGATGACGTCGATCGCCAGCTTCCCGTGCTCGTACTCGTACGGGAAGTCGCGCCACAGCGGGTAGTCCGGGCGCAGCGCGCGCAGGGCCTTGAACGCCAGCGCAAACACCCGCCAGGGCCGGAACGTCTCGTGCTGGTAGTAAGCCGGATCCTCCACGTGCAGCTGCAGTCCGGCGCACAGCTCACCCGCGTGCTTATGAAAGGTCGGCTCGAACCAGCAGGTGCGCAGGCGGCAGCCACCCAGCCACGCTGGTGCGAGCGACTGCATCTTGGTGAGCAGCGCGCGCGCGTCCAGATCCGGAGCCCCGAGCATCTCCAGCGGGCGCGTGGTGCCGCGACCCTCGGACAGCGTCGTGCCCTCGAGCATGACGGCGCCGCTGTAGCAACGCGCCATCCACAGGTTGGGCGCATTCGGACTCGGGTTCACCCAGGTGCGCTCCCCGAGCGGCCAGCCGTAACCGGGCGCGCTCAGCGGCTGCCAGCCCTGCAGCGTGACGATCTGGCAGTCGACGTTCAGGCGCAACGAATCGATGAACCAGCGTGCGAGTTCCCCCATCGTCAGGCCGTGCCGCATGGGCAGCGGACCTGCGCCGACAAAACTCTCCCAGCCCGCGCGCAGCGTGAGACCTTCGACCACCCGTCCGACCGGATTGGGCCGGTCCAGTACCCACACGCTCTTGCCCGTGCGGGCGGCTTCCTCGAGCACGTAGCGCAGCGTGGTGATGAAGGTGTAGATGCGGCAGCCCAGATCCTGCAGGTCGACGAGCAGTACGTCGAAGGTCTCCAGCATCGCCGGCGTCGGGCGGCGCACCGTGCCGTACAGGCTGAATACCGGGATGCCGTGCACCGGGTCGACGAAGTCCGGTGACTCGACCATGTTGTCCTGCTTATCGCCGCGCAATCCGTGCTGCGGACCGAGCGCGGCGCTCAGGCGCACGTCGCCCGCCGACGCCAGCGCATCGAGCGAGTGCGTCAGGTCACGCGTGACCGAGGCCGGGTGCGCCAGCAGCGCGACGCGGCGGCCCGCCAGGGCCCTGCGCAGCTGCGGCTCCGTTAGCAGCCGATCGATACCGAATTTCACGGGGGGCTCAGCTCCAGCGTAAACCCGTCAGGGTGGTGGAAATCGGGCCTGCCCGGCGCGTGCTGCAAGGACCAGTACGACAGCTCGCCGGTGTCAGCCTCGATCACCGCGGCGAGCGCCACGCGCAGCCGCGCGGCGGCGGTAAGGTCGGCAAGTCCGGCAAGGTCGAGCGTCGCGGACAGCTCCAGCCGCGCGGGCCCTGCATGCACGTGCAGGCCCGGGGCGGCGACCAGCATCGCCGGGGTCATGCCGTGCCGGTAGTCCTCGAAGCAGTACGCCGCCCAGTCGCGGGCGGGCGAGAAATTGAACTCGTAGTAACCCACAAGGTGCGCTGCGGTCACGAAAGCCTCGAAGCAGGTATGTCGCCACAGGTCATCGCTGCGCTCGCCGCCATGCGAGTCTGGCAAGCGCACGCGGCGCATGTCCGCGTGCAGCGCATAGTCGCAAACCAGTATGCCCGGCGCTGTGAGGCGCGCCTCAACCGCAATCGTGGTGCCCTCAGCGGCCGAGTCCGGATGAGGAATGAGCACCGAGCAGTGGCCGCTCGCGTAAGCCATGGAAGGCCCGGCTAGCTCAGCAGCCACGTCCGCAGGGCATCGGTCACCGCCTGCGGGCGCTCCAGGGTGGACAGATGGCCGCACTGCGGCACCACCACCAGGCGCGCGCCGGAGATGCCGTCGGCGATCTCGCTGGCGCGCTCCGGGGGCGTGAGCTGGTCACTGTCGCCGACCAGCACGAGTGCCGGGCAGCGGATGTCCTTCAGGTACGGGCGTGAGTCGATGCGGGCGATGTTCGCCCTCTGCTGCCGGGCGTAACCGGCGGCGCCCACCTCCTCGCCCATCGCCTCGATGAGCGTGCGCAGCTGCGCATCCGCCAGGCGACTCGCATGCACCAGGCGCGGGATCAGGGCCGTGACCACCTCCGCGAAGCGCCCGCTCGCGGCCAGGTCCATCTGTGCGCGGCGCGCAGCACTGGCCTCCGGGGTATCCGCGCGCGCCATGGTATCCAGCAGTGCGACCCGGGCCACCCGCTGCGGCGCCTGGCGCAGGATCTCAAAGGAGATATAGCCGCCCATCGACAGTCCGACCAGCGCGAAGCGCGGCGGCGCCTCGGCCAGGATGCGCCCTGCCAGCGCGGCCATGCTCTCATCGCGCGTGTGGTTCGCGATCATCACCGGCGCGCTTGGCCAGAGCGCCTCGATCTGCGGCGCGTACAGCCGGGCCGACAGCAGCAGTCCGGGAATCATCACCACGGGCAGGGACTCGCTCACGGCCGTCAGCGTAACATGTGCCCATGAAACACCGCATCGCACTGCTGTTCAGCGTCGCGGGCGTGCTGCTGTGTGGGGCGGCGCAGGCCGAGGCGCCCACACCAACACCGGTGAGCGCTGCGGCGCCGGGGGCCCTCGATGCGGGCGCGGCGGCGCGCTTCGCGGCACTGGCACTGAAGTGCCTGCACCAGGAATACCCGAACCATGTCTCGCACACCCTCAACGATGAGGCGGACGCGCGCCCGCCGCATGCGCTGACGCCGGCGTTCTACGGCTGCCTCGACTGGCATTCGGACGTGCACGGGCACTGGCTGCTGGTACGGCTCGTACGGCTCTTCCCGGCGGCGCCGTTCGCCGCCCAGGCACGCGCGCAACTCGAGCAGAGCTTCACCACCGCCAACATCAGCGGCGAACTCGCCTACCTTAAGGGCGCCGGCCGCGCCTCGTTCGAACGGCCCTACGGACTCGCATGGCTCTTGCAGCTGGCCGCGGAGCTGCGCGCCTGGAACGATCCGCAGGCGCAAGTGTGGCTCGCGAGCCTGGCGCCGCTTGAGAGCGAGGCTGCCGCGCGGCTCAGGAGCTGGCTGCCGAAGCTGCACTACCCGATCCGTATCGGTGAACACGACCAGACGGCCTTCTCCTTCGGTCTCGCCTGGGACTGGGCCGCCGTGGCGCAGGATGCCCCGATGCGGGAGCTGCTGCGCGATGCCGCCCAGCGCTTTTACCTGCACGACCACAACTGCCCGCTCAGCTACGAGCCTTCCGGGGAGGACTTCCTGTCCCCGTGTCTTGCGGAAGCGGACTTCGTGCGCCGCGTCCTGGGACCGCAGCAGTTCGCGCGCTGGCTGTCAGGCTTCCTGCCGCAGATTCCGCACGCGGCAACCGCCGCCTGGCTGCCCCCCGGGGTGGTCACTGATCGAGCGGATCCGAAGCTCGCGCACGTGGACGGGCTGAACCTGAGCCGCGCCTGGATGCTCCGGGGCATCGCCCACGGGCTGCCCGCAGGTGACCCGCGCCGTCCGGCGCTGCTGGCGACGGCCCGGGCACACGCCGCGGCGGCGCTGCCCGCCGTGACCGGCGAGCACTACGAGGGCGGCCACTGGCTCGGGACGTTCGCGGTGTATCTCACAAGTGGCGCCGGCCTGGGCGCCCAAGAGAGCGCCGCGCCGCCTTAAGCCAGGGCGTGCTGCAGCTCGGCCCGGAGATCCTCGATATCCTCCACGCCGACCGACAGCCGGATAAGGCCGTCACCGATGCCCAGTGAAGCGCGCACCGCCGCCGGCAGCGAGGCGTGCGTCATGATCGCCGGCAGCTCGATCAGGCTCTCCACGCCCCCCAGGCTCTCCGCGAGGGAGAAGAGGTGGCAGCGCTCGAGCGCGCGGCGCGCCGCGGCAAGGCCGCCGCGCAGTACCGCGGTGACGATGCCGCCGTAGCCGCCGGCCATCTGCCGCTGCGCGAGCGCGTGCTGCGGATGGCTCGCGAGCCCGGGGTAGTACACGCGTTCGACCGCCGGGTGCTCCTCGAGGAAGCGCGCGATGGCGAGCGCGTTGCTGCAATGGCGCTCCATGCGCAGCGCCAGCGTCTTGATGCCGCGCAGCGTCAGGAACGAGTCGAACGGCCCCGGCACGCCTCCCACCGCGTTCTGCAGGTAGGCGATGCGTTCGCCAAGATCGCTGCCGCCGCGCACGATGGCCGCGCCGCCGATGGCATCGGAATGCCCGTTCAGGTACTTGGTGGTCGAATGCATCACGACGTCGAAGCCGTGCTCGAGCGGGCGCTGGATGTAGGGAGTGGCGAAGGTGTTGTCGCACACGGTCAGGATGCCGCGGCTGCGTGCCAGCTTCGCCACCGCGGCCAGGTCCACCAGCTTCAGCAGTGGGTTGGTCGGGGTTTCGACCCAGATGAGCCGGGTGTCGGGACGCACCGCCGCATCCAGCGCGGCCGCATCCGAGAGGTCGACGAACGACACGCCCAGTCCCGCCGAGCGCTTGCGCACGTTCTCCAGGATGCGGTAGCTGCCACCGTACAGGTCGTGCATGGCCACGACGTGCGCGCCGGCATCCAGCAGCTCGAGCAGCGTCGCGGTGGCGGCCATGCCGGAGGCGAAGGCGAAGGCGGCGGCGCCGCCCTCGAGGTTCGCGAGCGCCGCCTGCAGGGCGTCGCGGGTCGGGTTGTGGGTGCGCGAGTACTCGTAGCCCTTGTGCACGCCGGGACTGGACTGCACGTAGGTGGAGGTCGCGTAGATCGGCGGCATCACCGCGCCGGTGAGGGGATCGGGGCGCTGCCCGCCGTGGATCACGCGCGTCGCGAAGTGCTGCCCGGGAGTCTCGTCACTCATGCGAAGGTCACCCTTTCTTTCAGTCACTGCTTGCGGCGCAGCCAGTTCAGCAGGTCGATGCGCGTGATGAGCCCCTGGAACTCGCTGCCGTGCATCACGATCGCCACCATGCCGCGCCTGAAGATCTCCATGAGCTGCGCCACCGAGGAATCCGACTGCACCGTCACGAGGTGGCTGGCCATGGCACGCGTCACCGGCTCGTTGAAGTGTTGCGGCTTGGCGATCACCTCGAGCAGGATGTCTTCCTCGTCGACGATCCCGACGATGCGTCCGTCCTGCATCACCGGCACCTGCGAGACGTCGTACAGCTTCATGCGCCGGTAGGCCGCCATCACCGTCTCGGTGGAGTTCACCGTGATCGCGGCACGCTCGGAGTGGCGCCGCGCGATCAGGTCGCGCAGGTCCCCCAGGTGCTCGCGCTCGAGGAATCCCTGGTCGACCATCCAGTAGTCGTTGTAGACCTTGGAGAGGTACTTGTTGCCGCTGTCGCACACGAAGGTGACGACGCGTTGCGGCTGCCGCTGCGCGCGGCAGAAGCGCAGCGCAGCCGCCAGCAGCGTCCCCGTGGAGGTGCCCGCGATGATGCCCTCCTTCTTCAAGAGTTCGCGGCAGGTGCGGAACGCTTCCGCATCGGGGATCGAATAGGTGCCCGCAACGCGCGAGAAATCCCCCACCGGCGGCACCGAGTCCCCGCCGATACCCTCCACCAGCCACGGCGTCATCTTCTCGGGAAGTTTGCCGGTGACCGCATACGTGGCAAGACCCGAGCCCACGGGATCGGCCAGCACCAGCTGCACCTGCGGCGCGGTGCGCGCGAAGAAGTGCGTGAGTCCGGCGAGCGTGCCGCCGGTGCCCGCGCCGCACACCACGGCGTCCAGGCGGTGTCCCATCTGTTCCCAGATCTCGGGGGCCGTGGTTTCCTCGTGCGCCTGGGCGTTGGCGGGGTTGCCGAACTGGTTCACGAAATAGGAGCCGGGGGTTTCCCGTGCCAGTCGCTCGGCCACGTCGCGGTAGTACTCCGGGTGTCCCTTGCTGACATCCGAGCGCGTCATCATCACTTCCGCGCCCATGGCCCGCAGATGAAAGATCTTCTCCTGGCTCATCTTGTCGGGGATCACGAGCAGCAGGCGGTAGCCCTTCTGCGCGGCCACCAGGGCGAGACCGAGCCCGGTGTTGCCGGCCGTCGCCTCGATCAGCGTACCGCCGGGCTTGAGCAGCCCGGCGCGCTCGGCCGCCTCGATGAGGTAGAGCCCGACGCGGTCCTTGATGGAGCCGCCGGGGTTCTGGTTCTCGAGCTTCAGGAACAGCTCGCAGGGTCCGCAGTCGAGGTGCCGCGCCGCCATGAGCGGCGTGTTGCCGATCATCTCGAGCACGTTGTTGTAGGTCGGTGGCGCCATCGCTTGAGGGGTACAGGAAATCGGGGACTTACACGCCGCGCGCGGCCAGTCGGGCCTCACCGGCCCGGTCCGCGCACGTTAGCCGCTCCGCGGCCGGCGTAGTCTGCACGTTTTTTCGCCTGACGGTGAAGCGCTTGCGGGGTTGGCGCTGCACCGTGTGCCGCGCGAGGTGCGGGCCGCAGGTGCCGAAGCGAACGGCCGGCTTCAGGCGGTCGCGGTGATCAGCCCGGTGGCGATCCAGTCGCGCAGCAGCGCTGCCGCCTGCGCCGGTGCGGCTGTGGCGCCAACCTCGGCGCACAGCAGCTCGCACAGTTCGCCGAACGTGCGGCCGCTGCGCGCGGCATCGAGCACGGCAGCCTCGGTGTCCGGCAGCGAGCGAAAGTAGCTGGTGAGCTCCTGCCGCCACAGCAGCCACTGGGTCGGAGCGGCGTGGTACTCGACCGGCGGCCGCTCACTGTCTTCGGTGAGCGCCTTCCAGGTCTGCGGCACGTTCCAGTTCAGCGCCAGGCGCTGCACGCTCGGGTGCCAGTGCAGGCGCAGGAAAGCCCACTGTTCGGGAGCGACGTGGGTGAGTGCCTCGGGCGTCAGCGGCTGTGCGTCCGCAGCGTCGAACACGCCACTCATCGTCCACTCCCAGCGCGCCAGTTCAGCGAGGATCGGGGCACCCGCGTAGTGCTCCTCGGCGGCGAGGAACTGCGGCAGTTCGTCACCGTAGTAGCGGATCGAGAAGTAGGGCGAGTCGTGCGTGTCCACGTAGGCGCCGGCGAGCAGCTGGAAGTCCTCGTCGAGGAGCCGGGCCAGCGCCGGGAAATTGCTGCGCAGCGCGTCGGCGAGCCGGCTGCGGTAGGCATCGCCGTAGATGCCGAGGCGGGTGGCCACCGGCACCCGCGCCGTCCCGAGGACGTGCCCGGCGACGCCGGTCGCACCGCGCAGCAGGTACTGCTGGAAGTCCCCCTGCACTGCCGCCAGCGTGCTCACGTGGCGCCCGCCGCGACGCGCAGCGGCGCCCCGCCGCGGCCTGCCTCAAGGGCAGCGAGCGTGCGCTCGCTCAGGGTGCGCGCCCGCTCGAGCTCCGCGCACAGCTCCGCCAGCGGCGGGATGCGGTCGTCGCGCTCGATCATGGTCGAAACCGGCCCGCAGTGGCGCAGGGCGGCTGCGTACAGCTCCCACACCGGGTCGGGCACCGGGTGGTCGTGGGTGTCGATGAGATAGTCGCCGTGATTCTCGTGCCCCGCGAGATGGATCTGCTGCACGCGCTCGGCGGGCACGGCCGCGAGGTACTCCAGCGCGTCAAACTCGTGGTTCACGGCGCTCACATAGATGTTGTTGACGTCGAGCAGGATCAGGCAGTCGGCGCGCGTCGCCACCTCGCGCAGGAATTCCCACTCGGTGAGGTGCGAGTCGCGGAAGGCGACGTAGCTGGAGACGTTCTCGAGCAGGATGCGGCGCCCGAGGATGTCCTGCACCGTGCGCACGCGCTCCACCACGTGCGCGAGTGCCTCTTCGGTATAGGGCAGCGGCAGAAGATCGTGGGTGTTGCGCCCCGCCACCCCGGTCCAGCACAGGTGATCGGACACCCATACCGGCTCGACGCGCGCCGCGAGCGCCTTGAGCTGTCGCAGGTACTCGAGGTCCAGCGGCGCGGTGCTGCCGATCGAGAGTGACACCCCGTGCATCGCGAGCGGGTAGCGCTCGCGGAAGCGCATCAGGTAGCTCAGGGGCTTGCCGCCCGGCACCAGGTAGTTCTCGGAGAGGACTTCAAACCAGTCGACGCGGGGGCGGTCCGCGAGAATCGCCTCGTAGTGATCGACCCTGAGGCCGAGACCAAACCCAAGCGATGGACGCGTCAGCATGGAGGGAAAAGCGGGCCGGCGCGTGGCCGGCCCGCAACGACTTACTTGGCTTTGGCCTTGGCGGCGTCGCAATCCGCCTTGCTCATCTCCACAAATCCCTTGCCCTTGCAGGAATTCTGGCCCTTGCACGCGTTGTTGGCGCTCTTACACGCCGAGTGTCCCTTGCAGGAATTCACACCCTCGCACTTCACTTTGGCCTCGTCTGCGCTGGCGGTGCTGATCGCTGCGGTGGAGAACATCACCGCCGCGGCCGCGGCCAGGGCAACACTGGACAGCATTTTCGAAGTCATTCGCAGTCTCCTCTTGAGCCCGTTGAACGCCGCGGATTGTACGCCTTGTGCCTTTAATTGGTGCGTGTCGTGCGCCGGCGACCCAGGTCCCCCGGCGCCAACACGAGTCCCCCGTTTCAAGGGCACAAACGTAGCGGCTGTACAGTAGACCGGCGCTCGTGGCACTGGATTGCAGCCGCTCAGGCCCCATTTGCTCCGTTCGCGCCTCGTGCACGCATGACGCACCGCAAGAGGAGTTCCCGTACAATGGCGAGCGCCTGCGCCTGCACGGCAGCGAAGCGCTCCACCTATCGAACCAGCAGACGGTGACGGAATGACCGACGCCTCACGTGACGCCATTTCCCTGCGGGGCGCACGCCAGAACAATCTGAAGAACCTTGACCTGGATATTCCGCTCAACGAGCTGATCGTGGTGACCGGCGTGTCCGGCTCGGGCAAGTCCTCGCTGGTGTTCGACACCCTGTACGCGGAAGGTCAGCGCCGCTACGTCGAGACCTTCTCGCCCTACGCCCGGCAATTCCTCGACCGCATGGACAAGCCGCAGCTCGACTCGATCTCCGGCATCCCTCCTGCGATCGCCATCGACCAGACGAACCCGGTGCGCACCTCGCGCTCGACCGTCGGCACCATGACCGAGCTGAACGATCACCTGAAGCTGCTGTTCGCGCGCGCCGCGGCACTCTTCTGCCGGCGCTGCGGCAAGGCGGTGCGGCACGAGAGCGCCGAGAGCATCTGCGACGAACTCAGCGCGCGCGCCGCGGCCGCCGGGGATCCGCGCCTGCTCATCAGCTTTCCCGTGCCGGTGCCGGCGAATTTCACCGTCGCGGAAGTGCGCGAGCTGCTCGCGCGCCAGGGCTACACGCGCTTTCTCGAGCCGGCGCCTGCCGCCGCCGCCGTGGCGCCCGCGGCGGCGACGGCGCGGCGTGGCCGTAAGCGCCGCGCGGCGCCACCCGCACCGGCCGTGACGCTCGAGGTGGTGCAGGACCGGCTGCGCGTCGGCGCCGCGGAGCGCGGCCGGATTCTCGAGTCCCTGGAGGCGGCGCTGCGCGTCGGGCGCGGGCGCGTGAACGTGCACGTGGTCGATGATGCCGATCCGCCGCAGCGCCTCGACACCTGGCGCTACTCGAGCGAGCTGCACTGCGCCGAGTGCGATCTTGCCTACGCCACGCCGAACCCGAGCCAGTTCTCCTTCAACTCCCCGCTCGGAGCGTGCGAGTCCTGCCGCGGTTTCGGCCGCACCATCGGCATCGACTACGGCCTCGTCATCCCGGACGAGACCAAGACGCTGCGCGCCGGGGCGATCAAGCCGTGGCAAACCAAGTCGTACGCGGAGTGCCAGGAGGACCTGGAGAAGTTCGCCAAGCTGCGCGGCATCTCCCTGGACACACCTTGGCGCGAGCTCGGCAGCGAGGCGCGCAAGTGGGTGATCGAGGGCGAAGGCGCCTGGTCGAAGAAGGTCTGGTACGGGGTGAAGCGCTTCTTCGCCTGGCTGGAAACGCGCGCCTACAAGATGCACGTGCGCGTACTGCTGTCGCGCTACCGTGCCTACACTCCCTGCGGCGTCTGTGACGGCGCGCGCCTGAAGACCGAGGCGCTGCTGTGGCGGGTCGGTGACAAGGCGCTGGCCGATGCCACGCTCGGCGCTGCGCCGCGCTTTCGGCCCCAGGGCGTTGAGTGGAGCGCCGCGCAACTGGCCGCGCTGCCCGGCCTTTCGATCCACGACCTCGTGCTGCTGCCGGTGGAACGCAGCCACGCGTTCTTCCAGCAGCTGCAGCTGCCGCGGCCGCTGGATGAGGCAACCGATCTGCTGCTCGGGGAAATCCGCGGCCGCTTCCGCTACCTCGCGGACGTGGGCCTGGGCTACCTCACGCTCGATCGTCAGTCGCGCACGCTCTCGGGCGGCGAAGTGCAGCGCATCAACCTCACCACGGCGCTCGGCACGTCACTCGTCAACACGCTGTTCGTGCTCGATGAGCCCTCCATCGGCCTGCACCCGCGCGACATGCAGCGGGTGATCGGGGTCATGAAGCGGCTGCGCGATGCGGGTAACTCGCTGGTCGTGGTCGAGCATGACCCGCAGATCATGCTCGAGGCGGATCGCATCCTGGATCTTGGCCCCGGCGCCGGCGAGCGCGGCGGCGAGATCGTGTTCTTCGGCACCCCGCAGGCGATTCGCGCTCACCAGCCGTCCCTCACGGGCCAGTACCTGAGCGGCAGCAAGAGCGTGACGCCGGCGCGCGCGCCCGCCACCAGCACACGGGCGCCGGCGAGTGCCGGCGGCGTGGTGGCGGAGGCGCGTTCCAACCGCTGGCTGGAACTCAAGGGCGCCTGCGAGCACAACCTGAAGAATGTCGACGTGCGCATCCCGCTGAAGCGTCTGGTCTGCGTGACCGGCGTCTCCGGCTCGGGCAAGTCGACGCTGGTGGAGGACGTGCTCTACCCGGCGCTGCTGAAGTATCGCGGCAAGCCCACCGAGGCGCCCGGGCAGTTCGCCGGCCTTGCCGGCGCCGAACTGATCGACGATGTGGTCATGGTCGACCAGAACCCGATCGGCCGCACGACGCGCTCCAACCCCGCAAGCTACGTCGGCGCCTTCGACGCGATCCGCGCGCTGTTCGCCGCCGAGCCCGCGGCGCAGGAGCGCAAGTACACACCCGGCACTTTCAGCTTCAACTCCGGCAACGGCCGCTGCCCCACCTGCAGCGGCAACGGTTTCGAGCACGTCGAGATGCAGTTCCTCTCCGACGTGTATTTGCGCTGCCCGGACTGCGACGGGTGCCGCTATCGCGAGGAGGTGCTCGACGTGCGCCGCGAGGGCGCGGACGGCCGGCGCCTGAACATCGCGCAGGTGCTGCAGCTGACCGTGACCGAGGCGCGCGCCTTCTTCGCCGACACGGCGGAAGTCGCCGCGCGCCTGGCGCCGCTGGCGGATGTTGGCCTGGAGTACCTGAAACTTGGCCAGCCGGTACCGACGCTCTCGGGAGGCGAGGCGCAGCGTCTGAAGCTCGCCGGACACCTGGCGGAAGCCGGCTCCGTGCTCTCCAGCATCACGCACCGCGGCAAGCTGTTCCTGTTTGATGAGCCGACCACCGGGCTGCACTTCGAGGACGTGGCGAAACTGCTACGGGCGTTCCGCAAGCTGCTGGTCGCGGGCCACTCGCTGCTCGTCATCGAGCACAACCTCGACGTCATCCAGGCCGCCGACTGGATCATCGACCTCGGACCCGAGGGCGGGGAGCGCGGCGGGCAGATCGTGTGCACCGGCACCCCGCAGCAGGTGCGTGCCACGGCGCATTCGTTCACCGGCCAGGCGCTCGCCGCCTACCAGCAGGCGCTGACGCCGGCGGCGCCGCCGCCGCGGCTGCCGCAGGTCGCCGAGCCGCCCGCGGCCTACGGCGCCGCCCACGCCCACCGTCGCCACGCGGTCGTCATCCACAAGGCGCGCGAACACAACCTGAAGAACATCGACGTCGAGATCCCGCGCGACCGCTTCACGGTCATCACCGGGGTGTCCGGCTCGGGCAAGTCGACGCTCGCCTTCGACATACTCTTCAACGAGGGCCAGCGCCGCTACCTCGAATCCCTCAACGCCTATGCCCGGCAGTTCGTGCAGCCGGCTGCGCGCCCGGACGTGGACGCGATCTTCGGCATCCCGCCCACGGTCGCGATCGAGCAGCGCACCAGCCGCGGCGGCCGCAAGAGCACGGTGGCGACCCTCACCGAGATCTACCACTTCCTGCGCCTGCTGTACGTGAAGCTCGGCACGCAGTACTGCCCGGACTGCGACGTCGCCATCGAGCCGCAGAGCCCCGCCTCGATCGCCGCACGGCTGCTGCGCGACTACAAGGGCAAGCGCATCGGCCTGTTCGCGCCGCTGATCCTGGCGCGCAAGGGCTACTACACGGATCTGGCGAAGTGGGCGGCCAAGAAGGGCTTCCGGCAGCTGCGGGTCGACGGCGAGCTGCTGCCGAGCTCGCCGTGGCCGCGCCTGTCGCGCTTCCGCGAGCACACCATCGAGCTGCCCGTGGCGCAGGTCGAGGTCGGCGTGCGCACCGAGGCAGCGCTGCGCGACGGGCTGGCGCGGGCGCTCGATTACGGCAAGGGACTGGTGCACGTGCTCGCCCCGAACTCCAGCCGCGTCACGGTGTTCTCCACCAAGCGCGCCTGTCCGTCCTGCGGCAGGAGCTTCGCGGAGCTCGACCCGCGCCTGTTCTCCTTCAACTCCAAGCACGGCTGGTGCGAGAGCTGCTTCGGCACCGGGGTCGAGATGCCCGGATTCGATGCGGAACAAAGCGGCGAGGAGCTGTGGTGGAACGAGTGGTACGCGCGCGAGCCGCAGCCCTGCAGCGGCTGCCACGGTGAGCGCCTCAACCCGACCGCGCTCAACGTGCGCTTCCGCGAGCGCTCGATCGCCGCGCTCGCCGGGGAGCCGGTGAGCGCCAGCCAGGAGTTCTTCGCCCGGCTGCGCCTCGGGCCGCGCGAGCGCGAGATCGCCCGTGACCTGCTCGCCGAGATCCGCTCGCGGCTGAAGTTCCTCGAGCGCGTCGGCCTTGGCTACCTGCAGCTTGACCGCGCAGCACCGACGCTCTCGGGCGGCGAGGCGCAGCGCATCCGCCTCGCCGCCCAGCTTGGCTCGAACCTGCAGGGCGTGTGCTATGTGCTCGATGAGCCGACCATCGGCCTGCACCCGCGCGACAACGCGGTGTTGCTCGATTCGCTCAGCGAGCTCGCCGGTCAGCGCAACACGCTGGTGGTGGTCGAGCACGACGAGGAGACCATCCGCCGCGCCGACTACGTGCTGGACCTGGGCCCGCAGGCGGGCGTGCGCGGCGGCGAAGTGGTCGGCGCCGGCACGGTGCAGGACCTCATCCGCAACCCGCGCTCCACCACGGGGCGCTTCCTGCGCGCGCCGCTGCTGCACCCGGCGCAGCCGCACCGCGCGGTGAACGCCGCCACGCCGCACCTGACGCTCGCCCGCGTGGCGCTGCACAACGTGCGCGGCACGGACGTGCGCATCCCGCTCGGACGTCTGGTCGTGGTCACGGGCGTGTCCGGCTCGGGCAAGTCGACCATCGCGCGCGACGTGCTGTACGCGAACCTCAAGCGGCTGCTGGGCGAGAACTTCCCCGGCAGGAAGAAGAAGCCGCGCGCCGCGGCGGTGAAGCTCGTGGGCTGCGCCGCGGTGCGCGGCCTGGAACACGTCGAGCGCGTGCTGGAAGTGGACCAGACGCCGATCGGCAAGACGCCGCGCTCGTGCCCCGCGACCTACATCGGCTTCTGGGACGAGATCCGGCGCATCTACGCCGGCACCACCGAGGCGCGCATTCGCGGCTACACCACCAGCCGCTTCTCCTTCAACACCGCCGGCGGGCGCTGCCAGGCCTGCGAGGGCCAGGGCATGAAGACGGTGGAGATGAGCTTCCTGCCGGACGTGAAGGTGCTGTGCGACGTCTGCGCCGGCAAGCGTTTCAACTCCGAGACCCTCGCGGTGCTGTGGCGCGGGCGCAGCATCGGGGACGTGCTGGCGATGGACGTCGATGACGCGGTCGGATTCTTCGCCGCGCATCCGCGCGTGCACCACGCGCTCAAGCTGCTGCAGGATGTCGGCCTCGGCTACCTGACACTCGGACAGCCGAGCCCAACGCTCTCCGGCGGCGAGGCGCAGCGCATCAAGCTGGTCACCGAGTTGTCCAAGGTGCGTGATGAGCTCGCGCACGGGCCGCGCCAGAAGGCGCGGCGCACGCTCTACGTCCTCGATGAGCCCACGGTCGGCCTGCACATGGCCGACGTCGAGAAACTCACCCACGTGCTGCATCGCCTGGTGGCCGCCGGCAACACCGCGGTGGTGGTCGAGCACAACCTTGATGTCATGGCCGAGGCGGACTGGATCATCGACCTGGGGCCGGAGGCCGGCGACGGCGGCGGGCGCATCGTGGCGCAGGGAACACCGGCGCTGATCGCGCGGCGTGCGGCCCAGTCGCACACCGGACGGGTGCTGGCGGAGTTCCTGCGCACGCGCACGCTGGCGGTGGCGGCGGCGGGCTAGACTTCACGGCGCCCTGGTGCAGGAGTGTCAGCCATGAAGAGCGGTTTGCCCGCCTTGCTGCTCGCGGTGTGGCTGCCGGCGGCCGCCGCCGCCCCCGAGCCCACGCACCTGCTGGCAACACTCGCCGGCGACTGGGACCTCGCGGGCACGGTGCTCGGCAAGCCCGCCCACTACCGCGCCCACGGGCGCTGGGTATTGCACGGCGGCTGGCTCGAGTTCTCGATGGTCGACCTCGCCACGCCACCGGGGTACGAGGCGCGGGTCTTCATCGGCTACGACGCGAAGGCAAAGGACTACGTCGCGCACTGGCTCGACCGTTTCGGCGCCGCCGGGGCGCGGGTCACGGCCACGGGCAGCGGCCAGGATGGCACCCTGGTGCTGCTGTTTCCGTACGCGGAAGGGGCGTTTCGCGACACCCTGAGGCTTGCCCCCGACGGAGCCAGCGGCAGCCTGCTGCTGGAAGCGCAAAAGGCCGACGGCAGCTGGTCCACGTTCGCTTCCTACCAGATGAAGCGTCGCGCACCGGCGCGGGCAACCCACGGCGCCCGGTAGTACGCTTGCCGCCATGGCTCATGACCTCGTGTGCTGGAAGTGCGGCGTCTCCCTGGCGCAGCTGAGCCTGCCGCTGCTGCGGCGCGACGAGTGTCCGCAGTGCCGCGCGGAGCTGCACGTGTGCCGCATGTGCGTGGACTACGACACGCGCGTCGCCAAGCACTGCCGCGAGCCGACCGCCGAGGAAGTGAGCGACAAGACGCACGCGAACTTCTGCGGTCACTTCAAGCCCCGCAGTGCGGCCTACGTCCCTGCCAACACCGCCGAGATCGACAAGGCGAAATCGGAACTCGAGAAGCTGTTCGGCAAGGGCTGAGACGCTCACTCCGCCGCAGGCGGCCCTCGGGCCGGCGCATCGGCCGCCGCGTTCACGTTAAACTCGCTGCAGAATCACGCGCCGACTCGCCCGCCTCCTGCGGTGCGCGGCCGCAGGAGGTTTGCATGCGTCACCGATCCACGCCACAGCGCGCGCCCGGCCTCGTGGCACTCCTGGCGCTGGCCGCATGCCTTCCCGCCCTGGCGGCCGCCGCCCCGGCCGCCGGCGCGCACGCCTGGGACGGGACCGGCACGCCCGCGGAGCTGGACGCCTGGGTGCAGCAGCGGCTGCAGGGCGCCGATGCGGCGCTCGCGCGCCTGCTGGCCGCCAAGGGCCCGCGCACCATCGAGAACACCCTGCAGCCCTACGATGAGGCCTTCGGCGCCATCGTCGACGCCATCTGCCAGTCGCAGGTGCTGTACGGGGTGGGCGCGAGCAAGGAGCTGCGCGACAAGGCACAGGCGCTCAGCGAGACCACGCAGTCCGCGCTCACCGCCCTGAATCTTAACCAGCCCGTGTACAAGGCGCTGAGCGCGATCCCGGCGCCGGCAGATCCGGGGGTGCGCCACTACCTGGAGCGCACGCTGCTCGAATACCGGCTCGCCGGGGTCGACAAGGACGAGGCCACGCGCGCCATGATCAAGCAGCTGCAGGACAAGATCACCGAGCGCTCGCTGGTATTCAACCGCAACGTGCACGACGACGTGCGCAAGGTGGTGGTGGACCAGGCACAGCTCGAGGGCCTGCCGCCGGATTTCCTGGCCTCCCACAAGCCCGACGCCAAGGGGCAGGTCACGATCACCAGCGATCCGCCCGACACCTCCGCGGTGCTGAAGTTCGCCAACAGCGCGCCGCTGCGCAAGCAGCTGTTCCTGGCGGCGCACGCGGTGGCCTTCCCCGCCAACACCGAGGTGCTGCGCGGCCTGCTCACGGCGCGCGAGCAGCTGGCGCACCTGCTCGGCTACGCCACCTGGGCGGACTACGCGATGGCCGACCAGATGATGGGTTCGCCGGCGAAGCTCGCCGCGTTCGTGGCAAAGGTCGATGAGGCGTCGCGCGAGCCCGGCGCGCGCGAGGACGCCGCGCTGCTCGCCTTCGCCAGGGAGCGTGAGCCGGCGCTGCAGAAGATCTCGGCGCAGGATGCGCGCTACTGGCAGGAGGAGTACCGCCGCGCCAAGTTCAACTTCGACTCGCAGAGCGTGCGCCCCTACTTCCCCTACGCCGCGGTCGAGAAGGGCGTGCTCGACACCGCCTCGAAGCTGTTCCACGTGCAGATCAGGCCGGTGGCGGGCCTGCGCACCTGGCACCCCTCGGTCACCACCTACGAGGTCTTCGACGGCACCACCAAGCTCGGCACCATCTACCTCGACATGCACCCGCGCGAGGGCAAGGACAAGTGGTTCTCGACGCAGCCGCTCACCGCCGGCGCGCGCGGACGCGAGCTGCCCGACGGCGCGCTGGTGTGCAATTTCCCGGGCGGTGCGCCGGGGGACCCGGGCCTGATGCAGTACGGGGACGTGGTCGTGTTCCTGCACGAGTTCGGCCACCTGATGCACCATCTGATCGGCGGCCAGAACCGCTACGCCGGCCAGGGCAGCTTCAACATCGAGGGGGACTTCATCGAAGCGCCCTCGCAGATGCTGGAGGAGTTCTTCCACGACTACGGCGTGCTCGCCCCGTTCGCGCACCACTATCAGAGCGGGGCGGTGCTGCCGCAGGAGCTGTACCTGCGCATGACGCGGGCCGACACCTACGGGCGCGCGAGCGATCAGCAGCGCCAGCTCATCTACACCGCGATGTCGCTCGACACCCACCGGCTTGAGGCCGCGGGCATCGACTTTGATGCGCTGTGGCGCAAGGACTTCGAGCACTACAGCAGCGCCGCCTACCTGCCCGGGGATCACTTCTGGGCAGCGATGACGCACCTGACCGGCTACAGCTCCAAC
Source organism: uncultured Pseudomonadota bacterium (assembly GCA_963781815.1). Lineage (GTDB taxonomy): Bacteria > Pseudomonadota > Gammaproteobacteria > Steroidobacterales > Steroidobacteraceae > 13-2-20CM-66-19. The sequence goes on along the minus strand of CAWAHK010000004.1, from coordinate 1,381,911 downwards.
TACTACACCTACGTGCTCGACAAGGTGATCGCGCTGGATTTCTTTGCGCAGTTCGATGCGAAGAACCTGCTGGACGGTCCCGCCGGCATGCGTTACCGGCAGGCGGTGCTGGCGCCCGGGGGCTCGAAGCCCGCCGAGCAGCTGGTGCGCGACTTCCTCGGCCGCGACACCAACCTGGACGCCTACCGCGGCTGGATGCTGGCGGAGTTCGCCACCGCCGCTACGGCTTCTTCATCCGCTCACTGAGACGTTCGAGGAGCTTGGAGAACGGCGAGTTCTTCTGCACCTCGACGCGCAGGTGGCGCACGCCGCTCGCGTTGAGCGTCTCGCCGTTGCCGGTGTCGATGGTGAGCTCGCCCGCGCCGAGAATCTCGAGCGTCTCTTCGAGCGACTGCACGCCGCGCTTGTCGCGCGCGCCCACCTTGCCGGCACCACGCACGTTAGGCTTGGCGGCGGCGGGGGGAGCCGCGCCCGGTGCACCCGCCTGAATGACGGCGCGCCCGACGGCGACCCGCGGCACCGGCCGGCCGGGAATCTTCTTGGGCGCGGCACCCGCACCCGCTTTGGGCGCGGGCACCGGTGCGCGCGCCAGCTTGGCGACTTCCTCGGCGGCGGTGTCGTCGTCAAGGAGTTTGAACTCGTCCACCGGACCTGAGGGCGAGGCCGCCGGCGCGCCCAGTGTGGCGGCCTGCTTGTCCTGTTCGGTCGCGCGCGACTTCTCCTGCGGGCTCACCGGCACGACGGCGACGGAGGTGAACTCCGAGCGCACGTAGTGGGCGACCTGCTTGGCGGAGATGGCGTCGCTGAAGAACCCCAGGCGCAGTCCATACCACTTGCGGCCGTCGCGGCTGCCCTCGACGGTGTAGAGGGTGTAGGCACTGAAAATCGCCAGCGGCGGCACCTTGTCCAGTTCCACGGCCTGCACCGACCACTGCAGCTGCACCGCGAACAGCACCGGCGCGTTGGTCGTGACGGCGTACTTGAGTGCCTCGCGCGTGCCGGTGTCATCGGGCTTGAGCAACGGGATGGCGCCGTGCGCCGGATCGGACGCCGGCGGCTCGGTGCCCTCCGGACGACGCGTCTCGAGCAGCTTCAGCACCTGCGTATCGCTGAGGGAATTCTTGGCCGGAGGCGGTGGCGCCTCCCGCGGCGCCGGGGGCGCGCGCATCTGGCGGGTCTGGCCGGTGGCGCTCGCATCGCCGAGCGCCTTGAGAACCTCGCGCACGTTCGAGTCGCCGAACGCGCCCTTGGCACCCTTGACGCTCTTCTCGGCGTGCTGCGGGGACGCTGTCATTGCCGGAGCGGCGCCGGCGCGCGCGGCCGCTGACGGGCGCGCCGCGGCAGCGGCGGCCGGTGCAGCCGGACGGGGCGGGGCGCTGCTTCTGGGCGGGGCGACACCCGTGGCAGGGCGCGCCGGGGGCGGCGCGGGGACGGCGCGGCCAACAGGGGGAGCGGCGGCGGCGGCGGGCCGCGCCGGCGGCGGCGCTGGAGCGCGCGCGATCGCCGGGGCTGCCTGCAGCACCGGCACGCGCATCGAGAGCGATACGGCAGGCGCGGCCGGCGGCGCGCTCGGGACCGCTGCACGCGGTGCGCTCACCTGGGGCTGCGGCCCCGCGGCGTGCTGCACCTGGGCGGCGGCGGCGGCGGCGGCGCGCTCGCGCAGCTTGCGCCCTGGCGCCTCGCCGGCCCAGGCGCCCGGATAGATCTCGCGCACGACGTTGAGCCATTCCTCGGCCTCGGCGAGCGTCGCAAAATAACCCATATGCAGGCGGAAGCGCTCGCGACCTTCCTCGAAGCGTCGGCTCACGAAGAACGTGAATCGCTTCAGCTCCGGCAGGTCGGTCTGCGCCAGCGCCATCGGCGTGGTGGAAGAACACAGATTGAGAACGAACGGCCCCGCGTTGGGTGCGGGTGCCGCATCTCCTGCTCCGGCGCCTGTGAGCGCCTCGGAAGCGAAGTTGGGCGTTGCTGTCATAACTTCCCCGAAACGAAACCTTCAACGGCCACGGTGTTCATGGCTCGAGGTTCGAGTGACGGGGATGGGAGTGCGAGCGTTCGCGCCTGGTGCGCGATCGTGGCAGCCCCGCCGTCATAGGAACCTGTCCTTTAGACCGGTGGCTTTGCGTCCCCGTCTTTCAACGGGTTTGCCCTTGTACAGAACTCAGAGTGTCAAAGCGTCGCGGTTTGGAGTCAAGTGCTGAAATGTGCGAAGCCTCTCAAGTGCTGTGATGCGCGGGCAGGATGCGCGCCCCGCGCCGTCTTATGTCTCAAGGTGACGACAGCGCGCCGCCGCCGAAGCGCCCCGCCGCCGCGAAATGTTGCGCGAAGTAAGCATCGCTCAAGTCCGCGGACGCCACCGCAACACCCGAGTGCGGCGCGTGGATGAAGCGCCCGGCGCCAGCGTAAACGCCAACGTGATCGACGCTGTGTCCGCGCAGGCGGAAGAACACCAGGTCTCCGGGCGCGAGCTGGGCAACCGCAACCGGCAGCGCGGCGCGCTGCTGCGCGGCCGCGGTGCGCGGGATGCTGATGCCGACGCGCTCGTACACGTACAGCGCCAGCCCGCTGCAGTCGAAGCCGCTCTGGTCCGCGCCGCCGAACTCGTAGCGGGTGCCGACGAGGGAGGCAGCGAGCGCGGCAATCGCGGCGCCCTGGCCGTTCGCCGGTTCCGGCGCAGCGGGGTTCAAGGCGACCGGTACCGGCGCCGGCGCGCGGGCGCCAAAGAGACTGCACGCGCTCAGCAGAGTGGCCAGAGCAAGCGCGAGCGCGGCCGGGAGCGCCGTGCGCCGCCTGCGCGCGGCGCGCTCAGCGGGCGCGCGCCGGCGCCTTCGGCTGGGGCAGTACGCGCGCACGCGTGAAGGTGAGGCGCGCGAGAGCCTCGATGCCGGCATAGGTGTAGCGCTGCACGCCGCGGCGCCCGGAGCGGGTCGCGCCCAACATCGCCGCCCCCACGGTGCGCGCCGGGATGCCGCGGTAATTCACGTACTTGCCGCTGAGCAGCGGATTCACCGCCGGCATGAGCGTGCTCGCGAGCAGCTCCAGGGGACGCATGCCGGCGCGCATCCCGAGCAGCAGCGAGGGCTGCAGGATGTCCAGCGACTCGAAGCCCAGGCCCTCGAGTTCTTCCTCCATCTCGCCCTTGGTGCGCAGGTAAAAATTGCGCGAGGTGGGGTTGGCCCCGATGCTCGAGATCACGACGAAGCGCCGCGTCTCACCGGCGCGCGCCGCGCGCGCGAAACTCAGCACGGCATCCACGTCGACTGCGCGGAAGGCCTCCTGTGAGCCGGCCTGACGGATCGTGGTGCCGAGGCAGCACAGCGCGGCATCGCAGCTGATGCCCTTCAGCTGCGCCTCGAGGTTCTTGAACTGCACGATGCGGTTGGCGAGACGCGGATGCTCGCGCCCGAGCGGCCGGCGCGACACCGCCAGCACGCGGCTGACGTCGGGGGCTTCGAGCAGGGCATCGAGCGTGCGTCCGCCGGTGAGCCCGCTCGCGCCTGCCAGCAGAATGATCTTGGCGTCATCGCCCATCGCCGCACCGCCCGCACAGCTGTTGTTTTACGCAGCTTAGGAGCGCTCCGCTCCGGCAGCAAGGACGACTGCTGCAGGTGGTGCCGGCGGCGGCGCGGACTGTGGCGCCGATGCTGTTACGAAAAGTGCGGTTGCCGATGCGGGGCTCAGAGCGGGTCGTAGCAGCTCACGTTGATGGTCTGCGTCTGGCCGGGACTCACGCTGATATCGCGGCGCACGTCGCGGTAGCCCTCGCGCGCGCCGACGAACGTATAGCGGCCGGGCTTGAGTTCGATGTCGCGCCGGGTGAAGGCGCCGAAGCCGCCCACGCCCTGGATCGTCACCTGCGTGAAACCATCGGACACCATCGACATGTGCACCGGCTTCTCGAACTCGGGCAGCAGCGCGGAGACGCGCGCCATCTGCAGGCGCAGCACGGGTCCCGGTGAACTCACCTGCTGGGCGTTCTGCAGCAGCGCCGCCGCCTGCTCGCGTGCCTCGGGGGTGGCGAGGCGGTCCGGGCGGTCGATCAGGGCCTGCAGGGCATCGTTCATCTCCAGGCGCGCCTTGCTGCGGTCGCGGCCCTCCTGCGCGAACTCCTGGGTGGGACTGGTGCGCAGTATCGAGGTGTAGGCGGCGAGCGCGTCGTCCCAGCGCTCATCCGCCTCGGCATCCTCGGCGCGCGTGCGCAGGGTGCCGAACCCGCGGGCGTGGGTCGCCGCCTCGACGCGCTTGAGGCCGTCGGCGGCCTCGGCTCCGTCCGGGCGCGCGGCCCGGGCGCGCTCGAACGCAGCGCGTGCCTCATCGAGACGACCGGCGCCGAGCGCCGCAAAGCCCTCGCCGGCGGCCTTCGCATAGCGGTCTTCGCCGAAGGCGGCATCGGCGGCGGGGGCGGGTGTGGTGGCGGCGGCTTTCGCCGCAGGCTGCGGCGCCGGCTGCGGGGCCGTGCCCGCGGCGGGCGGCGCCGCCGACGCCGCCGGCGGTCCCTGCGTCGAGGCCAGCTCGCGCGCCCGGGCCTGTCCTGCCAGCGCCCGCTCATCCTGGGGCGCGATGCGCGCCGCCAGATCGTAGGCCTGCACGGCCAGTCCCTGCTGACCCGCGGCCAGCGCGCGTTCGCCCGCGGCAAGTTCGGAGGCGAGCGCCGCGGAAGCCGCCTGCTCGACGTTGTCGAGCAGCTGGTTCGCCTGGATCAGTCCCTGCTGCGCCGCGCTCAGGCCGGCGGCATCGTGCGCGCCCTGGGACTCGGCGATGCGGGCCTTGGCGGCGGCGAAATCCGCCCCGCCCCAGATGGCGGCGCCGCGCGCATCGAGCGCCGTGATGCGCTGCTCCAGCAGAATCCGGTCCGCCTGCAGCCGCGCACCCGCCGCCGCGTTCACGGTGGTGGCAGCATCCGGAGCTGGCACGCCGGCGGCGCCCGGGGTCACCGGGCGGGACTGCGTGGTGGCTCCTGGCAGAAACGGCGGCAGCCACAGGTAGGCGCCGACCGCGAGCGCTGCAAGCGCGGCGACCACGACCAGCGCGAGCGGCAGCCCGCTGCGCATCGGCTCCAGGCGCGAGCGCGGCAGCGGCGCCTCGCGGACTTCCTGCCACAGCGCCTCCCCGTCCACGCTGCCGACCGCACGCACCGGCTGCAGGGCGACGGGCTCCGGCGGCACGGGTTCCCAGGACTCGACCGCCAGGGGCGATGCGGCCTGCGCGGAGATCGGCGGCAGGGCGGCGGGTGCCTGCGGCGGCACGGTCTCGTTGGCCGCGCCCTCGCGCGGCGGCTCGTCGGTCTCGAAATCAAACGTGAGCGTGTCGTTGAGCGAGGCGTCCAGCTCGTCGATCACGTCGCGCATGTTCGCCGGGCGCAGCGCCGGATCCTTGGCGAGCATGGCGCTCACCAGTGCCGCGAGCTGCGGTGGGATCTGCTGCGCGGGCACCAGCGGCGGCACCGGCTCCTGCTGCACGCGCTGGGCGTCGAAGTGCGGGTAGTGCGGCGGATAGCGCGACAGCAGCTCGTAGGCGAGCGCACCGAGGCCGTAGATGTCATCGGACGGGCGCGGCGGCTCGCCGCGCAGCTGCTCGGGGCTCGCGGTGAACGGCGACAGCCCGCGCACCATCGAATCGGTGCCCGGATCCAGCGAGTTGCCCGAAACGCCGAAGTCGGCGAGCTTCACGCGGCCGCGCTCGTCAAAGAGCACATTGCCAGGCTTAAGGTCACGATGAATCACGCCACGCTCGTGCGCGTGCTCGAGGGCCCGGGCCACTTCGATGAGCACCGGCACGATGGTGAGGTAACCGGCGCCACGCAGGCGCTTGAGGTCCCCGCCGGTCGCCAGCTCCATCGGCAAGAGGAAGGTCGTCCCGTCGCGCTCGGGCGGAAACACCTTGAGGATCCCGGGATGCTCGAGACGGCTCGCGCTCTCGTGCTCGTGCACCAGCGCCACCCAGGCCGCCGCGCTGCGTCCGGCCGCGGGATGCAGGATCTTGAGGGCGACATCGGTGCCGGCCTGCGGATCAAACGCGCGCCATACCTCGCCCTGCCCACCGATGCCCAGGCGCTCGCGCAGCTGGTAGCGTGACTTGAGGGCGTGTTCGTTGTTGGCCGTGGCCGCTTCGCTCATAACCCATCCGTGCCGCCCACCCAGCGGGCGCACTCGCTGACAAAATATGTCGTCTCGGCGGCGGGCCGGGCGGACCGCACAAACCGCTTTCTAGTATGCCATCGCCCGGCAGGTGGAACCGGAGCTCTTTGGCTGCGGCTCCCGCTTTGGGGGGAGGTGCTACAGCCCGAGGCGCAGCTGCGCCAGGGGCGGGGTGGGCGGGCAAAACAATGTTGTACTTAGGGAATTTCGCGGCGCGACATTGAGGTTGAAGCGCCGGCAGGCGTTGCGGAAGCGGTTGCGGAGCAATTCTGCGTAAGGCCCGGTACCGCGCATGCGGCTGCCGAACCGCGGGTCATTGTCTCTGCCGCCGCGCATGTCCTGGATGACCGACATCACGTGCGCCGCCCTCAGGGGGTAGTGCTCCGCGAGCCACTCGCGGAACAGGTCCTTGATTTCGTACGGCAGGCGCAGCAGCACGTATCCCGCCCAGCTCGCACCGGCCTGCGCGCTGGCCTCAAGGATCGCCTCCATCTCGTGATCGGTGAGCACCGGGATTACCGGGGCCACCATGACGGCGCAGGGAACGCCCGCGGCGCTCAGGGCGGCGACCGTGCGCAGGCGCGCCTGCGGCGAGGCCGCGCGCGGCTCAAGCGTGCGCTTCAGCTCCACATCCTGCGTGGTGATGCTCACCGCGACGCTGGCGAGTCCCTGGCGGGCGAGCTCGGTCAGGAGGTCAAGATCCCGCAGCACGAGCGCACTCTTGGTGATGATGCTCACCGGGTGGCGCGTGCGCGCCAGCACTTCCAGGATCGAGCGCGTGACCTTCATGCGCCGCTCCACCGGCTGGTAAGGATCGGTGTTTGCGCCGAGCGTTATGGACTTGCAGACATAGCTCTTGCGTGCCAGCTGCTTCTCGAGCAGTGCGGCTGCATTTTCCTTGTAAAAAAGCCGGGTCTCGAAATCCAGACCCGGCGAGAGCCCCAGGTAGGCGTGACTGGGGCGGGCATAACAGTTGTGGCTCACGACACCGTTAGAAATGTAGTCACCTGTGCCGGTCGTGATGTCTATGAGCCGCATGGAGTTTCCCAGGGGCTCGATGTCCACGACCTGAAGCCTCCGTGTACTCTTCAGTGCCTGACCACTTACGTCGCGCTTGCGCGTGATCGCAGGGTCCACCGTGTGGAAGAAGCGCAGGTGCTCGCGCAATCCCCCTAGGAGGCGCACGTAGTCGATGGGTTTGGCTTGCTCCGGCGTGCGGTGCTCGACGACGAACCTGAAGTCAAGCTCCTTAAGCGCCGCACACAGCCGCCAGATAATCTGTGGATCCGTATTCGCGATACGCAGTATTCCGCAGCTATAGCTACCCTCGGCGTCAAAGATTCCGGCTAGAAATCCCGCTTGCCAGCCGCGGGCCGGCGAATCCGGCCAAGCGATCAACTCGCGAATCGCACGTAGGTTAGAAGCGGTGTTGGTGCGTATGGCTTGCATGGGACGCCCTGCAGCTGCTGCGAAGGCAAACTGCCGCGTCTCGATGTATCGGTAGGACAACCACCTTCTTCCACGCTCCAACGCTTCCAGGTCACACAGCGCCAGACGAAAGGTATGGACGTTGCCGGCACCACCATCGGGACGGAGGTAAGTGTAGCTCCCGATCGTTCCGTCGCCCCGGATGAGTCCGCACAGATAACCGGTGCGGTAGTTGGAATCGTGATACACCGACGCGGCAAACGCCCCCGTACCCATGAGTTTGTTGTGGACCGTAAGATGGGGGCGCCGCAATCTTCCAGACTCCGTGCCCGTGATGAATTTCCACCCGCGCTCCGTGAGGAAGCGGTGGTCCGCGCCAACGGTCAGTTGGGTGTTGTCTTCGAGCGTGATGCAATATGCGGGTTTAATAACTCCCCACCGCGCGAGCACCTTCGTCTTCGTGTATCGGCGGTACCGGCCATTTCGTACCGTGCCGTAGATCGAATCGCCTATCTGTAAACTAGAGATTTCGCGGGTCGATCCGTCGGCCATTAAGATTGGCGTATCCGGCCCTACACAATAAGTACACGCATGTTCACATCCCCTATACGGATTGATCGATTGTTCGAACGGAATGTCCGGTGAATCGTTGGTGTTGATGATCTCGCGCGCGCGCTCGGGCTCGAGCGTCGTGGCGATGCTGTCGGGTTGCTCCTCGAGGTACCAACCGTCATCGACCGGCGCGAGCTGCTGCAGGTCAAAGCGGCCCGGAGGGTTGGAAAGAGTCCCCCGCCCCTTGAAGGACTGCTTGCCGATAATCGTGCGGCGCATGCCGATACTGTGAATATATACAGTATCAAATGCAAGGGCCATTTCTAGGCCAAAAGGCCAGAAATCCCCGCTATTTCACGAGCCGCAGGGAGACGGGGTAGCGGTAGACGGCGCCTTCGCTGGCCTTGATCGCGGCGATAAGCGTCAGCACGAGCCATGCAATAAACAGGGCGGCGCCGAGGATGAATCCGACGAAGACCAGCATCAGCAGCATGCACACGAGAGCGGCGAGCACGACCGTGATGTTGAAATTGAGGGCCTCGCGGGCGTGCTCGGCGACGAACGCCGACTGATCGCGGCGCGAAATCCACACCGCGAGCGGACCCAACACGCAGCCCACGAGCCACACCACCAGACCGGCGAGCGCGGACAGGTGCGCCAGCATCGCCCAGGTGCGATCGGTCTCGGTCGGCGTGACCGGCCCCGGTGCGGGCGTGTTGGTTGGGTCGTTCATGGCGACCCAAGAATAACACCTCGTCCGGCGCGGACAGCAAGCGGGCAAAACGGCGCGCCGCGGGCTCCTGGCAGAGCCGGGCGGCGCAACCGCTCGATCGTCCCTGATCAGAGCCTTAACTTGATCCCGGCAAACGCACCTATGCGCGGCTGCAGGAATCCGGTCGGATTCTGGTAGTCGCGGTCAAGGAGGTTGTCGATGCGCCCGAACAACGCGAGGCGGGCGTTCAGCTGGTAGCTGAGCGCCAGATTCACGATCGTGTAGCCCGGCGCCTGCACCGGCGCAAACGTCTCGCGGGTGCCGTCCGCCCAGGATCCGACCCACAGCACGGTGACATCGAACAGCCACGCGTCCGTCGGTCGCCAGGCCGCGTCAAAGTCCGCCTTGTGCTTCGGTCGGCGCAGCAATTCCTGGTTCGTGTCCTCGTCCGTCGCTTCGGTGTAGGTGTAGTCCAGCCGCAGCGTGAGTTGGGCAGCCGGCCGGTACTCGAGGAAGCTTTCGACGCCCTCGGTCTTGGCGCGACCGACGTTTATGTTGGTCGTGAAGGTCGGGTCGGAGGTGATGAGATCGCGAATCTGGTTGTGGAAATAGGTGACTCCCAGGCGCACCGCGTCGTTCGCGAGTCCCTGCTCGATGCCGGCGTCGTAGCCGGTGCTGGTCTCGGGCTTGAGGTTCGGGTTGGCGAAGAAGCCGAAGTCCGGAAAACTCTGGAACAACTGGCTGAGCGTCGGCGCCTTGAAGCCGGTTCCGACGCTGGCCTTGAGCTTGGTGCCGCTGTCCGAGAACACGTAGGTCGGCGCCAGTCGGTACGTCACCTTGCCGCCAAAGCGGCTGTTGTCGTCGTAGCGCACGTTGAGTGCCGAGAACCAGTGCTCGCCGATCTGCGACTGCAGCTCCGCGTAGCCCGAGGTGACGTGGACGTCCGCTGAGATCGGCTCGCTGATCCCGTCGCGCTCGTACTCTGCGCCGAGCACTACGGTCTCGCCCGCCGCGGCCTTGATGTTGCCCTGCCAGTCGACCTTCTTGCGCTCGCCAGCGTTGAGGTTCTCCGCAGATTCGGGCTCCACGGTCGAGGTCCGGTCATGCGTGTAGCCGAAGCCGAGCGTGTGATCGAGGATGCCGTCGAAGGAGACCAGGTGCGCGGTCAGGCGTCCGTAGTACTGGTCCGAGGTGGCCGCCGTCTGCTCAGGCGCGGGGAAGGACGCGAAGGTAATGGGGTCGAAGGTATCGCCGGTGGTGCGCAGGTGGGTGTTGGTGTAGCGCGCGACCAGACCCAGGTCGAAGTCCTGCGTCACGTCGAGGCCGAGCTTCGTCGATGCGGTGAAGTTATCGTAGTAGTCATCGTTGCGGGTCTCGCCCGGCTGCAACAGGTCAAGCGGGGTTACCGGGGTCGAGCCGGAATGAAAGTGCGCAACGTTGGCGGCGTAGTGAAAGGCGTCCTGCGAGCCGCTGACGCCGCCGGCCTGGTTGAAGGTGTCGAACGAACCGCCCTCGAGCAGGGCGCTGGCCTTGAGCGGACCTGAGCCGGCCTTGGTGATGACACTGATGACGCCGCCGATGGCATCGGATCCGTACAGGCCGCTTTGCGGGCCACGCAGCACCTCGACGCGCTCAATGTCCTGCGTCAGCAGCTGCCCGAAGTCGTAGGCGCCGGTCGCGTTGCTGGGATCACCCACATCGATGCCGTCGATCAGCACCTTGGTGTGGTTGGAATTGGTACCGCGCATGAACACGGAAGTCACCCCGCCCGGGCCGCCGGTCTGCACCACGTTCAGACCCGGGATGTCCTTGAGCACGTCCGCGAAGGTGCGCTCCTGGCGCGCCTCGATCTGCTCGGCGGTAACGACCGTGACGCTGCTCGCCAGCTCCAGCTGCGGCGTCGGGATGCGCGTCGCGGTGATGACCACCGTTTGCAGCGAATCCGGCTCCGCGGCGTGCGCGGTGAGCGCTGCGGCTGCCATCGCCAGCAGGGCGCTCGTTTTAAGGGGGCGCAGCAACGACACCGCGACGCCGGCGCGCGCGCGGTGCGCATGAAGACCTGTTGTCATGGATCCAGCTCCGTAAAAAGCACACACCCGTGCCCGAGGTGAGTCGCTTTGGAGCTGGCGAAGGTGCGGTACCGAGCGGGCGTACCGACCCACCAGCATCGCCCGCCGCGACGCCCATCGGTGATACGCAAGGCCGGTCTCCGGGCTCCCGAGCTGGAGAGAGAACTCCCCGGCGGATCGCCTTCCCGCCCGTTCTTGGGCAGTGGCCATGTGATCCGCTTGATCTCGGTTACCGTTGCGGGGGCAGCGCCGGGTTTGGACGAATCCTCACCGGACTTCCCGTTTTTCCGTCCTGCCGTACGCGGTCACAGCCTATGGCCGCCGCACGGTCGAACAGACACCTCACGAGGCGCGAAGCCTGCCTGCGCGGGTGCATCCGCGTCAAGGGCCGCGACCGGGGCGGGCGCGTGGCATGATCCGACCCACGTGGAAACCGAAGATAACCGCACCGCGCCCGCCTGGCCGCGAGCTAACAGCGCCGCCGAGTGGGTCGCTTACCTGTGCGTGGCGCCCCTGCTCGCGGGGCTCGCCACGGTGGGCTTGGCGGGCGACTACGCCACCCGGGAACTGGCACAGCGCCTGACGCTCGCCTGGGGCGGCGTGCTGCTCGCCTTCACCGGGGCAGTGCACTGGGGACTCGCGCTCGCGGGCCGGCTGCGCTTCGACGCCGCGCACATCTGCGGCGCGCTGGCACCGGCGATCGTGGCGGCGGCGGCGGTGGCCATCGGCGGCCAGCGCGGCCTGGCGCTGCTCGTGGTCGGGTTCGGCGTGTTCTGGCTCTATGAGCACCGCGCACTGGCGCGACAACTGCCGCCGGCGTACCTGAACCTGCGGCGCGCGCTGTCGGTCGCGATCTGCCTGGTGCTCGCGGTCACGATGATCGTTTCTGACAGCGCCGGGCTAAGCTGATGCCCGGGGGGCACGCCTGATGGAAGACTTCGTCTCGGCACCCTGGCTGCGGCGCCTCATCACCGTCGTACTGCTCGCCGGGCTCGTGCTGCTGGGCTTTCGGATCATCGAGCCCTTCATCGTGCCGCTGGTGTGGGCCGGCATCCTCGGCTACGTCAGCTGGCCGGCCTACGAGTGGCTGGTGCGCAAGCTGCAGGGGCGCAGTACGCTCGCCGCCGTACTCATGACGATCGCGGTGTCCCTGGCCGTGGTGGTGCCGATCGCCTGGCTCGCGGTGATCGTGCGCATCGAACTGGTGCATGGCTATCACGACATGCGCGCAGTGCTCAGCGGCGGCGTGCAGTTGCCGCCGGCGGTGCTGAAGATCCCCTGGATCGGCGATCAGCTGCGCGATCTGACCACGCGCATCGCGCAGGACCCGCAGGCGCTCGGCTTCGAGCTGCGCAAGCTCAGCGACCGCTCCTTCGAGCAGATCGCGCGCGTCATCGGCGACATCAGCCGCAACGCGGTCAAGCTCGGCTTCGCCGTGTTGAGTCTGTTCTTCGTCTACCGCGACGGGGCGCGCTTCGCCGCGCAGCTCACCCGTGCGCTCGAGCAGGTGCTCGGCCCGCGCGTGGACAACTACCTGCGCGCCATCGGTCAGACGGTGAAGGCGGTCGTCTACGGGCTCGGGCTCGCTGCCCTGGTGCAGGGTACGCTCGCAGGGCTTGGCTACTGGGCCGCGGGCGTCGGCGCCCCGATCTTCCTCGCCGCGCTGACCACGGTGTGCGGCTTCATCCCGTTCGCGGTGCCGGTGCTGTGGGGCGGAGTCGGCGCCTGGCTCATCATGACCGGGCACACCGTGGCGGGAGTGGCCTTGCTGATCTGGGGCGTCATCGTGGTCGGCTGGACCGATCATTTCGTGCGCCCGCTGCTGATCAGTCGCGGCGCGCAGATCCCCTTCATCATCGTGCTGTTCGGCGTGCTCGGCGGACTGGCCGCGTTCGGCCTCGTCGGGCTCTTCATCGGCCCCGTGATCCTCGCCGTGCTGCTGGCAGTGTGGCGCGAGTGGCTGGCCGAGAGCCGCCAGCCGCGCGCCTAGCGAGGGGCTCAGGCGCCGAGGAACATGCGGTACGCCGGGTTGTCGGTCTCCTCGACGTACACGTAGTGAAGCTCCTTCAGGTGCAGGAGGAAATCCGCACGCTCGGACGGGGGCACCTGCATGCCCGCCAGCACCCGGCCGTAGTCGGAGCCGTGGTTGCGGTAGTGGAACAGCGTGATGTTCCAGTGCGAGCTGATCGACTTCAGAAAGCGGTGCAGCGCCCCGGGGCGCTCGGGAAACTCGAAGCGGTACAGGACCTCGTCCGTGATGCCGCGCGCGTGCCCGCCGACCATGTAGCGCACGTGCAGCTTCGCCATCTCGTCGTCGGTCATGTCGGTGACGGTGAGCCCTGCCGCCTGCAGCTCGCGCACCACGGTGTCCTTCTCCGCCCGCCCCTGCGAGAGTGCCAGGCCCACGAAGATCTGCGCGCTCTCCACCCCGGCGTAGCGGTAGTTGAATTCGGTGACGCTGCGCTGGCCGAGCACCTCGCAGAAGCGCAGGAAGCTGCCCGCCTGCTCGGGAATCACCACCGCCAGCAGCGCCTCGCGCTCCCCGCCGAGGTCGGCGCGTTCGGCGACGTGGCGCAGGCGGTCGAAATTCATGTTGGCGCCGCTGTTGATGGCGACCAGGCGCTTGTTGCGCCAGCCCTCGCGCGCGACGTATTTCTTCAGCCCCGCCACGGCGAGCGCGCCGGCGGGTTCCACGATCGAGCGCGTATCCTCGAAGACGTCCTGGATGGCAGCGCAGATCTCGTCCGTGCTGAGGAGCACGATCTCGTCCACGTGCCCGCGGCACAGGGCGAAGGTTTCCTCGCCGACGCGCTTCACGGCCACGCCATCGGCGAAGATCCCGACCCGCTCGAGGGTCACGCGCCGCCCGGCACGCAGTGACTCGTGCATACCGGCGGCGTCCTGCGGCTCCACGCCGATGACCTTCACCGCGGGGTACAGGTACTTCACGTACACGGCGATCCCGGCCAGCAGTCCGCCGCCGCCGACCGGCACGAAGATGGCATCGAGATTGCCGCCGCACTGGCGCAGGATCTCCACCGCGATCGTGCCCTGTCCGGCAATCACGTCCGGGTCATCGAACGGATGCACGAACACCAGGCCACGCTCGCGCGCCAGCACCAGGGCGTGTTCGAAAGCGCTGTCGTAGTCGTCCCCGTGCAGCACCAGTTCCGCGCCGAGGTCGAGCACCGCCTGCACCTTGATGTGCGGGGTGGTCTGGGGCATGACGACCACGGCCTTGATGCCGCGGCGGCGCGCGGCCAGCGCCACGCCCTGCGCGTGGTTGCCCGCCGAGGCGCACACCACGCCGCGCGCGGCCGTCGCCTCCGACAGGTGCGCGATGCGGTTGTAGGCGCCGCGCAGCTTGAACGAGAACACCGGCTGCAGGTCCTCGCGCTTGAGCAGCACCTGGTTGTCGAGGCGCCGCGACAGGCGCGGTGCGGACTCCAGCGGGGACTCGATGGCGACGTCATAGACGCGCGCCTTGAGGATCTTCTCGATGTAGGGACTCGCCACTTTCAGAACCGCTGCCTGTGCTCAGGAGGAGGAGCCCGGAGCTTAGCGGTGGCGGCCGGCGCTGTCAGCGCTTGTCCTGGCTCTTGCGGACCGCGAAGCGGTACTGCTGGCGCCCGATGGCCAGCGTATCCCCGTCCTGCAGCACCTGGCGGGTGACGCGGCGGCCGTTGACCTGCACCCCGTTGGTGCTGTTGAGGTCCTCGACGATCGTCTGCGAGGGACCGGCGAGCACCACCGCGTGGTGGCGGCTCACGAACTTGGCATCGATCTGCAGGTCGTTGTCGGGCGTGCGTCCGATGCTGGTCTTGCGCGCGAGCACGTGCACCACCTCGCGCCCGTCTATCTGGTAGATCAGCAGCCGCGCCGCACCGTCGGGCAGCAGGGCCGCCCCCTGCTCCTCGGCCTCGCGCGCCGGCTCCGCCGCCGCCGGTGCCGCGGCGGCGTCGGCTTTGGTGTCGGGCTGCGCCACCTGCAGGGTGGCGCGAAACTGCTGCTGCGCCCTCTCCAGCTCCTCGAGCCGCGCGCCGTTTTTGCGCGCGTCCGACTCCAGGCGGTTCACCGTGTCCTCGGCGGCAGCCAGGTCTGCCTCGAGCTCCTTGACGCGTGCGGCGCTGCGGGCCGCCTGCGCCTCGATGACATTGAGTGCCTCGACCTGCTCGGCGGCCTGCCGTTCCGCCAGGCGGGCGCGCGCTTCCACATCGCCCAGCGTCGCCTGGTAGGTGCCGCGCTCCACGTGCATGCTCTTGAGTGCGCTGCCCCAGTCCTCCATCTCGCGGCGCATCGTCGCCAGTTCTTCCTCGCGCTGCCGGCCGTCCGCTTCAAGTTCCTGGGCGCGCTTGCGCTCGGCGTGCAGGGCGGCCTCCAGCTCGGTGCTGCGCGCGCGCTGCTGGCTTAAGGCCACCTCGTGGTCGAGAGCCTGCTGGCTGAGTGCGGCTTCGCGCTCGGCAGCCAGCGCGCTGGCGGCGCCGCCGCTGGCCTGGGCCGCCTCAAGCGCGGCGGTGAGTTCCACGCGCTCGGCCAGCAGGCGACCGAGTTCGCTCTTGCGCTGCGCCTCGGTGGTGTTGTGTTGCTCGGAGACCGCCTGCAGCGCGCGCACCCGCTCGCCGCTCGCCTCCAGCTGCGCCTGCAGGCGCGCGATACTCGCGTGCAGCCCCTGCGCCTCCCGCCGGCCGTCGCGCAGCTGCGTGTCGCGCTCCGCCACCGCGGCGCCCAGGGAAGTGACCTCCTGCCCCAGGCCGGCGTTAACCGCCGTGCGCTGCGCGAGTTCCGCGTCCTGCTCGCGCACGCGCGCCTCGCGCGCGGCGAGGTCGCGGGCGACCCGCGCCAGGTCGCTCTCGCGCACCTGCGCCTCCTCGTGCAGCTGCGTCACCAGATCCTCGAAGATCAGGCGGCGGCTCTCCAGGTTGCGCAGCGCTTCGTGGTAGCTCATGGCGCGCGCACGCTCGGCGTGCAGGTCGGCCATGATCGCGGCCGCATGCGCCGCATGCGCCTTGTCGCGCTGCGCGCGCGCCTGCTCCTCTTTCTGCTCGCGCTTGCGTGCCGCCTGCCCGGCCCGCTCCTGCTCGTTGAGCTCCTGCTGCAGCTGCCGCGCCCGCTCGGTGGCCGCGAGCGCATCGGCGCGCGCCGCGGCGACCTCGCTCGTCAGCTGGCCGCTGCGCTGCTCGGCGCTGCTGCGCGCCAGCGTGAGCTCGCTGAACTGCGCCGCGTGCTGCGTCGCGGCGGCCTGCAGCCGCGCAAGCTCTGCGTCCAGGCGCGCCGCGCGCTGTTCGGCGGCGGCCCGCAGCTCGGCGAGCGTGTCGGCGGCGTTCGCGTCGCCGCCCGCGCGCAGGTGCGCCAGTTCCGCGGCTAACCCGGCCGCGTGCTGCTCGGCGCTCTGGCGCGCGCGCTCATGTTCGGCCAGCCGCGCGGCCTGCTCGCCGCCGGCGGCCTCCAGGCGCGCGAGTGCCGCGCTCAACTCGCCGGCGCGCTGCTCGGCGGCGGCGCGCGCCCCGTGGGCTTCCTCGCGCTCGTGCTCGAGCTGGGTGATGCGGTCGCCCTTGCTGTGCAGCAGCAGCTGCGCGGCCCGCAGCTCCGCGGCGAGCGCCTCGAGGGAGCCCTCCCGGTGCCGCTCCGCGTCCGGACGCAGCTGCGGCACCGCCGCCCATGTATCCGTACTGGAGTGCGCATCGTCAGGGGAATGCAGCACCGCCGGATCGAGCACTGGCAGCTCGGCCGTGTTCTCCAGGTCCTCCTTTGCGGAGGCCGGTGGCGGCGACATCGAAGTCGAACTCATCGGGTTATCCGGTTCCCCGTCTGGCAGCGAAAAAGTGTAGCGCCACAGCCGCGGCTGCCCCCCCACCCCCCGGTAAATGTGTGAGAAGAATCCCGAAAATCAGTGTTAACCGCGAAGGAAGTCGCGAACTGCATCGATCAGGCGCTCCGGGGCTGAGGCGAACAACTCGCGGCCGGGCGCGTCCAGGTCGAGTACGCGCGCGGCGGGGAGGACTTCGCGAATGCGGGCACTGGCCTCCCACAGGTCGTCCCGGGGGCGCAGCACCAGCAACTTCTGCGTGAGGCGTGCCAGGCGCTCGCGGGCCGGATACTGCGCTAGCGCCTCCAGCACCCAGCGCTGGTACTCGGGGAGGTCGGTCAGGCCCGGCGATGTCCCGTGGCGCTCGGCCGCCGTCAGCAGCGGCGGCGACACCAGCACCAGGCGCCCGATCTGTGGGCCGCGCGCGAGCGCGAGCTCCGCAGCCAGCAAGGCCCCCGCGCGCTGACCGAAGAGGTCGAGCTTGCGCAGGCGCATGGAGTCGATGAAGTCCCCGAGTGCGCCGGCATACTCGGCCAGCGTGGGACGCGCCGCGGGCGCATCGGACTCACCGAACCCGGGCAGGTCGGGGGCGTACACCGAGCGGTCGCGGCCGGCGAGACTCAGGAAGGGTGTGAACACGCGCCCGGAGCCCGGACAGTCATGCAGGCACAGCAGGGCGGTCGCTTCCTCGAAGCCCCCGCCCGGCGGCATGGCGTTGTGCACATGCAATTGCCCGTAGCGGCATTCGAAATAACCGCGGCGCACCCGCGGACGGGCCGGGCCGGGAGCGGGTTTAGCTGCTGGCTTGGGCATGTGCAACATAGTGCCACGATCGCAGCGGCGCTTGCCTCAGCCGGCAGCGCGCGTAAATTCGGCCGTGGGTCCCGTCCAGCCTTCCTGAAGGGGGCAACGAACCATGGTACGTACGCTCGCTATCCTCACCGTGACCAGCCTTCTCGGGGGCTGCGGGCTGGGCGCAACCGGGGCCGCGGGCGCCGCCGGCGGGACGTCCGAAGTCCAGCAGGCGGCACAGGCGAAGCACACCGAGGAACAGGTGCGTGACCAGGTCAACGCCGCGCAGGAGGAGGCGGCCCGCCGACGCAGCGAAGCCGAGCAGCAGAATCAGTAGGCGCCGGGCACCCCGCGCATCCGCCGCGCGGACGGAACCCGCGCGCGGCGGATACGGGGAAACCCTCAGCGCCGGCGGCCCCGCTTGGCGCGTTTGCGGGGGGCGCTGCGACGTGCGCCCTTGCGGGCCACCTTCTTCTTCGCCGCCGTGCGCCTTGCCGGCTTCCTCGCCACCTTCTTGCGCGCCGCTTTCTTTGGAGCCTTCTTCTTGGCCGCCTTCTTCTTGGCAACCTTCTTCTTCGGAGCCTTTTTCTTGGGCGCAGCAGCTGGCTTGGGCTTCGACGCCGCGGCTGGCGCGGCCGCGGATACGGCCTTGGAAGTCGCCGCCGGCTTCGGCGGCGAGGCCGGCTTGGCCTGGGCCACGGGACGTGGCATCTCCTGGACTGCGAAGGCACCGCCCTGGGGATCCATGAAGAGCGCGATCCAGCTGCCGCCGGGGACTTCCACCGGCCCGTGCAGCAGGCGCCCGCCCGCGGCCTTGGCCGACGTGACGGCACGGTTGGAATCGGCGACGTTCACGTAACTCAGCCACGAGGGTGGCGTCGAGGGACCCTGCGTGTTGGCCATGCCGCCGACCCCGGCGCCGCCGTGCTCGAAGATCTGGTAGACGCCCATGGCACCCATGTCATGTGCCACGCCCTTGCTCCAGCCGAAGAGGGTGCCGTAGAAGCGCAGCGCCGCCGCCACGTCCGTCGTCGCCAGCTCGTGCCAGGTGAACGTGCCGTTCGTGGAGCCCCCGGCCGGTGGTGGCCCGCCACTCGGGGTGAACACGGCAAAGGTCGCGCCCTGCGGGTCGGCCAGCACCGCGAAGCGGCCGACGTTCGGAATGTCGGTGGCTGCCTTGCACAGCCGGGCACCGAGCCCCTGCGCCTGGCTGCAGGTCGCGTCGACGTTCGGCGTCCCGATATAGACCAGCCAGTGGGCCGGCGTGCCGGTGCCGCCTTCCGAGGGCAGCGCCATCAGGCCCGCAATCTGTGACTGGCCGGCCATGAAGATGGTGTAGCCGGGCATATTGGAGGGCTGGGTCCGCCACGGCAGTACCTTCGTATAAAAGGTGCCGGCGGCGGCCGTATCAGTCGTCAACAACTCGTGCCAGATAAATTTCCCACGGACCTCGGCGTTGCTCATGGTGAAGTCTTCCTCTTGTTGGCGCTCGAGAGCTTCCACTGTCAGCGATCGGCGCGACATTCTGCCCTGCCCTGCTCTGCACTTCCATGACTGGCGCCGAGTTCGGGGGCGACGTGGGCCCGCTCGCGCCAGATCAGGTACAGGCCGCTCGCAATCACGACCACACCGCCGCTCAGCACCCGCGCCGAGGGCAGCACGTGCCAGACCAGGCGGTCGATGGTAATGCCCCACAGCAGTGCCGTGTACTCCAGCGGCGCCACCACCGCGGCCGGTGCCGCGCGGAAGGCGGCCGTCAGCAGGTACGAGCCGACGGCGGCCAGGCCCCCGAGCAGGATCAGCCAGCGGTAGTGCCGCGGCTCGAGCGCCACCCAGTGCGGGGCGGCGATGAGCAGTGAGAACACGGTCATCAGGCTGACGGTCCACACGACCACACTCGCGGTGGAGTCGGTGCGGGTGAGGACCCGCACCATGATGCCGCTCACCGCGTAGGCGATGGCCGAGATCAGCGCCGCGAGGGAGCCGAGGGAGACGAGCCCCGAGGCGCTCGGACGCAGCATGATCACCACTCCGAGCAGGCCGATGCTGATGGCGAGCCAGCCAGCCCGGTCGGTGCGCTCCTTGAGGATCGGCACCGACAGCGCGGTCATGATGAGCGGGGCGGACAGGAACACTGCGTAGGCGTTCGCGAGCGACAGCGCCCGCACGGCATAGATGAAGGTCCCCAGCACCAGCACCGCGAGTGCGCCGCGCGCCAGGTGCATGGCGAAGCGCTGCGGCTTCAGGTCCTGCCAGCGTCCGAACAGCAGCACGGGCACCAGCAGGAACGGCAGTGCCGCGGCGCCGCGCAGCACCGCCACCTCCATCGGGGGGTAAGTGGCGGAGAAGAACTTCAGCAGCGCATCCATGCCGGAGAACGCGGCCACCGCCGCGAGCATCGAAATGATCGCGCGAAGCCTGCCGTGGCGCATGGTGCTAGCCGGCCGGGTCCGGCTCCGGAGGCTTGCTCGGGGTGACCTCCGGCCGGCCCGGGGAACTCTTCGGGCGGTAGGTCGTGCCGAGCAGCCGCGCCGGTAGCGGGAAGGCGCTGGCGAGGGAGACGATGAGGGAGGAGGCGTAGGGCACCGACTGGATAACGAGCACGACCACCCACGCCAGGCGGTCGGGGCCGGCGTTCTCCTTCGTGCCCGTATGGGCCACGGCCCACGCCGATACCAGAAGTCCCGCCATCATGAGCGTCTCCTCGCGCGCGGCGGCAAGGGCGTGCCACAGGCCCACGGTATCGCCACCCTTGGGAGTACGGAAAAACGGCTCGCTCTTGGTCAGCAGTCCCTTGATCGCGGCCATGCCGATGGTATGTGTCAATGCCAGCCCGGCGATCGCCGCCGCGATCGTCTGGCGCAGGTTGGCGCCGACCCGCACGTGATACAGGTGCACCAGTTTCGCGAGCTTGAAGGTAAAGAGCGACAGCGGCAGCACCGAGTACATGACGAGCGGCGGGTCGATCGAGTGCGGCGCCCACACCATGGCCGCCGACCAGCCGAGCGCGGCGAGGTTGAACAGCATGTTGCAGCCGTCGGCGATCCACGGCAGCCAGCCGGCGATGAAGTGGTAGCGCTGCCCCGGGGACAGCGGACCGCCCTCGAGGAACAGCGCGCGCGCGTGCGCCTTGAGGATCTGCATGGCGCCGTAGGCCCAGCGGAAGCGCTGCTTCTTGAAGTCGATGAAGGTGTCGGGCATCAGGCCGCGCCCGTAGCTGTCGGGCACGTAGCTCGCGTCGAAGCCGCTCTCGAAGATGCGCAGGCCCAGCTCTGCGTCCTCGGTGATGCACCACTCGGCCCAGCGGCAGTTGTCCAGCTGCGTGCGGCGCACCATGGTCATGGTGCCGTGCTGGATGATGGCATTGCGCTCGTTGCGCGTGATCATGCCGATGTGGAAGAAACCGCGGTACTCGGCGTAGCACATGGCCTTGAAGGCACTCTGGCCGGCGTCGCGGTAGTCCTGCGGTCCCTGCACGATGGCGATGCGCCGGTCGTGGAAAGCGGGCGTGAGGTCGCGCAGCCAGTGCGGCTCCACCACGTAGTCGCTGTCGATGACCGCGACGATCTCGGCGTCGGGCGCGGTGTGGCCGAGCGCGAAGTTCAGGGCTCCGGCCTTGAAGCCCTCGAGTGGCGCCACGTGGAAGAAGCGGAAGCGCGGCCCGAGTTTCGCGCAGTGCGCTTCCACCGGGCGCCAGACCGCCTCGTCCTTGGTGTTGTTGTCGATCACCAGCACCTCGAAGTCCGGGTACTCCAGGCGCGCGAGCGCATCGAGCGTCTCGATGAGCATCGCCGGCGGCTCGTTGTAGGCCGGCACGTGCACGGAGACCTTCGGCGGCGTCGCGCTCGGGGTGTAGATCGGCGAGCCGAGCCGGCGCCGGTAGCTCACCCAGTGCGCCTCGGCCCACTCGTGCGCCTCGGCGAGCAGCACCAGCAGCACCCCCATCATCCCCAGGAGCAGCAGCGCTCCGGAGATCACGCTCGAGACGGTCATGTACTGCTGCGTGAAGTCGTAGATGACCCACACCGCGAGCGTCGCGGCCGCATAGACCACCAGCGCGAGGAAGCTGCGGCCGCGGTTACGCAGCGCGTCGCTGTTCAGGTAGAGCAGCCCCAGCAAGAGCAGCGCCACCGCCACCGACACCGCCGCGAGGATGTGCCACTCGGGCACGCGCACGATGGTGCCGGTGAACTCGAACTTCGGTTTGCGGTTGACGTCGTACACCCCCCAGTAGGAACCGACCGCGCCCTCCATGAACGCCTTCCAGGGCTGATCGAAGGCCTCCATGATGTAGTAGGTGAGCCCGTCCTTCCGGGCGCGCGCCAGGAAGCGCCGCAGGAACAGCGCCTCGTTCGCCTCCGAGGCCTGCGCGGACTCGTGCGTGCGGCCGCGACTCGGCCAGCCGATCTCGGCGATCACGATGGGCTTGTGCGGATAGGCCTTCTGCAGGCGCTTGAACTGCGCGAGCGAGTAATCGATTGCCTGGTCGACCGGCACGCCCTCCCAGTAGGGCAGCAGGTGCACGCCGATGAAGTCCACGTGCTGCGCCAGCTCCGGGTGCGTGAGCCAGGTGTTCCAGGTCTCCGCCGTGCCCACCGGCTGCTCGATGGCATCGCGCGCGCGGTCGAGCAGTTTCTCCAGTTCCGCGATCGGCAGGTCCCCGCGCAGCAGCACCTCGTTGCCGATGAGCACGCGCACCACGTTGATGTGGCTGTCGGCGAGGCGGATCGCGGTCTGCAGCTGCTCCTCGTTCTTCTCGCGGTGGTCATCAACCCAGGCGCCGACGGCGACGTTCATGTCGTAGCGCTGCGCGAGTTCCGGAATGCTCGCGAGCGTGCCCTGCACGCTGTAGGTGCGCACCGCCTTCACCTTGCCGGCCACCAGCGCCAGGTCCGCGTCGATCTCCGCCTCGGTGGGCAGGATGTTGTGGGTCGGATCCTGGTTGGCGCGGAACGGCGAGAACGCGAAGCCCTGGATGACCGCCGGCCACGGCGGCTCCTTGGTCGGACGGTTCAGGTACGCCCACACCGCGAAGGTGAGCGTCGCGAACACCGCCGCGATCAGCAGGCTCGGGATCGTTTTCATCGGGCTGATGCTGCTTACCAGGTGCCGGTGTTGGGCATCGACTTCCACGGTTCCGCGGGTGCGAGCGACGCCCCCTTCTGCAGCAGCTCGATGGAGATGTTGTCCGGGGAGCGCACGAACGCCATGTGCCCGTCGCGCGGCGGCCGCAGGATCGTCACGCCGTGCTCGGCGAGGCGCCGGCAGGCCGCGTAGATGTCATCCACCGCGTAGGCGAGGTGCCCGAAGTTGCGCCCGCCCGCGTACGGCTGTGGATCCCAGTTGTGCGTGAGTTCCACCTGGGCGGCCTCGTCACCGGGCGCGGCGAGGAATATGAGCGTGAAGCGACCCTGCGGACTGTCCTGGCGCGACAGCTCCCTCAAGCCGAGCGCGTCGCAGTAAAAGCGCAGCGAGGCGTCGACGTCGGTCACGCGGACCATGGTGTGCAGGTACTTCATGTCTGGGGCCTTGGACTCTTGTTCTAGAACATTTCCGAAGGATCGGGGGGCTTGATGTCGACCTTGCGGCGCGAGGGGATGAATTCACCGGTGATCATCTCGTCGTAGGACTGCCCGGGACCCACCATCGGGTAGACGCCCGCGTCCGGGTCGATCATCACCTCGAGGAAGGCCGCGCCCTTGAAGGCGAGGAACTCCGCGATTACCCGCGGCACGTCTTCCTTGCGCTCCAGGCGCACCGCGTAGCGGAAGCCGTCCGCTTGCGCCGCCTTGACGAAGTCCTTCTTGTGCAGCGAGCGGTCGCTGGCCGACAGCCGGCCCTTGAAGAACAGCTTCTGCCACTGCTTCACCATGCCGTCGCCGAAGTTGTTGAGCACCATCACCTTCACCGGCAGGTCGTAGGTGGTGACGGTCTCGAGCTCCCCGATGTTCATGCGGATGCTCGAGTCGCCGTCGATGTCGATCACCAGGCGCTTAGGACTGGCGATCTGCGCGCCGATCGCCGCGGGCAGCCCGAAACCCATGGTGCCCATGCTGCCGGACGTCAGCCACAGGCGCGGGCCGGAGAAATCGCAGTACTGCGCCGCCCACATCTGGTGCTGGCCGACGCCGGTGCTGATGATCGCCTCGCCACGCGTGTGGCGGTTGAGCTCCTCGATCACGTAGTAGGGCTGGATCAGCGGGCTGGCGCGGTCGTAGTTCATGGCGTAGACGCGCTTGAGCTGCGCCAGCTCCGCCGCCCAGGCACTGAAGTCCGGCGCGAAGCCGGCCGCGCGCCCGTGCGCGGTCAGCGCCTCCAGCGCCGGCGCCACGAGCCCGACGTGGCTCCACTGCACCCGCTTCACCTTGCCCACTTCCGCGCGGTCGACGTCCAGGTGCGCGATGCGCAGCGCGTTGCGCGCGAACTTCTCGGGAACACCGGCGACGCGGTCATCGAAGCGCGCGCCCACCGCGATCAGGAAGTCGCAGTCATCGACCGCGTAGTTGGCGAACGCCGCCCCGTGCATGCCCAGCATGCGCAGCGCCAGCGGCTGCGTGGTGTCCACCGAGCCGATGCCCATGAGCGTCGTGACCACGGGAATGCCGAAGGCGCGCGCGAACGCGGTGAGCGCGGGCGCGGCGTTGCCGTTGATGACCCCGCCGCCGGCGTAGATGAGGGGTCGCCGGGCCTCGCCCAGCATGCTGAAGAAGCGGCTGGCGGCGGCGGTCTCGAGCGCAGCCTCGGTGAGCTCGCGCATCCTGCGCCGGTAGCCGGGAATCGGCAGCAGTCCCTCGCCCCGGAAGGGGCCTTCCCAGTTCTGCACGTCCTTCGGAATATCAATCACCACCGGCCCGGGGCGCCCGGTGCGGGCGATCTCGAAGGCAGTGCGCACAGTGGCCTCGAGCTTCGCCGGATCGGTGACGAGAAAGATGTGCTTCGCGACGGCGCCCATGATCGAGGGCACCGGGGCCTCCTGGAAGGCATCGGTCCCGATCGCGGCACGCGACACCTGGCCGCAAATCACGACAATGGGTATCGAATCTGCCATGCAGTCGCGCACGGGTGTAACAGTGTTGGTCGCCCCCGGCCCGGAGGTCACCAGGCACAGGCCCACCCTGCCGCTGGCCCGGGCGTAGCCGGCGGCCATGAAGCCGGCCCCCTGCTCGTTCGCCGGCACGATGAGAGGGATCTGCGGCTCGCCCAGGCGGCCGGCCGCCTCGTTGTAGAGGAACACGGCGTCGTAGGTGGGCAGGATCGCCCCGCCGCTGTAGCCGAAGATCGCCGTCACGCCCTCATCGGCCAGCACCTGCATGATCATGCGGGCGCCGCTCATGCGCTCGCCCGCGAGGGGGTGGCCCGCCGGACGCGGCTGGATCACTGTGTCGGTCATGGACGCTTCTTGGCTCCGAACGCCCGCCGTCCGGGAAAAAAGTCGAAGGGATCAACGAGCCTAGCAGCTTGCCCTCATGGTGCAAACTCGCACCGATCCTTTATTCTGCAGGGCCTTTCCCTAGTCCCGCCTTAACCATAATAGCCTTGCATGCGCCACATCATCGCCATCCTGCTGCAGAACGAAGCCGGCGCCCTGACGCGCGTCGCGGGGCTCTTCTCCACACGCGGCTACAACATCGAATCCCTCTCGGTCGCCCCGACCGACGACCCCACGGTCTCGCGCCTGACCCTGGTGACGCGCGGCTCCGATTCGGTCATCCAGCAGATTGCCAACCAGCTGAACAAGCTCGTCGACGTGGTGAACGTGCTCGACATGACGCGCGGGGAGCACCTCGAGCGCGAGCTCGTACTGCTTAAGCTTAAGGTCGAGGCGGGGCAGGCGGATGCCGTGCGCGGCCAGGTGGTGCGCGGCGGGGGCCGGGTGCTGGACCCCGCCCCGGACGGCTTCATCGTCGAACTGACGGCAAGTGAGGCTGAAATCAACGGCTTCGTCGCCGATCTTGGCAGCCGGGCGGAACTGATGGAAGTGGTGCGCAGCGGCGCGCTGGGTATCAGCCGCAATGCCCGTCCGCTGCGGGCCCGCCCGGCACCGGCCCTCCTCTAGGCCCCCACTACGGTCGCAGCAGCGTCAGCTGCCACACTTCCTTGCCGGTGGCCATCATCAGCGGGCGCAGGGCGAGTACCCCGGCCTTGCCGATGGCACGCTCGAGGTGCGCGAACTCGGTGAGGCGGTCACGCGTCTCCGCCTCGATCGGCGGCTCGGGCAGGCCGGCTTCGCGCATCAGGAGCACCCCCTTGGCGCGCACCGCGAGTTCGCCGTGCACCCGCAGGTAGCAGAGCATGTCGGCCAGCTCCTCGCCGCGGAAGCGATCGCGCAGCGCCTGCAGATAGCGGCCGGAGTTGCTGCCGAGGAACGTGCCGGCGCTGATCGACTCCAGCAGCTTCACGTCGGACTCGAGATCCACCTCGATCCAATTGCGCAGAATCCGCTCACTGTGATCGAACACCAGGTAGATCACGAACGGCAACACCAGCAGGGTCGCGAGCGTCGCCAGCGCCGGCCTTACCAGCAGGCAGTTGAAGCCGGTATGCAGCGCGACCGCCGCCAGAAAGCCGGGCAGTAACAGATACAGGCCACCGGACGGGCGCCGCTCGTAGAGCGTGTTCGAGATCATCGCCAGCACCGCCGCAGTTCCGCCATGCATGATCGCCGTGCCGAAACCGCGGATCACTGCGACGGGCAGCGCGGTGTGCGACTGCGACATGAGGTAGTAAATGTTCTCGACCAGCGCGAAGCCGGTACCGATGGCGAAGCCTGCGATGGCGGCGTCCACCGGCAAGCCCACGCGCCGCGTGCGGATGAGGAACACGAGCAACGCCGCCTTCAGGGCTTCCTCGATCCAGGGCGATACGTAGCGCGAATAGGCGGCAAAACCTCCCGCGAAATGCGCGTACGCTGCGTTGTTGAGCAGGTAACTGGCGCCGGCCGCAAGCGCCCCGGCCGCGACCAGGGCCAGCATCATCCGCAGCCGCACCAGCTTGTAGCCGTCGAGTTGCACCAGCCCCGCCAGAAACAGCAGCACCGGCAGCAACGCGAGCGGCGCACGCATCAGCACTTCGGAATTCACGGCCACACCCGTTCGCGCGGGATACTCATCACAGCACCTGTAGCGACAACATGAATTCGGTCGTGGCAAAGCCGCCGCCGCCGAAGCCCTGGGCCACGCCGAGCGACAGCATCATCGGCCAGCGATGCATCACGTTCAGCTGAAAGTCGATTTGCCCGCCCACGTCATAGGCCTGCTGCCGGAAAGTGGCGCTGCTGAAATCCGACTCGACCGCGGTAGCGAACAGCTCCGGCCGCGCCCAGCTGAGGTAGAAACCCGGCGAGCCGAGGGTCTCGAACCGCAGCGGCGGAATGCACCACTCGAGCATCGCCTTGGCCACCGATTTGCCCTGCAGCGCGTCAATCTCGAAGCCCGGCATGCTGAGCAGCTCGCGGTAGCGCTGCACGCTGCCATTGGCGCCGCTGTCCACGTAGTTATTGCCGAAGCCGCCGAGATAGAAGTTCGAGAGGGGATTCTCGCGCGCGCCGGCGGAAACCGCAGCGCCCGTGCGCAGCCAGATGGAGGAGTGGTCGAGCGGCAGCGGGAAGCCGACGTCGAACGTACCCCGGATCGAGGGTATGAACTCGCCGGGTGCCGAATAGGTGTGCGCCTTCAGCGACCAGCTGTGCCCGGTCTCGGCATCGACCGCGCCCGGCGATCTGCGTGTGTCTACGGCGGTGAGTCCGACGTCCGTGGTAAACAGGGTCGGCGTCGGCGCGAGCACGTTCTGGAACCCCGGCAGCGTCTCGAGATCGCCGTAATAGGCCGCCTTGACCATGACGTCCATGGTCTGCGGCGGATCGTAGATCATGAAATGATCGTAGCTAACGTAACCGTTGTAGCCCGCGAGACTGCGTTTGGTGGGGCCGAAGAGGTCGTAAAAGTCGTCACGATTCCAAGCGGCCCCGGCGGTCCATTCCGGGATGTGCGCCGTGACCATGGCGTGCAGGCGCTGCTTTGATGGCAGGCCCTGGTCGGGGCTGTAGCTCGTATCCGCGTTGATCCAGGCGAGCCCGGTCGGATCGCTTAAACGCGCACCGGCGCCGATGGCAACGGAGTTGAAGTAACCCGCGACGATCGGGATCACCGAATCGAGCGTCAGCTCGTGCGCCGGGCGGTAGGGGCCCTGGCGTGCGATCTGCGATTCGTAGGGGATCGTGGACGGTACCTGGGCGACCCAGCTCTGCACCTCAGGATACTTCTCCGCCACCTGCTCGCCGAGGAACGTGACCGCACTCAGGTCCTCGGTGGGCTGTGCCTCGATCTGCGCCGGCACGAAGCCCTTCGCGCTGTAGCGCAGCACGATGAGCCGGGAATCATCGAGCGGCAGCGGGTGGAAGAAGCCGAGCGCGGCATTGCTGACAGCATCGAGCTTTTCGGTCGCGAGCTCGTAGCGGTAGATGTTCGACACGCCGGTATAGTAGCTGCTGCCGAACAGATAGCGGCCATCCGGCGAGAACACGAACCCCTCCGGCACCGCTGATCCCATCGTGAGCGTGTGCAGCGGTGCCGCGTCGCCGTTGACCAGTGCCTCGGTGCGTATGACGCGCACCTGAGTTACGTGCGGCGCGCCGATGCGCGGACCGCGGCCCGACACTGACAGCGACACGAGCGTACCGTCGGGAGACAGGTCGAGATCAAAGGCCTCCTCGTCCGGCGGGAACGTGTAGAGCCGGTACCACTCGTTGTAGGGAGGCGGGAGCCGCACCAGAACGTCGCGTCCGTTGACGAATCTCAGTCCCCACAGGGAGTGATCGACGGGATTGAAGACGATGTCACCGATCCGCCCGCCATGCAGCAGCATGCGCGTCTTGCCGGTGCGCAGGTCGAGCGCCTCGAGGTTGCGGTAGGTGGTGACATTGTTGCTGGTGAAGAAGAGTGTTTCCGTTTGCGGATCGTAGGCGAGAGAGCTCACCGTATAGCCTTTCGAGCCCTTTATCTCCGCGAGCTGGGTGACGCTGCCGTCGCGGCGCGAGAGCGCGACGAGGTGCGCGACCTGGCCCGGGTACCTCACGCCCATGTACAGCTTGGAGCCGTCCTTGGACAGATAGCTGCGCGAGACCGCGCCGAGGTCCTTGTGCGTGACGTCGTGGAACTCGGTCAGGGGGTGCTCGTGCACCGACTGCAGGTTCTTGCGCTCGAACTCGTGCTCGAAGTCGATCCAGCGATGCCAGGACTCATTGAGCGACAGGCCGAACACCTGCTGGAACTGGTCGGCGTAGTAACGGCGGCTGCCCGCGTCGCGCCGCCACCACGCGAGCAGGCGCTGCGGGCCATAGGTGAAGGCGAGGTAGTCCACGAAGCGCGTGCCATAGAGGTAGCCGTTCGCCCCGGTCTGGAAGTCGATCTCGGTGCCCTTGGAGACCAGTCCCAGCGGGTCATAGAACTTCGCGCCGTCCTGCACCATCGCGCGGAACACCATCTCGTCGTAGCCGCCCTGCGCCCTGCCGACGCCGCCGCTCATCCAGGTCTCCATGAAGACGGCGCCACCCTCGAGGTACCAGCGGGGTGTGATGCCGCGCGGTACGGTCAGGTAGTTATAGAGCAGCGTTTCCGGGTGGGCGGACTCTACTGTCACCTTGCCATGGAAGAAGTGCCGCCAGTGGTAGTCCTCAGGACTGGCGCGATCCGTGGTGGCCGAATGCGCAAGCTCGTGCACGGCAATGGCTTCGAACCGGTCCGCGGTGGAGATCGTTTCGTAGGGGTCGTACGACGGGGCGACATCGACATTGATCAGATTGTGGGGCGCCCAGTACGTGGTTGCATTGCCGTAGTCCTGCCAGTCCCTCAGGAAGACGGTGACGCCGTCGTTCGGCACGTAACCCCACACGCGCTTGTGGGCGGCCAGCGCGCTCAGGAAGCTCTGGGTGGCGCGCGGCACGAGCGCGAGCTCGCCCGGGTCGTAATAGACGATCCGTAACCCGTCCGTCTCGACGAACGCGCGGTCCGCCGGAAACGCGGGACCGGAAGCGAATGCCAGAACGGTGATGACCGCGAGTTGCGGCCACCGCCCCCAGGTATTTGTTTTTATTTTCCTATCCAGTTAAACAACGAGCGGCCCGACACCAGGTTCGGGCCGCTCGCCAACCGCTTTGACCATCGCACTCGCCGCTTACGCGGCCTTCCCGGAAAAGATCCGTTCGCGTCGCTGAGTCAAGCGGTCGCAGTGGTCGTTATTGACGCAGATCCGCACCGGCATTGCTGGCGCCGCCGCGATCGGCACCGGCATTGCTGGCTCCGCCGCGATCGGCACCGGCATTGTTGGCACCGCCGTGATCGGCACCGGCGTTGCTGGCCCCACCGCGGTCCGCACCGCCATGGTTGGCACCGCCGTGATCGGCACCGGCATTGCTGGCTCCGCCGTGATCGGCACCGGCATTGCTGGCCCCACCGCGGTCCGCACCGCCATGGTTGGCACCGCCGTGATCGGCACCGGCATTGCTGGCTCCGCCGTGATCGGCACCGGCATTGCTGGCTCCGCCGTCGATCTGCACCGGCGTTGCTGGCCCCACCGCGATCTGCACCGGCGTTGCTGGCCCCACCGCGGTCTGCACCGGCGTTGCTGGCCCCGCCGCGATCTGCACCGGCGTTGCTGGCCCCGCCGCGATCTGCACCGGCGTTGCTGGCCCCGCCGCGATCTGCACCGGCGTTGCTGGCCCCGCCGCGATCCGCACCGGCGTTGCTGGCCCCACCGCGATCCGCACCGGCGTTGCTGGCCCCACCGCGATCCGCACCATTGCTGGCGTCACCGCTACGATCCGATGTGTTGCCGGATCCGCTGGTGTCTGATCCCGTGTTCGAGGTGCCGGTCTGTGAACCCGTGTTGGCGGCGCTCGCGCCGTCCGCGTAGGCGCGCTTCGCCTGGACGATGGTTCCGGAAGCGTCCTTGCCTGCGGGACTGTCGTAGTAGCCCAAATAGGCGACCGCAGCAACCGCCAGGACCAGTCCGCCGGCCACCCACACTGTCTTACTGGACATAGAAACCCCCACTAGTTTGTGCACACACTGAATTCGCGTTCTGACTACAACTACTGTTAAACGGACAAAAAGTTGGCTCGTATTCGGAAATAAACCGTGCTTCAGTGCTCTGCGGGCACCGTGAGTGTCGCGCGGCCTACCTCGCGACCAGACATCAGCAAGGTCAGCTCCACCACCCCGCTGCGGTCCGTCCCGGATCCGGGCAAGGCGACGGTCGTTCTCTGCTTGGCGGAGCCGGTTCGGCCGAGGCCATTTACCCGGATCGTGTGACCGTCGTTCGCGATGAGCACGTCCACCGGCTCACTCGCCGCCAGCTCGAATGCCACACCGAGTCCGCCACCGTCCCGATACAGACTCACCCGGCCAGCGACGGGACCGGCACCCAAAGCGACCGTATCGAGAGTCCGCGGAGCGCCCCTCGCTGCGAGGGTGCCAGCCACCTCGGCGCTCCCCGGTCCCGGGCCATCTACGGTCTCGTACACGAGGGCCGTGGCGCCGAGCACACCAGCGATGAGCGCGGCATAGCGCCAGCGCGGAGCCGGCCAGTGGAAGCGGGTGCGCGGCGTGGCAGAGATAGGTAACGCCTGGAGAATATTAGTGCGCAGCTGGGCCGGTGCCTCAACGTCCTCGATTGCATCGAGCTTCGCACAGAGCCTGCGCAGGTCCTCGCGCACCGCCCGGACCGCCGGATCCGCCAGCACTCGCCGCGCGAGCTCACTGCGTTGGCCGCCGTCGAGCTCGCCGTCGATCTCGGCGTGAACGAGCTCGAGGTATTCCGTATCGGTCATCCGACGGTTCCACATCGCAACAGGTCCTGCCGCAGAGCCATGCGGGCACTGTGCAGCCTTGATTTCACGGTCTTTTCCGGAAGCCCCAGGATGTCGCTCATGTCGCGGTAGCTCAGGTGCATCAGATGCCGCAGGACGACCACACTTCGCAGTTCGGGAGTGATTCGCATCAGTGCATCCTCGATCGCGCGGCCAGTCTGCTCGCCCTCGACCTGCAGGTCCGGACCCGGCGCCTCGTCCGGCTCTTCGCCGTTGATCGCCTCGAGGGACTTGCGTGCGCCGAGGGCATTGAGGGATTCATTGACGGCAATGCGGTAAATCCAGCTGTAGAACTTGAAGCTCGGGTCGTAGTCCGCCAGGTGCTCAAAGGCCTTCAGGAACGTGGTCTGGGCGACATCCATGGCATCCTGAGGATCGTGCAGCATCCGCAACGCGGCGTTGTAGACCGGTTTCTGGTACCGCACCACGAGTTGCTCAAAGGCGCTCCGCTCCCCGTCCCTACAGCGCCGTACCAGCACCGGGTCATCGTCCTCTCTCACAAGTACTGCTCAGCGGGCAAAAAGTTGGTGCGCCAGCCGTAGGATTGTGGCCACCGGACTGCTAGCCCGCCGCCCGGGTCATATCGATGATCTGATCGAAGCCGGCATAGCGAAAAATGTCGTGGACCTGTGGACTGACGTTGATCAACCTGAGTCCCGTCCCCGAGGCCATGATGCGTTTCTGCGTCATCAGAAACACGCGCAGGCCCGAGCTGGCGATATATTCGAGCCGGGCAAGGTCGATGACCCGCGGCTCAGCAAGGCGCTCTAGGAAGCGCAGGGCCGAATCGCATTGCGTGGCGTCGAGCCGCCCCGCCATCACGACCTCTCCTGCGGGCCCCAGTTGGATCTCGAACATATTGTTCTTCTTATGCTAAGGAACTGTCCGGCACGACGCGCGTTCAGCGGGTGGCAGCCGTCAGGCCCTGCGCGTCGCGCTCGAGCCGTACGCTACGCGAATTCGTCCGTCCTTGCACGGGGGTGCACAGCCGGCGACTGCCCCATCTGCCGGTGGTACGCGACGCGCTGTCAGCGCGCGATGTGCTTGGTCATGCTGAGCCGGTTGCGCGCCCCGACGCGCCGGTAACTGACCGCATCCATCATCTTACGCACCAGGAACACCCCCAAGCCGCCGACCGGACGCTGGGCGAGAACTGCCGTCACGTCCGGCGGCGGCAGCGAGAGCGGGTCGAACTGCGGACCGTCATCCTCGACCGTCATTGTGAGGCCCTCGTCGGCCAGGCACAGCGACACTTCTACCCACGGCGCGGCGCCCACTTCCGCGCCGTGCATTACGACGTTCATGAAGACTTCCTCGAGCGCGAGCTCGAAAGGCAGCGCCTGCGTCGGCGGCAGGCTCGCAGCTGACCAGAACTCCTGCAGAAACACCGTCAGCCCCGCCAGATGCGCAGCATCGCCCGCCACCGCCGTTTGGCGTTGCTTCACGCCCGCCCTGGCTGCAGATGTGCGAACGCGCTGGCCCGGTCGGCATGCACCGAGATGATGCGAGCGAAACCGCTCAGGTCGAACACTTCGCGCACCGCCGGCTTCAGTGAGCACACTGCGAACGCAGTGCCGGCACGCTGCGCGGCCCGCGCCGCCAGCAGGAAGACACGCAGACCGGCGCTCGAGACGTAGTCGAGCCCGGCGCAGTCGATGATCAGGGCCGCTGGCGCGGTGCCCCCGCCCGCCAGCAGCTGCTCGAGCCGCTGCTGGAAACCCGGCGCACTGCCGAAATCAAGGCGCCCCTGCGGCATTACGAGCGTCGTCTGGCCGAGCGTCTCGAGCTGGATATTCACTGCAGCGCCCCCGCTGCCGTGCGATTCCAGCTGAGCGCGATCAGCGTGATGTCGTCGGACTGGGGTGCGGCGCCGGCAAAGACCGTGACGCTGTGGCAGATCCGCTCCAGCAGGCCCGCGGCCGTCCCGGCACCGTGCGCGCGGATCTCGTCGATGAGCCGCTCCGTGCCATAGGCCTCATCGGCCGGGTTGAAGGCCTCCGTCACCCCGTCGGTATAAAGCACCAGCAGGTCCCCGTCGCGCAGCTGTATCTGATGCTCCGGAAACTCGACGTCCGGCATCGCGCCCAGCACGAGCCCCCCCGCGCCGCTGAGAGCCTCGACCGAGCCGTCGGCGCGGCGCAGGTAGGGCGGGTTGTGCCCTCCGTTCGCATAGCGCAGCGCCCCGGTGGCCGGGTCGAGCATGCAATAGAACACGGTCACGAACAGGTCCAGGGGATTCTGCGAGCACAATACCGTATTGGTCCGCGCGAGACACGCGCCGGGATTGACATAATCGGGCGCCACCCCACGCAGATTGGTGCGCGCGACCGCCATGAAAAACGCCGCCGGCACACCCTTGCCGGACACGTCTGCCATTACCAGCCCGATCTGCCCGCCGGGCAGCTCGATGAAGTCGTAGAAATCCCCACCCATCGTCGTCGCCGGAATCATTCGCGCCGCACTCTCGCAGCCTGCCCTGGCCGGGAAGGTCGCCGGGAGGATCGCGAGCTGTAAGGCCCGAGCCACGCCCAGCTCGGCGTTGATCTGCGCCTGCGCCTGCTCGAGCAGCGCATTTTTCTCGGCTAGCTCACGGGTGCGCTCGGCGACGCTGCTCTCGAGGATATGCGTCCGCAGCTTCAGCACGCGCAGCAGCCGCAACAGGCGCAGGGTTCGCAACCAGCGAGCGTCGAAGCCCCCCAGATAGAACGGTGCGATCGACAGCAGATCGATCAGGCCGGCGAAGCTCAGGACGAATTTCAGCTTCTCGCGCGCCGCGATGAGGCGCAGCAGGTACTCGAACGAGAACACGGCAACGACGAGGATCTCGCCGACGCGCAGCGCGCGTGTGATCCCGGCCGGCAGGCCCGGCAGCGCTTCCACGCCAACGGACGCGACGCTCAGCACGATCAGCCCCAGGATGAGCTGCTCGAAAGCGCGGGCATACGGCCCCGGGCGCTCGAGCAGCAGCTCCGCAACGCCGCGAACCGCAGCCCGCAAGGAGCGGGTCGCCCGCGGGGCGCTCAACTGGCCGCTCGGGGTGCCGCTCAGGGTCGGCCCGGCGGTTCGTGCTCGCGATGAAACCGATGGATGGTCCATAGGTAGCTCTCCATCAACGAGTCCTTGCCGAGTTCGGCAAGAATCTCCAGGCGGCGGCTGGCGGCAAAGGTGCGTGCCAGTTGTGTGCGCGCGCGGGAGAAGTGCTTGAGCTGATTGCGGTACTGCCACAGCAATTCGCGGGTGGCCATCTTGTTCTGGTGCAGTTCCCAGGAAGCGAGCACGACCGCGACCAGACCCATGACGAACGTCAGGGCATTTTCGAGCGATATGCCAAGGACATGCATATGGGCCGCGGACTCCCCGAGCAGCAGCAGGACCAGGACGACTACCACAATCGTGGCGAACAGGCCGCGCTTCAGCCACTTGGTGCGTATCCCGCTGCGATGCAGCTGGGCCACCTTGCGGACAAAGTACTGGCGCTGAGTCTCGATCCAGGCGAGGTTGACGCCGTCCGCGCGCCTGGCTGCCTGTCCGTCGTCGGCGCGCGCCGCCGGCCATTCAAGGGAGACCAGGACATGGCCGATCCAGCCGAAGCCGTGAAAGCGGTTTACACCCGAGAGCGAGAGCACTTCCTCAGCGTCCACCAGCTGCTCGCCGCTGGCGAGCCTCAGGTAGAACTTCACGCGCAGTGTTTCGGCGAGCGCCCGACACATCAGGTGCTTCGCGAACCAGTGACGCTCGTGCAACAGGTAATACAAACCGGCGCTCGACAGCAGGATGAGCAGGTAGCCGAGCAACAACAGGCGCGTGCTGAAGAATTTCTCATAGGAGAGATACGCCAGACCCATGGCAAAGGCCACGAGGTTGAAGAAGGCGAACAACTGATCCGAGCGCTTCTGGAAGTGCAGCGCCAGTGCATCGGCCTTGCCGTACTGGGCATCGATCTGCTCCAGCGCCAGACGGTCGTGGGCGCTGCCCACCATCATCGCCGGCACGCCGCTCATGAGGGAGTCCGGAGGAGCACGGCCGTGCCAGCGAGTGCTCAGGCGCTGGTACTCGCGGTTGTAGGTATTGAGTGAGTGCAGGTGCACCTGCAAGCGGTGGGGCATGGTCGGCAATCGCAGCAGTGCGTTATCGCTCAGGCCGGCAAGAAAGCAGGGGGCAATGTCCTCCGTCGCGGCACCGGCTTTGGCTCGGGCCACCGGGATCCAGTAGACGAGCCGGGCGGGCAGCTCGTGGTCGGCAGACGCCTCGATGAACTGCAGCTGCGTATCGTCCCGGTTGCGGTCGGTGCGTACGCCGAGATAGCGCAGCACCGTGTCCGCAGTGCCGGCGGGCAGCAGCGATGACTCCCCGTCCCACAGCGCGATCAGCAGGCTGCAGCCGCGCGTCAGGGTTTGCGTGAGAACCGTATAGCACGCGTCGCGGCCCAAGACGCCATTGGCCCGCGCGCCCTCCTCTGCGCGTGCACTGAGCGGCAGCTCCAGGCAACGCACCTGAGGGTGAGCCAGCAGCCGCTCGAGCACGGCGAAGGAGTCGGGATCGAAGTCTGCCGCGTACTGCTCAAGACCCATGGGAAGCATGGCGTCGACGCCGATTCCGAGTTCGAGGGCAGTCTGCACCACCAGCAGGTCGGCGCCCGTGGCCATGCCCGCCATGACGCGCAGCTCGGAGTCCGGAAGATGCCCGCGCAGCTGCTGCAGGAACTCTGCGAGTACCCGGCGCAATTGCTCCACATCGTCCGGATGCAGGTCGCGATGCCCGGAAACGCCAACGACGAAGGGTGAGTTTCTGTGGGGGGGCTGGTCAGCCAAGCGTCGGGTTGCCGGTGGGATGCAGGTGGTTGCTGTCTGCATTGTGCCGCCTGCCGGGGGCGAGGGACAACGCATTCCGACCCGCCTGCGGCTTTCGCGCACCCGAGACGTGTTAGACTCTTAGTGCCGAGGGCCTCGCGCTTATAACTAAAACGTACACCGCGGCCGGGAGGATTCGCCGTTGAAGACCGTGTCCTGAACGCGCCCCAGTACTGGGCCTTCCTCAGCTACAGCCACCGCGACGCAAAGTGGGGCAGCTGGCTGCACAAGGCGCTGGAATCCTACCGTCCTCCCAAGCAACTCGTCGGCCGGGCCACCGCCCGCGGCCCCGTACCGAAGCGGCTCGCCCCGATTTTCCGCGACCGCGAGGAGCTCGCCAGCGCTACCGATCTCGGCGCGTCCATCAACGAAGCCCTGAACAAGTCCGTCTGCCAGATCGTGATCTGCTCTCCGAGCGCTGCGCGCTCGCGCTGGGTAAACGAGGAGATCCTGGCGTTCAAGCGCCTCGGCCGCGAGGACCGGATCTTCTGCTTCATCGTCGACGGCGAGCCGAACGCGTCCGACGACCCCGCGCAGGCTCACCTGGAGTGTTTTCCACCGGCGCTGCGCTACCGGTTAGGCGCCGACGGCACTCTCAGCACGACGCGCACCGAGCCGATCGCCGCCGATGCACGCCCCGGCAAGGACGGTCGCTTCAACGCGAAACTGAAGCTGATCGCCGGGATTCTGGACGTGGGCTACAACTCTCTGCGCCAGCGCGAGCAGCACCGCCGGCAGCGCCAGCTGGCCGCGGTTGCCTCCGGGCTGCTCGCCGGCATGGTGCTCACCAGCGGACTCGCCGCCGCCGCGCTCATCGCCCGCACCAACGCCCAGCGCCAGACCGTGATCGCCAAGCGCGAGGCCGAGACCGCGCGTCAGACCACCACGTTTCTCGTGGACCTGTTCCGGATCTCCGACCCGAGCGTGGCGCGCGGCAACAGTCTGACCGCACGCGAAATACTGGACAAAGGAGCGGCGCGGGTCCAGACGCAACTCATCCATGAACCCCGCGTTCAGGCGACCCTGATGGACACCCTCGGCACGGTGTACATGGGTCTTGGCCTGTACGACCAGGCGCAGCCGCTGCTGGAAACGGCGGCCACGAAACGGCGCGAGCTGCCGCGGGACGCGCACGCGGAACTCGCGCTGTCGCTGAGCCATGTCGCCGACCTCCAGACCGTGCGCGCAGAGTATGCGGGCGCCGAGGGCGCGTACCTCGAGGCGATCGCGCTGCAGCGCGCGCTGCCGGCGGGCGAGCGCGACGATGCGGCGCTTGCCAAGAGTCTCTTCGGCCTCGGTACGGAACAGATCGAACGCGGCCACTATGCGGAGGCGGAGCGCAGCCTGCGCGAGGCGCTCGCGATACAGCAACGGCTGTTCCGCGGCGCGCACGAGGACACCGCGCGCACGCTGCAGGTGCTGGCGCGGGCAGTCAATCAGCGCGAGCTGAACGAGGCGATCCCCCTGGTGCAGAGTGCGGTCGCCATGCATCGCGAACTGTGGGGTTCGCAACCCCACCCGGACTTCGCCGCCGCGCTCAACGATCTCGGACTGATGCTCTACGACAAGGGCGACTACGATCGCTCGGAGCGGCTGCTGCAGGAAGCCCTGGCGATGAACCGCCGGCTGCTCGGCACCAAGCACCCCGAGATCGCGACCTCCTTGAACAACATCGCGAACGTGATGCATGACCGCGGCAATCTGGAGGGCGCCGAAACGGGCTATCGCATGAGCCTCGCCATGCGCCGGGAGCTGCTCGGCAACACGCATCCGCTCGTTGCGCAGACCCTCAACAACCTCGCTTTCGTCTACTACGACCGGGGCGATGCCCAGGCTGCCCTGGAGGCTGAGCGCGAATCGCTCAGCATCTACCAGAAGCTCTTCCCCGGCGACAATCCCGACGTCGCCCGCATCATGAACCGGCTCGGCTACTGGTTGACGGAGACCGGAGACTACCCCCATGCCGAGGGTTATCTTGAGGAAGGCCTGGCGATGCGCCGCCGGCTGTTCGATAACTCCAATCCCGAGATTGCAAGCAGCCTCATCCATGTCGCGATTCTGCAAGTCGCGACGCAGCAGTACCCCGAGGCGCTCGCCTCGGCGCACACGGCAGGCGAGATCTTTACGGCAGCCCTGTCGGCCAGCAACTGGAAGGCGGCGCTCGCCGACTCAGTCAATGGCGCCGCGCTGGCCGGGCTGGGTGACTATCCGGCGGCAGAAAAGCAGCTGCTGCGCGGTTACGCGATTTTGAGCGATGACACGGGCGTGGTGCCGATGTATCGCGAACTGGCGCGCCGCTATGTTCAGGACCTGTACCGCCGCTGGGGCCGCCCGCAGGACGTGCGCCGCTTCGCGAGCGCGAGGCCGCGCGCCGTTGCCGCGCCGGCGGCAAGCCCGGTGACGGCGGGTCCGGTGGCGGCGAGCCCGGCGGCAGCGCCGCTGACTACACTGCAATGACCGGGACGAAACTTCCGGACGCACACACCTACTGTCAAATCAAGTTCCTCCGATCGTGGAGGTAAGAACATGCTAGCCTCACCGGCTAACAACATCCGCTTAACGATCGTCCCCACGCTGTACGGCGCGCCGATCGGACGCAACACCAACTAGAAGCGGTTACAACCGCCTAGCGACGGAGGCTCGATGCGCAATTCCACGGTCGGCAACGCAATCGCGTTGCGCGCGCTGCTCGCTCTCACGACACTCATGGCGACCGCTCTCGGTCACACCCAGAACCTCACGGTAACCGCGGCAAACTCCTCCAATGACGCGATCTACAACGTGGTCTTCAGCAACGGCGGCGGTAACATCACCGTTCTGAACACCGACGGGGGCTCGCTGCACCGGCTGACGTCGCTGGCGTTCCTTTCCAACCCCGCTTCACTGCAGCTCGATCTGTTGGCAGCGGATAACCAGGGCGGCGTGATCGTGCGTTATCCGGGTGACTTCGGGCCCGGCATGCCGACCCAGGGCACCGTGGTGTTCAGCGCGGGCGGCGCGGGTCCGGCTAATCCTGACGGTCTCTCGCTCGATGCCGCCGGCAATCTGTTCGTGGTCAATGCCAAGCCGGGCGCGACCTCGTCGCCGCAACTGTGGGTCTTGCCGGCGAATGGCACGGGCGGTTTTGGCACTGCGGTGCTGCTCGACGCGAACTATGGTTCCAGCGAAAACCTGCAGGAAACCCTCGTGGCCGGCACCACCATCATCCCGCCCGGGGGCACGCTGCCGGTGGTCAGCCCCGGAGACGTGCTGGTGCTGACCAACAATCCCTCGATGGTATTGAAGTACGCGGGCAGCAACGGCCACGGTCCGCTCGCGGCGACCGCGCCGACCGTATTGCTTACGCTGCCGGCCGGGACCGTGCCCGGCGGGCTGGCATTCTGGCCCGCGGACAACAGCCTGCTGGTCACGACCGCACGCGGCACGATCCTCAAGTATCGCCTGACGCCCAACGAGACACCGGCGACGTTCGCCGACAACCTGGGCAACGGACAGTTCAAGATCAAGACAGGGATCCAGGCCGGAGTGCCGTACGCTTTCGTGGCGAACAACAACGGCGGGGACATCCTGCAGTTCAACGGTGCCGGCCAGCTGCTGGCCACAGTGACCTCGGGCGTGCAGCATCCGCAGGGCCTGGCCCTCACCAATGCCGCTTACGCGCCACTCACCGCCTGCCAGAGCCAGCAGACGAACGGCTGCGACCTGCTGGGCGGCAGAGTGCTCACGCACCAGGTGCCGCCGACTCTTTCCCTGACGGGCAACGTCCTGGAAGACGTGTGCGTGGTAGCGGTGGATCCGCGGCTCGTGCAACCCAACAGCACCTGCACGACCGACCTGCCGGTTTCGACGGTGTGCGCCGGATTCAGCGGCACGACAGTCATACCCGCTTCGCTGTGCGGCAGCTCCGGACCCTCGGGCAAGGGGTTTGCCCTGATCAAGACCCTGACCCAGGCCTATGCGACCCCGGGCGCTTATCCTTTCAACGGGACGCTGATCTTCAACGACTCGAATCTGCTCAACATACTGCCACCATCGCCCACCGATCCGCTCTGCAACCCACCCGCGCCCGGCACGCCGCCGCTCGGCACGCTTGCCTGGGCACCCCTCGACGGCGAGGGACTTGTCGTGGAGGGAAATAAACTGCTGGAAGTTACCAGTGGTTGCGACGGGGGCACCTCGAAGAGCTATGGAATGTCATTGTTTGGCGTCGGTCTGAGCCTGAACACGGCGGCCGTCACGGGGGGACTGGGCGGCCTCACCGCGTCCAAGTACACCAACGTGCTCGCCACGATCCAGAATGAGACCAGCGCGTCAGCCCTGGCTGCCCCGAGCCCACCGACCGTTACGGCGCCGGGGAATTTCACGTACCAGCTGCAGCAGTGCATCTCCACCAGCCAGGCGGCCTTCGCCAAGGCAGCCACGTACTATGACGGTGCCGCCCTGCAGGTGCTGGCCGCGGATCAACGCATTGCCGCGGTCGCGATGCTTGCAGCCCCCTTTACCCCGGTTGCCACCTATCCCAATCCCTCCGGAGCGCTCCGCTGGCGCCTGGAGAACATCTACTACACGATCAACACTCGGCTCGAGGGCAACCAGGCCTCGAGCGAGCCACCACCGTCGCCGTCACCGCCACCGCCACCAACCCTCTCCGGCGCGCCTGACCTGAAGCCCAAGGCGGGGGTGCTCTACTCGTTCACCCCGACCGCCGCGGACTTTGCCGGCAACACCGGCACCCTGTCGTTCTCCATAGCGGGAAAGCCGTCCTGGGCGAGCTTCAACACGACCACCGGGCGGCTGAGCGGCACCACGGTCAAGGGAACTTACCCAGGCATCCTCATCAGCGTGACGGATGGGTGCGCGGGCGCGGCGCTGCCGTCGTTCACCATAACGGTCAAATGACCTCGGGCTGAGTCGGGCGGGCGCGCGCTCCCAAGGAGCACCGTCCTGATCGGCAGCAGCGGTCGGTTGCAATGGCGGCCCGCTGTGCCCGGGCCCTGTGGCGCCGCCCGCGACGCGCAAGCGCCTGTCTGGCCGGGACCGAGCCTCCCTGCCCGACCGACAGCCGCGCGGCTACGGCAACAGGACCGTCGAGCCGGTGGTGCGCCGGCCCTCGAGGTCCCGATGCGCCTCGGCTGCCCGCGCCAGGGGATAGCGCTGGCCGATTACCACCCGCACCTTGCGCGCCTTCACCGCCGCAAACAGTTCGCGCGCCCCGGCCGCCAGTTCCTCGCGCGTGGCGATGTAGTTAAAGAGGGAGGGGCGGGTGAGGAAGAGCGAGCCGCGCTTGGTGAGCTCCAGCGGGCTGATTGCCGGGGGCGGCCCGGAGGCGTTGCCGTAGCTGATGAGGATGCCTAAGCGCTTCAGGCAGTCGAGCGAATCCATGAAGGTGTCCTTGCCGACCGCGTCGTAGACCGCGGCGACGCCGGCGCCACGGGTCAGCGCCTTCACGCCCGCGACCAGTTCATCGCGCCCGGAGATCAGCACGTGCCGGCAGCCGTGCTTCTTGGCGATCTCCGCCTTCGCCTCGCTCCCCACCACGCCGATGACCGTCGCGCCGAGCGCCTTCGCCCACTGGCACAGGATGAGGCCGACACCGCCGGCGGCGGCGTGCACCAGGAGCGTGTCGCCGCGCGCCACGCGGTAGGTGCGGCGGATCAGGAACTGCGCCGTGAGGCCCTTGAGCATGAGGGCGGCGGCCTGCTCATCCGAGATGCCCTTGGGCACCTTCACCAGGCGCTCGGCGGGCACGTTGCGCAACTGGGCGTAGGCGCCCGGGGAAGAGTGCACGTAGGCGACGCGCTCGCCC
This sequence comes from uncultured Pseudomonadota bacterium, assembly GCA_963781815.1. Classification (GTDB taxonomy): domain Bacteria; phylum Pseudomonadota; class Gammaproteobacteria; order Steroidobacterales; family Steroidobacteraceae; genus 13-2-20CM-66-19. Next base: position 1,339,895 of record CAWAHK010000004.1, on the reverse strand, counting down.
TTGCGAAAGCCGCGCACGCCACGGCCAAGGGCGCTGACGATGCCCGCGGCTTCGCGGCCGAGGCCGCTCGGCAGGCTCACCGGGTAGAGCCCGGTGCGGTCGTAGACATCGATGTAGTTGACCCCGACGGCGCTCTGGCGCACCTGCACCTCGTGGGGGCCGGGCTTGCCCGGGTCGAACTCCTCGGCCTTCAAGACCTCGGGTCCGCCGTGCTCGTAGAAACGGATCGCGGTGGGCATGACTTAAGAATAGCCCGCGGCGCGCGGGCGCCCAATGTCCCTTTAGCTAGAGTGCGGCGTCGTCGGTCTCCCCGGTGCGGATGCGGATCACGCGCTCGATATCGGTGATGAAGATCTTGCCGTCGCCGACCTTGCCGGTCTTGGCGGACTTGATGACCGCCTCGATCACCTGGTCGACGAGCTCGCCGCGCACCGCGACTTCGATGCGGGTCTTGGGAACGAAATCCACCACGTACTCCGCGCCGCGGTAGAGCTCGGTGTGGCCGCGCTGGCGCCCGAAGCCCTTCACCTCCGTCACCGTCATGCCCGAGACGCCGATGTCGGAGAGCGCGGCGCGCACGTCGTCGAGCTTGAAGGGCTTGATGATCGCAGTGACAAGTTTCATGGAGGCTCTCCGGCTGGGGGCGAAACGTGGGGCGCGGGGGATTTTGCAGTTTTCATGCCACGCCGTCGAATCGGCGCGAATGGGGCTTGGGCGCCGCGCCTGCGCTGCCGGCCGGGCCGCGCGCGCACCAGCATGGCGCGCCCCGTGCTGGCGCTCGCGCCCCGTGCTGGTGCGCTCACGGGTGCATGTCATGGGCTATTCTTCCTGCCGATGTACGAGCAGATCGTGATCGCGGGCGCCGGACAGGCCGCCGTACAGGCCGTGGATACCCTGCGCCGCAAGGGTTTCACGGGCAAGCTCACCCTGATCGGCGAGGAGCCCTGGCTGCCCTACCAGCGCCCGCCCCTTTCCAAGAAGTACCTCGCCGGTGCCCTCGAGCGCGAGCGCCTGCTGATCCGCCCGGCCCATTTCTTCGCCGAGCACGGCGTCGCCGCGCACCTGGGTCGGCGCGTCACGGACATCGCCCGCCGCGAGCGCCACGTGCGCCTGGATGACGGGCTGGTGCTGCCGTACGACGCGCTGCTGCTCGCCACGGGCAGCCGCCCGCGGCGCCTGCTCGCGCCCGGCGGCGAGCTTCCCGGCGTGCACACGCTGCGCACCATCGCGGATGTCGACCGCATCCGCGCCGAGTGCGCCCCGGGCGCGCGCATGGTCATCATCGGCGGCGGCTACATCGGCCTGGAGGTGGCCGCCACCGTGCGCGAGCTCGGCCTGGAGGTCACGGTGCTCGAGATGGCCGAGCGCGTGATGAACCGCGTGACCTGCCCCGAGGTGTCTGCCTTCTACGCCGCCGAGCACGCCCGCCAGGGCGTGCGCATCCACTGCAACGCACGCGTGCGCGCGCTGCACGCCGATGCACGCAGCGGGCGCGTGCGCACGGTGCTCACCGAGGAAGGCGGCGAATACCCGGCCGACATCGTGCTCGTCGGCGTCGGCGTCGTGCCGGCGGATGAACTGGCCAAGGCCGCCGGACTTGAGTGCGAGAACGGCGTGGTGACGGACGTGCACTGCCGCACCGCCGATGAGGGGATCTACGCCGCCGGCGACTGCGCGAGCCACCTCAACCGCCAGTACGGGCGGCACCTGCGCCTGGAGTCGGTCGACAACGCCTTCGAGCAGGGCAACACCGTGGCGCTGAATCTGCTCGGCACGCCCACCCCGCACGACAAGGTGCCGTGGTTCTGGTCCGACCAGTTCGATCTGAAGCTGATCATCGTCGGCGTCGGGATGGGCTACGACACCGTGGTGCTGCGTGGCGAACCAAAGAACCGCAGCTTCAGCGCCTGTTACCTGCGCGGCGGGGAACTGGTTGCCATCGACAGCATCAACGCCCCCAAGGACCAGATGGCTGCGCGCAAGCTGATCGCCGCGCACGCGCGACCGGATCTGAACAAGCTCGCCGACGCAGCGGTGCCGCTGAAGGATGCGCTCTGAAGGGCGCGGCCGCTTTAGCTGACGATGAGCAGCAGGTCGCGCGCCTCGACGGCCTGGCCGGCGCGCACCAGCACCTCGGTGACCTCGCCGGCCGCCGGGGCGCGCACCGCGGTCTCCATCTTCATCGCCTCCAGCGTCAGCAGCAGCTCACCGCGCGCCACCTTCCTGCCCGGCACCACCGCGACGCTGGCGACCGTGCCCGGCATGGGCGCGCCGACGTGCGTGGCATTGCCCTCCTCGACCTTGCGCGGCGGGGCGCGCCGCGCCACCTGCCCTGAGTCGGCGACGCGCACCGAGCGCGGCTGGCCGTTGAGCTCGAAGAAGACCGTGCGCGTGCCGTCATCGTGCGGCTCGCTGCTGGCGAGGTAGCGCACGATGAGCGTCTTGCCGCGCTCGATGTCGACGCTGATTTCCTGCCCCGGTTCCATACCATAGAAGAACACCGGCGTCGGCAGGATGCCCGGGTCGCCGTACAGCGCCCGCTCACGCGCATACTCCAGCCACACGCGCGGGTACATGAGATAAGAGGCGAGGTCCTCGTCGGTTGCCGGCCGCGGCAGCTCGCGCTGAACGCGCGCGCGCGCGGCCTCGAGGTCCACCGCCGGCAGCGTCGCCCCGGGACGCCCCGTGAGCGGGGCCGCCCCCTTGAGCACCTTCTTCTGCAGCGCGGCGGGGAAGCCGCCGTGGGGCTGGCCCAGCTCGCCACGGAACAGCTGCACCACCGACTCCGGGAACGCCACCTCGGTGCCCGGATCGAGCACCTGCTCGCGGCTGAGGCCCGAGCTCACCATGAGCAGCGCCAGGTCCCCGACCACCTTGGAGGTCGGCGTGACTTTGACGATGTCGCCAAACAGCGCGTTGACGTCCGCGTAGGTGGCGGCCACTTCCGGCCAGCGCGCCTCCGCGATCCCGAGCGCGCGCGCCTGCTCGCGCAGGTTGGTGTACTGCCCGCCGGGCATGCCGTGCACGTACACCTCGGAGGCGCCGGCGCGCATGTCGCTCTCGAAGGCGCCGTAGTGGCGGCGCACCTGTTCCCAGTAGGCGGAGATGGTGCGCAGGCTCGCCGGATCGATGCCGGCATCGCGGGGCCCGTAGCGCAGCGCCTCGACGATGGAGCCCAGGTTCGGCTGCGAGGTGTGGCCGCTCATGGCGTCGATCGCCGCGTCGATCGCATCCGCGCCGGCCGCCACCGCCGCGAACACGCTGGCGGCGGCGATGCCGCTGGTGTCGTGGGTATGGAAGTGCACCGGCAGGCCCACCTCGTCCTTCAGCGCCTTGACGAGCGCATATGCCGCCCGCGGCCGGCACAGCCCCGCCATGTCCTTGATGCCGAGCACGTGGGCGCCGGCGGCCTTGAGCTGGTGCGCGATCCCGAGGTAGTAGTCGAGCGTGTACTTCTTCTCGTGCGGGTCGCTCAGGTTGCCGGTGTAGCAGATCGCCGCCTCGCACAGCTTGCCGCTCGCGCGCACCGCATCGATCGAGACGCGCATGTTCTCCACCCAGTTGAGCGAATCGAAGATGCGGAACACGTCGACGCCGCCGGCCGCGGCGCGCGCCACGAAGAAGCGCACCACGTTGTCCGGGTAGTTCGCGTAGCCGACCGCGTTGGCCGAGCGCAGCAGCATCTGCAGCAGCAGGTTCGGCATCAGCTCGCGCAGCTGCGCCAGGCGCGCCCACGGGTCCTCGCGCAGGAAGCGCAGCGCGACGTCGAAGGTGGCCCCGCCCCAGCACTCCACCGAGAACAGCTGCGGCAGCAGGGCGGCGTAATAGGGCGCGATCGCGGTCATGTCGAGCGTGCGCAGGCGCGTGGCGAGCAGCGACTGGTGGGCGTCGCGCATGCTGGTGTCGGTCAGGAGCACGCGCTCCTCGGCGAGCATCCACTGCGCGAAGCGCTCGGCCCCGAGCTCCTCGAGCTTCTGCCGCGTGCCCGGCACGGGCGGCGGCAGCGGCAACGGCAGCGGCGGCAGCCGCACGCTCTCGAAGCTCGCGGGCCGCGGCCGCGCGCGGGTCTCGACGTTGCCGTTGACGATGGTGGTGCCGATGAAGGTGAGGATGCGGCTCGCGCGGTCGCGCTTGCGCGGCGACTTGAACAGCGCCGGCGTCTGCTCGATGAAGCGCGTGGTGTACTCCCCCTGCGCGAAGCGCGGATGGGTGATGAGCTGGTCGAGGAAGCGCAGGTTGGTGACCACGCCGCGGATACGGAACTCCCACAGCGCGCGGTGCATGCGCGCGATGGTCTCCTCGGGCGTGGGTGACCAGGCGGTGACCTTCACCAGCAGCGAATCGTAGGAGCGCGTGATGATGGCGCCGGTGTAGGCGGTGCCGGCATCCAGGCGCACGCCGAAGCCGGCCGGGCTGCGATAGGCGCTGATGGTGCCGTAGTCGGGGATGAAGTTGTTTTCCGGATCTTCGGTGGTGATGCGGCACTGCAAGGCGTGCGCGCTGATGCGGATCTGCTCCTGCGGCGGCACGCCGCTCTCGGGCGTGCCGATGCGCGCCCCGCCGGCGATGCGCAGCTGCGCCTTGACGAGGTCGATGCCGGTCGCGCACTCGGTCACGGTGTGCTCGACCTGGATGCGCGGATTCACCTCGATGAAGTAGAAGCGCCCGCTGTCGGCGTCCTGCAGGAATTCCACCGTGCCGGCGTTGCGGTAGTCGGCGGCGCGCGCGATCTTGAGCGCCGCCGCGCACAGCCCGGCGCGCTGCGCCTCATCGAGGAACACCGCCGGGGCACGCTCCACCACCTTCTGGTTGCGCCGCTGCGCGGTGCAGTCGCGCTCGTACAGGTGCACCAGCGTGCCGTGCTCATCCCCGAGCACCTGCACCTCCACGTGGCGCGCATGACGCACCAGCTTCTCGAGGTACACCTCGTCGTTGCCGAAGGCGGCCTGCGCCTCGCGCCGTGCCAGCGGCAGCAGCTCCGCCAGCTGCGCGTCGCTTTCCACCACGCGCATGCCGCGCCCGCCGCCGCCCCAGCTCGCCTTGAGCATCACCGGGTAGCCGACCTCGGCCGCCAGGCGCGCGCACGCGCTGAGGTCCTCGGGCAGCGGCGCGGTCGCCGGCATGACCGGCACCCCGGCGGCGACCGCGAGCTGCCGCGCCGCCACCTTGTTGCCGAGCCGGCGCATGGTCTCCGGCTGCGGGCCGACGAAAATGATGCCCGCCGCGGCACAGCCGGCCGCAAACTCCGGGTTCTCGGCGAGGAAGCCATAGCCGGGGTGGATGGCGTCCACCTGCGCCTCGCGCGCGATGCGCACGATGTCGGCGATGTCGAGGTAGGCCTCGACGGGGCCCTTGTCGCGGCCGACGAGGTAGGCCTCGTCGGCCTTGGTCCGGTGCAGCGAAAAGCGGTCCTCGTGCGAGTAGACCGCCACGGTGCGCAGGCCGAGCTCGCTGGCCGCCCGCATCACGCGAATGGCGATCTCGCCGCGATTTGCGACCAAGAGGCTGCGGATCCGCTGCGGGGGGGCGGGTTTCACTCTAAGATTCACCAATACTGAGGAGCGAACCTGAGGCCGCGGCGTCAGCCGGCCGGGGTGCGGCTTCGATCATAGCCGCGGGGAGAAACAAATGTCGCGCCTGAACATGCCGCTGGTTACCGCGCTGCTGCTGCTGGCCGAGCCGGCGTTCGCCGCCAAGCCGCCCGCGCCGCCCCCGGCGGCGCCGCCGATCGCGCTCGCCATCCACGGCGGCGCCGGCGTCATCGATCCTGCGAAGATGACGCCTGACAAGGCCGCCGGCTACCGCGCCGGGCTCGCGGCGGCACTCGATGCCGGCTACGCCGTGCTCGAGCGCGGCGGCTCGAGCCTGGACGCCGTGAGCCTCGCCGTGCGCGTGCTGGAGGATGACCCGCAGTTCAATGCCGGGCGCGGCGCGGTCCTCAACCAGGACGGGGATGCGGAGCTCGACGCCGCCATCATGGACGGGCATGGCCCGCGTGCCGGCGCGGTCGCGGCCGTGCGCCACGTGAAAAACCCGGTGGAGCTGGCGCGCCTGGTGATGGAGAAGAGCCCGCACGTGCTGTTGGTGGGCGAGGGCGCCGAGGAATTCGCGCTCGAGCAGGGAATCGTGCTGGTGCCGCGCGGCTACTTCCGCACGCGCGCCCGCATCACGCAGCTCGAAGAGGACAAGCGCGCCGCGGAGGCCCGCGGCGGCGCCGCCACACCCCAGGGCACCGGTACCGTGGGCGCGGTAGCGCTCGACCGCAGCGGCAACCTCGCCGCCGCGACCTCCACCGGGGGCCTGAGCAACAAGCACCGCGGCCGGGTGGGTGATTCACCGCTCATCGGCGCGGGCACTTACGCCAGCAACGACAGCTGCGCGGTGTCGGGCACGGGGGACGGCGAGTATTTCATTCGCGCCGTGCTCGCCTATGACATCTGCGCGCTGGTGCAGTACAAGCACGAGCCGCTCGAGCAGGCGGTGAACGAGGTGCTGCACGGCAAGCTCACCGCCGCCGGCGGCGAGGGTGGCGTGATCGCCGTCGACCTGGCCGGCAACATCGTCATGGACTTCAACAGCGTCGGCATGTTCCGCGCCGCGCGCGACGCGCACGGGCGCCGCGAGATTGCCATGTACCGCGACAAGTAACTGCAGGAAAGCTCACCCCATGCATGCCATTGCCATACACGGCGGCGCCGGCGCGGTACCGCGCGCCAGTCTCTCGGCGCAGCGCGAGCAGCGCTTCCGCGCGGGCCTCGAGGCGGCACTCGACGGCGGCTACGCGGTGCTCGAGCGCGGCGGCTCGAGTCTGGACGCGGTGGCGACCGCGGTGCGCATCCTCGAGGACGACCCGTGCTACAACGCCGGCCACGGCGCGGCCCTGACGCGTGACGGCGCCGTCGAGCTCGACGCCGCCATCATGGATGGCAAGCAGATGCGCGCCGGAGCGGTCGCCTCGCTGCGCCACGTGAAGAACCCGGTCGACCTGGCGCGCCACGTCATGGAGAAGTCACGGCACGTGCTGCTCGTGGGTCCGGGGGCGGAGGAATTTGCCCTGGAGGAGGGCCTCACGCTCGTGCCCAACCGCTACTTCCGCACCGCCGAGCGCCTCGAGCAGCTGCAGGCGGAGCAGCGCGGCGAGCGCGTCTCGGAGCTGGTGCCGGCCACCAAGGGCACGGTCGGCGCCGTGGCGCGCGACGACGCCGGCAACCTGGCGGCCGCGACCTCCACCGGCGGCATGACCAACAAGCGCCCCGGGCGGGTCGGCGACTCACCCATCATCGGCGCCGGCACCTACGCCAAGAACGGGGTGTGCGCGGTGTCCGCCACCGGCCACGGCGAGTACTTCATCCGCGCGGTGGCCGCCCATCACGTGTGCGCCGCGGTCGAGTACCGCGGACTGGCGCTGGAGGAGGCGGTGCGCGAGATGCTGCACGAGGTGCTGCCCGCGCTCGGCGGTGACGGCGGGCTGATCGCGGTGGATCACGCCGGCCGCATTGCGATGGATTTCAGCACCGAGGGTATGTTCCGCGGGGCGCGCGACTCCAACGGCCGGCGCGATATCGCAATCTACTGAAGGCGCACTCAGGCGGCCTGCACGTCGCGGCCGCGCAAGGCGCTCGGCGGCTGCGGCTCCCAGCGCGCCCACACGCGCCGCAGGTGCTGCGCGGAGCGAAAGCCGGCGCGCGCCGCCACCCGTTCCAGGTTCAGCCGGCTCTGCGTCACCAGCTGCCGGGCGAGCGCGAAACGGATCAGCTGCACGTAATCAAGCGGTGAGCAGCGGGCGTGCTCGGCGAACAGGCGCGCGAGGTTGCGCGGGCTGGTGCACGCCACCGCCGACAGCTCCCGCGCCCCCCAGGGCGCGGTCGGGTCGCGCGCCACGGCGTCCTGCACGCGGTGGACCGCCGGGTGCAGGTGATTGCGGTGCATCACCCAGGGCGAGAGCGCCGGGTCGCTGCCCGCGCGGCGCAAGTACACCACCAGGTCCCGCGCCACGTTGGCGGCCACGCGCGCATCGAGCTGGCGGCCGATGACGTGCAGCGCCAGGTCCAGTCCGGCGGTCACCCCGGCACTGGTCATGACGTTGCCGTCTTCCACGAAGATGCGGTTGTCAAACACGTGCGCGCGTGGCTCGACGCGCCGCAGTTCCTCGAGATGCTGGTGGTGCGTGGTGCAGTCGCGCCCGGCGAGCAGGCCCGCGTGGGCGCCGAGGATGCTGCCGGCGCACACGCACATCAGCAGCGACGGCGTGACGCCCGGGGAGCGCAGCCAGTCGATCACCCGCCGCGCGGCGGGCTCGCCGGGATCGAGGTGCTCGGCGGCGATGCCGGTGAGTACGAGGATCGCGCCGGGTGGGAGACGCGCCGGCAGCGGCTCGAGCTCCCCGAGCACGAGTCCGGAGGCCGAGCGCACGCTTGCCTCGGGCGCGATGAAGCGCAGGCGGTAGCTGCCCGGACACTGCGCCTCCGCGTTGCGGAACACATCCGCAGGTCCTGCCAGATCAAGCAGCACCACGCGCGGCAACACGACGAACAACACTTCACGGGGCGTGCTCACGCGACGACCTGCGTACGCTGCGCCTAAGCCAGGGCGCCGGCCGTGGACACGATGTGCGCGAAGCGACCGTCGAGCACCATCTCGGTACGCTCGCGGATCTCCGCCGCTGAGACCTCGCGCCCGGAGCGCGTGTGCATCGGGAAGGTGAGGGTGGCGTCCGTCACGTAGCGCACCTGGAAGCCCAGGTCCGAGGCATGGCGCGCGGTGGTCTCGCAGCACTGCTCGGTGCGGATCCCGGTGATGAGCAGTTCGCCGATGCCGCGCTCGCGCAGCCACGCCTCGAGCGTGAGGCCCGCGTCGCTCCTGCCGAACATGGCCGAGTGCACCTGCTTGTAGACGATCAGGTCCGGCTGCAGCGTGATCTCCGGCATGGCGCGCACCTGGCCCGAGGCCTCGGTGAAGGGGTTGTGCGGGTCATCACCGCCTTCGCGGTGCAGGACCTGTACCACCGGGATGCCGCGCGCCCGGCTGCGGTTGATGAGGGACTGTACGTTGCGCAGGAACCCGGGCAGCTCCTCTGCGCGGAAGTACGGACGGCTGCGGAAGGATTCCTGCACGTCGACGACGATCAGTGCCTGCTTCATGGTCCTGGAGTCCCTTGGTTGAAATTCGGCTATATCATCGCGCGCGCGGAGATACTTCGCCAGAAGCGTATGGGACGCGAAGCACTCAAAAACGGACGGAACTTTTAAGGAGCACACAAGGCTCCGCCCCCCGGGGGCGGAATCGCGCCCCGGGTGCGCACCTGCCCGTTGGATGCGCCGGCACCGCCAGGGGTTTAGCGGGCAGAGGAAAGCCGGCGTCTCAGCGCGCGCCGCGCAGCGCCAGGGACTCACGCCGGCCGTCGCTGGCCGTGTGCCGCGCCTCGGCGGCGAGCAGCGTCTGGCCGCGCAGCCGTGCCCGCTGCAGCGCGCGCGGTTCCCCGTCGGCGGCCGCGCGCAGCAGGTCGCGCCATACCTGCGGCTGCCCCTGCCACCGCGGCCTCAGCCACTCCGGGTGGGCCTCCGCGAGGTCACAGACCTGCCGCAAGGTGCGCTGCGCGATGAGTTCCACGCACGGCGCGGGGATCCCGAGCAGCAGGCGCGCGGCGGTACCCTGGCAGCGGGCGAGGTGCCAGGCGAAGGTGAACACCGCCTGGGTCACCTTGGCGGCCGGCGCCACGGTGAAAAAGGGTGCATAGCCGGCGCGGGCCGCCTCGCCGACCTGCGCGGCGGCGGGCGCGCGCCAGCGCGGCGCGTGCGCGAAGCCGGCGTCGAGCAGCACGTAGAGACATCCCGCCGCCCGGCGCCGCCCGCCGCCATCAAGCACGCTCCACAGCGCTGCGATCTGCGCAAGCAGAGAGCTGCCGCAGCTGGCGCGCGCCTGCGCCGCGAGCAGCTCGAGGCACACCTCGTTCAGGTCGATGAGCGACTCGAGTGTCTCGCTGCGCAGCCACGCCGCCGCCGGATCGATGCCCCCGCCAGCTCCGCAATCGGTCTCGCACTGCAGCAACATGACACGCCTCCCGTACCCAAAGGGTGGCTATGGTAACCAGATGCCGCGCGGAAGCCATCCGCAGATTTGGTGATTTTTAACCAATTTTGCGTGTTTCAAATTTGGTTAATTCCCACCAAAATGCCTGGGAGCTGCCGCGGGAGAAGTGCATGCGGATCTGCGACGATCGCTACCATCAAGAGCGGGTGCGCATGGAACTGGCACTGCGTTTCCTGCGCCACGAGGCGCGCACGCAGACCATCCGCGCGTGGACGGGCCTCAGCGACGACCGCATCCGCAAGCTGTACCGCTCGTACCTCGGGGAGGCGCGCAGCGAGATGCCGCGCCACCGCGGCAAGTCACCGCACCAGATCGCCTACTTCACGCGCTCCTTGCGACTGCAGGAGGAGACCCTGGCGCTGGCCACCGCGCTCTGGCTCCTCGGCGTGGTCTCGTACGCCGACGCCGCGCACTCGCCCGGCTCGGCCACGGGACTGGCGCGCGGCGCGCTGCTGTGCACCGCCTTTGAGGCCTACCAGATGGCGCGCCCGGCTGCCCTGATCTCCTTCGAGCACGCGGTGTTCCTGGCCAACGCCCTGACGCGCGGCGAGCAGCTGCGCGTCGGCTGGTGCGGCGGCTGCAGCGCCCTCATGGTCATCGAGCCGTTCGGGCTGCGCGTCCGGCGCTGCCTGCACTGTACCGGGGCCGCCGACGCGCACTGCTAGAATCCGCCGCTGCCCCTGGCGGCGTGCGGCGCTCATGGATCACTACCGGCCCAACTTCTTTTCAGGTTCCTACCTCGACCGGCGCGCCGAGGCGCGCGAACAGCGTGACTGGCTGTCTTCGGCGCGCGCGGATCCTGGCACGCGCTACCTGCTCGGACGCGGCAGCACCCAGCTGCTGCACCTCGAGGGGGAGCCGGCGATCGCCTTCCTGACCCACGATTCCCCGCTGGTGCGGCGGGCAGCCGAGGCGCAGCTGCTGCTGCTCGGCTGGTTCCGCGGCGAGCGCGTGGTGCTCATCGACCTGCCGCCGGATGACAACGTGCAGCTGCCACCCGGCACCGGCTTCGAGGAGCTGCGTCCGCTTGCGCCGCGGCTCGGCGACGAGGACGCGGCGCTGCTCGCCTACGCGCGCGGGCTGTCCCTGTGGCGCGCGCGGCAGCGTCATTGCGGAGTCTGCGGCAGCCCGACCGTTCCCATCCGCGCCGGCCACGTCCTGCTGTGCACTAACCCGGCCTGCGCCGCCGAGTTCTTCCCGCGCCTCGATCCGGCGATCATCGTGCTGGTGAGCGATGGCGGGCGCGCGCTGCTGGGGCGTCAGGCGAGCTGGCCGCCGCGACGCTACTCGACCATCGCCGGCTTCGTCGAGCCGGGCGAGAGCCTCGAGGACGCCGTGGTGCGTGAAGTGCTGGAGGAAACCGGCGTCGCGGTCACAAACGTGCGCTACCACTCCTCGCAGCCGTGGCCGTTCCCCTCCTCCATCATGCTCGGCTTTTTCGCCAGCGCGGCCGCCGGCAGCCCGGTGCAGGTCAGCGGCGAGCTCGAGGACGCGCGCTGGTTCACGCGCGAACAGGTGACCTCCGGGGAGGCGCTGGCGCCGCCCACGCAGTCGATCTCGTGGCACCTCATCGAGACCTGGCTCAAGGGCGCGGTGTAAAGCCATGTGCCTGCTCGTGCTCGCCTGGCGGGCGCACCCGCGCTACCGCCTGGTGGTGGCCGCCAACCGCGATGAGTTCCACGAGCGCCCCGCCGCGGCGCTGGCGCGCTGGCCGGCGCCGGCAGACATCCTCGCCGGCCGCGACCTGCGCGCCGGCGGCACCTGGCTCGGTCTGGACCGGCGGCGGCGCTTCGGCGTGGTGACCAACTTCCGCGACCTGCAGCGACCGCAGCCCGGCGCGCCCTCGCGCGGCGAGCTCATCCCGCGCTTCCTCACCGCCGCGCAGGCGCCGGGGGAGTTCCTGGCGTCACTGCAACCGCAGGCGGCGAGCTACTCGGGGTTCAACCTGCTGCTCGCCGACCAGGAGTCCCTCTGGTACGGCTCCAACCGCGCGACGCCCTTCGCGCGCCCCCTGCCCCCGGGGGTGTACGGCCTGTCGAACGAGTTCCTCGACACGCCCTGGCCGAAACTCGAGCGGGTGCGCACGCAGTTCCGAAGCTGGCTTGCCGCGGATGCCAGCGGCACTGCCGGGCTGATGGCGCTCCTGAACGACCGCACGCGCGTGGCGGACGACAGCCTGTTGCCCGCGACCGGGATCACGCGTGAGTGGGAGCGCATCCTCTCCGCGCCCTTCGTGCAGCACCCGGACTACGGCACGCGCTCCTCCACCGTGCTGCTGCTGCAGCCGGACGGAGCGCTGCAACTGACGGAACGCCGCTTCGATCCGTCCGGTGCGCCCGCCGGCGAAAGCCAATTCACGCTGCCTGCGGGCGAGTGGCCCTGAGCCAAGTCCGGCAAACTGTCCTGCCCGCGCCTGACACAGGTGGCACAGTAGCGAGCGGCTGCCGCCGCAAGGCTCTAGAATTCCGGGAATTTCTTCAGGCGCAGGTTTGATGGCGCAGTGCAATTTCCAGCCGCGGGTTCGTCGACGGCACTGGCGGACCCCGGCGGTGCTGCTGTGCCTGCTCCTCGTACCCCTGGCGCGCGGCGCGAGCGGCGTCGACGTGGAAATCCACGGGGTCGACGATGAGATCCGGGACAACGTGCTCGCCTACCTGAGCTTCGAGCGCTACAAGAAAGGCGGCGTAGAGCTGACCGACGACACCGTCGACCGGCTGCACAACCGCGTCGAGCGCGAGGTGGACGCGGCGCTGCGCCCTTTTGGCTACTACGAGCCCCAGGTGCAGTCGAAGGTGGATCGCCAGGACAACGGCGAGTGGCGCGTGGTGGTGGACATCACTCCCGGCGAGCCGGTACTCGTCGATCAAATCGACGTACGCGTTGACGGCCCCGGGCAAGCCGACCCCCTGTTCCAGCGCATCCTGCGACACCTGCCGCTGCACAGCGGCGACCGGCTGCAGCACAAAGCGTATGAGGACATCAAGAACGAGCTGCAGCGCACCGCGGCCACCTACGGCTACCTCGATGCGCGCCTGATCCGCAGCGACCTGCTCGTGGATCCACCCAACCACAAGGCGAACATCGCGCTCGAGCTCAAAACCGGCGACCGCTATCACTTCGGCAAGACCAGCATCCAGCAGAAGGTGGTGCGCGAGAGCCTGGTGCGCCGCTATCTGCGTTACCACGAGGGCGATCCGTTCGACCTCACGCAGGTGCTGCGCTCGCAGTTTGCGCTGGATGACGCGCAGTACTTCAGCAACCTCGAGGTGCTCCCCGGCGAGCCCGACCGCGCCAACCATACCGTGCCGGTGAGCATCCATGCCGACGCCAGCCGCCGGCACCGATACTCCCTCGGGGGCGGCTATGCCACCGACACCGGGGTGCGCGGCACGCTCGGGTTCGAGGATCGGCGCATCAACGAGCTCGGCCACAGTTTCAGCGTCGAGGTACAGGCCGCGCAGGTGACCAAGTACAGCCTGCAGACCCGCTACACCATCCCGATCGGGGACCCGGCGGTGGAGAACTTCAGCCTGCGTGCCTCGGCCGAACAGCGTGACTGGGGGGACGTGACCACCAACACCCTGTCGGCGGGACCGGCCGTGACGGCGGTCACCGGCAGCTGGCAGCACGTATGGCTCATCAATGCCGTGCGCACGGCGAGCGAGACCATCGACCCGACCCTCAATGCGACCGACCACCTGCTGGTGCCGGAGCTCGACATCGCTTCGGTGCCCAAGGGCTACCTGGGGGAGCCACTGTTCGAGCACCCGCTGTTCATCGTGATCCGCGGCTCGCACAGCAGCCTCGGCTCCAATGCCAACTGGCTGCAGGCGCACATCCAGGCCGAGCGCGTGTTCGGCATCGCGCCAAAGTGGCACCTGCTGCTGCGCGGTGAGCTCGGTGCCACCCTGGTGTCGGAGTTCAGCCAGCTGCCCACGGTGTTCCGCTTCTTCGCCGGCGGCGATAACAGCGTGCGCGGTTACGCGCTCAATGACCTCTCGCCCACGCAGCAGACCACGGTGCCGGTGCCCCCCAACACTAGCTGCGACCAGACCAGGAATGACTGCACCTACATCAAGGTCGGCGGCAAGGAGCTGATCACCGGCAGCGTCGAAGTGGTGCGCGAGTTGCCGAAGAGCCTGGGTGTCGCGGCCTTCTTCGACTACGGCAACGCGTTCGACAAGTTCCCGACCAAGCTGGCCTATTCGGTCGGCATCGGCCTGCGGGTGCGCCTGCCGGTGCTCACCCTCGGCATCGACATCGCGCAGCCCCTGTACGAGCCGTGCCAGCCCCCGTTCACGGGCTCAAACTGTGCACCCAGCAGCCCGCGGTTCCACATCAACTTCTCCCCCAAGCTGTGATCCAACGACTCATCCTGCGCCGGGCGCTGCTGCTGATCGCGACCGTGTTCATCGTGACGCTCATCGTGGGGCCGCTCGTGCTCGTGTGGGCGGGGCTCTACACCACGAGCGGCGCCCAGTTCATCGTGCGTCATCTGCCGCGCCGCCTCGGGGGCGTGACGCTGGACATCGTGGGCCTGAGCGGCACGGCGGCGGACGGCCTGCACGTGGAGCGCGTGGAGATCGACCACGAACTGGTGCACCTGAAGTTCACCGACGTCAGCGCCCGCGTAGCCCTGGCACCCTTGTTGCTGCAGCACGTGCGCGCCACCTCTGCCACCGTGCAGCGCGCCGAGATCCAGGTGAAGCGCCGCGTGCATCCTGCGACGCCTTCGCCGCCGGCGTTTCTGCCGCGCTGGCTGCTCATCAGCGCGGATGACGCGCACGTCGAGCGCGCCACGCTGAGCGTCTACAACGGCGTCAGGCTCGAGATTACCAGCCTCACCGGGGCAGCCGTGATGCGCCGCCGCAGCATCCATTTCTTCCAGGCGGACGGCGTGCTGCAGGGCGCCCACATGAGCGCCATCGGGGAGCTGCTGGCGGCCGATCCGCTCGGCTTTCAGATCAAGGCCCACATCGACTGGCACCCGGACGGGCAGCCCGCGTACATCCTCGACGGCAGCGCACGCGGGGACCTGAACATCCTCAACATCGTCGCCCGCACCGCGAGCCCGTTCCGCGCCGACATCACCGGACAGCTGCGCGATCTGACCAGCCACCTGCGCTTCGTCGGCAATGCCCTCGTACGCGACCTGCAACTGAGCCCGTGGGGGGTGGCGGGCCCGTTCGGCAGCATCACCGGGCGCCTCTCGATCACGGCCGACCTGGACAGCTTCCACGCCCAGGGGCTGCTCAATCCGCGCGGGCTGGGTGCCGGGGATTTCGAGGTGCTGTACGACGGCGGTTATGCCAATCACGTGCTCACCGCGAAGAGCGCGCAGGCGCGCCACGTCGCCTCGGGGGCCCAGGCCACGGCCACCGGGACGCTCGCCATCGTGGAGCACGGCCCGCGGCTGGATCTGAAGGGCAGCTGGAGCGAATTCCGCTGGCCGCTCGCGGGCCGCGATCCGGCCGTGCGCAGCGCCCGCGGCAGCTATTCCCTGCAGGGCGTGCTGCCGTACCAGGTGCGCGTCAGCGGGGAGTTTCGCGCGGCGGACCTGCCGCTGATGCCGGCCGATGTCAGCGGCACGCTCGGCAAGGACGGCGTCGCCTTCGATCGTGCCGAAATCGACCTGTACGGGGGGCACGCCAGCGCCAGCGGGCGTGTCACCTGGGCACCGCAGCAGACCTGGGACGTCAGTGGTCACGCGTCCACCATCAACCCGGGCGCGCTGCGCCCCGATCTGCCCGGGAGCCTGACCTTTGATTTCAGCACCTCCGGACGCGGCTTCGACGCCAAGGGCGCCTTCAGCGCCACGTTCAGCAATCTCAGCGGCAAGCTGCGTGGAGCCACGGCCGGCGGCAGCGGCACCGTCCGGCACGCCGGCAAGACCTGGTCCTTTGAGAACCTGCGCGCCAGCCTCGGTACGGCGAACCTGGCCCTCGATGGCCAGATCGATGAGCGCATGAACCTGCGCTTCGCGTTCACCACGCAGGACCTGAGCTTGCTCGCAGCCGGCAGCCGCGGACAGGTGAAGGCATCCGGCACGCTCGGCGGCACCCTGCAGGAACCCTCCCTCGTCGGCGTCGCGCACGCTGCCAACGTCGACTACGCCGGGGTCAAGCTCAAGGGGATCGATGCGAGCATCGATTTCGATCCGGCCGTGCCCGCCAAGGAGTCGAAGATCGAGGCACACCTGCAGGGACTGAGCTACCAGACGCGCACCCTGGAGGCGGCGACGCTGAGCCTCAGCGGGCCTCCGAGTGCCTACGTGGTGCATCTCAGCGCGAGCGCGCCCGGGATCGCCGCCAAGGTGCAGGCGAGCGGGGCCTACGCGCGCGGCACCTTCGAAGGACAGCTCACCGCGCTCACGCTCAACGGCAACGACGCGCTGCATCTCACCCTCGATCGCCCGGTGGGGCTGATTGCCGCGCCCGATCACGTCCGCCTCGAGTGGCTGTGCCTGGTGGGTACTCCGGGCAGCGTGTGCGCGGACGGCGAATGGAAGAGCGCGCTCTGGTCGATGACCCTCATGACCAACGAGCTGCCACTCGCCACGCTCACCGCCGGCAGGACGCCCTCGGTGCAGTACCTGGGCACCATCGACGCGCTGGCGCGCCTCAACGGCGGCGCCGCCATCCCGCTGCAGGGGAGCGTGCGGGCATCACTGGCGGGCGCGGAGATCGCGCACCGGCTCGCCAGCAAGCGAATCGAGCACACCCGCATCGGCTCCGGCACGGTCGGCGTGATGCTCACGCCGACGGAGATCACCGCCCAGGCGAATCTCGGCGACGGTCAGGTGGGCACCCTGCAGGCCAAGGGTGTCGTGCAGCGCACCGCACCGGAGTGGCAGAACATGCCGGTGACGGCCGAGCTGCACGCCCAGAGTGCCGGGCTCGACCTCGTCACCCTCTACGTCCCTGCCATCGATCGCGCCGCCGGGCACTTCAATGCGGACGTCCAGATCGCCGGCACCGTCGGCACGCCGGAACTCTCGGGCCTCATCAAGGTGACCGACGGCGAGCTGGACGTCTACCAGGTCAACCTCTCGATGCGCGCGATCGCCCTAGAGGCGCGCGTAGGCGGCGCCGGCATCGATTTCAAGGGCAGCGCCACGCTCGGGCCCGGCTCGGTCAGTGCCGACGGGCACATCGAGTGGCGCAACCTGCAGCCGTACGGCAAGTTCCATCTCGCCGGCACCAACCTGCGGGTGGCCGACCTGCCCGAGGCGCAGATCGATGCCTCGCCGGATCTGGACTTCGCCATCGCGGCCCGCCGCATCGAGGTGACCGGCAAGGTGCTGGTGCCCTACGCGAAGATCGCCCCCAAGAACATCACCAACGCCGTGCGCGCCTCGGACGATGAGGTGATTGTCGGCGGCGAGCCTGACGACCCGAACAAGCACTTCGAGGTGACGAGCGATATCGGGCTGGCGCTCGGGGACCGCATCAACATCGACACCATGGGACTGACCGCCAAGCTCGGCGGCGGCATCGAGATCAAGAGCGGCACCGATGCCATCACCCGCGCCAACGGGGAGCTCGACATCGAGAAGGGCAAGTACATGGCCTACGGGCGGCTGCTCGATATCGACAGCGGGCGCTTGTATTTCGGCGGCCCGATCGACAACCCCGGCATCCAGGTCACCGCCAAGAAGGAGTTCCCCGACGTCACGGCCTTCGTGAACGTGCGCGGCACGCTGCTGCAACCGCGCCTGTCCTTCAGCTCCACCCCGCCGCTGCCGCAGTCGCAGATCGTCTCGCTGATCCTTGCCGGCGGCTCCCTGGAGTCCGCGCAGACCCGCGGCGCCGCGGGCAACGTCGCCCTCGGGCAGGGCGTGGCGATGCTGGCCCAGCAATACGGCTCCGTCGTCGGCATCCAGGAGGCGGGCATCGAGTCCGATATCAACAGCGAGACCTCGCTGGTGCTCGGGCGTTACCTGAACCCGCGCCTGTACGTGAGTTACGGCATCAGCCTCACCGAGCAGCTGAACACCTTCAAGCTGCGCTACACGCTCGGGGATCACTGGACGATCAAGGCCGAGCTCGGCCAGGCACAGGGCGCAGACCTCGTCTACACGATCTCCAAGTGACCGCGCCTTAGGCCGCGGTCCCGTCACATTCCCGCCGTAAGCTTTCCCGCACGCCTGCCGGACGGCGCAGCCCTTGACTCTCTTGCATTAAAATGCACAATGCCTGCATGTTTATGCGTAAAGCAGGGCTGTAGTGCTGACCGACGCCGAGCAGCTGGAGCGGCGCGGCGCCATCGTGCGCATCCTCCGCGGCGGCCTGGTACGACGGCAGACCGACCTCGTGCGGCTGCTGAAGAAGGAGGGCCACGAGGTCACCCAGTCCTCCATCAGCCGCGACCTGCGCGACCTCGGCGTGCTCAAGGCGAGCGGCCGCTACGTGCTGCCACCGGACGAGATCACGCGTGCCAATGGCGATTTCGGCAGCCTCGCGCAGTTCGTGCGCGAGCTGCGCAGCGCCGGCCCGTCCCTCACCGTGCTGCGCACCACCATCGGCGCGGCGCAAAGCGTGGCGGTCGCCATCGACAAGGCGCAATGGCCGGAAGTGGCCGGCACCCTCTCCGGGGACGACACCATCTTCATCGCGACCTCCAATCTGCGTGCCCAGCAGGAGCTCATCTCCCGCCTGCGCACCCTCTTCCGGGTCTGAACCATGTCCGCTACCGCTGTGTCGGGGGCCTCCCCCATCGTGCTGGCCTATTCCGGAGGCCTCGACACCTCCTTCCTCGTGCCCTGGATCGCCGAGCACGAAGGGCGCCCCGTCATCACGGTCACCGTGGATACCGGGGGCATCGATGCGGCGGCCGCACGCACGCTTGCCGAGCGCTCGCGTGCGCTCGGCGCCATCGACCATCACCAGGTCGACGCGCGCGCGGCCTACTTCGAGCAGGTGCTGCGCTTCCTCATCATGGGCAACGTGCGCCGCGGCCAGCTGTATCCGCTGTGTGTAGGCGCCGAGCGCGTGATGCAGGCGCAGACCATCGCGCGCATGGCGCGCGAGCTCGGCAGTGACCTGGTGGCGCACGGCTGCACGGCCGCGGGCAACGACCAGGTGCGCTTCGAGGTCGCGCTGCGCACCCTCGCCCCGGAGCTCAAGGTGCTGGCGCCCGTGCGCGACCAGGCGTTCCGGCGCGAGGACGAGCTCGCCTACCTCGAGCAGCGCCGGCTGCCCATCCCGCCCACGGGGGCGAAGTACTCGGTCAACCGCGGCCTGTGGGGCGTCACCATCGGCGGCAAGGAAACCCTCACCTCCGCGGGCAGCATCCCGGATGAGGCCTGGATGCTCACCCGCAACGCGTTCCGGGAACCGCGCACCGCCGAGCGCCACGTGCTCACCTTTCGCCAGGGCCTGCCGGTGGCCCTCGACGGCAAGGCCGCCGCCGCCGTCGAGATCATCGAGACCCTCGAGCGGCTCGCGGCGCCCTTTGGCATCGGCCGCGGCATTCACATGGGCGATACCATCATCGGCACCAAGGGGCGCGTCGCCTTCGAGGCGCCGGCGGCCGAGGTGCTGCTGAGCGCCCACCGCGAGCTCGAGAAGCTGGTGCTCACCGGGCGCCAGCAGCGCCTGAAGGAAATGGTAGCGCAGCCCTACGGGGATCTGGTGCACGAGGGGCAGCTGCTCGACCCGGTGTGCCGCGACATCGAGGCGCTGCTGTTGTCCTCGCAGGCGCGCGTGACCGGTGACGTGCACCTGCTGCTGCAGACCGGCAGCCTCTTCATCGAGGGCGTCGAGTCGCCGTTCTCCCTCATGGCCGCCTCCCGCGGCGTGTACGGCGAGGCCGCCGGTGAGTGGTCGGCCGCCGATGCGCTCGGCTTCTCGAGGATCGCCTCGCTGCCCGGGGTGTTCTACACCCGCGCCGGCGAGCGCGCGACGCCCGCGCCGCCTAAGGAGTAGCCATGGTCGGAATGCGCAGCGTGGTGGTCGACAAGCTCGCCTCGGTGACGCAGGCCTGTGGCCTGTCGCACGAGGTGCGCGTCGCCGCGCAGATCCCGGCTGAGGAGGGCGTGGTGGTCGTGGTCGAGGTGCTGAACAACAAGTCCACCTACAACACCCTCGAGCTCACCAGCGGCCGCATGGCCAAGGTCGGCAAGGGCGACATCGTTGCCGGGGCGCTCGGGCACCGCAAGGCGCTGTTCGGCTATTCCGGCCACGTGCCCGAGTCGCTGCAGCCGGGCGACATCGTCCAGATGCTCAACATCGGTGGCGTGCTCGGCATCTGCGATTCCATCAATCCGGACAAGGGCAAGCCCTTTGACTGCCGCGTGCTCGGGGTCGCGCTCAACTTTCCGTACTTGGGCGAGCGCATCGGCGTGCCGGCGCGGGTCGGGGCCAAGCGCCTCGACGCCAATGCGCGGCTGGACACCCGCGGCGTGCCGGTGGTGGCGCTGGCCGGGACCTGCATGGAAGCGGGCAAGACCGCGGCGGCGTGCGCCATCATCTCGCGCATGCGCCACCGCGGGCTCACCGTCGATGCCTTCAAGGCGACCGGCGTCTCGCTGCGACGCGACATCCTGGCGATGGAGGACGCAGGCGCGCGCCACTGCGCGATCTTCACCGATCTCGGCATCGTGACCACGACGCGGGCCAACGGTCCGGCGCTCACCCGCACGATGCTCACGGAGCTTGCGGCCGGCAAGCCCGACGTCATGGTGTTCGAGCTCGGTGACGGCATCCTCGGCACCTACGGGGTGGATGCGATCCTCGAGTGCCCCGACATCCGCGCGGCCCTCACCGGGGTGATCCTCTCGGCGAATGACCCGGTCGCCGCCTGGGGCGGCGTGAAACTGCTGCGCGAGCGCTTCGGCATCGAGCCGTGCGTGGTCACGGGGCCCTCGACCGACAACCAGGTCGGGGTCGAGATCATCACCAGCCAGATGGGCGTGCCGGCCTTCAACGCCCTGAGCAACGGCGCCGCGCTCGGGGACCGGGTGATCGAGGCGGTGGGACTTGAGGCCGGGGCGCTGCAGTGAGCGGGCAGATTCCCGCGGTGGTGCTCGGGGGCACGGGCTACGTGGCCGGCGAACTGCTGCGCCTGCTCGCCGGGCACCCGCGCTTCTCGCTCGCCGCGGTGCTCTCGGACAGCCAGCCCGGCGACCCCCTCGCCGGCGCCTTCCCGCACCTGGCGGGCGTGTATGCCGACACGCGCTTCAGTTCCCAGGCGCAGGTGCAGAAGATCCTGTGCGAGAGCGCGCAGGCGGCGGTGTTCTGCGCCGCGCCCCACGGCGTCTCGGCCGCGCTCATCGATGCGCTGCTGAGCGCCGCGGAGCAGGCCGGGACGCAGCCGCGCGTGGTCGATATCTCGGCGGACTTCCGCTACCGCTCCCCCGAGGCCTACGCGGCCGTGTACCGCCACGCCCACGAGGCGCCCGGGCGGCTGGGCCAGTTCACGTGCGCGCTGCCGGAACACCTTCACAAGCTTGCTACGCCGCACGTCGGCCATCCGGGCTGTTTCGCCACGGCGATCCTGCTCGCGAGCGTGCCGCTGCTCGCCAATGGCCTCATCGAGCCGTCGCTGTTCGTCAGCGGCGTCACCGGCAGCACCGGCTCGGGACGCAAGCCCACCGCGGCCACCCATCATCCGCTGCGCCACGGGGACCTCTACAGCTACAGCGCGCTGGTGCACCGCCACGTGCCCGAAGTGACCGCGTGCGCGCTGGCCGCCACGGGGGTGGAGGCGCAGTTTGCCTTCGTACCGCACTCGGGCCCGTTCGCGCGCGGCATCCACGTGACGCTGCAGGCCGCGCTCAGGCGCCCGCTCGACACCGAGAAGCTGCTGGGGATCCTGCGGGCGTACTACGCGGACGCGCCGTTCGTGCGCGTCACCCCCGAGGCCCCGCGCGTGAAGGACGTGGTGGCGAGCAACTACGCACATCTCTCGGCGGTCATCATGGGCGGCACGGTGGCGGTGATGTGTGCGATCGACAATCTCAACAAGGGCGCCGCCGGCGGCGCCCTGCAGTGGATGAACCGCATGTTTGGCCTGTCCGAGAGCGCCGGTCTCACCGCGCCGGCTCCCGGGTGGACCTGAGGGGCGAGCAGCATGCAGCAACCCTCAGCCGCCGCGCCGGCAGCCGACTACCTCGCGCCGGTGTTCGCCCAGTACCCGCTGGAAGTGGCCTCCGCCTCCGGGGTGTGGCTGAGCAACAGCCGCGGCGAGCGCGTGCTGGATCTGTACGGCGGCCACGCGGTCGCCGCCCTGGGCTACGCGCACCCGGGCTTCACGCAGGCACTCGCACGGCAGGCGCAACTGTGTAACTTCCAGAGCAACGCGGTCGCCATGCAGGTGCGCTCGCGCGCCGCCGCGCGCCTGGTGCGTTTCTCGCAATTGCCGTTCGCGAGCGTGTTCCTCGTCAACAGCGGCGCCGAGGCCAACGAGAACGCGCTCAAGATCGCGCTGCGCAGCACCGAGCGGGCACAGGTAGTGGCCGTCGAGGGCAGCTTCCACGGCCGCACCGCGGCGGCCGGCGCCGTGACCGACGGCGCGCTCAAGAAGTGGTACGGCTTCCCGCGCACGCCGTTCGACGTGAGCTTCATCCCGCGCGGCGCGCACGCGGCGATCGCCGCCGCGGTGACTGAGCGGACCGCGGCGGTGATCGTGGAGCCGGTGCAGGGGCTCGCCGGCGCGGTCGCTCTGGGAGCCGAGTTCCTGCGCGCGCTGCGGCAGCGTTGCGACGCGGTCGGCGCGCGGCTGATATTCGACGAGGTGCAGTGCGGGGTCGGCCGCACCGGCCACCCCTTCGCCGCCAACCTGTACGGCGTGATGCCCGACATGCTTACCACCGCCAAGGCGCTGGGTAACGGCTTCCCGTGCGCCGCCCTGTTGCTGTCAGCGCAGCTGTCCGCGACCCTCAGGCCCGAGTCCCTCGGCACTACCTTCGGCGGCGGCCCCATGGCCTGCGCCGCGATCGAGGCAGTGCTGGAGGCGATCGAGTCCCAGCAGCTGCTCGCGCAGGTGCAGCGGGTCGGCGCCTATATCCGCGCCCATTGCATCGTGGGCCCGGTCAGTGCGCATCAGGGCGCGGGGCTGCTCGTCGGGCTGCGCACCCGGCGTCCCGCGCGCGACATCCAGGCGGAACTGCTCGAGGGCGGCATCCTGGCCGGCACCGCGAGCGATCCGCACATCCTGCGCCTGCTGCCGCCGTACATCCTCGAGGAGGAGCACGTCGACATGCTGCGTGATGCCCTGAGCGACCTGGACCCATGAAGCGCTTCCTCGACCTCGACGACTTCACGCGCGAGGAGGTGCTGTCGCTGCTGGAACTGGCGCGGCGCCTGGAGAAGCACCCCGAGCCGCACGCGCTCACCGGCAAGATGCTGGGCCTGCTGTTCTTCAACCCCTCGCTGCGCACGCTCGCCTCCATGCAGGTCGCGATGGCGCGCCTCGGCGGCAACTCCTTCGTCATCAACCCGGGACAGGGCAGCTGGCAGCTGGAAACCCGCAGCGGCGTCACCATGGATGGGGCCGCCGCGGAGCACGTGCGCGAGGGCATCCCGGTACTCGCCTCCTACTGCGATGCGCTCGGCATCCGCGCGTTCGCGGAAGGCAAGGACCTCGCCGCCGATCTCGCCGAGACCAACTTTAACGCCATGGCGGCGCTCACCGAAAAGCCACTCATCAACCTTGAGTCCGCCGTCAACCATCCGTGCCAGGCGCTCGCGGACTGGAAGACCCTGGATGATCTGGCGGTGCCGCGCGGCGGGCGCTTCGTGCTCTCCTGGGCCTACCACCCGCGCGCCCTGCCGCTGGCGGTTCCGGCCGCCGCGGTGCACATGGCGGCCCTGCGTGGCATGGAAGTCATCGTGCTGCGCCCGGAAGGCTTCGCACTGCCCGCGCCTCTCATGCAGCGCGCGCAGCGGGCAGCGGCGGCCTCCGGTGGCTCGGTGCGCGAGACCAGCGAGCGCGATGAGGCGCTCAGCGGCGCCCAGGTCCTGTACGTGAAGGAATGGGGCGCCACGCAGGCCTACGGCGATGCGGCCGAGGACGCGCGGCTGCGGCGGCAACTCAGCGACTGGTGCGTGCGTCCGGAGTGGTTCGCACGCGCGCCGGACTGCCGCCTCATGCATTGCCTGCCGGTGCGCCGCAATAGCGCGATCGCCGACGCGGTGCTCGACGGCGCGCACAGCGTGGTGCAGCGCGAGGCCTACAACCGCCTGCCGGCGCAGATGGCCGTGCTGCACCAGATGCTCAGGCCCTGATTCCCGAGGAAGCCCGCATGATCATGCACAGAAGCGACCAGACCCTGGCGATCCGCGCGCTGCGCAGCGCCGCGCCCTACATCCGCATGTACAAGGGCAAGACCTTCGTGGTGAAGGCCGGCGGCGGGGTGTTCGCGGATCCGACCGCGACGCGCGTGCTGGTCGAGCAGATCGCAATCCTGCACTACTTCGGCGTGCGCGTGGTGCTGGTGCACGGCGGCGGACCGCAGCTTACCGAGCTCGCGACGGCGCTCGGGGTGCCGACGCGCATGGTGGAGGGCCGGCGCGTGACGGACCAGAAGTCCATCGACGTGACCGCGATGGTCCTCAACGGGCTCATCAATACGCGCGTGCTCGGCATCTGCCGCGACCTGGACATCGACGCGGTCGGCATCAGCGGCGTGGACGCCGGCCTGGTGCGCGCGCACAAGCGCCCGCCGGTGCAGGCGGTCGCCGGCGGCGCGCTCATCGACTACGGCTTCGTCGGTGACATCGACACCGTGGACACCACGGTATTGAAGAAGCTGCTCGACAACGGCCTCATGCCGGTCGTGAGCCCGCTGTCGGCCGACGAGTCCGGGACCCTGCTCAACATCAACGCCGACACCGTGGCGGCGGCCATCGGCGCGGCCCTCGGCGCCGAGAAACTGATCCTGTGCACCGGCGCGCCCGGCATCCTGGGTGACCTCAATGACCCCGGCTCCCTCATCTCTTATACGGACGTGCGCGGCTTGAAGCGCCTGCGCGAGGAGGGCCGCATCGCCGACGGCATGCTGCCGAAGGCCAAGGCGATCGAGGATGCCATCCGCGGCGGCGTGCGCCGCGTGCACGTGGTGTCGTACCAGTCCACCGAAGGCATCCTGGGCGAGGTGTTCACCAACGAGGGCACGGGCACCCTGATCGTCGCCGACGTCAACGCCCTGTCACCGGCCGAGCAACAGGTCAGCGCATGAGCCGGCTGTGGGACAAGGGTGCGCCGCTGGACGAGCGCGTGCTGCGCTACACGGCCGGCGAGGACTACGCGCTCGATGAACGGCTGGTGCCCTACGACATCCGCGCCTCGCTCGCCCACGCGCACATGCTGCACGGGGAAGGCCTGCTGACGGCGCCCGACCTCGGTGCGATCCGCGCCGGACTTGCCGCGCTGGCGGCGGCGCACGCTGCCGGGGAGTGGCGCATCGAACTCGCCGACGAGGACGGCCAGACCGCGCTCGAGCGGCGCCTGACGCAGGCGATCGGGCAGGCCGGCGCGCGCATCCATCTCGGGCGCTCGCGCAACGACCAGGTACTGGCCGCCGTGCGGCTGTACCTGAAGGATGCGGTCGCGGGGCTCACCACGGCGGCGGACGCGGTGGCGCAGGCGCTCGAGGGCCTCGCCGCGCGCGAGGCGAGCACGGCGCTGCCCGGCTACACCCACCTGCAGCAGGCGATGCCGAGCTCGGTGGCGCTGTGGGCGCGCGGCTTTGCCGCGGAAATCCGCGACGACGCGCAGGGACTCGGCCAGGTGCTGCGGCGCATCGACCGCAACCCGCTCGGCTCCGCCGCCGGCTATGGCACCCCGGGGCTGCCGGTCAACCGCGAGACGACCCGGGCGCAGCTGGGGTTTGGCAGCGTGCACGAACCGGTCACCGCGGTGCAGCTCTCACGCGGCAAGGCGGAAAGCCAGCTGCTGTTCGAGATCACGCTGCTCCTGCAGGACCTCGGGCGGCTCGCCGCCGACGTGCTGCTCTTCGCCACCCAGGAATTCGGTTTCGTGACGCTGCCGGAGGCCTTTACCACCGGCTCCTCGATCATGCCGCAGAAGCGCAACCCGGATCTGTTCGAACTCATCCGCGGCCGCAGCGCCACCGCCCAGGCGTGCCTGCTCGAGGCGCTCGCGGTGTGCGCGAAACTGCCCTCCGGCTACCACCGCGATCTGCAGCTGCTGAAGTTCCCGCTGTTCCGTGGCATCGATCTGGCCGCCGACACGCTCGCGATCCTGCCACCCGCGATCGCGGCGCTTGAGTTCCGTGCCGATGCCATCCGCCTGGATCCCTCCATCCATGCCGCCGAGGAAGCCAACCGCCTCGTGGTCAGCGAGGGCATCCCGTTTCGCGAGGCGTACCAGCGGGTGGCCGCGCGGCTCAAGCGGTAAGGAGCACCGGGCGGTTGCGCACGCCGGGCCCTACAGGCACCCTGTGCGCCGACCAGTCAGGGAGACCCCATGACGAAAGTGCTCGGTATCTCCGGCAGCCTGCGGCGCGGTTCCTACAACACCGCCCTGTTGCGCGCGGCCACCGGGCTCATGCCCCAGGAAGCAACGCTGGAGGTGGCCAGCATCCGCGGCGTGCCACTGTACGACGGTGACGTCGAGGCCCAGGGCATCCCCGCGAGCGTCTCGCAGCTGAAGGAAGCGGTGGTTGCCGCCGACGGCGTGCTGCTGGTGACGCCGGAGTACAACAACAGCATCCCGGGCGTGTTCAAGAACGTCATCGACTGGCTGTCGCGACCGCCGGCGGACGCGCGCCGCGTGTTCGGCGGCCGGCGCTTCGCCATCATCGGCGCCTCCCCCGGACCCTACGGCACCACCCTCAGCCAGAGCGCGTGGCTGCCGGTGATGCGCACGCTCGGGGTGCAGCTGTGGACCGGCGGGCGCCTGATGGTGTCGCGCGCCAACACCGTGTTCGATGAGTCCGGGACACTCAAGGACGCGACCACGGAAGAAGCGCTGAAGCAATTTCTGCTCGGCTACGTCACCTTCCTCAGGCGCACGCCGCCGCCGGGCTAAGGCGCGCCTGCCTCAGGGCTGCGCCTCCGGGGCCGCGGCGGCGAACGCCGGCAGCGTCTGCAGGTGGGCGCAGATCGCGCGCAGGCGCGGATAGGGCTCGACATCACAGTTCAGGCGCCGCGCGTTGTACATCTGCGGCACGATGCACACGTCGGCGAGCGTGACGCTGCTGCCGAACATGTGCCGGCCATCAGCGCTCAGCGCCTGCACCTCCTGCTCCAGCGCGCCGAAACCCCTGGCGATCCAGTGCGCGTACCAGGCGTTGACCTGCGGCTCCTCGTGCCCGAGCGGCGAGCGCAGGTAGTTCAGCACCCGCAGGTTGTTCAGCGGGTGGATGTCGCAGGCGATGGCGAGCGTGAGCGCGCGCACCTGCGCGCGCTGCGCGGGCACGCGCGGCAGCAGCGGCGGCGCCGGGTGCGTTTCCTCGAGGTACTCGATGATGGCGAGCGACTGGCGGATGACCTGATCGCCGTCGACGAGCACCGGGACCAGCCCCTCCGGGTTCAGCGCGAGGAATTCCGGCGTGCGCTGCGCGCTCGCGGCGGCGCGCAGGTCGACCGCGACGCACTCATGCGCGAGTCCCTTGTAGTTAAGCGCGATGCGCGCCCGGTAGGAGGCGGAGCTGCGGAAATACGCGTAGAGCTTCATCGTCTAGTCCCGCACCGGCGGAGCGATCGTGTGCCTGAGCACCTCCAGGCCCTCGATGCCGCCCTCGATCGCATCCCCGACCTGCAGCGCGCCCACGCCTGCCGGCGTGCCGGTGAAGATCAGGTCCCCGGCCTGCAGCTCGAAGAGGCGCGACAGCGCGGCGAGCATGTGCGGCACGTCCCAGAGCATTTCGCCCACGTCGGACTCCTGGCGCAGCACGCCGTTGACCGCGAGCCAGATGCGCCCGCGCTCCACGTGGCCGTGCTCGACCGGACGCAGGGCGGCGAGCGGCGCGGAGTGATCGAAGCCCTTGGCCGTGTCCCAGGGCTGCCCGCGCTCCTTGGCGGCGTGCTGCAGGTCGCGGCGCGTGAGGTCGTTGCCGGCGGCGTAGCCGAACACGTGGGCGCGCGCGGCCTGCGGCTCGAG
Organism: uncultured Pseudomonadota bacterium; assembly: GCA_963781815.1. Lineage (GTDB taxonomy): Bacteria > Pseudomonadota > Gammaproteobacteria > Steroidobacterales > Steroidobacteraceae > 13-2-20CM-66-19. Next base: position 1,311,737 of record CAWAHK010000004.1, on the reverse strand, counting down.
GTCGCGGCCGCCGCGCCCCACGGCGATCACGAGCTCGATCTCGTGGTGCAGGTTGGCCGTGCCGGGCGGATAGGGAACCGCAGCGCCGTTGGCCACCACGGCATCCGCGGGCTTCATGAAGAACACCGGCGGCGCGCGCTGCGGGTCCGCCCCCATCTCGCGCACGTGATCGGCGTAGTTGCGTCCGACGCAGTAGATGCGGTGCACCGGGAAGCGAACCGTGCTGCCGGCCACGGCAACGCTCGGCCGGGGTGCCGGCGGGAAGGTGAATTCGCTCATCGCACACACGCCACTGCCGGTCCCGGGGGATGCAGATTGCCATTGCGCAAACCGCTAGACTAGCTCCAATGAGCATCTGGCACGTCGCCACCACGCCGGAAGTCCTCACCGAGCGCGGCCGCAGGTCACTGCCCGGACACCTCGGGATCCGAATCACCGAGATCGGCCCGGACTATCTGCGCGCGACCATGCCGGTGACTGCGCACAACCATCAGCCCTTCGGCGTGCTGCACGGCGGCGCCTCGGTGGCCCTGGCGGAGACCGCCGGCAGCCTCGCCGCCACGCTGTGCGTCAATCCGGAGCTGTACCTGTGCCTGGGACAGGAGATCAACGCGAACCACCTGCGCTCGGTCTCCACCGGCACGGTCACCGCCACCGCGCGTCCGCTGCACCTGGGCGGCCGCAGCCATGTCTGGTCCATCGAGATCCGCGATGAGCAGGAGCGCCTGGTGTGCGTCTCGCGCCTGACCATGGCGATCGTCGAACGGCGCCCGCAGACATAACAACCCGAGGTAAGCCATGAACGAGCCCGTCCCGCCGCTGACCGCCGACGCGCCCCATGTGGATGAGTCGCTGGTCACCTACACGCACGTCATCTACGCGCTGCACGCACTCGCGGTCCTCATCGGCCTGACCACCGCTCATACCGTCATCTTCAGCTTCGTCGGCGGCCTGCCGTCGATCGTGGCCGTGATCATGAACTACGCGCGCCGCTCGGCCACCGTCGGCACCTACCTGGAGTCGCACTTCCGCTGGCAGATCCGTACCTTCTGGTACGCGTTGCTGTGGGCGGTGGCGATCTGCGTGATGTTCTTCACCATCGTTGGCATCCCGCTGGCGCTCATCGGCGCGCTGGCGCTCGCCGTCTGGATCGTCTACCGCGTCGCACGCGGCTGGCTGGCCCTCAAGGACAAGCGGCCCATGTACATATGAGAGCGCCCGCACTCATCGGTCTCGGCGTGCTCGTGCTGCTGGCGGCGTGCGGGCAGAAGGGCGCGCTGTACCTGCCGGACAAGAATGCGGCCGTGGTGACAAGCCCCGCGGCCACGGCGCCGGCCACCGCACCGGCACCGGCGGCGAGCCCCGCGCCCAAGAAACCGGGCGATCCGGACGAGGACGCGCCGCCGAAATAGTCCCGCGGCGCCCGCTAGGCGCGCAGCAGTCCGCGCAGCGGCTTCGCCGCGCGGCTGTCGGGGAATACGCCGTCCTCGAGTGCGCGCTCCGGCACCGCCAGATGCTCGGCGAGGATCCCCTTGCACACCGAGCGCAGGTCCAGCGTCGGCGCCAGGTCCCGCCCCTGGTACAGCGCGTGCGTCGCAAGTCCCGGCCAGTCGGCGATGACCCGGCCGCCCGCGACCGCCCCGCCGAGCAGGAACGCGGCCGCGCCGGTGCCGTGATCGGTGCCGCGGGTACCGTTGACCGCGGCCGTGCGACCGAACTCGGTGACCAGCAGCACGGCGGTGTCTGACCAGGCGGCACCGAGGCCCTGCTTCAGCGTCGCCAGCGCCTGGTCGAGTGCGCCGAGCCGGCCGGCGAGCTGGCCCTGCGCCCCGCCCTCGTTGGCGTGGGTATCCCAGCCGCTGGTATCGAACACCGCCACGCGCGGACCATTCTCCTGGCGCAGGAACCCGGCAGCCGCCTGCACCACCTGGGCGTAGCGCGCGTTGTAGGCCTGCACGCCGCGCGGCGGCGGCGCCGGCGTTGCCTCCTTCATCGGGCCGCTGGCGGTGTCTTCGGCGGCGACGAGGGCGTCGGCGGCGAGGGCATCGGCCAGGCGCACCGAGAGCAGCGGGTCGGCGGCGTAGAGGTCCGTGAGCCGGGCGAGCGTCTCCTCATCGAGGGCGCTGAGCCGGGTGGGCGACCAGGAAGTCACCGCCGCGGGGCCGCGCATGACCAGCGGCACATTCTGCCCGAGGGCCACGCCGGCCTCGCGCGGCAGCGCGCCCGGCAGCTGCGTGAGCGCACGATTGAGCCAGCCGCTCGGCAGCGCGTGCGCGGCCACCGAGCCGTTCTCCAGCACATCCTGGCCATCAAAGTGCGAACGCTCCCGGTAAGGGCTCGCGACGGCGTGCAGCACGATCAGTTCGCGGGCGGTGTAGCACTGCTGCACGAACCCGAGCGCGGGATGCAGGCCGAAGAAACCGTTCAGCGGCAGCGCGCCGCCGGGCTCGCCGGGGGCGCGCAGCGCCACCTCGCGGCGCAGGCTGGCGTAGCCCGGATCCGCGTACGGCGGCACGGCGGCGAGGCCATCGAGCGCGCCCCGCAGGATGATGAGCACGAAGCGCGGCTGGCGCGCACCCGCGCCGGCGAAGGCGACGCGCGTGCCCACGAGCGCGCCGGCCGCCGCCAGCGCGCCCAGGCCCAGGAACTCACGTCGTTGCATGCCTGTCATGGACTTCTTCCTCGGCGCTAGCGGCGCATGAACTCGGGGGCGGCGAGCAGCAGCGTCACGGCCTGCGCGCCGCTCGCTGCGCGCGCGACCGCCGTGCGCGTCGCCTCGCTCAGGGACGCGCCCAGGAGCTCGGGGGCGAGCTGCAGCGCGTCGCGGCTGCTGCCGAGGCGCGCACCCAGGGCGTCCGCCCACTCGATGCGTTTCAGGAGCGCCGAGGCGCCGTCCCAGTCGGCGCTGCGGTCCGGCCAGCCGGCGGGCGAACCGGGTGACCAGGTGCGCTGCCCGAGAAGTTCGAAGGGTGCCAGCGGCCCGCGGCCCGCCTCGACCGGCAGGCCGAGGCCGCGGTAGGCGGAGAGAATGTAGTCGCAGGGTGTCTTGTACTTGGCGAGCGGCTGCGCCCACGCCTCGCGCGTCTCGATGAGCGCGCGGTACACGGTGGGCAGGTCGCCCTCGCTCGCGGTGAAAGCGCCGGCCACCCGTCCGACCGCCGCTGCCGGCGGCTCGTCGGCGATGAAATGCCGCGCCAGCTTGGTGGCGATGAAGCGCGCGGTCGCGCTCTGGCGCGCCAGGTCCTGCAGCACGGCGACGCCTTGTCCGAAGCCGCTGTCCGGATAGCGCGTGTTGAGCACCCGCTTGGCGCCCGGCTCGTGCAGCTCGGCGCGGAACAGGAACTTGCCGGGCTCCCCGGCGGCGAAGCGCCCGCGGTTGTCGCCGAGCGACCAGCCGGTGAGCACCTCGGCGAACGCGGTGACATCGGTCTGGGTGTAACCGCCGGCGACACCCAGCGTGTGCAGCTCGAGGATCTCGCGCGCCAGGTTCTCGTTGATGCCGATGCGGCGCTCGGTCCCGCGCTGCTCGCGGCGGCGCGCCGCCTGCGAGTTCGGGCCCACCGAGAGATGGTTGTCCAGGTACAAGAGCATCGCCGGGTGCGTCTCGGCCGCGAGCAGCAGGTCGCTGAAGTTGCCGAGGACGTGCGGCCGGATGGCCTCGCGCTCGAAGCTGCCGGCCACACCCGCGAGCAGCTGCTTGTCGATGGACACTGCAAAGTGATTGGCCCAGAACTGCGTGAGGCGCTCGAGGAAGGGACGGTCAGTGCCGGCGGCAAAGCCGAAGCGTGCCGTCACCTCGCTCACGTAGATCGGCTTGAGGAATTGCCCGACCTTCTGCAGTTGTGCCGGCGGCAGCGCGCTGTCGCCGTCGCGCACCGCCTTGCGCTCGGCCTGCACGCTGCGCCGCAACTCCAGTGCCTGCGCGAGTACCTGCTGCGAGGAGCGCAGCTCGGGTGCGGCCAGCACCGGGGGCGGCGCGCGCAGCTGCGCGCGCAGCCAGTCGCGGCCGGCGGCGCCGATGCTCGCCAGCTCCCCGGGGCGGGCCCCGAGCCCGAAGCGGTTCGCGGCAGTGGCGGCGGTGGCATCAAGCATGTGCGCGGCTCATCCGTTGACAGGGACGTCAGCCCCATAGCGCAGCAGGGGTACCTGCGGTTGACGCGGAATCCGAAGGCTCAGCTGGGGTCCGTTATACTCGCGGGCCGCCTCAGGGTTCAGCCGCATGACCGCCTCCCCCGACCTGGTTCTCGTCGATGGATCCTCTTATGTCTATCGGGCGTACCACGCCCTGCCCACGCGCCTGACCAACGCGCAGGGCGAGCCGACGGGGGCGGTGCTGGTCGTGCTCAACATGCTGCAGAAGTTCCTCAAGGACTATCAGCCGCGCCGCATCGCGGTCGTGTTCGATGCGCCGGGCAAGACTTTCCGCGACGAGCTGTTCACCGCCTACAAGGCGCACCGCCCCACCATGCCCGATGAGCTGCGCGCGCAGATCGAGCCGCTGCTGAGCATCATCCGGGCACAGGGCCTGCCACTGCTGCGCGTGGCCGGCGTGGAGGCGGACGACGTCATCGGCACGCTCGCCTGCCGCGCAGCACAGGCCGGGCAGTCGGTGCTGATCTCCACCGGCGACAAGGACATGGCGCAGCTGGTGAACGACTCCATCACCCTCATCAACACGATGAACGATTCGCGCCTGGACCGCGCCGGCGTCAAGACCAAGTTCGATGTCTACCCCGAACAGATCATCGACTACCTCGCCCTGATCGGCGACAGCTCGGACAACATTCCCGGCATCGACAAGGTGGGTCCGAAGACCGGCGCGAAGCTGCTGCAGCAGTTCGGCAGCCTCGATGGCCTGGTCGCCCACGTCGCCGAAATCCCCGGCAAGGTGGGCGAGAACCTGCGCGCGGGACTTGCGACGCTCGAGCTGTCACGGCGACTCGCCACCATTCGCACCGATCTCGAGTTGCCGCTCTCGCTCGAGGAACTCACCCCCGGTGCACCGGACCTCGCCGCGCTGCGCGAACTGTACACGCGCTACGAACTGCGCGCGCTGCTGCGCCAGCTCGAGGGCGGCGACGCCGGCACGCCTGCCGCGGCGGCAAACCGCAGCGCACCGCCGGGCGCGGCCGCGCCGGCGCCCGACCTGACACCGCCGGCGCCCGCGATCGAGCGTCGCTACGAAACCGTCACCAGCTGGGAGCAGCTGGAACGCTGGCTCGCCGCGCTGCGCGCGGCACCGCTGTTCGCCTTCGACACCGAGACGACCAGCCTCGACTACATGAAGGCTGAGATCGTGGGCGTATCCTTCTGCATCGAGCCGGGGGTCGCCGCCTACGTGCCGCTCGCCCATGCTTATCCCGGCGCCCCCCCGCAGTTGCCGCGCGCCGAGGTGCTGGCGGCGCTCAAACCGCTGCTGGAGGACCCGGGCAGTGGCAAGGTCGGGCACAACCTCAAGTACGATGCCCACGTGCTGGCGAACGCCGGTATCGCGCTGGCCGGCATGCGCTTCGACACCATGCTGGAGTCCTACGTGTGGAACAGCGTCGCGACCAATCACGACCTGGACGCGGACGCGCAGCGTTATCTGAACCTCACTCCCATCGCCTACAGCGAGGTCGCCGGCAAGGGCGCCAAGCAGATCTCTTTCGACCAGGTGCCGGTGGAGCGCGCCGCCGAATACGCCGCCGAGGACGCGGACCTCACCCTGCGGCTGCACCAGGCGCTGTGGCCGCAGCTGCTGAGCGTGCCGCCGCTGGCGCGCCTGTACGAGGAATGCGAGCAGCCGCTGGTGCCGGTGCTGACCAAGGTGGAGCACTACGGGGTGCTGGTGGATCGCGAGCTGCTGCGCGCGCAGAGCCGCGAGTTCGCGCGGGCGCTGCAGGAGCTGCTGCTGCAGGCACATCGCGAGGCAGGACACGAATTCAACATCGAGTCCCCGCGCCAGCTGCAGCAGATCCTGTTCGAGCGGCTGCAACTGCCGGTCAAGCGCCGCACGCCCACCGGGCAGCCCTCGACCGCCGAGGACGTGCTGGAGGAGCTCGCCGAGAACTTCGCGCTGCCGCGCATCGTGCTCGAGTTCCGCGCGCTCGCGAAGCTCAAGTCCACCTACACCGACAAGCTGCCGGAGCTGGTGAACGAGCGCACCGGGCGCATCCACACCTGCTACGCGCAGGCGGTCGCGGCCACCGGGCGGCTGTCCTCGGTAGACCCGAACCTGCAGAACATCCCGGTGCGCCGCCCGGAAGGGCGGCGCATACGCCAGGCCTTCGTCGCGCCCGCGGGCTGCGTGATCCTGGCAGCCGACTACTCGCAGATCGAGCTGCGCATCATGGCGCACCTGTCGGGCGATGCGACGCTGCAGGCGGCGTTCGCGGAGGACCTGGACGTGCACCAGGCCACCGCGGCGGAAGTCTTCGGCGTCGCACTGCACACGGTGAATGCAGATCAGCGCCGTACCGCCAAGGTGATCAACTTCGGGCTCATCTACGGCATGTCCCCATTCGGGCTCGCGCGCAACCTCGGCATCGACCGCGGCGCGGCGCAGCAGTACGTGGAGCGCTATTTTCAGCGCTATCCGGGCGTGAAGCGCTTCATGGACAACACCCGCGCGCAGGCGCGTGAGCGGGGTTACGTCGAGACGGTGTTCGGGCGGCGCCTGTACCTGCCCGACATCCGCTCCGGCAACGCGCAGATGCGCCAGTACGCCGAGCGCAGCGCCATCAACGCGCCCATGCAGGGCACGGCTGCCGACATCATCAAGCGCGCCATGATCACCGTGGACGCCTGGGCCACGCGCGCGCACTCACCCGCGCGCCTCATCATGCAGGTGCACGATGAACTGGTGTTCGAGGTGCCGTCCGCGGCGGTGCCGGACGTGACCGCGGCCGTGCGCGAGTGCATGGTCGACGCCGCTGCGCTGAGCGTGCCGCTGCGTGTCGATGTGGGCGTCGGGCAGAACTGGGACGAGGCGCACTGAGGGCGCGGTGTTGGTTCGGTGCGCCGCGCGCCTGAGGCCAACATACAAACCGCAACATCCCGTCGCCGGCACACGCTCATCCGCCGCCTTGCCGGTCAACCGCCGAACTTCCCGCCCGTTGCCGGGTCATGTGAATGCCGCGGTCGGCGGCCGCTGTCGCCCTTGGGCAACATGGCTCGTGAGCTTCAGGTTAAGGATGACTACCCAGAGGTGTCTGCATGCGAATCAAGCTCCTGGTTACCCTCTTGGCGCTGTCGGCGGGCGCAGGCGCGGCCCGTGCCGACGGGCTGCTCTATGTCGGCGCCGGCATATCGGACAACAAGCTCGAAGACATCGGCGACTCGCTCTCCCACATCCACGATGCTTCCTGGAAACTGCTGGTGGGCACCCGGCCGCTGCGGTGGCTGGCGGTGGAGGGTGACTATCTGGACCTCGGCAGCCACACCGATCAGTACTTCGGCGGCACCGGCTCGGTGCACTCGGACGCGCAGGCGTTCGCCGCCTATGCGGTCGGCTTTCTGCCCCTGCCGATCCCCTTCCTGGACATCTACGGGAAGGCGGGGCTTGCGAACTGGCGACTGCACCAGGACACGAACCTGGCTCCCGGGGACTTCTTTCACTACTCCGATAACGGCACCGACTTCGCCTGGGGCGTCGGCGGGCAGGTGCACTTCGGCAACGTCGGCGCGCGGCTGGAGTACGAGAGCTTCAGTGTCGCAAACACCAGTGGCGCCAAGGTGATCTCCCTGGATGCCGTCGTAAGCCTGTTCTGAGCCCCGGCAATCTGTGGCGCGAACGATACAGCGTGTTAAGCAAACTTATGATTTGAAAAGATATTTTTTCTGGAGCCGGTCGGAACTCCGGACAGGGTGCCCGGTCTGACCCATTGAGTGCCTAGCACTCCCCGCTTCCCTCCCTGAGCGGGTCAACCCGGTTCATGAGACCTGTGCCGGGTTAGTCTGGCCCCGGCGGCTTCCAAGGAAACCGCCGGGGCTTTTTTATCCGGCCTCGGCCTGGCGCAGCCAGGCGTCCAGCAGGTCCGCGGCCGTTGCCACCCCGGTCCCCTTGAGCGCGGAAAACAGCTGCACGCTCGCCCGGCCGCCGAGCACAGCGGTCGCCTCGCGCAGCGCGGCGGCGCCGGCGCCGCGGTTGAGCTTGTCGGCCTTGGCCAGCAGCACATGCACGCGGTGGCTCGGCTGCGCCCAGCCAAGCAGTTCCTCGTCCCCCTCCTGCACGCCGCGGCGCGCATCCACGATGACGAACAGTCCCGTGAGCGAGGCACGGGTACGCAGCGCCTCGATGAGTGGCGCCCAGGTGCGCCGCTGCGCGGCCGGCACGTCCGCGTAGCCGTAGCCGGGCAGATCGACCAGACGCCGCAGAGGCGCCAGCTCGAAGAAGTTCAGCAGCTGCGTGCGGCCGGGCGTCTTGCTGGTGCGCGCCAGAGCGTGGTGATGGGTGATGGCATTGATGGCGCTCGACTTGCCCGCGTTGGAGCGCCCGACGAAAGCCACCTCGGTGCCAACATCGGCCGGAAACTGCGCCGGCACCGCCGCACTGATCAGGAAATGCGCCTGAGCGAAGCGTCTCACGCGGGTGGGGGGTCGGAAAGCGTCATCACGTGTGTAGTGTACAATTCGGCGCCCTCGCCACGCGGAAACGGACCCGGATAGCAAGCAATGTCGCAGATCCCGAGACTTGGTTGGATGGCCGCCCTGGTCGCAGCGACTGTACTGGGTGTTATACCGGCCCCGGGCCTGGCACAGGAGCCGGCCGCGGCAGCGGCCCCGAACTCGGACTCTCCCCTGACCCAGGGCAAGGCCACGGACGGCGCCACCAAGACGGTCGTGTGCGCCGCCTGTCACGGGCCCAACGGCAACAGCGTCAATCCCGACTGGCCGCGCCTTGCCGGCCAGAGCGCCGTGTACGTCGCCGGGCAACTGCGGCTGTTCCGTTCGCAGCTACGCCCGAACCCGATGATGATGCCGCTCGCCGCGGCGCTCAGCGACCAGGACATCGCCGATATCGCCGTCTACTACGAGACGCAGACGCCGCAGGGCCTGGAAGCGGATCCCTCGTACTGGCAGGCCGGGCAGGCGCTGTACCTGCGCGGGGACAGCGGGCACAACATCCCGGCCTGCGTCGCCTGTCACGGCCCGGCGGGTCGCGGCAATCTCATCGCGGGTTACCCGGCGCTGCGCGCGCAGCAGTCGGTGTACCTGGTCAAGCAGCTGAACGATTACGCCTCCGGCGCACGCTACACCGGTGACCACGCGGCACAGGCGGACCCCAACGCGGTCATGATGCTCACGATCGCCAAGCGCCTGAGCGCGGAGCAGATCCGCGACGTCGCCTCCTACCTGCAGGGCATGCGCTGAGGCGCGCGCCGCATATGATCCGGGTCGTTCCGCTGGCGCTGCTGCTCACCCTGTGCGCCTGTGCACGCCAGGAGCCGCCGCCGCCCGCTGCCACGCCGCCAGCGGCTGAAACCGGCACCGTGCCGCAGGTGCCGCCGGCGAACGCGGTGGCGCCGGCGAGCGCGCAGAACGAGATCGAACAGGCAACGCGCTCGCAGGAATCCGGCGACACCGAGACCGAACACCCGGCGAGTGATGCGTCGCTGGAGAAGATCGCCGGCAGCAGCGACGCCACGCCGCTGCCGGAGGGCAAGTGGCAGCCCGGCGTGAACTACACCGTGCTCGTGCCGGCGCAGCCGACCAGCGTCGCTCCGGGCAAGGTCGAGGTGACGGAAGTGTTCTGGCTCGCCTGCCCGCACTGCTACGCGCTCGAGCCCTTCCTCAAGGGCTGGCTCAAGAGCAAGCCGGCCTACGTGCAGTTCGTGCGCGTGCCGGTCATCTGGCAGCCGATGCATCGCAGCCATGCGCGCTTCTACTACACGCTCGACGCCCTGGGGCGCCAGGACCTGGTCGCCAAGGCCTTCGAGACGATCGCGCAGCAGCACAACGTGCTCCTCGGCGACAGCGAGGAGCAGACCTTCAAGCTGCAGCAGAAATTCGCCACCGACAACGGCGTGAGCGCCGATGACTTCGCGAAGGCGTACAACTCCTTCACGGTGAACTCCAACCTGCAGCGCGCCGACGAGCTGACCCAGCGTTATCGCGTCGAGGGCGTGCCGTTCATCATCGTCAACGGCCGCTACACCACCGACGTCAGCAAGGCAGGCGGCGAAACCAAGCTCATCGAGCTCATCAACGACCTGAGCGCCGCCGAGCACGGCCACTGATGTACCCGGCCGCGACCCGCACCTGCGTTGAGGTCGCGCCGGCAGTACCCTCGTGCTGAGCGCCTACGCCCCCGGGCCCAAGGGGCTGGAGCGCCTGGCACTCGCCCCGGGCGCGGCGATCCCCGAGGAGGTCATCTGGCTTGACCTGCTCAACCCCACGCCCGAGGAAGAGCGGCAGGTCGAGCAGACCCTTGGCGTCGATGTGCCGACGCGCGAGGAGATGCGCGAGATCGAAACCTCCAACCGCCTCTACGAGGACAACGGCGCGCTCTATCTGACGACCACGGTGCTCTACAAGGCGGACACCAACCTGCCGGAGACCACCCAGGTCACCTTCATCCTCGCGGGCATGCGACTCGTCACCAACCGCTACGCGGATCTGCTGGCGTTCAAGGGCTTCACGACTTTCGCCGAGACCCATCCGACCTCCTGCGGCTCCGCGGCGCTGCTGCTGACCGGGCTGCTGGAGGCGATCGTCAACCGCATCGCGGACGTGCTCGAGCGGGTCGGCGGCGACATCGACACGGTGTCGCTGCGCGTCTTTCCGCGCGCGGGCCAGCGTCGCGTCAGCCGCAATTACCAGTACGAGCTGCAGCAGATCGGGCAAGGCGGCGAGCTCATCTCCAAGGCGCGCGAGACCCTGGTGAGCCTGACGCGGCTCCTGGGCTTCCTGCAGCAGAGTGCCAACGGCCGCGTCACCCCGGAGGCGCGCTCGAGCCTGCGCACGGTTTCGCGCGACGTCGTGGCCCTGAGCGACCACGCCACGTTTCTGGTCGGCAAGGCGCAGTTCCTGCTGGATGCGACCCTGGGCCTGGTCACGATCGATCAGAACAACATTCTGAAGATCTTCTCCGTGGTCACGGTGCTGCTGCTGCCGCCCTCGGTGATCGGTGCCTTCTACGGCATGAATTTCGAACACATCCCCTGGCTGCACGAGCCGTGGGGGGTATGGGCGGCGCTGGCGATGATGATCGCCTCCGCGCTCGGCCCGTTCCTCTATTTCAAGCTCAAGGGGTGGCTGTAGCGCAGGGCGCGGACGCGGTGCGGGCGGCTGGCCCGGCCTGCGCGTCTGATGCGATGCTTGCAGGACGCCAGGGCCCGGCCACGGTCCGCAGGTGCCGAGAGTGAAGCGCATGAAGCCCGACGTTCGCATCAAGCGCATCTACGAAACGGCGGCCGCCGCTGACGGCCTGCGTCTTTTGGTCGATCGTCTCTGGCCGCGGGGCATCAGCAAGGCGCGGGCGCGCCTGGATGGCTGGCCCAGGGAACTCGCGCCCAGCACCGCGCTGCGCACCTGGTTTCATCAGGCGCCGGGGCGCTGGGCCGAGTTTGAGCGCCGCTACCGGGCAGAGCTGCGCCTGCAGGCGGCGGCGCTCGCCCAGCTGCGCGCCCAGGCCACCCGCCAGCGCGTCACCCTGCTCTACGGCGCCCGGGATGCGCTCGTGAACCACGCCCAGGTGCTGCGTGCGGTGCTGCTCCGTAAACCGGCCAGCCGCGGCGCTGCTTCGACTGCGCGGCGCGCGGCCGCTGCACGCCCGCGCTCCCGTGCCGCGCGCCGGAAGGCGCGCTAGCAGAAACCGGACACAGTACTCGCGGTTTTCGGACGCGGAAGGCTTAAAACTCCATGTCCGAATATGGCTAGAGCGCCGGGGACGGCCCTCCTATAGTTGCGCCATGAACCCCGAACGCCACTTCCGCTACCAGGCGCTGAGTGCCCGCGACCCGCGCTTCGACGGCGTCTTCTTCGTCGGCGTGACCTCCACCGGTATCTACTGCCGCCCGATCTGCCCGGCGAAGACGCCCAAGGAGGTGAACTGCCGCTTCTTCAACTCCCCGCAGGAGGCCGAGCAGCAGCGCTTCCGTCCCTGCCTGCGCTGTCGCCCGGAACTGGCGCCCGGCAATGCCCCGGTGGACGCCTCGCAGCGCATCGCGCAAACCATCCTGCAACGGCTCGAGGAGGGCTCAATCGAGAACGACGCCGGACTGGAGGCGATCGCGGCACAGTTCAATCTCAGCTCGCGCCAGATCCGGCGCATCATCCAGAAGGAGCTGGGCGTGTCACCCATCCAGCTGCTGCTGACGCGGCGGCTGCTGCTCGCGAAGCAGCTCCTGACCGAGACCCGCCTGCCGGTCACGCAGATCGCCTTCGCCAGCGGCTTCTCGAGCCTGCGGCGCTTCAACGATGCCTTCAATTCCCGCTACGGTCTGGCGCCCACAGGGCTGCGCAAGAAGGCCCTCGACGGCCTGGGCAGCCCGGCGACGGGGGAGACTTCGACGCTGCAACTCACCTATCGACCGCCCTATGACTGGGACGGCCTGCTCGCCTTCCTGAAGGACCGCGAGCTCAAGGGCGTGGAGTGGGTCGGCGAACACTTCTACGCGCGCACCGTGCATCTGGGCACCGCCCGCGGCTGGATCAGGGTGACGCGCTCCGGCAGCAAGAACGCGCTGTTGCTGCAGTTCACGCACACCCTCATCCCCGTGCTGCCGGCGCTGCTGCGGCGCACGCGCGAGCTGTTCGACCTGAACTCGCGCCCGGACGTCATCTCCCGGCAGCTCGGCCAGGATCGGCGACTCGCGCCCCTCATCCGGCAGGCCCCGGGCCTGCGCGTGCCGGGCGCCTTCAACGGGTTTGAGATGGGCCTGCGCGCCATCCTCGGGCAGCAGGTGACGGTGAAGTCCGCGACCACGATTGCCTGCCGCCTCGCCGAGGCGTTTGGCGAGCCTATTGTCACGCCGTTCGCCGAGCTCAGCCGCCTCACGCCCGCCCCCGCGCGCCTGGCGCGGGCGAGCGTGGACGAGATTGCAAGGCTCGGCATCGTCAGCGCGCGCAGCAAGAGCATCATCGCGCTCGCGCAGGCGCAGCTGTCCGGCGCCCTAGCGCTCGAGGGCGGTGTCCACCACGACCCGGAGGAAACCATCGCCCGCCTGGCCGCGCTGCCCGGCATCGGTCAGTGGACCGCACATTACATCGCGATGCGGGCGCTGCGCTGGCCGGACGCGTTTCCCGAGAACGACGTGGCCGTGCGCAACAATCTGGGCGGGGTGTCCGCGAAGCAGGCGACGCAGATGTCGCAGGCATGGCGCCCCTGGCGCAGCTACGCCGTTCTGCATATCTGGAAACACCCGGCCCGGGCCGCCGCCAAACGGCCGTCGGGCCCCGCGACTTCCCGGGCGACCGAGGCAGCCCGGCCGCACTGAGCGAACACTTTCACGAAACACCCCGAGAACGACATGCGAAACGACACCAACACCAGCGCCAGCCGCGACTACGGCAGTGCCTTCCCGCTTGGGTATGACACGGCCCAGCGCGGGCGGCGCGAGTTGCACCTCACCCCGGCGCTCCAGCCTGCGCGCCTGTGGCTGGACCGGATGCCGACGCCCCTGGGTACGGCGCTCTTGGTGAGCGATGCCGACGGTGCACTGCGGGCCCTGGATTTCCAGGACTGCGAGTCGCGCATGCGGCGGCTGCTGCGCAGCCACTACGGCCACCTGCCGCTCAGTCAGGGGACCGCGCCGACGCAACTCACGAGCGCGCTGCGGCAGTACTTCGCCGGGCAGCTGCAGGCGCTGCGGACTATTGCCTGGGCCACGGCCGGCAGCCCGTTCCAGCGCGCCGTGTGGCACGCCCTGGTGGACATCCCGGCCGGCCAGACACGCAGCTACGGTGAGCTCGCCCAAGCGCTCGGGCTGCCCGAGGGTGCGCGCGCCGTGGGTTGGGCGAACGCCTCGAACCCGATTGCCATCGTGGTGCCGTGTCACCGGGTGATCGGTGCGAGCGGGAAGCTCACCGGCTACGCCGGCGGCCTGCCGCGCAAGCGCTGGCTGCTCACGCACGAAGGCGCGCGCTGTGCCGAAAACGCCAATCGCGAGCTGTTCGGTTCCTGAAGCCGGCGGCCCAGGGGGAAATTCAATTGGCGCGCCCGACTGGATTCGAACCAGCGACCTGCAGCTTCGGAGGCTGCCACTCTATCCAACTGAGCTACGGGCGCGTTGGGGCGGGCGATGATACCTAGCGTGCCGGAACGCGTCCATGCAACTGCCCCGCTTAAGTCTAAGTAACGGGACTGGAACCGCAGCGCCTCCGGGGCGTCTAATCAAGCGCGCGGCCTGACCGCGTGGGAGGAAGCACATGGTACGCATACTGTTGATCGGCACGACGCTCGCTCTTGCGGCCTGCGCCGGCACGCCCGCGACACCGACCGCACAGAACAGCGTGGCCAGCACTGCGGCCCCCGACACCAGCTGCATCGCGTCCGCGTCGCGCATTCCGCAGAACGGCTGCAACGTGGCCGGGCGGGCCTACACGCAGGAGGACATCGATCGCACCGGCAAGACCGATGCGGGTCACGCCCTGCAGATGCTCGACCCCTCGATCACCGTGCACCACTGAGCCTGCCGCGGACCGCGCTCGCCGCGTCGCGGCCGGCAGATCGTTCCCTGGGCGCAGCGTTGCTGCGCCGCCTCCGGCCTGATCCGCTATCCTTGCGCTCTCGCCCGCTGCCGGCGGGTTTCATGCGTGGGCGTGCGATGTTCAGAACCCTGCTTGCCTGCCTGACAGGCTCGCTGCTGCTCGCCGGGTGTGCGAATGGCTGGCCGACTGCCCGACATCCAGGACCCAGTACCGTGGCGGCGGCCGGCTGCGTCCCAACCACTTCGAAGATCGCGCGTCACGACTGCACCACCACCAGCCCGGGCGGCCAGACCTCCGGGGGCGACTGGGACCGCGAGGCCCCTCCGGTGCAGTCGGGCAGCGTGGCGACATTTTCGCCGCACTAGCTCGAGCCCGAACTCGGATTAGCCTGCGCGCCGCCGGCGGTGACTGTTGCCGCCCACTGCGCCCGCGCGGCTATACTGCGCCGCCGAATCGGCGCGTTCCGCGGATGACATCGTGAGCAAGCAAGATACCCATTTCATCAACGTCTTCAGTATGGTGATCGCCCTCCTGGTGGCGTTCGCCGTCGGGATCTTCATATTTGCGCGGATCGTCGCGAGCCACACGCAGGACCGGCAGCTGCTGTCTGAGGCCGCTTACGGCAAGAGGGTTGCGGCCCGCATCGCGCCGCCTGGCGCCGTGGCCGTTGCCGGCCAGGACAATACGGCGCTCGCCATCAAGAGCGATAGCCCCGCGCAGGCTGCGGGGACCGCTGCCGTGCCCAAGAGCGGCACGGAAGTGTTCGAGCAGGTCTGCGGCGTGTGCCACGCGGCCGGCATCGCCGGGGCGCCCAAGGCTGGCGACAAGGCCGCCTGGGGACCGCGCATCGCCGAGGGCAAGGCGACCCTGTACCAGCACGCGCTCGAGGGCTTTCAGGGCAAAACCGGCGTCATGCCCGCCAAGGGCGGGCGTACGGATCTTCCGGACGACCTCGTCAAGCAGGCCGTCGATCACATGCTGCAGCTGGCGCAGTAAGGCGCCTACGCTGCCGGCGGTTCCGCGCCCTCAAGTACCGCGAGGCGCGCCTCGAGAGCCTCCAGGCGCGCGCGCGTGCGCTCCAGCACCCGCGCCTGGGCATCAAACTCATCCCGGCTGACCAGGTCGAGCTTGCTGAGGCGCTCGCGCAGGATGGCGCGGAAGTTGTTCTCCAGATCCGCCTGCACGCTGCGCACCGCCGGCGGCACACGCTCGAGCAGCCGCCGCGCGATTTCATCGATCCGTAGTGAATCCATCATTGCCGCGTTCCTTAGGCCCCAAGCAGCGCGTGCGTTGCAGGGCGCGAGTGTGCAGGTCGTGCCCGGCTCCTGGCTCGCAGGGATCAGTGCCGTGACTGCGCCGAGTAGCTTAGCTGCCAGCGTCCGCGCCTGCAGCAGGCGCGACGGCGCTGATCCGGCGCCCGGGCGTCGCCTCGCAAGGGGACGCGCCCGCGAGCCGGATCGGGTGCAGACCGCGGCCGTTGCCTTCGCGGGTGGTGGCCACCGCCGCACTTGGGCTTAACCACATGAGGGGCTCCCGCATCGGGCGAGCGGGCGTTAGGATCTGCGCATCGGGTTCGATCGGCACTTCGTCTTTGGCCCCGAAGCGCTCTTCCGGCGCCCAGGGGCCCCTTCTTTGTAGGGTGTGAGCCGTGGAGGCATCGCCCATGAGCGGGGTGTGACGGAGTTCAAAGGTCGTCCCCGCCCCAAGGCGCGATACTCTGGCGCGGGGAGGCCCTCTTTATGTCGCGAGTTGTACCCGTTTCCGTCCTGATCCTTGCCGGCGCACTGAGCGTCGCCCAGGCTGACGTCTTCCGTTGGGTGGACGAGCACGGCGAGCCGCACTACAGCGACCAGTGGGTGCCAGGCTCGCAGATCATCAAGACCAGCAAGGCGCACCCGGGTTCCGAGACCCTGGGCCAGCCGGTCCAGCAGAGAACCGTCAGCGCTTCGAACGCCAAGGTAGGCGCGCAGCTGGACAACGAGGCAAATTCACGCGCCGTGCAGCAGGACGTCAACCGCGTGCGCGACGCGCAATGCAAGGCGGCCACCGAGCGCTACAAGAAGGCGATCGAATCGCGCCGCGTCTACAAGGAAAGCAAGGCCGGCGACAAGGAATACCTCTCGGAGAACGATGCGGACGCGTACCGCGAGGTCGCCCGCAAGGACGTGCTGGATCGCTGCGGCAAGGTGCCGACGTTCGATGTGAACGCCCCGATTCCGGAGCCCAAGCCGATCCCGGATCCCAAGGTCAACCCGGCCGACGCCACCTCCGAGTGACCGTCCGGGCCGCCTGACGCGGCTCGCACGATTTCCGTGCGTCATCCCCACGCTCTATAGTGGCGCCCGCGGTCCCCTCAGGGCCGGAGGCACGCATCCATGCGGGTAGGTTTTGTCGGACTCGGGGCCATGGGCAACGGCATGGCGCGCAACCTGCACCGGGCGGGTCTGCTGGTCGGGGTCTTCAACCGCACCGCCGCGAAGGCGCAGGCGCTGGCGGCGGAACTTAAGCTCACCGCCTACCCCACGGTTCAGGCCCTCGGCGCGGACGTCGACGCAGTCGTCTCCTGCGTGTCCGCCGATGCGGACGTGCTCGAGGTCGCCCGCGCGCTGGCGCCGGCGCTGAAGCGCGGCGGCCTGCTGCTCGATTGCTCCACCATCGGTGCGGAAAGCGCGCGCCAGGCGGCGGCGCTGCTGGAGCCGGCCGGGGTGGAGTTCCTCGACTGCCCGGTGAGCGGCGGCACGGAGGGAGCACGCGATGCCACGCTTGCCATCATGGTGGGCGGCTCGCCCGAGGCGTTCGCACGCGCCCTGCCCGTGCTTGAGGCGCTGGGCAAGACCATCACCCTCTTCGGCCCGACCGGCAGCGGCCAGGCCGCCAAGGCGACCAACCAGATCATGTGCGCCGGGATCATCGAGGCGGTCTCCGAGGCGATGGCGTTCGCCCACGCCCAGGGCCTGCCACTGGACCGGCTCATCGAGACGCTCGGCAAGGGCGCAGGCTCCAGCTGGTACTTCGTGCACCGCGCTCCCAACATGGTGCGCCAGGCCTACCCGGCCGGTTTCCGGGTGCGGCTGCACGCCAAGGACCTCGGGATCTGCCACGACATGGCGGCCCGCTTCGGCGTGGCGCTGCCGGTGGTGGAGCGCATGCTGGCGGAGTACGCGGAGCTCATGGCGCGCGGCTACGGGGACGAGGACATCTCCGCCACCTATCGGCTGAAGGCGGAGCTGTTCGAGCGCACCAACATCATGAGCGCACCGAGCCGCGGCAAGGCATGAAGACCCAGGCACTGGAACGCGAGCCCGCGTTCTACCTGCCCGACTTCTGCACCTCGCGCGCCACGCTCGCGATCGTGCTGATCGTCGAACTGACCGCGCTGGTGCTGACGCTGGCGCGCCAGAGCCTGCTGGTCGACTTCTGGACCGACCTGGTGCGCACCTCGCTGTTCCTGCTGTGGATCGGGCTTGCCGGGGCGGGGCTGCTGTGCCTGCTGCGCCGGCCACTGGCGCGCCTGAGCGTCGCCGCCGGCTCCGCCGCGGTGCTGGCGCTCATGAGCGCGGTCGTCGCCACGGTGTCCCTGTGCGTGTTCCTGATCGGGCGCAGCCAAATGGTCATCGATTCGGGCGGTGCGGAGCTGTTTCCGATAAATCCGTCGCGCTTCGTGGTCCGCAATGCCTGGATCGGGCTCATCGTCACCGGGCTCGCGCTACGCTATTTCTACGTCTCGCACCACTGGCGCCGCAGCGTCGAGCTGCGCGCCGCCGCGCGCGTGCATGCCCTGCAGGCGCGCATCCGGCCGCACTTCCTCTTCAACAGCATGAACACCATCGCCGCCCTCACGCGCAGCAATCCCTCGCGCGCCGAGCAGGCGGTGCAGGATCTGGCCGACCTGTTCCGCGCCTCCCTGAGCGACAAGCGCGACGTCATCACCCTGGCAGAGGAACTGGACGTGGCGCGCACCTACCAGCGCATGGAGCAGCTGCGCCTGGGCGAGCGGCTGCAGGTGCAGTGGAACACCGACGCGCTGCCCACCAGCGCCCTGGTGCCCGGCCTCATGCTGCAGCCGCTGCTGGAGAACGCCATCTACCACGGCATCGAGCCGCGCGCCGAAGGCGGCACCGTCACCATCACCGGCGAGGTGAGCGGGGATCTCGTCACGCTGGTGGTGCGCAATCCGCTGGATCCGGCGCCCGGCCTGCGCGAAGGCAACCGCCTGGCGCTCGCCAACATCCGCGAGCGCCTCAGCCTCATGTACGGCGAACGCGCGCTCATGAAGTCCGGCCGCTTCGATGACGAATACATCGTCACGCTGCGCTTCCCGCTGATCGAACGCGCCACCGACGTGCGCCTGGCACAGCCGGCCTGATGGGCACGCCCGCCAAACTCAAGATCCTGATCGTCGATGACGAGGCGCCGGCACGCGAGCGGCTGCGCAGCCTGCTGGCGGAGATCGCCGACGTCGAGGTGAGCGGGGAAGCGGCGAACGGCAAGGAGGCGCTCAACCGCACCCATGAGCTGGCGCCGGACGTGGTGCTGCTCGATGTGCGCATGCCGGGCATGGACGGTCTTGAGGCCGCGCGTCACCTGAACATCCTCGACGAGCCGCCCGCGGTCATCTTCACGACCGCCTACGATCAGTACGCGGTGGAGGCCTTCGAGGCGCACGCCGTGGGCTACCTGCTGAAGCCCGTGCGCCAGGAACAGCTGGCGGCCGCCCTGACGCGCGCCGGGCGCCTGACGCGCGCGCAGCTGCAGAAGCTCGCCGCCACCGGTGAGGGCGAGCGGCGCCACCACATCGCCGCGCGCCACCGCGACGGCGTGCGCCTGATCCCGATCGAGGAAGTGCAGTACTTCCTGGCCGACCAGAAGTACACGACCGTGCGCCACCTGAAGGGTGAGGACCTGATCGAGGATTCGCTGCGGCTGCTGGAGAGCGAGTTCGGCAGCGCCTTCGTGCGCGTGCATCGCAACGCGCTGGTCGGCGTCCGGCACCTCGAGCGCATCGAGCGCACCGCGGAGGGCCAGTACTTCGTGCACCTGCGCGGCTGCGAAGCACCGCTGCCGGTGAGCCGGCGCCTCGCGGGTGAGTTGAAAGAACGACTAAGAATCTGACCGCGCCAGGGATCCGGGGCAACCTGCACCCGGCGATTGGCGCGGCGAGGGGGAAATGCATGCAGCGCATCCGGCTGCCGCTCACGCGGCGCTCCTTTCTTGGCGGCCTGGCGACGCTGCCCGCCTGGGCCGCAGGCGAACAGACGTCCCCGCCCTCGGTGCTCTTCCGCCGCGAACCCGCGCCGCTCCTGGCCGCGGACCAGGTGCTCAACGTCATGGACTTCGAGCCGCTGGCGCGTGCGGCGCTGCCGCCGGCCCACTATGGCTACATCGCGACCGGCGTAGACGATGACCTCACGGTGGTGCGCAACCACGACGCCTTCGAGCACTACCAGATCCGCGCACGTCGCTTCGTGGATTTGAGTCACCTGGACACCGCCTGCGCCGTGTTCGGCCGGCGCTGGCCAAGCCCGCTGTATCTGTCGGCGGTGTCCGGGATGCGCGCCTTTCACCCCGAGGGGGAACTGGCGGTGGGACGGGCCGCGCAGACGCGCGCCATGCAGCTGATGTTGTCCAGCGGCTCCTCGACGCCGCTCGCGGAGGTGAGCCGCGCCGTGGGCGCAGCGCCCTGGCAGCAGCTGTATCCGACCGATGACTGGAGCGTGACGACGGCCGTCGTCGAGCGGGCGCAGGCCGCCGGTTGCGACGCCATCGTCCTGACGGTGGATTCTCCGGTGCGGTGGCGCAACAACGAGACCCTCAAGCGCGCCATGCTCGCGGACAACCGCACCTGCACCGCCTGCCACCGGGACAACTCGCACGACATGTGGCTCAAGGCGCCGCTGTTTGCCGGCCTGGACGTGTCCAGGGTGACCGCCCTCGCGCCTCCCGCCCTCACCGTGGCTTGGTTGGACCGCCTGCGTGCGCAGGTCAAGTGCAGGCTCCTGGTCAAGGGCATCGTCACCGGCGAGGACGCCGCCCTGGCGGTCGAGCACGGCGCCGACGGCGTGATCGTCTCCAACCACGGCGGCCGCAACGAGGAAACCCTGCGGCCCTCGATCGACTGTGTCCCGGAAGTGGTGACCGCGGTGCGCAGGCGGGTGCCGGTGTTCGTCGACGGCGGCATCCGCCGCGGTACCGATGTGTTCAAGGCGCTGGCCCTCGGAGCCACCGCCGTTGGCATCGGCCGTCCGCAGGGGTGGGGCGTGGCCGCATTTGGTCAGCCCGGAGTGGAGGCGGTAATCGACATCCTCAACCGCGAGCTCGCCGCGATCATGCGCCAGGCGGGCACTCCGACCATCGCCAGCATAACCGGTGCCGCTGTGGTGACATCTTTCAGCGGCTGAGCTGCGATCGGCGCGGACCTTGCCAGGCACGGGATCATAGACTGAGTCGAAATTTGCTGATGCCGGCTCCACGTTCCGGACCGCTGCGCATGTTGGTGACGCGCGTCTCAGGTAGAGGTGCCGGCTGTCGCTGCCCCGCCGGACTGACCCCTAGAATCCGCCGCGATGTGTAACGACATCCGGCGGTGGCGACGGTCGCGCACCCCTGTTGGAATGGAGCAAGTCACGTGAATCGATTGATCTTTCCGCGCGACCGGTCGTTGACCATCGTTACCATGGGGCTGGGGGTCGCGCTGTGGGGCATCGCCCTCGCCATCCTCATGTCGGTGGGCGGCGTGCGCTCCATTGCGGCCACGCTCGTGATCGTTCTGGTGGTTTCGCTTCTCAGTTTCCTTGCCTACCTCTTTGCGCGTTCCACCCTGATTGCCCACCTCAAGGGCAACGGCGTCGAGCTGTCCGAAGCGCAGTTGCCCGCGTTGCAGCAGCAGTACGGCCAATGCTGCGAGCGGCTTGCGATCGCCAACCGACCCCAGGCTTACATCCTGAACGGCAATGGAGTCCTGAACGCTTTCGCTACCTGGTTTCTGGGACGCCAGTACGTGGTGCTGCTGTCGAGTGTCGTCGATGCCATGGATGAGAATCCCAACGGGGTGCGCTTCTACATGGGACATGAGCTGGCGCACGTCGTGCGGCACGACAATCCCCTGCTCTGGGCGCTGCGTTGGCCGGCGCTGCGCTTCCCGCTGATCGGCGCCGCGTTTTCGCGCGCCCGCGAGAGCACCTGCGATCTGCATGGTCTTGCCTGCAGCGAGTCACGCGAGGGTGCGGCGCGCTCGCTTGCCGCGCTTTCCGCCGGGGCGAAGCGCTGGAAGGACACCTCCCTCGAAGACCTCGGCAGACAGCTGCACGCGTCGAAGGGCTTCTGGATGTCGTTCCACGAGCTGACGGCCAGCTATCCCTGGAATGCCAAGCGCGTGCTGCGCGTGCTGCACGAGAAGCCGGATCTGCCGGCAAGAAATCCGCTGGCCTATGTGCTCGCCGCGTTTGTACCCTACGCCGGTAAGCTCGGCTCGGGCATCGGTCTGCTCATCTATGTCTACGTGATCGGCGTGCTGGCGGCGATCGCCATTCCGGCTTACCAGGACTATGGGGTGAGGGCCGCCCTTACCCAGGCCATGAACGCTTCGCAGCATGCCCGGGATACCCTCAGTGACTCGTATCAAACAACCAAGCAGATTCCGGAGAGCCTCGCGGCCGTAGGGATCGACGAGCGGGGGCCAAACGGTCTCACGATGAGCGTTGATCCCAAGAACATGGTCCTGACGGTCGAGTCCGCGCGCGGCACGCTCATCTTCACGCCTCGGGCAGACAAGCAGGGGCGCATCTTCTGGGTCTGCAGCGCGGGCTCCGAGATGCGTCCGGCGCAGCTGCCCACCTCGTGCAAGTGAGAGCTGCCGCGCGCGAGCCCAGGCCCTCCTGCGGGCGCGACCTGCTCCGGCCCTAGCAGCGCAAGGTCATGCGCACCCAGGTCTGCCTTTCCAGGCCGCGAAGCGCTCATTCGACTCCTTGAAGATCTGCATCGCCTGCTGGATATTCCAGCGGCGCTCGGCGAGGGTCTCCGGATCCCATTCGCTGCGCGCCGTCGCGAAGAAGTCGCCGCCGTAGACATGAATGGCGCCGGTGAACTTCTCGATCGGATTCGCGACCGAGTGAATCACGTCATCGGCGAGCGACACGGTTTCGCCGGCCGACACTGCCGCAGCCTGCGCCGCCGCCACGGCACTTCCCTGCCGCCGCCAGAAGATGTTGTCTTCGCGCCCGACATAGATGCCGATCACGCTCCACATGCGGTGCTCGTGAGGCAGCAGCTGCATCAGCGGTGACCAGACGATGTTGAGGACGGTGAGGTCGGCCGAACGGTACAGCGTCCTGATGCCGCCCTTGGCCGGCTCGCCCAGCCCGCGCAGCACCGCGCCGGGATCGGCAACCTCGCGCGCGAGAACTTCGTGTACGGCCGCCTGCGGATCGCCGCTGGTGCGGGCGCGCCGGCAGTCCTCGAGCAGGCGTTCGACGTCGAACCCGCCCGCGCGCGAAGTGGCGCAGCTTCGCGGCCGCTGCTTCCTGGCGGCGAACGTGCCGGGCGCGGCGCGCGGCGCGGCCAGGCCCGGATGCAGCGCCGCGACGCCCAGACCGGTGAGCACCGCCCTGCGGGTGAAGGATGGATTCGTGCTGGCGCGCGGCATGGCGTTGCCCTCCGTGCCGACTGAAGCTCGGCTCCCGGCGGCGAGTCTGCGCAGCGCACCGCGGCACCGCAAGTCCGGAATCTGGACCTCGCGGCTTGCCCGCCCGCACCCGTCGCCGCATGATCGACGCGGGGTATCCAGATGCCGCAAGAGTACGGACAGTTCTGTCCCGTCGCCCTCGCGTCGGAGCTGCTGGCGGAGCGCTGGACGCTGCTCGTCGTGCGCGAATTACTCGCCGGCGCCCGGCGCTTCAACGAGATCCGTCGCGGCGTGCCGCGCCTGTCCGCCACGCTCCTCAAGCAGCGGCTGTCGACCCTCGAGTACGCCGGGGTGCTCGAACGGCGCCCGGGATCAGGGGCCGGGTCTGAGTATTGCCTGACCGCCGCCGGCCTGGCGCTGCGGGGCGTGGTGGGCTCGATCGGTGAGTGGGGCCAGCGCTGGGCCCGCGACATCAAGCCCTCGGATCTGGATCCGGGGTGGCTGGTGTGGGGCATGCACCGCCGACTCAACACCCAGGCGATGCCGCCGGGGCGAACCGTGATCGCGATCGAATTTACCGATGTGCCGGCCGCCCAGCGCCGCTTCTGGCTGGTGCACGCGGACGGCAAGGTGGACGTGTGCCTGAAGGATCCGGGCTACGAGGTGACGCTGGCGATCACGAGCCGCCTGCGGGTGTTCGCCGAGGTGTGGCGCGGCCTGCGGCCGCTGCGCACCGCGCTGGCAGAGGGTAGCGTGCGGCTCAGCGGCTCGGCCGCGCATCGCCGCGCGCTCGCCAGCTGGCTGCTGCTCAGTGCCTACGCGCCCATCAGGCGCGAGCGCTGAGAGCCACGCAGCCAGCGCACGGCCGTGCAGCGCTACAGGATGTAGCGGCTCAGGTCCTCGTCCTTGACCAGCGCGCCCAGGTGCTCGTCGACGTAGTTTGCGTCGATTGTCACCTTGGCGCCGCCGTTGGCTTTCGCGCCCTCGGCCGCCGCGTAGGAGACACTCTCGAGCAGGCGTTCGACCACGGTGTGCAGGCGCCGCGCGCCGATGTTCTCGGTGCGCTCGTTCACGTGGAACGCGATCTCGGCGATGCGGCGCACGCCGTCCTCGGCGAACTCGACCTCCACGCCCTCGGTGTGCAACAGCGCCTTGTACTGCGCGGTGAGCGAGGCGTCCGGCTCGGTGAGAATGCGCACGAAGTCCCCGACCTTGAGGGAATCGAGCTCGACCCGGATCGGCAGGCGACCCTGCAACTCGGGAATCAGGTCCGAGGGCTTGGAGAGGCTGAAGGCGCCCGAGGCGATGAACAGCACGTGGTCGGTTTTCATGGTGCCGTACTTGGTGGCGACCGTTGAACCCTCGACGAGGGGCAGCAGGTCACGCTGCACCCCTTCGCGCGAGACATCCGCGCCGATGGTCTCGCCGCGACGGGTGACCTTGTCGATCTCGTCGATGAACACGATGCCGTTCTGCTCGGCATTCTGCAGCGCCCGGATCTTCAGTTCATCCTCGTTGATGAGCTTGCCGGCCTCCTCGTCGGTGAGCAGCTTGAGCGCCTCGGCGACCTTCACCTTGCGGGTGCGGGTACGGTTGCCGCCCAGGTTCTGGAACATGGACTGCAGCTGCTGCTGCATTTCCTCCATGCCCGGCGGCGCCATGATCTCCACCCCGTTCGGCAGGGCGCGCAGCTCGATCTCGATCTCGCGGTCATCAAGCTCATGCTCGCGCAGCATCTTGCGGAATTTCTGGCGCGTCTCGGAGTCGCGCGCGTGCGCGGGCTCGTCGGTGGAGAAGCCCATCATGCGCGGCTTGGGCAGCAGCGTATCGAGCACGCGCTCCTCGGCGGCATCCAGGGCGCGCTCGCGCACCTTGGCCATCTCCTGCTCGCGCGTCATCTTCACGGCCACGTCCGCCAGCTCCTTGACGATGGACTCGACGTCACGGCCGACATAGCCGACCTCGGTGAACTTGGTGGCTTCCACCTTCACGAACGGCGCATTGGCGAGCTTGGCAAGGCGCCGCGCGATCTCGGTCTTGCCGACGCCGGTTGGCCCGATCATGAGGATGTTCTTCGGCGTGATTTCCTGGCGCAGCGGGTCGGCGACCTGCATGCGCCGCCAGCGGTTGCGCAGCGCGATCGCGACCGCGCGCTTGGCCGCGTCCTGGCCGACGATGTGCTTGTCCAGTTCCTGGACGATCTGACGGGGAGTGAGTTCTGACATGGTGTTCAGGCCCGCGCGCCGCTGGCGCGCAGTTCCTCGATGACTAGGTTGCGGTTGGTGTAGATGCAGATATCGGCGGCGATGTTGAGCGAGCGCTCGACGATGCTGCGGGCATCCAGCTCCGAGCCGTCCACCAGCGCACGCGCGGCCGCCAGCGCGTACTGGCCGCCCGAGCCGATGGCGGCCACGTCGTGGTCCGGCTCGATCACGTCGCCGTTGCCGGAGACCACGAACAGCTTCTCCGGGTCACCGACCAGCAACAACGCCTCCAGACGGCGCAGGTAGCGGTCCGAGCGCCAGTCCTTGGCGAGTTCGATGGCGGCGCGGGTGAGGTTGCCGTATTTCTCGAGCTTGCCCTCGAAGCGCTCGAACAGGGTGAAGGCATCAGCCGTGCCGCCGGCGAACCCGGCCAGTACCTTGTCGTTGGCGAGCCGGCGCACCTTGCGCGCATTGCCCTTCATCACGCTGTTGCCCAGGGTCACCTGGCCGTCGCCCCCGAGGGCGATGGCGCCGTTACGGCGCACGCCGAGGATAGTCGTGCCGTGGGGGTTGAAGCCTTGGGGTTCGGACATGGAAGCTCCGGATTGGTCTGCTATTGCCGCAGCGCGGGCTCAGGCCTTGCGGCGTGCGCGCGGGTGGGTAGCGTCGTAGATGCGGGCTAGGTGCTGGAAGTCAAGGTGAGTGTAGATCTGGGTGGTGGAGATGTCGGCGTGGCCCAGGAGCTCCTGCACGCCGCGCAGTTCGCCGCTCGACTCAAGCAGATGCGAGGCGAAAGAGTGGCGGAACAGGTGCGGGTGGACGTGCACCGTGAGCCCCTGGCGTCGCGCCCAGCCGGCCACCCGCAGCTGCACGGCACGCGCCCCGAGGCGCCGGCCGTTGCGGCCGACGAACAGCGCAGCCTCCGCCGGCCGCGCCAGCGTGTGGCGCTGCTTAAGCCACGCGCGCAGCGCCTGCACCGCCGCGCGTCCCACCGGGACGATGCGCGACTTCCTGCCCTTGCCGAGCACCTGCACGGTGCGATCCTTGAGGTCCAGGTGCGGCAGATCAAGTCCGACCAGCTCCGCAAGCCGCAGGCCCGAGGAGTACAGCAGCTCCATGAGCGCGCGGTCGCGCGTCGGTGAGCTCATCGCCGTCCGGGATCTGCAGCAGGCGCGCCATCTGGTCCGCGTCCAGTGTCTGCGGCAGCCGGCGCGCGCTCTTGGGCGCGCGCACGTCGTGCGCGGGGTTGCGCCTGACGCGCTCGCTGCGGCGCGCGGCGGCGCTGCGCTCGCGCAGCAGGAACTCGTAGAAGCTGCGCACCGCCGAGAGGCGGCGCTGGATGCTGCGGGGGCCAAGTCCGCCGGCGTGCGAGTGGGCGGCGAAGGCGCGCACGTGCTGCGTGTCCAGGTTCACCCAGTCGCTCAGGCCGGCGCGGTCACAGAATTTCACCAGCGCCGCCAGGTCGCGGGCGTAGCTGCTGTCGGTGTGCGGGGAGAGGCGGCGCTCGGAAGCCAGGTAGCGCCGGAAGCGCGCCACCCACTCCAGGGCCGCGGGAGTCATGGTCGCAGAGCCCGCGCGGCGCTCGCGCCTTTAGCGCGCGGCGCCGCTGAGCGCGTCGGTGATCAGATCCGCCAGCCGCGCGAGGAACTCGGTGCTCATGCCGGGATGGAAGCGGTCGCGGTCCGCGCTGCCCAGGGCCAGCAGCCCGATCGAGCCCTTCTCGCCGAGCGGCACCAGCGCCACCGAGCCCATCTCCAGGCCCTCCGGGCCGAACAGGAACTCGCGCTGCGAATCGCGTGCCTGGCCGCAGCGCGGCTTGCCGCTGGCAAACAGTGACTCGAAGGACTTCAGCGCCGCATCGTCGGCCGCCACCGAGCGCACAAACGCCGGCAGGGACGGATCCGGCGGCTCGCCGATGAGCACCAGCGCGGCGTGGAAGGCGTCGAAGTCCTCGCGCAATCCCGCCTCGATGTGCGCGATCGCCGCCGCGCGCGGCGTCGCGCGCAGCAGCCGGCGCGTGAAGCGGTGCAGGCGCTCGGCGATGGCGTCGTTGGCGCGCGCCACGCGCACCAGTTCCGCCAGCTTGCCCTCCAGCGCCGCCTGCTTCTCGCGCAGCACCTCGATCTGGCGCTCCACCAGGGAGATCGTGGAACCGCCGCGCGCGTGCGGCAGCTTCAGGCGCGCGAGCACCGCCTGATGGCGCTCGAAGAATTCCGGATTGCGCTGCAGATAACCGGCGATCGACTCCTCTTCGGAGTCTACCGCGGCAAGTCCACGAGCCTCTCGTGTCGTCATAGTGGTCTAAACCTCGACGTGACCTTGAAAGGATATCTGTGTCGGACCGGTGAGCCAGATATTTTTACCCGGGCCCTCCCAGTCTACCTGTAACTCGCCGCCGTGCGTGCTCACGCGTACCTGCGCCTCGAGCAGGCCCCGCCGCCGCCCCACGGCGACCGCGGCGCACGCCCCGGTGCCGCAGCTGCGCGTCTCCCCGGCGCCGCGCTCGTAGACGCGCAGGCGCACCTGGTCGCGCGCCAGGATCTGCAGGAACCCCGCGTTCACGCGCTTCGGAAAGCGCGGGTGCTGCTCAATCTTCGCGCCCAGGGTGGCCACCGGGGCGCCGTCGACGTCCGCGACCGCGAGTACCGCGTGCGGATTGCCCATCGAGACGGCGCCGATCTGCAACGTGGCGCCGGCGACCTCCAGCAGGTACGGATCCATCTCCCGCGGCGCCTCAAACGGCAGCGCGCGCGGGTCGAAATTCGGCACGCCCATGTCGACCGAGACGCGCTCGCCCTGCGTCACGCGCGCGTGCACCACCCCAGCGGGGCCGTCGAGCGCGACGGCGCCGTCGCGGGTCAGCCCGCGGTGGTGCAGCAGGGCGGCGATGCAGCGCGCACCGTTGCCGCACTGCTCGACCTCGTCGCCGTCGGCGTTGAAGATGCGGTAGAACACGGCGGTGTCGGCGCGCCTGGGCTTACCGAGCACCAGGGCCTGGTCGAAGCCGATGCCGGTGCGGCGGTCGGCGAGATCGCGCAGCCGGGCGGGAGCCAGCAGGGATTCGTCGGCGGGGGCATCGAAGACGACGAAATCGTTGCCGACCCCGTGCATCTTGGTGAAATCGATGCGCATCGCAGGCAAGCATAGCCGAAACCGGCCGCCGCTGGTCGAAGCCGGCTAACGCAGCGCCGCGCGCTCCTTGTACAGGCACCGGTCCATCACCATGAAGATCCCCGCCTGCACGGCGCGCGCCGCGGCCACCTCGTCGATGACCCCCTTCTGCAGCCACAGTGCCGGCAGCTTCAGGCGGATGCACTCATCCACCAGGCCCGCGACGTGCTCCGGGCGGCGGAACACGTCGACGATGTCCACGCGCTCGCCCGCGCCGAGCACCTGCGGCAGCTGCGCGAGCGCGGGCACGGCGACCTCGCCCAGGACCGCCGGGGCGGCCGGCGTCACGGGAATGACGCGGTAGCCGAAACCCTGCAGGGCGCGCGCGACCTCGTGGCTCGGCCGCGCGGGCTGCCGCGACAGTCCCACCACGGCGATCAGGTGCGCGTTGCGCAGCAGTTTGGCGATCTCCTCAGGTGGCGGGTTCACGAACATGGCGGTTGCTTGGCCTCGGCGTACTCGGGCGTCTAGTCTAGTCCCTGAGAGCCGCGCTGCCGGCGGCTCACGGGAGCACTTTACGTCCGTGACCGAAGAATTCAGTGTCCGCATCGAGCCGCATGGCCGCACCCTGCGCGTGTCCGCGGGCGCACCCGTGCTCGAGGCCGCGCTCGCCGCCGGCCTGAACCTGCCGCACAGCTGCAAGTCCGGCCACTGCGGGTCGTGTCGCGCACGGCTGCTCGCCGGTGAGCTGCGCTATCCGGGCCCGCGCCCGCTCGGCGTCACTGCCGCGGAAGCGGCGGACGGCTACGTGCTCCTGTGCCAGGCGCGGCCGCGCTCGGATGTCACCGTCGAGGCGCGCTTCATTGCGAGCGTCGCCGATGTCGAGATCAAGACCCTGCCCTGCCGCATCGCGCGGCTGGTGCCGCTCGCCCCCGATGTCATGCAGGTGTGGCTGCGCCTGCCCTCGGTCGAGCGGCTGCCGTTCCACGCCGGGCAGTACCTGGATGTGCTGCTGGAGGGCGGACGCCGCCGCAGCTTCTCGATCGCCAGCCCGCCGCACGACAGCGAGCTGCTGGAACTGCACGTGCGGCGCGTGAGCGGCGGCGGCTTCACCGAGCGGCTGTTCGGGACGGCGCCCGGCGCACCGATCGCGGCAGGCGCGCTGCTGCGTATCGAGGGCCCGGTGGGCCAGTTCAGTTACCGTGACGGGGCCGATCCGGTGATCATGGTGGCCGGCGGCACCGGCTTTGCGCCCCTGAAGTCGATGCTGCGGCACGTGCTGGAGAACGGCATCCGCCGCGCCGTGCATTTCTACTGGGGCGCGCGCCACACGCGGGATCTTTACGAGGAAGGGCAGGTGCTGGAATGGGTGCGCCGCCATCCGCAGCTCACCTTCACCGCGGTGCTCTCCGAGGCAACCGCGTCCGAGGCCACCC
Organism: uncultured Pseudomonadota bacterium; assembly: GCA_963781815.1. GTDB lineage: Bacteria > Pseudomonadota > Gammaproteobacteria > Steroidobacterales > Steroidobacteraceae > 13-2-20CM-66-19. The sequence goes on along the minus strand of CAWAHK010000004.1, from coordinate 1,281,732 downwards.
ATCACCGCGTCGGCTGGGTGCACGAGGCGGTGCTCGCCGATCACCCGCACCTTGCCGGCTACGAGGTGTACGCGGCCGGACCGCCGGCGATGATCGAGGCGCTGCGCGCGAGCTTCCCGCGCCACGGCCTCAAGCCCGAACGGCTGTACTTCGATTCCTTCGATTACGCGCCGGATGCGCTGCCGCGCGCGTGAAGCGCGCCGCTAGAGCTGCGGCTGCGTGAAGCTCTCGCGGTAGTCCTCGATGGAGGCGCGGATCACGGCCGCCGCGTGCCCGTAGCCGTAGCGCCCGGTGACCTCGATCTTCGGCGGCTCGTCCGGGACCAGCTTGTAGGTGGAGAAGTAATGCTCGATGCGCTCCAGCAGCGCGCCGGGCAGTTGGTCGATCTCGGTGGCGTGGCCCCACACATAGTCGCCCTCGAGCACCGCGATGATCTTGTCGTCCGCCTCGCCGCGATCGATGATCTTCAGTCCCCCGACCACGGCTGCGCGCAGCAGCACCTCGCAGTGCGTGATGGGGCGCTCGCTGATGACGCAGATGTCCAGGGGGTCACCGTCGCCGCGCTCGCATCCGGGAGCCAGGCGCCGCACCCGCTCGCCGCAGTAGGTCTGCGGGATGAAGCCGTACAGCGACGGTGGCTGCGAGGAGGTGCGCTGCGGGCGGTCCACGCGCAGGTAGCCGGTGGCCTTGTCGACCTCGTACTTCATGAGGTCAAACGGGGTGATCTCGATATAGGCGTTCACGATGCGCGGCGCATCCTCACCCGGCTCCAGGCCATGCCAGGGGTGGGGGCGCCAGCGCGAATAGGCGCTGGGGTAGGGCACGCGCCGATTGTAGCCCCGCCCTGCTATCCTTACGACGCGCTCACGAGGGGGCCCGCCTTTGACGCACGCCGCGATTACCGGCTGGGGTAAGTGCCTGCCACCGGCGGTGCTGACCAACCACGACCTGTCCACCATCCTCGACACCAACGATGAGTGGATCCTCAGCCGTACCGGGATCCGTGAGCGGCGCATCTCCCACGTGGGGCTCGAGGAACTCGGCTACGTCGCCGCCCGGCGGGCGCTGGCGGCTGCCGGCATGGAGGGCGGCAACGTCGAACTCATCGTATTCGGCACCTGCAGCCACGATGACCAGGTCCCCAACATGGCCTCGGGCATCCAGGCGCGCATCGGCGCCCAGCCCTCGGCGGCCTTCGACATCAACACCGCCTGCACCAGCTTTCTCTACGGGCTGTCGGCGGCGACCGCCCTCATCCGCACCGGGGTGGTGAGGAACGCGCTCGTGATCGGCGCGGAATTCATCTCGCCGTTCATGGACTGGAGCGACCGGGACGTCGCGGTGCTGTTCGGCGACGGCGCCGCGGCCGTGGTGCTGGAAGCCACCGAGCGCGAGGAAGGCGTGCTGGCCGAGAAGCTCGGTTGCTTCGGCGAGGCACGCGAGATCCTGCGCGTGCAGGGCATGGGCGGGCGCTACGCCAACCACGGCGTGCTCTACGGCGTGACGCGCTGGCAGTTCGAGGGACAGGAGATCTTCAAGCGCGCCGTGGCCGGCATGAGCGGCGCCTGCCAGGACTCCCTCGCACGCCTCAAGCTCACGGCGAAGGACGTGGATCTCGTGGTGCCCCACCAGGCCAACCTGCGCATCATCGAGGCCGTGGCCCGCCGCGCGCAGGTGCCCATGGAACGGGTATTCGTGAACATCCAGCGCTACGGCAACATGTCCGCGGCAACGGTGGCCGTGGCGCTGTGCGAGGCGGTGGAGGAAGGACGCGTAAGCCCGGGCGCGCTGCTGCTGCTGCCGGGGTTCGGCGGCGGGCTGAGCTACAGCGCGCAGGTGGTGCGCTGGGGAGCGCGCACCGTGCCGCTCAAGAGCTGCGCGGTCGAGCTGCCGCCGAATGAGCACTCCGCGCTGGAGCTGATCGCTGCCTGCCTCGAGCGCAAGCTGACCCCGAGTGCGCGCACCGCGGCAGACCCGTTTGCGGGCCTCTAGCTCGCCCCCGCGGCGCGCGCCTGATCGTTAGCGGCGGCCCGCCTTCTTGGCGGCGCGGCGCTTCTTCTTCGCCGGATTCTTCACCCGCGTCTTGCCGAAGGAACCCTGGTAGATCTTGCCGCGACGGCTTCTGTGATCGCCCTTGCCCATGAGACAGCACTCCGATTCGAATCTTGATCCAATAAAAAGGGCCGGCCGCCCATGCCCCTGAGGCACTGACGGCCGGCCCTTGCCAGCTAATGGCTTACCAGCGCTTGGGAGCGCCGCCGCCGCGGTTGCCGCCGCCGCCGGTGCGTTCCTGAGCCTCGTTCACGCGCAGGGGACGACCACCGAGGTCCTTGCCGTTGAGGTTCTGGATCGCGCGCGACGCATCGGCGCGTGACATCTCCACAAAGCCAAAGCCGCGCGGACGACCGGTATCGCGATCGGTGATGATGCTCACCGACTCGACGGTGCCGTGCGCTGCGAACAGCTCACGCACTTCGGCGTCGGTCGCGGAAAACGGCAGGTTGCCAACATAGATCTTCGTCATGCAATCAACTCCTATAGAAACATTAATAGCAGGAGTGCATGCCGAAATGGGAAACGCACACTCTGCCACCTGGTCGGGAACGATTCGGCTTTTCAGACTCGGAAGCCAACTCGCAAACAGGCGGGCGGCAGGCGGCAGGAAAGGGAAAGCTCACGATCCGGCGCGGACGATACCGCAAGCGCCCGGCGGGGCACAAGCGCGGGTCGGTTGCAGCTGCGACAGCTCGCGCGGGGCTTTTGTATCGGGCGGGCAACATAACCTGTCCAGCCCGACGATCAGGAGCGCGACTCCCAGGCCGGCGGCGACGGCCTGTATGGGACGCGGGAAGATGAACATGGTGCGTACCTTGTGTGCGGTGCCCCCGGGGGCTCAGGGCTGGTCCGACACTAGGCCTGCCGGGGGTGCCGAAAAACTGGCTAATCGCGAATTTATTGTTCGCGGCTGCCTTACAATCATTGAAGCGTGGACCAGCTCCTCTGTATACGTAGTTTCGTGCGCGTGGCGGACTTGCACTCCTTTACCAAGGCCGCCGACGCCCTGGGTCTGTCCCGTGCCGCGGTCAGTACCCACGTCGCCGACCTCGAGAAGCACCTGGGCTGCCAGCTTTTCCACCGCACCACGCGCCGGGTGGGCCTCACCGCCGGCGGCGCCGAGTACCTGGAGCGCAGCCGCCGCATCCTCGCGGAGCTGGAGGCGGCCGACGAGGCGCTGCGGCGCACGCGCCTCACCCCCGAGGGCCGGCTGCGCGTGGATGTGCCGGTCGTGTTCGGGCGCGCGCTGCTCATTCCGGCGCTGCCGAGGTTCCAGGCGCGCTACCCGCAGCTACAGCTGGAAGTGCAGTTCAACGACCGCGTCATCGACCTGATCGCCGAGGAGGTGGACCTCGTGGTGCGCGTCGGAGCGGTGCGCGAACCGCACCTCATCACGCGGCGCGTGCTGACCACGCGCCTCGTCACCTGCGCCGCGCCTGATTACCTGCGCGAGCACGGTGTGCCCGCGCAGCCGGAGGAGCTGCGCCACCACAAACTCATCGGGCAGCTGGGCCCGAGCGGCCGCCGCCCTCACAAGTGGCTGTTCCGCCGCGGCGCCGAGCAGCGCCAGCTGACGCTGCCGGTAAACGTCGCTTTCAACTCCGTGGAGGCGCAGGTGCTGGCCGCGATACGCGGCGCCGGCGTCATGCAGTCGATGGACCTGGTGGTTGCCGAGGCGCTGATCAGCGGCAAGCTGCAGGCGGTGCTGCAGGAGTGGTCCGCGCCCGGGGCCCCGATCTCGGTGGTGTGCAGCAGCGCGCTGCGCGAGTCCCCCAAGATACGGGTGTTCGCCGAATTCGCGAGCGAGCTGTTGCTGCAGTACCGCCGCCGCGTGGATGCGCTGCTGGAGTCCTAGCGCCGCAGCCCGCGGCCGTCAGCGCCGCTGGCCGCCCGAGGCGAGGTGCTCGAGGGCGCGGATCTGCTGCACGGTCGAGTCCGAGGCCGGCAGCAACTGGTTGGCCTCGCGCACGAAGGCCGGGATGGCGGTGGCGGCCAGCGGCGGACTGATGAGGTAGCCCTGGGCGAAATCGCAACCCAGCCGCCGCAGCAGGTTCCAGGCGCCCGCATCCTCGACGCCCTCGGCGACGACCTTCAGACCGAGACTGTGGCCGAGCTCGATGGTCGAGGTGACGATGGTCACCGCGCCCGGATCGGGATTGGAAATGAAGGAGCGATCGATCTTCAGCTCATCCAGCGGCAGCACGCTCAGCTGCGAGAGCGAGGAATGCCCGGTGCCGAAGTCATCGATGGAGAAGCGCACGCCGGCGAGACGCAGCAGCTGCATGTTGCGTACCGCGGCCTTCGGGTCCCTCATCACCGCGCTCTCGGTGATTTCCAGGATCAGCGCCGTCGGCTCCACGCGCTGCGCCCGCAGCAGCTCCAGGATCGCGTCGCTCAAGTCCGGGTCCAGCAGATCCGGGGCGGAGAGGTTGACGGCCAGTTCCAGCTCCAGTCCCGAGCGCCGCCACTCTCCGAGCTGGCGCACGCCGGCGCCGAGCACCCAGTTGGTCAGCCGGCGCGAGCCGCCGGTGCCCTCGGCGAGCGGCACGAACTCGGCGGGCGACACCGCGCCGAGGTGCGGGTGCGTCCAGCGCACCAGCGCCTCCAGGCTGGTCACCGAGCGGCTCACCATGGTGACCTTGGGCTGGTAGACCAGGGTCAGTGCATCGTTGTCGATGGCGCTGCGCAGGTCGGTGACCAGCATCAGCCGGCGGCGATGCTCGCCGTCCTGGCCGGCGCGGTAGACGGCCGCGCTCGAGCGCATCTCGGCGGCCTCCTCGAGCGCCACCTGCGCGCGCTGCAGCAATTCCTGCGCCGCCCGCCCGTGCGCCGGGCACAGGCTCACGCCCCCCGCCACGCGCAGGTCGAGGCTGATGCCGGCGATGTGAAAGCCGCTGTGGATCACGGCGGCGAGCTGCTCGGCATAAAGCAGCGAGCGCTCGGCGGAACAGCCGCGCGCGATCACCAGGAACTGCGTCTCGCCGACCCGGGCCACCATGTCCGCGGCCGCGACGTTCTGCCGCAGGCGCCGCGCGGCCTCGCGCAGCACTTCGTCGCCGACCTGGTGACCGAGGGAGGCGTTGATCTCGCGCAGGTTGCGCAGCTCGAAGAGTATGAGCGCGCCGGCATGCTCGTCAGCCTCCTGGGCAAGCTTGCTGAGTTCGCGCTGCGCCAGCTGGCGGTTGGGTAGCTGCGTGAGCGGGTCGTGCTCGGCCTGGTGGGTAATGTCCGCCTCGCGCGCCGCGATGTGGTGCTGCATCGTATTGAAGGTCGACGCCAGCGCGCGAAACTCATCGCCACCGGCGACGCTGACCGGCCGCTGGTAGTCGCCGCGCTCGATGCGCTGCGCGGCCAGCACCAGCTCGCCGATCGGGCGGGTGGCGCTGCGCCCGAGAATCGCCCCGATCACGGCGGCCAGCACCAGTGCCAGGCCGTCGATCAGCAGCATGGCATCGCGCAGGTCGCGGTAGGGCGCGAAGGCGTCCGCGAGTGGCTTGAGCAGGATCACGTCGACCGGATCGCCGCGCGCGTCGAGGCGCCGAGCGAACGTCAGGTACTCGGTGGCATCGATGCGCGCGACATGCTCACCGTCATCGGCGGCGGCGATCGCGCTCACCGAGCTGCCATCGTGCCGCCCCGCCGCCAGGGTGGAGGCGACGCGGGTGGCGCCGTCGTAAGCGTGCGTGACGATCTGCACTTCCGAGCCGACGAGCTCGCGGATCTTGAGCGCCAGGGTGTCGTCCGCCACGAAACCCATCAGTACCCAGGCGATGGTCTCCGGAGTGCGCACCGGCGCCAGGAACACCTGATAGGCATGGGCGCCGAATACCCGAAAGCGCGGCTGCTCGCGCGCGCCGTTGAGTCCATCGAGCAGGCTCGCCAGCGAGCCGTCCGCCGCCGCCGTGCCCGGCGCCGTCGAGGCCAGCACCTGGCCGCGGGTGTCGAGCACCAGCACCAGGTCGGCGCCGATGCGCTGCGCGTTGTTGCGCGCCGCCGAGAGAATCGTGGGCACGTGGCCGCTGGCCACCGCTTCGCGGAAGCCGAAGTCCGCGGCCAGCACCGCGACCCCGTTCGCCAGCTGCCCGGCGCGGAAGCGCACCAGCTGATCGGCGATGCCGGCCCCGGAGCGCAGCTGTTCCCAGGAACGCGCCTCAACCGTGCGACGGGTGCTCGCCAGCACTGCGGCCAGCGTCACAGTTTGCGTGACGATGACCAGGCCGATGATCAGCACGAGAAGCCGTTTGCGGAAACTGCGCATGAAAGACCCGAATATGTCGCCACATCCTACGAGCCACCCGGTGGATACCGCGAGGATCCAAGTGCGGGAATGAGACCTCCGGCACGTCTGCCCATGCATACCTTCTCCAGCGGCCGCGGGGCGACCCGGGCGGCGTTCCTGGCCGTGCTGTTGGCCTGCGTTACGGCCCGCGCGGCGACGCTCGTCATCCACGTGCAGACGGTGGACGGGCACGCGCTCGCCGGTGCGGTGGTCACCGCGTACCCGCTGGACGGGCCGCCGCGCCATGCCGCACCGCTGCGCGCCGTGATGGACCAGGTGAACCGCGCCTTCGAGCCGGATCTGCTGGTGATCCCCGTGGGCTCGACGATCGAGTTTCCTAACAGCGACTCGGTGAGTCACCAGATCTATTCGTTCTCGGCCGCCAAGCGCTTCCAGCTGCCGCTGTACCGCGGCAAGCCCTATCCGCCGGTGACGTTCGAGCAGGCCGGGATCGTGACCCTCGGCTGCAACATCCACGACGAGATGCTTGCCTATGTGCTCGTGACGGAGGCTCCCTACTTCGGGCGCACCGACGCAGGCGGCGCCTGGTCGGGTGAGGTCACCCGCGGCCGCTACCGCGTCAACATCTGGCACCCGCGCCTGCGCGACGCGGGCACGGATCTGGAGCGCGAGCTCACGGTGCAGGAGAGCGACCGGGCGGAGCTCACGCTGCGCCTGGCGAAGCCGCTGCAGCCGGCACCGCTCACCGAGCGGCCGCATTCCTGGGACTACTGAGGATGAGCGCCATGTCAGCCGCCGCGCCTGCCGACCGCTCCGGCTCGACCTGCCGCGGGGCGTGCCTGCTGCTCGCGCTGCTCGCCGGCGCCGCCGTCCCCCCGGCGCACGCCACCGACTGGGAGGCGAGCCTCGATGCGCGCCTGGTGAACTCCGATGCCGAGCGCTCCTTCATGGACGGCGGACTGGGCAGCGTGCGCTTCGACCGCACCGACTCCACGCTGCAGCTCGGCCGCGCGCGCTTCGCGCTCACGCAGTCCTTCGCCGAAATCTGGAGCGCGCACCTGGACGCCTCGGTGTGGGACGACAAGGACGCGCATCTGCTCGGGGCCACCGAGGCTTACCTGCAGCTGCGCCCCTACCCGCGCGCCGGCTACCGGCTGCGGGTCAAGGCCGGGGCGTTCTATCCGCCGGTGTCGCTGGAGAATCGCGCGAGCGGCTGGGAATCCCCCTACACGCTCTCCTACTCCGCCATCAACAGCTGGCTCGCGACCGAGGTGCGCACGATCGGCGCGGAGGCGCAGCTGGAGTGGCTCGGCACGCGTCTCGGGCATGCGTTCGACCTGGAGGTGACGGGCGCCGTGTTCGGCTGGAACGACCAGGCCGGGGTGGTGCTCGCCAATGACGGCTTCCTGCTGCACGACCGCCAGACGCCCGTGTTCGGGCGCGTCGGGCAGCCCAATGTGCCGCCGCTCAACGGCGCCAAGCCATTCCTCGAACTCGACGGGCGCGCCGGCGCCTACGCCGGACTCGAGGCGCGCTACCTGGACCGCCTGGTGCTACGCGTGCTGCGCTACGACAACCGCGCCGACCCGACCCAGATCGACAGCGTCGCCGGCGTCATCGCCTGGGACACCCGCTTCACCAGCGCCGGTGCGCGCCTGGAAACCCAGGGGGGCTGGACCTTCATTGCGCAGGGGCTCGACGGCGACACCCTGATCGCCCCCCACGGCTTCATGATCCGCTGGCCGTTCCGCGCCGGCTTCGGCCTCGTCTCGCGTCGCTTCGGGCGGCACACGCTCAGCGCCCGCTACGATAGCTTCTGGGTCCACGTGCAGGGTCTGGACGGGGACGGCACCCAGAGCGGGCATGCCTGGACGGCGGCCTACGCGTTCGATGCCGGAGCACACTGGCGCGTCTCGCTCGAGTGGCTGCAGGTGACGAGTGACTCCTACAACCGCCAGGAACTCTACGGGGGCCCGCTCGCGGCGCGCGAGACACAGGTGCAGCTGGCGGTGCGCTACGCGCTCGGCTCCGCGTTGCGCTAGCGGTAGCGCGCCAGCGCCTTCGCGAGTCCCGCCGAGCCCGGCGACAGGGCCTCGTACGGCACGCTGTTGAGCGGCACGTCCGGCGTCGCGTTCACCTCGTGGAACTCGTTCTGCGAGGGCTCCACGTACAGCAGTCCCGTCAGGTATTCCCCCGCCTTCATGCGCTCCTGGATGTGCGCCGCGGCGGTCGTGCGGTTGGTCGGGTCGTAGGCCCCGTCGAGCTTGCGCAGCACGATGCGGCTGCCATCGTGCATCACCAGCGGCAGGGTCTCCCCGGCGCGGTAGTCGGCGGTGATCTCGCGCTCCAGCGGCACGAAGTCCGCGTGCACGGCGGGCTCGTAGTGCTCGCGCGTGTAGGCGTAGCTCTTGGTGGAGCCCTCGTGGTCGTTGAAGGTGACGCACGGCGAGAGCACGTCGATGAGCGCGAACCCCTGGTGCTTGAGTCCCGCCTGGATCAGCGGCACGAGCTGCGCCTTGTCCCCGGAGAAGCTGCGCGCCACGAAGGAGGCGCCCAGGGTCATGGCGAGCAGCACCGGATCGATGGGCGGCTGGAAATTGGTCTCGCCCTTCTTCGCCTTGGTGCCGATGTCGGCGGAGGCGGAGAACTGCCCCTTGGTGAGGCCGTACACGCCGTTGTTCTCGATGATGTAGAGCATGTTCAGGTTGCGACGGATCGCGTGGCAGAACTGCCCGAGCCCGATCGAGAGCGTATCGCCGTCCCCGGACACCCCGATGTAGCTGAGACTGCGGTTGGCCGCGTTCGCGCCCATGGCGATCGAGGGCATGCGGCCGTGCACGGAGTTAAAGCCGTGGCCGCCGCTGACGAAGTAGGCCGTGGTCTTGGAGGAGCAGCCGATGCCGGACAGCTTCACCATGTTCTGCGGCTCGATCGCCAGAGCCCAGCTCGCCTCCACGATGGCGGCGGTGATCGAGTCATGGCCGCAGCCGGCGCACAGCGTCGACAGCGCGCCCTCGTAGTCGCGGCGCGTGAATCCGAGGGAATTTTTCGGCAGCGACGGGTGCGCCACCTTCGGTTTGGCAAGAAAGGTCATGTCCGCCTCCGCGCAGCCGCGCGCGCCTGGGGATGATCAGCCATGCGCGGCCCCCTTGGGCTGCGCCTTGCCGCGCGGCTGCAGTTCCGCCAGCACCCCCTCGACGATGAATTCCGAGGAGATCGGCAGCCCGCTGTAGTGCAACAGCGAGCGCAGCTTGGACTTGTCGACCGCGGTCTCCAGCGTGAGCAGCGCGCGGAACTGCGCATCGCGGTTCTGCTCGACGACGAACAGCAGCTCGTGGGCGGCGAGGAACTTCTCGACGTCCTCGGTGAACGGGAAGGAGCGCACCCGCATGTAATTCAGGCCCACGCCGTGCGTCTTGAGGATGTCGATGGCCTCGTGGATCGCCCCATCGCAGCTGCCGAGGGAGACCAGGCCGATCTTGCCGCCCGCGGTCGCATCGATGACGGCGCGCGGCAACAGCTTCTTGGCGGTGGCCCACTTCACCAGCAGCCGATCGAGCACCTGCTGATACTCGGCCGAGTCCTCGGTGTAGGTGCCGAACTGGGTGTGGCCCGAGCCGCGCGTGAAGTAGGCCGCCTTGGGGTGCACGCCCGGGAGCGTGCGGTAGGTGATGCCGTCGCCGTCCTTGTCAACGAAGCGGTAGAACTTCTCGAGCTTGAGGACCTCCTCCTTGCTCAGCATCTTGCCGCGGTCGGGGCGATAGCTGTCGTCCCACTTTAGGTCCTTGCACATCCAGTCGTTCATGCCGATGTCGATGTCCGACAGCACCATCACCGGGGTCTGCAGGCGCTCGGCGAGGTCAAAGGCCTGCACCGCCATGTAGAAGCACTCCTCCGGGTTGGCCGGGTAGAGGCAGATGTGCCGCGTGTCCCCGTGGGAGGCGTAGGCGCAGGCCATGAGATCGCACTGCTGCGTGCGGGTGGGCATGCCGGTGGAGGGCCCGACGCGCTGGATGTCGAAGATCACCGCCGGCACCTCGGCGTAATAGGCCAGCCCGAGGAACTCGCCCATGAGGGAGATGCCCGGACCGGAGGTGGCGGTGAAGGCGCGTGCGCCGTTCCACATCGCCCCGATCACCATGCCGATGGCCGCCAGCTCGTCCTCCGCCTGGATGAAGGCGAAGTTCTTGCGGCCGCTCTCTTTGTCGACGCGCATGCGATCGCTGAACATCTTGAACGCATCCATGAGCGAGGTCGACGGCGTGATCGGATACCACGCCGCCACCGTGGCGCCGGCAAATACGCAGCCGAGCGCGGCGGCGGTGTTGCCGTCGATCATGATGTTGCCGACCGTCTGGTCCAGCTTCTGCACGTGCAGCGGCAGCGGGCAGGAACAGTGCGTGCGCGCGTAGTCGTAGCCGAGCTGGATCGCCTTCATGTTGCTCTCGACCAGCTGCGGCTTCTTGGCGTAGGTCTCCGCCAGCAGCTCGCGGATGCGCTCCAGATCCAGGTCGAGCAGCGCGGCGAGCACCCCAGCGTAGCAGATGTTCTTCATCAGGATGCGCGTGCGCACGCCGTTGAAGTTCTCGTTGCACAGCCGCGCCAGCGGCACGCCGATCACGGTGATGTCCTCGCGCTTCAGCAGCGCCGGGCGCGGCCAGGTGGAGTCGAAGATGAGGTAGCCCCCGGGGGCCACCTCCTTCACGTCGCGCGCGTAGGTCTCGGCATTCATCGCGACCATGATGTCGGTCTGGCCGGCGCGGGCCACGTAACCCTCGTGGGTGACGCGGATCTCGTACCAGGTCGGCAGCCCCTGGATGTTGGACGGGAAGTAGTTCTTCCCCATCACCGGGATGCCGCTGCGGAAGATCGACTTCATCAGCAGCGTGTTGGCGCTCGCCGAACCGGTGCCGTTGACGGTCGCGATCTTGATGGTGAAATCGTTGACGCGATTGGTGGATGGTGCAGACATGGTGGCGGTGTTTTCCTGGCGCCGGCCCGCGGCTGCGGACCGTTGGGCGCCTCTTTAGGCTATCTTGGGCTTCTTCGCCTCGATCGCAACGGCTTCATCGCCGGCGTGCGGCCAGTGCAGCTCGGACTTCTGCATGTCCCAGGCGGCGGTCGGGCAGCGCTCGGCACACAGGCCGCAGTGCACGCACAGATCCTCGTCCTTCACCATGACGCGACCGGTCTGCGGCAGGCCCGCGGAGACGTACAGCGGCTGTGTCAGGTTCTTGGCCGGCGCCTTGAGACGCCCGCGCAGCTCGGCCTCGTCGCCGTTGCGGGTGATGGTCAGGCAGTCGACCGGGCAGATATCCAGGCAGGCGTCGCACTCGATGCACAGCTTGGCGCTGAACACCGTCTGCACGTCACAGTTGAGGCAGCGCTGCACCTCCTGCTCCACCTGTGCGGCGGTGAAGCCGAGCTCCACCTCGATGTTGATGTTCTTGAAGCGCTCCTTGAGCGACACGTGCGGCATGAGGCGCCGCTCCACCGGGGTGTAATCGTTGGCGTAGCTCCACTCGTGCATGCCCATCTTGCGGCTCTGCAGGTTCATGCCCGGCGCGAGGCGCTCGCTGACGAGTTCCCCCTGGCAGTGCCGGTGCATGGAGATGGCCGCCTGGTGACCGTGCTCGACCGCCCAGATGATGTTCTTCGGCCCGAAGGCGGCGTCGCCGCCGAAGAACACCCCGGCGCGCGTCGACTGGAAGGTGCTCTTGTCGACCACCGGCACGTCCCACTTGTCGAACTCGATGCCGAGGTCGCGCTCGACCCACGGGAAGGCGTTCTCCTGGCCGATGGCGAGGATCACGTCGTCCGCCGGGAAGAATTCCTCCCCGGTCACGTGCTCGGCGAGGATGCCCCCCTGGCCATCGAGCTCGTACTGCATCTGGTCAAAGAGCATGCCGGTGAGCCGGCCGTCCTCGATGACGAATGACTTGGGTGAGTGGTTGACGACGATCTCGACGCTCTCTTCCTCGGCGTCCTCGAGCTCCCATTCGGAGGCCTTGAAGAAGCCGCGCGGCTTGCGCGCCATGACCTTCACGCTCTCGGCACCGAGGCGCAGGCTGGTGCGGCAGCAATCCATTGCGGTGTTGCCGACGCCGATGATGAGGACGCGCTTGCCGATCTTGTCGACGTGGCCGAACGCCACCGATTCCAGCCACGCGATGCCGATATGGACATTGGCGGCCGCGGCCTCGCGGCCCGGGAGCTTCAGTTCCTTGCCCTTGGGCGCCCCGGAGCCGACGAACACGGCATCGTAGCCACCGCCCTCGAGCAGCCCGCGCATGCTCTTCACCGGGGTATTGAGGCGCAGGTCCACCCCCATGCCGGTGATCATCGCGATCTCTTCGTTCAGCACCGTCTGCGGCAGGCGGAAGCTCGGGATGTTGGTGCGCATCAGGCCGCCCGGCTCGCCGTACTGCTCGAATATCGTCACCTCGTAGCCCAGCGGCATGAGGTCGTTGGCGACGGTGAGGGAGGCGCAGCCGGCACCCACCAGGGCTACCCGCTTGCCGTTCTTGACCCGCGGGATCTTGGGCAGCCGCCCGCTGACATCGTCGCGATTGTCGGCCGCGACGCGCTTCAGGCGGCAGATCGCGACCGGCTTCTGCTCGATGCGGCCACGGCGGCAGGCCGGCTCGCACGGGCGGTCGCACACGCGCCCCAGGATGCCGGGGAAGACGTTGGACTGCCGGTTCACCATGTAGGCTTCGGTGAAGCGGCCCTGGGCGATTAATCGAATGTATTCCGGGACATCGGTGTGGGCCGGGCAGGCCCATTGGCAGTCCACAACCCGATGGTAGTAGTCAGGGTGTGACGTGTCGGTGGGTTCCATTCACTGCTCGGGCGCTGAACGCCCTGGGCCCTCGTCGGTGGAAAAGGGATGGTGAGTATAGAGGCGCCCCGTCGATTGTCATCGTCGTTAATGGGGACGCCCGCCGGGGCGCGGGAGGGCGCCAGAGGGCGGTTGTTGCGCTGCAGCAACGCCTTGCAGGCGGCGGGCCCCGCCTATACTTCCTGCGCGTATGAGCGAAACCGTGCCGACCGAGATCCGCCTGCGCCGCGCTTCGCGGCTGCTGGAGGTGTGCTTCAGCGACGGCAGCCGCTTCGAGCTGCCGTTCGAGTACCTGCGCGTGCATTCCCCGTCTGCCGAAGTAAAAGGTCACGGCCCGGGGCAGGAGGTGCTGGTGCTGGGCAAGCAGAACGTCGGCATCCGCGCGATCGAGCCGGTGGGTCAATACGCGGTCAAGCTGGTGTTCGACGACGGCCACGACACCGGGCTCTACACCTGGAAGTACCTGAGTGAGCTCGGCCGCGAGCAGCGCGAGAAATGGGCGCACTATCTTGAGCGCTGCGCACAGGCATCGCGCCCGCCGGGTGCGGACGCCTAGACACGCGCTCGCGGCACGCGTCTCACAAATGCAGCGGGCCGGACATCACTGCCCGGCCCGCAATCTACACAAGACCCCCCAACGGCGGCGATTCTGCACGCCGCGCACAAGGAAAAGCAACAACGATTCCTGCGCGCGGGCACGGGTGATGCGTCCGCCGAGTAGAATGGGTCTGAAACCCAGCTGAGCCGCTCTCGACATGCCCGACGATCCGTCCGCCGATTTTGGTTTCCAGCGCGTGCCGCGCGACGACAAGGCACGCCGCGTACGCGGCGTATTCGACTCCGTCGCCGGCAACTACGACCTGATGAATGACCTCATGTCCGCGGGCACCCACCGGCTGTGGAAGCGCTTCACGCTGGCGCTCGCGAACCTGCGTCCCGGGCAGCGGGCGCTCGACGTCGCCGGCGGCAGCGGGGACCTCGCGGCGGGCATGGCGCGCCAGGTCGGCAGCCGCGGGCTGGTCGTGCTGAGCGACATCAATGCCGCGATGCTCGCGCGCGGCCGCGACCGGCTGATCGATGAGGGATTCGTCGACTCGGTCGCCTATGTGCAGGCCAATGCCGAGCGGCTGCCCTTCCCGGACAGTACGTTCGACTGCATCACCATCGGCTTCGGGCTGCGCAACGTCACCGACAAGAGCGCCGCGCTCGCCTCCATGCGTCGCGCCCTCAAGCCCGGCGGGCAGCTCCTGGTGCTGGAGTTCTCGCGCCCCGCACCCGCGCTCAAGCCCCTCTACGATGCTTACTCGTTCCGCGTGCTGCCGCTGCTGGGAAGGTGGGTCGCGGGCGACGAGGCCAGCTACCGCTATCTTGCCGAGTCGATCCGCATGCACCCGGACCAGGAAACGCTGCTGCGGATGCTGCAGGAGGCCGGCCTTGAGGGCTGCCGCTACCACAACCTGAGCGGGGGCATCGTCGCCGTGCACCGCGGTTACAAGTATTGACCGCCGCATGCTGAGCACGACCCTCGAGAATCTTCTGAACCGCGGCCTGGCGCGCTCGCCGCGCGCGCGGCAGCTGTGCGCGCAGCTTGCCGGCAAGAGCCTGGCGATCGCGGTGCGCGACATCACGCGCCTGCGCCTCGTCTCCGGGGGAAGCACCCTGACGGTGGCGGTGAGCGCGGAGCCTGCCGATGCCAGCGTTGCTGGCGGCCCGGCCGGACTGCTGGCGCTGCTCGGAGCGTCGCCCGAGGCCGCCGTGCAGCGCGGCGAGGTCGAGCTCAGTGGCGACACCGAGATCTCGCAGCAATTCCGCGAGCTGCTCAAGCTGCTGCGCCCGGACCCCGAAGAGGAACTCTCGCTCCTCGTCGGCGACGTGCCGGCGCACCAGCTCGGGCGGCTGGCCGCCGCTGGGCTCGCTTTCGGACGCCGGCTCGTCACGACCGCGGTCACCAACGCGGCCGAATACTTCGCGCACGAACGCGCGGACCTCGTGCCGCGCGCCGAAGGAGAACAATTCCTGCGCGGCGTGGATGCGCTGCGCGACAGCGTCGATCGGTTGCAGGCCCGGCTGGACCTCTTGGCGCGGCGGCGCAGCGCCCCGTGAAGCTGCGGGTGGTGGTGCGGCTGCTGGAGATCCAGCGCGTGCTGCTGCGGCACGGCCTGGATGACTACGTGCGCGCCACGCACCTCTACCGGCCGCTGCGCTTCCTGTTCTTCCTCTCCCCCGGCATCTGGTTCGAACGCCGCCGCCGTGCCAGCCGCGGCGAGCGGCTGCGCCTGGCGCTGCAGGAGCTCGGTCCGATCTTCGTGAAGTTTGGCCAGGCGGTGTCCACGCGCCGCGACCTGCTGCCGACCGACATCGCCGATGAGCTCGCCAAGCTGCAGGACCGCGTGCCGCCCTTCCCCGGCAGCGTCGCGCGGCAGCTGGTCGAGGTGGCCTACGGCAAGAGCGTCAACGAGGTGTTCTCGCAGTTCGAGGAGACGCCGCTCGCCGCCGCCTCGATCGCCCAGGTGCACGTGGCGCGTCTGCCGAACGGCCAGGAAGTCATCGTCAAGGTCCTGCGCCCGGACATGCGCGGCGTCATCGAGCGTGACCTGGAAGTGCTGCACGCGCTCGCGGACCTGGCGCAGCGCTACTGGCCGGAAGGCCGTCGCCTGCGCCCGCGCGAGATCGTCGGGGAGTACCAGAAGACCATCCTCGATGAACTCGACCTCATGCGCGAGGCCGCCAACGCCTCGCAGCTGAAGCGCAACTTCGCCGGCTCCGAGCTGCTCTACGTGCCGGAAGTCCACTGGGACTACTGCCGCGCCGAGGTCATGGTCATGGAGCGCATCCATGGCGTGCCGATCAGCGATCTCGCGAGCCTGCGGGCCGCCGGCACCAACATCGCGCAGCTGGCGGAGAACGGTGTACGCATCTTCTTCACGCAGGTGTTCCGGCACAACTTCTTCCATGCCGACATGCACCCGGGGAACATCTTCGTGCTCATCGCGGACCCCGCGCGACCGCGCTACGCGGCGGTGGACTTCGGCATCGTCGGCTCGCTCGACCCGCGCGACCAGCACTATCTTGCGGAGAACTTCCTCGCGGTGTTCGACCGCGATTACCGCCGCGTGGCGCAGCTGCACCTGGAGTCCGGCTGGGTGCCGCCCGGCACGCGCGTGGACGAGATGGAATCGGCGGTGCGCACCGTGTGCGAGCCGATCTTCGACCGCCCGCTCAAGGACATCTCCTTCGGGCGCATTCTGCTGCGGCTGTTCGAGATCTCGCGGCGCTTCAACATGCAGATCCAGCCGCAGCTGATCCTGCTGCAGAAGACGCTGCTGAACGTGGAGGGCCTGGGACGCGACCTGTACCCGGACCTCGACATCTGGAACACCGCGAGCCCGATCCTGCGCGAGTGGATGCGCGAGCGCACCAGCGTCGGCGCGCTGGTGCGCAGCCTGCGCGCGCAGGCGCCGGAGCTCATGAGCGCGGCGCGCAACCTGCCGCTGTTGCTGCAGCGCCTGCAGCGCCCGCCGCAGCCGCAGCCGTCAGCGGCGCTGCAGCTCGCCGAGCTGCGCCGGCAGCTGCTGCTGATGGCGCGGCGGCGCGACGCCGTCACCCTCGGCGCCGTGCTGCTCCTCGGCGGCTGCGTGTGGCTGGCGCTGCAGCGCGGCCACCCCTGGCTCGGCTGGGCGCTGCTCGCGGCCGGCGCCGCCAAGCTGGTGTACGGGTTCAGGACGCAGCGTTAACGTGCCGCGCACCCTCACCGAGGGCTCGATCCCGGTCGGGCTGTTCAAGTTTTCGCTGCCGATCCTGTTTGCCAACATCCTGCAGTCGCTGAACGGCTCGGTGAACTCGATCTGGGTGGGGCGCTACCTCGGGGAAGCGGCGCTGACGGCAACCTCCAACGCCAACACCGTGATGTTCCTGCTGATCGGCGCCGCCTTCGGGGTGGCGCTCGCGGCCACGATCCTCATCGGCCAGTACGTCGGCGCGAACAACCTGCGCGAGACCAAGCGCGTGGTCGGCACCAGCGCCACGTTCTTCGCCGCCATTTCCGTGGCGATGGCGGTCGCGGGCCTGCTCTTGTGCCGGCCGCTGCTGCTCGCCATGCAGACGCCGCCGGAATCGCTCGAGCTTGCCGTGGCGTACATGCGCGTCATCTTCCTCGCGCTGCCGTTCCTCTACATGTACGCCTTCGTGATGGCGGTACTGCGTGGTGCCGGGGACTCGAAGACGCCGTTCCTCTTCATGCTGCTCTCGGTCGGCATCGACATCGCCCTCAACCCGGTGTTCATCTTCGGCTGGGGGCCGATTCCGCGCCTGGGGATCGCCGGCTCGGCGCTCGCCACCTTCGTCGCGCAGGCGGTGAGCCTCACGGCCCTCATTCGCCACCTGTACCGCCGCAAGCACATGCTGTGCCTGCACCGGGATGAACTGGCGTACCTGAAGGTCGACTGGACGGTGGTAGGCACGCTGGTCAGGAAGGGCATCCCCATGAGCGCGCAGATGCTGGTGATGTCACTGAGCGCGGTCCTCATGATCACGCTGGTCAACCGCTTCGGCACGGATACCACCGCGGCGTTCGGCGCGGCGATGCAGATCTGGAACTACATCCAGATGCCGGCCTTCGCCGTCGGCATGGGAGTCTCGGCGATGACGGCGCAGAACGTCGGCGCGGGCAAGTGGGAGCGGGTGACGCGCATCGCCGGCATCGGCGTGCTCTACAGCGTGCTGCTCACCGGCTCGATCGCGCTGCTGATCGAGCTGCTCGACACGCAGATCTTCGGGCTGTTCCTGCCGGCCGGATCCGCCGCGCTGCACATCGGCTCGCACCTGAACCGTATCGTCACCGGTTCGTTCATTTTCTTCGGCATCTCCGTAGCCCTGTTCGGCGTGGTGCGCGCCACCGGGGCGGTGATGATGCCGCTGATAGTGCTCACGGTTTCGCTGCTGCTGGTGCGCTTCCCGCTCGCCGCCCTGTTACTCGACAGCTACCACGCCGATGCGATCTGGTGGAGTTTCCCCATCTCCTCCGCGCTGGCGGCCCTGCTCGCCGGCCTCTACTACAAGTTTGGCGGCTGGCGCAGCGCGCACATGACCCCGGCAGCGGTGTAGCTCGCGCCCCGGTCTCTCTCGAATTGCGTATTCGAAGCGTCACGGCTTTGGGCGCAGAATCTCCTGGCATTCACCTGTCGGAGAGTTCCTGATGCAGACCCGCAAACTGGGCCGCAACGGCCCGACCGTCTCTGCCCTGGGACTGGGCTGCATGGGCATGAGCGCGTTCTACGGCGCGCACGACGACGACGAGTCGCTGGCGACCCTCAAGCACGCGCTCGACCTGGGCGTGAACTTCCTCGACACGGCCGATGCGTACGGCCCGTACACCAACGAGGAGCTGGTGGGGCGGGCGCTGCGCGGCCGCCGCCAGGATGCCTTTCTCGCCACCAAGTTCGGCTTCGTGCGCGATGAACATGACCCGGCGGCGCGGGCCGTCGATGCTCGGCCGCAGCGCGTGCGTACGGCCTGCGAGGGCAGCCTTAAGCGCCTCAAGGTCGAATCCATTGATCTTTATTACCTGCATCGGGTGGATCCGGCGGTCCCGGTGGAGGATACCGTCGGGGCGATGGCGGAGCTGGTGCGCGCGGGCAAGGTGCGCTACCTCGGGCTTTCCGAGGTTTCCGCGCCGACCCTGGAGCGCGCCCACCGGGTGCACCCGATCACCGCGCTGCAGAGCGAGTACTCGCTGTGGACGCGCGACCCGGAGGGAGACGTGCTCGCGACCTGCGAGCGGCTCGGCGTGGGCTTAGTCGCCTACAGCCCCCTCGGCCGCGGCTTCCTCACCGGGGCGCTCAAGAGCCCCGAGGATTTTGCGGCCGATGACTACCGGCGCATGACTCCGCGCTTCCAGGGCGAGAACTTCGCGCGCAACCTGGCGCTGGTGGAAAAGGTGAAGACGCTGGCGCACGACAAGGGTTGCACGCCGGCGCAGCTGGCGCTCGCCTGGGTAATGGCGCAGGGGGAGCACATCATTCCGATCCCGGGTACGCGGCGCATCCGCAATCTCGACGAGAATCTCGGCGCGCTCAGGGTGCAGCTGAGCAGCGTGGATCTGGCGACCATCGAGGCGGTATTCCCGGTGAGCGGCGTCGCGGGCGCGCGTTACAACGAGGTCATGATGCGCCTCGTGCGCGCCTGAGAGCCCCGGCGACTCACGCCGCCCCATTTCCCACACCGCTGCTGCGATGGGAGTGACCGTAGCACGTGGCGGAGCACGCGACTTCGGCCGTCCACGTATCGTTGTTCAGGCGGTCTCAGTCGCCGCTTCGATCCCGAGTTCCTTCTGGAGCTGTTCCCGGATCAGGTATTTCTGCACCTTGCCGGTAACGGTCATTGGAAAGACGTCCACGAAGCGTACGTAGCGCGGCACCTTGTAATGCGCAATCTGCCCGCGGCAGAACTCAATGATCTCCTCGGGCTGCGCCGTCATGCCCTCGCGCAGGCGAACGACGGCGCCGACCTCCTCGCCGTACTTACGGTCCGGCACCCCCACCACGGCCACATCCAGCACCTTGGGATGACGGTAGAGATACTCCTCGATCTCGCGCGGATATATGTTCTCGCCACCGCGGATGATCATGTCCTTCACACGACCGACAATGTTGCAGTAGTCGTCCACATCGATAACGGCTAGATCCCCGCTGTGCATCCAGCCGCCAACATCGATGGCCTCGCGCGTGCGTTCCGGCTCGTTCCAGTAACCCCGCATGACGCTGTAGCCGCGGGTCAGGAGTTCCCCGGGAGTGCCGCGCGGCGTGACGCGACCTTCGGCGTCGACAATCTTCACCTGCACGTGCGGATGCACTCGGCCGACGGTGCTCACGCGGCGCTCGAGCGAGTCGTCGGCCTGGGTCTGGAAGCTCACGGGGCTGGTCTCGGTCATGCCGTAACAGATCGTGACCTGCCGCATGTGCATCTCGGAAACCACGCGGCGCATGATGGGGATCGGACATGGAGCCCCGGCCATGATGCCGGTGCGCAGCGAGCTCAGATCGAATTCCCCAAAACGCGGATGATCAAGCTCAGCAATGAACATCGTCGGCACGCCGTACAGCGCGGTGCAGCGCTCTTGCTGAACGCTCTCGAGCACCGCCAGCGGTTCAAAGGCATCGCAGGGCAGAACGCTTGCCGCCCCGTGGGTCAGCGCTCCCAGTATGCCGAGCACCATGCCGAAGCAGTGATAAAGCGGCACTGGGATGCACACCCGGTCGGCCGAGGTAAGTTGCATCCCCTCCCCGACGAAGAAACCATTGTTCACGATGTTGAAATGCGTGAGCGTCGCGCCCTTGGGTAGGCCGGTAGTGCCGCTGGTGAACTGGATGTTGAAGATGTGATCTGCGTCCGCGCGGTGGGCGATCTCGGCGAGCGCCGCCGCCTCGGCCGGCCCGCCTGCCGCCTTGAGTGCTTCAAAACTCAGGCTGCCTGCGATCGGCTCGTCGCCGATCTGCACCAACAGACGCAGCTCGGGAAGTCCCTGCGAGTGCAGCCGCCCGGCAACCGCTGATGGCAGCTCAGGAATCAGCGAAATGAGCATCGCTCCGTAGTCGCAGCCCCTGAACCGCGCCGCAAAGACAAGCGCCCTGCAGCCCACGTGCTGCAGCGCGAAGGCAAGCTCGCTCGTGCGATAGGCAGGATTTATGTTCACGAGGATAAGTCCGGCGCGTGCCGCGGCGAACATCGCCAGAACCCACTCTGCACAGTTGGGTGCCCAAATGCCGACCCGCTCGCCCGGCCGCAGGCCGCAGGCGTGGAATCCGCGCGCTACGCGCTCCACCTCTGCGTCAAGCTCCGCGAGCGTGTAGCGGCGGCCCTGATGGGAAACGATGAGTGCCGGCCGCGAGTCCCCACCGGCAAGGGCGGACTTGAGCACACCATCGACGGTGCGATGGAGGAGCGGCCGCGAGCTCGCCCCCGAGACGAAGCTCTCGCTGTGTCCTTGAGCCGGTGCGGTCATGCCAGCAGCCCCGCAGCTGGAGGAAGATTTCCGGCCGAGGGTCGCGACCACCAGGGGATCGCCGCCGCGCGCACGGAAGCGGTTCGCATTGTGGCACCCAATCGCATGTTGCAGCGCGCCGAACGTAACGTGCCCTGGAAGCTCGTGATGGCGTCAGGCGGCTCCCTGCGACCGCACTGCTGTGCAGGAATGGCCCATCTTCGACCTGCACGCAGCCGAGCCGCGTCTTGGAAACATCCAGATGGACGCCAACCCAGCGGGTTCACGAGACCAGGGCAGCAAACTCCCGCAGCCCGCGCAAAGCGGTCAAATCCGGATCATGCTTGATCCATTCCTTGCGCCATCCCGAGCGCGCCACTTTTTTCAGGCACTTCAGGGCATCGGCCGTCCGGCCCAGGACCGCATAGAGGCAGCCGACGTTGTACAGAACGGCGGAGTCCTTGCCATCCAGATCGAGGGCTCGCGCCGCCCAGGCCAAGGCGGTCTTTCGCCGCCCAACTCGGGCGAGGGCCGCCGCCCCCAGATACAAGGCGCGCACATCGCCCGGATTTACGGCTAACTGCTGTTTGGCAATTTCGATCGTTCGCGCATAGGCCCGTGCGGCGGCCTCGCGACGCCCTAAACCGGTGTACGCCAGCGCCAGGAAAGCGGATCCCTGGTAATCCTCTGCGCGGACCTTGCACGCCGCTTGCAGCGGCGCGATGGCCTCCTTGAATTTTCCCTGTGCCAGACAGGCGCGCCCGTAGAAATAGTGGGCTTCGAAGAGCCTGGGATCGATGTCAATGGCAGCCCGAAACATCCGTTCGGCTTCCGGGTAGTTACGCAACGTCGACAGTGCCACTGCGCGCGAGACCTGCGCCTCGGCAAGCTCGGGGCTCAACGCGACGGCCTGGCGGCTCGCGGAATCGGCCATCCGCAGGTTGTCCAGCGTGGGATCCCAATACAGATAGAGATAGGAGCAACAGTCGGCAAGGCCCGCATGAGCCAGCGCGAATTGCTGGTCGAGAGCAATTGCACGGCTGAACATCTCCCTGGCGCGCTCGAAGCTCTTGTGCCGAAACTGGTCAAACAGCTGCCTGCCTCTGAGGTAGAGCTCATAGGCTCGCGGATCGCGTGTGTGCAATGGCCGCTGCCCCCCAGCCCGCGGCGAACTGCGCTGCGCGCGCCATTGGTCGAGCTCAGCGCGAACTGCGTGGACAGTGCCCAGCTTGAGGTGCAGTTGACGATGCACCGGAAGATGTTCGGTGCGCTCCCATCGCTGCACGGTGCGAACATCCCGGTGCAGGTAGGCAGCAATCTGCTTCCACCCGCGCAAGACCTCCCCCTCCTTGGCTGCCGCGCCCGGTCGCGGGAAGTCGGGGCTGGGAACCAGGGGCGCGGTGGTGGACATGATCGCCTCTTACGACAAAGAGCGGCACGCGGCTTTGCCGCAGAACGCCGCTTGTGCGGGCGAAATTGTACTCCTAGCCTGTCGCAATCGATGATCGCCCGGGTGCTCAGCCGGAACCGTTCACTCCTCGGCACCACGCCGCGCGGTTTGCCTGGTGCGGGCCGCCTTCGACCCGTGACCACGCGGATCGGCCGCCGGAACCGTGGAAGTCCCGGAGAGCGGAACAGGGCACTGGCGTCATCTGCCGCCGTGGCCGTAAGAGGTGCGCATCATGTCCGAGCAGGCACGCGAAGATTTCCTGATCAGCCGACGCGATGTGCTTTGTGGTGGCGGCGCGAGTGCGTTGACGTTGATGATCGCGGCGCTGCTGGGCGACACGCAGCCGGCGCGAGCCGAAACGATTTCCGGGTCAGTGCCCGAAATCGATGCGCTGGCTGTGCGGGTGGTGGTGGACAGCTTTCAGTTTGCCGTCGCTCCCAGCAGATCCCTGGAAGGGGTCGAAATCCAGCACTTCGGCTGGGGCATCCGCAACGACAGTCCGCCCGGCCGCACACTCGTCAGTGAGTTCGGTCTGGCCATGCACGTCGAAACGCGCCGTGGTACCCAGACACGCAGCGCGCTCGTGGACTTTGGATTCACACCCGAAGCGCTCATCAACAACACCGAGCTGCTGGGTATCGACCCGTCCGTGCTCGATGCGCTGGTGCTGAGCCATGGACACTATGACCACTTCGGAGGGCTTGTCGGTTTTCTCCAGAAGTACAAGTCAAGGCTCAAGCCGAAACTCCCGCTCTACGTGGGCGGCGAGGACTGCTTCTGCTCGCGGCAGTGGACCGGACCGCCGGTACGCGGCGACTTCGGTGTGCTCGATCGTCAGGCATTGAAGGAAGCCAACCTCTCAGTTACCTATGCAGAGGGAGCTTCGCTCGTCGCCGACCATGGATTCACCTCCGGCCAGATTGGCCTGCGGAGTTTCGAGAAGCTGCTGTCGCCAACCGCCATGAAGATTGGCGTGGAGGGCGGGGTGGGCTGCTATGCGGAAAGGCTCCCGGAGAACGAACGCACCCAGACGGTGGTCCCCGATCAGTTCCGGCACGAGCTCGCGATCGGTTTCAACCTCAAGGGCAAGGGGCTCGTCGTGCTGACGTCCTGCAGCCACCGTGGCGTGGTCAATGCCGTCAGGCAAGCCCAGGCGGCATCCGGCATCGAGAAGGTCCATGCGCTCATCGGTGGCTTCCACCTGGCGCCCTATCAAGACGACTATGTACAGCAGACAGTCGCTGCGCTGAAAGAAATCAACATTGATTACGTCATTCCACTGCACTGCACGGGTGAACCGTTCTACGACAAGGCCAGGGCGGAGATGCCGGGGAAGGTCCTGCGCTCCTACACCGGCACGCGCTTCGTGTTCTCCTGAGCGCGTACTTGTAACTGATTGCATTGACATCCGCAGCCCTACAGACTTAGTCCCTCTCGAATCAACAATCGACGGCGATCTTGCGGGAGCTGGTTATCCCACCAAGCTCCTACGACGCTCCCCGGGGCAGAGCTTGACATAAGGTCGCGCGGACTTGAGCGAGGCCGCATGCGGAGTTGCATTCGCTGGTTCACTCCGGTTCGGCGACCGCGTAAGCTCGCACGTCAAGGGAAGGCATTGATTGAACAGCTCGTAAAAGCTGCAGATCGGGCGTGTCGTGCGGACGACCAGCGCCCCGATCGTTCGCGATCAGCATTCCCACGTGTCTTGACTCGCCGCGGCGGAGTGAGGCTTCGCTTGCTTCGGTTTGCGGTTCTCTCACAACAGTGGAGGCAGATCATGAGAGCGCGACAATTAATGGCCGTCTTGCTAACGCTCGCGGCCGGGCCGGGCTACGCCGGCAGTCTTGCGAACAACACCCCGGGCTTTGTGAAGAAAGCGGTCGATACGGGCGCGGTGGACCCTGCGACCGTCATCACGGTCACCGCGTGGCTCGAGCTGCACAACAAGGCATCACTTGACTCCCTCGTGAAGCAACAGAACACGCGCAGCTCGGGCAAGTATCACGCTTGGATTACCCAACAGCAGTTCAATGCGAGCTACGGTCCGACGGCGAATGAAGTCAATGCCGTGCAGAACTATCTCTCGGCCCACAACCTGACCGTGCTCGCGGTCGCCGAGAACAACCTGTACGTGAAGGTGCAGGGCACCGTCGGTGACATCCAGAAGACCTTCCACACGAAGATCCATAATTTCAAGCTTAATGGCGTTACCCACCGCTCCAACACGGCCGATCCTGCGGTCGACCCGGCCGGCGGGCTGATCGCGGCGGTGACGGGCATGGACGATGTGGGCTACCAGCCGGCGATCGCGCGGGCGACGCGACCGGACGGGACGACAACCCCGGTCCGGCCCCTTACATCGGGTCCCAACGGACAGTTCTTCGAGTCGCAGTGTCTGCGGGCACCGCAGACCGTGACCTTCACGGCTGGCGCCAACACGGCCACCTATACCGGCAACCGTTACGGGTCCGATATCACCAATGGCAACCTCGGCCACCTGCCGCCATGCGGCTACCAGCCGAGCGAGTTGCACACCGCCTACAACATGAATGGCCTGTACGCGAACGGGCTCGACGGCACCGGGGAGACCGTGGTGGTCATTGACGCCTTCGGCTCCGACAGCATTCAGACCGACGCGGAAGTATTCTCACAGCTCTACGGGTTACCGGACCTGACGCCTGCGAACTTCCAGGTAATGCATGCGCCGGGCGCGCTGCATAACCCCGGCAACGGGAAGTTCGGCGGCAGCGCCGGATGGAAGGACGAGATCACCCTCGATGTCGAGTGGGTGCACGCCATGGCGCCGGGAGCCAACATCGTGCTCCTGATCAGCCCCAACAACGGCGCCGATCTGGATGAGACCGTCAATTTCGCGGTGATCCATCACCTGGGCAACACCATCTCCAACAGCTGGTCCGGACCTGAGGGCTTCGGCAATCCTGCCGGACTCAACCGGGTCGAGCGCATCCTGGAAATGGCCGCCGCAGAAGGGATCGATGTCAACTTCTCCTCTGGCGACTCCGGTGACAATGTGGCGGCCACCGGCTTGCTGACCGTGGATTACCCGGGCAGCTCGACGTTTGCGACCAGCATCGGCGGCACGAGCCTGTTTCTGAATTCCGACAACACCCGCCAGTTCGAGACCGGCTGGGGCACCAACCTCACGCGCATTGCCGACACGACCGCGGCCGGCAGCCCGCCGGTCGTGCCGCCCTCCAATGATCCGGCCCTGGGACTGGGCTTCCAGTACGGTGCGGGCGGCGGTGCCAGCCTGACCTTCAGCAAGCCGGCGTTTCAGGCGGCACTGCCGGGCAATAGCCGCCTGGTTCCCGATGTCGGCTGGCTGGCCGATCCCTTCACGGGGGTCGAGATCATCGAGACGCTCGACGGACAGCTGGGCGTCGGAGTCATCGGCGGCACGAGTCTCGCCTGCCCGATGTTCTCGGCCATCATGGCGATCGCGGCCCAGAAGGCAGGTCATTCCTTAGGCCAGGCGGCCCCTCTGTTGTATAACCTGCCGTCCGGCGCGGTGAACGATGTGCCGGCGGTGAGCTCGGCGACCAACGTCACGGGCGTGGTCAATGGCGCCCCGGTCACTGCCGACCAGCTGGCGGCACCGCTCGGCAACACGACCGCCT
The DNA here is from genome assembly GCA_963781815.1 of uncultured Pseudomonadota bacterium. Taxonomy (GTDB): domain Bacteria; phylum Pseudomonadota; class Gammaproteobacteria; order Steroidobacterales; family Steroidobacteraceae; genus 13-2-20CM-66-19. The sequence continues at coordinate 1,255,530 of CAWAHK010000004.1, read as the reverse complement.
ACGTCAGTGCCCTGTACAACAGCCCGTTCTCGACGCGATGGTTTGTCCTTACCTTCGGCACCGACTCCTCGCTGACGACCGCGCCGGGCTGGGACAATGTCACCGGCGTCGGCACGCCCAACGGGGCCAACTTTGTGAATGCCCTGGCACAATGATTGTGCGGAAGTAGCGCGGGTCCGCCGGGGTCCGCGTGCCAGCGGAAGGGCCGACTCTGTCGGCCCTTCCGCTTTCTGGCCCCTGCACCGAGCGAGCGCGCGACTTACGGTCATCTGAGTGATGGCAGCCTTAGGTGGCCGGCGCATGCATGTGGTCTTGACCATCGGTCATCGGGATTTCCAGGGAGGAACTGGCTTCGCTGGGCTGTAGGGGCAGAATCGAACCACCGATACGCGGATCTCAGCCCGCCTGGCGCGGCTCGATCCACAGCGCGCGGGCGCGACCGCACAGCTCGCCCTTGCCATCGAAAATGGCCGTGCCCGCCTCGCGCTTGCGGCCGCTCACGCCCAGTTGCCAACCGATGAGCGTGCAGGCCTCCCCGACGTGCACCAGGCGGTCGACGTGCGCGGTGAACTCGGCGAGCAGCAGCATGGTGTCATCCGGCGCCACCGCGTAGTAACCGGGGCAGTCGAGCGCTGCGGACATGAATTCCGGGCGCACCTTGCCGTCGGCGCCCTCGAGCGAGGGGTCCGGCACCCAGGGCGCCGCCACCACGCCGAGCTCCGGGATGGAACCGGCGAAGATGCGCAGGCCGTCGCCCCGGGCACGCAGCGTGCCGCAGACAAAGCACCCCGGAAAGCGGTGATACGCGAAACCGGCGTAGCGGCGCGAGGCTTCCACGGCCTCCAGGTAGTGCGGCGCGCGCGGCGGCTGCAGTTCCAGCGCCGCCGGGATGGCGGCGCCCACCAGCTCCTGCCCGTCGAGCACCTGCAGCGCGCCGTCGGGAGCCTCTGCGACCGTGAATCCGGTCTCCAGCGGCGGGGGCTTGAGCAGCCGCACGCTCACGGTGCGCGCGGCGAGCATCGCGACGGCGCCGGCGAAGTAGCCGCCGTTGGCTGACTGCGGCGGTCCCCGGAAGCGCGATGCGATGGTCAGGATTTTCACACGCTAGCGACCGCGCAGCGCGCCCAGCCACGCCCCCGGATCCTCGCCGCGTTCCAGCACTTCCACGAGCGCGGAGCCGACGACCACCCCGTCGACGTGGGCGCGCAGGAGCGCGACCTGCTCGCGGCTGCGGATGCCGAAGCCGGCGCACACCGGCACGGTCGAGAGCGCGCGCACCCGGTCCAGGTAGCGCAGCACCTCCTCGGGCACCGCCACGTTCTTGCCGGTGGTGCCGGTCATGGTGACGGCATACACGAACCCCTGGCTGCCCTCGCACAGCTGCCGCAGGCGCGCGGGCTCGGTGACCGGAGTGACCATCTGCACCAGCGCCAGCCCCTGCGTATCCAGCGCCTCGCGCAGCTCGCTGCTCTCATCCAGCGGCAGGTCCGGCACGATGAACCCGGCCACCCCGGCGCGGCGCGCCCGCTCGGCCAGCGCCGTGACGCCGAACGCCAAGAGCGGATTGAGGTAGCTCATGAGCAGCAGCGGCGCGCGCAGTTCCCCGAGCGCCTCGATCTCGTCCAGGATCCAGCGCAACGTCACCCCCTGCGCGAGTGCCGCGACGCTCGCCCGCTGGATGGTCACGCCGTCGGCCATCGGATCGGTGAAGGGCACGCCGACTTCAACCACATCGGCCGCGGCGGCGAGCGCGCGCACGTGCTCGCGGAACTGCGCGCGCTGCGGAAAGCCGGCGGTGAGATAGGCCACGAGCGCCGGTTCGCCCCCTGAGGCGGCGGCCCGCAGGCTCGCACTGATGCGATCCCGCGGCTTCATGGCTGCGCGGTCTTGAGCAGCGTCTGCTGCAGCGTCGGCATGTCCTTGTCGCCGCGCCCGGAGAGGCCGACGAGTATGGTGCCCCCGGGATGGGCCTGCGCCCAGCGCTGCGCGCCGGCGAGCGCGTGGGCACTCTCGATGGCCGGCAGTATCCCCTCGCATTCGCTCAGGGTGCGCACGGCCGCGAGCGCCTCCTCGTCACTGGCGGTGGTGTAGCGCACGCGACCGATGCGGGCGAGCAGCGCGTGCTCCGGTCCCACGCTCGGGTAGTCGAGGCCGGCCGACACCGAGTGCGTCTCCTGGATCTGGCCGTCCGGATCCTGCAGCAGCATGGAATAGGTGCCGTGCAGCACCCCGGGACGCCCGTAGGCGACGGTCGCGGCATTGTCGCCGAGCCCGGCGCCGCGACCACCCGCCTCCACGCCGATGATCTCGACGTCCGCATCCGGGAGGAACGCGTGGAAGGTGCCGATGGAGTTGGAACCGCCGCCGACGCAGGCGATGAGGGCATCCGGCAGGGCGCCGGTCGCGGCGAGGATCTGCTCACGCGCTTCGCGTCCTATGACGGCCTGCAGTTCGCGCACCAGGTAGGGGTACGGATGCGGCCCGATCGCCGAGCCGATGAGGTAATAGGTGTCGGTGGGATCGGCCACCCAGTCGCGCAGCGCCTCATCGATGGCGGCGCGCAGCGTGCGATCCCCGGAGGTGACCGCCACGACCCGGGCACCGAGCAGGCGCATGCGGCCGACGTTGGGCGCCTGCCGCTCCATGTCGACGGCCCCCATGTACACCGTGCATGGCAGTCCGAGGCGCGCGCAGGCGGCGGCGCTCGCGACCCCGTGCTGCCCGGCGCCGGTCTCGGCGACGATGCGTTGCGCGCCGAGGCGCCTGGCGAGCAGCGCCTGCCCGACGGCGTTGTTGATCTTGTGGGCGCCGGTATGCGCCAGGTCTTCGCGTTTCAGCCAGATCTGCGCCCCCCAGCGCGCCGAGAGCCGCTCGGCGAACGTGAGTGCCGTCGGACGGCCGACCCAGCTGTTGAGCTGCCCGCCGAGCTCGCTCTGGAATTCCCGCGAGTGCAGGTGCTCGCGCACGCCGCGCGCCAGGCGCTCGAGCGCCGGGATGAGAGTCTCGGGCACATAGCGTCCGCCGAAGGGGCCGAAGCGCCCGTGCGCGTCCGGGTACTTGCCGGCGATCAGCTCGGCGAGTAGCCGGCCGGCATCGGCGGGGGCAACCACTGCATTCATCGCGTGTCCTCCGTAAGCCTCGGGTGCGCCGCGGTGGCGGCGCGCGCGGCATGCACAAACTTCGCCATCGTGGCGGGACTCTTCAGTCCCGGCCGCTCTTCCACGCCGCTTGAGACATCGACACCGAAGGGCCGCACCGCGGCGATGGCCGCGGCCACGTTGTCTGGCCTGAGGCCCCCGGCGAGTATGAGCTGCGTCCGTGGCGCCAGTGCGGCGGCCGCGCTCCAGTCGCTGGTCAGCCCGGCGCCGCTGTGTGCCCCCTCGAACAGCAGGCGCGCCGGCGGGCGCGGGGGTGCCGCAGCGACATCGCGCACCACGGGCAGCAGTTCGAGCGCCCTCGGCAGCTGCAGCGCCTCAAGGTCGGCAAGATCGCTCTGCAGCACGTCGGGCGCGAACACCCGCAGGATCTCATCCACGAGCGGCTGCGTGGGATGACGCGTCACGGCCACGCAGCGTGCGCGTCCGCGGGCCACCTGGGCAAGCTCGAGCGCGCGCTCGCAACTCAGCTGACGCACCGAGGTGCTGAACACGAACCCCAGCGCGTCCACCTGCAGCTCCAGCGCCGTAGCCACGGCCGCCGCACTCGTCAGGCCACAGATCTTGATCCACATCTAGGGCACCGCTGCCCGAGCGGCCGCGAGCAGTGCCGCGACGAGCCTCTGCGGATCATCGCCCTGCATGAGCGCGCTGCCGACGAGCGCCAGCGCATAGCCCGCAGCCGCCACCGCCCGCGCGTCGGCCGCGCTCGCCACGCCGCTCTCGGCGACGCGCGGGATCTGCGGCGGCAGCAGCGGCGCCAGCTCAAGCAGGCGCTCCGGCACGACCTCGAGCGTGCTCAGGTCGCGGCAGTTGACCCCGCCCAGCAGCTGCGCGCCGCCGGCATAGATCTCCACCAGCTGGTGCATGAGGGCTATGTCGTCCGCGTCGAAAGCCTCCAGCAGCACGAACAGGCCGTGCGCGCGGGCGGTCTCGATGAGGGCGGCGGTCTCGGCGCGCGGCAGCATGCGCAGAATGAGCAGTACGCCGCCGGCGCCCGCGCGCCGTGCCTCCAGCACCTGGTAGGGATCCACCAGGAAGTCCTTGCGCATCGCCGGCACACCCAGCGGCCTCAGCGCGCTCGCCGCGGCGCTAAGATGCGCGAGTTCCCCGTCGAAGCGGCTGGGCTCGGTGAGCACTGAGACCGCCGCGGCCCCTGCGCGCGCGTAGGCGCCGACGCGCGCACCCACGTCCTCGCCGGGGGTGCGCAGCTGCCCGGCGGCCGGTGAACGCAGCTTCAGTTCCGCGATCAGGTCAAAGCCGGAAGGGTCGAGCCGCAGCGGCGGCGGCGCCGGTGCCGCCTGCGCCGCCGCGCTCAGCTGCGCGAAGGAGCAGCTGCGACGTGCGGCCGCGGCGCGCGCGCGGCTGCTGAGCGCCATCTGCTCGAGGAAGCCGCTCACGCGCTGAACTCCTGCCGCGCCGGCGCGCCGGCCCGCTCCAGGGCCTCGAGCAGCCGCCGTGCCGCACCGCTGTCGATCGCCGCCGCGGCCCGCGCGATGCCCTCGCGCGGCAGCTTGACCTCGCCGGCGACCTCCAGCGCCAGCGCGGTACCGAGCAGCAGGCAGTCGCGGTGCGCGCCGCGGTCCTCCCCGCAGAGGACCGCCTTCAGCGCCCGGGCGTTGTGCGTCGCGTCCCCACCGGCGAGATCCGCGGCGCTGCACTGGGGCAGCCCGTAGTCGGCCGGCGAGCGCACGCCGGCGGCCACCTGCCCGGGGTGCACGTCGAAGAGCGTGAAGGGGCCGATGGGCGTGGGCTCATCCCAGCCGCCCGCGCCGTGCACGACGAAGGTGCGCTCGATGGGCAGGCCCGCGAAGGTGTCGGCGATCAGGCGCGCGACCTCCAGGCTGTAGGCGCCCACCAGATGCAGCGGTGGCTGCGCCGGATTGACCAGCGGACCCAGGATGTTGAACACCGTGCGCACGCCGAGCGCGGCGCGGATCGGTGCGATCGCCCCGGTGGCAGCGTGGTAGTAGGGCGCAAAAAGGAACGTGAAGTTGGTGGCCGCCAGGCAGCGTGCCGCGGCCTGCGCATCCAGCGGTACCGGCAGGCCGAGCAGCTCGAGCACGTCGGCGCTGCCGCAGCGGCTGGAGATCGAGCGGTTGCCGTGTTTCACCACCGGCACCCCGCAGGCGGCCGTCAGCAGCGCCGTGCCGGTGGAGATGTTGAGACTGCCCGAGGCATCCCCGCCGGTGCCGACGACGTCGATGGCGCGCAGCCCGGGCGGAATGTCAGGGCGGCGCGCCAGGCGGCGCATGGCCAGCGCGAAGCCGCGCACTTCCGCCGCCACCAGCCCCTTGCTGGCCAGCGCCGCGAGCAGCGCGCCGCCCATCGCCGCCGGCAGTTCGGGCGCGCTCAGCAGCTCGAGCAGCTCGCCCGCCTGATCCTGCGTGAGATCGCGCCGTTCCAGCAGCTGGCCAAGAAGCTCACGCGGTCGCGGCACGGGCGGCTCCGGCTGCATCGGCGGCGGTGCGTTCACCGGCGCTGAACGCGAGGAAGTTGCCGAGCAGCTGCGGGCCGTCGGGCGTGAGGATGCTCTCCGGATGAAACTGCACGCCCTCGACCAGCAGCGAACGGTGCCGCACCCCCATGATTTCCCCTTCCGGCGTGCGCGCGCTCACCTCGAGCACGGCCGGCATGTGCGCCGGCGCGGCGATCAGGGAGTGGTAGCGCCCGACTTCGCACGGCAGCGGCAGGCCGGCAAACAGCGTGCGCCCGTCATGCTCGACCGGAGAGGTCTTGCCGTGCATCAGGCGCTGCGCGCGCACCACCTTGCCGCCGAAGACTTCCACGATCGACTGGTGTCCGAGGCACACGCCGAGCACCGGGATCCTGCCGGCGAACTCGCGGATCATGTCCATCGACACGCCGGCATCGTAGGGCGTGCCCGGGCCGGGCGAAATGCACAGGTGCGAGGGCGCCAGCGCGCGCGCCTGCTGCGGGGTGAGCTCATCGTTGCGAAACACGCTCACCTGGGCTCCCAGCACCAGGAAGGCCTGCACCAGGTTGTAGGTGAAGGAGTCGTAGTTGTCGATCAGGAGCAAGCGGGCTTTCACATCCCCTCCTGTGCCAGCTCCAGCGCCCGCGCCATGGCGCCGCTCTTGGCCAGCACTTCTTCATGTTCAGTCTCGGGCACGCTGTCCGCCACGATGCCCGCGCCCGCCTGGAAGCTGTACTCGTCGCCACGGAATACCAGCGTGCGGATGGTGATGGCGTGGTCCATGTCCCCGTGCGCGCCGAAATAGCCCACCGTGCCGCCATACAGACCGCGGCTGACGGGCTCGAGCTCATCGATGATCTGCATGGCGCGCACCTTGGGCGCCCCCACCAGGGTCCCGGCCGGGAACGCCGCGGCGAACAGGTCGAAGGCGTCGCGCGCGGCGGCCAGCTCCCCGCGCACGCCACTGACCATGTGCATGACGTGGCTGTAGCGCTCGATCGCGCGGTACGGCTCCACCCGCACGCTGCCGGCACGCGCCACCCGCCCGAGATCGTTGCGGGCCAGATCCACCAGCATCACGTGCTCGGCGTTTTCCTTCGGATCCGCCAGCAGGTCCGCCTCACGCGCGGCATCGACCACCGGGTCCGCCGCCCGCGCCCGCGTGCCGGCGAGCGGCCGCAGCTGCGCCTGCCGCCCGTTCAGCTTCACCAGCGCCTCGGGGGAGGAGCCGACGACCGCCACCTCTCCGAGTGCGCAGTAGTACATATAAGGAGAGGGGTTGATCAGCCGCAGCGCCCGGTAGGCCTGGAAGGGATCCAGGTCATGGCGGCCCGAGAAGCGGCTGGCGAGCACCAGCTGGTAGACGTCGCCGGCGGCGATGTGCTCCTGCGTGCGCTTCACTCCCGCCATGTAATCGGCGCGCGTGTAGGCGGGTACCGGCGTTGAGTAACGCCCGCGCCGCTGCCCGTTCGGCAGCGCCCCGCGCAGGGCACGGATCACTTCGCGGCGCAGCGAGCGGCGCTCCTCTTCCGAGCCGGCATGCACCAGCGCGATGCCGCGCGTCAGATGATCGAATACCAGCAGCGAGCGCGGCGCCACGTAGTGCAGTGCGGGCACGTCGCTGGCACGCCCGGCGCGCAGCGGCAGGCGCTCGAAGTAGCGCACCACGTCGTAGGCGGCGTAGCCGACCAGACCGCCGGCCAGCGGCACCCCGGAGATCTCCGGCTCGCTCTTGGGCGCCGCGGCGAGGGCGGCGCGCAAGGCGGCGAGCAGCTCGGCGCCACTGCCCGGCAGCGCTTGCCGCTGCGCACCGACGCTGAGGCCGCTGCCATCGAGTCGCACCTCCAGGGCATCATCGCCAAAGCCGATGAAGGAATAGCGTCCGAGCCGTTCCCCGCCCTCCACGCTCTCGAGCAGGAAGCGCGGCGCGAACGCGGCCAGCTTCATGAACGCCGAAACGGGCGTGTCGAGGTCTCCGGCAATGTCAAAAAGCGCTTGCAACCCACCAGCTCCAGTTTCATCAAGGCAACAAAAAACCCATCCCCGGGATCATCCGGAGATGGGTTCTGGTTTCGTTGGATCCTAAATTCGCGAGAAACAGCTAACCGTCAGCCCACTCCGTTATGACGGGCGCCACCACCAAAGACGCGCAAGGCCGGGGACGTGCTGTGACATAGCGCCGGAGTATCGCCGTGCCACGCTTGGGCCGTCAAGGAGCCCCGGGTTACTTCTGACACACGGCTTCCACGTTGTTCCCGTCGGGGTCGAGGAGGAAGGCCGCGTAGTAGGTCGGGCTGTAGTCCTCGCGGAGGCCCGGGGCGCCGTTGTCGCGGCCCTGGGCTTTGAGGCCCGCGCGATAAAAGGCATCGACCGCCGAACGACTCCTGGCGCTGAAGGCCAGGTGCAGCGGGGTATGCGTGGCCTCATCCGCCGACAGCCACAGGCCGGTCGAGCTGCCGGACCCCAGGCCCGCGCTGGATTTGTCGTGCGTTACGAGTTCATGGCCAAGCTCTTTGAGCGCTGCGGCGTAGAAACGCACGCTCACCTCGAGATCCTTAACCCTAAGTCCCAGATGGTCATACATGGCAACCTCCTGCATCGCAGCGGGCGCCCATCGCCCGCCCTCCTGCTCACCCTACGGCCGGGACGCCGAGGCGATCTTGGAGAATCTTGCGATGCTGCTGGCTGGCGCGTCGGAATGCGCGCGGCGTGACGCCCGCCGCACGCCGGAAGGTGCGCACGAAGTTGGAAAGGTCCCCGAAGCCGACCTGGTAGGCGATCGCACCGATCGCCCCCGAGCCCTGCGCCAGCAGGCGCGCAGCCTGCCGCAGCCGGGCGCGCACCAGGTACTGGTGCGGCGTGACACCGGTGACCCGTGCAAAGAGGCGCAGGAAGTGAAAGGCGCTCACGCCACTCTCGCGCGCCACGCGCTGCAGGTGGATCGGCTCGCTGCAGTGCGCCTCGAGCCACAGCGCCACGCGCACTGCGCGGCGGCGGTCCCGCGCCGTCACCCGCAGCGCGGCGCCGAACGGCTGCAGGTCACCCTGGAGCACCGCCGCTGCCAGCAGCGTGCCCGCCTCATCGAGGCCGAGATCGCTGCCACCCTCGGCGGCGACCTGCGCGCGCTCCCCCAACAGCGCCAGCCGCGGCAGCACCGGCAGGGCCCCGCTCGCCCAGGCACGGCAGGGCAGACCGAGTGCGTCCAGCAGGCCCTCATCAAAGTGATAGGAGAGGCATTCATCGCCGTGCGCGTGGTGCTCGTGGCTACACATGAACTCGTCCCCGGGGCGCCCCACCATGAAGGAGCCGGGCACGAGTTCGTAGGCGTGGCCGCGCGTGCGGTAGCCAAAGCTGCCGCGGCGCACGTAGGAGACGGAGTAACTGCCGTGCGCTTCGGCGAAGGGCCGGTCCGCGGGCCCGGCGCGGCAGCGGTAGTCGTATACGCGCAGTGCGCCGTCCTTGAGCAGAGTGGCCGTCGGCATCAGCGCATCATGCTACCGGGCAGGCACAGGTCGCAAAGCGAACCTCGGCGGCTGCGACCTTTCCGTTAGAATTGCCGTGTGGGCTTCAAGGAACTACTCGAGAGCTGGCGCGCCGGCGCGGCCGCGCCGCGCACCGCCAAAGCTTACGCCGTGCGCCTGCCGGTGGAGGACGCCGCGCGCCTGAGCGCGCTCGCGGAGATGTTCCCGGGACGCACGGCGGAACAGCTGATCACGGAGCTCTTGGGTGCGGCGCTGCAGGAGCTGGCGGCCGCGATGCCCTACGTTGCCGGCCAGCAGGTGATCTCGACCGACGAGCAGGGTGACCCGGTGTTTGAAGACGTCGGGCCCACGCCACGCTTCATGAACCTCACGCGCACTCACCGGCGCAAGCTCGCCTCCAGGCCCGTGAAGAAGCCGCCCCGCAGGCACCGCTGAGCACCCATGCCCTCCTTCGACACCGTCTCCGAACTCAACGCCCACGAGGTGGCCAACGCGCTCGATCAGGCGAACCGCGAGCTCGCGCAGCGCTTCGACTTCAAGGACACCGGGGCGCGCTTCGACTTGAAGGAATTCACCGTCACGCTGCACGCGCAGGTGGACTTCCAGCTCAAGCAGATGCTGGAGATCCTGAAGCTGCGGCTGTCCAAGCGCGGCATCGATCTGGTGTGCCTGGACATCAAGGAGCCGCAGACCAATCTCTCCGCGGCGCAGCAGGAAGTGATACTCAAGCATGGCATCGACCAGGAAACCGGCAAGAAGATCACGCGCCTCGTCAAGGATTCCAGGCTCAAGGTGCAGGCGAGCCTGCAGGGCGACAAGGTGCGCATCACGGGCAAGCAGCGTGATGACCTGCAGCAGGCGATGGCGCTGCTGCGCGGCGCGAAACTGGACGTCGCGCTGCAGTTCAATAATTTCCGTGACTGACGCGCGCGAGCGTGCGGCACAGCGCCTCGGTTGCATCGATCACGCTCGGCCCCAGGCGACTGAGCGCCTGATCCTCGAAGTCGACCACCCGCCCGTTGCGCACGGCGGCCAGGCTCTTCAGCCGCTTCCAGTCGGCCACCCAGGCAGCCCCCTCGCCGGCGGGCGCTGCGGCCACGATGATGTCCGGGTCGCGCGCGATCACCGCCTCGGTGTCGACCACCGGGCCGGCCTCAGGCAGGTCGGCGAACACATTGCGCGTGCCGCACAGCTGCAGCGCATCGCTCATCAGGTGCCGCCCGCCGACGGTGTAGATCGGGCGATTCCAGACCTGCAGCAGCACGCTCGGGCGCCTGCCGGTGGGCGCGCCGTAGGTGGCGGTGAGCGCCGCGAGACGCGCCTGCAGCTGCTGCGCCGCGCGATCCGCGACGGCGGCGGTGCCGGCGAGCACGCCGAGGCGCCGTACCGCGGGCGGGATATCGGCCAGGCGCATCACCTGTTGCTCGTAGATCGGAATGTGCAGCGAGAGGATCTTCTCGCGCTGCGCGGGATTGCCGCCGGCCGCCCACAGCACCACGACGTCCGGGCGCAGCGCCACCAGGCGTTCCATGTCGACCGCCGCGACGTCCCCGATGCGCGGCACGCGGCGCGCCGCCGCCGGCTCGTCCGAGTACTCCACCGTCGCGATGACCTGGGCGCCGGCGCCGGCCGCGAACAGCATCTCGGTCGCCCCGGGCGCCAGGCTCACGATGCGCAGCGGCGCTTCGGGCACCTGTATCTCGCGCCCCGAGTCGTCGGTGACCCCCCGCGGCGCCGCGCCCCGGGCCGGGTGGGCCAGCCACAGCAGCGAGCCAAGCAGCGCGACAGCGATCGATCTATAGGCACTCCGTCTTATATGCACCGCGTGACTCGTGGGCTAACCTCAATTAAAGCATCATGAATTACATCGCCGAACGTCGCCAAGAGGAGAAGGAGCGTCGCCGGGCCGAGATCCTGGACGCCGCCGAGGCAGTCATCGCCGACGGCGGCTGGGACGAGCTGACCATGGACCTGGTCGCGCGGCGCGCGCGCCTGTCGCGCGCGCTGCTGTACGTGTATTTCAAGGACAAGATCGACCTCATGTACGGCATCTGCGAGCGCGGACTGTCCGCGCTGCGCCAGCAGTTCGGGGTGGCCGTGGCCAGCAACCCCCGCGGCCTCGACCAGGTCATTGCGATGAGTCGCGCCTACGTGCAGTTCTCGAAGGATTCCCCGGTCTATTTCGACATCATGGCGCGCTGTTCGCTGCGCGAGGTGAACACCGAGAATGCCCCCGAGAACGAGCTCGCCTGCAACGCGGTCGGCGACGCCCTGGGGGCGCACATCGTCAGCATGATCACCGCCGGGATACGTGACGGCTCCATCCGTTCCGACCTGGGCCCCGCCATGGTCACGGCCACCACCATGTGGGGCTTCGCCCAGGGCGTGATCCAGCTGGCCGTCGCCCGGCGGGGGGTCCTCGAGCATCACGGCGTGGATCCGGCGCGGATGCTCGAGCAGGCGCTGTCGCTGATGAGCCGCGCGCTCGCCGCCAAGACCTGAGCCCGCACCCGCTGCCCCCGCGCCCACGCCGGGGCGCCCCTTCCGGGCGGCAGAGCGACTCCGGCTCACCCGGCGCCGCCCCTATGATCCCTCGCGCGGCCCGTCACGGGCGCCTTACGGGAGAACGCCCATGAGATGGCCGAGTGTCGCGCTGCTGCTGCCATTGCTGTCGGCGGCGCTGGCGGCCGAGCCGGTCCAGTTCCGTGCCGATGCGCACCACGGGGGCCTGTATGCGGGGGCGGGCGTGCCGGTGCTGCACGGCGTGAAATGGAAGTTCCGAGCCGGCGCTGCCATCGTCTCGAGCCCCGCCGTGAGCGGCGGTGTCGTTTATTTTGGCAGCGGCGATCACAACGTCTACGCCCTGGATGAGCGCACCGGCGCGCTGCGCTGGAAGTTCGCCACCGGCGGACGCGTGAGCGCCTCGCCCGCGGTGGCCGGCGGGACGCTCTACATCGGCAGCTTCGACGGCAACCTCTATGCGCTCGATGCCGCGAGCGGCAGCCTGCGCTGGAAGTTCGCCACCCAGGGCGAGCGCCGCTTCAGTGGCCGGCACCTGCACGGGGCGCAACCGGCCGCGGAGGTCATGCCCGATCCGTTCGACCTGTTCCTGTCCTCCCCGGCGGTGCAGGCGAACACGGTCTACTTCGGCAGCGGCGACGGTAACGTGTACGCGCTTGAGGCCGGTTCGGGAACGCTGCGCTGGAAGTTTCACACCGACAACGTCGTGCATGCCTCGCCGGCGGTCGCGCAGGGCACGGTGTACGTGGGTAGCTGGGACAGCTATTTCTACGCGCTCGATGCGGCCAGCGGCAGGCAGCGCTGGCGCTTCAAGACCGGGGAAGACCCCAAGATCAACAACCAGGTGGGCATCCAGTCCTCGGCCGTGGTGGCCGAGGGCCTGGTGTACTTCGGCTGCCGGGACTCGCACCTGTATGCCCTGGATGCCGCCAGCGGCGCCCAGCGCTGGGCCTTCGACAACAAGGGCTCCTGGGTGATCAGTTCCCCGGTGGTGCGCGGCGGGACGCTGTACTTTGCCACCTCCGACACCGCGACCGTGCACGCGGTGGATGCCAGGACCGGGGCTCCGCGCTTCGCCCTGACGTTCGATCACTGGCCGTTCTTTTCCTCGCCGGCCCTCAGCGGCAACACGCTCTACATCGGCTCGCACGCCGGCAAGCTGATCGCCATCGACCTCCAGGCGCACAAGACCGCGTGGACCTTCGCCACCGACGGCGCGCAGAGGAACGCCGCCGCCCTGAGCAAGGCCGACGGCTCGCCGAACTACGAGGCGGCCTTCACCGACTTCTTCTACGACGACATGGTCATCGGCGTGGATCGCATGCTGAGCGTGGGCGCGGTGCTCTCCTCGCCCGTTATCGACGGTGACACGGTCTACTTTGGCAGCTGGGACGGGCAGCTGTATGCGCTCGGCTAGGATGCCGGCGCACCAGCCGCCTTGAGCGCCGCTACGCCGCGCGCGCCTCCGCCTCTGTGGCGCTCTCACCGCTGACCGAGGCGAGCACCCGCGCCACCGCGTGCACGGTGGCGCCGATGCGCACCGCGCTCTGCACCGCCTCGCGCGCGAATCCATGCGCGCGCAGCTGCCGCTCGTGCGCGGCCACACAGCTGCCACAGCCGTTGATGGCCGACACCGCGAGCGCCAGCAGCTCGAAGTCGGCCTTGGCGATGCCCGGGTTGCCGATGACGCTCATGCGCAGCCGTGCCGGCAGCTTCGCGTACTCCTCATCCTGCACCAGGTGCAGGAAGCGGTAGTAGACGTTGTTCATCGCCATCACGGCCGCCGCCGCGTGCGCGGCGCTCACGTGCGCGGCATCCAGGTGCGGCGCGGCCAGCGTCTGCACGCCGCGGCTGAACGCCGCGTTCCCCGAAGCCACGGCCGAGGCCAGCGCCACCGCCCAGATCTGCCGTTCGCTGAGTCCCGGCGCACCGGCCACCGTCAGCACCGAGCCGAGGTTCAGCGCGAGATCGCGCGCGTAGCCGGGCAGCGCCTCGCGGATACTGTCCAGGGTGTGCATCAGGCCGCCTTCAGGGTGTCGTCACCCTTCTGCCAGTTGCAGGGGCACAGCTCATCGGTCTGCAGCGCATCGAGCACGCGCAGCACTTCCTCGGGGCTGCGGCCCACGTTCAGGTCGGTGACGTAGACGAAGCGGATTATCCCCTGCGGGTCGACGATGAAGGTCGCGCGCTGCGCGACACCGGCTTCCGGATCGAGGATCCCGAGCGCGCCCGAGAGTTCACGCTTGAGGTCCGACAGCATCGGGAACGGCAGGTGGCGCAGCTCCTCCCTATCCCGCCGCCACGCCAGGTGCACGAACTCGTTGTCGATGCTGGCGCCGAGCAGCTGCGCATCGCGGGCGCGGAATTCCTTCTCGAGCTTGCCGAACGCTGCGATTTCCGTCGGGCACACAAAGGTGAAGTCCTTCGGCCAGAAGAACACTACCTTCCACTTGCCGGGGAAGCTCTCATGGGTGAAGGGCTGGAACGCCTTCTGCGGGTCGCTGGAAACGACGCCCGTCAGGGAGAACTCGGGGAAACGATGACCTACGCCTGCCATTTACTCACTCCTTACTGGGGTTACGCCGCGCATGATGCGGGGGCGAAGGCCATTCTTCCAATCGATTGATTTGATGATATCGATAGATCGCGTATATTGACGCCATGGACCTGAAGCTCAAGGATCTGCGCTATCTCGTGGCCGTGGCCGATCAGCGGCACTTTGGGCGCGCCGCGGCGCGCTGCTTTGTGAGCCAGCCCACGCTCTCCTCGCAGCTGAAGAAGCTGGAGCAGAGCCTGGGGGTGCAGCTGATCGAGCGCGCTCCCAACAACGTGTCCCTCACCGCCGCGGGCGAGGAGATCGTGGCGCGGGCGCGGCGCATCCTGGAGGCCACCGACGAGGTGGTAACCCTGGCGCGCAGCCAGCACGAGCCCCTCGCCGGCAGGCTGCGCGTGGCGCTGCTGCCCACCATCGGCCCCTACCTGCTGCCGCGCGTGGCGCCCGCGGTGCGCAAGGCGCTGCCGCGACTGGAGCTGCACCTGTACGAATACCAGACCGGGCCGATGCTGCAGAAGCTGCACGCCGGGGAGCTCGACATGGGCATCCTCGCGCTGCCGGTCGACACCGCGGGCCTGGAGGCGCGTGAGCTGTACCGCGAGGCCTTCAGTGTCGCGCTGCCCGAGCACCACCCGCTCGCCGCCCGGCAGAGCGTGCGGGTGGCGGACCTCAAGGGCGAGAAGCTGCTGCTGCTCGAGGAAGGCCATTGCCTGCGCGACCAGGCACTGGAGGTGTGCAGCCGCGCCGGTGTGCACGAGCAGCAGGACTTCCGCGCCACGAGCCTGGAGACGCTGCGGCAGATGGTGGCAAGCGGCGCGGGCATCACCCTGCTGCCGGAGCTGGCCGGGCGCGGCGCCTACCGCAACGCGCGCGGCCTGGTGCTGCGGCCCTTCGCCAAGCCGGCCCCGGTCCGACAGGTGGGGGCGCTGTGGCGCAAGAGCAGCGCGCGCCGCGGGGCCATCGATGCCCTGTGCCGGGTCATCAGCGAGCACGCACAGTGAGCGCGGCGGCGGCGGCGTTGCCCGGGCACCAAGGCTGCTGGCACCAACGTTAGCGCGACTCGCCGTGGCGCGGCATGCTCGGGTGCAGCGACGCGCGCAGCACCTGATCCTCGGTGAGCGCCGCGGTGCGCCGCGCCGCGAGCGCGAAGCCGATCGCCAGCAGCACCACCGCGCCGCCGAGCATCTGCACCGGCAACAGCCGCTCACCGAGCAGCAGCCACGCGTACGCGGCCGCGGCGACCACCTGCGTGAACAGGCCCACGGCGCTGAAGGTCGCGGGCAGGTGTGCGAGCGCGTAGGCGATCAGGCTCTGTCCCAGCACCTGCGCGGAGATCGCGCAGCCGGCGAGCAGCCACCAGCCGTGCGGCGTCAGGGGGAGAAATCTTTGCGTCAGTGCCAGCGGCAGCAGGATCAGCGTGAACACCGCGGTGCTGGTGAGCATGACGATGCCGGTGCCGTAACGGGTGCGCAGACGCGCCACCACGAGGAAGTAGGCTGCGTAGAAGCACGCCGTGCCGAGGCCGAGCGCATCGCCCAACAGCGCGTGGCTGCCGCCGCCGAGCTTGGGCGCGAGGATCAGCAGCATGCCGCCGAAGGCGAGCGCGATGGCGAACAGGAACGCCGGGCGCGGCCGCTCCTTCCACAGCAGCCACGCCAGCACTGTCACGAGCAGCGGCGCACAGTTCGCCTCCAGGGTGGCGGCGGCGATCGATGTCAGCAGCAGCGACCAGTGCCACAACAGCAGGTCGCCGGCGAAGAACACCCCGGCCCAGATGAACAGCGGCTCACGCAGCGTGGCGCGCGGTGCGCTCGCGCCGCGCCGCTCGAGCCACGCCCACACCGCGAGGAACGGCAGCGCCAGTGCGCCGCGCCAGAACGCGGTGGCGGTGGGACCGGTCTGCGACAGGCGCACGAAGATCCCGGAACTGCCGATCGCCAGCGCGCCGCCGAACAGCGCCAGCAGCGCGAGAAGTTCCGTGCGGGAGATGCGGCTGCTCATGTGTACACTGCGGGGTTGGGCGCATCATAGTCGGTCGCTGCGCGAGACGTCTGGCATAATTGCGCGGCGCTGACACTGCGTGCATCGGACGCCCGCTTGAGAATTTCCGCCGCGTACCTTGCTGTCGGTCTGCTCGCACTGCGTGCCGCGCTCGCCAGCGCCGCGGCGCCGATGCTCGCCGTCACGGACGCCTGGATGCGCGCGACGCCGGGCACCGAGGTGGCGGCCGTGTACCTCACCGTGCGCAACAACGGCCCTGTGGCGGTCACCATCGTCGGCGCGCGCTCGCCGCTGGCACAGGCGGCGATGATCCACGAGACGCAGCTGGTGGGTACGCAATCGAGCATGCGCGCGAGCGCGCAGCTCATCCTCGCGCCGGGACAGACGCTGCGCTTCGCGCCCGGCGGGCTGCACGTGATGCTGCACCGGCTCACGCGCGCACTGGCGGCCGGCGATGAGGTGCCGCTGGAGCTGCTGCTCAAGGACGGCGGCACGCTGGCGGTCACGGCGCACGTGCGCCCGCTGACGCAGGAGTGAGCCGCCGGATGCTCCAAACGCACCGCGTGACTGCCAACGGCAACCCGCTCGACCACGTCACGCCCTACGACCGCTTTGCGTGGAGCGCCACGGAGATCGAGCGCTGGCTGGCGAGCGGCGCGCATCGCCCGGAACTCACCGCCTACTTCGGTCCGCGCGAATACGCCACGCTCGCCGCGCTGGCGCGGCGCGCCGAGCGCGCCATGGCGCAGCCGCTACAGGTGGTGCTGGTCCCCGGCATCATGGGTTCGCAGCTCGGGCTCAAGCGGCCACCGCCGCTGCCGCACGACGTGCTGTGGGTGGACCCGATCGACATTCAGGTCGGGCGCCTCGCGAACCTGCGCCTGCCGGCAACGGCGCCGATCGTCTCGCTGGGGGTGGTGTTGTTCTCGCATCTGCGCCTGAAGCTGTACTTGCGCGCGCAGGGCTTCGCGGTCGAGTTTCACGACTACGACTGGCGGCTGCCGGTCGCCCAGCTCGGCGCCGCACTCGCGCACCGGCTGCGCGCGGCCGCGGGCGCGCGCGTGGCGGTGGTGGCGCACAGCATGGGCGGGCTGCTCGCGCGCATCGCCCTCGCCTTGCCCGGCACCTCCGTGGTCGAGCGCGTGGTGCTGCTCGGGACCCCCAACTGCGGTTCGTTCGCCGCCGTGCAGGCGCTGCGCGGCACCTACGCGGTGGTGCGCAAGGTGGCGCGCATCGCGACCGGGGCCTCCGCCGAGCACCTGACGGCGCAGGTGTTCAGTTCCTTCCCGAGCCTGTACGAGCTGCTGCCGTGGGGGGACTGCGGCAGCCGCCTCGATCTGTTTGAGACGGCGCAATGGCCGGCCTGCGGCCCGCAGCCGCGCCCCGAGCTGCTGCGGGCCGCGCGCCTGCTGCGCGCCCAGCTGGCCGCCGCGGACGAGCGCTACACCGTCATTGCCGGCGTCGGCCAGGAGACGGTCACGGCCGTCGCGCGGCGCCGCGATGATTTCGTGTACACGCTCACGCGCCACGGCGACGGCACCGTGCCCACCGCGAGCGCCACACTCGCCGGTGCCCGCACGGCCTACGCACGCGTGGCGCACAGCGAGCTGACGCGTGACCCCCTGGTGGCCGCCGCGGTGGCCGACGTGCTGCGCAGGGGGCACACGCGGCGACTGCCCGGCACCTGGCACAGCCACAGCCGTGCCTCGGTGCAGGTCAGCGACCGGCAGCTGCGGCGCAGCCACGCCCAGAAGGTGGACTGGGGCGCACTCACAGCGGAACAGCGGCGCCTGTTTCTGCAAAATCTGAACGAACCGCCGCACCTGAAGCTGCGCTTACCCGCAGCGCGACGCGCCACCGCGCGCGGGCACGGCTAGCACGAGGAGAGCCGCTTGAGCACCGTGATGACCGAGCTGACGCGCTCCATACCCGATCTCACGCACCTGGTGCGCATTCTCGGGCGCCTCACCGTCGCGCTCATCATCGGCGCCGGCATCGGCCTGCAGCGCCACGTGGCGCACAAGGCCGCGGGCGTGCGCACGCACATGCTCGTGGCCCTGGGGACCGCGCTGGTGCTGGTGGCGGCGAGCGATGCCGGCCTTGCCAACACCGACCTGTCGCGCATCGTGCAGGGCATCATCACCGGCATCGGCTTTCTCGGCGGCGGGGCGATCCTCAAGCTGACCAGCGAGCACGAGATCCGCGGCCTGACTACCGCGGCCGGCATCTGGCTAACGGCAGGCGCGAGTGCCGCGGCGGGACTCGGGCAGATCGCCGCCGCGCTCATCGGACTGATATTCGCGCTGCTGGTGCTGGCGGCCATGGGCAAAATCGACGAGCCGACCTCCAAGCGCCCGCCCGCCGACACGCCGGAGAAATAACTCGGCCGGAGCGCGCGGCGCGCTAAGCGAACAGCTGCGCGATCGCCTCGCGCTGCCTGGCGTCGGGCAGGCGTCCGCGGCCGCCGGCGAGATTGTCGTTGAGGTGCGCGAGCTTGCCGGTCGCCGGGATGATGCAGGTCACCGCGGGCTGCGAGGCAATGAACTTCAGCGCCAGCTGTCCCCAGCTCGCCGCATCGAAGTCCGCGGCCCACGCCGGCAGCGCCTTGCCCCGCACCCGCGCAAAGAGCGCGCCGTCCTCGAACGGGCGGTTGACCAGCACCGCCACGCCGCGCTCGGCGGCCAGCGGCAGCAGGCGCTTCTCGGCGTCGCGCGTGAGCGGGGAGTAGTTGAACTGCACGAAATCGAGCTTCTCGCGCTCCAGCAGGCGCGCGAGTTCCGCGTGCGCGCCCACCGTGTAGTGCGTCACGCCGAGGTAGCGCACGCGGCCCGCCTCTTTCCAGGCCCGCAGGGTCTTCAGCTGCGTCTCGAGGTCCAGGAGGTTGTGCACCTGGATCAGATCCAGGCGCTGGCTCTTCAGCAGCTGCGCCGAGTGCGTCATCTGCTCGATGCCGGAGCGCTCGCCGCGCGTCCACACCTTGGTGGCGAGAAAGGCGCGCTCATGCATCTGCGGCGTCAGCAGATCTCCGAGCACCCCTTCGGCGCTGGAGTACATGGGCGAGGTGTCGATGAGACGGCCGCCGGCGGCAAAGAACGCCGCCAGCACCTCGCGCAGGGGAGCGCGCTTTTCCTCCGAGGCGTCCACCTCGAAGGGCCCGGAGGTGCCAAGCCCGATGATCGGCAGCTCCTCGCCGCTGGAGGGAATCTTGCGCAGGATCGCCGCGGCGTCGGAGCCGGGCGGCTGCGCCGCACGAGTGAGTGTGGCGGCGGCCATCAGCGTTACTCCTGCGGCGAGCAGCTCACGTCGGTTCATGGCCAAGCTCCCGGCGCGCGAGTCGTGGGAGGCCGATGTTCGCACGGGCGCGGGGATAGTGCCCGCGGGCGCCGCGTTTCAGATCAGCGCCGCGTCCGTCTCGATCACGCTCGCGCCGCCTTCCTGGACCACGCGCGCCAGCGCTGCCGCCTGCGGCAGCACCTGCGCGGCATAGAAGCGGGCCGTGCGGATCTTGGCGGCGTAGAACTCGCGCTCCGCCCCGGCCACCTGGGCGGCGGCGATCGCGGCGGACTTCGCCAGCAGCCAGCCGCCCGTGACGTAGCCGCACAGTTTCAGGTACGGCACCGAGACCGCCATGCCGACATCGGGGCGCGTCGCCAGCGACCTGAGCAGCGCCTGGGTGGCCGCGCCGAGCTGTCCCACCGCCTCGAGCGCGGCGCGCCGCGTGGCCTCGACCTCCGGGTCCTGGATGGCGAGTCCCTTGAGCTCGGTTTCCATGTCCGCGAGCAGCGCCTGCATCGTCGCGCCGCGGTCGCGGCCGAGCTTGCGGCCGAGGAGGTCGTTTGACTGGATGCCGGTCGTGCCCTCGTAGATCGTCGTGATGCGCACGTCGCGGACGTACTGCGCCGCCCCGGTTTCCTCGATGAAGCCCATGCCGCCGTGGACCTGCACGCCGATGGCGGCGACCTCGTTGCCGGTCTCGGTGCACCATCCCTTGACGATGGGCGTGAGCAGTTCGGCGCGTGCCTGGCCGGCGGCGCGTTCGTGGGCGTCGCCGCTGTGCTCGGCGAAGTCGAACTGCGAGGCGGTGTAGAGCGTGAGCGCGCGCGCGGCCTCGGTCTGTGCCTTCATCCGCAGCAGCATCCGCTTCACGTCCGGATGGTTGATGATCGGCACCGGACCCTCTACGGCCGCCACCGGCGGCTTGCCCTGCACGCGCGTGCGGGCCCACCCCGCGGCACGCTGGAAGGCGCGCTCGCCGACCGCATACCCCTCGCTCCCCACCGACAGGCGTGCGCTGTTCATCATGATGAACATGTATTCGAGACCGCGTCCGGGTTGCCCCACGAGGTGGGCGATGGCGCCGTCCCGCTCACCGAAGGCGAGTACGCAGGTGGGACTCGCGTGGATGCCGAGCTTGCGTTCGATCGACAGGCAGCGCACCTCGTTGCGCTCCCCGAGGGAACCATCGGGGCCGACCACGAACTTCGGCACGATGAACAGCGAGATGCCCTTGACGCCGGGGGGCGCGCCGTCGAGGCGACCGAGCACCATGTGGATGGTATTGGCGGTGAGGTCGTGATCGCCCCAGGTGATGAAGATCTTCTGGCCGGAGAGCCGATAATGATCACCCTCGGGCGCGGCCCGGGTGCGCACCTGGCCAAGATCCGAGCCGGCCTGTGGCTCGGTCAGCACCATGGTGCCGGTCCACTCACCGCTCACCATCTTCGGCAGGTACATCTGCTTTTGTGCCGGGGAGCCACACAGTTCCAGCGCGTGCACCGCCCCGTGCGTGAGCATCGGGCCGAGCTTGAAGGCGAGGTTGGCGGAACCCCAGAATTCCCCGACCGCACTCACCAGCACCCGCGGCACCGGCTGCCCGCCGAACGCGGCATCCGCGCCCAGCGCCGGCCAGCCGCCCGCCACGAACTGGGCATAGGCGTCGCGAAATCCGGGTGCGGTCACGACGCCATCCGGGGTCCAGCGCGCGCCCTGGGTGTCGCCGCTGCGGTTCAGCGGCTCGAGCACCGTCTCGGCGAAGCGGGCCGCCTCCTCGAGCACCGAGCGGGCGAGTTCATCCGAATAGTCCGGAAAGGTGGCCGAGGCGCCCAGACGCCCGCAGCCGAGGAGCTCCTCGAGCACGAAACGCATTTCACGAAGGGGCGCGCGGTACATGATCGGTTCCTCTCTACTGCGGGCCGCCGCAGCGCCGGAGCGGCGCCTGGGCGGACCACCAGTTTAGCCGGTCCGCCGAAAACCTACCCGCCGGTAACCTTCCGGAGGCTCTTATCCCGTGGAATGTAAAAGGGCGGACGCCCCTTAGTGCGCGGCGGCCTCCGCCGCCCGGGCAGCCGCGGCACGGCTCGCGGGCAGGGCCAGCGCCGGTACGATGTTCGCCGCGAGGAAGTCGACGAACTGCTGCGCCCGCGGGTCGGACTCCAGCGCCGTCGGGTACACGGCGTAAAGCGCGGACGCGGGGGGCACCGCCCAGCCCGGCAGCACGCATTTCAGCCTGCCGGTCGCGAGCCCCTGGCGACACAGGAACTCCGGCAGCAATCCGATCCCCAGGCCCGCGGCGGTCGCCGCATGTAGCACCGCCGGGTCATCGACGGCGAGCTTCGGCGTCAGGGGCACTTCCGCGCGCTGGGTGCCGCGCGAGAGGTAGAGCCTGAACTCGGGCAGTTCCGCGGCATCGGGCGTCAGCAGATCGTGGCTGCGCAGCTCATCCGGGCGCTCGGGCTCACCGCGCTGCTGCAGGTAGGCCGGGGTCGCACACAGCAGCGCCGGCGGCGCGCCCAGCAGGCGCTGCGTGAGGCTGGCATCCGCCGGCGGCCGGGTGCGGATCGCGACATCCCAGGCGCCCTCGGCCAGCTGGTGGGCGTCCAGTGCCACCTCGAGCGGCACGTGCGCGAAGGCCTCGAGGAAGCGCGGCACCAGCGGCGAGAGCAGCACGCGTCCGTAGGTCGGATCCGCCGCCACGCGCAGCGGGCGCCCTTCCGGCGCGTGCAGTCGCGTGATCGCCGTGCGCGCCGCGTCGGCTTCCTCGCCCACACGCCGGGCGTGCGGATACACCAGGCGCCCCGCCGCGGTGAGTGCCACGCGGCGCGTGGTGCGCTCCAGGACGCGCACGCCGAGGGCTCTTTCCAGGTCGGCCACGGCGCGGCTGACCGCGGCCTTCGGCACGCCGAGGGCGCGCGCGGCCGCTGAGAAGCCATTCAGATCCACCACTTTGGCGAGCATCGCCAGCTGAGCCGGGGTCCAGATCAGGTTCATGGCAACCTCAATCCCCATTTCGCGGACAGACATTGTTTCACCCGAGAGGCAGACGCGCCAGACCCCTCGGGACTAGAATCGGCGCCCCACCCGCTTCATCCCAACCGAAGGAATCTCATGAAAGTCTCGATGCACGCCGTCTCGGCGGATCTGATCACCAACATCCTCGGCAATCTCTCCTGGCTGCTACAGAAGGGCGAGGCGAATGCCGCCAGCCGCAAGTTCGATCCCGCGGTGCTGCTGAGTGCGCGCCTGGCGCCCGACATGCTGCCGCTCACGCGCCAGATCCAGATCGCCGGAGACATCGCAAAGAATTCCCTCGCGCGCCTGGCCGGGCAGGAACCGCCGCGCTTTGAGGACAACGAGACCACGATCGAGCAGCTGCGCGCGCGCCTCGCGCGCACCATCGATTACATCAAGAGCATTCCGGCGAGCGCGTTCGAAGGCTCCGAAACCCGCGACATCAAGGTGCCGGCCGGCGAGCGCACGCTCGAGTTCAAGGGCCTGGACTTCCTGCAGACCTGGGTGATCCCGAACGTGTTCTTCCACGTCACGACCGCCTACAACATCCTGCGTCACAACGGCGTGGATCTGGGCAAGGCTGACTTCATCGGCGGCGGCCGCAAGCTCTAGTCAAATATGACAAATGGCGGCAGCCTGCTGTCGCCTTTTTGCGAACAGAACGCGAGGGATTTCACGGCGCCACGGACGGCGCACTGTCACTCTTCTGCTGGAAGGCGGACGGAGCTCGCGTCCGTGCATCAACTTCAGGGCGGGGAAATCACTTGTTTTTTAAGTCTGCGGCCAAGCGTAACGCGACCCCTCCGACCATAGCGCCTGCGGCGCCGTCCGCCGTTGCGAGCGGACCGCTGACGGTCGAATCGCTCGGCCAGCAGCTGCGCGAAGTGCTGCCGACACGGCGGCTGCAGTCGATCTCGCTGTGTGATCACGAGGCCAACGTGCTGTGGCTGAGCGAAGGCGCCCTCGGCCCCGACGAGCACAGCATGGTGACCGAGGCGCTCGCACTGCTCAGTGCGGACACCTCGCTCCCGTGCCACGAGACGGGTCTCGAGGATGGCCGCCTCGCGCTGTTCCTCCCGGTGCGTGCCCCGAACGGCGAGCCGGTCGGCATCGCCATGATCCTCGCCGACCGCAAGTCCGTGAGCGATGACACGCTCGAGCGCATGACGGCAGCGCCGGTGCGCGCGATCATGCAGCGCCTCGCGGTGCTGCTGAAGCCGGGTGAGCGGCGCGCCTCGGGAAACACCGCGCGGCTGCCGATGCTGCAGCTTGCCGATGAACCCGAAGCTGCCGAGGACGTCGTGCCGCCCGCGGCCCGTGCCGCCCCGGTTGCGCCCGCCGCTGCCCCGGTCGCAGCAGCTGCTGCCCCGCCGGCCGCCCCGATCATCAGTCCCCAGGAGATCGACGACATCCTGGAGTTCGACGTGACTGCCGAGGCCGTGGCACCCGCGCCACGCCAGGAAATCCCCGCCATGCCTCCGATCGCCGCCGCTGAGCCCGAGGAGCTTGAGTTCGACGGCGCGCCCAGCGCCTCCGCGGACGCCCCGGACATGCTGGATCTGGATTTCGAGCCGGCGCTGCCGAAGGGCCCCGCGGCCCGCGGCGCGGTGCGCACGCCGGCACCGCTCCCCGCACCCGCCGCGCCGCGGGCACCCGCCCCGCCGCCTGCCCCGGTCGCGCGCGCCAGCGCCCCGCCGCCGCGGCCGATCCCCGCGGTGGCACCCGCCGCGGCCGCGCCTGCACCGGCTGCGCCGGCCGCAGCACCGCTCAGCACCGCGATGGCTCCCGTCGCCAGCGACCCGAACCTCATGCTCGAGCTGCTGCCGTTTATCAAGCTGCGCGCCGGCGGCCAGTCGCGCCGCTTCCAGGTGACCGCCCGCACCTCCTCACAGCAGCGCGACCCGGCGGCCTTCGACGCGCTCGTGCTGCAGCGGCTGCTCGGCTGGCTCGCCGCCCATCGCGCCGCCTGGAACTCCCAGCCCACGAGCTTCACCGTCAACCTGTCGATCGCGACGCTCGAGGACGAGCGCTTTGCGCAGAAGATGGCCGCGACGCTCAACAGCCACGGCATTGCCGCCGACACGATTGGCTTTGAGATCGCCGAGGCGCTGTGCACGCAGCGCCGTGCGCAGGTCGAGCGCTTCATCACCCAGTGCGACAAGGTCGGCGCCTGGGTGGTGATCGATGACTTCTCCTTCGACTCCCAGGTGCTGCCGCTGCTGCGCTCCAAGGCGCTGCGCCTGGTGAAGATCGATTCGAAGCTGAGCTCCTCCGCACTCAAGGACAAGCTCAGCCAGGCGATGGTGGTAGCCACTGTGCAGGCGGCCAAGGTGCTCGGCATCCACTGCGCGGCCAAGAAGGTCGACTCGCAGGCCGCACTGCAGTGGCTGACCGCGATCGGCTGCGACTTCGCCCAGGGGCAGGCGCTGGCGCGCCCGCAGCCGCTCGACTCCCTCGCCAGCTCGCCGGATCCCACGGGGATCTCGGCGATGGCGATGCCGACATAATTTAACCTTTCTAAATCAAACGCTTGAGGACGCAGCCGGCCGTACGTGCCGGCTTCGGTCCGTCGTGCGACGAACCGAGCCGCCCAGGAGGCCGTCAGGGGCGGCTTTCCGGCTCGCGGATGGCCTAAGCTTCCGGCTTGCCATGAAAATCCCAACGCTGGAACAGTTCCGCACCAACCGCGGCGTGCTCTTCTGGGGCCTGCACGCGGCCGGCTGGGCGGCCTACGGGATCACGCAGTACTTCGGCGCACTGCTGTACGACAAGCCCGCCAGCTACGCGCGGGTCATCGCAGTGTCCGCCCTGGCCGGCTTCGTGCTCTCCATGCCGATGCGCTACATCTACCGGCACCTGTGGAACCGGCCGCCGCGCACCATGATCCTGGGGGTGCTCGCCACCTGCTACATCACCGCGCTGGCGCTGCGCGTCGTCATCAACCTCTCTTACAAGATCTTCGTGAAGCCGGACTGGGAAGCGCATGCCCTGTTCGAGTTGTTCGGCGGTGCGCTGTCCACGACCTACCTGCTGCTGTGCTGGAGCGTGCTGTACTTCGGCATCAAGATCTACGAGTCGCAGCGCAAGCAGGAGGAGGCGCTGCTCAAGGCGGTCGCGCTCGCCCAGGAAGCGCAACTGAAGATGCTGCGCTACCAGCTCAACCCGCACTTCCTGTTCAACACGCTGAATGCCATCTCGACCCTGATTCTCGACAACCAGAACCGCAAGGCGAACCATGCGGTGACGCGGCTGTCAGAATTCCTGCGCTACACGCTGGATCAGGACCCGATGAAGAAGGTCACGTTGCGCCAGGAACTGGACGCGCTTGAGTTGTACCTCGGCACCGAGCGGCTGCGCTTCGCCGAGCGGCTGCGCCTGGAATACGCCGTCGAGGAGGCGGCCATGAATGCCCTGGTGCCGAGCCTGCTGCTGCAGCCGCTGCTGGAGAACTCGCTCAAGTACGCGGTCTCGGCGCGCGAGCAGGGCGGCCTGGTGCGCATCGAGGGCCGCATCCGCGAGGGCTGGCTGGAGCTCTGCGTGCTCGATGACGGGCCGGGGCTGCGGGAGAACTCCACCACCGGGAACGAACGCCGCGGCGTCGGCCTGCACAACACCAGCGAGCGCCTCGCGGTGCTCTACGGCGAGAACCGCCGCTTCACCGTCTCCAACTGCCACCCGGGCCTGCGCGTGGACATGGCGCTGCCGCTGGAGATCGCCGAGGGCGGCAGCGAGCCTGCCAGGCCGCGCCCGACCTTCCCCTCGGACCTGGCGCGGGGAGCGCACGCGTGAAGATCCGCACGCTCATCGTCGATGACGAGGTGCTGTCGCGCCGCGGGGTCGAGCTGCGCCTGCGCGGAGCGCCCGAATTCGAGATCGTGGCCCAGTGCGCCAACGGCCGCGAGGCGCTCGCGGCCATCCAGCAATACAAGCCGGACCTGGTGTTCCTCGACATCCAGATGCCGGGCATGTCGGGCTTTGAGGTGCTGACCCACCTGCCGCAGGAGTCCCTGCCGGTGGTGGTGTTCGTCACCGCCTACGACCAGTACGCCATCCAGGCGTTCGAGGCGCGCGCGGTGGACTACCTGCTGAAGCCGATCGATGACGTGCGCTTCCAGGCGGCCCTCACGCGCGTATGCGAGCACGTGCGTGCCAAGAGCGCCGCCGACCAGCGCGACCGCCTCATGCAGATCATCGCCGAGATCACCGGCTGCGGCGAACTGATCCTCGACGAGGTCCTCGAGCACGGCCGCAAGGCGATCGAGGGCCGGCGCCCCGAGGTGCTGCCGATCCGCCAGGGGCGCGAGACGGTGCGCGTGCCGGTGGCCTCGATCCAGTGGATCGACGCGGCCGGGGACTACATGTGCATCCACGCCGGCGGCGACACTCACATCCTGCGCGGCACCATGAAGGAGCTCGAGGAGATCCTGGATCCCAAGCTGTTCCAGCGCGTGCACCGCTCGACCATCGTCAACCTGCGCCTGGTCAAGAGCCTGCGGGCGCACATGAATGGCGAGTACTTCCTGACCCTCGAGGGTGGCCACGAGCTGAAGCTCTCGCGCACCTACCGCGACAAGGTCGAATACTTCCTGAGCGGCTCCTCGAACTAACGCCGCGCTCCCCGCTGCCTGACCGGCGCCGACTCGGCCGCCGGCAAGCCAGAAACCGGCCGCAGCCCGCGGACCCGGGTTGCCGCCGGGCACGGGGAACTTGCCGATGCCGTGACGCAGCTCCGCTCCCGCTGGAAGGGAATCGCAAGTGTGAACTGCGTCACGAACCGGGTTAACAACACGTTGATATGTGAGCCATCGCGGCGCGGTCAGGGCCCGCGGTTGCTTAGATATGTCCACCTATGGAAGCCGCGTCCCGCTCGCCTCTTGAACCACTCCCCGACCTGCCGGTCGAGGAGCCCCTGGATGCAGCCGCACAGCGCGCGAAGGCGCCGCCTGCCGCCGCACCGGCCCCGCTGCCGGCCGCAGCCGGGGCGCCTCCGAAAGACCCTGCGCAGACGGGCATCACCCTGATCGACGCGGCGATGCTGGTGCTGGAACCCGGCAGCACCGTGATGCCGGCCCCGCCGGTCGTCGCCGCCGCGCCGGTCGTGCCCCCGGCCGAGCTCGAACTCGTCCTCGAAGACCCGGCTGTCGTCGAGGAACTGCTGACCTCACCGCCGCCGCCGCCGGTCGCGAAACCCGCGACGCCGCCGCCCGCCGCGGCCGCCGCGTCCTCACCCGCAGCTGCCAAGGACCCGCCGCGCGATGAGCGCGTACCGATCATCCGCACTGCTTCCCTCACCGCGGCGGCGACCAAGTCGGCCGCGAACAAACTTGCGGCGGCGAGCAAGCGCTCGGGGGAGAGCAGCGCACCAAAGGCACCGCCGGCGAATGTCCCGACCGCCCGTCCGGCGCCGCCCGTCCCCAAGAGCGCCGAGAAACGCGCCGCGGTTCCCGCGGCGGCGGCGGCTGCGACTCCGGCTCCCGCTCCGGCTCCCGCTCCGGCTCCCGCGGAGGGACTTGCCGCCTGGACTAACGCCCGAGCCGCCGCCTCTGCCGCGCCGAAACCAAAGCCGGCGCCCGCAGCTCCGGCGAGCACCGCCGCGCCCAAGGTCGCACCGGCCAAGACCGCATCCACTCCCCCCACCGCCGCCGTCGCCGCCCCGGCCGCGCCGATGGACCGGGACTTCATCGCGCGCAACCAGGTCGTCGAGCGTTATCTCTCCGGGCGGTTGCCACTCAAGGGCGCCACCGAATTCGAACAGTTCGTGCATCGTCATCCGGAGATCCTCGATGAGATCGGGCTCCCGGAGCGCGTCAATGCGGGGCTGCGATTGCTCGAGGCGAGCGGCAAGCCGGAACCCTGGCAGGAAGCGCCGCGACCGGCGTGGCAGAAGCCGCAGGTCACCCTCGCGCTGGCCGCTGCCGTACTGGTGCTCGGCATCGCGCTCTCCATCCTCACCGGCGCGGGCGCCTCCAAGAGTCACAAGATCGCGCAGCTGCAGAAGCAGGCGACCGAGCAGGCGCTCGATCCGGCCACCAGCACGCGTGAGATCCGTCTGCTGCCAAACCGCTCGGGAGCCTCCAATTCCCCGGCCATCACCATCGGTGCCGGTGGTGCGCAGCTGGCGGACTTCAAGATCGACGAGTCGCGTTCGCCGTATCACATCTTTCGCGTCACGATCGATCGCATCGACCAGGGCCGCGTCGGCGTCATCACGAACCTGGTGAAGGATTCAAACGGTCACCTGCGCATTGCGCTCAACAGCACCGCGCTGGGGCCCGGCAACTACCAGCTGACCATCGAAGGGCTCAACTGGCGCGGCGATCCGGAACCGGACTCCTGGATCACCATCGGCATAACGCGCTGAGCACCCCCTGCGCCAGGGCGGGCTCCGCCCTCACGCGCGCAGCGTCGTGAGCGGCGGCTGGTTCACCACGCGGCGCGTGGCGAGCCATCCCCCGAGCGCCACGAGCAGCGCCCCGCCCACGATTCCCTCCACCCACGGCAGCACCTCGAAGCTGTAGCGCAGGTCGAGCCAGCGCGTGGTGAGGAAGTAGGCCGCGATGGATGCCCCGATCGCCGCCATGAAGCCGGCGAGCGCCCCGAGCGTGGTGAACTCCGCGAGCACGCCCTGCACGACGGTGGTGCGGCTCGCACCGAGCGTGCGCAGCATCGCGCTCTCGTAGCGGCGCTCGTCGCGGCTGGATTGCACCGCCGCCAGCAACACCGTCAGACCTGCGAAGAGCGTAAAGACGAACACGCTCTGCACGGCGAGCGCCGCGCGGTCGAGCACGCTGCGGACCTGGGTGAGCAGTTCATCGATGTCGAAGATGGAGACACTCGGGAAGCGATGTGCCAGCTGCGCAAGCGAGCTGCCCGCGGCCGGGGTGAAATACGCGCTCGTCATATAGGTGCCTGCCACCTTCTCGAGCACCCCGGGGGCGAACACGATGAAGAAGTTCGGCTGGAAGGTGTCCCATTTCACCTTGCGGATGCTGGCGACAGTCACCTGCAGGTCCTCACCGGCAATGTCGAAGGTGAGATGGTCGCCCAGCTTCACCCCGAGGGACTCCTGAAACTCACTCGCGAGCGAGACCAGCGGCTGGCCGGTGTCCTGCGGTGTCCACCAGTGACCGGCGATAACGCGGTTGTCGGCGCCCAGGTCCGAGGACCAGGTGAGGTTCTGCTCGCGGGTGGCGAAGCTTTCTTCGCTCGCGCGACCTGTCTTGGGGTCCTCCACCGGCTTGCCGTTGATCGAGGTCAGGCGGCCGCGGATGATCGGCAGCACCTTGGTGGTGCGCGCCCCCTGCGTCTCGAGGAATTGCACGAACTCAGCCCGCTGCGCGGGCGGGATGTTCACGAAGAAATAATTCGGCAGGTTCGGCGGCAGCGTGCGCTGCCAGTCGCCGTTCAGGTCGCCGCGCAGGATGCCGAGCAGCAACAGCACCATGATGCCGCTGCCAAAGGCCACCAGCTGCACGACGCTCTCGGCGCGGCGGCGGCTCAGGTTCGCCACCCCGAAGCGCCACGCCACCCCGACGCTGCCACGCAGGCGGCCCGCGAGATACACCAGCAGCAGCCCGGCGAGCGTCAACACCACCACGAAGGCGGCCAGCCCGGCACTGAACCACAGGAAGAGCTTCAACTCGCGCACCACCGCGTAGATGAGCAGCAGCACCACGGCCACGGCGGGACCAAAGGCGAGGAGCACCAGGGGCGGGGGCGGCCCGACGTCCCGGCGCAGCACGCGCAGCGCCGGCACGCGCGCCAGCTGCAGGAGCGGCGGCAGCGCAAATCCCGCCAGCAGTGCCACGGCCGTGATGAAGCCGATCGCCAGAGGCGCAAGATTGGCCGCCGGCAGATCCGTGACGGCGAGCAGCCCGCGTATCGTGCGCAGCAGCCACTCCTGCGCGAGATAGCCGAGCGCGGAGCCGGCCAGTGCCGCGAGCAGCGCCAGGATGAGCAGCTGCAGGACGGTGAGCGCGAGTGTGAAACCGCGCGTGGCGCCGAGCGTCTTCAGCAGCGCCACCGTGTCCAGGTGCCGGTGCACGTAGCGACGCGCCGCCATGGCGACCGCGATCGCGCACAGCAGCACGCTCACCAGGCTCGCGAGACTCAGGAAGCGTCCCGCGCGCTCGACGGCGTTGCGCACCTGCGGGCTGGCCTCGGTGATGTCGCGCAGCCGCTCCCCGGGCCTCTTGTGGGCGATGAGCCAGGTCTTGAAGGGCTCGATCCGGGTACGCTCGCCTGCGAACAGTTCCGCGTGGCTCACGCGGCTGCCGGGCTGGATCAGCTGCGTGGCCGGCAGATCCGCTGCATTCATGAGCAGGCTCGGCGCCAGCTCGGCGAAGGTGCTGCCCTGGTCGGGGCGGGCGATGAGCACGCGGCTGACGCGCAGCGTGGCGGCGCCGATGGCGAGCTGTGAGCCCAGTTGCGCGCCGATGGCGGCGAGCAGGCGTGAATCCGGCCAGACTTCCCCGGGAGCCGGGATGCCAGCGGCCGCGGTGCCGGGCGCGAAGGGCGCCCTGGCCACCAGCAGCCGCCCACGCAGAGGATAACCGGCGGTAACGGCGGCGATATTGGTGAGCTGGCTCGCATCGCCGTTGAACACCACCGACAGCAGTGAGGTGCTGCGGGTGGTTCGTACACCGCGGCGCGCTGCCTCCTCAAGGTAGGTGTCGCTGAGGGGCTGCGGCGATCCGAGGCGAATATCCGCGGCCAGTACCTCGCTTGCCTGCAACGCCACCGCGGCGCTGATCCGACTCACCAGGAAGCCGACGCCCGTGAGTGCCGCCACGGCCACGGTGAGCGCCAGCAACAGCACGCCCAGCTCCCCGGAACGCCATTCGCGCGCGAGCGTGCGCAGGGCCAGCGGAACTATCCTCACAGCGCGCGACCGCCTTCCATGCGCACTACCCGCGCGCAGCGGTCCGCGAGTTCGCGGTCGTGTGTGACCAGCACGAGGGTGGTGTGCGCGTTGGCGTTGAGCTCGAACAGCAGCTCCCCGACCCGCCTGCCGGTGCCCGTATCGAGGTTGCCCGTGGGTTCGTCCGCAAACAGGACTGCCGGCCGTGTCACGAACGCGCGCGCAATCGCCACGCGCTGCTGCTCGCCACCGGAGAGCTGCCGCGGGTAGTGCCCGGTGCGTCCCTGCAATCCCACGCCTGCAAGCGTCTGCGTGGCGGTGAGCCGCGCATCGGCGCGGCCGGCGAGCTCCAGCGGCAGCATGACGTTCTCAAGCGCTGTCAGCGCGGGCAGCAGGTGGAAGGACTGGAATACGAAGCCGACCCGCTGCGCCCGCAGGCGCGCCCGACCGTCCTCGTCAAGTTTTGTCAGGTCTTCGCCCGCCAGGAGCACCCGACCGCGCGTCGGCAGGTCAAGCCCTGCCAGCAGCGCGAGCAGTGTGGATTTGCCGGCACCGGATGGGCCGGTAACTGCGACTGACTCGCCGGCGGCGATGTCGAGTGAAACATCATCGACAATGGTCAGCGAACCTTCCGGGCTGCTAACCTGTTTGCTGAGGTTTTCAGCTTTGAGAACACTGTTGCGAATCACCGGCGCCTGGGCGCTCGGCATGGGACTGCTGTTCATTGCGCTCCAGAACGCGGTGGCCTCGGACCGCACCATCCTTGTATTCGGCGACAGTCTGAGTGCCGCCTACGGAATCCGGCCAGAGCAGGGTTGGGTCGCGCTGCTCACACAGCGACTTCAGGCTCAAGAGTACGGGTACGAGATCATCAACGCCAGCGTCAGCGGCGAAACCACGAGCGGCGGCCTGCAACGCCTACCACGGGCCCTGCAGCTGCACCACCCGGGCATTGTTGTGCTCGAGCTCGGGGGTAACGACGGCCTGCGCGGCCTGCCGCTCACCACCACGCGCGACAACCTCGGCCAGATGATTCGCCTGTCGCAGCAGGCCGGCGCACAACTGCTGCTCGTGGGCATCCGCATGCCGCCGAACTACGGACCGCGCTACACGGAGGAATTCGCCGGCATGTTCCCCGCGCTGGCGAAGCAATATCATGTGCCGCTGGTGCCCTTCATCCTGCAGAACGTCGCCCAGGACCCCTCACGCATGCAGGAGGACGGCGTGCATCCAAATGCGCGCGGTGAACCGCAGGTGCTCGAGACGCTTTGGCCCTACCTG
Source organism: uncultured Pseudomonadota bacterium (assembly GCA_963781815.1). GTDB lineage: Bacteria > Pseudomonadota > Gammaproteobacteria > Steroidobacterales > Steroidobacteraceae > 13-2-20CM-66-19. The sequence continues at coordinate 1,222,952 of CAWAHK010000004.1, read as the reverse complement.
GAACCCCTCCTCAAGAAAAAGCCATAGAACGGGGCGTGCTGATGGACAGAATCTGGCTGCAATCCTACCCACCGGGGGTGCCGGCCGAGATTGACCCGGGCCAGTTGCGCTCGCTGAAAGAACTGATCGAAAAGACGTGCGCGGAGCACGCTGACCGCGTCGCCTTCATCCAGATGGGCGCGCAGCTCACCTACCGCGAGGTCGATGAGCTCAGCCGGGCGTTCGCCGCGTGGCTGCAGCGCGAGGGATTCAGGAAGGGCGATCGCATGGCGATCATGCTGCCCAATACGCTGCAGTACCCGATAGCAATGTTCGGCGCGCTGCGCGCAGGCCTGACCGTAGTCAACACCAACCCGCTCTACACCGCTCCTGAACTGGAGTATCAACTAAGTGATTCGGGCGCCACGGTGATTCTCGTCCTGGAGAACTTCGCGCATATCGTTCAGAAGGTACTGGCGCGCACGAAGATCAGGCGGGTACTCGTGAGCTCAGTCGGGGAGTTTCTGTCATTCCCCAAATCGCTGCTGGTTGACTTCGTCGTCCGCCGGGTGCGCAAGCAGGTGCCGACGTGGGACATTCCCAACGCAACTACACTGAAGAGCGCCGTGGACGCTGGACAGAGCTTGACGCTGACGCCCGTCGACGTCGGTGGCGAAGACCTGGCCTTCCTCCAATACACCGGCGGTACGACAGGCGTCGCCAAGGGCGCGATGCTGTCGCACGGCAACGTAAGCACAAATGTGTTGCAGGCCGAAGCCTGGATAGGTAAGGACTTCCGGGAGGGCGGTGTCCTTATTACAGCGATCCCGCTCTACCACATATTTGCGCTGTCCGGAAATTGCATGATGTTCGCCCGTCTGGGATGGACGAACGTCCTCATCATTAATCCGCGCGACCTGCCCGCGATGATTAAGGAGATGCGGCGGCACCCTTGCAACTACATCAGCGGCGTGAACACTCTTTTCAATGCTCTGCTTAACGCCCCCGGTTTCGACACCATCGACTTCAGCGGGCTAAAGATCACTTTGGGCGGCGGTATGGCGGTACAAGCCACCGTAGCGCAACGTTGGAAGGCGGCTACCGGTAATAGACTCACGCAAGCATGGGGTCTGACGGAGACCTCCCCCGCCGCTTGCATAAATCCCCCCGACGCTGAGTTCAACGGTTCGATCGGGCTGCCGATCTCCTCCACCGATATCGTGATCAAAAACGACGCTGGCGATAGCCTGCAAATCGGGGAGGTCGGCGAGATTTGCGTGCGCGGTCCCCAGGTGATGAAGGGCTATTGGAACCGTCCAGACGAAACTGCCAAGGTCATGTTGCCCGATGGCTGGCTCAGAACCGGCGACGTGGGCCGCATGGACGCTAAGGGCTTTGTGTACATAGAGGACCGCAAGAAGGACATGATCCTCGTTTCAGGCTTCAACGTTTACCCCAACGAGGTTGAAGCGGTAGTGGTCACTCATCCTGGCGTTCTGGAGGCCGCTGCAGTTGCGGAACCCGATGAGCGCTCCGGGGAAGTTGTGGCGCTATTCGTCGTACGTAAGGACCCAAAGCTCACGGAAAAAGACGTGATTGAGCATTGCCGTAAGTCACTCGTCGGGTACAAGCTACCGAAGCATGTCTACTTCCGGTCCGAACTCCCAAAAACTAACGTGGGGAAGATACTCCGTAAGGCCCTACGCGAGGAATTGGTGAAATCATAGGTCTATTTTAATCGGCTCGGGTTACTGCATTTCGCCTTTCGGTGCCACGTACGCATACGTGTGTACGCCCGCTCGTACTGTTCCGGCAAGACTCTTCACTGCCGATCTTCGTGCACGCCTCGATTCAAGCCAGTCGTTTATGGTTCTCAAGAAAGTCTTCCCCTGCATCTGAGTAAATTTCTGAAAGCGACTACGTGCTTGCGCGGAATATCTGGGACCCTGAACGTTGCGCGATCAGCGGCGCAGTTTCGCCTCTTGCTGAATCTTGTCCTTAGTCTCCAGCAAAGTGGATAGCGCGCGAGCACGTGTTGCATCACTAGCGGGTCTTGTAGCAGATCTCACAGCGACATCGCTACTCGGCTTGTAACGACGCCTTCCGCTTGGAACATCAAGCGATCGCCTTGCGACGGCGGGCAATGTCTGCCGCGTTTCTTAGCTGGGCGCGCGCACGAATCATTCGTTCAACGCTCGCTTTTCAAAGAGGTCTCGGTTTTCCGAATCGCTTGCTAGTTAAATTGCGGTGGTCCGATGCCAGCCATCCAGAGCCAAGGGCGTGCGGTTACTAGTCCGCCGGAATAAGTCCTCCTCTTTCAGCCGCGTCTGCTCTCCGCGCGACTTGAGCAAGTCTGCGCAGCCACCTAGAATTGTTAGCTTGGATCCCTGCCGTTTAGCAGTCGCTCAAAGTATCGCTACAACGCGATTGAATAGTCCTGAGTTCAAATCGCTTAGATAGACTAGTCGTCATTTTAGGCCCTTGATGCCAGAGTTCGGAGATAATCGCGTACGAAAGCTCTGTTAACAGCTGCAGTCAGTCCGCCCGAGGCGGCATAAAGCAGCAGCGATCTGCGCGCGATCTTTCGACTTTCATTGGATGTGAGTGACTTCCGAAGTCCCGGCGGCATTGTTTCCCGATGTCGGAAATTGCAACTGATTTCGCGCGAATGCTAAATAACGGCCAGAATCGTTGAATTAGAATCGGCTTCATTAAGGATGGAGTTCTATCGAATCCCACCCATTTGGAACTTCTGTTTAGCCGACCGCCACTGCCACTGATGCGCGTTCACGCGGCACCGAACTGCCACTAATCCGCATTGCGCGGACGCCGCTACCGCTGATCCGTTGCGCGACACCGCTAGACCGCTTTCCTGCGCCTCGAACTCGTCGCTACCACTGCCCGGTGCGGGACCACCGCTGCCACTAATTCCTAGCCCATGCACTGAACGACGGTCGCTTACCGGCAGATACCGTTAAGAGGCGAGGGCTACCGCTGACCATTGGAGAATTGTGGATCGCAACGCCAGCCGTTGATGACTTTCTCTACAGGGGTTTCAGCGGAAGCAAATGGCTCGGCAGACACGTCGCGGTTGAGGAGTCTTTTGACGTCCGCGCGTGTTAGGCCTGTCTGCGCCGCAACTCTCTGAGTGGTTTATTCGACCGTTTCGCAGCCTCGATCTGTCAGCTGCAGCTTGCACAAACGCAGATCTTGAAAGCTCGCCGAACGTCTTTGGAGTCATGCCTCGCGGAAGAAGCACGAATGCCAATTCTCGAAGCAACTCTTGAAGATTCGATGTGCCACGCCTGGATGGTGCTAGAGGTGGTGGCTGCTTGGCGCGTCGTTGACTCATCTACGCTAAGCACCTCATCGTGCTGTTGCATTCGATATTGTCCGCTACGTCGCCCCGCTGCCCACGCTTCTCAGGAACTCGCATCCCACCATCATTGCCGCTGGGCTCAGTCCAAAATATAGATTGTGTTTACGGCCAGTTCGTTGAGATATGCGCCAAATTTCGGCGAAATCGGTAACGCCGTCGCTGCGGCGAACCGAAGGGGTTGCGACACTACTCGCTGATTCCATTTCAACCGTAGCGCCGCCTGCCTCTCATTCCGCTTACGGCCGCGCCACACACGCTGATACCAGTTCAGCGGTGCACCACTGCCACTGATTCCGCTGACGGCTGCTCCGCCACCGCTGATGCCATTGATGCGGATGCCACCGCCACTGATGCCGCTTACCGCTGCACCACTACCGCTGATTCCGTTGGCGCGGACGCCGCTGCCACTGATTCCGCTCACGGCGGCTCCGCCACCGCTGATGCCATTGATGCGGATACCACTGCCACTGATACCGCTCACGGCTGCCCCGCTGCCGCTGATGCCATTGGCGCAGGACGCCGCCGCCACTGATTCCGCTCACGCGCTGCTCCGCCACCGCTGATTCCATTGACGCGGACGCCGCCGCCACTGATACCGCTTACCGCTGCACCGCTACCGCTGATGCCATTGGCGTGGATGCCGCCGCCACTGATACCGCTTACCGCAGCACCACTACCGCTGATGCCATTGGCGTGGCTACCGCCGCCACTGATTCCACCCAGGGCGCCGCCACTGCCACTGATGCCGCTTACCGCCGCACCACTACCGCTGATTCCATTGACGTGGACGCCGCTGCCACTGATACCGCTCACGGCAGCTCCACTACCACTGATGCCATTGGTGCGGATACCGCTGCCACTGATTCCACCCAGGGCGCCGCCACGCCACTGATACCGCTCACGGCGCCCACTACCGCTGATTCCATTGGCGTGGATGCCGCCGCCACTGATACCGCTCACCGCTGCACCACTACCGCTGATGCCATTGGCGTGGATACCGCTGCCACTGATTCCACTCACGGCGCCCCACTGCCGCTGATACCGTTTACGGCAGCACCACTACCGCTGATGCCGCTTACCGCGGCCCCACTGCCGCTGATTCCGTTGACGTCGGACGCCGCTACCGCTGATGCCGCTTACCGCAGCCCCACTGCCGCTGATTCCATTGAGTGCGACGCCGCTGCCACTGATACCGCTCACCGCTGCCCCACTGCCGCTGATGCCATTGACGTGGATGCCGCTGCCACTGATACCGCTCACCGCAGCTCCACTACCGCTGATGCCATTGACGTGGACGCCGCTGCCACTGATACCGCTCACCGCAGCCCCACTGCCGCTGATGCCATTGGCGCGGACGCCGCTGCCACTGATACCGCTCACCGCAGCCCCACCACCGCTGATGCCATTGACGCGGACGCCGCCGCCACTGATACCGCTCACGGCTGCCCACTACCGCTGATTCCATTGACGTGGACGCCGCTGCCACTGATACCGCTCACCGCAGCACCACTACCGCTGATTCCATTGACGCGACCACCGCTGCCACTAATTCCGCCCAGCGAACCGCCGCTGCCACTGATACCGCTCACCGCAGCACCACTACCGCTGATTCCGTTGACGCGGAAGCCGCTGCCACTGATACCGCTCACCGCAGCACCACTACCGCTGATTCCATTGACGCGACCACCGCTGCCACTGATTCCGCCCAGCGAAGCCGCCGCTGCCACTGATACCGCTCACCGCAGCACCACTACCGCTGATTCCGTTGACGCGACCACCGCTGCCACTAATTCCGCCCAGCGAACCGCCGCTGCCACTGATACCGCTCACCGCAGCACCACTACCGCTGATTCCGTTGACGCGACCACCGCTGCCACTAATTCCGCCCAGCGAACCGCCGCTGCCACTGATACCGCTCACCGCAGCACCACTGCCGCTGATCCCATTGACGCGACCACCGCTGCCACTAATTCCGCCCAGCGAACCGCCGCTGCCGCTGATGCCGCTCACCGCAGCACCACTGCCGCTGATCCCGTCTACCACGACGAGTCCGTGGTTCACGGGCTGCGTGCCGGAGATTGCCAGTTTGCTGCCGACCGCTGGCGACAGCACCCCGTGCGCCATTGCCGATGTCAGATCGACTGTAATTCCTGAAACCTCTACGCGACCGATGTTGGGCTGGGCTTTCTGCACAATGCCGGCGAGAAAAATGGGCGTGGCGCCAGCGACGTAAGGGCCGCGTGCCTGAATGGCAGCCGCAGAAATCGTTCCGTCTGTGCGAGTCTTTCCGAATACGGCTACCGTGTCACCGACGTTCAGCTGCTGCGCCGTTGTAACGCGTTGGCCCAAAACTATTGCCGTACTGCTGGCTATATCAATCGCTTCAACCGGACCTACGACGAGAAGCTCAACCCCGCTGCCGCTAATCCCTTCGATCGCTCCGCCACTACCACTGATTCCCGCCTGTCCCGGGAAGGCCGCGGCGGTCGCAATAATTGCGGCAACGACTGCTGAGATTGAATTCTTCATCGACCCTCTCCCCACTTCGGCTATTTTTTGCGGTTTATTGCCGCAAGAACGTCTATTTCTTCGATTACTGATTCAGTAGGACGAGCAGTGCTCTCGTCACCGCTTTCGTTCGATTCGGCACCCCCAGCCGCTTGGTCTTCAAAGAAATACACACCGAGGCCGTATTTCTTCCCGCCATCGGTCCGCTCTGACTCGGCCAAACGCGTTAAAAATGTGTCCAATTCCGTGAGCAATTCCTGACCCCGCTCGCCCGCGAGCGCCAGGAATTTATCGCGTCCGAATTCGGACATGGGCTCGTCTGAGACCACGGCCCTCTCGAAATAAATCGGTTCAGACCCCAGCCGAAGCAAGTTGTGAACAAAGCTGGCGGTGACGCTTGCAAGGAAGCGACCCATTCGCTCAATTCGCTTTACGTCAGCACCGTGCGGAAGGTAGGCACGCGATAGGCATCGCACCGTCGAGCCGTCGAGAACCTCCACCGACCCAGCGGCGACTAGCTCATCCAGCAGAGCATCTCCATCAGCCCCCGGACACGCCGCATTTATGAGTTCACGGAAGCTTCGCCGCGGTGAGCCAGGCGTCGACACCAGGTCGAGTTCCAACGCGAGACCGTATGCGCCCGAGAACCCTGAATGCGTGTGCCAAACCGTGAGCAGATTCGTTACCTGATCCAGGCTTACCGTGGCTCGCAGGCTGTGGGGTGCACCGGAACGCGTGGCTTCACGCAGTGCGGTGACGTCTGACTTCGCAAGGCCGGCGACGACGGCGAGGCGCGCATCGGTCGTCGCCCTTTTTTGATCCAGTAGTCGCGCTTCCAGCGCCTGTATGTAGGTGCGGCGCACGGCGCCTGAGATCTCGCTCGCGGAAATCCCGTACTCGAAAGCAACTCGGGTCAGCGGTCGCACAAGGGATGCGAACACGTTCAGAACCGCTTCTTTTTCGCGGGCGGACTTGTTCATTGTTGAGACCGGTTGTTCTTACATAACTCTAGGCACTTCAGTAACTTATGTCAATTAACGATGTGTGACAGCCCCTCCGTTGAGCGGCCGTTCAATCTAGAACGCTATATAAAACAAGGTGTTGCGAAAAAGCCCCGACCGGCCGGCTGTGGCGCAAGCGAGGGGGTTGGCGGGAACGGAGGGGAATCGGCGCAGATCAGTAAATGCCCGTAGGAATCGGCTTACGTTCCCTCGCCCGGCTCAAAGAGCCGTTGGTGCTCGAGAATTGCGTAGCGATCAGTCATTCCGGCGATGTAATCCGCGACCGCCCGAGCGCGTCCCGCCTCGCCGTGCGCACTCTGCGAAGCGCGCGCCTGGTCACGGTGTTCCGTCGGCATGAGACTCACGTCCTTGAAAAACGCCTCGAAAAGTTGTTGCACCACGCGGCGCGCCTTGGAGGTCATGCGCAGCACTTTGTAGTGGCGATACACGTGCTCGCCGAGGAAGGATTTGAGTTCCAGGTGTTCTTCGCGACACGCGTCACTGAGCATCGCGAGCGGATGCGTGTGCGAGCGCACATCCTCGATCGAGCGCGGCTGCGCTCGCATCAGCTGCGCCTGCGTGCTCTGTATGAAATCCACAACGAGGTAATTGATCATGCGGCGGATCGTTTCATGCACGAGGCGCCGTTCCCCGAGGTCCGGGTAGAGCGCCAACACGGCATCGTACTGGCGCCGGAACATGCTCACTTCGCGCAGCGCCGCAAGATCCAGCAGCTGCGCGCGGATACCGTCATCAACGTCGTGGTTGTTGTAGGCGATCTCATCCGCAAGGTTCGCGATCTGCGCCTCGAGGCCCGGCTGGCGGCGCTGGATGAAGCGCGCGCCGAGCTCACCCAGCTCGCGCGCGGTGCGCAGCGAGCAGTGCTTGAGGATGCCCTCGCGACACTCGAAGGTGAGGTTGAGGCCGCGAAACTCCGCGTAGCGTTCCTCGAGTTCGTCCACGACGCGCAGCGACTGCAGGTTGTGCTCGAACCCCCCGTAGTCGCGCATGCACTCATTCAGGGCGTCCTGGCCGGCGTGGCCAAAGGGGGTGTGGCCGAGGTCGTGGGCGAGGCTGATCGCCTCCGTCAGCGCCTCGTTCAGGTGCAGCGCGAGCGCCACCGAACGGGCGATCTGCGCCACTTCGATCGAGTGGGTGATGCGCGTGCGATACAGGTCGCCTTCGTGATTAACGAACACCTGGGTCTTGTAGACGAGGCGCCGGAAGGCGTTGGAATGGATGATGCGGTCGCGGTCGCGCTGGAACTCGCCGCGCAGTTCGGGGCGCTCTTCCGGGAAACGCCGCCCGCGCGACTCCCCGTCGTGAGCCGCGTAGGGCGCCAGCGTACCGCTCGCCGCCACGTCGTTCATCGCGCGCCTGCGCTGTGCTCGCCGAGCGTGCGGATGAGGGCGTCGGGGGGATAGTCCGCACTGAGGAACGCCTCTCCGATGCGCCGCAGCAGCACCAGGCGCAACTTGCCGCCCAGCACCTTCTTGTCGATGCGCATGTGCTCCAGCATGACCTGCGGGGTCAGCGGGTCGACCCGGCTGGGCAGCCCGGCGAGCTCCACGAGGCGCCGTACGCGCTCGGCGTCCCGGGGCTCCAGCAAGCCGCACTCGCGCGACATCGCCGCCGCCATCACGAGACCCGCGCCCACCGCCTCCCCGTGCAGCCACGCCGTATAGGAGGTGGCTGACTCGGCCGCGTGCCCAAACGTGTGCCCCAGGTTCAGCAGCGCCCGTTCCCCGTGTTCGCGCTCGTCGCGGCCGACGATCGCCGCCTTGATCTCGCACGAGCGCCGGATGACGTGTGCCAGGGCAGCCGGGTCGCGCGCCAGCAGCGCCTCGAGGTGCGCCTCGAGCCACGCAAACAGAGCCGCATCGCAGATGAGGCCGTACTTGATGACCTCCGCAAGCCCGGCGCGCAGCTCGCGCCCGGGCAGCGTCGCGAGCACGCTGGTGTCGCTGAGCACGAGTTGCGGCTGGTGGAAGGCGCCGATCAGGTTCTTGCCGCCCGGGTGATTGACGGCGGTCTTGCCGCCCACGGCCGAATCCACCTGCGCCAGCAGCGTAGTCGGCACCTGCACGAACGCCACGCCGCGCTGATAGCAGGCCGCGACGAAACCGGCGAGGTCGCCGACCACCCCGCCGCCGAGGGCGAGCACCGCGCAGTCGCGCCCGAAGCGGTTGGCGATCAGGACATCGAGCACGCGCGCGGCGGTGGCGAGCGTCTTGTGGGCCTCGCCGTCCGGAAGTATGACTTCCAGCGCGCGCCGCGCGCCCAGGCCAGCGCGCAGCGGCCGCAGGTACAGCGGCGCGACGGTCGTATTGCTGACGATGAGGACGTCGCGGGCGCCGAGCGCCTCATACACTTCCGGACGGGAGATGAGCCCGGCATCGATGAGGATCGGGTAACTGCGGCTGCCGAGTTCGACGTTCAGGGTGTCCACTTCACTCTCGCCGCCCGCTTGAGAACGCCGGCGGCGCGCCCGAGTATACGTGAGGCGCGCCCGGCGGCCGCCCGCGCTGCGGTTCAGGGATGCGCCACACCCAGTTCCCGCAGGATGTTCTCCGCGACGCTGTGCACGCGGCGCCCGTCGGTGGAGACGGTGATGTCGGCGATCTGCGCGTACAGCGGCGCCCGCGCATCCATCAGCTGCCCCAGGCGCGCCGCGGCATCATCCCCCTGGGCGAGCAGCGGCCGGTGGCGACCGTAGCGCACGCGGTGCGCCTGCTGCGCGACGGAAGTCTGCAGATATACGACCCGGCCGCGCGTGGCCAGATGGTGGCGGTTCTCCGGCAGCAGCACCGCCCCGCCGCCGGTGGCCAGTACGATGCCCTGGAGGGCCGTAAGTGCCTCAATCGCCTCGCGTTCGCGCTGGCGAAAGCCCGCCTCGCCTTCCTTCTCGAAGATGAACGGGATGTCGACACCGGTGCGGCGTTCGATCTCCGCGTCGCTGTCGTGGAAGGGCAGGTCGAGTACCCGGGCCACATAGCGGCCCACGGCCGTTTTGCCCGAGCCCATGGGGCCGATGAGGAAGACGCTGGTTCTGTCACGCATGCGTGAGCGACAGGATACCTAAAACGCTGCGGCCGCCCCGAAGGCGGCCGCAGCACTCGTCTTGCCAAGCAAGCGCTCAGTTCAGGACGTTGACGCCCTCGCGCACGATCTTCGGGGTGATGAAGATCATGAGTTCGTCCTTGTCGTCCTGGTGCTTGGTGTTCTTGAACAGGTGGCCGAGCACCGGGATGTCTCCCAGGTAGGGCACCTTGGTGTCGTCCTCGCGCTGCGTCGTCTGCAGGATGCCGCCGAGCACGACGGTCTGGCCGTCGTTCACCAGCACCTGGGTGGAGATCTCGCGCGTGTCGATCGAGGGCACGTTCACGCCGCCGGAAGCCACGACCACCTGACCCACGCTGTCATCCTTGACGTCGAGGTCGAGGATGATGCGGTTGTCCGGGGTGATCTGCGGGGTGACCTTCAGCGACAGCACGGCCTTCTTGAACTGAATGGTCGTGGCGCCGCTCGAGGCGGACTGCTGGTAGGGGATTTCCACGCCCTGCTCGATCGTCGCCTCCTTCTGGTTCGCGGTGATGACGCGCGGGGAGGAGATGATGTTCGCCTGGGTCTCCGCCTGCGCGGCCGACAGCTCGAGGTCCACGATGAAGTTGGAGCCGAGGATGCCGAGCGCGATCGAGCCGGCCGGGTTGCCGACCGGCAGGTTGACGTTGTAGCGCTGCGCCGCCGTCCCACCGGTCGGCACGGAGATCGGGTAGATCGAGCCGGTGCTCTGCACGTTCGACAGCGCCGAGCCGATCGCCTGATCGGTGCCGGCCGCCGTGCCGGTGGTGGTCACGAGGCCCGTCTGGCCGTTCTTCTGGTAGTTGGTGAAGCCGAAGCGCGCACCGAGGTCGCGCTGGAAATCGTTGTTCACGATCACGATGCGCGCCTCGATCAGCACCTGGCGCACCGGGATGTCGAGCGTCGCCACCAGGCGGCGGATATCGGTGATGCGGTCGGTGGTGTCCTGCAGCAGCAGGGTGTTGGTGCGCTCGTCCACGGCGACACTGCCGCGCGGCGAGAGCAGCGAGTTGGTCTGCGTCTTGATGAGCGCCGCCATGTCCTGGGCCTTGGCGTAGTTCACCTGCAGGTACTCGGAGCGCAGCGGCGCCAGCTCCTGAACGTCCTTCCTCGCGGCCAGCTCCGCCTTCTCGCGGGCGGCAAGCTCGGCCTGCGGCGCCACGATGATGACGTTGTCCTGGCGGCGCTTGTCGAGGCCCTTGGTGCGCAGCACGATGTCGAGCGCCTGGTCCCAGGGGACGTTCTGCAGGCGCAGCGTGACGTTGCCGTTCACCGAGTCGCTCACCACGATGTTCTGGCCGCTGGCATCGGCCAGCAGCTGCAGCACCGCGCGCGTCTCGATGTCCTGGAAGTTGAGCGTCAGCCGCTCGCCGGTGTACACCGGCTTGTCCTCCGGAGCATTCGCGGCCTTGTGGCGCGGCGCCACCTCGACCACGTACTGATCGTCGGACTGGTAGGCGAGCTGCTCGAAATCGCCGTTGGCGGCGATCGCGATGCGCGCGCCGTTGCCGGCGCGGGTGACGTCGAAGCTGTTCACCGGCGTGCCGTAGTCGGTCGCGTCGTAGCGGCGCACCAGGTTGCCCGGCACCCCGGCGTCGGTGAAGTCGACCACGATCTGGCTGCCGACCTGGTGCAGGTTGATGTGGGTGTGCGGATCGGAGAGCTTGACGATCACGCGGCCGGCGCCGTCGGCGCTGCGGCGGAAGTCGATCGAGCGCAGTTCACGGGTACCACCGCTGCTCGAGGAGCTCTGCGGGGCCGCCGTGGGCGCCGCCGAGGTGGCACTGGCGATACTGCCGCCGCCCAGCAGCACGATGATGTTGTTGCCCTCGACACGGGTGTCGTACGGCACCAGCTTGTCCATGTTCAGCACCAGGCGCGTGCGGTCCTTGGTCTCGGCAGCCAGGATGGTGTCGAGGCCGGAGGCGTGCACGTCGATGCGCCGCGAGGGCAGCGCCAGCGTGGTGTTGGGCAGGTCCAGCGAGATGCGCGCCGGGTTGTCGATGGTGAACGACAACGGCTGCGGCGCCGGGCCCGACAGACGCATGGTGAGTTGCAGCTGCTGGCCGGCGAGTGGCTGCACGTCGATGGCTTGCAGCGCGGGTTGATCCGCGGCCAGCGCAGGTGCTCCCGGGAGCATGCCGAGTACCCCTGCAAGCACGAGCCAGGTGGCCGTGCCGAGGAGGCGTTTCATCAGGCGATGGCGTTGCATTCTTGAGAACTCCCTGCTGGACCTTACTCGTTCAGAGCCAGCGCGGCGGGGCGCTCCATGTACCCGCCGAGACTGTCCGGAACGATTTCAACAACACTGATTTTCGAAGGACTGATGTCGGTGATCTTGCCTTCCGCCTGGCCGATGTGATTGCCGGCGGTAACACGGTGCACCAGGCCGTCCTTGGTCTGCACCAAGCCGAAGATCGATCCGCCCAGGCGCAGCGTGCCGACCATCTTCAAAGTATCGAGCGAGTACTGCTCGAGGAATTCGCGGTTGCGCTTCTGATCCGGACGCACCCCCGCCAGGCCGGCGCCCGATCCCGGGCTGCTCGGCAGAAACGGCGAACGCAGGTCGGCGGCGGCGTACACGAAGGTCTCGTAGGGCTTGATCTCCGGCAGCGGCTCGACGCGGCCGCCCGGTTCCTTCTTCGTGTCGTCGACGAAGCGCTGCAGCTCATCGTCGGCGCCCGAGCACGCCGTGACGGCGGCGTAGCCGGCACAGGCGAGCGCCAGGCACGCGAGGCGAAAGGCAGATCGGTATGAGGGCTTGTGCATAGTAAGTACCGCAGTCGCGCCGTTCATTTGCATCAACTACCCGCCGCCTTGGGGCGGTGAGTGACGTCCTTCTTCTTCTCGGCTTCACCCGCGGCGATCTCATCCTCGTCCATGTAGCGGTAGGTCTTGGCCGTGAGCTCAAGCGACAGCTGGTCGTAGGCGTCCTTGCTGTCCGGCTTGATGTCGATGTCGTGCAGGGTGACGATGCGCGGCAGCGCTGCGATGCCGCTGACGAACTCACCCAGCTGATGGTAGCTGCCCGTGAGGCGGATCTTGATCGGCAGCTCCGCGTAGAAATCCTTGCGCTGCTCGGGCTGCGGCTGGAACAGCTTTTCCTGCAGCCCCGCGGCAAGGCCGGTCTGCGAGATGTCCACCAGCAGGCTCGGCACCTCGGTCTTGCCGGGCAGCTGCCGCAGCAACGCGCCGAAGGAGCGCTCGATGTCCTTGAGCTGCTGCTTGTACTGCTCGAGGTTCACCGCCTTGGCGTGCTTATCGTGGAATTCCTGCCTGAGCTTCTGCTCCTCGGCGGCAAACTGCTGCAGGCGCGGACGCTGTTCGTTCCACACCAGCAGGTAGATGCCGACGACCGAGAGCACCAGGAAGGCTGCCAGCACGGCGCCGGCGAGCACTGGCAGCGGCCAGCGTCCCGGATCGCGCGGGTCAAGTGACCGCAGTTCCTCGAGTATGTTCATTGCGCGCTCGCTTTCCGGATCTTGCCCTTCGCAGCACGCGCCCCGCTGCCGGCATCCGCGCCCGCGGTCGTAACCTGCTGCGCGGTCATGGTGAAACTTGAGCCCGGGCCGGCGCCCTTGCTCGTCTGCACCACTTCGAGCGCCGGATTGCGCAGCCACTGCGAACCGTCGATGTTGCGCATGAAGGAGGACACGCGCGTGCTCGACTGCGCGATGCCGTCGAACTTCAGCGTGCTGCCGTTCTGCTTGATGGCGGTGAGGTAGACACCCTCGGGGAGCGTGCGCACGATCTCATCGAACACGTGCACGATCTCCGGGCGCGAGCGCTGCAGCTTCTCGATGATCTCCATGCGCGCGATGTACTTCTGCTTCGCCGTCTCGAGGTCGTTGATCTCCTCGTTTTCCTTGTCCAGGGTCTTGATCTCGGCGCGCAGCTGGCCGTTGCGGTGCTGCTGCGCATCGATCATCGAGGCATACATCAGGTACGCGGCCGTGGACACGATGCCGGCGGCGATGGCCGCGCCACCGAGCGCCACCAGGAACTTGAGCTTGCGCTCTTTGCGTTTGCTTTCCCGGTGGGGGAGTAGGTTTATGCGTGGCATATCAGTCGAAACTCCGCAGGGCGAGGCCACACGCGGTCAGGAGCGCCGTGGCATCGCGTTGCACCGCCTGCGCCTTGGCGCGCGAGGACAGCTTCATCTGGCCGAGCGGGTCGCCCTTTTCGGCGGAGATGCCCACGCGGCTGGAGATCACTTCCGCCACGCCGGGGATGTTGGCGCAGCCGCCGCACACCAGGATCTTTTCCGGCTGTTCGCGCCCGGAACCGGAGGCGAGGTAGAACTGCAGCGAGCGGCTCACCTGCTGCGTCATGTCATCGATGAACGGGTCGAGCACTTCGGACTGGTAGTTGCCGGGCAGGCCGCCTTCCTTCTTGGCGCGACCGGCCTCTTCCATCGCCAGTCCGTAGGTGCGCATGATTTCCTCGGTGAGCTGCTGCCCGCCGAAGGCGAAGTCGCGCGTGTAGACGACCTTCAGGTTGCGCAGCACGCTGAAGGTGGTGCTGCTCGCGCCGAAGTCGACGTTCGCGATGGTGCGGTCGATGCCACCGTCGGGCATCTGGTGCGTCATCAGCTTGCAGGCGTTCTCGAGCGCGAAGGCCTCGACGTCGACGATCTTGGCGGTGAGCCCCGCCGCCTTCACCGCCGCCTGGCGCTGCTCGACGTTCTCGGTGCGCGTCGCCACCAGCAGCACGTCGTTGGTGTCCGGATCCTTGTCGTTCGGTCCGAGCACTTCGAAGTCGTACGAGACTTCATCCATGGGAAAGGGGATGTACTGGTCCGCCTGCATCTCGACCTGGGCCTCAAGGTCCCCGGAGCGCAGCGCGCGCGGCATCTGGATCACCTTGGTGATCGCCGCATCGCCGGAGATGGCCACGGCCACCTCGCTGCTCTTGGCGCCGGCGCGCTTCACCGCGCGGCGAATGGCCTCGCCGACGGCTTCGGCGTCGACGATCGCTTTTTCATTGATCGCGTTCTGTGGCGTCGGCTCCGCAGCATAGGCCTCGACCCGGTACTGTCCCCCCGCCATCGCCAGCTCGATCAGTTTCACCGACGAGGTGGTTATGTCAAGTCCCAGGAGGGGGCGATACTTACGCTGCAGCAGCAACATTTTTATTTCCTTTTCAGGACATTACGCCTGAAACCGACCGCCCTGTATTACACTCGGGAACACTATATATCAGCGCAAAGTTAAATTGAACGTGAGGGGACTCACGGATGCGCACCCTACCCGCAGTCGGCTGTAGCGGACTGCCGACAGCGTCACGGGCGGCACAAATCGTTAACAAATGCTGCTTCGATCGGTCCAAGCGTCGCTGGGGACGCGCGAAGCATCGCGGGAGCTACGGGAATGCCGGCGACGAGAGGATGGAGACGGCTGAACTGCAGCTGCCGCGCGCGTGACCCATCGCGGCGGAGTGCGTTAACGTTCGAACCGGCAACCCCGCTGTCATAGGCACTTGCGTCCCGTAGACCGGAGGCTTTGCGTCCCCACCTTTCGGTGAGTTTGCCCTGAAACGGCGGTTACTATGCATAGGCCTCCGAAGTAGCGCAAGCAGGGAGCGTTGGTTTCTGTGAAATGGAATTACTTTCGGGTTCTGGCCGTCCTGGGCGGCGGTGTGATGCTCGTCACACTTCTGGGTGCGTACGCGCTCGCCTGCAGTTACGTGTATCTGGTGCCCTCGTTGCCGTCGATCGAATCGATGCGCAACGTGGAGCTGCAGGTGCCACTGCGCGTCTACACGCGCAGCGGCGAGCTGATCGCGCAGATCGGCGAGCAGCGGCGCATCCCGGTTACCTACGATCAGATTCCGGAGCTGGTGAAGCACGCCTTCCTCGCCGCCGAGGACGAGCGCTTCTTCGAGCACGGCGGCATCGATTACTTCGGCGTGGTGCGCGCGGTGCTGGTCGATGTGGTGTCGGGCGACAAGACGCAGGGCGCGAGCACCATCACCATGCAGGCGGCGCGCAACATGTTCCTGAACCTGGACAAGACCGCGCGCCGCAAGCTGCAGGAAACCTTCGTCACCTACCGCATGGAGCACGAGTTCACCAAGCAGGAAATCTTCGGCCTGTACCTGAACGTCATCTTCTTCGGGCAGCGCGCCTACGGCGTCGCCGCCGCGGCCGAGGCCTTCTTCGGCAAGAGCCTCGACAAGCTCGACGTCGCCGAGGCGGCGACCATCGCCGGCGTGCCCAAGGCGCCCTCGCGCTACAACCCGATCGTCGACCCGCAGGCCGCCAGTGCGCGGCGCGCCTACGTGCTGCGCCGCATGAAGGAGCTGCGCTACATCGATGCGGCCACCGCGGAGGCCGCTAACAAGGAACCCATGCAGGCGCGCGCGCACGCGCCGCTCTTTGACGTCGAGGCGCCCTACGTCGCCGAGATGGCGCGCCTGGACCTGCGGCAGCGCTTCGGGCCCTCCGCCGAGAGCGCCGGCTACAAGGTCTACACCACCATCGACGGGCGCCTGCAGGGGGATGCCAACCGCGCCGTGCGCGTCGGGCTGATCGAGTACGACCGCCGCCACGGCTGGCGCGGACCCGCCGGCCACGTCGACCTGCCCGCGCACGGCGAGCCGGACCTCGACGACCTGGTCGATGAGTACGCGGCGATCGGCAATCTCTCGCCGGCCATCATCACGGAGGTGCGCGACAAGAGCGCGCGCGCCTACGTAAAGACGCTGGGCGCGGTGGCGATCGACTGGGAGGGACTGTCCTGGGCGCGCAAGGAACTGCGCAACGAGACCCTGGGGGCGGCGCCGAAGGATGCCGCGCAGGTGCTCACGCGCGGCGACGTGGTCTACGTGGTCGCCGATGACAAGGGGCACGCCCAGCTCGGGCAGATCCCGGAGGCGCAAAGCGCGCTGGTGGCGCTGGATCCGAACGACGGCAGCATCGTCTCCCTGGTGGGCGGCTTCGACTACTTCACCAACAAGTACAACCGCGTGACGCAGGCGCGGCGCCTGCCGGGCTCCGGCTTCAAGCCGTTCCTGTACTCCGCGGCGCTCGAGCACGGCTTCACCCCGGCGAGCATCATCCTCGATGCGCCGATCGTGCTCGACGGCAGCGGCGAGGACACCTGGCGGCCGGAGAACTCCACGCGCGAGTTCGGCGGCCCCACGCGGCTGCGCGATGCGCTGGTGCGCTCGCGCAACCTGGTGTCGATCCGCATCCTCAAGGAAATCGGCATCGGCACCGCGATCGACTACATCACGCGCTTCGGCTTCGACGCGCGCGCGCTGCCGCATGACCTGACGCTGGCGCTCGGCACCATGGAGGCCACGCCGCTGGATGTCGCCGCCGGCTACGCCGTGTTCGCCAACGGCGGCTACCGCGTGCAGCCGTACTTCATCGAGCGCATCGAGGATGCCGCCGGCCAGGTCGTGTGGCGCGCCGCGCCGCGCCGCGCGTGCCCGCAGTGCGAGCAGCCGGCCGCCCCCGGCGTGCCGGGGGAAGCGGCCGCCGAGGTGGTGCACACCGCGGATGCCACCCACGGGGAGCCCCCGCCGCTGCCGCCGGCCGAGGTCGCACCACGCGTCATCAGCGCGCAGAACGCCTACCTGATGGATGACATGATGGCGGACGTGATCCGGCGCGGCACCGGGCGGCGCGCGCTGGCGCTCAACCGCGGCGACATCGCCGGCAAGACCGGCACGACCAACGAAGCCAAGGACACCTGGTTCAACGGCTTCACGCCGAACCTGGTGGCCACCGTGTGGGTGGGCTTCGACCAGGAGCGACCGCTGGGCGAGGCCGAGGAGGGCGCACGCACCGCGCTGCCGATCTGGATCGGCTTCATGCGCGAGGCGCTCAAGGGCGTCACCGAGCAGCACCGCGCGATGCCCGACGGCGTCGTGACCTTGCGCATCTCGCCCGAGACCGGCACGCTCGTGAGTGCCGAGAATCCCAACGGGCTACCGGAGATCTTCATGGCTGACCACCTGCCCTCGGCTGAGGATGCCGCAAACGTGGGACAGGGCCAGCAGGCCCAGGCGAGCGGCGAGCCGATCTTCTAGCCCACGATGCGAGCGAAGCGACATCCGACGCGCAGCGACAACCTGCGGCGCGCGCTGGCGCAGGAAGCTGCGCGCATCATGGCCGAGCACGGCATCCGCGACTTCCTCGTCGCCAAGCGCAAGGCCGCCGAGCGCTTCGGCGTCACCGACGGCGCCGCGCTGCTGCCGAAGAACAGCGAGATCGAGGAGGCGCTGGTCGCCTACCAGCGCCTGTTCGGCGGTGCCTCCCACCTCGAGGCGCTGCACGCCCAGCGCCGTGCGGCGCTCGCCGCCATGCGCTACCTGCGCGAGTTCGAACCGCGCCTGGTGGGCCCGGTGCTCTCGGGCACCGCCACCGAGCACTCCGAGGTGCAGCTGCACCTGTTCGCCGAGCGCGCCGAAGCGGTGACCCTGAAGCTGCTGGACGAGGGCGTGCCGCACGAGGTCACCGAGCGGCGCGTGAAGCTCAACGCCGAGCGCATCCGCCCCTTTCCCGGCGTGCGCTTCGAGATGCAGGACCAGCCGATCGAGGCCACCGTGTTCCCCACCGACGGCATCCGCCAGGCGCCGGTGAGCCCGGTGGACGGGCGGCCGATGCGGCGCGCCAGTGCGCTCGAGGTGGAAGCCCTGCTCGCACAGCCCTGAGAGCGCACGGCGTCCGGGTTCTGCGGCGCGGGTCCGCGCCCGCCCCGCAAGGCGTGCCTACAATGACCGCATGCAGGCTCTTTTCAGGTTGCTCGGGGTGCTGCTGGTGGCCTACCTCATCCAGGCCCTGCACAGCGGGCACGTCTACGCGCGCTCCGGCCTCTTCGGGCGCGACCTGAACCGCGACGCGGAACCCGCCAGCTACTGGTCGGCGGTGGTGGCGTACGCACTGCTCGCAGCCGCCTTGCTGTTCATCTTCTAGTGCCCGCAGCGAGCCCATGAGCGCTGCGCTTCCGAGCGGCCGCTGCCCGCGCACCCTGCTGCTGTTCGGCGCAGTCGGCTTCCTCGCCGGCTTCCTCGGCCCGATCGTGCTCAACCCGGAAGCCAACCAGGGACCGCTGCTCGGCATCTTCATCACCGGCCCGCTCGGCGTGCTGCTCGGTGCGGGCGCCTGCCTGCTGCAGCGCCTGGTGCCGGGGCTTTCCCGGAGCGCGCTGCGACTCGCCGCGGCGGCCTTCGGCCTGGTCACTCTTTACTACTGCCTGCCCGAGCCGGCGTTGGTCGGGCGCGTGATCGAGGCGCAGATCGAAGACTGCGTCCCCCCGCAGCAACTGGCCGCGGCGGCGCTCAGCCGCTGGGAGCAGGCGCTGGCGCGCACGCCGTGGGCGCACCCGCAGCCGGACTGGAAGCAGGCCGCGCTGCGCAACGTGGAGCACTTCGAGGCGGCCGTGCTCAGCGTGCGCATCACGCGCAGCAGCGCCGTCTACCTGCGCCGCAAGCCCTGGGATCACGGCAAGCGCTTCGCGCTGCCGTGGGCCGAGGAGGAGCGCTCCGCGAGCTACTTCGTCCGCGGCGCGGCAGGCGCCTGCCCGGAGGAGCTGGCGCGCGAGCCCGCGCTTTACTGGCCGCTGCCCGGGGCCGCGCGGACTGCGCAGCCGGCCACGCCCTGGCCGCCCATCGATGCGGCCGGATTCCTGTCACTGCAGGAGCTGGGCGCCGTGCCTGCGGACATCAGCGCCCTGCTGCCCGCGGCGCGCTGACAACGCGCCTAGCGGCGCTTGCCGACCTCGACGTAGTCACGCCGCGTGGGCCCGGTGTACAGCTGCCGCGGCCGGCCGATGCGCATGCCCGGGTCGGAGATCATCTCCTGCCAGTGCGCCACCCAGCCCACCGTGCGCGCGATCGCGAACATCACCGTGAACATCGAGCGCGGGATGCCGATCGCGCTGTAGATGACGCCGGAGTAGAAATCCACGTTCGGGTAGAGCTTGCGCTCGACGAAGTACTCGTCCTTGAGCGCGATCTCCTCCAGGCGCAGCGCCAGTTCCAGCAGCGGGTTGTCGCTGCGGCCGAGCGCGGCGAGCACCTTGTGGCACATCTCGCGGATGATCTTGGCGCGCGGGTCGAAGTTCTTGTAGACGCGGTGCCCGAAGCCCATGAGACGGAAGTGGTTGGACTTGTCCTTGGCCATCGTCAGGAACTTCGGGATGTTGTCCACGGTGCCGATCTGCTCGAGCATCGACAGCACCGCCTCGTTCGCCCCCCCGTGTGCCGGCCCCCACAGCGCCGACACGCCCGCCGAGATCGCCGCATACGGATTGGCGCCGGTGCTGCCCGCCAGGCGCACGGTGGAGGTGCTGGCGTTCTGCTCGTGATCGGCGTGTAGCACGAACAGCAGGTCGAGCGCCTTGGCGGCGATCGGGTCGAGCTTGTACGGTTCGCACGGCACGGCGAACAGCATGGAGAGCACGTTGGCGGCGTAATCCAGGTCGTTGCGCGGATAGATGAACGGCTGCCCGAGGGAGTGCTTGTGGGCGGCGGCGGCGATGGTGGGGATCTTGGCGATGATGCGGTGCGCGAAGATCTCGCGATGGCGCGGGTTATGGATGTCCATGGTGTCGTGATAGAAGGCCGACATGGAGGCGACCACGCCGGACACCATCGCCATCGGGTGCGCGTTGTGGTGAAACGCGTTGAAGAAGCGCAGCAGCCACTCGTTGATCATCGTGTGATAACGGATGTTGCCGGTGAACTCCTCCAGCTGCTTCGCCGTCGGCAGCTCGCCTATCAGGATGAGGTAGGCGACCTCCATGAAGGAGCTCTTCTGCGCCAGCTGTTCGATCGGGTAGCCGCGGTACAGCAGCACGCCGGCATCGCCGTCGATGTAGGTGATGCGGCTCTCGGTGGCCGCCGTGGCTCCAAAACCCGGATCGTAGGTAAAGACTCCCAGGTCCTTGTGCAGGTTCGCGATGTCGAGCGCCGCCGGCCCCACGGTGCCGTTGCGCACCGGCAGCTGCGTGCTCTTGCCGCCCGCGCGATCGCTGAGCTCGAAGGTCTTGCCGCTCTTCTCGGTCATTTCCGCTGCCGCTTTCGGTGTGGCGAGATGCGTGGTGCGCCACTGAAAAAGGCAATCGCGGCGCGCGAACAAAAGAGGTTTACATGGTCCGTGCGCCGAATCAAGGCGCGCCACCGTGCAGGTTACTCACCGGTAGCTTCGCGCCGACGCAGCGCGCGGCGCGCGTGCGGAACATGACGAGACTGTCATGAAGCGGCTGCGCACGGCAGCCGCGCCCTTGCAGGCATAGCCTCAGGTGGCGTGCCGGTCCTTATATAAGAGCGGCCGGGCGCGAGCCGCAGCGGGCAGGAACGAGGCGCGTTGCGGCGGCACTCACGGCGGGAGCGCCACGGGCGACTGTCGCCGGGAGTGCGGACTCGCGCAGGCGGCGCGAGCGTCGCAGCGGCGCCCCGCGGGCGGGCTACTTCGGCGCTGCCGCGCCCGGGCCTGCGCCGGCGGCCGCGTACTTCTTGCGGAACTTGTCCACGCGGCCGGCGGTGTCGACGATCTTCTGCTTGCCCGTATAGAAGGGGTGGCAGTTCGAGCACACCTCGACCTGCAGATCATGCCCCAGGGTCGAGCTGGTCTTGAACGTGTTGCCGCAGGTGCAGCTCACGGTGATCTCTTTATAGTCCGGGTGGATCGCGGCTTTCATGGCAGGCTCACAGCGTTCGTAAGGGGAGGGGACGTGACGCTTTATGGGGCGGCACGTACTCAAGTTAAAGGGCGCGGGAGTTTAGCGGCAGTGCCGCGTCCCCTCAAGCTCCGTCGGCCCGGGGAGCGCCGGCCCTGGATCCTTATCCACAGAAGCTGTGGACAACTCTGTGGACGAAGCAGCGCGCAGAGGCGCGTTTTCGCAGCCAGATTGCATATTTGTTACCTTGGTCAAAAAATGAGCAGGCATTTTTAGCCTGTTTCTTCAAAGTGTTACGAGCTTCTTATGGAGCAGCTTGGCCGCTTTGGCTCGTAATCTACTCATTCTGCGATCGAGCCCTCGGCACCTGTGAATAAAGCCCCGGAGTTGCCTGCCGGAGGCACATGACGGGCAATTGACAATGCGGAATTACCGGTCATTTGCGCGGTTTCGGCCATGAAGAGCAGCAGCGTTTCGTTAAGAAACCGCAAGCCAAGTTCGGTCGGCCGGCAGCCCTCGGGGGTGCTAAGTACAAGACCACGCTCCATCGCCACCTGCAGCGGGGCGGCGATTTGCTCCCAGGCGAGCCCCGTGCGCTCGCAGAACAGTCGGCGCGGGAAGCCCGCGCACAGGCGCAGCGCGTTGAGCATGAACTCGAACGGCAATTCACGCACGGCCACCTGGCGGCGCGAGAGTGCGGCGTCGGCGGCCGCCAGATAGCGCCGCGGCTCGCGCGGCTGCGTGGTGCGCACGATCTCGCCGCGCGCGCTGCAGGTGAGTTTACCGTGCGCACCGGCGCCCACGCCCAGGTAGTCCCCGAAGTTCCAGTAATTGAGATTGTGGCGGCACTGCATTGCGGTGCGCGCGTACGCCGACACTTCGTACTGTGCAAAGCCCTGCTCGCCCAGGCGTTCGCTGCAGGCGCTCAGCATGTTCGCTGCGGCGTCATCGTCGGGCAGCTGGGGCGGACGCGCGGCGAACACGGTGCCCGGTTCCAGGGTGAGCTGGTAGTGCGACAGATGTGCCGGCGCCAGCGCCAGCGCCGCCTCCACGTCGCGCAGCGCCGCCGGCACGTCCTGAGCGGGCAGCGCGTACATGAGGTCGAGGTTGAAGTTGGCAAGGCCGGCGGCGTGCAGCTCCTCGGCGGCCCGCTGCGTCTCCTGCGGCGAATGGATGCGGCCCAGGGCCTTCAGGATCTGTGCATCGAAGCTCTGCGCGCCGAGGGACACGCGCGTGACCCCGGCGGCGCGGTAGTCGCGAAACGCACCGCGTTCGATGGTGCCCGGATTGGCCTCCAAAGTGACCTCGGCGTCGGCCGCGAGCGCCAGATGGCGCTGCACGCTCGCGAGCACGCGGCCGATGGCCTCCGGTGCGAACAGGCTCGGCGTGCCGCCGCCAAAGAACACCGTGCCTACCTCGCGCCCGCGGACCCCCGGCGCCTGGGCCTCCAGGTCGCGCTCCAGACGCGTCAGGTAGGCCTCGCTCGCCAATGCTCCCTGCAGCGCGTAGGAGTTGAAGTCACAGTAGGGGCACTTGCTGACGCACCAGGGGAAGTGCACGTACAGCGACAGCGGCGGCGTTAGCAGCGCGCTGCCGGCGGCGGCCACGGCGTTCATCGCAGCTCCGCCAGGAAGCGCAGCATCCACTCGTTTACCTCGCGCGGGCGCTCCATCTGCATCATGTGACCGGCCTCGGACAGCATGGCGACGCCGCGCACGTCCGCGTACTGCGTCTGCAGCGCGCCTAACGGGTCATCGCCGTGCCAGGCCTCGAGGTCACAGTCGCGCTCGCTGCCGATGAAGTAAAAGGGCACGGGGTTCTTGCGGCCCTCGAAGCGCCGCCGCTGCGCCCAGCGCAGGTCCATGGCGCGGTACCAGTTGAGTCCGCCCGTGAAGCCGGTGCGCGCGTACTCGCTGACGAAGAACTCCATCTCCAGCTCGCTGAGCCAGTGCCACGGCAGGGGCGGCGCCTGCGGCAGCGCATCGAGGTAGCTCGTGCCGGGCGGGTGCTTCCAGACATCGAGGTAATGGTAGTCGCCGCTGAGCGCGTAGAAGACGCGGGTGAGGAATTCGCGCGGCTGCGCGTTCAGTGCCTCATCCGCCGGTCCCGGCGGCTCGAAGTAGTGGATGTGGTCGAAGTGATCCTGCGCCCACGCGGCCGCCTCGCGCAGCGGGGCGAGCTGCGGGTTGTGGGGGATGGCGGGATTCTCCAGCCCGATTATCGCGTTCACGCGCTGCGGCTGACGGAATGCCAGGTCATAGATGGCGAATACGCCGAAGTCCAGGCCGGCGAAGACTGCCGACTTCTCGCCGAGGTGGTCCAGCAATCCCGTGAGATCACCGATCGTGTGCTCGACGTCGTAGCTGCCAGGGTCGGGGGGCGCGTCGGTCTGCCCCATGCCGCGCATGTCGGGGGCGACCACGCGCCAGCCGGCCGCGGCGAGTGCCGGGATCTGGTGGCGCCAGGAGAACCACAGGTGCGGAAAGCCATGACACAGCACCACGAGGGGGCCTGCGCCTTGCTCGACGTAATGCATGCGCAGGCCGTTGACGCGCGCGGAGCGGTGGGTCCAGTTGCCCATGGCCAGATACTAACGCGCGCCGCGAGCGCACCGCTGCTTTGCGGAACGAGCCTCAGGACGGGACGTTCAGCTTCTTCAGCAGCGCCTGCAAGCGCGCATCGGTGCGCATTGCCGCGAAATAACTGTCGTAGGAGAGATAGATCAGCCCGCCGTCGTGGCGCTGGTAGGCACCCTGGAGCCACTCGATGGACTTGTCGTGCTCCCCGCGCCAGGCGTAGACCTCGGCGATCTGGTAGCCGAGCGTGGTGCCGAACCGCTTGATGAGCTCCTCGAGTGCGGCCTGGGATTCGCTGCGGCGACCGAGCGAGTGCTGTGCCATCGCGGTACCGATCAGCGCGTACGCGGGGCTGGCCTGGCTGAACTGCGCCAGCGCGTCGTTGAAGCGACCTTCGACGAGGGCGATGCGGCCTGCCAGCGCGTAGCCGGACCAGGAGTTCGGCGTGATGTCGCGGATACGCTGCACGATGGGACGTGCCTCGGGCGTGCGCCCCACATCGATCAGAAGTTCCCCCAACCCGCGCCAGGTGCGCACCGCCAGCGGATCGAGCGTGAGCGCCCTGCGCATCATGTCCTCTGCTTCCCGGGGAGCACCGCGGCTCGCGAGCAGAGTGGCGTAATCGCGCAGCGTGCGCTCGTCATTCGGGTCGAGCGCGAGCGCCTTGCGGAAGTCCGCCTCGGCACCCGGCCAGTCATAGTAGTAAGCCTGGCGCAGGCCGCCGCGGGCCCAGTAGCCGTCGGGAGAATTCGGGGCCAGTGCAATCGCGTGCTCCGCGGCGGCGAGCGAGCGCGAGTAGCCGGCTGCTTCCCCCGTCTCCTGGTCAGCGATACGCCACTCGGCATCGGCGATGCCGCTGTAGGCGGCCGCGTACTTCGGGTCCAGCGCGACCGCCCGCTGGTAAGACTCGAGCGCCTGGCGGTTGGCGCCGGAGGTGTCGCGCTCGCGCAGGCTGTTTCCCATCAGGTATTCGTTGAAGGCCTGCGGGTTGTCGGTTCGATCGCGGGTGACGAGCGGCCGTTCGCTCAGCAGCTGCGCCTTCAGCGCATCGACCACCGCGTTCGCGATGTCATCCTGGACCTGGAAGACGTCCTTCACGTCGCGGTCGTAGGTCTTCGACCACAGATGGTAGCCGTTGTCGGCGCGAATCAGCTGCGCGGTGACACGGATGGCATTGCCCGAGCGGCGCACGCTGCCCTCGAGCACGTGGGCAACCTTGAGCTTCTGCGCGATGGTGGCGACATCGTCGCTGCGGCCCTTGAAGTAGAACGAGGAGGTGCGCGCCGGCACATGCAGGTCCGGCACCTGCGAGAGCAGGTCGAGCAGTTCCTCGGCGAGCCCGTCGGAGAAATACTCCTGATCCTTCTTCTCGCTCATGTCGACGAAGGGCAGTACGGCGATGGATTTCTCGGGGATGCCCGCCGGGCGTGCCGCAGCGACGCCTGCGTCGCCGGACCTGGCGGGCCGCGGCGGCGGCCGCAGCGCGAAGTAGCTCGCCACCACGATGGCCGCCATCAGCCAGCCCCACCAGGGCACCGCGAAGCGCGGCGCCGCTCGTGCCGGTGCCGCGGCAGCAGCGGCATCGGCGAGGCGCTGCCGGGCCGGCAGCGGCGGTGCGCCAGGGGACAGCAGCCGCGTCACGCGCTCGACGAAGGCGGGCGGGGTCGCGCCACCCGGCAGCCGCGTCCACTGCAGCTCGCGGAAGCGATCCGGTACGCGCTCATCCGACTGCGGCGTGGCGTCCACGGCCACCGGAACCAGGAAGGGGCGGTCAGCGGCGATCAGGTGGGAGCGGTCGATCGCGAGCTTCCACTCGAGGCGGAAGTAACCCTCCGCCCGCGCATGCGTGTTGACCGAAATGATCGGCACGAACAGGGCGCAGTTCTTGATCTGCCTGCGGATCGCAGCGTCCCAGGCATCCCCGCCGCGCAGCTCGCTGCGGTCGAACCATACTTCGATGCCGGCCGCGCGCAGCGCGCCGCAGATCTTCTCCGCCGCCACTGCATCCTCAGATGCATAGCTGAGAAATACGGCGCGCGGGTGTTCCGGCATGGCCGGGTTGTCATGGACTCCCGATTCGTTATCCAAGCTACTCTTTCAGAGGGAGGGCGACCGTTGATCGTAGCTCAAAACATATAACTTTAATTGGCTGACAGGCGCGCTCCGGCCACGTGGTCCGCCTCAGTGCTCTGGGTCTGGCGAAGCAGTGACCGGATGTCGGCGTTGCTCTTGGCAGGAGCAGTCAAGGCTGTAGCCGGCGCCCGGCGTTCTGCGCCTGAGGCGATGCGATTCGGCTAGCTCAGTTCGTCTGACTCGGCGCGGAAGCAGCGAGGCGGGCGGCGACATCTGAAGCCAGCAACACGGAACTGAGGCCTGTCGAGACTGACTAGCTACGCGCTTAGCTACAAGGCCAATCCAGAACACGTTGGATGGCAATGGACGCAATTAGCTAATCAGTTACCGATCAATTGGGCTTACGGAGGCCAAGCGGGCCGTTTCCGGACCCGGCCGGGTTTCACTCGGCGTTCTGCACCTGTTCGCGCATCTGCTCGATGAGCACCTTCATGTCAACCGCACTACGCGTCGTCTCCAGGTCCTGAGACTTCGAGGACAGGGTGTTGGCTTCGCGGTTGAGCTCCTGCATCAGGAAATCCAGACGGCGGCCCGCCGCCTCGTTGCCCGCGATCACGCGGCGCACCTCGGTGATGTGCCCGCTCAGGCGCTCCAGTTCCTCGTCGACGTCCAGCCGCTGCAGGATGATCGCCAGCTCCTGCTCGAGCCGGTCGTGGTCGGGGCTCACGGTCAGTTCCGCCACGCGCTCGTTGAGGCGCGTGCGTACGCGGGCCTGCACTTCCGGCAAGCGCAGCCGCACGCCCGCCACCAGCGCCTCGAGTCCCGTGCAGCGCTGCTCCAGCAGTTCGCGCAGGCGGTCGCCCTCGCGCGCCCGCGTTGCGATGAGCTCCTCGAGGGTCTCGCCGAACACCTGGCGCGCGGCCGTGAGCAATGCCTCCCCGCTGCTGGCATCTTCGTGCAACACGCCCGGCCAGCGCAGCACGTCCAGGGCGTTGACGGTGGCCCCCTGCTGCAGCGAGCCGGCCACCGCGTGCACGGCGGCGAGCAGGCGCTGCAGCGCCGCGGCGTCGATCTGCAGTGCGCCGTCGGCGCCCTGCGGCCTGCGGTGGCTGAGGCTGCAGTCGACCTTGCCGCGACGCAGCTGCTTCGTCAGCCGGGCGCGCAGTTCGCCCTCGGTGGCGCGCAGCTCGTCCGGCAGGCGGAAGCCCGCCTCGAGAAAGCGGTGATTGACGCTGCGCAGCTCGCACACGAGCGTGCCCCACGCTCCGGTGATCTCGCGGCGCGCGAAGCCCGTCATGCTCGCGATCATGTGAACTGTCCGCCTGGCAGCGTGCGGGAGTACGTCGCCGGGCGCGCAGTCTTGGCGCTGCGCATCTACGCTCGTCTGCCGCACAGGTGATATAAAGTGTGGCTAAGTCTATCAGATGCATGGATTTGTTCTTGCGCGTCGAAAGTGCAGACATCAGCCTGCTGGGCGGGCGCGAAGAGAACCAGGACCGGGTCAGCACGGCCATTGCCGAGCACGCGGCGCTGCTTGTCGTCGTCGATGGCATGGGCGGCCACGCCGATGGCGCGCGCGCCGCACAGGTCACGCAGCAGGTGATCATCGACGCCTTCTGGCACACGCCCCAGCCGCTGTTCGACCCGCTGGGGTTCCTGCACCTGGCGATCGGCCGCGCGCACGAGGAAGTAGTGAAACTCGGCGCACAACTGCCGCTCGAGCAGCGCCCGCGCGCCACCTGCGCGGTGTGCCTGGTGCAGCAGCACGCCAGCTGGTGGGCGCATGTCGGGGACAGCCGGCTCTATCATGTACGCCGCGCCAACCTGGTCGCGCGCAGCCGCGACCACAGCCACGTAGAGCTGCTGCTGCGCGAGGGACTCATCAGCGCCGAACAGGCGCACAATCACCCGATGCGCAACTTCGTCGAGTGCTGCCTGGGCGGCGACCCGATCCTGCCGGAAATGTCGCTCACCCGGCGCCAGCCGATCGAGCCCCAGGACGTGCTGCTGGTGTGCACCGACGGCCTGTGGGGCGCGCTCAAGGACGAGGAGATCGTCGCCGAGATCGGCACGCCCGGTGCGCTGCGCGAGAAACTCCTCAAGCTCGGCGAGCGCGCCGTGAAGCGCGGCGGCAGCGGCAGCGACAACACCTCGGCGGCCGCCTTGCGCTGGCTGGGCGACTAGGCGCGCATGGCCAGACCCTCGGGGCGCGCGCCGGATGAGCTGCGGCAGGTGAGCTTCTCCCGCCGCCACACCAAGCACGCGGAGGGCTCGGTGCTGGTCGCCTTTGGCGACACGCAGGTGTTGTGTACGGCCAGCGTCGAGGACAGCGTGCCGCCATTCCTGCGCGGCAAGGGTCAGGGGTGGATCACGGCCGAGTACGGCATGCTGCCGCGCGCCACTCATACCCGGCACGCGCGCGAGGCCGCGCGCGGCAAGCAAAGCGGTCGCACGCAGGAGATCCAGCGGCTCATCGGCCGCTCGCTGCGCGCCGTGGCGGACCTCAAGGCGCTCGGCGAGCGCACCATCACCCTCGACTGCGACGTGCTGCAGGCCGACGGCGGCACGCGCACCGCCTCGATCACCGGCGGCTTCGTCGCCCTCGCCGAGGCTTGCGAGCAGCTGGTGCGGCGCCGCCTGATCGCCGCCAGCCCCCTGCACGGGCAGATCGCCGCGGTCTCGGTCGGCATCTGCGACGGCGTGGTGGTGCTCGACCTGGACTATGACGAGGACTCGCAGGCCGAGACCGACATGAACGTGGTCATGAACAACGGCGGCGGCTTCGTCGAGGTACAGGGCACCGCCGAGGGGCACGCCTTTCGCCGCCACGAGCTCGATGCCCTGCTCAACCTCGCCGCGGAGGGCATCGGCACGCTGTTCGCGCTGCAGGCACAGGCGCTCAAGAGGCCGTGACGCGCATCGTGCTCGCCAGCGGCAACGCCGGGAAGCTGCGCGAGTTCGCAGCGCTGCTCGCACCGCTGCACCTTGAACTGGTGACGCAGCACGAACTCGGCATTGCCGCCGCCGCCGAGACCGGCACGACCTTCCTCGCCAACGCGCTGCTCAAGGCGCGCCACGCCGCCGCCCACGCGCGGCTGCCGGCGCTGGCCGATGACTCAGGCATCGAGGTCGACGCCCTCGGCGGACGGCCCGGGGTGCGCTCGGCGCGCTTTGCGAGCGAGCACGCGAGCGACCAGCAGAACCTGCAGCGCCTGCTGGCGGAGCTCGAGGAAGTACCCGATTCGTGGCGCCAGGCGCGCTACCAGTGCGTCATCGCCTGCGTGCGCGACGCCGCCGATCCGGCCCCCCTGATCGCCAGCGGCAGCTGGGAGGGCCACATCGCGCGCGCCCCCCGCGGCGATGGCGGCTTCGGCTACGACCCGGTGTTCGTACCCACGGGCGAGAGCCGCACGGCCGCGCAGCTGCCGGCGCCTGAGAAGAATGCCGTCAGCCACCGGGCGCAGGCGCTGCGCGCGCTCGTCGCGAGCCTCGCCAGCGAAGGCTATATTGCGGGCCCATGAAGCGCGGCCGGCTGTTCGTCATCACCGCCCCCTCGGGGGCAGGCAAGACCTCCCTCGTCAATGCGCTGCTGCAGAGCGAGCCAAACCTGCGGCTTTCGATTTCGCACACCACCCGGCCGCGGCGGCCGACCGAGGCGGACGGGCGCGAGTACCACTTCGTCAGCGTGCCGGAATTCGAACGCCTGCTCGCGGCGGGGCAGTTCCTCGAGCAGGCGCGCGTGTTCGACAACTTCTACGGCACGTCGCGCAGCTTCGTCGAGGGTGAACTCGCGCGCGGCCACGACGTGCTGCTGGAGATCGACTGGAACGGGGCGCGCCAGGTGCGGCAGGCGCTGCCCGAATGCGTCAGCATCTTCATCCTGCCGCCCTCGCGCCAGGCGCTCTCCGAGCGGCTCAACAAGCGCGCCACCGATACCGCGGAGGTGATCGCGCGGCGGCTGCGTGAGGCGGTCACCGACATGCAGCATTACGCGGAATTCGACTACGTGGTCGTCAACGATGACTTCGCGCACGCCGCGGCGGACCTGCGCCGCATCGTCGCCGGTCACGGCGCTGATCTGGCGAGCGCCCGCCCCCAGCTCCAGGGGCTCCTCAGTGACCTGCTGGGCGCGCCCTGACGGCGCGCCGCACCCCCCACCACAACCCCAAGTCCTGAAGCGATGCACGAAGACACCCTCATCGTAACGCTGGCCGTGAGCCTGGGATTTGCCTTCGTCTTCGGACTCGCGGCGGTCTCGCTGCGCATGCCGCCGCTGGTCGGCTACCTGCTCGCCGGCATCGCCCTCAGCCCCTACACGCCGGGCCTGGTCGCCGACGAGCACCTCGCGCCGCAGCTGTCGGAGATCGGGGTGATGCTGCTCATGTTCAGTGTCGGTACGCACTTCTCGCTGCGCGACCTGCTGGCGGTCAGGGGCATCGCCATTCCCGGGGCGCTGGCGCAGATCCTCGTGGCCACCGCACTCGGCGCGGGCATGGCGCACCTGTGGGGCTGGCCGCTCG
The DNA here is from genome assembly GCA_963781815.1 of uncultured Pseudomonadota bacterium. GTDB lineage: Bacteria > Pseudomonadota > Gammaproteobacteria > Steroidobacterales > Steroidobacteraceae > 13-2-20CM-66-19. The sequence continues at coordinate 1,192,205 of CAWAHK010000004.1, read as the reverse complement.
GCTCCGGCCTGCTCTTTGGCCTCGCGCTGTCCGTGGCGAGCACCGTGGTGCTGCTGCGGGCGCTCGAGCAGCAGGGCACGCTCGCCTCCGAGGACGGGCGCATCGCGGTCGGCTGGCTGGTAGTGGAAGACCTCATCACCGTGCTCGCGCTGGTGCTGCTGCCGGCGCTCGCCGGGGTGCTCGGCGGCGAGTCGCCGGCCGGGCAAGCGCCCGGCAATCTCGGGCTGACCCTCGCCGTCACGCTCGGCAAGGTGGCGCTGTTCGTGGCGCTCATGCTCATCGTCGGCGCGCGCGTGTTTCCCTGGATCCTGCGCCGCGTGGTGCGCACCCAGTCGCGCGAGCTGTTCACGCTGGCGGCGATCGCGCTCGCTCTGGGCGTCGCCTACGGCTCCGCGAAGCTCTTCGACGTCTCGGTGGCGCTCGGCGCCTTCTTTGCCGGCATGGTGATCAGCCGCTCCGAGACGCGCCAGCAGACCGAGACCTACCTGCAGCCGTTGCAGGACACCTTCGCCGCGCTGTTCTTCGTGGCCGTGGGTATGCTCTTCAAGCCCACCGTGCTGGTGGAGCACCCGCTGGAGGTGCTCGAGGTGCTGGCGATCATCGTCATCGGCAAGTCGCTGGCGGCGCTGCTCATCGTGCGCCTGCTCGGGCGCTCGCTGGACACGGCCCTGAGCGTCGCCGCGGCGCTCGCGCAGATCGGCGAGTTCTCCTTCATCCTCGCGCTGATGGGCATAACGCTGAAGCTGCTGCCGCCGCAGGCGCAGCAGTACATCGTCGCGGGCGCCCTGCTCTCGATCATGCTGAACCCGCTGGTGTTTGCCATCCTCGGCCGCCGGCGCGCGCCCGCCCCGCCGGCCGCGGGCGGCACGCGCACGACATAACTCGGCCGTACTCGTTCTCAGGCGGCGGTCGGCGCGCCGGGACTTGTTGCGCGTCAGCGGCGGGCGCACAGTGAGCGCAGCGCGAGCCACCGCAGCACCCGGTGGCAGTTCCGACAACAAGAACATCCGGGACGGGGACCATGGTGATGACAGCAGCCCGCCGCCGCGGCTTCACGGCGGCGAGCGCGAGCCTCTGCCTGCTCTTTGCCACCGCGAGCTCCGCCGCCGCGGTGGCGGTGCACACGGTGCGCACCGATCTGAAGCCGCTGATCCGCGCCGCGAGCGAATCGCCGGCACAGTTCGCCGTGCTGCTGCCGCATGCGGTGTCGAGCGCCGACGGCGGCACCTGGTCGAGCGCGGGCGGGCAGGCCACCTGGCGCTACGCGGTGCAGGTACCCACCGCCGTCTCGATGTCGTTCCACGCCGTGCAGGTCTCGCTGCCGGCGAGCGCCACGCTCATCGTGCGCGGCGCCACGACCACCACCAGCTACCGCGCGCGCGATTTGCACCGCGGCGAACTGTGGAGCCGCATCCAGCCGGGCGCCGGGCTGGAATTCACGCTCAGCGTCGCCGCGAGCGAGCGCGCGCGCGTGGCCTTCCGCCTGGTGAGCCTGCAGGCCGGCTACCGTTCCCTCGGCGCCGGGGTACAGGATCATCCTTACTACCGCCAGCTGCGCCAGGCGCTGCTGGTGGACAACACCAGCTGCGTGACCAACTACGCCTGCAGGGTCACGCCCGCCAACACTCCGGCGGGTGCCGCCACCGTGGCGCTGATCGTGCTCGGCCTGTACCAGTGCAGCGGCACGCTCATCAACGATGTGCCGCAGGACAACACTCCGTACGTGCTCACCGCGCGCCACTGCCTGACCGGCAAGGTCGGCATCCAGGACGACCCGTCGCGCGCCGCGACGCTGCAGGTCTACTGGGACGCCACCACGGCCTGCGGCGCGACGCTCGGTTCGCTCTACGATCCGGGCACGCCCACGCAGACCGGCGCGACCACCATGGTCGAACAGCAGGACGCCTGGCTGGTGCGGCTCGACGTCAACCCCATGGTCCCGGATGCACAGTTCGCCGGCTTCGATGCGAGCGGCGCCGCGGTCCAGGGCGGCTACAGCATCCACCACGCCGAAGGCTCCGATAAGCAGTTCGTGGCGTGGTCGGGGCAGGCGGCACTGGCGGACCGGTTTGCGGGCTTCTCCAAATTCCTGGAGACCGTCAACCAGAGCGGCAACATCGGGCCGGGCGCCTCCGGCAGCGCGCTGTTCGACCAGAACAACCGCCTCGTCGGCTCCCTCACCTACGGGCGCGACAGCAGTGATCCGTCCGGCTACGGCAGCTGCCCGCTGCCCGTGCCGCCGGCGCCGGATGGCAACAACGGCGTGGCGGACTTCACCGCGCTCGCCGCGGTGTGGAATTCCACCACCGACGCCACCAGCTCGACCGGCGCTGCGACCCTGAAGTCGGTGCTCGACCCGCACCACAGCGGCGCGCTGGTGGTGCCGAGCATTTCCGCCGCGCTCGTGAGCCTGAGCGCCTCGACGGACACCCTCTCGTTCGGCGCTGCGCTGCAGCTGACCTGGAGCGCCTCCAACGCCACGCAGTGCAGCGCCTCCGGCGGCGCCGCCGGCGACGGCTGGTCCGGCACGCTCGGCACGGCCGGATCACGCTCACTGACGGAAACCGTCCCCAACCTCGTCAGCTACACGATCAGCTGCAGCTACTCCGCCGGCCGCAGTGCGACCGCGACCGTCACCGTGAACTGGCTGGGGCCGACGCCGCAGCTGCAGTTCAGCGGCCCGCCGAACGTGTGGACGACGCGGCCCGCGACCCTGAGCTGGAGTTCGAACGTTGCGCCGTGCTCGATCGGCGGCGGTGGCGTGAACCTTGCGGACCTGCCGATGAGCGGCACCACCACCACGACGCAGAGCACGCCTGCGGATGTCAGCTACGTGCTCACCTGCGGCCCGCCGAACGACTTCGCCTCCACTCAGATCGTGGTCTCCTACGTCACCCCCGGGGTCCTCTTCGAGGCCAACGGCACCGACCGCGGGCTCGGCGAGGACTTCTTCCTGCAGTGGCTCACCTATGCCGACTCCTGCACCCCCTCGGGAGGGGCGCCGGGCGATGGCTGGTCGAGCAACAGCTTCAGCGGCGGCTCGGTCATCCTGTTCTTCCCGCAGGTGACGGCGGGCGGGGTGTATACCTACACACTCACCTGCGCCTCGGGTGCACTGACAGTGCAAGCGGATGTGACGGTCACCTTCGAGGACGACCCGCCGTACGTGCGCGCCGCGCTCGAGCAGCCCACGGTGACCTTCAGCGGCTCACCGGCTGACTATGTGAACCTGAGCTACACCTCGAATGTCTCCGGCTGCACCCTGAACTCCGATCCCAACATTCTCTCCTTCGATGACAATCCGTTCGGGCGTTCGCAGCTGCCGCAGGGGCGCCTCACACTGAGCCCCGAGCGCTCGGGAACCTTCGCGCTCTCGGTGAGCTGCGAGGGTGCCGGCGGCGCCGTCAGCTCGCCGCCGCTCATCCTGACCGTGCGCCCGCCGGCGCCCGCCACCGCCTCGATCTCCTTCAACCCGGCCACGGTGGTGGCGGGCGAGAACCTGCTCGTCTCCTGGACCTCCAACGGCACCAGCGCCTGCAGTCTGAGCGGCGGGATGCCAGGAGCGCTGTGGGGCAGCAGCCCGGGCGCCTTCGGGCCGCCGGCGGGTAGCGACAGCGAGATTGCCCAGGTCGGGCAGTTCACCTACGGGCTCACCTGCCTGAGCATCGATCCGGCCTCGCCCGCGGTGTCCATCAACCGCTACCTGGACGTGCTCGCGCTCTCGAACACGCTCACCGCGAGTGCCACGGCGATCACGGTCGGGGATTCCTTCACGCTCACCTGGACCTCAACGGCGGCGAGCAGCTGCAGCGCCTCCGGCGGCGGCGCGAACGGTGAGCCGTGGAGTGGCACGCTCCCCACCGCCGGCAGCCTCACCCAGACCGCCACGACGGACGGGCGCTTCACCTATGAGCTCGCCTGCGGCGTCAACGAGGTGATCATGGCGCAGGACGTGACCCTCACCGTGTCGCCCCGCAGCAGTGCCCCGAGCGCCGGTGGCGGCGGGGGTGGCGCCCTGGGTCTGCTGGAACTCGCCTCGCTCGCCGCGCTGGGAGTGCGTCGCGGCCGCACGCGACGTCCGGGGAAAATGCGCCCGCTGATTTCTCGCCAAAGAGCCTCAAAATAGGCCCTCCCGCAGCCGCGCCACTGGCCTGCGGACACGCTTTTCGCTTATAGTGCATGGCCCTGCGCACCCCCTCGGGGTGCCTCCCAAATCCCTAAGCGATCTCATGGCCCGAATTACCGTAGAAGACTGTCTGCACAACGTCGACAACCTGTTCCAGCTGGTGCTGCTGGCGGCGCAGCGCGCGCGCCGGCTCGCCAACGGCGCGGAGCCGACCCTGCCGCTCGAGAACGACAAGCCGACCGTGCTCGCGCTGCGCGAGATCGCCGCCGGCAACGTGAACGCGGAAATGCTGCGCGAGCCGGAGCCCGCACCGGAACCGGTGGTGCCCGACGCCGACAACCAGTCCAGCTTCCGCGCGCCGCAGTTCGGTCTCGGAGACTGACGGGCTAGAGTCCCCGATGGACTACGCGTCTTCGCTCCTGGGACTGCTGCCCGGCGGAAGACGCACTCCGGGACTCAAAGAGCTGCTGGCAACCGTTGGCAGCTACCTCGCCCCCGAGCAGGTGAGCCGCGTGCGCGCGGCCGCCGAGTTCGGCGCCTCGGCGCATCTCGGCCAGAAGCGCCTCTCGGGTGAGCCCTACATCGCCCACCCGGTGGCCACCGCGGCCATCCTCGCCGACCTGCACCTGGATGCCGACACCATCATCGCGGCCATCCTGCACGACGTCATCGAGGACACCCCGACGCCGAAGGATCAGCTGGCCGCGCGCTTCGGCGCCGACGTGGCCGAGCTGGTCGACGGCGTCACCAAGCTCGACCAGATCAAGTTCAAGAGCCGCGAGGAGGCGCAGGCGGAGTCCTTCCGCAAGATGCTGCTGGCGATGGTGCGCGACCTGCGCGTCATCCTGGTGAAGCTCGCCGACCGCACGCACAACATGCGCACCATCGAGGCGATGGCCCCGGCGCGCCGCCGGGCGATCGCGCGCGAGACGCTGGAGATCTACGCGCCGATCGCCGAGCGCCTCGGGCTCTACAACATGAAGCTCGAGCTCGAGGACCTGGGCTTCAAGGCGCTCTACCCGCAGCGCTACCGGGTGCTCGAGCGCGCCGTGAAGCGCGCCCGCGGCAACCAGAAGGCCTTCCTCACCAAGATCGAGCAGCAGCTGAACGCGGGGCTCATCAAGAGCCAGCTCGAGGCACGCGTGGTCACGCGCGAGAAGCACCTCTACAGCATCTACCAGAAGATGCGCCGCAAGCGCGCGCCACTGGCCGAGATCGTCGACGTCTACGGCATCCGCATCGTGGTCGACTCCCCCGACACCTGCTACCGCGCGCTCGGCGCGGTGCACGCGGTGTTCAAGCCCATGCCGGGACGCTTCAAGGACTACATCGCGATCCCGCGCGTGAACGGCTACCAGTCGCTGCACACCACGCTGTTCGGCCCCAACGGCGTGCCGATCGAGGCGCAGATCCGCACCTACGACATGCACCGGGTGGCCGAGGCCGGCATCGCCGCGCACTGGCGCTACAAGAGCGGCGACGGCGCCGGCTCGCTGCAGCAGGAACGCACGCGCGAGTGGCTGTCGAACCTGGTGACGCTGCAGGAGGCCGGCTCCTCGGAGGAGTTCCTCGAGAGCGTCAAGGTCGACCTGTTCCCCGACAAGGTGTACGTGTTCACGCCCAAGGGCACGATCCTGCGCCTGCCGAGCGGCGCCACGGTGGTCGACTTCGCCTACGCGGTGCACACCGACATCGGCAACCGCTGCGTCGCGGCCAAGGTCGACCGCCGCCTGACGCCGCTGCGCACGGTGCTGCGCAACGGCCAGACGGTGGAGATCATCACCGCCAAGGGTGCGACCCCGAACCCCTCCTGGGTGAACTTCGTGGTGACCGCCAAGGCGCGCAGCGCCATCCGCCACTACCTCAAGAGCCTGCGGCGCACCGAGGCGATCGCGCTCGGCGCGAAGCTGTTGTCCCAGGCGCTCGGGGAGTTCAGCCTGGCGCTCGAGGATGTCAGCGCCGACATGCAGCGCGCCGCGCTCGGCGAGCTCGGCATGAAGGACCTCGATGAGCTGTACGAGAAGATCGGCCTGGGCGAGCGCCTCGCCCCGCTGGTGGCGCGCCGCCTGCTGCCGAACGCCGCGCATCCGCACGGCGGCGGCGGACTCGCGCCGCTCGCGATCGCCGGCACCGAGGGGCTGCTCGTCAGCTACGCGCGCTGCTGCTTCCCGATCCCCTACGATCCGATCCTGGCCTTCCTCTCGAGCGGGCGCGGCGTGGTCATCCACCGCGAGAACTGCGTGAACGTCGAGGACTACCGCAAGCACCCGGAGAACTGGCTGCCGGTGAGCTGGCAGGCGGCGCCCGACCGGCTCTTCAGCTGCGAGCTGCGCGTGTACGTCGCCAACCGCACCGGCGTGCTCGCCAAGGTCGCCGCCGCCATCGCCAGCACCGAGACCAACATCGACCACGTCTCGATCGACGAGCAGGACAGCGACGACACCGCGGTGCTCACCTTCGAGCTGCGCGTGCGCGACCGCCGCCATGTCGCGCGCCTGGTGCGCGTCATCCGCCGCATGCCGGACGTCACCCGCGTGGTGCGCACCATCGCCGCCCACGCCCGCGGCGATGCGGTCGGCGATAATGAGGCCGAGCGCGACGGCTGAGCGCCCGCACCCCGCACCGTTTCCAAGGAGTAGCCGATGAGCCGCCAGATCATCCACACCGAGCGCGCCCCGCAGGCGATTGGCACCTATTCGCAGGCGGTGCGCGTCGGCGACACCGTCTACCTCTCCGGCCAGGTGCCGCTCGACCCGGCGACGATGCAGCTGGTCACGGGGGACATCGAGGCGCAGATCCGCCGCGTGTTCGAGAACCTCAAGGCGGTGGCGGAGGCGGCCGGCGGCTCGCTCGCCCAGGCGGTGAAGATGAACGTGTACCTCACCGACCTGGCGCACTTCGCCAAGGTGAACGAGGTCATGGCGGCCTACTGTGCCCAGCCCTATCCGGCGCGCGCCGCGGTCGGCGTCGCGCAGCTGCCGCGCGGCGCGCAGGTCGAAATCGAGTGCATCCTGCACCTGGGCTGAAGCCCGCGGCACCTCCCGGGGCCGTCAGCCGCACCGAGCAGCGCCCGGTCACCGCGCTGCGCGGCGTCGGCGCCGCCCTGGCCGAGCGGCTCGCGCGCCTGAACGTCACGCGCGTGGCGGACCTGCTGTTCGTGCTGCCGCTGCGGTACGAGGATCGCACGCGCGTCTCGATGATCGGCTCGCTGGTGGCAGGCAGCCGCGCGGCCGTCGAAGGGGAGATCCAGCTCACCGAGGTCGCCTACCGCGGCCGCCGGCAGCTGCTGTGCCGCATCTCCGACGGCTCCGGCATGCTGACCCTGCGCTTCTTCTATTTTTCCTCCAGCCAGCAGCACAACCTGGCGCGCGGCACGCGGCTGCGCTGCTTCGGCGAGGTGCGCCGCGGTCCGCTCGGGCTGGAGATCGTGCACCCGGAGTATCGACGCCTCACGCACGAGGCCGCGCCGCTGGAGGAGACGCTCACGCCGATCTACCCGCTCACCGAGGGCGTGCCGCAGGGCCGGCTGCGCGCGCTGGTCGCCGAGGCGCTGCGCGAGCTCGAGCGCGCGCCGCTGCGCGACTTCATCCCCGGGGAGGCGCCGCTGCCGGCACAGCTGCCGCCCCTGGATGCGGCGCTCGAGTACCTGCACCGGCCGCCGCGCGAGGCGCAGCTGGCCGAACTCGCCGCCGGGCGGCACCCGGCGCAGCAGCGGCTCGCCTTCGAGGAGCTGCTGGCGCATCACCTCGCGCTCAAGCTGCGCCAGCGCAGCCTCAAGGCCGATCCTGCCTTCGCCCTCACCGACGCGGCGCAGCTCGCGCCGCGCTTCCTTGCCGCGCTGCCGTTCCCCCTCACCCGCGCGCAGGCCCGCGCGCTGCGCGACGCCGACGCCGACCTCGTGGCAGACACGCCCATGGCGCGCCTGCTGCAGGGCGACGTCGGCTGCGGCAAGACGGTGGTGGCGGCCGCGGCGGCCGCGCGCGCCGCCGGCAGCGGCTTCCAGGCCGCGCTGATGGCGCCCACCGAGCTGCTCGCCGAGCAGCACTGGCGCAACCTGCGCGACTGGTTCCAGCCGCTCAACGAGACGGTGGCGCTCCTGTCCGGTTCGCAGCCCGCGCGCACCCGCAGGAGCGCGCTCGAGGCGATCGCCTCCGGCACGGTGCGCATCGTGGTGGGCACGCACGCGCTGTTCCAGGAGGGCATCGAGTTCAAGAACCTGGCGCTCTTCATCGTGGACGAGCAGCACCGCTTCGGCGTGCAGCAGCGCCTGAAGCTGCAGGAGAAGGGCCAGCGTGCGGGGCGCGTGCCCCACCAGCTGATCATGACCGCGACCCCGATCCCGCGCACGCTCGCCATGACCGCCTACGCCGACCTGGACATCTCGGTCATCGATGAACTGCCGCCCGGGCGCACGCCGGTGCACACGGTGGTCGTGCCCGAGCAGCGCCGCGCCGAGGTGGTGCTGCGCATCGTGGAGGCGTGCCGCGCCGGAAGGCAGGCCTACTGGGTGTGCCCGCTCATCGATGAGTCGGAGGAGCTGCGGGCCCAGGCCGCGGAGGAGACCGCCGCGACGCTCAGCGCGGCACTCCCGGGGGTGCGGGTCGGCCTCGTGCACGGGCGCATGCCCGCGGCGGCCAAGGATGCGGCGATGCTCGCCTTCAAGGCCGGCAAGATCCAGCTGCTGGTCGCCACCACCGTCATCGAGGTGGGGGTGGACGTGCCCAACGCCACCCTCATGGTGATCGAGAATGCCGAGCGCATGGGACTGGCGCAGCTGCACCAGCTGCGCGGCCGCGTCGGGCGCGGCACGGCGGCCAGCACCTGCGTGCTCCTGTACCGCGCGCCGCTCTCAGCGCTGGCGCGCGAGCGGCTCAGGGTGATCCGCGAGAGCACCGACGGCTTTGAGATCGCGCGCCGCGACCTGGCGCTGCGCGGCCCGGGGGAGCTGCTGGGCACGCGCCAGACCGGGCTGGCGCAGCTGCGGGTGGCGGACCTGATGCGCGACGCGGACCTGCTGCCCCAGGTGCAGCAGACCGCCGAGCTGCTGCTCGCCGCCTACCCGGAGCACATCGCGGGCCTCGCCGCGCGCTGGATCGGCCCGCTCGAGCGCTACGGCCGCGTCGGCTAGCGCTGCGGCGCGAGCGACATCGAGTACGGCGGCTGCGCCTGCGCGCCCGGCCACGCCTTGTTCGGCTGTGCCTGCATGGTGAAGACCAGTTCGCCGCCGGCGAGGATCTCCTGGTGGCGCAGGAACACGCGCGTCAGCGGCTTGCCGTTGAGCGTGACGCTGGCCACGTAGGGATGCGCCGCCTCGAGCCCGCGGGCGAGCACCGTGAAGGTCTTGCCCTGCGGCAGCTGCAGCCTCGCGCGGGACACGAACGGGCGGCCGAGGATGTACTCGTTGCTCGCCGGGGTGACCGGGTAGAACCCGAGCGCGGTGAACACATACCACGCCGACATCTGGCCGAGGTCATCGTTGCCGGCCAGGCCCTGCGGGCGCGGCGCGTACTGGCTCGCCATGATCGCTGCGAGGCGCGCCTGCGTGCGCCACGGCTGCCCGGCGGCCGCGTACAGGTAGGCGACGTGGTGCGAGGGCTCGTTGCCGTGCGCGTACCAGCCGATGAGGCCCGTGATGTCCTCCATGTGGGCGAACACCCGCGGATCGATCTTCGCATCGAACACCGCATCCAGCTGCGCCAAGAGCTTCGGCGCGCCGCCGTGCGCGCGCGCCAGTCCCGCCACGTCCTGCGGCACGTACCAGGAGTACTGCCAGGCGTTGCCCTCGGTGTAGTCGCTGCCGTAGCCGCTGGCGGCCGGATCAAACGGGGTGCGGAAGCTGCCATCGCGGCGGCGCGCGCGCATGAAGCCGCTGTGCGGGTCGTAGGCGTTCTTCCAGCTGGCGGCGCGCCGCATGAACTGCGCCGCGATCTCCTTGCGCCCCATGGCGCGCGCCATCTGCGCGATGCTCCAGTCGTCGAAGGCATACTCGAGCGTCTTGGAAGCCGCCTCGCCTTCCTCGTCGATCGGCACGTAGCCGAGCTGCATGTACTGCGCCAGACCCCCGTAGGGCCCGTAGCTCGCCGTGCTCACCATCGCCGTAAGCGCCGCCTCGGCGTCGTAGCCGCGGATGCCCTTCAGGTAGGCGTCCGCGATCACGGCGACGGCGTGGTAGCCGATCATGCACCAGGTCTCCTGGCCCTGGTACGCCCACACCGGCAAAATCCCGTAGGGGCTGACCTGCTGCGCGGCGATGAGCGAGCGCACCATGTCGTTGGTGCGCTGCGGCGGCTGCACCAGCGTCAGCAGCGGATGCAGGGCGCGGTAGGTGTCCCACAGCGAGAAGGTCGAGTAGTTGTTGAAGCCCTGCGCCTGGTGCACGGCGTTATCCGGCCCGCGGTAGCGCCCGTCGCTGTCCATGAAGAGGCTGGGCGCCATGAACGCGTGATAGAGCGCGGTGAAGAAGCTGGTGCGCACCGCCTCGGTCGCCTCGACCTCGAACACCCCGAGCGCCTGGCTCCACCGCTGCCGCGCCGCCGCGCGCACGGCGTCGAAGTCCCAGCCCGGCATTTCCGCATCGAGGTTGGCGATGGCGCCCGCCTCGCTCACCGGGGAAATCGCGACCTTGACGATGAGGTCGGCGCCGGAGGCCCCGTCGAAGTCGAACACCCCCACCAGCTGGCGGCCCTCGAGCTGCGCGCGCAGGCGCGGCGCCTGCCCCGCCGGCGGCGGGAAGCCCTTGTAGGTCAGCTCCCCTTCGGTGTCGTGCAGCTCGTGCCCGCTCACCGGCCGCGAGAAGCGCAGCGCAAAGTACAGCTGCCGGCCCGGCGCCCAGCCGCGCGTCTCGCGAAAGCCGGTCACGGTGCCGTCCGCGCCCAGCCGCAGGCGCGACCACAGCACCTTGCCCGGGTAGTCATAGAGGCTGGTGCGCAGGTCAAGCAGCACGTGCGCCGGGCGGCCGGCGGGAAAGTGATAGCGGTGCACGCCCACGCGCGCGCCCGCGGTCAGTTCGGCGCGCACGCCGTAGTCGCTGAGCGTCACCGCGTAGTAGCCCGGCTGCGCCACCTCATCCTCGTGGCTGAAGCGCGAGGCGTAGCCGCTGCCGGGCTGCTCGGGCGCGCCGCGCTCCAGCCGCACCGCCCCGGCGATTGGCATCACGAGCACGTCACCGAGGTCCGAGTGCCCGGTGCCCGAGAAGTGGGTGTGCGAGAAACCCACGATGGTGTGGTCCTCGTAGCGGTAACCGGCCGCCCATCCGTAGCCCTCGTTGCGCGGCCGGATCTGGGTGTCGGGACTGAGCTGGATCATGCCGAAGGGCACCACCGCCCCCGGGAAGGTGTGGCCTTCGCCGCCGCTGCCGATGAAGGGATCGACCGCGCTGAAGGCGGCCTCCCCGGGCGGCGCGGCAGCGGCGCTGCCGGCGCACAGGGCGAGCAGTGCGGCCAGCACGCGGCAGCGTCGCGGTGAGGGCGCCTTGCGGCGCGCGCAGACTCTCATGGCATCGGACCTTCGGTTCTTCGGCGGGCGCCGCATCGGCTATTGTGCCGCAACCCCGCCGCTGGACAGCGCCGTTGCCGCCGATCGCCCGCATCCTGGTACTGCTTGCCGCGTGCCTGCTGCCCGTGGCCGCGGCGGCCGCGCCGCAGGCGAGCGCCGATGCGATCATGGCGGCGCGCGTGCGCGAGGAGTTCAGCCACGCCTGGGCCGGCTACCGCCAGTACGCCTGGGGGCACGATGCGCTGCGGCCCCTGAGCCGCACGCCGCGCGACTGGTACGCGCAGTCGCTGCTCATGACGCCGGTGGATGCGCTCGACACGCTCATCCTGATGGGCCTGAAGGAGGAGGCCGCCAGCGCGCGCGAGCTCATCGTCGCGCGGCTCGCGTTCGATGCGGACCTCGAGGTGAAGCATTTCGAGATCGTGATCCGCCTGCTGGGCGGGCTGCTGTCCGGCTACGAACTCACCCGGGATGCGCGGCTGCTGGCGCTCGCGCAGGATCTGGGCACCCGGCTGCTGCCGGCGTTTGATTCCCCGACCGGGCTGCCGTTCGTGTACGTGAACCTGCACAGCGGCGCCACGCGCGGCACCATCAGCAATCCTGCGGAAGCGGCGCTGCTCATCGAGTACGGCACGCTCAGCCGGCTCACTGGCAAGCCGGTCTTCTACCAGCGGGCCAAGCGCGCGCTGGTGGAAACCTACCGGCGCCGCTCGGCGCTCGACCTGGTCGGCGAGCGCTTCGATGTCGTAAGCGGGCAGTGGACCAACCCCGCGAGCCACATCGGGGCGCGCATCGATTCCTACTACGAGTACCTGTGGAAGTGCTGGCTGCTGTTCCACGATCAGGAGTGCCGCGCGATGTGGGACAAGAGCAGCGCCGCGGCGCGCCGCTACTACCCGCGCGAGCTCGGCGGTACGCTCTGGTACGGCCAGGTAAACATGCACACCGGCCGCGCCAGCGGCAGCGAGTACGGCGCGCTCGAGGCGTTCTTCCCCGGCCTGCTCGCCTACTCGGGCCACGTCGCGGAAGCCCGCCGCCTGCACGCCGCCTCGGTGCAGATGTGGAACGTCGCCGGCATCGAGCCCGAGGCCTACGACTTCAAGGCGCGGCGCATCACCGATCCCGCCTACCCGCTGCGGCCCGAGATCATCGAGTCCACCTGGTACCTGTATCGCGCCACCGGGGATCCTGCGTACCGCGCGCTCGGGCGGCGGCTGTTCGAGGACTTCGTGCGCCGCTGCCGCACGGCGGCCGGCTACGCGGCGCTGGCGGACGTGACCACCGGGGAGCAGGCGGACGAGATGGAGAGCTTCGTGCTGGCGGAGACCTTCAAGTATTTCTACCTGCTGTTCGCCCCGGCCGAGACGCTCGACCTGAGGCGCGTGGTGCTGAACACCGAGGCACATCCCCTGCGGCGGCGCGGGCCGCTACACTAGCGGCCTCGAGAGTTCACCACACCCATGGCCGTATCCGCCCCCGAACTTCCCGTCAGCAAGCCCCTCGAGGCGCCGCTCACGCACCGCCTGGCGCGCCGCGCCACCGAATACGCGCGCCTCATGCGCCTGGACCGGCCGGTGGGGACCTGGCTGCTCCTGTGGCCGGCGCTGTGGGCGCTGTGGATCGCCGGCGATGGGCGCCCGGTGCCCCTGGTGCTGATCGTGTTCGTGCTCGGCGTGTTCGTGATGCGCGCGGCCGGCTGCGTCATCAACGACTTCGCCGACCGCGACATCGACCCGCACGTGCGGCGCACGCGCGACCGGCCGCTGGCGGCGCGGCGCGTCTCGCCCACCGAGGCGCTGGTGCTGTTCGTGGCGCTGGGCCTGATCGCGCTCTACCTGGTGACGCGGCTGGACCCGTACACCATCCGGCTGGCCGTCATCGGCGCGCTGCTCACCGTCTCCTATCCGTTCCTCAAGCGCTTCTTCCCGCTGCCGCAGCTGTACCTCGGGATCTCCTTCGGCGGCTGGAGCGTGCTCATGGCCTTTGCGGCGCAGGACGGCGTGCTGCCGCGCGTCGCCTGGGTGCTCTACATCGCCGCGGTGATGTGGGCCTCGATCTACGACACCATCTACGCCATGGTCGACCGCGAGGACGACCTGCGGATCGGCGTGAAATCCAGCGCCATCCTGTTCGCGGACATGGACCGCCTGCTGATCGGGGTGATGCAGGTGATGATGCTCGCGGCGCTGGTGCTGGTCGGCCGCAACATGCACTTCGGCAACTGGTACTACGCCGGCACGCTCGCCGCCACCATCCTCTTCCTGTGGCAGCAGTGGCTCATCCGCCGCCGCGAGCCCGGCGGCTGCCTGCGCGCCTTCCTCAACAACCAGTACGTCGGGCTCGTCATCTTCGTCGGCATCCTGCTGCAGTACGTCTATAACCCTTGAGCGCGTGGAAGAACCGCGGCTTTGCGGCGCGCCTGCGGTACGCGCTGCAGGGGTTTGCGCACGCGCTGTCCCAGGAGCACAGCCTCAAGGCCCAGTGTCTCGCCTTCCTCGGGGTGCTCGTCGCGCTCGGGCTGCTGCGCCCGGGCGCGCTGTGGTGGGCCCTGCTCCTGCTCGCCAGCAGCGCCGTGCTGGCCGCGGAACTGCTCAACAGCGCGATCGAGCGCCTGGCCGATGCGCTGCACCCCGCCGACAGCCCCGCCATCCGCGCCGTCAAGGACTGCGCCGCCGCCGGGGTGCTGCTGGCGGTGCTCGGCGCGCTGGCCGTCGGCGCGGCGTTCCTCGCTCACCTGCTCGGGGCGCCTGCCTGAACGGGCGCCAATTGTCGACTTCCGGCACCCCGCAACGTTGACATGGGCGCCGGCGCTCGGGCATCGTCGCTCGCGCCCGGCGCCCCCGCCCGCCGCGATGAGGATGCAAGCGATGAGTCAGGCTACCTTCCCGGCGATCCGGCACGACTGGTCGACAAGCGAGGTGCGCGCCCTGTTCGCGCTGCCGTTCATGGACCTGATCGTGCGCGCGCAGGCCGCGCACCGTGCGCACCACGAGCCCAACACGGTGCAGATGAGCACGCTCCTGTCGATTAAGACCGGCGCCTGCCCGGAAGACTGTGCCTACTGCCCGCAGAGCGTGCGCTTCGACACCGGGCTGGAGGCTGAGGCCCTGCTGCAGGTGGCCGCGGTGCGCGCCGCCGCCGAACGCGCCAAGGCCGCCGGCGCCACGCGCTTCTGCATGGGCGCGGCCTACCGCTCCCCGAAGGCGCGCGAGCTTGCGATCATCGCGCAGATGGTCGCCGAGGTGCGCGCCCTGGGTCTTGAGACCTGCGCGACGCTCGGCATGCTCGAGCCGCAGCAGGCCGAGACGCTCAAGCAGGCCGGCCTGGACTACTACAACCACAACCTCGATACCTCCGCGCAGTTCTACGGCCAGATCATCAGCACGCGCACCTACCAGGCGCGGCTCGACACGCTCGCCGCCGTGCGCGCCGCCGGCATCAAGGTGTGCTGCGGCGGCATCGTGGGCCTGGGGGAGTCCCAGGGCGACCGCGCCGAGCTGCTGCGCACGCTCGCCAACCTGCCCGAGCACCCGGAGAGCGTGCCGATCAACCAGCTGGTCAAGGTGCCCGGCACGCCGCTCGCGGACGCCCCGGACGTCGATCCCTTCGACTTCGTGCGCACCATCGCGGTGGCGCGCCTGCTCATGCCGCGCGCCCACGTGCGCCTGTCCGCCGGACGCGAGGCCATGAGCGATGAGCTGCAGGCGCTGTGCTTCCTCGCCGGCGCCAACTCGATCTTCTACGGCGAGAAGCTGCTCACCACCGGCAATCCCGATGTCACGCGCGACCGGCAGCTGTTCGCACGGCTGGGCCTGCGCGCCGAGAGCGCGCCGGCACCCGCCCCCGCCAGCGCCCGCGGCGGCGAGGTCGCCGGCGTCGCGGCCTGCTAGGCGCGCCTTGCAGCCGCTCGCCAGCAAGCGCGGTGTGCCGGCCTTAGGCGCCGCGCTGGCGCGGCTGGAGGCGGCGCACCTGCGGCGCGAGCGCCTCACGGTGGAGGGTTTCGCGGCCGATGCGCGCCGGGTGCTGCGGCTCGCCGGCGGCCGCGAGCTCGTCGACTTCAGCAGCAATGATTACCTGGGCCTGGCGCGCCACCCGGCGCTCGCGGCCGCCATGGGGGCATGCGCGGCGCGCGCCGGCGCCGGCAGCGGTGCCTCGCACCTCATCACCGGTCACGGCGCCGAGCACGCGCGCCTGGAGGAGGAGCTCGCCGCCTTCACGCAGCGCGGGCGGGCACTGCTCTTCTCGACCGGCTACATGGCCAACCTTGCCGTGATGACCGCGCTCGCCGGGCGCGGGCAGCAGGTGCTGCTCGATCGCCTGAGCCACGCCTCGCTCCTGGATGGCGCGCGCCTGTGCGGCGCGCAGCTGCGGCGCTACCCCCACGCCGATGCCGCCGCCGCGGAGCGCCTCGCGGCCGCCGCGCCCGCGCCCACGGCCCTGATCGGCAGCGACGGGGTCTTCAGCATGGACGGGGATCTGGCACCCCTGCCGCAGCTGGCGCGCGTGGCGACCGCGCAGGGGAGCTGGCTCGTCGTGGATGACGCGCACGGACTCGGGGTCATCGGGGCCAGCGGCCGCGGCACGCTCGAGCACTTCGGCCTGGATGAGGCGCAGGTCCCGGTGCTCATCGGCACCCTGGGCAAGGCCTTCGGCTCCTTCGGCGCCTTCGTCGCGGGGCCAGCCGAGCTCATCGAGTTCCTGATGCAGACGGCACGCTCCTATATCTATACGACGGCGCTGCCGCAGCCGGTGGCGGCCGCGAGCCGCGCGGCGCTCGGGCTGCTGCAGCAGGAGGGCTGGCGGCGCGAGCGGCTGCACGCGCACGTCAGGCGCTTCCGGGAACTGGCGCAGGCGGCCGGCCTGCCACTGATGGACTCGGCCACCCCCATCCAGCCGGTGCTGCTCGGCGGCGCCGCCGAGGCCCTCCAGGTGCAGCGCGAGCTGCGCGCGGCGGGGCTGTGCGTCATGGCCATCCGCCCCCCGACCGTGCCCGCCGGCCGCGCGCGGCTGCGGGTCACGCTGTCCGCGGAACACACGGGCGAGCAGATCGAGGAGCTCGTGGCGCGCCTCGCCCGTGCCTGCGCACGGGTGCGCAGTGGTGGGGCGTGAGTGCCCTTAACTTCGAGATCCGCGGCCGCGGCCGGGATCTGGTGCTGCTGCACGGCTGGAGCCTGAACCTGCGCGTGTGGGACTCCGTGGCACGCGAGCTCACGCGGCGCTGCCGCGTCATCGCCATCGACCTTCCCGGACACGGCAAGAGCGACTGGGATGCCAGCGCGAGCTCCCCCGCCGCCCAGGCGTGGCGGGTGCACGAGACGCTCGCCCCCCTCACCGAGCGCTACGCGCTGGTCGGCTGGTCGCTCGGCGGCCAGTTCGCGCTCGATCTGGCCGCAGCGATGCCGGCGGGCATCGAGCGGCTGGTGCTGGTGAGCACCACGCCACGCTTTCTCGCCGGGCCCGGCTGGCCCTTCGGCACCGCGCCCGCGCTGCTGACGCGGCTCGCCGCCCGGGTGCGCCGCGGCGACGGGCAGGCGGTCGATGAGTTCCTCGCCCTGCAGGTGCGCGGCAATGCGCCGCGCACCGCCGCGCGGGTTCTGAAGAGCCTGCGCAGCGCGCTGGCGCGCCATGGCGCGGCGCGGCCGGAGGCGCTCGCGCACGGCCTGGAGCGGCTGCGTGATGCGGACCTGCGCCCGGCGCTGCCGATGGTGCGCGTGCCGGCGCTGGTGGTGGCGGGCACCCGCGACCGCATCGTGCGCCCCGGCGCTTCGCGCGCGCTGGCCGCGCTCGCCGATGCGCGCTACGTGGAATTCAGCGGCGCCGCGCACGCCCCCTTCCTCTCCCACCCGCAGCGCTTCGCGTCCCTGGTGGAGGGCTTTGTCCGTGGCTGAGGCGGCGGAGGCCTTTGGCCTGGATCGCCGGCGCGTGCGCGCCGCCTTTGATCGCGCCAGCGGCCACTATGAGGCCGCGGCGCGCCTGCAGGCGCAGGTGGGCGATGAACTCCTCGGGCGCCTCGGCGACTTTGCCTTCACCCCCGCCGTGGTGCTCGACCTCGGCGCCGGCACCGGACGCTGCGCGCGCGAACTGCGGCGCCGCTATCCGCGCGCCCTCGTCGTGGCGGTGGATCTGTCCTTGGGGATGCTCAGGGAGGCGCGCCACCACCAGGGACTGTGGCGGCGCTTTGCACGTGCCTGCGGGGATGCCGCCCGGCTGCCGCTGGCCAGCGCCAGCGTCGACCTGGTGTTCAGCAATCTCATGCTGCAGTGGTGTCAGCCCCCGGATGCCGCGCTCGCCGAGGTACGCCGCGTGCTGCGGCCGGGGGGCTTCCTGGCCTTCAGCACCTTCGGGCCCGCGACGCTGCAGGAGCTGCGCAGCGCCTGGGCCCACGCCGATGGCTACAACCACGTGAATCACTTCCTCGACGTGCACGATGTGGGCGCGGCGCTGGTGCGCGCCGGGCTCACCGAACCGGTGCTGGACGTCGACCGCCACGAGGTGCACTACCCCGACACCCTCGCGCTGATGCGCGACCTCAAGGCGATCGGGGCGCACAACGTCACCGCCGGGCGGCCGCGCTCGCTGCTCGGCCGCGCGCACCTGGCGCGCATGAGCGCGGCGTACGAGCAGGTCCGGCGCGAGGGCACGCTGCCGGCGACCTTCGAGGTCATCTACGGCGCCGCCTGGGGTGCCGCGGGGCGTGCCGCCGCCCCGGCGGTCGGCGCCGAAACGCGCATCGCCGCCGGCTCGATCCGGCGCCGGGGGCCGGCATGAGCGGGCGCGGCATCTTCGTCACCGGCACGGATACCGGGGTCGGCAAGACCGTCGTGGCCTGCGGGCTGGCGCGCGGCCTCGTGGCCGCGGGCTTCCGGGTCGCGGTCATGAAGCCGGTCGCATCCGGCGCCGAGCGCACCGCGGACGGCCTGCGCAACGCCGACGCCCTGGCGCTGGCCGACAGCGGCAATGTGGCCGCGGACTACGCCCATATCAATCCTTATTGCTTTGAACCCCCGATTTCGCCGCATATCGCCGCAAAAGAGGCCGGGATCGAGGTAGATACCAGCAGGATCCGGCGCGGCTACGACGCTCTGGCGGCGCAGGCCGACTGGGTGGTGGTGGAGGGGGCGGGCGGCTGGTTCGCACCCATCAGCGATCAGCGCACCATGGCCGACCTCACCTGGTCACTGTCCATTCCGGCCCTGATGGTGGTGGGCCTGAAGCTCGGCTGCCTGAACCACGCGCAGCTGACGCGCCTGGCCATCGAGGCGCACGGGGTGACCTTTGCCGGCTGGATCGCAAGCGGCGTGGATCCGGCGCTGGAGCGCGCGGCGGACAATCTCGCCGCGCTCGAGCGGCTGCTCGGCGAGCCCGCGCTCGCGGTGGTCCCGAACCTCGCCGCCGGGGCCGCCGCGGTGTGCCTGACCGAGGCGGCCGCGCGCCTCGCACAGCGCAGCCTAAGAGTCTGAGGCGCCTTGAATAAAAGTCCTCGCGCGTTACCATCGATGCGGTGGCGCACAGCGACCGAGTGCACATCGAGATCCGCCCGAACTGCGCCCTGAGCGTGCGCGGCGCGCAGCTGTTCTTCCTCAGCGCCTGCGTGGCGCCCCTTGGCATCGCCGCCTTCCTCGCACTGCGCGGCTTCTGGCCGGTGCTGCCGTTCGCCGGACTGGAGCTCGCGCTGCTGGGGTGGGCACTGCGCGGCTCCCTCGCGCGCCGCTTCTGCGCCGAGAGCGTCACGCTCACCGCCGAAGAAATCAGCATCGAATCGCGCCGCCGGGGCGCGAGCGCGCACGTTGTGTTCCCGCGGCATTGGGCGCAGGTTAAACTGCGCCGCCCCGCGGCACGCTTGCACCCGAGCCGGCTCGTGATCGAGTCGCACGGCCGTCAATGTGAGCTGGGCAGCTTCCTCACGGAAGAGGAGCGTCGCGGTCTGGCACTGCGGTTGCAGCGCCTGATCGGTCGCGTCAATGAATCGCCCTCCTGGCCGTGAGCCCACGGGCAACGGGGCGGCGGCTGTAGTGATTCCTCGAGGTTTGCGCGCTGGGCGGCCCGGCCGCCCGCACGCTGTAAGGCACAGGTCCAAGATGATTCGTCCAAGACTCGCCTCCTACGCCCTGGCTGTTGCGGCCCTCGTCGCCCCTTTCGCGCACGCGGAAGAGGACGGCGTGGTCTCGGGCTGGAAGCAGCTGAACATGACCGAGGGGGTCACGGCGATGAGCCGCGACATCTACCAGCTGCACATGGAGATCTTCTGGATCTGCGTGGTGATCGCGGTGCTGGTGTTCGCCGTCATGATCTATTCGCTGGTGAAGTTCCGCAAATCGCAGGGTGCGGTGGCGGACGTCACCCAGGTGCACAACACCAAGGTGGAGATCGTCTGGACGATCGTGCCGGTGATCATCCTGGTGGCGATGGCGGTGCCGGCCGCCAGGACCCTGGTGCGCATCGAGGACACCACCCACAGCGAGCTCACCATCAAGGTGACCGGCTTTCAGTGGGGCTGGAACTACGACTACCTCGACGACGGGGTCTCCTACTTCTCGCACCTGGACCGCGCCAGCGACGCGGCGCGCGACCTGGGCTCCGGGATCGACCCGAGCGGCGTGCAGCACTATCTGCTGAACGTCGACCACCCGCTGGTGGTGCCCGCCGGGGTCAAGGTGCGCTTGCTCATCACCGGCGCCGACGTTATCCACGCCTGGTGGGTGCCGGCCTTCGGGGTGAAGAAGGATGCGATCCCGGGCTTCGTCAACGAGGCCTGGTTCAAGGTCGACGCGGACAAGCCGGGCCTGTACCGCGGTCAGTGCGCCGAGCTGTGCGGCCGCGACCACGGCTTCATGCCGATCGTCGTGGACGTGCGCTCGCCGGAGGACTTCGCCGCGTGGCTCAAGCAGAAGGCCGCCGCGGTGAAGCAGGCCGCAGCGCCGGCCCCCACCCCGCAAGCCGCCCCGGCGAGCCCCGCCACGACCGCTCCCTGACAAACTATCAATTAGAGAAGCACCATGGCCGACGCGCACGTACACGACGCCACGCACGAGGATCACGAGCACAAGCCGCACGGCTGGCGCCGCTGGGTATTCGCCACCAATCACAAGGACATCGGCACGATGTACCTGATCTTCGCCTGCACGATGTTCTTCATCGGCGGGGCGATGGCGATGGTGATCCGGCTGGAGCTGTTCAAGCCCGGCATGCAGTTCGTCGACCCGCAGTTCTTCAACTCCATGACCACGATGCACGCGCTCGTCATGATCTTCGGCGCGGTGATGCCGGCGTGGACCGGGCTCGCCAACTGGATGATCCCGATGCAGCTCGGGGCGCCGGACATGGCGCTGCCGCGCCTGAACAACTTCAGCTTCTGGATCCTGCCGTTCGCGTTCACGCTGCTGCTGTCCTCGCTGTTCGTGCCGGGCGGCGCGCCGGCGGGCGGCTGGACCATGTACCCGCCGCTGGTGCTGCAGAACGGCGCCTCCTTCCCGATGCTGATCTTCGCCGTGCACATGATGGGCGCCTCCTCGATCCTGGGCGCGATCAACGTCGTGGTGACGATCATGAACCTGCGCGCGCCGGGGATGACGCTGCTGCGCATGCCGCTGTTCGTGTGGACCTGGCTGATCACCGCCTATCTGTTGATCGCGGTCATGCCGGTGCTGGCGGGGGCGGTGACCATGCTGCTCACCGACCACTTCTTCGGCACCACCTTCTTCACCGCCGCCGGCGGCGGTGACCCGGTGATGTTCCAGCACATCTTCTGGTTCTTCGGGCACCCGGAGGTGTACATCCTCATCCTGCCGGCCTTCGGCATCGTCTCGGAGGTCATCCCCACGTTCTCGCGCAAGCCGCTGTTTGGCTACGAGGCCATGGTGTACGCGGTGGCCTCGATCGCCTTCCTGTCCTTCATCGTGTGGGCCCACCACATGTTCACCGTCGGCATGCCGCTCGCCGGGCAGCTGTTCTTCATGCTCTCGACCATGCTGATCGCCGTGCCCACGGGCGTGAAGGTGTTCAACTGGACCGCCACCATGTGGAAGGGCTCCCTCACGTTCGAGCCGCCGATGCTGTTCGCGCTCGCGTTCCTGTTCCTGTTCTCGATCGGCGGCTTCTCGGGACTCATGCTCGCCATCGTGCCGGCCGACTACCAGTACCAGGACACCTACTTCGTGGTCGCGCACTTTCACTACGTGCTGGTGCCGGGGGCGATCTTCGGCATCATGGCCGGGGTCTACTACTGGCTGCCGAAGTGGGCCGGCAAGATGTACGACCTGAAGCTCGCCACCTGGCACTTCTGGCTGTCCACCATCTTCGTGAACGTGCTGTTCTTCCCGCAGCACTTCCTCGGGCTCGCCGGCATGCCGCGCCGCATCCCCGACTACGCCGTGCAGTTCACCGACTGGAACATGGTGTCCTCGATCGGCGGCTTCGGCTTCGGGCTGGCGCAGCTGCTGTTCCCGTACATCGTGTGGAAGTGCGTGCGCGCGGGCACGCCGATCGGCAACAAGGCCTGGGAGGGCGCGCACGGACTGGAATGGGAGCTGTCCTCGCCGCCGCCGTATCACTCCTGGACCACCCCGCCCTCGGACGCGCTCATCGCTCGTGGCGCCACCCACTGATGACGAGCGCCGCCATGAACGAGGATGAGCGGGCGCGCCGCCGGCGCGTGCGCAACAGCGCGATCTTCTGGGCGCTGATCGCCGCGGGCTTCTACCTCGGCTTCGTGGTGCTCGCCCTGGTGCGCGGCTCGCGATGAACGCCCCGGACCGCGCCAACCGCGTGCTGACCTGGAAGCTGCTCGCCATCGCGGCGGGCGCCTTCGGCTTCGGCTTCGCGCTGGTGCCGCTCTACGGCGTGCTGTGCTCGGTCACCGGCTACGGGGACCAGCGCAAGCTGCTGCAGCAGGTGAGCGCCATCGAGCATCCGCAGGTCAACCGCACGGTGACGGTGCAGTTCCTCGCCGACGTCGCCAGCGCCGGCGAGTGGGAGTTCCGCCCGGTGCAGCGCACGCTGCAGGTGCATCCCGGGCAGCTGTACACCGCGGAGTTCTTCGCGCACAACCTCACCGGGCGCGACAGCACCGCACAGGCCATGCCCAACATCGCCCCCTCCGAGGTGGCGGCCTACTTCCACAAGACCGAGTGCTTCTGCTTCGCGCCGCAGCACTTCCGCCTCAACGAGGGGCGCACCATGCCGGTGCGCTTTATCCTCGACCCGGCGCTGCCGGCGCACATCGACATGATCACCCTCGCGTACACCTTCTACGACGAGTCCTCGCGCGTGTCGCGACGCTAGCACTCTCATCCAGGGTTCCCAGGATCCAAGTCCAGAAAGCTCACCATGGCCAACGCCGAAACACCCGAAGCCAGCCACTACTACATCCCGCACCACAGCCCGTGGCCGATCGTGGGCTCGGTGGCGCTGTTCACCACCATGCTCGGCGCCATCACCTACCTCAACGACTGGGGCAGCGGGCTGGTGTTCCTGCCGGGCGCCATCCTCATGGCGATCCTGTTTTTCGGCTGGTTCTCGGTGGTCATCGACGAGAACCAGGCCCACATCTACAACCTGCAGGTCGACCGCAGCTTCCGCATGGGGATGATGTGGTTCATCTTCTCCGAGGTCATGTTCTTCGGGGCCTTCTTCGGCGCGCTCTTCTACGCGCGCGTGCTGTCGGTGCCGTGGCTGGGAGGCGAGGGCGTCAAGGTATTCACCAACTACATCCTGTGGCCGCAGTTCGAAGGCACCTGGCCCACCAACGGGCCGGCGCGCGTCGGCGGGGTCGACGGCACCTTCAGCACCATCCCGGCGATCGGCATTCCGCTGCTGAACACCGCGATCCTGCTGACCAGCGGCCTCACCGTCACGATCGCGCACCATGCGCTGCGTGCCGGACACCGGGTGCGGCTGGCGATCTTCCTCGCGCTCACCTTCCTCCTGGGGTTCACCTTCGTCGGCTTCCAGGCGCACGAGTACGGCGAGGCCTACAAGGAACTCGGGCTGCGGCTGTCGACCGGCATCTACGGCTCGACGTTCTTCATGCTCACCGGTTTCCACGGCCTGCACGTGACCATCGGCGCCATCATGCTGCTGGTGATCTGGCTGCGCGTGCTGCGCGGGCACTTCACGCCCAAGCGTCACTTCGCGTTCGAGGCGGTCGCCTGGTACTGGCACTTCGTCGACGTGGTGTGGCTCGGCCTGTTCATCTTCGTCTACTGGCTGTAGCGGCAGTGCGCGCGGCGCGCGCCGGTGCTGGCTAGGGATGCGGCGGCACACTGCCCTGGCCGAAGGGGTGCGGGGCGATCAGGCCGAGGCGCCAGGCCAGCAGCAGCAGCGCGAACAGCGCCAGCGACAGGCTGATGCGCACGGTGAGCGCGCGCGCCAGCTTGCGCGAGTCCTCATCATCGCGGCCGCGCGACAAATGAAAGAGTCCGGAAGCCAGGCTCACCAGGATGCCCGCCAGGCACAGGAACACCAGCAGCCAGATGATCGGTCCCATGGGCGAGAGTGTAACGCGCGGCTCGCAGCGGCCGCCCGCCGATGAGACGCGGCCGCTTCATCTGGCTTACCTTCGCGCTGCTGGCACTCGCCGCCGCCGCGCTGTGCGTGCGGCTCGGATTGTGGCAGTGGCAGCGGGGCAGCCAGCGCCAGGAGCAGTGGGAGCGCTTTGCCCGCGGCGCGGCGCAGACGCTCGCGCTCGGCAACCGGCCGCTCGCAGCGGTCGCGCTCTACCAGCGCGTCAGCGTCACCGGCACTTACGACGCGGCCCACCAGTTCCTGCTCGACAACCGCTCCTACCAGGGACGGGCGGGCTACGAAGTGCTCACGCCCCTGGCTCGACCCGGCGCCACGACGCTGCTGGTGGATCGCGGCTGGGTGCCCTTCAGCGGTTCGCGCGCGCAGCTGCCGCCGGTGGCGCTGCCCGAGGGCACCACGGTGACCCTCAGCGGGCGGGTGGCGCAGCTGCCGAGTCCCGGGCTGGCGCTGGGGCGGGCGCCGCCGCAGGGCGCGTGGCCGAAGGTCACGGCGTTTCCCGACATGGCTGAGCTCGTGAGCGCCCTCGGCGCGCCGCTCGAGCCGCGCATCCTGCTGCTCGATGCGCAGGCGCCGTTCGGCTACGTGCGCGACTGGCAGCCGCCGGGCATGTCACCGCTGCGGCACTTCTCCTACGCGATCCAGTGGTGGAGCTTCGCGGCGCTGGCGCTCATCGTGTGGACGGTCATGCTGCTGCGGCGCCGACGGCGGCCTGCATGAGCGACCCTGCCGCCGCGCTGCGCGCGCGTAACCTGCGCACCCTCGCGCTGCTGGCCGCCTTGTTCCTGCTGCCGCTGGTGCTCGCCTTCTGCACCTACTACGGCAGCAGCTGGCGTCCCGCCGGCAGCGTCAACCACGGCGTCCTCATCCAGCCGCCGCGGCCGCTGCCGGCTTTCGAGCCCGCGCCCGGGACGTCCGCGCCGGCGGCGGCACTGTTCCGCGGCCAGTGGTCGCTCGTCTACGTGGGCGACGGCGCCTGCGAGGCCGCGTGCCGCGCGACGCTCTACGTCATGCGCCAGACGCGCCTCGCGCTCAACAACGACATGACGCGCGTGGCGCGCCTGTTCCTCGTGACCGCGCACTGCTGCGCGCCCGAGTTGGCGCAGGAGCACGCAGGCCTCGTGGTGCTGGACGCGCAGGGGGCGCCGGCGGCGGCGCTGCTGCAGCAGTTCCCTTCGCAGCAGCGCGAGTACACGTTGTTCGTGGTCGACCCGCTCGGCAATCTCATGATGAGCTACGATGCGCGCCAGAATCCTCGGGGGCTGCTTGAGGACCTGAAGAAACTGCTGCGGCTGTCGCACATCGGCTGACGGCAGCGACAGGGGGAGCGTTCCAACATGCCGGTCGCCCGCTGGATGCGCCGCCTCGCCATCGCCGGAGTGCTGCTGTGCTTCGCGGTGGTGGTGCTCGGGGCGTACGTGCGCCTCACCGCGGCGGGACTGGGCTGTCCTGACTGGCCGGGCTGCTACGGACAGCTCACCCCGAGCGCCGCGCAGCACAGCGCGGAGGCGCAGGCGCAGTACGCCGGGCGGCCGCTCGAGCTCGGCAAGGCCTGGCGCGAGATGCTGCACCGCTACGCGGTGGGCACGCTCAGCGCCATCATCCTCGCCCTCGTGGCGCTGGCGGTTGGCGCGCGCCGCCAGCGCCTGGTGAGCGTGCCGTTCGCCCTGGCGCTGCTGGCGACGCTGCTGCTGCAGGCGCTGCTGGGCATGCTGACGGTGACCTGGCGGCTGAACCCGCTCATCGTGACGCTGCATCTGCTGTTCGGCATGACGACGCTCGCGCTGTTGTGGTGGCTCACGCTGTCGCTGCCGACCAGCTCCTGGGGCGCGAGCACCCTGCGCGGCCGCCCGGTGAGCGGCGGCGGCGCCTCCCCGCTGAGCAGCGCCTACCATCTGACGCTCTTCGGGCTGGCAGCGCTCGCGCTGCAGATCGCGCTCGGGGGCTGGACCAGCAGCAACTACGCCGCCATTGCCTGCCCAGATTTCCCCACCTGTCAGGGGCTCTGGTGGCCGCCGCGCGATTACGCCCACGCCTTCGTGCTGTGGCACGGGCACGACCTCAATTACGAGGGTGGCGTGCTCGACAACCCCGCGCGCGTCGCCATCCACCTCACGCACCGCCTGGGCGCGATCCTCGCCGCGACGGCGCTGACGCTCGCGGCGCTGTTCGTGCTGCGGCGCAAGGGTCTCGCGGTGGCGCGGCCGCGCGCCTGGGCGGTGCTGGCCGCGCTCGCCGTGCAGCTTGCCATCGGTGTCTCCATGGTGCTCAGGGCTTTCCCGCTGTGGCTGGCCACCGCGCACACCGCGGGTGCGGCGCTGCTGCTGCTGGCGACCCTGGCGCTGCTGCGCGCCCTGAGCACCCGCTAGGAAAAGGCCCTCAAGCGCGCCGGCGGCGGGACCTGCTTCAGCGGGCGCCGGGTGCGCTCTTCCCGGCCTGCGACTGGCGCAGCAGCGCGAGCGGGTTCGGCGTCGGCTCCGCCACCTTTACCAGCGTGTTGCGGTCGCGGTGCAGGAAGGGCTCCTCGCGGCCACGCACGATCAGCATGGTGTCCAGGACATAGCTCCAGCTGCCGTCGGGATTGAAGATAACCTCGATGCGGTATGACTCGGTGCGGAACGCGTACTCGAGGAAGGCGGTCGAGCAGATGCCGTAGCCGGGGTCGCCGCGCCGGGCGGTCAGCACCAGCTCCGTGGCATCCGCGCTCGCGTGCCCCGCGGCGATCGCCACCTGCCCGCGCGGGATGGACAGCGTCTGCAGCACCAGCCCCGTGGCCGGTTCCCACAGCCAGTAGCCGGTCTGGTCGTGGAAGGTGGAGTCCTCGTCGCTCGCCAGGATGTGCGTGTGATAGCGCAGGCCGTAGAAGAGCTGCGGACCGTTGGCCTGGGCGTCGATCGGCTGCAGTTCATGGCGCTCGCTGAAGTCGCGCCGCTCGGGCCCCTCCGGTTTCGGGTTGATGTCCACGCCGCCGGCACTCTCCCACACGCCCGCCAGGCGCCGCAGCGGCCCAAGGTTCGCCAGCGTGTCCGGGTCGGCCTCTTGTTCGGTGAAGATATCCTCGGGAAAACTCATGATTGCTCCGGCGCTTGTCCGTACCCTTGCTTTTTTACCCACTGCAGCCGCCCGGGGCACGCCGGGCGGACAGCGGGCGCGCGGCCGCCGCAGTCCCGGCGGCTGCGCCGGGGCGTGATCTGCTAGGCTGCCCCTCCCCGATCAGACCGCTCTTCATGCACGTGGCGACGACAACGCATTATGCACCGGGCGCGGGCGCTGTCTGGCGCCGTTACCTGGAGCTCACCAAGCCGAAGGTCGTCACGCTCATCAGCTTCACGGCGATCGTCGGCACGCTGCTGGCGAGCCCCGGCCTGCCCGCGTTGGCACCGCTGGTGTTCGGCAACCTCGGCATCGCGCTGGCGGCCGCGTGCGCGGCCACCATCAACCACGTGCTCGACCGGCGCATCGATGAGCAGATGGCGCGCACGCGCTCGCGGCCGCTGCCGACCGGCACCCTCACCGAGCGCAACGCGCTCATCTTCGCCGCCGTCCTCGGGGTGAGCTCGATGGCGATCCTCGCCTTCCTGGTGAACCTGCTCACCGCGGCGCTCACCTTCCTGTCGCTCATCGGTTACGCGGTGGTCTACACCGTGTGGTTGAAGCGCGCCACCTCGCAGAACATCGTGATCGGCGGCGCCGCCGGCGCGGCACCGCCGGTGCTGGGGTGGGCGGCGGTCACCAACAGCATCGATCCCAATGCGCTGCTCTTGTTCCTCATCATCTTCGTGTGGACGCCGCCGCACTTCTGGGCGCTGGCGATCGCGCGCCGCGACGAGTACGCGCGCGCCGGCATCCCGATGCTGCCGGTTACGCACGGCCTCGCCTACACGCGCCACCAGGTGCTGCTGTACACCGTGCTCCTGGTGCTGGTGACCCTGATGCCCTTCCTGACGCACATGAGCGGCCTGGTCTACCTCGTGACCGCGCTCGGGCTCAACTGCGGCTTCCTGTACTACGCGCTGGCGCTCAGGATCACCGCGCGCGAGGAACTGCCGATGCGCGTGTTCCGCTTCTCGGTCACCTACCTCATGTGGCTGTTCGCCGCGCTCCTCGTCGATCATTACCTGCCGGCGCTGCGCGCCTAGCCCTCAGGGCAGGTCGAACAGCAACACCTCGGCATCCGCGCCCGCGTGCAGCGCGAGCCGCGCCGGACCGCTGACTCCGGCGCCATCGCCCGCGTTCAGGGGCGTCTCATCCAGCGACAGTGCCCCGCGCGCCACGTGCACCCACGCGCGCCGGCCGGCGGCGAGTGCGTAGTCGGCGCGCTCGGCGCCATCGAACAGCCCGGCGTACACGCGCGCGTCCTGGTGGATGACGACCGCGCCCTCCTCGCCGTCGCGGGCGGCGATGAGCCGCAGGCGTCCGCGCTTGTCGGCGGCCGTGAAGTGCTTCTGCTCGTAGCCGGGCGGCAGCCGCTCGGCCTCCGGGCGGATCCAGACCTGCAGCAGGTGCACCGCGGTGGCGGCGGACGGATTGAACTCGCTGTGCATCACGCCGGTGCCGGCGCTCATGCGCTGCACGTCACCGGCGCGGATGAGCGAGCCGTTGCCCATGGAGTCGCGGTGCTGCAGCTCGCCTTCGAGGATGTAGGTGACGATCTCCATGTCGCGGTGGCCGTGCGTGCCGAAGCCCTCTCCCGGGGCCACCAGGTCGTCGTTGATCACGCGCAGCGGGCCGAAGTCCACCCACTGCGGGTCCTGGTAGTCCGCAAAGGAGAAGGTGTGATAGGTCTTGAGCCAGCCGTGATCGAAGAATCCGCGGTCGGCACTGCGGCGTAGCTGCAGCATGGCGTCTGCCTCGTCGGTGCTCGGGGGGCGACAGTCTAGGAGCGCGCCGCGCGGCTGTCACGGGCGCCCCGCGAGAAGGTACGGCGCGCGGCGCGCCAAGGAGTAAAATCAGCCGCCGCGGTCACTGCGCCCCACCGTCCTGCATGACGTCCACCCCGCCGACAGCTGCGCCGACCCGGGTCGAATATCCCTGGGCGCTGCGCGTGTGGCGCTCGCTCAGGTTCGGGCTCGCGCGCCTCGCGAGCCGCGATGGCTACGTGCAGGCGCGCGCCGCACCGTTCGACCTCACCTTCACCGGGCCCGGCGCCGATGTCATCACGCGCCACATCTACCGCCTGGGGGCGCACGAGCCGGTGATCACGCGCTACCTGCTCGAGCACGTGCACCTGGGTCCGGGTGACGTGGCGCTCGATGTGGGGGCGAATATCGGCTGGTACAGCGTGCTGCTGGATCGGCTGAGTGAGCCGGGCGCGCAGATCTTTGCCTTCGAGCCGGATCCGAAGACCTACGGCCTGCTCACGCGCAATCTCGCCGCCAACGCCGCCGCGCGCGTGACGGCGCTGAACCTCGCGCTCGGCGAGGCGGACGGCACCGCGCAGCTGCGCCGCTACAAGGACAGCAACAACGGCCGCCACACCCTCATCGCGACGCCGCGGGCGGGGGAGACCGTGCAGGTCGCGGTCCGCACCCTCGAGTCGTTCTGGCGCGCGCAGCAGCTGGGCGAGCGGCCGATCCGCGTGCTGAAGATCGACGTCGAGGGATTCGAGTATTTCGTGCTGCGCGGTGCGGGGGAACTCCTCGGCCGCTGCGAGAACGTGCTGCTCGAGTACTCCCCGGCGGGCCTGAGCCTTGCGGGCCTTGAGCCCGGGGCACTGATCGAGCTGTTGCGCCGGGCGCGCCTGCAGGCGCGCGCCTTCCTGGGGGGCGAGCTGGTGCCGATCAGCCTTGCGCAGCTCTCGCAGGTGCAGCACCAGCACGACCTGCTGCTCGGGCCGCAGCGCTAACCGGCGCCGTGCCTCAGGCGCGCTGGTGCACCATCTCCCACGAGTACACCAGCTTGTCCTTGAGCAGGAGCATGCCGGCCGAGCGGTAGCTGTCCTTGTCGATCTGGCCGAAGTGCTCCGAGCCGTAGTAGCCGGAGGCCTCGCAGCCGTACACCGCCAGGATCGAGGAGCCGATCGCGGCGAAGCGGCCCTGGATCTTGCCGAACATGGCGCTCTCGAAGGTCCACTTCAAGCTCTCGCCGGGCGCCTTGGGGGCCTCGATCAGATAGGCCTGCACGAACTCGGTGGGCGGGGAGCCGAGTACCCTGAGCTTCCCCGACAGCAGCCAGCACTCCGGGCGGTGTGCAATCTCGGTGCGCGCGTGCGCCTCGAGCGGCTCGCCGTCGGCGCGCCACAACGTCCCTGTCCCGGACCACACCGCCGGCTCGAACAGAAACGAATGCTTCATGGGCGCATTATGGCGCGGGCGCGTGTTTCGCGGTACGTTGCCACGAAAATACATAACGGAGGTGCTCCATGCTGACGGAACGGATCTGGTCGGGAAATTCGCTGCGCAACTTTCACTACCTGATCGCCGATCCGGACAGCGGCGAGGCGCTGGCCGTGGACCCGCTCGACTGGCGCCTGGTGCTGGATACGGCCAAGCAGCGCGGCTGGAAGATCACCCAGATCCTCAACACCCACGAGCACTCCGACCACACCGGCGGCAACGTGGGGCTGAAGGATGCGACCGGGGCCAAGGTGCTGGCGCACGAGGGCGCCGCCCCGCGCATCGGCACCGGCATCGACCGCGGCCTGAAGAAGGGGGACCTCATCAAGGTGGGGCGCGTCGAGCTCGAGTGCCTGGACACCCCGGGGCACACCATGACGCACGTGTGCGTGCTGTCGCACACCGATACGCCGGCGCTGTTCTGCGGCGATACGCTCTTCAACGCCGGGGCGGGCAACTGCTTCAACGGCGGCAACCCGGAGGTGCTGTACGACACCTTCGCGATGCAGCTCGCGCGCCTGCCGGACTCGACCCGGGTGTACCCCGGGCATGAATACCTGGCGCGCAACCTGGAGTTCACCCTCGACCGCGAGCCCTCCAACCGCGACGCCGGCGAGTTCCTCGCCGAGGCCAAGAAGCACCAGCCCGCCGATGCGCCGGTGACGACGCTCGGCGAGGAGAAGCGCATCAACACCTTCCTGCGCCTGCAGAGCCCGGCGGTGATCGCGCGCCTGCGGGAGCGTTTCCCCGACATCGGCGAGCGCCCGGATCCGAAGACCGTGTTCGTGAAATTGCGCGAACTGCGCAACAAGTGGTAGCGCGGCGTGCGGCCGCCGGCCTGGGCCCTGCGCGGCGCGGCACTCGCGCTGGCGGTGACGGGCTGCGGGCCGCACCCAGCGGATGATGCCGGGCAGCGCGCCGCGACGGCCGCGGCCGTGCGCACGTTCGTGCGCGCCGTGGCGGCGGATGTGACCCGGGAGGGGCCGGCCGCCTGGCAGCGCCAGTTTGCCGACGGGCCTGAGTTCTTCATGGCCTCCGACGGACGCCTGGTGTTCGCGGACGCGGCGGCCGCCGCGCGCGGCATCGAGGCGCTCACGCGCACCCTTCCCAGGATCGAGCTGCACTTCGGCGATGACCTGCGCGTGGACGTGCTCACGGGCGAGCTCGCCGTGGTGGGCAGCTCCTACTCCGAGGTGCAGACCGACGCGCACGGGCAGCAGCGCACCGAGCGCGGCTACTTCACGGCCGTCGCGGAGCAGCACCAGGGCCACTGGCGCTTGCGCGACGCGCACTGGTCGAGTCAGCCCTGAAGGGCGGGAACGTCCGCAGGCAGTTCCCGCTGTTGCCCCCGCCAAAGCCGCCAAGGCAGCATAGGCGCGCGTCCCCAAGCGTGTCCGCGGAGAATCCATGCGCAGCGTGAAATTGTTGCCAGGCTGTGTACTGGCGGTCTGGGTACCGGTGGCCCTCGCCAACGGCGGCGGCTCGATGTCGACCCCCTCGATGTCCATGCCGCGCCAGCAGACACCGCAGCAGCTGGCCCGCGATGCCTACAACGACGGCGTGCACTACGTGAAGAAAGCCGACAAGGCGCAGGAGTACGCGCTGCAGGCCACCGATGCGGGCAAGAAGGAAAAGGCCAAGCACGAGGCGCAGGAGGCCTACGCTGCGGCCAACGCGCGCTTCAGGCAGTCCCTCGGGGCGGATGACTCGCTGCCCGAGGCGTGGAACTACCTCGGCTACACCAGCCGCAAGCTCGGCAACTACGACGACGCGCTGGCCGCCTACGCCAAGGCGCTGACCTTGAAACCGGGCTACCCGGACGCGCTCGAGTACCGCGGCGAGGCCTATCTCGGGCTCAACCGCGTCACCGATGCGCAGCAGTCGTACCTGGACCTGTACGCCGGCAACCGCGCCCTCGCCGGCAAGCTGCTCACGGCGATGAAGGGCTGGTCGAGCGCGCAGCGCGCCAACGGTGCCAACGGTGCCAGCGCCGACAGCCTCGATGAGTTCGACAAGTGGGTCCAGGAGCGCGAACAAATCGCGGCGCAGACTGCGGCGCTGACGCGCGCCGGCACCGCCGCCAGCTGGCGCTGAAGCCCCCCCGTGCGTGGCGCGCGCGCGGCGCGGCGGCGCTGCTCGCGCTGTTGCTCGGCCCGTGCGCGGCGGCGGACTACCCCTGGCGGCTGCCGCGCGGCTTTCCGGTTCCCGCGGTGCCCGCCGACAATCCCATGTCGCAGGCCAAGGTCGAGCTGGGCCGGCGCCTGTTCTTCGAACCTAAGCTGTCGGTGACCGGGCGCTACAGCTGCGCCAGCTGTCATGACCCCGGCCGCTCCTACGCCGACGCTCGTGCGCAGGCCCGCGGCGCCACCGGGCAGACCCTGCCGCACAACGCCATGGCGCTGGTGAATGTCGCCTACAACGTGAGCTTCGGCTGGGACCAGCCGCGGCTGCGCTCGCTCGAGGCGCAGATGCTCGTGCCCCTGATGAACGAGCACCCGGTGGAGCTCGGGCTCCGGGGTCGCGCGGCCGCCGTGTGCGCGCAGCTCGCGCAGCAGCCCGAGTACGCGCGCGGCTTCGCGCAGGCGTTTCCCGGGGAAGCCACGCCCGTGACCCTGGTGAACCTCATCCGCGCGATCGCGGCTTTCGAGCGCACGCTGATCTTCGGGCGCTCGCCCTTTGACCGCTACGTGTTCGAGGGCGAGCACACGGCCTTAAGCCCGCAGGCCAAGCGCGGCATGGCGCTGTTCTTCTCGGCGCGCGCCGGCTGCTCCTCCTGTCACTCGGGCTTCAACTTCGCGGGCAACTGGCGCGACGCGCACGGGCCGACCGGCCCGGCCAGCTTTGCGGACAACGGCACCGGGGCCGGCGCGCTGCGCGTGCCGACGCTGCGCAACGTCGCCCTCACGGCGCCCTACATGCACGACGGCCGCTTCGCGAGCCTGGCGGCGGTGGTGGTGCACTATTCCACGCTCGCCGCCGCCCCCGCGCACGATCACCGCCTGCCACGCTCGCCGTTCTCCGCGGACGAGCGCGCAGCGCTGGTCGCCTTCCTCGAAAGCCTCACCGATCCGTGCGCCACGCAGGTCGACCCGCTCGCCTGCGGCACCGCGGCGGCGCGCTAGGGTGTCTCCTTCAGGTACTTGTCCATCCAGTCGAGGAAGCGCTGCGAACGATCCACCAGGAAGCTGGGCCGGGTGAGCACGTGGTATTCCCCCGGGTACACGATGAGCTGCGCCGGCACCCCGAGCGTGCGCAGCGCCTGGTACATCTGCTCGCCGCCGGCGAGCGGCACGTTGAAGTCCTTGTCACCGCCGAGGAACAGCGTGGGCGTGCGGATGCGGTCGGCGTGAAAGAACGGGTACGACACCTTCAGCCACAGCGCCGTGTCGCGCCAGGGCGGCCCGAGCTCGGCGTTGTACTGGGTGGCGTATTCATCGACGCCGAACATCGCGGTCTGATTGCCGCTGCCGGCGCCACTGATCGCCGCCTTGAAGCGCGTATCGCTCGCGATGGTGTAGTCGGTGAGGATGCCGCCGTAGCTCCAGCCGCCGATGCCTAAGCGCTTGGGGTCCGCGATGCCCTGCGCGATCACGTAGTCGACTCCGGCCAGCAGGTCCGCGACTTCCTTGTCACCCCAGTCAGCCGCGATGGAGCGCGCGTACTGTGAACCGCGACCGCTGCCGCCGCGATAGTTGATCGCGAGCACCACGAAGCCGTGCGTGGCGAACAGCTGCCGCTCGAGCGGCGGCCCGTAACCCCACAGCTCCAGCGAGTGGTCGTCCTGGCCGTTCGGGCCGCCGTGGATCCACAGGATGGTGGGGTAGCGGCGCCCCGCCGCGTAGCCGGGCGGCTTGACGATCTGCCCGTGAACGCGCGTGCCATCGCCGCTCTGGAAGGCGATGTCCTCGACTGCGCCGAGGCTGAGCTCGGCGAAGAGCGCCGCGTTGTGCGCGCTCAGGGGACGCAGCTTCCCCGCTTCGAGCGCATAGGCCTCGGTCGGTCCCGTGTCGCTGGAGACCAGCACCGCGGTGTGATCGCGCCCCACGGCAAGATCGTGCACGACCATCTTCTGTGCGAGGTGCTTGATCGCGCCGCTGGCGAGCTTCACCGCGGCCGGATACTGGTAGCCATCGTCCTCGACCGAGAACAGGATCGAGGCGCCGTCGGCGGCGAAGCGCGGGCCGTAGACGGCACGGTCGAGCCCGTCCGTGAGCGCGCGCACCTTGCCGGATTTGGCCTCCGCCACGGCCAGCCGATCGCTGATGTAGGCGGTGAACTTCGGCTCCTCGCCCTGCAGGAAGGCAATGAGGCTGCCGTCCGGGCTCCACGCGAGCCGCTGCTTGTTGGGCGAGTACGTCCACAGCAGTCGCCGCGGCGTCTGCTTCGGCCGCGCGCCGATCAGGCACAGGTCATCGCGGGCCGCCTCGGCGGGGCCGCCGCTGAGGTGGCTGACGTAGGCGAGCTCACGCCCGTCGGGGGAAAACACCGGGTTGAGGTCCTCGCGCTGCGGATCCTGGGTGAGTGCCTCGCTCGCGCCGCTGCGGGTATCCAGAAGGTACAGATGGGTGCGCGAGGCGGCCGTGAGGTAGCCCTCCTTGTCCTGCTTGAACTGGTAGTCATCGATGACGACCGGCTTCACCGCCTTGGCCTTGCCGTCGCCCGCTTCGGCGGCCGCGCGCATGACCAGCACCACGTGCACCCCGTCGGGCGACCATTCGTAGGCGGAGATCTCCCCCTCCACGCGGCTCACCTGGCGCGCTTCCCCGCCGCGGCGGTCGAGCAGCCACAGCTGGGTCGCGCCCGTCGCCGGGCGCGCCGCGAGGAAACTCAGGTAGCGTCCGTCGGGACTGAAGCGCGGATCGGTCACGCTCTCCCCGCGCGTCAGCTGCACCGCTTCCCCGGAGGTCCAGGCGCTGCTCCACAGGGCGCTGCGGCTCTGGTCGGACTCCTTGTCGTAGCTCGTGACGAGGTACGCGATGGCGGAGCCGTCGGGGGCGATCTGCAGGTCCGAGAGCGCCTGGAAGCGGTACCAGTCCTCGGGTTGCAGCGCGCGGGCTGCCTGCGCATCGAGCGACAGCAGGGCGGCGGCGAGCGCGAAGAGTGCCAGCAGGGGTTTCGGATGCACAAACTTGTCCTCGTCCCGTGCTCGCGGGAGTTTGTAAAGAGACCGCGTTGTTGCGGCCGTGTGCGACTTCCGGCCGGGCTGGCCGCGAGTTTAGCCTGAGGCTCGGCAATCTACGAAGGCGGCGCACGCGTGCTAGGCTTGTTTGCGGCGCGCCGGGCCTGCGGAGGCGCGACTGCCGTACCCTTTGCCACGCGCACCGGCCGCGACCCACACACGTCATGAACGCGACCCAGCCGAAGTCCGCTTTCGAGGCGAGCCTGCGTCAGGCGCACATGCTGCTGCGCGCCGGCCGCGCCGCGACCGCCGAGCGCATGCTGCGTACGCTGCAGCAGCACAATCCCGCGGACCTCAATTGCCGCTGGCTGCTCGGTGCTGCGCTGCTGGACCAGGAGCGCCCGGCCGACAGCATCGCGCTGCTGGAACCGCTGTTGGCGCAGGCGCCCGAGTTCGCCGGTGCACGCGTCGATCTCGCGCGCGCCTATCGTGCCGCGGGCCGGGCGCGGGAGGCGCGTGAGCAGGTACGCCGAGTACTCCAGGCGGAGCCCCACCATCATCGCGCCTGGTTGGCCTACGGCGATGCGCTGGTCGACCTGGATCAGTACGAGGACGCGCGCCTCGCCTTCGAGCGCGCGCGGCTGTGCGACCCTCACCGGCAGCGCATCGAACAGGCCAGCAGTGCGCTGCTGGCCAGTGATCGGCGCGAGTCCGAACGCCTGTTCCGCGAGGTGCTGCAGGCGGATCCGAGCCACGCGGCCGCCCTCTGTGGACTGGCATCGCTTTCGCTCGCGGCCGATATGCCCGGCGACGCCGAACGCCTGCTGCGCCATGCGTTGCGGCAGTCGGCGCACCTGCCGGTCGCCTGGCGCGGGCTGGGTCCGGCGCTGCAGGCCATGGGCAGCCTCGAAGAGGCCGAGGCGGCCGCGCGCTATCTACTCAAGATCGAACCGGACCGCCCGCGAGTCGTGGATCGCGCTGGCGTCGGCCTCGGTACCGCCTGCTGCGTCAGGAAGACGCACTACAGGCCTACGAGCAGCGCGGCGCTGCTGAATCCGGCCGAAGTGCGCATTCGTCTGACCGTCGGCCACATCCAGAAGACCCTCGGCCAACGCGAGGCGAGCGAATCCTCCTACAAGGCGGCGCTCGCGATGCGCCCGAACTGCGGCGAGGCCTACTGGGGTCTTGCCGACCTGAAGAACTACACCTTCGGTGACGAGGAGCTGGCGACCCTGCAACGGCTCTCGGCAGTGACGGCGGCGAGCGCAAGAACGAGGCCCAGCTGCATTTCGCCCTCGGCAAGGGCCTCGAGCAGCGCGCAGCGCTACGCGGAGGCCTTCAGCCACTACGCGCGCGGCAACGCGCTGCGGCGGGCAGATGCGCCCTTTGCGATCGAGCACTTCGAGCAGCGCGCGGCCCGCATACGCGCTTTTTTCAATGCGTCGTTCTTCGCCGCACGCGCCGGCAGCGGCGACCCGAGCCACGCGCCCATCTTCATCGTCGGCCTGCCGCGCTCGGGCTCGACGCTGATCGAGCAGATCCTCGCCAGCCACTCGCGCGTCGAGGGCACGATGGAGCTGCCGAACATCATCAACCTGACGCGCCGGCTCGACGATATGGCGCGCGGGCGGGATGGCTACCCGGAGACGCGTCGGCCGCCTGCCGCAGGAGGAGCTGCGCTGCGCTCGGACGCGCGCTACCTCAGCGAGACGATGGCACTGCG
This sequence comes from uncultured Pseudomonadota bacterium, assembly GCA_963781815.1. Taxonomy (GTDB): domain Bacteria; phylum Pseudomonadota; class Gammaproteobacteria; order Steroidobacterales; family Steroidobacteraceae; genus 13-2-20CM-66-19. The sequence continues at coordinate 1,154,889 of CAWAHK010000004.1, read as the reverse complement.
CTCGGACCGCGAGCACTTCACTGACAAGCTACCCAACAATTTCAGCCATGTCGGACTGATCCACGCGATCCTGCCCAACGCGACCATCATCGATGCACGCCGGCACCCCATGGATGCCTGCTTCAGCACCTTCAAGCAGCACTTCGCCGACGGTCAGACCTTCAGCTACGACCTTGAGGATCTCGGGCGCTACTACCGCGCCTACCTGTCCCTCATGGATCACTGGGATGCGGTGCTGCCCGGCAAGATGCTGCGCGTCCAGTACGAGGAGATGGTGCGCGATCCGGAGGCACAACATTCGCCGCCTGCTCGAGCACTGCGGTCTGCCGTTCGAGCCTGCCTGCCTGAATTTCCACGCAGACGCGCCGTTCGGTGCGCACGCCGAGCGCGGAGCAGGTGCGCCAGCCGATCTATGCCTCGGGCGTGGGCTACTGGCGCCACTTTGAGCAGCGAGCTTGAACCTTTGCGACGCGCCCTGGGCGACGCACTCGCGCGTTTCGACTGAGTCTCGAATACACGCGTCGCGCGCGTACCACAGCCCGTAACCGCTATTGAACGATCGTTGACTAAGGGCCGCTGCTCAACGGATGATCGGCCCGTGCCCCAGCCAGCGTCCGGGCGCATCTGAACGCTTTTCCAATAAGTCTTCGGGGAGTCTTAGATGCATTCAGAGCCGGAATCGTGCGGCCCGTGGGCTCGAAGCAGTCTCCCATGCTCCCCGGCAGCTCCCGCTCGCAGATCGCTTTCGCGGTAGCGGCCGCGCTCGCCGCCAGCCTTGCGCCGCGGGCACCGGCGCTGGCCGCGGCGGCGGCGGACGTCTCCACCGGCGGACTGCAGGAAGTCGTGGTAACCGCGCGCAAGCGCGAGGAGAACCTGCAGGACGTGCCGGTGAGCATCAATGTGTTCACGGCCAAGGACATGCAGAATCTCGGCATCACGAGCTTCGATGACTACGCGCCAGAAGGTGCCGTCCATGTCCTTCATCAGCGTCGGGCCCGGCACGCAGTTGTTCGTCATGCGCGGCGTGTCCGACGGCAGCAATCCGACCTACTCCAACAGCTCCGCCACCGGATTCTTCGTCGACGACATGTCGATGAGCTGGATCGGGGTGCAGCCGGACCTGCACCTCTACGACATCGAGCGTATCGAGGTGCTGAACGGACCACAGGGCACGACCTTCGGCGCCGGCTCCATGGCGGGCGCCATCCGCTACATCACCAACAAGCCCGACGTGAATTCCTTCAGCGCGGGCGTGGACTTCGACGCCGGCAAAATCGAGGGCGGCCAGGAGAACTGGACCTACGAGGGCTTCCTCAACGTACCGCTGATCAGCGGCTTCCTCGGCCTGCGCCTGTCCGCATTCAGCGATTCCCAGGGCGGCTTCATCAACAACCAGCTGGTGACCCGCAACTGGGTCAACGGCACGCAGTCTCGACAACTCACCCTGGGCGCGCGACAACTACAACCGCCAGCACATCGAGGGCGGTCGGGTCGCGCTCAGGGCGCTCTTCGGGCGACCGACTGGAGCGCCACGCTCACCTACAGCTACCAGCGGCAGAGCACCCTCGGCGCCTGGGACCAGGATCCGGCGCTGGCGCCGCGCACGGTGCAGCGGTTCGGACCGGAGTCGCACGATTTTCAGGCCAAGACACTCGATTTCCATCTGGAAGGGGACGTCGGTATCGGCGATCTGGTGTTCGCCAGTACCTACTGGTCGCTCCCCACGCGCCAGCAGAACGAGTACTCGCAGTACATGGAGAACTACCTGGGCGGAGCGCGCGAGGGGCTCACCTGCCTTGATGACCCGGTATACGGCTCGGCCTACGTCGGGCTGCAATGTGCCGCTGCAGTTCTACGAGTACCACACCAACCCGGAGCGCTGGTCGGACGAGCTGCGCCTGGCCTCCAAGCCAGGCGGACGCTTCCATTGGCTAGGCGGACTCTACTGGGAGAAGACCACCGACAAGAACTCCGGCAGTACGTACTACATGCCCGGGCCAGCAGCAGCAGGGCACCGAGTTTCAGTACTACAACGCCTCTACAACACGCCGCTCGGCTCGAGCTCGCTGCCGCCTGGCATCTGGTACGCCTACACGACGCGCTGCGACTACCTTCAGACCACCGAGTTCGCCAACATCAGCTTCGATATCACCGACAGGCTGAACGTCGAAGCGGGCGTGGTGCACTTCCACTCCGACTTCACTTACTACAGCCCCGTACGCGCAGTTCGCGTACGCACCGACCACGCCCGGGCTGGAGGTCGGCAGCTCGCACAAGTGGAACAGCAAGTTCGGCATCAACTACAAGCTCACCGACCACTCCATGGTGTACGCCGACTTCGCCCAGGGCTTCCGAGACGGCGGCAGCAACTCGGGCTTCTCCGACCAGTGCTACGCCAACGGCGTGCCGCAAAGCTATGTGCCCGACACGCTCAACAACTACGAGCTCGGCTGGAAAACCACCAGTCTCAACGGCCGCCTGCTGTGGAACGGCGCCGCCTACCTCATGGACTGGAAGAAGCTGCAGACGATCATCTACGACGTCGACATCTGTCCCTCGAGCAGCTTCTACGTGAACGTCGGCGATGCGCGCATCTACGGCGCCGAATCGAACATCGACTTCAAGGTGAACGACAACTGGTCGTTGCAGGCTGCCGCCAGCTACACCGACTCGCACCTGATCTCGAGCCCGTACGCGACCTTCGAAGCCGAATGTCGGCGAGCGCCTGCCGTACGTGCCGTACTTCAGCTGGAGCTGGAACGTACGCTACGAGCACCCGCTCGGCGCAAGCCTGCGCGGCTACGCTCAGTTCGACATGTCCCACAAGGGCGACATGTGGAACGACCTGCACGTGGAAGGCTCAAACGGCGAACCGCGCGTGCTGCAGCCGGCCTACTCGCTCATGAACCTGCGCTTCGGCATCAACCCCGGCGGTGGCCATTGGCTGGCGGAGCTGTACGTCACCAATCTGACCGACAAGAACGCGGTCATTTACACCAACACCAACAATTTTGACATCCGGCAGACGACCAACCAGCCGCGCACCTTCGGGCTGCACGTGAACTACCGCTTCGGCAAGGAAACCAACGCCGAGTAGGCCCGGGGCGCGCTTCGGATCGGGCGGCCGCGAACATCGCTTCGCGGTCGCCTTCCCGCTACATTAGGGCGCATGCACTCCGCCTTCTACCGCCGCACCTTCCTCACGGTCACGGCGGCGATCCTGGGCTACGCGGTCTTCAAGATCGTGGAGCCGCTTTTGGGGATGATGGGCTGGGCCATCATGCTCGCCTTCATTCTCTACCCGCTGCACCGGCGCCTGACGCGGGCGCTCAAGGGGCGCAAGTCCTGGTCGGCCGGGCTCATCGCCGGCGTCGGTCCGTTCTTCGTGTTCGTGCCGCTGTCGGTGCTCGGCGCGGTGTTCGCCGGCCAGGTGGCGCGCGTCATCAACTACCTGCATGGCCAGACGGATGTCTCCTATCCGGAGCTGGTGCAGCGACTCGCCGGCTACCCCCTGATCGGTGACGCCGTGGCCTGGGTGCGCGAGAACACCGACATCAGCGCGACGCAGGTGCAGGGCTGGCTCACCGAGGGGCTGCAGTCGATCCTCAAGTCCGCCGCCTCGCTGGGCGGCAGCGTGGCGCTCGGCGTGTTCGGCACGCTGGTCGGCTTCTTCATGATGATCTTCATGCTGTTCTTCTTCCTGCGCGACGGCCGCACGATGCTCGAGCACTCGGTGCAGCTCATACCGGTGCAGCCGGCGCGCCGCGCGCAGCTGCTGAAGTACCTCGGCGAGGTGACGCGGGCGGTGGTGTTCGGCTCGGCCCTGACCGCGGTGGCGCAGGGCGTGATCGTCGGGGTCGGCTTTGCGATCGCCAAGCTCCCCTCGCCGGTGGTGTTCGGCGTGCTGGCCACGATCGCCGCCTTCCTGCCCACCGGGGCGGCGCTGGTGACGATCCCGGCGGTGCTGTACCTCGCCTTCAGCGGCCACTGGGGCTGGGCCATCTTCCTTGCATGCTGGACCGGACTCATGTGGCTGACGGAGAACATCCTGCGGCCGGTGCTCACCGCGCACCACGCCGAGGTCTCGACGCTCGCCATCTTCATCGGCGCCATCGGCGGTGTCGCCGCCTTCGGCATCCTCGGACTGATCCTCGGGCCGGTGCTGCTGAGCTTTGTCGTCGCGTTGGTGCGCTTTGCGCAGGAGCGACCGCCGGCGGGCGCCTGAAACGGGACTCTTTCCCGTAGAATGCGCCCCCCTATGGATCTGTCCCCGATCCTCAACCCCCTGAACGACGCGCAGCGCGCGGCGGTCACCGCCCCCTTGGGCCCGGTGCTGGTGCTGGCCGGCGCCGGCAGCGGCAAGACGCGCGTGCTCACGCACCGCATCGCCTGGGTGATCCAGGCCGAGGGCGCCTCCCCGCACGGCATCCTCGCCGTGACCTTCACCAACAAGGCCGCCGCGGAGATGCGCGGCCGCGTCGAGCGCCTGCTCGGGATCCCGGGCAGCGCCCTGTGGATCGGCACGTTCCACGGCATCGCCCACCGCCTGCTGCGCATCCACTGGCGCGAGGCGAACCTGGTGCAGGCCTTCCAGATCATGGACTCGGAGGACCAGCAGCGCCTCATCAAGAAGCTCATCAAGGCGGCCGAGCTCGACGATGCGCGCTGGATCCCGCGCGAGGTGCAATGGTTCATCAACAACAACAAGGACGAGGGCCGCCGCCCGCAGCACCTCAAGGACGGCGACGATCCCGACGCGCACCCAGCTGATCAGGCTGTATGCGCAGTACGAGCAGGCCTGCGCCCGCGCCGGGGTCGTCGACTTCGCCGAGCTGCTGCTGCGCGCGTTCGAACTGTGGCGCGACAACGCCGCCGTGCTCGCGCACTACCGGCGCCGCTTCCGCCACGTGCTGGTGGATGAGTTCCAGGACACCAACTCCATCCAGTACGCGTGGCTGCGCCTGCTGGCGCCGGCCACCGCCAACGCGCAGGGACACACGAGCTATCCCTTCGTGGTGGGCGATGATGACCAGTCGATCTACCGCTTGCGCGGCGCACGCGCGGAGAATCTGCAGCAGTTCCGCCGCGACTACGCCAGCGCGCAGCTGTTCCGTCTGGAGCAGAACTACCGCTCCACCGGCACGATCCTGGAAGCCGCCAACGGGCTCATCGCGCACAACGCCGACCGCCTCGGCAAGAAACTGTGGACCGACGGCGCGCGCGGCGAGCCGATCCACCTCTACGCCGCCTTCAACGAGCGCGACGAGGCGGAGTTCGTCACGCACCGCATCCGCGACCGCGTCGCGCAGCGGGGGCCTGCGGCGCGAGGTCGCGATCCTGTACCGCTCCAACGCGCAGTCGCGGGTGTTGGAAGAGGCGTTCCTGTCCGCGCGCATGCCGTACCGGGTCTACGGGGGCCTGCGGTTCTTCGAGCGCGCCGAGATCAAGGACGCGCTCGCCTACCTGCGCCTGATGTCCAACCGCAACGACGACGCCTCCTTCGAGCGCGTGGTGAACCTGCCCACCCGCGGCATCGGCGCGAAGAGCCTGGACATGCTGCGCGACTACGCCCGCAGGGCGCGGGGTCTCGCTGTGGCAGGCGGCGGCCGCCTCGATCGCCGGCAGCGAGCTCGGGCCCAAGGCCGCGGTCGCGATCCACGGCTTCATGGCCCTGATCGAGCGCCTGGCGCGCGAGAGCGCCGGACTCGCCGCTGCACGAGCAGGTGGACCACGTGCTCAAGGCCAGCGGCCTGATCGAGCACTACAGAAAGGACAAGGGCGAGCGCGGCGAGGCGCGCGTCGAGAACCTCGACGAGCTCGTGTCGCGCGGCGCGCGGCTTCGCGCCGGAGGCGCGACGCGACCTGCCGCCGCTGGAGGCCTTCCTCGCGCACGCGGCGCTCGAGTCGGGCGAGGGCCAGGCGGATGAGTGGGAGGACTGCGTGCAGATGATGACGCTGCACACCGCCAAGGGCCTGGAGTTCCCGGTGGTGTTCCTGTGCGGCATGGAGGAGGGCCTGTTCCCGCACCAGCGCTCCCTCAATGACCTCGACGGCCTCGAGGAGGAGCGCCGCCTGTGTTATGTCGGCATGACGCGCGCCATGCGCCAGCTGTACCTCACCTACGCCGAGCAGCGCCGCCTGCACGGCGTCGACAGCTACGGCCAGGCCTCGCGCTTCATCCAGGAGATCCCCGAGCAGCTGCTCGAGGAGGTGCGCCCGCGGGTGCAGGTGTCGCGCCCGGTGGCGGTGGGACGCTTTCGCGCCGCCGAGGAGCCGGCCGCCGCCGGCGTGCGCCTGGGCGCGCGGGTGCGCCATGGCAAGTTCGGCGAGGGTGTGATCCTCAATGTCGAAGGCAACGGCCCGCACGCGCGCGTGCAGGTGAGCTTCGAGCACCAGGGCACCAAGTGGCTGATGGTGCAGTATGCGAACCTTACGCCCCTCTAGTCGGTACACGCTGCCCACGAGCACGCCATGAAAATCCTCATCCTCGGTGCCGGCCAGGTCGGCCGCACGGCGGCGCAGCAGCTGTCGCGCGAAGAGGCCAACGAGGTGACCGTGGTCGACCTCAACGAGGAAACCCTGCGCGACCTGCAGGACCGCCTCGACGTGCGCACGGTGGCCGGCAACGCCGCCCATCCCACGGTGCTCGAGGCCGCCGGAGCTGCGGAGGCCGACATCATCGTCGCGCTGACCAACAGCGATGAAGTGAACATGGTCGCCTGCGAGGTGGCGTTCACGCTGTTCCGCACGCCGACCAAGATCGCGCGCATCCGCGCCGCCGAGTACACCAGCCGCCCGGAGCTGTTCCGCGACCGACGGCCTGTCGGTCGACGTCTTCATCAGCCCCGAGCAGCTGGTGACCGAGTACGTCGAGCGCCTCATCCGCCATCCCGGCACGCTGCAGGTGCTGGATTTCGCCGACGGCAAGGTGCGCCTGGTCGGGGTGCGCGCGCGCCGCGGCGGCCTGCTCGTCGGGCACCCGCTGCGCGAGCTGCCCAAGCACCTGAAGAAGATGGAGCTGCGGGTGGTGGCGATCTACCGCGACGGCCGCGCCGTGCCCCCCGAGGGCGACACCGTCATCGACGAGGGCGACGAGGTGTTCTTCCTCGCCGCGCAGCGATGACATCGACCGCGCCATGGCCGAGATGCGCCACGGCGATGACCCGGCGCGCCGCGTCATGATCGCCGGCGGCGGCAACATCGGCTACCGCCTCGCCAAGAGCGCTGGAGAAGACCAACCAGGTGAAGCTCATCGAGCGCGACGCGCGCCGCGCCCGCAAGGTCTCCGAGCTGCTCGAGCACGCCATCGTGCTGCACGGCGATGCCGCGGACGAGGAGCTGCTCATCGAGGAGAACATCGACAGCACCGATGTGTTCGCGGCGGTCACCAACTCCGAAGAAGCCAACATCCTGTCCGCCATGCTCGCCAAGCGCCTCGGCGCCCACAAGGTGATGGCGCTCATCAACAAGCCCTCCTACACCGAGCTGATCGAGTCCGGCAGCATCGATATCGCCATCTCCCCGCAGACCATCACCATCGGCTCGCTGCTCGCCCACGTGCGCCGCGGCGACGTGGTGCGCGTGCACTCCCTGCGGCGCGGCGCCGCCGAGGCGCTGGAGGCGGTGGTGCACGGCGACGAGCGCAGCTCGCGCATCGTCGGCAAGCTGGTGGGCGAGATCCCGCTGCCGGAAGGGGCCTCCATCGGCGCCATGGTGCGCGGCGATGAGGTCATCATGGCGCACCACGACACGCGCGTGCTCGCCGACGATCACGTCATCCTGTTCCTGGCCGACCGCCGGCACCTGGAGCAGGTCGAACGCCTGTTCCTGCGTTCGCGCTGAGCGGCGGGGGCAGCGGTGTTCGCGGTCGCGCACGTTCTGGGGCTGCTGCTGGCGAGTTTTGCGGCGAGTTACGCGGCGCCGCTGCTGTGCTCGCTGTGGCTGCACGACGGCCTGTGGGAGCACTTCCTGCTCAGCGGCGCGATCACCGCCGGCTCCGGCCTGCTGCTCGCCGGCGCCACCCGGCGCTTCCGCCGCGAGCTCAAGCCGCGCGACGGCTTCCTGCTGGTGACGCTCGGGTGGCTGCTGCTGCCGGCCGCCGCCACGCTGCCACTGCTGGTGGGCATCCCGGGGCTGTCGTTCACGCGGCGCGTTCTTCGAGACCATGTCCGGGCTCACCACCACCGGCTCCACCGTGCTCAACGGCCTGGACGCGCTGCCGCCGTCGCTGAACTTCTGGCGCCACCTGCTGACCTGGATCGGCGGCCTCGGCATCATCGTCATGGCGCTCGCGGTGCTGCCGCTGCTCGGCGTGGGCGGCATGCAGCTCTACAAGGGGCAGGCGCCCGGCCGGTCAAGGAGGAGCAGCTCGCGCCGCGCATCACCGAGACCGCGAGGAACCTGTGGGTGGTGTACGTGGCGCTCACCGCCGCGGGCGTGATCGCGCTGAAGCTGTGCGGCATGTCGTGGTTCGATGCGCTGTGCCACGCGTTCTCGGCGGTCGGGCTCGGCGGCTTCTCCACCCACGACCGCAGCATCGCCTACTTCGATTCCGCCGCCATCGAGTTCGTGCTGATGGTGCTGATGGTGATCGCCGCGCTGAACTTCGCGCGCCACTTCGTGGCGCTGCGCCAGCTCTCGCTCGAGACCTACAAGAAGGATCCCGAGTGCCGGGCCATCTTCGGCATCCTCACCCTGAGCGTGCTTGGCATCGCGGCCCTGCTCAGCTGGCACGGCGTGTACCCGGACTTCCTGCACGCGCTGCGCCATGCCGCCTTCAACGTCATCTCGCAGGCCACCACCAGCGGGCTCACCACCCAGGACTACCAGAGCTGGCCGGTGTTCGCGCCCTTCTGGATGCTGTTCCTCGGCTGCCTCGTCTGCAGCACCGGCTCCACCGGCGGCGGCATCAAGATGTTCCGTGCGCTGCTGCTCGCGCGCCAGACGGGGCGGGAACTGAAACTGCTGATCCATCCGGCCGCCATGGCCCCGGTGCGCATCGGCGGGCGCGCCATCCCGGATGCCGTGGGGCACGCGGTGCTGGCGTTCATCTTCCTGTACTTCGCCACCGTGGCCGTGCTCATCTTCGCGATGCTGCTCACGGGACTGGATTTCGACTCATCGTTCGCGGCGGTGGTGGCCTCGATAAACAACACCGCGCACGGCTTCGGCGCGCCGGGCGCGGTGCACAACTTTCATTCCCTGAGCACGCTGCAGACCTGGATCTGCACCGCGGCGATGCTGCTCGGGCGGCTGGAGATCTTCAGCATCGCGGTGCTGCTGCGCCCGGCCTACTGGCGCAAGTGAGCGCCGCGGCCGGGTGCTAGCGCGGCGCGACCTCCACGCTGAGCGTCACGCTCGCCGCGACCTCCAGCGTGCCGGACTCCACCGGGGTGGCGGCCTCGGCGCCGGCGTTGGCGCGCGCGGCCATGTTCGTCATCAGCGGCACGAAGCGCGCGCCGCTTTCCTCGACCGTCAGCACCCGCACGATCTTCAGCCCGAGCGCCGCGGCCAGCACGTCGGCGTCGGCCCGCGCGCGTGCGGCGGCCTTGCGCAGCGCATCGGCGTGCACCGTGTCCGGCTCGCGCAGCGTGAACTGGATGCCGCGCACGTTGTTGGCGCCGGCCTGTGCCGAGGCGTCGATGACGCTGCTGAGCTTGGTGAGGTCATCGAGCGTCACCTGCACCAGGTTGGCGGCGTTGTAGCCGGTGACGGTGGGCTCGTGACCGCTTTGGTACTTGTAGGTCGCGGACAGCGAGTAGTTGACAGTCTTGAGCACCGCGGTTGGGCCGGCGGCCTTCTTCAGGGCGGCGAGCACCGCGTCCACCTGGCGCGCATTCTGCGTGGCGGCCTCCTGGGAGGTGTCCGCGTGCGTGGTCACGCCGATGTCGATCTGCACGCGATCCGGTTTCGCGCTCACCTGCGCCTCGCCGCTGACGCGAATCGACGACACCGGCGGCTGCTGCGCAAACGCGGGAGTGAGAACTGCGCAGGCGAGCACGGCGCTTAACGCAAGCTTCATGGTTCTATGTCCGGTGGAACGCAGTCGCATATTCTACGCGCGCCGCGTGCGGCAGTTCATAGTTTGGGCAGGAGTTTGCGCCGGCGCGCGCGACGAGACGGTATACAACTAGGGATGGTTAGCCGCGAAATCACCGTTGCGCCCGACAAGTACGAGATCGTCTCGGGCGACGTAACACTGCTCACCGAGCTGCGCTCGGCGCTGGCGGTGTGCGTGTACGACGCCGAGCAGGAGGCCGGCGCGCTGCTGCACCTGCGCTGCATCGTGCGCAGCTCCAAGCCCGCCGACGTCACCGACACCACGCTCGCCACCGAGCTCCTGCTGCTCGACCGCTGCCTGGCGGCGCTGCGGGAAGCCTCGCCGCAGGCGCGCCACCTGCAGGCGCGCATCGTGGTGCACCTGAGCGATGCGCCGCAGGCGGCCGGCGTCTGCGACAACATGGTGGCGCTGGTGAAGCACTACCTCACCGACGGCGAGGTGCGCCTGCTGCCCGAGGACGTGGCGGCGGGCCCGGTGCGCCACCTGCGCTTCCGGCCGGCCATGGGGTGGGTGCATACACGGGCGTAACATGCGCCGATGAGACGCCCCCGGCAGGTCCCGCTCCCCGCTGAACTGCGCCGCGCCCTGGAAAGCATCCTCGGCGCACCCCTGGACAAGATCGCCGTGATCGAACACTCCTGGCTCACGCGCCTGCACGGCCGCGCGGTCGCCACCACGCGCCGCGGGCGCATCTACCTGCGCGGCAGCGCCGCCGACTTCTTCGGCGATGCGCGCCTGCTGCTGCACGAGTACTGCCACGTCGTGCACCAGTGGCAGCCGGGCACGCTCACGCTCAGGAGCTACCTCACGGAGTGCCTGCGGCGCGGCTACTGGAACAACCACTTCGAGGTCGAGGCGCGCGCCTTCGCCGACCGCAACATCGAACGACTGCACACGCTGCTCAAGGGCGTCCCCGCCTCAGCCGAGCAGGGCCTCGCGGCGGTAGAGGCGCGCCGCCACCAGAATCAGCAGCGCCCCGAGTAGCAGCGTCGCCCCCACCGACAGCGCCAGATACGCACCCGGCAGCGGCTCATCGCGCAGCAGGCTCGAGATCAGGAAGTGCTGGCTGAGCGACGGCAACGCCATCAGCGAAAGTTTCGGCCGCAGGCCGAGCGCGCCGGCGAACACCAGCGGCAGGGTCGGCACCAGGAGCACCACGCCCAGGTACGACTGCGCCTCGCGGTAGGTGCGGGTGTAGGCGGCCACGATGGTCATGAGCGCCGCCGCCAGCGGCACCAGCGGCAGGCAGTAGAGAATCACGCGCAGCGCGACCGACGGGCCGAGGTTGATGCTCATGCCGAAGCGCTCCAGACCGGTGAAGCGCAGCAGCAGGGCAAACGCTGCCACCGTGAGGGTGAGCGACAGGATCATGTAGGCGCAGGTGGCGAGGATCTTGCCGAGGATCAGCTGGGCGCGCGGCACCGGCACGGTCAGCAGCGGCTCGAGCGAGCCGCGTTCGCGCTCCCCGGCCGTGGCGTCGATCGCCAGATACATGCCACCCATCAGCATCGTGAGCAGGATCAGGTAGCTCAGGGTCCCGAGCACCGTCACCGAGCGCGTCGCCGGGGTGGAGACGTCGATGTCCTGCAGGGCGACCGGGCTCAAGACCAGGGGATCGACGCCGCGCGCCAGCACGCGCAGGCGCCCGATGCGGGCCGCGTACGCGCCCAGGATGGCGCGCACGCGCTCGGTGTCAGCGGCGGCGGCGGAATCGGAGGCATCGCTGTAGAGCTGCAGCGCCGCCGGGGCGCCCGCGCCGAGGTGGGCGGCGAAGGCGGCGCTGACCCCGAGCACCCGGTCGTGGCGGTGCGCCTGCACCGCGGCGCGGGCCGCGTCCGCCTCCAGGTCCACCGCCTGCACGGTGACGCCTGCTTCGGCGAGGAACTGCAGCAGGTTGGGGGCGCGCTCGCCGTGTGCCACCGCCAGGGTCAGCGGCCGATCCCCGGCCTCGGCGCTGCGCTGGATCTGCAGCGCCAGAAGGCCGGCGAACAGCAGCGGTCCCAGCAGCGGCCCGAGGACGAGCGCGGTGAACAGCGTGCGCCGCTCGCGCAGGTTCTCGCGAAACTCCTTGGCGAACACGGTGAGGATGGCGCGCACGGACCTACGACCTCCCCCGCCGCGCCGATCAGCTGCACGAACGCCTCCTCCAGTGCCGCGGTCCCGGTGCGCGCGCGGATCTGCTCCGGCGTGCCGCTGGCGATCACGGTGCCGCCGGCGATGACGACCACCTCATCGCACAGCGCGCTCACCTCCTGCATGACGTGGCTGGAGAGCAGCACGCAGTGGCCCGCCTGGCGCAGCCCCTCGAGCAGGCGCCGCAGCGCGCGCACCGCCATGACGTCGAGCCCGTTGGTGGGCTCATCGAGGATGAGGTTGCGCGGGCCGTGTACCAGCGCGCGGGCGAGCGAGGTCTTCACGCGCTGCCCCTGCGAGAAGCCCTTGGCGCGGCGGTCGGCGAACTCGCCCATTTCCAAAAGCTCGATGAGCTCGGCGGCGCGCGCCGCGGCGGCCGCCGGCGCCAGGCCGTGCAGCGCGCCGAAGTACAGGATGTTCTCGCGCGCCGTGAGGTTCGGGTAGATGCCGGCGCCGTGGGTGAGCACCCCGAGGCGCCGCGCCGCCTCCAGCGGCGCGTGCACCGCGCTGTGACCATCGATGAGGGCATCGCCGGCATCCGGCCGGAGCACCGTGTAGAGCATGCGCAGCGTGGTCGACTTGCCGGCGCCGTTGGGCCCGAGGAGCCCGGTGATGCGGCCGTCGGCCGCCGTGAGGCTGACATCGCGCACCGCCGCCACGGCGCCGAAGTGCTTGCACAGGCCGCGCGCCTCGATCACGGCGGCGGCCCGTTCAGCGAGGTGAAGAACGGCATCGGCCGCGCCAGCGAGGTGCAGTGCAGGTCGAGCGTCTCCACGCTCGCGTGCGCGAGGAACTGCGCCAGCAGGCGTCCGACGCAGGGCGCGGTGAGCTGCCCGTGCCCGAAGCCTGCGAGCACCACCTCGCGGGCGTGCGCGAAGCCCGCCGCCGCTTGGCTGGCGTACTGCGGCGGCGTAACCGGGTCCTCGCTGCCGGACAGCAGCAGCGCCGGCACCGCGCTCTGAAGCGGCGCATGGAAATCCGCATCCACCGGCCCGCGCGGCCACAGGCGGCAGATCGTGGTGAGGGTGTCCACGGCCGCCGTGCCCATGTAGGTCTGCGCCAGCGCGGCGCGATCGATGCTGAGGGTGTCGTAGCGCGGCACGTCCTCGGCGCACAGCACGCTGTTGTGCATGCCCACGGCAAGGCCCTCGTAGGCACGCTGCAGCAGCAGGAACTGCGCGGCGAGCGGGGTGTAGTCGGCGCGCGCGGCGGCGTCGTGCAGCAACAGCGGCAGCAGCGCTGCGTAGTCGGCGCTGTAGCCCCCGAGGCGCAACACGCTCGCCAGGTGATCGAGGTTGAACTCAAGGTGCTGGCGTTCGCCCGTGGACGGGTCGGGCAGCGCCACCGGGATCGTGCGCTGCGCGAGCCTCGCGCGCAGCGCCTGGTAGTCCTCCTGCGGGTTGCCGAAGCGCGCGCGGCATTGCGCCTGCGCCGCGCAGCGCGCCAGGATGCGGCGCAGGGCACTCTCCGCATCCAGCGCGATGGCCGGGCCGATCACCAGCTGCGGCGGCACCACCCCATCCAGGATCACGGCGCGCACGCGCGCCGGGTAACGCCGCAGGTAGTGCTGCGCGACGCGGGTGCCGTAGGAGACGCCGTAGAGGTTGAGGCGCTCGTAGCCGAGCGCGGCGCGCACGCGCTCAAGATCCGTCACGGCCACACTGGTGGTGTAGTAGGCGACCTCGGCGCGCGCGCCGAGCGCGGCGAGGCAGCGCCGGGTCGCGGCGGCGACCTCGGCCTCGCTCGCCCGGTACAGGCGGTCCTCGTCCTCCGCGCACTCGAGGGGGTTGGAGCTGCCGGTGCCGCGCTGGTCGATGAGCACGATGTCGCGCTCGCGGTGCACGCGCTCGAAGGCGCCCGCCACCGTGGCATAGAAGGCACTCGCCGCCTGCCCGGGGCCGCCGGCCAGCACGAACAGCGGGTCGGCGAGCTTGCGGCGGCTGACGGCGGGGACCCGCGCCACGTGCAGGCCGATCTGCCGCCCCTGCGGCGCGGCCGGGTTCTCGGGCACCTCAAGCACGCCGCAGTCGGCCGCCAGCACGCTGAGGCGCAGCGGATGCTCGATGACGCAGGCGGTGAGGGGCAGCGCGGGCGCGGCGTACACCCCGGGCGGGGCGCTCAGACAGGCGCCCAGGGCCAGCGCGCTAAACGCTGCGCGCATGCGCGACTTTCGGACTGCGCTTGGCAGGCATGGTTTCCCGGTTCGCGTGATGGATGGGCCCGGTGCGGGCGAAACTTGTCGCCGCCCCTAGCTTCCCTACAATACGCGTCCCGTGCGCGTTCAGACTGTGATCTGTCCAGCGCCACCAGGTTATGTCCATGAGCCTCAAGCACCGCTTCGCGCCCGCGCTCGATGTGATCGTCATCGGCGGCGGGCATGCCGGCACGGAGGCGGCCCTGGCGGCCGCCCGCATGGGTGCGCGCACGCTGCTCGTCACCCAGAGCCTGGAGACCCTCGGGGCGATGAGCTGCAACCCGGCCATCGGCGGTATCGGCAAGGGCCACCTGGTGCGCGAGATCGATGCCCTGGGCGGCGCGATGGCACGCGCCACGGACCGCGCCGGCATCCAGTTCCGTACCCTCAATGCCAGCAAGGGGCCGGCGGTGCGCGCCACCCGCGCCCAGGCCGACCGCCTGCTCTACCGGGCCGCCATCCGCACCCTGCTCGAGAACCAGCCGAACCTCACGCTGTTCCAGCAGGAGGTCGCGGACCTGCTGGTCGAGGGCGCCCGCGTGCGCGGCGTGGTCACCCTCTCCGGCATCACCTTCGAGGCGCCCGCGGTGGTGCTCACCGTGGGGACCTTCCTCGGGGGCCGCATCCACGTGGGCCTGGAGAACATGCCCGGCGGCCGCGCCGGGGATGCCCCCTCCAACCGCCTCGCCAGCCGCCTGCGCGAGCTCCCCCTGCGCGTGGCGCGGCTGAAGACCGGCACGCCGCCGCGCCTGGACGGGCGCTCGCTCGACTGGTCCGCCATGACCGAGCAGCCCGGAGATCACCCGACACCGGTGTTCTCGTACCTTGGGCGCGCCAATGAGCATCCAAGACAGGTTAATTGTTTCATTACAAAGACAAATGAGCAGACGCACGCCATCATCCGCGGAGCGACCGACCGCTCGCCGATGTTCACCGGGATCATCGAGGGGGTGGGTCCGCGCTACTGCCCCTCGGTCGAGGACAAGGTGGTGCGCTTCGCCGAGCGCACCTCGCACCAGATCTTCGTCGAGCCCGAGGGGCTGTCCACCCACGAGGTGTACCCGAACGGGATCTCCACCAGCCTGCCCTTCGAGGTCCAGGTCGAGTTCGTGCGCAGCATCGCGGGCTTTGAGAAGGCCCACCTGACGCGTCCCGGCTACGCCATCGAGTACGACTTCTTCGACCCCCGGGACCTGGCGCCGAGCCTGCAGACGCAGCCGCTCGCCGGCCTGTACTTCGCCGGCCAGATCAACGGCACCACCGGCTACGAGGAGGCCGCCGCCCAGGGCCTGCTCGCCGGCATCAACGCCGCCCTGCAGGTGCGGGGTGAGCAGGCCTGGGTGCCCAAGCGCAGCGAGGCCTACCTCGGGGTGCTGGTGGATGACCTGACCACGCGCGGCACGCGTGAGCCGTACCGCATGTTCACCAGCCGCGCCGAGCACCGCCTGCTGCTGCGCGAGGACAACGCGGACCTGCGCCTGACCCCCGCCGGGCGCGCGCTGGGGCTCATCGACGATGAGCGCTGGGCGTTCTTCGAGGCCAAGCAGCAGCTGTCGGAGGCGGAAGTCGCGCGCCTCGGCGCCGCGCGCGTGAAGCCGGCCGCGGTGCCCGCCGAGTGGAGCGCACGGGTGCTCGGGGCGCCGCTCGCACGGGAGGTGAGCGCCTTTGAACTGCTGCGCCGCCCGGAAGTCTCCTACGAGACGCTGACGCAGCTGACCGGTGGTGCCCCCTGGGAAGCGGCGGTGGGTACGGATGAGCGCCTCGCCGGGCAGGTGCACGCCCAGGTCGAGGTGCGCGCCAAGTACGCCGGCTACATCGAGCGGGCGCAGGAGGAGATCGAGCGCGCGCGGCGGCACGAGGAACTGAAGCTGCCGGGCGACCTCAACTACGCACTCATGACGGGGCTTTCGCACGAAGTGCGCCAGAAACTCACCGAAGTGCGCCCCATGACCCTGGGCCAGGCGGCGCGCGTGCCGGGCGTCACGCCGGCGGCCGTGCAGATCCTGCTGGTACACCTGAAGAAGCGCCACGCCGCGGCGCCGGCGCAGGTCGCATGAGCGGCTTCATCACTCAGCTCAGGCGCGCCTGGCAGCGCCACGATTCCCTGGTGTGCGTGGGTCTGGACCCGGAGCTCGAGCGCTTCCCGCAGCACATCGCCGCGGAGGCCTCGCCGATCTTCCAGTTCAACAAGGCGATCATCGATGCGACGCACGACCTGGTGTGCGCCTTCAAGCCGCAGTTCGCCCACTACGCTGCCTGCGAGGCCGAGGACCAGCTCGAGCGCACCATCGAGTACATCCACCGGACCTGCCCGGACGTGCCGGTGATCCTCGACGCCAAGCGCGGCGACATCGGCAACACCGCCGAGCGTTACGCGATCGAGGCCTTCGAGCGCTACGGGGCCGATGCGGTGACGGTGAACCCCTACCTCGGCACGGATGCGCTCGAGCCGTTCCTGAAGTACGCCGACAGGGGCGTCATCGTGCTGTGCCGCACCTCCAACCCCGGCGGCCGCGACCTGCAGGACCTCGCCGTCGGGGAGGCGAAGCTGTACCAGGTGGTGGCGCAGCTGGCCGCCACGCGCTGGAACGCGCGCGGCAACTGCCTGCTGGTGGTGGGGGCGACCTACCCGCAGGAGCTCGCCAGCGTGCGCGCGCTGGTCGGGGAGATGCCGCTCCTGGTGCCGGGCGTCGGCGCCCAGGGCGCGGACGTGGCGCAGGCGGTGCAGGCGGGGCAGACCGCAGCGGGCACCGGCCTCATCATCAGCTCCTCGCGCGCCATCCTGTACGCCTCGGCGGACCCGGACTTCGCCGGCGCCGCCCGCCGCGCCACCCAGGCGCTGCGCGAGACCATCAACCGCTCCCGCCACCGCGCGTGATGAACTCCCGCGCGGGCGCACTCGCCGCCCTCGGTGCGCTGGCGGTGCTTGGCGGCTGCGCGCGCCCCCCGAACGATGTCAGCTCGGTCGCGGTGCCGCCGGGCGCCGCGATCCTGGTGCGCGGCGGCGGCCCCGACCCCGACTCGCTCGACCCGCAGAAGGCCCGCGGCTTTGAGGCGCAGAGCGTCCTGCGCGACCTGTGCGAGGGACTGACCACGCTCGACAAGCACGCCGCGGTGGCGCCGGGTGTGGCGCGCAGCTGGAGCGTGAGCGCCGACGGGCGCACCTACACCTTCAAGCTGCGGCCCGAGGCGCGCTGGTCCAACGGCGATCCGGTGGTGGCCGCGGACTTCGTCGCCGCCCTGCAGCGCCTGGTGGACCCGGCCACCGCCTCCGGCTACGCCGAGTACGTGGACGTCATCACCAACACCGCCGACATCGTGGCCGGACGCAAGCGCCCCGCCGAGCTTGGCGTCGCCGCCCCCGACGCGGCGACCGTGCTCATCACGCTCGCCGCGCCCGCGCCCTATCTGCCGACGCTGCTGTCGCACCCGAGCACCTGCCCGGTGCACCGCGCCACGCTGGCAGCGAACCCGGGCGGCTATGCGCGGCCGGGCGTCATGCCGGCCAACGGCGCCTTCGTGCTCAAGGAATGGGTGCAGGGCTCGCACATCCTGGCGCTGCGCAACGCCAAGTACTGGGACGATGCCGCGACGCGCCTCGATGGGGTGAAGTACCTGCTGATCCCGGATGAGAACGCGGAGCTCGCCCGCTACCGCAGCGGCGAGCTGCAGGTCACCTTCGTGGTGCCGCGCGGCCAGTTCGACTGGATCAAGGCCAACCTCGCCGGCGAGCTGCACGTCGCCCCGCAGCTGACCACCTACTACTACGGCTTCAACCTGCGACGGGCGCCGTTCAAGGACCGGCGCGAGCTGCGGCGCGCGCTGTCGCTCGTCATCGACCGTGACAAGCTCGCGCAGCTGGTGCTGCGGGTCGGGGAGCTGCCCGCCTGGGGCTGGGTGCCGCCGGGCATCGACAACTACAGCTCCCAGTCGTTTGACTACAAGGACACCCCCTTGGCGCAGCGCGTGCGCGAGGCACAGCGCCTGTACGCGCAGAGCGGCTACTCGCCGGCGCAGCCGCTGAAATTCGAGCTGCGCTACAACGCCGGGGAGGTGCACACCAAGCTGGCGCTTGCCATCGCCTCCATGTGGAAGGAGGCGCTCGGCGCGCAGGTGACGCTCACGCAGGTGGAGTTCAAGTCCCTGCTGCAGGATGTGGATCGCGGCGAGGTGGAGATGTTCCGCTCCAGCTGGGTCGGCGACTACAACGACGCCTACACCTTCGCGCAGTACCTCAAGAGCGACTTCGGCGTGAACCAGCCGCATTACGCCAGCGAGGCCTACGATGCGCTGCTGACGCGCGCCGCGGCCGAGGGCGACCCGGTGAAGCGCCGCGCGCTGCTCGAGGAGGCCGAGCGCACCATGCTCGCCGATCACCCGCTGCTGCCGATCTACTTCTACGTCAACAAGCACCTGGTGAAGCCCGAGGTGCAGGGCTGGTACGACAACGTCATGAACGTCGTCTACAGCAAGGACCTCGCACTCAAGCCTGCCGGCTGAGGCCCCCGCGCGCGCTTCACGGGTGAGCCAGCCCGCGCGCAATGCGCGCGCGCCACAGCTGCGGCTCGGGCAGCTGCCGCACCGCGGGCGTCAGGCTGTCGAGCAGTTGCGCGGCTTCCTTCAAGAGCGCCGGCGCGCGCGCCGGCTCGATGAGCGACTGCGCGTACAGGGCGCGCGCGAGCTCCATCGGCAGCCAGGCGTCGGACTTGTTGCGGGCCCTGAGGTCGCGCTGCATCTTGAGCACCGGCGCGAGCGTTGCCGCGGCGCCGGTGAGCTTGCCCTCGCGCGCCTGCGCCATGGCGAGCCAGGTCGAGGACTCGCCAAGGTCGCGGTCGGTCGACACGCCCGGCGCTGCGAATTCCTTGCGGCTCTTGAGCGAGAGTTCCTCGGCGGCTTCCGCCGCCGCAAACTCCCCGAGCTCGTAGTCCGCGATCGCCAAGAGGTGGTTGAGGGCGGCCACGGTGAGCGCCTGCCCGAAGCTCTCGTCGCCGCTGCGCGGCGTGGCCGGAGCGATCTCGCTCAGCGTCTCGCGCGCCAGGCGCTGCGTGGCGGCGAACTCCCCGCGCAGCAGCCCCGTCTGCACGGCGATGGCCTTCTGCCACACGTCGCCCATCACGGAGCCGACGCTGCCGGCCGGGGCGCTCTTGCGCAGCCGCACATCGATCGCCTTGATCTTGGCCAGCGTAGCGGCCGTGCCCTGGGTATCGCCCATCATGGTCTGGTTGAGGGCCAGAAAACCGGTGAACAGCAGGTGGGTCTCGAGGAAGTCCCCGCTGCTCTCGTGTGCGGCCGCCCGCCCCGTCACTTCGGAGGCCTTGGTGTTGTAGCGCACCGCCTCCTGCAGGTGCCCCGCCAGCCAGAAGGCGTTGGCGGCGCTGGCGGAGTTGCCGCCCAGGTTGTTGAGCGTGACGACGTTGTCCGGGTCCAGGTCCAGCATGGTCTGCGAGATCGCCTCGTTGCGCACGCTCAGCTGCGCCGACAGGAGCGGATCCAGGTCCTCCAGGGCGAACCCGGCAAGGTAGCTGCCGAGGATCTCCTGGGCGTGCAGCGCCACGCGATGTCCGGGGCGGCGCCCGAGCACGCGGGTGCACAGGGCAAAGCTGTCCTCCGCCTGCGTGCGCGCCAGCGCCTGCTGCCCGGTGCTGTAGAGCGCGGTGACCAGCCACGCCGTGGCCTCCGCGTAGTAGGCGCCCATGTCGAGGTCGGTGAGGTCGCGCGCGCCGAGCGCGGCGGCGATCTCGCGCGCCTCATTCTCGGTGCGCACCGCCTGCTCGTACTCGCGCGCCTTCTGCTGCATGAAGCCCAGGCGCGTGAGGATCGAGACGAAGTCACGGCGCGCCGCGAGCGAGGCGCCCGGGGCCTCGGCCAGGGGTTTCAGCAGGGCCAGCGCACGCTCGGCCAGCGGCAGGGACTGCGGGTCGTTGCGGTTGTCCAGGATCTGCGCGCGCGCCAGGCAGGCGGCGGCCAGGGCCCGCGTGGTGGCCTCCGAGGTGTCCCCGCCGCGGCGCAGCTCCTCGAGCAGCTGGATTGCCTCACTGGTATCGCGTCCACCCTGGTCGAGGTCTCCCAGCGTGCGCAGCGCGCGCCCGTGATGGGTGAGTGCGAGCGCGGCGTTGCGGATGGAGTCCGGGCTCTTCAGCGCCGCGGGCAGCGCGTGGAAGTAGTCGATCTGGCGCTTGGAGAAGTCCGCCAGCGCCTCCAGCCGCCCGGTGACCTCGAGCTCGCGCGCGAAGTCATCGGCGAGGTAGGCGAGCAGCCGCTCGGACTGGCTGCGCGCCTGTTCGGCGACCGCCTGTGTCTGCTGGGCGTGGCGCTCGGAGAAGTACGCGAGCACGGCGGCGGCGATGGCCAGCAACGCCAGCACCGTGCACACCGCCGCGACCTGGCGCGCCCGCACCAGCGCGCGGCGCGCCGCCAGCTCACGCGCGTGCTGCTCGGCGAGCCGCCGCTCGGCGGCGTCGCGCGCCTCGCGCTCCTGGCGCGCGTCCCGGCTCGCCTTCACCACCTGGCACAGCACGTCGTGCGTGAGCTCGACGCGCCTGAGGTCGAGGCGCTCCTCGATGCGCAGCAGGCGCCGGTTGACCAGCAGCGCCAGCGTCCCCGGCGCGGCGCCGGCCTCGTTCAGGCGGCTGAGGAGGCGCTCCTCGGCCACGTTCTCGCGGAAGCCGGAGCTCGTGAGCAGGTCATCCTCGATGACGCGGCGCACGCCGGGGGGCTGGTCGGCGAGTGCGCGCTCGTAGAAGTTGCTGAGGATGCTCGAGTGCGAGCCGGCCAGCAGGTCCAGGGAGATCTCGCGCCGCCCCTGCTCGAGGCGCGCATCGTTGAGCTCGCGGCAGATGAGGCTCAGGAGCGAGGGCTCGACTTCCGCGTTCGCAAGCTCCGCCCCGCCGGCCACGAAGCGCACGATCGCCTCCGCCACCTCCTCGGACACCAGCCCCTTGCCGGGCCCGAGCACCGCGGCGAGTGCCTGCTCGCCGTTCATGGGCGCCAGCCGCAGCCGGTTCTGCGACACGCTCGGCATGGCGGCCTTCAGGCTCTCGAGCGGCGCCAGGTAATCCTCGCGCAGCGCGATGAGCACGCGGTAGTCGCTGCGCGCGAAGTCAAAGCGCGCCGCGGCGCTCTCGTCCTCCTCGAACTTTGCCTCGAGCGAGCGCGGCGCGCGATTCTCGACCAGGTCGGCGAGCTCGCCGATGAAGCCGGCGGCGCGGTTGCGGCCGAACTCATCGCTCTGGGCGAGCGTGAAGAGCTCCTCGAACTGGTCGAAGATCAAGAGCGGAATCAGCCGCTCGCCGGCCTCGTCGCGCAGCACATCGTCGCGGTGGTGCAGGAACTCCCACAGCGACTCGCCGGCGACCGCGACCCCGGCCTGGGTCCACTCGCCCGAGAGCCGCGCCGTGAGCCGGATCGCCTGCTTGATCTGCTCGGCGGGCTCGGGTGTGCCTGGCGCGTAGTCGATGCGCACGTACACCGGGCAGTAGCCCTGGCGCCGCAGGCGCGGCACCAGGCCGGCGCGCAGGATCGAGGTCTTGCCGAGCCCCGACTGGCCGAACAGCACGGTGAGGAGCTTGCGCTGCACGCGCCGCCCGAGCTCGGCGATCTCCGCCTCGCGCCCGAAGAAGAAGGCGCGCGTCTCCTCGGTGAAGGAGGCCAGCCCCAGCCACGGGTTGCTGGCATCGACCGTGCTGGCCGCCTCCGGCGCCCTCGCCTGCGGGTTGGCCGCCATCACTGCGTGCGGGCCCTGAGGAAGTCGGCGAGGCGGCGCCCGAACTCCGGCGTCACGGCGCCGCCGGGCAGGCGCGTGAAGTGCAGCGCCTTGAAGCGCTCGGGCACCAGCGCCGCCTCCGCATCGGTGTCATCGACGGAGACCGGCAGGATGAAGAGCGCCCCGTCGGCCATGTTGCGCGCGCGGTCGAGCGCGTAGCTCCACTCGCGCCGGAAGTAGCCCTCCAGACGCCGCTGCGTGCTGGCCGAGACCACCGGGATGAAGTAGGAGCAACGGGCGATGTTGCGCTGGATCTTGCGGTCGAAGTCATCGCCGCTCTCGAGGCGGTCCATGTCGAACCAGGTGGTGACGCCGGCGGCCTCCAGGCCTGCCTTCAGCTGCTGCACCGCCGGCAGGTCCTCGCGTGCGTAGCTGATGAACACCGCGTGGTCGGGCATCTCGCGCGCCGGCGGCAGGAAGCGCGTGGGCGCGGGACCGGCGGCACTCGCCGGCCGCCGCCGCGCCCGCCAGCGCATGTACAGCTCCTCCACGAAGCGCTCCGCGCCCACGAACACCCGGGTGCGCAGGCTCACCTGCTGCAGGAAGCTCATGAGGCGTGCATCGCCGCTGGTGTGGTCATCCGCCAGCACCTCGCCGACGTCGCGCGGGTCGGAGAGGCGCTGGCGCTTGGCCATGCGCAGGAACAGCCGTGCCAGCCAGTTGGTGAAGTTGCTGCCGATGAACAACAGGTGGCTGTGCTCGAGCTCGTGGAAGAGTTTCTCGGGCACCAGGTGTTCGCTCTGCAGCGCGCAGATGAACTCCAGCAGGTCCTCGTCGGAGATGACGTAAGTGGGAGAAGCCGAGAGCTTGCCGAACAGGTGGTAGACCACCGGGCGCTGCAGCCCGTCGCGCTCCCCGGGCAGATCGGTGACGCGGTTGGGTGAGTAGGCCAGCGCCTCGGTGGTGGCAGCGCCCGCGAAGCGCTCCAGGTTGATCGCGCTCTCCAGCAGCGCATCCGGGGTGGTGCTCACGAACAGGTCGAAGTCCGTGATCGCCGCCAGGTGCTGCAGCGCCGGCGGCGCGCTGAAGTTGGCGTCCTTGATGATGCTGCGCAGGCGCACGTAGGCCTCCTCGCGGCGCCCGCGTCCCGCCAGGAACTGGCACACCACGTCGTTCAGCGTCAGCGGCTGCGGCAGCTCGGAGGTGTCGACGTTCAAGCGCGCGGCGAGCTTCTCGGCCGCCCAGTCGTAGAGCAGGCGCGGGCCGCGGTCGGTTGCGACCATGAGCAGCTCCGGTCCCACGATCGGGATCACGCGCCGCTCCTCGATGAAGCTCAGCAGGTCGTCCCAGGCGTCCTCATCGAGCGCGGTCGGGGGCAGCGAGAGCGCCGGGGCCGAACTCATGGGGTGGTCCGGCGCGCTGGCGGGCGCGCCGCGCGACTCGCGGTGGGTGTCGGTGCGGCTGTGGGCATCGGGTCGGCCTTCGCGCCGGCCGTGTGTCCGGCCTGTTGGTGTGGGCGCTGACGAGTGTGCCGCAACGCAGCGGAGGCTGCAATTTTCCGCACGCTCAGGGCCGTCTCACTTGCCGATGCAGAAGCCGGCGAAGATGCGCCCGAGCAGGTCCTCGCTGGTGAACTCTCCGGTGATCGAGCTCAGGGCCTGCTGCGCAGCGCGCAGCTCCTCGGCCACCAGCTCCCCGGCGCGCCGCTCGGCGAGCTGCTTGGCAGCTTCCTCGGTGTGGTGGCGCGCCAGCGCCAGCGCCTCCAGGTGCCGCCGTCGCGCGCTCACCGCCCCGCTCTCCACGCTCTGGTAACCCATGCAGTGCTTCAGGTGCGCGCGCAGCTCCGCCAGCCCGCTGCCCTCGAGCGCCGAGACCGTGATGCGCGGCGGACCGGTGAGGGTGTCGGCGACCGGCAGGCCGACGGTGAGGTCGCACTTGTTGAAGACCAGCGTCACGGGCACGTCCTTCGGCAGGCGCGCCTGTTCCTCGCGGAAGGCGGCCGCGCCCGGGTCGGCCAGGGCATCGATGACGAACAGCACCCGGTCCGCGCGCGCCATCTCCGCCTGCGCGCGCCGGATGCCCTCCTCCTCGACCAGGTCGCCGACCGCCGCGCGCAGCCCGGCGGTGTCGAGCACGTGCAGCGGCATGCCGTCGATCGCGATGCGCTCGCGCACGATGTCGCGCGTGGTGCCCGGGATCGGGGTGACGATGGCCGCATCGTAGCCGGCGAGGCGGTTGAGCAGGCTCGACTTGCCCGCATTGGGGCGCCCGGCCAGCACCACCGTCATGCCCTCGCGCAGCAGGCGTCCCTGGCGTGCCGAATCGAGCACGCCCTCGAAGTGATCGCGCACCGCCTGGAAGCGCTCGCCGAGCTCGCGGTCGGCGAGAAAGTCGATCTCCTCCTCCGGGAAGTCGATCGCCGCCTCGACGTAGCTGCGCAGCTCGATCACCGCCTCGGTGAGCCCGCGCACCATGGCGGAGAACTCCCCCTGCAGCGAGCGCATCGCCGCGCGCGCCGCCTCGCGCGAGCCGGCGTCGATCAGGTCGGCGATGGCTTCCGCCTGCGCCAGGTCGAGCTTGTCGTTGAGGAAGGCGCGCTGCGTGAACTCCCCGGGCAGCGCGCGGCGCGCACCGAGGCTGAGCGCGCGCGCGATGAGCGCCTCCAGCACCACCGGCCCGCCGTGGCCCTGCAGCTCCAGCACGTGCTCGCCGGTGTAGGAATGGGGGGCGGGGAAGAACAGCGCCAGCCCGGCATCCGCCGGCTCCCCCTGCGCGTCGAGGAAGCGCATGAAGGTGGCGTGGCGCGCCGTCGGCAGCTCGCCCAGCATCACCGCGGCGATCTCCGGGGTCTTGGGTCCGGAGACGCGCACGATGCCGATGCCACCCCTGCCCGGCGGCGTGGCCGCGGCCACGATGGTATCGGTGCGCGTCATGTTGCCACTTCAGCGCGCAAGGCTACGGCGCAGGCGCACGGAAATAAAGCACTGCCGCCGCAGCGCTCACCGCGCGCCTCTAGTTGCTGCGCCTGGCCGCGACCGCCGCCTCGATGCGGCGGTTGATGTTCCACTGCTGCGCGATCGAGAGCACGGTGTTGGTGACCCAGTAGAGCACCAGGCCTGCGGGGAAGAACGCGAACATCACCGACATCGCCAGCGGCATCACCATGAACACCTTGGCCTGCACCGGGTCCGGCGGCGCCGGATTGAGCTTGTACTGCACGAACATCGCCACCGCCATGATCGCCGGCAGGATGAACAGCGGATCGCGCGAGGACAGGTCGTGGATCCAGAACGCGAACGGCGCCTGGCGCATCTCCACGCTCTCGAGCAGCGCCCAGTAGAAGGCGAGAAACACCGGGATCTGGATGATGATCGGCAGGCAGCCGGCCACCGGGTTCACCTTCTCGCGCTGGTACAGCTCCATCATCGCGCGCCCGAGCTTCTCGCGGTCCTCGGCGTAGGTCTCCTGCAGGTTCTTGATGCGCGGCTGCAGGGTCTTCATCTTCGCCATCGAGCGGCCGCTGGCTTCCGAGAGCGGGTAGAACAGCAGCTTCAGCAGGAACGTCACGACGATGATCGCGATGCCCCAGTTGCCGGTGAGTGCGTGCACCTTGGCGAGCAGGAGGTACAGCGGGCGCGCGAGGAACCACAGCCGCCCGTAGTCGGCCACGCGCCCGAGCTCGGGCGAGGTGGCATCCAGCTGCGCCTGCAGCTTCGGCCCTACGAACAGCGCCTGCGAGAACTCAGCAGTGCCGCCGGGCGCGACGCTCAGCTGCGGCCCGGTGGCGGCGAGCAGGTACTGGTTGCCGGAGATGCCGAGGGTGAAGTGCCAGGGCGCCCCGCGCGGGGGCACGACGGCGCTCACGAAGTGGTGCTGCAGGGCCGCGATCCAGCCGTCGCGCACCTCGAGCGACAGGTGGCTGTCATCGGTACTGGTGGGGTCGAGCTTGCGGTACTTGGTGCCGTCGTGGATCGCCGGCCCGTGGAACGCGTAGCTCTCGACGTTGAAGTAGGAGCTCTTGGTGCGCGGATCGTTGCGCAGGATCTGCGCGTAGGGGCGCGCCTCCCAGGGCGTCGTGCCGCCGTTGTGCACCTCGTAGGCAAGGCCGATGGCGTACTCGCCGCGCCGGAAGGTGAAGGTCTTGGTGACCGTGATGCCCGCTTCGCGCCAGCTGAGCGGCACCTTCAGTTCCGCTGCGCTCCCGAGGGTGTAGTCCGAGCGCTCGCTCTCGTAGGTCGCGAGGTGGGTCGGGTAGGTACCGGCGCCCCCGGTGAGCCCGGTCTGCACCTCGTAGAGCAACTCGGGGTCCTGGTTCTCCAGGCGCACCGGAGCGCTCTCGCCCTTGACCTTCGGATACGCCAGCAGGTCCGCGCGCGTCAGCGTGCCACCGCGCGTGCTGATGTCCAGGTCCATGACGTCGGTGTGCACGTGCACCACGGGCGCGCTATCGCCGGCCGCGGCCGCCGGTGTGGCGGGGACGGCGGCCGGCTCGGCCGGAGCGGCGGCGGAGGACTGCGCGCCCTGCGGGACGCGGTTGCCGAGCTCATTCACCGGCGTCGCCGGCGCGGGGGCGCCCGCCACCGGCGCCTGGGTCTCGCCGGGGCGCGGACCGTAGTCGCGCATCCAGTACTCGACGTTCAGGAACACCAGCATGCCGAGCGCGACCCACAGGTACAGGCGCGGGTTGTTGGGGAAGAAACTATTTCTCATGAGGGTGGCTGCAGAGGAGCGCCGCGGGCGGCACGGGGTCGAGGCCGCCGGGATGCCAGGGATGGCAGCGCCCGAGGCGCTTGAGGGCGAGCCAGCCGCCGCGCAGCACGCCGAACTGGAGGATCGCCTGGCGCGCGTAGTGCGAGCAGCTCGGGTAGAAGCGGCACGTGGGCCCGAGCAGCGGGCTCAAGGTCCACTGATACAGACGGATCAGGAATGCGGCGAGGTGGCGCATGCTTCAGAGACTTTCTTCCACAGCGCCACCAGACTGGCGTGCAGTTGCGCGCCGCCCGCGCCGCGGGCCTTGGGGCGCGCACTCACGACCAGGTCGACGGCGGGCAGCTCGTGCTGGTGCACGCGGAAGGACTCGCGCACGATGCGGCGGATGCGGTTGCGGCCGACCGAGCCGCCAGCGACGCGCACCGCCACGGCGAGCCCCAGGCGCGCGGCGCCCGCATCGTTCATCGTCACTGTCACGGCAAAAAATCCGTCACCCATGCGCCGGCCACGTGCGTAGGCGGCGTCGAAATCGCTCTTGCGGCGCAGCCGAAGTCGCGCCGGCAGTGTGAGCCGCCCTGGCATCGAGCCCTTGAGGAAAACTTCAGGATCGGGGCACCGGCGCCGTGTGCAAAGCGCGCGTGACCCGCCGGCTGTCAGGGTATCAGCTTGCGCCGGCCCTTGGCGCGCCGCCGCGCGAGCACGGCACGGCCGTTCTTGGTGGCCATGCGGGCACGGAAGCCGTGGGTGCGTTTGCGACGCACTTTGCTCGGTTGATAGGTACGCTTCATACCGTGGGCTCCGTAGACGATCCATGGCGGTCAAAAAAGGGCGGCAAGGCTAAGCCGTTGAGCGCCAAGGTGTCAATATTTTCAGTTCCGGAAAGCCTTCAGCGCGCGCCCGCGACGGTATAGACTCCGCGACCCTTTCCTTTACGTTCATGAAAACGTCGCGGAGGCAACGCGCGTGGAAGCGTCGCTTTGGACTCGCTGCATGGGCGCGTTGGAAACGGAGCTTCCCGAGCAGCAGTTCAATACCTGGGTGCGCCCCCTGCAGGCGATGGAGGGTAATGGGGCGCTCAAGCTCCTGGCACCCAACCGCTTCGTGGTCGACTGGATCAACGCCAACCTGCTGCCGCGCATCGGGGAGCTGTTGCGCGATGAGAGCACCGGGGATGTCCCCATCGTCACCGTCGAGATCGGCTCGCGCGGGGTACCGCTGCGCGGCGCCCCGGCACCGGTGCTGCCGCCGACGCGGGTGCGGCGCGCCGAAGGCCTGGTCGTCGGCGCGCGCCTGAACCCGGACTTCTCCTTCGCCACCTTCGTCGAGGGCAAGAGCAACCAGCTCGCCAAGGCCGCCTCGCTGCAGGTCGCCGAGAATCCCGGCCGCGCCTACAACCCGCTGTTCCTGTACGGCGGCGTCGGCCTCGGCAAGACGCACCTGATGCATTCCATCGCACACCTCATCAAGCAGCGCGACCCGGAGGCGCGCATCGCCTACATCCATTCGGAGCGCTTCGTGGGCGACATGGTGCGCGCGCTGCAGCACAACTCGATGAACGAGTTCAAGACCGCGTATCGCTCGCTGGATGCGCTGCTGATCGACGATATCCAGTTTTTTGCGGGAAAAGACCGCTCGCAGGAGGAGTTCTTCCACACCTTCAACGAGCTGCTCGAGGGCCAGCACCAGGTGATCCTCACCTGTGATCGCTACCCGAAGGAAGTCGACGGACTCGAAGAGCGCCTGAAATCCCGCTTCGGCTGGGGACTCACGGTCGCGATCGAGCCGCCGGAGCTGGAGACCTGCGTGGCGATCCTCATGACCAAGGCGCAGGCGGTCAGTGTTAGTTTGCCCGAGGAAGTGGCGTTCTTCATCGCCAAGCGCATCCGCTCCAACGTGCGCGAACTCGAGGGCGCACTGCGGCGCGTGATCGCCAACTCGCGCTTCACCGGGCGCGCGATCACGCTCGAGTTCACCAAGGAAGCCCTCAAGGACCTGCTGTCGCTGCAGGCGAAGCTCGTCACCATCGAGAACATCCAGAAGACCGTCGCCGACTACTTCAAGGTGCGCCTCGCGGACCTGCTCTCCAAGCGCCGCAGCCGCTCGGTGGCGCGCCCGCGGCAGGTGGCGATGGCGCTCGCCAAGGAACTCACCACCCACAGCCTGCCGGAAATCGGCGATGCTTTCGGCGGACGCGACCACACCACGGTGCTGCACGCGTGCAAGCGCATCAAGGAACTGCGCGACACGGAGCAGCGCATGAAGGAAGACTACTCGAACCTGTTGAGAACTCTGGCCGGTTGAGGTGTGCTTGCCTGTGGATTACTTGTGTGTGGCCTTGGGGATAAAGTTATGCACAGGTGGCACACAGTCGTTGGGCGGTTCGTCCTACAAGTTGTGCGTCGCAAAAACAAGTGTAGTCAATTGATTTAACTAAATAAAATTTGTTACTACCACTAACTTGAGGCTCTATAGTTCCTACAATAAGAGATCTTCTTTCCCTACAAAGATATCTTTTAAGAAAGTTGAAATCCTATGAAGCTGACGGCCACGCGCGAAGATTTTCTCGCTCCCCTGCAAAGTGTCATCGGTGTGGTGGAGCGGCGGCAGACCATGCCGGTGCTCGCCAACGTGCTGCTCGCCGCGCGCGACAATCGCCTGAGCATCACCGGCACGGACCTGGAAGTTGAACTCGTCGCGACGACCTCCGTGTCGGTGCAGCAGGGCGGGGACATCACCGTGCCGGGTCGCAAGCTGCTCGACATCTTTCGCGCATTAGCCGAGAAAACCAGCGTTACGCTCAGCACCGAGGGCGAGCGCGTATCGATCCGCGGTGGCCGCAGCCGCTTCACGCTCTCGAGTCTGCCGGCGGCGGAATTTCCGCTGGTGGAGGAAATCAACGCGCAGCAGACGCTCACCGTGGCGCAGGGAGAATTCCGGCGGCTGATCGACAAGACGCACTTCTCGATGGCACAGCAGGATGTGCGCTACTACCTGAATGGCCTGCTGCTGGAGACCGACGGCAAGGCACTGCGCGCGGTGGCTACCGACGGGCACCGCCTGGCCCTGTGCGAAATGGAGCTCGCCGGGAAGGCCAAGACCACCCATCAGGTCATCGTGCCGCGCAAGGGCGTCCTTGAGCTGCAGCGGATCCTCGGTAGCGAGGGGGAAATCGAACTGGCGGTTGGAACAAATCACGTTCGGGCCCAGATCGGCGACATTCGATTCACTTCGAAGCTGATCGATGGTCGTTTCCCGGAGTACGGGCGAGTGATCCCGGCCAGCCCGCCTCGCATGGTAGAGGCGGATCGCGAAGTTCTGCGCCAGGCGCTGCAGCGCACGGCGATTCTCTCGAACGAGAAGTATCGCGGCGTGCGGCTCACGGCGCGTCCGGACCTGCTGACTATCCAGGCGCACAACCCGGAGCAGGAGGAAGCCGAGGACCAGGTGGAGGTCTCGTACAAGGGGGAGGAAGTCGAGATCGGCTTCAACGTGAATTACCTGCTCGATGCCCTGAGCGCGATCGAGGGTGACAAGGTTGAGATCGGGCTGACGGACTCCAACAGCAGTTGCCTCATCCATGCCCCGGGCACTACCCACACGCGCTACGTCGTGATGCCGATGAGGCTCTGACGGGCGCCGTGCCCGGGACGATTGTCAGGCCCCGGAGCTGGCAGGACCGGCCACCGCCGGCCGACACCGAGTCTCACGCGATCCCTCTCTCGCGTCGTTTCTCCCCATCCCCGGTCGCACTGTCGTGCGGCGCCCCGTCCGGCGCCATGGGCCGGACGCGCCGAGCCGTCGGATGCTCCGTGCCCGCCGGCCGGCAGTGCCGTAGTCCTGTCCCGCGTCGCGTCCAGGGGCGGGCGGCGGAATTGCGGGAGAGGGACGTGAAGGGACGGGCGGGCGGCGTGGCTGAGGGTTGGCGCGCGTCGCGGTGCGGTCGCCTCCTCACAGAGCCGGGGGCCGCGCCGGTTCTGTTTCACGCGACTCGTCGACGTGGCTGGGCGGCTCAGAGGCGGGCGCGGCCGCTCGGGGGCGCGGGCGCGCTGCTCCGAGCATGGTCGCTGCGGCTTCTGTTCCACGTGGAACAACGGCAGCTCGGGGGCGCCCGTTCGCTGGCGTCGGCCGCGCCTCGGCAGCGCCGTCGTCGGATCGTGGTCGGCGCAGGAGCCCCGGGAGCGGGCGCAGGCGCAGGGCCCCAGGACGTTCCACGTGGAACGTCTGGCCACCTCCCGCACCCACCGGCGGCGCGGCCACCGCGCAAATGGGGGCGGGGCCCCGCCGGACGTCCATGACCCTGGCGACTCTCTCGGTGAGTCACCTGCGCTGCATCCAGCAGGCAGCGATGGACCTGTCGCCCGGCCTGACGCTGCTTGTGGGGCCCAATGGTTCGGGCAAGACCTCGGTACTCGAGGCCATCTTCCTTCTGGGCCGCGGGCGATCGTTTCGAACACGTAACAATCAGCGCCTCATACAGCGCGGGGCGACTCACCTGCGAGTCGTCGGCCGTACCGAGGCGCCCCAGGGAGGCGGACTCACCATTGGCTTCGAGGTGCCTGGAGGGGGCGGGGCGACGGCCCGCGTGGGGGGGCGCAATGTGGAGTCTTTCGCGGAGCTCTCTCAGGTCTTCCCGGTGCAGGTCATCGAGCCGGGTGTCCACAAGCTGCTGGAGGAGGGAGCCAGCCGCCGGCGACGGTGGATGGATTGGGCGGTGTTCCACGTGGAACCCCCGTTCGTCGATACCTGGCTTCGCTACACCCGAGCCCTGCGGCAACGCAACGCGGCCCTCAAGAGCGAGCCGGACCAGGCCGGTACGTGGGACGCGGAGGTGGCGCTCCTGGGCGAGGAGGTCGCGCGCTCGCGCGGCCGCTTCATCGAACAGCTGCTGCCGTACTGGCAGGACACCGTCGCGGCCCTGAGCGGCCTGCCCGTGCAGCTCAACTACCACCGTGGCTGGCACGCTGACATGAGCCTGGCCGAGGCGCTCACGGCCTCCAGGACGCGCGACGCGCTTCGGCACATCACACACGTGGGGCCACACCGGGCCGATGTCGGCGTGCGTCTGGAGAGCAGGGCTGCGCGGGAGGTGCTCTCGCGCGGCCAGCAGAAGCTCGTCGCGGTGGCCATGACGCTCGCCCAGCTGCGCCTGCTGCAGGACGTGACGCAGACAACGCCCACGCTACTGCTGGATGACCCCGCGGCCGAGCTGGACGCCGCGCATCTCGGGCGCTTCATCGACCAGGTAAGACAGTTGCGCTCGCAACTAATTGTGACCTCGCTCACCGCGGAATCGCGCCTCTTCGGGATTCCGGAGCGCACGTTCCACGTGGATCAGGGGAGGGTGCAACCGGTATAATGTCGTGTCACAGAACCGAGCCAGTGCATGCCGCCAGAAGACGTCTACGATTCCAGTAAAATCAAAGTCTTAAAAGGTCTTGACGCGGTGCGCAAACGCCCCGGGATGTACATCGGGGACACCGATGACGGCACCGGTTTGCACCACATGGTTTTCGAGGTCGTCGACAACTCGATCGACGAGTCCCTTGCCGGTTATTGCGACCGGATTGTAGTCACCATCCACGCGGACGAGTCGATCACGGTCTCGGACAACGGCCGTGGAATTCCTGTGGATATCCACCCCGAGGAGGGGCGCTCGGCGGCCGAGGTCATCATGACCGTGCTGCACGCGGGCGGTAAGTTCGATGACAGCTCCTACAAAGTCTCGGGCGGTCTGCATGGCGTGGGCGTCTCGGTGGTCAACGCGCTCTCGGAATACCTGCTGCTGCTGATTTCGCGCGACGGCAAGCTGCACCGCCAGGAATACCACCTCGGTGAGCCCGACGCGCCGCTCGCGGTCGTCGGTGACACGCAGGATCGCGGCACCATCATCCGCTTCAAGCCGAGCTCGCAGATCTTCACGCACATCTCGTTCCACTACGAGATTCTTGCCAAGCGCCTGCGCGAGTTGTCGTTCCTGAATTCGGGCGTGCGCATCGAGCTGATCGATGAGCGCGAAAACAAGTCCGACGTGTTTGCGCACGCCGGCGGCCTGCAGGCGTTCGTGGCCTATCTGAACCGCACGCGCACGCCCGTGCATGAATCGGTGTTCTGGTTTCGCACGCAGGACGGGCCGGTCTCCGTCGAGGTTGCCCTGCAGTGGAACGACTCCTATCAGGAGAGCATGTTCTGCTACACCAACAACATTCCGCAGAAGGACGGCGGCACGCACCTGGCGGGATTCCGCTCCGCGCTCACGCGCACGCTCAATGACTACGTCGAGAAGGAGCTGTCGGGCAAGAAGGACCGCATCCCGATGACCGGCGATGACGCGCGCGAGGGACTCACCGCGATCCTGTCGGTGAAGCTGCCGGACCCGAAGTTCTCCTCGCAGACCAAGGACAAGTTGGTTTCCTCGGAAGTGAAGGGCGTGGTGGAAAACGCGGTCG
This sequence comes from uncultured Pseudomonadota bacterium, assembly GCA_963781815.1. Lineage (GTDB taxonomy): Bacteria > Pseudomonadota > Gammaproteobacteria > Steroidobacterales > Steroidobacteraceae > 13-2-20CM-66-19. The sequence goes on along the minus strand of CAWAHK010000004.1, from coordinate 1,121,644 downwards.
GGACCAAGCTGCAGGAATTCCTGCTGGAACACCCGCAGGAAGCGCGTTCGATCGTGGCGAAGATGGTCGAAGCCGCGCGCGCGCGCGAAGCGGCACGCAAGGCGCGCGAGATGACACGCCGCAAGGGCGCGCTCGACATCGCCGGCCTGCCCGGCAAGCTCGCCGACTGTCAGGAAAAGGATCCGTCGCTGTCGGAGATCTTCATCGTCGAGGGCGACTCCGCCGGCGGCTCCGCCAAGCAGGGCCGTGACCGGCGCACGCAGGCGATCCTGCCGCTGAAGGGAAAGATCCTGAACGTCGAGCGCGCGCGCTTCGACAAGATGTTGTCTTCGGCGGAAGTGGGCACGCTCATCACCGCACTCGGCTGCGGCATCGGCAAGGACGACTTCGACGTCGGCAAGCTGCGCTACCACCGCATCATCCTCATGTGCGACGCCGACGTCGACGGCAGTCACATCCGCACGCTGTTGCTGACGTTCTTCTACCGGCAGATGCCCGAGCTGATCGAGCGCGGGCACATCTACATCGCGCAGCCGCCGCTCTACAAGGTGAAGCGCGGCAAGCAGGAGTCCTACGTCAAGGACGACAGCGAGCTCAACCAGCTGCTGCTCAACAGCGCGCTGGAGAACGCCGGCCTGCACGTCAACGCCGCCGCGCCGGCGCTGTCCGGCTCCGGGCTCGAGCTGCTGTCGCGCAAGTACACGGAGGTGCAGGCCATCATTACGCGCTGGTCACGCCGCTACGATGACCGGCTGCTCGAGCAGCTCATCTACATGCCCGAGGTGACGCCGGCCAACTTCGACCGCGCCGACTGGCTGCGCGGCTGGGCGGCAGACCTGCACCAGCGCCTGAACGCGCTCGCCGACGGCACGCGCACCTACCGCGTGGAGCTGCGCACCGCCAGCGATGGCCACGCGACCCGCGTCATCGTGCACAAGAGCGAGCACGGCACGCCGACCTACAAGTACCTGCCGCGCGAGTTCTTCGAGTCGGCCGAGTACCAGCGCATCGCCGATCTCGCGCGCACGCTGGCGGGCCTGGTCGGCGAGGGCGCCTTCGTCACGCGCGGCAGCGAGCGCCAGGAAGTCGGTTCCTTCAAGGAGGCGATGAAGTGGCTGTTCGACCAGGCGAAGAAGGGCCAGTCGATCCAGCGCTACAAGGGCCTCGGGGAAATGAACCCGGAGCAGCTCTGGGACACCACCATCAATCCGGAAACCCGGCGCCTGCTGCAGGTGAAGATCGACGACGCGGTGGCCGCGGATGACATCTTCACGACCCTCATGGGCGACCAGGTGGAACCGCGCCGCGAGTTCATCGAGAAGAACGCCCTCACCGTCATGAACCTGGACATCTGAGGCGCCGCCCGGACCCGCAGCGGCGTACGGCCAGGCCGCGCGCTTTCGCGCTTTTGGCTCGCAGGCGATTCAGTTTGCGTGAATTCGCCGCAGATTAGTCGTCTCGGCGATCTAATCGCGCCGAGGCTAGCGAGGCTGCAGGTCCTGGACGGTGCGCTCGATCCAGGCCTGGATCTCCTCGTTCACCGCGCGCACGTCGCGCCCGGCCGGGGAGACGGGCTTGCCGATGACGACGCGCACGCAGCCGGGTTTCTTGCGCAGGCCGCGCCGCGGCCAGAAGTAACCGGCGTTGTGCGCCACGGGAACCAACAGCCTCCCGGCCTCCTGCGCCAGCAATGCGCCGCTGACGCCGTAGCGGCGGGTCTCGCCGGCGGCCATGCGGGTGCCCTCGGGGAAGATCATCACCCAGTCGCCCTCGGCGAGCCGGTCCTTGCCCTGCTCCACGACCTGCGCCACGGCGGAGTGCCCGGCCTTGCGGTCGATCGCGATGGAGTGCATCTGGCGCACGCCGAGCCCGACCACCGGTATCCACAGCAGCTCGCGCTTGAGCACCCACACCTGGCGGGGGAACACCACCATCATCGCCATGGTTTCCCAGGAGGAGGAATGCTTCCACAGCGCCACGTGCGCACCCGCCGGCAGCGGCTCGCCCTCGATGGTGTAGGTGAGCCCGCAGCTCCACTTCAGCACCCACAGCACGCTGCCGCCGTAGAGGCGCACCAGCGCGTAGCGGCGCGGGAAAGGCAGCACGGCGCAGGCGATGACAAACGGGATCGCGAAAACGAAGGTCCACACGAACAGGAAACAGGTGAAGAACAGCGACCCCAGGAACTGCAGCGCCGGTGGACGGCCCGCGGCGCTCGCCCTTGTCGCAGGAGCGCTCAACCGGGCAGTCGCGACAGGTCCGCGACTCCGCCGAACAGTCCCTGCAGCTGCGCGAGCAGACCCAAGCGGTTGGCGCGCAGCTGCGGGTTCTCATCCATGACCATCACCGCATCGAAGAAGGCATCGACCGCCGGGCGCAGCTGCGAGAGCCTGCCCAGGGCGGCGGTGTACTGGCGCTCGGCGGTTGCTGCGGCGACCGCGTCCTGCAGCGCGCGCATCGCATCATAGAGGCGCACCTCCGCGTCCTCGCGCAGGTACTCGACGTTGACGCCGGTGGCCGCCCCCGGGGGTGCCTTGCGCAGGATGTTGGCGATGCGCTTGTTGGCGGCGGTGAGGCTGGCGGACTCGGGCAGGTCGAGAAAGCCGCTGAGTGCCTTCAGGCGCGCATCGAAGTCCAGCGGCGAGGCCGGGCGCGCGGCGAGCACCGCATCGAACATCTCGGTGGTCACCGCGACGCGCCCCGGCGCGGCGCTGGCGCGCTCGAGGTAATAGGCGCGCAGGCGCTCCATCAGGAAATCGTAGATCCAGGCGGCGACCACGTCGGCACCGACGTGGGCCTTGGGCGCCGCGGCGCCGCCATCGGCGCGCAGGCGGTCGATGTCGGCGCGCACGGCGGCGACCGCCAGGTCGATCAGGCGCTTGAGGTCCAGTTCCAGGTCCTTCTCGATGAGGATGCGCTGTACGCCCAGCGCCGCGCGGCGCAGGCCGAACGGGTCCTTGTTGCCGCTCGGGCGCTCGCCGATGGCAAAGATCCCCGCGAGCGTGTCGAGCTTGTCGGCGATCGCCACCGCGATGCCGGTGCGCGTCGCCGGCAGGCCATCCCCCGCGGCGCGCGGCAGGTAGTGCTCGCGGATGGCCTGCGCCACTTCCGCAGCTTCCTCGTCGGCGCGCGCGTAGTAGCTGCCCATGATGCCCTGCAGCTCCGGGAACTCGCCCACCATGCTCGTCAGCAGATCGCACTTGCACAGTTCCGCGGCGCGCCGCGTGTCATCCACCGAGGCGTTCGCGGCAAGCGCAACGTCGGTCGCGAGCGCGATGACGCGGCGCGTCTTGTCGCCGAGGGAGCCGAGCTTCACCTGGAAGGTCACCGTGTCGAGCGCCCTGAGGCGCGCGGCCAGCGGCGCCTTGCGGTCCTGCTCCCAGAAGAACGCGGCGTCCGCGAGGCGCGGACGCACCACGCGCTCGTTGCCCTCGCGCACCTTGGAAGGATCGCGGCTCTCGATGTTGCTGACGGTGATGAAGGCCGGCAGCAGCCGGGCCTGCGCATCCTCGAGCGCAAAGTAGCGCTGGTGATCTTCCAGGGTCGAAATCAACACCTCGCGCGGCAGGGCGAGGAAGCGCTCCTCGAAGCGCCCGGCGAGGGCGACCGGCCACTCGACCAGCGCGGTGACTTCCTCGAGCAGCGCCTCGCTGATCAGCGCGCGCCCGTTCAGGCTGGTGGCGAGCGCGGTGACTTCGGCGCGGATGCGCTCGCGGCGCATCGCGAAATCCGCCAGCACCCGACCGCGCTCGCGCAGGGTGCGCTCGTAGGAGCCCGCGCTCGTGATGCGCAGCGCCTTGGGCGCATGGAAGCGGTGGCCGTAGGTCACGTGCCCGGCGGGCGTGTCGAGCACCGTCGCCGGCACCACATCCTGGCCGAAGAGCATCAGGAGCCAGTGCACCGGGCGCACGAACAGCGCACTGCCCGCGCCCCAGTGCATGCGGCGCGGGATCGGCAGCGCATCGAGCGCGCCCTGCACGATGCCCGGCAGCAGATCCACCGCGCGCGCGCCGGCGCGGCTGCCGGTGAAGAAGAGGAACGTGCCCTTGCCTTCCTGCAGCTGCTCGAGCGTGGCCACCGCGACCCCGCAGCCCGCGGCGAACGCGAGCGCCGCCCGGGTGGGATTGCCGGCGGCGTCGAAGGCGGCACTGACGGGCGGTCCCTTGCGCTTCAGGTGCTGCTCCGGCTGGCGGTTGGCGAGGCGCTTCACCCACACGGCCAGGCGCCGTGGGGTCGCATAGCCTGTGAGCTCCCCGTGCGCCAGCTCGGCCTTGTCGAGCCCGGTGGCAAGCGCGCTGACGAGTGCCTTCTGCAGGCTCAGCAGCGACCGCGGCGGCAGTTCCTCGGTGCCGAGCTCCAGCAGGAAATCGTGATGCTCGATCTTCATGAGGCGGCGGCGACGGGCACCGGCGTCTGCAGCAGCGGAAAGCCGAGTGCCTCGCGGCTCTCGTAGTAGGTCTTCGCCACGGCGCTTGCGAGCGCGCGCACCCTGAGGATGTAGCGCTGGCGCTCGGTCACGGAGATGGCGCGGCGCGCATCCAGCAGGTTGAAGGTGTGCGAGGCCCTGAGCACCTGCTCGTACGCGGGCAGGGCGAGCTTGGCGTCGAGGAGCTTGCGGCACAGCCGCTCGTGATCCTCGAAGCTCTTCAGGAGCGTGGCCACGTCGGCGTGCTCGAAGTTGTACGCCGACTGCTCCACCTCGTTCTGGTGAAACACGTCCCGGTAGGTGACGCGCCCGTAGGGACTCTCACTCCAGAGGATGTCGTAGATGCTCTCGACGCCCTGCAGGTACATCGCCAGGCGCTCGAGCCCGTAGGTGATCTCACCGGTCACCGGGCGGCAGTCGAGTCCGCCGACCTGCTGGAAGTAGGTGAACTGCGTGACTTCCATGCCGTTCAGCCACACCTCCCAGCCCAGCCCCCAGGCGCCCAGCGTCGGGGATTCCCAGTTGTCCTCCACGAAGCGCACGTCGTGCACCAGGGGATCCAGTCCCAGCGCCGCGAGGCTGCCGAGGTACAGATCGAGGATCTCCAGCGGCGAGGGTTTGATCACCACCTGGTACTGGTAGTAGTGCTGCAGCCGGAACGGGTTGTCCCCGTAGCGCCCGTCGGTCGGGCGGCGCGAGGGCTGCACGTAGGCGGCGCGCCAGGGCTCCGGGCCCACCGCGCGCAGGAACGTCGCGGTATGAAAGGTGCCCGCGCCCACTTCCATGTCGTAGGGCTGCAGGATCACGCAGCCGCTGTCCGCCCAGTACTGTTGCAGCGTGAAGATCAGGTCCTGGAAGGTGCGCGGCGCGCGGCCGGTTTTCATAGGAGTTAGTGTGCTCAAGCTGCGCAAAAAGAGCGCGCGAGTATAAGACGCGCGGCGGCGTGGCAGCGCATCGGCGGAAAAGCCGGGGGCTGCCCGCGCGCCTGCACCACGAACGCGCACACCGGGCCGCCGGACCCGGGTCGGGACGGAAATGGCCGGCGATCTCGCACGAGATTGGTGCAATAATCGCCGCCGGACGCACCAAAGTAGTGCGACGAGGCCACCGTCTGCACCGTAACTGATTGATTTCACGCGCTGAAGGGCCTGGCACAGCGCCTGCAATGTCGGGCTACCTGCCGCTCGCTAAAAGGCGTGGAGCCCTATTGGCTGCGAGCGGCGAGTTTCTACCCCTTTCCCGGAGGCGCTATGACACCCAGTGATGTTTTGAAGCTCATAAAAGAAAAACAGGTGAAGTTCGCGGACCTGCGCTTCACCGACACGCGCGGCAAGGAACAGCACGTCACGATCCCGGCACGGCTCGTGGACGAGGACCTGTTCCGCGACGGCAAGATGTTCGATGGCTCCTCGATCGCCGGCTGGAAGGGCATCAACGAGTCGGACATGATCCTGATGCCCGAGTCGGCCACCGCGGTGATCGATCCGTTCTTCGAGGAAGCCACGGTCGACATCCGCTGCGACGTCATCGAGCCTGCGACCATGCAGGGCTACGAGCGCGATCCGCGCTCGCTCGCCAAGCGTGCCGAGGCGTACCTGAAATCCACCGGCATCGCCGAGACCGCGCTGTTCGGGCCCGAGAACGAATTCTTCATCTTCGATTCAGTGCGCTACGCGAACGAGATGCGCGGTGCCTCCTACTCGATCGACTCGGTGCAGGGCGCGTGGAATTCGAGTACCGAGTACCAGGACGGCAACAAGGGCCACCGCCCGGGCATCAAGGGCGGCTACTTCCCGGTGCCGCCGGTGGATGCCTTCCAGGACATCCGCTCGGCGATGTGCCTCGCGTGCGAGGAGCTCGGACTGAAGGTCGAGGTGCACCATCACGAGGTCGCCACCGGCGGCCAGTCGGAGATCGGCATCGGCGCCGGCACGCTCGTGACCAAGGCCGACCAGGTGCAGATCCTGAAGTACGCGGTGCATAACGTCGCGCACGGCTACGGCAAGACCGCGACCTTCATGCCCAAGCCCCTGGTCGGGGACAACGGCTCGGGCATGCACGTGCACCAGTCGCTGCAGAAGGACGGCAAGGCGCTGTTCGCCGGCGACAAGTACGGCGGACTCTCGGACCTGGCGCTCTATTACATCGGCGGCATCATCAAGCACGCCAAGGCGCTGAACGCGTTCACCAACGCCGGCACCAACAGCTACAAGCGCCTGGTGCCCGGCTTCGAGGCCCCGGTGATGCTCGCCTACTCGGCGCGCAACCGCTCCGCCTCGATCCGCATTCCGTGGGTCTCCAATCCCAAGGCGCGCCGCATCGAGGTGCGCTTCCCGGACTCCAGTGCCAATCCCTACTTCGCCTTCACGGCGATGATGCTGGCGGGGCTGGATGGCATCCAGAACAAGATCCACCCCGGGGATCCGGCCGACAAGGACCTCTATGACCTCGAGCCCGAGGAGGCGAAACACATCCCGACCGTGTGCCACTCGCTGGACATGGCGCTCGAGCACCTGGACAAGGATCGCGAGTTCCTGACGCGCGGCGGCGTCTTCACCAACGACGTCATCGATGCGTACATGGGACTGAAGATGCAGGAGGTCACGCGCTTTCGCATGTCCACGCACCCGGTGGAGATGGAGCTCTACTACAGCTGCTAAGCGAAGGTGATGACACCGCCGGAATTCCCGCCCACGCTCGTTATGTCCGGCCAGTGCCGTGGCAGGCCTGGCGGCGTGAGGGGGAAAGGGGCGCGGGTAGCGGCGTTCACAAAACGTCGCTACCCGCTTTTGTCCGCGGGGCGCCCCGGGGTTATGCTGGCCCACGATGCGCACACTACTGTTTACCTTAATGTCGCTCGCCTGCTCGCTGGCGCTCGCCGCCACGGTGTACAAGTGGGTGGACGAGAACGGCGTGGTCCACTACTCCGACCAGCCGCACGCCAACGCCGAGAAGGTGCACGTGGCGGCGCCGCAGACCTACAAGGCGGGGCAGTACGACACCGCCCCGGCGGCGGCGCCCGGTGCGCCGGCGGCGAACTCAGGTCCCGCCTACCAGGGGTGCGCCGTCGGCCAGCCCTCCGACGGCTCGGAGTTCGCCAACCTCGATGCGCTGAATATCCTGGTGCGCACGGATCCGCAGCTGCGTCCCGGGGACCAGGTCTTCATCCTGCTCGACGGCGCGCCCGTGAACAACGGCGCCCCTACCGGCCCGCTGTTCACCCTGACGCCGGTGGAGCGCGGCTCGCACACGCTGCAGGCGGTGGTGCGCGATGCCGGCGGGGAGCTGCTGTGCCAGACCCCCGGGGTGCGCTTCGAAGTCCACCAGGCCTCGATCAAGAATCCCGCCAACCCCGTCCGCCCGCACTGAGCGCGGCCGCCGCGCGCGCGGCGCGGCGCGCGTCGCCGGGGCGCCATGGCGCTTGAACAGGCCGTCCCTTCGGCGCTCTCGCACTTCGATGCCGCGGACCTGCTCGATGCGCTCTCCACCGGCATCGTGATGCTCGATGCGCAGCTGTGCGCGGTGTACGCCAACGTCGCCGCGCAGGACCTGCTGGCCTTCAGCCTGAAGATGGCGCGCGGCCGCCCGTTCAGCGACTTCCTGCATGACGCCGAAGGGCTGAGCCGCATCCTGCGGCGTGCGCTGGAAACCGGCGAGGGCATCGCCGACCGCGAGGTCGCGGTGCGCCCGGCCGGGGCGCCGCGCGAGGTGCGCACGCTCGACGTCACCATCACCCCGTTCGCCGGCCTCACCGGCACGCAGCTGCTGCTGGAGATCGCCGACACCACGCAGCGCCAGCGCATCACGCGCGAGAACGACCTGCTGGCGCGCCTGGACGGCAGCCGCCTCATGGTCCGCCAGCTCGCGCACGAGATCAAAAACCCGCTGGGCGGGCTGCGCGGGGCGGCGCAGCTGCTGGAGCGCGAGCTGCCGGCGCCGGGACTGAAGGAATACACCCAGCTCATCATCGGCGAGGCCGACCGGCTCACCGCGCTGGTCGACTCGATGTCCGGACCCACGCGCGCGCCCTCCAAGACGCGCCTGAACGTGCACGAGATCTGCGAGCACGTGCACCACCTGCTGCGCGCCGAGGCGCCGCCGGGCATCGTGATCGAGCGTGACTACGACCCGAGCCTGCCCGAGGGCATGCTCGACCGCCACCAGCTGATCCAGGCGCTGCTGAATGTCGCGCGCAACGCGCTGCAGGCGCAGGGCGACCTGGGGACCCTGGTGCTGCGCACGCGCGCGCGCTCCAACGTCAGCATCGGCTCCGCGCAGCACCGGCTGGTCGCGGCGGTGCAGGTGGAGGACTCAGGTCCCGGCGTGCCCGCGCACCTGCGCTCCTCGATCTTCTATCCGCTCGTGACCGGGCGCGCCAGCGGCACCGGTCTCGGACTGGCGGTGGCGCAGGAACTCGTCACCCGCAACGGCGGCCTGATCGAATTTGAAAGTGAAACGGGACGCACGGTGTTTACGCTGCTGTTGCCCCTGGGAGAGGAACCATGATCCCCGCGCTGCGCGTCTGGCTGGTCGACGATGATGCCTCCATCCGCTGGGTGCTCGAGCGCGCGCTGCGCAACGACGGCATGGCGCCGCGTGCCTTCGAGTCGGCCGAGCCTGCGCTGGCGGCGCTGCGGCGCGAGTCCCCGGACGTCCTCATCACCGACATTCGCATGCCCGGTACCTCGGGACTGGAGCTGCTGCGCCTGATCCGCGACGCGCGCCCGCAGCTGCCGGTGATCGTGATGACGGCGCACTCGGACCTTGGGAGCGCGGTGTCCGCCTACGAGGGCGGCGCGTTCGAGTACTTACCGAAGCCGTTCGACATCGACAAGGCGGTGGCGCTGGTGCGCCGCGCGGCCAACGGCGCACCCCAGGCGGGCGCCGATGCTACCGGGGCGGCACACATCCCGGAGCTGCTGGGGCGCGCGCCGGCGATGCAGCAGGTGTTCCGCGCCATCGGGCGCCTGGCGCGCTCCTCGGTGACGGTGCTCATCACCGGGGAATCCGGCACCGGCAAGGAGCTGGTCGCACGCGCGCTGCACGAGCACAGCCCGCGCTCCGGCAAGCCCTTCCTCGCCCTGAACACCGCGGCGATCCCCGCGGACCTTTTGGAGTCGGAGCTCTTCGGGCACGAGCGCGGCGCCTTCACCGGCGCCGACACGCAGCGCCGCGGCCGCTTCGAGCAGGCCGACGGCGGCACGCTGTTCCTGGATGAGATCGGCGACATGTCGCTGCCGCTGCAGACGCGCCTGCTGCGCGTGCTGGCGGAAGGGGAGTTCTACCGCGTCGGCGGACAGACGCCGATCCGCGTCGACGTGCGCGTCATCGCCGCGACCCACCAGCAGCTGGCCGAGCGCCTGGCGCGCGGCCTGTTCCGCGAGGACCTCTACCACCGCCTCAACGTCATCCGCATCGAGCTGCCGCCGCTGCGGGCGCGCGGCGAGGACATCCCCGACCTGCTGCGCCACTACATGCTGGTGGCGGCCGCCGAACTCGGCGTCGAACCCAAGGCGCTCGCCCCCGAGGCGCTGGCGCGCCTCGCCGCCCACGACTGGCCCGGCAACGTGCGCGAGCTGGTCAACCTGTGCCGGCGCCTGTCGGTGCTGGCGCCGGGCAGTGTCGTGCACCTGGCGGACCTGCCGCCGGAGCTCATCCGCGCCCCCGGCAGCACCGATGCGGCCGACTGGGCCGCGGCCCTGACGGCTTGGGCTGAGCGGCACTCGCAGGCGCCCGCACAGCCGCTGCTGGAGGCGGCGCAGCCGCAGTTCGAGCGCGCCCTGATCCGCGTCGCGCTCAAGCGTACCCAGGGCCACCGCCAGGAAGCGGCGCGCCTCTTGGGGTGGGGTCGCAACACCCTCACCCGCAAGCTCAAGGAACTCGGCATGAACGCGGCGGCCGCCGACGAATAGTCGCGCGCGCCGATTCCCGGTAAGGTTCGCGGCCTGCGTGCCTTGCTTGGAGTTGCGGCGTGTCTGATTGGCGGGAAGTGTTGCAGGTGCAGTTCCTGGGCAACCCCCTGGGGACCTGGGCGGTCGCCGTCGGCATCTTCCTCGTCACTTTCACGATCCTGCCGCTGCTGAAGCGCCTCATCACCGCCCGCCGCCGCGCGCGCGGCGAGCACAGCGGGCCGCCGGTGCTGGAGCTGCTGGCGCTCCTGGCACAGCGCACCGGCCGGGTGTTTCTGACGGGCTTCGCGGTGTGGCTCGGCGCGCAGGATCTGAGCTTCCCGCCGAAGGTCGAGCGCGGGCTCACCGTGGCCCTGGTGCTGCTGTTCTGGATGCAGATGGCGCGCTGGACCATGACGGCGGTGCGCTTTGCGGTCGATGCGCGCCGCCAGCGCTCCACCGGTCCGGACACGCTGCTCAAGAGCTCGATGGCGGTGATCCTCTTCATCGCGGGAATGATCATCTGGGGCGTCGCCGCACTGCTGGCGCTCGACAGCCTGGGCATCGCGGTCAAGCCGCTGCTGGCGGGACTTGGCATCGGCGGCATCGCGCTGGCGCTGGCGGTGCAGAGCGTGCTCTCGGATCTGCTGGCTTCGGTGTCGATCGCCCTGGACAAGCCCTTCGCCCTGGGCGATGCGCTCGGCGTCGATGACATCGCGGGCACCGTGGAGTACATCGGCGTCAAGAGCACGCGGCTGCGCAGCGTCAGCGGCGAGCAGATCATCCTGTCGAACGCGGACATCCTCAAGGCACGCGTGCGCAACTTCGGGCGCCAGCACGAGCGGCGCTCGCTGTTCCGCCTGGACGTGCACTACGAGACCCCGGTGGCGGCGCTGGCCGCGGTGCCGCGCGCCGTCAAAGAAATAATCGAGGCGACGCCGGAGACGCGCTTCGAGCGTTGTCACCTGCTCGGCTGCGGGGGACCCGCGCTGCAGTTCGAGGTGGTCTACTTCGTGACCAACCCGGAGTTCCAGGTGTACGCGGACGCGCAGCAGAGCATCAACCTGCGCATCCTCGAGCGTTTCCGCACGCTGGAGGTGACCTTCCAGGCAGTGGCACCGACGCAGGTGCAGGTGCACCAGCCCCCCGGCCCGGTGGAGGCCGGCCGTCAGGCACGCCTGCTGTAGCAAGCCGAGCACCATGTCCGCGCGCGCGGAACGTCGAGCGCCCCAGAGCCCCAGGAGGGTCGTGCCAGCGGCAGGGAAGCCGCGTGCGCAGGTTCATGCAACAGCCGGTGCGTCGCGGTTGCGGCACGCACTGACCTGACCGCACGGCGAACTTTGTGTGAGACGCGCCTACCGCGCTGCGTCAACGTTCCTGCGGCCGTCTCCGGCGGCTACTCGCGCTGCGCGAGCAGCTGCTTCAGGGCCGCGTCGAATTCGTCGTAGGGCTGCGCGCCGCTGACGAGCTGGCCCTCGAGCGCGCCGTTGACGATGCGGCCGATGACGAAGGCGGGTGTGCCGCGGATGCCGAGCGCATCCGCGGCGGCGGTGTTGCGGGCGATGGCGGACTCGTAGCGTGCCGCCTGCGTGCAGGCGTGCAGGCGCTCGACATCCAGCCCCAGGGCCTTGGCGCGCCGGTCGATGCCGCCGTTGGCGAGCGGATCATCCCCGGTCAGCAGCGCGTGGTGCATCTCCCAGAACTTGCCCTGCTCGCCGGCGCAGTGCGCCGCCTCGGCCGCCGGCCGCGCCGAAGAATGAAAGCTCAGCGGCAGGTCGCGCACGATGAAGCGCAGCTTGCCGGTATCGACGTAGTTTTTCTTCAGCAGCGGCCAGGTCTCGGCCTGGAACCTGCGGCAGTACGGGCACTGGTAGTCGGTGAACTCGAGCAGCGTCAGGGGCGCATCGCTCTTGCCGAGGCTGTACTCGCGCGCATCCAGGCGCAGGTGCGCGAACTGCGGCGCATCCTCTTCCTGCTGCGGTGCGCCGCCGAGGCCCAGCAGGGGCGTGAGGGCGAGCGCCAGCGCGAGCGCCGCGTAGAGCGGCAGGCGGCGAAGTCGTGTCATCCGGAGAGCGCGCAGTCCTGGGTCTCGCGGGCGCTGCCGAGGGTGCCGATGAGCGCGGTCACGTCCTCGAGCGCATGCGCGCGCAGGTACTCGGCGATGCCCTCGTTGACCTTCCGGCACACCAGCGGGTCATAGAAGAGCGCGGTGCCGATCCCCACCGCGGTCGCGCCGGCGATCAGGAACTCGAGCGCATCGGTCGCGGTGGTGATGCCGCCCTGGCCGATGATCGGAATGCCGTGGGGCCTGGCGACCTCGTACACCTGGTGCACCTTCAGCAGCGCGATCGGCTTGATGGCAGGCCCCGACAGACCCCCCTGGACGTTGCCGATCACCGGGCGCGCCGTGGCGACGTCGATCGCCATGCCCATCAGCGTGTTGATCACCGCCAGTGCATCCGTGCCGGCCTCGATGCAGCGGCGCGCGTTCTCGCGGATGTCGGTCTGGTTGGGCGACAGCTTGGTGATCAGCGGCTTTTGGGTAACGCGGCGGCAGGCGCTCACCACCTGCGCCGACATGTCCGGATAGTTGCCGAAGGCGACGCCGCCTTCCTTGACGTTGGGGCAGGAGATGTTGATCTCGATGGCGTCGATCGCGGACTGATCGAAGCGCCGCGTGACCTCGACGTACTCCTCGAGCGTCGAGCCGCAGACGTTGGCGATGAAGCGCGTCTCGCTGAAATCCAGGCTCGGCAGGATGGCGTTCACCACCTGCTCGACGCCCGGGTTCTGCAGGCCGATGGCGTTGAGCATGCCGGCGGGGGTCTCGTACACGCGGTGCGGCGGGTTGCCCAGGCGCGGCTTGCCGGTGGTGCCCTTGAGCACGATGGCGCCCGCGTCGCGGTTGGAGAAGCCCTCGATGCGGGTGTACTCCTCGCCGAAGCCGACGCAGCCGGACAGCAGCACGATCGGGGACGCGAAGGGCAAGCCGCAGAACGACAGCCGCAGCAGCTCGGCGTCCGGCGCCGCTGCGTCCGCGCTCGCCGCACCCGAGGCTGGTTTGAACGTTGCCATGGCGCGCATTATCGCACACGCGCACGGGCCGCTTCAGGGGAGGATCATGTTCAACGTGGTGCTGTTCCAGCCGCAGATCCCGCCCAATACCGGGAACATCATCCGCCTGTGCGCCAATAGCGGCAGCACGCTGCACCTGGTGAAGCCCTTGGGCTTTGAGCTCACGCGCCGCGCCGTGCGCCGCGCGGGTCTGGACTACGATGAACTCACCGCCGTGCACGTGCACGCGGACTTAGGCGAGTGCCTGCAGGCGCTCGGCGCCGCGCGCCTCTACAGCATCGAAACCTCCGCGCTGCGCCCGTACAGCGAGGCGCGCCTGCGCGCCGGCGATGCGCTGTTGTTCGGACCCGAGACCTGCGGCCTGCCCGCGGCGGTGCTCGCGCGGGTGCCGCCCCGGCAGCAGCTCATGATCCCGATGCGCCCCGGCAACCGCAGCCTCAATCTCGCCAACGCGGTGGCGCTGGTGGTGTACGAGGGCTGGCGGCAGAACGGCTTCCTGCAGGCTCCCACCGAAGCCGCGGGTCTGTGACGGGCGTCCGCAGCCTGCGATGCGGCGCTTGACGCCCGCAATTGCCCTCCAACAGCATGCAGCGGACCCAACACGGGTCGCGCGCCTTGCACCGGAGAACTCCTTGAGAAGCCTCAACCGCCTGGCGCGCCTGCTCTCGTGCCTGATGCTCTTCGCCCCGGCGTTTGCGCCGGCGCAGGACAGCGCCAACGCGAACCAGCAGGCCATGCACGCCGCCTCGGAGGCCGCGCGCGCCGCACTGGTGCGCGGCCCGAAGAGCATCCCCCTGCGCGACCAGGCCACCCTGGGGCTGCCGGAACACTACGGGTTCATCCCGCAGGCGCAGGCGGCGGCGCTGATGCGCGCCATGGGCAACCGCACCGGCGGGGACTTCATCGGCCTCATCGTCCCTCTGGGCGCGGAGCGCGCCGACTGGCTGGTCACGGTCGACTACAGTGCCTCCGGGTACGTGAAGGACGATGACGCCAAGCACTGGGACGCGGACAAGCTGCTGCAGTCGCTCAAGGACGGTACCGAGGCGGCCAACGAGGAGCGCACCCAGCGCGGCATCCCGCCGCTCGTCGTGACGCGCTGGATCGAGCCGCCCTCGTACGAGGCGGCCAGCCATCACCTGGTGTGGTCCGCGGAAGCGAAGCTCAAGAACGGCACCGACACCGATCCCACCATCAACTACAACACCTACCTGCTCGGGCGCGAGGGCTACCTGTCGCTCGACCTGATCACCTCCACCAGCGGCGTGGCCGCGGACAAGCAGGCCGCGCACGAGCTGCTCGCGGCGGTGAAATTCAATGACGGCAAGGGCTACGGCGACTTCAAGCCCAGCACCGACAAGGTGGCGGCCTTCGGGCTCGCAGCGCTGGTGGCAGGCGTGGCCGCGAAGAAACTCGGGCTGCTGGCGCTGCTGGCGGCGACGGTGGTGAAGTTCACGAAGGTGATCGTGATTGCCGCGGCCGGCGGTCTCGCACTCGTGCGCCGCTGGCTGAAGTCCCGCAGCGCCCGCCAGGCCTGAAGCGCCCGTGAAGCTGCTGCTGCTCCTGTTCGGGGCGCTGAAGTTCGGCAAGCTGCTGCCCGCGGTGGCCACGATGCTGCTGTCGATCGGCGTGTACGCGGCCATGTTCGGCTGGCAGTACGCCGTGGGCTTCGTCGCGCTGCTGCTCATCCACGAGATGGGCCACTACGTGGCGGCGCGCCACCGCGGCCTGGACGTCGGGCTGCCGACCTTCATTCCGTTCGTGGGCGCGTGGGTGGAGCTCAAGGACCTGCCGCACGATGCGGAGACCGAGGCCTACGTCGGCATGGCGGGCCCGCTGGTGGGCAGCGCCGGGGCACTGGCCTGCTTCTACCTGGCGCGCGATCAGGGCAGTTCCCTGCTGCTGGCGCTCGCCTACTCGGGCTTCTTCCTCAACCTGTTCAACCTCATACCCCTGGCGCCCTTCGATGGCGGTCGCATCACCGCGGCGATCTCGCCGCGGCTGTGGCTGCTGGGCGCCCCGCTCCTGGTCGCGCTCTTCTTCTACAGTCCCAGCCCGCTGCTGATCCTGATGGCGGTGCTCGCGCTGCCGAACGTGGTCAAGGCGTGGCGCGGCCTGCGCACGCCGGAGGAACAGACGTACTACACCGTGCGTGCCGAGACGCGCGTGTCCTATGCCGCCGTCTACCTTGGACTGGCAGCCTTCCTCGCCATCATGTGCGAGCAGTTGCACGCCGAGTTGCCGCACGCTCGCTAGCACGCCGTTTCCGGAATCACCCGTCCCGCGGACCCAGAGGCGCGGCCTGCCGCTCGGCGCCCCGATCGAGCGGGCTGCGCACGCCGTTCGCGCCCCTGGACATGACATGGGTGTAGATCATCGTCGTCTTGAGGTCTACGTGGCCGAGCAGCTCCTGGAGCGTGCGGATGTCGTAACCGTCCTCCAGCAGGTGCGTGGCGAAGCAGTGACGCAGCGTATGACAGCTCGCCGGCTGCGTGATGCCGGCCTTGCGCACCGCGCCCTGCACCGCCCGCTGCACCGTCTTCTCGTGCACGTGGTGGCGCACCGCCGCGCCCGAATACGGGTCGCGGCAGATCTCCGCGGACGGGAACAGGTACTGCCAGCCCCACTGCGTGGCGGCCTGGGGGAACTTGCGCGCCAGGGCATGAGGCAGGGAGACCCCGGGACGCTGCCGCCGCCGCTCCTCTTCGAACCACGACCTGAGTTTCGACAGGTGCGCGCGCAACGGCGTCTGCAGCGCCGCGGGCACCATGGTCATGCGATCCTTCCCGCCCTTGGCCTCGCGCACCATGAGTTCCCCGCGCTCCAGCGCCAGACCCTTCACCCGCAGGCGCAGCCCCTCCATGAGGCGCAGTCCGCTACCGCACAGCAGGCTTGCTACCAGCCAGGAGGTGCCCTCGAGCTGCGACAGCAGTGCACTAACCTCGGCACGGCTGAGAACCACCGGCAGGCGCTTGGGAGCAACCGCGCGGGTGACGTTGGCCAGCCAGGGCAGATCGATTTCCAGCACGTGCCGGTACAGGAACAACAGTGCCTGCAGCGCCTGGTTCTGCGTGGCCGCGCTCACCTTGCGGTCCACCGCGAGATGCGTCAAGAATTGCTCGACTTCGGTCGCGCCGAGCTCGCGCGGGTGCCGCCGTTTATGGAAGACCACGTAACGCCTGATCCACTGCAGGTAGGTCTGCTCGCTGCGCAGCGCCAGGTGCCGCGTGCGCATCTTCTCGCGCGTCACCGCGAGCAGGCCGGGTTTCTTGTCCATGGCGTGTGTCCTTCAGGTGCGCGGTGACCCGATCACCACAAGCCATGAATGGAATCACCGGCACGAACTGGAGTCGAGCGTCATATCTGCCGTGTTTGGGGTGGGCTCTCAATGGGTCGATGCAACGCAGGCGCTTAGTTTATCCGCTGGGGTTTGAAAACCGAGAGTTTCTCGAGGTCGTTGGTTCAGCTTTAGGGCGACTTTGTCCAGATGAGCCTGTGAGTGAGTCGAGAGATCAGTCTGCTTCGGAAAATACTGCCGAAGCAGGCCGTTCGTGTTCTCGTTCGAGCCACGTTGCCATGGACTGTGTGGATCACAGAAGTAGACCTTGATGTCGGTAGCCAAGGAGAAATCCTTGTGACTGGCCATCTCCTTACCCTGATCCCAGGTCAACGAGCGCCGCAGTTGCCTGGGGAGTCTCCGCACCCTACGGGTCAAGGCGCTCACGACCGCTTGGGTATCCCTGCCCGGCACTTTCACCAGCATTACAAAGCGCGACTTACGCTCAACCAGGGTGGCGATGTGAGAGTTGTTCGAACCCACCAGCAGATCACCCTCCCAATGACCCGGAACTGCACGGTCGTTAGCCTGAGCAGGACGCTCCCGGATGGAGAATGCATTGGAGATCTGTCCGCGGCCGGGCCCGTTATTGGCGTAATGCCGACCGCGACGCAGCGTCCGGCGCCGGCGAAGGTGCGCCGCAAGGTCTTTTTTCAGTACACCGCGCGCCTGAATGAATAGGCTTTTGTAGATCGTTTCATGCGACACACGCATACTTTCATCATCGCCAAACTCTCTTGCAAGCCATCCAGCGATTTGTTGTGGCGACCAGTCCAATCGCAGCTTCTGTGCCACCAGGCTTGCCAGGTGCGGATGCCGGGCCAAGTGGCATTGCTTGCGTCGCAGAGTTCGATCCCAAGCACGCTGATCCGAGATATGAGCTCGGTAGCGCCACCAATTAGATGTATTGCGCGCAATCTCCCGACTGATGCTCGAGGGAGCTCGGCCGAGGCGCCGGGCGATCTCGCGGATCGACAGCCGCGCGCACAGCCCACGCGAGATCTCCTCTCGTTCCGCAAGCGTCAGGGCCAAAGCAGAGCGGCAACGCACGCGCGGAGCGATACCTCCGTGTGGACGCACGACCCTAAGGACGGTATCCCTCCTCTTATGCAGGGCCCGCGACACCTGCGCCAGTGTCTCTCCAGCCTTCCAGCGCTCCCACACCTGTGCCTTCTCTTCAAGCGACAGCCCCAGAACACGACCCATGTGCAACCTCCCAATCCGCTTCAGGCCGAATCATGTTGCATCGATCGCTTGAGATCACCGGCAATTCATCACCCCACTTCGGTCGTCTACATATAGTTAGAGGTGCCAAGGTGAGGTATTCACCAGCTCAAAGAATCCTCATATCCGTCGTTGTCGGGTTACCGATCGCTGCGTTTGGACTGAGCGTTTACCTACACATCCGCGACGGTCACGCTGCAGAGACGTACCAGAACGTTTATGGGTGGAACATTCCCTGGACCGTGCCTGCTACGTTCGGCATCGCCTTCGCGCTGATCGGCTTGGGAGCCTTGACGGTGCGGTGGTGGCAGCTTTGGAGACGATCACGCATCGAAGGAATTTCCATGAGGCAGGTTGCGAAGGAATTGAAGCGTGATACCTAAAACGTGGAGTGGCACCTCTAACCAAGCGCTCCAGGCGCCGCCCCGGCGTACGCTTCGCGTGCCGGGGTTCCCTCGCTCGAAGAACTCGCTCGGCGCGCCTGAGCGCGAACATTAGAAGTCGCTGGAAGACTTGTGCCAGACGCCACGAACCTTTGGCTCACTGCGAAGCAGCACTGGCGTTACTTCTCGGTCGCATGGATATGGCCGATGTTTTTCCTCGGCTCCGCGGCTATTTTGTCGCAGCTACATTTATGGACTGCCTCTAACTCAACCGCCTGGATATTCTTGTTTGAACTCCCGCTGCTCTGGGTAACCATGCAGGTGGCTAGTACTCCCTACAGGAAGAAGCTGGTGTCGTTTCCCCACGCACTCTTTTGGCTGATACTGATTCCATTCTTGATCTGGGGTTTGCTTGTGCTCACGCCCCTTCTCGTCGGAAGGCCTTACTACAATCAAGATGGCGCCACGACTTCTAACCAACGCTTGGAGCGGCCGTGACACGTGACACTCTCTGCGCCGCGAGCACAGAGAAACATTGTGTGCTCGCGGCGCTCTGGACACGGCGGCCGGCGGCCGCTCAAGCTCATCGTTAGGCATCTCGAGGTACTACAGAGTGCCAAGCCCCAACCTGCCAGCCGCCCGTCGCACAGGGCTTCTCTGGTTGCATATTCTCTGCGGTGGCGCGGCTACGCTGACTCTCTTAAGCCAAGAGAACCTAAGCCTTCGCTTTGTATTTTCAGGGGTTCGGACGCGAGGTACCGGTGTCGCACTGGCAGCACTGCCAGCGGCCCTCCCGTATATCGTTTCATTCGTAATTGCCAAACACGTCGTCCCTGATAAGAGTGTGTACCTCCGGACCTACGCGCTGATCCTCCTGGTCGGTACCGTCGCGGGAGTTTGGTGCGTCATGCGCACTGCATCAGTGGATACGGCGCTCCTTGTCGCGCTCATACAGGCCACCATCTTTGCAGCGTTTGGACATTGGATTAATGCACATGATGAGGCAAGTCGAGATGCCTAACCCACGCTTGGAGCGGCCGTGATGCGTAGCCGCGATGCGCCGCGAGCGCCAGACTATTGTGCGCTCGCGGCGCTTAGTGAACTGCGGCGGCCGGCCGCTCAAGCTCATCGTTAGGCACCATCGCTGTGAGCGCGGCGCTTCTCGCTTCGTTGGTAGTTGTGTTCGGCGCCGTACAGGTTATTGCTTGGTTCGCGGTCGGGCGCAATCTTTGGCCATTTTTGAGAAGACACGCGGCGCCCCTACTTTCCTATCGGGGAGTTCCTTACTTCGTCGGTACCGCGCTACTTGTTGTAGTGACCCCCTGCGCGCTGCTTGTGGCGGCTTTGGTGGCGTTTGGATTCGCATCGCCTCCCGTGGTTGCACTTTGGCTGAGACATTTCTGGATTCCCGGTCTTCTCTTCGGCCTGACGGCTTGTGTGTTGTACTACGGACCCAAGGACTTGGCAGCGCGCCAGCTGCGAAAAGGTGCGCACCCTCGTACGAACGAGCAAGATGGTGCCTAACCAACGCTTGGAGCGGCCGTGAGATTCAATCAGGTGCGCCATGCGCGCCGGAACTATTATGCGCGCATAGCGCCCGATCCCAAGTGGCGTACGGCCGCTCAAGCTGACCGTTATGAGGCACGAGAACGTGCAGTGCTGTGATTAAACAAATAGACCCCACTACGATTCGTGGGCAGCATCGGGCCTCTTGTCACTGCGGGGCTGTGGTCCTGGAACTTGACTTACCAGATGGGATCGTCGATCTGCATCGATGTGATTGCTCGATGTGCCGAAGGAAAGGGGCAATTATGGCGGCGCTGCCTCTGTCTGGGTTGCGGATTGTTAAAGGCCACCAGGCTCTTAGGCTATATCAATTCAACACGATGACCGCGAAGCACTATTTCTGCTCCAACTGCGGAATCTATACGCATCATCAGCGCCGCTCTAAACCCAACCAGTACTGCTACAACGTTGGATGCCTCGACGATGTAAATCCTTTTGACATTCCCGATGTACCGAAGAGCGATGGAATCAACCATCCATCAGACCGTGGTGTGCCTCATAACCAACGCTTGGAGCGGCCGTGAGAGCTGAAGTGGCGCGCTGTGCGCGCCGAGACGATTGTGCGCGCACAGCGCGTGATCCTAAGTCTGCTGGGGCCGCTCAAGCTCATCGTTAGGGGGCTAGCTGATGAGACCCTTCGTTTCTCTTTTGTGCTTTGTTGCGTGCGCCTCGTGCGCCGTAGTTGATCACGACGTGACAAATCAACCTGTCGCTGCGAATCTATCTGGCAAATGCTTCGTGACGCAGCAGACCTTGTATCTTGTTAACACTCGTGAGCTGAGCATTTCCGACGGTGCCGGAGCTTGCCCTCACGGCGACAGCGCGCTATTTGGCCTCTTTAAGTGTGGGTTCAAATTGAATGGTACCGTACCGGCAGGAACAGAAATCATAGTCACGAAGGTGACGGATGAGGCGATGGGAGAAAGCGGACGCTGCTGGAATGTTCAAGGCCGCTTTAAAGACGCACGCCTGTCACCGTCAGAGATCGACATACCCTCGTGCAACTTTCACTCATTCTCAAAGTCCTGGCTAAATAACTGGATCCCGACTGTTACCTACCAAACTGGCGAAAAGCTGGAATTTACGTCTGACGCAGTGAGGCCGTGTGATTCCTCTTCCGCCCCCTAACAAAGCGCTCCAGGCGTCGCCCCGTCATTGCTGCGCATGCCGGGGTTCCCTCGCTCGCAAAGCCTCCCTCGGCGCGCCTGAGCGCGAACGTTAGGCATGTGGGAGTGAGCACTGTGCGCCCTTCAAATGCGCGGGAACTCTGGAAACGCTTGATCGCGCTATTCCCCAGCTTTGCCGAATACCATAGTCTTCACGACCTTGATGAGTCAGTACGTGAAGGCGCGGCGACGTTGCACTCCGTGATGATTCCATTTACTCAGTACTTCGGCGGCAACCTCGACACATTTACTGATAAGCAGCTGAAGGGCCTCGCCTCTCTTCTCTACGAGGCAGTTTCAATCGCCGACGATCTCGAAAATGCGGTCTCGACGTGCTTCCTTGAACACCTGCGTCAAATTGGCGCCTACAAGAAGCTAGCTCCCTACCTCCGCGGGGTAACTAGGCAGAAAACACATGCCTAACCAACGCTTGGGGCGGCCGTGAGAGCTGAAGTAGCGCGCCATGCGCGCCGGATCTATTGTGCGTGCATGGCGCGCGATCAAGCACGGCAGATGGCCGCTCAAGCTCATCGTTAGGCGCGTCGATGCAGAGCTTCGACGAGATTCTGGATAAATCGAACCGCGGGAGGGGAGTTCGCTGGCCATTCCGCGTGCTCGCCGCTCTTATAGTGCTAGGCGCTGTATTTGCGGCCCTGGCTGCGGCCTACGCCGCGCTTACACGCAAGGATCTCAGAGCTGCGCTGTATACGGTCTCTTTGCTTCCCATCGCCGCGCTTGTAGGGCGCCTTGGTGGCTACGCAGCTTGGAAAGGCCAGGTGCTTCGGAACCCATGTTGGCCTTTCGCTTCTGGATCGGTAGCGGTGGTTTGGGTCTTAATTTGCTGGATCGTCGTCTCATATGTTTGATCGTGGATCGCGCTCACTATTCGCGACACGCCTAACAATCGTTGGAGGGTGCCGTGACGCTCGGTAGTATCTCCGCGGGCGCGGGAAGAGATTGTGCGCCCGCGGCTCCAATCGGACGCAGGCGGCCGGCCCCTCAACTTCACCGTTAGAGCGCGAGGGAGGCTTGCCGTAGTTACACATCGTAGCTACAATCCGACAGGTTCGCTTGGGACGAGACGAAGCGACGCGCCAACCTGAGAAGCACGGCATCGATTTTCTCGATGCTGAGAAGATCTTTAGTGGAATTACTCTTACCGCAGAGGACACTCGCGAGGCCTACGGAGAACGCCGTTCTCTCACGCTGGGCCTTCTAGAGGACCAGGTCGTGTCGGTTACGCACACCGAGCGCGGTGACGGCATTCGTATCATTTCTATTCGCAAGGCCACGAAACATGAAGCGCGCTACTACTTCTCGCAAATCTTCGACTAATCTTTCCAGGGTACGGAAAATGATTGACGCAGATATAGTGCGCGACGGCGACGCACCCGAGTGGACCCCTGAGATGTTCGCGCGCGCCGTCGCACGTAAAGGCTTAAAGCCTGTCCCGAAGAAGGCGCTCCTGTCGCTTCGGATTGACTCCGACGTGATCGAGTGGTTTAAGAAACAGGGGGCGGGGTATCAGTCTCGAATGAATGCACTTTTGCGCGCATACATGGAGGCGCATAGGTGACCTCGCGCTTTAACCAAGCGCTCCAGGCGTCGCCCGGCAGACGCTTCGCATGCCGGGTACCCTCGTTAGCTGCGCACACTCGGCGCGCCTGAGCGCGATCGTTAGGTGCCCCAGGAGTATCCGGAGTGGGACTTTTGTGCGCAGCGATGCTAATTCAACGCTTCGGCCGCAACGCTTAGTCGTGGTATCGGTACAAGAATCACTGTTGAGGCGCATGTCTCAGTCTCTTCTGGGGCATGTCGCGCTGTTCGAGACGGTATTTTCGCTTCCGCTCCTCAGTTTTTTCCTTGTGCAAAGCCACGCCGAGGGTACGCTAACCTTCGGATGGGGGGCCTACCTTGTCAGTGTTTGGGCTGTAGGCGGCGCGATCGTCGCAGTAGCGTTCTGGTACACAGTCTCGGCACCGCTGCTCAAGACTCGTGGTCATACTCGACGCCGTGATTGATTAAAGTCCGGGTGTTGTCGGAATGGCACCTACCCCACGCTTGGAGCGGCCGTGACGGCCCGGGTTGTATGCGCCGCGGGGCGCTTCGAAAACGTTGGTGAAGAACTATGATGCTGGGCGCTGAGGTTGACGTGTTGTCTAACAATCGTTGGAGGGGCCGTGAAACTCGGTAGAATCGCCGCGCGCGCGGGAAGACAGCGTGCGCCCGCGGCTCCAAGTGGGATCCAGTACGCGGCCTCTCAACTTCACCGTTAGATGCCGCAAAGAGTCAGTGGCAACCTGTGCTCCACCGGATTGTTCGGACGAGGGAGCCAATTTTGCACCGCTTACGGCTTGGCGCTAAGAGCCTAGTGTGACTTGGCGCGAGCTCACAGGCCTCGGGCTCCTTGCTGCGGGCTTCTTGACGCGGGCACTTGGGTCGACACCCGACCGGACTCTTCGGCTAGCCGGGGTAGCCCTGTGGGGACTAGGGTTGCTCCTCATCTCGTGGGAACGAATACGGCGGGGGTTGTTTCCACCCAGCCTCGCAGAGCTGAAGCAAGAAGAGTTTAAGGACCCCAGCAATCCCCCAGAAACGGACTGGGTATGTCCACGGTGTCACCAACGGAATCCCGTGAATTTTGAGATCTGTTGGAAATGCGAGCACTCAAAACCAGGCGACGCGGCATCTAACAATCGTTGGAGGGTACCGTGAGGCGCGGTAGTCTCGCCGCGGGCGCGGAAAGACAGTATGCGCCCGCGGCTCTAATCGCGCGGTGTCGCGCGGCCCCTCAACTTCACCGTTAGAGCGCACACGGAGATCATGGTGGTACGTTCATGATGCCTTCGACGTTCAGAATACCGAGCGCGTGGTTGCCTATCGCGATGTCATGTGCCGCACTTGTAGTGGTTCTAGGGCACGTCCTTGTTGCGGGCACCGCCCGCGAGGCTGATGAGGGCACTGCAGCGCACCTTTGGCAGCTGCTCTTAGCGGGGCAGGTACCGGTAATTGCCTGGTTCCTGGTTCGGTCGTGGTCGAAGGGTCCGCGCCATGCGATGAAGGTGCTCGCGGTTCAGGTTGCTGCCATCATTGCGGCGTTGGCCCCCGTTGCGCTGTTGGGGCTGTAAGGTTCGCCCTAACCAACGCTTGGAGCGGCCGTGACGGCCCGGCTTGTATGCGCCGCGGGCGCTTTGGAAGAGTGTGCGCCTGCGTCGCTCTGGGCACCTCGGCGACCGGCCACTCAAGCTGATCGTTATGTGGCACTTACGTTGAGCGCAAGCTGAAAGGTCGGGCGTTTGGACCAGGCTGCCATCTTTCGACCGTTCGTTGCGACCATGATTCTGACAATGGTGGTGTGGGCCTATATGTACGGCCGTCGCCTCCCGTTCATCTTCTCAAGCCGCCTCGACCCAAAGCAGATGACACCGCTTGAGCTGGCACGACTGTCTCCGCCCCAGGTGTCCAACCCTTCCGACAACCTGAAGAATCTCTTCGAGCTCCCCACTATCTTCTACGCGGTCATCCTCTATTTGTACGCGACCAATCAGGTTGATGCTGTGTACGTGGGTACGGCTTGGGGATTCTTTCTATTTCGAACAATGCACAGCGCAGTGCACTGCTCTTTTAACTACATTCCCTTGAGATTTGTGCTTTACGTGATCTCTGCAGGGGCGCTGTGGTTTATGGTGTTGAGGGCCGCCATCGCGGCCTTTGGATAACGACCTAAGGAGTGGAGGCTCGTAGCCCGTGCCACATAACAATCCGTGGCAGCGGTCCGGTGTCGATAAAGTGCTTGGCCGCGGGCGTGGATGCCCTGCGACCAACCAAGTCCTGCGCCCGCGTGCTGACGCGGCAGTGGCCGGCCGCTGAACGGGCCGTTAGGCGGTAACGTGATGACACTCCCGCGAACGACTGCAATCCTGGCGATCGGGCTCGTCACCCTCGCTGGTTGCACATCGCCTGAGGAGCACCTTCAGTTGCAGGCTCTGGCACAAGGGTTAGAACAAGCGTGGCCTAGTACCGGAGAGGATCTTAGGCTCACAATCACGCCACGAAAGAGTGACGATCACGTATACCTGCACTGTCGCGTTGAAAATACGTCCACGGAGACTCTTCAATTGGACGCCTCCGTTCTTCCGTGGGTTACACCCGGCGCGTTTGATATCACCGCGGTTACTCCGAAAGGGCACGTAGTAAAACGCTACATGTTTTACAGCGTTCTCCACAACGGTCCTCACCCAGTTTACCTTGGGCCCGGTGACACTCTCGAGGGGGATTTCGAATCAAAGTATCTGCCAATTGAGCTACCGACAGACGAAGTCCTCCTGCTCTGGTCATACCGTTTGAACGTTGAGGTTGCAGGTACAACCCGTGCTTTAGATCCGAGCGGAATCTTCTCTCTGCCGCAGGGGGCGCGTCGACCTTGAGCCTGCGTTACACAGTTCGTGCGCCGCCTAACAAACGCTTGGAGCGGCCGTGAAGGCTAGGCGGATTGGCGCCGCGGGCGCTTGGGAAGATTGTGCGCCCACGTCGCTGGTCAGACGCAGCGCGTCGGCCGCTCAAGCCGATCGTTAGACGTCAGTCTGGAGACGCACCATGCTCGAACTCAGGCCGACCTGTGAGAACTGTAATAAGCCTCTAGCGCCGGCCTCTCTTGAGGCGCGTATCTGTAGTTACGAGTGCACCTTCTGCGCAAACTGCGCGGAAGGGGTTTTGGAGAATGTGTGCCCGAACTGCGGTGGTGGCTTTGCGCCTCGGCCGGTGCGCCCTTCCAAGAACTGGAAAGGGAACAATTTCCTCGGTGCCGATCCTGCGAGCACGAAGACAAGGCATCGTCCGGTGGATATCGCAGCGCACGCGGAGTTCGCCGTACACCTTCGCACGGTCCCACCGCAGAGCCGATAGGTTGTACCCTGACGTCTAACCACCGCTTGGAGCGGCCGTGAGAACAAATGGGGCGCTGTGCGCGATGGATCAATTGTACGCGCACAGCGCGCGATCTGAATCGGCTGAAGGCCGCTCAAGTTGATCGTTAGGGCCGAACACAATGACAGGGGACCGACCATCTCGTCCCAAGCGCCTCTTGGGTATCGCGATCCTAAATATCGCGGCTGCGCTCCTGAGCATCAGTTTTCTACTAGCCGTGTTCTTAAGATTTCCAGCAGGGCTTCGCCCTGACGCCTTGTCGGCGGCACTTACGCTGTTTCTCGGCGTTACTCTTATTGTCTCGTGTGTCCTAGCTCTGATCGGGCACCCTTTCGCCCGGTGGCTAGCCTTAGGTTGCGCCATAGTGTTCTTTGGCCTGCATTTGATTAATGCTGCTCTGCTCCTCGTCCAGGACAGAGGCTTGCTTCCCTCCCTCGGCATGACCAGTGAGGTGCGAGGTGCGATTGTCAACAACTCACTGGGGATTGTTTTGAATCTATGGTCCTTCCTTAGTGACAAGACGGACATATATTTCGAAGCCAGTCGCGAGCGGCCCTAACCAACGCTTGGAGCGGCACGTGATGCTTCAGAGTGACGCGCCATGAGCGCGCTCGGCTGAACGCTAGTCAGATTGCGTCGCTATGGACACAGCGGCAGTCGGCCGCTCAAGCTCGACGTTAGAACCCGCGGGGATAAGCCGTGCCAATTACCCTCAAAGACCTGACGGTTGATTTCAGTCATCTAGATCGAGCCTCGATCCTTTCGGACTGGCAGTGGCTAGTGGGTCCCGATCTGCATCCCATCCTGATCACCGCTCTGGGAGACGCCTTTCTGCAGGATTCACGCGACGGCTCTGTTCACTTGCTGTCCTGTGGAGCCGCAACTCTAGACTCAGTCTGCTCCAACCTTGAGGAGTTTGAAGGCCGTCTCAAGGACCAAGACTTTGTGCTTGAACACTTTGTCCCCACGGTCGTGGTTGCCCTTCGCGCCTCCGGAAAGAATCTCAGGACCGGCCACCTATACGGCTACAAAGTCCCGCCGCATCTTGGGGGAGAATATTCTGAGGAGAATTCTAGAACCGACGGACATGTCGGTTCATTTTTCGCTTATGGGGCAGCTTCATGCGCAGACCCGCAACCTGGATGCAGGAACTCCCATCGACGGGGCGGATATAAAGTAGTGGTGCTTGCGGGTTCGAACCAACGCGTGAAGCGGCCGTGACAACCAATGGGACTGCAATGCGAGCGCGGAGCTATTGTGCGCTCGCGTCGACGATTGAGCTGTGGAATGCGGCGGCTCGAGCTGGTCGCTAGACCGCACTAGGTACGTATTGTGAGCATTCCGCCATCGATTCACGCCTTCTGGTGTGCCTTCACATCCACTATCGGTCACGACCCTTCGGATCGCTTCTACGAGGCCTTCCACTTCGATGACAACGCGCCAAGCGCCGACGAACTTGCCGCTCTTGTCCTTGCCGGAACGAAGCGGGCCACCGCAGGGCTTGTATGGGCCTTTGAGTCACAGACCAAGCCCATCCCAAAGCCAGGTGACCTCAGCGTCGTCACGCTGTTTTCTGGTGAGCCTGTGTGCGTCATCGAGACCCAGAGCATCCAGATCGTGCCGTTCTCCAACGTCGACGCAGACTTCGCAGCGACCGAGGGCGAAGGCGATGGTTCGCTTGCCTACTGGCAGCGGGCCCACAAGGCGTTCTTCGGCCGTGAGTGCCGGCGCCTCGGCCGCGAGTTCAGCCTCAGCGCACCTGTTGTGTGCGAGAGGTTCGCGGTCGTATACCGAGGCGCCCGCGAGAATGCGGTCTAACCCTTCGCTGCAGCCGACCTGCTACGGCTGGCTTCGCCCGCCTTCGCAGGCGGCTGAGCTCAAACGTTGGACCGCTAGCTGACAGCCAGTGCTACATGCAGAACGTATCTATCGCCTCCTCTTAGCTCGTCGTGGGCGCCGCGATTACCTTCGTCGGCGGGTGGGCATACATGGCCCACATTCACGATCAGGCTGACTGGCAGCTTGCGGAGGTGGTGATTTCGATGCCTTTCGCAGCCCTCGCGAACGTCTGGAACTTCTTTCACAGCAATATCGTGTATTGGGCCTCAATTGTTGGCGGCTTCATTCTGTGGACTTTGATCGGCTACCGCGCACTCTGCTTGGCAGACCGTCGCCCTTTCATTCGGCACCCGTCTGGCCAACGCTTGGAGCGGCCGTGACAGGTGAGATGGTGGGCGCCGCGGGCGCGGAACGACAGTTAGCGCCCGCTGCGCTTGTTGGGCGCTTCCGGGCGGCCCTTCGGCTTCACCCTTAGACGGGGGACGCGCTACGCTCGGTTCTTTGCCGATTCGGAGGTCGAAATGCGCAGAGTCACCGGCATCGGCGGCATCTTCTTCACCGCCAAGGATCCCAAGGCGCTGTGCGCTTGGTACAAGAAGCACCTGGGGATCGACATCCAGGACTGGGGTGGTGCAGCCTTCACCTGGACCGATGCCGCAGGAAACCCGACCAAGGGAACCACGGTCTGGTCCATCGGTGCAGCGGACGGCAACCACTTCACTCCAAGCAGGTCGACCTTCATGGTCAACTATCGAGTCGAGGACTTGGCCGCCCTGCTTCAAGCACTCCGCGAAGAAGGCTGCGAAGTGCTTGAAAAGACAGACGACTCTGAGTACGGGAAGTTCGGATGGGTCATGGACCCTGAAGGCAACAAGGTCGAGCTCTGGCAGCCACCGGCTGCGCAGTGAACGTCCTCTGTGCGCTGCAGGAGCTCAGCAATACCGCCGTCAGGTATTGTCGTCGTGGCGGTGGTACTGGGGCGCCAGACGCCGCTTGTCGTAGTTACAAGGCGTAGCTACGCGCCGCGGGAGCCCAAGAGATTCTGCGCCCGCTTCGACAGACGGACCCTTCCGGGGTCGCTCAATTTCAACGTTAGCGGTCCTTAATCTGGCTGAGCATGACCCAACCCGAAGTCCTTGGCGGTTGCTTTTGCGGCGAGGTCAGGTATGCCATTGCTGGCGCGCCCGATCAATCATTGGTGTGCCATTGTCCCGATTGCCGCCGCTCTGCGGGTGCCCAGTCCGTAGGTTGGATCTTTATTCGCTCCGAACAATTCGAACTACGCGGAGGTGCTCCCAAAACCTACAACTCATCCGCTGGCGTCGCAAGGACGTTTTGCGGCACATGCGGCACCACACTGACGTGGGTCGGGGACAAGCAGCCCGGCCGCGTGGACGTAACGATAGGAAGCTTAGATGATCCAAACCGATTTCCTCCCACCCGTGCCGTTTACCGCAGGCACAAGCTTCCTTGGGCCTCAGAGATTTAGTAGCGTTAAGGGCTGGCCGGCAAACCAACGGTGAGACTTGATCAGATTGCGCCGCGAGCGCGCGACAATCTTGCGCCCGGGATGGGTGTTTTACAGCGGCAGGCTGCCGTGCAAGCTTACCGTTAGACGGCCGCGAGACTCATCAGCCGATGTACGATCCGGCCAAATACCCAAGGGGCGCACTTGTTCGCGTCGCGACCACGCGTGCACTTGAAGCGTTTCTGCTCACTTGGAAGCTGCATCACCCGTTGCGTCCCGAGCAACTGCAGTACGCGGGTCACACGGCAAGAGTCGTAAGGTCGATGATGTATCACGGCGGGGATATACTTTACGAACTCGATGGCATCCCGGGTATCTGGCATGAAGCGTGCGTTGAAGCCATCTGACCACCAGCTGCGAGCGGCCGTGATCCCTGGCCGGAAAGCGGCGCTTGTTGAACTGCGGCGGCCCGCGGCTCAGGTTAATCGTTAGATCTCGATATGCGCCTTACTCCGGACATCCCAGCACTTCGAAGGTGGCGCCTCTGGGCCGCGGCCGTCCTGGTTGCGGAGATCTGTTGGTTCGCGCTCTTACGTCCGCGGATCGCTGGACACCTTCCTACGGTTCTTGCGTTGGCTCTCCTTCCTCTAACGGTCGTGGGATACGTTTACCTGATGGTAGCCGTCTCCGCGTACCTTGCTGACCGGGACTGGGAATTGCGGCTTCGTCAGGTGATGGTCGTGATGCTTGGGCTCAGCGTCGGGTCCTTCGTATTCGCACTACTCTGGCTCGCGAAGGTGAATTTTGAAGGCGAGCTCGGCTGAAGTATGCGGTATGAGATCCAACGATCGTTGGAGGAAACCGTCAACGGTCGGCGGGTCATCGGGTGCTTCTGGGCGGACTCTCAACTTTGCCGTTAGAGGGCAGTTGAGGTGCGCCGCACGTTGCTGGTCGTTATCGCTTTGGTTGCGCTGTACGTGTACTCGTACTTTCTCGTTCTTGCAATCGGGCACTTCCTTGCGCAGCCGCATCCGGCCTGGTGGGACTCGATGTTCTCGACCAGGGGAAATGCCGCAATGGCATGGATGGTGCTATGCCACTCGGCGGCGGTGCTGATCGTGTCTGTGCCATTCGCCTACCTGATTCATCGCACGTATGGGCGCCGTGGTCCTCTGGTCGCTCTGGCGATGACTCTTACACTTTTTGTCATCTTCGCGCTTCCGGCGTGGCGCTACCTGGGAGACGCCTCCACTCGCCAAAGGGTCGTAACGCTCTTTGACCAGATTAAGCTCATTGGAGTCTTGCCTGCACTGGTTTGGCTCTTGGGCAGGCTGCCCCCTAAGCAACGCTTGAGCGGCGGTGAGAACTAGTCAGACCGCGCCGCGAGCGCGCGCTGAGTGTGCGCTCGCGGCGCCCATTGAACGGTGGCGGCTCGCCGCTGAGGCTGATCGTTAGGCGTCACGAGAGAATGCGCATCGCGATTCTTGGCAATTCCGGCTCCGGTAAGTCCACGCTCGCCCGCTGGCTCGGCGACCGGAGCGGAGCGCCACTGCTGGACTTAGATACAGTCGCGTGGGAGCCCAATAAGGTTGCCGTAGCCAGAGCCGAAGACGCTTCCGTGTCGTGTGTAAGTGCCTTCTGCACGGGCAACACATCGTGGGTGTTGGAAGGCTGCTACGCGAACCTGATACGTGCAGCGTTACCTTTCATGCCGATACTTGTTTTTCTGGACCCGGGCGAGGAGCGGTGCATTTCCAATTGCCGCTCTCGTCCCTGGGAGCCGCATAAGTACGCATCGAAGGCCGCGCAAGATGAGCGCCTGCCGTTCCTACTTACGTGGGTGCGCCAGTATTACGTCCGAGGCGGAGAAATGTCCCATTCCAGTCATGCTGCTACCTACGGGGCGTATGTTGGGCCAAAGTACCTATTCATTCGTGCGCCCGTGCTCGATCCACCGCAGGCGGAGGTTCTGGGGTGGCTAAACTGAAACGCAACCAACGCTTTGAGCGGCGGCGATGTTAAGCAGGGAACGCTGAGGTACTCCGTGGCGGCCGCTCAGGTTCACTCGTGAGGGGGCAGCATCGATGACGGTCGGGGGCACCAATACCCGCGCAGCTCAGACTCTTCCGTGGGTGCTGATGGCGTACGCCGCGGCAACCCTGCTGCACTTCGCGCATAACGCGCGGTATCTGGCGCAGTATCCCAACCTCCCGGCCTCGTGGTCGGCTCCCGAGGTCTACTTCGCCTGGTGTTGCATCACGGCGCTGGGCGTCGTCGGCTATGCTGCATACCTTCGCGAACATCGCAGATTCGGCCTGACATTCCTCGCCCTGTACGCGGCTCTGGGCTTTGCGGGCCTCCTCCACTACACCCGGGCGTCAATGGCCCACCACTCAGCCATGATGAATGCAACGATCTGGGCAGAAGCTGCCGCTGCGACGGTGCTCCTGGTCAATGTAGTGGCATTACGGCGCACGGCAGGCTCACTGCCGCCTAACAAGGGTAAGTGGCCGGGGATCGCTTCGTGACACTTCTCACACTGACGAAGACGTCCATGACGGCTCTGGCAGCCGTGGCGGTCGTCTGTGGGCTCACTGTCGGGGTCGTCTTGGGGAACATTGACTTCAGCGCACTCGGACCTCTCGTATCTTCGTGGTTTGAGTCCTCCGCAGGAGCTCTACACTGGGCGTGGCAGCTATGCGTGGTCGTCCTTTGCCTGCGCCGCGGCCGGGGTGAGTCCTGATGTGTCCCACCAGGGCCCCCCGGCGCCGCCGGGCATTCACCGCGTGCCCCGGGGGGCCTCATCGAGCGCGAGCAGACCCCAATGTGGTCGCACCGGCGTCCTGATACCTGGTCATGAGTTCGGAGTGAGCATGCATTCGCGCAACTTGAGACGAAATTTCCTCGCCGGCCTGCTGTTCGGGTTGCGCGTGGTGTGGCCAATCCTGTCAGTCCTGCTCGGACTGATCGTCGCGCTCGGCTTGGTAGTCGGCCTGTTGGAAGGCTGGTCGGTACAGGAGTCGATCTATTTTGCCTTCGTATCCGGGCTTACGATCGGCTATGGGGATCTTGCCCCCACGTCACTTCTCACGCGTGCACTGGCGATTCTCATCGGGGTGTGCGGCGTGCTGATGACCGCCCTGCTGGCTGCGATCGCCGTAAAGGCCTTGACCGCAGCGGCTGATCCCGGCGAGCGATAAACGTTCGGGAAAGTGTTCACGTGCCCTACAGACCGGCCGTCCTTAAGCAGCCGGCGCTGCTGCTGCGGCTCCTGATCTTGAGGTGCCGGGCGGCCGGCCGGCGGACCCCGATCGTCCATTGATAATGACTGGCTGGGGACCCTGGCAGCTCGCCTGCATCCGTAACGCGCCGTGGCCGCTGACCGCCACAGCGGTGCCACTCACCGGGTATGCCGCCCTTCGCTCGTTCGCTATGCTGATCTCGGCCCTGAACGCGCGCCTTAAGGCGTACGGAGATGCCCTCCATGCTGACTGAACCTTTGGCTGCGCAGGACGTCCCTGCGCTGAATAAGAAGAGTATCTATCCGCAGCCCTTCGCTGCGAGGGTGGCGGGCCGCCTCAAGCACCGGCTGGGCGATCACTTCGGGCTGACCAACTTCGGAGTCAACCTCACCGAGCTCGCGCCCGGCTCGGAATCGGCACTGCTGCATCACCACACCCGGCAGGACGAGTTTGTCTACATCGTCTCGGGTTCCCCCACGCTGGTCATGGGCGAGGACGAGTTCCGGTTGCGCCCCGGCGATTGCTGTGGCTTCAAGGCCGGCACCGGGATCGGACATCAGCTGGTCAACAGGTCCGACGCCCCCGTGCTCTATCTTGAGATCGGCGACCGCACGCCGGGGGACTACGCCACCTATCCCCAGGATGACCTGGCGTTCACGCAGCGCGCCGACGGCTCCTGGGAACTGACGCACAAGGACGGCACCTCCTATTGAAAGCGAACCACCGAACTCACCTGGCTCGCATGCTGGCAGTGGTGCTGCTGAGTTTTTCGACGGTCACGCTCGCTGACGGCCTTGCGCCCGGCGAGAGCGCCAGGATCGAATACCTATTGAGCACTATTGCGACGCTGCCCGACGCGCAATTCGTTCGCAACGGCAGCGCCTATGACGCCAAGGCGGCGGTCGAGCATCTGCGCAGCAAGCTGCGCTACGCCGGCTCACGGGTGAGGACAGCCGAAGACTTCATTCGCTACTGTGCCTCGGAATCCTCCGTCTCCGGGAAACCCTATGAGATCCGCTTCTCCGACGGGCGCGTCATGTCGGCGGCGGCCTTTCTGCGACAGAAGCTGCTGCAATTCGACACCCAGAACGCGGCGGGCAGCTGAGGTGACCTTCAGAGCTGCGGTCTGTGGCTGCGGCAGGCTGCTGACATGACACGCGCGGCGGCACGGGTATGAGGCAACGCTGATGAAGGTGACAGTCGCACCGCTCACGCCGGGTCGCTGGCCGGACCTGGAGGCAGTCTTCAATGCCAGAGGGTGTTCGATCGCGCGCAGCTGCTGGTGCATGGCCTACCGTCGCAGCGGCTCGGACGCGCCGGGGCGGCCGGGGATGACTCGCGCCAAGGCCAACCGGGCCGCCCTCAAGGCACTCGTCGCGGCCGGCCGGCCGCCCGGCCTCATCGGCTATCGCGGCAAGGTCCCGGTCGGCTGGGTGTCCATCGGGCCGCGCGAGGACTACGCGAGGCTCAGGCGCTCACCGGTGATGAAGGCTGTCGACGAGCAACCGGTCTGGTCCGTCATCTGCTTCGTGGTGCCCCCCGCGTACCGCGGCCAGGGTGTGGCGCAGGCACTGCTGCGGGGCGCCGTGGCGTACGCCCGCAGACAGGGCGCCACGCTGATCGAGGCCTATCCGGTCGACAGACCCGCTCGTTCCCATGACGAATACATGTGGTTTGGCGCCAAGTCGATGTACGACCACGCGGGCTTCAAGGAGGTGGCGCGCCGCAAGCCGCAGCGCCCGATCGTGCGCCTGAAACCGGGGAGAGTGGCTCATGGCGCAGGCGCCTGAGGCTTCACTTGAGGGGACCTGCTCGCACCCCTGTGGCCGCGCGGCTCAGAGGTTGGGAGCCAAGAGGCGCTCATCCTGCCGTTGCTGAAATTTGTCGCCACCTTCGCGGCCGCGCTATTTTCCGGCGCCGCGCTCTATATCAACGTCGTGGAGCAACCCGCGCGGCTGACGCTCGACACCCGCTCCGCGCTGACCCAGTGGGCGACGAGCTACCGGCGCGCCACCTGGTTGCAGGCACCGCTGGCCTTGCTCAGCCTCCTGGCAGGTCTTGGTGCGTGGCTCATGGGTGCGGGCCGCGGGTGGGCCCTCGCGGCGCTCCTCATCGGGGCCGTGATTCCCTTCACCTTCATCGGCATCATGCCGACCAACAAGGCGCTGCTCAGGCCGGGTCGGGATCCCGGCACGCCCGAGACGCGTGCCTTGCTCGGGCACTGGGCCAAGCTCCACGCCGTAAGAACGCTGCTCGGTCTTGCCGCGGCACTCTGGTATGTGTATCTCGCGCTCAACCCCTGACTTGCCGTCGGGAGCGAACGTGAATCACGGGGCCGCCGCCGTCACGGGGCGGCAGCCCGGGCAGCGGTCGGCCGCTGCAGCGCATCACGCCCGATGAGCACCCGGTTACGGGGCGGGTCTCGCAGCGGATGCCGCCTCCCTGGCGGCCATCCGGGCCTCGCTCGCCGCGGGCGACCCTGAGGCAAGCGCGAGGACACCTCAGGGCGGGTCGCCGGGGCCTGACTACTTTGCACGCTGGTTCGAAAAGGAGCGTGGCTTGATCTATGTCGCGGAGATCGGCGGCGCAGCGGCCGGGTACCTGGCGATGCAACAGGCGGCGCATCCTGCCGTGGCAGCGCGCAACCCTGTTCAGTTGTGCCAGCTCTATGTTATCCCTGGCCTGCACGGCGGCGGCGTGGCAGCGCTGTTGATGTCCGCGGCGCTCGAATAGGCGCGCACGCGCCGGAATGATGTCATCTGGCTCGGGGTGTCGGAACATAACCTGCGGGCCAGGGGCTTCTATCGCAAGCACGGGTTCGTGGCGGTGGGAGTCCACGAGGTCGGTGACGCGCGCCAGGCCCACCGTGACGTTGTCATGTCACGCCCGCTGGCGGGCTAGCCGGCATTGGCTGCACCCGGAGGGCAGCTTCCGGCAAGGCACAGGTCGATGTTCGCGTTTCAGGGGGATTAACAGATGAAGCCCTTCACCTCTTTGGCCGTCGTCGTCTTCAGCATCGTGGCGATCGTGCAATTGCTGCGCGTCGCTCTGGGTTGGGAAGTGAGTATCAACGGGGTGCACATTCCGTCCTGGGCAAGCGTCCTCGCCTGCCTGTTTGCCGCGACGCTCGCGTTCATGGTCTGGCGCGAACGCCGTTCCTGAGTCCGTCGCTGCGGCGGCCCGCGCCGAGGGCGTGCGGCCTCACGTCTTTACTTAGATCAGGAGTGACGCCATGCCGACCACAGCCTTCAGCAATTTCGACGATGGCCTGACTGCGCAGCAGAGAAACCGTGGCCATTTCATCGCGAACGTCGATGTTGACGACGCGCGCCGCTGGGTTCCTTACGCCGAAGGCGTGTGGATCCAGCCATGCTGCTTCAACGTCACTTCGGGCGGCTTCAGCACGGTGCTCAAGGGGTTGCCAGGGGCGAAGCTGGGTGTGCACTATCACGTGGGCACCGTGCGCGGCTACACGCTCGCAGGCTACTGGCGCTACCTCGAGCATGACTGGATAGCCCGGCCGGGCACCTTCGTCTATGAGCCCGCAGGCGAAGCGCATACGCTGGTGATAACTGACGACTCGCCCGAGCCGGCGCTGATTTTCTTTGCCGTCGAAGGCGCGCTCATTTACCTGGACAAGCCCGTCAGCGGCGCTCTGGCGGCCTACGAAGACGGATTCACTGCCCTGGACCTGTGTCGCAAGTACTACCGGGAGGCCGGCCTTGACCCGCGCTACCTGGACTCGCTCATTCGATAGCGGGCGCGGTCGAGCCGCACATCGCGGGCCGCGTGCCCGCAGGGCGTGCCCGATCAGGCTGCCGTGGGAGCCGTCAGGTGCGTGACCAGGAGCTTCGGCCGCCGCTGTGGATTGGGCACGTCGCCCTCGAGACCGACCGGCTGGCCGCCTCCGCGCACTTCATGCGCACCATCGGGATGCGGCCCATCCACCAGGGCCCGGAGGTGGCGATCTTCGAGCTGCGCGGCGGAACGCATCTGGTCCTGATCGCGAAGCGCGACATAACCGCGAAGGAGGCCCCGTTCGACTTGATGGTTGAGGATCTCAGGTCGACTCATCAGCACTTCACTGCGCTCGGGCTCGCCCCCACGCCGATCGAAGCGCTGGCATCCGTCGATCACGAGCTCTTCCGCGTGCGGGAACCGGCGGGCCATCTGATCACCTTCTATTCCAATCACGTCTCGGGAAATCCCGTATGAGGGGTCGGCAGAATGAACGGAACGCTTGATCAGAGTAGGCTTTGGACCGCAGTGGCCGGGTGCTCACGGCCAGCGCCAGGTCCGTAATCCATGACACGCAAGGGACGCATCCCGGTGAATGATGAGCGCGGCGGACGCGTCGCCGCGGTCTACGTCTCGGTGCGGACGGTCGAATTTGAGGGCGCGGCGCTGGAGTCGTTTGTGATTCCGGTAGCTGACACGGCGCACGGCGAGCGTTTTCGCCACGTCTCCCTGCATTCGGCGACGATGGCGGGTGCTGAGCTCAGCGGATGTGACTTCGAGGGCGCCGATCTTCGCGGCGCCAACCTGGACGGAGCCTCCCTGGTGGGTGCGAATCTGCATGGCGCCGACCTGGGTCCTGACAATCTTGGCGGGCGCACCCGCCTGCTCGGCGCCGATCTCACCGGTGCAGTTCTGACCGGAACGAATCTGCGCGGCGCCCGCTTCAACTCCCACACGGTGTTCCCCGCCGGCTTCGACCCGGAGGGGGCGGGGATGACGCGGGTCGAGGCTGGTTGAGCTAAGCCGGGCCTCCTCTTGAGCGGCGTCGTCCCGGTCACTTGACGGCATGGCGCGGAAGGCACATTGATGTCGCAGCGTCGTGGTCTGGCTCACGGAGAACCGATATGTACCATCATGGTTGGGGTACCTACTGGCTGATTGCGGCGGCTATTGCAGTCGTGCCCTTCTGGCGTATCTGCCGCAGAGTTGGCCATTCGCCCTGGCTCAGCCTGCTGATCCTGGTGCCTCTGGCCAATCTGATCTTCATTTACTACCTGGCCTTCGCGGAGTGGCCGTCGGAGAAGAAGGTGGTTGCGGGCTAGAGCAGGCGTACGGGAGCAGCGTCCATGCGACTGCCCGAGCCCCTCTTCGTCGTCATCAACCCCGTGATGCGCACGCTGCTGCGCTCGCCGCTGCACTTCCTCTGGAGCCGCAGCCTGATGCTCATTACCTTCACCGGCAGAAAGAGTGGCCGTCGTTACACGACCCCGGTGCGGTACGTCCGCCTCGACGGCATCGTGCGCTGCTTCACGTCCTCGGAAAATCTGTGGTGGCGAAACCTGCGCGGCGGCGCCGTGGTCTCGCTGCGTATCGAAGGCAGGGAAAGGCCGTATCACGCAACCGCCATTGAGGATGACCCGCCAAGGATCCGCGCAGCCCTGCAGCACTACCTGGCACTCTTCCCGCAGGATGCCGCCTACCACGGCATCAGACTGAATCCGGACAAGTCGCTGGTCGCCGAGGACCTGGAGCGCGCGAGCCGGGATGCCGTCGTGGTGGAGGCGCGGCTGGCGAGTTAGCCGGGACGCTGTCCGTCGGGCCAGGAGTAACCTCAGCTACCATTTAATAGCGTTGTTCCTGGCCGCCGTGCCCGTATGGCAGCTCGTGTCCGGGACGGCGCCCGGCTCCTGGTGGTCGCCACGCCTCCCTCACTGGCCGTGATGATCCGGGCGCCTACTGGTTCGTGCTGGCAGCGCAGGGAGCGATCCTGGTCGCCTTTTTCGCCACCTGAAAACAATGGCACCTGCGCTGGCGTGCGCGCTGTCGCGTGCCGCACGTCCAGCCGATCAATGCTCTGCTACCATCACCACGGGGTGCAGCGCTGAACAACCTGAGAAGATGACGGTGATCGTTCCACATGACAGCGCGTTTCGTTACCGGCGATGGCTGCTCGGGGCTCTGCTGGCAACGGCGCTCGCGGTCGCGCTGGTCGGTCCGGGTGCCGCACGCGCGGATAAGTTGCCGGACGCCCTTTCTGTCTGCCTGGTGTCGGTACTGTGCTACGCGCTGATGCGCGCCTTCGTGTGGGTCGCGGCGCGCCCGCTGACGCGCCGCTGGCCCCGGCTGGTGCGCAACTGGGGGTTGTTCTGGTTCTACGGCGCGATCCCGCTGTTCCTGTCCGCGCTGTATTTGGGCTCGTGGGTCTCCCGGGCGCCGGCGCCCAGTGCCGCCACCGTGGCCTTCGTGGTGGCGGCCGCGGCCTCGGTCGCGGCGGGGTCGTTTGCGGCCATTGGGGCGAGCCCCGATCGTGCCGCTCTCGCCGCGTGAAGCACGCTCACCCTGGCCACAGTCCGACGGCTCGTGGCGAGTCGCGGGCTACTTCATCCGGTGAGCGCGGATAGCCAGCGCAGTGGGTGCAACCACGGCGAGGGATCGTCACAACAAAGTAGGCGCGGAGAGTCGCATGAACCTGGACAAGAGATGTCTCGTGTGGGCATTGGGCTACGCCGCGGTGGGGCTGGCGCTGGGGATCTACATGGCCGCCTCCCAGAACCATGCGGAGCTGGTGACCCACACACACATTCTCCTGATCGGCTTCGTGCTGTCGTTCGTGTACGGGATCATTCACAAATTGTGGCTGCAGAAGCCGGCTCGGGCGCTCGCGAATGTCCAGTTCGTGGTCCATCAGGCGGGGGCGATAACGATTTCCGTGGCGCTGTTCCTGCTTTATGGAGGCCTGGTGCCCGCGACGACGCTCGATCCGATCCTCGGTGCTGCCTCGGTGGGTATACTCTTGGGCCTGTTGCTCATGCTTTACATGGTCATCCGGTCTGGCACCGAAAAAGCACCGGCGTGAGGCCGCGGCAGCGCCGCCGGATCGCAGAGTCCGCGCGCAGGCCGTCGGGATCCACCGGACACAACATCGTTCGCTGCAGCGGCGCGTCGCGCGGCGCCCCGACTTGAGCGTCAGCCCCCAGGACTAAAGTCTTATGGCCGGTTACATCGCCTCCTACTTCCACCACGACGGTACCCTGGCCGCCGTGGTCGAATTCCAGTGCACGGAAGCTTCCTCCACGGGCCTCGCTGATTTTGTCGCCGTGGCCCGCGACGTGGCGCTGCACGTGGCCGTGGCGAACCCGACGTGGCTTTCCGGGCAGGAGGTCGATGCGGGGCTGTGGAACCGCGAGGTGACGGCCCGGCGCGAGGACCTGGCGCAGCTGAACGAGGCCGGTCAGGAGCGCTTCCTGGCCGATCTGCGGCGTCAGTTTGAACGACGCTACGTGCTCTTGCGGCAGCCGTTTGCGAAGGACGACAAGAAGACCGTCGAGGAGGTCCTCGAGCTGCTGTCGCAGCGCCTCAAGGAGCGTATTGCGATCGTCAAGTTTGCGAGGTTCGACATCCGTTAGCTGCGGCCCCGGGTCCGGCGCGGAACGCCTGGGTCGGGCCAGGCGCGGCCGCCATGGACCCCTTCGGGACCGAGCATCAGGAGCGCTCCATGGTAGCTCTGAGGATAGTGGCGGCCGGGGCCCTGGCGGGCATCGCCGCGAACGCCACCGGGTATGCGATCACCGGCCGCTGGTTTCACCCTTACCAGGCCAGGACGCCGGCCACGTGGCGGCCGGGGGAATCCTGGAAGCACTACCAGTACGCGACCCTCATCCGCATCGGTGCCTGCCTCGCCATCGCCTGCCTGTACGCGGCGCTGGCGCGCGCCGTTCCGAGCTTCGCAGCGGGTGCGCTCGCGCGCGGTGCCAGCTTCGGCGCGCTGCTCTGGGGCGCCGCAATTGTGCCGCTGGTGCTCGAGGTGTGCCTGTTCGTGAACTGGCACCGCGGTTTCGTCGTGGGGCTGCTGCTGGACTGGCTGGTGGTGTGCCTGCTCGCAAGCATGGCCGCGGCGCTCGCGCTGGGCCCGGTCTGAACCGCGTGGCAGCGCGTTGCACCTACCTGTGGGAGTTTCTGGTCGAGCCCGAGCGCCTGGAGGAGTTTCAGCGCCACTACGGACCCAACGGCACCTGGGTGGAGCTGTTCCGCCAGTCCCCCGGCTACCTTGAAACGCTGCTGCTGCAGGATGCGCGCGAGCCGCGGCGCTTCGTGACGATCGACCGCTGGCACAGTGAAGAGGCATACCGCACCTTCCGGGCGCGCTTTTCCCGTGAATACGCCGAGCTCGACGCGCGCTGTGAGCACCTGACGACGCGGGAGACATCACTCGGGCACTACGCGGAAGGCGAGCCCCTGACGGGCACCTGCCCGCGTTGAGTTCCGCACGATTGGCCCGGCGCGCACGCTGCGCTATCGTGCGCGCCTGGTTCCAAGGCCTCGGGCATTTGAACGAAGCGGGCCCCATGCAAGATACCGTTTTCGTCGAGCTGCGCTTCTGGCTGCTCGTCGTCTTCTCCCTGGTGGTGCCAGCGCTGATCGTCTGGACCTGCCTCACCGTGCACGCGCTGTCGCGCAACACGGTGCTGCTGCTCGGATTGCTGCTGGTGGGCATCGCGGGGTTTGATTTCTACCTGCTGCAGGCGCTGGCGCGCATGGCGCAGCGAACGCCCTCGCTGGCGGATGACGCCATCTTTGACTCGGAGGTCACGGTGGGTCTTTACGTGCTGCCTGCGTTGCTGGCCGGCGTCGGCATAAACGTGACCTCGCACGTGCTGATACAGCATCTGACTGACGCGCAGCGGCGCTTCGCGCGCAAGGAGCACGCCTGAGGCGTGGCGCGGGCCGCTCGGGGATCCCCGCTCAGTTAATCCTGGGGCAGATCCCTCGCGTACCGTGGGAGCCGTCGTGAGGATTCTGGCCCTTGCGGGCAGCCTGCGGGCGGCGTCCATCAATGCGGCACTGCTGCGCGCGGCGGCCCGGCTGGCGCCGCCCGGCTGCACGATCACGCTGCTGTCCCTGGGCGCGCTGCCGCTGTTCAATCCCGACCTGGAAGGCGCCCCGGCACCGGCGGTGCTGGCGCTGCGGCGCGCGGTCGACCTCAGCGACGCCCTGATGATCGCGAGCCCCGAGTACGCGCACGGGGTCAGCGGCGTCATGAAGAACGCACTCGACTGGCTGGTGAGCCATGAGGGATTCGTGGGAAAGCCGGTGGCGCTGCTGAATTCATCGCCCCGGGCACATCACGCCTACGAGGCGCTGGCGGAGACCCTGGGCACCATGTCGGCGCACATCGTCCGCGAAGCCTGCGTGGCGATCCCGCTGCTGGGCGCCGGGCTGGATGAGGAGGGGATGGTCGGCAACGCCGCGGTCGCCGCTTCGATCCGCGGCGCGATCCTCAGCCTGCAGGCCGCGCTCGCCCCGGGGGCTGCGGCCGGTCCGAGTTTCCCGCTCGCGTAGTGCCCGCGGTGACTCATGCCCGCGCGCTCGCCGCGCTCTTCGCCGCCCTCGCGGCCGGCTGCGCCGCGCAGCAGGATCGCTGCGGCCCGCAGGAACAGCCCGCGGTGAGCGACACGCTTTTTTTCGGCACCGCGACGCCTGCGGGGGTGGTGTCGGCGCAGGACTGGAGCAGCTTCCTCGCCGCGACCGTGACGCCGCTGTTTCCGGCCGGGCTCACCACCTGGCCGGCGAGCGGGCAGTGGCGGTCGGCTGACGGGGGCCTCACGCAGGAGAACTCCTACGTCCTCAACATCGTGCACCCGCCGGGGGCCGCTGCCGACGCCGCCATCGGCTCGATCATGGCGCAGTACCGGGCGCGCTTCCGCCAGCAGGCGGTGCTGCGCGTGCGTACCCCCGCATGCACCTCGTACTAGGCAGCGCTTCCGAGGCGCCGCGGTCAGCCTTCACGCTGCCGCCGCCGCGCCCTTGAAGCTGCCAGGCGGGCGGCTGACGCCGCAGCGGCTGCTGCGCGTCGGAGTGGCGCTGTGGCTGCTGTCGCTGCTCACCCCCGACAGCCGCGGCCACACGGTGGGCGCGGCCTGGCTCGCTTATGCACCGGCCTACGGCGCGCGACTCCTGGTCCGGGGCCTCGGGCCGGAGGGCTCGTGGAGCAACGTGCTGACCGGCGCTGCGCTCCTGGCCGGGTTCGCGGCCAACCTGGCGGTCCTGGTGCCTGTGGGCGTCGCCGGCCGCCTCATCTGCCTGGCGCTGCCGTGGCTTCCCTACCTCGCCTACTGGGCGCTGTGGCACTCCGGGCAGGTGGCGCGTGCCGCCTCTCCCGCGACGCTGCTCTACTTCTACCCCTGGGCGCTCGGGCTCACGCTGATCCAGACGGCGCAGCTGTGGCGCCTCAGGCGGGCGCGCCCGGGTGCCTGAGCGCATCGCAAGGCCTTGCCGCGGTGCGGTCGGACGGGGCGTATGACAGCATCAACGCGTGAAGGAGCTGCAGATCACTGCGCCCCGCGGCGCGGATGACCCGGCGTGGCTGCGGCTGCGGTCGCAGCTGTGGCCGCAGGTTAGTGAGGCGGAGCACCGCCGCGACATGGCATCGGCGCTGGCACGCGGCCACTTCGTCCGTCTCGCCCTGGGTGCCGGCGGCACGGCGCTCGGGCTGGTCGAGGCCTCCCGGCGGGTGGATTACGTGAACGGCACCGAGAGCTCGCCCGTGGGGTTCCTCGAGGGGCTGTTCGTCGCCGCCGGCTCGCGTCGCCAGGGGATCGCACGGGTGCTGGTGGACTCGGTCGCCGCCTGGGCGCTTGCCGGGGGCTGCCGCGAGCTCGCCTCCGACTCGCTGCTGGACAACAGCGCCGCCCACGCGGCGCATCGTGCCCTGGGCTTCGAGGAGACCGAGCGCGTGGTCTACTTTCGCCGCTGCCTGTGCGGCGCGTGAAGCTGCGCTCACCCGCCCGCCTTGGGGAGCCGCGCGATGGCTGAGCGCGGCAGGGCGCTGCTTAACGCGGTGCTCCTCGGGCTCGCCGTGATCGTCAGCCTCATCGGCAGCTTCGTGATCGCCGCTGCCCTCGCAGCGCTCTACCTCGTCCTGGTGCGGGGCGTGCCGCCCGGCCAGCGGATTTTCCTCGATGCCGTGGCGCCGACCCTCGGCGGCGCGCTCCTGCACCTGGCGAACGGGGTGTTTCTCGCCGTCGCGCCGCTCGCGCTGCGCCGCGGGTGGAGGCGCTGGCGCGATCGTGACCCGCGGCCGCCCCACGCCTGAACGGCACGGCGCACGCGGCGCGGCCGGGACGGGCGCGGCGGGTTTCTGCCTGCGGGTGGCCCGGGAGGGCTACTATCGCGGGGACACTGCCCGAAACTCAAGGCCGCTACGACCCATGCCCGCACCGTCCGCCGAGGACCCGCGCCTGACGCGCCTCACGCAGCTTTGCCTGGCGCTGCCGGACGCCACGCGCGCCACCCACGGCAGTCACGCGGATTTCCGCGTCCGCGGCCGCGTGTTCGCCTACTACCTGAACAACCACCACGACGACGGCATCGTCTCGGTGTGCTGCAAGTCCGAGCTCGGCGAGAACGTGGACCGCGCCAAAAACTTTCCCGGGCGCTTCTACCTGCCGGCCTACATCGGCGCGCGCGGCTGGTTTGGCCTGCGCCTGGACACCGGTCCCATCGACTGGGCCGAGGTCGAGAACATCCTCGCGCTGAGCTACCGCCTGGTCGCGCCCCGCAAGCTCGCCGAGTCCGTGCTGCCCGCGGCGCGCTGAAGCGGCGGCTGCGGGAACAATCACGCCGCCTCGCGGCTGCGGGGGCCGTGCGCCGCGGCGCATCATCGGCGGCGCATCATCGGCGGCGCAGCTTGGCCGGTGCCCTGACCCGGACCCCATTCCGGTAGGTCCTCAGGCCGTACTTTTTCTCTAACGCCCCGGCGGCGATCCTCTGTATTGTCCTCGGCAGGTCAGCCGGCGCGCGCCGGCCGGAAATTTATCGGAGGAGATTCCATGCCGCTGGTCACAGTGACGTTGCGCAAGGGCAAGTCGGGGGAGTTCAAG
Source organism: uncultured Pseudomonadota bacterium (assembly GCA_963781815.1). Classification (GTDB taxonomy): domain Bacteria; phylum Pseudomonadota; class Gammaproteobacteria; order Steroidobacterales; family Steroidobacteraceae; genus 13-2-20CM-66-19. The sequence goes on along the minus strand of CAWAHK010000004.1, from coordinate 1,077,267 downwards.
TCCGCGGTGCTGGCCGCGGCGCACGCGGCGCTGGTCGCCTCCGGGGTGCCCGAGACGGACCGCTTCCAACGGGTGCTGGAACTGTCCCCGGATGATTTCCGCTTCGACCCGAAGTACCCGGACCTCACCACGCCGCGCACCGATGACTTCGTGCTCATCGAGATCCTGTTGTCGGTGGGCCGCAGCGTGAAGGTGAAGAAGAAGATCCTCTCCGAGCTGATGACCGCGCTCACCAAGAGCCCGGGGCTGAACCCTGACAACGTCATGGTCTGCTTCAAGGAAACGCAGTGGGAGAACTGGGCCTTTGCCGGCGGGCGCCTGATCCACACCTAAAGCGCCGCGCCGGGGAGACGGCCATGCTGATCCGCGGCCGCTGCCACTGCGGCAACATCAGTTTCGCACTCGACTGGACGCCCGCGCCGCAGGTGATCCCGGCGCGCGCCTGCGGCTGCAGCTTCTGCCGGGCGCACGGCGGCTTGTGGACTTCCTGTCCCGGCGGGCGGCTGCGGGTGAGCGTGCGCGAGGCGGCACTCGTCAACCACTATCTCTTCGGCACCCGCACGGCGGAATTTCATGTCTGCCGCGGCTGCGGGGTGGTGCCGCTCGTGACGAGCCGCATCGGCGGGCGCCTCTACGCGGTCGTCAGCGTGAACGCGTTCGAGAATGTCGAGCCCGCGCTCATCCAGCGCGCCCCGGCGGTGTTCGATGAGGAAAGCGAGGCGACCCGCCTGGCGCGCCGTGCGCGCAACTGGATCGCGGACGTGGAATTTTCCTGAAGGTCTCAGGCGCTGGCGAGCAGCAGCCACGCCAGCAGCGTCGCCGCCTTCTGGTCCGCGCCCCACGGCGCGCCGAACCCGCGCCCGAGCTCCTGCACCGCGGCCGCGAGTTGGGGCGGCGGCCGCTTCAGGGTCGCGGCGGCGCGCGCGGTGAGCTCGCGCCTGGGCACGCGCAGGACGCGCAGCGCCAGCGGCCCGCAGGCGCGCTCGAGCGCGGCGCGGTAGTGTTCCCCGTCGGCGGTGTGAATCAGCGCGTGGGATTTCAGGATGGCGCCGAGGTCCGCGCCACCGCGGCCGCTCGCGTCCAGGATCCCCGCCGCGCGCGCCGTGGCGCCCAGTGCGGCGCTGCGTTGCATGAGCCGGCGCAGCCCCTCACCGGCGAGCGCCGCCGCCGTTGCCTCGAAGCCGGCGAGCCGCTGCTGCGCCGCTGCCAGCGGCAGTGACTCGATGGCGTGGTAGGGCTGCTTGGATTGCGGCTCGCGCGCATCGAACAGCTCGAGCCGCTCGCGCGCGAGCACCCGCGGGGCGCGCGCCGTGCCGCCGAGGATGACCGCCGCCGCCCAGCCTGAGTGCGGCGCGAGGCCGAACACGCAGGCGGCGGGCTGCGGCATGCGGCTAACCGGCTTCCGAGCGGATGGGCCGGCTCATGAGCGCGCGCACTGCCTCCTTAGCCGGCAGGCCCTCGAAGAGCACGCGGTAGGCCATCTCGCACAGCGGCATCTCCACGCCCGAGCGTGCAGCGACGTTGCGGATGGCGCGCGCGGCCGCGTAGCCTTCCACCGCCTGGCCGATCTTCGCCAGCGCCTGCGCGGGGGCGAGGCCCGCGGCCAGCAGCAGCCCGAAGCGGCGGTTGCGCGACTGGTCATCCGTGCAGGTGAGCACCAGGTCACCGAGGCCCGCGAGCCCCATGAAGGTGTCCGCCTGCGCACCGAGCGCCACGCCCAGGCGCGTCATCTCCGCGAGCCCACGCGTGATGAGGGCGACGCGCGTGTTGGCGCCGAACCCCAAGCCGTCGCACAGTCCGGCCGCGACGGCGAGCGTGTTCTTCACGGCCCCGCCGATCTCCACGCCCATGATGTCCACGGAGGTGTAGGCGCGGAAGTTGGCCGAGGAGAGGTCCCTGGCGAGTGCCTGCGCGTAGGCGCGGTCGGTGGAGGCGATCGTCATCGCCGTCGGCAGGCCGGCGCCTACTTCGCGCGCGAAGGTCGGGCCCGAGAGCACCGCCACCGGGCGCTGCGGGCCTAACACCTCGCGGGCGACCTGGTGCGGCAGCTTGCCGCTGCCCTCCTCGAAACCCTTGGTGGCCCAGGCGACCTGCATGTCCGGCGCCAGATGCGGCGCGAGCTGCGTCAGCAGCGAGCGCAGCGCCTGGCTCGGGACGACGATGAGCACGTCGTGGGCCCCCTGCAGCGCCTGCGACAGGTCCGCCGCGGGCGCCACCGAGGGCGGCAGCGGCGTGTCGGGCAGGTAGCGCGCGTTGCAGCGGCTGGCCGCCATGTGCGCCACTTGGGCCGCATCGCGGCCCCACAGCCGCACCGGGCGGCCGCCGCGCGCGAACTGCACCGCGAGCGCGGTGCCCCAGGAGCCCGCCCCGAGCACGGCGACCGCAGCGTCTCGCAGTGCCGGGGTGCTCATGAGGGTGCGCGTCGCCGTGCGCTGTTAGTTGGTGGTGGCGGGCGTGGGCTGCTGGTTGGCCGCGTACAGGGCGTCGAAATTCACCGGCGGCAGCAGGAACTGCGGGAAGCCGCCCTGGGTGACCAGGTGCGAGATCGCCGCGCGCGCGTACGGGAACAGCACCCCCGGGCAGTAGGTGCCGACCGCGCGCTTGGTGTCGTCCTCGGAGAGGTTGCGGATCACGAACAGGCCCGCCTGCTTCACCTCGACCAGGAAGATCGTCGCCTCGCCGTACTTGGCCGACACGGTGACGGTGAGCACCACCTCGCGCACCTCCGGACCGAGGGAGGTCGAGCCGGTCTGCAGGTCGAGGTTGATCTGCGGGTTCCAGTTGCCCTCCATGCGCGGCCCGTTGGGCGACTCGTACGAGCAGTCCTTCAGGTACACGTTCTGCAGCGCGAGGACCGCCTCGGTGCCGGTCGCGGCGAGCTCGTCGGCGCCGGCTGTTTGATTCGCCATAGTCTTAAGGCTCCGTTCTTTGCAACAGGGTATCCAGGCGGCCGTCTGCATCCAGGGCCTGCAGATCATCGCTGCCGCCGATGTGTTCGTCGTTGATGAAAATCTGCGGGATGGAGCTGCGTCCGGTGCGCTCCTGCATCTGCGCCTGCGCCCCGGGCACGAGGTCGACGTCGATCTCCTCGTACTGCACCCCCTTGGCGTCCAGCAGGCGGCGCGCGCGCGCGCAGTAGCCGCACCAGTCCGCGGCGTACATGACGACCTTGGGCGCACTCATGGGGGCTGAGCTTCCGGCGCGGGCCCGCGGCGCACTCAGGCGCGCGCTAACGGCAGCTGCTCGGCACGCCATGCGCTCAGCCCGCCGCGCAGCGCGAACGCCTTGGTGAAGCCCTGCGCCGCCAGCTGCCGCACCGCCGCGCCGCCGAGGGAGCCGCGGTCGTCGTACACCACCACCAGCTTCTCCTTGTGCTTCTTCAGCAGCTCCCCGGCCTTGAGGATCTGCGCGCTGTCCATCTGCCGCGCGCCATTCAAGTGACCGGCCTGATACTGTTCGGCCGGGCGCAGGTCGAGCACCAGCGCCCCCTGGTTCATGAGGCGGATCAGCTCCTGCGGGGACACCGTGACGCGGTTTTCGGCACGGGCGCGCAGCTCGTAGGCCGCCACCAGCGCGGCGACGAGCAAGGTCGCCGTGCCGAGCCAGGGATGGTGGCTGAGGTACTCGAGGACACGATCCATGGGCGGGCGAGGCATCCGGGGGTGAAAAAGGGCGCGCATTATAGCGCCCCGCGGCGTTTCGGCACCGGCGGCGCCGCGCTCGGGCTCGCCCTCGCCCTGCTGGGGGGCCTGGCCGGGGCCGCGCCCGCGGCGCGCCCCGAGGCGGACGCCCGCAAGACCGAGGCGCAGCTGGAGGCGGTGAAGGCCGAGATCGAGCGCATCACGCGCGAGGTCAGCGCCGAGCAGGTGGAGCGTCAGGCGCTGACGCGCGAGCTCAAGAGCGCGGAACTGTCCGTCGGGGAGGCCCGCAGTGCCTGGCTCGAGGTGCGCCGCCAGCGCGCCGAAACCGCCGCCCGGCGCGCCGCGCTCGCCACCGAGAAGAAGACGCGCGAGAACCAGCTCGCCGACAACCGCGCGGCGCTGGCCGGGCAGATGCGCGCCGCCTACCTGATCGGCCGCCAGGAGCCGATGAAGCTGCTCCTCAACCAGAAGGACCCCGCGCTCGCGGGGCGCATGTTCGCCTACTACGGCTACTTCGGGCGCGCGCGCGCCGGGCAGATCAAGCTGATCGAGGATGACGTGCAGCGCATCGCGGAGCTGGAAACCGAGCTCGCGAGCGAGGACGCGCAGCTGGCGGAGCTGGAGCAGCAGCAGCGCGCGCAGCTGAAGCAGGTCGAGGCCGCCCGCGAGCAGCGCGCGCACGTGCTCGCCAGTCTGGAGTCGCAGTCACACACGCGCGCCCAGAACCTCGAGCGCCTCAAGAGCCAGCAGGCGGGACTTGAGAAGCTGCTGCGCGAGCTGCGCGCCGCCCTGGAGCACTTCCCCGTGGAGGGCAACGACGCCTTTGCCCGCCTGCGCGGCAAGCTCGCCTGGCCGGTGAGCGGGCACCTGGTGGCGCGTTACGGCGAGGCACGCGCCGGGGGCGTGCGCTGGGACGGGGTGCTGGTGGCCACCGAGCGCGGCACCCCGGTCAAGGCGGTGTGCGCGGGGCGGGTCATCTATGCCGACTGGCTCCCGGGCCTGGGGCTGCTCGCCATCGTGGACCACGGCGATGGCTACTTGAGCCTCTACGGCCACAACGAGCGCCTCTACAAGGCCGCCGGCGATGCAGTCGCCGCCGGGGACACCCTCGCGGCGGCCGGGGACTCCGGCGGCAGCAGCCGCCCGGAGCTGTATTTCGAGATCCGCAAGGGCGGCAAACCGGTCGATCCGCGCCCCTGGTTCAAGGCCTCGGACCCTTAAAAAACAAGGCGCTGGGGGTCGCCCGCGCGGGGTGCTCGCGGCGGCGGGCCCCCGGGGGCCGCCCGGGTGTGATTCGGTTCAATGTTTTGGGGGGCACGGGGGCCCCCGGTGCGCGGATTCGCCAACTCGCGCAAGGACCCAAAGCGACATAAGCGCAATCGTATGAGCTGCCATTGCCAGCCTTTGCGCGCCCAGCCTGAGGGACATGAACCAGCCTTCGCCAAGCGAGTACGTGCCCGGCCAGCCGGGTAGCCGCTTCGAGCCCTACGTGCGCCTGGTGCGCTCGTTGCTGCCGCGCACCTCCTGCATCGCCATGTTCGGCGCCTCCGGCGAGCTCATCTGGTCCACCGACACGATGACCGGGCCGGACCTGATGAACATCGTCGACGACGCGCTGCTGTCCGCCGGCGCCAACCCCGGCAGCCCCGGCCAGCTGCGCCTGCTCGCGGGGAACCAGCCGGTGTACCTGTGCTCGCTGCAGGATGAGGCGCAGAAGCTCCTGGCGATGCTCGCCGTGCTCTCGCGCCCGAGTGATGTGGGCGATCGCAAGATCCCCGAATTCACCTTCGTCTACTCGCTGCTCGCCCCGGTGCTCGAGTGCCTGCGCCGCGAGCTCATCGCGCACGCCACCATCGAGGAGCTGAACCAGACCGTCGGCAGCCTCGACAAGGACCTGAACCTGCTGCTGATGCAGGGCACGGGCGAGCCGGCGGCCGCGACCGCCGACGGCGCCAACGAACTGCAGCAGCTGCTGCAGCAGACCATCGAGCACCTGCACGCCTCGACCGGGGCGCTGCTGGTGCCGGAGAAGAACGTCACGCTGGTGCGTGCCGTCGGCGGCGGCGCGCCCGACACCCAGTTCCTGATGCGCGCGCACCGCAAGCTGCTCGCGCTCGCGCAGTCGCAGCGCGAGCCCCTGGTGAGCAACGAGACCCAGTCGGCCGCCGCTCCCGATGCCTTCCCCTACCGCGTGCTGTGCTGCTCGCTGCGCTCGCGCGCCGGGCGCTCGATCGGCGTGCTGGCGCTGCTGCGCGAGGCGAGCGCGGAGGCCTTCAGCGAGCGCGACGCGCACATCGCCGAGATCCTGGCGCGCAAGGCCATCGGCGTCATCGAGTCCAGCTACGATGCGCTCTCCGGCCTGTACACGCGCGCGGCGTTCGAGCGGCGCGTGCGCGCAGCGGTGGCCGAGCGCAAGGGCGCACAGCCCTGGAGCGCGCTCTACATCGACGTCGACCAGCTGCACGTCATCAACGAGAAGTCCGGCATGCATGTCGGGGATGCGGTGCTCGGCCAGCTCGGCGAGCTGGTGCGCCAGCGCCTGCCGCCCGGCGCCTTCGGCGCGCGCATCTCCGGGGACCGCTTCGTGGTGCTGCTGCCGGCCCAGATTACCGACGCCGAGCGCTTCGCCGAATCACTGCGCGAGGGCGCCGAGCGGCTCGCGCTGCTGCAGTCCGAGAACCGCACGCCCGTCTCGATCAGCGTCGGCGTCGCGCTCCTGGATCCGGGCGCGGAGGAGCTCGCGCACGTACTGGCCGCGGCCGAGACCGCCTGCAAGGCCGCCAAGGATCGCGGCCGCAACCGCGTCGAGGTCTACGAACAGAGCGACGTCAGCATCGTGCGCCGCTTCGCCGACATCGGCATCGCGGAGCGCCTGCGCGAGGCGATCGAGCAGGGACGGCTGCACCTGGATGCGCAGCTCATCCTGCCGTTCGCCTCCGCCGAGAGTGCCCGGCCGCACTACGAGCTGCTGCTGCGCATGAAGGACGAGAAGGGCAAGACGGTAGGCCCGGACAGCTTCCTCTCGGCCGCGACGCGCTACCAGCTGATGCCCGTGATCGACCGCTGGGTGATCAACCACGTCATCGATGCGCTACAGCCGCGTGCCGGAGTGCTCGAGGGCCGGGCGCTCGGCTTCTGCATCAATTTCTCCGGCCAGTCGCTCAACGACGATGCCTTCGGCGACCTGTTGCTCGAGCGCGTGGCCTCGAGCGGCCTGGACCCGGAGCTGCTGTGCTTCGAGCTCACCGAGAACGCCACGGTGGCGAACCTCGCGCGCGCCGAGGCGCTCATGCGCCGCCTGCGCAGCCTCGGGTGCGGCGTGGCGCTGGATGACTTCGGCACCGGCCTGTCCTCGCTCTCGTGCCTGCGGCAGCTGCCGGTCACCATGCTCAAGATCGACGGCAGCTTCGTGCGCGACGTGCTGAAGGACCCGCGCGCGGAGTCGATGGTGCGCGCGATCGCGCAGCTCGCCCGCAGCATGTCGATCACGACCGTGGCCGAGTACGTCGAGACCGAGGCCATCAGCGTGCGCATCGCCGAGCTCGGGGTCGATTACGGCCAGGGCTTCGCCATCGGCCGCCCCATACCCCTCGAGGACCTCCTCACCGAGCTGCCGCTGCCGAGCGATCCGGCCGTGGAAGCGAGCGGGGAAGGCCCCGCGGGCGCCGGCGAGGATGTCACCTGGTACGCGGGCGGGGCCCGCTAGCCAGCGGCCCCCCAGGCGCGGCAGGATGCAGCTTCGGACGCACCGGAAAACAAGGAGACGGACCATGAGCCGCATCACCCGTTCGCGCACTCTCCTCGCCCTGGTCGCCGGCGTCGTGCTCGGTTTCTGCGGGGCGCTGGCGAGTGGCGCGCTGGCGGAGCGCCCGCGCGAGGTGCCGCGCGCCCCGGTGGCTTCGCTCAACTGGCAGGAGGCGAGCCTGTTCGCCGAAGTCTACGAGCGCATCAAGCGCGAGTACGTGGATGACGTGGACGATCACGCCCTCATGGAGAAGGCCGTGCGCGGCATGGTGGCGGCGCTCGACCCGCACTCGGCCTACCTCGACAACGAGGAATTCAACGAGATCCGCCTCTCCACCATGGGCTCCTACCCGGGCGTCGGCATCGAGGTGGTCGCCGCCAATGGCGTGGTGCGGGTCCTGAAGCCGATCGAGGGCTCCCCGGCGCGCGAGGCGGGCATCCTCGCCGGCGATGCGATCGTGCGCATCGATGGCACCGAGATCGGCGCGGACCTCGCCGGCGCGCTCGCCCGCATGCGCGGCTCCTCCGGAAGCGTGGTGCACCTGTCCATCCGCCGCGACGGCACCCCCGGGATCCTGGAGTTCGCCGTGCACCGCGCCCAGGTCGAGGTGCACAGCGTAGCCTGGCGCACGCTCGAGCCCGGGTACGGTTACGTGCGCATCACCACCTTCAGCGAGACCACGCCCGAGGACCTCAAGAGCGCCATATTGGCTCTCAAGAGAGACAATCAGGCTGGAATCAGGGGTCTTATTCTTGATTTGCGTAATAATCCGGGGGGCGTGCTCGAGTCCGGCGTTGCGGTCGCGGACGACTTCCTGGACTCGGGCGTCATCGTCACCGCCGACGGCCGCACCCCGGATGCGCGCTTCCAGATGGATGCGACCCCGGGGGACCTGATCGACGGCGCCCCGCTCGTGGTGCTCGTCAATGCCGGCTCCGCGTCCGCCTCCGAGATCGTCGCCGGCGCCCTGAAGGACCACGGCCGGGCGCTCCTGGTGGGGCGCAGGACCTACGGCAAGGGCTCGGTGCAGACGGTGATGCCGCTGGTGCGCGGCGGGGCAGTGAAGCTCACCACCTCGCGCTACTTCACCCCCTCGGGAGCCTCGATCCACGGCAAGGGCCTGATGCCCGACGTGCCCGAGGACGGGCCCGGCAGCGCGCCCGCGGAGCTTGACGCCAGCGAGGGCGGCGCGCTCAGCGCCCGCGATGCCGACGTGCGCCTGGGCCTGAGCACGCTCAAGCACAACCACCTGCTCGCGCACACGGGCGAGCCGGCACTGCGCGCGCTCATCCCCTGAAGCCCGCGCGGGGCCGCCGCGGGGCGGCGCGCGTACCGTTCGCGCCACCTTCCCCGTATCCTCGGCGGGGATGCTCCCCTGGCTCATCGATCTGTTCGTGCACCTCGACCGGCACCTGGTGGAGCTGCTCGCCCGCTTTGACCTGTGGCTGTATCCGCTGTTGTTCGCCGTGATCTTCTGCGAGACCGGGCTCGTCGTGACCCCCTTCCTGCCCGGGGATTCGCTGCTGTTCGCCTGCGGGGCGCTGGCGGCGGTGGACACCACCGGCACCCTGAGCGCCCCGCTGCTCACCGTGGTGCTGGGGGCCGCGGCCATCCTCGGCAACGTCTCCAACTACGCCATCGGGCGCGCCATCGGGCCGCGCGCCTTCAGCGGCCGCCACCGCTGGCTCAAGGTGGAGTACCTGCGCAAGACCGAGGAGTTCTTCGTGCGCTACGGGGGCTTTGCGATCCTGGTGTCGCGCTTCGTGCCGATCATCCGCACCTGCGCGCCCTTCGTGGCCGGCGTCGGGCGCATGCCGTACCCGCGCTTCCTCGGCTACAACTTCTTCGGCGGCATCCTGTGGGTGACGGTGTTCATCTGGGGCGGCTACCTGTTCGGCAACATCCCGTTCGTGAGGCAGAACTTCGGCCTGGTGACCTTGAGCATCGTGGCCGCCTCGCTGGTGCCGGTCGCCCTCATGGCGTGGCGGCGGCGCGCGGCCAAAGCTCAGTAGACGCCCGGGTAGCGGATCAGGGTGATGAGGGCGCCGATGAGGCCGCCGAGGAGCAGGATCGAGTTGGGCACGACGGCGATGAGGAAGCCGGTGCCGCGGCGCTTGGGATCCCGCACGTAGGCGCGGAAGTACAGCCAGCGGCCGAGGATGAACACGAGCCCGAGCGCGGCCGCGACCAGCGGGTGCACGTAGCGGGCGAACAGCAGGATCGCGGGCACGAAGATGATCAGCTGCTCGAGGGTATTCATCTGCACGCGGAAGTAGCGCTCGAACACCTCGTTGCCGGTGGTGGCCGGAGCGGGCACGTGGTAGGTGTCGCGCGCCCGGCCGACGGCGTTCAGGAACACGAAGAACTCCACCAGGGCGAGTGCGATCACCAGATGAACTAATGTCATGAGTCCTCCCGACGGCCGGCAGAATGGCACAATGCGCACATGAGCGACAAGGAGCGCGGCTACGCGCACCGCATCGACGTCCTGGCCGACGCGCAGCAGGTGTGGCGTGCGCTCACCGACAACCAACACCTGGCGCGCTGGTGCTCGCCGGGGGCTGACATCCGCGCGCGGCCGGGCGGCAGTTTCCGCGCGAGCGTCGACCGCGTGAGCGAGTTCGAGGCGCACATCGACGTGTTCGAGCCCGGGCGGCGCCTGCGGCTGATCTACCTGCCGGCGCGCGACCTGCCCAAGGCCAACTCGGTGATGGTCGATGACTTCATTCTCGACAAGGTGGCCGGCGGCACCATCGTGCGGCTGTTAGGCTCCGGGGTGCCGGCGGGCGCGGAGTGGGACACGCAGTACTGGCGCCTGCGCACCAGCTGGCAGGCCGCCATGACGCGCCTCAAGGTCTACGTCGAGAAACAAATGAAACCGGGAGCAACACCATGATCGGATTCCTGCTGCGCGCGCTGATCACCGCCGTCGGCCTGTGGCTCGCCACCCAGTGGGTGCCGGGCGTGCACTTCGACTCCGACGCGACGCTGCTGATCGCCGCCGTGCTGCTCGGCGTCGTCAACGCCATCGTGCGCCCCGTCGCGTTCATCCTGACGCTGCCGGTCACGATCCTCACCCTCGGGCTGTTCCTGTTCGTGCTGAATGCCGCGATGGTGGGCCTGGTGGCCTGGCTCGTGCCCGGCTTTCACGTGAACGGCTTCCGGGGCGCGCTGCTGACGGCGATCATCGTGTGGCTCGTCAGCTGGATCGCCTCCTGGTTCATCGCCAAGCAACGCGTCGCGCCGGTGCGTTGAGTTCGCAGCGCGCGGGCGACGGGCGCTGACCTGCTAGCCGGGCAGCGCCCGCGCCACGCGGCGGTAGAGCAGGAAGATCACCAGCGCGAAGGCGGCGCCGCCGAGCCACACCGCGGCGTTGTTGGCGAACGCCTCGCCCACCAGGGCGAGCGGGAAATCCTTGCCGGAGAAGGCGACCAGCGCGGCCACCAGCACGCCGATGAGCCCTTCACCGACGATCATGCCCGAGGCCAGGAGCACGCCCAGCTGCTTGGTGGACTCGGGCTTGGCGCGCCGCTCGGCGCGCCGGTCGAAGAGGTAGCCCGCCACCGCCCCCACCACCACCATGAGCGTGCTCTGCGTCGGCAGGTAGATCCCGAGCCCCACCGCCAGGGGCGAGAGGTGCGCGCCGGTAGTCAGCCGGCGCAGCAGTATGTCCACGATGATGATGGCCACCCCGATCACGCCGCCGATCTCGATCAGGCTCCAGTCGACGTTGTTCTGGATGACCCCCTGCGCCAGGGCCGATATCAGCCCCGCCTGCGGGGCCGGCAGCGGATGCTCGTGATGCGGTCCGGGGGCACCGGCGAAGCCGTAGGCGCGGTTGAGCAGGTCCAGGATCGGCGGGATGATCGCCGCGCCGGCGACCACGCCGATCACCAGCGCCACCTGCTGCTTCCACGGCGTGGCGTCCACCAGCTGCCCGGTCTTCAGGTCCTGCAGGTTGTTGTTGGCGATCGCCGCGGCGGTGAACACCACCGCGGTCACGAACAGTGCGTAGGCGACCAGGGACTTGCCGAGGTCCGCGGAGATTTCCGCGCGCAGGCCGAACACCAGGATCAGCGCGAAGCCGATGACGGCGAGGATGCCGATGCCGGACAGCGGGCTGTTGGAGGAGCCGATGAGGCCCGCCATGTAGCCGCACACCGCGGACACCAGGAAGCTCATGATCGCGATGTAGAGCACCCCGCTCACCACCAGCCATACCACGTGCTCGCCGAGCCCGCTGCTGTGAGCGAACTGCGCCAGGAGGAAGCCCACCGGCAGTATGCACAGCAGCGAGACCAGGCCCACCCAGGCGATGGGGATGTCCTGTTCGGTGCGCGGCAGCTGTGCGGACCTGCCTTCCGCGCGCGCGCGCGAGGCGAGCATCGCCGAGCGCAGCCCGGCCACCACCGGCTTCACCAGCTTCGCCAGCGTCCACACCGCCGCCACCCCGATGGTGCCCGCGCCGACGAAGCGCACCTTGTGACTCCAGGTGTCATGGGCGAGGGCATCGAGCCCGGCGGCGAGCAGGTTGGCATCGGTGGCCGACAGCGCCGAGAAATGCGGCACGCCCCACACCCAGGCGATGAGCGCGCCCACCAGCATCGCCAGCCCGCACCACAGTCCGATGAGGTGCCCGACACCGAACAGCGCGAACGACAGCAGGAAGTCGTAGCCGGTGACGCCGCGCTCGCCGACGCGGAAGTTGCGCGCGACGTCGCTCGCCAGGATCCGGGTCGCCGTGATGAGTGAGAACGTCCCCGAGACCACCGAGCCCCACAAGAGTGCGCTCAGGCCGGCACGGCTCTCCTCCACGCCCGCGCCCTGCTCGCCGCTGCCCACCTTGAGCACCGCAGCACAGGCGACGCCTTCCGGATACGGCAGGTCCGACTGCGTCACCAGCGCGCGGCGCAGCGGGATCGAATACATGACGCCGAGCGTGCCGCCGAACATGCAGATGGCGAACGAGACCCAGTAGGGGAAGCCGGTCCACCAGCCGATCATGACCATGCCGGGCAGCACGAAGATGATGGAGGAGAGCGTGCCGGCCGCGGAGGCGACCGTCTGCACGATGTTGTTCTCCTGGATGGTCGCGCCCTTGAGCGCCCGCAGCGCCGCCATCGAGATCACCGCGGCCGGTATCGAGGTGGCAAAGGTGAGCCCGGCCTTGAGCCCGAAGTAGACGTTGGCGGCGGTAAACACCAGGGTGATCAGTACCCCGAGGATCAGTCCCCGTACTGTCAGCTCGGCCCGCGATTCCGTGTTCATGTCGTTCTTCTCCCGGCCGCGGGCCCTGAGCGGCCCTGCCTAGCGTGCTACCGAAATGCCGATCGCGGGTGCGCGCGCTTCAGCGCGGCGTGCGCAGCGCCTCTTCGAGCGCTGCCGTCAGCGGCTTCAGAAAAAAGGCCTCCGCCGGCATGAGGCGTGCCTCGATGCCGTGTTTCTTCAGGGTGGAGGCCACCACCGGCCCCACCGCGGCGACCAGCGTCTGCGCCAGCGCCGCGGCCACCTCGGGTGCGGGGGCGACGGCGAACAGGCGCTCGACCTGCGGCGTGCTGGTGAACGCGATCGCATCCACTTCGCCGGCGCGCAGCCGCTTGAGGAGGCCGCGCACCGCCTGGTCATCCGCCGCGTCCGCGTACACGTAGGGCGCCACGGTGCTCACCTGCGCGCCCGCGCGCTTAAGAAAGTCGACCAGCGGCCGGTTGGGCTCGGTCCCGTAGAGCTGCACGGCGACCCGCCGGCCGCGCAGCGCCTCGGCGCTCAAGGTGGCGATGATGCCCGCGGTGGTGGGCACGGTGGCGGCCAGATCCGGCTTCAGTCCCAGTTCGCGCAGGGCGCGGGCCGGCTTGGGTCCGCGGGTGATCTTGCGCACCGCGGCGAGGGCGGCGAGGAAACCCTCGCGCAGCGAGGGCTCGTGGAGCTCGAGGCAGCCGAGGATGCGCCGCAGGCCCTCCCCGGTGCTGAGGATGAGGTCATCGAAGGCGCCGGCGGCGAGCGCGCGGGCGAAGGCGAGCACCGGCTGCGGGTCGGGGGCGTCGCGGATGGCCACCAGCGGGCAGCGCACCACGGCGGCGCCGCGCCGCTCCAGGAGCGAGGCAAACACCTCCAGCTCGCGGGTTTCCGGGACCGCCACGGTGCGGCCCGCCAACGGCGGCAATTCCATGGGTAGGCATCTTAGCCGCGACCGGGCCCGCGTGCGCGCCCGCCGCGCGGCGGGGTATGCTTGGCTTGCGAACATAACGGTTGCCGTCCGCCACCGGGACCCGGGGGAATAACGATGAAGCGCACGATGTACAAGGTGCTGGGCGTCATTGCCGCCGTGGTGATCGTGGCGTTCGTCGCGGTCGCCTTCATCAGCCTGCACTGGGTGTACGCCGAGGGCGAGCGCGCCGGTTACGTGCAGAAATTCTCCCGCAAGGGCTGGGTGTGCAAGACCTGGGAGGGCCAGATGGCCATGGTCACGATGCCCGGCACGCTGTCGGACAAGTTCGACTTCACGGTGCGCGATGAGGGGGTGGCGGGCAAGCTCAACGCCAACATCGGCAAGCGCCTGACGCTGCAGTACGAGCAGCACAAGTGGATCCCCAACTCCTGCTTCGGGGAGACCGAGTACTGGGTTTCGGGCGTGAAAGTGGTCGACGAGCCGGCGCAGCACTGACCCGCGCCGCGTTAGCCTACCAGCCGCACTGCTGCCCCTTGTTCTCCCCCTCCAGCCACTGCATGAGGGGCTGGAAGTACTCGCTGATCGCGCCGGCGTCGATCTGGCGCGAGCCGGTGAGCTTCTCCATCGTGTCCTGCCAGGGCGCGGACGCGCCCTGCGCCAGCATCGCCCGGAAGCGCTGGCCGGCTTCCGGGTTGCCGAAGGTGGAGCACTCGTACAGCGGCGCGGTGTTGCCGGCCGCCGCGCACAGCGCCTTGTGGAACTGGAACTGCAGGATGAACGACAGGAAGTAACGCGTGTAGGGCGTGTTGGCGGGGATGTGGTACTTGGCGGCCGGGTCGAAGTCCTCTTCGGTGCGCGCCACCGGCGGGGCGATGCCCTGGTACTTGCGGCGCAGCTCCCACCAGCTCGCGTTGTAGTCCTGCGGGGTGATCTCGCCGGAGAACACCTTCCAGCGCCACTGGTCGATCAGCCGACCGAAGGGCAGGAAGGCGATCTTGTCGAGCGCCATCTTCATCTGCTGGTTGATGAGCGCCTCGTGGCTCGGCTTCACCGTGTGCACCAGGCCGATCTTCGCAAGGTACGCCGGCGTCACCGAGAGGTTCACGGTGTCGCCGATCGCCTCGTGGAAACCGTCGTTGGCCCCATCGCGGAACAGGTACGGCTGCGACGCGTAGCTGAGGTAATAGTAGTCGTGGCCGAGCTCGTGGTAGATGGTGTAGAGATCCTCCTCGGTCGGCTCCAGGCAGGTCTTCACGCGCACGTCGGTGCCCGGGTTCATGTCCCAGGCGCTCGCGTGGCACACGACCTCGCGGTCGCGCGGGCGCGTCAGCATCGAGCGCTCCCAGAAGCTCTTGGGCAGGGGCACAAAGCCCATCGAGGTGTAGAAGGCCTCCGCCGAGCGCGTCATGCGCACCGCGTCCCACTTCTGCGCCTTGAGCATCGCGTCCGCGCTCTCGATGCTGGCGTTCGGGTAGGGCTTGAGCAGGTCGCCGTAGATCTTGTTCCACTGCTGCGCCCACATGTTGCCGAGCAGCTGTGCCGGGATCGGCTTGCCGGCCGGCACCTTGTCCTCGCCGTAGTGCTTGGCGAGCCGGCCGCGCGCGTAGCACTGCAAGGCGGCGTACAGCGGCTTCACCTGCTGCCACAGCCGCTCGGACTCCGCATCGAACTGTTCCGGCGGCATGTCGTAGTTGGCGCGCCACATGACGCCGAGGTCCCTGAAGCCGGTGTCGCGCGCGCCCTCGTTCGCCAGCGCCACGAACTCGGTGTAGTCCGCGCGCATGCTCTTGCCGACGTCGTGCCAGCCCTTCCAGGCCTCGGTGAGCTCCTGGTAGTTGCGGCTCTTGGCGAGCACTTCCGCGAGCTGGTCGAGATTGCGGCAGGACTCGGCTCCCTTGGGGCAGTACTTGCCCTCGCCGTACTTGGCTGTCAGCTGCGCCTGCAGTTCCGTCATGCGCGCGCGCTTGGCCGGGTCGTTGGGGGCCGGCGCGGCCACGTTCAGGCGCAACTTGAGGAGTGCCCGCGCGGTGGCCGGGGAGAGCTGCTGGCCGTCGTAGCGCTTGGACTCCTCGAGCGCATGGCTGAGGTAGGCGAGGTAGCGGTCGTTGGCGCGCGCGTTCAGCAGCTGCGTGTCCACCGTGATGAAGGTGTCCTGCGTGAAGCCGGCGGCAGCGACCTCGAGCGCCAGCGCCCCGAGCTCCTTGTTGACGCGCGCGACGAACTCGTCCGCGCTTTCCGCAGCGGTCGCCTGCGTGACGGGGGTGGGTGGGTGTTGCTGCGAGCAGCCGCCCAGGAAGGCCACGACGAGCGCGCCGGTTAAGGCGCCGGTGATCAGCTTAGCCATGCGTTCGACCTTATTTGACGCCTGGCATCAGGCGCTTGATGAGTGGCGTCAAGAGCAGCATCACGCCGCCGGCGATCACGCCGTACCAGAAGACCTGCCGGAACAGGCCCGGGAGTGACTCGAGGTGGCTCGAGTCGTAGCGCCCCGAGAGCTGACCGGCAAGATTGCTGCCGAGCGCCATGGAGAGAAACCACATGCCCATCACCTGGCCGACGAAGCGCGGCGCGGCGAGCTTGCTCATGTACGACAGGCCCACCGGCGACAGACACAGTTCTCCCATGGTATGCAGCAGGTAGGTGCACACCAGCCAGGTGGGCAGCACCTTCTCCCCCGCCAGCACGTGCAGCGAGGCGAAGTACATGACCAGGAACCCGAGTCCCATGAAGATGAGGCCCAGGCCGAACTTCACCGGCGCCGGCAGGTCGATGCCGCGCTTGCCGAGTGCGATCCACAGGAAGGCGAACACCGGCGCGAGGGTGATGACGAAGAACGGATTGACCGCCTGCAGCGCGCCGGCAGGGACCGTCACGCCAAGGAGGCTGCGGTCGGTGTAGCGCTCGGCGAACAGGTTGAAGGAGGCGCCCTGCTGCTCGTAGCCCGCCCAGAAGGTCACCGAGGCCGCGAACAGCGCCACCATCACCAGCGCGCGGTTGCGCTCCGGCGGCGTGAGGCCGGCGAAGAAGATCAGGTAGATGAAATAGGCGCCCCCGAGCAGCGCGTATGCCCAGGTCGCAAAGTCCGACAGCAGCACCGCGTTGATGCGGATCGACCCGGTGCTCGCGAGCGCCACCACCACGGCGACCAGCCCGAGGATGACCATGACGGGCACCCAGGAGCCGCGCCGCTCGGGTGCGGGCGCCATGCCCGCCCCGTTCAGGTGCTGGCTCATCCACACGAACTGCGCCACGCCGACGGCCATGCCGAGCGCCGGCAGGGCGAAGCCGGCGTGCCAGCCCGCCCACTCCTTGACCCACGGCACGGCGAGGGAGCCGATGAAGGCGCCGAGGTTGATGCCCATGTAGAAAATGGAGAAGCCGGCGTCGCGGCGCGGGCCGCCCTCGGGGTAGAGGGAGGCCACGAGCGCGCTGACATTGGGCTTGAGCAGCCCCACGCCCATGGCGATCACCAGCAGGCCGATGAAGAACACCGCGGTGCTGCCGAGCGCGAGCAGCGTGTTGCCCACCATGATGAAGAGCCCGCCGCTGATCACGGCGCGCTGCGCACCGAGCAGCCGGTCGGCGATCCAGCCACCGGCCAGCCCGAGCAGGTAGGTGCTGCCGAGGTACAGCCCGTAGATGGCGCTGGCGGTGCTGTCCTTTATGCCCAGTCCCCCCTGGGAGAGCGCACCGGCCATGAAGAGGATGAGGAGCGCGCGCATCCCGTAGTACGTGAAGCGCTCCCACATCTCGGTGAGGAACAGGGTGGTGATGCCGAAGGGCTGGCCGAGGATGGTCCTCGGGGCCGCGGGCGCGGGCAGGGAGGTGGCCGCCTGGTTCATGGGAGCATGTCGCGAGGCTCTGTCAGGCGCTGCGGCCGTAGCCGGGAAGTCTGACCCAGTTCACCTGACAGGCGCAACGCGCGCCGCGCCGTTGGAACGGCTTCAGGCGTCGCCGGTGCCGGCCGCTTCCGCCGCTGCCCGGCGGCGCGCCAGCAGGCGCGCCATGAGGATGCCGCCCTCGTACAGCAGGTACATGGGCAGGGCGAGCGAGCACTGCGCGATGGCGTCGGGGGGCGTCAGCAGCGCGGCCAGGATGAAAATGCCGATGAGCACGTAGCCGCGGTTCTTGGCGAGGCTCTCGACGCGCACCAGGCCCATCACCACCAGCAGCACCACCGCCACCGGCACCTCGAAGGCGAGCCCGAAGCAGAAGAACATCGTGAGCACGAAGTCCAGGTAGTTGTTGATGTCGGTCATCATCGAGACGCCCTTGGGCGTGGTGTGCGCGAAGAACTGGAACATCACCGGAAACACGAAGTAGTAGGCGAAGGCGACGCCGACATAGAAGAGGAGGATCGCCGAGACCAGCAGCGGCACCGCGAAGCGCCGTTCCTTGCGGTACAGGCCGGGCGCGACGAACGCCCACAGCTGGTAGAGCACGTAGGGCATCGCGATCAGCAGGGCGGCGAAGAACGACAGCTTGAAGGGCGTGGTGAAGGGCGACATCACGCCGGTGGCGATGAGGTTGCTGCCCGCCGGCAGTTTCTCCAGCAGCGGCTGGGCCACGAAGCTGAACAGCTCATTGGCGTTCAGCAGACACGGCACGAAGGCGATGCCGACGACGATGAGCGCACGCAGCAGCCGGTCGCGCAGCTCCAGCAGGTGCGAGATCAGCGTACCTTCGGCGAGCTTCTCAGGTTCGCCGCTCATCGGCGCTCACTGGATCGTTGGCGGGCCGCACCGTGGTATCCGCGCCGGTGGCATCCGTGGGGTGGGCGTGGGAAAAGGTGTCCGGGGGCGGCGGCGGTGCGCTCGGCGCGCTCGGCGCCGGCTCCGGCGGCGGCGTCGCCTCGGGCGGCGGTGCTGTGGCGGCGGCGGGTGGCGGTGTCATGGGAGCGGCCTTGCGCGCTTCCTCCAGTTGCACTTCCTCTTCCAGCTGCTCGCGGAACTGGCGCGCCATGGCACGTGCCCGCCCGAGCCAGCGACCCACCTCGGAGACCACGCGCGGCAGCTTCTCCGGTCCCAGCACGATCAGTGCCAGGACGAAGATGATCAGGATTTCCGAGAACCGGCCTTCGAACAGATCAGGCGCTCCGTTCCGGCTTCACGTCGCTCTTCTTCGCGACCTCCGGGAATTCCGCGTCCGGAGTCTCCGAGCGGATCTGCTTCGGCGGATTGCTCTGCTCTTCCTCGCCCTCGTTCATGGCTTTCTTGAAGCCCCGCACCGCGGCCCCGAGATCCGAGCCCACCGTGCGCAGCTTCTTCGCGCCAAACACCACGAGCACGACCAGCAGGATCACCACCAGTTCGCGCATTCCTAAACCCATGACTCAGGCCTCCGCTAGCTCCGCCGAAGCGGAGAAAAGAGTTAAATGATAGGTCAAATGAGGCCCTGGAGCCCTACAAGTTCAGGCCACTTCGCGACGCGCGTCACGAGGGTCCCCCTCAGGGGGTCTCGAGCCAGAAGGTCACGGGTCCGTCGTTGACCAGGGACACCTGCATGTGCGCCCCAAATACGCCAGCCGAAACAGGGGCATAGGAGCCACGCAGGCACTCCAGCAGGTACGCGAACAAGCGCTGTGCCTGCTCCGGCGGGGCCGCGGTGCTGAAGCCGGCGCGCGTGCCCTTGTTCGTGTCAGCCGCCAGCGTGAACTGTGGCACGACGAGCAGCGCCGCGCCGACCTCGCGCACCGAGAGGTTCATGCGGCCGTGCGCATCGGGAAAGAGCCGGTAGGTGAGCAGGCGCTGCGCGAGGCGCTCGGCCGCAGCTTCCGCATCGCCGGCGCGCACGCCGATGAGCGCCAGCACCCCGGTGCCGATGGCAGCGACGCGCTGCTGCTCGATGTGGACTTCCGCGCGGCTGACGCGCTGGATGAGGGCGATCATGGGCGCGGCGATTGTGGCATTTGCGGCGGCGAGTCCGTAAGATTCGGCCCGTTTTGCCACGTCGGGGAGAAGTGCGAATGGGGCGCGGGCGAGGTTCTGTAGTGCGCGCGAGCGTTGCCATCGCCACCCTCGCGCTGTGCGCCTTCGCCGGCGCTGCGCAGGGGCAGCAGGCCCCGGCAGCCGATGCCAAGCGCGGCAAGGCGCTCGCCTACACCTGTCTGGGCTGCCACGGCATCGATGGCTACAAGAACGCCTACCCCATGTACAGCGTGCCCAAGCTTGAGGGTCAGCATCCGGAGTATCTCGCCGCGGCCCTGCACGGCTATCGCGATGGCGACCGCGCGCACCTGACCATGCACTCGCAGGCTTCCACGCTCTCCGACCAGGACATCCTCGACATTGCCACCTACTTCGCCGGCAAGCCGCTCGCCCCCTCCGGCAAGCCCCCGGCGAGCGTGCCGGCCGCGGCGAGCCTGTGCAGCTCCTGTCACGGCGCCGATGGCATCGCGATCGCGCCGATCTATCCCTCGCTTGCCGGCCAGCACCAGGATTACCTGGTGCGCGCCATCGATGAGTACCGCAAGGGCGGCCGCAAGAACCCCATCATGAAGGGCTTCGCCGCCAACCTTAAGGATGAAGACCTCAAGGTGATCGCGAAATACTTCGGCACGCTCACCCCGGGCGTGAAGACCGAGTCGCGTCCGTACACCATCCTCGGGCAGTGAGCCCCGGGCGCACGGCCCGTCGTGGCCGCGCCTGACCCCCTGGGCTTAGCGCGGTGCCGCCCGCGCCGTTCCGGCGCACAAAGCCTTACATCCTGACCCGCAGTTGCAACTGCGGCGACATAAGACTGCAAGACGCGCGTCCTAGCCTGCCTCGCGCGCCCGCACAAACAACTCTCACGGGCGCATGGAGGTGTTCATGTTCCCGCATCGTCCGCTTGCTGCGGCCTTACTCGGCCTCGCCATTGGCTCCGCCTCACTCGCCGTTGCGCACGAAGGCGGCGAGGACCGCAATCACAACCGCGTGCTGCTGATCAGCATCGACGGCATGCACGTGCTGGATTTTCAGAACTGCGTCGCCGCCGGAACCTGTCCCAACCTTGCCGCCCTGCGCGCCAGCGGGGTGAACTACACACGCACTTCCACTTCCAGGCCCTCCGACTCCTTTCCCGGCCTGATGGCGCTCGTCAGCGGCGGCTCCCCGAAGCTGGTGGGCGCCTACTACGACGTCGCCTATGACCGCGTGCTGGCACCGCCCGCGGCCGATACCGGCAACGGCGTGCTGCACGGGCAGTGCGTGCCCGGTGTGCCCAACGGCACGCGCACCGAGTACGAGGAAGGCAACGAAATCGACCAGACGCAGCTCAACGGCGGCTCGCCCGCCTACAGCAAGTTTGACGGTGGCATCAAGTCCATCGATCCCGCCAAGCTGATCCGCGATCCCTACCACGGCTGCGCGCCGGTGTACCCGTGGAATTTCGTGCGCGCCAATACCATCTACGGCGTCATCCATCGCGCCGGGGGCTTCACGGCCTGGTCGGACAAGCACGCGGTCTACGCGGTGGTGTCGGGGCCCACGGGCACGGATCAGCCGAGCAACGTGGATGACTACTATTCCCCGGAGGTCAACTCCAACGCCATACCGCTGCCGGGCGTGACCACGGCGACCGGCCACGATTGCAGCAGCATCAACAACAACGGCGGGGACTGGACCACGGACTTTGAGAACATCAAGTGCTACGACCAGCTCAAGGTCAACGCGGTGGTCAACTGGATCGGCGGCCGCACGCACCTGGGGGACGCGCGCCAGGCGGTGCCGCAGATCTTCGGCATGAATTTCCAGGCCGTGAGCGTCGGGCAGAAGCTCATCGAGAACGGCGTGCTGGGCGGTTACACCAATGCCGCCGGCATGCCGACCGAGGCGATGCTCGGGGAGATCCGCTTCGTCGACGCCGCGATCGGGCAGTTCGTGAGCGCCCTGCGGCGCAACCACCTGTACGAGTCCACGACCCTCATCGTCACGGCCAAGCACGGCCAGTCGCCGGTGGACACGCACCGCTTCTTCCCGATCCCCGGCAAGAACGGGCTCAATGGCACGCCCCCCTCGGGCGTGCTCGGCGCGGCCTTCCTGCCCGATTCGGAGCTGAACCAGATCGGACCCACCGAGGATGACATCTCGCTGCTGTGGCTGAGTCCGGGCGCGAGCACGGCGGATGCGGTCGGCCTGCTCGAGAGCAACGCCAGCGCCGCGGGTATCGGGCAGATACTGTACGGGCCCTCGATCACCACCATGTTCAACCGGCCGGGGCTGCCCTCGCAGGGAGGCGACCCGCGCACCCCGGACATCATCGTGCTGCCGAACACCGGGGTGGTCTATACCGGCAGCGCCAAGAAACAGGCCGAACACGGCGGCTTCGCGCTCGATGACACCAACGTGATGCTGCTGGTGGCCAACCCCGCCCTGCGCTCGCGCACCATCACCAGCTTCGTCGAGACCAGCCAGGTAGCGCCCACCATCCTTCGGGTGCTGGGCCTGGATCCGCGGGAGCTGGATGCGGTGCGCGCCGAGGGCACGCCGGTGCTGCCCGGCCTCGAGGGCCTGGCGGACTAGCCTGCGCAAGCCAAAGACCGCGGCGGACCCCCGGTGGGGTCCGCCGCCGGGTCTTTCCGGCCCGCGTCCCGCTGCGGGCGCCTTCGATCCCACCCTTAAGCCTGCCCTAAGGCGCGCTGCCTATCGTACGGCGCTGTCGGCCCCTGGGCCCCCCTGGCGTTCGGAGTGTGATTCGCATGAATGTGCCCGTGTTCCTAAGGAAACCCCTCGTCGCTGCCGTGCTCGGCGCGGCCACGATCGCAGCCCCGGTGAGCGCGCTGTACCTGGCGGGCGCGAACCGCGCGAGCGCCAGCCCCGCCGCGCCGACGGCGCCGGCGACGGTCTCGCCGCTGGCGGTGCCGGCCGCCGCCCTGCCGGATTTCTCCGCGATGGTGCAGCACTACGGCCCGGCCGTGGTGAACATCGCCGTGGTCACCAAGGCGACGCCGGCCTTCAACTCCGGCGACGACGAGGATGACGACAGCGACAACGGCAACGGCAACGGCAACAGCCAGGGCAACCCCTTCGGCCCCAACAGCCCCTTCGGGCCCTTCTTCCGCGGCCAGCCCTTCCAGGGGCGCCCGGCGCCGGTGCGCGGTGAGGGCTCCGGCTTCATCATCAAGAGCGACGGGGTCATCATGACCAACGCGCACGTCGTCAACGGCGCGACCGAGGTGGTGGTGCGCATGACGGACCGTCGTGAGTACACCGCCAAGGTCATCGGCGTGGACACGCGCTCGGACATCGCCATCATCAAGATCGAGGCCAAGGACCTGCCGGTGGTCAAGGTCGGCGACTCGCGCGGCCTGAAGGTGGGCGAGTGGGTGCTCGCCATCGGCGCGCCGTTCGGCTTCGAGAACAGCGCCACCGCCGGCATCGTCTCGGCCAAGGGCCGCACCCTGGATTCCGGTTACGTGCCCTTCATCCAGACCGACGTGCCGATCAATCCCGGCAACTCCGGCGGCCCGCTGTTCAACATGAAGGGCGAGGTGGTCGGGGTCAACTCGCAGATCTACAGCAGGAGCGGGGGCTACCAGGGGGTGTCGTTCTCGATCCCGATCGATGTCGCCATGCAGGTGAGCGGCCAGCTGCAGACCAGTGGTCACGTGACGCGCGGCAAGATCGGCGTCACCATCCAGCGCGTGACGCAGGGACTGTCGGATTCCTTCGGGCTGCCGCAGCCGGAAGGCGCCCTGGTGTCGAGCGTCGAGAAGGGTGGCCCGGCCGAGAAGGCCGGGGTTGAGCCCGGGGACGTGATCCTCAAGCTCAACGGCCAGCCGCTCAACAACTCCGAGGAGCTGCCGGTGCTGGTGGCGGGGATGACCCCGGGCAGCAGCGTGAACCTGGAGATCTGGCGCAACCACGGCGCCAAGAACCTCACCGTGACGCTCGGGGCGCTGGAGGACAAGCGCACCGCCGCCAGCGGTGCCCCGCGCGAGCAGGGCGGCAAGCTCGGACTCGCGGTACGCCCCTTGAGCCCCGAGGAGCAGCGCCAGAGCAACACCAAGGGCGGGCTGGTGGTCGAACGTGCCACTGGCCCGGCGGCCGAGGCCGGCATCCAGCCCGGTGACGTGGTGCTCGCCGCCAACGGTGCCACCGTGAACAACGCGGACGATCTGAAGAGCGCGGTGGAGAAATCCAAGGGTCACATCGCGCTGCTGATCCAGCGCGGCGATGCGCGCATCTTCGTGCCGGTGCGCGTCGGCTAGCAGCCGCTCCTGCAGACTTCCGGCCCGCCCCCGGAGCGACCTTCCGGGCGCGGGCCGGTGCCTTTCCTAGGCCGGCGCGCCGTTGCTGACCAGCGCGGCCATGAGCTCGTTGATCGGCATGACGTCCAGCTGCGCGCCGCGGGCGAACAGCCCCTTGATGCGCTCGGCCTGCCGGGCCGGAAAGTGCGCATCGACCGACGCCTGGAACTTCTGCACCAGCACCGGCATGCCCTCCGCGCGGCGCTTGCGGTGACCGATCGGGAAGTCCACCGCCACGCGCGGCGTGGCGCTGCCGTCGCGGAAGAACACCTGCACGGCGTTGCCGATGTAGCGCTTGTCGGGGGCGTAGTAGTCGGCGGTGAAGGTCGGGTTCTCGCGCACCTGCATCTTGGCGCGCAACGCATCCACGCGCGCATCCGCGGCCACCTCGTCCTCGTAGTCGGCCGCCGTCAGGCGCCCGAACAGCAGCGGGATCGCCACCATGTACTGGATGCAGTGGTCGCGGTCGGCGGGATTGGCGAGCGGGCCGGTCTTGTCGATGATGCGCACGCCCGGCTCCTGGGTCTCGATCACGACGCGCTCGATGTCGGCGATGCGCGAGTGCACCTGCGGGTGCAGCGTCATCGCCGCCTCCACCGCGGTCTGGGCGTGGAACTCCGCGGGGTAGGAGATCTTGAACAGCACGTTCTCCATGACGTAGCTGCCGAAGGGCTGCGGCAGCGCCAGCGGCCGCCCCTTGAACAGCACGTCCGAGAAGCCCCAGGTCTTGGCCGAGAGCGCCGACGGATAGCCCATCTCCCCGGTGAGCGCGATGAGGCCCAAGCGCACCGCGCGCGCGGTGGCGTCCCCCGCCGCCCAGCTCTTGCGCGAGCCGGTGTTGGGCGCGTGGCGATAGGTGCGCAGCGCGCCGCCGTCGATCCAGGCGTTGGAGACCGCGTTCACCACCTGCTCGAGGGTGCCGGAGAGCATCGCCGTGACCACCGCGGTGGAGGCGACGCGCACCAGCAGCACGTGGTCGAGCCCCACGCGGTTGAAGCTGTTCTCGAGCGCAAGCACGCCCTGGATCTCGTGCGCCTTGATCATGGCGGTGAGCACCTGGCGCACGGTGGGCGGATCCAGTCCCTGCATCACCGCGCTGCGCGCCAGGTAGTCGGCGACCGCGAGGATTCCGCCCAGGTTGTCGGAAGGGTGGCCCCACTCGGCGGCGAGCCAGGTGTCGTTGAAGTCCAGCCAGCGCACCATCGCGCCGATGTTGAAGGCCGCCTGCACCGGCTCGAGCTCGTAGGAGGTGCCCGGCACGCGCGCGCCGCCGCTCATGACGGCGCCCGGGACCACCGGTCCCAGGAGCTTGCGGCAGGCCGGGTACTTGAGCGCCTGGAAGCCGCAGGCGAGGGTGTCCATGAAGCAGTAGCGCGCCGTCTCGTAGGCGGACTCGCTCACCACCTTGAAGTCGCGGGCGTAGCTGGCGATCGCGGTGAGCACCGCGTCCGGGTCCGGGCGCTGCGCGGACTTCACATCGTGTGCGGACATGGGACGGTTACTTTCGTTTCTCGAGGGGGACGAACTTCACGTTCTCGGGGCCGATGTAGTTGGCGGCCGGGCGGATGATCTTGCCGTCGCTGCGCTGCTCGATCACGTGCGCGGCCCACCCGGTGGTGCGCGCGATGACGAACAGCGGGGTGAACATCTGCGTCGGCACGCCCATCATGTGGTACGAGACCGCCGAGAACCAGTCGAGGTTGGCGAACATCTTCTTGGTCTCGCCCATCACCGCCTCGATGCGCTCGGCGATCGCGAACATCTTCGGGTCGCTGGCCTCGCGCGACAGCTTGCGCGCCACTTCCTTGATCACCTCGTTGCGCGGATCGGCGATCGTGTACACCGGGTGGCCGAAGCCGATGATGACTTCCCGGGCGGCGATGCGCGCGCGGATGTCCGCATCCGCGGCCTCCGGGGTGTCGTAGCGCTTCTGCGTCTCGAACGCGAACTCGTTGGCGCCGCCGTGCTTGGGCCCGCGCAGCGCGCCGATCGCCCCGGTGATGCACGAGTACAGGTCCGCGCCGGTGCCGGCGATGACGCGCGCGGCGAAGGTCGAGGCGTTGAACTCGTGCTCGGCGTAGAGGATGAGCGAGGTGTGCATGGCGCGCACCCAGGAGGCCGGCGGCGAGCGCCGGTGCAGCAGGTGCAGGAAGTGCCCGCCGACGGAATCGTCCTCGGTCTCCACCTGGATGCGCTGGCCGGAGTGGCTGTAGTGGTACCAGTAGCACAGCATCGAGCCGAAGCAGGCCACCAGGCGGTCGGCGAGGTCGCGCGCCCCGGGCGCGCCGTGATCCTCGCGCTCGGGCAGCAGGCAGCCGAGGAGGGAGGCGCCGCTGCGCAGCACGTCCATCGGGTGGCTGGCCGCGGGCAGCAGCTCCAGCGCGCTGCGCAGCGCCGCCGGCAGGCCGCGCAGCGACTTCAGCTTGGCCTTGTAGGCGGCCAGCTCCGCGCCGTTGGGGAGCCGCTCGTGGATGAGCAGGTAGGCGATCTCCTCGAACTCGCAGGTGTTGGCGATCTCGAGGATGTCGTAGCCGCGGTAGTGCAGGTCATTGCCGGTGGTGCCGACGGTGCACAGCGCGGTGTTGCCGGCCGTGACGCCCGAGAGCGCCACGGATTTCTTCGGCTTGAAACCGGAGCTCTCGTTCATGTTGATTTCCCGAACAGTTCGTCGAGCTTGCGCTCGTACTCGTGATAGCCGAGCACCTCGTAGAGCTCGGCGCGCGTTTGCATGTAGGGCACGACGCCTTGCTGCGTGCCCTTGGCGCGCAGCGCCTGGTACACCACCACCTGCGCCTTGGCGGCGGCGCGGAACGCCGACAGCGGATACAGCACCAGCCGCACCCCCGCGGCGCCGAGCTCCGCCGTGCCAAACAGCGGCGTCTGCCCGAACTCGGTGATGTTGGCGAGCACCGGCACCGGCACCCGCGCGCAGAACTCGCGGTACTCCGCCAGGCTCGTGAGCGCCTCGGCGAAGATCATGTCGGCGCCGGCGGCGACGTAGGCCGCGGCGCGCTCCAGCGCCGCCGCCTGGCCCTCCACCGCGTGCGCATCGGTGCGCGCCATGATGACGAAGCCGGCGTCGGTGCGGGCGTCCACGGCCGCCTTGATGCGATCGACCATCTCGGCGGCGACCACCAGCGCCTTGCCGGGGCGGTGGCCGCAGCGCTTGGCCGCCACCTGGTCCTCCAGGTGCATGCCGGCGGCGCCGGCGCGGCTCAGCTCGCGGGTGGTGCGGGCGATGTTGAAGGCGCCGCCCCAGCCGGTGTCGGCGTCCACCAAGAGCGGCAGCGCGCAGGCGCCGGTGATGCGGCGCACGTCCTCGCAGACATCGTTGAGCGAGGTCATGCCGAGGTCCGGCAAGCCGAACGAGGCATTGGCCACCCCGGCGCCGGAGAGATAGATGGCCTTGAAGCCCGCCTGCTGCGCGAGCAGCGCGGCGTAGGCGTTGATGGTGCCGACGACCTGCAGGGGACGTTCCGCTTCGACCGCGGCCCGCAGGCGCGCGCCGGCGGTCAGGATTTCCGACATAGGCGACCTCGCAAGGGATGCGCATTCTATACGCGCGCAGGCCCCGGGCGCGATCCTACCCGCGGGTAGGATCGGCGCTGCCCGCAGGCGATAGTCCGTTCAGCCGATGCGTACCACCGTGCGTCCGGTGACGGCGCCGTCCAGATACGCGGGGAAGGCCTGCGGCAGCTCCTCGAACGCTATGGTGCGCGTCACGATGCGCGCGAGGTGGCGCGGCTTGAGGTCCGTGGCGATGCGCTGCCAGACCGCCAGCCGCAATTCGCGCGGCGTGGCCGAGGAGTTGATGCCGAGCAGGCTCACGCCGCGCAGGATGAAGGGCATCACGGTGGTGTTCAGCTCCGCCCCCGCCGCCAGCCCGATGCTGGCGATGTTGCCCCAGAAGTCCACGCTGCGCGTGAGCCAGGTCAGAAGCTCGCCGCCGAGGTTGTCGATCGCGCCGCCGAAGCGCGCGGATTCCAGCGGGCGGCTGCCGAGGTCGATCCCCTGGCGCGCCAGTACCTCCTGCGCCCCGAGCTCCCTGAGGTACGGCACCGCGCTGCTCTTGCCGCTGACCGCGACGACGCGGTAGCCGCGCGTGGCGAGCATGTCCACCGCGACGCTGCCGACACCGCCGGAGGCGCCGGTCACGGCGATCGCCCCGCCCTGCGGGGACTGGCCGTTCTGTTCCATGCGGTGGATCGCGAGCGCGGCGGTGAAGCCGGCCGTGCCGAGCGCCATGGCCTCGAAGGCGCTCAGTCCCGCCGGCAGCGGGATGACCCAGTCGCCGCGCACGCGCGCGAGCTGCGCGTAGCCCCCATCGTGGGTCTCCGAGAGCGCGCAGCCGGTCACCAGCACCGCCTCCCCGGGCCGATAGCGCGCATCGCTGGAGGACTCGACCACGCCGGCAAGATCGATGCCGCCCACCAGCGGGTAGCGGCGCAGGATCTTGCCCGCGCCGGTCGCGGCCAGCGCATCCTTGTAGTTGATGCCCGAGTGGCTGACGCGGATCACGACCTCCCCGGGCGCGAGGTCCTCGAGGCTGAGCTGCTCGAAGCGGGCGACGATCCTGCCGTCCTCGAGGTGGATGCGATAGGCCTTGAAGCTGTGCATGGAGGTCCTCTCAGTGCTGGGCTTCGCGCTGCAGCCACGCCAGCAGCCCCTGGGTGTTCAGCTCCAGGTCCCCGGCGAGCAGCGCGGCGAGTTCCGCGTCGCTTTGCCGGCAGCCGTGGCGCCGCGCGGCTGCGAGCCACAGGTTCAGCATGCCGGCGCGGATGCCGGGGGCGGGATCCGCAGCGCTGGCGTGCGTGCGCGCCAGCGCTGCCAGCTCCAGCACCTGCCGCTTGAGCCACTCACCCAGTCGTGCCACGTCCGTGACGCGGCTGAAGTGCATGAGGTACATCGACTCGGGCCGGTACTCGAGCATGCGGTCGATCGAGGCCACCAGCTGCTGCGGGTCGAACTGCGTCGGGGTGGTGGTGGGGAAGATGAACGCGCCCTGCGCGGTGTCGAGCGCGCGGTAGGAGATGCCGAAGGTGTCGCCCGGAAAGATGCTCGCGTGCGCCGCATCGATGACCGCGTAGTGGTGCAGCGCGTGCCCGGGCGTGTGGATGAGCTCGAGCGTGCGCGCGCCCAGGGTGAGGCGCTCCCCGTCCTGCACCTCGTGCACGCGCTCGGCGGGCAGCGGCACGAGCTCCCCGTACTCGCGCGCGAAGCGTTCCTCGCCGTAGACCAGCTTGGAGCCGGCGATGAGCTTGTGCGGCTTGATCAGGTGCGGCGCGCCGCGCGGATGCACGTAGGCGCGCGCGTGCGGCAGCTCGCGCAGCAGCGCGCCGGCGCCGCCGGCGTGGTCCAGGTGCACGTGCGTGAGCAGCAGGTAGTCCACCGCGGCGGGCGGGATCTGAAGTTCCCGCAGCGCCTGCAGCAGGTACGGCACCGACAGATTGGTGCCCGCGTCGACGAATGCGGCGCGCCCGCTGTCCTGGATCAGGTGCACGGCGGCGTGGCCGGGATACAGGTGCTCCGCATCCACGGCCGTGATGCCGTGCGGGTGGCGGTACAGTTGTGCTTTCACCGGAACATCGCCCCGTCGCTCGCTGTTGGATCAAGGCCGCGGATGTACACATCGTAACCCGTACGCTAGGGTTGCGGCCCATGACGAAGCCAAACCTTCACCGTGCGGCGCGCGCCCTGTGCGCCGCAGGCGCCGTGCTGTGCTTCAGCTGCCCCGTGGTGGCGCAGGTGCCGCCCGCCAACGTCCACCGCGAACGCGGCGCGCTCACCTTCGAGGGCGTGCCGCCGCCGGATCCGGCGCTCGGTGCACGCCTGGAGCGCTACCTGCAGTCCCGCGGCGCCACCTTCATCGACTGGACCGCCGATGGCAGCATCCTGGTGAAGACGCGCTTCGGGGACACCGAGCAGCTGCACCGGGTGAGCGGCGCGGGCGCCGCGCGCGAGCAGCTCACTTTCTTCGGCGATCCGATCGAGTGGGCGCGCGCGGCCAAGTCCGGGCCGGGGTTCGTGTTCTGGAAGGACAAGTCCGGCGATGACAACTACCAGATCTACTACCAGGGTCCGGGCGGGCCGGCGCGCCAGCTCACCAACGGGGACTTCATCCACGGCAGCCCGGTGTGGGCACACGACGGCAAGCGCGTGGCGTTCTACGGCAACGACCGCGACACCCTCAGCTACGACATCTATGTCACGGATGTCAGCACAGCGGCGGCGCCGCAGCTGCTGATCGGGGGCAAGACCGACACCTGGTACCCGCTCGACTGGTCCGCCGATGACTCCAAGCTCTTGGTGTGGAGGTACCTCGCCGCCAACGAGAGCTACCTGTACCTGGCCGACGTTGCGACCGGCGCGCTGACGCCGCTGGAGGCGAAGCCGCTGCCCGGCGGCATCCGGCGCGCCAAGTTCGCCCCCGACGGTCGCAGCGTGTACGTGCTCACCGACGAGGACGGCGAGGTCGCGCAGGTGAAGCTGAAGGACCCGATCACGCACGAGAACCGGCGCGTCACCCCCGCGACGCTCTGGGACGTGGAGGACTTCGATGTCAGTGCCGACGGGCGCTACCTCGCCTACGTGCTGAACGAGGACGGCCGCAGCCGCCTCACGGTGCTCGACCAGCAGGCGAAGCTGGAACTCGCCCCGGCGGGACTGCCGGAAGGACACCTGGGGAACGTGCGCTTCGATCACAGCGGCACGCGGCTCGCGCTGTCGGCCGAGTCCGCCACCGCGCCCCGGGATGCGTGGGTGTTCGACCTCGAGCACGGCAAACTGGAGCGCTGGACGCGCAGCGAGCTCGGGGGGCTCGATCCGGCCGCGTTGGTGGCGCCGGAGCTCACCAAGTTCCCGACCTGGGACCGGGTCAACGGCCACCCGCGCCTGCTGTCCGCCTGGGTGTACCGCCCTGCGCATCCGCAGGGTGCGGCGCCCGTCATCATCAACATCCACGGCGGCCCGGAGGCGCAGGCGCGCCCCGACTGGGACCCGTTCGTGCAGTTCCTGGTGAGCGAACTCGGTTACGTCGTCATCGAGCCCAACGTGCGTGGCTCCTCCGGGTACGGCAAGTCCTTCCTCGCCCTGGACAACGGCGTGCTGCGCGAGGATGCGGTGCGCGACCTCGGCTCGCTCCTGGTCTGGGTCGGGGTGCAGCCGGGCTTCGATCGCGACCGCGTGGTCGTCATGGGGGGCTCCTACGGCGGCTACATGACCCTGGCGGCGCTGGTGAGCTACGGGGAGCGGCTGCGCGGCGGCATCGACGTCGCCGGCATCAGCGACTTCGTGAGCTTCCTGCGCAACACCTCCGCCTACCGGCGCGACCTGCGGCGCGCCGAGTACGGCGACGAGCGTGACCTGCACACCCGCGTGTTCCTCGAGCGCATCTCCCCGCTGAACAACGCGGCGCGCATCAAGAAGCCGCTGCTGGTGGTGGCGGGGCAGAACGATCCGCGCGTGCCGGCGAGTGAGTCCGAGCAGCTGGTGTGGCGCGTGCGTTCCGCGGGCGGGGAGGTCTGGTACCTCACCGCCAAGGACGAGGGCCATGACTTTCGCAAGAAGGCCAACCGCGACGCCTATCTTGAGACCGCGGCGAACTTCCTGCAGAAGCTCGCGCGCTGAGGACTCACGCCGGCGCGGCCGCCGCGGCCGCGCCCGGGAAGCTCACCGTCACGGCAAGGCCGCGGCCGCCGGGTCCCTCGCCGAGCGTGACGCTCGCGCCGTGCGCCTCGGCGATGGTCTTGACGATCGCCAGCCCGAGCCCGCTGCCGGGCTGGGTGCTGCCGGCCGGACGATAGAAGCGATCGAGCACCCGGGCGCGCTCGCCCGCGGCGATCCCCGGGCCGTCGTCGCTCACGGTCAGGCGCGCCCCGCCGTGCGCGCTGTCCGCCGCGGCGACCGCGACATCCACGCGCCCGCCCTCGCCGCTGTAACGCACGGCGTTGTCGATGAGGTTGCGCAGCAGCGTGCGCAGCGCGTCCGCATCCGCGCTGACGCTCGCGGGCGCCGCCGCCGCGACGCCCAGGTCGATGTGGCGCAGGTCCGCCAGCGGCACCAGCTCAGCCACCACTTCGCGCGCCAGCTCATCCAGGCGCAGCGGCGCGCGGCTCACCCCGCGCGGCTGCTGGCGCGCCAGCGACAGCATCTGCTCGATGAGGCGGATGGCGCGCTGCACGCCCGCCGACAGGGTCGCCATCGCCGCGGTGCGCTCGCTCTCGCTGCTGGCGCGCGCGAGCATCCCCAGCTGCAGGTGCAGCGCGGTGAGCGGCGTGCGCAGCTCGTGCGCCGCGTCGGCCATGAAGGCGCGCTCGCGCTCGAGCGCTCCGCGCAGCCGCCCGAGCAGGTCGTTGAGAGCGCTCACGAGCGGCTGCACCTCGGCCGGCAGGGCCGCCTCCGGCAGCGGATCGAGCGCCTCGACGCGCCGCCCCTGCAGCGCCGCGGCGAGCCGTCCCAGCGGCCGCAGCGCCTGCCCGACGGCGAACCAGATGAGCAGCGCGAGCGCCGGCAGCAGCAGCGCGAAGGGCTTGAGGGTCTGCAGCGCCAGCTGCGCGGCGCGGTCCTGCCGCACGCTCATCGGCTGCGCCACCTGGATGACACGCGTCTCGGCCTGCACGCCGAACACGCGCCAGCGCCCCTCCGTGGTCTGCACGGTCGAGAAGCCGAGGGTCGTCACCTGCGGCAGTACCGCGTGGGGGCGCGACAGGTAGACGCGCACGCCATCGAGCGACCACACCTGTACGACGAAGTCGTAGGCGGCGTCCGGGGCGGGCAGGCGCGGCACCAGCAGGTACTCGACCGGCTCATCGCGCAGCACCAGGGCGGTCTGGCGCAGGTGGTGGTCGAAGAACGCGTCCGCCTCGTGGAGCGCGTTGCGATAGACGCTGAGGCCGCCGATCGCCCCGACCGCGAGCACGCCGCCCAGAAGCCACGCCAGCAGGCGCGCGCGCAGCGAACTCATGGGTGCGGGCGCACGCGGTAGCCGACGCCGCGCACGTTCAGGATGAAGTCCGCGCCGAGCTTCTTGCGCAGCCCGTGGATGTGCACCTCCACCGCGTTGCTTTCCACTTCCTCGCCCCAGCCATAGAGGCGCTCCTCCAGCTGCGCGCGCGACAGGATGGTTCCCGGGCGTTCCAGGAGCAGCTGCAGCAGCGCGAACTCGCGCGGCGAGAGTGCCACGGCGGCGCCGTCGCGGGTGACCTCGTGCGAGGCGGGGTCGAGCCGCACGCCCAGGTGCTCGAGCAGCACGGCCGGGCGGGCGCCGCGGCGGCGCAGCAGCGCGCGGATGCGCGCCCCGAGCTCGTCGAGGTCGAAGGGCTTGATGAGGTAGTCGTCCGCCCCGGCATCCAGGCCCTGCACGCGGTCGGAGACCGCATCGCGCGCGGTGATGATGAGGACCGGCAGCGCCAGCCCGCGCTGGCGCTCGGCCTTGAGCAGCTCCAGCCCGTCGCCCCCGGGAAGCCCCAGGTCCAGCAGCAGCAGTTCGAACGGCAACGGCGCGGTGCGCAGCGCCGCCTGCGCGGCACGTGCCTCGCGCACCCAGTCGACGGTGAAGCCATCGCGCTTCAACCCGGCGCGCAGCGCCTCCCCGATCATCGGGTCGTCCTCGACGAGCAGCAGTCTCATGAGGTGCAAAGTATGATCAATCGCTGCGCTCACCGCGCAAGGAGCTAGGGCGAATTGAGTCTGCTGGAACGCCTGATGCGGGATGCGGCGACCCTGGGGGTGGCCGTGAGCGCCGCCGACGCCGCGCGCCTCCTGGAGCTGACGCAGCAGCTGGCGCGCTGGAACCGCAGCTACAACCTCACCGCCATCACCGCTCCGGAGCAGATGCTCACCCATCACCTGCTGGACAGCCTCAGCGTGCACCCGCAGCTGCAGGGCACGCGCATCGCCGATGTCGGCACCGGCGCCGGCTTCCCCGGGCTGCCGCTGGCGGTGTGCAACCCGGCGCGCCAGTTCACGCTCATCGACGCCAACGGCAAGAAGATCCGCTTCGTCTCCCACGCCGCCCGCCACCTCGGCCTGGACAATGTGACCGCGCTGCAGGCACGCGTGGAAAGCCTGACCCCCGCGGCGCCCTTCGACACGGTGGTGGCGCGGGCGTTCGCGCCGCTGCCGCAGCTGCTGGCGGACCTGGCGGGGCTGTGTGGCCCGGCCACGCGCGTGCTCGCCATGAAGGGCCAGCGGCCCGACACGGAGCTGGCGGCGCTGCCGCCTGCGTGGCGCCTGGAGGACTGCCGCACGCTCGTGGTGCCCGGACTGCAGGCCGAGCGCTGCCTCCTCACCCTCTCCCGCGCGCGCTAGCCGTGCAGCGGCAGCGCGGTGGTCTCCTTGATCACCGCGAGCGCGATCGAGGAGTTCACCGACTGCACGCCCGGAAAGCGGGACAGGTGATCGAGGAAGAACGCCTCGTACGCCTTGATGTCGCGGCAGGCGATGCGCAACAGAAAGTCCGTCTCCCCCATGAGCGTGTAGCACTCGAGGATTTCCGGGTGCGCGCGCACCGCCTGCTCGAAGCGCAGCAGCGCGTCGCGGCCGTGCCCGGCAACCTTCACGTGCGAGAACACGGTGACCGCCAGGCCGAGCTTCTCGCGGTCCAGCAGCGCCACGCGCTTGCGGATGACGCCGAGCTCCTCCAGGCGGCTGACGCGCCGCCAGCAGGTGGAGGTGGTGAGGCTGAGGCGCTCGGCGATCTCGGCGGCCGACAGGTTCGCCTGTTCCTGCAGCAGCTCCAGAATGCGCAGGTCGGTACGGTCCAGGTCGGGTTGCTTCATATAGCTCGGAATGAGAGGAAATATGAAATGAATATCTCACCCATGCCGCGAACATCGCAAGTTCTGTGACGTGCCGTGCAGGGTCCCGGGCGTAGGCTGGTGCAATATCTTTGGGTACAGCCTAAGGCAGCCGCAGTGGAAATCTTCGACATGCGCGAGTTCGACGGCCACGAGCTGGTCGTCTTCGGCCACGACGTGCCGACCGGGCTGCGCGCCATCATCGCCATTCATTCCACGGTCCTGGGGCCGGCCGCCGGGGGCTGCCGCATGTGGCCGTACGCGGGCACCGCCGAGGCGGTCGCGGACGTGCTGCGGCTGTCGCGCGGCATGAGCTACAAGAACGCCATGGCGGGCCTTGAGTTCGGCGGCGGCAAGGCCGTCATCCTCGCCGATCCGCGCAAGAAGACCCCGGAGCTGCTCGAGGCCTTCGGGCGCTTCGTGGACTCCCTCGCGGGCCGCTACGTCACCGCCGAGGATGTCGGCACCACCACCGCCGACATGACGAACGTGGCGCGCGCGACGCGCTTTGTCGCGGGCCTCGGGCGCGCACCGGGCGAGGCCGGCGGCGACCCGGGCCCGAAGACCGCGCTCGGGGTGTTCCTCGGCATCAAGGCGGCGGTGAAATTCAGGCTGGGGCGCGCGGACCTGGGCGGCGTCACGGTGGCCCTGCAGGGGGCCGGTGGGGTCGGCTACCACCTCGCGGGCCTGCTGGCCGCCGAGGGCGCGCAGCTGCGCGTCGCGGACGTGCGTCCCGCGGCGGTACAGCGGGTGTGCGATGAGTTCCGGGCGCGCGCCGTGCCGGTCGAGCAGGTGCTGTTCGAGGACGTGGACGTGCTGTCCCCGTGCGCCCTCGGCGCGGTGCTCACCGCCCACTCGATGCCGCGCCTGCGCGCGCGCATCGTCGCCGGGGCGGCCAACAACCAGCTGGCGCAGGGCCAGGACGGAGGGGGGCTGCCGGGCGCGGGCATCCTTTACGCGCCCGATTACGTCATCAACGCCGGCGGCATCATCAGCGTCTCGCGCGAGTACCGCGGCGGGGCGACCGAGGCGCAGGTGATCGCGGACATCCAGGCGATCCCGGTGCGCCTCACGGAGATCTTCGAGCGCGCCCGGCGCGAGAACCGCACCACCAACGCCGTGGCCGACCAGATGGCGCGCGAGCGCCTGGGGCAGCCGGGCCGGGCGCTGGTGGCCTGAAGCCTCGGGCTCGAGCCTCGCGGTCGGCGCGGGTGCGGGCGCGGCAGTGAAGTACACTGTCGCCCCATGAAGCGCGTCATCGCCATCGCGAACCAGAAGGGCGGCGTCGGCAAGACCACCACCGCGGTCAATCTGGCAGCCTCGCTCGCTGCGACGCGCCGGCGGGTGCTGCTCATCGACCTTGATCCGCAGGGCAACACCACCATGGGTTGCGGGATCGACAAGTCGCAGCTCAGCGCGAGCTCCTGCGAAGTGATGCTGGGGGAGTGCGAGCTCGCCGCGGCGCTCGTCCCGGTCGAGCAGTCCGGCTTCATGCTGCTGCCGGCGAACCAGGACCTCACGGCCGCGGAGGTGCGCCTCCTCGGCCTGCCGATTGCGCGCGAAACCAAGCTGCGCCTCGCGTTGCAGCCCAAGCGTGATGATTTCGACGTCATCCTCATCGACTGCCCGCCCGCGCTCAACATGCTCACCGTGAACGCGCTGGTGGCCGCCGACAGCGTGCTCATCCCGATGCAGTGCGAGTACTACGCGCTCGAGGGACTGTCGGCGCTGGTGAACACCGTGGAGCAGATCCGCGTCGCCGCCAACCCGGGGCTCAGCATCGAGGGCGTGCTGCGCACCATGTTCGACCCGCGCAATAACCTTGCCAACGAGGTGAGCAACCAGCTCATCGCGCACTTCGGCGACGTGGTGTTCCGCACCATCATCCCGCGCAACATCCGGCTCGCCGAAGCGCCCTCCTTCGGCAAGCCGGTACTGTTCCACGACAAGGAGTCCCGCGGCGCGCTCGCCTACCTGGCGCTCGCCGGGGAGATGATCCGGCGCGAGGAAGTCGCCAGCGGTCTCACGCGCGCCGCGGCCCCGCCCCCGGCGCTCGCCGCCCTGTCCGCCGCACCGCGCACCGAGGCGGGGCCGCGCACGCCGGGACAGGATCCGCCGCCCAGCGAGCCGCCCGCCCCGCAACCCCCGGCGCACGACCCGCCGCTGCACGATCCCCCGCCGCAGGAGCCGCCGGTTTACGATCCACCACCGGGAGAGACCCAGGATGCGCTCGGGAACGCGGCCGGGACCAATGGCGGGCCGCACTCCCACGAGCCGCCGCTGGCCGCGGCCGCCGCCGCGGCGGTGTCCGTCGAGCCCCTCGTGCCGGCCGCTGATGCCACGGTGAAGGACAGTTGACGATGCGAAAACCAACCCTCGGGCGCGGCCTGGCCGATCTGCTGGGCCAGTCACGCTCAGTCCCCGCCGGCGTGATCACCGCGCAGGCGACGCCTGCCCCGGCGCGGGGGGAGGAGCTCGCGAAGCTGCCCCTGGACGTGCTGCAGCGCGGCCGCTATCAGCCGCGCGTGGACATGCGCGCCGAGACCCTCAGCGAGCTCGCCGACTCCATCCGGGCGCAGGGCGTCGTGCAGCCGATCGTGGTGCGGCCGGTGGAATCCCAGGGCGATGGCGTCTCGCAGCGTTACGAGATCATCGCCGGTGAGCGCCGCTGGCGCGCCGCGCAGATGGCCGGCCTGAGCGACATCCCGGCGGTCATCCGCCACATTCCCGATGAGGCGGCCATCGCGGTGGCGCTCATCGAGAACATCCAGCGCGAGAACCTCAATCCGCTGGAAGAGGCGCGCGCGCTGGAGCGGCTGATCAGCGAATTCGGGCTCACCCACCAGCAGGCGGCCGAGGCCGTCGGCCGCTCGCGCGCCGGCGTCAGCAACCTGCTGCGCCTGCTCGAGCTTGCACCAGAAGTGTGCGAGCTGCTGGAACAGCGGCAGCTGGAGATGGGGCACGCGCGCGCGCTGCTCGCGCTCGAGCAGCGCCGCAAGCAGACCGAGGTCGCGAGCCTCGTGGCCAAGAAGGGCCTCTCGGTGCGCGAGACCGAGGCGCTGGTGCGCCGGCTGCAGGCCCCGAGCGGGGCTGATGCGGCCGCGGAGCGCCTCTCGTCCCGGGATCCGAACGTCGAACGCCTCGAGCAGGACCTGGCCGAGAAGCTCGGCGCCCGCGTTGCCATCCAGCAGGGCGCGGGCGGCAAGGGCAAGCTCGTGGTCGCCTACAACAGCCTGGACGAGCTCGACGGGATCCTTGCGCACATTCAGTAGCGGGCTGGCTGTGGACTCCCTATAATCCCCCGGCTTTTTTGGCCGGCACGGTACCTAAGTGACTGAACGGCCGAATGAATGTAAGCCACTTGCGCGGGAGCTCACGGCGCAAGAACCAAGGCTTTATTGAGCCCTTCGGGGACCTATATAAGGTGTTGGCGATCGATCTGCCCCATGCGCGGCGGCTGGCCTTCGGCGTCGTGCTGGCACAGGCGGTGGTCACCGTCACGGTGGCGCTCGGTGCGGGGGCGCTGGTGGACCGACGCGCGGCGCTCTCCGCGCTGCTGGGTGGCGGCATCGCCACGCTCGGCAGCCTGGTGATGGCGGGCCTGGTGTTCGGCGGCGGCTCGAATCCGCAGCGCGTGCTGGGGGCGTTCTACCTGGGCGAGGCCGTGAAGGTCGCGCTGGTGATCGTGCTGTTTGTGCTGGTGCTGAAGTGGGTGAATGTGGCGCCGCTCGCGATGTTCGTCGCGTTCGCCGCCACGTTCCTGGTGTACTGGATCGCGCTCGTGCGGGCGCTGCCCACCCTGGGCGGCACGCGCCGCGGCGCCTAAGTGATGGACTGACGGGTATGGCAGACGCAGCAGAAAAAGCGCCCGGCGCAACCGACTACATCCTGCACCACCAGACCTTTCTTTCTAACAAGGCGCCGCACGGCATCATCGATTTCTCGGTCATCAACTACGACACCGTGTTCTTCTCGGTGGCGCTCGCGGTGGTGTTCTTCGGGTTCCTGTGGGCGGTCGGTCGCAAGGCCACCTCGGGCGTACCCGGGCGGCTGCAGAACTTCGTCGAGATCATCGTCGGGTGGGTCGATCAGCAGGTCAAGGACACCTTCAGCGGCACCAGCCGCCTGATCGCGCCGCTCGCGCTGACGATCTTCTGCTGGGTGTGGCTGTTCAACTTCATGGACCTGGTGCCGGTGGACCTGCTGCCGTTTGCGGCGCGCGGCGCGGGGATTGAACACCTGAAGGTCGTGCCGAGTACCGATCTCAACGCCACCTTCGCCCTCTCCCTGACCGTGTTCGCGCTCATCATCTTCTACAGCATCAAGATGAAGGGCCTGGGCGGCTTCGTCGGTGAGCTGACGCTGCACCCGTTCCAGGCCAAGAACTGGTTCGTGCAGGCGCTGCTGGTGCCGGCGAACTTCATCCTGGAGTCGGTGACCTTCATCGCGCGGCCGATATCGCTGTCGCTGCGCCTGTACGGCAACCTGTACGCGGGCGAGATGATCTTCTTGCTGCTCGCGGCGCTCACCTTGCCAGGCCTTGCCGGCCTCGCCACGGTGGGCGGGTGGCTGGGTCTGGTGGCGCAGCTGGCCCTGGCACTGGTGTGGGCGGTGTTCCACATCCTCATCATCACGCTGCAGGCATTCATATTCATGGTGCTGACGATCGTGTATCTGGCGATGGCCAACGAGCATCACTGATGGGCGGACGTCGGCGAGTCGAGTCTTTATCGCATCTGGTCTGATTCTTTGAGGAGAGATTGAATGGAAAACGTTGCACACATCCAAGCCATGACCGTGCTGGCCGTCGGCATCATCTTCGGCATGGGTGCACTTGGTACCGCCATCGGCTTCGGCATTCTCGGCGGCCGCTTCATCGAGGGCTCGGCGCGCCAGCCGGAGCTGCTGCCGACACTGCGCGTGCAGATGTTCCTGGTCGCCGGCCTGCTGGACGCGGTGGCGATGATCGGCATCGGTTTCGCGCTGTTCTTCACCTTCGCCAACCCGTTCGTGAGCGCGCTGCAGGCCGCACACTGAGCACGCCGGCGGCGTGACGGACCGAAGGCAGGAGGTAGGACCGTGAATATCAATCTCACGCTCATCGTGCAGATGATCGTGTTCGCCGTGCTCATCTTTGGCGTGATGCAGTGGGGCTGGCCGCGAATTCTCAACGCCATGGACGAGCGTTCGCGCAAGATCGCCGCCGGGCTGGCCGCGGCCGAGAAGGGCGAGCAGGCGCTGGCGGAAGCGCGCGGCAACGCGGAGGCCATCATCCGCGAGGCGCGCGAACGTGCCACCCAGATCATCGACCAGGCGCAGCACCGCGCCAACGAGCTGGTGGAGGAAGCCAAGGGAACCGCGAACACCGAGGGCGCGCGCCTCGTGGCGGCCGCACACCAGCAGATCGATCTGGACACGACGCGCGCGCGCGAGAGCCTGCGCAAGGAGGTCGCGGGGATCGCTATCGGGGCCGCCTCCAAGCTCCTGGAGCGCGAGATCGACCCGCGCACCCACGCCGACCTGCTCGACAAGCTCGCCACGCAGATCTGAGGACCTGAAGGTTTCCATGGCCGACAAGCTCACCATCGCCAGGCCCTACGCGCGGGCCGCCTTCGAGGAAGCCAGTGCCAACGGGGCGCTCGGTGCCTGGTCCGAGTCGCTCAAGCTCGCCGCGCAGGTGGTGAAGGACCCGCGCGTGGAGAACCTGCTGGGCAACCCGCACGTAACCCCCGAACAGCTCGCGCAGCTGTTCATCGGTATCGGCGGGCCGGCAGTTGGCGCCCATGGTGCGAACTTCGTGCGCACGCTGGCCGCGAACCGCCGCCTGGCTTACCTGCCCGAGATCAGCGCGCTGTTCGAAGTCATGAAGGATGCGGCGCAGGGAGTTGCCGATGTCACCGTGACTTCGGCGGCGGCGCTCGATGCCGCACAAGAGCAGAAGCTGTCCGCCGCGCTGGAGAAGCGCCTGCGCCGCAAGGTGCGCCTGCAGTGCGCGATTGACCCGCAGCTGCTCGGGGGCGCGATCATCCGCGCCGGCGACCTGGTGATCGACGGCTCGCTCAGCACGCGCCTCGAGCGCATCGCCTACGACCTGACCGCCTAACGAATTTCGCTTCAGAGAGAACGCACATGGCCATCAAGGCAACCGAGATCAGCGACCTCATCAAGCAACGGATCGAGAACTTCAAGTCCGTCACCGAGGCGCGCAACGTCGGCTCGATCGTATCGGTCACCGACGGCATCATCCGCATCCACGGGCTCGCCGATGCGCGCTACGGTGAAATGCTCGAGTTCCCGGGTAACACCTTTGGCCTGGCGCTCAACCTCGAGCAGGACTCGGTCGGCTCGGTGGTGCTCGGCGAGTACAAGCACCTGAAGGAAGGCGACACCGTCAAGACCACGGGGCGCATCCTGGAGGTCCCGGTGGGACCTGAGCTCCTCGGCCGGGTCGTGGATGCGCTCGGCCAGCCGCTCGACGGCAAGGGCGCGATCAAGACCCAGCGCACCGCCCCGATCGAGCGCGTGGCGCCGGGCGTCATTTACCGCAAGTCCGTCAGCCAGCCGGTGCAGACCGGCTACAAGGCGGTGGACTCGATGGTGCCGATCGGCCGCGGGCAGCGCGAGCTCATCATCGGCGATCGCCAGACCGGCAAGACCGCCCTCGCGGTGGACACCATCATCAACCAGAAATCCTCCGGCATTAAGTGCGTTTACGTCGCGATCGGCCAGAAGCAGTCGACCATCGCCAACGTAGTGCGCAAGCTCGAGGAGCACGGCGCGCTGGCCCACACCATCGTGGTCGCCGCCTCGGCCTCGACCCCGGCGGCGCTGCAGTACATCTCCGCCTACTCAGGCGTCACGATGGGCGAGTACTTCATGGACCAGGGTGAGGACGCGCTCATCATCTATGACGACCTCTCCAAGCAGGCCGTCGCCTACCGCCAGATCTCGCTGCTGCTGCGGCGCCCGCCGGGGCGCGAGGCGTTTCCCGGGGACGTGTTTTATCTGCACTCCCGGCTGCTCGAGCGCAGCGCGCGCGTGAACGAGGAGTACGTGTCGATGATGACCAAGGGGGCGGTTACCGGTAAGACCGGCTCGCTCACCGGGCTGCCGATCATCGAGACGCAGGCCGGGGACGTGACGGCGTTCGTGCCGACTAACGTCATCTCCATCACCGACGGGCAGATCTTCCTCGAGACCGACCTGTTCAACTCCGGTATTCGTCCGGCGATGAACGCCGGCATCTCCGTGTCGCGCGTCGGCGGCGCGGCGCAGACCGACATCATCAAGAAGCTCGGCGGCGGCATCCGCCTGGCGCTCGCGCAGTACCGCGAGCTGGCGGCCTTCTCGCAGTTCGCCTCGGATCTGGATGAGGCGACGCGCAGACAGCTCGAGCGCGGCCAGCGCGTCACTGAGGTGATGAAGCAGAAGCAGTACGCGCCCATGTCGGTCGCCGAGATGGCGCTGTCGATCTATGCGGTCAACAACGGCTACATGGACAAGGTGCCGCTGCTGAAGGTCGTGGCCTTCGAGGCGGCGCTGCAGGCGTTCGCGCGCACCAGCTACCAGTCACTGCTCGATGGCATCAACGCGCAGCCGAAGTTCTCCAAGGAGAACGAGGCACAGCTGAAGAAGTGCATCGAGGACTTCGTCGCCACCGGAACCTACTGAAGCACCAACGCGCAAGGCAAAGCGATGCCCGGCACCAAGGAAATCCGCTCCAAGATCGCGAGTGTGAAGAGCACTCAGAAGATCACCAAGGCCATGCAGATGGTGGCCACGAGCAAGATGCGCCGCGTGCAGGAGCGCATGCGGCTGGCGCGCCCGTACGCCGCCAAGATACGCAATGTCATCGGCCATCTCACGCAGGCCAACCCGGACTACCGGCATCCCTTCATGCTGACGCACGCCGAAGACAAGGCGGTCGGCATCATCGTCATCTCGACCGATCGCGGACTCGCCGGCGGCCTGAACGCCAACGTGTTCAAGCAGACGCTGCTGTTGGCGCGCGAGTGGCAGGAAAAGGGCGCGCAGGTGAGCCTGTGCGTGTTCGGCACCAAGGGGCTGAACTTCTTCCGGCGCCTGAGCCTGCCGATCCTCGCCAATGCCATCAACCTCGGCGATCGCCCGCAGGTCAAGGACCTGGTCGGCGCCGTGAAGGTGATGCTGGACGCTTACGCCCAGGGCAGCCTCGATCGGCTGTTCCTGGTCAACGCGCAGTTCATCAACACCATGACCCAGAAGCCCGAGGTTGTGCAGCTGCTGCCGCTCGAGCCGCTCGACACCGACAACCTGCAGGAGCACTGGGACTACATTTACGAGCCGGAGGCGTCTGCCATTCTCGATGGCCTGCTGCGGCGCTACCTCGAATCGCACGTGTACCGCGCCGCGGTCGAGAACGTAGCGTCCGAGATGGCGGCGCGCATGGTGGCGATGGGCGCCGCCTCGGACAATGCCGGCAAACTGATTAGCGAATTGCAACTGATCTACAACAAGGCCCGCCAGGCCGCGATCACGAAGGAGCTTTCGGAGATCGTGGGTGGTGCGGCAGCGGTTTGAGGAACGACACTATGGCCACTCCCGCAGAGGGACACATCACCCAGATCATCGGCGCCGTCATCGACGTCGAGTTTCCGCGCGAAGCGATCCCGGCGATCTACGAGGCGCTCAAGCTCAAGGACACCGACCTGACGCTCGAGGTGCAGCAGCAGCTGGGCGACGGCGTGGTGCGCACGATCGCGATGGGCGCCTCCGAAGGCCTCAAGCGCGGGCTCGCGGTGTCCGCCACCGGCGCGCCGATTCAGGTACCGGTGGGCGAGGGCACGCTCGGACGCATCATGGACGTGCTCGGGCACCCGCAGGACAACCGCGGCACGGTGAAGGCCACCGAGTACCTGCCGATCCACCGCGCGCCGCCGGCGTTTGATGAGCAGGCCGGCGGCCAGGATCTGCTGGTGACGGGCATCAAGGTGATCGACCTGCTGATGCCGTTCGCCAAGGGCGGCAAGGTCGGCCTGTTCGGCGGCGCCGGCGTCGGCAAGACCGTCAACATGCTTGAACTGATCAACAACATCGCCAAGCAGTACAGCGGCCTGTCGGTATTCGCCGGCGTGGGCGAGCGCACGCGCGAGGGCAACGACTTCTATCACGAGATGATCGAGTCGGGGGTCATCGACCCGGAGAACCTGCAGAACTCCAAGGTGGCGATGGTATACGGGCAGATGAACGAGCCGCCGGGCAACCGCCTGCGGGTGGCGCTCACGGGCCTCACCATGGCCGAGTACTTCCGCGACGAGACGCGCCCGGACTCGGGCGGCAAGGGCCGCGACGTGCTGTTCTTCGTCGACAACATCTACCGCTACACGCTCGCCGGCACCGAAGTGTCGGCGCTGCTCGGGCGCATGCCCTCGGCGGTCGGCTACCAGCCGACGCTGGCCGAGGAGATGGGCGTGCTGCAGGAGCGCATCACTTCGACCAAGAAGGGTTCGATCACCTCCATCCAGGCGGTGTACGTGCCGGCGGACGACCTCACCGATCCTTCCCCTGCCACCACCTTCGCGCACCTGGATGCCACCGTGGTGCTGTCACGCCAGATCGCCTCCCTGGGCATCTATCCTGCGATCGACCCGCTCGAGTCCACCAGCCGCCAGCTCGACCCGCTGGTCGTGGGCGAGGAGCACTACAACACGGCGCGCGGCGTGCAGGCCGTGCTGCAGCGCTACAAGGGGCTGCAGGACATCATCGCGATCCTTGGCATGGATGAACTGTCGGAAGAGGACAAGCAGATCGTGTACCGGGCTCGCAAGGTGCAGCGCTTCCTGTCCCAGCCCTTCAACGTCGCCAAGGTGTTCACCGGCCAGGACGGCAAGATCGTGGCTCTGAAGGACACCATCCGCGGCTTCAAAGGCATCATCAACGGCGAATTCGACGCCCTGCCCGAACAGGCCTTCTACATGGTCGGGTCCATCGAAGAGGCGATCGCCAAGGCGAAGACGCTGCAGTAGCGCAGCCAAGAG
Source organism: uncultured Pseudomonadota bacterium (assembly GCA_963781815.1). Lineage (GTDB taxonomy): Bacteria > Pseudomonadota > Gammaproteobacteria > Steroidobacterales > Steroidobacteraceae > 13-2-20CM-66-19. The sequence continues at coordinate 1,032,675 of CAWAHK010000004.1, read as the reverse complement.
TACAGCAGCATGGCGGAAGCACCGACAATCCACGTCGACATCGTGAGCGCCGAAGGCGAGCTCTTCTCCGGGCCGGCCACGGCGGTGTTCGTGCCCGCAGCGCAGGGCGAACTCGGCATCCTGCCGCGTCACGCGCCGCTGCTGTCACTGCTCAAGGCGGGTGCAGTGCGCATCAAGACGCCCGATGGCCAGGAGCACTTCTTCTTTGTCGGCGGCGGGGCGCTGGAAGTGCAGCCCTACAAGGTCACCGTGCTCGCGGATACGGCGCTGCGGGCCAAGGACATCGACGAGGCGGCGGCGGTCGCCGCCCGGCAGCGCGCCGAGGAGGCCCTCAGGGACCGGCCGGGCCATATGACCCAGGCGGAGGCGCTGGCGGAAGTGGCGCGTGCCGTGGCCCAGCTGAAAGTGCTCGAGCACCTGCGCAATTCCCGGGGCTGATCCCTGGACCCGCCTCCCGATCCGCAGCCCCGTCCCGCGCCCTCCCCGGCAGCGGCGGGCGGGTTCGCCGCTCTGGCGCGCAACCTGCGCACCGGCCTGGCGCTGGGCGCCCTGCGGCGTCGCTGGCCGGTGGCCCTGAGCGTCAGTTTCGACCAGGTCGCGGTCCTGCTGCTGCTGAACCTGGTGCTGTGGGGGCTGCTGGACGCGCTGCACTCCGAGCGGCACGCGCCACTGGCGCTCGATGGCCTGTTTGGCTGGGCGTGCTACCTGCTGCTCGGGCTCACCGCGTGTGCGCTCATCGCGCGCGTACAGAGTCGCCAGGCGGACACGCGCGCGCTGCTGGTCGCGGTGTTGTCGACGACGCCCTTCGTGCTCGTGCTCTTTTGGCTGCTCAATGATCTGCCGCTGCTGCACGCCCGTCCGCTGCTGATCACGGTCGTCGCGCTCATCTACCTGGCGCTGCTCACCCTGCGGGTGCTGGGGGCGGCGTTCGGCGTGTTGCGCTGGCGCGCGGCGGCCTTCGCGCTGGTGCTGCTCGTCGCGTCCCCCTGGGTGCTCGGGGTGCTGAACCTCGACACGCGCCTGTGGGTCGCGGACGATCCCTCGCAGTCGCAAAGCGAAGAGGACACGGCCCAGGCCGAAGTGCTCTTCTACGATCAGCCGGCGCGCATCGCCGCCGCCGTGCAGCGCGTGAAGCCGGCGCAGCGCGGCAAGTCCGGGGTGTACTTCGTGGGCTTCGCCGGCGATGGGGATCCGGCGCTGTTCCGCCGCGAAGCGCAGTTCGCCAGCGAAGTGTTCGGCACGCGCTTCGGTTCCGAGGGACGCTCGGTACTGCTCGTCAACGACCTTGAGGATCGCGACTCCTACCCGCTGGCGAGTGTTGCGGGCCTCGGCCAGACGCTGCGCCTGCTCAGCACGCGCATGGATCCTGACAACGACGTGCTGGTGCTGTTCCTCACCTCGCACGGCTCGCAGGATGGCCTGGAAGTGCAGAACGGCTCACTGCCGCTCGCGCAGCTGGCGCCCTCCGACCTGCGCGAGCTGCTGGACGCCTCCGCCATCCGCTGGCGCATCATCGTGGTGTCGGCCTGCTATGCCGGCGTGTTCTTCGACGAGCTCAAGGGGGAGACCACCGCAATCGTGACGGCGGCCGATGCCGATCACACTTCCTTCGGCTGCGAGGAGGACCGCGACCTCACCTGGTTCGGCGAGGCCTTCCTCAAGGAGTCCCTGCCCGGCAGCGCCTCGCTCGAGGATGCCTTCCACCGCGCCAGCGTGCTCATCGCGCAGCGCGAGGATGCCGGGCACCACGTGCACTCCAACCCGCAGCTCTACGTCGGCGAGCTCATGAAGCGCAAGCTCGCCGAGCTCGAGGCGGTGCGCCCGGCCCCGGATCGGCACTCGTTTACGGTCAAGCGCTGAGTACAATCTGCCGCCATGGTTAAGAAGCGCTCCGCGACGGTGACTGCAGTGAGCCCGCTGTCGGTCATCATCCTGGCCGCCGGTGAGGGCAAGCGCATGAAATCCGCGCTGCCCAAGGTCCTGCAGCCGCTCGCGGGCCGGCCGCTGCTGCAACACGTGATCGGCACCGCCCGCGAGCTGGCGCCGGCGGCGATTTACGTGGTCTACGGCCACGGTGGCGAACAGGTGCGCGAGGCACTCAAGGAGGAGCCCGTCACCTGGGTGGCGCAGCGCGAGCGCCTGGGCACCGGGCACGCGGTGCTGCAGGCGCTGCCGCACATTGCCCCCGAGCACACCGTGCTCGTGCTCTATGGGGACGTGCCCCTCATCGGCGCAGCAACGCTGACGCAGCTGCTGGCGCTGGCAGGTCCGCAGCGCCTGGGCCTCCTCACCGTGAAGCTCGATGATCCGCGCGGCTACGGGCGCATCGTGCGCACTGCCCGCGGCCTGGTGCAGAAGATCGTCGAGGAGAAGGACGCCACCCGAGGCGAGCTCGCCGTGCGCGAGTGCAACACCGGCGTGCTCGCCTGCGGGGCGCGGCGGCTGCAGAACTGGCTCGCCAAGGTCAAACCCCACAACGCGCAGGGTGAGTACTACCTCACCGACGTCATCGCCCTGGCGGTGCGGGACAAGGTCACGGTGAGCGCGCTGGTGGCGCCCGTGTCAACCGAGGTGCTCGGCGTGAACGACAAGGCGCAGCTCGCGCAGCTCGAGGCCGTGCGGCGTGCCCAGGTGGCGCAGCAGCTGCTGCTGGGCGGCGTGACGCTCGCGGATCCGGCGCGCCTGGACGTGCGCGGCACGCTCGACTACGGCAGCGACGTCTTCCTCGATGTCAACGTGGTATTCGAAGGACGCGTGCGCCTGGGTGACCGCGTGCGCATCGGCCCGGGCTGCGTGATCCGCAACAGCGACATCGGCGCGGACACGCAGGTGTTCGCCCACTGCGTCATCGACAGTGCCGTGATCGGAGCGCACTGCAACATCGGTCCCTTTGCGCGCTTCCGCCCCTCTTCAACGCTCGCCGCCGGCGTGCACATCGGCAACTTCGTCGAAGTGAAGAACTCGCAGCTGGCTGAGGGTTCCAAGGCCAACCACCTCTCCTACGTCGGCGACGCGCAGGTGGGCGCGCGCGTCAACCTCGGCGCCGGCACCATCATCGCCAACTATGACGGCGCGCATAAGCATCGCACCCTGATCGAGGACGACGTGCACACCGGCAGCAACAGCGTGCTGGTTGCGCCGATCACCGTGGGGGCCGGCGCGACCATCGCCGCCGGGTCCACCGTGGTGCGTTCGGTGCCCGCCGGCAAGCTCACCGTGGCGCGTGCGCGGCAGGCCACGATCGAGGACTGGCAGCGGCCGCAGAAGCCGAAGAAATAGCGTCCGGGGGAGCGGCCCCCGGCGCTCCTACGCGGTGGCTCCCGCTCCGGCCTGCTGCGAACGCACAAAAATGATGCCGGCCACTGTGAGCCTGTGGCCCTGGCGCGAGGGCCGGCCGGGTCGGGGCGATGCCTCCCATCTCGACTCGAGCAGCCCGCGCTCGCCCAGGCGCCGCAGGAGGGGGTAGACGGTGCCTGCCTTGAGGCCCGTGAGCCGGGAGAGCCCGTAGCCATGGCGCCAGGCCTGAGGCTCCTGCAGCAGCACCCCAAGCAGGCGCAGGGTCTGGGGCGAACAGCGGCGGGATCGGCTCATGCGAGTAAGTCTACATATCTTGACTTATGGCGGGGCCCTGCTGAGGCTCTTCCCTCAGGCCGCTGGCAGCTGGATGCGGATCACGGCTTTCTTATGCAAATCAGCCTTCTCCGGCGCTTTCAGGCAGACTTACGGGCCCCGCCTAAGGGTTAGGCGGAAGCAGCTAAAGGCACGAGGCCATATGTGCGGAATCGTCGGAGCCGTCGCCGAGCGTAACGTCGTCCCCATCCTCATGGAGGGGCTGCGGCGGCTCGAGTACCGCGGCTACGACTCGGCCGGCATCGCAGTCCTCAACGGCTCCGAACACCTGACGCGGCTGCGCACGGTCGGCAAGGTGCGCGCGCTTGATGAGGCCCTCGAGCAGACCCCCACCCACGGCAAGATCGGCATCGCCCACACGCGCTGGGCCACGCACGGGGTGCCCAGCGAGCGCAATGCCCACCCGCACATCTCGCGCGACGGACTGGCGATCGTGCACAACGGCATCATCGAGAACCACGAGGAGCTGCGCGCCGACCTCGAGCGCCGCGGCTACCAGTTCTCCTCGGAAACGGACACCGAGGTCATCGCCCACCGCATCCACTACCACCTGCAGACCGTGCAGGATCTGTACAAGGCCGTGCGCGCCACCGTCGCGGAGCTCGAGGGCGCCTACGCGCTCGTGGTGGTGAGTGAGCACGACCCGGACCGCCTGATCCTGGCGCGCGAGGGCTGCCCGGTCGTGGTGGGGCTGGGCGTCGATGAGAACTTCGTCGCCTCGGATGTCGCCGCGCTCCTGCCGGTGACGCGCCGCTTCATCTTCCTCGAGGAGGGCGATGTCGCGGAGGTGCGCCGCCGCAGCGTGCGCGTCATCGACCGCGACGGTAACAGCGCCGAGCGCCCCATCCGCGAGAGCGAGCTGTCGGCGGATGCCGCCGAGCGCGGCCAGTACGCGCACTTCATGCTCAAGGAGATCCACGAGCAGCCGCGCGCCCTCGCCGACACGCTCTCCGAGCGCGTGGCCAACGGACGCCTGCTCGAGGCCGCGTTCGGGCCCGCTGCCACCGAGGTGTTCAAGCGCACCCAGACCGTACACATCGTGGCCTGCGGCACGAGCTTCCATGCCGCCACGGTGGCGCGCTATTTCATCGAGCAGATCTGCAAGATCCCCTGTGCGGTCGACATCGCCAGCGAGTACCGCTACCGCAATCCGCTGGTGCCGCAGAACTCGCTGTTCGTGACCATCTCGCAGTCGGGCGAGACCGCCGACACGCTCGCCGCGCTGCGCCTCGCCAAGCAGTCCGGCTACCTCTCTTCGCTTTCCATCTGCAACGTCCCGGAGAGCTCGCTGGTGCGCGAGTCCGAGCTGGTCATGCTGACGCGCGCCGGACCGGAGATCGGCGTCGCCTCGACCAAGGCCTTTACCACGCAGCTCGCCGCGCTCGGCATGCTGGTCGTCGCCCTCGCCCGCCACCACGGCGCGGACGCGGAACGCGAGCGCGGCCTCGTCACGCGCCTCATCGAGCTGCCGGCGCTGGTGGAGAAGACCCTCGAGCTTGACCCGGTGATCCACCGCCTCGCCGAGCGCTTCGCCGACAAGCGCCACGCGCTGTTCCTCGGCCGCGGCGCGTTGTATCCGATCGCCATGGAGGGCGCGCTGAAGCTCAAGGAGATTTCCTACATCCACGCCGAGGCGTATCCGGCAGGCGAGCTCAAGCACGGGCCGCTGGCGCTGGTGGATGGCGACATGCCGGTGGTCGCCGTCGCGCCCAACAACGACCTGCTCGAGAAGCTCAAGTCAAACCTGCAGGAAGTAAGGGCCCGCGGCGGTGAGCTCATCGTGTTCGCAGATCCCGAGTCGGGCCTGAAGTCCAGCGACGGGGTAACCGTCATCGAGATGCCGCGGCATGTGACCTACGTGCAGGCGCCGGTGGTGTACACCATCCCGCTGCAGCTCTTGGCCTACCACGCGGCGATCCTCAAGGGCACCGATGTTGATCAGCCGCGCAACCTGGCGAAGAGCGTGACGGTCGAGTAGTACCCCGTCGCTGCACGTGAAGGTGCAGCCCGCATCCTGTCGCCACGGCCGCCGCCGGGCTAGGATGACCAGCCAATGACAACAAGAATCCCGCTCGCGGATCTGCTGGCAGGGCTCTCGATCGCCGGTCTGTTGTTGCCCGAGGCGGTGGCCTACTCAGGGGTCGCCAACCTGCCCCCGCAGGCCGGTGTCGTGGCGCTGTTCGCGGGCCTCATCGGCTACGGCCTGATCGGCCGCAGCCGCTACGCCATCGTGACTGCGACCTCATCCTCGGCCGCGGTGCTCGCCTCGGCCATGGTCGCGCTCGGGGCGAGCGATGTGGCGCAACGGCTGACGCTGGCAGCAGCGCTGGTGGTAGGCACCGGCGTTGCCTTCCTGCTGGCGGCGGCGCTGCGCCTGGGGGCGATCTCGACACTGATCGCACGCCCGGTACTGCGCGGCTACGCCTTCGGGCTCGCCGTGGTGATCGCGGTGAGGCAATGGCCGCACCTGGTGAACATGCCCGTCCACAGCAGCGGATTCTTCGCGCTCGTGGCGGAGCTGCTGCGCGGCTACGGCGCCTGGGAACTGCCGAGCCTGCTGTGCGGCCTTGGGGCCCTCGCAGGACTGTTTGCGCTCGAACGCGTGCCGCGCCTCCCGGGTGCGCTCATCGTCATCCTCGCCAGCATCGCCGCCGCGGGCTACCTCGCCGCACACGGTGTCGTCCTCACCGGCCCCATTCATCTTGCGCTCCGGCTTCCTGACTTCGTGCTGCCGCAGGGTGTGGGCTGGCTGCCGCTCATCGAGTACTCCCTGGCGCTCATGTTCATCCTGTTTGCGGAGTCCTACGGCTCCATCCGCACCTACGCGCTCAGGCACGACGAGCCCGTGCAGCCCAACCGCGACCTGCTCGCGCTCGGAGTGGCGAATCTGGCCGCGGGGCTGCTGCAGGCTACCCCCGTGGGGGCCGGCTACTCCGGCACCTCGGCGAACGAGGCCGCCGGGGCTCAATCGCGCGTGGCCGGCCTGTGCTGCGCCGCCATCGTGCTGGCGCTGGTGTTGCTGTTCCTCAGGTGGATCGAACTCATCCCGGAGCCGGTGCTGGCGGCGATCGTGATACACGCGCTCAGCAAGTCCCTGCGCCCGACCGTCTTCAGCAATTACCTCCGCTGGCGTCGCGATCGGCTGATCGTCCTCGCCGCCGTGCTCGCCGTCATGATCTTCGGAGTGTTGAACGGGCTGCTCGCGGCGATCGCCTTCAGCCTCGCCATGCTGGTGCGCTCGCTCGCCACCCCGCGCCTCGCGGTGCTCGGCCGCGTCGGCGAGCATGACTACGTGAGCGTGTCACGCTTTCCGGAGGCGCTCACCCGCCCCGACCTCCTGGTGCTCAGACCCGAGGAACCGCTGTTCTTCGCCAACGCCGAGCCGCTCATGTTGCGGATCCGGGAACAGGTGCTGGCGCAGCCCACCGCCAGGGTCCTGGTGTTGAGTCTGGAGGAGTCCCCGGACCTGGACAGCACCGCGCTCGAGGCGCTCGGGGAGTTCTGCGGTTGGTTTGCCCGGCGCGGCGGTGAGCTGCGCATCGCGCGCCTCAAGGATGCGGCCCGCGAGGCCTTGCTGCTGGCGCGGGTGGCCCAGCTGCATGCCGGGACCCTGGACTACTCGAGCGTGGATGACGCGGTGCAGGGGCGGTGTGTGCGTCCGGAAACCCCCGCGGCCGGCTGAGAAACACCCAACAGCGCTTTCGAAGGCTTTGTCCGACAGCGCACCGGGCGCTGTTGGGGTAGCGTCCACGCTTCATGTTACCCTTTCGCTTCACCGGTGCACGCGGCCCGGTCGCGGCGGCGCATTCGCCGTGCCATGAAAACCAAGGCGGTCAGCGCACCTGCCCGCCGCGCCGCACCTGAAACGCAGGAACAACGGCTGCAGGCTCGTGGAGGACACCATGGCGGATGAGAAAACCCCGGCAGGCGACAATCCCTACACCCAGACGCACGTGGTGCAGTCGGGTGACACGCTCTCAAAGATCGCCCAGAAGTACTACGGCGACGCTTCCCTGTACAAGCAGATCTTTGAGGCCAACCGTGACGTCCTGAAGGACCCGAACAAGATCTTCCCCGGTCAGAAACTGAAGATTCCCTGATTGTTCCCGTCAACCGCATGAGGATGCAAAACATGAAGAAGCAAATCGTTTGGCTGTTGGCAGCGATGATGGCGGTGCTGCTCGTCGGCTGCGCCAGTCAGAAGGAGCCGGCCGAGCAGGCGATCGCGAGCGCCGAGTCCGCCGTGAATGCCACGCGCGAGATGGCGCAGAAATACGTCCCGGACCAGCTGGCGGGTATGGATGCGTCGATCGCGAGCGCCAAGGATGCCTTTGCCAAGGGTGACTACAAGGCCGTGCTCAACACCGCGCCCGCCCTGACCGCAGCCATCAACGGCATGCGGGATGCCGCCACCGCCAAGGCTGCCGAAGCCGAGGCTGCGATGAGCAAGGCCAAGGACGCGTGGGGCCCCATGAGCACCGACGTGCCGAAGATGGTCGAAGCCATCCAGAGCCGCGTCGACATGCTCTCCAAGTCGCATCACCTGCCGCCGCATGTCAGCAAGGATGCACTCGCGAGCGCCAAGTCCGGGCTCGATTCAGTGAAGTCGATGTGGAACGACGCCTCCAGTGCCGCCACTTCGGGCGACTACACCACCGCGGTGACCAAGGGGCAGGCCACGAAGGACAAGGCGACCGAGATCATGCACTCCCTGGGGATGACTTCCTAAGACTCTTAGCTCCCGCTTGCGGTAATCCCGGCCGCCTCAGGCAACGAGGCGGCCGGTGAGATCGTAGGCATCCGCGCCCACGATCTGCACCTCGGCCCAGTCGCCGGCGCGCAGTTTTCCTGCTGCCGCGATGCGCACCACGCCGTCGATCTGCGGCGCCTCCGCGGCGCTGCGCGCCAGCGCACCGTCCGGCGTCACTTCATCGACCAGCACGCGCACGCGCTCACCCACGCGCGCGCGCAGGCGCCGGGCACTGATGGCGGCGGCGCGCTCCATGAAGCGCGCGTAGCGCTCCTCCTGGACCTGCGGGGGCACGTGATCGGGGAGCGCGTTGGCCGCCGCGCCCTCGACCGGGGAGTACTTGAAGCAGCCGACACGGTCGAGCTCGGCCGCCTCGAGCCACGCCAGCAGCTCCTGGAACTCCGCCTCGGTTTCCCCGGGGAAACCGACGATGAAGGTGCTGCGCAGCGTCAGGGAGGGGCACGCCGCGCGCCAGGTGCGGATGCGCGCCAGCGTGTCGACCGCGTGCGCCGGCCGGCGCATGCGCTTCAGTACGGCAGCGCTGCCGTGCTGGAACGGGATGTCGAGGTAGGGGAGCACGCGTCCCTCGGCCATGAGCGGGATCAGCGCATCCACGTGCGGGTAGGGATAGACGTAGTGCAGGCGCACCCACACACCGAGTTCCCCGAGCGCGCGCGCCAGATCGATGCAGCGGCTCTCGTAGGTGTTGCCGCGCCAGCTGCCCGGTGCGTAGCGGATGTCGGCGCCGTAGGCGCTGGTGTCCTGCGAGATCACCAGCAGCTCCTTCACCCCCGCGTGCGCCAGCCGCTCCGCCTCGCGCAGCACGTCATCGATGCGGCGGCTCGCGAGCTTGCCGCGCATGGCGGGTATGATGCAGAAGCTGCAGCGGTTGTTGCAGCCTTCCGCGATCTTCAGATACGCGTAGTGGCGCGGCGTCAGCCGCACGCCCTGCGGCGGCAGCAGGTCGAAGAACGGATCGTGGCGCGGCGGCAGGTGTTCGTGCACCGCGCTGACGACTTCCTCGTAGGCCTGGGGACCTGTGACCTTGAGCACGCGCGGGTGGCGCGCGAGGATGCGCTCGGGGCGGGCACCCAGGCAGCCGGTCACGATGACGCGGCCGTTGTGCTCGAGCGCCTCCCCGATGGCATCGAGCGACTCATCGACCGCGGCGTCGATGAAACCGCAGGTGTTGACCACCACCACGTCCGCGGCCTCGTAGCTGGGTGCGACCTCGTACCCTTCCGCGCGCAGCTGCGTCAGGATGCGCTCGGAATCCACCAGGGCCTTCGGGCACCCGAGGCTGACGAATCCCACCTTGGGCACACGCGGGGTGCTGCGTGCGCGCCCGCCGGCGCGCGCAGACGGCGCGCGTCGGGGATCGGGCTTGGCGGCAGGGTGGGGCATGGGAAACGGCCGGAGCGAAAAGGGCGGCTATGCTAGCCGCGCCGGTCCGCCGGCGCCACTTCCCGGCCCGCTACTGACCCTCGGTGGGCGCGGCGGGGGTGCTCTGGGTGGGGGGCGTCAGGCCGCCCGGACGCTGGTGCATGCGATACAGCGCGTAGAAGGCCACGAGCACGATCAGCGGCATCACCAGATACGGCCACAGGGCCGGCCGGCGCTCGCGGGGGCCGCTAGCGGCCATAGAGGCCGGTCAACTCGGCACTGCCCAGGGACTGGGCGTGCACATTGAAGCCCACCATCGCCGCGCTCGCATCCGCCGGCAGGTCAAGCTTGGCGACCTTCAGCGCGTAGAGACGGAAGTGGTAGTGATGCGGTTTACCGGGCGGTGGACAGGGCCCGCCGTAGCCGGCCGTACCGAAATCAGTCCGGCCCTGCACGGCGCCGGCCGGCAGCAGGCCCTTGTGCGCATCTCCGGCGCCGGCGGGCAGTGAACTCGTGCCGGCGGGAATGTTGTAGACCAGCCAGTGCCACCAGCCGCTGCCAGTGGGTGCGTCCGGATCGTGCACCAGCAGGGCAAAGCTTCTGGTGCCCTCGGGCGCGTTGCTCCACGCGAGCGCCGGGGACACGTTGCCGCCCTTGCAGCCGAAACCGTCGAACACCTGGGCCTCGGCAATCCGGCCGCCGGGGGCGATGTCCGGGCTGCTCAGCGTGAAGGGTCCCGCCGCGGCCGCGGCGGCCAGCAGCGTTGCTGTCGCCAGTAAGGCTCCCGCGAGCCGTGCCGTTCGTCTCATGAAAATCCGAGCTCCCGCGTACGCCGCCGCCGGCGCGCCAGTGTGCAGCGCCCGAGGGCCGCCTTGCAAATGCAGGCGCCGGCCTGCCGCGCCATGGTGCGCAGCTTCCCGGTCCGCTCAATGGCGCACCCAGTGCCCCGGCTGCATGTGGTACTCGTTGCCGACGCGGTGCCAGGTGTGCGGTGCCCAGTGGTAGCCGGGGCGCGGCGCCTGCCAGTAACCGGGGTGCCAGTTGTAGGCGCCCCTTTCCCAGAACCAGTTGCCGCCCACCCAGAAATACCCGGACGCGGGGGCCACGCCGATGGCTTCGTAACGCACCGGCGGGGGCTCGCTGTAGGCCACGACTTCACCACCCGGCCCCACCGGGGCCACGACACAGCCGCCGAGCGTCAGCGCCAGCAGGGCGCCCGCGATCGCAGTCTTGGCTGAGGCAATTCGCATCATCACTCTCCTGTCGGTCGGGCGCACGGCGCGCGCTCCGGTGTTGAAAGCAACGCGCGAGGCGGTCTTTGGCATACAACCCCGGAAGGCGAAGTGCGGCTACGATAGGCAGGATGCGAAGCGTGTCAGCGGAGCACGAAGTTGGCGCAGCGTTCAGCGGCCGTTCAGTTGCCGCCGTGCGTCGCGGCGCCGTGCGCATGTTGGTTTGAGCGATGAACTTCGACGCCAAGTACTACCAGCGTTACTACTTTGATCGGCGTACCGCGGTCGCCAGCCGTGCGGAGATGCGTGCGCGGGCGCGCCTCATCGCCGCCATGACCGCGCACGCCGGACTGCCGGTGCGCCGCATCCTCGAGGCCGGCTGCGGCACCGGCCTGCTGCGCGGGGCGCTGCGACGACTGCTGCCCAGGGCGCAGTACGTCGGGCTGGAGACGAGCGCCTACCTGTGCCGTCGCTACGGCTGGCAGCTCGGGCGCATCGAGGAGTTCCGCACCCGCGCGCCCTTTGACCTGGTCATCTGTTACGACGTGCTGCAGTACCTGGACGCGGCCGCCGCGCAGGGCGCGCTGCGCAACTTCGGGCGGCTGTGCCGCGGCGTGCTGTACTTCAGCGCGCTCACGCGTCACGACCTGAAGCACAACGCCGATCTGGAGCGCACCGACGCCGACGTGCACCTGCGCAGCGCGCACTGGTACCGCAGCCGCCTGAAGCCGCAGTTCCGCGAGGCGGGGCTGGGCTTCTGGCTGCGGCGTGGCGCGCCGCTCACCCTTTGGGAGCTGGAGTCGGACTGAGCGCCGCGCGCGCACGGCGGCGCCGGAACAGCGGATAGAGCGGCAAACCCAGCAGGATCAGCACGATGGTGGCGAGCGCTTCGCGCGGTGTGGCGAGAAGCGCGCTCAGCACGATCCCGATCATCACCAGCACCACGATCACCGGCACCAGCGGGTACCCCGGCACGCGAAACGGCCGCGCTGCCTGCGGGCGCGTGCGCCGCAGCACCATCACCGCCAGCGTCACCGGGATCCAGAACAGCGCGTACGACATCACTGCCATGTTGGTGAGCTGGTCGAAGGTGCCTGAAGCGGCGAGCACCGCGGCCCAGGCGCACAGCAGCACCAGCGAGAACACCGGCACGCGCGTGCGCGGGCTCAGGCGCGCGAACGGGCGGAAGAACAGCCCGTCGCGCGCCGAGGCGAACGCCACCCGCGCCCGTGTCAGGATCGTGCCGTTGAGGGAGCCGATGGTCGAGATCAGGAATATCAGCGCCGCCACCGAGACTGCGCGTGCGCCGAGGAAGGTTTGCACCGCACGCGCGGCGACCGAGGGCGCCTCCGGGTAGGCGGTGGAATTGCTGCTCGCCACCTGCCAGAAGGGCAGCGCGTACAGGTAGGCGGTGTTCACGAGCAGGTAGATCGCCAGCACCAGCAGCGTGCCGCCGATGATGGCGCGCGGCAGGTTGCGCTGCGGCTCGCGCACCTCGCTCGCGGCCATCGGCAGGTACTGCCAGCCGCTGTAAGCCCACAGCGCGGCGAACATCGCCGCGCCGAAGCCCGCCCAGCCGCCGTGCCCGCTGTCCGGCGGCGCGGCGAGATTGGCCACATCGCGCGTCGCGGAGAACAGGAACACGCCGGCGGCGACGCCGAGGATCGCGATCACCTTGGTGAGGGTCAGCAGCGTCTGCACCCGCCCACCGAGCATCACCCCGGCGCAGTTGATGGCCGCAAAAACGGCGATCACCCCGATCGCGATGAGCTGACGGGCGCCGAAGGCGTAGCTGTAGTCGCTGCCCCACAGGTGCACGCTGCGCACGAACCATTCGTGGCCGAAGGGGTGGATGTCGGAGATGAAGATCGCCACCGCCGCCCCGTAGGCGGCGATGCTGGCACCCCCCAGCACGAAGCTGTTGCAGGCGTAGAGGAAGGCCGGGACCTCCCCGAACGCGGCGCGCAGGTAGACGTACTCGCCCCCGGCATCCGGCAGCATCGCGCCCAGCTCCGCGAAGCACAGCGCCGCCAGCAGCGCCACCAGGCCGGCGGCCGCCCAGGCGCCGAGCACCAGGAGCGGGGTGCCGACCGCCTGCGCCATGGCGGCGGATTTCAGGAACACGCCGGTGCCGATGGCGATGCCCACCACCAGGGAGGTGGCGTGCGTGAGTGTCAGGTCGCGGCGCGGCTCAAGTTCGCTATGGGGCACCCGCGCTATCGTACAATCGGCCGGAGCGCAGCACGGAGCTAAAACATGGCGGGCCACGAGTACCACGCGCTGATTCACTGGGCGCGCGCAGGGGCGCTGTTCACGGACAACCGCTACAGCCGCGCCCACAGCTGGCGTTTCGACGGTGGCATCGAGGTTCCGGCCTCCTCCTCACCGAACGTGGTGCGCGTGCCGATGTCGGTCGAGGCGGCGGTCGACCCCGAGGAGGCACTGGTCGCCGCACTTTCCAGCTGCCACATGCTGTGGTTCCTGCATCTCGCGGCCGAGGCCGGCCTGTGCGTCGATGATTACAGCGACGAGGCGCTCGGGGTCATGGGCCGCAACGCCGCGGGCCGCCTCGCGATGCTGCGCGTGACGCTGCGGCCGCGGATCGCGTTTTCCGGCACCGGGCGGCCGACGCCGCCACAGCTGGCGGAACTGCACCGCCGCGCGCACGAGGAGTGCTTCATCGCGAACTCAGTGAACACCGAGGTGCGAATCGAGCCCCCCGGTGCCTGAGGTGCTTGCCTCGTTCCGCGGCCGCGTCAGCTGCCAGCGCGCGCCCGGACCCCTCGGCCTGGCGCTCGCCGGCGTCACCGCCGAGCACCCGCAGCAGCGCACCACCCTCGAATTCGCGGCGCCCGCGCCGCTGGAGTTGCCCGCGACTCTCGAGGATGCGCGGGTGGATGAACTCGCCGCCGGCCGCTATCGCATCGCCAGTGCCGCGGGGGATTGGCTCATCAACGCGCGCGCGGTGCACCTGCATCGTGACGTCGCATCAGAGTTCTACCGTGCGCTCCCGCCACGTCCCGTGCCGCCCGGCAAGCGCCTGTTCTGGCGCCTGGTTCTGGCTCTCGCGGCCTCGCGCGCCGGCCTGTCGATCCTGCGCTCGTTGCGGCGCTGAAGGGGTATTGGATGCAAAGCCTGCCGCTGTATCTGCTCGGACTCGGCGTGGGTATCGGCGTGGTCGTGCAGGTGGGGATGAACAGCACGCTGCGCGCCATACTCGGCAGCGCGATCGTGGCGGCGCTCATCAGCTTCGTGGTGGGTGCGCTCGCGCTCGCGGCGATCGCCGCCGTGACGCGGGCGCCACTGCCGGTGCGGGCGCAGCTCGCGATCGTGCCGGCCTGGGCGTGGCTCGGCGGCATCCTCGGGGCCTTCTACGTCGTTTCCAGCGTGATCGTAGGACCGCGCCTGGGCACGGCGACGCTGGTGGCACTCGTAGTACTCGGGCAGCTCGGCACCTCGCTCCTGGTGGACCATTTCGGCTGGCTCGGTTTCGCGCAGCACCCGATCACCCTCGTGCGCCTGCTCGGGGCGGTGCTCTTGTTCGCAGGCGTGGTGCTGGTCGTGCGCTAAAAGAACCGCGCCTCGGCACTTGCGGCGGTTGCCGCGTGCCTCAGGAGCTCGGCGAGCGCAGCGGCAGGATCTCCTCGCTGCCGGCCAGTGGCAGGCGCTGGGCGCCGACCAGGGCAATGTAGGTCGAAAGCTGCGCGTGGAAGGCGCGCTGCCAGGTGAACTGCCTGAGTACGCGTGCGCGCGCGGCGCTGCCGAGCGCCTCGAGGTCGCGCTCGTAGAGCGCGGCGATGGCCTGCGCCATGCTCGCGGCGCTGTTGGGTTCGGCGAGCACCCCGACGCTGTCATCGACGAGTTCCGGGAACGCGCCGGCGCGCGCCGCGACCACGGGGCGTCCGCAGGCCATGGCCTCCAGGATCACCAGCCCGAAGGTTTCCTTGGTGCCCGCGTGCACCAGCGCATCCGCCGAGGCGATCAACCCGGCCAGCTCGACGCTGTCGCCGCGGTACGGCAGCATCGTCACGTTGGGCGCGGGGCGCGCCTCGCGCTCGCCGCCGATCAGCAGCAGATGGTACGGGGCGCCGAGGCGCGCGAACGCCTGCAGCAGTACCGGCAGGTTCTTCTCGCGTGCGAAGCGGCCAGCGTAGACCAGCACCCGGGCGTTGCGCGGCAGGCCGAGCCGCGAGCGCAGCACGTGCGCGCGGCGCTCGGGACTGAAGACCTGCACATCGACACCGAGCGGCTGGTGCACGGCGTGCGCCACTCCCAGGTCCTTCAGGTACGCACACATCAGGCGGCTGGGCGCGAACACCACGTCGAAACGCTCGTACAGCCAGCGCACGTAGCGGCGGATCGCCGGTTCCGCGAGCACGCGGCCGAAGCGCCGGCCGATGATCTGCGGCAGGTTCGAGTGGTAGAACGCCGCGAGGGCGATGCCGCGGCGCCGCGCCACCTGCCAGGCGCACCACGCGGGATGAAACGCGTCCCCGGCCTCGAGCAGGGTCGGCTCCAGCACCTCGAGCAGGCGCACCCAGCGGCGCGGATTAATCGGCAGGTGATAGTTGAAGGTGCCGGGGACCGGATAGCCCGGAACGGTGCACACGCCGCCGCGCTGGATGGCGCCGCGGCGGCCGGGTACGACGATGGTGTGTTCCCAAGAGGTGTGCGCGGAGAGCCACGCGTGTTTCGCCGACAGGTAGCGCTTCACGCCACCGCTGGTCGGTGAATAAAACAGGGTCGTGTCGACGAGATGCATGGGTTCTTATATCGGACTTGCGACCCCTGGCCAGCGGACCCGCGCCCGCTGGCATTGCACCTTTATGAAGCAGATGTGTCAAGCGTAGCTGGGCCCCCCGCGTGGCGCGCGGCTCACGCCGGCTTGATGTTGGCATTCAGGTGAAACAGGTTCGTGGGATCGTAACGTTTCTTAACACTCACCAGGCGCGCGTAGTTGTCGCCGTAGGCCGCGTGCACCCGACTGTCACGATCATCGGTGTTGGCAAGATTGATGTAGTTGCCACGCGTCAGAGGTTCGATCTGCGCCCACGCCTGCCGCACGTGCTCGACATTGCGCTCCGCCTCGGCGCTCGGGGTCTGCCAGGCGCCCGCGAGCCCGAGGTTGTGACTCGAGCCCCGGCCCCAGTAGGCGGTGTCCTGTGGCGCGATGCGGCTGATGGCGCCCCCCTGGTGCTGCATCCACACGTTCAGCAGCATTCCCGCGGGCGCCTGCTCGATGAAGCCCACCGCCGCATCGATGATGGGCGGCGTCAGGCCGTAGATCAGGCCCCCCTTCACGTAGGAGCCAAAGCGGCTGAACCCCGGGGTATCGGCGCTGCCCTGCAGGGCGACGTACAACGACGGAGCCAGCGCGTCCTTGAGCGGCTTGCCGAGCTTACGCAGCGGCGCGAGTACGCGCGCGGCGTCGCTCTGCGGCCCGCTGTAGCAGACCTCGAAGGCCACCAGCGGCCCGAGCTTTTCATCGACCTCCAGATCCACGTCCACGTACAGCTCATCGGGCGCCGTGGCGATCCAGCCGGCGAAGTCGCGCAGCAGCTCACGGCCGCCGGCGAGCGGAAACAACAGCTGGCCGCCGTACATCTGCGGCGTGACCTGGTGCAGGCGCAGCACGAAGCAGGTGACCACCCCGAAGTTACCGCCGCCGCCGCGCAGCGCCCAGTACAGGTCCGGATTCTCGGTGGTGCTGGCGCGCCGCCAGCGTCCGTCCGCGGTCACGAGTTCGAAGGACTCGACGTTGTCGCAGGTCAGGCCGAAGCGGCGGCCGATGCGGCCGACGCCGCCGCCGAGGGTGAGCCCTGCGACGCCGGTGTCAGCGACGGTGCCGGCGGTGGTCGCAAGACCGAAGGCCTGCGCCTCGCGGTCGAGCTGTCCGAGCAGCGCGCCGGCCTCGACGCGGGCGCGCTGGCTGAGCGGGTCGACCTCGATCGCGCGCATCGCCGAGAGGTCGATGACCAGTCCGCCGTCGCAGCCGGACTGTCCCGAGAGACTGTGGCCGCCACCGCGCACGGCGGTGAGCAGGTCGTGAGTCGCAGCGAAGCTCACCGCGCGCACCACGTCGGCGGCGCCGGCGCAGCGCACGATCAGGGCGGGCTTGCGGTCGAAGGCGGCATTCCACAGGCGCCGCGCGCTGTCGTAACTCGGATCCGCGGGGCGGATGAGCTCGCCACGCAGTGCGTCCTTGAGCTCATCGACGTCACGCGCGCTGAGGGTAAGCTGGCGGCCATCCCGGCCGCTGGCCGCGAGGTCGCTCGCCGCGCGGGCGCGCCGCGGCAGGCACAAGGTGGTCAGGGCGGCCGCGCCGGCCGCGCAGAATTCTCTTCTTCTCATGTTGTCTCCCCACGCCAAAGGCGCCCGGCGAGGCTGCTCCCCGAAGCGCGTGCCGTCAAGGCGACGGTTGCCGCAGCGCGGCTGTGGCACACTTACGCGCCGCCGCGGGCGCCACGCACGGTCACTCCTCCAACAAGAGCTTCAAAGGAAGTCGGGTCATGATCGATCACACCGGACTCAACGTGAGCGACCTGGCACGCTCGCAGGCGTTCTACCGTGCGGCGCTGGCGCCGCTCGGCTACCGGGTGCTCGCGGAGTTTCCGGCCGCCGTCACCGGTGGCGCCGCCGTCGCCGGTTTCGGCGTGCCCCCCAAGCCGGACTTCTGGGTGGCGCAGGGTCCGCCCAACCGCCCGCCGCTGCACGTGGCCTTCCGCGTCGCCACGCGCGCGCTGGTGGATGCCTTCTACGCCGCGGCGCTCAGCGCCGGCGGCCGCGACAATGGCGCCCCCGGCCCGCGGCCGCACTATCACGCGCACTACTACGGTGCCTTCGTGCTCGATTTCGACGGTCATAACATTGAAGCGGTATGCCATGAACCAATTCCTGCGGCGCCTGGTCGTTCTTGAGCCCGGTGAGGCGCCGGCACTGCTGGCGTCGTTCGCGACGTTGATGTGCGTGTTTGCGAGCTACACCATGCTACGGCCCGTGCGCGATGCTCTTGGCATTACCTCAGGCCTCGACAACATCCCTTATCTCTTCTGGGGAGTGTTCGTCGTCATGCTGCTGCTGCAGCCGGTGTACGGCTGGCTCACCTCACGCTTGCCGCGCACCGTGTTCCTGCCGTGGGTGTACTGCTTCTTCGCAGCCAATCTCATCCTGTTCTGGCTGTGGTTTCATGTGCAGCACGAGCACACCTGGATCGCGCGCACGTACTTTGTCTGGGTGAGCGTCTTCAATCTTTTTGTAGTGGCGACGTTCTGGAGCCTGATGGCGGATGTGTACACCCGCGAGCAGGCCGGGCGCCTGTTCGGCTTCATCTGGGCGGGGGCCAGCACCGGCGGCCTGATTGGCCCGTTCATTGACCGCAAGCTTGCGATACCGCTCGGGGCCATCAACCTGCTGCCGCTGTCGGCGGGCTTGCTGCTGGTGTCGCTGCTGTTCATGGCGCTGGTGATCCGCTGGCAGCGGCGCCAGGCGGCCGCGAGCGCGGCGCCGCAGCACGGCGGCGCGCCCGGCGCTGAGCGCGGAGTGGGCGGCGGCGTGTTCGCCGCCTTCGTGCAGGTGGCGCGCTCGCCTTACCTGCTCGGCATCGTGGCCTTCGTGGTACTCATGACGTGGGTGTCGACGTTTCTGTACCTGGAACAGCAGGCATTCGTCGCCAAGGTCTTTCACAGCACCGATGAGCGCGCGCGCTTCTTCGCCGGCATCGACTTCTGGGTGCAGGCCGCGTCGCTGACGATCCAGTTCCTGCTGTTCGGGCGCCTGTTCAAGTGGTTTGGCATGCGCTCGCTGCTGGCCGCGGTGCCGCTGCTCATGACCGCCGGCTACGCGGTGTTCGCCTTGGCACCAACCTTCATGGTGCTGGTGCTGGTGTACGCGGTGCGCCGCGTCGCCGACTACGCGATCACGCGTCCGTGCCGCGACTCGCTGTTCACCGTGGTGAGCCGCGAGGAGAAGTATCAGGCCAAGAGCCTCATCGATACCTTCGCCTATCGCGGCGGCGACGCCGTGAGCGGCTCGCTCTATAAGGCGCTTACCGGCGGCCTCGGCGCGAGTCCGGCGGCGATTGGCTGGCTGGGCGCGGTGATCGCGGCGCTGTGGACGGTGCTGGCGCTCGCCCTGGGGCGGGCCTTCCAGCGGCGCGGCAGCGCAGTGCGCACCGAAGCCTAGGCCGCGCTCGTCCGGGCTTCGCCGGGTGCGTCCTTGGTGAGTGCCGTGGCGGCGGCGACGATCTCGGTGGCGGTGCTGAAGCGCTCGCCGCGCGCCTTGGCGAGCAGGCGCGCGAGGAAGGGCTGATAGCGCGCGAACTGCGCTGGCAGCTGCGGCATGGGCGAGCTCACGTGTTGCTGCAGCACTTCCATGGCCGTGCCGCCGGTGTAGGGCTTCTGGCCGGTCAGCATCTCGTAGCAGATGATGCCGAGACTGTAGAAATCCGAGCGTGCGTCGAGGGCTTCACCCAGCGCCTGCTCCGGGCTCATGTAGTAGGGCGAACCGAGCAGCACGCCGGTATGCGTGCTGATGGTGCTGCCATCGAAGGGCCGCGCCAGGCCAAAATCGATGAGGGCCACGCCATCGTTCTCGCGCAGCATGACGTTCGGGGGTTTGAGGTCGCGGTGCACGAGCCCGGCCTCGTGGACCACCTGCAGTGCGGAGGCGATCTGCACCACGTAGTGCAGCGCGTCGGCTTCGCTCAGACCGCGTTGCAGCCGCGCCTTGAGGTCGCCGCGGGGCAGGTATTCCATCGCCAGGTACTCAAAGCCGGCGTGCACGCCGTAGTCGTAGATCTCCACCACCAGCGGGCTGCGCACCGCCATGACGGCGGTGTATTCACGTTCCAGGAACTGCCGCCCGGCGGCCTCGTCGCGCAGTGTCTTGCTCACCTTGAGCGCGACGTTGTGGCCGCGACGCGTGCTGGTCGCAAGATAGACGACCGCCTTTTCCGACTCACCGATCTTCAGGCGCAGCGTGTAGCCGGGGATGACTTCGGCATTCGCCGCCGCCAGCAGCGCTGCCACGCCGGCCGGCTGCAGTGCCTCCGCCTCTGCCCCCTCGGTGGCGGGCGCCTGGGCGGCACCCGCGGCGTCGACCGCACCCGCATCGGCATCTGGCGGGTTCTGCGCGGGCGCGTTAGCCGGCATGCCATTCGCCTGGTCGCGGGAGAGGTTCGCGAGGCTCGCCAGGCGGCGCGCCACCCGCCGCTCGACGCGGCGCAGCGCGACCCGCACGGCGGTGCTGAGGCGTTCCGGCGTCAGCAAGCGCTTGGGCAGGTAGTCGACCGCACCCAGCTGCAGCGCGCGCACCGCGGTGAGCTCGTTGCCCGCCTCGGCGAGCGCCACCACCGCCGGGGTTGCCGGCTGGTCGCGCAGGCGGCGCAGCAGCGACAGGCCATGCGCGCCCGGGTCTTCGGGGCTGGCGCCAAAGTTCGCGGCCAGCATCAGCAGGTCGCAGTCGCGCCCGGAGAACATCGTGCACCAGCGCTCGAACTCCTCGAGGTTGAGCATGCTGACGCTCGCCTGCGGGCACAGCACGTCCAGGTGGTGGCGCAGCCACTCGCTGTAGCGCACATCGTCGTCGACCACGAGCACGCGTGCCGGTGGCGCGGCGCGGCGTCCGTTCATGGCTGCATCGCGAAGCGGACGCGGATGCGTGCGCGCTGTGCGATGGCCTGTCCGTCACGCATGACGGGCTGATAACGCCAGCGGCGTACTGCATCGAGCGCGACCTGCTCGAAGACACCCACCGGCTCGGCACCCACGATGCTGACATCGCCGAGCGCCCCGTCGGTCTTCACCACGAACTGCACATCCACCCACCCCTCGAGGCGGCGGTCGCGCGCGTTCGCCGGAAACTGCGGCGCCACGTAGCGCGTGCGTGTCAGGACGCTCGCGTTCACGTAACTGGTGTCGGCCTCGGCGGTGGCACGCGCGGCGCTGGGCGCCGCCGCCTGCGCTGCCGCGAGCTCGGATTCCGCCGCCGCGACCGCCACGGGACTGGCGCCGGCGGCCTGCGCCTCGCTCAGCCAGTGACGCCCGGCGGCGTAGTCGTGCGCCTGAACGGCGTTGTGCGCCTCACCGAGCAGGCGCGTTTCGAAGGCGGTACGCGCGGCCAGCGTGGAGGCGATGGCGGGCTCGGCCTGCGCGAGCTGCTCGAGGTAGTAGCGCGCGCTGTCGTTGGCCGGCTCCAGCAGGCGCCCCTGCGCCATGCGCTGGTTGAAGAGCGCTTCGGTATGCGCCAGCGCGTCGGCCTTGGCCGCGCCGCGCAGCTGCTGCGCCGCTGTGCGCAGCGCTGCGACCTCGGCGGCCGCGGCGCCGCTCTCGGCGGCGGCGTTGATCCACGCGTCCGCCTGCTCGGCGTTGCCGGCGGCGATCGCCTGGTGCGCCTCGCCCTGCAGGCGGGCGATGAGCTCCTGGTGTGCCTGCTGCACGGCCGGATCCGCCGGCGCGAGCGTGCGCGCGGACTCGAAGAGGAAGCGCGCGTTCTCTTGGGGCGGCTCGATCAGGGCGCCGCTGGCAAGGGCCTCACGGCCGCGCAACAGCAAGTCCGCGACGCGTTCGTCGACCTGCTTTTGCGCCAGCTGCTGGCGTGCCTGATCGACCAGGGTCGAGCGCGGTCCCCCTTTGGCGGCGTCATCGATCACCGCCAGCGCGGCACTGACATCGCCGCTGGCGGCGGCGCGCTGCGCCTTGCCCAGCACCGCGCGCTCACGCTGCGCGCCGATCTGCGCGGTGAGGAACGCGACGCGCGCGTGATTGGGACTGATGGCGCGCGCCTGGTCGGCGAGTTGCTGCGCGGCGTCCAGGTGATGATCCTGCAGCTGTGCTTCGGCGTCCGTGACCAGCCGATCGATCACCTGTTCCAGGCCATTGGCGGCGCGCGGGTCGCGGGCGTTGCGGCGCAGCGCCTCGCGGTAAAGATCGGCGGCGTTGGCCTCGGGCGGCGCGACCAGGGCGCCGGCGGCGAGCGCCGTGCCGGCGCGCACCAGCAGCTCCTCGAGCACCGCGTCGTCGGCGGCCTGGGCGGCGGTGGTGGCGGCGGGCTCGGCCGGCGGGGCGGCCGGTTCTTCGTGAGGGCGGATCGCGTACCAGCCGAGCGCGGCGCCGAGCACCAGCGCGCCGGCGGCGAGCAGGCCCCATTTTACGCGCCGCGGCGGCCGCAGTGCGGCGCCCGCGGCGCTACTGCGGCCGTGGAGCGCTTCCTCGTGGCGGCGCCAGGCCGCTTCCACGAACAGGCGCACGCGCTGCTCGGAGACCGGCTTGTGCAGGAAGCGATGCACCGAGCCATCGGTGATCTGCGCGGCGAGTGCGCCCTGCTCATCGGCGTTGCCGGCGACGATCAGCACGAGGTCGGGGAACTGCGCGTGCAGTCGTGCGGTGAGTTTCGCGATCGGGGTGGCGACGGCGGCGGCATCCAGCACGGCGACCCCGGCGGCGTGCCGCCCCATGAGTGCCGAGGACAAGTCGATCTCCGAGCCGGTGGCGAGCACCGGGTGCTTCGCATCGGTGACGCTCTTCAGGGTGGCGAGGAATTTCGCGTCCTGGGTGAGCGCGAGCAGCGGTGCGGCGGGGAGCGCAAAGCCGCCTGCGCCGGTGCCTTGCGGCGCCGTTGCTTTCGAGCCTTGCGCTTGGGTACTCGTGGCCACGCTGTCCCGCTGTGTCGGAAAACCCGCCCGTCCGGCTTTGGACCCGGGCGCTGCCAGCACGATGACGCAAGCGCTGCGGACTGTCGCTAATGGGCGCCGGATTCTGTGAAACTGGTCATCTTGTTACAGGCCCCGGTTGCGGCACTTTTGCGCGCGGTGTGAAGCAGGCAGCAAAATCCGGGCCGGGGCGGGCCGGACGGATGGGGTGCGACAGATTCCAGCGGGCGGCCGGCACCGGCGGCCCGGTGCCGCGGCGCGTGCTCAGTCGCGCGGCAGCAGGAAGCGCGAGCCGTTGAACGACATTACCGCGCCCTCCGGGGTGACGCTCTCCAGGCGCACGCCCTCGGGCAGCGCCTCGCCTTCGCGCAGCTTGTGCATGTTGATCATGACGAAGCGGTCCTGGGGACGCGCCGCGTAGACGTGCAGGTCCAGCCGCAGCTGCGGCAGGTGCGCGCCCGGCGCCACCGACAGCTCCTGGTAGAGCGGCACACCGTCGGCGGTGTCGCGCCGCACGTGTCCGCCGCCGAGTGACGGCGCCGGCTCGGCCGCCGGTGCATAGTCTTCCGGGTTCTCGTCCGCCGCGCCGGGGACGGCGGGCGGCGCGGTGTTGGCCGTCGACGGAAGCGCGGCGCCCGGGCCGCTGGCGGGCGCGCCAGGCGCCGCTGCGCTCGTGGCCGCCATGGGCGGCGGCTGCGGCAGCGAGGCGCTGGCAACCGCCGGCACGGCGAGGTTGCCCTGCAGGTTCGCCGGCTGCGCCGCCGGGTTCGCCGCGTCGGCGCGCGCGGCCGGGTGGCGCAGCATCATCCAGGCGACGATGGCGAGATTGACCACCAGCAACAGCGCGATCGCGATCGCCCACAGGGGCAGGCGCGTGCGCGGCGGGGCGACCTTGACTTCGAACAGCGCCGGCCCGCTCTGGCGCTGGCGGTCGCTCTCGGATTTCTTCAGCGCGTCTAGGATGAATGACATCGGTCAACTGCCATGATGGTTTTCGACTGCGGACAACAGCGGCGTGTCCGGACCCGCGATCGCCCCGGCGAGCGCGATCTGCGTCTGTACGCCGGCGATGCCGTCGACGGTGAGCTGGTGCTGGCGCTGGAAGTCGCGCACCTGCGCGGTGAGGTCGGCGTCAAAGACATCACTGGCCGTGGCATCGGGCTGGCCGCCGTGCAGATGCTGCAGGCTCTGCCGCAGCCAGCGCACCGGCGCGCCGCGCATCCCGGCCGACAGCGCCTTCACGGGCGAACTCGCCGGACGCCACAGCATCACGAAATCACCCAGCCAGTAACGCGACAGCTCGCCGATGCGCACCTGCTGCGTGCCGCCGAGCTGCAGGCGCGCCGCGTCGTCACCGAGGGAGGTGAGCACCACCTGGTGACTCGCGCCGCCATCGTTCAGCAGCAGGATCGCCGGGTGGTTATAGAGCCGCAGCTGCCCGAAGGAGCCGCGCTCGGAGACGCACTCCAGTCCCTGCTGCGCCGCCTGGGTGCACGGGTCGGTGGTGCTCGGCTGGTACTTCGCTCCCCAGAGGCTGAAGAGCTTGGCAAACGCGCTGTCGGTGTCGGTCTCGGCCTTGTGCTGCGCGAGCAACTCGGCCAGGTGCGCCGTTGCCGGCGCGGCGGCCGCTGCCGCCGGGGCCGCCGCCGGCGCCGGCACCTTCTCCGCCGGCACTGCGGCCACCGCGTCGCCCGGGGAGCTGCGCTCGCTGTGCGCGACGGCGCGGTGATTCCAGGGCTCGAAATTCCACAGCGCCACCAGTCCGCCCGTGAGCAGCGCGGCGACGCCCGCGGTCAACGCCCAGGGAAGCCAGTGGGGCGTGAAGCGGCGGCCGAACACTTCCGCGGCCGCGTGGCGCACCAGCGCGGCGGTCACACGGTGGCGGTCCAGCGAGTACGCCCCCAGCAGCGCGCGATCGCAGATGACGTTGATGACGCGCGGCACGCCCTGCGAGAGACGGAACACTTCGCTCAGCGCCTGCGGGCTGAAGATGTCGGTAGTCGCGCCGGCGACGCGCAGGCGATGGCGCACGTAGGCGGTGGTTTCGTCGCGTGACAGTGGATTCAGGTGATAACGGCCGGTGACGCGCTGTGCGAGCTGGCGCAGCTCGTTGCGGGCGAGCAGGTCGCGCAGCTCCGGCTGTCCGATGAGGATGATCTGCAGCAGCTTCTGGGTGTTGGTCTCAAGGTTGGTGAGCAGGCGCACCTGCTCGAGCACGTCGGGGGAGAGGTTCTGCGCCTCATCCACCACCAGCACCACGCGCCGGCCGGCCGCGTGCGCGCGCAGCAGGTAGTGGCTGAGGATGTCGACCAGGTCCTTGAGGCTCTGCAGTGCCGAGTCCGGCACGCCGATGCCCAGCTCCTCGCAGATGGTGAGCAGGAACTCCGGCGCCGTCATCTTGGGGTTCAGGATGAGCGCGATCTCGGCATTCTTCGGCGTCTGCGCCAGCAGCGAGCGCACGATGGTGGTCTTGCCGGTGCCGACCTCCCCGGTCAGCTGCACGAAACCCCCCGCCTCGTTGATGCCGTACAGCAGGTGCGCCAGGGCCTCCGCGTGCCGCTCGCTCAGGTAGAGGTAGCGCGGATCGGGCGTGATCGCGAACGGTTTCTCGTTGAGGCCGAAGAACGTCAGGTACATGGAACGATGCTACTCAATGGTATTGCCCCGCCGCAGCGCGCGGCTGCCGAAGCGGGCGCGCGCCTCATCCAGCGCGGCGTCGAGGCGGCTTTGCGGGCGCGCCTCTTCAAATAGCCCCAGTTGGGATGCCGGCGTCAGTTCTGTGAGGACCACGCCCAGAAGGCGAAGTTTCGCACCCGGGTTGGCCGCGAGCCAGCGCGCCAGCAATTCGGCCGACACGCCCGCCACCGCCCGTCCCTCGCAGGTCGGCGGCGCCACGGCGCGCTGGCGCGTGAACGTGGTGAAATCGCCGCGGCGGATTTTTACCCCCACGCAGCCGGCCATGAGGCCGCGCGCGCGCAGGCGCGTGGCGGCGAGGTCCGCCAGGCGCGCCAGCTGGTGCTGCAGGCTGCGCACCTCTGCGATGTCGGTCGCGAAGGTGTCCTCGGCACTGATGGATTTCTCCTCCAGGTCCGGCTGCACCGGGCGCTCGTCAATGCCCGAGGCGCGCTCGCGCATCCAGGCCGAGTAGCGCCCGAACAGCGGCCACAACACCGCATCAGGAGCGCTGCGCAGTTCTCCCAGCGTGCGGATGCCGGCCGCCTCGACCTTCTCGCCGGTCTTGCGCCCCAGCCCGGGGAGCTTGCGCACCGAGAGCGGGTCAAGCACCGCGCGCACGCGCGGCGCACTCACCACCACCAGACCGTCGGGCTTCTCGAGCTCGGAGGCGATCTTGGCGACCAGCTTGTTGGGGGCGACACCGACCGAGGCGGTGAGCCCGGTGAGCTCGCGGATGCGGCGCTTCACGCGCAGCGCGATCTCGAGCGCACCGCCCCAGAGCTGCTGGCTGCCCGTGACGTCGAGGAAGGCCTCATCGAGCGACAGCCCTTGTACCAGGGGCGTGAACTCCTGGAACACGCCGAACACCTGGCGCGAGACCTCCTGGTAGCGCTGCATGCGCGGCCGCACGCACAACGCGTGCGGGCACAGCTTCAGCGCCGTGCGCATCGGCATGGCCGAGTGCACGCCGAACTTGCGCACCTCGTAGTTCGCCGCCGCCACCACGCCGCGACCGCCGTCCCAGCCGACGATGACCGGCTTGCCGGCGAGCGCCGGATCATCGCGCTCCTCCACGGAGGCGTAGAACGCATCCATGTCGACGTGCAGGACGGCGCGGCTCATCGGGTGCTCGCAGCGGCGCGGATGCCCGCGGACTACTTCACGACCGTGATGGTGATCTTCTTGGAGAGCACCGGCGGGTCGTGGGGTATGTGGTTCTGGTCACCGAGCAGCAGTTGCAGTGTGTGCTTGCCGGGGGTGAGGGTGAGCGTGGTTTCGGTCTGTCCCTTGCCGAAGTGCACGATCTTGTCCGTCGCCGGCAGCGGCGTGCTCAGATCCGTGGGCGCGTCGGTGTCGACCAGCAGGTGATGGTGCCCGCTGTTGTCGAATTTCACCCCGGCGGGGGCGATACCCATGCCCTTGAGGCCAAACTGCACGCGCACCGGGGAGTGCACCTTGGCGCCGTCCTGCGGGCTGATGATGTAGGCCTCGGCGCCGGCGGGGGAGGCGGTGCGCTCCTGCGCGAGGACCAGTGAGGCGGCCGCCAGGAACGCGGTGATGATGAGGGTACGCATGCGGAACTCCTTCACAGCATGAATGCGCTATAGACGCTGGTTATCGCGACCAGCAGCGAGGCGAACAGCAGGTAAAAGGACGCCAGCAGCAGCAGCTTGCTCACTGTGAGCACGCGCCCCTGCCGGTAGACGACCCGCATGGAGCGGTACATGTACCAGGCAAAGTACAGGAAGATCCCGAAATTCAGCCCCGGAATGCTCGGCACGAGCCTGCCCAGGAGCAGGGCCATCCCGGCCACCAGAAACACGAACGCGTGGTTGTGGACGAACAGCAGCAGGTGCTCCACGTAATAGTGCCGCGGCCGCCAGTACATGAGCATCATGAGGCCTGCGAGCAGCGGCAGGAAGATGAACATGGCGCGCGGCACGTTGTGCAGGAACACCTGCCGCAGCTCCCGGCCGTTGTCCAGAACGCTCTTGCGGCAGGCCTGCTTGAACAGCGGCTGCAGCGTTGCCGCCCAGGGGCCGTTGTAGTTCGCATCGGCGCACAGCCGGTCGGCGCGCTGCTCGGGGGTCTCGCCCGCCTGCCCCTTCAGGGCCGGCAGGTCGTCCGGCTTTGCCCCCGCCTCGATTTTCGCGCCGGCGAGCGGCCTGGAATCGTCGAACTGCAGCACCTCAAAGCGCGTGCCCACCGCGCCCGCCACCAGGAAGAACAACACCGAGAGTACGAGGTACAGGCGTATCGGCGGCAGGTAGCGCGCGCGGCGCCCGTCCAGGAACTCCGCCGTCAGGCGCCCGGGCCTGAACAGCAGCGCCGCGAGTGTGCGCCACAGCCGCGAGTCCGCGTGCGTGAGGTCCTCGGTGGCCACCCGCGAGAAGTGCCACAGCGAATGCACCGGCGGCTCGCGCCGCTGGCCGCAGGCGCCGCAGAAACGCTGCGTCACCTCGTTGCCGCAGTTCTCACAGAGCTGCGGCGACACCCGTGCCGTGCTGGCCGGCCCGGCTGGCGCGAGCGCCGCAAGCGGTGCCGGAGCGTTCATGCCACGTGTACGCTCGAGCGGGCGGCCGGCTGCGTCTGGGTGCCGAGCTCCTGGCTGTCGAAGTCATCCACGTGGATGAGTGCCATCACCTTGCGGTCGTAGTCGCGCAAGGCCGCAGCCTCGGTCTCGCTGATGAGTCCGAGCGCGAGCGCCTGCTGGATCCTGCCCGGCAGGTCAAGCGCGGTGACCTTGCCGGCCTTGACGCCCTCGACGCGGATGCGTTTCTCGAGCGGTTCTAGCTCCACGGCGAGCAGCAGCGCTTCCTGCAGGTGTGCGAGCGCGTTGCTGGGTTCGGCGGTGCGGTAGACGAACTGCCCGAGACGCAGGCGCGCCTCGCTCGGAGCCGTCACGAGCGCTGCCACCTTGCGCCCGAGGCGATCCCCGGGGGCGGAATAGACCAGCCCGCCCGGGAAGATGAGCGTGCGCATGACCGCCGCCAGCAGGCGGTTGGGGAAGTTGCGCAGGAAGCCGTGCAGCTGCTCCTGGGCCTGGTAGAGCAGGTTGCGGCACGCCCATTCCACGATCGGCAGGTCCTCCTCCTGGCGCCCCTGGTTCTCGTGGTGCTTGAGCACCATGGAGGCCAGATACATGTACGACAGCACGTCCCCGAGGCGCGCCGACAGGTTCTCCTTCTTCTTCAGGTAGCCGCCCAGGGTCAGCATCGCGACATCCACCGCGAAGGCGAACGAGGCGCTGAAGCGGATCACGTGCTGGTAGTAGCGCGCGGTCGTGCCCTGCACCGGCGCGCGCGTGAAACGCGCATGGGTGAGCGCCATGATGAAGGAGCGCACTGCGTTGGAGAGCGTGAAACCGATATGCCCGAACAGCGCGCGGTCGAACGCCTCGACACCGGCGCCGCGGTCGGGGTTCTTCGCCGCGGTCATCTCGCGCAGCACGAACGGGTGGCAGCGGATCGCCCCCTGCCCGAAGATGATGAGGTTGCGGGTGAGCAGGTTCGCGCCCTCGACCGTGATCGCCACCGGCACCACCTGGTAGCCGCGGCCGAGGTAGTTGTTGGGACCGAGGCAGATGCCCTTGCCGCCATGCACGTCCATGGCGTCGTTGGCGACCTGCCGACCCATCTCGGTCGCGTGATACTTCAGGATTCCGGAAGGCACGGAAGGCTTCTCGCCGCCGTCGATGGCGCCAGCGGTCACCGAGCGGGCGGCATCGATGGTGTAGGTGAGTCCGACCATGCGCGCGATCACCGCCTCCACGCCCTCGAACTTGCCCACCGGCATGTTGAACTGGGTGCGGATGCGCGCGTAGGCGCCGGTCGCCCAGACCGCCGCCTTGGCGCCGCCGGTGGCGTTAGAGGGCAGTGAGATGCAGCGGCCCACCGAGAGCTGCTCCACCAGCATGCGCCAGCCGCTGCCCGCGAGCTTCGGTCCGCCGATGATGGCGTCCAGCGGCACGAACACGTCCTTGCCCTGGATTGGACCGTTCTGGAAGGGAATATTGAGCGGGAAGTGGCGCCGGCCGATGCTGACCCCAGGGGTGTTGCGCGGGATGAGTGCGCAGGTGATGCCGACGTCGGCCTTGTCGCCGAGCAGCTTGTCCGGATCGAACAGGCGGAAGGCTAGGCCGATGACCGTCGCCACCGGGGCGAGGGTGATGTAGCGCTTGTCGAAGTTCAGCCGCACCCCGAGCACCTCGCGCCCCTGGTAGGTGCCGCGGCACACGATGCCGGTGTCGGGGATGGAGCCGGCATCGGAGCCGGCGCGCGGACCGGTGAGCGCGAAGCACGGCACGTCCTCGCCGCGCGCCAGGCGCGGCAGGTAGTAGTTCTTCTGCTCCTCGGTGCCGTAGTGATTGAGCAGCTCGGCGGGACCGAGCGAGTTGGGCACCGCGACCGTGGAGGAGGCCGTGGCGCTGCGGCTGGCGATCTTGGCGAGCACGCACGAGTGCGCGTAAGCGGAAAACTCAAGGCCGCCGTACTTCTTCGGGATGATCATCGCGAAGAAGCCCCGCGTCTTCAGAAACTCCCACACCGGCGGAGACATGTCGCCGCGCTCGTGGGTGATGTTCCAGTCATCGAGCATGCGGCACAGCTCATCGCACGGGCCATCGAGAAACGCCTGCTCCTCGCCCGTCAGCTGCGGCGGCTTGGCGGCGAGCAGCTTCTCCCAGCGAGGGGCGCCGCTGAACAGTTCGCCGTCCCACCACACCGTGCCCGCCTCCAGCGCTTCCTTCTCCGTCTGCGACATGGAAGGCAGCAGCTTCAGGTAGGTCTTCATGAACGGCCGCGTGATCAGCGCCTTGCGCAGGGGGCGCACGTTGAGCAGCCACAGCAGCACCAGCAGCACCCCGAGGAAGCCCTTCCACAGGCCCGCCGGCACGCCCGAGGCGCCGAACCAGACGTAGGCCGCGAGCAGCACCGTGAAGGTCACCGTGAAGGTCAGCAGGGACAGGCGCCGGTAGGCGAGGAACAGCACCGCGGCGATGAACACCAGCGTTATCGCGCCGCCCACCTGTGTGACCGCGAAGGCGGCCGCGGCGATGAGCACCAGCCAGACGATCGCACCCAACATGAAGAATCCTCTTTTCCAGGCCGGCGGGCCGCCGTCGACTATACGGCCGCCGTGCCGGCCACGTAACGTCAGCCGAGGAGCGTCTTCACCCCGTCGCGCTCCTCGAGGAGTTCGGCGTGGCTGGCGTCCATGCGCTTCCTGCTGAAGTCATCGATGGCAAGTCCCGGCACGATCTGGTAGTCGCCGTTGCGCACCGTGACCGGGTAGGAATAGATGACCCCGGCCGGGATGCCGTAGCTGCCATCGGACGGCACCGCCATGCTCACCCAGTCATTGGCCGGCGTGCCGTGAAACCAGGTGTGCACGTGGTCGATGGCGGCCGAGGCCGCTGAGGCGGCCGAGGAGGAGC
Organism: uncultured Pseudomonadota bacterium; assembly: GCA_963781815.1. Classification (GTDB taxonomy): domain Bacteria; phylum Pseudomonadota; class Gammaproteobacteria; order Steroidobacterales; family Steroidobacteraceae; genus 13-2-20CM-66-19. The sequence goes on along the minus strand of CAWAHK010000004.1, from coordinate 1,001,923 downwards.
CGCGCGCCTTGATCACCGCCGCGCCGCGCTGCTGCACAGTGGGGATGAAGGACTGCTCGACCCATTCGGGCGTGACCAGCGACTTGGCGCTCTTGCCGTGCACCTCGGCGTGCGAAAGATCCGGGTACTGCGTGGCCGAATGATTGCCCCAGATGGTCATGCGGCGGATGTCCGTGACGTGCGCGCCGGTCTTTTCGGCGAGCTGCGACAGCGCGCGGTTGTGATCCAGGCGCGTCATGGCGGTGAAGTTGCGCGGGTTCAGGTCGCGCGCATTGGCGCGCGCGATGAGCGCGTTGGTGTTGGCGGGATTGCCGACCACCAGCACCTTGACGTCGCGGCGCGCGGACTCGTTCAGCGCCCTACCTTGCGCGGAGAAGATCTGCGCGTTCGCGAGCAACAGGTCCTTGCGCTCCATGCCGGGGCCGCGCGGGCGCGCGCCGACCAGCAGCGCCACCTGGCAGTCCTTGAAGGCCACCCGCGCGTCATCGCTGGCGATGACCTTGTTGAGTGTTGGAAACGCGCAGTCATTCAGCTCCATCACCACGCCGGCAAGTGCCGCTAACGCGGCGCTCACTTCCAGCAGGTGCAGGTTCACAGGCGTCTCGCTGCCGAGCAGGGCGCCGGAGGCCACACGGAAGGCGAGCGCGTAGCCGATCTGGCCCGCGGCACCGGTAATCGCGACGTTCACGGGGGCTTTCATGGGATCGGTCATCTTCCGTGGCGGAAACAGCCAGGAATTCTAGCGTGCGCACCCCGTTCGGCGCCTCGGGCTTAAACCCCCGCCGCGCTGCCGCCCTCCAAAAGGGAGCATCAGCCCCTGGGATTGGCCCTGGCGGCGCCTCCAGGCCTTCCAGGGCCCCCTAGGGCCCTCCAGGGGCCCTCCAGAGCCTCAATTGCCGGGTCCCACCCCAAAAATAATTTGGTGAACTAGCTTGACACTCAAGTAGTGTTCTACTAGAGTACAACACCAAGGAAGGACGCAAACCCAAGCACCAAGCAGGTAAGCGCCCCGACTGCCAGAGAGACGAATCAACAGACACACAAGGAGATGACCATGAACGCTTTCGTAACCGCCCTGTACCGTGATGTGACCTGCGGCGCCGCGGCGACCCTGATCACCCTGGTCCTTGGCATGAGCTTCGTTGTATCCACCCAGGCCGCCCCCGGCACCCACGCGCCGGTCGGCAGCATGGCGGGACTGCAGACGGACCACGCCTGGTTCGGTCAGCCTGAACCGGCCGTTTTGGTAGATTAGTTCGCTAATCACCCGATACAGGCACCGTGTCAACGATCATGGATCCGCAGTGGGATGACAGCCTGCCGATTTACCGGCAACTGCGCGACCGGGTGGTAGCGATGATTCTGGAGGGCGTGCTCAAGGAAGGCGACCCGCTACCCTCGGTCCGCAATGTCGCCGCGGACTTCCGGCTGAACCCGCTCACGGTCCTGAAGGGCTACCAGCAGCTGGTCGATGAGCAGCTGGTCGAGAAACGCCGCGGCCTGGGCATGTTCGTCAGTTCCGGCGCCCGCAAGGCGCTGATGAAGGATGAACGCCAGCGCTTCCTCGAGGAGGAGTGGCCGAAGGTGTACGCCACCATCCAGCGGCTGGGACTGACCACCGATGAACTGCAGCGCGCGGGCGCGGCGGCGCCTGCCACCCCGTGGCCGCAGGCCCCGGGCAGCCCCGCCGCCTCGCCAGGTGACAAAGATGACAGCAGTAATTGAAGCGCGCTCCCTGTCGAAGAGCTTCGGCGCGACCCATGCGCTCGACCAGGTGAGTTTCAGCGTCGCGGCCGGACGCATCGTAGGGCTCATCGGCCCGAACGGCGCCGGCAAGACGACCGCGCTCAAGGCCATCCTGGGACTTACTCCCTTCGACGGGGAGCTCAGGGTCCTGGGTCTCGATCCGCGCACCCAGCGCGACCAGCTGATGCGCGATGTGTGTTTCATGGCCGACGTGGCCGTGCTGCCGCGCTGGCTGCGCGTGAGCCAGGCGCTCGACTATTGCAGCGGCGTGCACCCGCGCTTTGACCGCCAGCGCGCGCTCAGCTTCCTGAAGAGGACCGACATCAAGATGAAGAGCCGCGTGCGCGAGCTCTCCAAGGGCATGGTGACGCAGCTGCACCTGGCGCTGATCCTCGCCATCGACGCGAAGGTGCTGGTGCTCGATGAGCCGACCCTCGGCCTCGACCTGCTGTACCGCCGGCAATTCTACGACACGCTCCTGAATGACTACTTTGACAAGGAGCGCACCATTTTGCTCACGACCCACCAGGTGGAGGAGGTCGAGAATCTCTTCACCGACGTGATTTTCATCAGCCGCGGTGAGGTGGTGCTGGCGAGTTCCGTGGAGGACCTCGGCGCGCGCTACCTGCAGCTGACGGTGAGTGCCGAACACGCCGCGCCGGCGCGCGCGCTCAAGCCTTTCTATGAGCGCGAAATATTCGGCCGCGTAGCCCTGTTCTTCGAGGGGCACAGCGCCGCGGAACTCAGCGCGCTCGGCGAACTGCGCGCCCCCTCGATCGCCGACCTGTTCGTCGCCAAGATGCAGGGGACGATGAAGTCATGAACACCGAAACCGCAGACCTGCGCACCGCCCCGGTGAGCGCGGCCGCCGCCAGCGACACGCGCGGCATCCTGCTCACGCTGATGCGGCGCGAGTTCTGGGAGCACACCGCGCTGTGGCGCGTCCCCCTCATCGTCGCCGGCCTGCTGGCGATCTCAACGATCTTCTCGGTAAGCATCGACGTGCACAGTGACCGCGTGACGCACATCGGTGACCCCGAGCGCATCATGGTGCTCAACATCACCCAGGACGTCTGGGCGGCGGTCATCTATCTGGTGGCTTCCATCGTGGTCACGTTCTACGCGCTCGACGCCCTGTATACGGAGCGCAAGGACCGCAGCATCCTCTTCTGGAAGTCGCTGCCGGTTTCCGACGGGCTGACGGTGCTGTCGAAGTTCCTGGTCCCCGTCGTGCTGGTGCCGCTGGGCGTGTTCGTGCTGGCCATCGCCAGTCACCTCATCGCGTTCACGATCTGGAAGCTGCGCGTGGCCGGCGGCGGCGTGCCCGATGTCATCAACTGGAACGCGGTCGCCTGGCTGCGCGGGGAACTCGTCATCTTCCTGTGCCTCATCCTGAGCTCGCTGTGGTATGCCCCCGTGGTCGCTGCCGCGCTGCTGCTGTCCGCGTGGGTGAAACGCAGCCCGCTGCTGTGGGCCACGCTGCCGCTCTTCCTCGTGCCGATCTTCGAGTACATCCTGTTCCGCACCCGCTACATCTGGAGCTTCATCCAGTACCGCTGCGGCGGCATCTGGCACATCCTGGGCACGCGCGACGGGCACTCGGTCATGAGCGAGCAGATGCGAATGCTCAATGACCTCAACTGGGCGGGCGCCTTCACCAGCGTCAACCTGTGGCTGGGAGTGCTGGCGGCGGCGGGGATGCTGTACGCGGCGGCACGCATCCGGCGCTACCGCGACGACACCTGAGGCGTCTCAGCCGCGTCCGCCGCCCGCCGCAGCTGGCCTGCCAGGCCTAGCGCCGCGGCGAGGTAGTGCGCCGCCGCCCACAGATAAAACGTCAGCGTGACGAGGATGCCGCTGCGCGAGGCCTGCGCCAGGGCGCGCGCACACGCGCCCGCCAGCGCAGGCGCGGCGCCTGCCGGGGCGGCGCCTCCCGGGCAGACGGCGCGGAACGCGGCGCTGGACGTGCCTGCGCCCGGGTGTGCGAAATACCCCTGCGCGAGGTGATCGATCAGCCAGCCGGTAAAGAGCGGACCGCCGCCGAGGGCCAGCACGTTCAGGCACACGAACAGCAGCGCGGTGGCGGTGGCGCGCTGGCGCACCGACACCACGTTCTGCACCACGCCGAAGCTCGGGCCGAGGGCGATGTACTGGAAGAAGCCCGGAATCGCGAGCAGCACCGCCGCCGCCGTCCACTCGTGCTGCACGAGCGCGGCCAGGTAGAAGGGCGTGGCGGCCAGCAGTCCCGCCGCCGGTACCAGCGCATACCAGCGCGCGCTCTTCGCACCCATGAAGTCGGTGAGCACGCCGCCGGCGAGCGTGCCGAGCCCGACGGGCACGCTGCCGGCCAGCCCCAGCGCCACCCCCAGGGTGGCGTAGTCGATGCCGAAGGCGCGGTGAAAGTAGGCCGGCAGGAAGGCCCAGGAGCCGTAGGAGGCAAAGGAGGCCACCGTGAGCCCGAGGATGATGTTGGCGGCCGGCCAGGTGAGGAAGAGCGCGCGCGCCACGGCGCCGAGCTCGCGCAGCTCGTGGCCGAGCGCGAAGCCTGGCGCCGGCGCGGCCGCCGTGGCTGCACGGCCCTCCGCCACGCCCCGCGGCGGCTCGGCCGCCAGCCACTTCAGCAGCAGCGCGACCGCGACCCCGGGCAGCCCCACGACGACGCACGCGCTGCGCCAGCCGGCGTGCAGCGTCACGTAGCCGCCCACCGTCGACACGAACAGGTAGCCCAGCGACAGGCCGCAGGAGTACACCGACAGCGCGGTGGTGCGCCGGCTGCGGTCGTAGTAGTCCGAGATGAGCGAGTGCGCGCAAGGCGAACAGCCCGCCTCGCCGATGCCCACGCCGATGCGCACCACGATCAGCTGCACGAACGAGCCGCTGAGCGCGAACAGCATCGTGAGCGTGGACCACAGTGCCACCGCGGCCGCGAGGATGTTGACGCGGCTGAAGCGCTCGGCGAGGCGCGCGATGGGAATGCCGCTGAGCGCGTACAGCGCCGCAAACGCCGTGCCGGCGAGCAGGCCGAGCTGCGTGTCGCTGAGCTTCAGGTCCGCCTTCATCGCCTGGCCGATGATGGGGATGAGGCTGCGGTCTGCGGAGTTGCAGGTGTACACCAGCATCAGCAGCATCAGCACCAGGGGGCGGCGGGCGGCCGCGCCGGCGCGCAGCTTCAGCGGCACGCGGCGTGCCTCATGGCCTCGCGGCGCGCGCTTCCTCGGTCCAGTCCGCTTCGATGTAGAAGGGCCCCGGCCGCTCGTGCAGCTGCTCGTACTTGCAGATCTGCGGCTCCGGTCCCAGCGCTGTCGACACCCCGTCGCGGAAGGCCCACTCGCCGCGGTCGCTGTCGGCCGCGCGCGTGTAGCTGTTGATCATGAAGCGCCGGTCGCCGCTGCTCAGGTTCGGCGCCGAGCCGTGCACGGTGTAGAGCGTCCACAGCAGCAAGTCCCCGGGCTGCATCTCGCAGCTCACCGCCGCCGCCGGATCCAGTCCCGCCGTGCGCAGGTCCCCATCCGGGGTCGCGCCGGTCATGATGCTGCCGTCCTCGGACAGCCCCAGGTAGCCGTGCAGGTGGCTGCGCGGGATGATGCGCAGCGCGCCGTTCGCCAGCGTCTGCGGATCGATCGCGAGGCCCGTGTTGACGGTGCCGTACAGCAGGTTGCGCACCGCGGCTGCGTTGCGAAAGCGCGCATCCTGGTGGTAGCGGTAGAAAGTGTATTTTGCGCCCGGGGGCTTCCAGTGGATCTGGTGCGTGATCTGCTTGATGTCGCGGCCGAGGAAGGGCTCGAGCACCGCAAGGTAACGCGGGTCGCGCCGCATGAGCTCCAGGTACGGATTGATCCAGGCGCTCCAGTGAACCTGCAGCACCACGCGCCGCCGCGCGCGCGGGTCATCGAGCACCTCGAACAGCAGGTTCTTGTCGCGGTAGCTCGCATGGTGCTCAAGTCCCTGCGCATACACCGCGTCGACCTCGGCACCGAGGCGCCTCATGTCGTCAGCCCCGAAGAAGCCGCGCACGATCGCATAGCCCTCCTGGTGCAGCTGCTCGACGAGGTCAGGCATGGCGGGATTCCTCAGGGCACGGACGCAAAACGCTACCACCGGGCCGTGGCGCGCGGCAGCAAAAATTGAAATTCCGCTATCGAATTATTCGCTGAGGTAGACTTTTTGGCGGCTGCGCCGCCCGCTGGCCTCAAGCGGCAGCCCGCCCAACACCGATAGAGCGCGCTTATCGGCCTGATGCGGACAGGCGATTAGCCCGCTGCAAGGCACGGATGCTCTAATGTGGGCACGCAAAGGAGTCCCCCATGTTTGAGACCCGGAATGACCTGCCGCTGGCGACCCGCACCAAGGCCGTGAGGCTGCTCAACGCGCGGCTTGCGGATGCCATCGACCTGGGCACGCAGACCAAGCACGCGCACTGGAACGTCAAGGGCCCGAATTTCATCGGCCTGCACGAGCTGTTCGACCAGCTCGCCGAGCACACCGAGGAGCACATCGACACCATCGCCGAGCGCGCCACCGCCCTGGGCGGCATCGCCCACGGCACGCTCGCCGCCGCGGCGCGCGCGAGTTCCCTCAAGCCCTATCCTGAGAACCTCAGCGAGGGCGTCGCCCACGTCAAAGCGCTGGCGACGGCGCTGGCCGCCTTCGGCACCGGGGTGCGCGCCGCGATTGATGCAGCCGACAAGTTCGGCGATAAGGACAGCGCCGACCTGTTCACCGGCATATCGCGCGCGGTCGACAAGGACCTGTGGTTCCTCGAGGCGCACTTGCACGCCAAGCGCTGAAGTTCCGCGCTTGTAAGTAAAGCATGGCAGTCGAGGTCCGCCGTGACGGGGAAGGTCTGGAGCTCGAGTTGACGGGCGAATGGAGCTGCCGTGAGTTCGGCGGCCTCGAGACCGAGCTGGCGGCGGTCGACCTGCAGGCCGCGCGGCGCGTGAGCATCGACGCCGGGGCGCTCACCAAGCTTGATCTCACCGGCGCCTGGGCGCTGCACCAGTTCGTCGCCCGGGCGCGCGCGGCGGGCGCCGCGGTGAGCTTCAAGGGCAGTGCGCCGGAGCAGCTGCGCCTGCTGGAGGACACGCTGCGGGAAGCCGAGAAGGGCGTGGAGGAGGGCCCACCTGCGCCCGCGCCGCGCGCGCGGCACCGCGCCTTCATGCAGCTGCTGGTCGATCTCGGCAGGCATACGGCCGCGTTCAGCCGCAACGTAATCGAGGGCCTGGCATTCCTCGGCCGCACCAGCGTGACCTTCGCCAGCAGCGTGCCGCGCCCGAAGCACCTGCGGGTGACCTCGATCGTGCGCCACGTGTACGAGACCGGCATCACCGCCCTGCCGATCGTCGCGCTCATCGCCTTCCTCATCAGTGTGATCATCGCCTACATGAGCGCCCGGCAGCTGAGCGGGCTCGGCGCCGATGTGTACGTCGCCGACCTCGTCACCATCGGCGTGCTGCGCGAGCTCGGGGTGCTGCTCACTGCCATCATCGTCGCCGGCCGCTCCGGCAGCGCCTTTGCCGCGGAGCTGGGCTCGATGAAGCTCAATCAGGAAGTGGACGCCCTGATCGCGACCGGGGTCGACCCGTTCGAGGTGCTGGTGGTGCCGCGCGTCCTCGGACTCACCATCGCGCTGCCGCTGCTCACGGTAGTCGCCGATCTCGTCGGGCTCAGCGGCGGGGCCGTGCTGTGCCATTACCTGCTCGACATGCCCTTCAACCAGTACTTCGCCCGGGTGAACGAGGCAATTTCCGGCACCACGTTCTGGGTCGGGATCATCAAGGCCCCGGTGTTCGCGCTCCTGATCGCCACCGCCGGCTGCTACCGCGGCCTGCAGGTGCGCTCCTCCGCGCGTGAGCTCGGCCGCCTGGTGACGGTGGCGGTGGTGCAGGCCATCTTCTTCGTGATCCTGGCGGACGCGCTGTTCGCGGTGCTATTCATGGAGATGGACGTCTGATGTACCCGGTGGTGCAAGTGCAGGGGCTCGTCAACCGCTTCGGCACCCAGCTGGTGCACGACGGCCTCGACATGGAGGTGCACGCCGACGAGGTGTTCGGCATCGTCGGCGGCTCCGGCACCGGCAAGTCGGTGCTGCTGCGCACGATCCTGGGACTGCAACGCCCCGCGGCGGGCACGGTGCGCATCAACGGCAGCGACATCACCCGCCTGAGCGTGGCCCAGCTGCGCAGCGTCAAGTCCCGCTACGGTGTCAGTTTCCAGGCCGGCGCCCTCTACTCGGGCCTCACCGTCAGGGAGAACGTGCAGCTGCCGATGCTCGAGTACCTCAGCCTCAACCCGCGCGCGCTGGATGACCTCGCGCTCCTCAAGATCCGCCTGGTCGGCCTGCCGGCCGAGGCGGCCGGCAAGTACCCGGCGCAGCTCTCCGGCGGCATGATCAAGCGCGCGGCCCTGGCGCGCGCCTTGGCGCTGGACCCCAAGCTGCTGTTCCTCGATGAGCCCACCTCGGGGCTCGACCCGGTGAGCGCGGCGGCCTTCGATGACCTGGTGCTGTACCTGCAGAAGGAACTGCAGCTCACCATCGTCATGATCACGCACGATCTGGACAGTATCTTCCGTACCTGCAATCGTGTCGGGGTGATCGTGGACCGGCGCATGATAACCGACACCCTCGAGGGCATCGTCAACAACCCCAACCCCTGGATCCAGGAATACTTCCACGGCGAGCGGGCGCGGGCGCGGCTGGGGGCGGCACATGGAACGTGACGCCAACTACGCCGGCGTGGGCGCGTTCGTGCTCCTGGTGGCGCTCGCCGCCGCGCTCTTCGTCTACTGGTACTCGGACACCCGCGAGCACCGCGACTATCACCGCTACGAGATCTACTTCGACGGCAGCGTGAGTGGCCTCGACCGCGGCTCGGCGGTGCGCTACCTGGGCGTCGGCGTCGGCCGCGTCTTCAGCCTGCGGATCGACCCGCGCGATTCGGCGCGGGTCGAGGTGATCGTCGATGTCGACTCCACCACGCCGATCTCCGAGCATACCGTCGCGGAGCTGCAGCTGCAGGGGGTGACGGGGCTGCTGTACATCGATCTGATGGAGGACCGCGACCACAAGCGCGCCGGTCCGGCGGTCGAGGGCCTGAAGTACCCGGTCATCCGCTCGACGCCCTCGCGCTTCGACGTGTTCCTCTCGAGCCTGCCGGAACTCGTGGCCAATGCCGGCGAGGTGGTGAAGCGTGCCAACCGCCTGTTCGACGACGCCAACCTGCACGCGGTGGCCGGCACGCTCGCCAACCTGCAGAACGCCAGCCATGGCTTGCCGCAGACCGAGCGCGACCTGAACACACTCATCGGCGAGCTGCGCAGCGCCACGGCGCAGCTGACCGCCTCCGCCAAGAGTGCCCATGCACTGCTCGATACGGTCGGCCCGGACGTGCAGCAGGCGACGGCGCGGCTGCGGGTCGTCGCCGATCATCTGGCCACCGCCAGCGAAGATCTGGACCACATCCTCACCGAGAACCGCCAGGACATCCGCTCCTTCACCCGCGACGGGCTGCCGGAGATCGAGCGCTTCGTGCGCGAGGGACGCGCCGCGGCCGAGGACATCCGCGCGCTCTCCAGCAGCCTGCGCGAGAACCCGAACCAACTCATCTACCAGACGCCCGAGCGCGGCGTGGAGATTCCACGGTGAAAGCTCCCTCGCCGGCCGCGCGCGCCGCGCCGCTGCTGTGCCTGCTCCTGGGCGGCTGCACGGGCCTGTTTCGCAGCGATGCGGCGCCCGAGCAGACCTACTACCTGCGCGCGCCCGCAGTGCCTGCGGGGAGCGCCGCGACTGCCGGCACGCCGCTGGCGAGCTCGCTGCGGGTGGCGCGGCCGCTGGCCGATCCGGGCCTCGATACCGTGCGCATCATGCTGCTGCAGCCCGATCACCGCATGAGCTTCTATGCCGGCAGCCGCTGGCCGGCGACGGCTCCGGATCTCGTGGCCGCGTTCGCGGTGCAGACCCTGCGCGCCTCGGGCCAGTGGGCCTCGGTGGAGGATGCGGCGAGCCCGTTCCCCTCCGACTACCTGCTGCAGATGACGATCCGGCGTTTCGATGCGGACTACACCGGCGGCGCGGCGGCGCCGCAGGTGCACGTGGTGTTCGACTGCATCATCGGCCGGCGCGAGGGGCGCGACGTGGTCGCGAGCTTCGTGGTCGCCGGCAATGCGCCGGCCAGCGCCAACCGCCTGACCGAGGTGGTCGGCGCCTTCGAACAGGCCACCGGCAGCGCCCTCGAGGCGCTCACGCAGCAGGCGCTGCAGGCGGTGCGCGCGGCCGACGAGCACGCCGCGGCCGCGCGCGCCTCTCACAACGCCGACAGCCCCGTGCCCTCCAGCAGCCGGCCGAGCCAGTAATTCACCTGCGAGGGATCGGCGAAGGCGGCGAAGTCCGCGGTGTATTCGATCCCGAGCGCGGCGCGGTTGCTCCACAGGGTGTCGAAGTACGTGAACAGCTGCTGCGCCAGCGGCGCATCGCGCGTCATTTCTACGGCGAGGTTCGCCTCAAGGTCGTAATCGCCGAGGCTGCGGCGCGTGAAGTTCGCCGAGCCCACCGTCAGCCACAGCCGCTGCGGCCCGTAGACCATCGCGAGCGCGCTGTGGAAGCGCTCGCCGTGAGTGCGGTACCAGCGCACCCGGATGAGCCCGGCGCTGCGCGCCACCAGCTCACTCGCCACCGGCTGGTTCGGCAGCCCGGCAGGGGCGAAGGAGGCGGCATCCTCGCTCGGGTCGAGGATCAGCCGTACCTGCACACCGCGCCGCGCCGCCGCCAGCAGCGCCTCGATGAGGCCGCGGTCGGCGAGCGCGAAGGCGGCGATGTCGATCGCATCACCGCGCACGGCCGCGTCCAGCTGTTCGAGCAGCCCGCTGCGGATGGCCCCCTCGGTCAGCACCTGCAGGCGCGCCGCGGCAGGGCTCAGCGGCGTCGCGGCCTCGCAGCCCGGCGGCGCGGGCTGCGGCGCGCCGAAGCCGTCCTGCGGGCCGCGCCAGCCGGAGAAGCGCGCGATCGCAAGCTCGCTCGCCAGCAGCGGCTGCAGCGCCTCACTGCCGACGCGCAGCGCCGCATTCGACCAGGCGCTCTGGGCGTCCAGCGGGTTGGCGGAGCCGACCACGGCGGTCAGCGAGCCGTGCCCGTCATCGGCAATGATGAGCTTGCGGTGATTGGCCTTGAAGTTGAGGTGGCGCGCGCTCGCGCCGAGCGCGCCCGGCGGGCCGTCCCACCACTGCAGCGTCAGGCGCCACAGGCTCGAATACAGCACGTTCGGGTCGCGCAGCACGTCGAGGTCGGTGAGCACGACCGCCACGCCCGCCGCGCGCAGCAGCTGCAGCTGCTGCGCCGGGGCGCTGCCGTAGCGCTCATTCACCGGGTCGGTGATCAAGAGCACCCGCAGGTCCGGCTGGCTCTGGCGCCGCTCGAGCAGCGCGTCGGTAAGCTCCGCGGCCAGGCGCCGCTGCGCCGCGCTGTCGGCGCTGCCGAACAGCTCGTAGTCGAGCACGATGAAGCGCCGTGCGCCGTGCACCACCTCCAGCACCTCATCGAAGATGCTGCGGCTGAGCACGGGGCGCCCATAGGCGTCCGCGGCCGTGATGTCGGCTGCGAAGGTGAGGCGGTCCGCGGCCACCGTGCAGGTCCTCGAGGCGACCCGCGTGCCAGGCGGCAGCGGCTTGTTCGCCTGCCACAGCGCGGTGGCGGCCCAGCCAATCCCGAGGGTGGCCGCCAGCAGGCGTGCGACGCGCACCCTCACGAGGCGCGCTCTTCCAGGGCGCCCATGACGAGCAGCCAGCGCTCCTCGAGGGCGTGGATTTCCTGCGACAGCTGCGCGTGCCGGCGCGCGAGCTCGCGCTGCTCAGGCGGCGCACGGGTGCGGTAGGTGGCAGCGTCCGCCAGCAGCGTTTCGATGTCCACGCGTTCGCGCGCCAGCGTGGCGAGGCTTGCCTCCAGCTGCTGCTGCTCGGTGCGCAGCGGGCTCAGGCGCTGCCGGGCCTCTGCCTGCCGTCGACGCTCTTCGCGTCGCGAGGGGCCCGCGGCGGCAGCCTCGCCCGCGGGCGAGGCGCGCGCCGTGGCGCTCAGCCAGGCGGCGTAGTCCTCCAGGTCGCCCTCGAAGGGCTGCAGTGCCCCGTTGGCCACCAGCACGAAGCGGTCGCAGGTGCCGCGCAGCAGCGCGCGGTCGTGCGACACCACCACCACCGCACCCGGGAACTCCTGCAGCGCGAGCAGCAGCGTGTGCCGCATGGACAGGTCGAGGTGATTGGTCGGCTCATCCAGCAGCAGCAGGTTGGGGCGCCGTGCCACCAGGATCGCGAGCGCGAGCCGCGAGCGCTCGCCGCCGGAGAAGTTGGCGGTGGGCTCGAAGACGCGCTCGCCGCGGAAGCCGAAGCGGCCGAGGTGGTCGCGCTGCTGCTGGGTGCTCCAGCCGGCGACCTCGCCGCTGCCGCGGCGCAGCAGTTCGCTCACCGCCGAGCCGCCGCCGTCGAGCTGCTCGAGCTCCAGCTGCGCGAAGAATCCGGTGGCCAGATCCGCAGCCGGCAGCCGCCCACCGCCGAGCGGCGCGAGCTCGCCGGCGAGCACCCGCATGAGCGTCGACTTGCCGGCGCCGTTGCGGCCGAGGACCCCCAGGCGGTCCCCGGGATTGAGGCTCAGGGAGATCCCCGCAAGTACCTGGCGCGTTCCGTAACCGGCGCTCACGCGCTCCAGCGTCACGAGCGGGCGCGGCAGCTTCACGGGGGCTGCGAACTCCCAGTCGAAATCGGACTCGGCGTGCACCGTGGCGATGTCGCCCAGGCGCGCGAGCCACTTCAGGCGGCTCTGCACCTGGCGCGCCTTGCTCGCCTGGGCGCGGAAGCGGCTCACGAAGCTCTCGATGTGCGCCGCCTCGCGCCGCTGCTTGGCGGCCAGCGCCGCGGTGCGCTGCGCGTGCGCGGCGTGCTGGGTCTCAAAGGCGCTGTAGTTGCCGGCGTAGGCGCGCAGGCGTGCGCCCTCGATGTGCAGGATGCGGGTCACGATCGCATCGAGGAACTCCCGGTCGTGGGACACCAGCAGCAGCGTGCCGCGGTAGTCGCGCAGCCATTGCTCCAGCCACAGCAGGGCGTCGAGGTCGAGGTGATTGGTTGGCTCATCCAGCAGCAGCAGGTCGGACTGGCGCATCAGCGCGCGCGCCAGGTTGGCGCGCATGCGCAGGCCGCCGGAGAACTCGCGCACCGGGCGCTCAAGATCCTGCGGCTGAAAGCCCAGGCCCGCGGCGAGCTGCGCGCCGCGGCTGCGGGCGCCATAGCCGCCGAGCTGCTCCAGCTGCGCGTGCAGCGTGGCCTCGAGCGCGCCCGCGCCACGCGCCTGCGCCGCGGCGAGCTGGGCCTCGACCTGGCGCAGTTCGACATCGCCGTCGACGATGTACTCGATGAGCGGCGTCGCCGCGTCGGGCAGTTCCTGCGCCACGCTCGCGATCGCCAGGTTCGCCGGCGCGGCGTACTCGCCCGCATCGGTCGCAAGCTCACCGCGGATCAGGGCGAGGAGGGTGGACTTGCCGCAGCCGTTGCGGCCGACGATGCCGATCTTCTCGCCGCGAAACAGCGTGGCGGTCGCCTCATCGAGCAGCACTAGGGGACCGCGCCGCACGCGGGCGTTGGTCAGGGTAAGCAAGCCGGTCTCAGGCTGAGCGCGGCGCGGCCTCTTCGGTGTGCCGCAGCAGGTGAGCGAACGGCGCCGGTCCGCGTGCCTGGTGCGCGAGCAGTGCCAGGAGGTCCTCCGCCGTGCACGGCTCCCCGAAGAGGCGTCCCTGGCCGTAGTTGCAGCCGCTGCCGCGCAGGAACTCCAGCTGCGCCTGCGATTCGACGCCCTCGGCGATCACCTCGATGCCGAGGCTGCGGCCCATCTCGATGATGGTGCGCACGATGGTGGCGTCGTTCTGGTCCTCGCAGGCATCGCGCACGAAGGACTGGTCGATCTTTAGCGTGCCGATCGGGAACTGCTGCAGCGCCGACAGCGAGGAGTAGCCGGTGCCGAAGTCATCGATCGAGAGGTGCAGTCCCATGGCGTACAGCTCGTCGAGCAGGCGCACGGTGCGCTGCGGGTCCGCCATCAGCGTGGTCTCGGTGATCTCCAGCTCGAACGCGGTCGGGGACACGTGGTGGCGGCGGAACACCGAGCGGCAGCGCAGGATGAAGCTCGCCTGGCGCAGTTGCTTGAGCGACAGGTTGAGCGAGATGCGCCCCGGGTCGCCGCCGCGGCTCTGCATCTGGCGGTAGTCCAGGCACACGCGGTTCAGCACCCACTCGCCGATGTCGAGGATCAGGTTGGTCTCCTCGGCCAGCGGGATGAAGTGCGAGGGCGGGATGTCCCCGTGCCCCGGCAGGCGCCAGCGCAGCAGCGCCTCGGCGCCGATGATGCGGCCGTTGCGCAGGTCGACCTTGGGCTGGTACTTGATGTCGAGCTCGTCGCGCTCCAGCGCCCGCCGCAGCTTGCTCTTGAGCATCAGGCGCTCGACCGCCGCGGCGTTCATCTCCGGGGAGTAGAAGGCGAAGGTGTTGCCGCCGTTCTGCTTGGAGTAGTACATCGCCGCGTCGGCGTTGCGCAGCAGGTCGATGACGTTCTCCGCGTCGCGCGGGCAGAAGGCGATGCCGATGCTGGCGGTCAGGAACACCTCGTGCTGGCTCAGCTGGAACGGGCGCGCGACCTCGGTGAGCAGCGAACGCGCCAGCTGCGCGATGGGGCCGCGGTTGTCGGCATCGGCCGGCAGCCCGTCGACGAACAGCGCGAACTCATCCCCCGCCAGGCGCCCGACCACGGTGTCCTTGGGCAGCGCGCGCGTCAGGCGCTCCGCCAGCACCTCCAGCACGCGGTCGCCGGCGCCGTGCCCGAAGGTGTCGTTGACCTCCTTGAAGCGGTCCATGTCCAGGTACAGCGCCGCCACCACCTGGCCGCTGCGCAGGCTGCGCGCGATGGTCTGCTGCAGCACGTGATGAAACTGCATGCGGTTGGGGATCTTGGTGAGCGCATCGTAGCGGGCGAGGTAGCGGATGCGGCGCTCGGCGCGCTTGCGGTCGGTGATGTTGCGGGCGACGAAGATGTTGCCCTGGAACTGCGGGTCGTCGCTGTCGATGCGCGAGCCGGTCAGTGACACCGGGATGGTCTGGCCGCTGCGGGTGCGCACGATGGTCTCGCGCGTCTCCTGCGCGGCCTGCAGCATGTCGAACTCGGCGCGCTCGCGCTCATCGAGCACCGCGAGGATGGTCTTGTTGAGCAATTCCTCCTCGCTGTAGCCCAGCAGCTTGCAGGCCGCCGCGTTCGCGATCTTGATCACCCCGTCCGGGGAGGTGACGAACACCGCATCCGTCATGCTGTTGAGGACGCTATGCAGGTAGCTCTTGTTGATCGTCGATTGCCGCAGCCGCCCGCGCATGCGCTCGAGCGCCTGCTCGAGGTCCCCGAGGGCATCGCGGCGCTGCACTTCCACCGGGCGGGTGTAGTCGCCCTGACCGATGCGGTCGGCGCTCTTGATGAGGGAGGCCACCGGGCGCTGCAGCTGGCTCACCGCGCGCCACGCCAGTACCCCGGCGATGCCCGCGCCGAGTCCGGCGAGTGCCAGACTCAAAAGCCATGTGAAGCGCAGCCGCGCGGCATTGGCCGCCTCCAGGCGCCCGCCCACCGAGACCGCCGCCACCGGCGCGGCCTGCTCCAGCACCAGGGTGAGATTCGCCAGCGTCGCCGGGGTCGCCGCCCCCGGGATGTTCTCGACGTAGGTACGCACCGGCGCACGCGCCGCGCTGCTGAGCGCCCCGGCAGGGCGCGCCTCGCCGCGGCGATAGTCGAACAGCGGCTTGCCGGCAGTGCCGGTCACCGTGATCGCGGCCACGCTCGGGTTGTCCACGAACGGCTGCAGCCGGCGCACCATGCCGCTCGCGTCCCCGGCGCGCACCGCGCCGGCGATCGAGTCGGCCGCGTGCACCGCCAGATCCTGCGCGCGCGCTGCCAGCTCCGGGGTGACACGCTCGCGCGCGGCCGCTTCCGCGAGCGTGCCCAAGGTGCGGGTGTCCGAGTCGTGCCGTACCAGGAAGAGCGCGACGACCGCCGCCGCCGCGAGCAGCACCACGAGGAACGCGATGGCGGCGTACTTGAACTTGAAACTGGCGGCGGTCACGTGCGGGGCCGCCTCAAGGCCAAGCTTCACCTGACCCACCCGGCAGCCGATCCCCTTCGGTTATGAGGGGATCTTACCCGCCGCTCGGGACCCAAGGCTACTTAGATCCCGGACCAGACTCGCTTTATGTGGCCGAGCATCAGACCGCGCATGGTGGCCATGGGGTCGTTGGTGGCGGCAAAGATCGGCGGCCGGCGCCGTAGCAGCTGCCAGTTCTCGCTGCGCAGGATCTGGCGCAGGTACTCGACGTTGCGCTCGATGGCCTCGATATAGGGGTTTCCGCCGCCGTAGAGGATTTCTAGGTAGCGGTAGGCGGAGTGAAAGTCCCCCTCCAAGCGCTTGGTGCGCACGTCCGCGATGAAATCCGGCGTCTGGCGCAGCAGATCGAGCCCCGAGGCGTACTTAACCTGGGGATTGCCCTCGTTCAGGGGCAGCGCCACGCCCCCGAGCACGAATTCCGCGTACAGCCGGTCGCGGCACTTCTCGAGGTAACAGCGGTCGGCGATCTGGGCAATCATGTCGGCGGTGCCGAGCAGGTGCCCCACCGTTATGTCACGTGGGTCGGCGACCTGGGCCTCGATGTGGGCGAAGGGCACCTCGTAGCCGGTGAAGTGGATGATTTCGGTGACGACGGGCACCCAGGCGCCGAAGCCGAGCTCGGGCAGGTATTCCTCCAGGAAGCGCGCGCCGCGCGAGACGTGCGTGCGCGTGAACTCGGCGCCGTTGAGCGAGTCGTGATCGTCGCTGCGGCGCAGGTAGCCGACGTCGTGAAACAGCCCGGTGAGGATGCCGACGGTGGCGCGCGCGTGCCCCAGGCGCTGCGGCGCTTCCTGCTGGCGCTCGTAGCCGACCAAGAGGCGCGCGAGTGCCAGGGTGATGTCGAGCGTGTGCTGGCGGTCGTGGTAGACGGTGTCGACGCCGTGGAAGCCCTCGACCTTTCCTGCGAACAGCCGCTCGAAGTGCCCGAAGGCGCGCTCGAGGGGCTCCATGGACAGCTCCGGCCAGGTGGGGCGGAACAGGCTCTCGACCGCGCCGAGCACCGCCTGCGGCGAACTGACCTGCACGGTGTTGGTGACGTCGAAATCGCTGCGGCGAGTGCTGGTCATTTCTGGTTGGAACTCGGCCTGCGCACGCCGGGCCCTCCCCTGTGAGGTCCGAACGGTGGCTTGGCGGGCAGTCTAGGCAGTTCGTCCGCGGCGCAACCGCGACGCGGTGCACACTTTTGCCGCCCCGGCGCCGCCATATGTCTGGCCGGGCGGGATTGCAATGTTGCCTGGAGTGGACTCGCCATCGCTGCGCCTCCCCTCAGTAGATCTTAAGTCCACCGTATTTTTTGCGGATACTGCGATCGAGCATGCGCCAGCCGAGCCCGAATCCTAACAGCAGCCCGACGAGCGCCCAACCCAGGGCCCACGGCCAGATGCGGCGCGGCGGGCTGTCGGCGGGGGGACTGAAGAGCCCGCCGGGCGCGGCCGTGGCATTCTCCGCGGCGCTGTCGGCTGCCGCCGTGGCCGGCAGCGCGGTGGCATTGAGGCTCGCGGTGGCACCCAGCTGCGCCTCAAGGCGGCTCACCTCGGCCCGCAGCCGCGTGACCTCCGCTTCGCTTTGCTGCAGGCGCGGTCGCATGGGTGCATCGCCGGAGACGTAGATGGCGCGCAGCCAGCCCTCGCGGCCGTCGGGCAGGCGCACGTGCACCGCTTCGCCGACGCGCTCGAGCAGCTCCACCCGGTCGCCGCTCTTGAGGGAGGCCACGCGCTCGCCGCTGCCATCGGCGCTGCCGTTGAGGCTGACCGCGACCTGCTCGACCACGTAGAGCGTGTCGGCGGCGCGCGCGCCGGGCGTGGCGGCGACGAACAGTGCGCCGAGCAGGGCGCCAAGCCCTTTGCGGCGCTGCACCCTCACGCGCTGCGGCGGGTTGCGGCGAGGATGCCGTGCTGTTTCAGCAGCGCACGCACGTCCGGCCGGCGGCCGCGGAACTCGATGAAGGCCTCGAGCGCATCGCGGCTGCCGCCGCGGCTGAGGATCGCGTCGAGGAAGCGCTGCGCGGTGGCGTGGTCGAACACCCCGCTTTCCTCGAACGCGGCGAAGGCGTCCGCCGCCAGCACCTCCGCCCACTTGTAGCTGTAGTACCCGGCGGCGTAGCCGCCGGCGAAGATGTGCCCGAAGCTGTTCGGGAAGCGGTTCCACTCCGGCACCGGCACGACGGCAACCTCGGCGCGCACCTCGCGCAGGATCTCCAGCACCCGCCCGCCGCGTTGCGGGGAGTACTCCGCGTGCATCCGAAAGTCGAACAGCGCGAACTCCAGCTGCCGCATCATCTGCAGCCCGGCATGGAAGCTGCGCGTGGCGATGAGGCGCGCCTGCTGCTCGGCCGGCAGTGGCAGGCCGCTCTGGAAGTGGCCGCAGATGCGCTGCAGCACCTCCGGGTGCCAGGCGTAGTTCTCCAGAAACTGACTCGGCAGCTCGACCGCATCCCAGGCGACGCCGTTGATGCCGGCGATGCTCGGGTAGTCGACGCGCGTCAGCAGGTGATGCAGGCCGTGGCCGAACTCGTGGAACAGCGTCAGGACGTCATCGTGCGTGAGCAGCGCCGGGCACTGCGGCCCGGGGGGCAGGAAGTTGCACACGAGGTAGGCCACCGGCAGCGCCTCCCCGCTCGCGAGGCGCTTGCGCCCGACGCACTCGTCCATCCAGGCGCCGCTGCGCTTGTTGGGCCGCGCGTAGGCGTCGAGGTAGAAGCTGCCCACCGGCTCCCCGCGCAGGCTCTCGATGTCGAACAGCCGCGCATCCGGGTGCCACACCGGGGCGCCGGCGCGCTCCTGGATGCGCACGCCGAAGAGGCGCGCGGCGACCTCGAACAGCCCGGCGAGCACCCGCGGCAGCGGGAAGTAGGGGCGCAGCTCCTCCTGGGAGACCGAGAAGCGCTCGCGCTGCAGCCGCTCGGCGTAGAAGCCCACGTCCCAGGCGGCGAGCTTGCGGCCCGCGAAGGCCTCCAGTTCGGCGAACTCCGCCTGCGCGGCGGCGCGCGCCGTGCCGGCGAGCTCGTGCAGGAACTTCAGCACCTCGTCGGCGCTGTGCGCCATGCGCGTGGCGAGGGCGTAGTCCGCGTAGTTGTTGAAATTCAGCAGGCGCGCGGCCTCGTGGCGGCGCCGCAGGATCTCCTCCATCACCGCCGAGTTGTCCCAGCGTCCCGCGTTCGGGCCCTGGTCCGAGGCGCGCGTGGTCCAGGCTTCGTAGAAGGCGCGCCGCAGGGGCTCGGATTCCGCATCCGTGACCACGGCGACGTAAGTGGGCTGATCCAGGCTCAGCAGCCAGCCGGGCAGGGCGCGCTCAGCCGCCCGGCGCCGCGCCTGTTCGATGAGCATCTCGTTCAGGCCGGCCAGCTGCGCGGCCTCCGTGACGTGCCAGCTCCAGCTGTTGGTCGCATCGAGCACGTTCTCCTCGAACTTCGCCTGCAGCTGCGTGAGCTCCAGCATCGCGGTCTTGAAGCGCTCCTTGCGCTCGGCCGGCAGTCCCACGCCCGCCAGCCTGAAGTCGCGCACGCGGTGGGCGAGCAGCTGCCGCTGCGCCGGGCCGAGCACTGCGCCCTGCTGCTCGGCGACCGTGCGGTAGGCGCGGAACAGGGGCTCGCTCTGCGCCAGATCGGTCTGGTACGCGGACAGCAGGGGCAGGCAGGCGTTGTAGCCGGCGCGCATCGCGTCCGAGTTCAGCACCGCGTTCAGGTGGCTCACCGGGGACCAGGTGCGCGAGATGCGGTGCTGCAGCTCCTCCATCGGCTCCACCACCGAGGCGAAGGTGGGCTGCTGCTGGGTGGCCAGCTCCTCGAGACGCGCCCGGTTCTGCGACAGCAGCTCCCGCACCGCCGGTTCCACGTGCTCCGGACGGATCTTGAGGAACTGCGGCAGCGGCTCCTGGCCGAGTAGAGGGTTTTGCATGCACTTCCCGCCCGCTGGAAGGGCGTCATTGTAGCGGCCCCGGCGGCCCTGCGTACCCCGCGCTCTGGAACTCGCGCCGGCCGTACCTCATATAACATGGCGGCCAGCCTGTCCCGAGGGTCTATGAGCGAGAAATTTGACTTAGTGGCGATCGGCGGCGGCAGCGGCGGGCTGGCCTGCGCGCAGCGCGCGGCCGAGTACGGCGCGCGCGTCGCGCTGATCGAGTCCGGTCCCCTGGGCGGCACCTGCGTGAACGTCGGCTGCGTGCCGAAGAAGATCATGTGGAACGCCGCGGACTTGGGCAGCGCCGTGGAGGATGCGCAAGGCTACGGCTTCCAGGTCGAGCTGCTGGGGCATGACTGGAGCGAGCTCAAGAGCCGGCGGGACGCCTACGTGCACCGCCTGAACGGGGTGTACGCGGCGAACCTCGCCAAGCGCCACGTCGAACTCGTGCGCGCGCGCGGGCATTTCGTCGATGCGCACACCGTCACTGCCGGCGACCGCACCTTCAGCGCCCCGCACATCATCCTCGCCACCGGGGGCCGGCCGCTGTTGCCGAAGCTCCCCGGCGCCGAGTTCGGCATCACCTCGGATGGCTTCTTCGAGCTGCCGCGCCGGCCGCAGCGGGTGGCGGTCGTGGGCAGCAGCTACATCGCCGTGGAACTGGCGAGTATCCTGCGCGGCCTGGGCTCGGACACCAGCCTGGTGCTGCGCCGCGAGAGCGTGCTGCGCTCCTTCGAGCCGATGCTCGGGGAGGCGGCGCTGGTGAGCCTGCGCGATGACGGCGTCGAGGTCGTCATGCAGGCCTCCCCGGAGCGCCTGGAGCGCGACGCGCAGGGCCTGCTGACGCTGCACGTGGCGGACGGGCGCCGGCTCGGGCCCTTCGACGCCCTGGTGTGGGCCATCGGCCGCGTGCCGGCGATCGAGGATCTGGCGCTGCCGAAGGCCGGCGTGGCGCTCGGCGAGGACGGCTTCATCCGCACCGATGCCTACCAGGTCACCAACGTGCCGGGCATCTATGCCATCGGTGACGTCACCGGACGGGTGCAGCTCACCCCGGTTGCGATCGCCGCCGGGCGGCGCCTCGCCGACCGGCTGTTCGGCGGGCAGGCCGAGCGCCGCCTCGACTATGAAACCATCCCGACGGTGATCTTCGCCCGCCCGCCGATCGGTACCGTGGGACTGACCGAGCAAGAGGCGCGCGAACGCTTCGGGACCGAGAACGTCACCGTGTTCCGCTCCAGCTTCGTGCCGCTGTATCACGCGCTCACCTCGGCCAAGGTGCGCGTGGAGATGAAGCTCGTGACCCAGGGCCCGCAGCAGCGCATCGTGGGGCTGCACGTGGTGGGGGCGGGCGCCGACGAGATGCTGCAGGGCTTTGCGGTCGCCGTGCGCATGGGCGCCACCAAGCAGGACTTCGACGACACCGTGGCGATTCACCCCACCAGCGCCGAAGAATTCGTCACCATGCGCTGAAAAGAGCGCGCTAGCAGCTGCCGGTGCGCTCCCGCAGCGCATCCAGCACGCGCGCCGTCGCCGGGCGCACGCCGCGCCACAGGCGGAAGGATTCCGCCGCCTGCTCCACCAGCATGCCCAGTCCCTGCATGGCACGCGCGCAGCCCTTGGCCCTCGCCCAGTGCACGAACGCAGTCGCCGACCTGCCATAAGCGAGGTCGTAGCACACCGTTTGCGCGGCGATGGCGGCATCGGGGATCGGCGGGATGTCGCCGGAGAGGCTCGCGGAGGTGGCATTGATGATCAGGTCAAAGGGCGCGCTCTCGATGTGCTCAAAGCCGACGCCCTGGGTGGCGCCGAGGTCGGAGAATGCCGCGGCGAGCGCCTCGGCGCGCTCGGGCGTGCGGTTGGCGATCACCACCGAGGTCGGCTCCAGCCCCAAAAGCGGCGCGAGGATGCCGCGGGTCGCCCCGCCCGCCCCGATGACCAGCACGCGGCGGTTGGTGATCACCAGTCCCAGGTTGTCACACAGGTCGCGCACCAGGCCGGCGCCGTCGGTGTTGTCGCCCAGGATGCCATCCCCCTTGACCGCGAGCGTGTTGACCGCGGCCGCGTGCGCGGCGCGCGCGGTGAGCTCGTGCGCGACGTCGACCGCGGCGACCTTGTGGGGCAGGGTGACGTTGAGCCCGCGGCCGCCACTGTCAAAGAACTCCTGAACGCGCGCGCGGAACTCCTCCGGCTTCACGTCATAGGGCCGGTAGATCATCTCCTGGGCGGTCTCGCGCGCGAACAGGCCGTGTATGAAGGGCGAGAGGCTGTGGCTCACCGGGTGACCGACGACACCGTACTGGTCCGGGGCTGGGCTCATGGGGCGCAGTTTGACAGCATCTGCGCGCTGCTGCCCGCGGCCGCGTGATCGCTGAGCGTCCCGACCAGCTGCGGCAGCCACGCCTGCATGCGCTCGAGCGTCAGGTGCGGCGGGTTCGCGATGAGCAGGCCCGAGCCGTTGAGCGCCACGCGCGAATCACGCGGGTACAGCCACAGCTCGCTTGCCAGCAGCGGCGCCTCGAGCGTGCGCACGCAGCTGACCTGCCAGCTGCGCGTGGTGCGCTCGTCCTTGATCGGGTACCAGCAGGCGAAGATTCCGGTCGGAAAGCGCCGCAGCCCCTCCGCGAGCGCCGCGGTGGCGTGGCTGAAGTCCTGCTGGGTCTCCTCGTAAGGCGGATCGATGAAGGTGAGCGCGCGCCGCTCGGCGGGCGGCAGCCACGCCTTCAGGCGCTGGAAGCCATCACCGCGTTCCACGTGCGTGTGAGGCGCGTCGCCGCCGTGCACCGCCGCGAGCGTGCCGAGCGCCGCCTCGAGCGCGTGTGCCTCCGGGCCCTGCAGCTCGATGAGCACGGCGCGATCCTGGGCGCGCAGGGCCCGCACCGCGAGCAGCGGCGAACCCGGATAGAAGTAGCGGTGCTTGAGCTCCCGGCGCAGCTCGCCGAGCGCGGCGGCATAGGCGCGCAGCTCCTCGGCCTGCGGCTGCGCGGCCTCGAACCGGCCGATGCCGGCGGCGGCCTCCGCGGTCGGGGTGGAGAGATCGTAGCTGCCGCGGCCGGCGTGCGTTTCGAGATAGAGGAAGCCCTTCTCCTTCTTCTTCAGCGCGCCCAGCAGCGCCAGCAGCGTCACCTGCTTGTGCACGTCCGCGAAGTTTCCGGCGTGGAAGCTGTGGCGGTATTTCATGGCGGGCTGGGCGGCGCTTCAGCCGGCGGGCCGCGTGGCGGTGGGGACGCAGTGGAGCGCTCGCGGCAGGTGGCTGCAGACACCGGAGGGCCTTCGCACTTGCTTCACCCGGCAGCGCCCGGATGGCGCAGCGCCGCACACCAAGACGCTACTTGGCGCCGCGCGTGCGGCTGACACTGGCCTTGGGCGTCGCGCGCGCCTTGCGCAGCGGCGCCTTGCGCGACTTGGCCGCGGCGTGTTTGCGCGCCGCGCGCGGGGGTGACTTGGCGCGGCCGTTGCCCGCGACCGCAGGGGCGGCGTGCGCCGCCGCCTTGGAAGCCGGGCTGCGCGGGCTGGCCGCGCGCGCCGCGGCCGCGGCGCCATTGCTCGCCCTGGCGGCGGCCTTCTTGCGGCCCGCGGTGCCCGGAGTGACGGTCTCCGCTGCAGTCGGCGCCGCGGCGGCGGGCGCGGCGGCCTTGCGGCCCCGGCCCCAGCGGCCGAAGCGACCGCCGCGCTCGGGCGCCGCCGCGAGCAGGGTGCGGCACTCCTCCAGCGTCAGGGTCTTCGGGTCGCGCTCCTTGGGGATCTTGGCATTTTTCTTCTTGTCCGTGATGTACGGGCCGTAGCGGCCGTTCAGCACCTGGATGCCGGCGTCCGGGAAATCCTGGATGAGCCGCGCCGCATCCGCCTCCTGCTTGAGGCGGATCACTTCGCGGGCGCGCTCGAGGGTCACCGTATACGGGTCGTCCTCCTTGAGCGAGGCGTACTTGCTGCCGTACTTCACGTAGGGGCCGAAGCGCCCGACGTTGGCCACGATGGTCTCCCCGGCAGCGGTCTCCCCGAGGGTGCGCGGCAGGATGAACAGTTCCATGGCGTCGGCGAGGGTGATGTGATCCATCTTCTGCCCCGGACGCAGCCCGGCAAAGCGCGGCTTCTCCTCGTCATCCTTCGTGCCGATCTGGACGAACGGGCCGAAGCGGCCCATGCGCACCGTCACCGGCTTGCCGGTGGCGGCATCCTTGCCGAGCTCGCGCGCCTGGGCGACCTGCTCGCGCGTGACGGTCTTCTCGATCTTGTCGACCTGGTGGATGAACGGCTTCCAGAATTTCTCCAGCGGAACCGTCCAGTCCTCCTCGCCGCGCGACACCGCGTCCAGCTCGTCCTCCATCGCCGCGGTGAAGCCGTACTCCACGTAGCGATGGAAGTGACTGGTGAGGAAGCGGCACACGATCTTGCCGATGTCGGTCGGCACGAAGCGCCGGCTGTCCATCTCCACGTACTCGCGGTCCTGCAGCGTCGAGATGATGGTCGCGTAGGTGGAGGGGCGGCCGATGCCGTGCTCCTCCAGCGCCTTCACCAGCGAGGCCTCGCTGAAGCGTGGCGGTGGCTCGGTGAAATGCTGCTCGGCCCGCAGTGCCTCGAGGCTCACCGTGTCGCCCTCGCGCATCGGCGGCAGCACGTGGTCGGTGTCGTCGATCTTGGCGTCGTCCGTGCCTTCCTGGTACACCGAGATGTAGCCGGGCTTGACGAGCGTGGAGCCGTTGGCGCGCAGCAGGTGGCGCTGCGGGCCGTCGGCACCGGCGCGCATGTCGACCGCCACGGTATCGAACACCGCGTGGCTCATCTGCGAGGCGACCGCGCGCTTCCAGATCAGGGCGTAGAGGCGGTAGAGGTCATCCTCGAGCTTGCCCTCGACGTCGGCGGGCGTGATCGCCGCCGAGGTCGGGCGGATGGCCTCGTGGGCTTCCTGGGCATTCTTCGACTTGGTCTTGTAGATGCGCGGCTCTTCGGCGACCTCGTGCTGGCCGTACAGACGGGCCGCCACCTCGCGGATCTCGGTCACCGCCTCGGCGGCGAGCGACACCGAGTCGGTGCGCATGTAAGTAATGAGTCCGACGCTGCCCTCGCCGATGTCCTGCCCCTCGTACAGCTGCTGCGCGAGCCGCATGGTGCGCCGCGCGTTGAAGCCGAGCTTGCGGGCGGCCTCCTGCTGCAGGGTGGAGGTGGTGAAGGGCGGGGCGGGGTTGCGGCGCCGCTGCTTGCGCTCGATCGCGAGCACGGTGAGCGCGCCGGCCGCGGCCGCCTGGATGGTGCGCTCGACCTCGCGCGCCTGCGCCTCGTTGGTGAAGCTGAACTGTTCGACCTTGCTGCCGCGGTACTCGAGCAGCTTCAGCGGGAAGTTCTGCGCGCTGTGCGCGCCCTCGCCCTCGATGGTCCAGTATTCCTGTGCCTTGAAGGCTTCGATTTCCTCTTCGCGCTCGCAGATCATGCGCAGTGCGGGACTCTGCACGCGGCCGGCGGACAGTCCCTGGCGCACCTTCTTCCACAGCAGCGGGGAGAGGTTGAAGCCGACCAGGTAGTCGAGCGCGCGGCGCGCCTGCTGCGCGTTCACCAGCTCCAGCGACAGCCCGCGCGGCTCCCCGACGGCGGCGCGGATGGCGTTGCGCGTGATCTCGTAGAACACGACCCGGTACACCTGCTTGCCCTTGAGGTCGCCGCGCTCGTCCAGGATCTCCTTCAGGTGCCAGGCGATCGCCTCGCCCTCGCGGTCCGGGTCGGTCGCCAGATACAGCGCCTTGGACTTCTTGAGCGTGCGGGCGATGGCCTCGACGTGCCGCTCATTCTTCTCCAGCACCCGGTACTTCATGGCGTAGCCGGCGTCCGGATCGACTGCGCCTTCCTTGGGCACCAGATCGCGCACGTGGCCGTAGGAGGCGAGGACGTCGAAATCCTTGCCGAGATACTTCTTGATCGTCTTCGCCTTGGCGGGCGATTCGACTATGACCAGGTTGTCTGCCATTACCTACTAAAACGCTCGTTCCTAAAACGAAAATCCGCGGGCAAGCCGCGGAGCTCTGCAGCAACGGGTGCGGCCTGCTGGCTCAATGCGGGGCACTGAAGCGCGCGTCCGTGATCAGCCCCCCGAGCCGCTCGACCGCGAGCTCCTGGCCGGGCTGGCTCGAGAGCACCATCAGCACGACCCATTTCAGCTGCTCCGTGTCCGGTTCGTCGGCATCCAGGTCCAGCATGCGCTCGATGACGATCTCGCGCTGCTGCGGAGTCAGCACCTGCGCATTCTCGAGCGTCAGCAACAGCCCGCGGCTCTCGGTCGACAGGCGGGCAAGCTCGCTGTCGCTGAAGATGCGCACGCCGCCGCGCGCGGACTCGGCGCGCGCGGTCACCGCGCCGGCCCGTTCGTGGCCGAAGGCGAGATCGGTCAGCCAGTCGAGCGCGCGCTCCACGTTCGCCGGTGCAAAGCCGGCGCGCTCAAGATCCCGCGCCAGATGCTCACGCTGCGGCACCTCCGGCGTCTCGTTGAGCATGTACCGGTCGAAAACGTAGATCAGGATGTCAAGAACGCTGCCAGTCATCATGCAAGGTATTCGGCCGCTAACGGCCATCTCCAGAAGAGTCGCCCTACGCCCCTTCGCCGGAAGTCTTCAGCAACAGCGAGGCAACGACTGAAGCGGAGCAAGTGCGTGCGTGCGACGGGAAATTCAAGGGTCGCGGATTCAAAGTCGAGGGCATCTAACAGTATTTCCCCAGGCTTGTCCAATTCCGACGTCGCCCCGGGTGCCGGAGGCAACCGCGTAAGTGGCTGTTGCGATGGAGGATTCGTGCGCCGTACGGCGCTGCCGCAGCGGCCGCGCCGCCCGCGCACCCCTGCGCCGGCCCAGGATGACGCACCCCGAAACGCACACCGCCGCGGCACCTGCGTGCCGCGGCGGTCCTTGAGCAGGCTTGCGGTTGGTCGGCAGCGGCTACGGGTTGCGCACGATGTCGCCGACCTCGATGGTGTTCGAGGCGCCGACGACGAGCGCGTAGCTCAGCCGGTCGAACACTTTGAACACCAGCAGGGTGCCGTTGCGCTCATCCGGCAGCTTCACTTTCGGGGCGAAGGTGGTGTCGATGTTCGACCCGATGTTGCGCCCGCCGCGATACAGGTCGGGGACGGTGTCGCCGGCCTTATCGATCGCGAGCACGCTGCCCGGCTCGATGCCCTGGCTGCGGCCGCGGTTGATCACGATCACCGCGTACTGACCGACGAGCTCCGTGCCACCGACCACGTCGATGATGCGTCCCTTGACCTGGGCCGAGGGGGCGCGCGGGGTGAAGGTCACCGGGGTTTCGGTGTTCTCGGCTGACAGCAGCCGGTCGCCCCGCAGCGTCTCGCGCGCCGGGTCGATCAGCACCGCCTTGGCCGGATCCCCGGGGTGCTGCACCAGCGCGGTCGCGGTGTAGATCGCCTCGTAGCCGAGCAGGCTGTTGTCATCCGGATCGCGCAGCGGACCTGCGATATGGACCACGGCGTAGCGGGAATTCTGGATCGCCGTGAGGTTGCGGATGTAGGCCTCGTTGTTCGAGCCGGCAACATTGTGCATGTCGCGGAAGGCGACCACGTAGGGCGCGTGCTTGACCTCGTCGTCGCTCATGACCGTCGGCCGCGACAGGAAGGCGGCGATGGCCGAATAGGGGATCGTCGGGATGGCGCTGTCGAGCGGGGTGCTGCGCAGGCGCGGATCCAGCCGCACGGTGCCGGCCTGCTCCACGCTGACATGCGGGCGCCCGTCGGCGCCGTAGGCGAGCGCCAGCGTGTCACCGGGGTAGATCAGGTGGGGGTTCGGGATCTGCGGATTGATGATCCACACTTCGGGCCACAGCCACGGATCCTTCAGGTACATCGAAGCGATGCCCCAGAGCGTGTCGCCCTTCTTGACCGTGTAGTGCATGGGCGCGGTGGGGTTCACCATGCCGCGGGTGTCGACCGCACTGGAGGCGGGAGCCGGCGCCGCGTTGCCGGCGCTGATGGCCGCCTCGGTGGCCGTCATTTCCTGCGGAGCCGCCTGTGCCAGCGTGGTGCCGCTGGATGACTGCGCCGCCACCGGCGCGGACGCGGGAGCCGCGGCCTCCGCCTCGTGGTGTCTGAAGTGTGAGCACCCCGAAACTGCCAAGGACAGGATTAAGAGGCCCGCGACGGCGCGAGCGCCAAGTACTTGATTTGAGACCATCCTCCACTCCTCATTGCGCAAGGTGGACCACTCGACCTGCGCCGGAACTGCAGTTCGTTATACTGGCATGGCGCCCTGCGGCATACGAATTAATGTCAACTTTGTGCGCTGGATCACGGGTGGTGCCGCCCCTATATAGACAACGCCATGGCCCTACGAACCATCCTCGAATTTCCCGACCCGAGACTGCGAATCCGTGCGCAGCCTGTGACCCAGTTCGACGCAACTCTGGGCACCCTGATCGCCGACATGCTGGAGACGATGTATGCGGCGCCGGGCATCGGGCTGGCGGCCACTCAGGTGGACGTACACCAGCGCCTGATTGTCATCGACGTCTCGGATGAGCGTAACCAGCCGCTGGTCCTCATCAACCCCGAGATCCTCACGCGCGAGGGGGAGGCGAGCACCGAGGAAGGCTGCCTGTCGGTGCCCGGCATCTTCGATGAAGTGAAGCGCGCCGCCAAGATCCGGCTGCGTTCGCAGGATGCCGGCGGCGTCGTCGCCGAGCAGGACTACGCGGACATCCTCGCCGTGTGCATCCAGCACGAGATGGATCACCTCCAGGGCAAGCTCTTTGTGGACTACCTGTCGGACCTCAAGCGCGAGCGCATTCGCAAGAAGCTCGACAAGGAGCGCAAGGAGCGCGCCACGAACGCCGCTCCGGGTACGGGCGGCGCGCGCCGCGCGTACTGACGTTGCGCGTCGCCTTTGCCGGCACCCCTGAATTTGCGCTGCCGGCGCTGGAAGCGCTCAGCGAACACCATGAAATCGTCGGTGTACTGACGCGGCCGGATCGCGCGCAGGGCCGTGGCCGAAAACTCGCTGCCAGCCCGGTGAAGGCGCTGGCGCTGGCGCGCGGCTTGCCGCTGGATCAGCCGCCGACGCTCAAGAGCGAGGCCGGGCGCGCCGCGCTCACCGCGTGGGCGCCGGAGGTGCTCATCGTCGTGGCCTACGGACTGCTGCTGCCGCCCGAGGTGCTGCAGCTGCCGCGCTATGGCTGCCTCAATCTGCACGCCTCCCTGCTGCCGCGCTGGCGCGGCGCGGCCCCGATCCAGCGCGCCATCCTGGCCGGCGATGGGCGCACCGGCGTCACCATCATGCAGATGAACGAGGGACTCGACACCGGTGCGATGCTCGCCAGCGTGCCGCTGGTCATCTCCGCGGTGCACACCGCCGGCTCGCTGCGCGACGAGCTCTCGATCATCGGAGCCGAAGCGCTGCTCAAGGTGCTGACCGGGCTCGCGCGCGGGGAGATCACCCCGACGCCGCAGCCATCCGAAGGCGTTACCTACGCGGGCAAGATCGAGAAGGCCGAGGCGCGCATCGACTGGGCCCGGCAGGCCGGGGAGATCCAGCGGCAGATCCGGGCGTTCAACCCCTGGCCCGTGGCCGAAACGCTCCTGGATGGCGCGCAGCTGCGCATCTATTCCGCCAGAACGTCGCCGATCCCCGGCGAAGACGGTTCTAAAAGTGCCGAACCGGGTACGATCCTGCGGGTTGAGGACGATTTCTTCGCCGTCCGCTGTGGCGAAGGGGTGCTGGAGGTCACCCAGGTCCAGCAGCCCGGACGCAAGCCGGTCGGTGCGCGCGACTTCTCGCACGCCCGTGCGCTGCAGGGTCGCCGCCTTGGCTAGGACTCACTGGGCGCCGGGGGCCCCGGCGCTGGCCGCCGCGGCGCGCGCCATCGAGGCGGTCGCTTCCGGCGGGCAGTCCGCCGATGCGGCGCTGGCCGCGGCCGAGTCAACGCCCGAGCGGGCCGCGGTGCGCGCCATCACCCTGGGCACGCTGCGGTGGTACCTGCGGCTCGTGCCGGCACTCGAGGCCCTGTTCAGCCGCCCCGCCAGCGTAAGCAGCCTGCTGCGCTCGCTGCTCGCCGCCGCCGCGCACCAGGTCGAGTACTCGCGCAATGCGGCGGAGCTGACCGTACACACGGCGGTCGACGCGGCGCGCCTGCTCGGAGAGCCCAAGGCGGCAGGCTTTACCAACGCGGTGCTGCGCCGCTTCGTCGCCGAGCGCGGCGCGCTCTTCGCGCGCGTGGACCGCAAGCTCGCGGCGCGCACGGCGCACCCGGCGTGGCTGGTGGAGGAGGTTCGGCGGGCCTGGCCCGAGCAGGTCGGACAGGTGCTGGACGCGGGTAACCAGCACCCTCCCATGACCCTGCGGGTTGATCTGTCCCGCATCACCAGGACGGCCTACCTGGACCGCCTCACGGCGCAGGATATTGCTGCACGGGAGATACAGTGGATGGAATCGGCTGTCACTTTGGATCGCCCGGTAGCCGTAACCGAGCTACCGGGGTTCAGCGAAGGGCTCGCTTCGGTGCAGGACGCCGGCGCGCAGATCGCCGCCCTCCTGCTCGATGCGAAGGCCGGCCAGCGGGTGCTCGACGCGTGCGCAGCGCCGGGCGGCAAGACCGGCCACCTGCTGGAGCGCGCCGGCGGGGAAATCGACCTCACCGCGGTGGATCTGGCGGCGCCGCGCGTGGCGCTCATCGAGGAGAACCTCGCACGCCTCGGGCGCCGCGCACGGACGCTGATCGCGGACCTTCGCGATCCGCAGGCCCTCGCCGCCGAAGCCCCCTACGAGCGCATCCTGGTCGACGCACCCTGCTCCTCCACCGGCGTCATCCGGCGTCACCCGGACATCAAGCTGCTGCGACGCAACACTGACATCGCGGCGCTCGTAAGAGGGCAGCTGGACATCCTGCGTACGGCGCTTTCGCGCCTGGCCCCCGGCGGCCGGCTCGTTTATGCAACCTGCTCGCTCCTGCCGCAGGAGAACGAACAGGTGGTGGAGAGGCTCTTAGGCGAGATGCCGTCGTTGCACACGGCCGCGATGCCTGCGGCATCGGCGCTGGCGCCGGGAGGGATCGAGCGGGCCTTCGGGGTGCAGCTCCTGCCCGGAGCAGAGGCGGGGACCGACGGCTTCTATTATGCTTGTCTCGAAAAGACAACGGCCGGAACCTGAGCACCTGCCGTCGCAGGCCTCCATGCTACGCGGCGATCCAACAAGGAAGGGGTTGATGCGGGGCGGGATGCCCACGATCCTGTATGCCATCGCCTTGGCCGCATGGGGCCTGGCGTGCGGCAATGCCCTAGAGGGCGTGCTCGAAGTGCGCTCGGCCTACGTGAACATCGACAAGGGGGTGTTCCTCCTGTACGCGCGCGTCGAGTATCCCGAGAGCCCCGCCATCCGCGACGCGCTGCGCGACGGCATGACGCTGACCTTTGACCTGGATGCCCGCGTCGATCGCGATCGGCGCTTCTGGTTCAACGCCGGCATCGTCGACCTGACGCTGCGGCGCGAACTCACCTACCACGCCGTGAGTGACCGCTACGTGGTACGCGACACCAAGAGCGGTGATCAGACAACCTTCGCCACGCTTGATCAGGCGCTCACCTACCTCGGGCACGTGGACGCCTGGCCGATCCTGGTCGAGCCGCAGCTGGACGGCGGCAACTACAACATCAGCGTGCGCGCCGGCGTGCGCCGCGGTCACCTTTCCACCTCGATGCGGGCGATCCTCTTCTGGACCGATGACTGGGCGCGGGTGAGCGAGTGGTACACATGGTCACTCCCGGTGTAACCGCAAAATCCTCGCGGGGACTGCGCTGGATCGCGGTCGGTCAGGTGCTGCTGTGGAGTGCCATCGGCCTCGGCGCATTCCTGCTGCTGGCCAAGAGCGTGCAGAACTCCACCCAGTTCGGCCTGTTGCAGCCGTGGATCCTGCTGGTCGATACCTGTGGCGTGGTGGTGCTCAGCGTGCTGCTGTCGCGTCAGCTGTGGCGCCTGGTGCGCGACTACCGCGCGCACGTGCCCGGCTCGCGCCTCACTGCGCGCACCGTGGGCATCTTCGGCGCCCTCGTGATCGCCCCGCTGTTGATCGTGTACGTCTCCTCGCTCTCCTTCATCAACGTCGGCATCGACAGCTGGTTCAAGGACGAGTTCAAGAACGGCCTGAGCGATGCGCTGGGCCTGTCGCGTGCGGCGCTCGATCTGCGCATGCGTGAATACTCCGAGCGCACCGTGACGCTCGCCGAGTCGCTCGCCGCCACGGAACCGCTCGGCCTGCAGGGCAAGCTGGATGCCGAGCGCGACGCCAGCCAGGCTCTCGAGATCGCGCTGTTCGGCCAGCACGGCCGCATCCTCGCCGCGAGCCTGGAGAACGCGCTGGGAACGTTGCCCTCGCAACCGCCCCCGGACCTGATGCGCCAGATGGAGCAGCGGCTGACGTACGTGAGTCTCGAGCCGCAAACTGGCGGGCGCTACATCATCCGCACCGCCGCGGTGCTGCCGCGCACCAACGCGGCCCGCGAGGCGCGCTTCGTGGTAGCCGTCTATGCGGTTCCGGCGCAGCTGGCCGCGCTCTCCGAGGCCGTGCAGGACACCTATAGCCGCTACGGGAACCTCGCGGCCGAGCGTGAGCCGCTCAAGGGCATGTTCCGCCTGACGCTCACCCTGGTGGTGCTCCTGGCGATGCTCGCGGCCATCTACCTCGCCATCTATTCCGCGCAACGTCTGGTGCGGCCGGTGCAGGATCTGATCGCGGGCACGCGCGCGGTGGGCAAGGGCGATTTCGGCACGCGCCTGCCGCTGCCCTCGCGCGACGAGATGGGCTTCCTGGTGCACTCCTTCAACGACATGACCAAGCGCCTGCGGCGCGCACGCGCCGAAGCCACGCACAGCCAGCAGGAGGTGGAGCGCGAGCGCACGCGCCTCGCGATCATCCTGGCGCGCCTGTCGACGGGGGTGCTGGCGATCGACCGCTCGATGACCGTGCGTACCGCGAACGAAGCCGCCGGCGCCATCCTCGGCAGCGACCTCTCCGCCGCCACCGGGCGCGCGCTGCCCGAGCTTGCCGCCGGCAACGAGCGGCTCGGGCAGTTCGTCGCTGCGCTGGCGGTGCGCTTTGCCGGCGGGCGCGAGGAGTGGCGCGAACAGCTCGATCTGGACGGCACCGGCGGACGGCGCACGCTCATGTGCGCCTGCACGCCGCTGCCGGGGGAGGATTCCGGGGTCGGCTTCGTCATCGTCTTCGATGACATCACCGCGCTGCTGCAGGCGCAGCGCGACGCAGCCTGGGGCGAGGTCGCGCGCCGCCTGGCGCACGAGATCAAGAACCCGCTCACCCCCATCCAGCTCTCAGCCGAGCGCCTGCGCCGCCGGCTGCTCGCCGGCATGAGCGAACGCGATGCGGAGATCCTGGAGCGCGGCACGCGCACCATTGTGCAGCAGGTGCAGACCATGCAGCAGATGGTCAACGCCTTCAGCGAGTACGCGCGCGCGCCGGAGATGCACATCACGCGCTTCAGCCTCAATCAGCTGGTGACCGAAGTGGCGGACCTGTACCGCTCGCAGGACCCGCGCACCCAGATCCGCCTGGAGCTCGATGCGCGCATCGAGGGGATCGAAGCCGACCGCGGCCGGGTGCGCCAGATCCTCAACAATCTTGTAACCAACGCGCTGGAAGCGCTTGATGGGGTTGGGTCTCCGCTGCTGGAGATCTCCACCAGGCTCGAGGCGGGCGGCGATGCCGAGTACGCCGCGCTGAGCGTGTGTGACAATGGACCGGGCTTTCAGCGGGAACTGCTGGGACGGGTATTTGACCCCTACGTCACCAGCAAACCGAAGGGAACCGGACTGGGGCTCGCAATCGTGAAGAAGATCATCGAAGAACATGGCGGCCGCATCGATGCGGATAACCGGCCCGAAGGTGGAGCACGCGTGCGCGTCGTGTTACCCGTCAAGGACAGCACCCGGTCGGCGACCGGGGGCGCGCGCGAACGCCGGGATCAATTGCGGAGGGAACGGGCATGAGCAGTTCACACATTCTCGTGGTCGATGACGAGGCGGACATCCGTGGTTTGCTCAAGGAGATTCTCTCCGAGGAGGGCTACGAGGTCGACGTGGCCGCGAACGCCGCGCAGGCGCGTGCCTCGCGCGCGCGGCAGGTGCCGGACCTCGTGCTGCTCGACATCTGGATGCCGGACGTGGACGGCATCACGCTGCTGCGCGAGTGGTCCGCTGGCGTTGCCGACGGCTGCCCGGTGGTCATGATGTCCGGTCACAGCACCGTCGAGACCGCGGTCGAGGCCACGCGCCTCGGCGCCTTCGACTTCGTGGAAAAGCCGCTGTCGCTGGCCAAGCTGCTGCGCACCGTGGAGCGCGCCCTCGATGCCGGCCGGCGCCACCGCCAGTCCGGCAAGCTGCTGGGCGCACCGCTCGCCATCCCGGTCGGCAAGAGCCGCGTGATGCAGCAGCTGCGTGCCGAGCTGCAGCAGATCGCCATCGCACCTTCCCCGGTGCTGCTCATCGGCGAGCCGGGCTCCGGGCGTGAAGCCTTTGCGCGCTACCTGCACGAGCAGGGGCCGCGCGCCGCGGCGCCGTTCGTGCCGCTGGTGGCGAGCAGCCTGCGCGACACGGACGCGGAAGCGCGCCTCTTCGGGCGCGAAGAGGCGGGCGGCAAGGTCGGCGGCATCCTCGAGGAAGCCGGCAACGGCACACTGTTCATTCACGAGGTCGAGGATCTTTCCCCGAGCGTGCAGCGATTGCTGGTCGGGGTGTTCGAATCCGGGCAGTTCACGCGCATCGGCGGTCGCGAGCCGGTGCAGTTCCGCGCCCGACTGCTGTCCTCCGCGCAGCCGGGCATCGAGCAGCGCGCCGGCAGCGAGGCCTTGCGCCGCGATCTGCTCGCGAGCCTCAACGTTCTCATCGTGCGCGTGCCGCCGCTGCGCGACTACGCCGAGGACGTGCCGGACCTGCTGCGCCACCAGGTCGATCGCATGGTCGACGCCGACGGCCTGACGTTCCGGCGCTTCAGCGTCGCCGCGCAGAACCGCCTGCGCAATTATCCCTGGCCGGACAACGTGCGCGAACTGCGTCACCTGGTACACCGTCTTCTCATCCACGGCGGCGCCGAGGAGATCCGGCTCGAGGAGATCGAGCGTGAGCTTGCCGTGCAGACACCGCCGGATGAGCCGCTGGTGAAGCAGGACCTGCTGGCGCTGCCGCTGCGCGAGGCACGCGAGCAGTTCGAACGGGCCTACCTGCAGCAGCAGCTGCTGCTGTGCAGCGGCAAGGTGGGACAGCTGGCCAAGCGCGTCGGCATGGAGCGCACGCACCTGTACCGCAAGCTGCGCTCCCTCGGAGTCGACTTCCGCAACATCAGCGAAGACTGAAGGTGCGCCCAGCGGCCGCATGGCAGTCAGCCGCGCCTATCTGGACTACGTTCTCGGGCAGCTCGCGGGCCTGGGCAGCGTGCGCTCACGCCGCATGTTCGGCGGCGCGGGTCTTTACTGTGATGAGATCTTCTTCGCCATCATCGCCGATGACACGCTCTACCTGCGCGTTGACGATACCAGCCGCGGCGACTACACCGCCCGTGGCATGGCGGCATTTCGGCCCTATGCCGAGCGCCCTGAAGTCAGCATGAGCTACTTTGCGGCTCCGGCTGACGTGCTGGAGACTCCGGAGGAGCTGCTCATCTGGTCGCGTCGCTCGGTTAGCGCTGCGGGCAGCAGCAAGCCGGCAGCCAACCCGAAGCGGCGGCGGCGCCGTAAGGCGTAGCGTCCGCGTCAGGCGGTCCCGCCGCGGTTAGAGCTGCTGCAGCGGTTAGGACGTCCTAGTCGTCGGCGTGGCCTCGAACGAAAAAACTGGACGCCGACAACCGGTAGCTTCGAGCTGGATTCCTGAGCTGCTGCGCTGAGGCGCCGCAGCGCACGGCAGCCGCTCAGTCGCCGACGCGGATCACCAGGGCATCCACTTCGGCCGCCTGCAGCTGCTTGCGAACCTTGTTGAGTTCGTCGAGGTTGTTGATGGGTCCGATGCGCACGCGGTGCCACACGTCCGTGTCGACCGCCACGCGTTGTACCTTGGCGTCGACGCCCTGCAGGGCGAGTTGCGCACGCACGCGGTTGGCATCCGCTTCGTTGCGGTACGAACCCGCCTGCAACACGTACACCCCGGGGCGTTCGATCTTCGCTGCCGCCGGCAGGTCACGCTTGACGTCCTTGTCCTTCTCCGGGACCACGACCTCGAAGTTCGGCAGCATCTCGTAGAAGTCGTACTTCTCGGAGGTCTTGCCGGAGCCCGGGCCACTCACCTCGGTGTCCGCCCGCGCCACGCGGTGCGGGTCCGGGTGCGGCGTGTCGCCCGCTTCCGGGATCTTGTGCAGGCGACTGGAAACGTAGGCGAAGGCGATGCAGGTCACCACCACGCCGCTCACCGCGCCGTAGGAGAACTCACGCAGCCCACGCACCTGCAGCCCACGGCGCTGGTGGCCCTTGTAGTCGCGGCCGGTCAGCTTGGCCATGTTCGGCCGCACAGGCGGTGACTGAGTTGCGCAGTCACATGCTCTCCGGCGCCGACACGCCCAGGAGCGTGAGACCGTTGCGCACCACCTGCTGCACGCCCAGCACCAGCGCCAGGCGCGCGTTGCGCAGCGCGGCATCCTCCACGATGAACTGCTCGGCGTTGTAATAGGTGTGAAACACGTTGGCGAGCTCGCGCAGGTAGTGCACCAGGGCGTGCGGGGCGCGATTGACCGCGGCCTGCTCGACCACCTCCGGGTAGCGGGTGAGCGCGGACAGCACCGCCTGCTCCTGCGGACCGTCGAGCCGGGCGAGCGCCGCGAGCCCCTGCTCCCGATCAAACACCAGGCCGCGCGCCGCGAGCTGTTTCATGACACTGGCGACGCGCGCGTGCGCGTACTGGATGTAGTAGACCGGGTTCTCGTTGGTGCGCGACTTCGCCAGCTCCAGATCGAAGTCCAGCGGCTGGTCGTGGCTGCGCATGAGATAGAAGAAGCGGCAGGCGTCGTTGCCGACCTCCCCCCGCAGCTGCCGCAGCGTCACGAACTGCGCCTCGCGCTTGCCCATCGGGATCTTCTCGGTGCCGCGGAACAGGCTGACGAACTGGATCAGCGTCGCCTCGAGGCAGTCGGCGGGCTGGCCCATGGCGATGAGCCCCGCGCGCACGCGGGCCACGTAGCCGTGGTGATCCGCGCCCAGCACGTCGATGAGGCGCTGAAAGCCACGTTCGCACTTGGCGAGGTGGTAGGCGATGTCCGAGGCGAAGTAGGTCTTCTGGCCGTTCTCGCGCACCACGACGCGATCCTTCTCGTCGCCGAACTCGCTGGCGCGAAACCACAGCGCGCCGTCCTTGCGTTCCAGGCGTCCCTGCGACTGGAGCACCGCCAGCGCATGATCGATCGCGCCGCTGTCGGCGACCGCCCGCTCGGAGGTCCAGTGATCGAACAGCACGCCGAACTCGGCGAGGTCCTCGCGGATGTCGCCGAGCATGTGCTCGAGCGACAGGTCCAGAACCTGGCGAAAGCCCTCAGCGCCGATCAGCTCGCGGCAGCGCGCGATCAGGGCGTCGATGTACGCCTCCTTGTCGCCGTCCGGCGCATCCGCCGGCAGGTTCGCGAGCACGCTGGCGGCGGGACGCCGCAGCGTCTGCGCCGCGGCGGCCTGCAGCCGCTGCGCCAGCGGGCGCACATAGTCACCGCGATAACCGTTCTGCGGAAACGGCAGCACCTCGCCCCAGGCCTCCAGGTAGCGCACCCAGGTGCTCACTGCCAGGATGTCCATCTGCCGGCCGGCATCGTTGATGTAGTACTCGCGCTCGGCGCGATAGCCCACCGCCCGCAGGATGTTGGCAAGGGTCGCCCCGTAGGCTGCCTGGCGGCCGTGGCCGACGTGCAGCGGGCCGGTGGGGTTGGCCGACACGAATTCCACCAGCACGCGCTCGCCGGCACCGAGCGAGCTCTCGCCGTAGGCACCCGCGCGTGCGTGGATGCTCGCCAGTTCGCGCTGGTAGGCCGCCGCGGCCAGATGAAAGTTGATGAAGCCGGCGCCGGCGACCTCGGCGCGCGCCACCAGAGGATTGGCCGGCAGCGCCGCGACGATCGCGGCGGCGAGCTCGCGCGGGTTCTTGCGGGCCGCCTTCGCCAGGCGCAGTGCCAGGTTGGTGGCGAATTCGCCGTGCTGCGCGTCGCGGGTGCGCTCCACCGCTACGCTGGCCGCATCCGGCATCTCGCTCAGCAGCCCGCCGACGAGTTTCTCCAGGGAGGCGAGCAGCAGCTGCTCGAGTTCTTGCTTCAAAGGGGTAGAAATTCCGCTCGTATTTGAGCGCGCGAGTTTACCCGAAGCGATCTCTTATTGGCCGCCTTTGACCGCCGCGGGGCGCGCCCCCTGCAGGGCAGGAGCGCTGCACCGCGCTCGCAAGGCCGCAGGATCTTTCTAGAACAGTTCGAGGGGGTCGACATCGAGCGACCAGCGCACCGCGCGCGCGCTCTTGAGCTGTTCCACCCGCGGCAGCCATTCCGCGAGGAAGCCGTGCAGGCGGGCGCGCTCGTGGCTCTCGAGCAGCAGCTGCGCATGGTAGCGGCCGGCGCGCTTCGCCATGGCCGCCGGCACCGGGCCGAGCAGGCGCACGCCACGCGCACCGCGCGCGAGCGCGCGCGCCTCGCTGAGAAAGGCGAGGGCCGCCGCGGCGCTCTTGGCCGAGTCGCGCACTGCCGCCAGGCGCGAGAACGGCGGCCAGGCGGCCTGCGAGCGTTCCTCGAGCGCCGCGTGCGCGAAGCCGTCATAGCCGTCGGCGAGCAGGTTGGTGAGCAGCGGATGATCGGGAAACTCGCTCTGGATCAGCACCTCGCCGGGGCGCGTGCCGCGGCCGGCGCGCCCGGCGACCTGCACGATGGTCTGTGCCAGGCGTTCGGGGGCGCGGAAATCGGTGCTGAACAGGCCCTGGTCGGCGTTGAGTACCACGACCAGCGTCACGTTCGGGAAGTCGTGTCCCTTGGTTACCATCTGCGTGCCGACGAGGATGCGCGCCGCGCCGGAGGCGACGCGCGCCACCACCGCCTCCAGGTCGCCGCGCTTGCGCACCACGTCGCGGTCGAGGCGCGCGATGCTGACGCCGGGAAACAGCTCCGCCAGCACCTCCTCGATGCGCTCGGTGCCCTGGCCGACCGCCTTCACCGCGAAGCCGCACTGCGGGCAGCGCGCCGGCAGTGGCGCGTCGGCGCCGCAGTGATGGCAGCGCAGCCGTCCGGCTCCCTGATGCACGGTGAGACGCGCATCGCACTCGCGGCAGGGTGCGATCCAGCCGCACGCCGTGCACAGCAGCGTCGGTGCGTAGCCGCGTCGATTGAGGTACACCAGCACCTGGCCGTCCTCGGCCAGGGTGCGCTCGATGGCCAGCACCGCCGGGGTCGCGATGCCGTGCCGCAGCGCAGTGCTGCGCAGATCGAGCAGCGTCAGCCGCGGCGGCTGCGCCTGTGCGGCGCGGCGCTCGAGCCGCAGGCGGGTGTAGCGGCCCGCCTCCACGTTATGCAGCGTCTCGAGCGCCGGCGTCGCCGAGCCGAGTACGATCGGCACGCGCGCGTGGCTCGCGCGCACGACGGCCAGGTCGCGGGCCGAGTAGCGCAGCGCGCCTTCGTGCTGCTTGAAGGAGGCGTCGTGCTCCTCGTCCACCACGATGAGGCCGAGATCCGGAACCGGCGCGAACACCGCCGAGCGGGTGCCGAGCACGATGCGCGCGTGGCCGGCGAACGCATCGCGCCACGCCAGCAGGCGTTCGTGGTCAGTGAGTGCCGAGTGCAGCACCGCCATGGGCGTATCGAAGCGCGCGTGGAAGCGCTCCACGAGCTGCGGTGTCAGCCCGATCTCCGGCACCAGCACCAGCACCCGGCGCTGCGCCGCCAGCACCCGTTCGATGAGGCGCAGATACACCTCGGTCTTGCCGCTGCCGGTGATCCCGTGCAGCACGAACGCCGCGTAGCCCCCGAGCGCGGCGCCGATCGCCTGCACCGCTGCCGCCTGTTCGCCGGAGAGTTCCGGACCTGCGACGCGCACGGCCGCGGAGGAGGGCGCGGACCTCAGGGGCACTTCGCAGCTGCTGACCCAGGCGCGCGCCACCAGCGCGCGCGCCGCGGCACGCCACTGCGGCACGCGCTCCTCGAGCACGGTCGCCGGGCTGGCGCCGGCGCGGGCGAGAAATTCCAGCAACGCCCGCTGCCGGGGCGCACGCCGCGGCTCGCCGCGGGCGTGCGCGGCGAGACCTTCGGCGCTCACCATCCAGCGCTCCTCGCGCGCGGCGCTGCCGGCGCCGGCGCGCAGCGCCTTGGGGAGGGCGCCCGCCACCACCTCGCCCACCGGGTGATGGTAGTAGTCCGCCGCCCAGCTCAGGAGCGCCAGCGCCGCCGCATCCAGCACCGGCTCGGCATCGAGCACCTCCAGGACCGGCTTCAGGCGCTCGGGCGCCACCTCCGATCCGGTGCCGCTCGCCATAACGAGCCCGATGAGACGCTGGCGGCCGAAGGGCACGCGTACCCGGACCCCGGGCGTGACGGGGCCCGCAGCGCCGGTCGGCGGGAGGTAGTCGAACAGGCGCCGCAGGGGCGTGTCGAGCGCCACCCGCAGGACTTTGGGCTCAGGAGTCACGTTCAAGGTAAATCAGGGGCTTGCGGGGCTGCTGGGCCGTCAACCGGAGTGGGAGCGGGCGCGTTATACAGGCCATGTCCGAGTTTGCTACGCTCGCGTCGCCTTATAGCATGCCAGCCGCATTACACGGCGACGTGGATCTGACGGAATCTTCCTCTGCCCAGAGCCGATCGCGTGCGCTGAACCAGTTCCTGGCCAGCGTCGAGCTGAAGGCATTCAAGATCGCCCAGGCGGCACTGCGGCACGAGGAGGACGCGCTGGACGCGGTGCAGGACGCCATGCTGCAGCTGGCCCGCGCTTACGCGCAGCGCCCACCGGAGCAGTGGAAGCCGCTGTTCTACCGCATCCTGGAGAACCGCATCCGCGACATGCAGCGTCGCCGCACCGTGCGAGGGCGCGTCATCGCGTGGCTGCCGTTTCGCGGCGAGGACGACGAGGACGAGCCGGATCCGATCGCACAGGCGCCCAGCAGCGAACCCGGACCGGTGAGGCGCCTGGAGCTGAACGAGGCCATGGGGGCGCTGCAGCAGGCGCTCGAGGCGCTGCCACGGCGGCAGCAGCAGGCCTTTCTGCTGCGCACGCTGGAGGGCATGGACGTGGCCGAGACGGCGACGGCGATGGGTTGCTCGCAAGGCAGCGTCAAGACACATTACTTCCGCGCCGTGCAGGCACTGCGCGCGCAACTCGGAGATTTCTACGTATGAGCCCGGAGCAAGAGCCGTTGACGCCCTTCGAGCGCAACGCGCGCACCGTCCTGGAGGAGAGCGTGCAGCGCGTCGACGCGCGCACGCGCTCGCGCCTGAATCAGGCGCGGCAGGCGGCGCTCGCTGCCGCGGCTGCAGGACCGGCCTGGTGGCGCAGCTTCACCCTGATGCCGGCCGCCGGCGCGGTCGCCGCGGCGCTGCTGGTCACGGTGACGTTGTGGCACCGCGAGCCGGCGAGTGAGTTGCCGGTACTGGATGCCCAGCGCTCCGCGGTCGAGGACATGGACCTGCTCGCCGACAGCGAGGGACTGGACCTGGTGCAGGATGGGGACAATTCGTTCTACGAGTGGGTGGCCACTCAGGCTGACGCGAATGCCGAGAGCGACGGCTGATGCTCAAGTCACGCGCGCGGATAACGGTGCTGCTCAGCTGCGCACTGCTCCTCGGCGCGGCCCGGGCCGACGACGGGCACAAGCCCCCGCCGGAGGACCCGGATCCGGGTTTCCTCGAGTTCCTGGGCGGGGTCGACGGCCTCGCCGAGACCAACCCGGACTATCTTGCGCAGCCCGACGCGACTCACCCGCCGCCGCCGCCCAAGCCCGCGACACCACCGCCCCCGAGCCCCCCGAGCCCCCCGAGCCCCCGAGCCCCCCGGGACCGAAGAACAATGAATAACACCTGCCGCTCAGTCGCCTTCGCGAGCCTGCTGCTGCTCGCGGCTCCCGTGTTTGCGCAGCAGACGCCCGCGCCCGCGGCGCCGCCGCCGCCGGCACCGGTCGCCTGGCAGAGCCTCTCCCCGCAACAGCAGCAGCTGC
This sequence comes from uncultured Pseudomonadota bacterium, assembly GCA_963781815.1. Classification (GTDB taxonomy): domain Bacteria; phylum Pseudomonadota; class Gammaproteobacteria; order Steroidobacterales; family Steroidobacteraceae; genus 13-2-20CM-66-19. The sequence goes on along the minus strand of CAWAHK010000004.1, from coordinate 959,980 downwards.
TGTCCAAGTTCGGTAACGAGTGGGGCACGCTGCCACCCGAGCGGCAGCAGGCGCTGGCGCGCGGCAGCGAACGCTGGCTGGGCATGTCGGCCGAGCAGCGCGGCCAGGCACAGGATCGCTTCACGCGCTGGCGCGCCCTGCCGCCGGAGCAGCGCCAGGCGCTGCGCGGCCGCTGGCAGCAGTTCCAGTCCCTGCCGCCGCACGAGCGCGCCATCATGCGGCAGAACTTCCATCGCTTTCAGCAGCTGCCGCCGGAGCGGCGCCAGATGCTGCAGGAGCGCTGGCGAAACGCGACCCCGGCGCAGCGCCGGGAAATGGTCGATCACGCGCGTGCGCAGCGGCAGCACGGGGCGGGGCGGCCGCCGCCGCCGCCGCATCACTGAGGGGCGCGGGGGCCGCGCTTACTTTGCAGCGCCCGCGGCGCGCCCGCGCACCGGCAGCGGCACGTTGCAGACATCCACGTGCCCTGCGGGCACCTTGAACCACTCCTCGAGCCGGTTGCGACGTGCCGCCACGTAGGCGGCAAAGGTGGGCGTGTCGGTGCGCAGCACCTCCAGCTCGGTGCGCTGTGCCAGCGGCACGTCGGCGGCAACATGCAGCGCCTTGATCGGCACGCGCTGCTCAGGGTGCTCGTAGAAGCCGAGCGCGCCGCTGCCGCGCGGCATCACCGCCAGCAGCTCCATCCCCTGCACCACGCGACCGAGGAGGGTGACGTTGCGGTCCAGGTGCCGCGGTGCCTGGCCGATCACCACGTACAGCTCGGTGCCCCCGCCGCTGTCGACGTCATTGTCGCGCCCGGCCCCGACCATGCCGTAGCAGTGCACCGGCCAGGCCCGCCCGCTGGCGGGATCGGCGGCTACGGGAAAGCCGTCGAGAAAGCCGACTTCGGCGGCATAAGTGTCCGCATCGGGAAGCTTCGTGAGCGTCAGCCCCCGCAGGGGCCGCTCAAATTCCGCTGCCAGGCTGCGCCGCGCTGCGCCGACGGACTTCTTGCTGTCCGGGTCACCCCACTGCACGACGTAGTTGTCCTGGGCGCGCATGATCCACAGGCCGTCGAAATAATGCTCGCGGGCAAGGGCGGTGACGTTGGCGACGTGGTGGGGGGCGAACTGGGGCGCGAGCTCGATCACGACCCGCCCGGCGGGCAGCTCCATATAAAGAGTGTTCTGCGGATCCAGCGCGCGCCAGTCCGCGGAAGTCGAGGCCGCCAGCACCTCCGCAGTCGTCGATGGTTTCTTGCTCGGCGCGGGCGCGGGCGCCGGCGGCGCGGCGGCGAGCGGAGCACTCACGAGTAAGAAGGCGGCGGCGGCCAGCACCCGGTAGGCGGAACTTCCCGGGCGGCGCGCCGCAACTGCGGGGGTCATTGGCATGTCAGGCAACGCGGGGGCACTCCTTGGCTGGCCTGCTCAGGCGATACGGGTGAAGCCGTCGGCGCTCCATTCCTCGCAGCCCACGCCGTGGTGCACGAAGAACAGGCCGTCCGGATCGTACTTCTTTTTCACGGCGCGCAGCCTGGGGTAGTGCTCGCCCCAGTAGGCCTGTTGCCAGCTGGCGTTGAAGAAATTGCTCTCAGATAGGTAGGAGCCGGGCTGCGGAGCCACTTTGCGCAGCGCCTCCGTGGCGGCATCGATCGCGCGGGCGTCCCGGTGGGCGGCCGCAAGGTCCAGCGGCGCGCGCTGCATCCCCGGATACGCGGGCCCCTCGCCGTCGGCGATGATCGCGAGCGCGAACGCCTCGGTGACCGCAGGATTCATGGCGGTGCCGAGCGTGGCGGCGATGGCCGCGGGCGCCCCGAACGCGAGCCCCTTGTTACAGTGCAGCCCGACCTCCTTGAAGCGGCTCGCGGCGAACAGTGCGTCCGCGAGCGGCTGCTGCGCGCCCGCCCTGAGCAGTGAGGCGGGCAGCCACAGCGAATCGTAGCCGTGCAGGTAGGCGCCGACCTGATCCTGGTCGCCCCGCCACCAGCCGTGCTGTGGGGCTGCACCGGCGCGCGGGTCTGCAATCATGCTGCGGTTGCCCTCAATGTCCCACCAGTGCCGCGCCGCCTTGGCGCCGGCGCCGAGCTCATCGGTCACCGTGTAGTCAGCGGGCGCGGCCTGCACCCATGCAAAGAAAGGCTGCCACACCTTGCGGGCCTCCTCTGCGCTCAGACCCTGGCACACCATCGAGATCTTCAGCGAGTTGCCCTCCTGCACCGCGAACTGCTCGCCCCAGTGCGGGTTGGCAAGGCTTTCGGCGTAGAAGGCGAGGAAGCGTGCGAGCAGCCGGCGGAAGGCCTCATCCGAGCCGGCCTTGATGGTGCCCCAGGCGGCGCCGAAGAATTCCGGCAGTTCGTGGGTGCGCAGCGTGAGGCGGGTGAGGACGCCGAAGCTGCCCCCGCCGCCGCCCTTGAGGGCCCAGAACAGGTCCGCATTCGTGCAGGCGTTGGCCACGCGCACGCGGCCATCGGCGGTCACGACCTGCGCTTCCAGCAGTCCCGAGGCGGCGTTGCCGAAGGCCTTGGAGAAGCTGCCGAAGCCGCCACTTTGAATGAGGCCGGCGACCCCCACCGAAGTGCACCCGCCGCCCTGCACGTAACGCCCGCCACCGGCAGTGACGGCGTGGTAGGCATCGCTCCACATGCAGCCCGCGCCGAGGCTCACCGCGGGCGCTGCGGGTGCCTGGTTGGCACAGCCCTCACCGACGAACGCCTCGTGCAGCGCGACCTGATTCATCGCGCGGGTCCAGATCAGGAGCGAGTCGGGGGCATTGGAGGTGCCGAGGTAGCTGTGGCCGCCACCCTTGATGACCAGTCTGAGATTGTGGCGGCGCGCGAAATTCACCCCCGCCGCGACGTCGGCCGCGTGGCGGGCCCGGAGCGCGTAGACGCTCGCGGCCGGCGTCCAGGCATCCAGCCAGCCCGACACCTGCGTGCCCCCCGCCTGATCCCCGATATAGAACGGGTTGCGGATGTTCTTGAGCACCTCCGCGCAGGCAGGGGCGGCCGCGGCGGCGCAGGCGGCGAAGAGCGGGTGCACCTCGAGCAGATTGCCGCCCACGGCGCGCTTGAGCTCCCGCCACTTGGCGGCGCTCGGCCACTGCGGATCGCCCGGACGCACGCGCTGCCGCGGCCCCGACGCCCACAGTGCCGCCGGCAGCGTGGTCAGCAGCGGCAGTGCCGCCGCACCCTGGAGCAGACTTCTGCGCTGCATGGGGCGATCCTCCAGTGAAACCCGTGCGCCCGGCGCGCCGGTTCAGCCCACCGCCTTGACCGACTGGATCAGCTCCGCGGCCGCCTTCTGCGCATCCCCGTAGAGCATGCGCGTGTTGTCCAGGTAGAAGAGCGCGTTCTCGATGCCGGAGAATCCGGCGCCCTGGCCGCGCTTGATGACGATGACGTTCTTGGCCTTGTCCGCGTTCAGGATCGGCATGCCGTAGATGGGGCTCGACTTGTCGGTACGCGCCACCGGGTTGACGACGTCATTGGCGCCGATGATGAGCGCCACGTCCGCGGTCTCGAATTCCGCGTTGATCTCATCGAGGTCCGCGATCAGGTCATAGGGCACCCCGGCCTCGGCGAGCAGCACGTTCATGTGCCCGGGCATACGCCCGGCCACCGGATGGATGGCGAACCTGACGTTGACGCCGCGGTCAATGAGCAGCTGGCACAGCTCCCAGATCTTGTGCTGGGCCTGCGCGACCGCCATGCCGTAGCCGGGCACCACGATCACCTTCTGCGCGAACGCCATCATGACGCCGACGTCGGCGGCCTCGATCGGCTTGAGGCTGCCACTGACCGTGCCGGTGGTGGCGGCCCCCGTGTCGCCGAAGCCCGAGAACAGCACGTTGCCGAGCGAGCGGTTCATCGCCTTCGCCATCAGCTGCGTGAGCAGCGTGCCCGCCGAGCCCACCACGGTGCCGGCGATGATCATCGCCGCGTTGTTCAGCACGAAGCCCTCGAAGGCGACGGCCAGTCCGGTGAGCGCGTTGTAGAGGGAGATGACGACCGGCATGTCGGCGCCACCGATGGGCAGCGTCATGGTCAGCCCGAGCAGCAGCGCCAGCACGAACAGCCCCGTCACCACCACGGGCGTGGTGTTGGCGTGCGAGGCGATGAGGGCGCCGAGCACGACCGCCGCCAGCAGCAGCAGCAGGTTCAGGATCTGCTGCCCCCGGAAGCGGAAGCTGCGCTTGATCAGGCCCTGCAGCTTGCCGAAGGCGATGGCGCTGCCGCTGAAGGACACCGCCCCGATCAGCCCGCCCGCCACTGCGAGCGTGCCGGCGGCATATCCGCTCATCTCGCCGCGGTACAGCTCCACCGCCGCGATGGCGGCGGCCGCGCCGCCGCCCATGCCGTTGTAGAGCGCGATCATCTGCGGCATGTCGGTCATGGCCACGCGCTTGCCGCTCCACCAGGCCAGGCCCGCGCCCACGAACATCGCCGGGACGATGAGCTCGTAGTTGCTCATGCCGGGGTACAGGAAGGTGATGAGCGTCGCCACCAGCATCCCGGCGCCGGCCCAGAGGATGCCGCTGCGGGCGTGTACCGGGGAGCTCATGCGCTTGAGCCCGATGATGAACAGCACCGCGGTGACGAAGTAGCTCGCCTGGATCAGCAGCTCACGCGAGGCCCACGCCGGCATCAGTGCCTCCCCTTGGAGGCGCGCGTGCCGCTGGACTTGAACATCTCCAGCATGCGCTCGGTGACGACGTAACCGCCCACGGCGTTGCCGGCGGCGAGCAGCACGCCGATTACGCCGATGGTCTTCTCCAGCGTGGTGTGCGCGCCCCCGAGCGCCACCATCGCGCCGACGAGCACGATGCCGTGCACGAAGTTCGACCCGGACATCAGCGGGGTGTGCAGGATCACCGGTACGCGCGAGATGACTTCGTAACCGGTGAAGGCCGCCAGCATGAATATGTACAGCGCCACGATCCCGGTCATGTCGAGCCCTCCAGTGCCTGCCGCGTCGGCTCGTGCTGGATCGCACCGCCGCGGGTCAGGCACGACTGTGCAAACACCTCATCGTTCCAGTCGATCACCAGCTCCCCCTTCACCAGGGCGGGCTTGAGGAAGTTCAGGAGATTGCGCGAGTACATCTCGCTGGCGTTGTAGGCCAGCTCCGCCGGCAGGTTCACCGCGCCGACGATCTTGACGCCGTGGTGCTCGATTATCTCGCCGGCGCGCGTCAGCTCGCAGTTGCCGCCCTGCTCGGCGGCGATGTCCACCACCACGGACCCGGCGCGCATGCGCTCCACGGTGGCGCGCGTGATGATCTTCGGCGCCGGCCGCCCGGGCACCGAGGCAGTCGTGACGACGGCATCGGCCGCCGCGATGCGCGCATCCAGCACCTCCTGCTGCCTGGCCTTCTCTTCCGCGGTCAGCTCGCGCGCGTAGCCGCCCGCGGCGTCGGCGCTCACGCCGGTCTCGACGAACTTGGCACCGAGGGACTTCACCTGCTCCTTGGTGGCGCTGCGCACGTCGTAGGCCTCGACCACGGCGCCGAGGCGACGCGCGGTGGCGATGGCCTGCAGTCCCGCGACCCCGGCGCCGATGATCAGCACCTGCGCCGGGCGGATGGTGCCGGCGGCGGTGGTGAGCATGGGGAAGAACTTCTGCAGGTGGCTGGCGGCCAGCAGCACCGCCTTGTAGCCGGCGATGGCCGCCTGCGAGGACAGGGCGTCCATCGACTGCGCGCGCGAGATGCGCGGCACCAGTTCCATGGCGAAGCTCGTGATGCCGCGCGCCTTGAGCGCCGCGACCTCGGCGCGCCGCGCGTGCGGCTGCATGAAGCCGATGACCACCGCGCTGGGCTTGAGGCGCTGGATCTGCTCGGGCGTGAGTGGCTGCACGCTCAGCACCACGTCTGACTCGGCGAGCACCTGTTCGGCGGAATCAGCCCAGGTGGCGCTCGCATACAGCGCGTCCGGGAAGCGCGCCCGCTCGCCCGCACCGCGCTGCACGAGCACGCGCGCGCCTTCCTTGACCAGTTTGTCGGCGACTTCCGGGACCAGGCTGACGCGAGTCTCTTGCGGCGCGCTCTCGCGAAGCGCACCAATTGTTACTGACATTAAGGCCTCTCGCGTCGCGTAGCCGGTCGGCCACGCTGTTAAAAATCTTTAATCGAATTAGGACCTTGCGATGTTGAATTCTTGCACAAAAGTGCCGTATCTTACAGACCGCCATGCAAGGCATCGATCTCGAGCGCGCCGACCACGGTCCGATGCAGGACCTGCGTATCGTTGCGACTCCCGCCGCACGCGGGCTGTCGCAGATGGTGCTGCGCACGGACGTCGCCGGCATGCCGCTCGAGTGGATCGACTACAAGGAAGCGGCGCGACTGTACCACCAGGAACAGGTGGCTTACACGTGCGGTTCACTGCTGTACGAACTGTACGGCGGCGTCAACGCCCGCAGCGGGCGGCGCACGGTGCTGGAGGTGAACTCGATCGTCGCCACCGTGGGCCACACCGGCAATCCGGGCAATACGCGCCACGACTACGTGCCGCCGTTGAACAACCAGACCCTCTTCCGCCGCGACGCCTACTTGTGCATGTACTGCGCGCAGCGCTTCCCCTCGCGTGAGCTGTCGCGCGATCACATCCGCCCCTTCAGCCAGGGCGGCACGGACATCTGGCGCAATGTCGTTGCGGCCTGTCGCCGCTGCAACAATCAGAAGGCCTCGCGCACGCCCGAGCAGGCGAAGATGCAGCTCATCGCGGTGCCCTTCACGCCCACCTACGCGGAATACATCTTCCTTAAGGGCCGGCGCGTGCTGGCCGACCAGATGGAATACCTGCTGGCGCACTTCCCACGCTCGAGCCCGCTGCACGATCGCATCCAGCGCTGGCTCGCCTGAGCGGGTGACGGGCGCGGGCGGCACTGTTAAGGTGGCGGCGGCTGCACGGAGCACCTCACCGCCTTGATCTTCCTCGTCGACGCCTCGGTCTACGTGTTTCGCGCCTATCACTCGGTGCTGCCCGACATGCGCGACCGGGACGGGCAGCCGGTGCATGCGGTGTTCGGCTTCGCGCGCTTCCTCGGGGACCTGATCGAGCGGGTGCGCCCCAAGTACATCGCGGTCGCTTTCGACCAGCGGCGCGCCAACTCCTACCGCAGTCGCATCTACCCGCCCTACAAGGCGAACCGCGAACGGGCGCCGGCGGACCTGGTGCTGCAGTTCGAGCGCTGCCGGGAGTTGTGCCGGCACCTGGGAATTGCGATGTTCGTCGACCCCGAATACGAGGCCGATGACATCATCGGCTCGCTCGGCACGCTCATGCACGAGGAAGGCATCCGCTCGGCCTACATCACGCGCGACAAGGACCTGGCCCAGCTGATGCGTAACGGCGACGTGTTCTGGGACTACGGCGCCCGCGAGCAGTTCGGTTACCACGACATCGAGCGCCACTTCGGCGTGCTGCCGGAGCGCTTTGCCGATTACCTCGCCCTCACCGGCGATGACGTGGACAACATCCCCGGCGTTCCCGGCATCGGCCATCGCACCGCCGCCTCCCTGATGAAAGCGTTCGCCTCGCTCGATGAGATGTACGAGGACCTCGGACGGGTGGCTCAGCTAAAACTGCGGGGAGCTGCGACGCTGGCGAAGAAGCTCACCGACCACCGCGAAGCGGTCTATCTCAGCCGGCGCCTCACCCGTATCGCCTGCGACCTGAAACTCGGCACCGGCGTGGAGGGGCTGCTGCGGGCTTCCCCGGACATGGATGCGCTCTGCGGGCTCTACGATCACCTGGGCTTCGGCCCGTTCCTGCGTCGCCAGGGCGAGCGACTGGCGCAGCTGCCGGCCGCCTAGCTGCGGTTTGCCCACATGCTTTGGCGTGCGCAGCTGCTTGCCCTGTCTTGTAACCCCGCCGGGTGATGCAGTGTCCAAGCTCCGAGTACTGAGTTTCGCGATTTCCATCGACGGCTACGGTGCCGGTCCGGACCAGGATCTGCAGCATCCGCTCGGCGTCGGCGGCCCGGAGCTCATGGAGTGGTTCTTCCACACACGCCTGTGGCGCAGGATGCACGGCCAGGAGGATGGCGAGACCGGGGTCGACAACGGCATTGTCGAGCAAGCCTTCGCCGGAATCGGCGCGTGGATTCTTGGCCGCAACATGTTTGGACCGGTGCGCGGCCCCTGGCCGGACGAGAGCTGGCGGGGTTGGTGGGGTGAGGAGCCGCCGTATCACACGCCCGTCTTCGTGCTGACCCACCATGCGCGCGCGCCGCTGCAGATGGCGGGCGGCACCGAGTTTCATTTCGTCACGGGAGGCATCGAGGCCGCCTTGGAGCTTGCGAAGGCCGCGGCGGGTGCTAAGGACGTGCGCCTCGGTGGCGGGGTGGCCACGGTGCGTCAGTATCTGCGCGCCGGCCTTGTTGATGAGATGCATCTCGCCTTGCGGCCGGTCCTGCTGGGTCGCGGGGAACACCTCTGGCACGACATCGACATGCGCGCCTTGGGCTATGAGTGCACGAAAGGCGTCGCGGGCGAGCGTGCGACCCACCTCTTTCTGCGCCGGCGCTAGTGTCACGGAGCGTCTGCTAAGCATCGCACGGGAACTCGGCACGCTGGGCGTGGGACAGTGTGCGCCCGGGCCTGAGCGCACCGTGGCCGGTGGCAGCATCAACGAGTGCTACGCCTGGAGATGCGGCGCGGGGCTGCTGTTCGTCAAGGTCGCCGCGCGCGCCGGGCGTGCGATGTTTGAAGCCGAAGCCGCAGGACTCGCCGAGCTGGCGGGTGCGCGGGCGTTGCGGGTCCCGCGGGTGATCGGCAGCGGTCAGACCGAAAGCGCCGCCTTTCTCGCCCTCGAGTGGATCGAAGCCGTGCCCGCCGCGGCGCGCTGTGAGCGGCGTCTGGGCGAGGCTCTGGCCGCGCTGCATGCCGTGACGGCAGAGCGTTTCGGCTTCAGCCACGACAACTTCATCGGGCGTACGCCGCAGCCGAACGGCTGGCACGCGGACTGGGCGGAGTTCTGGCGCGAGCGGCGCCTGCGCCCACAGCTGACCCTCGCCGCTCGGCGCGGCGCCGCAGACCTCGTGGCGGCGGGCGAGCGGCTGCTCGAGGTCGTGCCCAAGCTGCTGCTCGGGCATCGGCCCGTGGCGTCGCTGTTGCACGGCGACCTGTGGGGCGGGAACTGGCTGGCCGCGCCCACCGGGGAACCCGTGGTCTTCGATCCCGCGGTCTACTTCGGCGACCGCGAGGCTGAGCTTGCGATGACGCGCCTCTTTGGCGGCTTCGGCGAGGTGTTTTACCGCGCCTACGCCGCGGTGGCGCCGCTGCCCCCCGGCAGCGAGGTGCGGGCGGCACTGTACAACCTGTACCACGTGCTCAACCACGCCAACATGTTCGGTGGCGGCTACGTGCGCCAGGCACAGGCGATGATCGAGAGCCTGTTGGCGGCGGCGCGGGCCTGACATCCCGGCTGCATCCGATTCGGCTATGCTTTCACGCCCGCAGCCGGTGTGAGTTGCAGCAACAGCGCGAGTAGGCCATGTCGGAAAAGAACATCAAGTCGATCCTGCTGGAGGAGCGCACGTTCGCCCCGCCACCCGCCTTCACGGCGCGGGCCAGCATCAAGCCCGACGATCTTGCCCAGCTGCACGCGCAGGCCCGCGCGGATTACGTCGGCTTCTGGGCGGGGCTTGCCGTACGGGAGCTCAAGTGGCAGGTGCCCTTTACGCACGCTCTGGATGACAGCGACGCACCTAACTACCGCTGGTTCACCGACGGGCGGCTGAATGCCTCGGTGAACTGCCTGGACGTACACCTGCCCGAGCGCGGCGACAAGACCGCGATCATCTTCGAGGGCGAGCCGGGCGACACGCGGCGCCTGAGCTACCGGGAACTGCACGCCGCAGTGTGCCGCTTCGCCAACGCGCTCAAGGCGCAGGGCATCAAGCACGGCGATCGCGTCATCATCTACATGCCGCTGGTGCCCGAAGTGATCGTGGCCATGCACGCCTGCAATCGCATCGGCGCGATTCACTCGGTGGTGTTCGGCGGCTTCTCTGCCGTGGCGCTCAGGGACCGCATCCAGGACACCCGGGCGAAGCTCGTGATCACGGCCGACGGCGGCTGGCGCGGTGGCCAGGTCGTGGAGCTGAAGGCGGCGGCCGACAAGGCGCTCGCCGGCGGCTGTGCCAGCGTCGAGCATGTCATCGTCCTCAAGCGCACCGGCAAGCCCGTGCCCATGAGCGCACCGCGCGATTTGTGGTGGCATGAGGTGATCGAGGGCCAGCCGCCGAGCTGTGACCCGGAGTGGGTGGAAGCCGAGCACCCGCTTTACCTGCTCTACACCTCCGGCTCCACGGGCAGGCCCAAGGGCATCCAGCATGCCACCGCGGGCTACCTGCTGCAGGTGAAGCTCACCGCGCAGTGGATCTTCGACCTGCGCGACGAGGATGTGTTCTGGTGCACCGCGGACGTGGGCTGGGTCACCGGCCACAGTTATGTCGCCTACGGGCCGCTCGCCGCGGGGGCCACGGTACTGCTGTACGAGGGCGGCCCTACCTACCCGGACGCCGGCCGGTTCTGGAAGAATTGCCAGACCCACGGCGTCAGCATCCTGTACACCGCGCCGACCGCGATCCGTGCCCTCATGAAGCTCGGCGAGGAGTGGCCCGCCAAATACGATCTGTCAAAGCTGCGTCTGCTGGGCAGCGTCGGCGAGCCGATCAACCCGGAGGCGTGGATCTGGTATCACCGCGTGATCGGCGCGGGCCGCTGCCCCATCGTGGACACTTGGTGGCAGACCGAGACCGGCGCGATCCTCATCTCGCCGCTGCCCGGCGCGACGCCGACCAAGCCCGGTTCCTGCACGCAGCCACTGCCGGGAATCGAGGCGGAGATCGTCGATGACCACGGCAAGCGCGTGAAGCGCGCCGACGCCGGCGGCTACCTTGTCATCCGCCGACCCTGGCCCTCGATGCTGCGGACCATCTGGGGGGACAACGCCCGCTACCTGGATACCTACTGGTCAAAGTTCAACAAGCGCTTCTATGTTGCGGGCGACAGCGCGCGCCGCGACAAGGACGGCTACTTCTGGATCATGGGGCGCATCGATGACGTGCTGAACGTCGCCGGTCACCGCCTGGGCACGATGGAGGTCGAGTCCGCGCTGGTGGCGCACCCGCGGGTGGCGGAAGCTGCCGTCGTCGGCAAGCCACATGAGATCAAGGGCGAGTCGGTATTCGCGTTCGTCGTGTGCCGCGGCCAGCGACCCACCGGCGACACCAGCGCGCTGGTGAAGGAGCTGCGCGACTGGGTCGCCGAGCAGGTCGGCGCCCTCGCCAAGCCCGACGACATCCGCTTTGCCGACAACCTGCCCAAGACGCGCTCGGGCAAGATCATGCGGCGCCTGCTGAAGTCGGTGGCCCGCGGCGAGGAGATCACCCAGGACGTCTCGACGCTGGAGAACCCGGCGATCCTCGATCAGCTGCGCGGCACGGACAGCGCCAAGGCGGCAAGGCCGCCGGCCAGGAAAAAGGCCCGCAAGGCGCCGGCCCGGAAGAAACGAGCTGCGAAGAGCGCCGCGCGCAAGCAAGCCAAGGCACCTAAGCGCGGCCGGGCCAAGCCAGCCAAGGTGCGCCGCGCGGCCGCCAGCCGCAAGATGCGCGCCAAGACGGCACGCAAGGTCACGCGCCGCGCCCCGGCGAAGCGCGCGCGGCGGCGGCCGGGCAGGCGCTGAGGGCTCAGGCGCCCGGCAACGGCGCCGCACTCGCATGCAGGCCGAGTACCACCAGGCGCTGCTGCAGGTGCTCGGCGGCGCCGCGCGGGCGCTCGAGGCCCATGCGCCGCAGTGCCGCCGCGTGGGATGCCGCCGGTTTACCGTGCAGCAGCGCCGCGGCCACGGTGCGCAGGCGCCCGGCGAGCGAGCTGGTGCGGGCGTCCAGGAATTTCAGGGCGCGCGCCAGCGCGATCTCCTCTGTCGTGAGGTCGGTCCCAAACGGATATTCGCTGAAGAATCCCCGCGTCCGGTGAGTCTCGAGCGCGCGGGCCAGGCGTTGCGGAAGATTGTGGCGGTGGGCTTGCGGGATCGCGTAGTCCCCGCCGATCTTGCCCGCCGCCTGGGCGCGCGCCAGCAGCTGCGGCTGGAAACGCGAGTCGGCGACGTTCAGCAGCGCGGCGATCACTTCGGCGTCCGTTCCGCCGCGCAGATCCGCGATGCCGTATTCGGTGATGACAATGTCGCGCAGGTGCCGCGGGATGGTCTCGTGACCGTAGCTCCACACGATGTTGGACGTGGTTTGCCCGTGGCGGGTGCGCGTGGCGCGCACGCACAGGATGGAGCGCGCGTCCGGCAGCGCGTGCGCCATCGCCACGAAGTTGTATTGGCCACCCACGCCGCTCACCACCTGGCCGCTCTCGAGCGCATCCGAGACGGCGGCTCCCAGCAGCGTCACCATCATCGCCGTATTGATGCAGCGCGCGCCGCGCCGCTGCAGCACGCGCAGCTCCTGGTCCTGGCCATACAGCTGATTGACATAGCCCACGCCGCGCATGGAGAACTGCGCGCGTTCATCCTCCGGCAGCTCCCGCAGCGCGGCGTAGAAGCTGCGCGGGCCCAGGAAGAATCCCGCGTGCAGCACGTGGCCGTTGCGCAGTTCGCGCCCCAGGCACTCCGCTGCCATGCGCGTGCAGCTCCCGGCATCGCTCAGGTCCGCGTTGATCCACTGCCCGCCGCGCGCGCGCACGCGGCCGCCGTCGAACTCCACATCCTCGCGAAACACGCCGTGGCGCCTGAGGTCCGTGAACTGCGCCTCATTCAGCAGCGGCCCGACGCCGGCGGCGAGCAGCTTGGGTAGCAGCGTCGCGTCGAAGCGCTCCGGCTCCCCGCCCGCCAGCAGCCGCTCGATCGGCAGGCTGTCATAGGCGCGCCGTCGCAGCACGCCCGCGCGGTACAGTTCCAGCAGCTGGTCGACGAACAGCTCGCTGGCCGCGAACAGGCCGTGCGTGAAGGGCGCCTCCCCGCCGCTGGCACCGATGGATTCGGCGGCGCGGCCGGCAGCCAGCGCGGCCAGCGCGCCGCGCCACGCCTCGTTCTGCTGGTGGCGCAGCAGCAGCGCATAGATGAGCGCATCCCCGAGCTCCCCGATCCCGACCTGCAGCGTGCCGCCGTCGCGCACCAGGGCGCTCGCATACAGCCCGATGGCGTGCGCGGCGCTGCTGAGTGGCGCGTTCGGCGGCCCAAAGAGGTCGTAGTCGTAGCGCGGGTGGTCCACGAGGTAATCGAAGCGCTCCGGCTCCAGCTGCGCTTGGCCTGCCATGAAGGGCATCTGCGCGTGCGTCTCGCCGATCAGGACGATGTCGCGACCTTCACGGCGCGCCTGCTCGATCCGCGGCAACAGATCCACGGTGACGTCGGGATTTGACCCCAGGCTCAGCTGCAGCTGCCCGTTGAGCGTGCGCCGGGCGACCAGGTGGGCGATGACGTTGACTCCCCGGGCCAGCACCTCACGCGCCACGTGGGTGTAGTTGGCGCTGAGGTAGTTGTGCTGTGCCGGCGGGCAGTTGAGGAACGCACCCGGGGTGAGGAAGAATTCGATGACGCGAATGTTCGCCGGCAACGCATTCGCCTGCAGCGCGCGCGCGTACTCCGGCTCGACGTAGCTGCCGAAGATACGTTCCGCGAGCGGTTCCACCAGGCGCCGCTCGAGGGCCGAGTGTGCCACGGGCTTCAGCAGCGACAGCGCCGTGATGATGGTGAGGTCGAGCGTGCGATCACGCGCCGCGCGCCGGTAGAACTCGTTGACGAGGGGATTGGGCTTGCCAATACCCAGCGGCAGCGCGAGCACGATGCGCGGCCCTATACGGCGCAGCACCGCATCGACGCAGTTGCCGACGTCATCAAGTATTTCAGGCATGCAGCTCATGGCATGCTCCCTGAAGGCAGCGGCACGAGTCAACCGCGCCACCACCCGGAGCGCACCATGTTACTGAGGAAACCGGCTCTCGATCCGCAGACGGTGCCGGCCATCTCGCGCAGCAGCTACCCGGAACCGTACCGCGCGCGCGTGCTGCCGCGTGAGGTGCGCAGGCTGGGGGAGGCGCTGGGGCTGACGCGGATCGGGGTCAACGTGGCGAGTCTGCTGCCCGGCAAGGAATCCTCCATGCGTCACTGGCACACGCACGAGGACGAGTTCGTCTACGTGCTGGAGGGCGAGCTGGTGCTGCGCACCAACGGCGGCGAGCAGCTGCTCAGTGCCGGCATGTGCGCGGGCTTCGTCGCCGGCACCGAGGATGGGCATCAGTTCGTGAACCGCAGCGGCCGCCCGGCGGCCTACCTGGTCATCAGCAATCGCGACCCGCAGGACAGCGCGTACTACGCGGACGCCGACGTGGACCTCATGTGGAGTCCGCCGCACGCCCGCGGCAAGATGATCCGGGGCGACGGCACGCCGCTTTGAATGCCGCGGCTCAGCGGGGCGCGAACCGCAGGGTGAAGGTCACGCCGACATCGTTGCCGACCTGATCCGTCGCCTTCCAGTCGCCCTGCCCGACACCGTAATCGAGGCGGCGCACACTGGTCTTGCCGGTCATGTAAACGACGCTGGCGCCATTCTCGGCGGCGGTACGCAGGGCAAAAGGGACGCGCGCCTCGCGGGTCACGTCACGGATGGTGAGCTTGCCGATGGCCTCGTAGCCGCTGGCGGTCTTGGCGACCTGCGTGGCGCTGAAGCGCGCCTGTTTGAATTTGCTGACCGCGAACAGATCCGCGGAGCGCAGGGTGTCATCGCGTTCCTGGTCACCGGTGTCCAGCGAGCCGACCTCGATCGTGACGTCGAGCCTGCTGGCTGACAGGTTGTCGGGGGCGAAGTCGAAGCTCGCCGCGAGCTGCTTGAACTTGCCCTTGTTCTGCGCGCCTGCCTGCGAGAAATTGAATTCCAGCATGCTCTTGGACGGATCGAGGACGTAGTGCGGCACGGCGGGCGCATCCGCACCCCACGCCGGCGTCAGGGCGGGGCTCAGCAGCAGCAACAGTCCGGGGAGCGCCGCGCGCAGTGGGATTCTCATCGCTCGGACCCTTGAGTCTTGTTGGCGGTAAAGGGCAGCATGCGCCGCAGTACATTGTCCTTGAGCATGAAATGGTGCTTCAGTGCGGCTCCCACGTGCAAGGCCACCACTCCGCCGAGCGTCCAGGCCAACGCCGTGTGCGTCGTTACCAGCAGGTTGTACAACCCCTTGTCCTTGGCCACCAGATCCGGCAGTTGAAACAGCCCAAACCAGCTTACCGGGAAGCCGCGCGCGGAGGACATCAGCCAGCCGGTGAGGGGAACGGCGAGCAGCAGCACGTACAGGAGCGCGTGCGTGAATCTCGCAAGACTGCGCTCGTAAGGCTTGAGCGTGTCCGGCAAAGTAGGCGTAGGGTTGGCCCAGCGCCACCCCAGCCGTACGAGCGCCAGCATTAGAATCGTGATGCCGATGGACTTGTGGCGCGCCAGCAGCGTGAGCTTCCTCGCTCCCGCCGGCAGATCAGCAAACAGCCACGCGAGCGTGAACTGCGCCAGGATGAATACAGCGATGAGCCAGTGCAATGACTGGGCGAGGACGCCCCAGCGGTGGATGGTGTTGCGAATTGCCATGCGTGCAAGCTTATGCGCGTGAGCGCGCGTTGCCTACTCTGGCGCCTGACGGCGCTGTCGGCCGCGCTGCTGCTGACGGGTTGTCCGGTGCGCCCGCAGGTTGCGCCGCCGGTGACGCCCCCGGCGGCGCCGGCGCCGGCCGCACACGTCGGTGTTCCCTACGACGTCGCGGGGGCTGAATCGCTGCTGACCATTCTGGTGTTCAAGGGCGGGGCACTCGCCGCCGCCGGTCACAATCACCTGATAGCCTCGCACGAGCTGTCCGGCACCTTCTACGTCGGCAGCGACGTGCTGCAGACAACCTTCGAGGTGCACATCCCGGTGGGCACCCTGAGTGTCGATGAGAGCGCCCTGCGGTCCCAGGAACACAGCGCCGACTTCCCGCCCGACGTGCCGGATTCGGCCAAGTCAGGCACGAAGCACAACATGCTCGGTGAGGCGCTGCTGGATGGCGAGCATCACGCCGAGATCGTGTTGCGCGGGCTGCGCCTGCAGGAGGCACAGCCGCCGGCCCCCGGCGCGCTGGTGGCCGAGATAGAGGCGCTGGTGCGCGATGAGCCGCACACCCTGCGCGTTCCGGTGCACTACGAGCGGGCGGCGGGGACCCTGATCGTCAGCGGTGACACCAGCGTGCGGCAGACGGACCTTGGATTGAAACCCTTCAGCGCGATGCTGGGCGCCCTGCAGGTGCAGGACGAGATGCGGGTGCGCTTTCGCATCGTGGCCCACGAGAGCCCCACCCACGGGGCAGCGCCGCGCTGAGCGGCCCGGCAAGCGCGCGCTTGCCGGGCCCGTGGAGCGACTACGGCTGCTTCGCGCTGAGCTCGGCGAGCAGCTCGTCGGCCTTGTACACCTTGCGCAGGGCCTCGAACATGATCTGCGGATCCACGGCGACGGCGCGGTTGGTCCGGTCGTCGAACCAGAAGTTGCCGGCAATGGAGTGGATATTGCCGTCGAACATCAGCCCCACTATCTGGGCGTTCTTGTCGATGAGCGGGCTGCCCGAGTTGCCGCCGACGATGTCGTTGTTGGTCGACAGATCGAAGCGCGTCTGCAGATTGAGCGTGTCCTTCACCTTCAGCCACGAGTCCGGGATCCGGAAGGGCTCCTTGCCGGTGGCGCGCTCGAACAGGCGCGACAGGTGGGTGAAGGGGGCCACCTGCTGTCCCTGCTCGTTCCAGCCCTGCACGGTGCCGAAATTCAGCCGCAGGGTGAAGTTGGCATCCGGCGGCTCACTGGTGCCGAATACCTTGAAGCGGGCGCGCGCGATATTTTCGGCAGCGGCATCGACCGGTGCCTCGACCTCATCCTCGTAGCTCTTGCGCACGGCGCGTGACTCCGGATCCACGCTGCGCGCGAACACGATCATGGGATCCTGGGAGGCATCGATGGCCGCCGCGCCGCCCTCCCACAGGGCCTTGCGCACCTGCGGATCGGCGAGCTTGGTGCCGTCGACCAGCTGGGCGGCGAGCGTGTCGGGGGACTCCTTCGACAGCAGCTGGCGCACGATCGGTGCGTCCGGCCCGAGCCACTCGCGCATGCGCTCGAGGTCAAACGAGAGATTGAGCTTCTCCAGCTCCGGGTAGACCGGTGCTGGCGCGGTGAGTCTCTGCAACACGCGTGGCAGGGCGTTGTCGCTGTACTCGCGCAGGCGCTGCGTGTTGGGCTTGGGGCGCTCGGCCGCGGCGCGCACCAGCGTGCGTGCATAACCAAAGAGGCGCCCGGGCGAGTTTCCTCCCAGGCCCCCGCCTTGCTCCAGGTACACGTACGGCAGATAGAGCTCCGCCTGGCGCTGCTGCGCCGTGGCGATGGTCGCCCAGGGATCGCCGATGGCCTTGGCGAGCGCAGGCTCGGCGGCCACCTTGGCGCGCAGCGCCGCCTCTTCCTGGCGCTTCTGCTGCATCAGGCGTTCATCCAGCAGCGCATCGAGCTGTTTGCGCCGTACCTTGATGGAGTTCTCCAGGCCGTTGAGCGGATCCTCGACGACTCGCGCAGCCTCGGCGCTGGTCTTGCCATACTGGATCAGGCGGCCGCGCAGCTCGGAGTTGCGCAGCAGCCAGCGCGGGAAACTGACATTGCGCAGGTATTCCAGTTCCGCCACGGTGAGCAGGCGCGAGGTATTGCCCGGGTGGCCGGAGACGAACACCAGCTCGTTGACTTCCGGGCCCGTGGGACGGAAGCGGAGGAAGTTCGGCGTCGCGGCCGGCTTGCCGTCCGGCCCGTAGGCGCGCAGCACCGACATGTCCAGGCACCAGCGCGGGAACTGGAAGTTGTCCGGGTCACCGCCGAAGGCGGCGATCTCGCGCTCCGGTGCAAACACCAGGCGCACGTCGGTGTAGCGGTGGTACTTGTACAGCCAGTACTGGCCGCCCTGGTACATGTCGACGGTTTCGCACTTGAACGGGCCGCCCTTGGCGCTGGCGCTCTCCTGCTCGCACGCCTGCTCCAGCTGCGTCATCGTGGCCTTGCGCTTATCGTTGGCCGCCTTGGCCTCCAGCCCGCCGGTGGCGGCAGCGACCTTGGCGGTGATGTCCTCCATGTCCATCAGCACGTCCGCGATCTGCGTGGCGCACTTGAGTTCCTGCTCCCGTTTACGTGCCAGGAACCCCTCGCTCACCAGGTTCTTGTCCTTGGTGGAGTTCTCATCGAGGCACGCTTCGGCGCAATGGTGGTTGGTGAGGATCAAGCCCTCGGCAGACACGAACGAGGCGGTACAGTTCTGCAGGCGTATGGTCGCGGTGCGCACCCGTTCAAGCCAGGTGCTGCTGACGTCCGCGCCGTGCGTACGCTGCAGCAGCGCGTGCGGAAATTCCTGGAACGTCCACATTCCCCCGTCACTGAAGGCGGGAGAGGAGAGCAGCAACACGATCAAGGTGAGGAGGGCGCTGCGCCGCATGCAGGATCCTTTCAGGTTTGTTCTGGTCGGTGCCACGGGCACCCGAAACCAGCATTATGCTTGAAAGCCGCGCCGGGCTCTGCCCGCGGGCAGCGACCCGCCGCGGGGTCCATCGCGTGCGCGCGGCGGCTCGTCGCAGCGGCCGTGGAGGGGGCGCCCGCCGCGCGCCAACGAGCCTCAGTCCGCGTCCGCCAGCAGCAGCGGCAGACCGCCCGGGCCTTCGATCAGGGCAGTGGTGCTGCCGGTACCCGGGAGCGAGGCGAGTTGCAGGCCGCGTTCCCGTAGCCGCGCAATTCGCGCAGCCATGTCAGGATCGCGGAACACCAGCAGCGTGCGCTCATCCAGGCGCGGGCGGTGGAAGGAGACGTCCAGGTGATCGCTGGTGAGCGGCAGGTGCAGGTACGGGGCCTCCAGCTCCTCGCCGGCCGCCACGAAGCCGAGGGCTTCCCAGAAGCGTTGCGCGGCGGCGAAGTCGGTGACCGGGAGGCTCACTTCCGCGAAGTCGCCGCACAGCGAGGGTTCGCTCTCGCCGCGCTCGACGGGGGAATAGGTGCGCGCTTCGATCACGGCGACGGCCTGGCCGAAGGGGTCCGTGAAGCCGATTTCGTTGAAGACATCCTCGCCCGTGCGGCACACCGTCAGTTCGAGGCCCGCGTCCGCGAACGCCGGGGCGTGCTGCGCCACGCCGGCACGCACGAAGGTCAGCACGGGTGACGGACCGGCGCGCTGGTGCAGGCCGATGAAAATCCGGCCGTCGGTGACGACACCATAGGGATGCGTGAAGGTGTCGGTGGTGGTGGCCTGGCTGAAGCCCAGCCTCTCGTAGAACTCGAGCGCGGCGCGCGTGTCAGCCACCACGAGGCTGACTTCGTGAAAGGTTCCCAGCAGTGGCAGAGGTGCGGTAAGCATTAAGCCGAGGTGCCGCGCGCCGCCCGTGGCAGATTGCCCTGCCCGGCAGGCGTCCAGCCGTGGCAGTGCTGCGCGATGAGCTCGGCGAGTGCGCGCGCATGGCGCGTGCCGGCATTGAGCGCCGGGATGTATTCGTAGCGTGCGCCGCCGGCGCCCATGAACGCCGCGCGGTTCTCGATGTCGATCTCCTCCAAGGTTTCCAGGCAGTCGACTGCGAAACCGGGGCACACGACGCTCACCTCGCGCACGCCGCGTGCCGGCATGGCGGTGAGCACCGCATGGGTATAGGGCTTCAGCCACCCCGCCGGGCCGAAGCGCGACTGAAAGCTGACGCTCCACTCGCCGTCGCGCAGCAGCAGCTCGTCCGCCAGCAGGCGCGCGCTGTCGTGGCAGTGGCTGAAGTACGGATCCCCGGCGCGCACGTTGCGCTCCGGTATGCCGTGAAATGACATGAGCAGATGCGCGGTGCGGCCGCGCGCCTCCCAGTGGGCGGTGACGCTCTCACGCAGCGCTTCGATGTAGCCGGGGTGGTCGTGGTAGTCCGCGATGAAGTGCAGCTCGGGGAGCCGGCGCCAGCCGCTCAGGACCGCGCTCACTTGGTCGAAGACCGCGCCGGAGGTAGCCGCGCAATACTGTGGAAACAGGGGCAGCACGAGCAGGCGCTGCGCGCCGGCATCGCGCAGCCGCTCGAGCGCGGCGCGTAGTTCGGGGGCGCTGTAGAGCATGCCGAGCTCCACCGACAGCGGCGCCAGCGCCCGCTGCGCCAGCGCGTTGCCGATTTCCGCGCGCAGCCGCTCGCTCAGCTCGCGCAGCGGCGAGCCGGTGGCGGACCAGATCTTCTGGTACTTGCGCGCGATGCGCCGCGGCCGCAGTGGCAGGATCAGTCCGTACAGCACCGGCAGCCACAGCGCGCGCGGCAGTTCCACCACGCGCGGGTCGGAGAGGAAGCGCGCCAGAAACGCCCGCACGGCGCGCGGCTCGGGCGCCTCGGGCGTGCCGGAGTTCACCAGCAGCACACCGATCCGCTCGGCCGCATCGCTGCGGTTGCTTGCAGGACTTGCCTGGTACACGGCCGTCACCTTAGCGCACGGACACGCGCAGGGCCCACGTAAGAATTCTCAACCGATACCGACACACAGATACTTGAGCTCCGTGTAGTCAAGGATGCCGTACTTGGAACCCTCGCGCCCGGTGCCGGACTCCTTCACGCCTCCAAAGGGCGCGACCTCGGTGGAGATGAGCCCGGTGTTCAGGCCCACGATGCCGTACTCGAGCGCTTCCGCCACCCGCCAGGAGCGCGCCAGATCGCGCGTGTAGAAGTAGGCCGCGAGCCCGAACTCGGTGTCATTGGCCATGCGGATGGCCTCGGCTTCGCTGTCGAAGCGAAACAGCGGCGCCACGGGGCCGAAGGTCTCCTCGCGCGCCACCAGCATCTTCGGCGTGACGTTGGTGAGCACCGTGGGCTCGAAGAAGGTGCCCCCGAGTGCGTGACGCTTGCCGCCCTGCACGACGCGCGCGCCCTGACTGAGGGCATCGGCCAGGTGCTCCTCCACCTTGGCGAGCGCCTTCTCATCGATCAGCGGACCCTGATCGGTTTCCCCCTTGAGGCCGTCGCCCACCCGCAGTTGCGCGACCGCACGCACGAGCTTCTGCGTGAACTCCTCATACACCGGCGCCTGCACCAGCAGCCGGTTGGCGCACACGCAGGTCTGGCCCGTGTTGCGGTACTTGCTGGCGATGGCGCCCGCCACGGCCGCATCCAGGTCCGCATCGGCGAACACGATGAAGGGAGCGTTGCCGCCGAGTTCCAGCGAGATCTTCTTCATCGTGCCGGCGCACTGCGCCATCAGCTTCTTGCCGATGCTGGTGGAGCCGGTAAACGTGACCTTGCGCACGAGGGGGTTGGAGGTCATCTCGCCGCCGATGGCCGCCGCGTCCCCGGTGATGAAGTTGATGACACCGGGCGGTACGCCGGCGCGCTCGGCGAGCAACGCCGCGCCGAGGGCCGAGTAGGGCGTCTGGCTGGCGGGCTTGCAGACGAAGGTGCAGCCGGCGGCGAGCGCCGGCCCGGCCTTGCGGGTGATCATGGCGAGCGGGAAGTTCCACGGCGTGATCGCGGCCACGACACCCACCGGCTGGCGCAATACCAGCAGACGCTTGTCGGCTTGGTGCCCGGGGATGACGTCGCCGTAGAGCCGCTTGCCCTCCTCGGCGAACCACTCGATGAAGGAGGCGCCGTAGGCGATCTCGCCCTTGGCCTCGGCCAGCGGCTTGCCCTGTTCGGCCGTCATCAGCGTAGCGAGGTCGTCCTGGTTGGCCAGCAACAGTTCGTACCAGCGGCGCAGGATGGCAGCGCGCTCCTTGGCGGTGCGGGCCGCCCAGGCGGGGAAGGCCTCGTGCGCCGCCTGAATGGCGCGGCGCGCCTCGGCGGCACCCATGGCCGGTACGCTGCCGAGGCGCTCGTGGGTGGCGGGGTTGGACACCGGAAGGGTCGCGCCACTGGCCGCATCGACCCACCGGCCGCCGATGAAGGCTTGCGTCCGCAGCAGTTCGGGATCACGCAGTTTCATGGGATCGGTTCCTCGAAAGTCAGCCGTCGGCGGCGGTTTTCCCGGCGACATGGTGGGCCAAGAACTCGAGCGTCCGGGCGCGCGCCAGCGCGGCGGCCTGAGGGTGGTAGCTGTCGCGCTGGTCGCAGTTGAAGCCGTGGCCGGCGCCCTCGTAGACGAACACCAACTCGGGGGCCTGCGCTGCGGCGCGGGCCTTCTCGACGTCCTCCGGCGGGATGCTCTTGTCCTGCGCGCCGTAGTGGTACATGAGCGGGCAACGCGGCTTCTGCTCGAGGTAGGCGCTGACCCTGCCGTAGTAGACCACGGCGCAGGACACGGGCAGCTGACAGGCGGCCAGGTAGCTGAGGCTGCCCCCCCAGCAGTAGCCGACCGTCCCCACCCGCCCGGAGTTCCTGACCACGGCGACCGCCGCCGCCACATCCTTCATGGTCGTCTCGGGGGTCAGCTGGCTGCGGTAGCCGACGCCCTCCTGCATGTCGGCGGCGGTGTAGCCGAGCTGGATGCCGCGGCGGATGCGGTCAAACAGGCTCGGCGCGATGACCGTATAGCCTTCGGCGGCAAAGCCATCCGCGACGTCGCGGATATGGCTGTTGACGCCAAAGATCTCCTGGATAACAACCAGCGCGCCGCGTGGCCGCCCGGGGGGAGCGGCCAGCCAGGCCTGAAACTCGTGCCCGTCGCGGGCCATGATGGTCGTGAAATCGCCCATGCGCTGCCTCCATGGCTTCGTTAGATCGGGCATGGCATTCTAACGCGCGGCGCATAAGGGAGAAGTCATGCTGGTCGGACCCGCAGTCAGGCGTGTGGCCATCATCGGTGGCCTGCGTATACCTTTCGCACGCGCCTACACGGCCTACGCATCAGCCAGCAACCAGGACATGCTTACGGCTGCGCTTCGCGGCGTGGTCGAGCGCTTCAAACTCCAGGGCGAGCGGCTCGGCGATGTGGCGGCGGGCGCCGTGATCAAGCATTCCAAGGATTACAACCTGGTGCGCGAGAGCGTGCTGTCGAGTGGCCTTGATGCGCAGACCCCGGGCCTGGACATGCAGCGCGCCTGCGGCACGGGGCTGGAGGCGGCGATCGACATCGGCAACAAGATCGCGCTCGGACAGATCGAGGTCGGCATCGCCGGGGGCGTGGATTCCATCAGCGACGCGCCCATTGTCTATCCGCATTCCTATCAGCAGCTGCTGCTGCGCAGCTACCGCGGCCGGGGCGCCTGGGGACGGGTGTCGCCGTGGCTGGACCTGCGCCCGAAGCACTTCAGGCCGGTCTTGCCGGCCGTGGTCGAGCCGCGGACCGGGCTGTCGATGGGCCAGAGCACCGAGATCATGGCGAAGCGCTGGCAGATCAGCCGCACCGAGCAGGACCTGCTCGCCTACGACAGTCACCTGAAGGCGGCGGCCGCCTGGCGCTCCGGCTTCTACGATGACCTCGTCATCGAATACCTCGGACTGAAGAGCGACAATAACGTTCGCTCCGACACCAGTCTCGACAAGCTCGGCAAGCTGCATCCGAGCTTCGCCGCCGACGGCACGCTGACGGCCGGTAACAGCACGCCGCTCACCGACGGTGCGAGTGCGGTACTGCTCGCGACACCTGAGTGGGCGGCGCGGCGCAACCTGCCGGTGCTCGCCTATCTGCGCTACGGCAAGGCGTGGGCGGTGGACTTCGCGAGCGGCAAGGAGGGCCTCCTCATGGCCCCGGCGTACGCCGTTCCCGCCATGCTGCGGGATGCGGGGATCACGCTGCAGGAGTTCGACTACTACGAGATCCACGAAGCCTTCGCCGCGCAGGTGCTGTGTACCCTCAAGGCGTGGGAGTCGGCGGACTACTGCCGGCACGTCCTCGGCCTGCCGGCCCCGCTCGGCAGCATCGACCGCAGCCGACTCAACATAAAGGGCGGCAGCGTCGCGCTGGGGCATCCGTTCGCGGCCACGGGAACGCGCATCGTGGCCACGCTCGCCAAGCTTCTGGCCGCCGACGCCAATGCCAAGCGCGGTCTGGTGTCGGTCTGCACTGCCGGAGGCATGGGCGTAACGGCTATCATCGAGCGCTAGCGCTCACCGGGTCGGCTGTGTGCGCCACGCTTCTGGGGAGGCAACAATGGCTATCCGGATCATTTGCGCCGCGCTCGCCGTGTGCGGGCTGGGCCTGCACGGGGTGGCCCATGCGGATTTCAGCAAGGCTCTCAAGGACTACAACGCAGGCCAGTACGAGAGCGCGCACGCGCAGTTTCTGGCGCTGGCCGAGCTTGGCGATTGCCCGTCGCAGTTCAACCTGGGCGCAATGGCCCTCAAGGGCCAGGGCGTGCCGAAGGATCGGGGCGCCGGAGTGGGCTGGCTGCAGGCCGCCCTCAGCAACGGCTGCCGCGAGCAGGTGGGCGATCGCGTGCCGGCGCTCGCGGCGACCCTGACGCCGGAGGAGTCGCGCGCCGCGGCCGCCATCATGGCGCGCTACGGTCATGATGCGCTGCAGAGCCAGGGCGTCCTCTCGCCGACCTTCGAGTGTCGCGACCTCATGCCGGCGGCCGTCCTCGACACCCCCACACCCGAATATCCCAAAGCGCAGCGCAACGAGCACGCGGATGCGATCGTCATCACCGCGTTCACGATTGGCGTCGATGGCCTGGCGCGCGATCCGGAAATCCTGCTCGCAACCCCCGCGACGGGCTTCCCGGCGGCGGCCGTGGAGGCGTGGCTCAACTCACGCTTCGCGCCGGCGCAGCGCCACGGCGTCGCGGTCGAGTCGCGCTTGCAGGCAAAGCTGCGCTTCATGGGGGCCACCGGCAGCCTGGCGAACGCCACCCTCTTCAAGACCGCGCTGCCCGCGGCGCAAAACGGTGACCCGGCGGCACAGTACACCGTAGGCCTCGCGGCCAACTTCGACCCCTCGCTCGGGGTGACGCAGGCGCGCTCGGGCCAGATGCTGATCAGCTCCGCCCGTGCCGGAAATCCCGACGGGCAGTACTGGGTGGCCAGCCAGGTGCGCTCGGCCGGCGGCTGCCAGGCGCAGGCGAGCGGCACCACCTGGCTGCGGCACGCCGCCGAGAGTGGCAGTCCCTCGGCGCAGGTGGTATTGGCCCAGGAACTGCTGAAGGGTTCACCTTCCGCGGCGCAGGTGAGCGAGGCCCGTGCACTGTTGGCAAGCGCCGGGGGTTCCGACAGCTATTACGTGCAAAAGCACGCCGTGGCATTGTTGGCGGCGTCGCCGGTGGCGGAGGTTAACGACCCGGCCGCCGCCCTGCGGATCGCCAACAAGCTCCTGGCCGGGGAGATCCAATCAGATCCGCAGATGTTCGAGGCCGTCGCGGCCGCCTATGCCGCGAACAAGGATTTCGACCTTGCGAGCGCCAAGCAGGATATCGCCGTCAAGAAGGCGCGCACGCTGGGCTGGAACACGCGCTTGATGAAGGAGCGCCTGTCCGCGTATGAGCAGCGGCATCCCTGGAGCGGCGACCTATTCGCCTTGCCGCCGCTGTCACTCTAGTCACCGGGCCCGATACGGCCCCCGCTGAGGCTCGGCGACGCGGATAGGGATGCTCCTGCGGCCGGGGCATCTCGGGGCCGCAAGCTGCAGGGACTGCCTGCACGGCGCCTTCAGCGTAACAGCAGTTCGACCAGCGCCCGCTGATCCGCCGTCATCTGCTCGCGCGACGTGACCAGGGCGCCGCGCAGGGCACTGCGGCACGGCCGGGTCTCGTCTTCCTCGTACTGCGCGACACTCGCCGCCAGCAGTTGCTGCACCTGCTCCAGGCTGGCGCGGAACTGCGCGAGCACCTGCTGTGCCGAAACGTGCTGCGCCGGATCCTCGAGCCAGCAGTCATAGTCGGTCGCCACGGCGATGGTGCAGTAGCCGATCTGCGCCTCGAGCGCGAGGAAGGCCTCCGGTACGTTGGTCATGCCTACCAGGTCAGCGCCGGCGCCTCGCAGGAACAGACTTTCGGCACGCGTTCCGAGGCGCGGCCCCTCGACACAGGCATAGGTCTTCTCGCGGTGCAGGGGCACACCTTGCGCGCGCGCCACGCGCGCGAGCAGCGCCGCGGTGGTGCCGCAGCTTGGGTGCGCGGTGGAGACGTGCGCGACCAGCCCGCCGCCGAAGAAGCTCGCCGCGCGCCCGCCCTTCGTGAAATCGAGGTATTGCGCGGGCAGCGCAAGATCGCCCGGGCGTATTTCCTCGCGCAGGCTGCCGACCGCGGAGACCCCGATGAGCGTAACTACGCCCAGGCTCTTCAGTGCCCAGATGTTGGCCCGGAAGTTGATCTCGCCCGGCAGCAGCTGGTGGCCCGGGCCGTGGCGGGCGAGGAAGGCGACCTCGCGGCCGTGCAGCGTGCCGCGCACCACGGGCGAGGAGGGCGCACCAAAGGGTGTCATGAGCTCCTCGGTGTAGGGCGCCTGCAGCGCGCTCATCGCATACAGACCTGTCCCGCCGATGATGCCGATCATGGCTGCCGCGCCCCCTTCGGTGCGTATTTGCGTGCCCGGCCCGCGAAGCGGCAAGATGCCTGAAATCCGCCGCTACCAACAACTCGAAGGGGATTGTGCGCCAACCTCAGCTCCCGGCCCGACCGGCCCTCGACCACGGGGGCAGCGCCCGTGCCGCCGCGGCACCGGCGCCAGGGTGGCTGTTGCGGTGCGCACGGCCGCCGCCGCGTCAATCCCCCGGAATGAGTGGCTCCCCAACAAGGCGGGGCGCTAGGATGACCTGCGTGCCGCGCCGGCGGGTCCGATGACATGAACGTATCCTCGAACCACGGCGGGATTGCGCGCCACTTCGCGAGCTTTCGTGACTTCTATCCCTACTACCTCGAGCAGCACCGCAGCCGTGCGTCGCGCCGCCTGCACATGAGCGGCACCGTCCTCGCGGTGCTGATCGCCGCCGGCGCGCTCGCGCGCGCCCGCTGGGCGTGGCTGCTCGCCGTCCCGCTGGCCGGTTACCTGCCAGCCTGGGTGGGGCACTTCTTTTTCGAGCACAACTCCCCGGCCACCTTCCGTCATCCGCTCTACAGCCTGCGTGGGGACTTCGCGTTGCTGCTCGAGGTGCTCACGCGGCGCCGGCGCTGGTAGCGCACGTCAGCAGTTACGCATGAGCAGACCCGGCATCGACCGCGTCTTTGAAAGACGCCTTTCCGCCCTCGTCAATGGCGGTGAGCCGCAGATCCTGCAGGGAGGCCGCAAGGGTGTCGAGAAGGAGTCCCTGCGCGTGCTGCCGAACGGCAAGCTTGCCTACACGCCGCATCCGCTGGCGCTGGGCTCGGCGCTCACCAACGAGCACATCACCACCGACTATTCCGAAGCGCTGATCGAACTCGTGACGCCGGCCTTCACGCAGAGCTGGGAGCTGCTGCAGTACCTGCTCGACCTGCATCAGTTTGTCTACCGGCACCTGGACGACGAACTGCTGTGGGCGACCAGCATGCCGTGCGCTATCGAGCGTGATGAGGACATCCCGCTGGCGCAGTACGGCAGCTCGCACGTCGGGCGCATGAAGACGATCTATCGCAACGGGCTCGGCCTGCGCTACGGACGCATGATGCAGGCGATCTCCGGGGTACATTTCAACTACTCCTTCCCGCTGCCGTTCTGGGAGGCATACGCGGCGGCGCGCCAGTCGCGCACCCACGACGCGCCGTTCATTTCCGAGTGTTACTTCGACCTGCTGCGCAACTACCGCCGTTACGGCTGGCTGGTGTTGTATCTGTTCGGCGTGTCACCGGTGGTGTGCAAGTCATTCCTGCGCGGGCGCGATGCGGGGCTGGCCAACTACGGCAGCGGCACCGCGTTCGAGCCTTACGCCACGAGCCTGCGCATGAGCGACGTTGGCTACCGCAACCGCAACCAGGCCGGGCTTGCGGTTTCGGTGAACAGCCTCGATGAGTACGTGCGCGATCTGGGCCGCGCGATCAGCACGCCGCACCCGCCCTACGAGGCGCTCGGTGTCAAAGTGGACGGCGAGTACCGACAGCTGAACGCCAACATCCTGCAGATCGAGAACGAGTACTACAGCTTCATCCGCCCCAAGCGCGTGGCGCGCTCGGGCGAGCGGCCCACCAAGGCGCTGCGGCGCGCCGGAGTCGAGTACGTGGAGGTGCGCGCCCTGGATGTCAGCGCCTTCGACCCGGTGGGCGTCAATCAGAACAAGCTGCGCTTCCTCGAAGCCTTCGTGGCGCTATGTCTGCTCAAGCATAGCGCGCCGATCGGCGACTCCGAGCAGGGGGCGCTCGATGAAAACCACGTGGCCGTGGCGCGGCGCGGACGCGACCCGGCCCTGACGCTGTGGCGTGAGGGACACAACGTTCCCATGCTCACGTGGGCGCGGGAACTGCTGGATTCAATGACCGGCATCTGCGAGCTGCTGGATCTGGGTGATCCGAACCGGCCGTACTCCCAGGCGCTGGCCATCCAGGCGGCCAAGATCGAGAACGTGGCTCTCACCCCGTCGGCGCGCCTCATGACTGAATTGAATGCCGGCGAGTCGTTTTTTGAACTGGCCTTGCGCATGTCCGCGGCACACAAGGCTTATTTTTTGGAGCTCTATCCCCCCAACCAGGAACGCCTGAGCGAGTTTGCACAGGAGGCCAGCGAGTCGCTGCTCGCGCAGCGCCGGATCGAGGCGAGGGACAAGGGGACCTTCGAGGAGTACCTGGCGCGCTACTTCGGCGACTAAAAGTAAGTGCAACATACGGAGTTTCGCTGACTCCGTTCAGGTAACGTTAACGTAACATAATCAGATACTTTCGCATTCGCTTTTGGCCCCGGGACGACATAAACTTTACCCCCCACGTCGCACTATGGAAGGGCGGCCGGGGAAGGAAGAAATAAGAGCAAGGCTAGGACCGTCGATAACAAGCAGGAGCGCAGGACGATGAAGAGTAAAGGCGTGGAAGGACTTCCCGCTGATCCTCAGCAATCTCTGGCGGCGAATGAGGAATTCGCGGGGACGGACGAAAATCTGTTTGAACGGCTGACGCCACATTCGGGCTGGGACCCGTATGACGTGTGGCGCACCCGCGTGAAGAACACATCCTCCAAGGAACACGAGGCCGACCCGCGACGCTAACGGGGTCGGTCGCGGGGGCGGCGATTGCATACCGCGCAGTCTGATATCACGCCCTCCGGCGCAGGTCGTTGGCTCAACATGCGCCTCAGGTTTCGCGACGCGGAACTCGAACGGCAATTCATCCTGAGTTACCGCACCAGCGCGCGCCTGTGGGTGCGCGTGAGCCTGGTGGTCGCGCTCTCCACCGTGCTCGGCTTCGCCATCATCGACCACGTGCTGCTCGTCGGGCCGCGCCTCGCGCAGCCGGACATCTGGCGCTTCGGCCTGCAGCTGCCGTGCGTCGTGATCATGTTGGTGCTGACCACGCCGCGCTGGTATCAGCGCTGGTACCAGCCGGCCATCCAGGTAGCCGCGCCGCTGTTCGCCGCCGGCACGGTGTTGATGGCGGTCGAGGCGACCCCCGCGCAGCTGCCGCTGGTGGCCGCGCGTCTGCTGCTCGCGGCGTTCTATTTCTACTTCATGCTCGGCCTGACCTTCGGGGCGGCGGTGCGCACCAACCTGCTGCTGATCGGCGCCTACGCGACCGCCGCGCTGCTGGAACTGGTCGCGCCGAGCGTCGCCATCTATTCGCTGTTCGTGCTGTTCTGCGCGAATCTCATCGGTGGCGCCGGCTGCTACGCACTGGAATATGCCAACCGCATAGCGTTCCTTGAGCGCCGTCGGCTCGCGGACGTGGCGCTGCACGACGGGCTCACCGGGCTGCTGAACCGCGCGGCACTCGAGGAGCAGGCGCGCGGCCTGTGGCAGCACGCACAGCGGGCGCGGTTGCCGGTGTCGGTCCTGCTGATCGATATCGATCACTTCAAGGCCTACAACGACCTCTACGGGCACCAGGCGGGGGATGGCTGCCTGCAGCAGGTCGCCAACGCGATCCGCACCAGCGCCCAGCGCCGCTCGCTGGACATGGTGGCGCGCTACGGCGGCGAGGAGATCATCGCCATTCTTCCCGGCGCCGATCGTGCCCACGCCACCCAGGTCGCGGTCGCGGTGCTCAAGGCCGTGACCGAGCTGGGCATCGTGCACGGCGGCTCCGCCACGCGGCCCTACGTCACGGTGAGCGTCGGCGTGGCGACCGTCGAGCCCGGCGGGGATTACTCGCACGAGCACGCGGTGCGCCAGGCGGATATCGCGCTGTACTCGAGCAAGGCGCGCGGTCGCGACGGCTGGTCGTGCCACGAGCCGGCGGAGCCGGCCCTGGATCGCCAGGTGGAGTTGCTGAAGAACGTCAGCTGACGCTGGCGGCAGCTCGCGGCGTCAATACCCCGCCGGAGGCATTGTCCGGCCACGCGCCGACCCCCAACACTGCGTTGTTCGTCAGGCCGCTTGCGCTCGCAGGCGCGAGCCGTGATCCTTTCGCCTATGAATGCACTCTCGGTACGCGGACTCACCAAGATCTACAGGAACGGCGTGCAGGCGCTGCAGGGCGTCGACCTCGACGTGGAGCAGGGCGATTTCTTCGCCTTGCTCGGCCCCAATGGCGCGGGCAAGACCACGCTGATCGGCATCATCACCTCGCTCGTGAACAAGACTGCCGGCGAGGCGCGCGTGTTCGGCCACGACATCGACCGCGAGCTCGAGGCCGCCAAGGCCTGCATCGGCGTGGTGCCGCAGGAAATCAACTTCAACATGTTCGAGTCCCCGTTCACCATCGTCGTGAACCAGGCCGGCTTCTATGGCATTCCGCGCGCGGTGGCGCGCCAGCGTGCCGAGAAATACCTAAAGCAGCTGCAGCTGTGGGACAAGCGTAACGGCATGTCGCGCGGGCTCTCGGGGGGCATGAAGCGCCGCCTCATGATTGCGCGCGCACTCATGCACGAGCCGCGGCTGCTGATCCTCGATGAGCCGACGGCGGGGGTCGATATCGAAATCCGCCGCTCGATGTGGGACTTCCTGCGGGAGATCAACGACCGCGGCACCACCATCATCCTCACCACGCACTACCTGGAGGAGGCCGAGACCCTGTGCCGCAATATCGCCATCATCAGCGGCGGCCGCATCGTCGAGCGCGACCGCATGAGCAGCCTGCTGCGGCGCCTGCACGTGGAGACCTTCGTGCTCAACCTGCGCGACGCCCTGGCGCAGGCTCCGCAGCTTGACGCCTACGTGGTGCGCCTCATCGACGACCACACGCTCGAAGTGGAGATGTCGAAGGAGGACAACCTCAACGACATCTTTGCGCGCCTGTCGGCGCTCGGGATCGAAGTCCTGAGCATGCGCAACAAGGTCAACCGTCTGGAAGAGATCTTCATGCGCCTGGTCGAGGGCCACGGGGTGCCGGCCCCGGGTGCCTCCGGCGCGGGCGGTACGCAGTCCGCGTACGCGCCGCGGTCACCGGCGGGAGTCTCGCAGTGAACAGCGTCGTGTCCGCCAGCGCGCCGCCGGTCAACCTCAGCCTGGTGCGCTGGGTCGGCTTCAAGACGATGGTGATCCGCGAGTACGGGCGCATCATCCGCATCTGGGGCCAGACCATCGTGCCCTCGGCGGTCACCGCGGTGCTGTATTTCGCGATCTTCGGCAGCCTCATCGGCCGGCGCGTCGGGGCGATGGACGGGATTGACTACCGGCAGTTCATCGCGCCGGGGCTGATCATGATGTCCGTGATCACCAACTCCTACGGCAACGTGGTGGCGTCCTTCTTCGGCGCCAAGTTCGGCAAGCACGTGGAGGAGCTGCTGGTCTCACCGCTGCCGAACTGGGTGATCGTCGGCGGCTACGCCGTCGGCGGCGTGGTGCGTGGCCTGCTGGTCGGGGCCACGGTCACCGCGGTGTCGCTGGTGTTCACGCACCTGCACGTGCATCACCTGCTGGTGGTGCTCTCAGCGCTGTTCCTGACCTCGGTAACCTTTGCGCTGGCCGGCTTCCTCAATGCGCTGTTCGCCAAGAACTTCGACCAGGTGAACTGGATTCCCGCCTTTGTGCTCACGCCGCTCACCTACTTCGGCGGCGTGTTCTACTCGGTGAGCCTGCTGCCGGACTGGGCGCGCTCGCTCAGCTACGCGAACCCGATCCTCTACATGGTCAACGCCTTCCGCTATGGCTTCCTCGGGGTGTCGGACGTGCACGTCGGCGGGGCGTTCGCCCTCATGGCGGCTGCGGCGCTGGTGCTGTACGGCACGGCCGTCCTGCTCATGAACCGCGGCACGGGAATCAGGGATTGAAGCGGCGCATCGCGCTCGTGAGCGCGCGCGCCGCGCACGACCTCGATGAGGACCTGCCGCCGCTGCTTGAGGCGGCGGCGGCGGCCGGCGTGGAGGCCGAAGTCGCCGACTGGGATGATCCGGCGGCCGACTGGGCACGCTTTGATGCGGCGCTGCTGCGCTCCGCCTGGGACTATACCGAGCGTCTCACCGAGTTCCTCGCCTGGGTTGAGCGCACGGCGGCCGTGACCACGCTGCTGAATCCGGCGCCGGTGGTGCGCTGGAACTCCGACAAGCACTACCTGCGCACGCTCGCGCGCCAGGGACTGCCCGTGGTCGCGAGCGCGTTCGTCGAGCCGGATGAGGATGCCGCCGCGGCGCTTGAGCAGTTCCTCGCCCAGGAATCCAGCGCCGAAGTGGTGGTGAAACCTGCAGTCGGCGCCGGCTCGCGCGACACGCGCCGCCACGCGCGTGCCACGGTACCGGCGATGCTCGCGCACATGCGCGACCTGCTGGCCGCGCGCCGCAGCGTGCTGCTGCAGCCGTACCTGCCGAGCGTCGACCGCGACGGCGAGACCGCGCTCATCTATATCGACGGCTCCTTCAGCCACGCCATCCGCAAGGGCGCGCTCCTGCCCGCCGCTGCCGCCGCGACGCCGGCACTGTTTGCGACCGAGGACATCACGCCGCGGGTGCCGGGAGCCGATGAACTCGAGGTCGGCGCGCGCATCGTGGGGGCGCTGCCTTTCGCGACGCTGCTGTACGCGCGCGTGGACCTGATCCGTGGCGCGGACGGCGGCCCGCGGCTGCTCGAGCTGGAACTCACCGAGCCGTCGCTGTTCTTCCCCTACGGGCCGGGGTCCGCCGCACGGCTGCTCTGCGCGGCCTGTGCGCGGCTGCCCGCGCGCTAGCGGCCCCGACTTCAAGACCACGTTATGTGAGATGGTGCGCGAAATAGCGCGCTTAAGCCTTTGGGGCAACAAAACTTTCACATATCTTTCACTGCACTGCAGCAGGCTTCCCCGAGGCTGGGCGGGTCACTCCATGGGCCGCGCTGCGGAGGCGCACAGCTGCATGAAAGCGACCGGACTTACTGCGTTCATGGCACGGGTCGATGCGGCCGAGTACGGGCTGTGCCGGCGGCTCAACCGCGGTGCCTCCTTGCCGCTGCCCCGGCACATTTTCCGGGTCGCGAGCCGTCTGGGCGACGGTCCGGCCTGGTACGTGCTGCTGGTGGCACTGCCGCTGCTGTACGGCGCGGCCGCGCTGCGTGCGGCCGGCGTGATGGCCCTCACCGGCGCACTCGGCGTGCTCATCTATGTGCTGCTGAAGCGCCTGTTCGTGCGCGAGCGACCCTTCATCACCCACGCCGGCATCGACCGCGCTGGCGCGCCGCTTGATCGCTACAGCTTCCCCTCCGGGCATACGCTGCACGCGGTGTCCTTCACCTGGCAGGCCGGCGTGCACTTCCCGGAGCTGCTGTGGGTGTTACTGCCGCTCGCGGCGCTGATCGCCGCCTCGCGCGTGGTGCTCGGGCTGCACTACCCTTCGGACGTGATCGCCGGGGCGGCCATCGGCGCAGCGCTCGCCGAGCTCGGCCTGTCGCTGGCTTAAGCGTGCGCACGCCGCGACCGCTGTTTGCGCGCGCCGCGCGCCGGACACGCTAGCGCGTGCGCGTGCTGTTCATCTCGGATGTGTACTTCCCGCGCGTCAACGGCGTCTCCACGTCCATCCGTACCTTCCGCGCCGACCTTGCTCAGCTGGGGGTGCAGACCCAGCTCGTCGTCCCGCGCTACGCGCACGCGGAGCTTGCTGCGGAACCTGGTATCGCGCGCATCGCCGCCGGGCGCGTGCCGGCGGATCCCGAGGACCGGCGCATGCGCTGGGGAGCCCTGACGCGGATGCTGGATCAGCTGCCGGCGGGGGAATTCGACCTCGTGCACATCCACACGCCCTTCATCGCCCACTACGCCGGCGTGCGCTACGCGCGGCGCGCGCGCGTGCCGTGCGTGGCGACCTACCACACCTTCTTCGAGGAATACCTGCACCACTACGTGCCGGTGCTGCCGCGTGCCCTGGGTCGTGTCGCGGCCCGGCACTTCACGCGCTCGCAGTGCGCGGCGGTGCACGGCCTGATCGCCCCGTCCGAGCCGATGCGGGCGGTGCTCACCGACTATGGCGTGCGCACCCCGATCCACGTCGTGCCCACGGGGCTCGCCGCGGATCGCTTTCGCGCCGGCGATGGTGGCGCCTTTCGCGCCGCGGCCGGCATTGCGCCCGCCCGTCCGCTGGTGCTCTACGTCGGGCGCGTGGCGCACGAGAAGAACATCGGCTTCCTGATACGCACGTTCCGGCGCGTGCGCGAGCGCGTTCCGGAGGCGTTGCTGATGATCGCCGGGGAGGGCCCGGCACGCGAGGCACTGCGCGCGCAGGTCGCCGCGCTCGGGCTGCACGCAAGCGTTGAGTTTGCCGGCTACCTCGAGCGCGACACCGCGCTCCTCGACTGCTACGCCGCCGCGGACGTCTTCGTCTTTGCATCGCGCACCGAAACGCAGGGTCTGGTGCTGCTCGAGGCGATGGCGCAGGGTGCCCCGGTGGTGTCCACGGCGGAGCTGGGCACGCGCTCGATTCTCATGCCCGGGTGCGGCGCGCTCGTGGTTCCGGAAGAGACCGAGGCATTCGCCGCAACCGTAGTACGGGTGCTCACGGATGCGGGGCTGCGCGCAGGGCTCGCCGCCCGCGGGCGCGCCTATGCCCGCACCTGGTCATCCGTTGCCATGGCCCGGCGCATGAGCGAGATCTACGAGCAGCTGTGTGCCGCGCCGCGTACGCTGCGCGCGCCCGCCTGAACGCGCTGTCCCGGGTCGCTGGCGCCGCGGCCTGATTCCCCCGCTCCAGCCCCAAATCCGTCTTTGCTCGGCGACAACGGTCGGGCGTTGTGGTTCTGAGCTACACTTTCTGCACTACCAGACCCAGCGTGTTGGGAGCGGAGCATGGGTGCAAAGCGGGCCTTGATCGTGGACGACTCCAAGTCCGCGCGCCTGTTCCTGGCCCGGGTACTTGAGAAGTACGATATCGACGTCGACAGCGCCGAGAGTGCCGAAGCGGCCATCGACTACCTCACCAGCAACCGCCCGGACGTGATCTTCATGGACCACATGATGCCGGGCATGGACGGCCTGCAAGCGGTGCAGGCAATCAAGAATGACCCGCGCACCGCCACCATCCCGATCATGATGTACACCTCCCAGGAAGGGGAGCTGTACCTCGGACAGGCACGCGCGCTGGGTGCGCTTGGGGTGTTGCCAAAACAGATCAAGCCGACCGATGTCTCCAAGGTGCTCTACCAGTTGCACCTGGTGCCTGACCGCCGCACGCCCGAGCAGTCGAGCTTCACGCCCCTGAACGTGCGCGTCGAGGGTGAGGCGGGCGAGCTTGCGCCGGGCATCATGTCCAAGCCCCTCACCGACAGCGCCCTGCGGGAGCACTTTGCGGAGCTGCGCCGCGCGCTGGTCGCCGGCGTGGACACCCAGACCGATCGCATCACGGCCGAAGTGCGCGCGCTGCTGCTCGAGTCGCTGCCGCAGCCGCCACCCGGCGCGCCGGCCGAAGCAGTGCCGCTGCCGCCGCTGCGGCGCGTGGCGGCGCACACGCCGTGGCCGTGGCTGACGGCGTGCCTGGCGCTGGCGCTGGCGCTGGCGAGCACCGCGCTGTGGTGGCGCAACGTGCGGGTACTCGAGAGCCTGAGCGCGGAAGTGGCGCAGCTGCGCGCACAGAAGAGCGCCGCGATGCTGCCGGCGCTCGGCATGAATGTCGTGCCTGTCCCCGCCCCCGCGCCCGGCGCCGCGGCCGCAGCGCCGGAGGCGCGACCGATCGTGGTGACGGTACCCTACGGCGCCGATGCGCTCGGTGGCGCGCGTCTGGAGGTCATCCGCAATCTGCTCGCGCGCCTGACGGCGCAGAAGCAGACCGGCGTCGTCGATATCCGCACCTTCCCCGGGCGCTTCTGCCTGATGGGCAATGGCACCGACGGCTATTCGCTGGCGCCGGATGAGATGCTGTTTTCCCGCTGCGACGTCGTGGGCAACCCCTCCGACGAGGCGCTTTCGCCCGCACAGCGCACGCCGCTGGCGCTGGCCAACCTCATCGGCGGCACGCGCAGTTCCACCAACGGCGCGCTCACCGTCAAGGTCGCGCAGGGGGAGCCGGCGAATCTTGCGATGGCGTACCCGTCGGTGGCCAGTGACCTGACCGCCGGGGAGTGGAACCGCGCCGCCATCGCCAACAACCGCATCGAGATCCGTCTGCATTGAACTCAATCGTCCTGAGCGAACGATCCGGCGACAGCGAATTCCGGCCGGCGCGCTGGCTGCGCAACCATCACCTGCAGTCGATGCTGGCGAGCACCGCGTGGCGTCGCGGCGAGGTGTGCGCGCGCGCCGCGCCGCTCACGGCCGCCGCCGAGGCGCTGCTGCTCGATTGCGGCGACGGGGTGCGCCTGCAGTGCCTGCTGTCCAGGCCGCCGCCGCAGCGCGCGCGCACGCCGGTGCTGCTGCTGCACGGCTGGGAGGGCAGCGCCGACTCGTTGTACGTGCTGTCGCTGGCGCAGCGCCTGTTTGCGCAGGGCTTCGAGGTGGCGCGCCTGAACCTGCGCGATCACGGCGAGACCCACCATCTGAACCGCGAGCTGTTTCATTCCTGCCGCCTGCCGGAGGTGGTGGGCGCGGTGGGCACGCTGCAGCGGCAGCACTTCCAGGGGCGCGCGCTGCAGCTGGTGGGCTTCTCTTTGGGGGGCAATTTCACCCTGCGCGTCGCGGCGCAGGCGCGCGCCGCGGAGCTGAATCTGTCGCAAGCGATCGCGGTGTCCCCGGTGCTGGATCCGGGCGAGACGCTGCTCGCCCTGCAGCGGGGCTTCCCCGGCTATGAGTTGTACTTCGTGCGCAAGTGGCTGCGCTCGCTACGCAAGAAGCAGCTTGCATGGCCCGACACCTACGACTTTCGCGAGCTGGCACGCATGCGGGACCTGAGGAACATGACCGCGGGGCTGGTGCGGCAGTACACCGAATTTGCAAGTCTCGAGGATTACCTGAACGGCTACGCGATCACCGGCGCGCGCCTGGCGCAGCTGGACGTGCCGGCGAGCATCCTGACGTCACTCGATGATCCGATCATCCCGGCCGGCGGGCTTACCCGGCTGGCGCGTCCGCCGGCGCTCTCGGTGACGCTCGCGCGCTACGGTGGCCACTGTGGCTTCTTCGAGCGCCTGCGCGGACCGACCTGGCTCGAGCGGCGCATCGTGACGCAGCTGGGGGGCGACCCGCTCTAGCGCTGCGCGCGCTTCTCCTCGAACTCAAGCACCGGTTCACCGCTGGTGACGGTCACCGCGCCGTCGATGACTGCACCCTTGGCGACCGCGATGCTGCGGGCCACGATGTCGGCGCGGATGACCGCGGTGGCGCCAATCTCGAGCTTGTTCTCGACCACAAGACGGCCGGTGATCCGGCCGGCGACCACGGCCGCCTCGGCATGGATCTCCCCCTCCCACTGGGCCGTCACGGACATGCGCAGGACGCCCCCCACCCGGCCGTCGCCGCGCACGGCCCCGCACACTACCAGGGGCCCCGGGGTCTCCAGGTCCCCGGTCAGGCGCACCCCTTCGGCGACGAACGTCGGCGAACTACCGATCGAATCGATCAGCCTGCGCTTGCGCGAGTCATTCATCCGCTGCTCCGGAGGGGTTGAAGGGTCATAATACGGGCCGCACCCGACCCATTAGGCCGACCATGATCACATTCTGCGCAGCCCGGCTTACGTTCATAGCACTGCTGGCCGCCCTGGCTGCCGGCTGCAGCCCCGAGCAACAGGACTGGCGCTCCGCGGAGGCCGCGGACAGCAGCGAGGCGTACACGCACTTCCTTGAGCAGCACGCCGACAGCGAGCTCGCCACCCAGGCACGCACGCGCATCCAGCAGCTGCAGGAGGAGCGCGACTGGGCAATCGCGGATGGCACCGCGACGATCGAGGCGTACCGGGGTTTTGTGGTGCAACACCCGACCGGAAAGTGGGCCGAGGAAGCGCGCATCCGCATCGAGGGTTTCTCGCTCGGCTCGGCCCCGCGAGCACCGCGGCAGGCCCAGATTCCCGCCAACCGCAGCGGCGTGCGCGCGCTGCAGCTCGCCACCGGCGTGGTGGCCGCGCCGGCAGCGTCACCGTCGGCATCCGCGCCTGAGACGGCGGCGGTCACCGCGGCGGTTGCCGCGCCCGATCCTGCCGACCTGGCGCAGCCGGCACCGGCGTCGGAGGAAAACGGGGTGGCGTCGGCCCTCAAGACCAGTAATGGTTATGGCGTGCAGTTCGGCGCCTTCGGCAGCCAGGCGAGTGCCGATCGCGAATGGCAGCGCCTGCAGGGTCGCTTCGGCTCGCAGCTGAGCGGGCTCGCGCCGCGCATCGTCGTGGCCAGCACCACGAGCGGTCAGCTCTATCGCCTGCAGGCTCCGGCCGGCGGGGAAGCGCAGGCGCGTGCCCTGTGCGATGCCCTGAAGGAGCAGTCGCAGGCCTGCGTCCCCGTGATTCCCCGCTGACCAGCCTCGCGCCCAGAAAAAGGCCGTCGGTTTTCACCGACGGCCGAGTGCTGTCTGAGGCTCACACTGCTGCGCCGGGCTTCAAAGTGACAAATCGCGTCACCCGTGTTGCTCTCCAGGATCTGCGATAAGCCTTTGTTTCAACATGGTTTATCGACTTGGCACATCCCTTGCTCTACTCAACTCAGTTGCGAACAAATTCCCCGTGTTCGCTCCTGCGCGCCGCGATGCGACTTCCCCCGCTTCGCGGCGCTTTTTTTTGGGTGATCGGAGGGGAAACGGGACAGCGCTCGAGGGGGATCGAAAGTGATGCCCCGTCTCCCACTCCGGTCATTCGTTGTGCAGCCGCCAGCGCGGCGGTCGCGCTGTGGTGCCGCACTGCTAGTGTGCTGTGTCTGCATTGCACTGAGGTTGCGCACCGCGAAACCTGCCTGCGGCACCCGTGCTTGCGCCTTGGCCGGATCCTGCTGCGCCGCGCAGACTCACCGCCGGGGCGTGCGTGGCGTGGTGGCGGTGGATGAACATCTCATCTGCTCCTGTCGTTTCGGTGTGCTCGCTGCGCACAGTGATCTGCGGCGCGTGAGCACACGATAAAAACAACGCGGCTTCGCGACAAACGAAAATAATTGGCCTCATACGTGATGAGCGCTCAACCACGCTGGTACTCCTGCAGCGCCCAGCGCGTCAGTGCGCGCACCTGCGGCTTCTCGGCATCCTTGGGCCGGCTGACGAGGTAGTAGGAATCATTGGTTGCCAGCTGCACGGCGAACACGCGCACCAGTGCACCCGAGCGCATCCACGAATCACACAGCACCAGCGGCACGAGCGCCACGCCCAGGCCGCGCTCGGCGGCGCGTACCACGGCCGACATGGTGTCCAGCTCGATCACCTGTTTGGGTTCGGGCGTGTCCAGCCCCACCTCGTCCGCCCAGCTGTCCCAGGCGAACGGGCGCGTGCGGTCGACGATGAGCGCGAGGGTGCCGAACACGTCGCGCCCGAGCTGTGCGATGCGCGGCGCGTACTCGCGCGCGCACACCGCGATCAGCGGCGAGGAAAACAGGCGCACGCTCTTCATGCCGGCAGGTGCGGCGTCGGCCAGCACGATGGAAACATCGGCGGTGGGCGGATGCGCCGCCGGGCGCGGGTCGCGGGTGTCCAGCTGCACGTCGATGTGTGGGTTGGCCTGGCAGAATGCCGCCAGGCGCGGGATGAAGAGTTCGTTGGCAAACAGCGCCGGCAGCCGCACGCGCAGGGTCTGGCGGCCGTTGCGGCGCGCCATCTGCGCCAGCGTGCGGTCGAGTGCCTCGAGCAGCGGCTCGACTTCGTCGAGCAGCCGGTGTGCCGCGGTCGTCAGTTCCAGCGCCCGGGTCTTGCGCTCGAACAGCCGCATGCCAAGCGCCGCTTCCAGCTCCTTCATCTGGTGACTGACCGCCGAGGGCGTGACACACAGCTCGTCGGCCGCGAACTTGAAGCTGCGGTGACGCGCCGCTGCGCAAAACGCCCGCAGGTTTTTCAGCGGCGGGGGTCGTGACAAGCGCATCATCTCTTACCATCCTTAGTCCGCCGGAACCTTGTAGCAAGATCCGTGCCCCGGCAAACTCGCGCGCCTGCGCGGGCCTGAGGCGCTGTCGCCTCTTGCGACTGCCTCACAACGGTGCGCGGGTGTCGCCGCTGCACGCGGGCGGTGCGCGGGCGGCTAGAATCGAGGCTGCGGGCTCAATTGACGGTGCGGGACGGGTCGATGGAATACCGGGACTACTACAAGCTCTTGGGGGTCGAGCGCGCGGCGAGCGCGGAGCAGATCAAGACTGCCTACCGGCGTCTGGCGCGCAAGTTCCATCCCGACGTGAGCAAGGAGAAGAACGCCGAGGAGCGCTTCAAGGAGGTGCAGGAGGCGTACGAGGTGCTCAAGGACGCCGAGAAGCGCGCCGCCTACGACCAGCTTGGCAGCGAGTGGAAGTCCGGACAGCAGTTCCGGCCGCCGCCTGACTGGGGCAGCGGCTTTGAATTTTCCGGCGGGCCCGATGTTGGCGGCCGGCGCCGGCGCGCGCCGCGCGGGGGCGCGGGCGACGGGGAGTCCGCCCAGGAGGACTTCAGCGACTTCTTTTCCTCCCTGTTCGGCGGCGGCACGCCGTTCGCCGCCGCGGGCGCCGGCGCCCGCGGCGGTCGCGATCACCACGCGCGGGTGGACGTGGAGCTCGAGGAAGCCTTCAAGGGCACGACCCGCACGCTTGAGCTGCGCCGCCCGGAGGTCAAGCCCGACGGCAGCGTGGAGCTGCGCACCCACACGGTGCGCGTCACCATTCCCGCCGGCGTCACCGAGGGACAACTCATCCGGCTCGCCGGCCAGGGCGGCCCGTCCGCCGGCGGCGGTGCGCCGGGGGACCTGTACCTGGAAGTGCACGTCCTGCCCCACCGGCTGTTCCAGCTCGATGGCCGCAACGTGACGCTGACCTTCCCGGTGGCGCCGTGGGAAGCCGCGCTCGGTGCCGCCGTCACAGTCCCGACCCTAAGCGGCCCGGTGGAGATGAAGGTTCCGGCGAACTCGCAGACCGGACAGAAGCTGCGCCTGCGGGGGCGCGGCCTGCCCGGCAGCTCGCCGGGGGACCAGTTCGTGCAGCTGAAGGTGGTTCTGCCGGGTGCTGACACGCCGCAGGCGAAGGCGGTCTACGAGGAGATGCGCGCCAAGCTGAACTTTGATCCGCGCGCTGATTTTCAGAGGTGAGCCATGGTACGCGTGACGACTCACGTGCTCGAAGCACACATACTCAGCGAGGGTGACTGGATCGAGGCGACCCGGATCTGCCAGCTGTGTCGCATCGATCTGAACGTGATGCGCGAGCTGAGCGAGCTCGGGCTCGTGACGCCGCGCGAAAGCGGCGGCGGCTGGCAGGTGCCGGCGACCGCCGTGCCGCGCCTGCGCGTCATCGGCCGGCTGATGCAGGACCTGGGGCTGAATGCGAGCGGCGCCGTCCTGGCGGTGGAGCTGCTGGAGGCACAGCGCGCGCTCGAGCGTCGCATCCGCGACCTGGAAGCCCTCGCGGCCACTCACTGACCGAAGCTCGCGCCGCCCTTGTGCAGCCATTCGGCTTCCGCGGGCGTACAGACGCGCCCCAGCACCGCGTTGCGGTGCGGGAAGCGTCCGAACTGCTCGATGATGGCGCGGTGATTCTCGGCCGAGCGCGCGGAGCTTGCGAAGAATGCCTGCAGCTCGCGCGGCGCCTCCGTCCGCAACCGCCGGAACGCGGCCACCGCTTCATCCTGCACCTCGCGGCTCTCGGCGTGCTGCAGTGGCATGTAGAAGAAGACCCGCTCCACCAGGTCCAGGGCGGCGTCCGCCGCCGATTGCATGCCCGAGAGCGTCAGGCCGAGCGCCTGGGTGTCGTGGGCGAAGGCGCGTGCCGAGCCGCGGTAGATGTTCCGCGGAAACTGGTCCAGCAGGATGATGAGGCTCAGCCGCCGCCGCGGTCCGTCCGCCCAGGGGGCCAGCTCGCCGGCGGCGGCGCGCTCGAGCAGCCCGGCGAAGCGCTCGCGGATGGCCTCGTCGCGTCGCTGGCGCACCTCGGAGGGCTCGCCGCCGAACCAGAAGCGCATGCGGCGGTCGAGCTCCGGGGCCGACAGCGGTCGCGGGCCGAACCAGAAATCCCGCACGCTGCGCGCCTCGTCCATGCCTCATTCCGCCTTGGTCTCGCGGTCGGACTCGAAGAGCTTCTCCAGCTGCTGCGCGGCCTCGCGCGAGGTGGCGAGGAACTTGATGTCGTCCTCCTTGACCGCGTACTGCTTGGCGAGCGTGGTCTCGTCGTGCGCACGGAAGCGGCGCACCGCCTCGCGCGCCGCCGCCGGGGTCTCCCCGAGCGCCTCCAGGATGCTGGTGGCCAGCTCGAGGCTCGAGCCGTAGGTCTCGCGCACGATGTTCTCGACGCCGGCGTCCATGAGCGCGAACACGTGCTGGCGGCTGCGCGCGCGCGCGAAGATCCTCAGGTGCGGGAACTGCTCGCGCACCAGCACCGCGGTGCGCGTGGACGCCTCGGTATCATCGATCGCGAGCACCAGGAAGCGGGCGCTCGCCGCGCCCGCCGCCCGCAACAG
Source organism: uncultured Pseudomonadota bacterium (assembly GCA_963781815.1). Classification (GTDB taxonomy): domain Bacteria; phylum Pseudomonadota; class Gammaproteobacteria; order Steroidobacterales; family Steroidobacteraceae; genus 13-2-20CM-66-19. The sequence goes on along the minus strand of CAWAHK010000004.1, from coordinate 917,174 downwards.
GTCCAGGCGCGAGGCATCCCCGTAATAGACCTCGTTGCCGAAGCGGCGCACGAAGTCGACGTGCGTCTGGCTGCTGTCAAGGGCGGTGAACGGAATGCCCTTGACGCGCAGCACGCGGCCGACGATCTGCCCGAAGCGTCCGAAGCCGGCGATGATGACGGGCGTCTCGTGGGCGTCGATGGCGTCATAGGGGCGCTGCGGCGGCAGCAGCCAGCGCGTGGCGAAGGCCTCGTACACGATCAGCAGCAGCGGTCCCAGCATCATCGACAGCGTCACGGCGAGCACCAGCAGATCCGCGGTCCTGGCATCGAGCAGGTGCTGGCGCGCCGCGAGGATGAACAGCACGAACGCGAACTCGCCACCCGCCGGCAGCGCGAAGGCGAGGCGCCAGGCCGTGTCGCGCTTCTGTCCGGCGAGTCCTCCCAGCACGCGCACCACCGCGATCTTGACGCCGAGGAACCCGGCCGTGACGAGCAGCAGCGTCGGCAGTTCCAGGGCGAAGAGGTCCAGATTGGCGCGCATGCCCACGGAGATGAAGAACAGCCCGAGCAGCAGTCCCTTGAAGGGCTCCAGGTCCGCTTCCAGCTCATGGCGGAACTCGCTGTCGGCGAGCAGCACGCCGGCGAGGAAGGCGCCGAGGGAGCCCGACAGGCCCGCCGCATTGGCCAGCAGGGCGGTGGCGATCACGGTGAGGAGCGCGGCGGCGGTGAAGACCTCACCCACCTGTACCCGCGCCACGACCCGCAGCGCCGGGCGCAGCAGCAGCCGCCCCCCGACCACGATGCCGATCACGGCCAACAGCTTCAGCAGTCCGGCCCACCAGGCCGCCTGCACCGTCTGGGCGCCGGCCTGGGCGCCCAGCAGCGGCAGCACCGCCAGCACCGGCAGTACCGCCAGGTCCTGGAACAGCAGGATGCCGAAGGCGGCGCGCCCGTGCTGGGCGTGCAGCTGCTTGCGTTCGGCGAGCACCTGCAGCACGAGCGGGGTGGAGGACAGCGACAGCCCAAAGCCGACCACGGCCGCGGCGACGGGCGTCTGTCCGAGCGCGTAGGCGAGGGCTGCGAGGGCCAGGGTGCACACGAGTACCTGCGCGGTGCCGAGGCCGAACACGAGGCGCCGCATCACCCACAGCCGTGTCGGCTGCAGTTCCAGCCCGATGACGAACAGCAGCAGTACCACACCGAACTCGGACACCCGCGTGATGTTGCCGATGTCGCCGATGAGGTTCAGGCCCCAGGGACCGATGATGAGGCCGGCGGCGATGTAACCGAGGATCGAGGACAGGCGCAGGAAGCGAAACACCGACACCGTCAGGACGGCGGCGGCGAGCAGGATGGCGGTCTGGTCGAGTGAGATCATGTACTTGGCGATTCTGGCAGGAATCCGCGGGGACGTTCACCCTTGAGTTTGCCGCCCCCGGGCCCCATGCCTGCGCGATGCTCGACACTGTCACGCCCGCACCCGAGGCGCCGACCGAACCCCTGGATGCTTACTCCGCCGCCGTGGTGGGCGCGGTGGAGCAGGTAGGTCCGGCGGTGGTCAGCGTTTATGTCGGCGGCGCGGATGAGGCCGAACAGGCCCGCGGCGGCGCCGGCTCGGGCGTCGTGGTGACCCCGGACGGCTACCTGCTCACCAACGAGCACGTCGTGCAGCGCGTGGCGCAGGCACGCGTCACCTTCGTGGACGGGCGCAGTGTGCCGGCCAGCGTCGCGGGGCGCGATCCGGCCACGGATCTGGCGGTGCTGCGCGCGCAGGCGGCGGCGCTGCCGTACGCGCAACTCTCCGGCACGCAGCGCCTGCGCGCCGGGCAGCTGGTGGTCGCCGTCGGCAACCCCTTCGGCTTCGAATCCACCGTCTCCGCCGGCGTCGTGAGTGCGCTCGGCCGCTCGCTGCGTAGCCGTCACGGGCGCCTGATCGAGGGCGTGGTGCAGCACAGCGCCGCGCTCAACCCGGGCAACTCCGGCGGCCCGCTGGTGGATGCCAACGGCCGCGTCGCCGGCATCAACACCGCGATCATCGCCATGGCCCAGGGGATCGGCTTTGCGATCCCGGCGACGACCGCGCAGTGGGTGCTGACGGAAATCCTCACCCAGGGACGCGTGCGCCGCGCCTGGCTCGGTGTCGCCGCACGCGATCGGCCGCTCGACCTGAGGCTGGTGCGGGCGCTGCAGCTGCGCGGTAACCGCGCGGTGGAGATCCTCTCGCGCGAGAGCCAGGGACCGGCCGCGCAGACCGACCTGCAGCCCGGGGACCTGATCGTGGCGGTCAACGGGGAAGTGGTCGACGGCATCGACACGCTGCACCGGCTGCTCGGCCGCGTGCCCCCGGGGAGCGAACTCGTCCTGGACATCGTGCGCCGCACGCAGCGGCTGGCGGTGGCGCTCACTGCCCGTGAGCCGCCCGCCTGAGCGCGGCGCGCGCGAGCGCCTTAGAGTTTGGCCATGAAGCCGCGCTTTTTCCGCACGCCGGCGCAGTTTCCGGCCAAGCGCCGCAGGCGCTGAACCTCAGGCTTGCGTGGCCGCCCATGCCCTGAAGTTCAGGCGATACAACACGTGGTGGCGCAGCGGGTGTCCCGCGGGCAGGCGCGGATGCTCGAAGTCCCCGTTCGGATCGTGCTGCATCCCGAGGCGCTGCATGAGCGCGCGCGAGCGCGCGTTCGCGGGCACCGTGAACGCGACGATCTCGCGCAGCCCGAGCGCCTCGAAACCCAGGCGCATGCAGGCACGCGCCGCCTCGGTGGCGTAGCCGTGTCCCCAGCTCGAGCGCTGCAGGCGCCACAGGATCTCCACGCACGGGGTGAAGGGTGCCTCGAAGGTGCACAGCGCGAGCCCCACGCAGCCGATGAAACGACCCGCGGCTTTCAACTCCAGCGCCCACGGGCCAAAGCCGTGCCGGGAGAGGGCTTCGCGCGCCTGGCGCACCCAGGCGTCGCTTTCGCTGCGGGTCAGGCAGCCCGCCATGAACTGCATGACCACCGGGTCGGCATGGAGCGCTGCGAACGGCGCCCCGTCCGCCGCCCGCCAGTGGCGCAGCAGCAGACGCTCGGTGTGCAGCTCGGTCATCAGATCAACCCTTGCAAGCGCATCGCGGGCCGGTATTATCGAACGCATAGTGATGGTGTAAGACAGTCGATCGATGGGGAGGGCACCTCCGCCATCCGGCCTCGGCTGCTCATTCGCGGACCTGACCGTCCTGCGGATCTCCTTCAGCGCCTGAATTGCGGTGAGTCCTTGAGCCTGCGGGAGCGCCTGCCCCGGGGCGCAGGCGCTGCCGCGTTCCAGATTACATCGAGGCCATCGCCATGCACGCCGACCCGGGACTCTATAAGGACGCCTACGAGCGCGACAGCTGCGGCTTCGGGCTGATCGCAAGTCTGGACGACCGTGCGAGTCACTGGCTGGTGCGCACCGCCATGACCTCGCTCAACCGCCTGACCCATCGCGGGGCGATCGCCGCGGACGGCAAGACCGGTGATGGCTGCGGGCTGCTGCTGAAGCGCCCGGAAGGGTTCCTGCGCGCGCTGGCCGCCGAGGCCGGGATCACGCTCAGCGCACGCTTCGCCTCCGGGCTGGTGTTTCTCTCCCAGGAACCCGAGCTGGCCGCGGCCGCGCGCACGGCGCTCGCGGCGCAGCTGCAGCGGCAGGGACTTGAGCTTGCCGGCTGGCGGGTGGTGCCGATCGATCCGGGCGCCTGCGGCGCGGAAGCGCTGAAGACGCTGCCGCGCATCGAGCAGCTGTTCGTGAACTGCCCGCTGCCGCAACTGGATGAGGCAGCCTTCAACCGCCGGCTCTACATGGTGCGGCGCCTGACGGAGAAGGTCCTCAGCGCGGACCGCGCCTTCTACATTCCCTCGCTCTCGGCCAGCACGATCGTGTTCAAGGGCATGGTGATGCCGCAGTACCTGGCGCAGTTCTACCCGGATCTGGCCGACCCGCGCCTGGAGAGCTCGGTGGCGGTATTCCACCAGCGCTTCTCCACCAACACGCTGCCGCAGTGGCGCCTCGCGCACCCGTACCGCTACCTCGCCCACAATGGCGAGATCAACACGGTCGAGGGCAACCGCAACTGGGCGCGCGCGCGCGGTCCGATCATGACCTCGCCGCTGCTGCCGCAGTTGAGCGAGGCGCTGCCGCTGGTGTCGCTCACCGGCTCCGATTCGCAGAGCCTCGACAACATGCTCGAGGTGCTCCTGATGGGAGGGCTGGATCCGCTGCACGCCATGCGGCTGCTGATACCCCCGGCCTGGCACGGGCTGGACGCGCTCGATCCGGACCTGCGCGCCTTCTACGAGTACTACTCGGTGCACATGGAGCCCTGGGACGGACCCGCCGGTGTCGTGCTCACCGACGGCCGCTATGCCCTGTGCACCCTGGACCGCAACGGACTGCGGCCGGCGCGCTTCTGCATCACCAGGAATCGCTGTCTCACCATCGCCTCGGAAGCGGGCGTGTGGGACTACGCGCCCGAGGACGTGGTGCGCAAGGGCAAGCTCGGGCCCGGGGACATGCTGGCCCTGGACCTCGAGAGCGGCACGCTGCTGGAATCCGCGGACATCGACCAACTGCTCAAGACCCGCCATCCCTACAAGGCGTGGCTGAAGCAGGGCGTGCGCTACCTGGAGAGCGACCTGGTGGACCCGCGGCTGGCGGCCGAGCCGATGGACCGCGCCACGCTCGCGCTCTACCAGAAGATGTTCAACGTCAGCCAGGAGGAGCGCGACGACATCATCCGCGTGCTGGCGCAGGATGAGAGCGAGGCGGTGGGCTCGATGGGAGACGACACCCCGATGCCGGTGCTCTCGCACCGGGTGCGCTCGCTCTACGACTACTTCCGCCAGCAGTTCGCGCAGGTCACCAACCCGCCGATTGATCCGTTGCGCGAGACGATCGTGATGTCGCTGCAGACCCAGATCGGGCCGGAGTGCAACGTGTTCGAGCCCACGCCCGAGCACGCGCGCCAGGTGGTGCTGGGCTCACCGATCCTCTCGCAGCGCAAGCTGCGCCAGATCCTCGCCATCGAGGAGGTCACGCACGAGTTCCTCGACCTGCAGTACGACCCCGCCGAGGGCCTGCGGGCTGCGATCCTGCGGCTGTGCGCACAGGCGGAGAGCGCGGTGCGCGAGGGCAAGCTGGTGCTGCTGCTCTCGGACCGCTACCTGGTCAAGGGGCGCATTCCGGCGCACGCCCTGCTCGCCACCGGCGCGGTGCACCAGCACCTGGTGCAGGCCGGGCTGCGCTGCAAGTGCAATCTGCTCATCGAGACCGGCACCGCACGCGAGCCGCATCATTTCGCCTGCCTCATCGGCTACGGCGCCACCGCCGTGTATCCCTACATGGCCTACCAGGTGCTGTTCGAGATGATGCGCAAGGGACGCGTCAAGCTGGACTTCGCGGCGCGCCTGGAGCTCGGACGCAGTTACCGCGCCGGCCTGCGCAAGGGACTGTTCAAGATCATGTCGAAGATGGGCATCTCCACCATTTCCAGCTACCGCAGCTCGCAGCTGTTCGAGATCGTCGGACTCGCCGAGGAGGTGGTGGCGCTGTGCTTTACCGGCACCGAGAGCCGCGTGCAGGGCGCGGACTTCTCCGACCTCGAGGCCGACACCCAGGCGCTCGCCGCGCGCGCCTGGAACCCGCGCGAGCCGATCGAGCAGGGCGGCCTGCTCAAGTACGTGCACGATGGCGAGTACCACATGTACAACCCGGACGTGATCGCCGCGCTGCAGGCGGCGGTGATCTGCGGCGAGCGCGCGCACTACCGGCGCTTCGCCAGCCTCGTGAACGAGCGGCCGCCGTCCACGTTCCGCGATCTCCTGGCGCTGCGCCCCGGGGCGCAGCCGGTGCCGCTGGCGGAGGTCGAGCCGGTGCAAGCGGTGCTGGCGCGCTTTGACAGCGCCGGCATGTCCCTGGGCGCGCTCTCTCCCGAGGCGCACGAGGCGCTGGCGATCGCCATGAACCGTCTCGGCGCCCGCTCCAACTCCGGCGAGGGCGGCGAGGACCCGGCGCGCTACGGCACCGAGAAGAACTCCAAGATCAAGCAGGTCGCCTCCGGACGTTTCGGCGTGACGCCCGAGTACCTCATCAATGCCGAGGTGCTGCAGATCAAGATCGCGCAGGGAGCGAAGCCGGGTGAGGGCGGGCAGCTGCCCGGGCACAAGGTCAACGACATGATCGCGACCCTGCGCTTCGCACGCCCGGGTGTGGGCCTCATCTCCCCGCCGCCGCATCACGACATCTACTCCATCGAGGATCTGGCGCAGCTGATCTTTGACCTGAAGCAGGTGAATCCGGCGGCGCTGGTATCGGTGAAGCTGGTGGCCGAGCCCGGCGTCGGCACCGTGGCCGCCGGGGTCGCCAAGGCGTACGCCGACCTCATCACCATCTCCGGCTACGACGGCGGCACCGGCGCGAGTCCCTTGTCCTCGATCAAGTACGCGGGCACGCCCTGGGAGCTCGGGCTGGCGGAGACGCACCAGACCCTGCGCCGCAATGACCTGCGCCACCGCGTGCGACTGCAGACCGACGGCGGGCTCAAGACCGGACTCGACGTGGTGAAGGCGGCCATCATCGGGGCGGAGAGCTTCGGGTTCGGCACCGCGCCGATGGTGGCCCTCGGGTGCAAGTACCTGCGCATCTGCCACCTCAACAACTGCGCGACCGGCATCGCCACGCAGCACAACGTACTGCGCTCGAAGTACTTCACCGGCCTGCCGCAGATGGTGATGAACTACTTCGGCTTCGTCGCCGAGGAAGTGCGCGAGATCCTGGCATCCCTCGGGGTGCGCAGCCTCAGCGAGGTCATCGGCCGCACCGAGTACCTCACCGTGCTGGCGGGCGTGACGCCCAAGCAGCGCAAGCTTGACCTGAAGCCGATCCTCTCGCAGGCCGGCCTGAGCCGCGACGCGCCGCAGTTCTGCGTCACGCCCTCCAACGCGCCCTTCGACAAGGGCGAGCTCGCCGAGCGCATGGTGCGCGACATGCTGCCGGCGATCGCGGCGAAGTCCGGCGGCGAATGGCGCTACGAGCTGAAGAACTTCAACCGCTCCATCGGCGCGCGGCTCTCCGGGGAGATCGCGCGGCGCTGGGGCAACTACGGCATGAACGCGGCGCCCATCAGCGTGCGCTGCAGCGGCAATGCGGGCCAGAGCTTCGGTGTCTGGAACGCGGGCGGCCTGCACCTGTACCTGGAAGGCGATGCCAATGACTACGTCGGCAAGGGCATGGCGGGGGGACGCATCGTGCTGCGCCACCCGCGCACCGCGGCCTTCGTGGCGAAGGACACGGTCATCATGGGCAACACCTGCCTCTACGGCGCGACCGGCGGGGAGCTGTTCGCCGCCGGCATCGCCGGCGAGCGCTTCGCGGTGCGCAATTCCGGCGCGCTGGCCGTCATCGAGGGCGCCGGGGATCACTGCTGTGAATACATGACCGGCGGGGCAGTGTGCGTGCTCGGGCGCACCGGGGTGAACTTCGGTGCCGGCTTCACCGGCGGCTTCGCCTACGTGCTGGACCTGGAGCGCAATTTCGTCGACCGCTACAACCACGAGCTCATCGACATCAGCCGCATCCACCCCGAGGCCATGCAGTCACACGTGCAGCACCTGGAGGACCTGCTCGAGCGGCACGTGGCCGAGACCGGCAGTGTCTGGGCGGCGCAGATCATGAACGACCTGCGCACCTACCTGCCGAAGTTCTGGGTGGTGAAGCCCAAGGCGGCCTCGATCGACTCGCTTATCGAGAACCTGCGGCGCGCCGCCTAGAGCCAGCTGCCAATGGCCGACAAGAACCTGCAGTTCCTCGACGTCCCGCGCACCGATCCGGCCAAGGCGCCGGTGGAAGTGCGCCTGCGCGACTTCCGCGAGATCTACGCGCCGCTGGACGCCGGCGCTGCCGGTCAGCAGGCGGGGCGCTGCCTCGCCTGCGGCAATCCCTTCTGCGAATGGAAGTGCCCGGTCCACAACTACATCCCCAACTGGCTGAAGCTGATCGAGGAGGGCAACCTGTTCGAGGCAGCGGAGCTCTCGCACAAGACCAACTCGCTCCCCGAGGTGTGCGGCCGCATCTGCCCGCAGGACCGCCTGTGCGAGGGCGCGTGCACGCTCAACGACGGGCTGGGCGCGGTCACCATCGGCGCCATCGAGAAATACATCACCGATGAGGCGTTCAAGGCCGGCTGGAAGCCGGACATGTCCAACGTGCAGGTGAGCGGCAAGCGCGTCGCCATCGTTGGCGCCGGGCCCGCGGGCCTGGGATGCGCGGACATCCTGGTGCGCAACGGCGTGACGCCGATCGTGTTCGATCGTCACGAGCGTATCGGCGGCCTGCTGACGTTCGGCATCCCGCCCTTCAAGCTCGAGAAGGAAGTGCTGGAGAAGCGCCGCGAGATCATGCAGGGCATGGGCGTCGAGTTTCGCCTGGGTGTCGAGGTCGGCGCCGAGCTGCCCTTCGATGAGCTGCTCGCGGAGTACGACGCGGTTTTTCTGGGCATGGGGACCTATGCCGCGGTGCGCGGCGGCTTCGCCGGCGAGGACCTCCCCGGCGTGCACGAGGCGCTGCCCTATCTCATTTCCAACATCCGCCACGAGCTCGAACTGCCGGGAGCAGCAGGACAGCTCATCAGCATGCGCGGCAAGCGTGTGGTGGTGCTCGGCGGCGGCGACACGGCGATGGACTGCAATCGCACGGCACTGCGCCAGGGCGCCGAGTCGGTCACCTGCACCTATCGCCGCGACGAGGGCAACATGCCCGGCTCGCGGCGCGACTACAGGAACAGCCGCGAGGAGGGCGTGGAGTTCTGCTTCAATCGCCAGCCGATCGAGATACTGGGCGGGGAGGCGGTCGAGGGCGTGAAGCTCGTGACCACGCAGCTCGGTGCGCCCGATGCGCGCGGGCGGCGCGTGCCGCAGGTCGTACCGGGTTCCGAGGAGATCGTGGCGGCGGACGCCGTCATCATTGCCTTCGGCTTTCTGCCGAGTCCGCCGCCATGGTTCGGCCCGCACGAAATCCGGCTGCACGACAGCGGCCGCGTGCGGGTCTCGGCGGCGGCGGCGCGCCCCTTTCAGACCACCAACCCCAAGGTGTTTGCCGGTGGTGACATGGTGCGCGGCTCGGACCTGGTAGTGACCGCGGTGTTTGAAGGCCGCGAGGCGGCGCGCGGGATCCTCAACTACCTGGACTTAGCGTAGGGCAACCGCACAAACCAACACTGACGCTAGACTAAGTCCACCTCATCCAGGCGGACGCGGTCGCGGCAGCGGTGTCTGCCGTGGGAAGGCGCAGCGCGCGGCCAGCACCCCCGCCGCCAGCTGCGCGCGCCACCGGCGAAAAAAAGCCCCGCGCGGTGGCGGGGCCTTTTAGTTTCATCGCCTCGAACGACCCGGTGGTTCGCTGTCAGCTTCCTTCCGAGCAGCGCTGCGGACCTCAGTCCACGCCGCGATCGGCACGTCGCGTCATCACGAGCATCTACATTTTTCCGGCTGAAACGTTTGGAGCTCAGGCTCCGGCTTCTATCGCGAGGCCCGCGTGTCCCTCCACGCGTTGTGTCGTTCCTGACAGCCACAACAAGTTCGCAACTGTCTTACCCGTGCCCGCTTCGATCCCCGAGTTTTCTTTTGTAATCCGTCCTCGCGTCCCATTGCTTCTGCGCATCACCGTCGCAACAACACAGACAGCCGTTATAAAAAAATCTTTTACCGACGGTATCTTGGAAGCCAATTGTACTCATTCCAAGCTAAAAAGCGATGTCGTGAATTAGAGACATGGACGCAAACACAGATGCGACATAAGGGGGCGAAGGCCGTGCCGCGCGCGGCGAGGGCGGTGCGCCCTTCAGCGGACGAGGCGCACCTGGAGGCGCACGCCGGCTCCGTCCGGGAGGTTGGAGGCGCGGGCCTCGCCGCCGTGGAACTCGGCAATCAGGCGCACGATGTACAGGCCCAGGCCGAAGTGCGGCCGGTTGTCCTGCCCGCTGCGCGACTGCCACAGTGACTCGAACAGGCGTCCCTCGACATGCAGCGGCAGCGGGGAGCCGGGGTTGTCGACCTCGATGAGCGCCGCGGGGCCTTCCAGCCGCAGGCGCACCGTGATGGTGGCCCCCGGCGGGCTGAAATCCACGCCGTTGTCGATGAGCTTGTCGAGCATCTGCACGATCAGGTCCGGCGCCCCGTGCACCGTGACGGGGGGGGCCGGGATCTCGAGCGCGAACTGGCGCTCCGGGAACGCCCCGCGGTAGGCGGCCACCGCCGAGGTCAGCAGCGGCACCAGGTCGAAGTCCACCCGCTCGGCGGCGCCGATGGCCTCCTCCACCCGCGTTGCGGCCCCCATCGCCACGAGGATCGAGTTGAGCCGCTCGCTGCCCTCGCGGGCGCGCTCCAGGTACGGCCGGGCTTCCGCCGGCACGTGCTCGGATTCGAGGTTGTCGAGCGAGGAGCGCACGATCGTGAGGGGCGTGCGGATCTCGTGGGCGAGCTTGCCGGCGAGCGTGCGCAGGTAACTGGTGTACTCGTTGAGGCGCGTCAGCAGGGTGGAGAAGCTGCGGGCGACATCCCCGAGCTCATCACGCGCGGCGGTCTCGGGAAAGGTGGTGACGAGCCCGGAGCGGGTGAGGGCGGACTCGCTCGCGCGCCGCAGGCGCGACAGGCGCAGCGCCAGCCACGCCGCAAAGGCGAGGATGGCCCCCACCACGATGGCGCTCGTGGCGAGCGTGAAATTGAGCATGTGCGTCAGGGCGCGGTCGCGCAGGCGGATCCAGCGAGTGGCGCTTTGCGCCACCTCGAGCCTGCCGATGACCACGGCCCGGTCGCGGTCGTAGATCGGACTCGCCGCCTCGAGCGGGAGGCGCTCGTCCGGCCGGTCGATGAAGCGCCGGTAGAGGCGCGCGAGGATCGGGGCCTCCGGACCGAGCCCGGCCGGCTGCGCCAGCGCGTCCGCGCGCGCCAGCACCCGCCCGGCCGGGGTCGCGACCGAGAGCTTCAGTCCGGGCTGCACGAACTGGGCGAGATAACTGTGCAGTTCCGGGGCCGCCAGGATCAGGTGTCCGATGGTGTGCAGGTCATCGGTGCGCAGCGTGCCGTAGCTCACCGCGGGGCCCCCGCGCGCGTCGCGATCATCGATCAGCACCCCGAACCCCTTGCCGATCATCGACAAGGGTATGCGCGCCTCGACCCGGTAGCCTTCGGCCGTGGGCCGCCAGACGCCGCGGATGCGCGGCTCGATACGCGCCGCCCTGCGCCCGTATTCGCCGCTCTCGATGCGCCGCGCGCTCACCGCCCCGGGAGCGGTGGCGGCGAGGAACACCTGCTGCTGCATGCCCTCGCGGTCCTCGAACCCGAGCCACACCCGGTCACCGAAGGTGGCAGGCTCCAGGAAGTTGCTGCCGGGAACGTCGAACAGCGGGTGCTCGTCGTGCACCTCGAGTGCCACGTACAGCATGCGCTCGTGCACGCCGGTGACCACCGCGAAGCGATGCTGCGCGTCCTGGTCGAAATGCGTCCAGGCGGCCGGGTCGCGCGGCCAGTCTTCCGCATAGCCGTCAAGCAGCGGCGCGGCGGTCAGCGTCGCCGGTTCCAGGTCGTAGGGCGTGGGCTTGAAGAAGTCCGGATCCGTGGCTGACTCCGGCGGCGCGACGCTGCCGCCCTGGGCGCTGTCCGCGTGCGCCTCGGCGGGGGCGCCCTCGGGCGCCGCCGGCGTCTCGCGATAGAGCAGGTCGGTGCGCCCCTGCAGCGAGGTCGCGATGGTCTGCGCCACGGCCTGCAGCGAGTCGGCCTCCCCCTGGCGCAGCGCCGACTCCATCTCGCGCGCGTAGCGGCAGCCGGCCCAGGGCAGCACCAGCGTGGCGAGGCCGAGCATCAGCAGCTTCAGGCGTAGCGACATCCGTGAGCGTGCCTATTCGACCCAGCGGTAGCCCATGCCGTAGACGGTCTGGAGCGCGTCGAACTGGGGCGCGACGCTCTGGAACTTGCGGCGGATGCGCTTCACGTGCGAGGTGATGGTGTTGTCGTCGAGTACCACGCTGGCCGCATCCATCAGCTGCTGGCGGTTGCGCACGTGACCCGGGTGGCGCGCGAGCGCGTGCACGATCCAGAACTCGGTGAGCGACAGCAGCACCACCTTGCCGTCCCATTGCGCGCTCATGCGCTCGGCATCGAGCGTGAGCGCGCCGCGGCGGATGACATCCACCGGGGCCTGGGGCTTGCGCAGCGCCTCCACGCGCCGGAACAACGCGTTCACGCGCGCGATCAGGTGCGGGATGCTCAGGTCCTTGGTTAGAAAGTCATCCGCCCCGAGCCGCAGTCCCGAGACCGCATCGAGCTCGCTGTCGCGCGCGGTAAGGAAGATGATCGGCAGCTCGGCCGAGAGTGCCCGCAGCTGCCGGCACAGCTCGAAGCCGCCCTCGGGTTCATCCTCCAGCGAGATGTCGATGACGGCAAGATCCGGCAGGCGCTGCGTGAAGGCGGCCAGCGCCTGGGCGCGATTTGCGTACGCGCGCACCGCATAGCCTTCGCGGGTGAAGGCGGCCGCGTAGTTGTCGCGCAGCGCGGGTTCGTCCTCGATGATAGCCACGAGTCGCTTCATGGGCCTCAAGGCTACAGGCTGCGCGGCGCGCGTGAAAGCGGCCGCGCGGCGCCACATTGCGCCACAATCCGTCACCACATCCGCATGCTTGCGCCCGCGCGCTGCTCTGCGCATGGGTCGAAATACTCCCGATGTCGCAAACACGGGAGACCTCCATGAGCTCGCACACGCAGCCGCCGTGCACCGCAGTGTATGCCCGGGAAACGCTCATCAACTGGCTGGCGCTGCTGGTGCTGCTGGCGCTCGGCGTGAGCTGGTCGCCGGTCGATGCCGGCAGCATCCCCGACGAGCGCGCCGGCAGCCTGCTGCTGAAGTCCTCCGCGGACGCCGTGCCGCTCGAGGCGCTGCGCCAGTTGACCCGCATGCACGCGACGGTGACCGGCAACGTGGCCCGCGTTGAGGTCACGCAGACCTTCACCAACCAAAGCAGCGACTGGATGGAGGGGGTGTACGTGTTTCCGCTGCCGGCCGACAGCGCCGTCGATGAACTGCGGATGCAGATCGGCGAACGCACCATCGTCGGGCAGATCCGCGAGCGCGCCGCGGCGCGCGCCGCCTACGAGGCCGCCAGGTCCGACGGCCGCCAGGCGAGCCTCGTCGATCAGCAGCGCCCCAACATGTTTGCCACGAGTGTCGCCAACATCCCCCCCGCGGGCACCATCACCGTCACCATCGCCTACCTTGACTCGATCGCCTATCGCGACGGGCGCTACACCCTGTCGCTGCCCGTGAGCATCACGCCGCGCTATCCCCCAGGTGCGGGTGCGGGTGCGGACGCGGACGGCGCCGTGGTCCCGGCGGCGGCCATGTCCCCCGAGCAGGTCAGCGGTGCCACGCAGAACGTCGCCATCGAGGTGGATCTTGAGCCGGGCTTCGCGCTCGGCGCGGTGCAGAGCCTCTATCACGCCATCACCGAGACTGCGGGCGCGAACGGCAGGCACGTCAGCTTCAGTGCGAGCGAGGCGCCGGCGGATCGCGACTTCGAGCTCACCTGGAAGCCGCAGGTCGCCCCCCCCGGCGCACGACCCGGCGAGCGTGTTGCCCGGGGAGCGGGGTAACAGCGTCATCGCGGGTCATCGCGATACCGGGTTTCGGGTGCTACGGGGGCTGCAGCCGGGCGACCGGGTGCGCATCTAACGCGGCGGTCGCAAGGTATGGTTCGCGGTGAGCGACGTGCGCGTCGTCGACAGTCGCCGCACGCGCATCGCACTTGCAGCCGAAGGGCCACGACTGACACTGGTGACCTGCTACCCGTTTGACGCCGTGGTTCCCGGGGGACCGCTGCGCTGGGTGGTGACCGTGGATCTCGACCTGCAGCAAGCAACTAGCACATTGGCCATGCGTAGTTTTCAAACTACGTAGGTACCTCGGATTGCTAACGAGATCCTATCGCCGATAGCGCGCCGAAGCCGCAGCGAATGCTGTTACCGCTTCTTGATATTCGAGTTCGAGCCGTGCGACGAGCGAGGCGACGTCCGGGACATCGTCGATTACTCCCACACCCTGACCGGCTGACCAGAGATCGCGCCACGGTTTCGGTCGCGACTCGCTCGCGGGCTCGGACTCGCTTTCAGTGCCGAAGTCGACCCGTTGCGGCGCACGTGGGTTTTGCAGATCCACGCCGCCAGCAGCAAGACTTGCTTGCAAGAAGTTGGCGGGCACTCCGGACACCACTGAAGTATAGACAATATCGGAGGCGCAGCTGGCGGTGATCAGCTTCTTGTACTGGCTCGGCGCGAGGGACTCCCGGGTTGCCAAAAAGCGCGTGCCGAGATAGGCCAAATCCGCACCCAGCGCCTGTGCCGCGGCGATATCGCGACCCGTTGAAAGCGCTCCCGCGAGCAGCACTACCCCGTCGAAGAACGCGCGAATCTCAGCCACGAGCGCGAACGGGTTAGTGGTCCCGGCATGTCCGCCCGCGCCAGCTGAAACGGCGATAAGCCCGTCCACGCCCGCGGCAGCAGCCTTGCGAGCGTGGTACGTCGTTGTGACATCGTGAAAGACAATGCCGCCAAAGGCATGAACCTTGTCCACTACTGTCCGTGCGGCGCCGAGCGAAGTCACGATGAGTGGGACCCGATGTTGGGCGCAGCACTCGAGATCTTGCTCGAGTCGTGGGTTTGTCTTGTGTACGATTAGGTTGACGCCATACGGCGCAGCTCTCGCGCCTGTGCGCGTTTCAAACTCGGCACACCGGGCCTTGATCGCTGTCAGCCAGTCTCCGAGGCCTTCTGTTGTCCGCTGGTTCAGGGCCGGCAGCATGCCGACGATGCCGGCCATGCAGCATGCGGTAACCAGATCGGGACCGGAAACCAGAAACATGGGCGCCGCCACGGCCGGTAGCCGCAAGGTGCGCTGCAGAAGCGGTGGCAGTGCCATAGCGGGCGATCCTTGGATCAACCAACCCTAAGACTGGAACTGGACGCTCGGCGAGACGTTAGGCATCTCAGCAGAACAACCAGCGCCAGCGGCGATCGGTCGCAGCGCCGCTTCAATGAACTAACCCCCGTTCTTCACGATGTAATCCGCGGTTCGAGCTGCCAGAGCGCTTGCGGTGAACGTCGGATTTACAGCGCCGCTCGTTGGAAACAACCCCGGTCCTGCGATATACAGATTTTCGACGTCGTGCGTACGGCCGTAGCCGTCGGTTACCGAACGAGCCGCGTCCACCCCCATGACCGTCCCACCTAACAGGTGCTCAGTACGAATCGGAGCCGCCCAGCTCTCCGTTGCCCCCGCTGCGGCCAGAATCTGCCGGCCCTCGGTTACTGCGGCTTGCAGACTTCGGGTCGCATCCCTACCTAGACTGTGTGTCACCTTGGCGAGTGGAATTCCGAAGCGATCTTTTTCGTTGGTGATCTCGACCCGGTTCTCAGCGATTGGCAGGTTGTCCGTCAGTGCCGACATCGTTCCGAGATGCAGCGCCGCCTTCTTAATGAATTCGTCTAGCGCCGGCCCAAACAGATTGAACCGTGCATTCGCGATGCCACCAAGATCGGCGAGCTTCAGCGCGCTGCCAATGCGCCAAGTGTATCCCCCGACGTCTCCCGGGCGAGCGTCCTTCTGATACTTATCCTGAGAAAAAAGCTGTCCCCCCGTTCTCCCGAGATAGTTCGCGGTCGGCTCGCTGAACATGCCGTAGAGATTGACGGCACCGTGCGACATGAAATATCGGCCCAAGAGGCCGCTCGAGTTCGCGAGCCCCTTTGAATGGCGACGGCTGGCGGAATTGAATAGTAGGCGTGGAGTCTGAACCGCAAAGGCCGCGAGAATTACCAGATTTGCCCCAAGGCGTTGCCGCGTTCCATCGCGCTCAAGGTACTCCACAGAGGTGACACGGCGCCCAGAGGCATCAGTAATCAGACGCGACGCAGTAGCGTGATATCGGGTCTCGACGCCTGCGCGTGCCAGAGATTCACCGAAGATCGTAATCGGATTCGCCAGCGCGCCGGTGGGACAGCCCGCATCACACCAGCCGTCCTGAATGCATGCCGGGCGTCCGTGATACTGAATGGAGTTAATGGCCATCGGGAGCGGCGCGACACGACTCCCCATTCGTTTGAACCCGGCGGCGATGATTTCCCCTTGACGAAATATAGGCTGTGGCGGCATCGGATATGGCTCTCCCGGCGGACGCCAAACCTCCTGCACGGCATCGCCCGAGATGCCGATCTCGGTCTGCAGGGCATCGTAGTACGGGCGCAAATCGTCGTAGTCGATCGGCCAGTCGAGCCCCCTGCCATACAGCGTCGCCGTCTTGAAATCCTCGCGGTGCAGCCGAAACCAGCATGCGTAGTGATGCAGGGCTGAACCGCCGCGGCCGAATCCCGCCTCGAACGGATGGGCCACTGGATTGGCACCCTCCACACGTACCGGTGCGCCCCGCCACTTCAGACGTCGCGACCATACTGTGGAACTGTAGAGTTCGCTGAGTTCGCGGGGTGGTCCGGCCTCCAGAATCACCACCTTGCGTCCGGCGGATCCCAGGCGCGCAGCAAGCAGGCTCCCGGTAGCGCCGCTGCCAATGACGACGACATCTGCTTCAGCCATGGTCTTTGCTACGCGAACGGCGGCGGTTGAATGTGGGCCATGTAGGGAACCTGCAAGTCGTCGTAGGCCTGGGGGCGTCCGTAGACGGCATCAGTGGCATCACTGCGCAAGACAAAATAGACGAGACCGGGTGGTGGGCCGTCCCACCCCTTGAGCTGCCCCGCCATGAGTTCTTGCATGACGGCCGTGCGCTCAGCGCTGGACAGCTGGACGAAGCCTCTGTCGCGGGTGCGCCTACAGGCGCTGTCTATCGCCAGCAGCGCTTCGTGATAGAAGACCCGAACATCCAAGGGAAGGCTAACAAACGGATAGGACAGCATGGAAACATCGCGAGTCAGCATACCGCTTACGAAGCGCGAGAGGTCCGCGCCCGGCACGAGCGTCTCACCTACCGCGAGCAGAGTGTCGTGCTCGCGCACCGAAAACTTGGATGAAGCGACGTGGTTGAGGCCGCCAAGGGAAATTGGAGCCCCGGCGGCAGCCGAAACAGCAAGAGCCACCTGCAGGAGATCGCGGCGTAAAGCGTTCGGCGGCCTGTCATCGCTCGCCATCCCGTCTCCAATGCAAGAGGATCTCCCCAAGACGGAGACGCCAGGCTGACGACTCCAGTCAGCGAGCCCTCCCGCGCTCGTCAAATCCTTAGACCACCATCCGCACCGATGATCTGACCGGTAATCCATGCGGCCGCGTCACTTGCCAAAAAGGAAACTACCTTGGCAATGTCGGCCGGCAGCCCTATCCGTCCAAGCGGCGTCCGACTGACCAGGTACCCACGAGTCTGCTCATCAATTTGAAGCAGTCCCGCCTCAGTTGAGCCGGGTGCCACCGCATTGACCCGAACGCGTCGCGCGCCAAGTTCGTGCGCGAGGACCCGCGTGAGCCCATCGATCGCGCCCTTGGCGGCCGCGTACAGTGCCTGGGACGGTACCGGCTGATTCACTAGTGCAGAGCTCAGGTTGATGATTGTGCCGCCCTCCGGGCCAAATGCCCGCACGGCTCGCTGCGTCGCCAGAAGCACGCCGCGCACGTTGACCGCCAGCACCCGGTCGATCAGGGCGGCGTCGAGCTGTTCGAGCATTGCAGTGCCGCCAATGCCAGCGTTGTTAACCAAGACGTCAAGGCGCCCGCAACGCTCCTTGATGGTTCCGAACAGCTTCTCCAGTTGCTGTGGGTCCTGAACGTCGGCCCGCTCAGCAAATGCTCGGCCACCGGCGGCTTCTATTGCAGCCACGGTCGCCTGCGCGGTGTCGGAACGTGTGGCGTAGTTGACCACGACGCGCGCACCGTTCGCGGCAAGTTCACAGGCGATGGCAGCGCCTATCCCGCGACCTGCGCCCGTTACGAGTGCTACCCGGTGAGCAAGGGTGGACACAGATTCGCCCTCCTCGAGACTGTGGGCCGGCTGCCCGTGGACTGTATGCGCACCTTGCGCCTGTAACTTCCACGGTATGAGGCCGCGAAGTGGCCGACCGCTCTAGTGCCGCAAGCTTTGGCGCCTGAGTGCAGAACTCTGCAGTCCACGCGTTGCCTCCCGATGCGCCGCGCGGTAGAACCTGTTCTGCTCAGGGTGCGGCTATCGCAGGCAGGTCCGTGAGGTCAGCCCGATGACTCCAGACATGGACGACGTGCTACTAAGGGGGTCTATCGCGTCAATTCACGCACTGCTCGGCGCGCGTCGTTGTACCGTGGCAGAGCTCACGCAGTGGTATCTGTCGCGGATCGAGGCCTTCAATCACGCCGGGCCGAAGCTCAACGCTGTCCGCCTACTTTCCACTCATGCACTCGAGGACGCCCGACGAGCGGACGAGGCCCTTGCTTCGGGGCACAAATTCGGAGTCCTTCACGGCATTCCGGTGCTGATCAAGGACAACGTTTCCATCGCTCACGAGTACCCCACGCCCGCCGGTGCCACTGCCCTGCTTGGCTTTGTGCCGCGCCATACCGCCACGGTGGTCAAGCGTCTGACTGCGGCGGGCGCGATCGTACTTGGCAAGACCAATCTGACGGAGTTCGCCGACTACGTGGCAGACGTCATGCCGGCCGAGTTCAGCAGCGTGGGTGGCATTGTGAGGAACCCGCATGGCATCGCTTACGGCCGTGGCCAGGGCTCAAGCGTCGGCTCGGCATCCGCCGTCGCGGCAGCCTTTGCGCCGATTGCGGTCGGGGGCGAAACGCAGAATTCGATACAGACACCCGCGAACTTCTCGTCCGTAGTCGGCCTAAAACCGTCGGTAGGCATGGTGAGTCGCGCCGGCATCATCCCCCTGGTGCCTAGCCAGGATGCTCCAGGGGTGATTACGCGGTGCGTCGAGGATGCGGCACTGCTGTTCGACGTGATCGCCGGAGCCGACGCCCACGATCCGGTGTCGGTCCTGATGCGGCGCGATGATCGCAGCGGAATTGGACTACAAGATATGTCCCACGTTCGGATCGGGGTGCCACGGCGGGCGATGGCGCTGCGGCCGGAATTCTCGGAGACATTGCCGCTGTTCGACGCGGCGCTCAGCCGCCTCGCCCGCGCCGGAGCCACGCTGGTGGACCCGTGCGACCTGCCGAGCGCAGAGCAGCTGCAGGAGGTGCGCTCATGCGTCTTTAAGACCGAATTCAAGGCGTCCCTCGATGCGTTCCTAGAGGCTCACGAAGCACCCTGCGGTATTGGTTCGCTGGCGGACCTCGTGCGTTGGAACACCGAACACCCCGAATGCATTCCCTATGGCCAATCGCTGCTATTCGCCGCGCTCGAGACCCGCGGCCTGAACGATCCGCAATACCGGTTGGATCGGTTGCGTGATATTGCCCTGAGTCGCTCCGGCGGAATCGATGCCGCACTGCTGGGCGGCAACGTCGATGTGCTAGTGGCCCCAATGGGGGCAGCTGCAAAATGTACCGGAAAGGCTGGAGCCCCGACCCTTGCCGTACCCGCCGGCGTCGACGCGACAGGCATGCCGTTTGGTATCACCCTCTACACCTCATTGGGCAAAGACGCTCTGCTGCTCGCGGTCGGCGGCCTGGTGGAGCGTGTGATCGGGGAACGTCACATTCCACGACTGTGACCTCGGTGCGGCGCCTGCGCGCTGCGGTTGCGCGGCGCCCCAGTGCGGCGGTGAATCTCGGCTAGAAGTTGTGGTGCAGCGTCAGGCCGTAGGTGCGCGGCGGCGCAAAATGTCCGAGCACCATGCTGCCGAAGCCCGCGCCCGTGATCCAGGCCTGCGTCTTTACGAGTTCGTTCGACAGATTCTTGCCGTAGAGCTCGGCGTACGTGTTGCCACCATTAAAAGTGAATCGCAAGGCGGCGTTATAGGTGGAGACAGGGCCCTGCGATACCTGGTCCGAATTGAACTCCGTGAAGAACAGCCGATCATGCCAGTTCCATTCCCCCGTCACGGACAGTCGATTGGAACCCAGGGGCAGTGAGTAGTTCATCAGCAGGTTCGACGACAGCTTAGCCGAGCCAGGCAGTTCATTGCCGGCGAGGTCATCAAGCTTGCCCGTTAGCGTGTCTATCTCCATGAATTCCGTGAATCGCGCATGCAGATAGGCAAAGGCCTCGGTTACTGTGAATTCCCGAGTCGGCTGGACGGTGAGGGCCATCTCTACACCGTCAATCTTTGAACTCGCGGCGTTGGTCGTGGCCGGCAGTCCGTTGACAATTTGAGCAACCTGCAGGTTCGAGTAGTTGTAGTGGAATGCGGATAAGTCTAACGACACCGTATGGGTGCGCCACTTGAGGCCCGCCTCGTAATCCCACACCGTCTCCGGCTCGAATGCCACCAAGGGTGGCTGCGCACTGATGTCGAATCCGCCACTCTGAAAGCCCTTGGCGACGGTGGCGTAGGCCATCAGCCCTTCATTCACCTGGTAGGCAACGCTCAACTTCGGCGAGAAGTCGTCAAAATGCACTGACTTGGCATCGGTCACGACGAGGCCGAATGACGGGACCTCTTCCAACGAAGTCGCAGCGCGCCTCTCGTAGCTATAGCGCGCCCCGGCCGTAATACTGAGCTTATCGGTTGCCTTAAAGGTGGCGTCGCCAAACCCGGCATATGCGTCCGTGGTGGTGGTGCCACCCAGGCGCACTGAATTGACAAATGGCGCCGCGGGCGTCCCGAAGTTCAAACCGAGCCAGAAGTAGCCCGGATCGACGTCATCACGAAAATAATAGAGTCCGGTAACGAATTTTACCCGGCTATAGTCGCCGATAAGTTGCACCTCTTCACTGAGCTGGTTGTGACCTTCATAGCCTATGAAATCCTTGCCGGGAATGCTTGAGGGAAAGGCGATTTGCGTCTGGTCAAAATCGAGGGTCAGCGTAATGTTTGACTTTCGCCAGCCGGTAATTGACTTCAGTGTCAGCGCCTGGTTGAGATGCCAAGTCAAGTCGGCGGCGACTCCCCCGACTTTCTGATAATCCTGCGGCGCGGTGTTGATGTTCAACAACCTCGGGTTAATCGCTTGTCCATTCGCATCCAGAGGGATCGTTTGGCCACCCAACACAACGCCGGTGACCACGGGGTAACCGGGCGAGAGGCCAATGAGGTGGCCCGCGTTGTTGCCATCGTGGGCGACGTGGAAATCACCGATCAGATCGAGCGTCAGATCTGTCGTTAGGTTGAACAGCAGGGTCCCCCGCACGCTCTGGGTGTGCGCATCGTCGTAATATTTACCGTCGTACATGTTGTACGAGTAGCCGTCGTGATCCTCGGTGCTGAAGGCCAGTCGACCCAGCACCGTGTTTCCAAGCAGCGGCCCGCTGATGACTCCCTGAGACCCAAAATCGTGGTAGTTTCCGTAGCTCAGTTGCGCCATTGCCTCAAACTTGTCGGTGGGCATATTGGTAATGACGTTGATCGCTCCACCGGTGGCGTTTCGACCATAAAGGGTTCCCTGCGGGCCGCGGAGAACTTCGATCCGATTGATGTCGAGGAAGGCCTCGTCAGCCGCGAATGAGCTCGATACGTAGACGCCGTTGACATTGTACGCAACCTGAGAATCCACGCCGAAGCTCAGACTGTTTGCACCGATGCCGCGAATGTTGACGCGTGCTTCGCCGACGTAGTCGTTGACCTGCAAGCCAGGAACCGAGCCCTTGAAATCATCGAGAGACTGGTAGTTACGCTGCGACAGATCCCCACCAGTCATCACCGAAACCGCGATCGGAACCTTCGATTCCAGCTGTGCAATCTTTTGCGCAGTGACGACGACCTCTTGCAGGCCTTCGCTGCCTGAACTGTCCTGTTGGGCGGCCGCGTGGCCCGTGAACGCGATGCCGAGCATTGCGCATAAATGCGCCGCGCTGGTGCGACAGAATTTGCTCACGAGTCCCCCCGATCGATCATGGAAAACAGCTTCTAATATCGGTTGTGTGCTGTACTCACCGGGAATTGCAGCGATCCTCACCTAGAGGATACGGGCAACGGCGGGGCAGGCTAGCGGCCGAGCGCAATCGCTGTCATCGGATCGCAACAATATGCTCCGCCGGAGCGCTCAGACTGCGGCTTCGTCCGCTCGGCCAGCAGCGATCAGGCGCCGTCGTTACGACTCGCAATATCGAGCGCCACGTCAACGATCACGTCTTCCGGCCCGCCCACCACTTTTTCTTCGCCCGAGCTCGAGCAGAAACGCGCGGAGGACGCATTGTCCGCAACCGTGTCAACGATGCTGATGTCCCAGTCACAGATCCGACTGTCGACAATTTCAGGACAAGGAGGTACGTAGTCGACGGCCGAGAGCACTTGCTGATGGGTCAGATCAGCCGAGTCGAGCTGGTGCGCCCTGACGAAGGCGATCTCTGCCTTGGCTGGATCAGTTGCTCTAGCGCGACCAGGCCGCCATCGGCCACCTGCATGTCGGCGAACAGTAAACCGCAATCGGGTTGGTCAACTTTGAGTTGTCGCTGGACCGCTGCCGAGGTAAGACCTATCTTGCGGCGGACCAGTCTCGCGCCACTTTGCAGCCGCGCCGCAGCATTGTGGCTTTGTACGGCGTAGGCCCGGCTGATATCGTCTACGCCGATGCTGTCTGCGCTCGGCTTCGCGCAGTCGCGCGGCGATCGCCTCGATCATGCAGCGGTGCCCCCACCGCTCAGGAAGCTGTTCAACAAGCTGTCAAATGCTGCGGCCCTTTCCCATTGCACCCAATGACCGCACTTGGTGAAGGACACCATCATCGCGTTGGGCAACTGGTTCATGAGGATCTCCGCGGTATATAGCGGGTTGACGCGATCTTCGCGCCCCCATAGCACGAGTGTTTCCTGCTTCAGTTGGCTCAGGCGCGCATCGCGCCAGAGTTCCTCGAGAATAGGAACCTTGCCGCGCCCCAAGGGCGGATTGGCGACCACCTCCGGATCAATGCTGGCCTGATACCGCTCTTCGAGCAGTTGTTCCGTCAGAGTTGAGGGATCGTAAATCAACAGTTGAATGAAGGCCTTGAGCTTCTCGCGCGACGGACCATCGCCACCGTAGTATTCAAAGATACGTCGAGCCCCTTCAGTGGGAACCTTGGTGTACGCCGATACCAACCCGGCGGGTCCCATCAGCACCAACTTGTCCACGCGCTGCGGGGCCTCGAGCGCCGTCTTTAGCGCGGCGCCGCCACCCAGTGAATTGCCGACGAAGTGGGCCTTGGGAATCTTCAGGTGATCGAGCAGGCCGAGCACGGCGGAGGCGTACGCTGCGTAACGCGGACCGTCGATGGGCGCCTTGCCGGATCGGCCGTAGCCGGGCAAGTCAGGAACGATGAGACGATATTGGGACTGCAGCCCCTGGATATTGCGGTGATAGTTGCTATAGCCGCTGGCACCGGGTCCGCCTCCATGCAGCAGCACGACCGGAATCCCCCGTCCGATATCGAGGTAGTAGATCGGTCGCCCCTCGATGCTCGCGATTTGACCGGTAGCTGGAGGTGTAGTCATGACGATGAGCCTCCGGACCTTGGTGCTGCAATATCGGCTTGATGGCCCCACAGACTGATCGCGGAATACTGCGTCACGCTCCACTGCGGCCCGACCTGCCGTCCGCCAAAGCCGTATTCCACGTCAAAGCCGGCCGGCGTACGGGCGTAAAACGAAAGCATTTGATCATTCGTATGGCGGCCCATGTGCCGGATGATCGGTGCCCCGTGCGTCTGCGCGCGGTAATACGCGGTGAGCACCATGTCGACCGAAGTTACTTCCAACATTAGATGATTCAATCGCTTGGGCATCGCCACGGGCAAGAACGCCAAGGTGTGGTGCCGCGCATTGCAGTGAAGAAAGACCAGATTGACCGTCATGCCCGGACCCAACTCGGCGTTGATGTAGTCGCTGACCTGAAACCCGAGAGTGCCGTAGAACTGCAAGGCGCGTTCCACGTTTGGTGTGGCCAGAACCACATGGCCGAGTCCCTGCGCTCCGGTGACGAAAGTCACTTGATGAGGGGACACAAAACGACTCGCCGCGTGTCGCACGCCGTAAACGAGTTCCACGTCGAGTCCGTCGGGGTCCTTCGTTACAGCGCCACCCCCTACACGCCTTGAGCCAGCCTCAGACGAGGTAAGCGCGCGTATGGCGAAGCCTTGGGCTTCAAGTTCACGACTGAGATCCGCGGTGCTGCGCTCATCGGGCATCTCGAAACCCGCGTAGATGAGATCGTCGGCCGGGCCAGAATGCACCGCCAGCCGCCACGCACGGTCGTCGATCCGGAAACGCACGCTGCCCTGCGGCGGATCCTCGGTCGCCTCGGTACCGAGCACATTCGTGGCGAAAGCGGTCCAGGTCGCAATGTCAGCTACCTCAAAACCAAGGTATGCAAGACTGGAAACGGGCATTCTCGTACTTTCTGGCTGCCGTGATGGTCAGAGCATGAAGCTCGCCATCTCGCCCATCTATCCCGGGCCTGCACGTTTAGCTGTCTGCGCGCAAAGACATGACGGTGCACCCAGCCGCGGGCGCGAAGATTCGGCGGTGCTTTGGCCGCAGCCGGTCAGCGCTCCGGAGGCCCGAGTGAGAGCACGTCCCGTACGAGTTCCGCGACGGTGGACGAACCGAGTTTCTCGCGCACGCGAGTCCGGTGGACATCTACGGTCTTGACCGTGATCTTGAGCTCACGCGCGATGAGCTTACTGGTTTTACCTTCCACCACCAGGGCCAGGACTTCACGTTCGCGCTGCGAAAGTGACGCCAAGCGCTCCGTAAGCTCATGGCGCTTAACCCGCTGTTCGTGCTGCGCGACGGCCGCCCGGGCGGCAGCCTGGATCCGCTCAAGGAGCTGCTGTGAGTTGTACGGCTTCTCGATGAAGTCAAACGCGCCCTGCTTCATGGCGCGTACCGACATGGGAATATCGCCATGCCCGGAAACGAAAATGACAGGCAGGCGACTACCCTGCTCATGCAGCCACGTTTGCACGTCGAAGCCCCCCACCTCGGGCATCCGTACGTCGAGCACCAGACAGGCTGGAAGATCCGACTCAAACGCGCGGAAGAACTCGGCGGGGGTTCCAAAGGCCCGCGCCGCCAGTCCGACCGACTCGACAAGCCATGACAGTGACGCCCGAACGCCCTGATCGTCGTCAAGTATGTAGACGATGGCGCGCATTCGGTCCGAATGTCACTTTTGTCACAGCGCTAAACAGCGAGAAAACTCACCCGGGATGGGCGGCCTGAGTCTGCCCAACGTGCAGTGCTGGCAGAACGCCGAAGATGTCTCCGTCGCGGAGCACCACAACATAAGTACGCAGTGGTTCGATGCACGGCGGTGCCGTAGGCGCACCGGTGCGCAGGCAGAATGCGCCCATGTGGAAGGGACACACAATCTCATCGCCCACTATCGTGCCGTCAGACAGCGGGCCTTCCCCATGGGTGCAGCGATCATCGGTCACGAAATATTCTGAGCCAACCCGAAATACGGCCAAGGGCAATCGCCCTGGCAGTTCCACACGCAGACCACCGTCCTCGGGTACGTCGGGGGCGCGGCACAGGCGCGTGAGATCAGCGGATGTCTGCAAAGCCGTCAGGGCAGCCGCCCGCCGTACTCACGCAGGCCACTCAAATGGGCCATCAACAATGCTCCAAGGTCCCTCAACGGGTGTACGCAATCTCGTCTCGAAGAATAGGCGCGCGAACTTCCAGCTGCCCTGGTCGTCGACAAGCTCGCCGTTATAGTGCCCTGCGCCCCAGTGCGGCTTGGCGCTTCCGTCCGGCGCCCTCAGAGTTACTGGGCACCACACCCACCAGAAAACCGTTGCGCGCTTGCAGTCGTCACCGAGTTGTATGAGAGGCCCACCCGGCGCATGGAAAGACCATAGAACCACGGTTCTGGCGATCTCCGAAAGTCCCGATAGAATTGCAGGCAGCCCTTCGAAGCGCCCCATGCCGGCGGCTTCGTAGACGCCGTTTGCGGTGAAGACCTTCCTAAGAATCTCGGTTCGATTGCCGCGATCCCCAGCCACGGCATAAGCATACACACAGGCGCGAATTGCTTCGCACGCCTCGAGACGAGCCAAGCGCGTCTCGATTGAAGCGCCCGCTGCGTACTCCCGCGGCTGGTTCATCGGCGCCTAGTCAGCAATCCCGCTGTGGAGGCCGACCAGCCGTTCCTCGCGAAAGGCAAAGGGGACACGCGGATCGCAATCATAAAACTCGACATGTGGGGCCACCTCACTCAATGACAAGGCCAGGTGAAACAGGTGGCGATCCGCCCCGTCGATTTTGCCCAGCGGATATTGATCGATACGCTCCAGTATCTCGGGGAGGCGCTTGAGCACTGCCCCATAGAACGTCTTGATCTCTGCCGGTGTAGAGCGCCTACGTTCGGCCGCGCGTTGATATTCGGTGGCGAGAGCCCAGCGCTCGGCGAACGGCTGTAGGTCCTTAAACTCTTTGGGTAACTTGATGCTCATGTTTGTGCTCTCTCAAGCCTTAGTTGCCTTGGACGCGCCGATTAATGGCATTGAATGCGTGTCGGAGCATGATTTCGTCGTCTTGAAGATTGATCTGCTTGACTGCTCCTGACATCAACGCCTCGTGGGTGTCTTCCATGGTAGCGGTGTCCTCAAGCCAAGCATTGCGCTGCAACGTGACCGCGTATCTCTGCGCCCATTGTTCCGAGTTCGTCTTGGGGGCTTTCAGGTAATACCGTCCTTCCCACAAGCATTTATTTTCGGAGATGGGCCAGAACTGGTGTGTGAACCACAGCCACTCGCCGACATGAATTAGGTAGTTCGGGAACATCGTTGATTGCTCAAAACCCCAGTTTCGATGCCTCGTCGGATTCACCGTTTTTGGAAGTGGGAAGGGCTCCTTGCGATGCAGCGCGATGGATGCACCGAAGATCTCATTCGCTGCGGTTCCAACCGCGGTCGGTGGATTCATGTCCGCGGCGAAAAACGCGATACTGCGGTGATCGCCGTAAAATGCCACGTCGTCCTGCCAGTAGTCAGTGAGACCGGGGAACGAGCCCGAATGAATCGTGGGCACGTGGTAGGCCTCACCGAACGCGTCCATCCCGATCTTCCAGTTACAGTTGAGGTGGGCGTAGTAGGTATGTACGTGCGGCATCGAGCCAAAGGGATAGTCCTCCAGGTGGTTCTTTAGACCGCCCAAAAATCCCTCCAGCGGCTGCGGAGGAGTCTCCGCCAGATTGATACAGATGAACCCGTTCCAAGTGTCGACGTGAATCGGGACAAGGCCATTGTCAGCGCGACGGAAGCAGGGTGGGAAACGCTCTTCTTGCGGGACGCCAACCAAGGCCCCCTTTGCGTTGTAGGTCCAGCCGTGAAAGCGACACGTAACCACCGCAGCCTTATTGCTGCCGAAGGTTTCCTCACCGCCGGTTTCGGTGACGACTTTGTTGCCGCGATGACGACACACGTTGTGGAACGCGCCGATCGCGCCGTCTTTACCTCGGATCAGAATGACCGAGGTGCGCGCGAAATCCAGACGCTTCACCTTATAGTCGCCCGGGGCTGGGATCTCCTCGACACGGCCAACACAGAGCCAGTCGTGGCGGAAAATACGCTCGATTTCCTTGTGGTAGTAATCGCTAGACAGGTAGGGATATACGGGGATCGGATCGGTTCCGAGTTCCGGGTAGGGAGTCATTAGCGTCGGCTTCAGGCGCGCATTCATGGGTGCTTCTCCTCGAGGATCGGACGCTGTAGCTGATCGTTCCGGGCGTTGTCCTGTGACAACGCGCCGCGCAGGTGTCGCCCCCAGCCCAACGCTGCCGCAGGCGAGCATAGCCAGATTGTCGTTCCGGATAATTGGTGCAATCGCGCACTCTCTAGGTGCTGACCCTTAGACCGGTTCCCCAGCAGCACTGTTGTCATCCACCGCGGCCTCCCTAGGTGGGCCTCAGCGTTTCCGATGGGGTCTGCCCAAAACGGGCCTTGTAGATTTTGGAGAACTGGCTGAAGTTGGTGAAGCCGGCGTTCGCCGCAGCGCGGCTGACCGTGCCGCCCGCCTCGCGGGCAATCTGAAGTTCCTTCCTTGCAAGATCAAGGCGCACATTGCGCAGATAGGCCATTGGCGTCGTATTGCGTGCGTGTCGAAATCCGTAGAACACCGAGCGCGCGCTGGTGCCCGCGGCCTGGGCGATGGCCTCGACGGTGAGGTCTTCGCGCGCATGAGTGCGGATGTACTCCTCAGCACGTCTTATGTAATAAGGTGCCGGCCCCAAGTTGCGTCGGGAAAACTCCTCCTGCTCGTTGTGCCGCAACCCGGCGAGCAACATGATGACGAGCGCTCGCTCGAGACTCCTGATCACACGGCGGTCGGTCAGGAGGCTTTCTTGACCTTCGGTCTCCCGCGGCGTCCTCGCGATGTGCTGCAGCCAAGAAGCGATGCCGGGATCGCGGCCGACGGGCTCGAAGTTCAGCGGCCGCTTCAGTTCTCGGCCGAGCTCCGTGGCGATAACCTGTTTCAGTACTTCGGTATCGATATGCAGGAGGAACTGCACGCACTCGGTCGGCCAGAATTCACGCGTCAGATAGTCAGGTCCCAAGACGAATACATCACCCGCTTTCGCAACTACTCGCCCAAACGCCCCTTCTAGCTGACAGCTCCCGCCCACCAGAAACTGAAAGGAGTAGTAGTCAGCGCTGCCGGCCTTGGTTACGAAAAAGCCGTCCGAACAGGCCATGTTTACGAAATTCAGGGATATGCGCCCCAGGCTGCTCTCATGGTGGGTAAATCCCAGCAGCCGTGAGGAGTGAGTGACGTCAAACCTATGAGTGCCGGTTGCGTCACGGATGTACTTACGGCACTCAGCGACATCCGTCGTGACGAACCTGGGGGCCCCGGAGACGTAATTGGAATCGAGCACGACACCCTCTCCCCAATGCGCGTGAAACACCGCGCGGTTTTCACAAAACTAGCACATTGCTCGGCATCGCCCGAAACTGCGCGGTGACTGACGGCTGGGCTGCTGGAATTCCGAGGCCATGCCGCTGCTACTCGGCCGTGCGAACCGACCGATCCGCTGTGCCGATCGGGCGCGTTGCGCGCCAAGGATCTCTGGCATAACGTCGGAGCAATCGGCCAGTTGGTCGGCCCCCGGGACGGATCCCCGACCCACCCCCCACCACGTGAAGGGCCTTCGATGTCCGTGACCGCGAACGAGCTGGATTTTCAGGCGCTGCTGGATGCCTCCGCAGAAGCGGTTGTCGTCCACGATCCCGACACCGAAGCGATCGTGTGGGCCAATCGCGCCGCCAGCGCGATCTACGGTTACTCCCACGAGCAGCTGACGCGCCTGTCCGTCACGGATCTGGCGGCGCCCGATCCGCGGTACACGCGAGCGAGCGCGCGCTCCCAAGTCGATCAGGCCCTGCGCAAGGATCATCATACCTTTGAGTGGCGTATCCGCACGAAGGCCGGCGATGAGTTTCCGATTGAAACCACGGCAACCTACGTCTCGTGGCGCGGACAGCGTGCGATCATGATTCAGTTCCGTGACATCTCGGATCGCAAAGTCACTGAGACAGCGCTCAAGCGCTACGAGCACCGCTTCCACGAGTTCATGCATGACCTTGAAGAAGGGGTGCTGATTCTTTCCAACGGCGGCTTGCTCCAGTACCTCAGCACCTCGGCCTGCCGCCTGCTGGGCTACGAACGCGCGGAAATCCTCGGGAGTCTCATCCAGGATCGGCTGGACAGACGTTCCGGTCGCGAGCTGCTCGCGAGGTTCGCCGATCCACGGCCAGAAGTCCGATCGATTCGCTACCGGATCCGCCACGCCGACGGTTCGTGGCGCTGGCACGATGCGACTTACCGTTACGTCGAGATGGAAAACGACCTGAGTGGCTTTCTGCTGCATTTTCGCGACATCTCGGATCGCATTGTTGCCGAGCAGGCAGCCCGCGAAAAGGAAAAGATGCTCGAATATCTCGCACGCCATAGCGCCATGGGCGAGATGGCGGCGGCGATTGCTCATGAACTCAGTCAGCCGCTCGCGGCCACCCGCAATTACATCGAAGGAGGGATTCGGCGTCTGGAGCGCGATGCGGGCCAGAGGGACGAGGTTATTCGAGGCCTGCGGCACGCTGGCCTGCAGATCGAGCGCGCCACGACGATTATTCAAAGTGTCCGCAACTACATCGTAAAGCTGGAATTGAGTCGCGAGCCGGCGGACTTGAACGACGTGTTGACAGAAGTTCGCTACTTCATAGAGCTGCGTGCGCGTCAGACGTCGGTGAGGGTGGCTTGGTCCCTTGCCGAAATGCCGTTGAAGATCCTGTGCGAGAGGGTATTGATCGGGCAGGTGATTCTTAACCTGGCATTCAACGCCATCGACGCTATGGCGGAATTGCGCGCGCCGCGACGGCTGCTGCGGCTTGCTACCGTTGCAGAAGGTTCGCACGCGCTGCTGCGCGTCGAGGACCGCGGACCGGGACTGCCTGCAGGTCACCAGGAGAAGCTGTTCAACGGACACTTCTCGACCAAGGTCACGGGTAACGGAATCGGGCTGTCGCTGTGTCAGAGTATCGTCTCTAAGCATGCGGGTTCCATTTGGGCGGAGCCCGGGAAGCTCTTTGGAACCGTCTTCTGCGTCAGGCTGCCACTAGAAGGGTTTGCCGCGGACCCCGCGCAGCAGCTCAAACCAGTCGGCGAGCCTCTCGGCGACGCCAAGGCCATCCGAGGCGGCCCTTAGCCGCCGTGCCGCGCCCGGACTAGCCGGAAATTGCCGCTTTGGCCCGGATGCAACGCCATGCAGTCTGCGCCCCACCGGGCGTCATCGCACGACCGCTGTTTCCCCAGCGCAGCTGATTGTTCTCTGCGCGCAAGGAGATGGCGAAGGCACGCCGTTTTGAGTTCGCCGCTGCTAGGACGGGATCGCAAGATCTTGCAAAATGACCAGTGCACAGACGCCCGGGGGCACGCGTAGGTGCGGTGAACCTTAGAAATGGGTACCCGCGACCGGGTTTAGACCCTAATTACCGCCGTCTGCGATACGACCATGGAAAAAATCATCTGGCGTCAGACTCTCGGTGACGTCTTGCGACGGTCGGCGGCTCGGACACCCGATAAGCTTGCGCTGCAATGTGGCAGCGTACATTGGAGCTACGCGGAGTTTGACCGCATCTGCAATCGCCTCGCCTGGGGTTTGCGCGGGATTGGCGTTGGCTCGGGCGATCGGGTTGCGATCCTGGCTCGGAACTCCCACGCCTTTGCAGCGATTCGCTTCGCGCTTGCGCGGCTCGGCGCGGTGCTCGTCCCCATTAATTTCATGCTCGTCGATACGGAGGTCGCCTATATCCTGCGCCATGCCGAGGCCACCGTTTTGTGCACAGATCTCGAGCACGCAGCCGTGGGACGACGGGCCGCGGCGCTCGGTACGCGCGTTGCACAGTTTGTGGGTCTGCCGGGTGAGGATACCGCCGGGGTAAATCACGATGGTCCGACTTTTCAGGATCTGCTGGTTGAGTACGATTCTCCTCCCGAATCTGATGTGCAGGGAGACTCGCTTGCTCAGATCATCTATACGAGTGGAACCGAATCTCGCCCCAAGGGGGCTATGCTCTCGCACCAAGCGGTCATATGGCAGTACACGTCCTGTCTGGCAGACGTCGAAATAGCTCGCGGCGATTTATTTCTGCACGCTTTTCCGATGTATCACTGCGCGCAGCTGGACGCCTTTCTCGGCCCATGCCTTTATGCGGGCGCGAGCAACATCATCACTAGCAAGCCGACGCCTGACAACTTGCTCCGCCTGTTGCAGGAGCACGAGATCACCTCGTTCTTCGCTCCGCCCACCGTCTGGATCGGCCTGCTGCGCTCTGCCACGTTCGCCACTCGCGACTTAAGCCGGTTGCGCAAGGGTTACTACGGGGCTTCCAGCATGCCTCTCGAAGTGCTACGTGAAATCAGGGAGCGCCTTCCGCAGATACGACTTTGGAACATTTACGGTCAGACCGAAATCGCTCCCGTAGCCACGGTCCTGAGACCTGATGACTGCACACGCAAGGCTGGCTCAGCAGGTCACGCGGTACTGAATGTAGAGACACGTATCGTGGACGAGGCGGGTGACGACGTGGCCCCCGGAGAGATCGGCGAGGTCGTTCACAGATCTCCGCAGCTCATGTCTGGTTACTTTAAGGACGAAGAGCGGACTCGGGAAGCCTTCCGTCAAGGGTGGTTTCACAGCGGTGATCTCGCGAGAATAGACGCTGAGGGGTACATCACCATCGTCGACCGGAAAAAGGACATGATCAACTCGGGAGGTGAGAACGTAGCGAGTCGGGAGGTCGAGGAAATGATCTATGGACTTCCCGCCGTCGCCGAGGTCGCTGTCATCGGTGTCCCTCACACGAAATGGATCGAGGCAGTCGTTGCCGTTGTTGTCGTCAAACGCGACCACCAGCTTGTTGAGGAAGCGGTCCTCGCCCATTGCCGAGCGCACATGGCACATTTCAAGGTGCCCAAGCGCGTCATACTGACCGACAGTTTGCCTAAGAATCCGAGTGGCAAGATTCTTAAGCGGGACTTGCGCGAGCGGTTTTCACAGGCGCTACAAGATCAGTGACCCGTGTTTTTTGCGGGACTTTCGCCCGACTCAGCGTTAGAGAAGCGAATCTCCGACAGCCAACAGTCCTTAATTCGACAGCCGTGGACCGAGCCTGATCGCTTTGAAAATCTTCGCCAGGGGAGCTAGTGCTCCGCTCCGCGACGCGCCTGGAACCTGCGCGCCTTTATGCGGTTGCCGCACACCTTCATGTTGCACCAGCGACGGGTGTGATTCTTGCTCGTGTCGAGAAAGAGCCAGCGACAGGTGTCTGCCCCGCAGGCGCGCACCCGCTGCATCGAATCCGACAGCATGAGCTGCGCTGCCTGCTGCGCGAGAATCCACACCGGGAGCTCCGCTTCCTTTTCGAAGCGACCCCAGTGCCATGCGATCCCCGGTTGCCCGTTGCGCGCCGCCGCTTCCCGCCACTGCAGCTGCCGATGCTGCTCGGAAGCGAGGAAATGCCGCTCGAGGGTGCGCACATCGGGGTCCGGGGGAGGTCGCCCCGCTAGGCTGGCGTAAAACGCTGCTGCCAGCGCTTCGCGCAGGTCCCGTGCAGAGCGCAAGGCCCCCGCGGCAGCCTGCGGCCTGACCGATTTCGTCAGCAGCCGCACCTGCCTTGGGTGCAAGAGCCCGGTCTGCTGCGCGAATCTGAGCAGACCGCCGTAGTCGGCGAGCAATTCGACGGGGCCCGCCTCAGCAAAGCGGTCGTCGAGTGTATTGACCAGATCGAGCGCCGGGTGCCCGCCGCTCAGGTCGAACGCGGGCGGCGCCGCCTCGGATTCTGAGTATGACTCCATAACCTTTAAATATCATTTTAAAGGTTACTTTTGGATTGTCCAGCTCTATCATAACCTGCTATGGCTATTTCAACGGTTATAGGCGAGGCACCCGCGGACCGCTACCGGCGCATGGACTTGCGCGTGCTGCTGGCCTTCACTGCGATCTATGTCCTGTGGGGTGCCACGTTCCTGGCGATTCGGATTGCCGTGCTGGAAATCCCGCCGTTCTTCAGCAGCGGCGTGCGCTTCCTCATCGCCGGCGCGCTGCTCTATGTGGTCATGCGCTTGCGCGGACAGCCCAGTCCTTCAGCGAAAGAGTGGCGCAGCATCGCGACGATCGCGCTGTGCATGTTCGTTGCGACCTACGGTGCGCTCTTCTGGGGTGAGCAATACGTGCCCTCCGGCATCACTGCGGTGATCGAGGCGACCCTCCCCATCACCACGGTGGCGCTGGAAGTGTTCGTATTTCGTCAGCAGCCGTTTCGCTGGCGCACGCTGGCCGCGGTGGCGCTCGGGTTCTCGGGGGTTGCGTGGCTCCTGATCCGCAGTGACCAGCCATTCCCGGGGTTGCCCTGCATAGTGATCCTGGCCGGTGGCGTGGCCTGGTCGCTCGGGGCCGTATTGACGCGTTCCCTGCCACGCCCGAAATCGGTGCCTCTGGCTGCCGGGGCGCAGATGATGCTCGGTGGGGCGGTGCTGCTGGCGCTGTCGCAGGCTACGGGTGAGCTGCATTCGTTTCCCCATATCTCGTTGCGCGCTGGGTTGGCACTGGCGTACCTGATCGTCGCGGGGTCGCTGCTCGGCTTCACCGCGTACGTCTGGCTGCTCGCGCGCATGCCGGCGACGCAGGTCGCGAGCCACGCCTACGTGAATCCACTGGTGGCGGTCGCGCTGGGTTACTTCGTCGCCGGGGAGGCACTCACCGTGCCCATGATGCTGGCATCGGCGCTGGTGCTCGCCAGCGTCCTGCTGATCCTCAAGACACCGGATGTCCGCGAACGCCGGGTCACCACATGACTGGGAGAATGCCATGGCAGTGCTGAGAGAGTGGCGCGCGGAGATCCGACGCGCCCTTAAGGATGAATATGTGCAGTATGTGAAGGCGACGGGCCTCGCTGCCTACCTGCGAACCCCGGGGAACCTTGGCGCCAGCGTGGCGGTGCGCGACCTGGATTCGGAGCGTTCCGAGATTGTCACCCTGAGCTGGTGGAACGGCACCGAGGCCATCAAGGCGTTCGCGGGGGCGGACTATGGGCGCGCGCGCTACTTCCCCGAGGATGACCGCTTCCTGCTCACGCGCCCCGAGCATGTCTACCATTACGAGGCGACGGTGCCCGGCTCGTCGCAGGATGCTCATCGAGCCTAACTCCCGTCTACGACGACGCGAGCGTCGGGCCTCCGTTTTGGTTCGATCCTCTGAGCACCGTCGAAGTCGAGCCGCCGAGTCGCGGGTGCAGTAGTCAGGTGCCCTCATCGATCGCGAAGCACAACCGGGCTGCTACTGCAAACCCCCGCGAAGGGCTGTGATGCGCTGCGTGTTGAAGCCGAGCCAGTGCATCCGTCCGGCGTAGCGGGCGTGCTCGACCTTGAGGCAGCGATCCATGACGACGGCCAGGCCGCCATCCTCCGCGATGCGTGCGCCTTCCAGGTTGATCACCGTGAATTGACACCACAGGCACTTGGCGCCGATGGCCACGGCATCCCTCGCGATCTCGGGCAGCGCAGATGGCGCTCGAAACACGTTGACGATATCGACGGGCACCGGCACATCGCGAAGGCCAGCGAAGCTCCGCTCGCCGAGGACTTCCGGCTCGTGCGGATTCACGGGAATTACGCGGTAGCCGTGGCGCTGCAGGTAGAAGCCAACGAAATGACTGGCGCGCAGCGGTTTGCCGGACAAGCCAACGATCGCAACGGTTTTCGCATCCAAGAGCACGCGCTGTATCGTTAGCGGATCCTGGTAGCGGGCAAGGTCGGGCGTCATGGTACGCGCTCCACGGATCCCGATGCGCGGGCGCGTGCGAAGCCCTGCTCGAGGTCCCAGATGAGATCGTCGGCATCCTCGATGCCGACGGAGAGTCGGATCGTTCCGGGGCCAACACCGGCCGCCCGGAGCTCTTCCTCGCTGAGCTGCCGGTGCGTCGTGCTCGCCGGATGAATGACGAGGCTCTTCGCATCTCCGACGTTCGCGAGGTGCGACCACAGGGTGAGGCCACGTATGAACTCCTGTCCCGCCTCGCGGCCGCCGCGGATATCGAACGAGAACACTGAGCCCGCGCCACGCGGCAGGTATTTCTCCGCGAGCGGATGGTGCGGACTCGTGCGCAGGCCGGGATACCTCACGTTCGATGCGAGCTCGTGCGACTCGAGGTAGTTCGCAATCGTGATGGCGTTCTCGACGTGACGTCTCATCCGCAGGGACAGCGTCTCGAGGCCCTGCAGGAACAGGAACGCATTGAACGGGCTCAGGCAACCGCCCAGATCGCGCAGCGTCTCGGCGCGCAGCTTCATCAGGTAGCCGTACGTGCCGAAGGTCTCGTGGAACTGAAGCCCGTGGTATGCCGGTGATGGCTCGGCAATTACCGGGAAGCGCCCGTTTGACCAGTTGAACTCGCCCGAATCCACGACCACGCCGCCGATGCTGGTGCCGTGACCGCCGATGTATTTAGTCGCCGAGTGCAGCACGATGTCGGCGCCCCACTCGATCGGACGGCACAGATAAGGTGTCGCGAACGTATTGTCGACCAGGAGCGGCAGCCCGTGCTCGTGCGCGACCGCTGCGATAGCCTCGATATCGAGCACGTTCCCACCGGGGTTCCCGATCGTCTCCCCGAAGAAAGCCTTCGTATTGCCGCGAACCGCGGCCCTCCAGGCGCCAAGATCGTCCGGATCGACCCAGGTCAGCTCCACACTCAGCTTGCGCAGCACGTGCTTGAACTGATTCACCGTGCCGCCGTAAAGCGCCGCCGACGAGACGATATGGTCGCCCGGTGTGAGCAGCGTGAAGAGCGCCGCTGCCTGTGCCGCCAGCCCACTGGCGAACGCTACCGCGCCGCAGCCACCCTCCAGACTCGCGACACGCTCTTCGAACACCGCGAGCGTCGGGTTCATGATCCTCGTGTAGGTGTTGCCGTACTCCTGGAGATTGAAGTACGCGGCAGCCGCTGCCGGATCCTCGAAGACGTAGCTCGTGGTCTGAAAAATGGGCACGGCACGCGCACCGGTATTCGGATCCGGACGCTGGCCGGCGTGAAGCTGTCGGGTCTCAAACCCGAACCGGCGTGACTGTTCCACGGGTGGTGCCCCCGGTGACTCGATGGAGGCTGGAATCATAGGCTCCTGTTGCGTCGCATCCAAACGCACCAATCACGAACTTATGTTCGCGTGACGGACAGGTTTACCGTGGATGTCCGTTTCCCGCTTGTACCTGCGTTAAGCCAAGGGTAGTGTCTTTTGTCCCGCAGCGCGCGAGGGCGAACACAAGACCTTCCACATCGTTGAGGAGACACGAAAATGGGTCAGGCAAGTATCAATAACGGCGTCAACATCGACGCACTGCTGGCCGCACGGGAAGCGCTGAAGGGCGCGCCCGAGGCCGCAAAGTTCACCTGGCGTGCGTCCTGCAGGTGGCAGAAGGGTACCCACGCCACTTCCACCGTCCAGGGATTCCATGGGCTCGGGGACGAGCAGAGGCACAAGACCGAGTTTTCCTTCGAAACCGATCACCCGGAGGTTTTCGCCTCCGAGGACCAGGGTGCGACCCCCGTCGAGCTGGTGCTCGTGGGTCTTGCGAGCTGCCTGACGGCGGGCGTGGCGACCGTGGCGCAGAACCGCGGCATCCAGCTGCGCTCGGTCGAGGCGAAGCT
This sequence comes from uncultured Pseudomonadota bacterium, assembly GCA_963781815.1. GTDB lineage: Bacteria > Pseudomonadota > Gammaproteobacteria > Steroidobacterales > Steroidobacteraceae > 13-2-20CM-66-19. Next base: position 879,930 of record CAWAHK010000004.1, on the reverse strand, counting down.
CGAGGGCAAGATGAATCTATACGGCATCCTTGGCATCGACAGTGACGTGCGTAATGGCTACGACGACATCAAGGTCACCTTCCATATCGACGCCGATGCCTCGAAGAAGGATATCGAGGCGCTGGTCGCGCAGTCGCAAAAACGCTCGGCCGTGTACGACATCGTGACCAATCCGACCAACGTGACGGTCGAGGTCGTCTAGCGGGAGCCCGGCCCGCGCGGCGGAGATCGCCATCGAACACGTCACGACGGTCGTAGTCGGTGCCGGTCACGCAGGCCTGGCGATCAGCCACTTCCTCACCGAACACTCGATCGACCATGTGGTCATCGAGCGGGGCGAGGTGGCGAACTCCTGGCGGCGCGAGCGGTGGGAGTCGCTGCGTCTGCTGACGCCAAACTGGCAGAGCCGGCTCCCTGGCTACCCCTATCAGGGCAGCGATCCAGACGGCTTCATGACGATGCCCGAGGTGGTGGAGCGCATCTCGGGCTTTGCCGCGGCGATCTCGGCACCCGTGCGCACACACACGACAGTGGGGTCGGTGAGACGCATCGATGGCGGGTATCAGGTGGCGACGGATCGCGGCGGAATCCGCAGCCGCAGCGTAGTGCTCGCCAGCGGCGCCGCGAACACTCCGCATGTGCCCCAGCTGCGCGAGGCCGTGCCGCAGGGCATCGAGTGCATCACGACCTTCGACTATCACAATCCCGAGCGGCTGCCTCAGGGCGGGGTGCTCGTCGTCGGTGCCTCGGCCACCGGCGTACAGCTCGCTGATGAGATCCACCGCTCGGGGCGACCCGTGACGCTCTCGGTCGGGGAGCACGTGCGGCTGCCGCGCGTCTACCGTGGGCGCGACGTGCTGTGGTGGATGGAGACCTCCGGAGTCTGGAACCAGCGTTACGACGCCATCGATGATCTGGAGCGCGCCCGCGGTCTGCCATCACCGCAGCTCATCGGCACGCCCGAACGCGCGAACCTCGACCTCAACGTTCTGAGCGCCGCGGGAGTCGAGATTGTCGGGCGGCTGGCCGCTATCCGTGACGGGTGCGCGCTTTTCTCGGGAGGCCTGCGCAATCTGTTCGCGCTGGCCGACCTCAAGATGCAGCGGCTGCTCGATACCTTCGACGACTGGGCCCTCAATGCCGCGCTTGAGGTCGAGGTTGGTCTTCCAGAGCGTTTCGAGCCAACGCGTGCACCCGCATCGGCGCGGCTTTCGATCGATTTGCTCCGCGGGGAGATACGCTCGATCGTGTGGGCCACCGGATTTCGTCCCGATTATCGCTGGCTGGAGGTGCCGGTCCTCAATCGCAAGGGAGAGCTGCGCCATGACGGTGGAGTCGTGGTAGATGCCCCCGGCATGTACGCGATCGGGTTGCCCGTGTTACGGCGGCGAAAGTCGACGTTCATCCTCGGTGCTGAGGATGACGCGCGCGAGCTCGTCGGGCACCTTGCGCAATATCTCTCTACTGTTGTTCGGCACTAAGAGGTCACCGGATGCGCCACGTCGTGGCGAGCGGCAAGGAGGGCGCCCAAGGCTGACCGCGCGCCACGTGGTCGCCTCCGAATCAACATCACGAGTCCCAAACCAACTAGCGACCGGCTCGGCCGAACCGCCCGGGCGCTTCCGATGGTCAGTTCTACAAACAGCATCAGCACGTTAGTCAACCCATCCTGCGGCGTAAACGGATGGTGGGGGGGTCGGTCGCCAGCAAGAATCGGGCTGCGCGCGCCGGCGCCAAACACAACAATGACGGCCTGAACCCGTCACCGGAGTGCGGATGGCTTCGACCAGACTTATGCGCCAGCCAGCGCCGACCCGCGGTGAGTCGGGCCGTTGAGCAGCGGGATGATGAAGGCGCCGGCAGGAGTCTCTGGGCCGTGCGGGGCGCCTGAAGACCCCCGAGAGCCTGCCATTGCGGACCGGGTGCGGGCTCTTGATTGGCGCCAGCTGTCGCAGGATCTCGATGTTCATGGTACTGCCATGATCGAAAGTCTCCTCACCCGCTCCGAGTGTCAGCGCATCGCGCGCTGCTATACCGACGACTCGCTTTTTCGTACCCGGGTAGTGATGAGCCGCCACAGATTCGGGCGGGGTGAGTATCGGTATTTCGCCTACCCGCTGCCGCAGAGCGTTGCCGCATTGCGGGCTGAGTTCTATCCGCCGCTGGCGGTGCTCGCCAACCGTTGGAACGAGCTGCTGCGCCTAAGTGACCGTTACCCGATGGTGCATGCAGAATTTCTGGCCCGCTGCGCCGCGGCCGGCCAGACCCGGCCCACCCCGCTACTGCTTCAATACGGGGCCGGTGACTACAACTGCCTGCACCAGGATCTCTACGGTGCGTGCGTCTTTCCGCTGCAAGTCGCGATCCTGCTGTCGCAGCCGGGTGCGGACTTCACCGGGGGCGAGTTCATCATCACCGAACAGCGGCCCCGCCTGCAGTCGCGGGCCGAAGTCGTGCCGCTTCGCCAGGGAGACGCGGTAATTTTCGCGGTGCATCAGCGCCCTGTGCCGGGCACTCGCGGCGTGTATCGCGTGAATCTTCGTCACGGCGTCAGCCGGGTTCGCAGCGGGCACCGGCACACCCTGGGCGTGATATTTCACGACGCCGGGTGAGGGCAGGGAACCATGCCCACAGTGCTACACAATCGCCCGGCAGTGCCGCGGCCCGAGGCATCCCTCAGAACGCGCTGAGCCCGGTGAGCTGCCGCCCGATGGTGAGCTGGTGGATGGTCTCGGTGCCCTCGTAGGTGATGACACTCTCGAGATTCAGCATGTGGCGGATCGGGGAGAACTCGGCGCTGATGCCGGCGCCCCCGAGCATGTCGCGGCAGTCGCGCGCCACGTCGAGCGCCATGCGGCAGTTGTTCCATTTGGCGAGCGAGACGTGCGCGGGCTGCATGGTGCCGGCATCCTTCATGCGCCCGAGCTGCAGCGCGAGCAGCTGTGCGGTCGTGATGCGCCTCGCCATCTCGGCGAGGCGCACCTGGATCACCTGGTTCTGTGCCAGCGGGCGCCCGAAGAGGGTGCGCGTCGCGGTGTAGTCGAGCAGTTCCTTAAGACACGCCTGCGCCGCGCCGATGACACCCCAGGCGATGCCATAGCGCGCCTGCGTGAGGCACGACAGCGGACCCTTGAGCCCGAGCGCGCCGGGCAGCACGCGTTCCTCGGGGACGACGACGTTGTCGAAGAAGAGCGCGGAAGTGACCGATGCGCGCAGCGAGAACTTGTGCTCGATCTCCGGCGCCGAGAAACCCGGAGTGCCTTTCTCGACGATAAAGCCGCGGATGCCTTCCGGGGTCATCGCCCACACCACGGCAAGGTCGGCGATGGCGCCGTTGGTGATCCACATCTTGGCGCCGTTCAGCACCCACTCCGCGCCGCGTTTCTTGGCGTGGGTCTTCATGTTGGCCGGGTCCGAACCGCCCTGCGGCTCGGTGAGACCGAAACAGCCGATGAGTTCGCCGCGCGCCATGCGCGGCAGGTACTCCTGCTTCTGTTCCGCGGAGCCGAAGGCGTAGATCGGATACATGCACAGCGAGGACTGCACCGAGACGAAGCTGCGGATGCCCGAATCGCCGCGCTCGAGTTCCTGGCAGATGAGCCCGTAGCTGACCGCGTTCAGGCCGGCGCAGTCGTAACCGGAGATCGACGAGCCCAGGAGTCCGAGCTCGGCGAGCTTCGGCACCAGCTGCTTCGGGAAGCGGTGCTCCTCGAAGGCCTTGCGGATGATGGGCAGCACCTCCGCGTCGACCAGCCGCGCGACCGAGTCCTGCACCAGACGCTCCTCCTCGGTGAGCGAGGCGCGCACGCCAAACAGGTCCAGCGGGTCGATCGCGGCACCCGCGGCCTTGGTCCCGGCGGCATCGGTGGTAGCAGCCACGGCATCTCTCCTGGTCAGGACTGGGAACGTCAGCTTCCCGCAAAGGGGCGCGCATGATAGCGGGTATCCTCGCCGCGGCGAAGGTGGCGTCGCCGGGGCGGTTCGTGCACCCTTTTGCCCATGAAAATCCCGGAAATTCTGCTGGTGGAGACCGTGCACCAGCCCGGCAGCCTCGCCAAGGTGCTGCAGGTAATCGCCGATGCGGGCCTGGCCATCGAGCACCTCACCGCGCTGCGGCGCGAGCAGGGGCGCACCCTGTGGGAAATCACGCTGGAGATGGACGAGGAGTTCGACCGCTCGCTGTACGAGCGCATCGGGCAGCTGCCGACGGCACGCTTCGTCGGCAAGTCCGACCGTGTCTTCAACCGCCACCGCGGCGGCAAGATCCGCACCGTGGCGAGCCTGGCCATCAACACCCGCCAGGTGCTGCGTGACGTCTACACCCCCGGGGTGGCGCGGGTGTGCCTTGCCATCCAGAAGGATCCGCAGGCGGCACGCGAATACACCGCGCTCGCGCGCACCGTGGCGATCGTCACCAACGGCACGGCGGTTTTGGGCCTGGGCAACACCGGCGCACTCGCGGGCCTGCCGGTGATGGAAGGCAAGGCGGCGCTGTTCGCCGAGCTCGTCGGCATCAACGGCGTGCCGATCCTGCTCACCGAAACCGAGCCGCAGCGCGTGGTGGCGGCGGTGCTGGCCATCGAGTCCGGCTTCGGGGCGATCCAGCTGGAGGATTTCGCAGCGCCGCAGTGCTTCGAGATCGAGAGCCTGCTGCAGCAGCGCCTGGCGAAGCCGGTGCTGCACGACGACCAGCACGGCACGGCGGTGGTGGCACTCGCGGCGCTGCAGAACGCGGCGCGCTACTCGCAGCGGGAGCTGCGCACCAGCACCGTCGGGCAGATCGGCCTCGGTGCCGCCGGCACCGGCATCGCGCGCCTGCTGCGCGCCTCGGGCGTCCGGCGCCTGCTCGGCACGGACCGCAACCCCGCCGCCGTGGCGCGGCTGCAGGCCGCGGGCGGCGAGGGCACCACGCTCGAGTCGCTCATGCAGCGCGCCGACATCGTGATCGCGACCACGGGGGTGAAGGGTCTCATCCCGCCGCAGTGGGTGCGCCCGGGACAAGTGATCCTCGCGCTCTCCAACCCGGATCCGGAGATCGAGCCGCTGGTGGCGCGCGAGCAGGGCGCCGCGTTTGCCGCCGACGGCAAGGGCATCAACAACCTGCTCGCCTACCCGGGGCTGTTCAAGGGCGCGCTCGAGGCCAACGCCACGGCCTTCTCGGACGCCATGCTGATGGCCGCCGCGGATGCAATCGCCGGCCGGGCGGGCGCGGATGAACTGGTGCCGGATCCGCTGGATAAATCGCTGCACGAGGCGGTGACCGCCGCCGTGCGCGCCGCCGCCGGCGCTGCCTAGGGGGCGCGCACGGGATTACTGGCTGGCGTAGCGCTTCACGAGCCGGTAGAGGAACGTGCGTCCCTCGTACACCGACTGCACGCGGATGCGCTCGTTCAGGCCGTGGATGCCGCCGCCGTCCGGGTCGGTGAAGAAACCCGTGACGCCGTAGGTCGGGATGCCGGCCGGATTCAGAAACTGCGCGTCCGAGGCCCCGGGCTCGAGCGCCGGGACCACCGGGATGCCGGGCCACAGTTCGCGCGCCACGCTCTTGATCGGCTGCAGCACCTGCGGGGTGAGCGGGGAGGGCTGCGCGAGCGGCCCGCGAACCTGCGGGATCGTGACGGACACCTGCGGATCGGCGGCGATCTGTACCAGCCTCGCCTGCACCGCCTCGCGGGTCACGCCGGGGAAGATGCGGCAGTTGATGTTGGCCCGCGCGCGCTGGGGGAGCGCGTTGGTCGCATGGCCCGCGGAGAGCAGGGTGGCGACACAGGTGGTGCGCAGCATGGCGTGCAGGTTCTGGTCCTCATCCAGGAGTGCCACCGCCGCCGCATCCGCCGGGTTCGCGGCCACGCGCGCCATGGCCGCGCCGCGCGCCCCGCCGATGATCCGGGACATGGCCTGAAGGTAGCCGCGGTTGGCATCGTTCAGCTGCACGGGAAACTCGTAGCGGCTCAGACGCTGCAGCGCCGCCGCCAGGCGATAGATCGCGTTGTCGGGCACGGGACGCGAGCTGTGGCCGCCCGGGTTGGTCACCTCGAAGGTGTAATTCTGCGAGACCTTCTCGGCCGCCAGCACGCCGAGTGCGACGCGCTGCCCGCGGGCATCGAGGTCGCCGTCGACGCCCTCGGTGAGCGCGAAGGCGGCATCGATGCCGTCGCGGTCGTGCTCGGTGAGCCACTGGGCGCCGTTGAGCGCACCGCTGGTTTCCTCGCCGCAGGTGAGCGCCAGCTTGATGGCGCGCCGCGGATGGAAGCCCTCCTCGCGGAAGCGCACCAGGTTGTCCACCCACACCGCCGCCTGCGCCTTCATGTCGCTCGTGCCGCGGCCGTAGAAGTAGCCGCCCTCCTCGATGAGCGTGAACGGGTCGCGCGTCCAGTCCTCGCGCCGGGCCTCGACCACGTCTACGTGCGCGAGCATCAGGATCGCCTTGGCCGCGGGATCCGAGCCGTGCAGCACAGCCACCAGGCCGCCTTCCTTGGGGTGTCCCTCGGGGACGAAGAGGCGCAGGTCCGCGTCCGGGTAGCCGGCAGCCTGCAGGCGTGCGCGCATGCGCTGGGCGGCGAGGGTGCAATCCCCCGCCGACAGCGTCGTGTTGGTCTCGACCAGTTCCTTGTAGGTGGCAAGAAAGCGCGCGCGGCCCTCATCCGCGCCGGCGGCCTGCGCCAGTGGCATGAGGCACGCGGCGAGCGCCAGCCCCGCGCGCGCGGCCGTCTTGGTGGCGGCCCGGGCTCTCAGGGGTGCGCCATGCGGCGTCAGTACGTCAGGCTCAGCCGCCGGTAGGCGGCAGCCACCAGCCACAGCGGCCCGATGAGCAGGAACTGCAGGTCCTTGAAGAAGGACGGCCGCCGGCCCTCGAGTGCATGGCCGATGAACTGGCCGATCCAGGCGAGCACGAAGATCACGAGCGAGGTCGTCCACAGCGGCCAGGGCAGGCGCGCGAGGGCCCCGGTGAGGGCGAGCAGTACCAGGAAGGCGATGCCGATGCCGCCGGCGAGCGCCGGCGAGAGGACCAGGTAGTAGACCAGCGCCGCCGCGGCGGCGAGCGTGGCCCAGTTGAGCCACGGGGAGATCGCGGCCCAGGCCGCCGGCACCGGGGCGGCCCACAGAAATCCCAGCACCGCGAGCACGATGGGCGGCACGCAGATCCAGTGCAGGAGCTTGTTGGTGGGATGCTGGTGGCTTGAGCCGTAGTCGGCGAGCCAGTCACTCGCGCTGCGCATGAGCGACACGCTACTCCGCGGGCACAGCGCCGGGCAACCCCTGCAGGGTGTCCCGGCGCCGCCGCGGTCTTCTTAGGCGGCGACCATCATGCCGCGCAGCTTGCCGAGCGCGCTCGACTCGATCTGGCGGATGCGCTCCGCCGAGACGCCGTACTTGTCGGCGAGCTCGTGCAGGGTGGCCTTGTCGTCGGTCATCCAGCGGCGCTGCACGATGTCGCGGGCACGCGCATCGAGGCGCGCCATCGCGCCACGCAGCCGATCCGAGTCATCGTCGCTCGATTCCGCGCTCTCGACCTGCTCGGCCGGATCCGCGTCCGGCGCCGGCAGGTAGGCGGCCGGGCTGTAGATCTCCTCCTCGTCCGCTTCCGGGGTCGGGTCGAAGGACATGTCGCGGGCCGCCAGGCGTTTCTCCATTTCCGTGACTTCGGAGGTCGTGACCCCGAGGTCGCGCGCGACTGCGGCGGTTTCCTCCGCCGTCAGCCACGTGAGGTTCTTCTTCATGCGCCGCAGGTTGAAGAACAGCTTGCGCTGCGCCTTGGTGGTGGCGATCTTCACCAGCCGCCAGTTGCGCAGCACGTACTCGTGGATCTCGGCCCGGATCCAGTGCACGGCAAAGGACACCAGGCGCACGTTCACGGACGGATCGAAGCGCTTGACCGCCTTCATCAGCCCGACGTTGCCTTCCTGGATCAGGTCCCCGACCGGCAGTCCGTAGCCGCTGTAGCCGCGCGCGATGTGCACCACGAATCGCAGGTGCGACAGGACCAGCTGGCGCGCGGCGGCCAGGTCCTCGTCATTGCGGAAACGCTCGGCGAGCTGACGCTCCTCCTCGCGTGTCAGGACAGGAATGCGGCTGACCCGCTCGAGATAAGCATCGAGGCTGCCCAGCGGGCCGGCTAAGGCTTGGTCGCCCATGCGGGCAACCATTGCGGTACCTGCAGTCATTGGATCTCCGGTGGCTTGGAGGGGCATTCTAGCAGTCACCCCGTTAGAGTGCTAAAGGCCCGGGAAGTTCCCCGGGTGCCCGTGGGGAGGGTCATTGCAAACAAGAGCTTGCGCGCCTTGCGGCGGGGACCGAATCCCCCGTCCGGGAGGGCTGCCGTACCCCGTTGGGGGTGCAGAGACTGCTGCGCTTGAGGCTCAGCCCGTGCATCCGGCCTGTGCGCGATTGGACTGGCCGAGGGGCAGAAAGTGCCGCGCCGGCACCTGGAACCGGGCCACCCCCGGTGGCGGGTCCCGGCGCTGTGTCGGCCCCGCGGCAACGTTGGCGACAGCTGCGCGTTTGGGCGTAAAGTGCGGCCGCCGGACCTGCGCGGGTCGAGGCGAACGAAAATAAGACAACGGGGGACCCCATGGTCAGCATCGCATCGCTGTGGCTGCCGATTGTCCTGGCGGCCGTGATCGTCTTCATCGCGAGCTCGGTGATCCACATGCTACCGCTGTGGCACAAGAGCGATTACCGGCAGATGCCGCGCGAGGCGGAGGTGCTTGGCGCCCTGCGCCCGTTCGCGCCGCCGCCCGGGGACTACTTCCTGCCCTGGGCGGGGAACCTGAAGGAGACCAAATCGCCGGGCTTCCAGGAGAAGCTCAGGAGCGGACCGGTCGCCATGATCACCATCCTTCCCAATGGGCCCATCTCCATGGGCAGGCCGCTGGTGCTGTGGTTCCTGTACCTGCTGCTGGTCGGGTACTTCGTGGCGCTGCTGGCCGCCCACACGCTGGCGCCGGGCACCTTCTACCCGCGGGTTTTCAAGGTCACGGGGACCGTCGCCTTTCTCGGCTATGCGCTCGCGCTGCTGCAGAACTCGATCTGGCAGCGCCGCCCGTGGGTGGTGACCCTCAAGGCCTGCTTTGACGGGCTGATTTACGCGGCGCTCACCGCCGGCACGTTCGGCTGGCTGTGGCCGCGCTAGGCGATAACCGAGCGGCCGCAGCCGTAGGTGACCTCGACTGGGTCACGCGCGGTTCGTGTTATGACCGGGGCGGCACGGCGCGCGTGAATTCACGCGCAGCGGGTCACCTAACACACGTGAAAACTTAAAAGTACGTCACGTTTGAATGACATAAGAACTGCTCTGATAGACTCATCCGAAAGCTAAATGGCGAGGCGCAGGGGTCGATGAATCAGGGACGCTTCCTAGGACTGACGGCACTGGTATGCCTGTCGTTCGCCGCTTCGGTCTCGCAGGCCGCCCCGGCCGCGACCGCCGTGCCCGCGCACTTGAAGTACGCCAACCGCGCCGCGCTCGCCGAGCCCGCGCTGCGCTCCACCGCCGCCCTGGTGCTCGACACCACGCATTCCTCGGTCCTGTACTCGCGCCACCCGGACGTGGCCCTGCCGATCGCCTCGATCACGAAGCTCATGACGGCGCTTGTGGTCATGGACGCGGGCCAGTCACTCGATGAGGAGCTCCTCATCAGCGACGAGGACCGCAGCACCGGCAAGGGCTCCGCGTCGCGCCTGGCCCCCGGGACCCGCCTGACGCGCGGGGACCTGATGCACCTGGCCCTGATGGCCTCCGAGAACCGCGCCGCGCACGCCCTCGGGCGTAACTACCCGGGCGGCGTCGCCGCCTGCGCCCGCGCCATGAATGCCAAGGCGCGTGAGCTGGGGATGACGAACGCGCACTTCGTCGAGCCGACCGGGTTGTCGGACGAGAACGTCGCCAGTCCCGAGGACCTCTCCAAGCTCGTGATGGCGGCCGCGCAGGTGCCCGCGATCCGCGAGTACTCCACCGACAGCGACTACGTCGTGCAGGTGGGACGGCGCATGGTGCAGTTCCGCAACACCGATTCCCTGGTCAGCAAGCCGGACTGGAACATCGTCGTGCAGAAGACCGGCTACATCTCCCAGGCCGGGCGCTGCCTCGTGATGCAGACCGTGATCGAGGACCGCACCGTGGTCATCGTGCTGCTCAATTCCTTCGGCAAGCGCACCCGCGTCGCCGACGCCCGCCGCATCCGCAAGTGGATGGAGGCGACCCTGGCGGGGCACGCGTCGGTGCTGCCGGAGACGACCTGAGCCCTTACGGGCTGCTCTGACTGCTCTGACGAGGCCGACGGCCTCGGTTCGCGGGCTGCGGGATTTGCACGCTGACGAGGCGCCCGCGCGCGGTGCTCATCCTGCCTTCACCCACGCGCGGCGACTCAGGCGCGCGGCTCGATGCGGCGCAGGTGGCGTGCCGCGGAGATCCAGGCACCCAGCCAGCCGAGCACCGCCCCCGCCCCGAGCAGGATGCCGATGTCCTCGCGCGTGAGCCCCTGCAGCACGTAGCGACTGCCATAGAGGCGGGCGAGGTTGCCGACGGCATCCCCGAGCACCAGCACGCCGAGGGCGACGATTCCCCAGGCGAGCAGCGCCCCGCTCAGCCCGTACAGCACCCCGGTATAGAGGAACGGCCGGCGCACGTAGGCGTTGGAGCCGCCGACGAGCTTGGTGACCTCGATCTCGGCGCGCCGCGCCTGGATCTCCAGGCGGATCGTGTTGCCGATGATCGCGAGCACGCCAAGGCCCAGGAGCGCGGCGGCGATCCCCAGCAGCCGCCGCAGCACCTCGAGGATGGCGTTGAAGCGCAGCACCCATTCCGAGTCCACCTGCACCAGCTCAACTTCCGGCCAGGCCGCGAAATAGCGGCGCAGTGACTCGAGCGCCGCCGCGGAACTGGCCTCGCTGCGGGGCCGCACGTGCAGCACGTGCGGCAGCGGGTTGTCCTTGAGCGCCGTGAGGGCATCGCCGAACCCGGAGTAGGTGCGGAAGTCCTCGAGGCCCTTGTCGGCGGGGATGAGCGTCACGCTGGCGACGTCCGGGCGCTGCCGCGCCGCCTGCGCGAGCTGCTGCGCCTTGGCGAGCGGCACCTCGGTCTTGAAGAACACCGACAGGTCCACCGCGCTCGCGAAATTGCCGGTGGCCGACTGCGCGTTGCTCACGAACAGCCGCAGTCCCGCCGGCAGCGCCAGCGCCACGGCGATCACCAGCAGCGTCATGAAGGTCGCCAGCGGGCTGCGCGCGAGGCGGCCGAGGGAGCCGAAGAAGGCCTGCGCGTGGCGCCCGCCGGCCACCCCCAGGCTCATCGGATCGCCACCAGCGAGGGCAGCGGGTCGGCCGGATCCCCCTGCAGCGTGCCGTTGTCGAGCGTGAGCACGCGCTCGCCGAACTCGCGCACCAGGTGCATGTCGTGGGTGGCGACCACCACCGTGACGCCGACGTCCTGGAAGCGCCGGAACAGCCGCATGACCTCGAGCGAGAGGTCCGGGTCGAGGTTGCCGGTGGGCTCATCGGCGATCAGCAGCGCCGGCTTGCTCACCACCGCGCGCGCGATGCCGACGCGCTGCTGCTCGCCCACCGACAGCTCCTGCGGCAGCGCGCGCTCCTTGCCGAGCAGTCCGACCTGGTCGAGCGCGGCGCGCACGCGCTTGTCGATCTCCTTCAGCGGCGTCGCCGCGACCGCGAGCGGCAGGGCGACGTTGTCGTACACCGGGCGGTCGGCGAGCAGCTTGTGGTCTTGGAACACCACGCCGATGCCGCGGCGGAAGGCGGGTATGTGGCGCGCCTTGAGCGCCTGGGTGTTGCGGCCGTTCACCAGCACCGCGCCGCGCGTCGGGCGCTCGAGCAGCGCGATCAGCTTGAGCACGGTGCTCTTGCCAGCCCCGGAACGCCCGGTGAGGAACACCATCTCGCCGTTGTGGATCTCGAAGCTCACGTTGCTGAGCGCCTCGCGGCCGTTGGCGTAGCGCTTGCTGAGGCGGTCGAAGACGATCACGCCGCGCCCGCCTGCGTGGCGCCATCCGGCGGCGGCCCCTCGACCAGGGCGCTCGCGAATGCCTCGGCGTCGAACTCGCCGAAGTCCTCCGGGGCTTCTCCGACGCCGATGTAGCGGATCGGGATCCGCAGCGTCTGCGCGATCGCGATGACGATGCCGCCCTTGGCGGTGCCGTCGAGCTTGGTGAGCGCCAGCCCGGTGACCCCGACCGCCGCGGAGAACTGCTGCGCCTGTGCGAGCGCGTTCTGTCCCTGGTTGGCGTCGAGCACCAGCAGCACCTCGTGCGGGGCGCTCGGCTCGACGCGCTGGATGACGCGCCGTACCTTCTTCAGCTCCTCCATCAGGTGCGCCTGGCTGTGCAGGCGGCCGGCGGTGTCGGCGATGACGACGTCACTGCCGCGCGCGCGCGCGGCCTGCAGCGCATCGAACACCACCGCACCCGGATCCGCCCCGGGCACCTGCGCGATGAAGCCGGCGGCGGAGCGCTCGGCCCACACCTTCAGCTGCTCGATCGCCGCGGCGCGAAAGGTGTCCCCCGCGGCCAGCAGCACGCTGCGGCCCTGCTCCTGGCAGCGCCGCGCCAGCTTGCCGATGGTGGTGGTCTTGCCCGAACCGTTGACCCCGACCACCAGGATCACGAACGGGCGCTGCTTGGGATCGATCGCCAGCGGGCACGCGACCGGCCTCAGGATCTCCACGATGCTCGCGCGCAAGGCGCCGATCAGCGCGGCGACGTCGGCGAGCTCGCGGCGGGCCACGCGCCGGCGCAGGTCCTCCAGGATGCGCTCGGTCGCCTCCACCCCCACGTCGGCGGTGAGGAGACGCGTCTCGAGCTCCTCGAGGATCGCGCCGTCGATCTGGCGCCCCTTGAACAGCTCGGCCAGATCGGTGGTGAGCCAGGAGTTGCCGCGGTTCAGCCGCCGGCGCAGGCGCCGGAACAGGCCGGGACGCTCCTGGCTGGCGGATTCCTCGGGAGTTCGTCGGAACATAGGCCGGGCATTGTAGCGGCCAAACCCGGAGGGCGGCCGTCGGCCGCCCTCGCGCGAGCCGGCCTTCAGGCGCTTTAGGGCTGGATGACCGCCGGGTTGCCGACGAAGATCAGGTTGCCGGGCGCCCCGGCGGGCGAGGGGCTCGCAAAGCTGATCGCCTCGGTCTGCATTTCCACCGTGGCAGCGCCGTCGGTGGTGGGGTCGATGATCGAGCCGTGACTGCCGACGGTGAAGTTCACGAAGGCGCGGAAGCCGGCCGGGTTCACCTGCGGTCCCGGGGCCGCCGGACTGGGCAGCTGCGTCAGCGGCACCGCGGTCAGTGGTGCGGGCAGGTAGGCCGAGGCGCTGATGAGCCGCGCGGTCGCCGAGTTCGGTATCACCTGGTCAGGACAGCCATCGGGCGTCGGGCTCACGCCGCAGTCCGCCGGCGGGGTCGCGCTGCCCACGACCTGGATCAGGTGGACGGGATGCGCGGCGGTGGCGAGCGCGATGAAGTTCACGGGGTCTCCGGCGTCCACCGCGGTCTGCGCGTCGCGGAAGAACTGCTCGTAGAGCGTCGAGCCCGGCGTCACGCCCTGGGCGGCGAGCCCGGCGTTGATCTGGGGACCGAAGGTCGGCGAGTCACGCAGCAGCCGCGCGACGCCGCCGCCGGGCACGGCGAGCGTGCCGGTGCCGAGCGCACCCGGCCCGGTGCCCACGACCGCGAGCAGCGTGCCACCCTCCATGGCGCCGAGGGAGTGACCGACGTAGTGCACCGAGCCCGGGTCGATGCCACCGGCCGCGCCGAGGTTCAGCTGCGGCAGCGAGCGGGCGAGGATGATGAGGTCCGCCACCCCCTCGCGCAGGTTGTCGCGCGAGGTGAGCAGGCTCGTGAGATTGATGAAGTGCACGCCGGAGGGGTCGATCGCCGGCGGTGCGATGGTGGCCAGGTCGAAGGTGCGCTCGATCGAGCCGCCCGCGGGGAGTCCTAAGCCGGCGTACAGCGGGTTGGCCCCGGCCGCATACAGCGGATCGGTCTGGCTCGTGATGCCATGCAGGGGCAGGTCGGCCGCGACCACCACGAAGCCGGCATCGGCAAAGGAGTCCGCCACGCCGAGGATGTCCTCGCGGTTGCGGGTGATGCCGTGCTGGAAGATGGTGACCGGCCAGCCGTTGGGCGGGGTGACGCCGCCGCCGGCGGAGTTCGCATTCGGAACCGTCACCAGCAGCGGGATCAGGAGCGTCGCGGAGGGCACCGGCAGCGGGTTGTAGCGGGTGACGAAGGTGCTGGTCGGATCCAGCGGGAAGGGCGGGGCGTGCCAGTACTCGGTGAGCGGGGCGGTCTTGCTCAGGTAGTACGGGATGCTGAGGACGCCCACGTAGATATCCGCGTGCCCGGGCAGGCCGAGCCCGGGGATCGCCGCGGTGTTGAGCCCGGTCGGATGCACGCTCAGCGTCTGCGGCTGCGCGGTCGCCGAGATCAGCTCGAGCGTGTCCGCGGTGGACTCGGTGGTGAAGCTGAAGGACACCACCACGCTCGCGGGGTCGAGGCCGATCCCCTGCGCGATCATGAGGTGCGCGCCGGTCAGCTGACACACCGCGTTCAGCGTCGGGTCGGTGATGCTCGGGCAGGTCGCCCCGCCGGCGAGCGCGGTCTTGATGCTGCTGTAGTCCTTGTCGGCGACCGCGGCATGGCCGGCGGCGTCCTTGATGCCCGAGGTGAGGAACACCAGGTAGCCGCTGCCGGTCTTGCAGTTGGCTCCCTGGAACTGGCCGTTGGCGATGCAGGTGCTCGGGCTGAGCGGGTGCAGCGGGGTGATCTCGAGGATCGAGGCGCCGACGACGGCGTCCTGAGCAAGTCCGACCGTGTAGTCGACGCCCGGGGTGAGCGGCGCTCCGGCCACGCCGATCGTGGCCTTGGTGGCGTTATCGGTGATCACCGGCAGCACGATCACCGAGGTGGGCGTGAACGAGCTCGGGTCGAGCGCCCCGCCGAAGCGCTCGCGGATTACCGCCGTGGTGGAGAAGCCGTCGAGCGCGTTGATCGCGGCCTGGTTGGGTTCCGCGGCGTTGGGTGGCTGGATGTTGAGCGTGCCGTCGGTCGAGCCGGCGAAATACAGGTCGTTCGGGTAGGGCAGCACGCCGGCGTTCAGCTGGAACAGCGCGGTGCCGGCACTCGGGGGCGTGACGCTGCCGCCCGGGTCGCCGTTGGCGCCGGTGAGGTCCGGAGGACCGACGGTGCCGTAGCCTCCGCCCGAGCAGGCACCCAGCAGCAGTGCGACCGCGACGGTCGGGGCGGCGCAGAGTCTTTTCATGTCCCTATAGCTCCCAACCGTCGCTTCGCACGGGTGACTGTGCGCGACCGCCGTCGTTGAACTCAAACGCTGTCCGCGCCTGCCATGGGCTTTTCCGGGGGCCATGGCGCACCGGCCGTGTCCCCTCCCGCCGGTGTTGTATGCAAAGCGCTTCGCTTATGAATCAGGCAACCTAGGTTACGCTTAGGGGAAGAACAGTGGCAAGGTGCCCGGGGCCTAAGGAAGTGATGCGCGTGGGCTTTGCTGGCAAGTCGGGCAGCCGCGCGCGTGCGCACCGTGGTGGCAATTCGCGCCTGCTGCGGATCATCGGGGGCGCCTGGCGCGGCCGCAAGCTGCGTTTCGCGGCCGCCGCCGACATCCGTCCCACGCCCGACCGCGTGCGCGAGACGCTGTTCAACTGGCTGGGCGGGCACATCGCGGGGGCGAGGTGCCTGGATCTGTTCGCCGGCAGCGGTGCCCTGGGCCTCGAGGCGCTCTCGCGCGGCGCCGTACACGTGACCTTCGTCGAGCAGGACGACACGGCCGCCCGCGAACTGCGCGCGCGCCTGCTCGAGTGGCAGGCACAGGGCGCCGAAGTGCGGCGTGCGGACGCGCTGCGCTACCTTGCCGGCTCCCCCGGGTCCCCCTTCACCGTGGTGTTCCTCGATCCGCCCTTTGGCAGCGGTCTGCTGGCGCGTGCCGCCGGTCTGCTCGCCGAGCGCGGCTGGCTGAGTCCCGGGGCGCTCATCTATGTTGAATGCGCGGCCCGCGAGGGGCCGCCGCCGCTGCCTGAGGGCTTTACGCCGCTCAAGGGGAAGCAGGCCGGCGAGGTCGGGTATTATCTGTACGCGCACGCCACGGTGCGGCCCACCTGAGCAGGCATGAAACGCAACGCCGTCTACCCGGGCACCTTCGACCCGATCACCAACGGCCACCAGGACCTGGTGCGCCGCGCCGCCGGCATCTTCGACCAGGTCATCGTGGCGATCGCGGGCAACCCCAACAAGACGCCCATGTTCCCGCTCGCCAAGCGCGTGGAGCTGGCGCAGCGGGTGCTGCACGACATACCGAATGTAACGGTGGAGGGGTATGTGGGGCTGACGGTCGACTTTGCCCGTGAGCATGAGGGTGCGGTCGTGGTGCGCGGCCTGCGCGCCATCTCCGACTTCGAATTCGAGTTCCAGCTCGCGAACATGTCGCGCCACCTCGACCGCGACTTCGAGACCGTGTTCCTGACGCCGCAGGAGCAGTTCACTTTCATCTCCTCCACGCTGGTGCGCGAGATCGCGGTGCTCGGCGGGGACGTGCGCCGGTTCGTGCATCCGATCGTCGAGGCGGAACTGAAGAAGCAGCGGCGCAGCTGAAGGGCGGCCCACCTGGCAGCAGACGGCAACACCACGGAACGTGCCCTCGAGGGTGCCTGGGCGCCGATCGCGGCAAGCGTCGCGGATAAGTCGCTGGCGGTCGGGGAGCTGCGGGTGCGCTACCTGCTGCTGAACGCGGGCGGCTACCGCATCGTTGACACCAGCAACCGCGTCGTCGACAGCGGCCACTACCAGATCGACGCCAAGCGCTCACCGCCGACCATGGACATCGTCGGTGACCGCGGCCCGCACGCGGGGCGCACCATGCTCGCCATCTACGAGCTGCGCGGTGACGAGCTCACGGTGTGCTACGACCTCGAGCGGGCCGAGCGCCCGGCGAGCCTCGACCCGCGGCGCGACCAGCCGAAGCTGCGCATCACCTACACGCGCGCGCCTATCGCTTCTTCCTAGCGCGGCGGGGTGGGCGTGCCGGCCGGGTGCGCGCGGCGCGCCGGCGTACCGGGCGTTGCTTCTTGATTTTCGGGCCGGCGCGGCGCCGCTTCTTCACCCGTGGCAGGCGGATGCGTTCGGCGGGCACCGGCAGCGTGCCGGCGCGCTGCAGTTCCAGGGCGCGCCACAGGTACCAGGCGGCCGCCGAGCGGTACGGCCTCCAGCGCTCGCCCCAGGCGGCCAGCGCCTTCGGGTGCGGCATGCTGCGCAGGCCGTAGGCGGCGCGGAATCCCGCGCGCACGCCGAAGTCGTCCACCGGCAGCACGTCCGGACGTGCGAGGCGGAACATGAGGAGCATCTCGACCGTCCAGCGCCCGATGCCCCGTACCTGCGTGAGCCGCACGATGATTTCCTCATCCGGCAGCGCCACCAGCCCCGCATGGTCCGGCACCACGTTGGCGAGGGTCTTCGCGGCGAGGTCCTTCAGGGCGGCCACCTTGGCGAAGGAGAAGCCGGCAGCACGCAGGCTCGCGGTGGAGGCATCGAGCACGCATTGCGGGGAGGGGAAACTGCCCTGGCCGCAGGACTCGACGAGGCGTCTGAGGATGGTACTGGCCGCGGTGCCATTGAGCTGCTGATGCGCGATGGCCTGCGCCAACGCCTGGAACGGATGTGCCTCGTCCGGGGCCTCCGGGTCATACGGGCCCACCGCGCGGATCACGCCCGCCAGGACCGCATCGGCCCGTGAGAGGTGCCTTAGGATGTGCTTGCTCATGAAGTCCCCGCGCCTTGGGCCGGGCGCACTATTTCTGGCAGCCCGGGCAAAAGTAAGTGGAGCGCTGGCCCTGCGTGAGGGCGCGCACCGTGCTGCCGCAGCGCCGGCAGGCCTTGCCCTTGCGTTCGTAGACGTACAGCCGCTGGCGGAAATATCCCGGCGCCCCGTCGGCGCCGAGATAGTCGCGCAGCGTGGTGCCGCCGGCGCGGATCGCGAGGCTGAGAACGGTGCGCACGGCGCGCACCAGGCGGGCGGCCTCCGTGCGGGTGAGAGACGCGGCGCGTCGCGTGGGCCGCAGGCGCGCGCGGAACAGCGCCTCGCTCGCGTAGATGTTGCCGACGCCCACGACCAGGTGGCTGTTCATGATCAGCTGCTTCAGTGACACCCGCCGCCGGCGGCTGATGCGGAACAGGTACTGCGCGTCGAAGCCACGGGCGAACGGCTCGGGCGCGAGGTGTTTCAGCAGCGGGTGTTCGCGGGGGTCGCCGGCGGTGTAGAGCAGGCTGCCGAAGCGTCGCGGGTCGTTGAAGCGCAGCGCGACCCCGGAGTCGAGCACCAGGTCGAAGTGATCGTGCTTCAGGCGCGGGGTGGCGGCGGGCACGGCGCGCAGGTTGCCGGACATCCCCAGGTGCAGCAGCAGCGTCCCAGCGTCGAGCTGCAGCAGCAGGTACTTGGCGCGCCGCCCGACGCGCTCGATGCGGCGGCCGGCGAGTGCGCCGGCGAGCTCGCGCGCGATCGGCCAGCGCAGCCGCGACTCATAGACCGCGAGCGCCACGATGCGGCGCTTGCGGGCGTGGGGCGCGAGGCCGCGCCGCGTCGTCTCGACTTCGGGTAGTTCGGGCACGCGCGCAGGGTAGCGCGCGCAGGGCTACTTGATCTTCGACTCTTTGTAGGCGACGTGCTTGCGCGCCTTGGGGTCGAACTTGCGCACTTCCAGCTTGTCCGGGTGCAGGCGCTTGTTCTTGGTCGTGACGTAGAAGTGACCGGTTCCGGCCGAGGACAGTAGCTTGATCTTCTCGCGCATGGCGGCTCCTAAGGCGGCGGGCTCAGAGCTTGCGGCCCGCGGCGCGCAGTTCCTCGAGGACCTTGTCGATGCCCTTCTTTTCCACCGTGCGCATGCCGCTCGTGGTCAGCCGCAGCGACACCCAGCGCTTCTCGGTTTCCACCCAGAAGCGTTGCGTATGCAGGTTCGGCAGGAAGCGGCGGCGCCTCTTGTTGTTGGCGTGGGAGACGCGGTTACCGACGGCCGGCTTCTTGCCGGTGACTTCGCAGACGCGGGACATACGAGCAACCTTGAGAGATTTCAGTGACTTAGGATCAAGGGAGGAGGTCCCCCTCGCATCCCGGGCCGGGCTTTATACCAGCCTGGAGACGGGATCTCAAGGCGCTGAACCGGCCAGTACATCCTGCGCCGCGGTCCCCGGGGCCAGGAACATTGTGCACGCACGCCGGGGGGGTGCCGGCGGCGCCGTGAAGCCGCGCACCGTTTCAGAGCAGGCCGTGCTCGCTGAAGGAGAAGCAGAGGCCGTCGCCCACGATGAAGTGATCCAGCACGCGCACGTCCACCAGCGCCAGGGCCTCCTTCAAGCGCCGGGTGATGAGCTCGTCGGCCTGGCTCGGCTCGAGCACCCCGGAAGGGTGGTTGTGCGCGAATATCACCGCGGCCGCGTTGTGCAGGAGCGTCTGCCGCAGCACCTCGCGCGGATGCACGCCCGCACGATCGATCGTGCCGCGGAACAGCTCCTCGAAGGCCAGCAGCCGGTGGCGGCTGTCCAGGTACAGGCAGCAGAACACCTCGTAGGGCTTGTCGCGCAGCTGCGCGAGCAGGAAGCCGCGCGTGGTCTCGGGTGCGCCCAGCGCCGGACCCAGGCGCAGCGCTTCACGGAAGTGCCGGCGCGTGAGCTCCACGGCCGCCTGCAGCACCGCGTAGCGCGCCGGCCCGATGCCGGTGCTCGCAAGGCAGCGCGACGCTTGCGCGCTCAGCAGCTCGCGCAGCGAACCGAAGTCAGTCAGCAGCGTGCGCGCCAGCTCGACCGCCGAAGCGCCGCGCGTGCCCGCGCCCAGCAGCAGCGCCAGCAGCTCCGCGTCCGAGAGTGCGTCCGCGCCGCGCTCGAGCAGCTTCTCGCGCGGGCGTTCGGCGGCGGGCCAGTTGCGGATGCTCATGCCATGAAGTTCTAAGCAGCAGGGCCCGTAAGTCTAAGCAGGCCGGGGGGCCGCCGGCAGGGCCATAAAGGAGCCCATATGCGCGGATTTTCACCCGGGGATGTGCGCAGGTTTGCGCGCCGGGCCGGACGCGGTGCGATAATCCCCGCCGGGAACGTGACACCAGGGTCCCATGCAAGGCAAGCGCATTCTTCTCGGCGTGACTGGCGGTATCGCCGCCTACAAGAGTCCGGACCTCGTGCGGCGGCTGCGCGAGCGCGGCGCCGAGGTACAGGTGGTCATGACCGCCGCCGCGCGCGAGTTCGTGACCGCGACCACCTTTCAGGCCGTCTCCGGGCGCAGCGTACGCAGCGAGCTGTGGGATCCGGCGGCGGAAGCCGCCATGGGCCACATCGAGCTGGCGCGCTGGGCGGACGTGGTGCTGATCGCGCCGGCGAGCGCGGACTTCCTCGCCCGCCTGGCGGGGGGCCAGGCCAATGACCTGCTCGCCACGCTGTGCCTTGCCACCTCGGCGCCGGTCGCCGTGGCACCGGCCATGAATCACCTCATGTGGGCCCATGCGGCGACGCGGGCCAACGTGGCGCTGCTCACCCAGCGCGGTACCAGCATTCTCGGTCCCGCCGAGGGCGACCAGGCCTGCGGCGAAACCGGTCCGGGCCGCATGCTGGAGCCGCTCGATCTCGTCGAACGTCTGCACGCGCTGCTGCCGGGCAGCGGCGCGCTGGCCGGCAAGCGCGTGCTCATCACCGCCGGTCCGACACGCGAGCGCATCGATCCGGTGCGCTTCATCAGCAACCGCAGCTCCGGGAAGATGGGGTTCGCCGTCGCCCAGGCGGCGCGCGAGGCCGGCGCGACCGTGGTGCTCGTCGCAGGACCCGTGACCCTGCCGACGCCCGCCGGGGTCGCGCGCCTGGACGTGGAAAGCGCCGCCGACATGCTGAGCGCGGTGCTGCGCGAGCTGCCGGGCACCGATGTCTTCATCTCCACCGCCGCGGTCGCCGATTACCGGCCCGCGCGCGCGGCGGAGCAGAAGATCAAGAAGACCAGCGAGACGCTCGATCTTGCGATGGAGCGCACCATCGATGTCCTCGCGACCGTGGCCGCGCACAGCGAGCGGCCCTTCGTGGTGGGCTTTGCCGCCGAGACGGAGGCGGTGGAGCAGAACGCGCGCACCAAGCTCATGAAGAAGAACCTCGACATGATCGCGGCCAACGAAGTCGGGCACGACAAGGCCTTCGACTGCGAGGACAACCAGCTGATAGTGCTCGGCCGCAATGCGCGCCACGAGCTCGCGCGCGCCGACAAGCTGACCCTCGCCCGCGGCCTCATCGCGCTGATCGGCGCGGAGCTCGCCGCGCGACTCGGGGTGCGCAAGCGCGGCTCGGCGCTCGCTTGAGTGCCCCGCTGCCGCCGCGCCGCGCGCTGCAGGTGCGCATCCTCGATGCGCGCGTGGGACGCGAGTTTCCGCTGCCGGCCTACGCCACCGGGGGTTCGGCGGGCCTGGACCTGCGCGCCTGCCTCACGACGCCCCTGGTGCTGAACCCCGGGCAGGCAGAACTGCTGCCCACCGGACTTGCGATCCACGTGCAGGACCCGGGACTGGCGGCGGTGATCCTGCCGCGCTCAGGACTGGGGCACAAGCATGGCATCGTGCTCGGGAATCTGGTGGGGCTGATCGACTCGGACTACCAGGGGCAGCTCATGGTGTCCTGCTGGAACCGGGGCAAGGAACCCTTCACCGTCAATCCCGGCGAGCGCATCGCGCAGCTCGTCGTGGTACCGGTGGTGCAGGTGGAACTTCAGGTCGTGGAGGATTTTGCGGCCAGCGCCCGCGGCGCCGGCGGCTTCGGACATTCCGGCCGCGGCTGAGGCCTGCGCTACTGGCTGTGGATCGTGTGCAGTTCGCGGTAGCGCTTGATGTCCGCGTCGAACTGGTCGCGCAGCGTCTTTTCTTCCTCGCCCTTCGCCGCGAGCGCGGCGCTCTGCAGGCGCACCTCGTTTAGCGTTCGCACCAGGTTCTCGGCCAGGTCATCCGGCATGCGCCGGGCGTTGGGCGAGTACGGCTGGAAGGACACCGCGCGCACCTGCAGCGTGCCGAGGCGCGAGCGCAGACTCTCCACGTACTGCTCGGCGGCGGCGCGCTGGCCCTGCAGCTGGTCCAGGCGCACATCGCGCAGCGCCTCGATATCCTTCACCGAGGTGTAGGTGGAGACCAGGAAACTGTCGTGCTGGCGCTGCTTGAGTGCGTCGGCTTTGGTCTGCGCTTCCGCCGCCGCCTGCTCGGGTGACTTGGCGGCCTCGAGATGTCCGACCTCCAGGCCGTCGCGGTTGAGCACCGCACGATCCTGCTGCGCGTATTGCGGCGGTATGTTGTCCCCGTAGTGCACGACTCCCTGCTCGTCCACCCAGCGGTAAGCGATGCCGCCCTTTGATCCGGTGGAGTGGCTGGAGTGGCTGGCGGGGCGCGGCGTGCTCGGGGCGGCGTGCGCCGGCGCTGCCGGCAGCGCGACGGCCATCAGCAGCACGGGGATCAGGTGACGCGTCGGGCGCAGCAGCATGGGACGGATTTTCCGGCCCGCGCCGCAAGCGCGCAAGCTCAAGTCACGCCGTAACGGACCTGATACGCCTTCAGCGATGTGAGCTGCTCTGCAGAAATGCGCGCAGGTGCGTCGGCACTCTGCGACAGGGCCTCGATGAGGTCCGCGAGTGTGATGATGCTCACACACTTGAGTCCGTGCTGCTGCTCGACCTCCTGCACCGCGGAGAGCGTGCCGCTGCCGCGTTCCTGGCGGTCCAGGGCGAGCGCGACGCCCGCCGGCGTGGCACCGGCGGCCCGGATGATCTCGAGCGATTCGCGCACCGCGGTGCCGGCGGTGATCACGTCGTCCACGACCAGCACGCGCCCCTGCAACGGCGTGCCGACGATGTTGCCGCCCTCACCGTGCTGCTTGGCCTCCTTGCGGTTGAAGGCGTAGGCAACGTTGCGGGCATGTTCCGCGGCAAGGGCGATCGCCGTGGCGGTCGCGAGCGGGATGCCCTTGTAGGCCGGCCCGAAGAGCATGTCGAAGGGCAGACCGGAGCGCACGATGGCCGCGGCATAGCAGCCGCCGAGGACATGCGCCGCGTCCCCGTCGCTGAACAGCCCGGCGTTGAAGAAGTAGGGGCTCTCGCGCCCGGACTTCAGCGTGAACTTCCCGAAACGCAGTGCGTCACGTCGCAGGGCCAGGTCGATGAAGGTGAGCTGGTATTGCTGCATGTCTTATGATGCCCTGATGCGTGTCATCACCGTCAACGTCTGCGGCATACGCTCGGCGGCGTCGAAGGGGTTGTTCCGGTGGCTGCGGCGGCAAAAGGCGGACTTCATCTGCTTGCAGGAAACCAAGAGCCAGGAACACCAGCTCGACGAGCACGACGTCAGGATGCCCGGCTACCACAGCTATTTCAGCGACGCCGAGCGCCCGGGTTACGCCGGCGTGGCGCTCTACACGCGCCACGAGGCCGATCGTGTGCTGCGCGGCTTCGGGGTCGATGAGTTCGACCGCGAGGGTCGCTACCTCGAGGTGCAGGTGGGTAAGCTGTCCGTGGTTTCGCTCTACCTGCCGTCCGGCTCCGCGGGCCCGCAGCGCCAGGCCTCCAAGGACCGCTTTTTGCAGGCCTTCGAGCCGCACCTGGCGAGTCTCAGGCGCCGCAGGCGCCACTACATCCTCAGCGGTGACTGGAACATCGCCCACAAGCCGATTGACCTGCGCAACTGGCGCTCCAACCAGAAGAACTCCGGCTTCCTGCCCGGGGAGCGCGCCTGGATGGACCAGCTGTTCGGTCCGGCCGGGTACGTGGATGCGTTCCGCGAGGTGCGACCGGAGGCGGACCTGTACACCTGGTGGTCCAACCGCGGGCAGGCGCGCGCCAACAACGTCGGCTGGCGGATCGATTACCAGGTCGTGAGCGGCACGCTGGCGGGCAAGGCCCGCGCCGCCTCCATATACAAGGAACGACGCTTTTCCGACCACGCGCCCCTGACCATGGATTACGATCTTTGAGCGCAGCGGCTGGCGCAGCCCGCCCGGGCTTTCGCCAGGTGCTGGCGAGCCCGAAGATGCTCGCGATCCTCATCCTGGGCGCGGCGTCAGGTTTCCCCAACCAGATCACCGAGAGCGCGCTGCAGGCGTGGCTCAAGGATACCGGCGCCACCAACACCACCATCGGCATCCTCTCCTACGTGGCGTGGCCCTACCTGCTCAAGCCGCTGTGGGCGCCGTTCATCGACCGCTACCCGATGCCCTTCCTGGGGCGCCGCCGCGGCTGGATTCTCGCGATGCAGCTCGCACTCGCCGCGAGCATCGCGGTGTTCGCGCTGCAGAACCCGGCCGCGTCGCTCGCGCCGATCGCCGCCTGTGCCATCGCCATCGTGTTCTTTTCCGCCACCCAGGACATCGCCATCGACGCTTACCGCACGGACGTCTCGGCGCCGAGTGAGCGCGGGCTCGCGGCGGCGGCCGCCAACCTCGGCTACCGTCCCGCGGCCTGGCTGGCCTCGGCGTTCGCGCTCATCGTCGCGGACCACTTCGGCTACCAGGCGGCGTTCCTGGCGCTCGCGCTCATCATGCTGCTGTTCTGTATCGCCACCTTCCTCTCGCCGCCGTCCCACAACCACTACCAGCCCAGCTCCCTGCGCGAATCGGTGGTGGAACCGCTGAAGGAGCTGCTGGGCACGCCGAGCGCGCTGACGCTGATCCTCATCGTGCTGGTGTTCAAGGCCGGGGACGCCTTCGCCAACAAGCTCTTCACGCCGTTCATGATGGACGTGGGATTCAGCAAGACCGAGATCGCGGTGGTGGTCAAATCCCTCTTCACCGCCAGCGCGGTGGCCGGTTCGGTGCTGGGCGGCGTGCTCATGGTGCGCCTCGGCCTGCTGCGCTCGATGCTGGCGTTCGGCGTACTCGCCGCGATCAGCAACCTGCTCTACTGCGTGCTCGCGCTCGCCGGCAAGAGCTATCCGATCATGGCCGCGGCGGTCGTGGTCGAGCACGTCGCCGGTGCCATGGGCGGCATCGCGCTGGTGGCCCTCATCATGGCGCTCTGCGATGCGCGCTACAGCGCCTTCCAGTACGCGCTGCTGTCGGCGGTCGCGCTCCTGCCGCGTTACAGCCTGGGGTATCCGGCCGGATGGATCGCCGACCACGGCGGCTGGTACCTGTACTACGTGGCGAGCTTCGTCATCGCTCTGCCTGGTCTTGCCCTGGTGTGGTGGAACCGTCGCCCCATCGAGGCCCTCGACCGGCGTCGCCGGGACTCGTGAAGCTGCAGGGCGCCACCGTCATCGATCTTGAGCGCGTGATCTGCCGGGTCGCGGATCTGGAGGTGCACGGCGCGCGCGCCTTCACCATGGGGCGCGGTGACTGGCCGCTGCGCGGACTGGTGGTGCGCGCCGGCGCGCAGGTGTGCGGCTACGTCAATCGCTGCCCGCACGCCGGCCACCCGCTGGATCTGATGCCGGGACGCTTTCTCACCGCCGACGGCACGCTGCTGCTGTGCTCCTCGCACGGCGCGCTGTTTGAGAAGGCGACCGGGTTTTGCGTGGCGGGGCCGTGTGCGGGGCGCACACTCACGCCGGTGCCAGTCAAGATCGAGAGTGGCGTCGTACTACTCGCCGACAGTGTGGACGTCGGGGCGCTGCAGGAGCCGGCTGCGGACTAGTCGAACAGGTCGATGCCGTCGAGGGAGCTGGCGCGGATGTCGCGGTCATCGCCCAGGGAATCCGAGCCGGCGCCGCGGCCGTCCTCATCGGAGACCTCGACATCGACCGAGCCGCTCCAGTCCTCGGGTGCCTCGGCGGACTCGAGCGCCCCGTCGTTCCACTGCGCGTCCCAGTCCTCGATGTCCATCTCTTCGACGGTGCCGTCGAAATACTGCAGCTCGATCGTGCCGTCGTCGTCATCGAGTGCCACTACTTCGAACAGTGACCCGCCGTTTAAGCGATACCAGTCGCCGATGCCGGGTTGCGGAGTCGCCATGGTCGCACTCTCCTGCAGACACTCGATTTGAGCGTGCCGCTCGGCACGCACACGATCTACAATTAATGTTGCTCCTAGGCTGTGACGCTTTCAAGAATTTATTTGCCGCACGCGGCCGCGGAGCGCACGGTTACGTCATCGCCGCAGCTGCGGCATTTTTTTGGCGCACAGCACCATGTTCGAGCAACCGCTGAAGTTTCTGGTCGTTTTCTTCGTGGTGGTCGAACCGGTGTCCCTGGTGCCGCTTTTCTCCGGCCTCACGAGCGGCGCCACCGCGCACTACCGGCGTCGCATGGCCCTCAAGGCGGTGGTGGTGGCGGCCCTCATCCTGGTGCTGTTTGCCCTGGGGGGCGCGGCGTTTCTTGAACTCATGGGCATCAGCCTGCAGGCGTTTCGCATTTTCGGCGGCATGCTGCTGTTTCTGCTGTCACTTGAGATGGTGTTCGCGCGCGAATCCGGCACCCGCACCTCGAGCAGCGAGGCGGCCGAGAGCAAGCGGCGCGCGGACGTCTCGGTCTTCCCGCTGGCGTTTCCCTTCATCGCCGGCCCGGGCGCCCTCGCCACCATCCTGCTGTGGTTCGGACCGCTGCACTTCGGGGCCGATGCCGCGCTGTTCGCAGCCTACCTGGTCGCGGTGTTCGTGGTGCTCGCCATCGCCCTGGTGCTGATGCTGCTCGCGCAACCGCTGATGCGCGTGATCGGTGTCACCGGGGCGAATGTCGCGGGGCGTCTGCTGGGCGTGATCCTGGGCGCCCTGGCGGTGCAGTTCGTGCTCGATGGCCTGCGCCAGGCGTTCGGCGTCGGCTGATCTTCAGCCGGCACGCCGGAAGGCGAGGTCCCACACCTCGTGCCCCAGGCGCTCGCCGCGACGCTCGAAGCGCGTCGGCTCGCGCTCCGGCGGGCGCGGCACGAACGCCCCGTCGGCGGCGAGATTCTCAAGATTGCCTTCGGCGCTGAGCGTTTCGAGCATGGCGAAGGCGTAGGGACCCCAGTCCGTGGCGAGCCGCAAGCGGCCGCCGGGCACGAGCCGCGCGGCGGCCAGTGCGACGAAGGGCGGCTGGATGAGGCGGCGTTTGTGGTGGCGCTTCTTCGGCCAGGGATCCGGAAAGAGAATGAGGATCTCCTCCAGCGACGCCGGCGCCAGCTGCTGCTCCAGTACCTCCACCGCATCGTGGCAGATGATGCGCACGTTGCGCAGCGCCGCCGTCTCCAGCGCCAGCAGCAGCCGGCCGACGCCGGCGCGGTGGACCTCGATACCCAGAAAATTGCACTGCGGGTGCGCGGCCGCCAGCCGCAGCAGGTTGTCGCCGTTGCCGAAGCCGATCTCCGCGCGCAGCGGCGCCACGCTCCCAAAGAGTGCCGCCGGGTCCAGCGGCGCGGCGGCAAACTCCACCCCGTATTTCGGCCACAGCTCTGCCAGCGCACGCTGCTGCGCCGGCGTGATGCGCCCGGCGCGCGTAACGAAGGAGCGAATCGAGCGCGGATGTTCGATCTCGGACATAACCTGCCGGGGAAGCTGCGGAGGGGCCCCAGCGGGGATCTTACCGCCGGTGGCTGCGTTCCAGCGTGCCCCGGACGATGTTGATCATGGTATAAGGCGCGCGGTCGCACACCGGCGTGGATAGCGAAGGAGATCGTTGATGTCGAAGTGCTGGGTTTCGGGCCTTGCGGCCCTGATGGGATGCATCAGCGTTGCCAACGCGGACGAGGGCCCCAAGGCGGACGAGCATGGCGTGCCGTCCCCCGCCGCGCTCTCCCGGCTGTGCAAGATCGACATCAAGGGCGACAAGAAGGAACAGTGGATGCGCCTGCCGACGCCGGAGAGCTCGGTGACGCAGCACCACCTGTCCGCTGGCGGCAAGTCATTCGACTACACCGCCACCGCCGGCACCCTGATCGTGCGCGATGACGAGGACAAGCCCATCGCGAGCCTCGGTTACGTGGCCTATACCCGCAAGGATGCCAAGGGCAACGGCAGCGCCCGTCCCATCACCTTCGCCTTCAACGGCGGCCCCGGGTCCTCCTCGCTGTGGCTGCACATGGGCGTGCTTGGTCCCAAGCGCGTCGTGGTCTCGGATCCGAACCCGACTCCGGCCGGTCCCTACCGCACGGTGCAGAACGAGTTTGGGATCCTCGACAAGAGCGATCTGGTGATGATCGACCCGGTCGGCACCGGTCTCAGCCACGCCGTCTGTGACCACAAGGACGATGAGTTCTGGGCCGTGGACCCGGACGTCGACTCCATCAGCCGCTTCATCGCGCAGTACGTGAGCGACAACGAGCGCTGGACTTCCGCCAAGTATCTGCTGGGGGAGAGCTACGGCACCACGCGCGGCGCCGCCATCGTCAACTACCTGCGCGGGCGGCGCTCCTTCGCCTTCAACGGGCTGATCCTGGTTTCCGTGGCGACCGATATCGAGGCCATCTTCGCCGAGTTGCCGGGCAATGATCGTCCCTACAGCGTGTACTTGCCGGGCTTTGCGGCCGTCGCCTGGTATCACCACCTGATCCCCGGCCAGCCCGCGGCGCTCGAGCCGTTCCTAACGGAGGTGCGCGCCTACTCGGCGGGGCCGCTCGCCGCCGCGCTGGCGAAGGGCGATGGCCTGAGTGCAGCCGAGCTTGATGCAGTGGCGCAGAAGATGCACGACTACACCGGGCTGTCGGTCGATTACCTGAAGGCTGCGAACCTGCGGGTATCCGAGGTTGCTTTCGGCCAGGAATTGATGCGCTCGCAGCGCAAGACGGTGGGCCGCCTGGACGGGCGTTTCGTCGGTCCGACCTGGGACCCGCTGGAGAAGAACGCTGACTATGACCCGCAGTCCTCGGCGATCGCAGCCGCCTACGCGGCGACCTTCCTCGACTATTACCACGGTGAACTGAAGTTCGGGCAGGGCAGCACCTACCGCACCGCCAACTTCGCCATCGGCGACAAGTGGAAGTGGACCCACAACACGGCCCGGGGCGAGCAGCCAATCGTCAACAGTGGCGTCGACCTGGCCGAGGCGCTGGTGAAGGACCCCAATCTCAAGGTGCTGGTACTCAACGGCTACTACGACCTGGCGACGCCCTTCTCGGCGACCGAGTACGTCATGAGCCATCTCGGCGTGCCGCCCGAGGTGAGCGCGCGCATCTCGATGAAGTACTACGAGGCGGGCCACATGATGTACGTGCATCCGCCCTCGATCGCAAAGATGAAGCGCGACCTCGACGCCTTCCTCGATTCGACCGCGCGACCCTGAGTCGCACGGGCCGCCCGTGCGCGCGAGCGGGCGCACGCGGCGGTCCCGGTCGGAGGAAAGCGCAGGCTCGCGAATGCCGCGACCCGGTGACGAGGGGCTACGCGGCCAGCGGCAACACCATCTGCGCGCGCAGCCCCGGGTGATTATCGAGCAGCTGCAGCACACCGCCGTGCAGCCTGGCGACCGCGTCCACGATGCTCAGGCCGAGTCCCACTCCGGGTGTGCCGCGGCTGGCGTCGCCGCGGAAGAAGCGTTCCGTGGCCTTGGGCTTGTCGGCATCGGGAATCCCCGGGCCGTCATCGGCGACGGCGATCTCGACCGCGCCGTCCACACGCTGGCCGACGCGCACGCGGATGGCACCGTGCTCGGCGACGCACTTGAGTGAATTGTCGATGAGATTGCTGACCGCCTGCGCGAGCAGCACCGGGTCGCCCGTCACGGGGGCCTGCCCGTCGGTCTCGAACGAAAACACGACGCCCTTCTGCTCGGCAGCCGGTTCGTAGTACTCCACGACCTCGGCGGCGACGGCGGCGGCGTCGACGCGCACGAATCCGGAGCGGCGCGCGCCCGAGTCGATCTCCGCCAGCCGCAGCAGCGCGTTGAACATGCGCATCACGCGGTCCACGTCGGCCACCGCGGCCTCGATCTCGGCGAAGGTCTCCGCCGCCGGCGGGCGGGTGAGCGCAATTTCCTCGAGACGTGCCCGCAGCTCCGCGAGCGGCGTGCGCAGGTCGTGGGCGATGGAGTTGGAAACATTGCTGATCCCGGAGATCAGGTGCTCGATGTGGTCGAGCATGCCGTTGAGGGTGCGCGACAAGGTCGCGAACTCTTCGGAGCCGCCGACCGGCAGGCGGTGACGCAGATCGCCCTGCATGATGGCCGCTACCGTCTGGCCGATTCCCTGTACGCGTGCCAGCAGCGCGCGGCGGATGAGGAACGCGCCCAGCACCCCCACGACGAACAGGAACGTCACCGCGGTGATGAGGCCCCAGGTGAAGCGCTGCTCGAGCGGCACGAAGCGCGCCAGGTCGCGCCCCACCAGCAGGTGGTAGTCCCCCGGCAGCAGCGTCTCGATGAACAGCGTGCGCGCCGGCTGCCCGGGAAGGTCCGCCAGTACCGCGTTGGTGCCGGGCCGGGACTGGACGCCGCGCGGCCAGGAGGCCAGATTGCCGGCCAGCGGCCGGTAGCGGGCGTCCGTCAGCAGCAGCGTGCGTTCGCCGGCGATCTGCATGGCGACGCGCGCATTGATGTGCGCCGTCAATCCCTCGACCCCCTCGTGCGCGAAGACGCTCCTCAGGCGCTGGGTGTCATCGCGCAGCAGTTCTTCGCGACCGGCAAAGATGGTCACGTTCCAGGCATACCAGAGCGGGATCGCGAACGCGGCGAGCGCCGCCAGCCCCATGAGCACGTAGCCGAGTGCCCAGGCGAGGGCGGAGGAGCGGATGAGTTTAGTCATGCTCGCACATCATGTAGCCGGCGTTGCGCACCGTGCGCAGCAGCGGGCGCTCGGCGTCGAGTTCCAGCTTCTGGCGCAGCTTGCTGATGTGTACGTCGACCACGTTGGTCTGCGGATCGAAGTTATAGTCCCACACCGCCTCCAGCAGCATGGTGCGCGTCACCACCTGGTTGGCGTGGCGCATCAGGTATTCCAGCAGCTTGAACTCGCGCGGCTGCAGGGTGACGGTGCGGCTGCCGCGCGTCACGCGCCGGGACAGCAGGTCCATGTGCAGGTCACCCACCTGCAGTACGCGCTCCGCGCCGCCCTCCACCGAGCGTCGCCCGAGCGCGTCGACGCGGGCCAAGAGTTCCCCGAAGGCGAAGGGCTTGGTTAGATAGTCATCACCGCCGCTGCGCAGTCCGCGGATGCGCTCGTCCACGTCGTTGAGTGCGCTGAGGATCAGGATCGGCGTGCGGTTGCCGGATTTGCGCAGCGCCGCGATGATGCCGAGGCCGTCGATGTTACCCGGCAGCATGCGGTCCATGACGATGACGTCGTACGGTTCGCTCGCGGCGCTGAACATGCCGTCGCGGCCATTGTCGGCGTGCTCGACGGTGTGTCCCGCCTCGCGCAACCCGCGCGTGACGAAGCGCGCGACGCGCTCGTTATCCTCGACGATCAGGATCTTCACGACACTGCCTGCGGCGCCGGCTGCATTCCCGTGCCCTGCGCCTGCGGGTGCTTGCGTGCCCAGCGCACGACCAGACGGTCGAGGTACAGGTAGATCACCGGAGTTGTGAACAAGGTCAGCATCTGGCTGAGGATCAGGCCCCCCACCATTGTATAGCCGAGTGGCTGGCGCAGCTCCGAGCCGGTGCCGCGGCCCAGCATGAGCGGCAGCGCGCCCAGCAGCGCCGCCATGGTGGTCATCATGATCGGGCGGAAGCGCAGCAGGCAGGCCTTGCGGATGGCCGCTTGAGGGCTCAGGTGCTGTGCGCGCTCGGCGTGGATGGCGAAGTCCACCATCATGATGCCGTTCTTCTTCACGATGCCGATCAGCAGGATGATGCCGATGAGGCCCACCACCGACAGGTCGAAGTGAAACAGCATCAGCATGAGCAGCGCCCCGACCCCGGCCGAGGGCAGCGTCGAGAGAATCGTCAGCGGGTGGATGTAGCTCTCATAGAGCACGCCCAGGATGATGTAGACCGCGAGCAGCGCGGCGAGGATCAGGTAGGGCGCGGTCTTCAGTGAGGCCTGGAAGGCCTGTGCCGTCCCCTGGAACGTGCCCTGAATGGCTCCCGGCATGCGGATGGTCGCCGCCGTCTTCTGGATCGCCGCCACCGCATCCCCGAGGGCGACTCCGGGGGCGAGGTTGAAGGACAGGGTCACGGCGGGAAACTGCCCCTGGTGGTTGATGGAGAGGTAGCTGGTGTGGTCGGTGTCGTAGGTCACGAACGCCGACAGCGGCACCTGCTGGCCGGTGAGCGGGGACTTGATGTAGATCTTGTTGAGCGAGCCGGGGTCGCCGAGCAGTGCCGGGGAAACCTCCAGCACCACGTGGTAGCTCGCCAGCTGCGTGAAGTACTGCGTCACCTGGCGCTGACCGAAGGCATCGTAGAGCGTGTTGTCGATGAGCGCCGGCTGGATGCCAAAGCGCGCTGCCTGGTCGCGGTTGATCACCAGCGCGAGCTTGCTGCTGCTGCTTTGCTGGTCGGACGCCACGTCACGCAGCTGCGGCAGCTTCTTGAGTTCCTCCAGCATGCGCGGCGCCCAGCTGTTGAGCTCCTCGAGGTTCGCGTCCTGCAGCGTGTACTGGTACTGCGTGCGCGTCAGCCGTCCGCCGACGTTCAGGTCCTGCGAGGCCTGCAGGAACACCGTGCCGCCGGGCACCTGCGCCACCTTCTTGCGCAGCCGGTCGATGATCTGGTCCGCGCTGGCGTCGCGCGCGTCGCGCGGCTTCAGCCCGAGGATGACGAAGCCGTTGTTCAGCGGCCGGCCGCCGCCAACAAATGCGCCCCAGGTGGCAACGCCGGGATCGCTTGCCAGCACCTCGGTGATGCGCTTCTCCAGGCGCACCATTTCCAGGAACGACACGTCCTGGGGTGCGTCGGTGAGTCCCTGGATAATGCCCGTGTCCTGCTGCGGGAAGAAGCCCTTGGGGATGAACACATACAGCACGACGGCCGCCGCGACCGTCGCCACGAAGGTGAGCATGGTCGTGCGCTGATGAGCGAGCACGAAGTCGAGCCCGCGGGTGTAGTGGTCCGCCAGCCATTGGAAGCCGCGCTCGAGGATGTGGTAGAAGCGGCCGTGCCGCGCATGCTTCGCGTCGCGCAGGAACAGGGCGCACATCATGGGGGAGAGTGTGAGCGCCACCACCGCCGAAACAGCGATCGTCATCGTCACCGTGACGGCGAACTCGCGGAACAGGCGTCCGACGATGCCGCTCATGAGCAACAGCGGGATGAACACCGCCACCAGCGAGATGCTGATGGAGAGAATCGTGAAGCCGATCTCGGCCGAGCCCTTGATCGCGGCCTCGTACGGGCTCAGGCCGTCCTCGATGTGACGGTAGATGTTCTCGAGCATGACGATCGCATCGTCGACCACGAAGCCGACCGCGATGGTGAGCGCCATCAGGGAGAGGTTGTCGAGACTGTAGCCGACTGCGTACATGAGTGCCGCGGTGCCGAGCAGCGCCAGCGGCACCGTCACCCCGGGGATGGCCGTGGCCCAGAAGCTGCGCAGGAATAGGAAGATCACGAGCACCACCAGCACGATGGCGAGCATCAGTGAGTACTCCACGTCCTTCACGGAGGCCTGGATGGTGGTGGTGCGGTCGATGACCTGGTCAACCTTGAGCGACGGAGGCACGGAGTTCATGACGCGCGGCAGGGTGGCCTTCACGCTGCGGACCGCATCGATCACGTTGGTGCCGGGCTGCTTGTAGACCAGCAGCAGGATGCCGGTCTTGCCATTCTGGAAGCCGCGCACCTGCGAGTTCTCGGGCCCGTCGACCGCTACGCCGACGTCGCGGATGCGGATCGGCGCGCCCTTGCGGTAGGCGATGACGACGTCGTTCCAGGGCGCGGCCTTCAGCAGCTGGTCGTTGTCGTAGATGGTGAAGTTGCGCGTCGGTCCGGTGATGGCCCCCTGCGGGGCATCCACCGAGGCACTGGTGATGAGACTTGCGACGTCCTCCAGCTGCAGCCCCACCGCGGCGAGCTTCACCGGGTCGATCTGCACGCGCACCGCGGGCTTCTGCTGCCCGCCGACGGTCACCTGCGCAATGCCCGGCAGCTGCGAGAGCTGCTGGGCGATCACCGTCTCCGCGTAGTCATCCACCTGCGTGACCGGCATGACATCCGAGTGCACCGCCAGGATCAGGATGGCGGAATCCGCCGGGTTGACCTTGCGGTAGGCCGGCGGCGCCGGCAGGTTTTTCGGCAGCTGGCCGCCGGCGGCATCGATCCCCGCCTGCACGTCCTGGGCGGCCGCGTCGATGTTGCGGTCGAGGTTGAACTGCAGCGTGATCTGCGAGCTGCCGAGCACGCTGGTGGAGGTCATCTGCGAGACGCCGGAGATCTGGGCGAACTGCGTTTCCAGGGGCTGCGCCACCGACGACGCCATGATTTCCGGGCTCGCGCCCGGCAGCGAGGCGCTCACCAGGATCGTCGGGAAGTCGACCTGCGGCAGGGGTGCGACGGGCAGGAAGGGAAACGCGGCCAGCCCCACCAGAAACAGCCCCGCCATCAGCAGCGTGGTGGCGACCGGGCGCTCGATGAAGGGCCGGGAGATGTTCACGGCGCGCCCGCGGGCGTCTTGCTGCCCGGCCCGCTGGCCGCGCGCGGGCTGTTCGCGCGGATGCGGCTGCCGGGCTGCAGGCGGTACTGGTTGCTGGCCACCACGCGCTCGCCCGCCTTGAGTCCGCTCTCCACCACCACCACGTCGTTGCTTGCCGCACCGGTGGTGATGGGGGCGACGGCGACGCTCGAGTCCGCCTGCACCCGGTAGGTGAACAAGCCGTCGGGTCCGCGCTCGATGGCGCTCGCGGGAATGGTGAGCACCTGGCGCTGCACCTGCGCCAGCACGCGCATGTTCACGAACTCCCCGGGCCACAGCGTGCGCTGCCGGTTGGGCAGGATGGCCTTCACGCGCAGCGTACCGGTGGTCTGGTCGATCTGGTTGTCGATCAGGGCCACCGTGCCCTCATCGAGCTGCTCGCGGCCGTCGCGTGACAGCGCGACCGCTGGCACCGGGCCGCGCTGCAGCGCCGCGCTCAGTCGTCCGAAGGCCTCCTCGGGCAGGCTGAAGATCACCGAGATGGGCTCGATCTGCGTGACCACGACGATCCCGGCAGAATCGGCGGCGTGTACGTTGTTGCCCGGGTCTACCTGGCGGATGCCGGTGCGCCCATCGATGGGGGAGCGGATGCTGGTGTAGTCCAGCTGCGTGCGGGCGTTATCGATCGCCGCCGCGTCGCTCTTGAGCTGCGCGGTGAGCTGGGCGATCAGCGCCTTCTGCGTATCGACGGTCTGCTTGCTGGCGAGGTCCTCGGGCGCGAGCAGTTCATAGCGCTGCAGGTCCAGATGTGCGTTCGCAAGCGCTGCCCGATCCTTGTCGCGCGTGGCGACCGCGACCCCGAGGGCGGCCTGAAAGGGACGCGGGTCGATCTGCGCGAGCAGCGCGCCTTTCTTAACGTCCTGGCCTTCGGTGAAGCCGATCTTCTCGACCTGCCCGTCGACACGGGCGCTCACCGTTACGGTGTAGAAGGCCTGCACGGTGCCGAGTCCTTCGAGGTACACCGGCACGTCCGCCTGCTGCACGGTCGCCACGTCCACCGCCACCGGTGGCGGCGCGTTGCCGGCCGTCGTCGCCTTCGGCCGCAGCCACAGCCACGCGAGCACCAGCGCGGCCAGGGCCGCCACGGCAATGATGATGCGGCGCTGGTTCATGCGGCGTCGGCCGCCTGCCAGCCGCCGCCGAGCGCCTGATAGAGCGCCACCAGGGCCTGCAGGTGCGCAAACTTCGCCTGCGCCAGGGCATCCCGGGTACTGAACAGGGCCGTCTGCGTATTAAGAAGAGTAAGCACGCTGATGGTGCCGGCGCGCATCTGCGCCTGCGCAAAGCGGTAGGCCCGCTCCGCCTGCGTGGCCGCCTCGCGCTGCCGCTCGATGAGCTCGCGGGTCTGCTGCACGGCGATGAGTGCGTCCTCCGCGTTGGCGAACGCGGAGATCACCGCCTTGTGGTAGCCGGCGAGCAGTTCCTCGTAGCGCGACTTGGAGAAGCGGTACTGGCCCACCAGGGCTCCGCCCTGGAAGATCGGCTGCGTCACCCCGGCGCCGAGCGACCACACCTGGTTCGCGGGGCGCAGCAGGTGCGCGAGCATCGAGCTCTCGTAGCCGCCAGCGGCGGTGAGGGAAATGCTCGGGAAGAACGCGGCGCGCGCCGCGGCGATGTCGGCGTTTGCTGCGATCAACTGCGACTCGGCCGCGGCGACGTCCGGCCGCCGGGCGAGCAATTCCGATGGCAGCCCCGGGCGCACGTCCGGCTGGCTGACTTCATCAAGCGTGCCGTGGGTCACCTCGAGCGCCTCCGGCATGCTGCCCACCAGGATCGCCAGCGCGTCCAGGCTCTGGCGCAGCTGCTGCTTGAGCGGTGGAATCGTGGCGTTCACGGTCGCGGCGACGGTTTCCTGCTGCGCCACGTCGAGGGCGGTGGCGGTGCCCGCGCGCTGCTCGAGTCGTAGTCCGCTGAGGATGTGGGTGGCGTTCTCGAGGTTGGCGTTGGCGATGGTGAGCCGGTCACGCAGCTCGAGGGTCTGAAAGTAGCTGGTGGCGACCCCCGCCATCACCGCGAGTTCGACGGTCGTGCGATCGTAGCGGCTGGCATGCGCATTGGCCGTGGCCGCTTCCAGTGCTGCACGGTTCTTGCCCCAGAAATCCAGTTCATAGCTCGCGGTGATGAAGGGCCTGAAATCACTTCCGGTGGCAAAGCCCCCGCCGCTGACCGGCGCCCGTGAGCGGATTGCATCCGCCTGCGCCCCGATTGCCGGCAACAGCGGCGCGCGGGCGATGAGCCGCTGCGCATCGGCCTCACGCACGCGCGCGATCGCGGCCCGCAGGTCATCGTTCGTCAGTTGCGCCTGGGCGATGAAGGAATCCAGGTCATCCGAGCCAAAGCCGCGCCACCAGTCGCTCGTCGGCCACTGGCGCGCGGCCGCCGCATCCTCGGTGGCCCAGGCGGCTGGCGGGGGGACGTCGGGACGCTGATAGCGCGGGCCGAGGTTGCAGGCGCTGAGCAGGGCAAGGGCGGCGCACGCCGTGAGCCGCCCGCCACGGCACGGGTGAACCAAAGCGGAAGGTCGCGCGATCGGGAGGGCGCCTAGCATAGCGGTGCGACAGTAGTCCGCCACAGATGTCCTGCCGGTGGGCGAATGATTAAACTCTGTTAACTCTCACCCCATGTACACCTCGAACGTTGTCGGCGCCGCGGCGCTGCTGTTCATCCTGGCCATGGCCATCCTGCGCATCCGGATGCAATACGCCCGCGGTGCGCAGCGCCGCCTCAGGCTCACCGGCGTCGGTGCGGCGTACCTTGCGGTCCTCGTCGTGTTGTTGGGCAGTGGCTGGTTCCTGGCGCCGCGTTTCGCGGATGGCACGGCGTTTCAGGTCACGCTCGCGCGCGTTGTGGCATTTCTTGCCGTCTACCTGATGTGCATCCCGGCGCACCGCCTGCTGCAGGCCGCGGGCGCGGAAGTATTCAAAACATCTGTCGCGGACATACAACGATCGCGTTGAATTGTTACCGGCGCCATCGCGCGCATGGCACTTGAGATAACTTCATGTGTATTATGACTTCACTATAGTTCCGCTCTTGTCCGTCGGGGAAAGTAACAGGAACGATTCACGGACTTGGGGACCTGAGCGGCGCCACTGGCTTGTTGGGAGGAAGCAACATGGCTCGCAGCACTCAAGGTCTTCTCCGCACCCTTTCTGCCTGTCTCGCGGCCGCCGGGGCTGCACTGCCGCTGGCTGCGCTGGCGCAGGAAGCCGAGCAGGGCGTTATCCAGGAAGTCGTCGTCACCGCGCAGAAACGCGTCCAGAACCTGCAGGACGTGCCGTTCTCGGTCTCCGCGACCAGCCAGAGTCAGATCGTCAACTCGGGCGCCCAGGACATCGTCGGCCTGGCGCGCAACATCGCGGGCCTGTCCATCGCGGACTTAGGTCCGGGGCAGAGCCAGATGGCGATCCGCGGCATCAGCTCCGGCCAGGTCATCCGCGACCAGCCGGGCGTGAAGGAGCAGGTCGGGGTGTACCTGGATGAGTCGCCGATCTCGATCGCACTGTTCACCCCTGACCTGGAGCTCTTTGACCTCGAGCGCTTCGAGGTGCTGCGCGGTCCGCAGGGCACGCTGTTCGGGGCAGGCTCGGAATCAGGCACGGTGCGTTACATCACGCGCCAGCCGCAGCTTGGCAAGTTCGAGGCCTTCACCGACGGCTCCGTCGAGGAAGTGTCGCACGGGGATGTGGGTGGTTCCGCGCGCGGCGCCCTCAACATACCCCTCGGTGATATCGCCGCGGCGCGCCTGGTCGTCTACTACCATCATCTGGCCGGATTCATCGATGCGATCCAGCCAGGCGGAGGCGTGGAGAAGGACGTGAACGACGGTGATCGCAGCGGTGTGCGCCTGTCCGTGCTCATCAGGCCGACCGATGCGCTGTCGATCACCCCGCGCATCGTGTATCAGAACCTCACCACCAACGGCTTCCCGCGGCAGGATGTCTACAACATTCTCGCCAACCCCTACACCACCGTGGCGCCGGTCACGATTGGCAGCCTCGAGCAGTACACGCAGCAGCGCGAAGGGCTGCTCGACCAGTTCACGCTGGGTGACCTGAAGATCGAGTATGCCTTCGGGCCGGCCACGCTGACCTCAATCACCTCCTACACGGACCGCAAGGTGCGCGTGCTGCGTGATGCCACGCAGCTCACCGGCAGCGTGACGTTCGACATCCTGGGCAATGCCGACCCCAACATTCAGCAGGACGTGCGGGTAAATTCGCCGCTCTACGACCGCACGGCGCTCAACGCCCTTTCCGAGGAGATCCGCATCGCCTCCAGCAACAGCACGACGGTGCAGTGGCTGCTGGGCGGGTTCTTCCAGCACATTGGTCGCCACTACGGACAGGACCTGCCGACTCCCGGTTACGACGCGATCATCGGGGTGCCGAGTTCGGCCGTAAATGCGCCGCCGGACACGCCGTTCTATTCTGATCTGCGCTACACGCTCAAGCAGTACGCCGTGTTCGGCGAAGCCACCTGGAACATCACGCAGCAGTGGGCCATCACCGGTGGCCTGCGCTATTACAAGTTCGATGAGGACAAGGACCTGCTGTTCGCCGGCTTGTTCGCCGATGTAACCACCGTGCCGGGAACCAACCCCCCGGTGCCCGGCGTCGTCCCGGCATCCACCAACTCCAACGGCACCTCGCCGCGCGTCATCCTGAGCTTCAAGGCGACCGAGGACGTGCAGTTCAATGCGCAGGCCTCGCGCGGCTTCCGCCTCGGAGGCATCAACGATCCGATCAACCTGCCGTTGTGTTCGGCGACCGACAG
Source organism: uncultured Pseudomonadota bacterium (assembly GCA_963781815.1). Taxonomy (GTDB): domain Bacteria; phylum Pseudomonadota; class Gammaproteobacteria; order Steroidobacterales; family Steroidobacteraceae; genus 13-2-20CM-66-19. The sequence goes on along the minus strand of CAWAHK010000004.1, from coordinate 840,683 downwards.
GGCGGTGTTCGGCAACCAGCCGAACTGGCAGGACGAGAAGACCTGGAACTACGAGATCGGCGCCAAGACGCAGTGGCTGGACCATCGCCTCACCCTCAACGTCGCCGCCTTCTACGCGGACATCAAGAACCTGCAGGCGACCACGACCGCCGGCACCTGCTCCTCGCGCGTGGTGTTCAACGTGCCGACGGCCCGCAGCGTGGGCGGGGAACTTGAGCTGTTCGCACGGCCCAACGCCAACTGGGACTTCGGTGTGTCGGCGAGCTACATCGATGCGAAGCTCACCTCCTCGGTCACCTCGACGCTGCCGGACGGCACGTCGGTGGTGGTCGGCGGCCTTGCCGACGGCAACCGGCTGCCAACGGCGCCCAAGACGCAGGCGGCCGCGAGCGTGGGCTACACGCTGCCGGTCATGGGCGACAAGGACTTCTTCGCCAACCTGACGGTGCAATACGTCGGCAGTTCCTTCTCGCAGTTCGAGAACGAGGAGCCCGGGTTCGGGCAGATCGGCGGCACCGGGGATCCGAACGCAGCGCGCCTGATTCCCTTCGGCGGACCCTACTCGGTGTCACAGATCAACTTCGCGGCCGAGTTGCCCTCGTACACGCTCGCCAATTTCCGCCTGGGGCTCAAGGGGGCCCACTGGCAGGCGGCCGCTTACGTGAACAACTTCACCGACAAGACCGTGCCGCTGGCACTGGATTACGAGCGCGGCCGCAGCGCCCGTGTCGGCTACCTCGTGAACCAGCCGCGCACCTACGGCATCTACGGGTCCTACAGCTTCTAGAGCGCCTCGAGGGGTTCTTAAGGGCCGGCCTCCCGCTGGGGGGCCGGCCCTGTTCTTGTCTGCGTCCCTCAAAGGAGGGATGGCGCGCAGGTCCGATGCACGCGAAAAATGCATATCGCTGTCCTCCGCAGCCTGCATGGAGTGCCCCCGATGGCCATCAGTCTCACCGTCAACGGCGAAGCCCGCGACCTGGACGTCGCTTCCGACATGCCGCTGCTGTGGGCCCTGCGCGATCACCTGCAGCTCACCGGCACCAAGTTCGGCTGCGGCATGGCGCTGTGCGGGGCCTGCACGGTGCACCTCGACGGCCAGGCAACGCGTTCGTGCGTGACGCCGGTAGCGGCGGCCGCCGGGCGGCAGATCACGACGATCGAGGGACTCGCCACGCCCGCCGGGCGCGCGGTGCAGAGCGCCTGGATCGGGCTGGATGTCCCGCAGTGTGGCTACTGCCAGAGCGGGCAGATCATGTCCGCGGCCGCGCTGCTCGCCGGCAATCCGAAGCCGAGTGATGCGCAGATCGATGCCGCGATGAGCGGCAACATCTGCCGCTGCGCCACCTATGCGCGCATCCGCAGCGCCATTCACCAGGCGTCCGAGAATCTGCCCGCCGCAGCGCCGGCGCACGGCTGAAGGCGCTGGGAGGGTCAAGCACCGTGTACTTTCGCCACACCGATGCCGTGGTTACCGGCGGGGCGGCTTCCGCGGAGCTCACGCGCCGCCAGTTTCTGCAGCTCACCACCCTGGCAGGTTCGGGACTGACGCTCGCGATCCTGCTGCCCGGCTGCGCACCGGGCACGGGCACGAAGGGCGCGGCGGCCGGCGGGCCGCTTGCCATGCCCTTCGTCCGCATCTCCCCCGATAACACCGTGACCGTGATCTGCAAGCACGTGGAGGGAGGGCAGGGGGTGTGGACCGGGTTGCCGGCGATCGTCGCCGAGGAACTGGACGCGGCCTGGGCACAGATGCGCGTGGAAAACGCCCCCGCGCAGGTGCCGCTGTACGGCAATACCGCCTTCGACCCGCGCGGCACCATGCAGGGGACCGGAGGCTCCTCCTCCCTCGCCAATTCGTGGCTGCAGCTGCGCCAGGCCGGTGCGACGGCGCGCGCGATGCTGGTGGCCGCGGCCGCGCAGACCTGGAACGTCCCCGCCGGCGAGATCACCGTGAGCGAGGGCGTCGTGGCGCACGCCGGCGCGCGCCAGCAGGCAAGCCTCGGTCAACTGGCCAGCGCCGCCGCGCAGCAGCCGGTGCCGAAGCAGGTCACGCTCAAGGACCCGGGCGCCTTCCGGCTCATCGGCGTGGACCGCAAGTTCCCGCGCCTGGATTCCCGGGCGAAGTCCACCGGCGCCCAGCAATTCGCCATCGACGTGATCCTTCCCGGGATGATGACCGCGGTGGTCATGCGGCCGCCGCGTTTCGGGGGCAAGGTCAGTTCCTTTGATGCCACCCAGGCGAAGGCCGTGCCGGGCGTCGTCGACGTGGTGCAGATCCCGCGCGGTGTCGCGGTCGTCGCGCAGGATATGTATTCGGCCAAGAAGGGCCGCGAGGCCCTGCGCGTCACCTGGGACGAGACGGCGGCCGAGAAGCGCGGCACCGCCGAGATCATGAAGGAGTACAAGGCGCTGGCACGCGGGCCGGAGGCGCTCACGATCAGCAGCCACGGGGATGCCGAGACGGCGCTCGCGCACGCGGCACACACGGTCGAAGGCGAGTTCGAGTTTCCCTACCTCGCGCATGCGCCGATGGAGCCACTCACGGCGGTCTGCCGGCTGGGCCCGCAGCAGTGCGAGATCTGGGCGGGCTGTCAGTTCCAGACCATCGACCAGATGAATGCCGCCGCGCAGGTTGGCCTGCAGCCGGCGCAGGTCATCATCCACACGCTGGCGGCGGGGGGCACCTTCGGCCGGCGCGCCAACCCCGAGTCCGACTACATTGCCGAGGTCGCCTCGATCGCCAAGGCCACGGGCGGCAAGTACCCGGTGCGCCTCATCTGGACACGCGAGGATGACATCACCGGCGGCAAGTACCGCCCGCTGAACCTGCATCGCATCAGCGCCGCCATCGGCAAGGACGGCACCATCGCCTACCGCCAGCGCGTGGTGGGGCAGTCGATCCTGGCGGGCACGGCACTCGCGGCCATGATGCAGAACGGCGTCGATCCGAGTGCCGTCGAGGGCAGTGCCCCGGAGCAGTACGATCTTGAGAACACGCACCTCAGCTGGACGCCGGGCAAGGTCGGCGTGCCGGTGCTGTGGTGGCGCTCGGTGGGGCACACCCACATGGCATTTTCCAAGGAAGTAATGATCGATGAGCTCGCGCAGGCCGCCGGGGAGGATCCGGTCGCCTTTCGCCTGGCGCGCCTGGGCAAGCACCCGCGGCATGCGGCGGTCCTGAAGCTCGCGGCGGACAAGGCCGGGTGGGACCAGCCCTTCGCCCGGCAGCCGGGGCGCGGCCGCGGCGTGGCGGTGCACGAATCCTTCGGCACCGTGGTCGCGCAGATCGCCGAGGTCACGGTGGCAGGCGGCAAGCTCACGGTGGATCGCGTCGTGTGCGCGGTGGACTGCGGCATCGCCGTGACACCCGACGTGGTGCGGGCGCAGATGCAAAGCGGCATCGGCTACGGCCTCTCGGCGGCGCTGCACGGCAAGATCACCCTCACCGACGGACACGTCGACCAGACCAACTTCCATCAGTACCAGGTGCTGCGCATCAACGAGATGCCGCGGCTCATCGAGGTCTACATCGTGCCTTCCACCAACCCGCCCTCGGGGGTCGGCGAGCCGGGCACGCCCCCGATCGCACCGGCGGTCGCCAACGCCATCCGCGCGGCCACCGGGCAGCGGCTGCGCTCGCTGCCGTTCGAGCTTGCGGCGCCGCGCAAGGCTTAGGCGCGCCGCGCGATCCGATGTCATCCGGGGTTGAGGTGTTCACCACCGCCGGCGGGGAATCGCCGAGCCGGCGCTTGCCGAGGCTAAACGGCCGCGAAGGCCCGGGACTCGGCACTCCAGGCGGGGGCTAGGCGCAGCGCCTCCGGAACCGCCTCTGGGGTATCCACGACCTGCCACATGAGCAGGTGGCGCGGATCCATGAAGTGTTCATCGACCGCGCGCTGCAGCACCTGCACGAGCGGGGTGAAGAACCCCCGCGTGTTCACCAGCACGATCGGGTTGAGGTAAAGACCCAGGCGCTTGAGGGTGATCGCCTCGAGCAGTTCCTCGAGCGTGCCCGAACCCCCGGGGAGGGCGATCGCCGCCTGGCTCAGGGTGAGCATCGCGTGCTTGCGCGTCCGCAGATCCTCGACCAGCTGCAGATCGGTCAGTCCCCGGTGACCCCATTCAAGGTCCGCCATGAAGCGCGGCAGTATGCCGATCACCTGCCCGCCGGCGGCGAGCGCCCCGTCGGCAAGTGCTCCCATGGAGCCCGCCGCGCCGCCGCCGTAGACGATCGTGATGCCGGCCCCGGCCAGCACCTCTCCCAGCCGGTGCGCGGCGGTGCGGTAGTCGGCATGCGAGGTGCGGCTCGAGGCGCAGTACACGCACACGGAACGCGCAGGGGTCGGTGCGACGGTTGAATTCATGGAGCGCGGCAAATCAAGCCAGGAGCGGCACGCATTATAAGGGCGTGCCGCAGCGCGGCTACCCGCGCTTTGCGCCGCTGCTGCGCTTCAGTGCTCGCGCGGTCGCGGCGTGGCGCTCGGCAGTGCAGCCAGCGCGTTCGCCTGGCTCACCCACTCATCGCTCTCGATGCGCCCGTGAAAGCCGGTGAGCTGACTGTCGACGTGGCGCACGTCCTCGGGCGACCACTCGGCGATCTGCCAGAAATAGAACACGCCCACCTTGTGCAGCGTGTGCTCGAGCACCTTGGCGACGCCCTTGATGCGGGTGAGATCGTCCGGCTTACCGTGGCTCGGATGCGTCAGGAGGTTCCTACTGCCATCGCGCACTGCCTCGAGGGATGTCTCCTCCTTCATGGCCTCCGGCGGTGCTTCCGCCGGGCGCTCCGCTACCGCCTCCGCGGCCGCATCCAGTGAGGTGTCGAGCGACTCCGCGGAGGGCGCGGCCGCCTCGCTCACCAGCTCCGCAGCGGTGGCCGCCGGCGGCGGGGTTCGCAGGGCCCGCACCGCGCTCGCCAGCTCATCGAGCCGCGTGTCCAGCGGGAACAGCGCGTGCTCGATCGCTGTCAGGCGCGCATCGGTGGACCCGAGATCCGGCGCCGGCAGGTGGATGTCGCCCACCCGGCGCGTCAGGTCCTCCAGCCGCGCGTGCAGCGGGGAGAGGTCCACGCGCTCGGGGATTGGAATATCGATGTCGCTCACGGCCGCGTGCACGGCGGTGAGCTGCTGCGTGAGCGGCTCAAGATCGACCGCTGGGCGTGCGGCCAGGCGCTCCTCGAAACCCCGGCGCCAGGCGTCCCACTCCTCGCGCGAGCGGGCGTAGTCGAGCGTCACGTCCTCGTAATGGCGCCGGAACCACCAGTAGGCGAGCAGCGCGCCGCTGGCGGCCGCCAGCACCAGGAGGAACAGGATCTTGGTCAGGAGAAAGCCCATGAAAGCCCCTCGCTCGTTTTAGTTTGAAGAGACCGTGTGCAATTCGATGCGCCGGTTGCGCGCCCGCCCTTCCTCAGTCGTGTTGTCGGCGATCGGCCGGCGCGCCCCGTAGCCCCTGGCGCTGAGGCGGCCGGCGGGAACGCCGCGGGCGATGAGGGCGTTGCGCACCGCCGCGGCCCGTGCCTCGCTCAGGTGCCGGTTGACACGGCCGCGCCCGACGGTGTCGGTGTGGCCCTCGATGCGGATCTTGCCCGGGCAGGCGCGCACCTCGCGGGCGAGCGTGTCGAGCAGCGCGCCGCTCTGGGCGTCGATTTTGGCACTGCCGGGGGCGAAGGTGATCTGCTCGGCGGCAAGTGAGTTCGCGAGGGATTGCTCGCAGGCCTGGCGTGTCGCGACCGGCGCCGCCACCTCGGGCGCGTGCGGCGAAGCGACCGCGGCCGGGGTCGAGGGCTCGGCGACCGGCATGAACTGCGCGCTCACCGTCACCGCGCAGGTGCGTCGGCCGAGCCAGGTGGGGCAGGTGGCCGCGCGCGCCAGCTGCAGCGCGTGCTCGCCGGCGCCGCTTTGCGGCTCGACGCCGGCAAGTTTCACGCTCTGGCCCGACACGGCCAGCCCCACCCAGCCGAACCCGGCTGCGTCCAGCTGCCCGCGCAGTTCGCGTTGCACGGTGGACTGGATGGCGAGGCGGGCGAAGGGGCCGGCGGCGAACAGCACCACCGCCCCCAGTGCGCACAGGGGCAGCAGGCCGCGCCACACGAATGGCCACACGGGTGGGTCACGCCAGATGATCAGGTGGCGTGGTATGACAGCCGCAGACGCCATCGGACCTCCCCGCTGCTTTTATACGTATCGGTCGCCGCTGCGGCCTCACCCGCAGCGTGACAATGCTTTATACCCCCGGCGAGCGCCCTGAGGCTATATGCGCGCGCCCCGTGCGGCGTGGTGTCGGGTGACCGCGAGCGCACCGCGCGCCGGACAGTTGCCGAACCGCGCGCAACCCGATTAGAGTCGACGGCCCCGGCGGGTGTAGTTCAATGGTAGAACTGCAGCTTCCCAAGCTGCTAACGTGGGTTCGATTCCCATCACCCGCTCCATCTTCTGCGGCACGGCCGAGGAAAGCCTCGTAAGCTGCCGTCAGTGCTCGAGCAGCCGGTTGTACTTCCTGAGCACCTGCCGCAGCTTCTCGTGCGGCAGCGCGCGCACGTGGTGGTTGTCGATCCCGGTCATGTCCTGCGCGGCGACCATGGCATTGACGACGGCTTCTTCGGTGGACTGCACGGTCGCGGCGAAGATCGGGTCGAGCGAATCGTTGGGCACCATCTGAAGCTCGGTGACGTGCTTGTCGTTGCTGGCCTGCGGGTTGGCGGTCGAGAAGGCGATGAAGATGTCGCCCGAGCCGTTGCCGGCGATGCTGCCGTTGCGTCCGAGTCCGAGCGCCACGCGTCGCGCCACGCGCTTCAGCTGGTGCGGCAGCAGCGGGGCGTCCGTCGCCACGACCACGATGATCGAGCCGCGCTCGGCGAGCTCGGAGGGCACGAACGCGTAGGGGTCCTCGCCGGGGATCTCGCGCCCGACCGGGATGCCCGCAATGCGCAGGTTTTCGCGCGTGCCGTAGTTACACTGCACCAGCACGCCGAGCGTGTAGCCGCCGTCCTTCGGGGTGAGCTTGCGCGAGGCGGTGCCGATGCCGCCCTTGAAGCCGTTGCAGATCATCCCGGTGCCGCCGCCGACGTTGCCTTCCTCCACCGCCCCGCTGCGGGCACGGTCGAGCGCCTGCACGGCGTGCTCGGCCTTGATGTGAAAACCGTTGATGTCGTTCAGCCAGCCGTCCCAGGTCTCCGCGACCACCGGCAGCGACCACCAGGCGCCGGTGGCGTCCTCCGGTCCGTGCGCGACGCGCCAGGCGATCACGGCATCGCGCACCACGCCCACACTGTGGGTGTTGGTGATCATCACCGGTCCTTCGAGGAAGCCGGATTCGTCCACCCAGGTGGTGCCGGTCATCTCCCCGTTGCCGTTCTCGGCGAACCAGCCCGCGAACGCGAAGCGCTCGATGGAGTTCATTCCGCGCGGCAGGATCGCCGTCACCCCGGTGCGCACCGGGCCCTTGCCGACGATGAGCTTGCCCTGGCCGCTGATGAGCGTCGTGTGCCCGACGAGCACGCCGCTGACGTCGGTGATGGCGTTGAACGCACCCGGCGTGCCGTCGAACGGGACGCCAAGGTCGCGCGCGCGCGGTTTCGGGGACTGATCCGCCGCCTGGGCGGCCGCGAGGCCGACGCAGAGCAGCAGCCAGGGCACGGCGAGGGTGAGTTTGTGGATCATGAGGGCCATGGGATCGGTGGCTCGGGTGGGGTGATGCCCGCGCTCACCTTGCCCGCGCCCGGGCAGGTTATGCAACCGCCGCCGCGCGGCGCTCCGGAAACGGCCGCGGGGCCGCAACTGCGGCGTGGCTCTCAGGGCTGTGACCGTTCGGTGACATTCGAGCCCGCGCCGGAAGGCTAAGCTCGCTCATGCACCAGATCGGCGTGGTCGGCCTGTCCTACCGCCATGCAGGCGTGGACGAAGTGGCACGTTTTTCCGTGCCGCGCGCGGAGGTCGCGCCGCGGCTGGCGCTGCTGCAGTCGCGCCTCAGGGCCGCGGAACTTCTCTATGTGGGTACCTGCAACCGCATCGAGGTGGTGTTCGCCACCGACGGCGGCGCCGCCGCCGGGGACGCGCGGCACGAGGTCTTCAGGGCCCTCGCCGGGCGCGACGCGCAGGCCGGCGAGGCGGCACGCCTGCTGCGCGCCTGGACCGGAGAGGCCGCGGTCGAGCACCTGTTCCTGCTCGCGTGCGGGCTGGATTCGGCACAAACCGGCGAGCAGGAGATCGCGGCCCAGCTGCGTGTTGCCTGGGAAGACGCGCGTCATGCCCACACCTGCGGCCCGGTGCTCGATCGGCTGATGGGCGAAGCGCTCACCATGGCGCGCCGCGTGCAGCGCCTTTCCGGCGGGGTGCGGGCGCCCTCCCTGGGTGATCTCGCCGCCGAGCGGGTGCTCGGGCACCTCGACGGCCGCCAGACCCAGGTGGCGCTGGTCGGCGTCTCGCCCATGACACGCCGCTGCGCGCTGCGGCTGCAGCAGGCACAGGTGCCACTGCTCATCGTCAACCGCACGCCGCAGGCCGCCGAAGAACTCGCCGTCGCGGTGGGCGCTGAAGCCTTGTCGCTGGAGCGCTTCCGCCGGCGGCCCCCGGCCCTGGCCGCGGTGGTGCTGGCCGCAGGCGGCGGGGAACCGATACTCGATGCCGCGACACTCGCGCGCCTGGGTGCAGCCGGCGGCGCGCCGCTGCTGATCGATTTCGGGGTGCCACCCAACGTCGAGCCGGCGGCGGCGCGCGCGGCCGGCCTCGCCCGGGTCGGCATGCACGATCTGATTGAGGCGGCGCAGGGGCGCCGCCTGGCAGAGCTCATGCGGCTCGCGCCGGTGCGCGCCGCGATCGACGAGCGCCTCATGCACCTGCGCACCGAGCTCGCCACGCGCGCCTTCGGGCCGCGACTCGCGGACCTGAAGGATGCCTTCGAGCAGATCGCCGCCGAGGAAGTTGCGCGTGCGCTCGCGCACGGGCTGCGTACACTGGACGATGAGGAACGCGGCCAGCTTGAGCGGCTCGCCTGCAACGTGGCACGGCGCCTGGCGCACCTGCCCCTGGCGGGGATCCGGGCTGCCGCCTTGCACGCGGAGCCGGACGCGCTGGAGGCCTTCTTCGCCGCCGCCAAGAGCGGCCGCGCCCGCACTGATACGGAAAAAACATGACCCAGGTTTCTGAAGACACACTTCGCGCGCGCTATCCACGCTCGAGCGCGCTCTACCAGCGTGCCTGCGCCGTGATACCGGGCGGCGTGAGCTCCCCGGTGCGCGCCTTTCGCGCCGTGGGCGGCACGCCGCTGTTCATCGCACGCGGGGCCGGCGCGCAGGTGTTCGACGCGGACGGCAGGAGTTACCTGGACCTGGTGGGTTCCTGGGGGCCCCTGATCGCAGGGCACGCGCACCCGGCGGTGGTCGCCGCGGTGGGCGAGGCCTTGCAGCGCGGCACCACCTTTGGAGCGCCGTGCGAGGCGGAAGTGGCGCTCGCGGAGCGCCTGGTGGCGAGCTACCCGGCGGTGGAGCAGGTGCGCTTCGTTTCCTCCGGCACCGAGGCGGTCATGAGCGCCATCCGCGTGGCCCGCGCCTGCACCGCGCGCGATCTCATCGTGAAGTTCGCCGGCTGCTACCACGGTCACGCGGATCACCTGCTGGTGGCGGCCGGCTCCGGCCTCGCCACCTTCGGCCGCCCGTCCTCGGCCGGCGTGCCGGAGGCCTTCACCGCCTGCACCCGGGTGCTGCCGCTGGATGACGAGGCCGCGGCGCGGGCACTGTTTGAGCGCGACGGCGCGCGCATCGCCGCCGTCATCATCGAACCGGTGCCGGCCAACCACGGCCTGTTGCTGCAGCGGCGCGAGTTCCTCACGGCGCTGCGCGAACTCACGCGCGCGCACGGCGCGCTGCTGATCTTCGACGAGGTCATCTCGGGCTTTCGCCTCGGCCGCGACGGTGCCGCGGGGCTGCTGCAGATCACCCCCGATCTGGCGACCTTCGGCAAGGTCATCGGCGGCGGGATGCCCGTCGGGGCGTTCGGCGGCGCGCGCGCCATGATGGCGCGCTTGGCGCCGCAGGGGGATACCTACCAGGCCGGCACGCTCTCCGGGAACCCGGTCGCGATGACCGCCGGGCTCGCCACGCTGGACCTGCTCGAGCGCGAACACGGCTGGCAGCGCCTGGAGACACTCGGCGCCGAGCTCGAAGCGATGATCCTTCCCGTCCTCGCGGGGGCAGCCTTCCCGCTGCACTTTGTGCGCGTGGGCTCGCTCTTCTGGATATCGCTGCACGAGGCGGGCGCGCCGCGCACCGCCGCGACCCTCACGGAGCGCGAAACCCAGCGCTTCGCCCGGCTGTTCCACGCCATGCTCGAGCGCGGCGTGTACCTGCCGCCCTCCGCCTACGAGGGGTGCTTCTTGTCCCTGGCGCACACCCGTGCGGACCTCGCGCGCTTCTGCGAAGCGCTGCGGGAGTCGCTCGCGACGCTCGCATGAAGTCCACGCGCGTCTTCCAGCTGACGGCGCTCGCCCTGGTGCTGGTGTCGGTGGTGCAGGTTGCCTGGTGGGTGTTCGACCAGAGAAGCTACACGCAGCGCAACGCCCAGACGCTGCGCACCGCCTACGCCGGGCAGGCCGCCGCGGCGCAGGCGCTGCTGGAGGGCGGCAGCCGCCCCGAGCGCATCCACGAACTGCTGCCCAACATCCTCGTCAGCGACGGGCACGCGGCGCTCTCGCCGGCGGCCAGTGCCGCGCTTGCCGCGGAGCAGGTGAGCCGCCACCGGCAGTACGCGTGGGAGGGAGCGTTCTTCCTGCTGGCGCTCGGGCTGTGCATCGCGGTGATCGCGCGCGCGCTGCGCGCCGAGGCGCACGTGCTCGCCGAGCAGGACAGCTTCCTCGCGCTGGTCTCGCACCAGTTCAAGACGCCGCTCGCGAGCCTGCAGCTCTCACTGGAGACCCTGGCGCTGCGCACGCCGCCGCCGCCGCAGGCGCGGGTGCTGATCGATCGCATGCTGGCCGACGTGGCGCGCATGGAGCTGATGGTCACGCAGATCCTCGAGAGCGCCCGCCTGGAGCGCGGCCGGGCGGACTTCCGCTCCGAGCCGGTGCAGCTCGCCGGCGCGGTCGGGCGCGTCATCGCGCAGCTGGAAGAGCGCGCGCGTCAGGCGCAGGTCAGCATCGCGAGCGACATCGAGCCGGGGCTGAGCGTGGTGAGCGACCCGCTCGCCCTGGACGTGGTGATGCGCAACGTGCTCGAGAACGCGCTCGCGGCGCTGGCGCCCGTCGGACGCGGCAGCATCGCGCTCACGGCGCGCGCCCGCGGGGATGAGGTGGAGCTGGCGGTGCGCGACAGCGGCGTCGGTTTCGCCACGGCGGACGGTCCGCGTCTGTTCGAGAAGTTCACGCGCCTGCATCCCGGCGGCGGCGGTGGCTACTACGGCACCGGTCTCGGGCTGTTCATCGTGCGCCGCCTGATGGAGCTCGCGCAGGGCCGTGTCAGCGCGCACAGCGACGGGCCGGGCCAGGGCGCCCGCTTCCTGCTCACCTGGCCTGCCGCCCCGGGGCAGCGCTCGTGAGCACCGAGGCACCCGTCGCGCCGCGCGTCCTGGTGGTGGAGGATGACACGCACCTGGCGGCCGGGGTCATCGAGAACCTGCGCGCGGAAGGCTACGAGGTGAGCGCGGCCAGCGACGGCGAGCAGGCGCTGGCGTGGCTCGCGGGCGCCGGCTGTGCCCTGATCGTGCTCGACGTGATGCTGCCCGGCATCGACGGCCTGGGCGTGTGCCGCCGGCTGCGCGAGCAGGGCAACAATACCCCGGTGCTGTTCCTGACCGCGCGCGGGGATCCGGCCGACCGCGTGCGCGGACTTGAGGCCGGCGGCGATGACTATCTCGCCAAGCCCTTTCATCTGCAGGAATTCCTGCTGCGCGTGCGCGCGATCCTGCGGCGCTGGGACTGGTACCACAGCGCCTCGGCGACCGCGGCCACCGCGGTGCTCAGCTTCGGCGGCAACGAGGTGGATTTCCGCGCCTTCCGCGCCCGCGCCTGGAACGGCGAGGCGCACGAGCTGACCGAGAAGGAAGCGATGATCCTCAAGGTGCTCGCCGAGCACGACGGGGACATCGTCTCGCGCGAGGACCTGCTGGAGAAGGTGTGGGGCTACGACGTGTTTCCCTCCACCCGCACGGTCGACAATTTCATCCTGCGGCTGCGCAAGCGCTTCGAGGCGGACCCGGCCAATCCGCGGCACTTCCTCACGGTGTGGGGCGTCGGCTACCGCTTCCTGAAGGACGGCACGCCGTGAGCGCGCGCCCGCTGCGCATCGGCACGCGCGCCTCCGCGCTCGCGCTCTGGCAGGCCCACCACCTCCAGGCGCTGCTGGCCGCCCACGGCGCGCCTGCCGCGCAGCTGGTGCACATCAAGACGGCGGGGGATGTGCAGAGCGAGGTGCCGCTGTGGCAGGCGGGCGGGCGCGCCTTCTTCACCAAGGAAATCGACCGGGCGCTGCTTGAGGGCAGCGTCGACATCGCCGTGCACAGCCTCAAGGACCTCTCCACCCAGCTTGACCCCGGGCTCACGCTCGCCGCCGCGCTGCCGCGCACCGATGCCCGCGATGCCCTCCTCAGCCGCGACGGCGCGACCCTTGCGCAGCTGCCGCCGGGCGCGCGCGTGGGCACCAGCAGCCTGCGCCGCCGCGCCTTCCTGATGCGCGCGCGGCCGGACCTCGCCCACGCGGAGCTGCGCGGCAACGTGCCGACGCGGGTGGACCGCCTGCGCAGCGGCGACTACGACGCCATCATCCTCGCCGCCGCCGGGCTGGCGCGCCTGCAGCTGCTCGGGCACGTGACCGAGTTCCTGTCGCCCGAGCAGTTCCCGCCCGCGGTCTCACAGGGCGTGATCGGCGTGTGCGCGCGCACGGCGGACGCCCCGACCCTGCGCTGGCTGCTGCCGCTGGATGACCGCGAGGCGCGCCTCACCTCCACCGCCGAGCGCGCGCTGCTGCGGCGCCTGGAGGGCGGCTGCCAGGTGCCGCTCGGCGCGCTCGCCACGGTGACCGACCGCATGCTCAGGCTCAGTGCCAGCGTGTGCGCGCTGGACGGCAGCGCGCATCTCACCGCCCAGGCGACCGCGCCCGCCTCGGTGCCGGATGCGGCAGCACTGGGTGAGCGGGTCGCGGAGGATCTCCTGGCACGCGGGGCCGGCGAGCTCATCGCCCGCGAACGCGGCCGCTTCACGGTGGAGGCGCCATGAACGCCCGGCTGGCGGACAAGGCGGTGGTGGTCACGCGCGCGGAGGCGAGCGACGGCCCCTTGAGCCGCGAGCTGAAGAGTCTCGGGCTGCGTGTGCTGCTGTGGCCGACGGTGAGCATCGGCACGACTGACCCGGCGCCGCTGCGTGCGGCGCTGCAGGCCATCCGCACCTTCCACTGGATCGTGTTCGCAAGCCGCAACGCGGTGGCGGCCGTGCTCGAGCAGCTGCCCACGCCGCCGGCCGCACTCAAGGTGGCCGCGGTCGGCAAGGCGACGGCGCAGGTCTTGAGGCAGCGTGGCTGGCCGGTCGAGCTGGTGCCGGATGAGGGCAATGCCGCCGCGCTGGTGGCCGCGTTTGCCGCGCGCGGGCCGGAGGCGACCGCGGCGCGGATCCTGTATCCGGCGAGTTCGCGGGCACTGCCGACGATCGCCGCGGGCTTAAGGCAGCTGGGTGCCGAGGTGACGCAGGTGGAGGCCTACCGCACCGGCAGCGCGCCTTTGGATGTCGCGGCGTGCCGCGACTGGATCGCGCGCGAGGGCGTCGCGGCGGTCACCTTCGCCAGTCCCTCCGCGGTCAGCGAGCTGGCGGAGGCGCTCGGCCATACGGACTTTGACCGCCTGCTGCACGCGGCCGCCGCGGTCGCCATCGGGCGCACCACCGCGCGCGCGCTGAGCGCGCGCGGACACCAGGCCGTCATCGCGGACGCCGCGACACTCGAGGGACTTGCGGTCACTACGCTTCGCTTACTGGAGACGAGATCCTAACCATGGCCTTCCCCAACACCCGTCCGCGCCGCACGCGCCAGTCAGACCCGTGGCGCCGCCTGGTGCGCGAGACGCACCTGCGGCCCGAGGGCCTGGTCTACCCGCTGTTCGCCGTTCCGGGGCGCGCCGTGCGGCGCGCGGTCGAGAGCATGCCCGGCATCTTCCAGCTCTCCGTCGATGAGGCGGCCCGACACGCGCGCGAGGTCGCCGCCACCGGGGTGCCGGCGGTGCTGGTGTTCGCCGCCCCCGACCACAAGGACGCGCAGGCGAGCAACGCGCTCGATCCGCAGGGGCTCGCCGCGCAGACCATCAGCGCCATCAAGGAGGCCTGCCCGCAGCTTTTGGTATGGGCGGACGTGTGTCTGTGCGGCGCCACGGACCACGGGCACTGCGGCCACATCACCCAGCAGGGCGCGGTCGACAACGATTCCTCGGTGCGCACGCTGGCCGAGGTGGCGCTCAACTACGCGCGCGCCGGCGCCGATGCGGTCGCGCCGAGCGACATGATGGACGGCCGCGTGGCCGCGATCCGCGCCCTGCTGGATGCCAATGGCAAGGCCACGACGCCGATCGTCGCCTACGCGGCCAAGTACGCGTCCGCCTTCTACGGGCCGTTCCGCGAGGCGGCCGAGTCGGCACCGGCCTTCGGGGACCGGCGCTCCTACCAGATGGATCCGGCCAACTCGCGCGAAGCGCTGCGCGAGGTGCTGCTGGATGTCGAGGAGGGCGCGGACCTGGTCATGGTGAAGCCCGCCGGGCCGTACCTGGATGTGATCCGCCAGGTGCGCGACCGCGTGCACGTGCCGGTGGTGGCCTACCAGGTCTCCGGGGAGTTCAGCCTCATCAAGGCGGCGGCCGAGCGCGGCTGGATCGATGAGCGCGCCGCGGTGCTGGAGACCCTGACCGGGATCCGCCGTGCCGGGGCCGACCTCATCATCAGCTACTTCGCGCCCGAGGTGGCGCAGTGGCTGAACGCATGAGCACGCCCGCGGCCGCGCCGCCCGCCGGGGGCGCCTTCCTCGCCGCCTGCCGGCGCCAGCCGGTGGCGCACCGGCCCATCTGGATCATGCGTCAGGCGGGACGCTACCTGCCCGAGTACCGGGCGCTGCGCGCCAAGGTCGACTTCGAGACGCTGACACGCACGGCCGACCTGGCAGCGGAGGTGACCCTGCAGCCGCTGCGGCGTTTCGAACTCGACGCCGCCATCCTCTTCAGCGACATCATGACGCCGCTGCAGGGCATGGGCGTGGACCTCGCCTTCGAGCCCGGCCCGGTGGTGCGCGCACCGATCCGCAGCGACGCGCAGATCGATGCCCTGCCCGCGCTGGTGCCGGAGCGCGATGTGCCGTTCGTGCTGCAGGCCATCCGCCTGGTGAGCGCCAACCTGCCGCCGGGGGTGCCGCTGATCGGCTTCGCCGGCGCGCCCTTCACGCTCTTGTGTTACCTCGTCGGCGGCCGGCCGTCCAAGGAGTTCGGTGCCGCGCGCGCGTTTCTCTATGCACAGCCGCAATCGGCGCAGCGCCTGCTCACGCACCTGGCGGACGCCATGGCGGAATACCTCACCGCCCAGGCGGCGGCCGGCGCCCAGGCGCTGATGCTGTTTGAGTCGTGGGCGGGGCTGCTCGGGCCGCCGCAGTTCGAGCGCTTCGCGCTCGCCGCCGTGCGCCGCACCGCCGCGCGCCTGCGGCACACCGGCGTGCCCCTCATCTACTACGTCAACCAGGGCGCAGCACTGATGGGAGCGGTCCGGGACCTGGACGTCGACGTCGTCGGCGTCGACTGGCGCACGGGGCTCGCCGAGGTCCGCCAGACCCTCGGCGCCGCCAAGGCCGTGCAGGGAAATCTGGATCCGGCGGCGCTGTTCGCCCCGCCCGAGGAGCTCAAGCGCCACGTCGATGCGGTGCTCACGCAGGCCGGCGAGGCACCGGGGCATATCTTCAATCTCGGCCACGGCATCTGGCAGGAGACCGACCCGGATGCCGTCGCGCGCCTGGTCGACTACGTCCATGAGCACCGCTAGCCCGGATGATCGCGCCGCCGCCGCCACGGCGTACTTCCGCGACCTGCAGGAGCGGCTGTGCCGGGCGTTCGAGGCGTTCGAGCCGGCGCAGCGCTTCGAGCGGCGAACGTGGGCCAAGCCCGCGGGCCATCGCCTGGAGGGCGGCGGGGAGTCACGGCTGATGCGCGGGGCGGTGTTCGAGAAGGTCGGCGTCAACGTGAGCCACGTGTGGGGGACGCTCGCCCCCGAGGCGCGCGCCCAGGTCGCGGGCGCCGAGGCTTCCGCCGGGCGCTTCGTCGCCTGCGGCATTTCCCTCGTGGCGCACATGGTCAATCCCTACGTGCCGGCGATGCACCTGAACCTGCGCTACCTCGCCACCAGCCGCGCCTGGTTCGGGGGCGGCTCGGACCTGACGCCGACCTTTCCCATCGCGCAGGACACCAGCGACTTTCACTCAGCGCTGCGCCGGGCGTGCGAGGGCTACCGGCCCGACGCCTACGCCGAGTTCAAGGCGTGGTGCGACCGGTACTTCTACCTGCCGCACCGCCAGGAGGCCCGCGGCGTGGGCGGGATTTTCTTCGATGATCTGGCGAGTGCCGATGCGGAGGCGGACTTTGCGTTCGTGCGTGCGGTGGGTGAGGCGCTGCTTGAGGTCTACCCGCGGCTCGTCGCACGCCGCAAGGACACCCCGTACGATGAGGCCGCGCGCGAGCGCCTGCTGTTAAAGCGTGGCCGCTACGTCGAGTTCAACCTGGTCTATGACCGCGGCACGCGGTTCGGCTTCCAGACGGACGCGGATCCTGAGGCTTACCTGATGAGCCTGCCGCCCGTCGCGAAATGGTGAGGCTGCAGCGTCGCGCCCAGCGGCTCGACCTTCAGCCAGCGCGCCGGCGCGTGCCAGAACAGCTGGGTCGGCGCCAGCCGTGCCGCCGCGCGCCAGTGCGCGGATAGCTCGCCGGCGATCACCTCCAGGGTATCCCCGCCCGGACGCCACAGCCGTCCCAGGCCCTTGTTCGTTCTTCCCATGAACCTTCTCCTGCCGTCCCCGTCCGCTTTCGTGCCTTCTGTTAAGTGTCTTATAACGATGTTTCGGTTCCTTGAAAAACTGTTGCCGGGCGGCGACGGACGCTTTAAACCAGAGCCGCGGGGCGCGCCTCTAAGGGACAGATGAGCTACGCACAGGTCGGGGACAGCCGGGTGGACTGGGAAGGAGCGTTGGTGCAGCGCGCCTGCGCCGGGGATAGCCGGGCGTTTGAGCGCCTCTACCGGGAACACGCGGGCAAGGTGTACGGCCTGTGCCTGCGGCTCACCCGCGATGCGCACCTGGCGGAGGACTGCACGCAGGACACCTTCATTAACGCCTGGAAGGCACTGCCGCAGTTTCAGACGCGCAGCTCGCTGTCGACCTGGCTGCACCGCATTGCGGTGAACGTGAGCCTGGGCCGGCGCCGGAAAGCCTCCCCGGTGATGGAGCCGCCCGCGGAGGACGAGGAGGGATCCGGTGGCGGCTTCCTGCTGGAGACGCCGCTGGAGGTGCGGGAGCTGGAGACGGCCATCGGGGCACTGCCCGATGGCGCGCGCGACGCCCTGGTGCTGCATGCCCTGTACGGGTATTCGCACGGCGAGGCGGCCGAGATGCTCGGGATTGCCGAGGGCACCTGCAAGGCGCAGCTGCACCGGGCCCGCAAGCTGCTGCGCGAGCGACTGAACATGGAGATCAACTGACATGAACGGCCCCGACGAACGCAAGGTGAAATCGCTGGGCGAGCTGCCGGTGGCGATCGAGCCGCCGCGCGACCTGTGGCCCGGGATCGAGGCGCGCCTGAAGGCGCCGGTGGCCACGGTGGCTGCGGTGAGCCCGCGGCCGGCGGGCGCGCGGCTCGCGCAGCTGCGCTGGCTGGCCGCGGCGGCCATGGTGGCCAGCGTCGCGGTGGGCGTATGGATCGGTCGCGAGGTGCTGCCGCTGTCCGGCGGCGCGGCGAGCGCGCCCCAGAGCGCGGCATCCACCGCCTTACCCGCCAGCCCCGAGGGCGCGGCGCTCAACGCCAGCTATGTCAGCGATCCGCGCTACCAGCGCCAGCGCACCGAACTGCTCAAGACGCTGCAGGCGCGCATCGAGGCGATGCCGCCGCCGGCGCGCCTCAAGGTCACGGCGAGTCTTGCGACCATCGAACACGCCAAGGAGGACCTGGAGCGCGCGCTGGGCAAGGACCCGAGCAATGCGCTGCTGCAGGAACTGCTCATCAACACTTACCAGGATGAAATGCGCGCCCTGACGGACGTGCACGAGGCCAGCGATCCTGGCCGGGGGATCTGAAACATGCGAACGTTCTTCACACTGTCGGCGGCCGTCATCGCGCTCGGGGCGAGCGCCCTCAGCGCCGCCGAGACCTACAAGCCCTTCGACAAGCAGGTGGCCGCCCAGCCGCGCGGCATTGTCGAGATCTCCAACACCAGTGGCAGCGTGGAGGTCACCGCCACGGACCGCCCGGAAGTGGTGGTGCACGGGGAACTCGGCGACGGCGTGGAACGCGTGGATGTCACGAGCGAGTCCGATCGCACGGTCATCAAGGTGGTGCTGCCGAGTCATTCCTCGCGCGACGGCGATGCCAAGCTGCGCGTGCAGATTCCCAAGGACAGCGAACTGCACCTGGCCACCGTCAGTGCGGATGCGAGCATCACCGGGGTGCTCGGCGTGCAGCGGCTGAACGCCGTGAGCGGCAATGTCACGACCGAGATTGCCGGCGCGGACCTGGAGCTCAAGACGGTCAGCGGCGACGTCAAGGTACGCGGCCATGGCCAGGCGGCGCGCCTGTACGTGAGCACGGTCAGCGGCGATGTGCACCTGGATCACGGCGCCGGGGACCTGGAGACCAGCTCCGTGAGCGGCGATCTGCTCCTCTCCCTGAATTCGGCGCGCTCGGTGCATGCGCGCACCACCTCCGGGGACCTGCGTTTCGAGGGCAAGCTCACCCGCGGCGCCTCCTTTGATGCGGCCTCCGTCAGCGGTGACCTCAACGTGCGTGCCAGCGCCGAGGGCGGCTATGCGTACGAGATCTCGACCTTCAGCGGCGACATCAGCAACTGCTTCGACGCCAGGGTCGACAAGAAGAGCGTCGGGCAGTCACTGTCGGGCTCGCGCGCCGAGGGCGCCGGGCACATGCGGCTGAAGACCATGAGCGGAGATATCGAGCTCTGCGACCGCAACTAGTTTTCCTCTGAAGCCAAGTTGCACGCCGGCCCCAAACCGGCGTGCTTTTTTTGCGCGCGCGGCGCTGACCGCGCGACCCGTTAGAATGCCGCGGTGACCGCAGCGCCTCCCCCGCCCGCCCCCGCGCTCCTGGCCTGGCACCGGGCAGCCGGCCGGCACGACCTGCCCTGGCAGCTCGCGCGCACGCCCTACCGCGTGTGGGTCTCGGAGGTCATGCTGCAGCAGACGCAGGTGGCCACCGTCATCCCGTACTACCGGCGCTTCATGGAGCGTTTTGCGGAGGTTGCGGCACTGGCCGAAGCGCCACTCGATGAAGTGCTGCACCTGTGGTCGGGGCTCGGCTACTACGCGCGCGCCCGTAACCTGCACCGCGCGGCGCAGCGCCTGCGCGATGAGTTCGGCGGGCAGTTTCCCCGCGCCTTTGCCGACGTCGCCGCGCTGCCCGGCATCGGGCGCTCCACCGCCGGCGCGATCCTGGCGCTGGCGCGCGAGGAGCGTCACCCGATCCTCGACGGCAACGCGCGGCGCGTGCTGGCGCGCTATTTCGGGATCGAGGGCGCTCCCACTGACGCGGCGGCGACCCGCCGGCTGTGGCAGCTGGCGGAAGACTGCACGCCCGCGGTACAGGTGGCCGCCTACACACAGGCCATCATGGACCTGGGCGCCACGGTGTGCGTGCGGCGACGCCCGCTGTGCAGTGAGTGCCCGCTCGCGCGCGACTGCAGCGCGCGCGGCAGCGGCCGCCAGCACGAGATTCCCGCCGCGCGCCGGGGCGGCGCCCGGCGGCGGCAGCGCGTATTCATGGTGGTGGCGTTGCACGAGTGCGGCGAGGTGCTGCTCGAGCGGCGCCCGGAGAGCGGGGTGTGGGGCGGCCTGTGGTGCCTGCCGGAATTCACCAGCGCCAGCGCTGCGGCGGACTTCGTGGGCGCGGCGCTGGGGGAGCAATGCCGCGGGCTGGAGCCCCTCGGTACCGTCGAACATGGCTTCACGCACTTTGACCTGGCGATTACGCCACTCCTGGTGCGCTGCACCGGCGCAGCCGCTCAGGTCCGCGAGGGCGCGGTCCTTTGGTATAACATCCGAAGCCCTGTGCGCATCGGTTTGCCCGCGCCCATCACCGCGCTCCTGGCAAGCCTGGCGCAGCCGCCTCCCTCAGAGGCGTCCTCGGCCTCGCAGACTTAAGGATCCCAAGTGACACACATGGTGCAGTGCGTAGTGCTGAAGCGAGAGGCCCCGGGGCTGGAGCGCGTGCCCTATCCGGGGGAACTCGGCAAGCGCATCTACGAGAACGTCTCCAAGGAAGCCTGGGCGCAGTGGCTCAAGCAGCAGACCATGCTCATCAATGAGTACCGGCTGACGCCGATCGAACCCAAGGCGCGCAAGTTCCTGGAGACTGAGATGGAGAAGTTCTTCTTTGGCGCCGGGTCAGCGGCGCCGCAGGGCTACCAGCCGCCACCGGGCGCCTAGCGCCGGCGGCCACTTCTAGCCTCTATCTCAACTCTATAGGTGGATCAGGCCGCGCTTGTGGGCGACGGCCACAGCCTCGGTACGGCTGATGGCGTCGAGCTTGGTGAGGATCGCCTTGACGTGCGTCTTGGCGGTGCCCTCGGTGATCGAGAGGCGCCGCGCGATGTCCTTGTTGCTGCGCCCTTCGGCCACCAGCTGCAGCACGTCCAGTTCGCGCTGCGTGAGGCTCGGCTTCGCCATGCGCTGCAGCGCCTTGGCGGCCACCGTGGTCGAGGTATAGGGGCGATCCTCGCTGACGGCGCGGATGGCGGAAAGAATCTCCTGCCGCGGCGCATCCTTGAGCAGATAGCCCTTCGCCCCCTGCGAGAGGCACTGGAAGATGTCCTCGTCGCCGTCGTAGGTCGTCATGACGAGGATGCAGGCCTTCGGGTGCAGCTCGAGCACCCGCTGCACCACGGCGACGCCGTCGCGCTTGGGCATGCGCAGGTCGAGCACCATCACATCCGGGCGATGCTGTTCGTAGAGCGTGATCGCTTCCTCGCCGTCGCCGGCCTCCGCCACCACCTCCATGTCCGCCTGCTGGTTGACCATGGCGGCGAGTCCGTCGCGCACCACCGGATGATCATCGGCGAGCACGACACGGATCTTGGTCTTCATTACGGCGGCCACTAGGAAGCTCGCTTCGCCATGCGCACGCTGACACGCGTGCCGGCCCCGGGCTGGCTGTCGATCTGCCACTCCCCGCCGATGGCGCCGGCCCGCTGGCGCATGCTCGAGAGCCCGAAACCCTCGCGCGCGGACAGCTCCGGGCGCTGCTGCATGCCGATACCATCGTCGGCGACAGCGAGCGTCCAGTACTGCGGCTCATCGCTCATGCTGATGTGCACCAGGTGCGGACGCGCGTGCCGCACCGCGTTGCTCACCGCCTCCTGCGCGATGCGCAGCAGCTCGTGCTCGTGCTCCGGCCGCAGGCCCGTGACGATGCCACCGCCGTCAAAGGTGCAGGTCACCCCGCCAGGGACCGTGGAGCGGTCTGCGAGCTGCTTGAGCGCAATCTCCAGTCCCGCGCGCCGGGTCTGATCCAGGCGCAGCGCCATCACCGAGCGGCGCGCTTCGGCCAGGCCGTCGCGCGCGAGTTCCCGGATCAGGGACAGCGTGTTGGCCAGTTCCGAGCCGCGCTTCCTGCAGGACGGGAACTCCTCCACGGCGCCGAGCTGCAGCAGGATGCCGGTGAAGGCCTGCGCCAGGCCATCGTGGATCTCCTGGCCGATGCGCGTGCGCTCCATGAGCACCGCGGTCTCCTTGGCGGAATACGCCAGGCGCATCAGCTGCACGGCGAGCGTCGCCTGCTGCACCAGCGCCACCAGCAGGCCGCTGTGCAGGACTTCTTCCGCCGGGCGCGGGAAGGTAAGTGCAAAGAAGCCGACGCTGCGTGCCCCGAACAGCAGCGGGTAGATCACCGTGCCCTGGGCGTTCTCGCCGCGGTGGAAGGCCAGCACGCCCGGCCAGATCTCGGTCGTCTGGCGGCCGACGTTGAGATAAACCGGCTCACGCAGATCGCCGAAGCGGGTGGTGAACACCGAGCCTGCCACCGGCACGCTGGTGGCGTAGGTCGGCTGCGTCACCTGGCCGTCGCGCACGTGCGCGACGATGCGCCACTCCTGCACCGAATCCTTCAGTACGATCACGACGCCCGAGATGGCGTCGAACTGGCGCGCCGCCTCGAGCAGCATGTGACCCATGAAACTGTGCAGGTCAGGTTCCCCGGCGAGGCGCTCAAGGTTGCCCTGGATGACGGCGTTGGCCTTGGCGAGCTCGGCGACGCGCTCTTCGGCGGCGCGCTCGCGTTCACGGCGCACGTCATCGACGAGGCGTTCGCGGTGCAGCGCGGCGCCGATCACGCCGGCCGCGGTCTCGAGCGCCGCAAGTTCGGCGGAGTCGATCGCACGGTGCTGGCGCGTGTTGTCGAATCCCACCACGCCGATGAACTCACCGGCGACGAAGATCGGCACGATGGCCTTGCTCTGGGTGCCGACGCCCTCGATGCTCGAGGAGCGCCCGTCCGAGCTGCTCTTGCTGAAGCACACGCTGCGCCCGGCGCGCAGCTCCGAGCACACGGCGGCAAATTTGCGCTCGTCGCAGGAGCACAGCGCAACGTCGCGTAGGTGCGGGGTCACCCCTTCGGCGGTCCACTCGCTCACCACGACCAGCAGCGGCTCACCCTCAGGGCCGGTGCGGGTCTCCATGAGATTCACGCGATCGACGTGCGCGGCCTCACCGATCAGTCCCAGGACCCCGGGGATCGCGGCGCGCACATCGGGCGCCTGCAGCAGCAGGCGGCTGGCACGCGCCGTGGCGGTGAGCAGCCGCTCGCGCGCCTGCAGTGACTCGTTGGCGCGCGTGAGGCTCTCCGCACAGGGAGCGGGCTTGGCTTCTGTCAGCAGGGGTGCCAGATGGGCATTCATATTTAGGGGTACTCGTGGAATCCCGGTCGCAGAGCCAACAGTTTAGCGCGACGCAAGCCTGATCCTCCCGCCCCCGCCGTGCCCTCTCTCTTAAGGGGGCCACCCGGGGGTCTCAAACGGGGGGAGAAGAAGCCCGCGCCGAGCCTACGGTAATGGATGTGAGGGCTCGCGGAATCAAGGGGTTAGGGTTGAGATTGCTTGACGGCCTTCTGGCGTGCCGGTCTAATACGCGCCCCCACCCGGCGGCCAGGTAGCTCAGTTGGTAGAGCAGCGGATTGAAAATCCGCGTGTCGGTGGTTCAATTCCACCCCTGGCCACCATTCAAATCGGAAACTTGCTTTGGTCATTCAGTCGCTCAGAAGGGCGATGTACCCGTTCGGTTTCCGGCGTGTCGTCCTTCGCGCGCGAGCTCGCCGAGGTCCCGAAGTAGTACGAAAGGACGAGCATCGTCGCGGTGTCGAGCTCGGGGAGCTCAAGGCGATGGTGAGCTGCGGTCGCATCGCCGCCGCGACCCTCGAGCCCGCGAATCGAGTGCGGACTTAGGCGATGGGAGGTCGGAGAAGCGGTGTCGGGCGTTCGGTCGCGAAAGCCACGAAGCCCGATCCGGCAGGCAAACGATACCAGACCGGAATTATGAGCGGGATGACGTCGCACCCTCAACCGCAAAGAACGGACGGGTCGCACTCTTCATGCATGACGACAAGGCGATCTACCTCGTGGGCGGCCGCGCTCTGCCTCTTCCACACCGGTCAGGTTAAGCTATGCAGGATGCGGCAAAATCCTGGCGGCAATTTCGGGTTTAGGTCTGCCACGAATGGCTGACGTCTTCGTCTCCTACTCCCGTAGCGACAAGGCGCGCGTCGCGCCGCTCGTGGCCGCGATCAAGGCGAAGGGCTGGTCGGTCTGGTGGGACCCAGCGATTGACGCTGGCCAGCAGTTCGACGACCAGATCGACGCGGAGCTCCAGGCGGCGAGTGCCGTCCTGGTGGTCTGGACCCCGACGTCCGTAGCCTCTCGCTGGGTACGCGGCGAGGCGCGCGATGCCGCTGAGCGCGGCATTCTAGTCCCGGTGCGATTCGAAGGCGCTCGCTTGCCGATCGACGTGCGGGCGATTCAAACGACTGACCTCGACAATTGGGGGGAGGACCCGGCCAGCGCACCGTTCCAGGAACTGCTTCGCTCGCTCGGCACCGCGATCGAGCGTCGACGCGCGTCCCAATCGGTGAAGTCGGGCTCCACATCGGCGCCATCCGCGGCCGCCGCCCTTCCTCGCGTCGGGATCTGTGTCCTTCCCTTCGCCAACATGAGTGGCGATCAGGAGCAGGAGTACTTTAGCGACGGCATCACCGAAGACATCATCACCGATCTGAGCAAGGTTTCGGCACTGGCAGTGGTTGCCCGCAACAGTGCCTTTATGTACAAGGGCAAGCACGTCGATGTCACGAAAGTCGCACGCGAGCTCAAGGTCGGTCATGTCCTGGAAGGAAGTGTGCGCAAGGCGGGTGGCCGTGTACGGATTACCGCCCAGCTGGTCGACGGTTCAAGCAACGATCACGTCTGGGCCGAGCGCTACGATCGCGACCTAAACGACATCTTCGCGCTGCAGGCCGAAATTTCCGAAGCCATCGTCAAGGCCCTGAAACTCAAGCTCCTGCCCGAGGAGAGGAAGGCGATCGAGCAGCGCGGCACGGACAATGTCGAGGCCTACAATCTTTATTTGCTGGCGCGACAGTCCTACATCACCGGCTATGAAGTCGATGCCCGGCGGGGCGAAGCGATCATCCGCCTGTGTAAGCACGCCACCAAAATCGACCCAAGGTATTCGCGCGCCTGGGCGCTCATGGCCATTGAGCAGATGAACTTGTATTTCGACCATGGCGGAACAGTCGATGACGGTTTGGCGTCCGCTGAGCGCGCCGTGGCGCTGGACGCCAATCTGGCCGAGGCCCATGCCGTCAAGGCCAGAATTCTGGCCCAGCACGGTCGACACGACGAGGCCGCCGCCGAGATCGAGGTCGCCTTGCGGCTGGACCGGGAGTCCTACGAAGTGAACCGGGCAGCCGCGTACTTGGGGTTCCGGCAGCGAAGATTGGATCAGGCCATTCGCCACTACGAAAAGGCAATGGCACTCATGGAAACGGATCTGCATTCTGGCTGCATGTTGCTCACCTGTTACACCGCCGTCGGAAATTCCCCGGCTGCCCTGCGGGTCGCGCGAATCGAGCTCTCGCGCGTCGAAAAGATGCTGGCGCAGGATCCGAACAATGCAACGGCCATGGGCTTCGCGGCCCTTGCTCTTGCGACGCTGGGTGAGGGCGAACGCGCCAAGGAATGGATCAACCGCGCCCTGCTCATCGATCCGGACAACATGAACGCGCGGTACAACTTTGCTTGCTGCCTGGCGTCTTATTCGAAGGAAACGGACGTCGACGCCGCATTAGAACTGCTCGGTCCGGTATTTGAAAAGGTAGCCGCCGGCTTCCTGAACCACGCCAAAGCCGATCCGGACCTCGATCCTTTGCGTGATGATCCCCGTTTCAAGGCGATGGTCGCGGCCGCCGAGACGCGCCTCGCGGCGACGGCTGATGGGGGCTCCGCACCTCGGTCTTGAACCCTGTGGACGGTGGCGGTGTCAGTTTGGCGGCAGAAGGCCGCCGCTCCCAAGCCGCTGACGGCCGTGCATCCGAGCCTTTGCGCTGATTCGACCAAGAATTGCACTGAAGCGGTTTCGGGTCGCCAACTACCGAATTTCTACCGCTTCACATCCGAGCGACGGCAACAGTCCGTCTTCATAATTATTTTTCGCTTACCCGGAGACCGTCTGATCAAGTACTTGGTCTAGGCCTCGGCGTCCGAGTTGAACGGCAGCTTCGGAGAAGTCATTTTGATCTACTGAAGTTCTGGTCTTGGCCGGGAGCCGCCTGATACGCTCTCCCGCTACCGGTCATCCAACGCGGGGTGGGTAAGCGACCTGTGTCAGCTCGCCCAGGGCTGTGGGGATCAGTTCGCTCATCGTCGGACGAATGCGAACGCCGTGCACGATTGTGTAGGTGAGTGGCGCGGGTGGGCCACGCTGTTCGGTTTCCACTTTGGTACCCAATCCAGCGTCACCCAGCAGCACCTACCGTAAGGTGGAAATTGGCTAAGTCCTTCTATTGGGTGCTCTTGGGTGATGCTGGATGCAAAATGCGGCGGATTGAAAATCCGCGTGTCGGTGGGCCACTCGAGCAGAACACTCAATTTTCTACATAGCGGACATCGGAACGATCTTCGAGGAACCGAAGGAATCGCGTCGGAACCGCACCGCCACTCAGTTCGGAAACTTCAACTCCCGCTCAATCGCCTGGAAGCGCGGCTCCTTGCGCAAAGTGTCCATGAGCGGGTCGGTCTTGAGGTACTCAAGGCCCGAGTCCCGCAGCCGCAGCGCCGTCTCGAGCCATTCGAGCGCCTTCGCCCGATCTCCCCACTGCGCATAGATCGCGGCGTACTGGTACGCCGCCGCGTCGCCCAGTTGTGCCTTCAGTTTCGAAAGCACGGCTTCCGCATCGGCGTGCCGGCCGAGCTTGTCATAGACCACCGACAGGCACCATTGACTCGCCCAGAATTCCGGCTGGGTCTCGCATGAGGTGCGCGCACTCTTAAGATCCCCGAGCCCGTAATAGGCGAGTCCGCGCTGCCCGTAGGTCTGCTTGAAGCCAGGGTCAAGACTGATGACTTCTGCAAAAGCTGCAACCGCCTCCTCATAGCGGCGGGCCGCATACAGCACCCGGCCGAGCAGCGAATGGCTTTCGCGAGCGAGCGGGTCGAGCACGACGCCGCGGCGCGCCGCCGCAAGGCCCGCATCGAAGTGCCCCATGTTGGCGGCAAATTCGGCAGTTCGTCGCAAGACCTGTGCATTGCCCGGCGCAAGCGCGAGGGCCCGCTCGTACGCCTCACTCGCCTGCTTGAAGTCGAGGGTGTTGTCCGAAACGTACGCCAATGCGAGGTGGGCCTGGGCCAGATCCGGCGCGAACGCGAGCGCTTGGCGGGCATCCGCTTGCGCCTTGTCATAGCCCTCACGGATCGCCGCTTCGGTCTCGGCTTCCGTGGCGACGCCGGAAAGGGCGATCGATCGGGCTGCGAATGCGAGCGCATAGTGTGGATCGAGGCGGATTGCTTCCGTGTACGCAACAATCGCGGCGGGGAGGTCTTTGCTGTCGCGAAACGAGCTATACACCTTGGCCCCGCGCAGATACGCATCAAAGGCGGCCGGATTGCGCGTCCCGCCGAGCTCGACTTTGGCCGCGACATCACTGAGCAGCGCGACCTTCAGGGCGCTGGCCACCGCGGTAGCAATCTCGCTCTGAAGTTTCAGCACATCGCCCAGGTCCCGGTCATAGGTCTTCGACCACAGGTGAAAGCCCGTGACGGCATTGATCAACTGCGCGGTAATGCGGATGGTGTGCTCTGAGCGCCGGACGCTCCCTTCGAGGACTGCGCCCACGTTCAGTTTGCGTGCGATCGTGCCGATGTCGGTGTCTTTGCCCTTGAACGAGAACGCCGAGGTGCGTGCTGCGACCTGCAACTCGTTGATCTCGGCCAGCGAGTTGAGCAGCTCCTCCGTGAGCCCATCGGAGAAGTACTCCTGCTCTTTGTCCCCGCTTAAGTTCACGAACGGCAGCACTGCGATCGAGTGCGGCGGGGGGTTGAAGCCGGTGGCTGGAGCGCTCTGAGCCGCAGGCGCCGGTGCCGCTCCAAGCTCCGCGCCACGCTTCGATAGCACGAGTCGGTTCACCACGAGGTAACCGAGTGCGACGAGGAGCACGCTGGCCGTCGCGAGAAGCGCCGCCTTCGACCGCCAGGATGCCAGGACGGGCTTTTGGGTCGAAGGTGCAGCCGGCACGCGAGCGGCGGCCGACGGAGTCCCTGCCAGCCCCTGTGCCGGCTCCCCGGACAGCAGACGCTGTACACGCTCGACGAAGGCCGCGGGTGTTACCCCGCTGGGCAGGCGCGTCCACTGCACCCGCTTAAACGACTCTGGAACGTCCGCGGCTGCCTCGGTAGTCGCGTCCAGGCACACTGGCACTACGAACACACGGCTGCGAGCCATCATGTGGGAGCGCTGATCGGCAAGATCCCACTCGAGGCGGAAATAGCCTTCGTGTCGTGAGGCCGTGTTGACCGAAATGACGGGAATGAAGAGGGCGCAGTCGTGGATCTCCCGCCGGATCTTCTCATCCCAAACATCCCCGCCCCGCAGCTCGCTCTGATCGAGAAAGACCTCGATCCCGGCCGCACGCAGGGCCTCAGAGATCTTCTGGGCAGCCTCCGCATCCTGTGAGGCGTAGCTCAGGAACACCGCGTGCGAAGGCTCAGTCACCGGCAAGATCACCCCTGGGGAGGTCTTCTCAGCGCCCCCGCGGGCGGCAGCTTAGCGTAAATGGCTAAGTTTGGCCGAGATCCACCGGTGCCGCGCTCAATGTCCGCTTCATTGCTCTTCAGTGGACGCTATATGGCGATCGCAACGTCGCTGAAGGGTCAATCTCGGTCGGTGCACCTTCCAAGCGCGCGATGATGCAATTGTCCGGGAGTTTTATTGGTTAATGGTTCCGAGCCACATCCGCGGATGGCTCACGCGCAAGAGGAGTAAGCTGGCAGTTTGGAGCCGCTGCCTGCGGCAGCAAGGCATCAATAACAAGTTAAGGGGGAAGGGTTATGAAAACATTAGCTGTTGTAATAGCCGTAGCAGTATTTTCTTCCGGACCTGCGAGCGCCTCGGACAAGACTGACGCGATGGCGGTCGTCCAGAAGTGGGTCGATTCCTTCAACAAGGGAGACGGCAAGACTGGTTCATCCTATTGCGCCGACGGAGCGGTGATCATAGACGACTTTGCACCGCACGTATGGCAGGGGTCAGGTGCATGCGCTAGTTGGTACAAAGACTACGAAGCGTTTGCCGCAAAGGCGCAGATCACGGCTGCGAGCGTTGCGCTCGGGAAGGCCACCCACCTTGACATCGACTCCGCTTACGCGTACCTCGTGACGCCAACGACACTTACGTATACCAAGGCGGGTAAGCCGGTTACGGACAAGGCCATCGTCACGATGTCCTTGAAAAGAAGTAGCTCCGGATGGCAGATCACCAGTTGGGCATGGGCGGACCAGTAGCCGAACTCCACCGAGAGTTCCGGGCTGAGACGGGTCAGAGTCGCACGACTTGCCTTCGCTGCCCGGGGCCCGAAGCCTCATCGGCGGTCATTATGGCTACCCCTTAACAGTCACTCGCGACCGTCTGTAACGGGTCAATCTCTGCCATTCGCCGCGTTCGGTGCCGAGCAAATTGAATCGACGGGCGCGTTGCGTGTAGAACCAAGCTTCGGACCGAATAAAGCGTCCAATATTAAGTGGCGCTATATCGGGGAATCATGGTCTTAAGTACCCGCATTTCGCAGAAATATTGGACACTCAGGCAGCACTGTCAGTAATCATTCCAACAAGTTAGTCGATTTTGGGCATTGGATTGAAAATCCGCGTGTCGGTGGTTCAATTCCACCCCTAGCCACCATTCAAATCACAAGAAGTTAGGACGCGCCTGGGATCAGTGCCCTTCAGTCCATAGCCGACCTCGCGCTGAGGCAGCGCGGGCGCCGATGACGCTTTCCTTCGAACCGTGTCTCAAATCACAACGGCACGGTCGCGCGAGTCGCATGTCAATCCTCTCCGGGTGCCCGCAGACGGCGCGCCCCCACGTGCCCGTGCGGGCAGAATCTCGTACATTGGCGCTCCGAAGCCGCGATCGAGGGGACGGGCCATGGATGCAGACAAGTTGAGCCGCCTGCGTGCACGCTATGCCGATCGGGAAGCGTTCGATGGCGATGATCCGGTGCTCCTGCGCGCGGCGCGCGACGTGCAGTCGCCCGAGGGACGCCGCTCGCTGCCCTATTCGGGCGTGCCTACCTTCCTCGGCCTGCCTTATTGCACGAGCCTCGAGGCGCTCGATATCGCCCTGGTCGGCGTGCCGATGGATCTCGGCGTGTCCAACCGTGCCGGCGCGCGCTTCGGCCCGCGCGCCGTGCGCACCATCGAGCGCATCGGCCCCTATCATCCGACCTTTCGTGCCGTGCCCAAGGGGCGCGCGCGTGCCGCCGACGTCGGCGACGTGCCTTTTCAGAGCCGCTACCACCTGGAGCGATGCCTCAAGGACATCGAGAGCTACTTCCTTCAGCTGAAGTCCGCCGGGATACGTCCGCTGGCGGTCGGCGGGGATCATTCCATCACCTACCCGATCCTCCGGGCGCTCGGGCGTGACGCGCCGGTGGGGCTCGTGCACATCGATGCCCACTGCGACACCATGGGTGCGTACGACGACACCAAGTTCCATCACGGCGGGCCGTTCCGGTTGGCCGTGCTGGACGGAGTCCTGGACCCGGAGCGCACTATTCAGATCGGCATCCGCGGCGCGGCCAACATGTTCTGGGAGTTCTCGCATGCTTCCGGCATGACGGTCATCTACATGGAGGATTTCATGCGCCTCGGAGTCGAAGCCGTGATCCGCAAGGCGCGCGAGGTGGTCGGTGACGGACCCACCTACATCTCGGTGGATGTGGACGGCTTCGATCCGGCGTATGCGCCCGGCACCGGTACGCCTGAGGTGGGCGGTCTCGAGGCGCGCGAAGGCCTAGCCCTGCTGCGCGGGCTCGGTGGTCTGAACGTGGTCGGCGCCGACGTGGTGGAAGTGGCCCCGGAATATGACCCCTCGACCAATACCGCTCAGCTGGCTGCGCAGATTCTCTTCGAGGAGTTTGCGTTGCTGACGGTCGGGAAGAGCTGACGCGCGACTCGCTGTGGCCACCTGGCCCGGGTCTTCGCGAGCAGCTGCTCGTGTGCGGCCCGGGAGTTCGGATCCGTGAGCATCCGCCCCAGAGCGAATCAGAAGGGGAGCAGTTTGCGCTGCGATTTGATACCCCTTGACCTCACGGCCACGGACGTAAAGTGTTTATTCTTTATTGGACACCCGTCGCGCGCGTCTTCGTCCTCGACCGGATGAGATGCGACCGACCGCAATCGGCCCAGAAGCGGTCGTAAGCAGGAGCAGAATGCCTGCCCGGAAGCTGCCATTCGCCACAGGCAACCGGGCCGCGCGACCGTAGGACCGGAAACCCTAGACCCAGCCACTAGGTCAATTGATTTCTAGCGCTCTTGGGTATCCAGATGCGAGCAACGATTAGCGACAACCCGCAGCAGTCCCTGCGCAAGAATCCGAACCGCCACAGCGGGCCGGCGGGGCTGCGGTTGCCCTACGACAATTCCAAGTAAGTGAGTTCCTCGGCGTCGTCTATTGGAACTTCAGATGCGCCGAGAAGAACGGCAGCACCTTGGTCTCAAGACGCTGGCCGACGCGATTCACGTGGTCACCCTCGTAAATCTCGAAGTCATGTGCAATGCCGTAATCCTTGAGGATCTGATCCATCGTGCGCGCAGTAGCTGCGATGTCCTCCAGGTCCTTGTCGCCGGCATCGATCGCGATCGCGTCATATTTCCTAAGGCTGGGAATGTACTGATCGACCATCGCAAGCGGGGCATTGGCCGCCCAGCGGGCGACCACCTCCTGCACCACCTTCCCGTCCTTGACGGGCAGATCAAAGTACAGCGGTGGATTGCGCGGATTCGGTGACCAGGCCGCAGCCGAGGCCACCGTGGCCTTAGTGAAGAAATCCGCCTTCTGCATATCCTCTGCAGTCTGAACTTTTGCAGCGAGCTCAACGACCTGGACCGAGGGTTGCAGGCGTGCGTCCATGCAGCAGGGATTCATGCTGTACAGGCTGGAAAACACAGCTGGATACTTCATCCCGATGCGCAGCGTGCCATAGCCCCCCATGGAGTGCCCGGCCAGGCCGCGGCTCGCGCGAGCCGCCAGCGTGCGGTAGTGCTTGTCAATGAAGCTCACCAGGTCCTGAGCCACGAAGGCTTCCCAGTCACCGGTGACCACCGAGCTGGAGTACATGCTGCCCTGGTAGCGGGTGTAGGCGTCGGGCATCACGATGATGAATTCGCGCGAGCCGCTGGCAAAAGCCTTGCTTGCCGCAGTCGGCACGTTAACGAAGTGCGGACCGCTCAGCCCGAACCAGTGCTCGTCCGAATCCGTATAGCCATGCAACAGATACAACACGGGATAGCGGCGCTTGGGCGAGGCCGTATAGTTGGGCGGCAGGTAGACCGAGACCAGGCGATCCGGCGTATCGCCAGCGAGGTTGCCCACCAACGAGTCACCATGGACGGTGATGCGCTCAAGCTTACCGACTTTGGTTAACTTCTGGGTCTCCTGAGACTGGGCCGATACCCTTAGCGAAAGAAGGGAGATCACGGCCATGACTAGCAGCAGCAGTGCCGAAACTCTTGATCGCATGACTGGTCCTTTATCGTTCTCTGTTTTCTTGGCCGCTCGGTCGAATCCGAGCGTTTCCTCGCGTCGGCAGTATATCGGGCCGTTAGCGGCGATCCGCTGCAGAAATTCTTCGTTTGAGCCGGACAGCGGACGCTCACGAATGGCAGCGTAGGGTCATCAACCGCCATCGGTATGTGGATCACAACGCTGTACTAGACAAGACTGCAGTCGACTTCCAAGGGGTGCCGCGCTTCTCGTATCAGTCGGAAGGCACGCACCGGAAGTGCACGCTTCCGACCGCGGGCGTACCCAAGCGATTCGGCTTCGTGTGGCTGCCGATGATGCTCATCTTCTGGCCGAACGAACTGCAGTAGTCGGTTGCGGCTTTACTCGAAGCCACCCATGGCATCATCAAATCGCCAAGCCGCCCGGTTGCGGCGTCAGCCCGGTTGAATGAGTGCTCGCGGACGGCGTTCGCCGTAGTCCCACGTCGCCGGCGTGACGCTCCGCCGTCCCTTCACGCCGCATCGCAAGAAGACATCCGTCTCGCCGTGAGTTATACCCGCACGATATGCCACTTCTTCCAACTAGTAGTTCATTCGCCGCACGCGCTCGGGCTCGTCGGGCTAGTGCTGAATACTGCCGGAGCATTTTTGCTGATCCCGTTCCCGCCCGAGTTGAAGGGGTATCGCGCCGACGGATTCATCGCGACGATTGTGCTGCCGGCGACCGGCTTCGTCCTGCAGTTCTTCGATCTGGTTTACGTCCCGCAGAGGCTAGTTCCCCAGCTCGCCTCCAGAGCGTTCGGCAAGTCGCGAGGACGCGTCATCTTGAAACCGATAAGGAGGCCGTTCTATGAATGCGCCCTATAGGCCTGATCTGGACCTCGAAAAGCGCCTGTCGGGGAGACTGCTGGATGTCTTCATCCGAGCCGGCTTGCTCCTCGCCTTGGCGCTATTGTGCTACGACATATTCGCGCCCTTTGTATCCTTGATGGCGTGGGCACTCATTCTGGCCGTGGCCCTTTATCCGGCACATCAGAAGCTGGCGCGCAAAATGGCCGGCAAGCAGGGACTTGCGGCGACCCTGCTGGTCTTGGGCGGCATCGTGCTGATCGTGGTGCCCATTGCCGTGCTGATGGTCAAGCTGGGCGATTCGGTTCATGACTTCATCGGCAGCGTGCACGACAACACGCTGCAGATTCCCGCACCTCCTCCGAGCATTGCCCAGTGGCCGCTCGTCGGCAAGAAAGTCCATGATCTTTGGTCGCAGGCCCACATGGATCTGCCCGCACTCGTTCAAAGTCTACAGCCGAAGGTTGGCGACCTCTCGAAGAAGGCACTGGGGATGGTTGCCCGCATCGGCGTCACGGTGCTGCTGTTCCTGGCCTCCATTATCGTCGCCGGGATCATCATGGCCTTCGGTCAGTCGGGAGCCAGAAGTGCCAGCTCCATCTTCGATCGCTTCGTCGGCAGCGGGCGAGGCGAGCAATTTGCAGCGCTTTGCACGGCGACCATTCGCGCGGTGGCACTAGGCATCCTCGGCGTGGCCGTCATCCAGACCATCGTCATTGGCCTGATATTGATGATTGCCCGCGTTCCGTTTGCACCGGTGCTCGCCGTGCTCGTGCTGGTGCTGGGGATCGCGCAGGTCCCAGCTCTCCTAGTCTCTTTGCCAGTTATCGGATACGTCTGGATCAGCGGGGATTACGGAACTGTGGCAGCCGTTACCTATACTGTGCTGCTGGGGCTCGGCGGGATGCTCGACAACGTCCTCAAACCGCTGCTGCTAGGTCGCGGTGTAGACGTGCCCATGCCCGTGATCTTGCTCGGCGCATTGGGAGGCATGGCGAGCGCCGGCATCCTAGGAATGTTCGTTGGCGCGACTCTACTGGCTCTGGGTTATCAGATCTTTATGGGGTGGGTGGCGGCCAATCCGGACACACCAGCGGCACCGGCAACGGTCGAATCGAAGGCTGCCGGCGGAGCCGATGTGCGATAGCTCCGTAAATTGGTTGGTTATGCGGGAGGTCGCGCTGCTGGGGGGCCACCCTGCTTTTCGGTCTGTGTCGTGATAGTTGCTGCAAAGCCGCCGTGACTCTTTACGCTTTCCGGCCCAAAGCTGGTGCGCGAGCCATGAGCCTTCCAAGAGTACCTCGTAGGACGCCTACATCGATATAAGGTTGGGTGTGTCGGAGCCTGGAAGACGCCGCATCCGCGGTTGCCTATCTGGTGGGTCCACAAGCTGACTTTGTCACTGGCACAGATCCTCTGGTTAGAAGGGCAGTAAGCCGGACGCCCAGCGGCGAGCGCGCCCGGACGTCTCGAACGTGATAGCGGGGGCAGGATTTGCGGGGTGCCTACAGTATCCCGGCAGGCACGGCTCGTATAAACGACAGCGTGGTGGCGGCTTCCTGCACGCGCCGAGAGTGTGCTGTATATGGGGAGACGGGCGGCAACAAACAGGGACCCCGGCAGAACGCCGGGATTCGCGTTGTAGACGACCTGATCGCTCAGCGCATCGCGACTTGCGACTCCTTGGTCTGGAGCTTCATGAAGGCAACCTGCAGTTCGCGGTTGAGTTCCTGCAACTCTGCGAACTGCTGCCTGGTGGTTGGCGTAAGCGATAGGACTGAGTGAACTATTGGCGCCCGAAAGCGGACCGTCGAGGCTGACCGTTTGGGGTCAATTCCGGCCCCTCCGCCGGTACTCCTGCGGATACTGCCCCACTAGCCGAGCCGCACCTCGACATGGCTCAAATCCCGCCCCCGCCTTGCATCTGCTGAACGGCCGCAACCGGCCAACCGCGAGTAGCCGACTCAACGTTCCGAATTACGAAGCTGCGGACGTTGGGCGGTGGGCGTGGGGCTACTTTGGCGGCGTGGGGCTACTTGTTGGCGGCGTGGGGCTACTTGTTGGCGGGCCATCTTGGTGCTTGGTCTCGCGCTTCTCCTGACGGCACTCGGGGCGGCTCTTCTCGTCACCGGCTTTGCAGTCCTGCTTCTGCTCCCGGGAACCCTGGCGGTTGTCCCGCCTATCATCACGGCGATCCCCCCCGGAGGTCTGCGCATACGTGGTTGCTGTGACCATCACGCCAGCGCCTGCGAGAAACGCTAAAGCGGTAAGAACTGGCATCCTCCGTCTCATTTTCGGCCCTCCTCTTGTGAGTAATCAGGGAGGCACACTTGTCGTGTTGTCGCTCCCGAAGTGCCGGTAGTCGACTCCGCTCAGACTTCTCTACGCTAGTATAGCGCCCCGAGAGTATAGCGGCCCGAGAGTATAGCGGCCCGAGTTCATTGCGGCTCAGCATCCGCATTGGCTTGGCGCCGGCGCCTTGAATTCACGGCCCGGTGTTTGGCCGCTTTCTCCGCTCCCGCTGAGCGCTCTCTGAAAGGCCCCAAGGGCCGCTCAGAAGCAGACAAACATCCGGGCGGTTTTACGAACGATCGTGCGGGTTGTACGTAGGGTCACGCGCACTCATCGCGAATATTATTAGATCGTCAGAGTCTGCAAGGATGCTGACGGTCCCCTTGCAGACAACGAGCCCGGCTGGCGAATCTCTGGTAACAGCGGATTCGATTCGAACCTCGTAAACCCCACGGAAAGGGATTGCCCTTACTTGCCGGGCGAGGCTTACGAAACGTCGCCTCCAACAAGCAGGGCATGGCGAGGGTACCGAGATTGGACAGCCTGTTCGTCTTTCGAGGACGCGACACTGAAGCAACAGCTCGGTTAATACGCCTTACAGATGGACCGCTCGGATGCATGTTCGCAGATCGTTTTCGGGCTGCCCGAAAGCGGCCGGTCCCGACCGGCAGAAGTGGGTCAATGGCGGTCTATGGCCACGATCTGGCTGCGATCATCCTCCTGCCGGCGCTGGCCGCCGGGCTCATCCACCCGCAGGGTCTGAAGTCGGCTACGCTCACCTGGGGCTACGCCGTCACCTTGTTGATCAGCCTACGACTCGCACCCCCGAGCATCAGCCGCGTGAACCCGGTCAGCAGCAGATTCACGCCGACGAGAAGCCCAATCGCCCAAACTGAGCTCGAAGGCCAGTGGAGCCAGATCAGGCCGCCGAGCACCAGCGTGACGATGCCGTTGGCCAGTAGCCATCCCGAGGCGCTCGCGACCTGAAAGTAGGCCACGATCTCGAACACGCCGGCCACGAACAACACCGCCGCTAGCAAGAGCGTCAAGGTCCCGACCGCCATCAATGGGTTGGCGAGGAGGTACACCCCGCCGAGCACGTACACGACTGCGATCAGCACTTGCCAGATGACCTGCCTCGCACCGCCGCCCCGGAAGGCGGTGATCAGGTGCGCGATCCCGCCGAAAATGAAAAGCCAGCCCACCAGCAGCGCGACCCCGAGGCTCGCCACCGCGGGCTCCATGATCGCGAATACTCCCAACACGATGAAGGCAATCGCGGCGGCGATGTACCAGCCTGTGAACCTTTTCGCCGACTGGACGAGCTGTCCCGGAGTTTCAATTGCCATTGACCACCTCGTGACCGGCTTGTTTTTTGGAACGTCCATTCTCCGTCCAAACGATACATTTTGGTACGACCCGCGGGTTGATAGGATCGAAACAGTCCCGCCGGGTCTTTCTCATCGTGGGCTTGTGCTTTGCGGGGTCCGAGTCGGCGTGCGGTGCCGTAGAGTGCACGCTAGCTTTCAAACGGCCAATCCACAGTGCCCGAGAGCGAACAGCACTCGGGGTCAAACTCTGCCAATCGCCGCGTTCGGCGCCGAGCAAATTGAATCGACTGGCGCGTCGCGTGTAGAACCAAGCTTCGGACCGAATAAAGCGTCCAATATTTAGTGGCGCTATCGCGCGGATTCATGGCCTTAAGTACCCGCATTTCGTAGAAATATCGGACACTCAGGCAGCACTGTTAGTAATCATTCCAACAAGTTAGTCGATTTTGGGCACTGGATTGAAAATCCGCGTGTCGGTGGTTCAATTCCACCCCTGGCCACCATTAAAATCTGTAAGGTCTCAGGACTTCGGTGACACGCTGGCAGGATCTTTCTTTGTCAAGAGCCGCTCGTAGGGGGTCTGCCCATCGAGGGCTCCGTGGGGCCGATGATAATTGTAGTAGTCCTCCCATTCGCGAAGCTTGTCATTGAACAGATGGATATCGTCGGCGATGCCGCCTTTATCCAACAGCTGGTAGAACTCTTGTTCGTCCACCCGGTGTGAGCGCTCGACCTTGCCGTTCAAGTGGGGCGTCCTGGGTCGGATATAGACATGGCGGATGTCATGCTCCTCGAGGTGCCAGTGGAAGTGAGACTGGAACTCGGCGCCGTTGTCGGTCTGGATAACCAGCACCCTGAAGGGGAGCCGCCGGATGACCTCGTCCACGAAGCGGATGGCTGCGGTTTGGTTGCAGGCATCGTAGATCTTGAGCACCCGAATACGCGTACAGTCGTCGATGGCTGTGAACTGATAGAGGCGCTTTCTAGAGCCTGCGATCCGCTCGAGGAACTTCACATCCACTTGTACGCGGTGCCCGGGCTGTGGCTTCTCGTATCGCTTCCAGGGCCGGCCTGTCGGCCGACGCTTCTGGTTGGCCGGTAGCCGGTTCATCCCGTAACGGATCAGAATGCGATGTACCGTGGAGCGTGCCACCGTCAGATGATGAAAGCGCTGCAAATAGCTGGCGGTCCTGCCGGGTCCAAAGTGATAACGATCCCGTAGGTACAGGATCTTGGAGATCACCACACGGGGCGTGGCCTTCGGAAAGTGCTGCGGGACTCGCGGTCGGTCGCATAAGCCGGCCTCACCGTGACTCTTGTATCTGGCTCTCCATTTGTAAAAGGTTTTGCGAGAAAGGCCAAAGTGTCGACAGGTCTGGGCGACGCTCCTGGGCATGTCACTGGCTTGCCGCAACAGCTTCAAACGCCAGGCAACCACTCGGTTCTGTTCGTTCTTGTTCATGGGCTCTCTCCTGGTTCGAGAAGGGAGCCAGAATGTCACCTTAGTTCTGGGACTTCACATCAAAATCTTACGCAGCCCAGCGAACTGTTCACTCATGCCCCGGTATCTCCAACGGCGCCTCCAACCACACCTTACGGAAGGTCGCGTTCATGTCCGCCGCCATCTCCGGCGGAAAAAAGCTCGCCGCATTGGCCGTTTCAACGTCGTCCAATGTTATGGCCCGATTGGCGGCGCGCAGGCGGTGCACCGCCTTGCGCGCCTCCTCGTGCCGCCCGAGCTTCTCTAGGTATATGGCGCTGTCCTTCAGCGCATAGATGAAGTTTGGATGGTCCAAGAGTGATTGCTCCGCGGCCTGCAGCGCCTCTTGGTACCGACCCGCTTGGAAATGAGCCAACCCACGCGCACCCACGGCTAGGTAATTAGAGGGGCCGCGCGGCGCCAGGGTCTCCAGTGTATGCAAGTGCATGATCGCGTCATCCGGTTTGTTGAATCGAACCAACATCATGGCCAGCGCCGCGTGGCCCGATGCACTGTTTGGGTTCATGTCGACCGATCGTTGCGCGTACGTCAGGGCGTCGCGCCACGCACCGCAATAGCCCATGGCAATGGCGACCGAACTTAAGACCATCGGATCGTTCGACGCGAGCACCAACGCCCGTTCGGCATGGGCGAGTCCTTCGCGCGCAATTGCGGGTTCTCTGCCGCCTCCCGCCATGTAGTAGTGCGCAAGAGCTGACGCGAGAGCTGCGTGGCCGAGCGCGTAGTCGGGCTCGATCGTAACAGCCTTGCGGGCTTCAGCGATGGATCTGCTACCTACCTGGAAGCCCACATCGTTTGCAAAAGTAGCTGACGCACGCATCACCGCTTCCCAGGCCGTAAGGTCGCCGGGCTTCTTGAGCGCCTTTTCCGTCTCGACGCGCTCCACCTGGACACCGAGATGGCCGGCCACCTCGATGACCAGCTGTTCCTGCAGGTCAGCCAGCTCGGTCAACGGCCGATCGAACTTCTGCGACCACAGGATGGCGCCGTTGTCAGCCTCTACCAGCTGCGCAGTGACGCGCAGCGTAGCGCGCACCCGCCGGACGTTGCCTTCGAGCAGGTACCCCACGCCCAGATCACGTCCGATGCTGCGCACGTCGCTGACGTTCTTACGGTAGACAACGGTCGCGCTCTGCGCGATCACCTTGAGGCCGCCGCCCAGCGACAGCGCCGAGATGAGGTCCTCCACCATGCCGTCAGCAAACACGTCGTCCGCCCGTTCGCCTGACCGGTTGGTGAACGGCAGGATGGCGAGCGACGGTCGGTTGTCTCTGGCAGCCGCTGGCCGCGCCACTCCGGCCATCGCAGCCTTGGGTGACGTCGCCTCGCTCGACGCCGCGCCGCCGGCCTCGACCAACCGTCTCACGTCACCCAGGAAACTTTGCCACGTTCGGTCAGCCGCATCGCCATTCCAGCGCGAAAGATCCACCGTGTGCGTGAGCTCAAA
Organism: uncultured Pseudomonadota bacterium; assembly: GCA_963781815.1. Lineage (GTDB taxonomy): Bacteria > Pseudomonadota > Gammaproteobacteria > Steroidobacterales > Steroidobacteraceae > 13-2-20CM-66-19. The sequence goes on along the minus strand of CAWAHK010000004.1, from coordinate 800,788 downwards.
CATGATCGGCCGGTCGCAGGGCTCGATCATCGCCGGAACAAGCGTGCGGTTGCGGTCAGCCAGCGTCGCCTCCGCACGCACCCAGCGCGATTGCACCGAGGTCCTCGACCACAGGACAACGACCGCCTTGGCGCTCTTCAGCGCGCTTTCAATGGCCGCATCGAACGCCTCACCGGAGCGCAGCGAGGCGTCCCACCAGACCGTTAATCCCTCGCGCTCAAAGCCTTCCGCAAACCGGCTGGCGGTCGAAAAATCGTCGTGGTCGTACGACAAGAAGATGTCGTGCAAGTGAGACCCCACTGTGTGAACCGGATGACGTCAGGACTCGTCCCAGTCTAGCGGCTGGTCGATTCTATGCCAGCGCGAAGGTGTAATGGGGCGGCCCGAAGTCGGACGCATTCCGGAGGCACGCCCATAAGCAGCGGGGTTGAAGGGCAGCTTTCCGCAGTGCGTTTCGCCAGTATGGACTCCGCTTCTGGGCCGGCTCCGACCATCCGGCTTGGAGAGGGAAGTGCGGGCGGCGCGACCCTGTTCCTAAACCGGCGACCCGATCTGAATCCTCAGTCTGGCTGGGGAAGGATGAGGATGAACGTGCGGGGGCATCCGCCGGACCAAGCCGTTGAAGCTCGGTCAGTCTTTTTCTGTGAGTGTCTGCTCGAGCGCCTCGATCAACAGGTCCGCGTGCTGCGTCCCGAACGTCAGCGGCGAGCGAATCTTGAGCACATTGCCGTGGCGGCCGGTTGAGCCAATTAACACACCTCGGCGGCACATCCCATTCACCACCCGCTTGGTTTCGGCAGAGCCGGCGAGTCCACTCACCGGATTGGCGTGCAGCTCTACGCCCACGAACAATCCGACGCCACGCACCTCGGCAATCCCGGAGCATCGCCCGGCGAGTGCGCTGAGGCCGCGCTTGAGATACTCGCCGGTGCGGTGGGCGTTCTCGAGGAGATTCTCGGTGCGGATGACGTGGAGCACCGCCAGCGCCGCTGCACAAGAGACACTGTTACCTCCGTAGGTGTTGAAGTAATGCTTGTGTTGGGCGAATCGGGCAAAGATCTCGGGACGCGCAGCGATGGCGGCGACCGGATGTCCATTGCCCATAGGCTTGCCCATCGTGACGAGGTCCGGAACGATGCCATGGCGCTGAAAGCCCCACATCGCTTCGCCAAGCCGGCCAAAGCCCGGTTGCACCTCGTCGGCGATGAAAAGACCGCCAGCCGCCTGCACGTGACGCACGGCGTCGGCGAGAAATCCCTTGGGATCCGTAAACACGCCATCGCTCGAGAAGATGGTATCGGTGAGCAACGCGGCGAGCTGGACGCCGTCGCTCCGCATGCGTTCGATTGAGTCGCGGACGTGCTCGCCGAACGCCGCGGCACCGCCCGCGGCTGCCGGCGAAGGCACCGTGTAGACGCCGGGTCCGAGCGGCCCACCGTCCTCGGGCGACATGCCGGAGAGGACGTCGGTCACCCCGTGGTACGAGAAATCCGAAATGATGAATCCGGTGCCGCCGGTCACCGCCTTGCTGACGCGCACCGCGAGATCGTTGGCCTCGCTCCCCGTGCAGGTGAAGACGACGTTACCGAGCTCGGGCGGCATAGTGGCGAGCAGCTCCTCGGCGAGTTGCAGAGGCAGCTCGGCGAGATATCGCGTGTGCGTGTTGAGTGTGCGTGCCTGTCGCGTCAGCGCGTCGACGACGTACGGATGGCAGTGACCCACCACCGGTACATTGTTGTAGGCGTCGAGATAGGCTCGCCCCTGCTCGTCATACATCCAGACGTCCTCGGCGCGCACGATCTGCAGCGGTTGCTCGTAAAAGAGCCGGTAGGTGGGGGAAAGCACCCGCGCTCGGCGTGCCAAAGTTGCTGAGCGGCCAACGGGCGGTTGAGTCGTCACACCCGGATCTCCTCGAGCAACGATCGGTCGGCGATGTGTAGTCGCGTGCGCATGAAATCCCGATCGAGCGCCTTGAAATGACCGCTGGTTGGGTTGCGCTGCACGTGCCATTCGTGAATGACGAGGGTCATGAGGAGCCGCGCCGCCACCAGTGCACCGAGCAGCACCAGCTCACTTTGCAGGAGTGGAACGCACGTATGATAGGCGCTCGTGACGTCGAGGATGGACTCGTGCGCCTCCTCCGGATCCAAGCACTCCGGGGAGATGAGCTCGGCGGCACAGACCGCCACGTCCGCTATCAGCGCCGTATGGGTCATGTCGCCGAAGTCAATTACCCCGGTCACGCGCTCCTCGTCGGTGGGGTCCACCAGGATGTTGAGAGGATTCAGGTCGTTGTGCACCATCTGGTGCCGCAGGTGCGGCAGTTGTGACTCGATGCGGGGAACGAGGCGCTCGAGCAGCTCGCGAGCGGCCGACTGATACGGGAAGCCAGGCAGCTCCTCGAGGAGCCAGCGCATATGTCTCGTGTGGCGCACGTCCCAGACGATCGATCGCTTTGCTGCCGGGTGATCGAAGCCGCGAAGCGCGAGCGTCATTCGAGCTCCGATGCGGCCACAGGCGGCGCGTTGCCGCTGGGATCGGATTGACGCACCGAGGAGCCGGCCCGGCAGAAACGTCAGGACGCGGGCGGTGCGCTGGGCGCCACAGTCGTCGCCGAAACGAACGTGGGTGCCGCCCGTACGGTCGCGCAGTACGCGCGGGCACGGCAGCCCCGGATCGGTCCTCTCGATATGCAGCAGCGCCGCGGTCTGCAAGTCGGTCTCGGCCGGATTCTCGGCCGGGTTTGCAATTTTCAGAACGTATTCCGCGCCGTCATCGGCGGTCAGCCTGAAGTTCTCGTCGCGCTCACCGGTGAGTCGTGTCACCCGCGCCTCGAGGCCATAGTGCTGGCGCACTAGGGCCAGGATGCGCTCAATGGGCATCGGCCGCGATGGCGCGACCATCGTGGCCAGAAAAGCGTGCATATCGGCGGACATCAGAAGCAAGCTCCCTGGAGTCATTTAAATGATGGTTTTACTGTTTCCTACTTGCTTTGTGAATAGGCCTGAGGATGGCATCGACCACGAAGTCCGTCGATCGAGAGGATGTCATAACCATGGGGGTTGACTAGGACCGAAAATCCGCGTGTTGGTGATTCGAGCGCTGAGGTTCGGTCTTGCGGACATTGCAGCTGCGCACGATGGCGCCGCAGACACTGCTCAATGTCGTTCGGTCACCAAGACGATCACCTTACTGCGGTGATACAAACAAGGTCCGAGCGCCTCCGGGCTGCTCGCCTCGACGTCATCCAACCGCTGACACCGATTGCGCAGACCGTTCCTTGTGTGGTGGGCCCACATAAGGAAACGCGGTGAGCAGATCCTTGTGGCACCCTACATTGTCTGTCGTCTGCTTCCCGTCTGTAAGCATACTAATGAACACGTCCATGACGTCATCAGTCAGTGCCCGGCCATTGTCCGGGAAGGCCGCCGGGCGTGTGGGATCATAGAAGAGGATGTCCGGCAGCAAAGTCCTTGCTACCCGCGTTGCATCATCCAGCGTATACCCGCCCGTGTGTTGGAGCGAGTGCGCGAAGACGGATACAAACCGAGCATCGTCCTTGGGTTCGCCCGCGAGGTAGGCAGCTTGCTCGTCGCCCACAAGGAAGACACCCTGAGAAGGCCGTGCGGCTCGGTCCACCTGGACCCACTTCCCGTTAACACGGTCCACGGTTCGATGCCATAGGCCCAGCTTCTTCGGCTGCAAGGCAGAGTTAGGTACTTCCAGCACAATGCTGCAGATGTCCTTCTCGGCGAAGAAATCGTCCCCGGTGAACTGCAGGTTGTTGAGGGCGCCTCGTGTGTCGAAGAAAAACGGGTCGCTGCGCCACCCGGCGAAGATGCGGTAACCACCGGCTTTCGTCACCCGTGCGTCGTGACCCATCGACACCGGTGCCTCAGCGACGATCAACTGGCCGCCGTCGCCTATTGCGGCGGCCTCCGCGCCTTCCGCACGGTGCAGCGCCGCCGTCTGCGTCCCGTCGCTGGAGGACGTGAAGCGTATGCGATACGCGATATCGGCGACAGCGTCGTCGTCTGTGTCAATCTTGAGCTCATAAATCGCATTCGGCGCGAACGGCTCGGAGGTCGTGGGGCCTGCGGGGTTAAGGCCGACGGACGGGTGCACGTCCAGAATAAGGATCGAGGTGCTAGGCGCCCCTGGCTTAGGGAAAGCATACAGATCGGAAAGGTTTAGGCGGGCGTCCCCATGAGGAAACCCGAGGGCCGGACCGGCGTAATGGTGCGACATATGCGATCTTCTCCTCTGTTGAGCACCCTGCGTCTTTGTGAGATGCCTTCTAGGGACGCTCGCGTACGGCGCTCTCCGCCGGGTAGCAACGCTGCAAGGCCGATTGACACTATGCGAAATAAGAGTTTTGGGCTATAGCACCTCGAGCGGGGACGGGCACTCGTGCTCACGACTTATGGCTGGCCGGACTGCCGAGCTTGGGACCCAGGCTTCCTTAAGGTGTCTTGACGCAATGTTCGCTAAGCGCGAAACCAGCAGTTCGCGCGACGGGCCGCTTTTGGCCCGACTCAGGGTCGAGTTCCTGTTTCCACTCTGGTACCGCACCCAGCGTCACCCGGCGTAATCCGGGAGCACCCAAACAACGGACCATATCGGCCTAATACTTGGTTTTAGGTAACGGTGGGTGTTTCTGGGTGCAGGATCTGGCGGATTGAAAATCCGCGTGTCGGTGGTTCGATTCCATCCCTGGCCACCATTAAATCAGCACATTACATTGACGCTCAGATCCTCTGGTCGGGCGATGTTTCCATTTTATTTCCATAGGCCGACTGAGTTCGGTGGACAACGGGTTGTAGCGAGTACGGCCCTCGCATGTCAGACATGCCCGACCACTTTCATGGTGAACAAAGTCACTATGCCTTCTCGGCAAGCGCGATTCTTTTAGTGACGAAGACGAGTCTCTGACACGTGTTCGAGAAACTCGGCGTGCGTGCATTCAGTGAGGCCCGCCGTGCTCGCGGGTTTGGCAACCGAAAGGCTCCGCGCACGGGAGACCCGCGCGCGAAGCCCGGTGCCGCCTAATACCCGGAGGAGAGAGTCGGAGATCCAACCTCTGCGAATGACAGCAGCCACTTGGCACTTACTTTGCGCGCCTGACCCGTGCCGGGCTGCCCGAGCAGTCCGAACGAAACGTCCGACATCTTTGCGGCCGTCGCCACGTCGAAGTAGTGACACTCGAAGTAGACGTCGGCCCGGTTCCCGTGAACCTCGAAATGAGTGCGCGCAAGTGACGTGAGGGCGGCCCAGTTGCGGCCCAGAACGAACGACCCGGCGTGATTCTGGAAGAAATCACAAATGGTCAGCGAACCAGGCACGCACGTCGTATTCACATCGCCGCGGCCGACGTATACCGTACTGCCGACGATCAGAACGGCATCATCCGTAAACAGCTCGAGCATCTGATTCAGATGCTCGGCCTTCGTGGTTGCATCGACCCCGGCACCGGCAGCTGCCTCGTGGAAGGCGGCCTGCAGCTCATAGAGCTGCGCGATCGCCTTGCTGGCGTCCTGACTGTCATCGTCGTCAGCGAGTGCCGTCACCGAGCCGGCAAGCGATAACGACGCGGCTAGTGCTAGCGCGACGATTCTTGCAGTCATTTGACTTCTCCCCATTGGCTTTGTAATCGTTTGTAATCGTTGACTGGCATCAAAGCGCGAAGCATCAGCGGGCTCGTAGGGCCCCGAAAAACTGAATCGCGCACTCGGGATGAAAATAGCGGCACAGGCCTGGTTAAACCTGACATTTATTGCCAAGAGTTCTCCACCCATCAAAAAAATAGGTGCAGACTCGCCAATCAATAAGGTGCTGCGAGCCTCGGGTGGGGATATGGGTGTGTCCATTCCCGTTGAGATTCTCGACAAGTTAACAACCTTCGGCGAGCTCCTTAGGTACCTTCGACGTCGGGCGGGACTCACGCAGACCCAGCTGTCCATCGCGGTGGGTTACAGCGATGCGCAGATCAGTCGTCTTGAGCAGAATTTGCGCTTGCCGAATCTCGCAACTGTTCAAGCTCGCTTCCTCCCCGTCCTCCGACTCAAGAACGAGCCTGCGGCCAGCGAGCGCTTGCTGCAGCTTGCGCAGCAAGCTCAACAGAATCGTACCGATGTGCAGATAGGCTCTGCGGTCCGATCAGGAGGCAGAACGCCATCCATTGCGGTTCTGCCTTTTCACAACATCGGCGCTGACGCTGAGAACGAGTATCTTTGCCAAGGACTCGCGGAAGAACTGATCAATGCACTCGCACAGATCAAGTCCTTCTTCGTCGTCGCCCGCGCCTCTGCGTTCTCCTTCCGGGGCACCGATATTGATGCCCGCGAGATCGGTCGGCGGCTCAACGTAGATACGATTCTTGAGGGCAGCATACAAAGGCTGGGCGATCGACTCAGGGTAACCGCTCAGCTGATTGATACCGGCAACGGGTTTCACTTCTGGTCGCAGCAGTTTGATCGTCAGATGACGGACGTGTTTGCAATCCAGGACGAAGTCACGCTGGCGATCGTAACGCAGCTAAAAGTCGAGCTACTCGCTAAGGAAAGGGCGGCGGTTCTCGCTACGAGGCACGAGAGTCTCGAGTCCTACAATCTCTACCTGAAGGGACGATTCTATTGGGCGCAGCGGCCTCAGGGCATTGCGAAAGCCATCGAATACTTCGAGCAGGCGATCGACAAGGAGCCGACCTCCGCACGGGCGCGCGCCGGACTTGCCGACTGCTACGTAACGCTAGGGTCTTGGGAAAACGGAACGCTGCCGCCAATCGAAGCGATGGCGAAGGCAAAACGGGCGGCGACCAGGGCGCTGGAGCTGGATGGTCGTCTGGCCGAAGCACATACCACCTTGGCGTACCGCACCACCCACCATGAATGGGACTGGGCGACTGCGGAAAGGCAATTCAAGCGCGCATTCGAGCTGAATCCGAACTACGCCGTATGTCACCACTGGTACTCGCATTTCCTTACCGCCGTTGGCCGCACCGAAGAGTCTCTTGCTGCGAGCAAACGTTGCCTGGAACTTGATCCGCTCGACCTCGTGATCAACATTCACATGGCCTGGCACCACCAATTTTCCCGTCAGTATGAGCAGGCGGTGGAGCAGTGCTGGAAAACCAGTGAGTTGCACCCCAATTCATTCTGGCCCGCGTATTTCTTTGGGTTGGCCTACGAGCAGCAAGCTCAGATCGGCCGTGCGCTAGAGGAATTGCAGACCGCAGTAAAAATGTCTGGCGACGTTACCTTCGCAACCGCAGGATTGGGTCACTTGTATGGAACTGCGGGGAAGGCGGCGGAAGCGCGGGCTGTCTTTGATGAGTTGAGCGCCCGAGCCGAGAATTCCTACGTACCTGCTTACGATATGGCCTTGGTATGCGCAGGGCTTGGATGGGAAGACCAAGCCCTCGAGCTTCTGTCTAGAGCCTACCAGGAGCGTTCAGGGTGGATGACATATCTTAAGGTTGATCCCCGGCTCGATCCGCTACGCAGCGACGCACGATTCGTCGATCTCTTGCGCCGCGTACGACTCGCTCCGTAGCGGCGGTGAGTCAGCGACAGAGGCTAACGTTCACGAGGACACCGGCCCGCGGCCCGTGTCTCGCAGAAATATTGGACGCTATAACGGAAGTTTTCGTAGATTAATTCGGCGCCGGTCTTGCGGGAGATATCGAACTCCCGGCACACGACCGCCATCTTCTCCCCCTCCAGCAACCGGACTACAAACCGAAGACGCTCGTCCGTCTTGCAACACTCCCGCCAGGGCATCTGCGTCTCCTTGAGACCGCCTCACCTATGTCTCCGGAATACGGTGTACCTATGTGTCCGAAAGGACATCAGCTTGTTACCGAGGCTGCGAGCGCGCGTGTCGCTGCCTTGTTTAGAAAGGCGCGGCCCCAGTGCCCTTCAAGGCGCTAAAGCAGAACTGCGCGGTGCCGATGACGTGTCCTCACCGACAGACGAGCGTGTCACCCCGCAAGTCGCACTTATCCGGTGGTCCGTGTGCCTGCCGCGGCCCGTCCGCAGAGGCGGCAGCGTTGAATCATTATTGACATAGCAGTCCATAACAGGCATCCTCAAGCTGTGGTCAGGCCTAGAGAGTTCGATCGAGACGAAGCACTGGACCGCGCCACGCGCGCTTTCTGGGCGAGAGGCTACGCCTCGACCTCTACCGGGGACCTGCTCACTGCCATGAACATCGGACGGCAGAGCCTCTACAACGCGTTCGGTGACAAACGAAAGCTGTATCTTGAAGCGCTAGAGCGATATCAACGGGAAAGCAATGCGAGCAACTTGGAGCGACTGAATGGCGGTGCATCACCGCTAGGTGGTGTCGAGGCGCTTTTGCTGGGCCTCATTTCCGAAGATGACAGCGTACGCGCGCTCGGGTGCATGGGCGTCAACGCGGTCTGTGAATTTGGGACTGCTGATCCGGCGCTTGTGATGCTGCGGAGCAAAGTGGGCCCAAGGCTTTTCAGGCGATTGGTTGAACGCATCCGCGAGGGGCAGGCATGCGGAGAAGTCGACCTCGCCATCGACGCCCGCGAAGCAGCCGCCTTTTTGCAGATGACGATGCAAGGCATTCAGCTCGGCGCCCGTGCTGGGGGCGACGCCAAGAGCCTGCGCTCACTAGTTCGATTTGTAGTCGACCGCTTTCGATCCCGCTAGGCGAGGAAGGCCGAGCGCGGCTGACGCGCACCTCTTTATGGACTGAGATATCAATAACGGGGATGACGATGAACGAGTATCGCGGACTTACGGGAAAGATCGCCATTGTCTTTGGCGGCTCGCGAGGTATTGGCGCAGCCGCAGCGAGACGTCTGGCAAGAGACGGCGCCGATGTAACGGTGACTTACGTGTCGGCGCCGGAGCGAGCCGCCGACACGGTTGCGGCGATTGAGGCTACCGGGCGGACAGGCCTTGCAATCAAGGCCGATAGCGCGGATCCGGCTGCTATCAAAGCAGCCGTTGCGCAGGCCGTGGATCATTTCGGGAAACTGGATATTGCGGTTGTCAACGCTGGCATCTTGCTGCTCGGCGACGTCGCGATGGTGAACGTGGATGATCTCGACCGGATGCTCAACATCAACGTACGTGGGGTCTTTCTCGCCATCCAGGCCGCGGCGGCGCGTCTGACTGACGGTGGTCGGATCATTACGATCGGCAGTAACACAGCAGTGCGAAGCGGACATCCGGGCTCGAGCGTTTACTCGATGACGAAGGCTGCAGTTGCCGTCATGGTGAAAGGTATTGCCATTGACCTGGCCAGCCGTGGCATTACAGTCAACAACATTCAACCCGGGCCAACTGTAACGGACATGACGGTCGATCATATCGAGGCGATCAAGCCGCTCATTCCGCTTAAGCGCGCCGGAGATCCCGACGAGATTGCTGCTCTGGTCGCCTATCTCGCCCGCAAGGAGGCAGGCTACATGACCGGCTCCAGTCTCACCATCGACGGTGGTATGGCGCTATGACTGTCCGGTGACCTGACCTATCGTCTGGGTCGGCATTCACGACAAGCGTGGCCACGACCGGAGGCGAGCTTGACGATGAAGGGGCGCGGGGACCGGGCGACGCTTTTTCCGTTTACACTTCGGTACCCAACCCAGAATCACCCAGTGTCAGCTACCAGCCCCTACCGTAAGGCTAAAATCGGGTAAATCCTTCTATTGGATGCTCTTAGGCGACACGGGGCAGGTCCGCTGTTCGCTTGACTCACACGGCTCTCGTGGCTCAGCTGGTGCCGTCGTGTTAGGGCCACAACCGGTCTTCCCGCTCGACCGGGTAAGTTTCGGCGAAGCGTCCGTTTGGACGCGACGGAGAAGTGACAAGCATTTGCACTCAGTTAGGGAACTTCAGCTCCCGCTCGATGGCCTGGAAGCGCGGCTCGTCGCGCAGCGGGTCGAAGTTACGGTTCTGGCGCACCCTGATCAGATAGGGATCGCGGTGCCGCATTGCGGTTTCCAGCCAATCCAGCGCTCGGGCGGTATCGCCCCACTGCGCGTAGATCATGGCGTAGAACACGGCCGAGGCGTCGCCTGACTCAGCCTGCAGCTGCGATAGCGCCTGCCGTGCATCGGCGTGCCGGCCGAGCTTCTCGTAAACCAGCGCGAAGCAAATGGGCTTATTACTGTCATCCGCTCTTTCACACGCTGTGCGGGCGCTCTGGAAATCACCACTCGCAATGTAGGCAAAGCTCTGCCATGCGCTCGCGAATCCAGAGCCCCCCAACCCCTTGGCATCGGTGAAGGCTGCAATGGCCTCAGGGTAGCGCCGCGCGGCCATCAAGGCGGCACCCACCGAGATATGCGCGTCGGAACTCAGCGGATCCAACACCAACGCATGGCGTGCCGCAGCCAGGCCAGCCTCGGTTTGGCCCATGTCCGCGACGAAGACGCCATACTCTCCCAACAAGAGTGCATTGCCGGGTGCGAGCGCCACCGCACGTTGGTACTCCTGACTTGCGCGGGTGAACTCGAGGGAATCCTCGAGAACCTTCGCCAATGCATAGTGGGCTTCGGCGAGCTCGGGCGTTAGCGCGATCGCTTTGTGCGCATCAGTGTGCGCTTTGGTGTAGGTCTCATGAATGGCAGGTCCCGTCGCGTAATTTCTCGCATAAGCGGCGAGTGCGACGGACCGGTAGGCGAAGGCACGGGCGTAACCGGGGTCTAGGCGAATTGCGTCGGAGTAACCGGCGATGGCCGCCTGCAGATCCGCCTGCCGCTCATAAGCCACAAGAGTCTTCGAGGCTCGCAGGTAGGCATCAAGCGCGGCTGGGTTCCGTGTCCCGCCGAGTTCAATTTTTGCGCCCAGGTCACCGAGCAAGGTGACTTTGAGGGAGTTCGCGACGGCGGTGGCGATCTCGGTCTGAAGTTTCAGCACGTCGCCTAGATCTCGATCGTACGTTTGCGACCACAAATGAAACCCGGTGACCCCATTGTTGAGTTGCGCAGTGACCCGGATTGTGTGTCCGGACCGACGCACGCTGCCTTCGAGGACCGAGGCAACGTTCAGCTTGTGCGCTACTGTGCCAATGTCCGGGTGCGCGCCCTGGAACGAGAACGACGAGGTCCGCGCGGCGACTTGCAGCTCGTTGATATGGGACAGAGAGTTCAGCAGTTCTTCTGTGAGTCCGTCGGAGAAGTACTCCTGGCTTGGATCTCCGCTCATGTTTACAAACGGCAGCACCGCGATCGAGTGCGGCGGCGGAGTGAACGCTGTGGGCGTCTCGGCGGATGCCGTCTGCCTTGCGGGGAGCGTGGGCTTCGCGATCCAGGGCTTCTCGACGAGGAGGTATGCGGCTACTGCGGCGAGCACGGCGAAGAGCGCTAGCCAGCGCGACGAGCGTGAACGTCGTCCCGAGACCACCGCTCGCGGTTGGGCCACCATCAACGAGTGCCCCGACTCACCCGACAGCAGCTGCCCAATGCGTGTCGCGAAATCGCGCGGTGTTTCGCCTGGTGAAAGCCGGGTCCATTGCACTTCCCGAAACTTCTCCGGTACCCGCTCATCATCATCCGGCGTATCGTCGATGACGACCGGCACCAGGAAGGGCTTGTCCGCGGACATCAAGTAGCAGCGATCAACAGCGAGCTTCCATTCGAGCCGGAAGTACCCCTCGGCCCGTTGGTGGGTGTGTTGCGAGACGACGGGGACGAAGAGCGCGCAGGTCTTGATCTGCTTGCGGATTGACTGGTCCCAGGCATCCCCGCCCCGCAGCTCACTCTGGTCAAACCAGACTTCGATCCCCGCGGCCCGCAGCGCGTTGCATACTCGTGCCGCCGCCTCGGCGTCTTGCGAGGCATAGCTTAGGAACACCGCTCCCGTGGGTGTGCTCGCTGGCTTAGGCGACTCCCTCTCCATCCTCGCCCTCTTGGTCTTGCACGGGCCGAGCCAGAATGCCCCGCGGAGCCTCTCTCAGGCAACGCACCCCCCGGCGAACGCCCGGATTTCACAGTTGCAACGACAGCTACCGGGAAGGACCGGTTTGTCCGCTCAGGGCACATCTAGGCCGTTCGCCGTGTTGGGTGCCGAGCAAATTGAATCGACTGGCGCGGTGCGTGCAGAACCAGGGTTCGAGCCGAATAGAGTGTCCAATATTAAGTCGCGCTTTCTCGGGGAATCAGGACCATAAGTGCCCGTATCTCGCAGAAATATTGGACACTCTGGCTCCATTTTTTAGAGTGGCGTCAGCAACTTATCTCGATTTGGAGAACGGATTGAAAGTCCGCGTGTCGGTGGTTCAATTCCACCGTGGCCACCATTCAAATCAGTATTGAAGCGCTGGCCGTCGCGGTCTTGACGGTGCCTGTCGCTCGCGAACGATCAAGGGGACGGCACCGGCTAGCTACGCTGGTACCCCGAGAGGAATGCCTCGACCGCGCGCCGTGCGGCACCCTTGACCGCTTCCGGCTTCACCGAGTCCATCACGCCCAGCAGCACTCGTTGCAGCAGTTCTGATTCAAGCAGGCTGAGCAGGTGCACGGCGGCGGTCTTCGGATCGGCTGTGCGCAGCACCCCGCGCTTCATTGCCTTTCTCAGGAATTCGGCGACTTGCTTTTCGATGGGAACCACCGATCCTTCAAAAACGACCTTGCCAATGTTGGAGTGCCCCAATTCGGCTATCGCCAGGCGGCGGATTGCAATGGCTTCCGGTGAATACAGGACAGGCACCAGTCTTTGTCCGAAGCGCAGCAACTCCTGCTTCAGATCCTCTGTGTCTGGGTTCAAGGCAGCAGTAATCGTACCGAGTTCGAGTTCCTTAGCTTGATACATGACCTCAAAGAACAGCTTCTCCTTCGAGGGAAAGTAGTTGTATAGCGTCGCTTTGGAGCCGCCGATCCGCGCACGGATCTCCGACATGGAAGCGCGTTCGAACCCCACTTCCCGGAAAACTTCAGCGGCGGCCTTGAGAATCGCCTGGCGTTTCGCTTCGGTTTTGGACTTCATGAGTGCACTCGCCAGAACTGAGCCGTACAGTTTAATTACTGCGGGGAGTTATACGCAACAAGGGACACCGGGCCTATGAGATTCACGTCTCGGCAGCCGGCTCTCTGCCCGCGAGTCTTGCTTCTTGTCAGTCAGCGAAGGCCGAACGCTCCGCACGTTTAAGCCACCCGCAATTGTTTTGATCGGCTTCGCTGCGGTTTCATTTGTTGCCCCGCGGGCGCGTAAGCCCTGAGGAAAGCGGCTACAGCACGCCTTGCCGCCAGCACTATCTCCCTCTCACCTGGGTAACCTTCTCGCACATGCAAGAGCAAGGGTTCGAGGATCTCGGCCTCGAGCAGTGCACCTAAGTGATCGGCGGCAAGAGCGGGGTCGTCACGGCGGAGCGTGCCCGAGGCCATGCATGCGGACATGAATGCCGAGACGTGCATTCGCAAGGCAGCGATTTTGTCGAAGAACAGCTTGCCAGTGCCTGAGCGCGCGGCCTCCCCGATCATCAGCCGCCGCACCTCCAACTGTTCCGGGGAACAGATGAAGTTCAGAAAGCTCCTGCCAAAGTCGAACAGCGCGACCGCCGGATCGGCACTCGATGCATCGAGATGCTTCAGAGTTCCCGACATGTAGTGTTCGGCGGCCGCCGTCATGCATTCGGCGAAGAGTTCTTCCTTTGAGGGAAAGTGACTGTAGATAGTCGCCTTAGAACCGCCGACTTCGGCGGTGATTTCGGAAACCGAGGTCTTATCGAACCCTTGTGTCCGGAATAGTCGGAAGGCCGTGTCGAGGATGGCCTGCCGCTTGCTGTCCCGTTTCTTCACTTTGCGCGTCGTCCTCGATTTCCTTCAGTGAACCGTCAATACCGTACCGCAACGTACAGCTTAGGCACTTTTGCAGGTGCTGGTCAAGTAATAGTGAACGGTACGGTACAGGACAAATAACGCCCGTGTACTTGACACGCGCCTCGGCTTAGATAAACTGTACCGAACAGTACGGTATTGGGAGATACTGCAATGCTCGAGACCAAAGGCCCCCATCGTTTCACTGGCTGCGCGCTCATCGTGAAGGTGCTGCTCTCTGCCAGCCTCCTCGCGAGCTCCGGCTGCGCACCGCTTCCCCGTATGGACTCGCCGCCGGCCGTGAGAAAGGTCGAGCAGCTCGGCAGCTCGAACTCCTTCGCAGCTCCGGGAGCGGCGTGGCCGGGGGATGGATGGTGGCGTGCCTACGGGGATCCGCAGCTCGATGTGCTCATCGAGGAGGCGCTGCGCGGTTCCCCGGATCTCGACCTTGCCCAGGCGCGGCTGCACGCGGCGATGGCTCAAGTTCAGGGCGCGCATGCCACGCGCATCCCTGAGGTGACCGGTACGGCGAGTTTCACGGAGCAGAAGCAGAGCTACAACAACCTCATTCCGAAACAGGCGCTGCCCCAAGGCTGGAACGACTATGGTTTGGCTACGGTGAATCTGACCTGGGAACTGGATTTCTGGGGCAAGAACCGCGCAGCCCTCGCAGCGGCCGTTTCGGAACAGCGAGCTGCAGAGGTCGAAGTGGCGCAAACCCGCCTGATTCTCTCGACCGCGGTAGCCTCGTCCTACGCCGGGCTCGTGCATCTCTATACGTTGCGGGACAACGCGGCAGACACGCTGGCTATTCGAACCAAGACCGTGGCGCTCTTCCGCCAGCGGAACGATTTCGGTCTCGAGACCTTGGCAAGTGTGCGCCAGGTCGAGGCGCGGCAGTCGGCAGCGCAGGGTGACCTCCTCGCGATCGATGAGCGCATTGGCCTGCAGGCGAACGCGATTGCGACGCTCCTGGGTGCAGGCCCCGATCGGGGCCTCTCGATTACGCGTCCCAGCGCCCAATTCGCCGGGTCTGAGGGGCTGCCGCAGAACCTGGCGTTGGAGCTTCTCGGACGGCGACCCGATATCGTCGCCGCGCGGTCGCGTACCGAAGCCGCCGCCCGGCGCATCGACCAGGCAAAGGCAGGCTTTTACCCGAGCGTGAACCTGATCGGGTTCGCCGGCCTCCAGTCCCTCGGCATCGACAATCTCATCAAGTCCGGCTCCGGTGTCGGAAGCGTCGGACCAGCGATTTCCCTGCCTATCTTCAACACCGAGCGGTTGCAGGGACAGTTGCGAGGTGCACACGCGGAGTACGAGGCCGCCGTGGCGACCTACAACGCCACGCTGTCGGAGGCGCTCCGGGAGGTCGCAGACGCCGCCACCAGCCGCAGATCGCTCGACGGGGAGCTCGCCGCGGCGCGGGCAGCAGTCGCGGCTGCCGCAGAAGCACACCAGATGGTCAGCCGGCGCTACGAGGGTGCACTGGCCACCTACCTCGACGTACTGACGGCACAAGATGAGTTGATCACGGCCCAGCGCGCCGAGGCAGAGCTGGAGACCCGCGCACTGATTCTCGATGTGGCGCTAGTGCGTGCCCTCGGAGGCGGCTTCTCGCCCGAGAGCCTCGGCGCTCAATCCCGAACCCCCCATCTAGAACCCAAGCACTCTTGAGGAGTATGCAATGAGCGAGCCCATTAAAGCTTCTGACACACCTGGCTCGGCTTCGACGCCGAAAGGCCCCGATGCCAAGACCCGCAGCAAACGAATCATCCTGTTCTCGCTGCTAGCGCTGACGGTCGCAGTCGCAGGAGGCGGCTATTACACCTACTGGAAGCGCGTCGGTTCACGCTATATGTCGACCGACAACGCCTACACGGCCGCCGAGGTCGCCGTGGTTGCCGCGGAGATCGACGGAGCGGTCGCGGCGGTGAATGTCGTCGACAGCCAGCAGGTCAATCACGGCGACGTCCTGATCGTAATCGACGACACCGATGCCAGACTCGCCCTGCGGCAGGCGGAGGCGGATCTGGCGCGCGCCCGGGCACAAGTGGCCTCGGCGACGTCAGATCTGGAGCGCTCGGGGATCGATCTGCAACGACGCCAGGCCTTGGTCGCCTCGGGCTCGGTTTCCGGTGATGAGCTGACAAAAGTCATCAACGGCGCGAGCAATGCTCGGGCCTCACTCAGCGGGGCACGCGCCGCCGTTGCACTGGCACAGGCCCGCGTCGATAAAGCAAAGGTCGATCTCGGTCGCACGGTGATTCGCTCACCGATCGACGGCGTGATCGCCCGACGCGAGGTGCAGCTCGGGCAGCGCGTCCAGCCTTCCACCCCGCTCCTGGACGTCGTTCCGGTCAGCGAGATGTACGTGAACGCCAATTTCAAGGAAGTTCAGCTGAAGAAGGTGCGCCCAGGCCAGAGCGTCGAGCTCGAGTCCGATCTCTATGGCAAAAAGATCGCGTTCCACGGAGTCATCGAGGGATTCAACGGCGGGACCGGCGCGGCCTTCGCCCTGATCCCGGCGCAGAACGCGACCGGCAACTGGATCAAGGTGGTGCAGCGGCTTCCCGTGCGCATCCGTCTGAACCCGGATGAATTGGCCGCCCACCCGCTGCGGGTCGGACTGTCCATGAATGCCAAGGTGGACCTGCGCAGCGACTCACCCTCGCAGCAGCTCGCCAGCAATACGCGCTGAGCGATCCCTGTCGCAATTCCTTAAGGGCCAAGCCATGTCAAACCTCCCCGTGGATCCCAAGCACCCGCCCTCACTTGAGGGAGGGATGCTGTGGGTAGCCGGCATCGTGCTGGCACTCGCAAACTTTGTCGCGGTGCTCAACATGACGATTGCCAACGTCACCGTGCCGAATATCGCAGGTGCCCTCGGTGCAGGCTCGAGCCAGGGCACCTGGGTGATCACCTCCTATGCCGTCGCCGAGGCCATCACGGTGCCGCTGACGGGGTGGTTGGCCGGGCGCTTTGGCGCGGTGCGGCTCTTTTGTATCTCGGTCGTGCTCTTTGGCGCCTTCTCGCTCCTCTGCGGCATGTCCACGTCGCTTGGCATGCTGCTTGGCATGCGGGTGCTGCAGGGTATGGCCGGTGGGCCTCTTCTGGCGCTCTCCCAGACGCTGTTGCTGCGCATCTTCCCCAAGAAGCAGTCCATGCAGGCCATGGGACTTTGGGCAATGACGACGCTGCTCGCGCCCGTGGTCGGACCGGTGCTGGGTGGATGGCTGTGCGACAACTACTCCTGGCCCTGGGTATTCTTTATCAACGTGCCGATGGCGCTCGCCTTCGGCGTGATCGCCTGGGGCTTGCTCAAGCGCTACCAGGATCCTGCGGTGATCAAACCGGTCGACAAGATCGGCATGCTGCTGCTCATCATCTGGGTGGCGGCGCTGCAGATCATGCTGGACGAGGGCAAGGACAAGGACTGGTTCTCCTCGATGGAGATACGCGTGCTGGCCATCACCGCCGTGATCGGCTTTATCTCCTTCCTGATCTGGGAATTGACCGAGAAGAATCCGATCGTTGATCTGCGCGTCTTCCGCCATCGCGGATTCAGCTCCTGCATGCTAGTGCTCGCGCTCGCCTTCGGCGCCTTCTTCGGCATCAACGTGCTCACCCCCCAATGGCTGCAGTACAACATGGGCTACACCACCACCTGGGCAGGAATGGTCGTCGCCTGGGGAGGGGTCCTGTCGGTCGTCTTCTCCCCGATCGCGGCGAAACTCGGCAACCGCGTCGATTCGCGACTGCTCATCTTCGTCGGCTGCCTGTGGCTCGGACTTGTCACCTTCTGGCGCGGGTATGCCACTCCCGACATGAGCTACTGGACGATCTGCTTGCCGTTGTTCTTCATGGGGGTCGGGATGCCCCTGTACTACGTCCCGCTGACCGGGCTTGCCATGGGCTCGGTCAATGAAGAGGAGACGGCGTCCGCCGCTGGACTCATGAACTTCGTGCGCACGATCGCCGGTGCCATTGCGACTTCACTAGTCACCACGTCCTGGCAGAACCGCAGCATCATCGCCCACGCCAAGCTCACGGATATCGTGGACCCGACCGGTCAGGTCGCCTCGATGCGGCCCCCGGGCTTAAGCGGACAGATGGTGCGCGAGATGCTTAACAACCTCGTCACGAGCCAGAGCCTGATGCTCGCTACCAACGGCCTCATGATGGTGATCGGTGCAGTCTTCATCATCGCGTCCGTTTCCATCGTGCTCGCGCCCAAGCCGGCTCGATTCGTCGACGGTGCCTCGGTCGGGCATTGAATCCGCTGCCAAGTGCGCAAGAGGTGAGGAATATGGTCAGGGCGCGAAACAGAGTTCATCGGCGCTGGCGGGCGAGGGCCCTGCGCTGGACGTTCATCTTGGGTGCGTTTGCACTTGTCGGATGTGCTGCACTCCCGCGCTGTGAGGCACCACCCACGCTCTTTAGTTCGGCAACGCCCGTGGGTTTTCCTGACGAGGTGCGTTTCCTCAGCACGGATCGGGCGAGCGTCGAAAGGAAATCGACAGCCGCTCTGCAGCGAATGAGAGCCTCAGCGAAGGATGGGACGGTACGCGCGCTGGTCCTCTCCGGGGGCGGTGCCGGCGGCGCGTTCGGCGCTGGAGCGCTGGTCGGGCTCAGCCGCCGCCAGGAGCGCCCCCAATACGATGTGGTTACCGGCGTCAGTGCCGGTGCGCTCATCGCGCCGTTCGCCTTTCTCGGCCCTGAATGGGACCCGCAGCTCACCGAAGCCTTTACGAGCGGGCGCGGTGAACAGATGAGTCTGCGTGGACTGCTTGCGCTACCGTTTGGCGCATCGCGCCGCAGCGCTGCCCTGACCGCGCTCGTGGACCATTACGTCACCCCGGATCTCATCAAGGCTGTCGCGAGGGAAGCTGCCAGTGGACGGCTGCTGTGGGTGGCCACAACCGACCTCGACAAGGAAGAAACGGTCATCTGGGACTTGGGAGCCATTGCGATGCGTGGCGGCGAGCCGGCTCGCAAGTTATTCCGGGATGTGCTGGTGGCATCGGCGAGCATTCCGGGTGTGTTCGAGCCTGTACTCATGCACGTTCAGGTCGGGGGTAGGTTGTACGACGAAATGCATGTCGATGGCAACGCCTCGACCTCGCTGTTTGTCGCACCGGTAGCCGCCTACTTTGCACTTCTGGATCAGCGCAGCCTGGACGGCGCACGGGTGTATGTGTTGATCAACGGACAGATTATTGAAGCACCCGAGACGACGCCGTTCAAGCTGGGACCGATCATGGCGCGGACCTTCGCGGTGGCGCTAAAACACATGTCGCGAGCGCAGGTGGTCGCGGTCGATCAGTTCGCCGACAAGTACCGCATGTCGGTTCAATCGACGTATTTGCCGTTCGATTATCCCAAATACAGCTCATCTGACTTTCGAGCATCGACGATGCGTCCGCTGTTCGAGTACGGGGCGCGATGCGCGGCGAGCGGACATCTGTGGACCACCATGGACGAGACGATGGCCACGGTCGCAACCGCCGCACCGGTCGAGAAGCGAACGCCGCCGGTAAATGAGGCGGTCGAGTGTCCCCTGAGGGACGCCCAGTTCGTTGCGGCGGGTGGGCGATGAACAAGACCATGGATTTCGATCATACCGCCCTGGCAGAGCTCATCTGGCGGCGCTGGCAGGAAGATAAGCCGTATTTCACGCCGAATAGAAAAGCTCCCGGAGCCTGGCTGGAAGGCTCCTGGTCGCCGCAACCTACGAACAGTGCTCCGAAGCTGCGCCGGTCTCGTCGGTCCGCTGCCCTCCAGATGCAGGCCGTTTTCGCGAGGACGGTGCTACAAGAGCCGAGTAGAGGTGATTCAGTGTGAATGTCAAAGAAGCACCTGCATGGCTGCGGGATCACAGCAGCCGCATCATGACTGCGGGGATTATCCTCGCGCTCTTGTATGTCGGGCGGTCTGTGCTGATACCGCTCGCGCTCGCCATCATGCTGAGCTTGTTGGTGGCACCGCTGGTTCGGGCGCTGAGGCGGCTCGGAGTCGGCAGAACCTCTTCGGTGCTCGTTGCTGTTGCGGTACTGGCGGTGGCGTGCATGGGGGTTGCGGTCGCGCTAGGCACACAAATTCTACGCAGTGCCGAAAACCTTCCTCAATACGAATCGAATGTACAACGCAAGCTCAAGACCCTCGAGGAATCAACCATCGGCCCGCTACGCCGGCTCACTGACGAAGCGAGCCGGCTGATCGAAATTCACGAACCGGCAGAAGCGCGCCCCAGCCACGCCCGTGACCTTGAGCGCTCCCTGCCGGCCGCGGTGCCGGGTGTGGCGACGTTCGAGCCATCCGAATCCGCATCTCACCCGATGCAGCTCATGTGGAAGCTTCTGACAACCGTTTGGGGTCCGGTCCAATTCACCGGTATCGTGCTTCTCGTCCTCATGTTCGTGTTACTCGAGCACGAATCACTGCGCGATCGCTTCATCCGTATCGCCGGCGCGACCGACATACGCGCGGCAACTCTCGCGCTTAACGATGCTGGCGACCGACTCTCTAGGTATTTTGTTTCTCAGTTCCTGGTCAACGTCGCTTTTGGGCTGACCATCTGGATGAGCTTGAGCCTGCTGCGCCTCCCGCAGGCCCTGCTTTGCGGAATTCTCGCAGGTGTGCTGCGCTTCGTACCTTACGTGGGTGTGGGAATGGCCGCGCTCTTTGCCGCCGTCCTTGCGTTCGCTGTCGATCCCGGATGGTCACTGGCGGTGAGCACCGTGGGTGTGGTCATTCTGCTCGACCTCGTCGTGGGACAATTGGTGGAACCACACCTTTTTGGTCACGCCACTGGGTTATCGCCGCTCTCGGTAGTCGTGTCAGCCATATTCTGGAGCTGGCTCTGGGGGCCGATCGGGCTGATCCTGTCCATACCCCTCACCTTGTGTCTGCTGGTTGCGGGGCGGCACATGAAGGGGCTCGGTGTCCTCGAGCTGCTATTGGGCAACGCGCAGCCGCTGACGTTGCCGCAGCGATTTTACCAACGGGCGCTGTCCTCAGATCCCCATGAGATCATCGCCACTGCGCGCGCGTTTCTGAAAAATGATTCGCTCGCGGCGTACTGCGATCGCGTCATGATTCCGGCGTTGCACTTGGCACGGCTCGACGCAGAGGCGGGCGCGACTACTGACCAGCAGCTGAAAATTCGCCGCGTCATCGTCGATGTAGCCGCCACTCTCAGCGGCAACCAGCTCAAGTCACTGCGACGCCGTGATCGCGGCGCGGTGCTCGAGGAGGTGAGTGCCGGGCGCTGGCTGCGTCAACAGCGCGAGCAACTCACCGGCAAATGGCAGGGTCCACTCGGCGTGCCCCGAGGGTCTATCGTCATCTGCATGGCGTTGGGCTCACCTGCCGATGATCTCGCGACCGAGCTGCTCGCGCGTGTGTTACGCAGCGAAGAAATAGATGCCCGGCATTTCTCGCCGACGGAAATAGATGCCGGGCTGCCGCCTGGCGCGGATCCTGACGGCGTTGCCGCCGTCTTTCTGGTGAGCGCCTTCCCCAGCCCGGAACGCGAGCGCGCCGACTCGATTAGTCAGCAGCTTCATGAGCTGCTGCCACGCGCGAATCTCATCAGAGTCTTTTGTCCCGGAGTGGCTGCGCTTGGCGAATCCTCCGCGAACGACAATGCGGAACCCACGGTAGGCTCTCTCAGAGAGGCGCTCCAAATCTCTGTGTCCTGTCAGAAGTCGCGCATCGAGCAGCGATTTCAACCGGTGCGTATGCGAGCTAGGTGGTTTTCACCGCGCGGGGATGGGGTGCCGCGATGAGCCGGTCGGTGATTGCCCCCGCGGCGGGCAAGTGACCTAGCGGGCGACCGATTTGATCTGGCGTCCTCGGGCTGGGTGCCTCGGGCCGGACAGCGCTTTTTGGGTTCCACTCTGGTTTGCAATCCAGCGTCACCCAGGAGCACCTACCAGCACCCACCGTAAGGTGGAAATCGGCTAAATGGCTGTTTTGGATCACGCTGGGTGATCCTGGGTGGAATGTGGCGGATTGAAATCCGCGTGTCGGTGGTTCAATTCCACCCCTGGCCACCATTCAAATCAAAGTGTTAATCGAGGATGACACGGACGCAAAGTGCCCAATATTTATGGGCACTCTTTGCGCGTCATCGTCCTAGATCGGATGAGATGCGACCGACCACAATCGGTGTTCGCGTGACGGGCGGCGCCCGTTTATGCTCGTGCGACTTTTCGGCGGGAGTCAGTCATGTCCGCTTACCAGCTCGCACAACTGAACATTGGCATCATCAGGGGACCGATGGACTCGCCCCTTATGGCGGAGTTCACGGAGAACCTCGACCGCATCAACGCGCTCGCGGAGAGCTCGCCGGGCTTCGTGTGGCGGCTGCAGACGCCCGAGGGCAATGCCACGACGATCCGCCCGTTCGAGAACGAGAAGATGCTTATCAACATGTCGGTGTGGCAAGACGCGGACTCGCTACGCAAGTTCGTGTACCGCAGCGCCCATGCCGACATCCTGCGTCGCCGGCGCGAGTGGTTCGAGAAGATCATGGAGGCGATCCTCGTGTTGTGGTGGGTGCCGCGCGGGCATCGCCCAAGCGTCGAGGAGGCGATCGCGCGGCTGGAGCTGCTGCGCTGCAAGGGGCCACACCCCGAGGCCTTCACGTTCCGCGAGACCTACCCACCGCCGGATGCGCAGGCGACCGAACAACCGGGCGGCTTCGAGGACGAGTGTCCGGCGACCTGAGCGCGCGCCTGAGCTCCTCTGGCCGAAGCCACGGTCACTGAAGACACTCCGGTCCCATCTTGGCTGCGGGCGGCCAGAAGCAGCCACACGCATGACGGATTCGACCTTCCCGAAGCGGCCAGTCGAGGTTCACGCCGGGTTTCCTGGCAGTACTGCTGTTCTCGCTTCAGGCAGCAGCGCTGGTGTGTGCCCCAATTCTGTCCAGCGCGATAACTGCATCCTCCGGCAAATCCAACTCGGCTGCCGCAAGGTTTTCCCGCAAGTGCGCCATCGAAGAGGTACCAGGGATCAGAAGAATGTTGTGCGCGCGGCGCAGCAGCCAAGCGAGGGCAACTTGCATGGAGGTGGCACCGAGACGCCGTGCCACCTCGGATAAGCCGGATGACTGCAGCGGGGTGAAGCCGCCAAGCGGAAAGAACGGCACATAGGCGATGCCACGGCGGGCAAGCTCATCGATCAGTGCATCGTCCGCCCGGTGCGCCACGTTGTAGTGGTTCTGCACGCAAACGATCTCGCAGATCCGGCGCCCTTCCTCGATCTGCGCAGGCGTAACGTTGCTTAAGCCGATGTGACGTACCAGTCCCTTGCGCTGAAGTTCAGCCAGTGCGCTGAGTGGCTCCTCGATCGAGCCTTCGCCGGGCCCATGGATGTCAAACATGCTGCGAAGGTTGACCACATCGATCACATTCAGGCCGAGGTTTCGCAGGTTGTCGTGCACCGCCTCGGTCAGCTCCTTCGGGGAGAAAGCCGGTTGCCATGATCCGTCTGCGCCGCGCCGGGCCCCGATCTTGGTCACAATGATCAGGTCATCCGCATACGGATGCAGTGCCTTGCGAATCAGGTGATTGGTGACGTGTGGACCGTAAAAGTCACTGGTGTCGATGTGGTTAACACCGCTCGCCACCGCCTCGCGCAGGACAGCCAGGGCTGCCTCTGGATCCTTCGGCGGACCAAATACTCCGGGGCCCGCCAGCTGCATGGCGCCGTACCCGAGCCGCCTTGCGGAGCGATCCCCGCCGAGGGTGAATGTGCCGGACTTATCAACTGTGGCCATGATCGATCTCCTCTGAGAGTGGGCACAATCTAGCCACTGTCCGCATGCGCGATAATCGGGCACAATTCGCACAGGCTGTACGGAAAATCGAACAGTGGGGACCGATCTCGGTAATCTCAACGCTTTCGTGAGCGTCGCCCGCGCCGGGGGCTTCCGCGAGGCTGCGCGTGCCTCGAACACGAGCGCATCCGGCCTCAGCGAAGCGGTGCGCCGCCTGGAAACGCAGCTCGGCATCCGGCTCCTCAATCGCACGACGCGAAGCGTCGCCCCCACAGAGGCCGGCAAGCGGCTGCTTGAGCGACTCTCTCCCGCGCTGACCGAGGTGGAGTCGGCTCTCGATGTGGTGAACCGATTCCGCGACAAGCCCGCGGGTACGCTCAGGCTCAATGTGCCGATCAGCGCCGCGCGGCTCGTCCTTCCGGGGATCGTGCCGCGCTTTCTCGCCGCTTATCCGGAGATTCGTTTGGAGGTGATCGCCGACGATGGCTTCATCGATGTACTCGGTGCCGGGTTCGACGCTGGAATCCGTTATGACGAGCGATTGGAGCAGGACATGATCGCCGTGCCGATCGGTCCGCGCACGCAGCGCTTTGCGGCGGCTGCGGCTCCCGCCTACCTCGATCGCCGCAGTCGCCCCCAGCATCCACGCGAACTCCTCGAGCATGCGTGCTTGCGTGGCCGCTTCAGCAGCGGCGCGATGACGCCGTGGGAGTTCGAGCGCGCCGGCGAGGTGGTGCGGATCGAGCCGACGGGGCCACTGCTCGTCAGCGTCGGCACCGCGACCGATCTCGCCGTCGATGCCGCGATTGCCGGCGTCGGCATCATCTGCCTCTTCGACGAGTGGCTGCGCCCGCACTTTGACAGCGGCGCGCTCGAGCCTGTCCTCGAACCGTGGTGGCAGCGATTCTCAGGGCCCTTTCTCTACTACTCCGGTCGGCGCCTCGTACCTGCCCCGCTACGAGCGTTCATCGATTTCGTCAGAGTGTCGACTCAGCCAAGCGCCTCGCGAACTCCGAAGCGCAAGCGCTCGCGTGCTATCTAAGCGCGCGACCGGACTTAAAGCCCTTTCGAGTTGCGGAAAGGCAGGGCTGGCGAGGCTGCCGAGCTGCTGGGTCCGGAGCTGCAACAGCTAATCGATGATTATTCCCGGACTGAGCTTCGGCGCTTGAAGTGTGACTTTCCGTACGACCTAGCCTATGTCAGGGGCAATCAATTCTCCCGATCTGTGGTGGTCACTGAGCATTACCCTCCGAAGCCGCCGTTGCTGTCTGCATCACCAGATTACACGCCGCAAGCACCGCTATCCGTGGATGGCGTGCAGGACGATCAGGATGATGAGGGCCAGAAAGGCCGCGAGCTGGGCGCAAAAGAAAGAAAACCTTACAGACACAAATGCGTCGGTTTGCACATGAGACACGTGGACCGTTGATTGCACTACTCTGGCAGCGAGCACTGCCATGGACAGCCGATCGACAGCTGGACTTGAAACACCGCTGGCATAGAGCGCCAATACGATGGCTCCGAAGACGGGCAGATTCTCGACGCAGTTGGCGTGTGCCCGCATTGACCGCCGATACCAGTCGTCTCCCTCGACCTGATCAGAAGGAAAAGCTCCAATCCGCTTGCGTCCAAGCAAGATCTGGATCCATCGGTAGCTGCCGACGGTTACCATCAGCAAGAGGATCGTCCATGTCGCAAACCCGAGCAACATCCACATCGGTATAGTCATGAGAATCTCGGCGACTTGGGTGGCCGTGGCGCCGGCATGCGGCCGGCGTCACGGAGCAAGTTCAGCCACCAAGGATCGGCGCCAATGCCGCCTGTATCCGTGACATCTGTGCCGGCGTCGTCAGACCGGTCAACAGGCGGCTAAAGTGGGGATGCTGTACACCGGAGATGATGTACTGCCAGCGGTAGGCAGCCAACACGGAGACCTCTATTTGCGCCGTCTGTTCAACGGTGTAGGTTTCTTGGGCATTTCGTATAAAGTAGCGAGCGTCCGCTGTTGACTGCTCCTGCAGTATTCCGTCTACGGCGGCCACCAGCGCGATCAGATCATCGACCGCCAGATCGCGTTCGGCAGGCGAAAGCGTTGCGTGCTCAGCTTTCCACTCAAGCTCATCGAGAACCACGTGCTGGCACTCGTCCCTCCAGTGAAACTGGAAGACGTCTCTGAAGAGCGGGCAGATCTCCTGATGTGGAGCGATGCTCTGCGCGTAGTGCGACTGGACAAACAGTTCGATATGACAGGTGAGCGCCAGGACAGCCCACGTGCTTGCGGCAAGCACAGCTCGGGCCACATCGTTTGGATCGGCAACTCGACGATAGCCGTCCGGCATATGCGGTGCAATCATCACCTCCATGTGCCGGAACAATTCCTGGTGCTTGATCTCCTCGTTGGAGAAGCGCACTAGGCCTTCCAGTGCGAGCTGATCACCGAATATCTTGGCCCGACCCAGGTCGAGCATCTTCGCGCTTATGAAACGCTCCACCAGCCCGAAAATGTACGCATAGGTCCGGCCTTGCACCTGACTCATCAGGCGCACATCGTCGGCCGACAAAAAGGTCAATCGATGGCTCAGCGTCAGGCCGTCTGGCAGAAACTTTCGTGAGAAGTCAAACGTACGGTCCCGCAGCAGATCACGATCAATCTGCCATTCGGTCTTCTTCGACAGTGCGATCACGCGGGCATAGCGGGCGGAGTGACCAGCCTCGCTCTTCACCTCGGCAACAGCAGCATTCATGGGAAGTCCCTCTTGGTGATAGTGACGTAGGGCAACATGGTTACTTGTGCTTCGAGGAGCGATGGACAGCCATCCAGAACCTTGCGAATGCAGTCCTTCTTCGGCGCCGATTGCCGTGCGATATGCATGAATCGACCTGAATGTAACAACCCTCTGTCCACAGCCTCGTTCCTTGATTTCCGGTGGTCGCGACTCTATAAGTCCTGAATCTGACCTTGAATAACCAAGGCTCCTGAACTCATGCTCCAGGCTCTGGATGTAAAGGCTGGCGAGCGGTGGATGTTTTCTCTGACGTCTTGCGGGTAATCAGGTTATCTGGCGGAGTCTTCCTCGAAGCGGACTTCACGGCGCCGTGGTGCATCAGCGGCAAGGTGTCATCCGACGACTGCAAGCCCTTTCTGGAGGCGCCTCGTCATGTCATTGCGTCCCATTTTGTCGCCCAGGGTTGCATGCGTCTGCAGCCGGAGGGCGGTGACGCGATCGATGTCGGTGCGGGCGAGATCGTGCTGCTGCCGCACAATAGTGCTCATACGTTTGGCAGCGAGCTGAACCCCGCGCCCGTGCCGGCACGAGAGGTCATTCAGCCACCCCGGGATGGCAGGCTCGCGCGCATCGTCTACGGCGGCGGTGGCGCAGCCACGCAGCTCCTGTGCGGCTATCTTGGTTGTGACACGCCGTTCAGTCCATTGCTCTCGGCATTGCCGGCGGTGTTGAAGGTAAGCGTACGGTCAACACCATCCGGGGCGTGGATGGAGAGTTCTTTCCGCTTTGCCGCAAGCGAAATCGCTGCCGGCCGCCTCGGTTCTACGACAGTAATCGCCAAACTATCCGAGCTGCTGTTTGTTGAGGCCGTGCGCCAATGTGTCGCCGGCCTGCCGCCGGAACGGCGCGGATGGCTCGCAGGACTGCGTGATCCACATATCGGACGGGCCCTGGCGGTTCTTCATGCGCGCCCGACAGAGGCATGGACCGCGGAATCGCTCGCGGTCGAAGTGGGTATGTCACGCTCCGTCTTTGCGGAGCGCTTCACCTCGCTGCTGGGGCAGCCACCGATGCAGTACCTGGCGATGTGGCGCATGCATATGGCGGCGCAGTATTTGCGAGAGGGGCGCGGCAGCCTGGCCCAGATTGGTGCGGCCATTGGTTACGACTCCGAATCGGCGTTCAGCCGTGCCTTCAAGCGCCAATTCGGCGTGTCACCGGGTGGTTGGCGTCAGCGATAGGACTGAGTGAACTATTGCTGCCATATTAGACGAGCTCACGGGTGATCTTCTTTTCCCAGCTTCGCGAAAATATCGAGCGCTCGCCATCCCAGGCCTCGAAGCTCTCCGAACACACGAAGTGCGTGGGCGTTGACCGGCAGAGACTCCAGGCACGGA
Source organism: uncultured Pseudomonadota bacterium (assembly GCA_963781815.1). Classification (GTDB taxonomy): domain Bacteria; phylum Pseudomonadota; class Gammaproteobacteria; order Steroidobacterales; family Steroidobacteraceae; genus 13-2-20CM-66-19. The sequence goes on along the minus strand of CAWAHK010000004.1, from coordinate 773,089 downwards.
GCTTCACTTTCCACCCGGGGCGTTCGTACACGTTGATGGCCTCGGCCTCCCATTCCGCGCTGTTGGGATCATTCTCCCGAATGGCACGGCGCAGCTTGTACGCTTCTTTGTAAACGGTCTCGATCCCGTCAATCGGTTCACCCTTGGGCTCGAGCGATCCTTCGGTCAGAGTGAAGGTTCGGCTGCCGGGCTCCCCGCTAATCTGGACGTTCTCGAGGGGCCGCTCGTAAGGCGCTGGCGATGTCCCCGGAACGGCATAGCGTTCTCGATATATTCCGAAAGGCGGTGTCTCGCCGGCGCGTGCGGGCCGTACCGGCAGTTCGACGGTCGAGGCTCCCGCAGTGATCTGAAGAGTCACCGGCTCGGGTGACGGCCAAACCACCGGCCACCAGGTTTCGCTCAGGGCCACGCGGATACGGCTGCCGCGGGAGAAGCGGTAGCAGGCGAAGTGGCCCTTGAGACGGACATCGTAGTCCTGTCCGGCGACGACCGCGGCTGGGTTCTCATCGCTGTTTCGATGAGTCAGATTCAGCAACGCGAAACTGACGAAGTTCGAGCGGCCCTCGGGCGTTACCTCCGTCAACCGCGCGAACAGCTTGGCGACCGGCTTGTCAGCGCGGACGCGCACCTGGAAGACGGGCTCGCCCATGATGTCGAGCGGTTCCTGCAGCGGTGACGAATCGAAGCGCAAGCAGCGCGCATCATCCGTTGCCTGATCGCGCCACCAGGTCTCGGGGTCGCCCGAGGCGCCTGACCAGCGATTGGCAAAGCCGATCGTCAGATCTGTCCGGTGCATCAGGAGAGTGTGTGCTCCCGCTCGCTCCTGCAGCCCCTCGACGTTGAGACACAAGGTTCGAACCTTAATCTCGTTGGCGGGCCAGGCTGGCTCGGACACCCAAGCTCCGCGCGTGTCATGCGGATAGTTGGCGCCCGGGGGCGCATCTTCCCGCAAAGCCCATACCCGCGGCTCCTCCATGATGCCGTTCCTCTCGCCCAGCAGCCAGTGTCGCCACCAGCGTGCCTCGACGGGCAGCCAATCGACGCCCGGCCCCGGAGTGCCGTTGGCAGCCGCGGTCGGTACACCCCGATGACCCGCTGGCTGGGGATAGCCTGGCCACTTGTGTGCCCAAGGGCCGATGAGAGCCTTCTGTGGCACCTGCGGGGCGCGTTCCATCATCCGCGTAGCCGACGGGAGATACGCATCAAGCATGCCGGCGACGTTGTAGATGGCGCACCGGATCGCGCCGTAGTCGTGGATCGATCCGGACTGCCACTTAGCATCGAGAGTCGGGTGCTCATTCCAAAGGATCGTCATGGGGCCGCTGACGTCGAGCCGTTGCTGCCACATGGGTCGCCAGCGGTCTTCGCCGACGATGAGCGGGTCGGGCGGCGCGCGCATGATGACTTGCCACTCCATGGCCCACACGTACTGGTCATTGATGAGGCAGCCACCCCGATAATGAATGTCGTCCAGATAGCGCTGCTCGGTTCCGCACGTCGAGACGATCGCCTTCAATGCGGTGGGGGCCTTGGCCGCTGCCTGAAGCGCGGTGAATGAACCATAGGAGATCCCGCGCATGCCGACATTTCCGTTGCACCAGGGCTGGCGAGCGATCCACTCGATCACCGCCAGCGCATCGGTCTGCTCGATGGGCATATATTCGTCGATCATGGCGCCGTCGGACTCGCCAGTCCCGCGAATATCGACACGCAGCAGCGCAACGCCCGCCTTTGCCAGAAAGGGGCCTGCGACGTCGTCTCGGTAGCGATAGGCATCGCGCTTGCGGTAAGGAAGGTATTCGAGGACCGCGCCCGTGGGCGCCTGGCCGGTTGTGTGCGGCAAAAACAAGCGCGCCGCAAGGCGCGAGCCATCTGACATCGGGATCCATACATTCTCGATGATCCTGATGGAAGGGTCCTCCACCACGACAGCCGAGGACAGCTGCTGCGCCCGTCCATGCGCCGCAAGCGTCCATGCGGGGAGTGCCCACCCGATCAGCCCGAGAGCGTCTCGTCTCGTTGTCATTGATCACAGCCTCAGCGTGCCGGTTATCGATCTGCCGCACTCTACCCTAGCTGAGGGAACTTCAGGACGTGGTGCGGCGAGCGAACCAGACTCCACGCGTACGAGTCTCGCCCCCGGCGCATCTCGACGCGCGTTGCAGCCAAATAAAGCTACAATTCCCGCGCAAAATCCGCGGGGTTGGCGGACTCGCAAGAAGGGCATCGTGGACGATGCTGACGGTGGCCGCGTCGATCATGCGTCCCTCTTGGCCAGAGGCAGCGCGACATAGAACGCAGCGCCGCGCTCGGCCCCGCGCTCCGCCCACAGTCTCCCGCCGTGCGATGTCACCAGCGTGCGGCAGATCGAAAGGCCCATGCCCAGACTGCCATCCTTGGTCGTGTGGAACGGCTGAAACAAGGTCTCAACGTCGTCCGGCAATCCAACTCCGCAGTCCAGTACGCCGATGCGCATCTCGTCCTGCGCGATGAAAGTCTTGAGCGTGAGGTTACGGTCCTCCGGTGGATTTGATTGCATGGCGTCACACGCGTTCACGATCAGATTGAGGAGGACCTGCTGGAGTTGCACGCGATCCGTCATGACGGGGGGAAGGTCGCCGGTGCTGAGATTCGAGACGGAAACGCCGCGCGCAATGAGATTGTTGCGTGTGAGACGGAGCAATTCCTCGAGACTCTCATTCACACTCACCGGCTGGAGCGCGACCTCGCCGCGGCGCAGCATGGTGCGCAGGCGCTCGATGATCTCTCCGGCGAGGCAGTTCGCGCTGACGATGTCCGCGAAGATGGCGCGAAGCTCGACGAGGTCGGGCGGTTCCTGCGACATGCAGAGTTGGCCCGCCTGTGCATTCCAGAGGATGCTGCTGAGCGGTTGGCTCAACTCGTGCGCGAGGGAACCCGAGAGCGCGCTCACGGTGGCCACACGGGAAAGATATGCCAGCTCCTCTCGCTGCAACTGCGCCTCCGCATCAGCCTGTTTTTGGCGCGTGATGTCCATCGAAACGCCGAGTATTCGCGGAAGTGCGTGATCTGCGGCGGGGCTTGGGTGGCCGCGCGCGGCGAGCCATCGCACCGAGCCGTCGGGCCGGATGATGCGATACTGCACCTCATAAGAACCGCGAGTCTCCAGCGCGCGCCGGATCGCGTTCGCGAGCACGACACTATCGTCGGGATGGACGCGCCCGTCCAGGCTGGCCAGGTTGGAGAAATGAATGGGTTCGCCCGGCTGGAAGCCCAGGAACTTCCGTCCGTCGCCCGTCATCCAGACCCTGTCGCTCGTTACGTCCCAATCCCACAGCGCCAATTGCGCGCTCTCCACCGCGAGGCTCATGCGCTCCTCGCCGTCGCGCAATGCCTCCGTCGACCGTCTTTCGTCACCGACCGCGACCGCGAGCAACATCAGCGGAGTGGCCACCATCAGGAGGAACAACTGCAGGGCCAATGCGTTTTCCGAGGGCGTTTGCGTCAGGAACGGCCCGCGTCCCTGCATCGTCCCCCAGATCGCGAGGATGGTAAAAACCAGCATAGACGCGCTAACGCCTCCAAGCCCAAAGCGGAGGGCCGCCCAGATGAGCATAGGAACGGGTGCGTAGAGGAGTGCAGGCGAAGTGTCCGGTCCCGCAGGCGATCGATCGAAGGCGAGGTATCCGACCGCGAAGATGGCCGCGGCAAGCAAGCACCCCTCCAGCATGCGCCCCGGTGCGGCTCTGAACCGTTTTATAGATAGCTGGTGGACGCCAATCAGGATGGCCGGCACCAGCACGATTGCTGTTACTCCATTCGAGATGCTGAGATTGCGCCATTCGACCCAGTAGTGAGTTCCAAAGTGATTGGAGACGGTAAAGGCGGCCCCCCAGAAGGCAGTCCCAACAGGAACGATGAGCACCGCGATCAGGACAAAGATGATGGCTTCACGGAGGTTGATGAGATCGAACCGTGACTTGATGAACATGCGAATCGCGCCGGCCGCCAAAACACACTGCACTGCATCGAAAGCCTCACACTGCAGTGCATAGAGGGGCGGCCAATGCTCCTGCTGCGTGGCGAAGTAGTGACTGCATGCGGCGGCCAGCGTGTACGCCCACCAGTGACGAGTGGGAACAAGCAGCAGAATGGAAACCAGGACAGCGTGCGGAGGAAAGAAAAGGGACACCTTGCTGTCCGGAAAACACAGCAGCCACGCGATTCGGGTCGCGAGGTAGTAGCAAGCTCCAGTGGCCAGAATCCTGACCAGGGTGCGGAGCGAGAACCCAGGCTGTTCATCAGGCCGACTGCCAGCGTGAAATTCCAGTTCGCTATCGGCTTGTACTTGGTGAATTGCTTCCATCATTCGAGCCATTCGATCGGTTCCAAGTTACGCGAGACAGTGCAATGGCGTATCAGGGAGACGAGGCCGAAAATAGCCCTCGAGCCGCTCCTGAGTGTGCTGTGGCGGATCATCGAAATGAAGAGGGCGCAGTCGTGGATTTCGTGTCGGATCTTCTTATCCCACGCGTCCGCGCTCCGCAACTCGCTCTGATCGAGAAAGATGCCGGTCGCGCGCAGCGTCTCGCAAATCCTCTGGGCCGCCTCCGCATCCTGGGAGGCGTAGCTCAGGTATGCCGCGTGCGGGGACTGAGTCACCGGCAGGATCCCCCTGGGAGAGGTCTTCTCATCGCCTGGTGAGCGGCAGCTTAGCCTAAGTGATTAGGTTTGGCCGAGCTGGATTGCCAGCTGAGGGGCAATCGGTCCCGGTGCGGTCAATGTCCGCTCCGTTACCCTTGAACGGCCGCTGTTGGGAGAGTCGTCCGAGCAGTTAGCTCTTTCGAATTTCTATCGAGCGATCATATTCCTGGCGGGCTCCCCAGGCATGCCGCTCCTGAGGATACGCACAGCCTTCAGCCGCCGAGCTAAACCTCGGTCCCGTTCGGTTTTGGTCATGGGCTCTCTACTCCCCGGTCGAGAAGGGAGTCAGAATGTCAGCTTGGTCCCGGGACTTCACACAGAAGCTTGCGATGGCCGCTAGATCACCCGGTCGGGTGATGTTTTCGTTTGGTTTCTAAGGTACCGAATCCGGAGAGTTCATTCGTGTCGCAAAAGAAGATCTCGGGCGGTGTGGTGCACGAGGTGCCTGCAGACTTAAAGAAAGCACTTAGGTCCCACCCGAAGGCGCTAACTACATGGGAGGACATTACACCGCTCGCACGAAACGAGTGGATTTGTTGGATTGAGTCAGCAAAAAAATCGGAAACCAGAAACCGTCGGATCGAGTGGGGCTGTTCAAGCCTGAGAGATGGGAAACGACGCCCCTGTTGTTGGCCTGGATGCGCCCATCGCTAGTTTCTCCGCGCGGTCGTGGATCGGGAAGCATAGCCGGGGACGCTCGCACGCAGGGAATTGCACGCTCGTATTGCTACGAGAGCTCAAGCCGACGTCGCCCAAATCCTGCGGCGTCCCGACGATCCCCTCGCGACACTTCCAAGACGCCAGGCGTTGGACCACCGATGATCAGTCGTTGGTCTCAGGTACTACCAGTTCCCGCACGAAATCCAGGAAGGCCCGGATCTTGGCCGGCGGCAGGTGGCGCGAAGCGTAGTACGCATATAGCGGCCAGCGCTCGTCACCCCATTCGGAGAGGATCTGTACGAGCTTGCCGCTCCTCAGCCAAGGACCAAGACCCAGCTCGAGGCTCTGGAACACGCCATAGCCCGACACGCACGCTGCTATAGCGGTTGATGGATCGTCGGTGGATATCCGGCCACGCACCGGGATATCGAGCACCCGATGAGTGACGAGAAGGGATAAGCCCGGGGTCTTACTTCGTCTGACAGGCCAGTGAGGTGACGGCCTCTGCACCTAGGGGAAATCCGCCGAGCCTGGCCGCCTGAAGCGCCGCGCCAGATACCGGAGACAGACGCGGATCAATGAATTGGTAGGGCACGCCAGCAGCGGACAACGCAGATCGAAGCGGCGCGCGCAACTGCTCGCCAAGCTGAAACAACCCGCCGGAATTCGAGAGCATTAGCGCTTCAGTCTCGGGCACGCGCAACTGTTGTCTCACGGCATTGATGATCGCGGCCAGCTCGATTGCAGCCCGCTCGAAGAGGGTGCCGGCTTGTGCATCGCCAGCATTGGCCGCTTGCGCAACGAGCCGGCAGAGCTGGGAAAACTGACTTCGCTGCGCCACGCTCTGGCCGTAGACCGCGGCACACAGATCAAGGTCAGTCTGCAGCGCAAAGTGCGCTCGGACGATTTCGTATAGGGCACCTCTTGGCGCGCGGCCATCGCTCATGCGTGAAAACAGCGTCAGCCCCTCGCGTGCAATCCAGTACGCCGAGCCTTCGTCTCCAAATAGCTCTCCCCAGCCTCCCGCCCGCGCGGTTCGTCCGTGGTATTCGCCGTACGCGATGGAGCCGGTGCCAGCCACGACGTTAATACCGTCCTCCCCAGCGAGGGCTCCCGCCCAGCCGCACACCATGTCATTGCCGCAGCGATGGCGTTCCGAGGGCAGCTCCGGTGAGGCGATCGCATTGAGGACGGGTAACAAGCGGCTGTCCTCGCCGTAGGCCGGCAAGCCGAGGAACGCGAAGGTGAGGTTGGCGGGGGAGATGCGCGCGCGTGCCAGCGTGGTGCGTATGCCTCGACCGAGCATCGCACGCAGCTCTTCCAGGCCGATCTCCAGGTAGTAGGCGGGACCTTCAGTGTGGGAGGCGAGTACCTTGCCGGTTTCATCGATGAGAAGAAAACTGGTCTTGCTGCCGCCGCCATCGACCCCCAGGTAGGTCCTCACCGGGATCGAGTCCAGGGATAGATCAAGACGCCCTGCACGACCCGGCTCACTGTGCCCGCCGCATTGGGGCTGTCAGGCCGCACGCCCAGCGCCAACGAACGCAGCAGTGCCAGGGACTGCGCGAACAGGGCGTACGCGCAACAGGCTTCAAGATCGCCAACCGCAGGGGCATGGGATGTTCCTTCCGCCAGGAGCACATCATCCGCATGCTGCCCCTCAATGGGAGCGGTTGAAAGTGCCACGATCCGGCCGGCAACCCCATCGCGGCGCAGTTCCTTCAGAAGATCCAGCTCATATCGGCGGGTGTACGGGTCACTGCAGAGAAACACGACCACCAGGCTGCTGCGGTTCAGGATGGTCTTGGGGCCGTGGCGGAAACCAAGCGCCGAGTCGGCAGCGGTCACCACTTGTCCGTCGGTGAGCTCGAGCATCTTCAACGCCGCTTCGCGCGCCAGGCCCTTAAGTTCATTGCTGCCGAGATAGATGACCCGCTCGAATGCGCCCCGCACCAGCGAGCGCAGCAGCGCAACACAGCCGGGCAGGATCCGGGGTGCCAGCTGCGCGAGCACGGAGGTGGTTTCTGCGCCCGCCGGCAGGACTTCGAAGGCCAGCGCCGCCGCGAGCAGCATGCCGGTGAAGCTGGAGGTCATGGCGAAGCCGCGGTCGTTGCTGGCCTCAGGCAGGAGGATGGCACAGGCGTTTGTCGTACCCCGTGTGCGCTTGAAGAGTGCACCCTCCGCGTTGCAGGTCACGACGAGGTGGGAACAATGCTCCACGTGCTCGTCCGCCAGTTCCAGTGCCGCGACGCTCTCGGGGCTGTTGCCCGATCGCGCGAAGGACACCAGCAGCGTAGGCGTGCTTCGCGACAGCCAGCTCGCGGGGCCTGCGACCAGGTCCGTCGTCGAGATGGCTTCCACGCGCCGGCCGTGGCGGGCCATAGCGGGCGCCAGGCACTGACCCACGAACGACGACGTGCCCGCGCCGGTCAGCACGATGCGTAGGTCCGGCTGGGCCAGCAGTGGCGCCAGGAAGCGATGCAGGCGGTCGGCCTCAGCCGCCATCAGCCGTTCCACATCCAGCCAGATCTGCGGCTGCTGGCAGATCTCGCGTGCGGTCCAGTGCGCTCCGGCACTGTCGATCTGCTCGGCGCTGAGGCCAAACACGTCCATCTGCCTGTCCTCAGTGCCTAGCATGTGGATGTCACGGCAGCATCCGGGCGGCACGCCCGGGCATACCCGGACAGGACCCGGGCAACGCCATCCAGCAGCAGCTGCCGCGGGTCGTTCGCGAGTGAGCCTGCGCGCGCGGCTGCGTACTGTTCGGGCAGGTACTGGCTGAGCAGTGTCAGGGGAATACCGCGCTGGCTCAAGTCCTCGAGCAGTTTCGCGGTCGCTCGCTGCACCTCGGGAACGCTCCAGTAGTAGCGGATCCGGTCACTGAGGCTGTACTGCAGCTCGAAGGCTTGTGACTTCGGATCGCGGTAGTAGGGCTTCCAGTACTTGGGCTCGCGCCGCATCGCGCTGAGCACGGCTTCCTTCAAGGACTCACGCGCATCGCCGCCGAGCTCGATGCGGATAGCCACCAGTGCCCACAGCACTTCGCGCAGGGCGAAGGTCGCACCGGGCCCGACTTTGAGGATCGCGAAGTGATCGCGCACCAGTGCGGCGAGTGCGGCAGGTGTCTGGTAGTCGGTGGAGTGCGCCTCGTAGACGAGCGTGGCCTCGTTTTCGATGCGCCTGGAGAGTTGCGCGGCCTTCGTAGGATCGTAGTCAATCACCTTGTGGTTATCGAACTCCACGCCCGGCTGCACCACCAGTGCCACCGCGCGCTCCCACGCCGCATCAAGACCGAGCGAGCGGAAGGCGCTGCGATGCGACTCGAGCGTCGCGGTTACCGCAGCCGGTGAAGTCGTCGCAAGTTCATGCAGGCCCTCGGCCGCACCGCCGGGTGTCGGCACCTCCGTGCCGATAACGTAAACCGGCGCCTCGCCTCCGGCTCCTGCCCAGGCCTTCTCGGCCACGTGGCAGAGCCGCGCGGCCCTCGCGGCGGCGACCTGATCGGTGAGCACCGCCGGGTCATCCGCACAGCTCATGGAGCAATCGAGATGTATCTTTCTGAAGCCGGTCGCGACGTAGTCATGGATCAGCCGCTCCGAGTGCTGCATGGCGACCGCCGCGGTCTCGGAACGCCAGGCATTGGGTCCGAGGTGATCCCCCCCCAGCAGCAGGCGCTCCTTGGGCAGCGCCGCGCGCGCGGCGATGTCCGTCACGTACGCCTGGAATTGCGCAGGGGTCATGCCGCTGTAGCCACCGAACTGGTTGACCTGGTTGGAGGTCGCCTCGAGCAAGGTCCACTGCCCGCGTCGATGAGCCTCGCGCAGCGCGGCCTCGATCACGAGCGGATGAGACGAGCACACCGAATAGATTCCCTCGCCGCTGCCGGCCTTGTGCCGTTGCAAGAGCTGCAGCAGGGCCTTCATGCGGGCGCGTCAACCGGCGCGTCGGGCTGCAATGAGAGCAGCAAGGCTCCTGCGAGCGCCAGGAGCACTGCCGCCAGCTTATAGGGGCCGGGCAGCGCCCCGGCCACGGCGAGCGAGATCAGTGTCGTCAACAGCGGAGCCCCCGCGTTGATGAGCGGGGAAACGACGATCGCCTTGCCGTAGCGGAACGCGTACACCAGGAGCAGCGCCCCGACCGCATTCAGGATCTGGGTCATGGCGGCGAGCCAGGGCCCGGCGAGACCCAGGTAAATGGGTTTGGAGAAGTCCGTGAGTGCCAACGCAACCGGGATGAACATCAGGCCGGTAACCATCATGTACGCGAAGATGCTCTCCGCGCTCATGGTCGCGTTCGCAAGCTTGATGAAATAGGCCTGCAGCCCCCAGGCGACCATGATGACGAGGGCCATGAAGAACCAGGTGCCGTAGTGATGGGCGCCGGATTCGGGGGAGTAGTCGAACAGCGGCAGCGACAGCACGGCGAGGACAATGCCCGCCACTCCGAGCTTGCCCGTGCGCTCGCCCAGCAGAGCCAGAGACAGGAGGATCGTGATCACGGGGGAGAGCGAGACGATGGGGAAGATCAGGTACGTCGGCCCCAGCGACACCGCCCGGAACAAGAGCATCTGCCCGCCCGCGCCCAGCAGACCTATGGCAAGGCCCAGCACGACGGAGCGCCGATCCCGCGCCAGCGGCGTCTTCATCCTTCGCAGCGCCCAGCTCGCGGGCGCAATCATGGTCAGCGCCCATACCACGTAGGTGAGGGTGTCCGGGAAGCCGTGTTCGCTCGGCACCGAGGTGAAGGCGCCCCACACGCCCCAGGTGAGCGTGGTCATGAGGGCGTAGACGAGCCAGGGTGTCACGCTCTCCCCGTCGGGTGTCTCACGATCAATGCCCGTAACCGCCTTGATGCTTCAGAAACGATAGCTGAAGCCTAACGTGTAACTGCGTCCGTAGGCCGCGTACCCCTGTCCCACGCTGCTCCCGGTTCCGGAGGAACCGTAGGCCCACACGGCATCCTGGCGGTTCGCAAGGTAGGTGCGCGCGATCGAGTTGGAGAGATTCTTGCCCTCGGCGTAGACGCGCAGGCCCGGCACGAACTCGTACGACACCTGCGCGGTGACCCAGGAGAAGGCGTCGTTGTAGGCCTTCCAGCCATCGACCTCGGTGAAGGTCTGCGCCACGGACGGCCCGTCGTAGTCCCAATTGACGTTCGCGCTCAGCCGGGCATTCTCGTAGAGGATCCCGAGCGAGCCGCTGTTGGAGGACACCCCTTCGAGCTCGCCCACGTACTGGCCGTCCACCCAGGAATTGCTCCAGGTCCGGGTGTACTGCCCGTGCACGCCGAAGCCGCTGGCCGTGATGTGGGTGAAGCTGAACTCGATGCCCTTGACGTAACTGTTGTCGCCGTTGATGGGCTGCGAGACCGTGTAGAGCACCGGCACCGGTGTAGTACTGCCGCCGAAGTAACCCTGCACGCCGATGTCGACGTCGTTGAGCACCTGGGTGGTGATGAAGTCCTTGATGTCCTTGCCGAAGATCGCCAGGGTGAGGGCGGACTTGGGCTGGTAGTACCACTCGAGCGACAGGTCCAGCGAGTACGCGCGGATCGGCTTGAGCTCCGCGTTGCCCGCGTAGTCGACCCGGTAGTCGCGGTTGAGCGAGTCATCCGTGCGCGTCGGGGCCAGCTGATCGAGCTGCGGCCGCGCGATCGTTTCGGAGGCGCCAAAGCGCAGCTGCAGGTTGGGGCGGAAACGGTAGGTGAAGTTCAGGGACGGCAGCGCCTGCGTGTAGGAGCCGCTGCTGCTCGTCGGCGTCGCATCGCTGTACACCACGGTCGCGGGATCCGTGGGGTTCGAGGGATTGTCGACGGTGACCGACTCGATCTGGTTCACGGCGGTGCTCGCGGAGGTGTGCGTATGCACCACGCGCACCCCGAGGTTGCCATTCCAGTTGTTGCCGGCGAATGCCGCCTCCAGATAAGCGGCGGTCGTGGTCTCCCGCACCGCATAGGAGTTCACCGCGTTGAACTGCGGCAGGGTCAAGGCGAAATCGTACACGGGCGAGTCGGTCGTGCCGTAGAGGTTCGGCTGGCCATCGAGGCTGCGCAGCGCGTTGAGCAGCGCCTGGATGTTGAAGTACCCGACCGTCTGCGGGAATGAGCCGCCGGCGCCCTGCATGTAGTGCGGGAAGGTGCGGATCCCGACGACGTTCGCCCCCAGGGAGCCGAAGGTGATCGGGTTGGCTCCCACTGGGGTGGTGTAGAAGTCGTACTGGCTCGAGCCGCCGGTCCAGTCGTTGTCGTAGTCATCGCGCGACTTGTCGCGCCAGGTCTGCCCCAGCCCGAAGCGCAGCTGCGTCAGCGGACCTGCGTCCATCTTGAGCGTGCCGTCGAGCGTGGTCCCGGTCACCTTGTCATGGATCGAATTGCCCCCGAGTCCGGTGTAGTGCGCGGTCCAGTGGTCATTGCCGAGCTGGCCGGCCGCGAGTGCCTGACCGAAGTCCTGCCCGTTGGGCAGCGTGACGGAGATGTTCGGCAGCCTGCCATTGGTGCTGTTGGTCCAGTTGATCGTGTTCTGGTTGTAGGGCGTGGTTGACTCGAGCCCCGCAGTGACGAAGGCGTCATTGCCGCCCTCGGGGCGGTTGGCGCGCGAGCGGTACAGGTCGGCGGCGAAACTCAGGCGTGAGGTCGGCTGCCACTCGGCGTTCAGCCCCACGAGCGAGGTCGTGACTTTGCGGTCGATCGTCTGGTTGACCAGCTCGGGCGTGAAGGTATTGCCGGTGAAGGAGGTGACGAGGCCGTTATGGACGACGACGTTGGACCATTCCGGATCGCCGTTGGCGTCGTAATTGAAGTCCGGATAGTAGGCCTGGTTGTAGGCCACCTGCGGATCATCAAGCTTGGTGTAGAGCCCATCGAGGGTGAAGCTGAGCGTATCGGTCGGACGCCACTGCAGAGCCCCGGAGAGCGCCCCGCGCTTTTTCTCATCGACCACCGAGCCGAAGGAGATGCAGCACTCGCCCACCACCGGCACACCGTTGGGGTTCGGCGTGCCATCGGCCGCCGGGGGCGGCCAGGTGCCCGGAAGGTCCTGGTCATAGGTGTTGTAGTTCAGGGAGTCCGAGCGGGTGCGCGCGTCGGAGTACACCGCCCCCAGCAGGTACCCCCAGGTACCCCCGGAGCTGGTATTGCTGATGAAGGCGGAGGCCTTCTTGCCCCAGTACTCGGACATGTCGTTGTAATCCCCCTCGATGCGTACCGCGGTATGGAAGCCGGGGTTATCGAAGGGGCGCGCCGAGCGCATGTTGACCGTGCCGCCGATGCTGCCCTCGACGGCCGAGGCCTGGGAGGATTTGAGAACGTCGGCGCCGGAGATCACGTCCGCGGGCAGGATGTCGAAGGCCAGCGCGCGCCCATCGTCGTCGGTGGCGACGATGCGGTTGTTCAGGGTCACGATGTTGTACTGCTGCTGCAGGCCGCGGATCGTGACGTACTGCCCCTCCCCGCCGGTTGTGCGGGTGAGGGAAACGCCGGTGATGTGGCGCAGCGAGTCGGCCACGTCATCATCCGGGAAGCGCCCCAGCTCCAGCGCGTTGATCGAATCGAGCACGATATCCGCGTCCTGCTTGATCTCGAGGGACTTGCCCAAGCTCGCGCGAATACCCGTGATCACGACGGTCTGCAGCTGTGAGTCATCGGCCGGGGCCGTCGAACTCTTCGCCTCCTGTGACTGGGCGAGCGGGCTTGGGCCCGGCACCAGAAGGACACCGCAGATGACAACTGCCGCAGAGACACCCGAGGGCCGAAGATTCATGCTGCGCACCCCTGAACTTATGTAATACGAAAGTAAACGAAAGACAACTGAGCCGTTTGCATTTTCGTTTTATTTCTTCCACTATTTCGAATAGCTTCGTACCTGTCAAGAGCTGCCCCGCGGGCGATCTATATAAAAGAGATCGCTGGCAGGTGCTCCCCGCGAAGGCTTCTCAGAACCGATTGGATAGACTCAGGGGCGAGCTGTGCAGCACCCAAGCATCCAGGCCAACGCGTGAATAAGGGCACGACCCGACGTCAATTCCTGCAGCTGGCGGCAGGGGCGGGCGTGGCCCCGCACGCGGCACTCACCACGGCCCACGCGAAAGCGGAACCGGGCGAGGGACGCAGTCCAACTACCCTCAGCGACGCGGTCCTGCTGCTCGAGTTCGACGCTGGCATGCGCTCTCGGCTGTGGCACCTGCGCGAGGGTCAGTCCAAGGTCGCCCTGACGAACTGGGCGGCGAGTGAATACCTCCTGCTCAAGGGCGGGGGACGCGTCGATCAGTTCACTTTGCAGCAGCACTCGAGTGAGGCGGTGAAGGGCCGGCACGGAGCCGGCACCCGCCTGACGATGACGGGTGTGTCACCGGGGCAGATCGAAAAGCGGCTCGAGGTCGAGTTGTTCGAGCGTTATCCCGGCATCGCTTTCTACCGGGTGTCCTACCGCAATGGCTCGCCCTCTGGCATCGCGGTGACGGGCTGGGGCAGTGCGCAGGTTCGCCTGCTCGGGGATGCCGCAGCCGCCGGCAAGCGGACCGGACCTGAGTTCTGGTCGTACTGCGGCAGCACGCACCAGGACCGGCGCGACTGGGTGCAGCCCGTCGGCAAGGGGTTCTCGCAGGAGAACTTCATGGGCATGACGGCGTCCGACTACGGCGGTGGCACGCCCATCGTGGACCTGTGGCGCCCGGACTGCGGGCTGGCCGTGGGGCACCTGGAGGTGCGTCCCGCGCTCGTCTCGCTCCCCGTCAGCTACCACGACGGCGACGTGAACCTTGCTGTCACGGCGCGCCTGCAGCGTGCCCTCAGGCCCGGCGAGGTCCTGAAGATGCCCGAGATCTTCGTGGCTACGCATACGGGGGACTACTTCGCAACGCTGACTGCCTACCGGCAGATCATGGGGGATCGGGGCTTGAAGTCCCCGGCGGTGCCCGAGGCGGCGTACGAGCCGATCTGGTGTGCCTGGGGCTATGAGCGCGCCTGCACCACGCAGCTGATCAAGGACACGCTGCCGAAGGTGCAGGAGCTGGGGCTGCGCTGGGCGGTGATCGATGACGGCTGGCAGTCCAACGTCGGGGACTGGAAGCTGAACCCAACCAAGTACCCGCGCGGGGACGCGGACATGAAGGCGCTGGTCCAGAGCATCCGTGCGAAGACCCTGAAGCCGCGGCTGTGGTATGCGCCGCTCGCCGCCGCTCCGGGCTCCGACCTGCTGCACGATCACACCGACCTGCTGCTGCTGGACAGGGATGGCGCGCCGCAGAACGTCAGCTGGTGGAACAGCTTTTATCTGTGCCCGGCGTATGACAAGACGGTGGCCTACACCCAGGCACTGGTGAAGACGTTCATGCAGGAGTGGGGCTTTGAGGGCCTGAAGATCGACGGCCAGCACTTAAACGGCGTGGCACCCTGCTTCAATCCGGCGCACCACCACGAGCGCCCGGAGGAGTCAGTGGAGAAGCTGCAGGATTTCCTGCATGCGATCTATGCGACCGGCACCCAGGTCAAGCCGGATGCGGTCATGGAGCTGTGTCCCTGCGGCACCTCCTACTCGTTCTATAACTTTGGCTCCATGAACCAGGCGCCCGCCTCGGACCCTGAGTCCTCCTGGCAGGTGCGCCACAAGGGCAAGACCCTGAAGGCCCTCATGGGCCCGAGCGCGGCATTTGCCGGGGACCACGTGGAGCTAAGCGACGGCGGTGATGACTTCGCCTCCACCGTCGGCATCGGCGCCGTGGTGTCGACCAAGTTCACCTGGCCCGCCGACCCCAAACCCAAGGACTCCTTCCTCCTGACGCCGCCGCGCGAGGCGCTGTGGCGCAAGTGGATCGCGCTCTACAATGAACGCCTGCTGCCGCGCGGGACGTATCGCGGAGAGCTCTACGACATCGGCTTCGACAAGCCCGAAACCCACGTGATCGAGAAGTCCGGCCGTTTCTACTACGCTTTCTACGGCCGCAACTGGCGAGGGCCGGTGGTGCTGCGCGGGCTGAAGTCGGCGCGCTACCGGGTGCGCGACTATTTCAATGACCGGGATCTGGGCGAAGTGTCAGGGGAGCGCAATCACCTTGAGCTCGCGTTCGATCGCTTCCTGGTTCTTGAGGCGATACCCGCCTGATGTCGCCGACGATCGAGCGCGGGCTCCTGATCGAGGAACGCAGGCGGCGCATTTGCGAGCTGCTGCGCGAGCACGGCCGGGTGACGGTGGATGCGCTGGCCGCACGCTTCGGCACCTCTCAGGTCACGATCCGTGCGGACTTGTCCACGCTCGAGTCCGCCGGTGCCCTGCTGCGCACCCACGGCGGCGCGCTCAACGTCGAGGACACGGATCAGCCCCTCGGGGTCAAGCAGCTGCAGCACCATGCGGAGAAGCTGCGCATCGCCGCCGCCGCGGTGGAGCTCATCCGGGACGGGGAGACCATCATCCTGGACTCGGGCACCACGACCGCCGAGATCGCGCGCCGGATCAGGAAGCTGGAACTGAAATCCATCAACGTCATCACCAACGCGCTGAACATCGCAGCGTTGCTGATCGACGTGCCCTGCGTCCGCCTCATCATGCCCGGCGGCATCCTGCGCCGGGAATCCAACTCCCTCTCCGGCCCCCTGGCGGAGGCCGCGCTCGGCAACCTGCAGGCGGACCGGCTCTACCTGGGTGCGGATGGCCTGGATCCTGAGATTGGCGTCATGACGCCGCACCTGGCCGAAGCGGAGCTCAATGCCCAGATGATCCGCATCTCGCGCCAGGTGGTGGTCGTCGCGGACTCCTCCAAGCTCAGGCGCCGCAACGTCTCCCTGATCGCCAAGGTGGAGCAGCTGCATATGCTGATCACCGACCGGGGCGCACCGGCGGATGCCGTGGAGGCCTTGAAGCAGCGGGGGGTCGAGGTGCGCCTGGTATGAACGGGCGGCTTCTTCGCGGCCTCCTCGGAGTCCTCGGATTGCTCGCCGCGGGCGGGGGTGCCGCGGTTGCGGCAACGGCGGATAGCGCGGCCCGTTACTACACGATGGCGGATTTCCCCCATGTCGACAAGATTGACGCGCACATGCATGTCATCGGGGCTGCCGATCGGCTCATGGCGCAGGCGATTGCGGATGACTTTCGCATCCTGACCATCAACACCGACTACCCGGATTTTCCGCCGATTCCCCAGCAGCAGGCGGCCGCGGAGTCGCTGCGCCGGCGCTATCCGGGCAGAGTGGCCTTTGCAGCGACCTTCTCCGTGGCGAACTTCAACGCGCCCGGCTGGGGGACGTCTGCCCTCAAGGCTGTCGCGACTGCCCGGGATCACGGGGCGGTCGGAGTGAAGATGTGGAAGAACATCGGCATGGCCCTGCAGAACGATGACGGCAGCTACGTCATGCCTGATGACGCGCGCCTTGAGCCTGTGATAGCCGCACTGGAGCGCGATCACATGGTGTTGCTTGGTCACCAGGCGGAGCCGCTCAACTGCTGGCTGCCGTACGAGAAGATGACCGTGCGTTCGGATCGGGATTACTTCAGGGAGCACCCGCAGTACTACATGTATGAGCACCCGGAGATGCCCTCGCACGATGCGATCCTGAGCGCCCGCGACCGGATGCTGAGCCGCCACCCGGCGCTGGCGTTCGACGGCGTACACCTGGCCTCGCTGGAGTGGGACGTGGATCAGGTGGCGGCGTTCTTGGAACGCTTCCCCAATGCCCGGGTCGATCTGGCCGCGCGCATGGTGCACCTGCAATACCAGGCGGCTCGTAACCGCGAGAAAGTGCGGCGGTTCCTGCTGCGCTACCAGGACCGCATCCTCTACGGCAGTGATGAGGCCTATGGGCCGTTGGATGCTGATGACGCCCCGGTGGCGGACGTGCATGCCGTGTGGCTCAAGGACTGGGAGTTCCTGGTGACCTCCCACAGCATGCACTCGAGCGACTTCGAGGCCTCATTCCGCGGGCTGCAGTTGCCGCGCGCGGTCATCGACAAGCTCTACCGGGGGAATGCCGAGGCGCTGTTTGTGGAGGGCTGGAGTTCGGCTCACTCGTCAGCGGACCACAGCGCAACCGAACCCCAATGAAGCGCGGGCGGTGCTTCCGCAAAACCGTCCACTTTGGTACCCAAAGGCGTTGCGGGACACATCCGACAACCTGCCACGGCAACAGATTTCTCTGCCACGCGTGACTTCGCGAGCCGTTCTTTCAGGAACGGCGCGACGTGCGCTTCTGCACCTCAACCTTCAGATGACGCACGCCGCTCTCGCTGAGTGAGTCGGAGTCCGTCCAGAGTGCCCTCCTGGCTAGCCGCCTGAGTGCCTGTTCGAGTGTCTCGGCGTCTCGGGAGACGCGGCGCGGTACGCCACTCAAAGGCTTTGGTCCTGTCGGTGAGCCTGGCGTGCCGTTGGAAGCGATCCCCCGATCCAATGCTTGCTCCACGAGATACGGGATTGAAGAGGCGCCCAGGCCGGCTTCGCGTGCACGTGTGACCTCCTGCTCGGCAACAGGGACCACGGCTGCGGAGGCGAAGGTCGAACGCACCTGAGCAGCGACCTGCTTCGCAGAGATCGGATCTGCAAAGAAACCCAGCCGAAGAAAATAGCGGGAACGCCCCTCCCGGCGACTTTCTGTCGCGTAGACCGTATGGGCCTTGAATATACCGAGCGCTGGCACGCGGCTCAGGTCGATCGGTTGCGCCGACCATTGCAGCTGCACGGCAAAGGAAACCGGTGCACCGTTGACGACAGCCTCCTTCAAGGCGTGCCGAGTACTTGTGTCCTCGGGGCGCAGCAACGCGATCTGATCGCAACTGCTCTCGGCAACGTCGTCCTGAGCTGCGGAAACATCGCGCCGTTCCAGAATCTTCATGACCTGGGTGTCGGTCAACGACTCCTTAGCCGGCGCAGGATCGCTGCTTTGGGGAAGCAGCGGCTGAGGATCAGTGGGCGGCAGCGACGGCGCCGCGGAACTGGCCGCTCGCAAGAACGCAGCCGGTGCGATGGTCACGAACGCGTTGGGATAACGGCCGCGCACGGCTTCGACCCATCTCTCAGCATCCGTCAGCGTCTCGAAGTACCCCATGTTGAGGTACAACCACTCGCTGCCATCCGGCTGACGCGCACAACTTGTGAAGAATGTGAAAGGCTTCAGGTGCGGTGACTGGGGCGGCCGAATGGACACCGGTGCAGGCAGCCGGCACAGCGTGAGCATGAAATGGCCAGTACCGGACTGCGCCCGCACGGAATTGGGGTGCGACGACCCGGCGGACTCTGCCGATGTTGATGTCATAAGGCTCTCTCCCTGAAACGAACGTTCGAATCCGGTCGGGAGAGCGCCAGAACCAATGCAGCGAGGCTTGCACGCTCACACGGGGAGTGGAGTGGCAACCCCGCTGTCCTAGGCTGTCACGCCCTTAGACCGGTAGCTTTGCGTCCCCGCCTTTCGAACGGGTTTGCCCTTGTGCCCAGCGCGGTCTCAGGAGGCGTCCAGTTGGAGTCCCCTCGAGACTCGCAGACAGGATCGCATTCTCAAGATCGTGCTTTGGTTAAGCATGGCCGCTTGAGCACCATATGTCTAGTGGTATGGCGCCCCAAACGTAGTATCAGGAGTGCCTGAACCGGGCGGCACGCGCTCCCCTCCGAGCGAACACCTTCTACGTGCGCTCGAGTACCCGCCATTTGCCAGGCGCTTCTGTCCGCGTCGATGATGGAAGCAATGCGCCGCGCGCTGGCCCCGAAGTAGCCGGCTGCCCCCCGGCGGCGTAGCATTTGGGCAACGATCGCGAGTCCCGTCGTCGCGGCCGGGAGGGGGCCATGCGCGCGAGATCATCCCACTACACTGGCGGCTGCGCGCGTCTGTCCGCGCGTGGAGCGTGCCTGCTTGCCCTGGGTATCGCGCTGTCCCTGGCAGCCGGGTGCAGTCGCTCCGCCGGGCCGTCCTCATCGTCCGCCTCGTCCGCCTCGTCCGCCGCAGGAGCCGCCAAGCCCCCCGGTGCGGCGGTGTGGTCGGGAGTGCCATTGCGCGGCAACAGCACCGAGGCGTTGCGTGCTTATCTGACCACGGTGGAGGAGATCAAGCCCAAGCGCTTCGAGGTCCAGTGGAATCCGGCCACCGTCGCCATCGACAAGGCGGCCGCGCTGCGCTCGCTGCGCGCGATCAGCCGCGACGGCTCGACCTTCACGTTCGCCTCGGACGAGCCGGCGCTCACAAAGCTGAAGCCCGGCAGCATCCTGTGGGTGTGGGACCTCGCAGTGCGCAAGGTCGACAGCCTCGAGACCTTCGGCGCCGTGACCCACGTGCACACGAGCCTGGTGAAACTCACCGAGGCCATGCCCAACGCGCGCATCGAATTCGAAGCACCCGTGAAGCTGCAGAACTACTTCCCGCAGCGCAAGGTGGAGGCTCCGGCGTCCGCAACCGCGCACCGTGGCGGGCGCGCACCCGGCCTGAGGTACGTTCTGCTCACCGAGCCCGCACCCGGCGAGCAGCCCGGCGGGGACGATCCGGCGGCGCTGCCGCCCGAGAACCTGCCCGATCCGGATTCGCCCCAGGACAGCGACGACGATGACTGGTACGAGGAGGGCATGAGCGCCAACGGCTTCAACGGCACCAAGAACGGCTGGGCCTACTCGGTGGGCTACCAGGTTCGCCCCGGCGGCATCACGGTCGAGCTGCAGGCGCGCAAGGGCGATCTCGAGGGCGGCACCGCTTCGGGCGAGCACAGCCTCGTCCCCGAGTACAAGGCCATCGAGAAGGACCGCGAGGAAATCCACAAGGCGATCCAGCAGGCCGAGCAGGAGATCAAGGAGGAGGAGAAGGGCGTCACCCAGACCGACCAGGATTTCGAGCAGGAGATGAAGCAGCTGCTCGATGATCAGGCCAACCGCAAGGACCCCAACTACACCGGTCCCACGCTGCCGCACCAGGTGAACAAGTACGGCGAGCCGATAACCGACAAGGCGGCGCAGCAGCTGCTCAAGGACAAGTGGCAGAAAAAACACGACGTCGAGATCCAGAAGCTGCAGGCGAAGGAGCAGATCCTCGGCGAGTGGCGCATCAAGAAGGACCAGCTCGAGGCGCGCAAGCGTGCATTCAAGGTGGCCAAGGGCGTCGCCACGCAGCTTTACCAGATCGCGGACGACAACTTCGATGCGCGCCTGCGCGGGCGGGTCGATCTGGACGGCTTCACCATCGGTGAGCAACTGGGCTTCGTCAACGGTGACATCGACGTCGCCGCAACCCACTTCAAGAACCTCAACGGCAAGGTACAGGCGGAGTTGATCGGGCGCCTGGGCAAGCCCGGAAACGAAGCCACCAAGATCCCGGTCATGCACGTGCCGGTGGAGTTCAACGTGCCGATCCCCGTCGGCGGCGTGCCGTTTGTCGTGCAGCTGGGCTCGGACTTCCTGATTACGCTCAGCCTGTCGGGGATGCACGCCTCGCTCACGGCCGAGGGCCAGGTCGCCTTCAAGGGCGACAGCGGCCTAACTTATGCTAAGGGCAAGGCCAACTATGACAGCAGTTTCTCCACCTCCGGAGATCCGCAGATCACCAACTACAAGGGCATGAGCCCCGGAGTATCCGCAGTAGTGCTCGCGATCCAGCTGCCGCGCGTGGGTCTGGGGCTCGGCGTGTTCGGCGTCTCTTCGGTCGCCTACATGGACGTGATCAACGTCATCACCATGACGCAGGCCGGTGTGGTCGGCGCGGGCCTTCTGCCGCAGTGCAAGCGCATGACCTACAACGCAGTGGGCCACGTTGGGGTCGAGACCAACGTCATTCCGCTGCCGTTCGTAGACACCTCATCTGTCGCCGGAGCGCTCACGACCAAGAAGGAAATCTTCAACACCACCACCCAGAAGCTCGATCCGCCGGTGAAGGCCTGCGAGATCTGAGCCTGCCTCAGGTGCCGCCGAGCGGGGTGTGCCGGCGCCGCCGCAGATTCAGTGGGTCGGACAGGGACGCGCGAGCTCCACACGGCGGTTGCGGGCACGTCCCTCGAAAGTGGCATTGGTCTCGACCGGTCGCGTAAGGCCGTAGCCCTTGGCGCTGAGCCGGCCGGGGGCAATGCCGTAACGGTTCACGAGCGCATCGCGCACGGCCGCGGCGCGCTGCTCCGAGAGCTTCTGGTTGTACTCGGCTGAGCCGATGTTGTCGGTATGCCCCTCGATGGTGAGCGCTGCCTCGGGGCTCGCCTTCACGATCCCGGCCACCTGCTTCAGCATCGGCTCGGACTCTTCCAGCAGTACCGCACTTCCGGAATTGAAGTAGATGCCGTGCAGCTCCACGTGGCAGCTCTTGCTGGCGAGCTGCGAAGCCATGCCGCCGCCGCCTGCTCCGGCTGCACCGCCACCGGCGTCGGTGGGCCAGTCGATGCGGGTCACGAGGCTGTTCGCCGGGCCGAAGATCCAATGCAGCGTGACCGGCCAGTCCGGGCTGTCCAGCCACCATACCTCGGCCTTCGCGGTCTCCTCCGGGGTGAAGCTGAACGTGCCGGCCGCATGTACCGCAGGCAGGTTCATGCGTACCCCGTTCACGAGCACCGAGACCGGCACGTCCGCGGGCTCGACCCGGTGCAGCGTACCCCGGTAGTAGTGGCGTGCGGATCCGAGCAGCATGTTGAACAGCTGCCCGAGATTCGGGATCGGTGGCGCGCCACTGGCGGCTTGTGGGGCGGGAGCAGGCTTGCTGTTGCCGGCTTGCGCCAGCGCGCCGAGCGCACCCGCATTGCCCTTGATGCCCACGTAGGGCCCGAAAACGAACGGCGTCTCGCCCCCGCTCTTCAGCGCGGTGAGCACCTTGCGCGAGGTCTCGGCGAACGTCTGGCCGCCGTAGTTCTCAGGATCGTTGCTCGAGTAGAGCAGCGTCATGCGCGAGGACTCCTCCAGATCCTCATGCCGCACGTGCCGCGGCCACTTCAGGCGCCGCGCCAGTTCCTCGACCTTTTCGTTTCCCGGAGCGCTCATGCGTATCTGGTAGCCAAGCCCGTCGGCACCTGAGGTCAGGAGCGTGAAGTGATCCTCGGTGTCCATGTAGCCGAAGCCCTCACCCCCTGATACGACGCTCGCGAACACTGTGTTGGTGATGACGAGCCCCGGGCGCGGCTTGACGTCCGCATCGAGCGCCACGGCCGGCACCACCGGGCCCAGCGCAAGCCACGCCGCTGCGGCAAGCCGGACGGTCATGCTCTCAGTCGCTCTCGTGCGTGCCCAGCGACTTCTCCGTGAAGCCCTGCGGGATGGCGAATTTGTCGGCCGGGAGTGATTGCGCCTGGGCGGAGGCGAGCACGTGCTCCTCCTCGTGCCCTATGCGCGAGCTGGCGGGAAAGCCATTCAGCTTGCCGAGCCGCGTCAGGTGCTCGGCCTGCTTGGCCATCTGGGGCACGCTGGAGACGATCTGACTGGCGGTGGCGGTGGCCTTCTTCATCGCCGCGTCGAGTTCTGCGCCCGCCGGCAGGCTCGACGCGGGCACCACGCAGTACTCCGCGAACGGCTGCCCCTGGCGCTGCTCCTGCCACACGCGGCAGGAGTACTGCCCGGCATGCTCGCTGCGACCGGTGTCGGTGAAGGTGTATTCCGTGGTGGCTGCCTTCTGCTTCATCTGCGCCATGCGTTGCTCCATCAGGGCACGCTTCTCGGGCGGCAGTTGGGCGAGCATGGCCTCCATCTGGCTCTCCCTGCCCCCGAAGAGCTGCTTCAGGCTCGCTGCGTCGACGCGCGTGAAGGTTTTTTCCCGGGGGTCGATCTCCCAGACCACGCCGTCCCGCACCAGGGTAGTGCGCGTGACGCTCCCCTGTGCGTCCAGCGAGTCGATGCGCATCATGCCGTCCTGGGCGTAGTAGACCTCCTTCGGCACCGTCTTGCCGGAAGCATCCTTGGAGTCCACTTTGAGCACCGATCCCGCCTCGGCGCTCAGGCTCACGAGCGCGGCGAGGAGCATCAAGTTCAGAGCACGCATCGGGTTTCCCCCTCTCTATCCTGGTGCGGCGCGAGTGCTCTTCAAATCTTGGCCGCGATCGCCGCGACCAGTGCCTGCGCCTTGGCGTGGTCGACGAACCGGTCGTTGACCGACACCTGCACATCGCGCTTCACCACCACGAAGTTCCTGCCGTTGTCCGAGACTGACTCGGCGGGATCTGCGGCTGCGGTGCCGCCCGCGGAATCGGTTTCATCGTGGCTCTTCGCCTGCGGTTCGGGCAGCGGATGGCCCATTTGCTTGGTGACGTCCGCGGCGATCTGGCCCACGGCCGCCATGCCGATCTTGTTCACGTAGCGATCCGAGCGCCACTGGTAGTAACCGCCGCCCCAGCGGATCTGGACTTCGTACGATTGGGGGATGCTCTGTGGTGGCGTCGGCAGGTTATAGGTGCAGTCTGGTCCACGGCCGATGGGGTCGGCTGCGAGCTTGCCGAGGATCGCCTCGACCTCGGCGCGCGTCAGCAGCGAGCAGGCATCCGCCGGCTTGGGGCGGGTGGCATTGAGTGCCTTGGCTGCCGCCACCCCGGCACTGCCATCGATCTTGAGCGGCTGCTCCATGCGCTTGTAGGCGCTGTCGACCAGGGTCGCCGCCTGGCGCAGCGTCGCCGGCGACGCGGTGAAGTCGATGGTGATCAGCTGATCGCCCCTGAGGCCCGAGAAGATGCAGCAGTTCATCGGCGTAAGCGATGCCTCGTCCCATTCCCCGGTGAGCTCGGTCCCGTCATCGAGCCTGAAGTTTTTCTTGACGTTGTTGGCGATGTCCTCTTTGCCACCCCCGGCTTTCATGAGGCCCTTGACCATGCCGGTCATCGAGTACTCCTGCGCGCCGCCTTCGTATGTGACCTCGAGCGTGATGTAGCGGAAGTTTGCCGTCTCGTAGACACAGGCGCTGCCGGAACCCGAGGGACCAAAGGTCGCATTCCCCGAGCGGTAAGGCGGGGTGGCGAGTGGCGCCCCGAGCACCGCCTCGACCTCCTTCGGATCGAGGAGATTGCACGGGTCTTCCTTCTCGTAGCTCTCCTCGGGAGGCGACTTGGCGAAGGGCGGGGGGGGTGTGGCGCCGGTACGCGTGGCGCTCGCAGGCTCCGATTTGTGGCTGCAGCCAAGGAGCGCACCGCACGCGAGCGCGGTGAACACTATCGAGCGAAGTCCCCCCGTCTGGCCTGGCATTTGTCATGCCTCGTTCTGGAGCCGTCCCTGAAGCTTAGCCAAGATCCCGGCCGGGCGCCAATCGAGCCGACGTCGTGGACCGTGGCGATCCACCCAACACCGCTTTGCCTTGCTGCGGATGTCACCGCGTCAATCTCGCGATCGTTTCACCCTGTTTATGCGGCGGCGATCACGCAGTGGTCTGCGGGCCTGAAGGTCGGGCCGTGCGGATCCGCTACCAGATGCAACTTGCGCGTGAAGAACCCGTCGTCCACGCCGTCCTGGCCGATGTTGATCAGACCGACCTCGGCGAGTGGCGAGGCGAACAGCGCCTCGATCTGGGGGCGCGAGGTGGGGTCGAGCTCATCGAACGCACCATTCACCACCAACCATCGTGGCCGTTGCAGCAGCACGCGCCCGAAGGTGAGGCTCTGCTTTTCGTCTTCACTCAGCCGCCGGTCCCAGCGGTCGGTGGTGTCGAGAAAGGGCCGCAGGTGTTCCAGACCCACGGCCGTGAGGGCACTCGTGACGGCCGCCTCGTCATATTCGTCCACCGGGTGCGGATAGGCGAGTGCGGCACGCAGCGTGCCGGGCGGGACGTAGGCACTTTGAGGCAGGAACATCATCGACTGTCGCGGCGGACGCGTGATCTGCCCGCGTCCCCACGGCCAGATTCCGATGATCGCACGCAGCAGCAGGGCTCTGGAGGCACCCCGCTCGCCCACGATGAGCGTGCGCTCGCCGGGCTTGAGCTCGACGTGATCCTCGCTCAGCCTGAGGGAGCTGTCCGGGCCGGCGATACGCAGGTCGTCGATGCGAATCGAGTCCCGCTGCGTTTCCTCCAAGTCGATGTGGTTGGCCGACGCGCCGAGAGTATCCATGGTTGCCGTGGCACGATGGAAGGTGGCGACACGCCGTCGTGTCGCACGCCAGTCAGCGAGGATGGAGAAATTATCCACGAACCAGCGCAGCGAGCTCTGCACCTGATTGAACGCACCGACGATCATCATCAGCTCGCCGAAGCTCATATCCCCTGACAGGTAGCTAGGCGCCGCCACCAGTATCGGCGCAACGAGCAGGAACCAGCCATAGCCGGCCGTGACCCAGGTCAGCCTGGTGAGCGCACCGGCGATGCGCCGTGAGATGTCCAAAACGGTGTCGAATATCCGATTGAGAATCTGCTTCTCGTCGCCTTCCCCGCCGTAGGTCGTGATGGCATCGATCTCGTCGTTGACGCGTACCAGGGCTGCGCGCAGCTCCGCCTCGCGTGCGTAGCGCTCGGCGTTGAGCGCCGTGAGTGGCCGACCGACGCGCCAGCTGATGAGCGACGCGATCGCCGAGTAGAGCAGCGCACACCACACCATGTAGCCGGGCACGTGGATCTGACGGCCGGCGTACGGCAGCGTCATGTGTTCCGATAGCACCCAAAGCACCCCGATGAAGGACGATAGCAGTAACGTCGCCGACAGGAGCCCGATGCTCAGGTCGGTCACCAGATCGGCGAGATGCTTCGCGTCCGCCGACAGACGCTGGTCCGGATGTTGCGCGATCGCACCCGCCTTCGAGAGGCGGAACGCGCGCACCGGCTTCAGCCACTCGTTGAACAGGTCGTGCACCAGGCCCTCGCGAAGCGTGACCCTGGTTGTCTGGCTGATCCACACCTGAACCACGTTGAGGACCAGCAGTACGGCGGCCAGCCCGGTGAACACGCCCAGCTGTGTGAGGAAAACCGGCACATCCTTGCGCGTCACCGCATCGTAAAACGGCCGATTCCAGGCATTGAGTCGAATCTGCATATAGGCGGTCGCTATGACGATAACGACTAGGCCCGCGCCCAGCATCAAAAGTTGATTGCGTTCGGTCGAACGCCAGAAGACCGACGCCATCCGCGTGATCTCGGAGAAGAGGCTAACCTTGGGCGGGGCGTCGACTGGCTTGTCAGCAGTTGTAGCTTCGCTCATCGGTGCGATCTCCATATCGATCCTTCCTTCCGCTGCGACGACCGGCCGGGCAGCCGTCACCACGCACATCGGTAAACTCACGGCAGCTTACTCCGACACCACCGCAGGGACGCATTGACTGATTACGCGTCCCGATGAGGCTTGAAGAAGAGCTTGGCCATCTCAGCACGACCTATTGCGTAGTTACCGGTCCCGGCTGTTTCGGTTCTCGACTGCGCTGACGGGCACGATTACCGCGGACGTAATCACCCGGCGGACTCGGTGGCACCAGCAATCCCGCCATACTTGTCACTCCCACCGTTCGACGTCTGGCGGCAAACTATCTCACGACCAATAGTGACGCTCGGCAGTGAACCCTATCGCGCTCCAGCTCGAACACACGAGGGGTCGCTTTAAATCGGAGGTTGCGATGAGCACGACTACATCATCTGAGAAGGGCCGGAAAGAAGGAGAGCACGCTATGAAGACGCCTCCGATTGTATCGCCGCAAGAATGGGAAGCTGCCCGCGAGCAGCTCCTGATCAAGGAGAAGGCACTAACCCGTGCACGGGACGCGCTGGCTGCCGACCGACGGCGGATGCCGTGGGTTGCCGTAGAGAAGGCATACGTGTTCGAGGGGCCCGAGGGCAAAAGGAGTCTGCTCGACCTGTTTGAGGGCCGCCGTCAGCTGATCGTCTATCGGGCTTTCTTCGAGCCCGGTGTGCACGGCTGGCCGGAGCACGCCTGCATTGGCTGCTCGTTGGGAGCCGACCAGGTCTCCCACCTCGCGCACCTGAACGCGCGCGACACAACCCTCGTGTATGCCTCGCGTGCATCACAGGCCGACATCGCGCGCCTGAAGGCGCACATGGGTTGGGAAATGCCCTGGTACACCATCACCGATAGCTTCGACGCCGACTTCGGGGTGAATGAGTGGCACGGCCACAACGCGTTCATCCGCGACGGCGAGCGCCTGTTCCGCACCTACTTCATCAACGGCCGCGGCGACGAGGCCCTCGGCACCATCTGGAGCTACCTCGACATGACGGCGCTCGGACGTCAGGAGACGTGGGAGGACTCGCCGGAGGGCTATCCCCAGAGTCGACCGTACAAATGGTGGAATTGGCACGAGAGTTACGTCCCCGACGCCGCGCCCGACCCGAAGTGGGTAAAGGTGTCGGACGCCGGAGAGGCCGCCTTTCGCAAGCGCGAGGGCTAGCCCGTGACGTGCCGGCATCGCATGCGGAGGACCTCGGGGAAACCGAGCTGTTTCCTTACAAGGGCATCTCCGCTTGCGACTCGCCGCTGCTAAGGATGCAGGGTGCTTCTGTAGCAGGCGCAGAATGTTTGCGCCTGCCCACTTGCTACGCTGCGCGGAAAGGAGCGGCTGTCACGTGCGGCTGCCAAGCTCCAGTACCGGGGCGAATCCACCGAATATCATCCGTTTGCCGTCGAATGGCATTGGATTGCTCTGAGGGTTCAGCCGCGGATCATTCATGACCTTCGCCATCGCAGTGTCCCGCGTTGCCTTGCTCGGCCACTCAATCCAGGAGAACACCACCGCTTCACCTTCCTTCGCCTGCACGGCACGACGAAAGTCGGTCAGCTTGCCGTCCCGGACATCATCGTCCCAGCACTCAAGCACACGGTTCGCACCATGCTCGATGAAGACCGAGTCACCACGCTTGGCGTGCTCGATGAACTTCTGTTTGTTCTCCTTCGGCACTGCAATGACGAATCCGTCGATATAGCTCATGGCTATGCTCCTCCTGGCAGGAATCAATGCAACAAAGGCGTCTTGGCGTCGCCTCTTGTGAGGACCAGAACCATGCCGCAGAAGTTCCACGGCAATAATTCGCCGTGACACGCGGACACGCCGCTGTTCCAGCTTCAGTCCAAGTCCAGCGTCAGCTTCCGCCGAAAAAGCACGACAGGTCCGCCGCCGCTCAGCTCCGGCATGCGTGTTGCGACGTTCTCCCCGCCGCTCAGGTGCCTATCATCGTTGACGGGATAAGGTGCCAGACAGCCCTCGACAGCCGTTGAGGAACAGACTGACGGTGTCGTGTGCCCACGTCTCGAGCTCTTTTGCCGTCATGGGTGAGCCCAGGCCCATGCTGCGACGCTGCGGCAGGGCAACAACCATGTGCAGGAACTGCGCTGCCGCAAAGCGTTGCAGCTCGGCGGTCAGGCGCGCATTTCCGAGCTCGCGCGCCAGCAGATCGCCAATCAAGGTCAACGCTTCCTGGGCCCCAGGTTCGTTGTAGACGGCACGAAGCAAGTTGGGAAAGCGCACCGACTCGGCAATGACGAGGCGGTGTAATGCAATCGCCTGAGGTGCGAGCGCCGCGCGCAGAATGATACCGGCGAGGCGGTGCAGGATTTCCTCAAGCTTGGCGCCTTCGAGGAGCGGTACTTCGGGCGGCGGACGAATCTGCTCGATGATTCGATGGACGACGGCAGCGAACAACGCCGCCTTGCCATCAAAGCGGTGATAGAAGGTCCTCTTTGAGATGCCGGCCCGCGCGGCCACCGCTTCGATGGATGTCGATCCGTAGCCCTCCGTCAGGAACAACTCGGTCGCGACTTCTAGGATCCGATCGCGCAACAGCAGGGCGGCAGCATGCGAGGGCCTTCCACCCCGGCGTGCCTTGCGGATCGGTTCGCGGCGTTGTGGCTTACCAACGGCGATATCCGAGACCGCCCGACCGGTAAGATTCCTGCCTCCCATGAGGGCCATAGTAAGGCGCGCGTGATGGATAGTAACCACGCGGCTGCGCGTAGTAGCGGGTCATGGACGGAGCATAGGACGCTGGCGGCCGGTAGTAGCTCTGTGGGTATGCAGGCGACGGTGCGTAGTAACTCGGTGGCCGGCCGTAGTAGTTGGGCGGCGCATAGTAGCCAGGCGTTCCCCCGTAGTAGCCCGGAGTTGGTGGGTATGGCGCCTGCGCTTGGGCGGATGCCGCTACTGATGCCACGATCAGGGGAAGCACAACGTGGCCCAAGGCCCATGGGGCAAAGAGCAGAGGGCCGGCGGCAGCGGCGGGCCTGATTGGCAGACACACCAGTGCGGCGGTTGCGACCGCTGCGAAAACCGTCTGTTTAAGTGCAGGCATAGCGTGCTCCTTGTAGGACGTGAGATTCGCGCAGGACCGTGGGGACGGTACTCGGTCGCTACTAGAAACGCAACGGTACCGTTCCGTTATAACCGAACGGTGCCCACCTCGAAAAATCGTTGCATATGGCTGCAAAGGCTACGGCGCAGTTAAGGCGCACCCGGGAGCCCCGCCCCGTTTGGTCCGTGCGCCCAAAAGCATCCTGTTTGCGTTTCGGTTTCCCATCCAGCATCACGCACCCTGACCTGCCAGCCCTCCACGTCAGCACGCAGTCAGTTAAGTACTTGTATTAGATGCTCTTCGATGATGCCGGATTCAAAATCCAGCGAATCGCTATTCGTGAGTGAGAAAACGGTTCGCAATTCCCTGACGCGAGTTTTCGAGAGACTCGGCGTGCGTACCCGGACTCAGGCGGCCGTGCTTGCGCGGGACTGGCAATTCCTGCCTGCCAAGGAAATGACCGGGGACCGCCGGTCGAACCGTGCGGTCCAAGAAGATACGACCCGATGCCTAAGTCCGGCTGCCCACGTGGCTATCTCGATGTGCAGTACACAGTGAGACGATCTGTGTCTTGAGTCACCGTGTGTGAGCGACTTTACCAAGTTTCGCTGCTTGCTGGGTCGCACCTCAGGGCCTCAGGAACTCCTCCAAGCAGTTGCTGAGGAGGCAGTCCAGCAGGTATTGCTAGTTTTCTTCAATCCCCCGGCAGGCCCTTCGTGCGGGCAAGTGCCGCGGCCTCGCCGCGGGATGCGACGCCGAGGCGCGCAATGATTGCTGAGACGTGATGCTCGGTGGTCTTGCGCGAGATGCTTAGGCGGCTGGCGATCTGGCCGTTGCTGAGCCCGTTGGTCAGCAAGGCGAATACCTGGGACTGCCGGGCAGTCAGGCCAGCCGGAGAGGCACGCGTCTTGGCGATCGGGCCGCGCGGAATGGCGCGCACACCGCTCGCGCGCAGCTGGCGGCGCACGCGCGCCGCGGCCGGAAGGGCGCCGAGGCGATCGAACAGCCGCAGTGCCTCGCGTTGTGCTGCCTCGTCGCCGGCGGATAGCGCGATTGCCTGTTCATATCTGCAGCCGAGTTCGCCCCAGCCGTGGGCGGCTTCCCGCCATTCTCCGGCAACGTGCTCCCGATAAGGGGATTTCAGGCGGGCCGCGCTTTCGTGCGAGAGCGGTAGGGGGTCGCCCAGTATTTTGAGCCACAGGGCGGTCTCAGCCAGATACCAGGGCACTTGCATCCGCGCACCTCTGTCGAAAGCCGCGCGCAGCCGCTCAACGGAGCCCGGACGTGCCACTCCCAGCCACAGAGCTTCGGCATCCACTACGGCGAGTGGCACGCAGCGCATGATGTCGCGCCGTGCGGTGGGCAGCGCGCGTGCCTCATCAAGAACGCCTTCCTCCGCCACGCCCGTACGAATGCGGATCCGTGCGAGGGCAACCTGTGCATTAAATAGGCTGGTTCCGCGCGGATACGGCCCGTAGACCACTCCCTCCGCCTCGCTCAGGGCTTCCGGCACGCGCCCCAGGTCGAGCAGCGCAAGCGCGCGCACGCCGCGCATGTAAGCCTCGAGTGGAGCGTTGTCGCGTGCCACGGCGGCGGCAATGCCTTCCTCTAGGTACGTAAAGAGATTCTGATAGCGCCGATCGTAGAGCAGCATGTACGTCAGATTGACGTAGAAGCGGGGCAGCAGATCGAGCTCACCGCGGCGCTTGGTCTCGGCGATGGCTGCGAGAAACTCCGGCACGCCGCCCTCGACGTCGAGTGAAGTGCGTGCCATCGCGAGGTTGGTCCAGGCGTGCAGGTAGATGTCCGAGCGTCCTAGGCGCTCGGCGAGAATCATGGCGCGCTGGGCAGCATCTACAGCCAGCGGGCCGCGGTCGGCGAGCGCGTCGAGTTGCGCATGGGAGCTCAGCGCCATGGCGTACTGCCAGGTGTCACGGTGATCGTGCAGCACCTGGAGTGCTTCGGCGGACTGTGCCTCGGCCACGTCCGACAGGCCACACAGCCAGCGGATACGCGCGGAAATGCGCAGTGCGTCGCCCAGACCGGGGATGTCCGCGGCGCGCTTGCGCGCGTCGATCGCCTCGTCGATAGCAGCTCTTGCCTGCTCGAGCGCGCCGCATTTCTCGCCGGCTTCAGCCTGGCGCTGCAGCACATCGGCGCGCTCTGCATTGGTAAACCAGGTGCCGTGCTCGAGCACGCTCGCAAGATGCGCTACGCTCTCGCGGTGGGCGCCGAGTGCCTCAGCTTCAGCCGCGGCGCGCTGCGAGTACAGCACCAGTTCCTCGATCGCCCCGGCTCGCTGTGCATGGTGCGCAAGTTCCGAGGCGCGAATCCCGTCGCGGGACTTGAGTACCGGCAAGGCCGCCGCGTGCAGTTCGCGCCGTCGCAGTGGCGCCATGGCCTCGTGCAACGCACGGCGCGCCAACTCATGGCGAAACGAGAGCGCTTCCCCACTCACATTGAGCATGCCGGCGCGCATGCATTCCGCGACTCCGGTGTGGTCGGAATCCCCCGCCAGCTGTTGCAGCAGGGACTGATCGATATTGCGCGGAAATATGGAAGCACAATCCAGCGTGCGGCGTGCGTGCAAGCTCAAGCGTGCCGCGCGCGCTAGGGTTGCGTCACGCACGCTGTGAGGGATGGTTGCCCGCTCCGTTGCCAAAAACTCCGTGACATGGAACGGATTACCGCCGGCAACCGCGTAAATGTCCTGTGCGACGTGGTCGGTGCGGGCAGCCAGGGCTTTCACCGCCGCGGGGGACAATGGCTGCAGTTCGATGCGTTCGCGACAGTCGAGCGGCAAATCTCCCCACAGCGCCGCAAGGCGATCACGCGATGCTGCCTCATCGTTGCGAAACGTCCCTATGACCAGTATGCGAGCCGCCCGCAGACGCCGTGCTAGATACCGAAACAGATCGAGCGTGGGATCGTCTGCCCAGTGTAGGTCCTCGATCAGCAGTAATCCGGGTTCGCGACCCGAGGTGAGGAGGCGCAGCAGCGCTGCGAAGGTGTCTAGCTGGCTGGTGGCAGAAACCGCGAATCGACCGCCGCTGTCCCGCTCGATATCGCGCAGCGGACCGAGCGGCTCGGGCGTGCTCAGCTGCTCGCAACCCCCGACATAGACCTGAGCGTCGCGGCGGTGTGCGGTAGCGAAGTGCAAGGCCAGTGAGGTCTTGCCAATCCCGGCCTCCCCTTCGATGGACACGATGCGTCCTGCGCCAGTCCGCGCTGCCTCCAGGGCGGCCTCCAAACGGGACTTAGGCTGTTCGCGCTCGAGCAGCAACGGGTACTCCGGTCATAAGGACGCATGGCCGACGGTATATCCTGGATCTGGAGAGTCCGAGTGGCCGCGTTCACGTGGGCGGGAACGGTCACCCCTCCGGCGGCGCAGTGCGCAATGCCAATCTTAACGGCATCGCGGCGTTTGCGTTACCGCTCGCGCTCGCCTTGAAGTAGAAAAGGAACAGGTCGGGCCTCAGCTGCCGGCCTTTCGAAAGTACTGTGCTCAGCGAGGGGCCCCTCATCGGCACTGTCCCCATCTTTGCGTGCACTCACCCTGCCTCTTTGTCCGGGGAACGGACTTCTTTGCACGATCACTGAACCGCGTCGTTGCAACAGCGGCCGCGCCGTCTCGATCCGGGCGTTCCACGCTTGAGAGCCAAGTCGGCAGCCCATGCGAGACGTGTGTTTCCACGGCGGTTTCCAATCCAGGCGAACTCAGTGACAACCGCCAGCAGGTTCCGCTGCTTAGCTCCGCGTAGTTGAAAGTGCGCACCGCACCGCTATGGCGGCTACCCCATGTCCGCGACACGGGAACGGGAAGCGCTGATCTAGGGGTATCTGAAGAGAAAAATGGGCAGGCCTCCCGCTTCGGGCGCTTCGCACAGAGCATAGCGTGTTCATCGCGCCGGAATAGCCCGGACGACTTTAGGAGTAGACACCATGCCTCGACATACCAACATGAGAACTGCAATCCCCTGCGCGCTCTTGGCCATATTGACGGGCTCTTTGAGCGTGGCAGTCGCTGCCGATGAGCCCGGCGAGGTCGCCAAGCGCACCGTCAAGTTCGCCGATCTTGACCTCACTCGCAGCGCGGGAGTCGCAGCGTTGTACGCGCGGATCACACGTGCGGCGGCTGAAGTCTGCGAGCCGACGGACATCCGGGTTCTCGATATGGTTATGACGCCTCTTCAGTGCAAGGCGCAGTCGGTCGAGCGCGCGATCGCCGCTGTGAACGTGCGGGCGCTCACGAGTTACTATCTCGCAAAGAAGGAGCGGACGCTCAGGCTTGCGCAACGTAAGTAGGGAAGTGAGCAGCGGACGGTGGTCATCAACCGTCCGAGCGCACGATTTGCGGCGGATCCGAGACGCTCAAGCCTTTTCTGACAGCGGCCATTCAAACGAGGTCCAGTCCGGAGCGTGGCCGCGAACGGAGGTCACCAGGCCGCCCGCTCTCTGGACCTGGAGTCCCTCGTACGTCTCGTCTTGAGACAGACGCCTGAACGCTTGCCAGTCGACCTCATTGGCGCGGATGGTTTCGGGCACGGCGCCGACGGGGCCGTGCCTCAGGAACTCATCAAGCGCATCGTCGAAGGGCGTGTAGTTCACGTCGAACCTCTGTAAACGCAAAATCGCTGCGATGGTTGACGAGGTATCTCGAATGGCCCTAGTGACACGGGTAGCCGGCGATCACCGGCCGGCTGCAAATCAGGGGCGGCGAGGAATCTTCCGCAACGCCTCGGTCAGGACGCCCGCGGAATAGGGCTTAAAGAAAAAGCCGACGCAGCCCATCTCGAGAGCCCGCCTCTTGTACGATTCATTATCACAATCTGCAGTCACGAATATGATGGGTGTTGTCAAGCCCGCTTTTCGTAGGACCTGCGTAAATTCAATACCGGAAATCCCGCCCAGCTCAATATCGATGATGAGGCAGATCGCCTTAGTCCCCATCGCAGCATCGAGAAACTCCCTAGCCGAAGCGTAGAGCTCTGGGTGGTATCCGAGCGCCGACAACAAACGACCCGTGGCGCGACGGACGCTCAGATCATCGTCAATAACGGCGACAACTTCAGGCGTTGGCGGCATGAGTGGGTGCTCGGGAATGTGGCCGCACGGCTGGAATGCCCCGGCGCGGCGGTAAGCCCGAGTGCTGTCTCGGGCTAAGGTTTCTGCTGGGCGGCTTTTATACGAGCGAGCTCGTATTCATGTCTTGTTATTTTGTGCCAAAGTATTGTCGCTGCAGGCCAAATGCAATCCGCAACTAATAGAGCGCGATAATCGTGAACTATCTCGACAACAAGCGTCTCGGCGTGCTTCCCACTGCCGGAGGCGGGATTGCCCGGCTTGCCTATGCACGCGCCCGACGGGCGGGCATCGAGCTGAAGCCGCTTTTGATGAAAGCGGGACTGACGGATCAACGGATCAAAGACCGCGGCTCTCGACTCCCGGTCCAGCAGCAGATCCAGTTCTTAAATCTCGCGGCGAAGGCCCTGGACGACGAATTTCTCGGGTTTCACCTCTCGCAGCTAGCGGATCTTCGCGAGTTGGGATTGCTCTTTTATGTTGCGGCCTCCTCTGAAACGTTGGGCGAGGCGTTGCAGCGCACGGCGCGTTACAGCTCAATCAGTAATGAGGGGTTGTCGCTTAGGTGCGTCGAGGAGGGCGATATCCGGATCGTGTTCGACTATGTCGGCATCGCCCGTCACTCGGATCGGCAGCAGATCGAGTTCTTGTTGACAGTGGTGATCCGCCTATGCCGGCAGTTGACAGGGCTGCGCCTGGTGCCGAGCCGGTCGCGACTCATGCATCGCCGCAGCAAGCATGGCGATTCCGAGCTGGCTGCATACTTTGGCGGCCATATAACTTTCGGAGCACGAGCGGATGAACTAATTTTCGCTAGGAAGATCAAGGACATCGCGATCACTAGCGCTGATCCCTACCTGAATGAGATCTTGGTAGCGAATTGCGAGCAAGCTCTTTCTCATCGACCGAAGCACCGAGGCACGTTGAGGTCGGCGGTAGAGAATGCAATTGTGCCGCTGCTGCCGCACGGGAAGGTGCGCGCGGCGACAATTGCCGCGAGACTCGGGTTGAGCCAGCGAACTTTGGCGCGCCGACTCGCATTGGAACGCCAGACATTTTCGGAGATTCTTGAGAGCCTGCGAGGCGATCTGGCGACGCAATATCTATCCGATCCCGATTTATCGATATCGCGCATTGCGTGGCTGCTTGGCTATAAGGAAATCAGCGCATTCACACACGCGTTCAAGCGTCGTACCGGCAAGACGCCTCGGGAAACTCGGCAGGCTCGCGCTGCAACCCGTTAACCTCATAGCGGCTCCAAAATGGCGGGGGACTGCGGGTGCACCGTGCGGCTCGCCCGCCTCACAGCAAGGTAGTTCGTAGCTCCCGGGCCACCATTGAGACAGTGGCGTCCTGCGATTCACAGCGTCACAACGATCTTGCCGATCTGTTGATTGGACTCGAGATAACGATGGGCCGCGACGATCTGCGAGAAGGGGAAGGTCTTTGCGATCACGGGCCGCAGGTGGCCGGAGGCGAGCCCGCGGAGGATCAGCTCTCGGTTGCGCGTGAAGCGCTCGGGCCGGTTCCAGATCGAAGAGGCCACCCAGCCTCTGATGCTCAAACCCTTTAACGCGGCGGGCCAGTGAGGGAATGGCGTCGGCTTACCGCTCAGGCCACCGTAGACAAAAATGATGCCCTCGTCCGCGGCTGCGAGCGCGAGTTTCTCGATATCCGGGCCCCCCACTGGGTCGAAAATGATGCGCGCACCCTTGCCGGCGGTGATGCGGAGAACCGCCGCGACCAAGTCGGTCTCGTCCGTGGGGATCACATGCTTGGCGCCGTGCTGCTGGAGCGTCAGCGCCTTCGCGCTCGTGCGCGTGGCGGCGATCGGCACGGCGCCGGCCCAATTGGCCAACTGAATCGCCGCGAGGCCGACGCTGCTGGAGGCCGCACGTATGAGGACGTAATCGCCAATCGCCGCGCGTGCAATCTCGATGATCGCCAGTGCCGTAAAGTACTGCATCCATATCGAGGCAGCCTCGACTGTGGTCAGACCGGGCGGCGGACTCAGCAGGCTGCGCGCCGGGACAATGGCGCGCTCGCCATAGATTCCGTACTCGCCGAGACGGAAGTTCGGCAACACACATACGCGCTCGGCAACGGCAAAACCTTGCACATCCGGGCCCAGGGCCTCGATCAGTCCCACGCCCTCGTAGCCAATCAGTGCGGGAAACGTCGGCGTTACAGGGTACTCACCGGCACGAAACGCCGCTTCGGAGCGATTGAGGCCGATGGCTTCGATCTTCACACGGACCTCGCCCGGACCGGGTTCGCCGACGTCGAGGTCCTCGAACCGCAGCTCCTCGGGTCCCCCGTGCTGATATATCCGCACCACTTTGCTCATAGAAAGACTCCTTCAAAGCGAATCCAAGACCATCACTGTCGATTTGAGGTCCACGTTCAGGACTCAGGATAATGCTTCTCGCGGCCCCGCCGCGGAGCTGAGCAGGCGCTTACACTGATGAACGCGCCCGACCCGACGCCAGCGCTGCGAGACAGCATTTCCTCGTGTGTCGGTGTAACGTCAAGCGCTCGCATCTGCCGTGACCTCATCGCCAGGAGCAGACGTGCGACACGTCATGGCGGACTCATCAGCCCGACCGGACCGCGGTCATCTTTGTCGACACCGAAAAATTCGGGAGTTCGACGACACGCTTGGTCACGGTGAGCATCGGCGGATACGTCGGAGAGCAGGATCGCATGCGTGACGACACGGTTGAAACTGCCAGCGACTCTGCACACGACGCGCTATCTGGCACTGTTCGGTAAGCTCAATTTGCAGGCGCGACCGTGGCTCGGCGAGTTCTGGACGCGCCGCTGACGTCGCGAATTGCATACATACCGTCTGCGCCAAGTTAGCTTATTGGCGCCCGGTCGCTAGCTAGAGGGCAAACGCAGCCGTTGCTGCGCGTTCATTTGCCTGGATATTTCTGCATTGCTTTCTATCTGAGATGTGGCCAAACTTTTTGTAATCCGGTAGGGAAGCCGGCCCGGCCGATGGAGGTGGGATATGCCGCTGCCAAGACTTCTTTCCCTGGCGTCGACGCCTGCGGGCGCGGTCGCTGGTGGATTGCTCCTTGGGTTATTTTCGGCCCCGGCAGCTGCGACGCTGCACGGGTATTGTGCGCCGCCGACTCAATGCGTCGATAACGGCACAAATTCTCCGACGAGCACGAACCCTCCGATGCAGTTCGGGTTCACTACGTCTCCGGGTCCCAATTCGGGTGATCTGTTGGTCGACGTGCTAGTGCCCAACAACGAGGACTTAAATCCTTCAAACCTCAGTTTTGCACTCACAGGCACGCTGAAGGGCACGGCAACACTCTTCAACACATCCCCATGGGCGGCCGGGCAGCTCGATGCGTATTTGGGTACGCCGATTGCGGGCGCAAAGCCGGCTAATCCGATCGGTGCGTTTCTGCCCGCTACAATGATACTTGACCCGGGAGCCACCGGCTTTTTCGTGTATCAGGTCGATCTCGGGATGACGACTCTCCAGGGCGCGTCCAACCCGAACATGTCGCCGCTGGAAGAGATAAACGGTCTGCCGCTTGCGTCATACATAGTCGGATTCTTCAATGAAGGCTCTGCTACCGCACCGTCTTTCCAGGCGACTGCCAATAGCGGCGCAATATTTGAGACGGAATCCCCGGCCCCGGCGTCTGTTCCCGAGCCGGCAACCCTGCTGTTGCTTGGGACAGGTCTGTTGGGGTTGGGCGCTTCGCGACGTCGCCGCCGCAGCTGAGTAGGCAGAACACCAAGGCTGGAGCAGATCGGGATCGAGTAATACGAACCCCGATCGGCTCAGTTTCGGTGCGCTGCAGCGCGCGCGACGCACGACTACACCGGCACCGCGGTCAGTGCCAGCGGGGCGGCTAGCCTTCCACGGACGGATTGATGCGGTAATCCCGGCCTGGCACCTGCGAATCAGGACGCGTTGGTCGCCATCGGCTTCTGAGCGTTCGCAGTCATTGCGCGAAGCTTGTTGCACCGCGCGCATGCTTGACGACCGGCTCCGAATCTCGCGGAGCCGGTCGTCAAACGAGCCCCCCGCCACAATCGAGGCGGCTTCCAATCGGCGTACTTGTCACTTCCAAACCGAATTTAGGTCGGAGTCGATCACTTCTTCCGCATGATTCCAAAGGGACCTTGAAGAGTACCGTCGCTGTTTCGAGTCAGCACCAGATCCCCTGCGACTCCCCCGGCATGTATGGTGATGGTGTCTCCCTTCACCTCGTACGGAATAGCATCACTGGCCATTCCTACCATCGTCACGAAGGCCTTGCCGTCTCTAAACTCAACCGTATTCTGACCGTTTGAATTCGCGTACAAGCCGTCCAACTTGGTGGATCCACCACAGGCCGATACCAACAAGTTGGCCGACAAAAGGAGCACGGCGAAACATGTCCTGAACCAAGATGCTTGGACAACCATTGTTATTCCCCCCTCGTTGCTTATTACGTCCCATCGCGCGCCCATTATTATACGAGACATGCCAGCTCGGCTCGGCGACCGACGCGGAGTGCACCTTGAAGTCGGAGATACCGTGGTTCAAAGCGGCGATGGGCATGATGACCCGAGGGCAGGGAAGCTCTTCGGTCGCCACCCTGGTTT
The DNA here is from genome assembly GCA_963781815.1 of uncultured Pseudomonadota bacterium. Classification (GTDB taxonomy): domain Bacteria; phylum Pseudomonadota; class Gammaproteobacteria; order Steroidobacterales; family Steroidobacteraceae; genus 13-2-20CM-66-19. The sequence goes on along the minus strand of CAWAHK010000004.1, from coordinate 733,924 downwards.
CCAGCTGAGTGTCACCAAGCGTCCACGGTCTAGGGCCGCTTGCGGGCCAGATTTTGGGGCCAATGTCTCGTCTTAGAGTCCGCGTGCCGCTGGTCTACACTCTGTTGAAATCATTCGCCGGCGCAAACACTAGGCACCGGAATATCATCGGAGGGTAGGCGATGCGCATCGCAAGCGTGGGTCATGCGGTCTTTGCGGCGACCATGATTGCCCTCGGAATCTTTGGACTGATCAAGGGCGATTTTATTCAGGTATGGCAGGTCCCCAAGGGACTGCCCGCACGCGACCTGCTGGCCTACCTGTGCGCCTTCATCTCTCTGGCGTGCGGCCTAGGCCTCCTGTGGCAGCGTTCAGCCGCTCTCGCCGCCCGCGTGCTGCTTGCCTATCTCGTGCTGCTGACGCTGGTGTTTAAGGCGCGCTTCATCGTACTTGCGCCCACTGTGGAAGGCTCTTATCAGAGCTGCGGTGAGAATGCCGTGTTAGTGGCGGGCGCCTGGGTGTTGTATGCCTGGTTCGCCACTGACTGGGACAGGCACTACCTCGGATTCGCCACCGGTGACAGGGGCGTGCGCGTCGCGCGGGTCCTCTACGGGCTGGCTATGATCGCCTTTGGTCTGTCCCATTTCTTCTACGTCAACCTCACCGCCCCGCTGGTGCCCGGCTGGCTGCCGTGGCACGTGGGCTGGGCGTATTTCACCGGCACTACGTACCTAGCGGCGGCGCTGGCGATACTCGTTGGTGTGTGTGCGCGGCTGGCGGCTGTGCTCTCGGCGGCGCAGATGGGTGGTTTCACGCTGCTGGTGTGGGTGCCCCTGTTGGCAGCGGGCACCATATCCAGCTTCCAACGCGGGGAGTTTGTCGTCTCCTGGGCGTTGACGGCCGCCGCCTGGGTGGTGGCGGATTCCTATCACAGCACTCCCTGGTTCGCCGTGGGCAAGCGCTAGCTAGCGCGGCGCCACGATTCAGCTTGGCCAGCATTTCGGTTACCGAGAATCTCGATCCTCAACCGACTTTCAATAAATTGCAGGAGTTAAGAGCGCAGGCAGGTAGCGCATCACGGATGTGGCGACGGACTCGGCGTTGGGTATGGACAGCATGGTCAAGTGGCTACCTGCGGTATCGACAACTGACACAGCGCGCGCATGTCTGCGCCAGATGACTTGGAGAGAGGGAAGGGCGGGGTCACGCTCCTTCGGCGTGAACAGCGTCAGCTCCCCTGGATAAAATCCAGGCCGGTACCTCGCTGCTGCCATCAGCGCGCTTGCCCCGACCTTGAGAACGCTGCTGGGCGCGGACTTCAAGAAGCTGGGAAGGGGAGTGCTGTTCAGCTCTGTTTGCGTGACGTGTGCTCGCACCCTTGTGCACAGACGGCCAGCCGCTTTACAAGCTGCCGCTGGCCAAGTCCGCATCGGAGCGGCGATCGCCCGGGCGGCAAGCTGATCCATTCGCCGCCGGACAGAGTCGAACCAGACAGATAGTGGCCAACTCAGAGGGCTCGGCATCGTGTCGAAGAGACCGACCAGGCCTATTTCGCTCCCCGACTCCCGGAGTCGCCGCGCCATTTCGAATGCCACCAGTCCGCCGAAGGAATAGCCGCACAGGTAATAGGGACCGTTCGGCTGCCGCGCCTTGATCTCTCTCAGATAGTCGGTCGCCATTGCCTCGACCGTCGTGTGCGGCAGCTGCTGACGGGCCAGACCACGCGCCTGGACTCCGAAGACGGCGCCGGGGTAAGTCATGCTGCGGGCAATCGGGAAGAGTTCCGCTACGTTCCCGCCGACCCCGTGGATGAAGTAGACCGGGGGTAAGCCCGCGCCCTCCTTGAGAAGAACCAGCGGAACGTAACGCGTGGTCCGCTGCTCTCTGAGGGCCTCGCACAGGCTTGCGAACTTGGGCGCCTCGTTGATCAGGGTCACTGAAAGCTCCAGGCCCAGCGATCGTTCGAGCTCCATCGTAAGCGTGAGCGCTTTCAGGGAATCGCCGCCGGCCTCGAAGAAATCCTCGTCGGGGCCACCGACGGGAGTGAACAATACTTCTTGCCATGCTTTCGCGACTGTCGGCGCAATGCAGTCGTGGCCCATCGCACCGGCTGCGGCGCGGGCGACGTCGTTGGCACGTTCGTTTTGGATGTTGGCCTCGTCGAGCGTCGCGAGCGCGCGCGCGTCCACCTTGGAGCTGGGCAACCGGGGAATCTCGTGGACGAGATAAAGACGTGCTGGCCGCATGGGCGGCGGCGCCGAGCGCATCAGCGTCTTCAGATCGTCGAGCAGCCCGGCACGCGCCCCATCGCGAGCTCTCACATAGGCGACGAGGGTCACTGCACCATCAGTGCTGCCCGTTCGGACCAGGGCGGCCACGTCGCGCACGAGAGGATGCTGGCGAAGCGTGGCTTCCACCCCGTCGAGTTCGACGCGGGCGCCCCGGATCTTGACCTGCCTGTCCAGGCGGCCAAGCCGCTCTAGCAGCCCGTCGCGTCTTAGGCGCACGGCATCCCCCGTTCGAAAGAGTCGGCACGCGGGCGTATCGTCGCCTTCCGTTCCGGTGCAGACGCACCGTCCATCGATCCACAGTCCCAATGCGACGTAGGGACTTCCGACAATCAGTTCCCCCGTCTCCCCCGGGAGCGCCGCGTGCCCAAACTCATCGATCACTGCCAAGCGGTTGCCCGCGAGCGGATAGCCGATGGGAATTCGTGCGTCATTGTTCCTGCAACTGCTATCGATGAACCACTGCATGATTGGTGCTTCGGTGGCGGCATAAATCAGCTGGATTAGCGCCTCCGGCGCAAGCCAGGCGCGCAGCAGATCGACGTCGCTCCAGAGTGTGGTGTCGCCACCTACCCGAACCAGCCGAAGGGCAGGATCCGCCCGCATCTGATCGTACGGCACCATCGATCTCAACAGGGCCGGAAACGCGAACAGGATCGTGATGGCCTCCGAGCGAATGACATTCAAGATTTCGCGCGCACCGAGGCGTTGCGGGTCGAGCAGGTGAATGCTGGCGCCCGCGAGCAGCGCCGTTATGGTGTCGCGCACGCCAACGATCGTGCACAGTGGGGCTAGAGTCAGAAGCCTGTCGCCGGCGTTGATGTGCGCGGCGTTTATTGATTGAACCACCCGCTGTAACAGGTTCCGCTGACTGTTGACGATTCCCTTCGGCGGGCCGGTGCTTCCAGACGTAAAAAGCACGCACGCCGGTTCGTCTAGCCCCAGTTCGCGGGGTCGCCACCCCTCCGGCGCCGGCCGCGGAAAACAGGCAAGGTCGATTACACGCGTGGTTGGCACGCCGGACTCGGACGACTGTACGGATGCTGCGCATCCGATGATCAAAGTTGGCCGGGCGTCCTGCAATACCTGGCGCACCCAGTTACTTGGATAGTGTGGATCGAGGGCTAAAAAGGGGCGCCCGGCAGCCAAACAGGCCAACATCGCGAGGGGAAACATCAGGCCCGGTGGCAGCAGAATGCCAACCAGTTCTCCCGGTCTGCTTTCGGCGCTGATGGTTTCGGCCAGTCCGGAGAGACCGTCCCACAACTGCGCAAAAGAGACAGACATGTCCAAATCCGTGATGGCGACGCGGTCTGGATGCCGGCGCGCCACGCGCTCGAAGTGATCGATGATCGAACGATCCAAATCGTCGTCGCCAAATTCTATGAACGTCCGATCGGTTGGGCCGTTCCAGTCCAACGGATGCTTGCGATCGTCAAGCCATCCCAGGTTCTCGAATTCAGCCGTGCTGGATGTATTGCCCACGAGCGAGTATTCCCGCCGAGTCCTGGGGCTCCCTAGAGCCCGTTCCACGGGGGGCCTGCTTCTGCGTCCGCAGCCGCAGGCATGAGGGCGCTGACCGCAATGTATGCACCGATCTGAAGCATCTCACCAGGTGCTGTCACCGTGGACCTCCGGATTTTGCGTGGACCTCGCGTAAACGATATCTCTGCGAACTCCCTGGGTATAGGCCAATGCGACGAGCGGAGTTCTGCGTGCCGCTATACGTGACTACCTGGCGACTCCCGAGGGACCAGGTCAGCGGTCGAGAGTGCAATTGTTCCGCCGCTGTGGCACGGGATCGCGGGAGACTCGGCTTGAGCCAGCGAACCTTAGCGCGCGGACTCGTAGCCAGGAAACCGGGCAGATGCGCTGACCGTTAACGTCGCAGCGGCTTCAAATTGCTGCGCGCTGAGGTGGTCGCTGGTACGCGCCAATTCAGAGGTTCGAGAGGACGTGTGAAGCGAGGGTCTTCTCGGCCGTCATCATTGTTTGAGAGTCGGCCGCGCCGTACCAAGTGATTTTGAATGAGACATCGCCTTTCTTCACATTCAGACTCGCGATGCTGATGCCACTGAAGTTCACGTAGTAAGCATCGTCACCCAAGTCCGGGACACTCGCAGGACTTGCCTGCGCATCCAACTTCTTGCCGGCTTCATACGCATCTGCGACCTGCAGGTCGAGCGTCAGGAACCTCACGGCCGGTGTCGCGCCGCTGGCCAGGGTCCAGGTACAGGTGCGCGCGACTCCCGGCGCCATGTACCTGCCTGCATTCATCGAGGTTCCGACTGCGTCGCTCAGCTGCTCCGGGGTCAGTAGCGAACAGGTATCTTTCGCCGATGCCGCGGCACTCGAGGGCAGAGGAGCGGCCGTTATGACGGTCAGCGGGACCAGGAGTGCAAACAAGCGGGAAATAGCACGCATTTCATATCCTCCGCGGTGACGCGGCATGTTAACTCCGATTCGTAAGTGCCTTCGTGACAATTCCGTAGGCAGGATGGGTCAATAGCGTGCGCCGCCGGCCACGACGCCGTGCCCGAACACCGACTTTCCTCGGTCGTGCACGTACCGACTGGCAGTGCACGCGCACCGCGCCTGTCGTCTGCCAACCCATTGCTGCAGTGCACATTGGGCGGGATTTCTGCAAGCAGGGCTGTTTGCACCGCAGGTCCCTGTGGGGCACTCAGGGTTTACCAAGCCTCGGGTTACCCAGCATCATCACCAGCTCAGGCCTGTTTCCATTTCGTCTTAGTCCGAACGAGGCGCGCTTGCGCCGCGGCAAACTACCAAACGCGGCACGGATTCTTCTTTGCCAGGGGAGCATTGGTGGGACAGGAAAACGCCTTGGCGAATTCCGGCATGTTGACGACCAGACCATTGACCCGATAACGCCCTGGTGAATGCTCGTTCGTCTTTGCATTGAGGCGCAGGTTCTGCGGGCGCTGGTTCTCGCACGCCCACTGTGCGTAGCCGACGAAGAAGCGCTGTTCAGGCGTGAGTCCATCGCGGTCGGTTAGCTGCTGGTGCGCGGTCTGTGCGCGCCAGGCCATGCGGGCGAGAATCAGGCCGCCGAGATCCGCGACGTCCTCACCCAGTGTGAGACGGCTGTTGATGTGGACGTCGCCGACGACCACGTATTTCGCGTACTGGTCGACGATGCATTGCGTGCGATGGTTGAACTGCTTGGTGTCCGCGCTGCTCCACCAGTCCTTGAGATTGCCTGCCGCATCGAATTTGCGTCCCTGATCGTCGAACCCATGAGTCAGCTCATGGCCGATGGTGCCGCCGGTGTTGCCGTAGTTCGGGGCATCGTCCATGCGCGGATCATATAGCGGCGGCTGAAGCACTCCGGCTGAAAAGTTAATGTCATTCATCTGTGCATCGTAGTAGGCATTCACGGTCTGCGGCGTCATCTGCCATTCGGACCTGTCCAGGGGCTTGCTAATCTTGCTGAGCTGCCGGTGCGATTCGAACGCGATGGCGTGCAGCGCATTGTGGAAGTAGTCCTCACGCCCAATCGCGACGCTGCTGTAATCGCGCCAGCGATCCGGGTAGCCGATCTTGTTGACCACGGCGGCAAGCTTGGCTAGTGCCTGCTGCTTGGTAGCAGCGTCCATCCAGGAAAGTGCCTCGATATCGTCGTGCATTGCCCGCTCGATCTGTCGGGTCATGAGCAAGGTCGCCTCCTTCAGCTTTGGACCGAAGGTGCGCGCCACGAATTCCTGCCCCAAGGCCTCGCCGAGCAGAGCGTCGACCTGCTGGACACAGCGCTTCCAGCGCGGCTTCTGTTGCGGCACGCCCCGCAGGGTGTGGTCAAAGAACGAGAAGCGTTCATCCTCGAAGCGGCGCGCAAGGAAGGGGGAGGCCGCGTGCACGGCCTGCCAGCGCAAGTAGGTCTTAAGATCGTCGAGCCCGGTAGAGCCGAGCAGCTGATCAAGCGCTGCATAGAACTTCGGTTGCGTCACGTTGAACGTGTCGACGGCGGAGAGTCCCAGAGTGGTGAGGAACGGGTCCCATGCGAAGTGTGGCGTCAGGCGTTCCAACCCGGCGCGGTCCATCTTGTGAAACAAGTTATACGGGTCGCGCAGCTCCACCCGCGTAAATGAGGCCCGCGCGAGCTGCGTCTCGAGGCGTATGACCGTATCGCTATGGCGGTTTGCCGCGGCGGCGGAATCTCCCAACAGCACGAATGTGCGCGCGACATGCTTGCGGTAGTTCTGCCTAAGGGCGCGCGCACGCTTGTCACCGTCGGTGTAGTAGTCGCGGTCCGGCATCCCGAGTCCGCCGGCGGTGGCAAAGGCGATCACGGCCTGCGCATCGGCAAAGTCTTGCGCGGAGGAAAAGCCGAAGAGGAAACCGTCACCGCCACTGTCGAGCTGCAACCGAGCAATTAGCACCGGGAGATCTTCTAGGCTCTTCATTGCTTCAATCGCGGCAAGGGTTGGGGCGAGCGGTGTCAGGTCGCGCTGCTCGATGGCGGTCTCGTCCATGCAGGACGCGAAGTAGTCGCCGATCTTCTGCTGGTTGGCGGACCGGCCGGTGCGACTACCGGCCAAGTTGCTCAGAATCCCCCACAGGAAGCGCTGGTTGTCCTCATAGAGCTTGGCGTAGACACTCCAGCTTGCCTGATCCGGCGGGATTGGGTTGCGCGACATCCAGCCACCACAGGAATACTGGTAAAAGTCGACGCAGGCATTCGCCGAACGATCCATTGCCGCGGGGTCGAGGCCCGGCGTGTAAGGCAGGCTTTGGAGCGGTCCCTCTTCGGCAGCGACTGGCGACGTTGTCGGAGCCGGACTCTGGCTAGCCGGAAGGTCGGAAGCGGCGCTGAGCAGGCTCAAGGCCAGGACAACGTGCGGCCGCATACGGATACCTTGCTCAGTGCACTGTTATGACTGAAAAACTATAGCATCGCGGTGTCACCGCGCGCCACGACACGCTGACATCATGTGGCAGTAGTTGGCTCCTGCTGCGACATACATATCGGCAGGCGCAAGGAAGCACAGTCCGTCGGGCCGTGAGTTACGCCCTTCTCGCTAGGTTGCGCCGAGCGCTCCGGGAAATGCTGCATCCAGAGTCTTGAGGTCTTGGGGCGTGAGGGCGATCGAAAGCGCCGCAGCATTTTCCTTGACGTGGGCTGGAGAGCCGGATTCAGGAATTGCGATGACGCTGCCGCTGCGAATTGCCCAAGCCAGTGCAACCGCGGCGGCCGAGCACCCGTGAGTAGTCCCGACCTGCGCCAGCGTGTGGTCACCTACTACGAGGTTATTGTCTCCGCCGAGCGGAGAGTACGCCATGACCGGCACATTGTGCTGCTTGCACCACGGCAAAACATCGCGCTCTATGCGACGGTTGTTGAGACTGTAAGGGACCTGATTGGTGGCGCAGCGATGCCCGTCTGGAACACGGAAGAGATCTTCCATCTGGCTAACGTTGAAATTGGATACGCCCCAAGCGCGAATCTTCCCCGCCGCACGTAGTTGTTCAAATGCCGCCACCACACCGGGGAACTGCGCGCTGGGAATCGGCCAATGCAGTAAATAGAGATCCAGATGCTCGCTGCCGAGACGATCGAGGCTCGCCGCGCAAGCGCGCGCGATGCCATCGCCAGACACTTGATTGCCCTCCACCTTGGAGACCAGGAATATGCGGTCGCGTTGGCCGGCAATCACGTGATTAAGGAACTGCTCGGAGCGGCCGTTGCCATAGTTTCCCGACGTATCGATTAAGGTCATGCCGAGCGAAATGCCTGTGCGCAGCGCCTCTTCCTCGACCGAGGGCGGATGCCTTCCCTGACCTAGGTGCCAGCAGCCTTGACCGAGCGGCGAAACCGTCGTGCCGTCTGGAAGCTTTACGGTACGCGCAGCAGGCTTTGAGGCCGCGTCGGCACCAAGAGCCTGCGCAGCTGCTCGCGCCGCGAGCGTTGTACCTAAGGCCGGAAACGACAAGCCGAAGGCTGCGCAACGCGCGCTAAATTGACGTCTGTTGAGCAACTGCTTGTTCATGGTGTGACCTCCTTCGTGCTAGACAATTGTAATGGGCTAAATGCAGTATGCCGATGACTCTTGCCGCTCAGCTTGCTGGTGCTGCTCCTGCCACTGCGCGCATCGGGGCCGCACTGGGCAGCGTTCGACAGGAGCTGCGCGAGCGAGATCGAAAGTAGCGCCTGAGCAAGGGGATGCCGCCTTGGTTGAGCGGCGTACCCCCTCGATGGGCGTAAGCGGCACGAGCCCAGATAAAATTAGCGCAAAACCAACGGGTTGCGATGGATGCGCAGTGGCTCTAGGGGAAAATGCGTGAGCACACTCCTATCAAGGCTGGGAACCATTCTTCCCTTCACTCTGGGCCTGATTCCCGCCACCTGGGCCGCGTCACCCTCGGACCTGCTGCCGGTTGCGCTCATGAGTTCAGGTAAGCCGACAGACGGACCGGTCGCCAACTTGGCTTTCGCGCCGGGACCGGAGGCAACAAGTGCGCCAGACTTTGTCGGTGCCATCACGGTCGCGCAGACGCCGATGCAGACTAAGCCAGCAATCGCGCGCCCCATGCAGGCTGGCCGCGACGCCCGCCTCTTTCCTGCCGTGACCCTCGAGTTCTTCACGATGGACGGGCTGTTGGTGCCCGTGCAGCGCGGTGAGATGGTGCGCGAATCTGCGTCCGCTACGGCGCCGAGCTTCTGGCAGGTCGTCCCTCAGATCGGTCGCGTCTGGAAAGAAGGCGCCGACGGCAAGTGGTCGCGCGCCGCTTTCCCGCTCACGCTGGTCAACGACATCGATAACCATTCTGTCGAGGGATTGGCGAGCTTCCTCTATGACGGCAGGAAGATCACACACTTGAGGTTCCAGTTCATTCAGCAAAACGCGCCTTACCTACTGCATCAGCATTTCGTCACCTGGGGTTCCGCGGCCACCGAGTCGGCAGTGTATGCGCCACGCGATCTCGCCGCTAAACGTGCCGAGGCCAGCGCTGAACTCGCGCAGCGACTGCCGGCCAAACCCTGGAGCGAGCTTGCCAATTCCCTGCCGCCTGGCACGCTGACTGGCTTCGGCGGTCCACTGGATCCGAGGTGGATGATCGGGGCGGCGTTGGTCCGCGACGGCGTGTTGTATTACCAACATGCCCCGACGCCGTACGGAGATTACCCGTATCCGCTTGAAATGCGATTCGGTGTCCGTTCGATCACCAAGAGTATTGTCAATCCACTTGCGTTATTGCGGTTAGCGCAGACCTATGGTCCGTGGGTGTTGACACTCAAGGTCGGCGACTACGTCAGGGGGCTTGACCCCAAATGGAAGCGCGTGCGGTTCCTGGACGCGATGAACATGGCGAGTGGCTTCGGCGGGGTCGGATCACTCAAGACCAACCCGAATGATGGTTTCGACGGTAATGCCGAAGGTAACTACGATGCCTGGTTTACAGCGCCGTCTCATGCGGAGAAGGTCAGGGCGATCAACGCCAACCTGCGTCCGTACCCATGGGAACCGGGCACTGTCTATCGCTATCGCGACCAGGACCTCTATCTGCTCGGCGTCGCCATCGACAATTTTCTGAAATCGGTCCGCGGCCCGCAGGCGGACCGATGGGAAATGGTGCGGGCTGAGGTACTTCTGCCCATAGGCATCCACCACGCTCCGCTCGTACGCACCCGCGAGCCTGATGGCCATGATGGCTTCGCGTGGAGCAGTTCAGGCTATTACCCGACGCTCGATGAGCTCGCGAAAATTGCGATGCTGTTTCGGGACGTCGGCGCCCATGGCGGACAACAGCTGCTTCACCGGCAGCTCACCGCCGACTTGCTGGCCGGCACAGACGCGATGCGCACCAAGACCGACATGTCGGTCGACCGTCGGCCGCCGCCCGATGATGCGAGCACCGATGAAGAGCTCTATAAGATGGGATTCCACTTTGTTCCGTACGTGGGCAGTCGTTCTGGCAAGAGAGTCTTCCTCCCGGAAATGACTGGCTTCGGCGAGAACCAGGTCATCCTGTTCCCGACCGGCCTAATCTCGATTCGCATGGGCAAGGGCGCGGAACTCCCAAAAGGGGAGAAAGTGAACAATGGAGGTGCAGGGACCACCGAACAGGTCGTTGATCGACTGTCGCCCTTCTGATCTTGGCTCCTAGTGCCCGTGTGCGAACACCTCGTGAATTGCGTCGACAACGAAGCCCGGCTGGTCGAATGGAATGTATTCTGAGCTCTTGTCCGTGAATAACTGCTTGGCATTGGAGGACAGCGCGAGCCACCCGGCCTGCTCGCGGGCGACCTCTTGCTCGTATTTCTGCTGTTCGGCGTTCAGCGGGTGTGCCTGATCGAGTGCGTGGATGCCATGATTCCCGGTTGAGAGCACCCGTATGGGAAGCGAGCCCAGCGGGCGGCTGTGCTTCTCTAGGTAGGTCTCGTCCTGCGGCATCTGCTCCATCTCGGAAATGTACGCGTCGTACATGGCGACCTTGGTCTGGGCGAGCTCCAACAGCTTGGCATTGAGTTCCGGCGACCACATTGCCTCCGGGAGGCCCCGAAAGAACTGTTGCGCGCAGGTTCTGGCGGGCCGGCCAGGCAGCGCCGGAAGGGGCTTGCCGGCAGCGATCGCGTCGCGGCATTCGCGCAGTGAAGCGATCAATCTGGCTTGCCCGCGCCGCTCTTCGGGGCTGCTGGTTACGTCGGCTTCGACGAGCACCAGGCCTGCAACCTCTGCCGGATAGCGCGCGGCAAAGGTGCGTACGTTATCGCCGCCGAAGGCGTGCCCGACCAGAATATAGGGCCCCTCGATACCGCTGTTGTGCAACGCACTGCGCAGCTCATCCGCGATGCGGACGCTGGTGCGCGGCAGGGGGCCCGGATCACTGAAGCCCGCGCCGGCGCGATCGTAGCTGCACGCGCGCGTCCACTTCGCGACCTCCGGCTGCACGATCGTCCACACAGGCGCCCAGTCCTCCCACCCAGAGTCGAATACAACTGCGGGCGAGCCGCTCCCCATGCAATAGAGATTCAGCCGGGTCCCGTCCGCCGGAACCAGCGTGCCGGGCCGCGTGTAGATCTCGTCCCCTGGAGCGGCCCCTGCCGTGCCGTTGATCCCGAGCAGCAGGCAACTCCAAACAAGAAACGTCTTCATGGCAAGCTCACCGGTAAGTACGCAAGTTCCGACCCCGAGACCTCACTTCCCCGTGCCGCCGGCCGTGCAGAGCGGGGTGGCGCTGCCGCACGTCGTACCTGGGCTTCCTGCTTCCCACCGTCGCGCCGGCGCGGGTCGCGTCTTCAGTGCGTGGAGAGGTCATCGCGGATTACCCGACCGCCTTTCATTACGAACCGAACCTGCTCGAGCGCGCCGATATCAGCGATCGGGTCTTCGGCGACAGCGATGAGATCGGCAAACTTCCCGGGCTCAACGGCGCCTACCCGGTCCTGCCAGCCGAGCATCTCGGCGGCGTTGGTCGTGACCGCACGAAGGATGTCGAGCGCGGGCATACCGGCCTCGCGCAGATGACTGAACATCAGAGCGCTGGCCTCGCCGCGCGTCTTGCCCGGGTAGGCCCAGCACATGTCGGATCCGGCCGCAAATTTCACGCCGGACTTCAGTATCCGCTGCATGAAGGACGTCGAACGTTGCCGCGTACGGTCGTCGGCTGCGATCTCCCTGGATTTCATCGCGGGCGACATCACGATGCTGGCCTCGAGAATCCGGGTGAAGCTCCCACCCCAGAACGTCGGGGTAATGTCGAGAAAGATCCCCCGGTCGTGCATGCTCTTGAGCTGCGCGTCGGTCACGTCGTTGCCATGCTCGATGGAGTCGGCGCCGGCATCGATCGCCATCTGAATGCTTGCGGTGGACGCGGCGTGCACCGCCACCTTCAGGTGCTGGCGGTGGGCCTCGTCGACGACCGCCGAGGCCTCCGCCGGTGTGAGGTCGTCCCCGATCGCGATCTTGATGAGATCGACAGCGTAGAAGACGTTGGCCCGCACCGCCTGACGCGCCTGCTCCGGGCGATCTATGGTCAGAAACTCCTGCTGCACGATAGGCTCCGCGAGGGCGGCATTGAGGCTTTGGATGTACGCGCCGGGCGCGATCAGCTTGCGCCCGGTGGCCAGCATCCGCGGTCCCGGGACGCGACCGGCATTGATGGCGTCGCGCAGCGCGACATCGCCATCGATGCCGGAATGACCGAGATTGCGCACCGTGGTGAAGCCACTCTCCAGGTCTTCGCGCGCCAGCTGTGCGCCGAGCAGCACGCGCGCACCCGGCGACATGGTGATCGCCAGCAGCAGCCCGGGAAGAAACATGCCGTTACTGCGGCGGGTGATCTCGGATTCCGGGGGCACGACGACGTCGAGGAGCAGGTGGCTGTGACTGTCGATCAGACCCGGCAACAGCGTGGCGCCGCCGAGGTCGATCGTCCTGACGGCGGCGGGGGCATGCGCCTGCAGTTGCGACGGCGAACCCACTTCACTGATCTTGTCGTTTTCAACCAGTACCGCCGCGGGCGTCAGCACCTTGCCCGTGCGCGGATCGAGGAGGCGGGCCGCCTTCACCAGCGTTACGACCGGCGCAGACTGCGCCGCGGCCTGTGCGGTGGCCAACAGCGCCAAGAGCAGTGTCACGAGCAGCGGCCTGCGCATACAACTCAACGCTCCATTTCACGCCCGGCACGGGGACCACCACGTGCCAGCGCCTCGAGTCCGGCTTCAGTTGCCGTACTACGTACTATGTAGTAGCATTTATTTGGAGCGTAGTAAACATGAGCCGCATGCGTCTTTCGAAGGCCGAGACCCGGATCCTGCAGCAGTACTGGAAGCTGGGAACGTGTTCGGTACGGGAGATCCTCGACAGCCTGCCGGAAGACGAACGCGTGGCCTACACCACGGTGCAGACGCTGGTATATCGGCTGGAGCACAAGGGCGCGTTACGCCGGGTCAAGAAGATCGGGAACGCCCAGCTATTCGAGCCCGCGATCGACCAGAGCGAGTTTCGCAGCGGCCTGGTGCGTGATCTGCTGGATCTCTTCGGTGGTTCACCGCGCCTCCTGGTGTCCAACCTCCTCGAGACGGGTACCATCACGCTCAAGGACCTGAAAGCTCTTCAAGGCGCACTGCCCGCGAAGGCCGGGCGGAACCGCGGGGGGAAAGGCCATGCATGAGCACGTCGCACCCGCGGTGTACTTCCTGGAGGTTCATCTCCTGTATGCCTCGATCGTCTGCCTCGCAGCCTGGCTTCTGACATCACTCTGGAAGGGGGACGCCACCTGGAAGTATTGGATCTGGGTGGCGACATCGCTCAATTTCATCGTGCCGCTCGGCGGGTTCTTCAATCGCTTCGGGGCTTCACCCGTCCCTTGGGCGACGCAGCTGGGCGGCCTCGACGATGTTGGTATTGGTATCTCTCGAAACCTGACCGTCGGCGCCGCACTCTTGGGGGTGTGGCTGTCTGGCACGGTTTTCATGCTCGCGCGGCTTCTCCTGCGCCTGCGGCGTAATCGTCGCGATGCGCGTCTTGCAGTCGTCCAGAACTCTGCGCAGCTTGGGGAAAGGTTCCTCGCGCACGGCGTACCCGTCAGGTTATCCGCCACGGGCGAGGCACCTTCCGTCGACGGAGTGCTGCGCCCGCATATCTCGCTGCCGCAGGGAGTAGACCGGCTGCTGAGTGAGGCGGAGCTCGACGCGGTACTGATTCACGAGGTCATCCATGCGAGGCGGCGCGACAACCTGATCGGCCTCCTGCACGAACTTGCCCTGTGCGGGCTGTGGTTTCACCCGCTCGTCTGGCTGACCGGCTTTCGCCTTGCGGTGTTCAGGGAGCTTTCCTGTGATGACTCCGTAATCGCCAGTTCGCGTGGCGCCGATCTGGTCTGCGCGCTGGCAAAGCTGGCTGTTCCAGAAGGCTCGCATTTGCTGCGGGCGGGCGCGGCTTCGTTGCTGAGTTATCGGGTTGCGCGGCTGACGACCTGTGAGCCCCAGGGGACCAACCGCGCGGCTGACTGGCTGCTGCTGGCAGTGTTCGCCGGCATTTTCGTGGCGTGCGTCCTCGGAACAATCGCACATAACCCGAGTTGCTTCAAAGTCAGGATTTTAGCGGTCTGATGGTCAGGCCGGCCGTGCGCGCTGTTCCTCAAGCGATTCCCAGCGCGCGAATTTCTTCAGAAGCTGCTCTTCGAGCTCCGCCAGACGCTTGCGGTCGCCGCGCAGCCGCTCGCCTCCCAGGCGGTGATAGTCCGGTGCGCTCATGCGTGCGGTGAGCTCAGTTTGCTCGTGCTCGAGTGAATCGATCTCCCCCGGCAGCGCCGCCAGCTCGCGCTCCTCCTTGTAGCTCAGGCGGGCGCGGGTCTTTGCGGGAGTTGCACCGATAGAGCGGTCGCGCGCGGCGGCGTGCCGCACCGGACTCTGACCAGCCTCATTTTCGCGCCCTATCGGCACCGGGGGCCGCTGCTGCAGGTAGTCGCTGTAACCGCCGGCGTACTCGCGCCATACCCCATTGCCTTCGGCGGCCAACGTTTGGGTAACGACATTGTCGAGGAAGCGCCGGTCGTGACTCACCAGCAGCAGCGTCCCCTTGTAGTCCTGCAGCCGTGCTTCGAGTAGCTCCAGGGATTCGATGTCGAGATCGTTGGTCGGCTCATCCAGTATGACGAGGTTTGCAGGTTGCGCGAACAGGCGCGCGAGCAGGAGACGGTTGCGCTCGCCGCCGGAGAGCATGCTGATCGGCGACGTCGCGCGCTGCGCGGGGAACAGGAACTCTCCGAGATAGCTCACGATGTGCTTGCGCTCGCTGCCGATCTGCACCCAGTCCGAACCGGGACTGATGGCCGCGGCCAGGGTCGCGGTTGGGTCGAGCTGGGCTCGCAGCTGATCGAAGTACGCGATGCTCAGGCGCGTTCCGAGGCGTACCGTGCCGGAGTCTGGTGCGAGTTCCCCGAGAATCAGACGGATCAGGGTCGACTTTCCCGCGCCGTTCGGGCCGATGAGGCCGATGCGATCGCCCCGCATGATCCGCATCGAGAGTTGCTCGATAAGTGGTGTGGCCGCGAAGCGCTTGCTCACGCTGTCGAACTCGGCCACGAGTTCCCCGGAGCGCTCCCCGGCATCGAGAGTCAGGCGAATCTTTCCGAGCCGGTCGCGGCGCATGGCGCGCTCGGTACGCAATTGCTCGAGACGGCGCACGCGCCCTTCGTTGCGCGTGCGGCGCGCCTCGACTCCCTTGCGGATCCAGGCCTCCTCCTGCTGCCAGAACTTCTCGAACCGGCGTCGCGCGGTGTCCTCTGCCGCGAGCTCCTCGTCCTTGCGCTGCTCGTAGGCCGTAAAGCTGCCGGGGTAGGAGCGCAGTACACCACGGTCCAGTTCGATGATGCGGGTCGTGACCCGATCGAGGAAGGCGCGATCGTGGGTGATGACGATGGCAGCAGGCACCTTGAGCAGCAGCTCCTCCAGTCGCTCGATCGCTTCGATATCGAGATGATTGGTGGGCTCATCGAGCAGCAGCAGATCGGGCTGTAGCGCGAGCGCCAGGGCGAGCGCAGCACGCTTGCGCTCGCCACCTGAGGAACTCCCCGGTGATAAGTCGCCGGTAAGACCGAAGCGGTGCAGGAATTCCTCGAGGCGCCAGTGCTCGCGCTCATCGGCCGGCACTTCATCGCTCCAGGCCGCGCAGGCCCTGGCTCGCAGCAGCAGACTGTCCTGCAGAGTGTCGGCCGCGGGCAGCTGCGGTTCCTGTTCGACGAGCCCGAGGCGCAAGCCCTCGCGTCGCTGCAGCTCGCCGTCATCGAGCGGGATCTTGCCCGCGAGCACCCCGAGCAGTGTCGACTTACCGGTGCCGTTGCGCCCGATCAGCCCGAGGCGCTCCCCGGCCCGTACGGTGAGTTGCGCCTCATCAAGGAGCGGCCGCTCGCCGAAGGCGATCTGCGCATTGAGAAGTGTGATCAGGGACATAGGCGCATTGTCCCGATTCGACGTGCGATGGCAAAGTCTACGAAGCTCGCGCGCCCCAGGAACAAGGCGCCGAGCGGCCGTGGCCGGGAGTCTGAGTCTCGAGGAGCGCTTGCGGGCGGCACGGAAGCCGCGTCAGCTGTGCCTCGAAGGTGCGATCGCCCCTCCGCGAAACCCCCGTGGCGGTAACATAGCGTCCTCGCCACCACTCACCATTGCCGGAGAAGCGCCGTGCCTTTCACACTATCAGTTCGTGCCGCGTTACTGCTGATGCTGGCTGCCGTTGCCGTCAGCGCGGTGGCGGCGGATGCGGACCCGCTCGCCGCGGCCATTGCCAGTCCCTCGCGCACTCCGAAATTCACGGCGCGCGATCCGTATCGCCATCCGCTCGAAACGCTGCGATTCTTTGGCGTCCGCCCGAACCAGACGGTAGTCGAAATCTGGCCCGGCCGCGGCTGGTATATGGAAATCCTGGCACCGTACCTGCGCGAGCAGGGCAAGTACTACGCCGCCATCGAGGCTCCCGATATACCGGGCGCAACGAAGGAGGCCAAGGACAATGCCGCCGCGCTGCGTAAGCGGATCGCAGACGATCCGACGCACCTCGGCAAGGTCGTCCTCACTGAATTGCACCCCCCGCAGCTTACCGAGATCTGCCCGCCTGGAACCGCCGACGTGGTGCTGACATTCCGTAACGTGCATAACTGGCTGGAAACGGGCGATCAGCAGGCGCAGTTCAACGCCTTCTTCAAGGCCTTGAAGCCCGGTGGCGTGCTCGGTGTGGTCGAGCACCGCGCGAAGCCGGGCACCGGTCTCGAGGAGATGCGTAAGTCCGGCTACATGGACGAGGACTACATCAAGAAACTGGCGGCGACTGCGGGCTTCCGCTTCGATGCGGAATCGCCGATCAACAACAACCCCAAGGACACCAAGGACTATCCGGAGGGTGTGTGGACCCTGCCGCCGACGCTCGCGCTCCATGACAAGGATCGCGACAAGTATGTGGCAATCGGTGAGTCGGATCGGATGACCCTGAGATTCGTGAAGCCCGGCAGGTAAGTGGACTTGCCGCGTGCGGCGGGGGCCAGATCGCCTGCCGCACCCTGGGCTTTGTCAAGGAGACGATCGCGCCGTGGGGGCCTCGGCCGCTCGTCGCGCCGGGGATTGCTCGGGTGGTTCGGCGCCGGACACGGGAGCCGGCTCCAGGCCCGTGGAAGTGACAAGCTCCCGCGTGTTGATGAATGGACCTTTCTGGCTCTGCGGCACGGGAGCCCGGCGCACCTTGCGCCACAGGTCGAAGAGTGTGAGGGCTCCGGTGAGGGTGCCGAGGATACCAAAGTAGGCGCGCGTGCCGAATGCACCCATGAGTCCGCCGGTGATCACCGGGCCGAAGGCCGCTGCCATGCCATTGATGAGCAGCAGCGCGCTGCTGGCGGCGACCATCTGCGAGGGGTCGAGCTTGTCGTTGACGTGCGAGACCGAGAGCGAATAGAGCGTCAGCGCCGCGCCCGAGAACAGCGCCGCCATCATCAGGAAGACGATCCGTGGCAGCGGGCCTAACACCTCGATTGCAGCCGCGACGATGGTGGCGAGCAGGCACATGCTCGCGATCACCGTGCGCCGGTCCATGCGGTCGGAAAGCCGTCCTACCGGATACTGGGTAAGCACCGCCGCCAGGATGCTGACAGCCATGAACACAGCGACGCCGCGGGTGTCGAAACCCGACAGCCGCGCATAGACAGGTCCCATTGAGAAAATGATGGAGGAGATCATGCCCGAGAAGGCCACTGCTACCACCCCGAGCGGGGAGTTGCGGTAGAGATCGCGAAAACGCACCCGCTGAGGCACAGCAGGCCCGCCGACCTCCTGCGCCGAGGCGACGATCGGCACCATCGCGGCCGAGATCAGCGCCGAGACCAGCATGAACGGCTCGGTGGACTGGGGACTCGCGAGCACCAGCAGGAACTGTGCCCCGCTGAGCCCCACATACAGCACGAGCATGTAGATGGCGAGCAGCTGACCACGGTTGGTACTCGAGGCGCGGTGATTGAGCCAGCTCTCCGCCACGACGTAGATGCCCGCGAAGCAGACACCCGAGAGCAGACGCATCAACGCCCACGGACCCGGATGCACCCAGGACGCATGTACCAGCGTTGCCACCGAGGCAAGAGCGGCGAGGGTGGCAAAGACCCGTACCGGTCCCACGCGCCGCAGCAGCTGCGGCGCGAGTCGCGTGCCGAGGAGGTAGCCCACGTAGTAGCACGACATGATCGTGCCGATGACGGCCGTGGGGAACCCCTCGCTCGTCGCGCGCACGCCGAGCAGCGTGCTCTGCAGCCCCGCGCCCAGCATGAGGATCCCCATGCCGAGCAGCAGCGGCCAAGTTGCAACAATCGGGTTCACGGGTCGGCGGATCTGGCGGTGTTTGCGGGCGGGCGACCGACATCATATACGCTGCCGCGCGCAACATCGCCTGGAGGAGGCACGTCGGCTGCTGCTGGACGCAGACGCCTTTTGGCACGGATTCGATCCCCGCAGCCCCTGGGTCGTCGAGACCGCACGACTCCTCGCTGCCACGCAGCCGGCCCGGTAAGACCGGGCATCAAGCCCGCAGCTATTTTCCGCCTGAGTCTAGGGCACCGGTGCAATTCGCGCCGGGACCGCGCATGCAAGCGTACGTTTTACAAGCGCGCCGATCGTCAGTCCCTGAACAAGAATCGAGAACAGAACGATGACGTATGTCAGGCCGACCACCGCGTCACGTTCGGGACCGTGCGGCAGGGACAACGCCAATGCAACGGAGATTCCCCCGCGCAGGCCTCCCCAGGTAAGAATCCTCGAAGCGCCCGCGGGTAGCCCAAACGAGTCTCTGAACAGCGCAATGGGCAACGATACGGTAATCAGCCGCGCGCCCAGCGTGAGGAATAGGATCGCTATCGCCGGAACAATCATGGCTGACGGGAACTTGATCAGGATGATTTCAAATCCCATGAGCACGAAAAGAACCGCATTGAGAATGGCGTCAATGAGTTCCCAAAAGACGTCGAGGCGCTGCCGCGTATCCTCGGACATTGCCCGGGCGCGCCCCTGATTTCCGATTACCAGGCCGGCCACCACTACGGCCAAGAGGCCAGAAACGTGGAGGCGCTCGGCGAGCGTATAGCCCCCCATGACCGCGGCGATCGTGAGCAACACCTCGACATAGTAGTCATCGATGCTGCGCAACAGAAAGTACGTTACGAAACCCAACACCAGACCCAGTGCGATTCCGCCACCCGCCTGTTGAAGGAACAACAGGATGATATGGGACACGTCGGGGGCAACCGGTGTGCTCAGCAACGAGAAGGCGAGGGCAAAGAGCACAACACCAACTCCGTCGTTGAAGAGGGACTCCCCCGTGATTACCACTGCGACGTTTTGCGGTGCGCCGGCGGTTTTCAGTATCCCGAGAACCGCAATTGGGTCGGTTGGAGAAATGAGAGTACCGAAGACCAGGCAGTACGCAAACGGGAGGTCGACTCCGAACCAGCGCAGCAAGAACCACGAGCCCGCGCCAATCAGGCCCGCCGAGACAGTAGTGCCGAGTACGGCGAGGATCCCGATCGGCCAGCGGTAGTTGCGAAGTTTTGCAAGGTCGACATGCAGTGCACCTGCGAACAGCAGAAAGGAGAGCATCCCTTGCATCAAAATCCGGGAGAAATCTATCGATCCGACGAGTTGCTTTTCGAAGTTGCCGAGGGCTGGAATGCCCAGCTTTTCCAGACCCACGAACGCGCACGACAGTGCCAGCGCGACACTCATTACGCCGATTGTCGGCGGCAGACCGACGAATCGCTGATTGACGTAGGCAAGTAGCGCGGTAATGACCACCAGTGCTGCGCTGAGATCAAGCATCTAGTGATACGCCTCGAACGGGACGATTCGAACTGGGCCCCACTCCATCATGTTAGAGCCGGCCTGCGGTGGACAACTGGGCAAGTGGGGAAGTCCTGGCCGGCAAGGCACCGGCTCGCGAGCGTTGTCAAGCTGCGGCAGTGTCTCGTCCGCCGGCTCGCAGCCAATGCGCCCGTGCCGTCGGGAGACTTCCGCCCACCTGGCCCGAGGAGCGCCGCGTTCACGCTTACGGCGTGCGACCGGCGTCCTCGGTCAGATGGCCCTGTTACTTGCTGGCTGGCGTTGCCTTCACCGAGATCGCCAGCGCCTCGACATAGGTGACCTGGACGTGATCGCCCTTCTTGATGTTCTTCAATTGCTCCGGGTCCTGCACGTCGACATCCACCTCGTTACCTCTGGGCCCCCGCAGGGTCACCATCTGCTTGGCCGAATCTACCGCGATGACCTCGGTCAAGGCGGTCACTTTGCGGGCGACCGTGCCACCCGGTTTTGCGCCGGCAGGCGGTGCCGGAGTGATCGCCTGCTCCTCGGTCGGCGCTGTCATGGGTCCCGCACCCTTCTTCAGCTCGAGAGCGAGCGCTTCTGTGTACTGGGCATGGACCGTGTCGCCAACTTTGATCTGGTTGAAGTTGCGGACCTCGTCACCCACCTCGATCGTGCGTTTCTTGCCACCCGCACTTTGCAGGGTGACCGTACGCTGCGCCGCGTCGACCGCAACGACCTTTGCGGTGACCTCGGTCGTTGTGGCTCCGGCCGCCTTTCCCGGGGCCGTGGCTACCGCCGCTTGCGTGGTCGGCGCGGATTGTGCCTGCGCCGCCAGAGGAAGCAGCCCGACGACCATGAGCAGTGCAGTGATGGTTCTGATGAGTTTCATCATGAGTCTCCCGTGTAATGTTCAGAAGCCTTTGTCGAAGCATCGAGACCGCTGCATAACATAGTCCCTTGGCGGCGCACTCGCTACCCGTGCCGCGGCGATGAGAAGTAGTGGGGGCGGCTTCCGTCGTCGCTGCAGAGCGGGAACAGGTTGCCAGATCCGCCACCCCATTCACATCGCGGAGCCAAGCGCAGCGGTAAATCGGCGTGTCGGTCGTTCAAACCTCGGCACCGAGCCATGTAGGTCGGTCGTGCCGTCGCCCCACGCGAGGCAGCTTCGACGGACTAAGGCATCGAAGTCGGCGGGGGCGCCACCTTGGCGCCGTAATGACCGCTCAGGCGGCCATGCGCCGCAAAGTCATGGATCATGGCGAAAAACCCGTCGGGGTTGCGTGTATCCAACCGGGTTCCTTCGGTGTCGGTCTCGAACTCGAAGATGCCATGTTCAGTGTGTGGAAAGACCGCTACGGTGAACGGGCGCCCCTCAGCAGCGAGTCCATGCAGGCGCGAGGCGGTTTCCGCGATCGGCGCCTCGAGGTCGTCCTCGCCCAGAATCCAAAGCTGCGGCGTCGTCTGCTCACGCAGTACTGGCATTGGATCGTAGTTCCACTCGACGCCCGCCAACATCGGGACGACTTCCGCCTTGAGCTGTTCTGGCGGCATGCTCAATGCAAAACGGGTGACGTTCCCGTGCAAGTACTTGAACCAGGCCTCGTCCTGATACTTGGCACGAATGGACTGAAACTGGCCGACAGTCTCGGGAGAGCAGCCGGCCTGCAGCATTGCCTCGGCGGCAACCGTTATCTCGAGAGCCTTGGCCGTGGTCTCCGGGCCGTAGCCGCGCAACTTCATGTCGAGTGCCGCTTCCTCCTGGTCTTCCTCGATAGGTGAGACTGCGAGCCCGAATCCGACGATCACAAAGTCGACCTTGGCGCGAAGCGCAGCCAGCGGAGCAATCCAGCCACCCTGGCTGGTGCCGTAGTACCCGACCCGCGAGATTCTCTCGCCCGCCAGCCGTCGCGCTGCCTGCATGGCGGCCACGGCATCATCTGCCAGCACGCTGAAGTTCATGGTGAACGTGCCGGTCGAGGCGCCCGTGCCGCGCTTATCGTAGACGAACACGCCGATACCCGCGGCCGGGAGCATTCGTTGCAGCGCATAGAAGTCGAGGGCGGAGTCAGACTCCGATCCATGCACAAGAACGACCAGTGGCACCGGATCGCGGCCCGTTGGCAGCACCAGACGCCCGGCCAGCTTCACGCCGTCACGATCGATCGAAGTCTCGCGAACGAGAAAGTCGATCTTATGACCGGTGATACCTGCGAAGCTGATATCGCCGGTGGCGCAGTTGGCGAAACGGACGACCTTGCCGTCGGGGCGCCCGGTCCAGCCGGTGCTGCTGAGCCAGCCGCCCGCGGCAGCCTTTTTCAGGGCGCCGCTCGTCCCGTCGAAACGGCGCCAGCGTAGCGCGTCATCGTCCGAAGGTGCGATGTCGACGACCGTGTGGTCGGTCAGGCGATAGGCACCGATGTGGCAGTCTTTCGTGGGATCGTCCGCGTACGACGGTCGCGGGACGAGCAGGGGTGCTATTAACACCAGCAACGGCAGCAGCATTCGACGGCGAGCGCACTTCACGGAGCTCTTCTCTCCAAATAGCGTGCAACGTGCGGCGACGTGAATTGCCGGCACGGGCTGGAGCAAGAATAGCCACATCAAGCGATGAGCGTCCCGGTACAGCGTGAGTGAAATGTCACAGTACAGTGATGGGCGAGCGGCGAGCGGATCGCAGTCGCCGCGCCGTACCCTGATCAGGTGACGAGCCGGGGGGATCGACGCAAAAAAATATCGTACATCCCCGGCTTGCCGACTGGCTCCGGAGCGGGGAATGGTCCATATTGCCGGCGGGAGACATCGAGCGGGCACGTAGGGCAATTGCACGAGCTCTACACATAGCGGCCGCTTTGTCGCGGCAGAGGACGCGATGCCATGGGTGCTGAAACTGTGAATTTCTCCGGCGGCGTGCTGACCCTGAAGGTCAGCGGCAAGCTGACCCAGGCCGAACTTGCAAGCGTGCAAAAAGCGGCCGGCGAGATCATCGACAAGCAGGGGAAGTGCCGCATCCTCGTACTGACAGAGAATTTCGCGGGCTGGGAACGCGGCGGCGCGTGGTCGGATCAGTCATTTCAAGCCGCGCACGACGCCAGCATCGAACGGATGGCGATCGTCGGCGACCGCAAGTGGGAGGATCTGGCGCTCCTCTTTACTGCCAAGGGTCTGCGGGCATTCCCGATCGAATACTTCGAGCCGGGCCAACTCGCTGCAGCCCGTGCCTGGCTGGCTGCAAAATAGCGGTCAGCGCTCGCGCTTGATGCTTCTCAGGGGGACAGAACGCCACCTCCCTCGGGCTCTCGATGACGGCCGTCAAGCACCTAAGTGCTTGTTTAGGTGACGCTAAGTGGCACGGGATGCAATCCCGAGCGGATCCAAAGGCGGGTTCGGTTTCCCGTGGTCACCAATCCTATCGGCGCACTCAGCCGTATGCCGATTGGTCCCCCGCGGTCACGGCCGGCAAGGTCGGTTCGGATTGGACTAAAGTCTGATTCCGAACCCGTCGTTGGCGGCACATAGTCGCTACCCATGCGGCGTCTCGGGTCGTCGACGGTAACTATTGAATCAGGCGGTCGTGTCGATTCGAGGAAAATTGCCATGAATGCAAGGCAGAGGCTCACCGCAGGAGCCACCCCGGGTGTGCTCGTGGCCGTGCTGGCCATCGTGCTCTGTTTTGGTGACGCCCTGGGGCACCTGGCAGCCGCTCAGACCAGCAAACCGGCGACCCCGCCGGCGACATCCCCGCCTGCGACACCGCCCGCGACACCGCCGCCAACGGGCGAGTCTGCAAAGATTCCGATTGAGCAACTCGAGTCCCTGGTGGCTCCCATTGCTCTCTATCCCGATCCCCTGCTCGCGCAGACCCTGGCTGCCTCCACCTATCCGCTGGAGATCGTTCAGTTGCAGCAGTGGCTGGTCAAGAACCCCGGCCTGAAGGATCAGGCGCTCGCCACCGCCGTCGCCAAGCAGCCCTGGGACGCCAGCATTCAGGCGATGGCCGGTTTGCCGGATGTGGTCAAGCGCCTGGCCGATGACATTCAGTGGACGACGGACCTGGGCAATGCATTCCTGGCGCAGCAGAAGGACGTGATGGACGCGGTGCAGCGGATGCGCAAGAAGGCCCAGGAGAAGGGCAACCTGAAAACCAACGAGCAGCAGATCGTAGAGACGAAGGTCGTGGAAACCCAGAGCGTGATCGTGATCGAGCAGGCGAATCCACAAGTGATCTATGTGCCTACGTATAGCCCGACGGTGGTCTACGGCCCGCCCTACTATCCTTATTATCCTTATCCACCCATCTACTATCCGCCCCCCGGGTCGGTAGCCATTGCCTTCGGCGTTGGAATCGCGATGGGCGCGTGGATGGGCGGAGCATGGGGTTGGGGATGTGGCTGGGGCGGCGGCGACGTCTACATCAATCACACCAATAACTTTGTCCGCGCCGGAGGTGCCGGAGGAGTTGGGGGCGTAGGAGGAGTGGGCGGTGTCGGCGGTGTTGGGGGAGTTGGAGGTGTCGGAGGAGTCGGTGGTGTCGGAGGAGCCGGTGGTGTCGGGGGCGTCGGTGGCGCCGGGGGTGTCGGTAAACCCGGCGGAGTCGGTGGTGCCGGAGGTGTCGGTAGTCCCGGCGGCGTCGGTGGTGCCGGAGGTGTCGGTAGTCCCGGCGGCGTCGGTGGTCCCGGCGGTGCTGGCGGTGACAAATGGCAACACAAGCCTGAACACCGAGGCGGCGCTCCGTACAAAGATCGCGCGACCGCCGAGCGATTTGGTGGTACCGAGCGCGGCGCCTCAGCCTCAACGCGCGAGGCCGGCGCGCGGCAACAGCTCGACCGCCAAGGCGGGGTTTCGGCAAGCAACCGCCCCAGCGCGGGCACAGGCGCCACGGGCCCGGGCTCGGGCTCGGGCCCCGGTGCCGGCAACCGACCCGCCCAAGGAGGCGGGGACCGGGTCGGCAGTCGCGACGTACCATCGGGAGGCTCGGGCGCCAGCGGAAATCGCAATGCGTTCTCGGGCGGTGACTACAACGGGTCGCGAACGAGTGCCTCAAGTAATCGGGGCGCATCGAGTTCGCGGTCGAGGGGCGGCGGCGGCGGCAGCCGTGGCGGTGGCGGGCGACGCCGATGAACGGCGCGAGACCTCAGCTGCCACTCAACGGAGCAAGAAACATGAAGTCACCCTCTGCGCAGCTAACTCTATCCGCCGTGCTGTGCCTCGTGAGCGCAGGCCTGGGAGCGGTGGTGACGGCCTCGACCGTGACGGCGGCCGAGACAGCCGCTGCTAACTCGGCGGCGAGCGCCGCCCCCGCCGCTGCCGGGCCCCAGACCTTCGATAGCCCTGCACAGGCTGCCGACGCCATGATCGAGGCGGCCGAGAAGTTTGACGTCACGTCTTTGCTCAAGATTGTGGGTCACGACGGGGAAGACGTAGTCCTGACGGGGCAGTTCGCACAGGACCGCGAGCGCGCGGAGCAATTCGCTGCGCAGGCACGCAAGAAGAAGCGCGTTTCGGTGGATCCGAAGTCCGGTCGGGCGTGGCTGCTGGTGGGCGAACAGGAATGGCCGTTCGCGCTGCCGATCGTCAAGCGTGGCAGCCGGTGGTCGTTCGATGTCGCTGGGGGTCGTGAGGAGCTCTTCAATCGGCGTATCGGCGGTAACGAGCTCGATGCCATTGCGATCTGTCACGGCTTCGTGGACGCGCAATACGACTACGCGTTCCGCAAGCGCGAGGGATACGACGTCGCCCAGTACGCCCAACGTGTGATCAGCACTCCGGGCAAGCACGACGGCCTGGCGTGGCAGCGCGCCGACGGCACCTGGGACGGTCCGGTGGGCGAGAAGATTGCCCATGCGATCCAACAGGGCTACAGCGTGAAGGGCGATCCCTACCACGGCTATTTCTTCAAAGTGCTGAAGGGGCAGGGGCCCAACGCACCGCTCGGAGCGATGGACTTCGTGGTGGGCGGCGTCATGATCGGGGGTTTCGCGCTCGTGGCCGCCCCGGCCGAGTATGCCGTGACCGGCCTGAAGACCTTCATGGTGAGCCACACGGGCGTGGTCTATGAGAAGGACTTTGGTCCGGGGGCTCTCGAGGCGTTCCAGAAGATGGAGCGTTTTGACCCGGATAAGTCCTGGAAGCCCGTGCAGGAGAGTGCACCGGCTGACAAACATCCGTGAACCTTGGGGAGGCCCTGCTCGACCAATTTTCCCCGGATCTGGCCCAAGAGCTACACCTCGGGAACGGCTGGTTTCACGCTACGCGTGGAGCGTGCGTGTGCCAATCGGTGATTTGCTGGTAGGCGTGCGCCAGCGCGAGCACTCGCGACTCGCCGAAGCGGGGCCCCGTGATCTGCAAGCCGATGGGCATGCCATCGCGGGTGAAGCCGCAGGGCACTGAGATCGCGGGCAGTCCCAGCACGTCGAACATGTGCGTGTTGCGAAACTCCACCGGAATGCCGTCCGGCGGCAGGGGCGGGTCCAGATGGCCGCAGTCAATGGTGATCGGCGTAATCGCGGTCGTGGGTGTGACCAGCAAGTCCACGCTCGAAAACGCGCTGTCAGCATCCCAGCGCAGGCGCTGCATCTGCCGCCACGCGTTCACGTAGTCGGCGGCGGATATGCGTGCCGCCTGCTCCAGACGTTGGCGGGTCATGGCTTGGTACAGCTGCGGGGTTCGGCTGAAGTAGGGCTTGTGGAAGGCGTAGGCCTCGGCCGCAGCGATGGTCAGCAATACATCCGTGTACGGTAGCTCCACCGCGTGCACGCCGGCAGTGATGCGTGCGAGTTCCCTGATCGATGCGTTCACTCCGGCCTCAATATCCGCATCGAGATCCTCGAAGTAGGGCCGACGGACCAGGCCTAGCCGCAGTGATGCCGTGCTCACCTCCAGCGCACTCGCATAGCGATCCGTGGGCCGGTCCACGCTCGAGGGTTCCAGGGGGTCGCCTCCGGCGATCGTCTCCAGGAGCAGGGCGGCATCCGCAGCCGTGCGGCAAAGCGGTCCGACGTGATCGAGCGACCAGGAGAGCGGAATGACTCCGCGGGTGCTGACCCGCCCATAGGTGGGCTTCAATCCCACGACACCGCAATAGGCGGCCGGGTGGCGCACCGAGGCGGCGGTGTCCGTGCCCAGTGCGCCGATGCACAGGCCTGCGGCCACCGCTGCTGCCGATCCGCCCGAAGACCCGCCGGCGATGCGGGCGAGATTCCACGGATTGTGAACCGCACCGAAATAGCTGGGCACGGAGGTGCCGCCGTACGCGAACTCGTGCAGGTTCAGCTTGCCGAGCAGCACTGCACCGGCCGCCTTCAGGCGGCGCACGACTTCGGCGTCCTCCGTGGGGATGCGGTTCTTGAATACGGCGCTGGCGGCAGTGGTACGAATACCCGCCGTATCAATCAGGTCCTTGAGCGCCAGCGGCATGCCGTGCAGGGGACCGCGCCAACGCCCGCGCTGGATCTCCGCCTCCGCCTCGCGGGCTTGCTGCAGCGCTTGTTCCGCGGTCACGGTGATGAACGCGTTCAGTTGCGGGTTAAATCGTTCGATGCGGCTGATAAAAGCCCGCACCAGCTCAACCGGAGACACCGTCTTGCGGCGCAGCATCACCATGGCATCTGCCAGCGTGAGTCGCGTGAGGTCAGTGGGCTGCTGAGTCATGCCAGTTGTCACTTCCCGGGCCCCACGCGCTAAGGAAACCCCGCCGTGTTCACTCCGCGGGGCGGCTCGGGTTGCGCATCAGGGACGCAGGGTGGCGCTTCATCCTCCCAGCGCAATCGTAATGGCCACCAACACCGCCCCGAGCACGACCATCGCGAGCCCTGTAAGCCAGCGTTTATAGCCCGCGATACGCGCGAACGCATAGCCACAAAGGAACAACAGCACAATGGCGATGGCGTTGGAAACGCGCATCGCCCGCGTCAGGGTGTCCATGAAGATGAATGGGATCGCCACGGGGAACGTGACGGCAAATACCCACACGAACACGGACAGTGCGGCCAGCCAGTCCTCCTTTCCAAGCCGCGGATACAAGGGCGGCTCGGGCAATCGAGCCAGCTTCTGTTGAATCGAGTCATATTCCGCGGGGCCGAGCGCGTCAGCCACCATTGGCGGCAGCGACTCGGCAATGACGCGGTGCGCGTCCTCCGCGCCGGCAGCGCTTCGCAGCGTGCGCAGCCAGCGGATGCGGCCTGCCTGTTCGCTCAGGCAATCCATGAGATAAAAGATGGCGTCGATGATGCCCCAGGCGATGTTACAGCCGACCGCGCCGATCAGCATCGCGCGCACGTCATCACGTCCGGCATCTGCCACGCTGAGTGAGCCGGTAAAGGTGAGCACCATGATCAAGCCAAAGAGAGCCTCACCGATGCGCTCAGAGGGTCCGAGAAGGCGCTTTGATTCGTAAGCCATACGGGTTAAAACCTTTGCTTGCTAGAGCTGGTCGGACAGCGACGTCAGTGCACGCGTGGCGGCAACAGGTACAGGGTCATGGCAAAGATCAGGTAGACCATCAACACCAATACCCCGACAAACCACGCCGATCGTCCGGTGTTGGTGACGAGCGAAGTAATGAGCGTCGCGATCAGAATCATCACCACCGCCCCGGGCCAGAATTGCAGGTCCATCGGCGCAGGACCGATGAAATAACTCAGGAACACCAGCGCGGGCGCGACGAACAGCGCGATTTGCGACGCGCTACCGAGCGCAATGCTCACACTTAGGTCCAGCCGGTTCCTGCGCGCGCCGGAGAACGCGGTGGGCATCGCGGATGCGCCGCCGACCAGCGCCACGATGATGAAGCCCACGAACGCAGGCGACATGCCGAACGCCTCGGCCGCCTTCTGCACCGACTCCACGAAAATCTCGCTCACCACCGCCACCAACACCGTGGCGCCGGCGAGCGTAGCCAGGGCCAGACTCATTGGCCACGGCTGTTCGGCGGCCTCGGTGTGCGCCGTGCTGGCAAACAGCTGACGGTGCGTCTTCAGGGAAAACAGCATGCTCAGCCCGTAGGTGACGATGAGCAGGAGCGCCAGCCCGAGGCTCAGCTTGTGGGTGAACGCCACCTGCGCTGCGGAGTCGGCTTGCGACACCGCCGACGGAATCAACAAGGCGACCGTGGCAATGAACAGCAGGCTGGCCTGCATGCGGGCACTGACGCGATTGTATTCCTGCTCATGATGCCTGAGCCCACCGAGCAGAAACGATGTGCCCAGGATGAATAGTGTGTTGGTGACGATCGGGCCGGCTATGGATGCCTTTACCAACATGTATTGCCCGGCGCGCAATGCCGTCAGCGCGATGATCAGTTCCGCCAGGTTGCCAAGGGTGGCGTTCAGCAGGCCACCCAGAGCATCCCCGATCTTGGCGGCCACGGATTCGGTGGCGTGACTCAACAGAACAGTCAGCGGCACGATGGCCAGCACGGACAGCACGAAGAGCAGCGTTTGCCCCTCGGGCTTGAGTTTCGCGGCCAAGAACACGACCGGCACGAAGACCAGCAGCCAGAGCAGCGGGGTGTGACGGATATCTTGGAGTAAGGGATTCATACGGGACCAGACCTGGGTTTCAGGCTTGTAAAGCCACTGCGTGCCTGCGGAAAACTGCCGAGATCGGCCGATAGCCTTTGAGTACCACCCGCCTGTCGGCGGCCCTTTGGGCTGCGGGAATGTTGTATGCCGCGTGAGCGTGGCGGTGGCGCAAGCTTGAAGCTTTAGTCTGCGGCTGGGATGCGTGCAATCGGACCTTGGTCCCATGCAACCCGTGTGGCTCCGCAAGGCGCGCACCCCCTGAGTGCCGGCATGTGATGCTCTTGGGTGACCCCGGGTGCAGCATCCGGAGTCACGAGAATCGCGCAGCCGTAATGAGGCAGAATGAGCCCGAATGAGTCTCTACCACGTCACCATTACCGGGCGCGACCGTCGGCATCTGACGGAACTCGGGCCCAAGCATCGCATCCTCATCGTGGGCTATCGGGAGGATCCCAAGCGCGGAATCCTGGTCGATGCGTACCTGGCGCCCGGGAAGATGCAGCTACTCAGGAAGCATGGATACGCCGTCACGCGCCTCGAGGAAGTCGGGAGCCGGGCGCGGCAACGCCAGGAGGAGGGTCGCACGGCGGCGGCCCGGCGCCTGAAACGGGGGCGCTACGGTGATGTGACCTGGGCGGGAGGCTACCTCACCGCCGACGAGATCGAACGGGCGATGGTCCTGGGTGTCGAGCAGTTCCCGGACTACGTCGAGCGCATTCCATTGCCGAACCGTACCTGGGAGAAGCGGCGCTGCCACGCGCTGCGCATCGGCAAGGGCCGCGGGCGTCGGCGTCCCGGCATCTGCTTCATCGGCGGGGTGCACGGACGCGAGTGGGGCAGCGCCGACATCCTGATCTACTTCGCAGTCCGGCTGCTCAGGGCCTATCGCGACCGTATCGGCATCCGCGTCGGCCGGCGACATTACACCGCCGCGCAGATCCGGGAGATCGTCGAGAAGAAGGACGTAATCCTGGTGCCGCAGGTGAATCCGGACGGGCGTCACTTCAGCATGCAGCAGCAGCCCATGTGGCGAAAGAACCGGCGGCCCCCGCCGCGCGGCCGCAGTGCCCGATCCATTGGCGTCGACCTGAACCGGAACTTCCCGCTGATGTGGCATTACGAGCGCTATTTCGCGCCTGGAACCGTGGCGAGCTCGCGTCACCCCGGCGACTTCGAGACATACGTGGGTCCGCGGGCGGCATCGGAGCCCGAGACGCGCAACGTGATCTGGCTTTTGGACCGCTATCCGCAGATTCGCTACTTCATCGACCTTCACTCTTATGGCGAAACCATTCTCTATAGCTGGGGGGGCGATCAGAACCAGTCCGTCAACCCAAGCATGTGCTTCGCGAACCGTGCTTTCGATGGCTTGCGCGGGCGCATTCACGATGATCACTATCGCGAGTACATCGCCGGTGAAGACGAAAAGACCGCCATTCGCCTCGGCCGACAGATGAGCCGGGCAATCGCGCTCGTGCGCGGTCGCAAATACAAGGTGCAGCAGTCCGTGGGACTGTATCCGGTGGCCGGCAGCTCGGACGACTACGCATACAGTCGACACCTCGAGGACTCCAGCAAGTCCAAGGTGGTGGCATTCACGATTGAGTGGGGCCGCAGCCGCTGCTCGACCCCCTTCCACCCACCGTATCAGGAGATGCGCAAGGTCATGCGCGAGGTTGCCGCGGGGCTGCTCGAGTTCTGTGTGCAAGCACGGGCATGACGACCGCAGCGCGCCTGTTGGAAGGTAACTAACGTGCGTTTGACCCTCATCACCCGCTGCAGCCTGGTGTGTCTGTGCATCGCGCTGTGCGGCAACCAGCCGGCCCAGGCGGCCGCGACCGTGACAGCCATCCAGGCGGGCAGCCTTATCGACACCGAATCA
The DNA here is from genome assembly GCA_963781815.1 of uncultured Pseudomonadota bacterium. Taxonomy (GTDB): domain Bacteria; phylum Pseudomonadota; class Gammaproteobacteria; order Steroidobacterales; family Steroidobacteraceae; genus 13-2-20CM-66-19. The sequence continues at coordinate 702,466 of CAWAHK010000004.1, read as the reverse complement.
GGTCGCGTGCTCAGAGAGCAAACCCTCATCGTACGAGACGGGGTCATCGCCGACGTCGGGCCGGGTGTTGCAATCCCGGACGGCGCGCGCGTCGTGGATCTGCGCGGTTATACGGTACTGCCAGGGCTGATCGATGCCCACACGCACCTGACGATCGACAGGGTAAACAAGGACCCGCTCGCTGAGCTTGAGCACACGGCCGCCGAGCGCGCCTTCGGGTCCATACCGAACGCCCGCGCCGTGCTGCTCGCGGGATTCACCACGGTGCGCGACCTCGGCTCCTACCGGGCCTTGGTCGATCGTGCGCTGCGTGATGCCATCAATCGTGGCGACGTCGTAGGTCCGCGTATGTATGTCGCCGGAGCCTATGTGACCATCAGTGGCGGTGCCGGTGCAGTCACCGGCTTCGCGCCCGATGTGGTGCTGCCCTGGGACCTGCGCTATGGGTCGGCCAACTCGGCCGCTGAGGTGCGTGAGCGGGTGCGCACGCTCGCGGGTCAGCGTGTCGATGTGATCAAGATGTTTGCCACGGGCGCCGTGCTCACTCACAACAGCAATCCATCAGGTCGCGAAGCCACTGCGGAGGAACTGGCGGCGGGTGTCGACGAAGCGCGTAACTTCGGCCTGAAGGTTGCTGTGCACGCGCACGGGGCCGAGGGTATCAAGGCCGCAGTACGCGCCGGTGCGGCCTCCATCGAGCATGGGTCGTTGCTGGACGAGGAAGGGATCAAGCTGATGAAGCAGCGTGGCACCTATCTGGTGCCGACTCTCGATGTCCATCAGTGCGTCAGCGGCTATACACAGGAATTCGTCGCGAAGAGCGAGCAACTGCAGGCGGCGCATTTCCGCAACTTTCGCAAGGCGGTCGCTGCCGGGGTGAAAATCGCTTTCGGCACGGACATCGGCGTGTGCCCGTTCGGCGCCAACGGGCGCGAGTTCGCCCTCATGGTGCAGAACGGAATGACCGGGATGCAGGCGATTCAGTCCGCCACCATCGCCGCGGCAGACCTGCTCGGCATCGCCGAAGCCGTGGGATCATTGCGAAAGGGCAAGATGGCGGACGTGATAGCCGTGCGCGGCGATCCGCTTGCCAACGTGCAGACGCTGGAAGATGTGCGGTTCGTAATGAAGCAGGGGCAGATTTACAAGCAGGATTGAGCTTCCAACCGGCGTCACCGAGCCTCGGCAGCAGGGTGCGCATCCCATCGCGGCCGCTCGTGGCTGCCCGCAATGCTGTGCTCCGCGGTTCAATAGCGGAACACGACTCCTGCGAAGCCACTTATGACCGGCAAGGGTGTTGGCGTCCTCAGGCCTCGTAGACCCAGCGGCCACCGAGCATCGTGCGTTCGGGCTTCACACTCATGAGGCTCTCGGGATCGATCCGCAACAGGTCGTGGTCCCAGACTACGAGATCTGCGAGCTGGCCCGGCTCGAGCGCGCCCTTGATGCCTTCCTCGAACGACGCGTAGGCACCGTGCACCGTGGAGCAGCGGATCGCTTCCTCAACCGTGATGCGTTGGTTTACGCCCCAGGTGTGGCCGCTGGCGTCGGTGCGCGTTACCTCAGACTGCAGCCAAAGCATCGGCTCGGCGGGGCTCGCGGTGTAATCCGATCCCGGCGCGACCTTGACGCCTGCGTCGAGGAAGTCCCGCATCGCGAACATGTGCTTGAGGCGTTCTTCGCCGTAGAAATGCATTTTCTCGCCGTGAAAGCGCACATAGCCGGCGAACGGAAGGGGAATGACGCCAGCCGTCTTGATGCGGCGCACGAGGTCCGGAGTGACGAGCGTGCAGTGCTCGATCCGCAGGCGCGGGTCGGGTCGCGGCGATTCACGCAGCAGCTTCTCGTAGACGCCGAGGATGGTGTCAATGGCAACATCGCCGTTGGCGTGAGTGCCGACCTGCCAGCCTGCGAGGTAGGCCTTGCGCGCCTGGGCGTAGAGCGTCTCGCGCGAAGCGCGGCTGATACCGCGGTAGTCGCCGAGTCCGGCATAGGGCTCCGAGAGCAGTGCAGTGCGCTCGGAGATCGAGCCGTCGGCGAACAGTTTTACCGCGCCGACCCGTACCCACTCATCGCCGAAGCCGGTGTGCAGACCGGCGGCGATCATCTTGTCGAGTTCGCCATAGTCGATGTGTGTATAGAAACGACCCTTGAGTTCGCCGGCATCGCGCGCATCCTGATACCCCTGCAGCAGCGCCGGACTGCCGTCGGCCTCGCACGCCGAGGTGATGCCGCGGCTTGCGAACAGTTTTGAGATCAGCGCCGCACCCTTGCGGTAGTCGTCTCGCGACGGGGGCTTGATGGCGAGTGCGGCGATTGCCTCGGCGGCATCCTCCGCCACGCGGCCGTTGTGGCGCCCGGCCGCGTCACGAAAGTACTCCCCGTGCGGGGGATCCGGGGTGTTCTCCTCCACCTTGGCGGCAGCGAGCGCGCGCGAGTTGACGAACGCGGTGTGGCCGCCGCGGTGCTGCACCAGGACCGGGTGGTGGGGAGCCGCGGCGTCGAGATCCGCGCGTTCGAGTGGTCGAGGCGTCTTGGTGTCGTCATACAGGAAGCCGACCACCCACTCCCCGGGGGCGGTCGTTGCCGCCTTGGCGGCGATCGCCGCCTTGATGGCCTCGATGGAATCCATCTCCAGTGCCACACGGGTTACCAACGACACGCCGCCGTCACCGGGGTGCGAATGCGCATCGTTGAAGCCGGGGGTGACGCGCTGACCGCCGAGGTCGAAGCGGCGCGCCCCGGACGCTGCAAGCGCGAGCATCTCGGTGCTCTTGCCCGTGGCGAACACGCGGCTTCCCGCCACTGCGAGTGCCTGGACCTCGGGCTCGCGCGTGCTCATCGTCAGAATCCGGCCGTTGTACAGGATGGTGTCCGGGCGGGTCTCCCAGCGCGCCATGGCGGCAGCGCTCGCGCCGAGCCCTGCAGCGATGAACGTGCGACGGCTCAAGCGCTTCATCATGGATTTCTCACCGCTGTGCCTCTTGGTTATGCGTGTGTTGCGCACGAGGAGGTTCACCCCGTGTCGGTTCTGATGCCACTTCGGGTTCCAGTCCACCCAGTCCACCCGGAACGAGCGTCATCCACCGGCGCCTACTGTAAAGCGGAAGGCATCTAAGTGCTTGTATTGGATGAGCTTGGGGCGAGGCTAAATGTGGATTTACAGGGATTCAAGATCCGCGTGTCGCGGTTCAATCCACCCCTGGTGCCTGTTCAAACCAGCGTCCATTCACGGGATCCCCGTGTGATAACGTTCGGCGCGTCGCGGCGGACGTTCAGCGAGCCATGCGAATCGTAACGACACAGGAGCAATAGAGGTGCAAGCCACGACATGCGCTGAGGCCGTGATGAAGTTACTCTCGGCCTACGAGGTGGATACGGTGTTCGGTATGGCCGGGACGATGACCGTCGAGCTGTACCGCGGGATGTCAATCGCAGGGATCCGCCACGTGCAGTGTCGCAACGAGCAAGGCGCCAGCCTCATGGCCGATGGCTATGCGCGCGCGACCGGCAAGCCGGGCGTTTGCACGATCATTGCCGGTCCCGGGGTCACCAACGCGGCTACCGGCATCGCCCAGGCCTATTGCGATTCGCAGCCCATGCTCGTGCTATCGGGGGCCTGTGCCACGCTCACCCACGGCAAGGGCTGGGGCGCGATCCACGAACTCGAGGACCAGGCGGCGGTGACCGCCGGCTTCACCGCCTTCAGCGCCATGATCCGCTATCCCGAAGAGCTGCCGGAACTCATCGCGCGCGCCTATGCGGTGTTTCGCAGCAGCCGGCCTCGTCCGGTGCATCTGTCGCTGCCTCGGGACGTGCTTCCCCTGGGCGTCGCGGCCGACTGGAACATCCGCCGCACTCCCTCCAGGCCGATGCCCGATCCGGCGGCGATCGACGAGGCCGCGGAGCGCCTTGCGCAGGCCAGGCGCCCTCTGATTCTGGTCGGAGGCGGCGCGGTCGGCACGCGCGCGGCGCTGACCGACATCGCCGAGCGTCTCGGCGCTCCGGTGCTTGCCACCAATGCCGGCAAGGGAATACTGCCTCACTCGCATCCTCTGTCCCTGGGCTGCTCGATCCTGCAGGAGGCGAGCCAGCAGGCGCTGGCGCAGGCCGACGTGGTACTGCTGGTCGGATCGCAAGTCGCGCCGGGCGACCACTTCCTGTCCAAGCTCGAGATCGCGGGCGACATCATCCGCATCGACATTGATCCGGCGCAGCTGACAGCGGTGTACGCGGCGGCCGTGCCCATTCAGGCGGACGCCGCAGCCGCGATGCGGGCCCTGTCGACGGCCCTTGCCAGCCGCAAGCCGGCGGCGCAACGCCCGCAGGGCGAAGCGCGGGTGCGCGAGATCCTCGCGCGCAATGCCGCGAAACTCACCGACGTCGAGAAGCAGCACGCGCGCGTCTGGGAGACGCTGCGCTCCGTGTTGCCCGCGGACGCCATCGTGATGGGAGACGCCTCGCAGATTGTGTACACCGGCTGTTTTGCCATGCCGATGGAAATGGAGCGCTGCTGGTACTACTCCGGCACCTATTGTGCCCTGGGCGTGGCACTGCCGATGGCCATTGGCGCCAAGATCGGCGCGCCGCACCGGCCCGTGATCGCAGTCGCGGGCGACGGGGGGATCATGTTCACGATCAATGAGCTGGCAACGGCGGCCGAAGAACAGCTCGCGCTTCCGGTCATCGTGTGGAACAACGATGCCCTGAAGGAGATCGTGGACCAGATGGACAAGCGGCAGATTCCGCGCATCGGCGTCGAGCCCAGGAGCCCGGACTTCGTGCGCCTGGCGGAGAGCCTCGGCTGTCACGCCGTGCGCGCCGGGAGCGCCGAGGAGCTGGCGCAATCCGTACGCAGTGCTCTGGTCGCCAAGCGACCGACCCTGATCGAAGTTCGGCAGGACAGCCCGTGGCTGAGGGCCTAGGGGACGGCGGGATCCACGCGGCGGGTGACCCCGGAAGCCTGCACGGGCTCAGTCCGGATGCAGCGCGCGGGGACGTCGCACCGGGTTCTGGTCGTTGATCTCATCGCGCGGCCGGTAGGGCGCCTCGAGGAAGGCTCTCTCCGCGGCATCCAGCCGCAGGCCCAGCGCCTGCACGGCGGCGTCGAGATGCCCCGTCTTCGCAGCCCCTACGATCGGGACGTTCTGGTTGGGGCTGCCGGCGACCCAGGCCATCGCGACGTGTGCCCTGCTCACGCCGCGGCGCGCGGCCACCTCGCGCACGCGCCTTGCGATCTCGCGGTCGATGTCGTCGCCGTAGAATTCCTGGTAGAGGTCGTGTGCGGTGCGCGCGGTACCCGCGGCAGCGGAGTCGCGCGCGAGGAAGCCGCGCGCCAGCGGACTGAAGGTGGTGACGGCGATGCCCTGGTCGCGGCAGTAGGGGAGCATCTCCCGCTCCTCCTCGCGGTAGAGCAGGTTGTACTGGCACTGCATGTTGACGAATGGCGTCCAGCCGTTCATCGCCGCCACGTGGTTCATTTTCGCGAACTGCCACGCATACATCGTGGATGCGCCGAGGTAGCGCACCTTGCCGGCGCGCACCGTGTCGTGCAACGCCTCCATCGTTTCCTCGACCGGCGTGTCCGCGTCGAAGGCGTGTATCACGTACAGGTCGACGTGGTCGGTACCCATGCGCGCCAGCGACCGGTCGATCGACGTCGTGATGTGCTGCCGCGACAGGCCCCGATCGTTCGGGTCGTCGCTCATCGGGTAGTACACCTTGGTCGCGAGCACCAGCTGCTCGCGTGCGCTCATCCTCAGCAGGTTGCGGCCGACGACTTCCTCGTTGCGGCCGGTCGAATACCAATCGGCCATGTCGAAGAAGGTGATGCCGAGATCGAGGGCGTGGCGCAGGATGGGAATCGAATCAGCCTCGTCGAGCACCCAGGCCTTCCAGGCAGAGCTGCCCATCGACATCGTGCCGAGGCAAAGCCGCGACACTTCGAGGCCGGTCTGCCCGAATCGGATGTAATCCATGCGAGACCCACTTCCGTCCTAGCGGCGTGCGGCCGTGACGATTTTGCATTCTGGCACGGGGTGAGCCGGCGCAGGGAGTGCCGCCGCCGCAGCTGCTACACGCGCCAGCGGCGTTGCTCTGCCTCCGGGAGATCGTAGCCGGCCAGGAAGGCCGCGAGCCGCTGCCCCTGAGCGGTGGTGTCGACGTCCGGGCGGATGAGGTGGCGGGGCGGTGGCACGACACCCCGGTTTCGCAACAGCGGCGCCAGGCGGCGCCAGTGCAGGCCGTTGCCCGGCTCCCCGTGCACCCCAACGGCCACCACCGCATAGCCGTGGTGCGCGTACTCCGCGACCTGGTCAGCGATCACCGCGAGCAACAGGCTGTGTCCGCCCGGTGGCGGCAGCTGCAGCACGCCATAATTGCTGGCTTCCAGCACGCGCAGCACGTCGGGCAGCGCCGCGCCGACCCGGGCGGGCGGATTGATGAGCGCGTCGGGCACCAGTGCCATGCGCCAGCCGCGCGCATCGCGGTTCACGGTACCACCGGATCATCGCCACGTGAGCCGGCAGCGGTCTCGCGACTATCCAGAAACTGCTCCAGGTCGGCTCGTGCGCCGGCCTCATCGAAGCGGCCCATGTCCAGGGCCCAGCCCGTGGCCGGCACCGGTGGCAGCCCGCGACGGGCCAACTCAGCCTCGAGCTCCTCGATCCACACGCCGCGGCGCGGCACGATCTCCCAGTCATCTTCGGGCCGGTTGGGCCGCCCGCCCCAGTCCGGCTTGCTGGAAGTGAAGCGCACCCCGGTGGACGGGCTGCCGTCGAGCCCGATCAGGATCAGCTCGTCGCCGCGACGCAGATACTGCTCGATGAGGGGCGCAATCGCCTGCGCCAGGCGCCGGCAGTGGGCTCGATAGGCCGGCGTGTCGTACTGTTCATAGACGGCCCACCAACGCCGCACACCGGCGAAGGCCAGCTCGGGGCACGGCAGCTGCTGCAGCACGTACCCCCGGCTGCGCAGTGCCTGCACCACCGGGCTGACCACGGCCGGATAGTTGGCACCCTCGCAGACCTTGGCGTTCTGGTTCAAGAGACAGCTTGCGACCAGCGCCACCTTGCGGGGCACACCTTGTTCCATACCTGACTCCTTCCGCCCCCGGCCCGTGCAACGTTCCCGCAGCAGCGACGCGTGCCGCAGCTGACGTTACCACTCCGGATGTGGTTCTGCGACGCAGCGAGTAACGCGTGCTCGTCTTGCGAAGCGGATGGCGCGCCGGGGACATGTCCGCTTTCTGCTCGCGGGCAGAAGTGCCACACTCAAGCGTCTGGAACCATGGTGACCTCACGGATGGACTTGGGAATCGAGGGGCGCTGCGCCCTGGTGACGGGGGCCTCCAGGGGCCTGGGGAGGGCGATCGCCCTGGCACTGGCCGGCGAAGGCGTAAAGGTTGTGGCCGTCGCGCGCAACCGCGAGCGCTTGAGTGAGCTCGCGGCCTCGTGTCCGGCGGGGCCGGGGACCATCAGCGTGCGCGCCTGCGACCTCAGTGATGCGGCCGCAATCGCGACCCTCGCGGACGTGCTCGCCGCAGTTGACATCCTTGTTCTTAACACCGGCGGGCCGCCTCCGGGGCCGATCGCCGACACTTCCGACGCGACCTGGGCGACTCAGTTCGAGGCGATGTTCCTCAGTGCCGTGCGCCTGACGCGCGGCGCCCTGGCGGGTATGCGCACGCGCGGCTTCGGCCGCATCATCGCCGTGGTGTCCTCCGGCGTGCTGCAGCCGATCGCGAATCTCGGCATCTCCAATGCGCTGCGCGCGGGCGTGGCCGGTTGGGCTAAGACGCTGGCGAGCGAGGTCGCGGGCGAGGGCATCACCGTGAACTGCATCGCCCCGGGGCGCATCGCGACCGATCGGGTCGCGGAGCTGGACCGCGCGCGGGCCAGCCGCGAGGGGATCAGCATGGAGGACGTGCAGCGAGAATCCCGCGCGGCGATCCCGGCGGGCCGCTACGGCGATAGCGCTGAATTCGCCGCCGTTGTCGCCTTCATCGCGAGCGCGCGTGCCTCCTACGTGACCGGTGGCATCATCCGCGTTGACGGCGGTCTGATCCGCAGCCTGTAGCGCTGCGCCCGTTCAGCCTTGCGCGTGGTGGGTGATCCAGTGCTGCGCGATGGCTGCCCGATTGCACAGCCACACGCCTTCGTGACGCTGGATGTGCTCGAGCAGCTGCGCCAGCGCTCCGATCCGCCCCGGGCGACCGATGATCCGGGCGTGCAGGCCGATGGACATCATGCGCGGGCGCCCCTCGCTACCCATGCGGTAGAGCCAGTCGAACGCATCCCGACAGTAGGTGAAGAACTGTTCGCCGGTGGCGAAGTCGCCCCCGCGCTGTAAGCGGCTGTCGTTGGTGTCGAAGCTGTAGGGCACGATGAGGTGGCGCTTGCCCGAGACCTCTATCCAGTAGGGAAGGTCTTCGTTGTAGGCGTCGCTGTCGTAGAGGAAGCCGCCGATCTCCACCAGCAACCGCCGCGTGTTCGGGCCTGGGCGCCCGGTGTACCAGCCCACCGGCGTACGGCCGATGAGACGGGTGATGGCATCGATGTTGCGCCGCATGTGTGCGCGCTCCACTGCCTCCGGAACGAACTGATAGTCGATCCAGCGCTGCCCGTGGCAGGCGACTTCGAAGCCGCTCTGGGCGATCTCGGCGGCGGCCGCGGGATTGCGCTCCAGCGCCATGCCGACGGCGTACACGGTCGCCGCGGCGCCCGTGTTCTTCAGCAGTCGCATGATCTCCCAGAATCCCACCCGGCTGCCGTATTCGAAATTGGATTCGACGTTCAGATTGCGTGCACCGGGCAGCGCCTCGAGCGCACCGAGATCGGTGAGCACCGACTCCGAGTGGGCGTCCCCGTGCAGTACGCAAGCCTCTGCACCCTCTTCATAGTTGAGCACCAGGGAGACGGCAATGCGGGCCTCGTCAGGCCAGCGCGGATCGGGCCAACGGCCGCCGTAGCCGATGAGGTCGCGGGGGTACGGTTCATCCGGGGTCATCGTGCTTCCTGGCGCGGGCCGGAGTCGCGCTCGCTCGCAAGCCAGTCCATGTAGGCGTGCAGTGCCTCGCGCATGGGCCGCGGCTTCCAGCCGGTGTCGGCGCCGATGCGCGAGACATCGTACGCGCCCCACATGCCGTCCTTGAGGGAAGCGTCCTGCACGATATCGGCCTGCTCCGCGGGCACCAGTTCTGCGCCAAAGCCCGGCACTTTCTCCGCGGCCCAGCCGACCAGCTCGCCGATGCTGGCGGTCGCACCGCAGGCGACGTTGTAGGCGCTGAACCGCAAGCGCGGTGCACGCAGCAGGGCGGCTATGGCGGACGCCACGTCCTCCACATGGATGTAGTCGCCGACCGCATCGAGCGTATTGACGCGCACACGCTGCACCCCGTCCAGGGCCATGTGGGCGATGCGGTTGGGCACGTGGCGAAAATTCCGGCTCGCCGTCACGCGGTCCATCGGCCCGTAGACCGAGGACGGACGCACCGATGCGGTCGACAGGCCAAAGAGATCACCATAGCGCTCGGCAATGAGCTCGGAGGCCAGCTTGGAGATGCCATAGAGACGCCGCGGCATCACGTAGCCGTCTTCCGGCAGCGGTTCGCCGGGGCGATCCGGTCCGTGATGCTTGTAGACGGCACCGGAGCTGACGTAGATGAACCTCTTGAGGTTCGGCAGAGTGCGCGCCCATTCGAGCACGGCCACCGTGCCCATCACATTGACGTCAATGATCCGGCCCGGGTTGTCAGCCTCCGGCTCGCGCCTGGCCTCGGTCGCCGTGCCGCGCGACAGGGGGGTGATGGTGGCGCCGTGCACGATGTGCGTGACGGCATGGCCTGCCAGCGCCGCGCGCCAGGTTCCCGGTTGCGTCACGTCGCCGAGCACGACCGACAGGCGCTGCTTGACCGGGGCGAAGTAGCGCTGGGCGGCGGCATCAAGGGGAGCAGCGTCCAGCACCACCAGGCGCGCCGCAGGATCGGTTTCCAACCAGTGGCGGGCGAGCACGCTCATGACGAAACCCGTCGCACCTGTCACCAGCAATGTCACTTGGGACTCCTTCGCAAGCTCGATCAGAGGGGGAAGTTCATCAGCAACGCCACGAGCGCGCGGGTTCCGACGGCGAAGTCCTCCAGTGACATCGCCTCGTCCGGATTGTGGCTGCCGTTCTCGTTGCGGACAAAGATCATGGCACTGGGAATGCCGACTTTCGCGAACACGGCCGCATCGTGACCCGCGCCGCTGGGCATTTCGAAGGGCTGCTCCAGCAGGCCCATCAGCCGCGATCGCAGGCGGCCGTCCATCAGGGCCGGCGGGGAATCGCTGGTGGTACCGAGGTCGAACTCGACGCGGTACGCGGCACCGATCCGCGCCGCCGCGGCGCGCGCTTCGGTCGCTACCGCATCCATGGTCGTCTCGGACAGGCTGCGCAGGTCGAGCACAAAGCGGGTTTCACCGGCAATCTTACTCGGCCCATGCAGGGTCGGGTCGGTGAACAACTCACCCGAGGTGAGCACCAGATCCGCGCCCGCCTCTTCCTGTTGCAGCCACACGGTCTCCATGTGGTGCAGGAGCGCTACCGTCGCTGCGACCGCATCCCGCCGGTAGGGGCGGGACACGGCTCCCGAGTGGGCGTAGGTGCCAGTGCAGCGCGCGTTGCGGAACCGCTTGCATCCGCGGATGCCGCTGACGACGGCGGCGGGCACCCCGCGAGCGACCAGCGTCGGACCCTGCTCGATGTGCACCTCGAGGTACGCCCGAATGCGGGACGGATCCAGCAGGCGTCGCCGTTCCCGGATCGGTTGCGGATCGAAGCCCTGCTGCTGCAGCGTGGCCTCCAGAGTCTGGCCGTTATCCGATCTGGGGGTCGACAGACAGGCGGGGTCCAGCAGTCCGAACGCGCCGGCGCTGCCCACGTAGGCAACGTCGAACCAGGCGGATTCCTCGGCGCGGATCGCCATCACCGACAGATCGAAGGCCGGCACGATGCCCGCCCGGCGCATCGCCGAAAGCGCGCTCAACCCGGCGACGACACCGGTGGCGCCGTCGAAGTTGCCGCCCTGCGGCACGCTGTCGAGATGCGAGCCGATCAGGATCCGCGGGGCGCTGCGGTCCTGGCCCGGCAGCGTCATCGAGAGGTTACCGATGGCGTCGGTGGTTACCTTGAGGCCCATGGCCTCCGCGGCCGACCGCACCAGGTCGTGCGCCGCCTGCTCGCCGGGCCCGTAGCTGTCGCGCACGATGCCACGTCCGCGGCGCGTCGCGCGGCTGAGGGCTTCAAACAGCTCGGCGGCCAGGACGAGATCGGGTTGGACGGCGGCGGTCATGCGCCTATCCTTCAGTGCCGGGGTTGTCGAGTTGCATTGTCTCTGGAATTTGGGTCTGACTACGGAGTTGCGGAAACCAATGTCGAGTCTACTCGCGGGAAAAGTAGCTGTCGTCACGGGAGCAAGTTCGGGTATCGGCCGTGCGATTGCCATCAGCTTTGCGAACGAAGGAGCGGCGGTCGTCATTGCGGATATCACCGAGCAGCCCCTCGAAGGCGGCGAATCGACGCTCGAGATCATCGCCCGGGCGGGCGGCGCAGCGACCTTTCAGAGGACCGATGTGGGGCGGTGGGAGGAGCTCGACCTGTTGATCGGTAACACGGTCGCGCGCCACGGCCGGCTCGACGTCATGGTGAACAACGCTGCCATCTACACCGGTACCGCGTTGCTGGAAACCGAGGGCGAGCAATGGGAGCGGGTCATGCGCGTCAATCTGACCGGCATGTTCAATGGCTGCAAGCGCGCCATACAGCAGATGATCACCCAGGAGCCGCGCCACGAGGTGCGCGGGCGGGTGATCAACCTGGGATCGCAGCAGGGAATCGTGACGTGCCCCGGCGACACGCCGTACGGGGTGAGCAAGGCCGGGGCGATCTACCTCACCAAGCAGATCGCCGTCGACTATGCCAAGGAGCTGATCGTGTGCAACTGCATCTCGCCTGGCAAGATCGTCACTGGTGCACCCGGACTGGCGCAAGACCCGGCACGGCTCGAGAACGCGCGCCGGCGTACCCCGTGGCCACGGTTCGGGCGGCCCGAGGACGTCGCCAATGCCGCAGTGTTTCTGGCGAGCGAACGCGCCAGCTTCATCACGGGCTCGAATCTGATCATCGACGGCGGGTGGCTGGCGGGCTGAGTGCCCGGGCGCGCCGCGGCGGCTAGCGGGTTGGTATCGCGTAGACCTTGCCGTGGTAGGGCGACTTGTCGACCTCATCGAGTGCCATCACATACAAAGTCGCCTCGTCCGGACTGAAGGTGAAATTCGGGACCCCGGGCGAGGGCAGCTTGTAGCTGCGCAGCAGTCTGCCCTGGGCATCGACTACGAAAATGGTGCCGGCCAGCGGCGCATGTACGTCGCGCGGGTTCTGGCCGATGTAGAGGCGCCCTTTCGAATCGATCTTCACGCCGTCCGGGTAGATGTGCCCCACGTTGTGCGTGAGCTCGTCGACATTCAGAAAAGTGCGCCGGCCCGACAGCGACCCAGCAGGTCCGATGCTGAACTGAATGAGCCGGTGCTCCTCGGTCTCGATCGCGTACAGCGTCTTGCCGTCATTCGAAACTGCGATCCCATTGGCGCTGCGCACGCCGGTGGCTTGCTGTGAGATGGTGCCGTCCGCCGCGAGGTAGAAGATCTTGCCGTCGACCATCGAAGCGGGCGTGCCGGAGCAGGTGAAGTAGATGCCCCCGTGACTGTCGGGTGCGAAGTCGTTGGGACCGACGAAGGAATTGCCGTCCTTGTCGCGCGTGTACGGCGGCAGATCCTTGCCGTCGGCTGCAATGCGGCCGATCGTGCCGCTGTCATAACAGGTCGTCAGGAACTCGCCGCTGGCGGCACGAATCACGGCGGACGGGCCGCACCCCGGCTTGGACCAGAATACTGTGTTGCGGGTGCCGTCCCAGGTGGTCACCGAGTTGCGATCGTATTCCACGTAGTAGAGCTTGCCGGCGTAGAAGATCGGGCCTTCGGCAAAGTGGGCGTCGTCGTTGAGTACCTTGATGCCATCCGCAGCGCCAGCCGACGCGGCACCCACTGCGACCAGCAGGCTCAGCAAGGGCTTTCTCACAGGTCCTCCCCGGTCACCACGGTATGACGTGTGTTCACGCGCGGCAGTAGCCGACGGCGCGTTGCATGTCTGGAGCAACCGTCCTCGCAGCCGCGAAGAAATGCCAGGCCGCCCAGAATCCCGTGGGGGCGAGCACCAGCAAGGCCAGGCGCAATGAAGCGGCGTCCGAGCCGTGCGCACCGCCGAACCAGTCACTCAGGATCCCGACGAACTGCGGCGCGACGATCAGATTGAATACGTTACCAACCAGCACCGACCACGCGGTGAAGGTCGAACGCATGTGCGGAGGTGCCAGATTCAGCACCAGCGCCATGCACGGTCCGATGAAGAAATAGATCGCGGGGATGTACGCCCAGAACATCAGCCTGGCAACCCACAGCGAGTGGGTCCAGTAGGCGATGAGCGAGGGGACGGTGGCGCAACCGATAACCAACCCCAGCATCCAGAGCACGCGCCGCGCATCCAGCATATTGGGGCGCGACATGAACCACGCGGCGCTGGCAGTTGCCAGCAACCCCCCGACCAGGTGGATGTGGCCCGTGAGGGCGCCCGCCTGCGCGACGTTCAGCCCGTAGGTTCGCAGCAGGAAGGTGGGGGTCCACCACACCAATCCCCAGCCCCACAGCGAACACACCCCGCTGCCCATGATCACGTGGAACGCCGCGCGCTGGCGCCACAGGAACGCCAGCGACTCGGAGAACGACGCCCGGCGCTCCGCCGCCATGGCATCCAGTTGGCCGCGCCGGGGCTCGCGGATCGTCAGGAAGACCAGGAGCCCGAGCACTACTCCGGGTACGCCGAGCGCGAAGAACGCCGCGCGCCACCCGTGCGCCTGCGCCACGGCGCCCGCCAGGTCCGCGCCGAGCCAGGCGCCGATCGGCGCGCCGAGTGCGAATACGCTCAGTGCCATGGGCCGCCGCTCTGCCGGAAAGCAGTCCGAGACGATCGAGGTCGAAGACGGCGTGCCGCCGGCTTCCCCCACGCCCACACCGATGCGGCTCAGCAGGAACTGTAGGTAGGACACTGACAGGCCGCACAGCACCGTGAAGCCCGACCACAGCACCAGGGACACTGCCACGATGTTGCGGCGATTGGAGCGGTCGGCGAGCCACGCGATGGGAATTCCGCAGACGACGTAGAACAGGGCGAGCGGCACCCCGGTCAGGAACGCCGCCCCCGCGTCGCTTAGCGCCAGTTCGAGTCGGATTGGTTCAAATACAGTGGTGACGACGTAGCGGGCCGCGATATTGATGGCGTAGACCAGGCACATCACGATGAGGACGTACCAGCGCTCCAGCGGCGCGACCCCCGCTCGCGGCGTGGCAATCACATCGCTGACCAAGCTAGCCCACCCTGCTCAAGAGTTGCTGCATGTCGCGGCAAGGCTCAGAACTGGTAACCCATCCGCAGCCCGAGCACGCGCGGCCTGGTGATGGCCTCCGCCGGCACAAACTGCGTGGTGGAAGTGAAGGTGCTGGTGACCACATTGGTCAGGTTCTGCGCATAGGCCTCCACCGACCAGGCATCCTTGGCGATCCCGATGGTTGCGTCGTACTGCGTATAGGCGGGATTCTCGAATCTGATCAACGTGGTGCTCACGTTCGAGCCCGAGGAGAGCGCCGGGCTGTTGCTCGACTGCGTATACGAATGCGCGGTGTGCGTGGCCGCAGCTTGCGCGAACGCGTGATAGGAATTCATGGCCCATTCGTAGCGCAGGCGCAGATTGAACTGAAAGGGCGGTGAATTGGCGCTCGGGCTGCCCGGAGCACCGTACGGATTCTGCACGCTCAGGATTGGCTGTCCGTATTCGCCCTTGGTGGCCGGACTGTCCAGGAGCGCCGGATTGTTCGCGATGAGGAAGGGCGAGTTGGTCTGCTCGCTGCTGTTCCAGGATGCCGCACCCTGAGCCGTCAGGCCTTTGGCGAGCAAGGCGATGAACGAGGTCTCGATCCCCCGCACCCGGTAGTCCGGTCCATTGGTGTTGAAACCGACATTGCCGAGGACGCCAGGATCAAAGAACTGGACCTGCACGTTCTTCCAGTTCTCCTGATAGACGGCGCCGTTAAATTGCAGGTGGTGGTCGAAGAATTCCGTCTTCCAGCCAAGTTCATTGTTGGTCAGATCATCGGAGGTGTACGGCAGCGGCGAGCAGTACAGGTTGACACTGGCATTCCCGGCTGAGGGGATGTAGCAGGCCGAGGTTCGATTGAAGGCGCCCGGGCGGAAGCCCTGCGACCAGGTGTAGTAAACGAGCGCCTCGGGCAGCACGTGCCACGTCAGATTCGCCCGGCTCTTGAATCCGCTGTAGGTTGTCTGCAGGTGTTCGGCGTCGAGATTCGCTGCGTAGTTCAGGCAGGGCGCGGCGCCGGCCTCGTAGCAGAAGAAGCTGCCGGTGACGGAGCCGCGCTCGGAATTGACGAACTCGTACCAGCGCGTTCCGGCGGTAATAGTCAGCACCTTGGGAATGAGATCAAAGTCCAGCGAGGTGAAGAACGCCGTTTGCCGGTAGCCGCGCTGCACGTCATTGAAGAAAGCCGTGTTGTCACCGCGGATGGGCGCCGGGTTGTTGACGCTCGCGCCCGGCGCAGGCCCCACGTTTGTCAGACATCCTGCCGTGACGGTCGCGGTACAGGGCGGCAGCGTCTTGTAGTTCCAGTTCAGCTGATCCTGGATCTGCAACTGCTCCCAGAAGGCGCCGAGGATCCCGCGGAAGCGCCAGTCATCCGGCGTGCTCAGACGAAACTCGTGACTCTGATGCGTATTGCGCTCGATCTCGGTCCAGTTGGTGATCGGGGAATAGCAGGCCGAGGAGGGCAGGCCGTTGGCCGGCTCGGGACCGTGGCACTGGTAATAGTCGGCGTACACGCCGCGTGCATAGTTCGTGTAGTCCTGGATCTGCTCAACATTGCGCACCAGGTACGATCCGGTGTACACCGCGTGCAGCGCGCCGAAGCGCCCATTGACGGTCCAGGCGGTATTCTCGAACTTGTCCTTGTTGAAATTGGGAGTGAACAGCGTGACCGACTGCTGCGGCAGCGGCTCGCCGTCCGAGCCGTTCGGCATCTGGTAGAACACCCCCTCGGCGTCGATGGTCTGGTAGGTCTGGGTGATGAGCGCGTCCCAGTTGTCATTGAACTTCCACAGGGCGGAAACCCGGATGCCCTGGTAGGTCACCGGGTTGATGGCGCGTCCGACCAAGGGTCCATTGTTAACGGCGGCCGTGCCGGGGGGTACGCAATAGCCGTTATTTGGCAACCCGTCGGGGCATTGCCCGAGGGCGTTCGCCGGATAGTGCGCGTAGTACATGCCAAGATCAGTGTTCTTGCGCGTGAAGGTGGCCGGCACGTTGTTGATGTAACCGCCGCGCCGGTCGCTGTAGATCACTCCGCGCATCGCGAAAGTGTCCTGCACCAGCGGCACGTTGAGGACCGCCGTTAGGTCGGTGTTCGGTTCGCCGCCGGCGGTGATACCGTACGCTGCAGAAACGCTGGCCTCGGTCTTGTTGATCTTCGGCTTGTTCGTGATGTAGCGAATGACACCGGCCTGCGCGCCGGCGCCGAACAAGGTGCCCTGCGGTCCTTCGAGTACCTCGACGCGCTCCATGTCGGCGGCGTACACGTCGAGGTTGCGCCCCGGCAGCTGACCGGACTGGTCGTCGAGATAAATCGCGACGTTTGGAAAGCTGTTGATCGAGCCGCCGGATTGCGTGCCCTGGCTGCTGACGCTCAGGCCCCTCATGAACACCTGGGCCTGACCGGGCCCGGCGGTAGCCGCGGTCACATTGGGCAGATACTTGAGCAGGTCATCGAAATTGTTGATATTCAATTGCTGCAGGCTCTCAGCCGTGAACACCTGCATCGCGATCGGCACGTTCTGGGCGTTCTCGGTGCGCCGCTGCGCCGTGACGATCACTTCCTCGATCCCCGTTGTGGAACCGACCCCGGCCGATGCCTCGGACTGATCTGCGGCCGTCGCGTGTGCGGCGGCGGCGTGGGCGCCCAGGATGGCCGCGACCGCACGCGCGCACTTGGAATTGATCTTCATAGGCTCAGTACCCCCTGGTTGTCATGCCGGCCGACGCTCCGTTGTGCCGATCAAGCCCGCGCGGTGGCTGCGCGCTGGCTCTTGGTGACCTGAAACGGATCCGCCGATTGCTTTTCGTCAGGGTAAGGTATTTCACCCATGCGGTGCTACTGGCCTTCGCAATCCGGGGACCCGGCTGTGCACCCACGCATTGCGCACACAGCGGGAATTACTCTCGTTCTTGACCTGCGGAAGGACGCTTCGCCCGCCGCCGCAGCACCCTGACCTGCCATGCACTCATTTGGAGCGATCCTGAACTGCCCGCGCCGGCAGCGTGCTTTCCCCAGCCCAGTCCCGCCTTCTTCCCGCAGACTGCCTGCCGGTGATTGACCGGGCGGACCCACGATGAGGCCCCCGCATTGCGGAAGCCGGGAGTTGCCAGCGCGAGACTGCTAGAGTTTCGTGCCGCGGGCGGGCCGCCGGCGGCGGGGCACCGGCATTGGCTTTGAAACTCAGGGACCTCGCGCGGTTTGCGGGCCTCGCGGCGGCTGCGGCGCGCCGTTGCCAGACCGGCTGCGTCCAGTCACCGATGCACCGGTTGAAGCCGGGTCGGCCAGGACCCGAGTCGGTCTTCGCAGGAGGTGCTATGAATTTCAGATGGGCAGGTTTCGGTGCACCTCCAAGGCGCCCGGGCGCGCGGATGTTTGCCGCCGCCGTGCTCGGCACGCTGGCGCTCGCGGCGTCGGCGGCCGAGCTCGCGCCCGCACCCAGGGTCACCAGCCCGCGGCTGTATGTACTCGATTGCGGCACCCTGGTCTACAACAAGCCGGAGGACTACAACCTCAGGCGCGATGAGGTCAAGGACAGCAACATGGGCGTCACCTGTTACTTGGTGATCCACCCCAAGGGCACCCTGATCTACGACACCGGCCTCAATGACCGCTTGGTCGGCAGACCCCTGTACGAGAACGTGCTCGAGGGCTACGGCCAGATCAAGTTGAATACGCTAAGCGGACAGCTGGCCGACCTCGGCCTTACGCCCGCAAAGGTCGACTACCTCGTGCTGTCGCACTACCACTGGGACCATATCGGCAATGCCGGCGAGTTCGCCGCTTCGACCTGGCTGGTCTACAAGGCCGATCGCGAGCAGATGTTCGGCAGCGTGGCGCACGCTTATCCCTGGTTCAGCCAGTATGCCGCGCTCGAGAAGAGCAAGACCAAGCTCCTCAGCGGTGACTACGACGTATTCGGAGACGGTACGGTGGTGGTGATAGCCACGCCGGGACATACGCCGGGTCACTGCTCGTTGCTGGTGCGCCTGAAGAACACCGGCCCGGTCGTGCTCTCGGGCGACCTATATCACTATGCGGAAGAGCGCGCCCTGAAGCGCATGCCGGACGAGGAACGGACCACAGGTACGGTGGAGTCGCGGCAAAAGGTTGAGGAGCTGTTGCGGCGCACCGGAGCGCAGCTGTGGATCGGCCACAGCATGGAGTTCTTCCGGACGGTGCATAAGGCGCCTGCCTGGTACGACTGATCGAGGACGCCGGGCACCGGAGAGCATCGATGTCGGCTCCGCACCCGGATGCGATCTCATCTGGTGCGGATCTCAAAGTGATCGGGTTCGCTCCAGCTTCGGTCCCCGACGTCGAGGCGCACCATCGTGCCGGTAAGTCGATCTGGCTCCAGCACAAAGCGCAGGTAATGGAAGTTCACCGACGTGGTGAGGCGCGACAGTTCACCGAACATGCGGAGTGCCGGAACGGGGTTGGCACCGCCGCCACCACTTACCAGGTAGGTGACGCCGTCTCTGTGGAAGCGCTCGTAGTTGTGCACGTGACTTCCGACCACCACTACCTGTGCCTGCAGGGACTTCGCTCGCCCGGCAAGGTAGCGCGCCACCTCGCGTTCATCCCGCGCCCGCGGGTATATCGGGTCGCGCACCGGCGGATAGTGCAGCACGATCACTATGAATCTGACACCGGGATCCACCTGATCGATCTGGCGCTCGAGCCACACGCGCTGCGGGCTTTTTGGCTTCAGGGCGAGGTCGGAATCCAGCACCAGCGCCAGCAGTGTTGATCCGAGGGTGACCGAGTACCAGCGATACGGGCGCAGCGCCAGCGGCGCCAGCGCGTTCCACCAGTTCTCAAGACACGGGTCCGGGTCGTGCTCGCACCCTTTGAATTCGTGATTGCCCAGCGCGGGGAAGACGGCGATCTTCTGGTCCGTCCATTGGACCGTTTCGCTCTTGTAGGTCCCGTAGTCCGCAGCATCACTTCCCTGATAGACGAGATCCCCGCCAATAAATATCGCCACCGGATTCTCGTGCGCGATCTGGTCGACTAACGAATGGCGCGCGACGGTGTTCGCGACGCTGTTGCGCTGCGTGAAGCGCGTGTCGCCATACACGACGAAGGTGAGGGGCCTTTCGCCATCGGCTACCGGCACCTCGAACCGCGGGGGCTCCTCGGCGGCCGCTACCGGCGCGGGGCCGATCAGTAAACAACACAGGACGAGCAGTCCGGCGAGTGGTGCCACTGCGGTCGGCGAGACCCTGGTAAGCACGATCAGGCGGGACCGAGTCATCGACTGATAATGGCTAGGACCCCGGAGCAGCGCCTGCGGTGACGCCGCCGCGCGTGAACTCGAATCTCAGCAGCCATTCACGCGTGTCCGGCTCGTCGGCGGGGGCGAAGGTCCATTTTTTTGCCGCTTCCTTTGCCAGACGGGCGAAATACGAGCTCGGCCCGGGATCCTTCAGCAGCGCGTCGACGACCGTGCCGGAGCGATCGACGATCACCAGCACCGCGACCTTGACGCGGCCGTGGATGGTACCGAGTGCGCTGCGCGGAACATTGGGCATCTGTGCATGCACCAGTGAGGGCACCGTCGCCGTCAACGAGGGAGCGGGCTGATCCGGCCTGTTGGGAACACCCGCCTGGCGTGCTGGTTTGGATTCTCTGGACTTCGCACCGGGCGAGGCTGCGGAGACTGCAGGCCCGGGCAGATGCGCCTTCGGACTCGGCGGAGCGCTCTGCGGCGCGGTCGCAGGTCCTTGCGAGGAAATCGGCGCCGTAGCCGCAGCCGGCTGCCGGGAGAGGGGGTGGGTATGAAAGGCGCGCAAGCCCGCCCAGACGGCGACCACCAGTACCAGTACCCCGGTCGCCACAATGGCCGGCATCAGGCTGCGCGCTCTGGCTGACTCCGGTTTCGGCGCGACGGGTCGCGGCGCTTCGCGGACGATGGCCTGAGGAACGGGAACCACCGGCGGTGGTGGCGTGCCTGCGAGCTGGGCTTGCAGCTGCGTGGCCGACGGGCGGTCCGCGGGATCGGCGCTCAGGCATCGCTGCACCGTGTCCAGGAGCCGCTGGGGAACACCCGTGGGCAGGCGCGTGGTTTCTGACTGCCCATCGCGCGATGGCAGGCTCTGGGTCAGCGCCTCGACCAGCGTTATGCCGAGACTCCAGATGTCGCCGGCCGTGGAGAACCTGGCGTGGTGTGCTTCCGGAGGATCGTACAGGGAAGGCTGCGCGATGCTTGCCCGCGGTTCGCTGGCCGGACGCACGCTATCACTGGCCAGTTTCAGTCGATCATCGACCACCAGCACGTTTGCCGGCTTCAGGTGGCCCTGCACCAGACCCTTACCATGCAGGAAAGTCAGTGCGTCAAGGGTGGGCGGCAGCAGTTCCTGAACTTCCTCCGGCGTAAGCGCCCGGTGGCCAAGCACCTCACACAGAGTCTGCTCGGCATATTCCATCACGACGAAGAGAAACTGGCGGCCTCCGAGCTGACACAGGCCCGCGTCGAAAAGCTGAATCAGGTGAGGATGGGATAGGTCGGCAGCCATCCGCCAGTGCGAGAGCTGCGCCAGTGTGACGCGCTCAGCGGGGATGATCTTCACCGCGGCGTCGGGGACCTCCCGTGCCTTGCATTCAGTAAGGAATACCGCGCTGTGGTCTGAGCCATTCAACAGGCGGCGCAAGGGATAGACGCCGTTGATCACTGCGCCCTGCCACTCCGGCCAGGCCGGGGCGAGCGCCGTCTCTATGCTTGCTTCCACACTCATGAGGAACGACACAGTGCGGGGATTTCGCCAGCGAAGATACCACCACGCGGCAGCAGGCTGGAGAACCAGATATGGAGATGGATCACACTTTGGCGCCGGCCACCGGCGCCCGGGATCGGCGGTGCGCGCCGGTGGCAGTGTCTGAGGAGTCGCCGGTCGGCGACGTTCGCGTGCACGGGTGTTCAAAGGGGGCGGGTATCGGTGGCATTCCGGCGCAGGAGAGGCACTGGCCACGCGGGTGAAGCGAGTCGGCGATCGGGTCGGTCCCGAAGGTCCATTGCCACGGCGGCCCGCGCATGCCCACCGCTCCCCGGCAGATCTCATCGAACTACGGGTCGGCACCTCGGCTCAGGGACGTCGGCATTCGAATCGCATCCGCCCTGAGGGCGCGAAGCGGCGCACTGGAGACCTAAGTGCTTGTATTGGATGGCGGTGGAGGCTGGATGCGCGACGGGGCTGATTGAAAATCCGCGGGTGTGGTTCGAGTCCACCCTGGCATTCCCGTCATTGCGTGCCGCGGCAGGCCGAGCGCTCCCCGGGGTCACGGGCCGGGCCACTTGCGTGCGGATTGGACCTAGGTCTGATTCCGCCGCTCTCATCGCCGCGACATAGTCGCTTCACGAGCGCCGCCACGGAGGCTCGCCGCGACGAGTAAGGGTTCCGGACTCAAGTGTTCGTTCACCGGCGGAGCCGGCAATCCCGGCGACCTGCAGGCGGTAGTCATCGTTTTCGGGCGCGGGGAGATTCAGAAATGACGCCTGCAGAACTCCTCAAGCTCGGTTTCATGGTCAGCATTGTCCTGGCGGTGCTGGGGCTGGGTCTGACCACGAGCTGGAACGACGTCACCTACCTTTTGAGAAAGCCGGGGCTGCTGGCGCGCTCGCTGTTGTCGATGTACGTGATCATGCCGTTCATCTGCGCCTGTGCCGCGCTCATCTTCCATCTGCCGCCGGCCGTCCAGGTCGCGCTGATGGCGCTGGCGATCTCCCCCATGCCGCCATTCCTGCCGAAAAAGGAGATCATGGCGGCCGGCGGGCATTCCGCGTACGCCGTCGGGCTGCTGTCACTGTGCGCGGTGCTCTCGATCGTGTACGTGCCGCTCGTCACCTCGCTGTTCCGTGGCTGGTTCGAAAGCGCGGGCGGCATCCCCGCCGCCAGTGTGGCGAAGATCGTCTTCGTGACCATCCTGATTCCGCTCCTTGTCGGCATGACGCTCCGTGCCACAGCGCCGGCGCTCGCCGAGAAGGCCGCCAAGCCCGTGGGGGTCGCGGCCATGGGATTCCTGGTCGTATGCTCCGTCTTCCTGCTCCTCAAGGAGTGGCAGGTCATCAGATCCTTCATCGGCGACGGCACGCTGCTTATCCTCGCCCTGATCGCACTCGTCGCAACCGCCGTGGGACATTTTCTCGGGGGCCCGCACCCGTGGGAGCGCACAGTCCTCGGACTGTCCACCTCGGCACGCCATCCGGGGGTTGCCATCACGATTGCGACCTTCGGCGTCCCGGAAGGCAGGCTTGCGCTGGGCGCCGTCCTCCTTTATGTCTTCGTCGTGACGACCGTGACGGTGCCTTACGTTATCTGGTGCATGCGGCGGGCGCGCCTGGCAGCGGCCGTGGCCTGAGGTGAGGCCGGCGGGCGATCTGCGGAGGGCCGGGTCCCTCACTGCCCTGATTGCATCAACCTGCGCCTACCCACCTACGGGCCGGCTCTCCGCTTGGGAGTTCGAGAAGAACGCTCGTGAGATGAAAGTTCCCGTCGAGGGTCGGCTGGTATTCAGCGACATTGCCTGCGAGTGATGCGGCCTTAGCCGGACTGGGTCTGGCGTATCCGCCGAGGATCAGAAAGGCGGCGCCGGGACACAAGCACTGGCACGGTGCCACGGCAACGACGGCGATGACCCATATCGCCATCGTCGACGTGCTCGATGGCCGCGCAGTCGAATGGATGGAAAAGGTCACCGACGAGCGGTATTACGCGTCGGCGAAGACCAATTGAGTAAGCGGCACTCCTGCGCTCGTGAGAACGGACCGCAGGGAGCAGTTCGCGCGGACATGCGGCGCTACGCCGAAGGAGAGCACCATGCTGAAGCGCAAACTTGGAAACAGCAACCTGGAAGTGTCAGCTCTGGGTCTGGGCTGCATGAGCATGAGCTTTGGCTACGGGCCGCCGGGCGAGAAGCAGCAGATGATTGCCCTGATCCGGGCAGCGGTCGATCTCGGCATCACGTTCTTTGACACCGCGGAAGTCTACGGGCCGTTCACCAACGAGGAGCTCGTCGGCGAGGCGCTGGCGCCGCTGCGTCAACGCGTGACAATCGCCACCAAGTTCGGATTCAAGATCGATGCCGAGGGTCGTCGTCAGGAGGGACTCGACAGCCGACCCGAGCACATCAGGCAGGTCGCGGAGGCCTCGCTGAAGCGCCTCGGGACGGACGTCATCGATCTGTTCTATCAGCATCGTGTCGACCCGGCCGTGCCGATTGAGGAGGTGGCGGGGGCCGTCAGGGACCTGATCCGGACGGGCAAGGTGAGGCACTTCGGCCTGTCTGAAGCGGCCGCAGGTACGATCCGTCGCGCCCACGCTGTGCAGGCCGTCGCCGCAGTCCAGAGTGAGTACTCGCTGTGGTGGCGCGAGCCCGAAACGGAACTTCTGCCGACGCTCGAGGAGCTCGGCATTGGCTTTGTCCCTTTCAGCCCGCTGGGAAAAGGCTTCCTCACGGGCACGATCGACGAGCACACCACGTTTGACAGCACGGACTTCCGCAAGACGGTCCCGCGCTTCGCTCCCGAGGCCCGCAAGGCCAACAAGGCTCTGGTGGACCTGCTCGCATCGATCGCGGCACGCAAGCAAGCGACGCCCGCTCAGCTTGCGCTGGCCTGGCTGCTGGCCCAAAGGCCATGGATCGTTCCGATCCCGGGCACGACAAAGCGGCGGCGCCTCCAGGAGAACATCGGCGCAGCGGCAGTGCAGCTGAGCCCCGATGACCTTCGCGAGATCGATATTGCTGCCTCGAAGATCGTGGTTCAGGGGGCGCGTTACCCCGAGCACCTCAATCGCCTGGTTGGCAAGTGAGTACGCACATCCTGGATCCCCTGGAGCGCCGGTACACACGCCCCGGGGCGCACCCGGGGATCGGTCAAGCGCCAACGGGGTCTCTGCCGGCGCACTCTGCCGGCGCCTCACGAACTACCAGCGGAAGGTGGCTCCGAGCGCCGGACCGCTGAAATTGATGTCCGCGATCGTGCCGTTCGACTTCAGGTCATAGCTCAGATATCGCCAAACGAGGCTGACATCTCCCCAGTGAAATCCATAGCTCAGGCCCAGCACTCCCTGCCAAGTGAAGTCGGAGTCGCCCGTGCCGACATCGAGGTAGTAAGGCACGGCCCACTTGCGATCTGAGCCGAACGCGAAGCGTCCCTTGACGCCGACGATCGCGTCCCACTCATGGACGGACGTGTTGCGGCTGCCGGCGCGCGCTGGCGGTGTAATTGACCCGATGTTGCCGCTGAACTGCCACTCCAGGGTCTGCTCGAGCGCCGCAAGCCGTGCACCGGCCAGCAGGTCCGCGGTCACGACCGGACTTGCGACAACCCGGTAGTTGCCCGCGAGGGTCCAGATCGTAGTCTTGAGGTCGAAATGCGTTGCAGCCGTAACGCCGGCCGGTAGCGGATGGCCGTCGATGCTGACATCGCGGGTCTGCGTCCGTGAGGCACCCACGTCGAGGTAGACAACGTCGGTGAAAGCGCCCCATGGGCCCTTCTGGATCGCGAAGGAACCCTGGGCCGTCATTTTCAGATGATCGAGAATCGTGCCAATGTCGACACCGATGGTATCGCTGCCGCGCACGGGAAACTCAGTATGACCGCCGATGTCGGGGAACCAGCCGTAAAGGCTGGCGGCGAACTGCCAGTCATTCGAAATCTCCTGCGCAACGAGTGGGGCCGGCAGCGCCGCCGCGAGGCTCAGGAAGCACAAGGCATTCAGGCGTAGACGCCGGCCCGGAGTAATGCGGAAGTGGAGCCATGTGCGTGGCAACATTGGTACGACCATCCGGTGGCGTGCGCGGACGCTAGCCTCGCGCGTTTAAGGAGGTCCTGGCAAATCCTCGGCAGCAGACCCGCGGTGCGGCCATCCGGTAGTGAAGACTTTGGCCTTCCCGATAGCCGCCATCGCACTGCAGCGTCGGTGGGCCCGGCGAGCGGCGAGAGCGGATGTGCTGGCGGGCTGAAAGCTCCTGCGCTGAATAATCCATCGGGACTGATTAACGGGCAACTCCGCTGCGGCCCGCGGCGGTGAAACGGCCACGCTTTAGCGGCAGATCAGGGCTCCCGCGCTCACCTCGCAATGATCGGGCGGCCCGTTGTGTTGCCAGTAGTCAAACAGCGCCATGCGTCTGCACATCCCCTGGAAGCGCGCGTCTTGTCGGAACGGGAGCATCTCACGCATCCAGAGCGCACCCGCGATGAACGAAGTTCTTGAGCTGGCGTACCCGTAGGTCGCCGCGCCGCCCGCCTCGGCCGACCGCCCGAGAACGGCCTCTGGGCCGACCGCGGAGGCGCTACTGTCCCGCGCCGGAAACTGGCACGAGCGACGCGCTGGGCACGTCCGTCACCGCGGCTGTCAGGACATACTGCGCCACCAGACGCGCACTGTAGGCGTGTTCGCCGTCCCAGGAGTAAAAGCCCGTGCAGACCTGCTTACTCTGGTCAGTCTCTGCCCTCTCGAAAGGCTTGTCGGCGAAACGTGCGCGCCCGACGTCCTGGCCCGGGGCCACACGACTTTCGCTCCAGGGCCGCGGCGAGTCTTCGGGCCGGGCGTACAGGACGGTGGCGGTCACCACGGCCGACGCGGGCAGGTTTGCGCAGAGGGTGATCCGCACTGCGTCCTGCTCGGCGCACGCGGGAGTCTCATCCGTGACGATGCCAGCGCGCGCGCGACACGCTTCGACCGTTGTCGTCACGCTGGTGCCCTCGCCGTCAGCGGCACGCGCGCTGGAACTGTGATCGCTGAGAGTTACCCGCTCGAGGCGTTCCGCGGTGGCGCGGATCTGCGTGAGTTGCGCCTGCAGCTCGCCGTCGCGCAGTGCCGCCGACTCGCGATCTGACTGTTTCACCAGGTACTGCGAGAAGGCGAAACCGCCTACCGCAGCGGCACTGAGCAGCAGACCCACGGCCAGCACCGGACCGCGGCGCGACTTCTTGGTCATCGGTACGCCGCGCGCGCGCTCCGAGACTTCCTTGCGCCAGGTGACGCGCAGTTGGATCAGGGCGCCGATAACGGTGCCGGCGGCGGCAACCGCTGCAGCGACCACATTGTCATCGAGACCTAGGTTCATGAGCAGATCCGAACGGGCTGCCCAACGGCGCTTTTGCGCGGCCGCCGATCGGGCCCGGTGTAAGGAGCTGGACAACGGCTATTTAAGGAGTCTATTCGCGAACGCCCCCGTGAACTGAGAAGTGACTCCGGTTTTCGGATACCACAAGAAGTTGAGTTCCATCAGGGGCTTGCGCGTGACGCCACCCGCGGCGACAGGGGGTGCCAGCCTGTGGCGCCGGTGCGAAGCGCTGCCCGAGTGCCCGCAACGCAGTGCTAACCTTGCGTTGGTTCAGTACCCCTAGCGATCGATCCGCCAGGGTCTCCCGGCGCGCACGAGCGGCGATTCCCCGGACGCAGGGTCCGATATCAGGGCTGTAGCAGCAGAATTACGTTGCGATGCAGGCGGCGGTGCTCCGCCTTCGGGGGCGCAAGTCTTAGCGAGGACTTTCCGTTGAAATACCCTGTAGTGGCAATTTGCATGCTAGGCCTGTCGGTGCCGGGACGCTGGACTTCGGCCGCTCCAGCCGTCGATGAGGTGGCCCAGGCGGTCCGCGTCGAAATCGAACGCCAGAAGATTCCCGGATTGGCGCTGCTGGTGGCGCGCAATGGTGAACCTATTCGTGCCGAAGGCTACGGACTGGCCAACGTTGAGTTGAGTGTCCCAGTCAAGCCCGAGACGCTCTTCCAGTCCGGGTCCGTCGGCAAGCAGTTCACGGCAACTGCGGTAATGATGTTGGTGGAGGCTGGAAAACTCGGACTCAACGATCCCCTGACTAAGTTCTTTCCCCAAGCCCCCGCCTGGTGGGCACAAGTCACGGTAGGTGAACTGCTCAGCCATACCGCGGGCTTCACGGACTATCCGAAGGACTTTGATCTGCGCAAAGACTACACCGAGGAGCAGCTTCTAAAGATTGTTGAAGCAATCCCCCCGGCATACCCACCCGGCACGCGCTGGAGTTACAGCAACCTCGGCTACCTGACTCTCGGCATCCTGATTCGTCGAGTCACCGGCGAATTCTATGGCGACTTTATTCAGCAGAGGATTTTCAAGCCGCTCAACATGTCGACGGCCCGCATAATCAGCGAGGCAGACATTATTCCGAACCGCTCCTCGGGGTACCGTCTGGAGAATGGACACTTGAAGAATCAGGAGTGGGTCTCGCCGACGGTAAACACGACCGCGGACGGTAGCCTTTATTTTTCCATCCTCGATCTTGCGAAGTGGGATGCCGCGCTGTACTCCGAAGCGCTCCTTAAGAAACCGAGCCTGCAACAGATGTGGACGGTAACCACGCTGCGCGACGGCAAACCGAATTCGGGTCACTACGGTTTCGGTTGGTTCATCGAGTCCCGCAACGGGCATCGCGTGGTGGAGCACGAAGGGCAGTGGCAGGGGTTCGAGACGCAAATCTCACGCTACCCTGATGACGGGCTTACCGTGGTGGTACTGACCAACCTCGGCAGCGCCAAGCCCCAGAGGATTGCCGATGCCGTGGCGGGAATTTATCTGGCAGACAAGGCGCGAGGAAGTTCTCACTAGATCGGGCAGCTACGGCCTTCGGACACGGAAGTATCCTCCCACCCCGCGTGGCTACTCGACCCCGAAGGCAAGCAATACGTTGCCGGGTGTGTCCGTGACGACCCCGTAACCTGAACCGACGAACAGCATGCCGCCAGCGACGGTTGGCCCCGGCGCGATGAGCGATCCCCCGTGAGCGGCAACGGCATTCACGGTGTCAAAAGTACGCGCGGTCTCGAAGGTCCACAGCGGGTGCCCATCTTTGCTCGACAGTGCCCAGAGCCGTCCGTCGGACCCTCCGAGAAACACGACTCCTGGAATCACGGTAAGCGCAGCCGAGTGCGTCACCTTGTTGTCGGCGCTCGAGTTGAGTGGGGTGTCCCACACGCGCAGGCCGTCGCGCAGACGCACGGCGCTGGCGCCGCCGGTGCTCGAACCAAAGTAGGCGTTGCGCTCATCCAGCGCTCCGCCCCACACCGGCCCGAAATTCGCGCCGCCATTCGGACCCAGGGCGTCGGACAAGGCTGCATGACCGCTGCCCGGCGTGCGCCAGGTGACCTGGCCCCGTTTCGCAGGATCTAGCGCCAGAATTTCGCCGGGCTTGGTGCCGAAGACGAGCAGCGCTCTCCCGTCCGGGAGGGTCTTGAGCATCGGTGACATCGGGATATCCCAGTCGGGTCCCACCACCTTCGGGCAGTTCTCGGTGAACCCAGCGCCGCCGCAGCCGACGATGAACGAATCGTGCTCGTAGATCTGCTGTGACCAGCGCAACTTTCCGCTCGCCATGTCCAGAGCCAGAATTGCATCGCTCGTCGCTGGCGCGGGATAGGTTGAGGCATCCCCCGTCCCGACGTAGACAACCCGGCGTCTGGCATCGACGGTCGGCGTATTCCAGATCGGGACTCCGGCGGGCGCCCACTGCTGTACGCCGCGCGAATTCTGCTGGATAGGATGCGGCCGCTCTGCGATCGTGTACGTCTTCCAGATCCGCTTGCCGGTACTGGCATTAAGGGCACTCACACTGCCGACGGCGGTGCAGCACGGGTAGTCCGGGACCCGTGCCTGAAAGCCTTCCCACGCCGAGATCGGAACATAGAGCCGTCCTTGGTACAGCGCGGGCGCTGCGGTCACGCGCGCGGCGTAGTGATCCTCTACGAGCGTCTTCCAGATCTCACTCCCGTCTTGCGCGTCGATGGCGTAGGCACTGGCCTTGAGGTCACCGAAGAACACCGCGTAGCGGATTCCTCCTTCGCGCTTGATCGGTCCCACCGTCATCGCGTTGCGGACACCGGCCCCCGCGCGGTATGACCAGTAGACGCAGCCCGAGGCGGCATCGAGCGAATAGACATAGCCGATATCCGTGCCGACGAACACGCGACCGGCAACGACGGTTGGCTGTCCGTAAGCCGACGTGCCCCCCGGATAGCCGAAAGCCCATTTCAGTTTCAGACGGGCAACCGACGCCTCGGTCAGCCCCGCCGCGGCCGCAGACTGAAAGCGATTGTTTCCGGCCCCGTTTCCCCAGCCGTTCCAGTCGGCTCTGCCAACGGAGTGCAACGGAGGATTGCCCGGACATCGATTCGGCATGGTGCCTGCATCACCCGCCCGTGCAGTGCCGAGCAACTGACCGGCCAGAGACTCGGACACGCGGCGCCGATCCTCCTCGCTCAGGGTGTCTCCGACCGACTTCATGACTCCTGTCGTGAGCGCGGCGTAGATGCGCTCGGGCGACATGGTTCTCAGGGTCGCTGGGGCAGGGGCGCTCTGGAATACGGGGTTGCCATGGCAGGCGACGCAGTGCTGTTGGAAGACCGCGAATCCGAATTCGGTGCCGTGGCGCTCGGCTGCGGCGTCTGCCGGGTGGGTGTCAGCGGCTGCGGCCACGGAGGGCTCGCCGGGATCAGCCGCGGCCTGGGTGGATGGCGATGGCTCAAGCAAACCGGCAAGGTCAGCGGCGTGCCCGGCGTGAGTTGCCACACCCAGAGACACGATGGCGGACCATACCATCAGCTTCGAATGCGCCGTTCTTTCACGCATCGGCCCTCCCCGCGATGTGGCCGACTCTGTACATCAAGCGATGACTGCGTGACATCGACTGGCCCTGACGATGCCGGCGAGACGATAACACAGGAGGCGCGCGCCCCGAATCGGTACCGTGCAGCGCGCCATGACCCGCTGCCCGCACGCGGTGTAGGCTTCGCCGTGCCGGGGCGCGCAGAGCGTCTCGGTGCAGACCACTCGGTGCACGATTCACTCGGAGGAGTTATGCGAAGGGCAACACTGATCCTCGCGCCCGTCGGCGCCTTCCTGTTCGCTGCGGCGCTGGCCGACGATGCAAAGTCGGACGCCGATTACATCAAGGCCGCGCTCTCCGCAGCGCCGGCGGCAGTCGCAAAGGAGGCGGCCGTGGTCCGGATGGCAAGCGATGGCACGATGCACACCCTGCGTAAGGGGAGCAACGGCTTCACGTGCCTCATCATGGGTACGGACAAGATGTGCAACGACGCCAACAGCATGGAATTCCTGCACGCCGTGATGAAGAAGGAGCCGCCGCCGGATAAGGTCGGCATCTCCTACATGCTCGCGGGCGATGTCGGGGCCAGCAATACTGATCCGTTCGCGACCGGCAAGACGGCGGATAACCACTGGGTCGTCACCGGCCCGCACATCATGGTGTTCGGTCCGCCCGCGAAGGCGCTCGGTTACACGGAGGCCAAGGACCCGGACCCGAGCAAGCCCTACATGATGTGGGCAGGCACGCCTTACGAACATGCGATGGTGCCGGTCGGGCCGCTGAAGTAAGCGTCGGCGCACGCCGGCTCCCTGGGCGGGGGCTACCGCGCACCGCCGGCGTGTAGCTCGGTATGGTTGCGCCGCGCGACGCACGCGTGGCGTGTGCTCACTCACCTTGTCCCCCTCAAGCCGTGGCGGAAGCATGCGAATCGAAGCAAACCCAGTCATACGCGAGATCGCCCCCTCGGACTACGAGCGCTGGCTTAGCCTCTGGCAGGGATATAACGCGTTTTACGGGCGGGCCGGCTCCACCGCGCTGCCGGCGCATATAACCCAGAGTACTTGGGAGCGCTTCTTCGACCCGGCAGAGCCTGTCCACGGACTGGTTGCGCAGCTCGATCACGCGCTGGTGGGCCTCGGGCACTACGTCTTCCACCGGAGCACGACCATGTTGGGCCCGATCTGTTACCTGCAGGATCTCTTTACCAGCGAGGGAAGCCGCGGCAGGGGAGTGGGACGCGCGCTCATACAGGAGGTATGTCTGCGTGCCCGCGCCGCCGGCTCGACGCGTGTCTACTGGCAGACCCACGAAACGAACCAGGTGGCGCAGCTGCTCTACGACCGAGTCGCGGAGCGCTCCGGGTTTATCGTCTATCGAAAAGATCTAGGAGTTTCGTGAGGAGGCGGTCACTGCGGTACTGGTCGGACGACCCAAGATGCAGCGAAGCCCAGGCAGCGCCGGGCCTCGATTGACCGCACGTGCGATATCGTGGGGACTTACCCGAAAGCGTCGGCTTTCCTAGCGCGAGGCGCGGCCGTTGGCCGGAAACTCTGTTTCCCGAGTACCGGCATTCGCCAGGTTCGCCAGCGTGCGCACCCGCACAATGAAATGCTGTACATCGTGTGGCGTCAGCAGCACCTTCCTGCGGTCGCGATAACGCAATAAGACCGCCCGTCCAGGATCTGTCGCGTACGCGCGGAAGCGCCCGAGCCTGCGATTCCAGAACCACCCGCTGATCACAAACAGACCACCATTCCCAAAGAGACGCAGAGAGCCGCGCAGCCCTTCAGGCTCGCCCGTCACCGCGACGAGCCCCGCCAGGGGCAGCAGCGTGCTCCAGCCCAAGCGGCGCACTTCGATATGCGTCTCCGTCAACACATAGCCGCGGACCATGAATGGCAGCGACCCCAACAGCACAGTAACCGGCACGCCGACCATGGCAACACGCCACAGCAGCAACTGTCTCGGCCCGGTGAACTGGCCTGCGAGTGCCACAAGCAACAGGATCGTGACGGACGCTGCGGTCGCCGCACGCAGCGAGCGACTCCAGGGAGCGGAGAATTCCGCGAGTACGCGCCTCATTGACACCCTTATAACGCAATTCCAAACGGCCGCGGCAGGTGCCTCGGTGACACCGCAGGCGCGGTACTTCAGGCAGCCAGTCCCAGATACGCCATACCGAGGCCGAAGGTGTCGATGAAGCCGTGCGCCAAGATAGTGACCCAAAGATTGCGGCCGGCCAGGAGATACGCCGCCCCGAGCACCAAGCCCGCCACCCCGGAATCTACGACTCCCGCGGGACCCTTGTAATAGTGCCCGTAGCCAAAGAGCACGGCCGTGACAAGCACGGCAAGCAAGTACGCCGCCATCGATCCGCCGCCCGCCTGCGCCGTACGATTGAGCAGGTAGCCGCGGTACGAGACCTCCTCCCCGAAAGCCGCGAACCCCCAGATCAGCGGGAGGTACAGCAGGGTAAGTCCGATGTTACCGGCGAGCTCGTCGGTACCTGCAGGTGCGACGGCGGGGGGCCAGAAGTGGGCGGTCAGCGGATCGACCACGAAGTCTCCGAGCGCCACTCTGAGCGTTGCCGCGGCGAGCGCGAGCACGACAATGCGTCTCCAGGATACAGGTCGCTTGAACCCCAGCGATCCCCAGTCCCATCGTCCGCTGCGCACGCGCATCGTGAGTATCGCCAGTGCGCACAGGATAGGCACTTCGTTGGGAACCACGCGAAAGACATTGTGGCCAACGACTATGCCGGCGCCCAGCAGCACCTCGAAGACACTCAGCGCGCGCGAAGAGGCGAGGGAGTTGGCCGGTTGCACCCGCAGATTCTAGGCAGATTCCAGGGAAACAGGAGAAACTAAGCGCACACGCGGCTTTCCATTTGTTTCATCCCTGCCATGGCTACCCCAACTCTTGATCGCATCGACCGCGGCCTGCTCAGCCGCCTGCAGCGCAATAACCGGCGGCGCTTGCGCGAGCTGGCGGCCGACGTTGGAATTTCGGCCCCCACCTGCTTGCGACGCATACGCCGCCTTGAATCGCTCGGGGTAATCCGCGGGCACGCCGCCTTGCTCGACCCGGTGCGCCTCGGGCTGGCCGTCACCGCCTTCGTGGAGGTCTCGCTGGCCAATCCGTCCGGCGCCGAAATGGCGGCCTTCGAGCGCCGCATGTACGCGTGCCCCGAGGTCATGCAGTGTTGCGAGCTTGCCGGCGACGTTGACTACCTGCTGACGGTTGTGACCCGCGACACGGCGTGCTTCGCGGAATTCACGCGCAGGCAACTTGGAAACGACCGGCGCGTGCGAGCCTACCGCTCGCTGCTGGTGCTTCGGCAAACCAAGAATGAGCACGCGCTGCCGCTATAGCCCCTTGTGCGCCCGTGCGGGTCGTCGACCGCGAGACTCGTCCCAACGGGCATGACATTGGCGTGAGTGCTCCCACGACGTGCTCGCGGTGCAGGTTGCAGGGCGCGATTCGTGCCGCGCACCGACGGTCAGGCTGATCAGGCCCGGCCGTCCCGTCCGCGCCGCAGCGATTACCGGGGCGAAGCCCGCGCCGTTGCGGCTTGCGCAAATTTAGCAAACGGCGAGAAGAAGACCGGTGGCCTCGTATCGAGACTGGCGCAACGCGATCGCCGGCGCGTCGTCCGGACAGCGATGCATGAAAGGATTGGCCTTGAAGACGATTCATAAGTTGGTCCTGGCGACCGTGGCTGGCATGCCGCTCGGCGGTGTCACCGTGCAGGCGATTCACGCCCAGCAAGCGAAAGGGCCCTGCTGCCGTATCAACGACTAGCCGGTTCATGTCGCGCGCCGCGGCCAAGACGCCGGCTGCGGTACCTCAAGGGCGAGCGGACTTGCGCGCTCTTCGGATGGAGAAAAACAGCTGTCGATGGGCACCGGCACGCAACAGCGTCGCCTGTTCCAGCGCTACGAGGACGTACAGGATGTTAAGTGCCGACAGACTTGAAGACACGTGCCTGGTGCGCCGGGCAGTGGAGAAGACATCCTTGGCGGTCACACCAGATCTTCCGCCAAGACGCTTTTGTACGTAGTCGACGGCAGCCAGATCGACGACATTGAAGTAGCCGGACCCCTTGCGAGCCTTCGACAGCGCGAATGAGAGCACGAAGAAATAGTTTTGCGCCTCAAAGACGTGGTAGGTCTGCCTGACGGCTGCAACTCGGCCACGGTACTTGAGCCCCTGTTGAAGCTTTCTGATGTTCACGTGCCCCCCGACGCCGATGTATGGAACCTCGATCTTCGACCTAGGCACGCACGAGCGCCACTCTCGTTAATACCCGGTGAGCGCGATTGCCTCAGTGCCGGGAAACTGGCGGGTTCAGGCACTGTTGTTCTGTGCGAGGCTCATCCGGCTCGCGCTGCATATGCGGTCGAATCCGGCAAGGCGCACTCGACCTAAGTGCTTGTATTAGAGGGGGGCCTTGAAGGCTGCCGCTCGCAGCCCCGAGTACGTTGCAATGCGTGTGTCGATGTTCGGTCTCCCTTGGGGCCCAACGGCACGAACGCGGATGCCCAGCCAGCGACCGCCGGTGCCCCCGTGGTGCCGTGCTCTGGGAGGCGTCTCTCGGTATGGATTTCCCCTAATCGATTACATTCGTCGCCTCGGCTGGGAGGGTTCGCGGCGATGCAGCGGGCGTATCTGGGGCGGTACTGGTGGGTCAATCACAGGCAGCCAAGGCATGAGATTGGGGGCAGCTACCTGTGGTCTCCCAAGCGAGCCACGAACGGGTCCACGAATGTCTCGTGCGACAACATGACTCGCGCGGTGCCGGGCGATGTTGTGTTCTCGCATGCCGAGGGCAGGATTGGCGCGGTGGGCCTGGTCATCGATCGGGTGCGAACGGCGCCCACGCCCGTGGAATTCGAGGCTACGGCACCGTCATGGCAGTCCGATGCGGGTTGGCTCCTGCCGGTGCGTTTCGAGTCATTGCCGCGCCCGCTGCGACTTAAGGATTACATGAAGCAACTTGCGCCCGTGCTTCCCAAGAAGGATTCGCCGATTCGTACCACGGGCGTTGGCAAAAAAGTGTATCTGGCAGAGCTGCCGTCGCCCATGGCGGAAGTCGTGCGAGAACTCCTCGCGGGGCAATTGCAGGCCATCGAGCAAGAAATTGCGATTGAAACCGATGATCGCCTGGTCGACTCGGCCACGGAGGAGCAAATTTGGCAGCGCGCCAACCTGAGTCCGTGCGAAAAGCGGCAAATGATCAATGCACGGATGGGTCAAGGGATTTTTCGGGAGAACGTTGAACTCTTCGAGAAGGATTGCCGCGTTACCGGGGTGCTGGACCGCCGACACCTTCGTGCGCGCCACATCAAGCCGTGGAAATTCTGTAACGACCACGAGAAGCTCGACGGGTTCAATGGCCTGCTGCTCTCGCCGCATATCGACCACCTG
Source organism: uncultured Pseudomonadota bacterium (assembly GCA_963781815.1). Taxonomy (GTDB): domain Bacteria; phylum Pseudomonadota; class Gammaproteobacteria; order Steroidobacterales; family Steroidobacteraceae; genus 13-2-20CM-66-19. The sequence continues at coordinate 666,985 of CAWAHK010000004.1, read as the reverse complement.
TTTGATCGCGGCCACATCTCCTTTGCTGATAACGGCCGGGTGCTCATCTCAATGCATTTGAATCCGTTCGTGATAAAGGCCTGGGGAGTGAACAAGACACGGGCCCCGCGCGCGTTCCGACCGGAGCAACGCGTGTACCTGCGTTTTCACCGTGAACACGTTTTTGAGCAGCTCAGCGGCGGCCGGCGGAGTTAGACCAAGGCGCAATTCAGCCCGTTGACGCCGATTCACAGGGGCGCGGGGATCCGCGCATCCGCGGCTGTTGCAGCGTCGGCAACATCAGCGGCTGGGGCAGTCCGGGCAAGCTCTTCGCCCGCATGCGTGCGTAGGACGCGCGGTCAGGATTTCAGGACGCCCGGCCCGGCGATTCGTGAACTGCGCCTGCTATTCTGGCGCGACCTTCCCGGGTAGCGGGCGCGCGCAAATCCGGTCGTTGCGCCCCGGCGATCGCGGCTACGCTGCCGCGTGTCGGGCAAACCTTTGGACAGAAGTGAGGAACGCTCAAATGAGAACTGTACTGGCAACAACTTTCGCCGTCGGCGCCTTGCTGCTGTCGTCCCTGGCGACCGCCGATCACCAGATGCTGACTTCCAGCGCCAAGATCAAATGGGGACCCCCGCCACCGGTTTTTCGCGCCGGGGCCAAATTTGCGGTCATTGACGGCGACCCGGCTTCCACGGGGATGGTAACGATACGATTGCTCCTGCCAGCCGGCTATGAGATCGCACCGCATTGGCATCCGACGGACGAACACGTGACGGTCCTGTCAGGGACCCTGTCGCTCGGTATGGGCGATACCCTGGACAAGGCTCATTCGGTCTCCCTTGGCAGCGGTGGCTACGCCGTGGCACCGGCCAACATGCATCACTATGCGTGGACCAAGAGCGGCGCGACGATTCAGGTGCACATGATGGGGCCCTTCGCGATCACCTATGTGAACCCCGCTGACGATCCGGCACACGCCGCCGCAAAGTAGACTCGGGCGGGCTTTGCCAGCCGCCACGCTCGGTTGCATTGCCGGCGTTCCCCGTGCACGGGCCTCCCCTCGCATCCGGCTGCGGAGTCGGCTCGAGGCGTGACACCCTGAAGCAACAGCCCCAAGTGACCGGATTCAGGTGCTACCCTGCCCGGAAAGGGCATGCGCATGGCCCGCGCCCTCGACGTTGCGGGCTGCGTGCGAGGCGCCTGGAGGCCGCATGCAGAGGCGACGTTACCCCTTCTCGATTGCAGCGCTGGTCACGTGCATCGCGCCGGTTGCCGGCTGCGGTGGGGATGGGGGCTCGAACGCGGCGACCACGCCTGCTGCTCCTGATGCAGCGGTGGTCGCCCTCAAGACTGCCACGCCCATCAAGCACGTCATCATCATCGTCGGCGAGAACCGCAGCTTCGATCATATCTTTGCAACTTATGCACCCGTGCACCCGAATGAAGGGCTCGGGAACCTGCTATCGCAGCAGATCATCAACTCCGACGGCACGCCGGGCCCCAATTTCCCCAAGGCACATCAGTACCGCATCAGCTCCGCCCCGAATGCCGGCAAGTACTTCAGCAGCGCCGATCTAAAGGACAAGACACTCTACAGCACGCTGCCCCCGCCGGATGTGAACGGAGTTACAGCGACCCCCCCGGCCGTCGGCGTACTCAGCATCCCTGGGGGCGATCCGGGGCTGCCGGCGGAGGATCAGTTCCTTTTCGGCACCGGCGGCACTGGATTGAGTTTCACCTTGGGACCGGACACCCGCATAGAGAACGTCACGGCACTGCCCCCGGGTCCGTTTCAACTGACCGGGCCGCGCATGCCCTTCGATGCCTACACGGGAGACACCGTTCATCAATTCTTCCAGATGGTGCAGCAAATGGACTGTGCCATCGATGCGGAACACGTGTCGGCAGCGAACCCCACCGGGTGCCTGCACGATTTGCAATCCGCGGTCAGCACCACCTACAACACCAAGGCCACGGATACGCCGCACGACACCGGTCAGTCGATGGCCTTCTTCAATATGCAGCGAGGCGATGCGCCTCTCTTTAAGCTGCTCGCGGACGAATACACACTGAGCGACAACTACCATCAGCCGGTCATGGGCGGGACGGGGGCCAACAGCCTGCCCCTCGGCTTCGCCGATCAGCTGTTCTTCAGTGACGGCGCCGGCAATCCGGCGACGCCCGCGCAGGTCGAGATCTACAACCCGGATCCGCTTCCGGGAACATTGAATCTTTACACCCGCCCCGGAGAGTGGATCGATTGCTCGGATGAGGCTCAGCCCGGCATAGCCGCCATCACGAGCTATCTGAAAGCGCTGCCGTACACGACCCAGACGCATTGCGGACCGGGGCAGTACTGGGAAGTGGTCAACGTGGACCCCGCCTTCTCCCCGAAGGGGTTGCCGCAGAGTGGGCTCGTTGTTCCGCCCACCCGGCAGCGCAGCATCGGCGACGTTTTGAGCGCACGCAAGATCCCGTGGAAGTACTACGGTGGCGGATTCAACATCGAGGGGACGGGTGTGCCGCTGAGCGAGACGTACTGCAGCATCTGCAATCCGTTTGAATATGAGGCCGACTATCCGTCCCTGATCGCCGATCACATGCGTGATGTGACGGACCTGTTTGCGGACCTCATGAACGGTACCCTGCCGGCGGTGTCGTACGTGAAGCCGGACGGCCTGATGGACGGCCATCCGGCATCCTCGAAATGGACACTGTTCGAAGCCTTCGTGAAGAACATCGTCGCGCTGGCACAGAGCAACCAGGAGCAATGGTCGCGCACCGCGATTTTCATCACGGTGGACGAGGGCGGCGGCTTCTATGACTCCGGCTTCATACAGTGGGTGGATTTCTTCGGCACCGGGCCACGCATCCCGATGATCGCCGTGTCGCCGTTCTCGACGGGCGGGCACGTCAGCCACGTCTACAGCGAGCACTCCTCCTTCGTGAAGTTCATCGAACGGAACTGGCAGCTCGGCGAGACCCTGAGCGGGCGCAGTCGTGACAACCTGCCCGATCCGGTGAACGACCCCGCCGATCCCTACGTGCCGCACAATATGCCGGCGATCGGCGATCTGTTCGACCTGTTCCAGTTCGGTCAGGTGCCGCCATCCTAGGCGGGCAGATCAAGTCGGCTTGGAGCCTTGCGGCCGGCTAGGTCAACATGCGGCGGCACCGCGAGACGCCAGGGATCACTCCCAGTGGTAGTCGAACGACAACGCCAGCACGCGTTGTGTCCGTTCTTCCACGATCGGGCTGTAGGCCGGGCTGCCGCGGATTTGGCTGATGGCCATGTCCAGGTTGAGCAGCAGATGCTTTCCGATGAATTTGGTTGCGCTGAAGCCGACGCCGGCATTGCTGGTACCGGCATGCGAGATCTCGTAAACCGGGTGACCAGAAGCCAGCGACTGCTGGGGCGTCACGCCGTACAGGGTTTGCAGGTAGTGCCGGGTGGCCAGGGTAATCGACGGTCCGGCAAACATCACGAATGACTTCGAGCTTCCCGGTAGCGGCAGATAGACCGCGGCGTCGCCGACCGCTCCCTGGGCACCGCCCATGAACTGCCGGGCAGCCACCCGCAGAATCAGCGGGAACTTTCGCGATAGCACCACGGAGGCGTACATCTTGGCGACCGGTGCTGCCGCGATATCGCCCATGCCGTGCAGGTTGGTGAGGTCATCCTGCTCCTTGCGACCGAGATCGTAGGTGAGGCCCACACCAACCTGGTAGTGATCGCCGCGGAGGAAGTTGTAACCCAGACCCTCGCCCGTGGAGACGAATGCGACGTCGCGGAAGTGGATGTTGATCACCGGGCCCACGCTCACCCGGTAGGCGTGCGCACCGTCGTAGATCGGCTGAGCTTCTGCGCCGACGCCGAGAATCGTGCGCCAGCGGGGCAGGTCCGGCTCGAACAGACGAGCGAGAATGACGCCGCCGGAGTACTGCCACTCCTGCAGCGGCGAGGGAGTCTGGGCCCATGCGGCCCGCGCGCTCAAGGCAAGCAGAACGAACCCCAGAACACGCATCTGGCGGGAAATGAGGGCTGCTGTCACCGTACGGTCGCGCCATCCATGCACAAACCCTGCGTCCTTGCGGAGCGAAGACTCCTGTGGCGCGCCGATTACTACACGCTTTCGTGTGACGGGCCAATCGGCGCGGGCCGCTTTGTGCGGGTGGCCGAGAGTCTTTGGGCGCCTTCGAGGCGCGAGCGCGCCTTGTTTCCGCTCGAGATTTCCGCTGCGGGGATAACTCAATTGCCAAGCTCGGGCTCCACACGCAATCATGGGCGGCGGGCCAGGCACGGGATGCGCGCCTCAGGGCAACTGTCCGCTGAGTTTAAAAGCGTGTAAGGCCGAGCTTGGGTAAGCCCGGCCTTGGGAAAGAAACACGACCGACGGGATGAAATCAACGTCCGCGGCGGCACAGTCGGCGCGCGTGCTGGGCGTCGCGGACGTCACGCTGTTCATGGTGACCGCCGGATGCAGTCTGCAATGGACTGCCACCGCGGCTGCAACGGGGCCCAGTTCGCTCGCCGTGTGGGTGTTGGGCGCCCTGGCAATGTTCCTGCCCCTCTCGGTCTGCGTTATTTTTCTCTCGTCGCGCTACGCTGATGAGGGCGGACTGTTCTCATGGAGCAGCCGCGCGTTCGGGCCGTTCGCCGGCTTCATGACCGGGTGGACCTACTGGGTTGGCACGCTGACGTACCTGCCGGCCGTAATGTATTTCACGGCGGGAAGTGCCGCGCTGTTCTCGGCACGCAGCAGCACGGCCGGTGTCACGCCGGCCTACTTCACGCTGTTTGCGCTGGCGACGCTCGCGATAGCCGTCGCGCTCAACGTTTACGGCCTGCGGGTTGCAAAGTGGCTTAACAACGCGGGTGCGATTGCGCGTTGGCTCGGTACAGTACTGCTGCTGGTCCTGGGATTCGCGAGCTGGTGGCGCTTCGGGCCGGCGGTGCCCATGAACCGACACACGCTGACACCGACGTTCCACATGGCCGATGTCATTTTCCTGTCAACACTGGCGTTTTGCTTCACCGGCCCCGAAGCCGCCTCGTTCATGGGGGGCGAGATCCGTAACCCCCGGCGCACCGTGCCACGGGCGCTGTTGCTCGCCGCACCGATGATTGTGGCGGTCTACGTGATCGGCACCGCCAGCATCCTGTTCTCTATTCCGCCCGAGCGTGCGAGCGGCGTTTACGGGGTGATGGAAGCGATTCGTGGCGCCGCGGCGCACCTCGGCCTGCTGTGGCTGATTCCCCTTGGCGCCGCCTGCGTGGTCCTCGATCGTGCGGGCAGCGTCTGTCTGTGGATCGGCGCCCTTGCACGGGTGCCGGCATCAGCCGGCATCGAGCCCTACCTGCCTGAGAAATTCACCCGACTGCACCCGCGTCACGCATCTCCGGTGACGGCCATCTGGACGCAAGCCAGTATCGTCGCACTGCTGGTCGTGGTCGGGCAGGCGGGTACCTCGGTGCGCGGCGCATATAACGTGTTGATTGAGATGATGGTGGTGGGCGCAATGCTGCCGTTCCTGCTGCTCTTCGGTGCGGCCATCAGGTTGTCACGGGGCGCGCCCGCCGTTGGGGAAGTGCGGATCCCCGGCGGGCGGGGGACAGTGGTCGCCATGGGGCTGCTCGGCCTGGCCACGACGCTCGGATCGATCACGCTCGCGTTCATGCCTCCACCGGACGAACCGCAGCCCACGATGGCCGTGCTCAAGGTCGCCGGGGTGACCGCGGCACTGCTGCTCGCCGGTGCCGCGGTCTATGCCGCCGGCTGTGTGCGCTTGCGCCGGAGCGCAACCGCCAGACTTGCGCTCCTGGCAGGTGGGTCGGGCCGGGGAGGCTAGGGACGCTGCGGCCGCACGCCGCGATTCCCCGGGCCGTCGGCCGCCGCATCACGCCCGTCGCGGGGGCGGACTTGACGCCTCCCAGCCTGAGTCTTCTGGCGGAGGCGGCCGGCGGTTTTCTCGGTCTATCATGGGCTCACTATCGAAGCGGAGCCTATCGTGCTGAGCTGGTTTGAGCAGCGGATCGATCCCTACCCGCGCGGCGCCCGGCGGGAATTCTCGCGCAGTCTGTTGCCCTTCCTGTGGCAATGCGCGGAAGGCCTGCGTCCGTACCTGCTGCTGATGACAATGCTCACCGGCCTCATCGGCGCCTTCGAAGCGCTCCTGTTCTCGATGCTCGGCAAGCTGATCGACTGGCTGGGGCACTCGGGCCCGGAACACTTCCTCGCCGACCAGCGAGTGCACCTTTGGATCCTGGCTGCCATTCTTGCCGCCAGCCCGCTCGTTATCGCGCTGGCGGCATGGATCAAGTATCAGGCCATCCATCCGGTCTTCCCCATGCGGCTGCGCTGGATCTTGCATCGCCAGATGCTCAACCAGAGCATGAGCTTCTTCTACGACGAGTTCGCAGGCCGGATCGCGGCGAAGGTGATGCAAACGGCCCTCGCCGTGCGCGATAGCTGGATCACCGTGGCGGACATCCTCGTCTACGTGTTCGTCTACCTCGTCACGGTAGCGCTGGTGGTGGCTGGCTTCGACGCCTGGCTGCTGACGCCCTTTCTTGGCTGGATGCTCGCTTACGGTGCCGCGCTGGCCTACTTCGTACCGCGCCTGGGTCGCGTCGGCGCCGACCAGGCCGACGCCCGGTCACTGATGACGGGCCGGATCACCGACGCCTATACCAACATCTCCACCATCAAACTGTTTGCGCATGCGAGTCGTGAGGCTCAGTACGCGCGCTCGGCGATGGAGGACTTCATGGTCACCGCCCGGCAACAGTCGCGCTACGTGAGCAGCTTCGAGATCCTGAACCACTGCCTCAACGTCCTGCTGATCTTGTCCACGGCGGCCATCGCCATCACGCTGTGGATTCACGGCCACGTCGGCCTCGGCGCGGTCGCCGCCGCCACAGCAATGGCGCTGCGCCTCAATGGCATCTCGCACTGGATCATGTGGGAACTGGCCAGCCTGTTCGAGAATATCGGCACCGTGCAGGACGGCATCAACACCGTCACGCGCGCGGTCGCGGTCGTGGACAGCCCGCACGCGGTGCCGCTGCGCGTCACCCGCGGCGAGATCCGCTTCGAGCACGTGCGCTTCCACTACGGCGCCGCCAAACGCGTCATCGAGAACCTCTCGCTCACCATTAACCCGGGCGAGAAGATCGGACTCGTCGGGCGTTCGGGCGCCGGCAAGTCGACGCTGGTCAATCTGCTGCTGCGCTTCTATGCGGTCGAATCCGGCCGCATCCTCATCGATGGCCAGGACATCGCGCTGATCACCCAGGAGAGTCTGCGCGAGCAAATTGGCATGGTCACGCAGGACACCTCGCTGCTGCATCGCACGGTGCGCGACAACATTCTCTACGGTCGCCCGCAGGCCAGCGAGGCCGAAGTGCGGGCGGCGGCGCGGCGTGCCCGGGCGGACGAGTTCATCGACTCCCTGAGCGATGCGCGCGGCGGCAGCGGCTACGATGCCCTGGTGGGTGAGCGGGGCGTGAAGCTCTCCGGCGGACAACGCCAGCGCATCGCGCTGGCACGGGTGATGCTGAAGGATGCGCCGATTCTCTTGCTGGATGAGGCGACCAGTGCGCTCGATTCGGAGGTCGAGGCGGCGATTCAGGAAACCCTCGCGGCTCTGATGCGCGGCAAGACCGTGGTTGCCATTGCCCACCGTCTGTCCACCATCGCCGCCATGGACCGCTTGATAGTCCTCGATGAGGGAGCGATCGTGGAGCAGGGTACGCACCAGTCCCTGCTCGCGCTGCGCGGCCTGTACGCCCGGCTCTGGGCCCATCAGAGCGGAGGCTTCCTCGGTGAGGATGAGGGCGCCGCGGTCATCCGTCGGGCCATCTGAGCCTGCGGTCGGTGCCGGCACGCGGGGCGCGCCGCGGCGGGCGCCGCATCTCGGGGCGGCAGCGGTAGTACCCCGGTTTGATCGCCAGAGCCGCGATGCCCGAACTTCCTGACCTGACGGTGTACCTGGAGGCCCTGGAGAGCCGGCTGCTGGGCCGGCGTCTCGAGCGCGCGCTCGTCTCCTCGCCGTTTCTGTTGCGCACGGCCGTGCCGCCGATCCAGTCCGCCTGCGGCCGGCGCGTCACGGAGGTACGCCGGATCGGCAAGCGCATCGCGATCGGGCTGGAAGGGGAGTTGTGGCTGGTATTTCACCTCATGATCGCGGGGCGTCTGCATTGGTTTGAACCCGGCGCGCCCATCAAGCGCCCGGGGCTCGCGCGGCTGGAATTCGAAAACGGAACGCTGACCCTCACCGAGGCCGGTACCAAGCGACGCGCGTCGCTGCATCTGGTGCAGGGCGAAGCTCAGCTGCGTCTCCAGGACCCGGGGGGCCTGGAGGTTTTGCAAGCCAGCCTGGAGGAGTTCGCCGCGCGACTGCGCAGCGAGAACCACACCCTCAAGCGGGCACTGACCGATCCGAAACTGTTCAGCGGTATCGGCAACGCCTATTCGGATGAGATCCTGCATGCCGCCAGGCTGTCGCCGGTCATGCTGACGAGCCGGATTGACGATGCCGGTGTCGCGCGCCTTTACGCTGCCATAAGCGCGCAGCTGCAGCTGTGGACCGGGCGGCTGCGGCAACTGGCCGCAGGAGGCTTCCCGGAGAAGGTGACGGCGTTTCGCGATGCCATGGCCGTGCACGGTCGCTTTCGGCTGCCGTGCCCGGTGTGCGCGACGCCAGTGCAGCGCATTCGCTACGCCGACAACGAGACCAACTATTGTGCACGCTGCCAGACCGGCGGGCGGCTGCTGGCTGACCGGGCCCTGTCCCGGCTGCTGAAGCAGGATTGGCCCAAGAGCGTTGATGCTTTTGATCGCGACGACTAACTTACTTGGCAGCCACGCCAACCGCAGAACCGCCATGAACAGCGAAGCGCTCGAACTGATTCAAACCCGCATCACCTTCCTGGAGCGCGCGAATACGGAATTGAGCGACGTCGTCTACCGCCAGCAGCAGCAGATCCAGGCCCTCACCGCCGCGATCAGGGACGTCTCGGAGCGCCTGCGTGCAACGCAGGCCGGCACGAACGAAGGTATGCCGGAAGAAGAGCGCCCGCCGCACTACTGACCCTCATGGTCCCCCGGCGCTGAGCACCGGTCCGGACAGCAACCGCTTCCGATTCAGCCAGCCGGCTGCGCTGCGGGCATCAGGGCGATGAACTCGGGGTTGTCGCGCAGGGTATCGAGGTCCGGATCGTGCTTCATCCAGCCGAAGCTCTCGTAGCCTCCCGCAATGGCCTGGCGCAGCGTTTCGATGGCGCGCTGCGACTCCCCGAGCCGCGAGTACAGGCAGGCGCAGTTGTACAGCATCATGGGATCGCCGGGGCTGAGCTCCAGAGCCGTAGAGCCTTCGCGGATGGCCTCCTCCTTGCGGTTGATCTCGGCGAGACAGACCGCGTAGTACATCCTGGCCCGCGAATCGTCCGGGTTCTGCAGCAGGTAGTTGGGCAGCAGCTGCAGCACTTCGCTGCGCGCGACACGCGCTTCGTCCGCACGCCCCAGCCCGTCGCAGGTCTGCGCGAGGTCCGCGTAGGCGGAGAAGAATGCTGGCTTAAGAACAATCACGCGCTGGAACAGGGCATAAGCCTGCTCCAATTCGCCACTGGAGAAATGGATCCGGCCGAGTGTCCAGTGGGCGATGAAATCATCCGGAGCGAGCTCGATGGCCTTGCGGCTCGAGGCGCTGGCTTCCGCGAGCTTGCCCCAGATGAAGTACGACAGCCCCATCGCGGTGTAGGCTTCTGGCAGGTTGCCGTCGTACATCAGCGCCTTGAAGCTGAATTCCTGCGCCCGCTCGCGGTACTTGTCGTCGCGCGCGAACCACTGATACATCTGACCGTAGGCGCTCGAGCAGCCCGCATAGGCCGCCGCGTAACGGGGGTCGAGCTCGATCGCCTTCTCGAACAGCTGGATGGCGTATTCCACGCTGCGCTTGTTCAGGCGATACAGATAATCCTGGCCGCGCAGGTACAGATCGTAGGCCTGCGCGTTCACGGTCTGGCGCTTAGTGAGCGAGACCTTCTCCGAGAAGGACAGTTTGAGCTTCAGCGCTTCCACGATCTGCTGCGCCACCTGCTCCTGGATATCGAAGATGTCGTCGAGCTTGCCCTTGTAACTGTTGCCCCAGGTCTGGCGGTTGGTTTCAACGTCGACCAGCTGCACGGTGATGCGGACCGAGTCCTGGAAGCGACGCACGCTGCCGCCGACGATGTAGCGAGCGCCGAGCTCGCTGCCGATGGCGTGCACATCATGTTTGCGCTCCTTCAGCTGCTTGGACGCCCAGCGCGACACCAGCTCGATCTCGCTCACCAGGGACAGGCGGGCGATGAGCTCCTCGGTCAGTCCGTCACTGAAGTAGTCGGTCTCCTGGTCGGGGCTGATGTTGTCGAACGGCAGCACGGCCAGGGCGCCGCGCCCGGTGGCTTTGCCGGCCGGCAGTGCGGCCGGCGCCGGCGAGTGCACCGGGGAACCAGAGACCTTCTGTTCCGGGGGCGCGGTTCGTACGCCGATCCGTTCGAGCGAGCGCAGGATCGACCGCAGCCCTTCCTCCGCCTCCCCACCCTGGAAGCATTCGATGTGCTGGATGCCGGCCAACTGATACTTCAGTGCCGGCGGTATCACGGTGGGCTCAAGATGCACGGGCAGGATGCGCCCCTTGCGCTCACTGACCAGCACCACTTCCTTGGCCACGTTGTGCGAGTGAACCGAGGACTCGGTGACCATCAGGAGCAGGACCTTGGCGCCTTCCAGTGCATTGACGATCTGTTCGCTCCACTGCGATGCCGCATCGATCCCTCCCTGATCGATCCACAGGGCGACGCCCGCCGCGCGAAGCTTGGCGGTGATATCGAGGACGCGATCCTTGTCCTCACGGGAATAACTTACGAAGACCTCTGCCGGCTGGGTCACTGAGTCTCTCGGGGATGCGGGGCGCCTACGGGGGCGTGCTCTTGTGGCAAAAGGTTAGCACGAACGGCGGTGCCGAGGCCGCAGCCTCCCCGCCCGCTGGGAGCCGCGGGGGCTGCCCATTCGGCGGCCCTGAGGGTATAACCGCAGCCTTAGGCCGGTGCTGCGGGCGGCCGCTGAGGATGGCATCGGCCTGGGCGCAAGTTGCCCGGCCGTTCGCGGTCGGGCATATCACGGAACATCGTATTCAAGGACGGGTTCACAACGCTTCGAGGAAATGACCGATGGCTCAATCGACGCTGATGATCAACGGCACCACCCACGCCGTCGAGGCGCCGGATGACATGCCATTGCTGTGGGTGCTGCGGGACCTGGTCGGCCTCACCGGCACGAAATTCGGTTGCGGGATCGCGCAGTGCGGGGCGTGCACCGTGCACCTCGACGGCCAGCCGGTGCGCTCCTGCATGCTGCCGTTGAGCGCGGTTGGCAAGCGCGCGGTGACCACCATCGAGGGTGTGGGGGCAACCCCCGCGGGAGCCCGGGTGCAGAAGGCGTGGCTCGACCTGGAGGTGATCCAGTGTGGCTACTGCCAGTCCGGTCAGATCATGTCGGCGGCGGCTTTGCTCACCGTCACGCCGCATCCGGATGATGCCGACATCGACGCCGCGATGGCGGGAAACATCTGCCGCTGTGGCACCTACGTGCGCATCCGGGCCGCCATAAAGCGCGCCGCGGGCGACTCACAGGCTTGAGGCGGTGACCACGATGGAATCACCCGAAAATAACGTCACGCGACGCAGCGTGCTGCGCGGGGGCCTGGCGAGTGGCCTGCTGCTGGCATTCCATATTCCGGCCTACGGGGCGCGCGATGTCCTCAAAGGGGCAGATGAAACCAAGGGCAAGTTCGCGCCCAACGCCTTCATTCGCATCGATCCGGCGGGTACGGTCACGCTGGTGATGCCGCAGGTGGAGATGGGGCAGGGCGTCTATACCGCGGTGGCGATGATTCTGGCCGAGGAGCTGGACGCCGATTTCTCCAGGATCGTGCTCGAGCACGCCCCGCCCAACGACAAGCTCTACGGCAACCCGACCTTTGGCATCCAGGTGACCGGCAACTCCAATTCCATCCGCGCGTTCTGGAAACCGTTGCGCGTCGCCGGCGCCGCCGCGCGCGCCATGCTGATCCAGGCAGCGGCGCAGCGCTGGCGGACGGATCCTGCCGCCTGTACCGCCAGCAACGGCGAAGTGCTGCACGCCGCCAGCGGGCGCCGCCTGGGCTTTGGCGCCCTGGTCGGATCCGCAGGCGCGCTCACCCCGCCGAAGACGCCGGCGCTGAAGGATCCGAAGGATTTCACGCTCATCGGCAAGTCGCTCAAGCGCCTCGACACGCCGCCCAAGGTCGACGGCAGCGCGGTTTATGGGATCGACGTCATGCTGCCAGGCATGAGATTCGCCACGCTGGCGGGTAGCCCGGTCCTGGGCGGCAAGGTCAGTCACGTCGACGACCGCGCCGCAATGAAGATTCCCGGCGTTTACAAGGTGATCGTGCTCGATGACATGGTCGCCGTGGTCGGTGATCACATGTGGGCCGCCAAGCGCGGCCTGGCCGCGCTTGCCATTACCTGGGACGACGGGCCCAACGCCGCGGTCTCCTCCGAGCACCTCTGGAAGGAGCTGCGCGCGGCGAGCCTGAAACGCGGGGCCGTCGCCAAGACGACAGGCGACGCCGACAAGGCGCTCGGCCGGGGCGAGAAGTACGAGGCCGCCTACGAACTGCCGTTGCTGGCGCACGCCACGATGGAGCCGCTGAACTGCACCGTCAAACTGAGCGCCGATGCCTGTGAGATCTGGATCGGGACGCAGGTGCTTTCGCGGGTTCAGGGCACGGTCGCAAAGCTGACCGGCCTGCCGCCGGAGAAAGTCACGGTGCACAATCACCTGCTCGGCGGCGGCTTCGGGCGCAGGCTCGAGCCGGACATGGCGTTAAGTGCCGTGCGTGTGGCCCAGCACCTGAGCGGCGAGCCGGTGAAAGTGGTGTGGACGCGCGAGGAGGATCTGCGCAACGACGTCTATCGGCCGCTCTACCGCGACACCATCACGGCAGCGCTTGCCGGCGGCAAGGTCGTGGCCTGGAAATACAAGGTCACCGGTTCCTCCATACTGGCGCGCTGGCTGCCGCCCGCCTTCCAGCACGACCTCGATAGCGACGCCGTCGACAGCGCGGTGGACATGCCGTACGACATCCCTGATTTTCACGTCGAGTACGTGCGCGCCGAGCCCCCCGCCGTGATCACCGGTTTCTGGCGCGGCGTAGGACCCAACAACAACGTCTTTGCCATCGAGTGCTTCATGGATGAGCTGGCCAGGAAGGCCGGCAAGGACCCGGTCGCCTTCCGGCGCGACATGCTCGGCAAGACCCCCCGCCTGCAGGCGGCGCTCGAGCTCGTGGCGCAGAAGTCCGGCTGGGGTGAGCCGCTGCCGCCGCGCACAGGGCGCGGAGTCTCGGTGCAGCCGTCGTTTGGCAGCTTCATCGCCACCGTCGTCGAAGCGCAGGTCGATGAGCACGGGGAAGTGCGCTTGCGGCGCGTGACCAGTGCGGTGGACACCGGCATCGCGGTCAACCCGGACACCATCGTGGCGCAGCTGCAGGGGGGCCTCATCTTCGGCCTCACCGCCGCTCTTTACGGTGAGGTGACAATCAAGAACGGTCGCGTGCAGCAATCGAACTTCAACAACTATCGCATGCTGCGCATTGACCAGATTCCTCCCATCGAGGTGCATGTCATCAAGAGCGGCGAGGCGCCGGGCGGCATCGGTGAAACGGGCACGACCGCCGGGCCGCCCGCCCTGCGCAATGCGATCTACGCCGCGACCGGGATCGCACTGCGCCGCTTGCCCATCGATCGCGAGGTCCTGGCGGGGAGGAGCCGCACATGAATTCCGCAGGTGCTGGATACCGACCCCGGGGCGCGGCCAGCCGCAGGGTGCTAGTGCTGGTGGCCCTCGTCGCCGTCGCGTTCGGCGTGCTCGCCTGGCTGCGCGGACCTGCCGCGATGGATTTCGCCGGTGGCCAGCAAGTGCGGCTCGCGGACTACCGCGCGGCCGATCCCACCGGCGTGCCGGCCGCGTTGCAGGGCGCGGGCCTGGTGCAACGCGGGGAGTACCTGGCGCGCGCTGCGGACTGCCTGGTGTGTCACACCGCGGCCGGCGGCAAGGAATACGCCGGCGGCTTTGCCTTCAACCTGCCCTTCGGCACCCTGTACTCCACCAACATCACGCCCGACAAGGAGACCGGGATCGGCAACTACAGCGACGCGCAGTTTCTCGCCGCGCTGCACCGCGGGGTGCGCGGCGACGGCGCCCGGCTCTATCCGGCGATGCCGTTCACCTCCTATACCTACATGACCGATGCGGATGCGCTGGCTATCAAGGCGTACCTGTTCAGTCTGGCGCCCGTGCACGCGCCGGCCAGGAGCAATTCACTGTCGTTCCCTTTTAACCAGCGCTGGGCGCTGGGCATCTGGGCCGCACTCTTCAACGCCGAGCGGCGCTTTGAGCCGAATAGCGCGCGCAGCGCCGAATGGAACCGCGGCGCGTATCTGAGCGAGGCGCTGGCGCATTGCGGGGAATGTCACACACCGCGCAATCTCGCCTTCGCGCTGAACAACCGCAGCAAGTTCAGCGGTGCGGTCACCGCCGGCTGGCGGGCCTACAACATCACGAGCGACGCCGGCACCGGCATTGGCGACTGGCACGATGGTGTTTTCGCGTATCTGTCTCACGGTCACGCGACGGGTCACGGCGCGGCCTCGGGGCCGATGGGCGAGGCGGTGGACGATAGCCTGGCCCAGATGGCGCCCGAGGATGTGCGCGCGATAGTGACGTATCTCGGCAGCGTGCCGGCGGTGGTATCGCCCGACCTGCCCGCAACCCTGGCAGGCCCGGCTGATCCCTCCCACCGGGTCGGGCCGATGACTGCAGATGCGCGCGGCAAGCAGGTGTTCGAGGGCGCCTGCGCAAGCTGCCACAGCTGGAGCGGGGTCAGCACGCTCAGCCCCTACGCGACCCTTACCGGCGCGCGCGCGGTGAATGATCCGAGCGCCAGAAACATCGCGCAGGTCGTGCTTGGCGGCACGAACCGCAGCACGCCCCAGGGCGGCATCTCCATGCCCGCCTTCGGCGATGTCTATTCCGATCTGGAGATTGCCGCGGTTGCCAACTACGTTTCTGCGCGCTTCGGCAGCCGTGGGTCAGCACTCACCGCACAGGATGTATCAAAGTTTCGCCAGCAGGTGGCGCAGTAGGCATCTCGTGGTGTACGCCGTCGGTGTCGGCGCATCGCTGCGCTGCTGCATGATCGCGGCAGCCAGCGCGGGGCAGCTGAGCGTCTCGCGCGGCCCCGCAGGGTCACTCCTCCGTGCAGGTGGCTGACGTTTCGGTCAGTGGGCCGTTCGCGGCGTGTGCGGCAACTGCCGGCTGCGTCGTGATGGCCGTCTTGACCAGACCGTTCAGGCTCTTGCGCATGTCATTCAGCTGTCCGATGGTGACCAGCGTCTTGAGTGCCTCGCGCAGTGGCTGTAACGGATAGCCGCCGTACTGACCCGCCTCGGTGACGTTGTTGGTGATCGTGGATCTGCCCGCCAAGATCACGTCGTCCGCCACCTTCAGGTGCGCGCCGACCACGGAGTTGCCGCCGGTCACGAAATTGCGGCCGATGGTCGTGGACCCGGCCATCATGAAACCTGCGGTGTACAGACCATTCTCGCCAAGATCGCAGTTGTGCGCGATGTGGCAGATGTTGTCGAGCTTCGCTCCAGACCTTATGTAGGTCGCGGTGAGGGTGGCGCGATCGATCGAGCAGTTGCCGCCGATCTCAACTTCATCGCCAATCTTGACCGTGCCTAGCTGCGGGATCTTGCGGGGACGCCCGGAGGCGTCCTTGGCGTAGCCGTAACCGTCGGACCCTATGGTGGTGTGCGGGTGCACTTCACAGGCGTTGCCGATCTCGCAGGCCGCGCCGACGAACACCTGCGGGTGCAGGATCGTATCGGCCCCGATGCGTGCGTCGTTCTCCACCACCGTGTGCGCCCCGATGAGGCAGCCGTTCCCGATCGACGCCCGCGCGCCGATCACGCAATAGGGACCCAGCACGACGTTCTCGCCGAGCACGGCGGTCGGGTGCACCAGCGCGGTGGGGTGACGTGTACCCCACTGGGTAAAGCGCTCGGCCTTGTGATCGAAATACTTCAGCAGCACGGTCATCGCCGTGGGGATGGCCGAGACGGCGAAGCAGCAGCTCGTGGTGCCGCTGTCTTCGACCAGATGGGCGATTTTTCTCTGCACCACGATGATCGCGGCCTTGAGTCGAATCGCCGCCGCCAGCTGCTCCGGCCGGCTCACGAACACCAGGCTGGCATGCCCCGTCTCATCGGGGGTATGGCAGCCGCTGGCGCACGCAGCGAGATTGCCTTGCAGGAAGCTGAATACGTCGGCATGGTCGCTGCGGATGGTTTGAGCTTTAAGCATGGCGTCTCACCAAGGGGTGAAGGGTTGAGCAGACAGTGGACACGTCGACGGGGTCGTCTTGGCCGCCCCGCAACGCGAGGGCGGCGGGGCTTCGAACGGCGGGGCGTCTTGGATGTGCGGCGCCCGGGAATCGCTTCAGTGCGCCGGAACGATGCCGAATGGGGCCAGGCGCGCGGTCACCTCGCCGCGCCAGTTGAGCCAGGTGTGGTTGGTGTAGTCGTACAGCTTGCAGCGGCGCACGCAGTCCCGGTAGGTGCGCCAATTCAGCCGATAGCTGAGCACCTCGCCGGGGGCCTGAACCTGCACCTCGCGCTGCGCCCGGCGGAGCGCGAACATGGAAATGCGCGGATTCACGTGGTGAGCGTTGTGTTCCATGATGCAGTGCATGACCCGATCGATGCCGAGCGGCAGGCGCACGTTGGCGGTAGCCGTCAGGTAGGCGCGCGAGCGCTGCCATTCCTGGCGCTTCTGGAACCACGCGATCGACGGGTGGGTGTGCTGCACGAAGACCACGAAGCCCATGATCGTGTTCCACAGGGCGAACGGCAGCGCCATCGAGACCAGTGCCAGCAGCCAGAATGGCTGGTGCGTGCGATAGGCCACGAAGGCGACCGTGCCCGTCCATGCGAGCGCGCCGACGCTGACCAGCACGCTGTCGAGCTTGTACTTGGTGCGGCCCGAGCCGATTTCCTTACGGGTCGCGAAATACAGCTTCTTCCACCACAGCTCCACGAAGTAATAAAGACCCCATCCGAATCCGGAGCGGTAAATGCGTTCCATGATCCGGCGGCCGCGCGGCAGCCGGTCAAACTCTTCCTTGGAGTACGGGGTCCAGACCTGATCGCGCCCCTTGAGGTTGTTGAACCCGTGGTGAGCGACGTTGTGGCCCACGTCCCACAGGCTGAAGGCGGTCATGGAAGGAAGAAAGGCGATGCGCCCCACGATGTCGTTGAGCGCCTTGGTCGGGAAGAAACTTCCATGACAGGCGTCATGCCCGACCAGAAAGAGGCGCAGCATGCCCGCGGTGATGAGTGCGCTGCCCAGCAACTTGAGCCACAGGCTGTCGGCGAACAGAGCGAGGCCGGAGCCCCCGGTGAACAGCCCGATATTCAGCGTGAGCACCGCACTGGGGCGCACAACGCCGGCGGCGTCAAAGGAACGTAGTAATGCCTTGCGGCTCGGTCCTTTTGACTGCACGCGGGGCATATTACGCGCTTCCACCCAGCTGCAATCGCAGATTTCAGGGCAAACGGCGAACGCCAGGCACTGAAGGCCGGGGCTGTGAACGCCATCACTCTTTCCCGGGGCTGCGTGGTGCTGCCGGCGCTTGCCGCCCCACGGGGCCAGAAACGAGATCGGTTCTAAACGGAATCCTCAGCCAGCGTGCACACCTGGCGTCCCGGTGCGCTCCGGTAATCTTCTCCTCGCGTGGCCTCGGGATGTTCCAGAGCGCCCCGGCGGGGCCTCATCACCAGCGCGGCGAAACCCGAAGAGAGCGACCGTGAAAAAGACCTTCCACGCCACGGCCGGCGCGCTGACGATGCTGGTACTGCGCGGGCTGGCGCCGGTTTGGGCTGGGCCCACACCCTGCACCTTCGAGGATCTGATGCCGGCTTACGACAGGTTCGCGCAGGCGACCGCTGGCGTTGCCCCCGCACAACGCGCCGCCACATTCGTCACCGCAGTCGCCCGGCGTTACCCGGACTACTACGCGCCCGAAGTCTTTGGCGACGACACCCAGCTGCAGGCGCGCGCCTTGCGCTTTTTCGATCCGGCGCAGCAGGCTGCAGCTCTGCCCGGCATTTCAGCTCTTACCGATGAACGTCTGGCGGCGATGGGCAGAATGGTCGGTCCGCAGTTTGCCGACCAGCAGCAGCGCTTCATGCAGACCTTCACCGATTTCAGCTGCACTACCACGGTCGCGTTCGGCGTTTCGCTGCTGAGTTTCGACGGACACCCGGCGGACTTCGGCGGCAAGCAGCACCTGCTATTCGGGGTGGACAGCATCGCACTGCTGCACGTGCCGGCCGACATGCCCGCTTTTTTCGATCACGAGATCTTTCACCTCTACCACCGGCAGGTTATCGGCTCGCGCGCGCCACAGGGCGATGAGCCTGCGTGGTGGACCATGTGGGTGGAGGGGCTGGCGACCTACGTCAGCCAGCGCATGCACCCCGGGCTCACTGCACAGCAGGTACTCTGGTACCCCAAGGACATGGTCGTCAGAATCCAGCCGGACCGGGCGCGCGCGGCGACCCTGCTGTTGCGGGACATCGACAAGACCGGCAACGAGGCGGATCGGTGGTTTCTGGCAAACGCAGAGGTGGAAGGCCTGCCGGCGCGGGCCGGCTACTATCTCGGCTATCTCTTTGCCAGCTCCGAAGCCGGCCCCCGGTCATTGCCGCAACTGGCCCGCCTGGAACCTGCACAGATACACCGGGACGCGGTGAAATTCCTGACCGGGCTCTCGCAACCGGGTCGCGCGCCAGCGCCGCAGTGAATGGCCTCTCCCCTGGACAGCCCGGACTGAAATATGCCGGTTCCGGGCGGGTCCGCAGCCGGCAACAGCCCGCTCCCGGCGGCTACGACAGCTGCGGGAACGGGTGCCCCTCGTCACGGGGGCGCCGCCCCACGGGGCCCGTGAATTCGTGCCCCGCGCACACTGACGATGCACGCAGGTAACGCTCGTGCTTCCCGCAGATCCCGTCCTGGTCGCGCACCGCGCCGTGTGCTGAGCCGAGCGCGCCGAGCCCGGGCAAGGCACACTCGAGCTGCACCGGGTCGTTGCTGAAGTGGCGGCAATTGCCGCAACAGGCGCGCGCGCTCATTGCCCGAGACTCGTCCAGAAGCCGCTGAACACCTGCGTCGACAAAACGAACCCCACCACGATGTTGACGGCCACCCCCGCGGTGAAGGCGTAGAAGGGCCTGGAACCTGCACTCAGCAGTTCACGCAGGCGCGTGGTCAGCCCGATGCTGAGGAAGGTAAACGTGAAGGCCCACACGCGCAGCACCTGCAGCGGTCCTACCACGGCGGGCTGCAGGATCTTCTTGTACTCCGCGTAGCTATAGCCGTGCGAGATGAGCGTGAGGATGGCGGAGGCGAGCAGGAATCCCAGCACGAACTTCGGGAAGCGGCGCCATATCTGCGCGGCATTGCCGCGCGATTGCACCCCGGTAGCCTCCCAGCGCGTTGCCGCGATGAGGGACAATACGAACGCCCACACCCCGATCCACACGTCACGCCCGATGACCTTCATCAGCGTAAAGGCGTTTACCGCCGCCTCGGGCGTACCCGCGATGCCCGCAACGCTGCCGGCGTAGCCGCCATAGGTCTGCGCCGCGGCCAGTCCCGCGGCGTCGGCGAATTCGGAGGTGCCGATCCAGGCGCCGGCGACGCCGGTGGGAAGCTGCAGCGCGCGCGCCGCCAGCGGCAGCACGAAGATGGTGACGATCGCCCACAGGATCACGAGCGAGATCGCAATCGATACCTGCTCTTTCTTTGCGCCCACGGCGCCGCCGGCGGCGATGGCGCCCGAGACGCCGCAGACCGCGCCGCCGGTGCCGAGCGTGGCCGCGAGGCGGCGGTCCAGACCGAGGCGCACGCCGACGAAGTAGATGGTGCCGAAGGTGAGCAGGGAAACGATCGCAGCCTGCACGATCGCGACCGGGCCTGCCCACGCGATGAGTGTCAGCGGCAGGCTCGCGCCCAGCAGCACGATTCCCGTCTTGACGTAGAACTCCACGCGCAGGGCCGGTTGCGCCCATTGCGGCGTGCCGACGGTGTTGGAAATTAGCAGGCCGATCGCCAGCGCCACCAGCGGCGGCTCGAGGTTGTAGTGCGCGGCCTGGTCCCATTGCCCGAGCAGGTACAGGCCGAGCGATGCGAGGTAGAGGAGGGCGAAGGCGGGCAGGAAGCGCCCGAGCCGATAGCCCAGCGCCGCCGCACCGGCGCCGAGCACTAGCGCCCACAGCACCCACAGCGCGAGGTATTGCGTAGCGTGATCGCGAAGCTGCCGGAGTGCCTCCGGCCCGTGGCTCCACTTCTGCGGCGCCACCGCAAGCCACTTGAGGCTGCTGCCGCCGGCGAAGAGAGCGACGGCGAGCAGGATGAGGCCGAGGCCGATCAAGATCGCCCAGAAGTCCTCGGTCCTGGGCAGCGCGGCGCGCGCCGTTTCGGCTTTGCTGGTGTTGATGGCTCTGTCGATGAGTTCTGACATGACGCTTCTCTGTCGTGCAGCCGGGCGCGCAACACGCCCGGCTGGCATCCAAGACTAGCCGTGTTGCGTGCAATCACCTCATAACTTCGACTTGGGTCGGAATAATGAAATTGCATCAGCGTGTGCTGCGCTGCCGGAAGCGCGCATCCTGACGGCCATCGCCAGTGGTCCTGCTGCGGCAAGAGCCACGTTCCCGGGGCCGCCTACAGCGGCACGCACCTCAAACGGGCGGCATTTCTTTGGCGCGCGGGACGGCGCACGCGCGACACGCGAGCGACGAACAAAGGGATGAGCACGACCGGCCTGCATGTCTGGACATCGGGTGTTTCCAATCTTGGCCGCGTCGGGCTTCTCGGGGGATTTCGTGCTCGGGTGGCAGCCTCCTGACAGCGGCGCTCCGCCAGCAAGGAACGCGCTAGAATATCGGCCAATCCAATAGCGCCGTGCGCAGTTCGGCAGCGATTGCCCGACCGACGCGGCAGGCAGGATCGAATGCACAAGAACCGGACCGGGCTGCGCGCCGGCGTACTCACACCGTCAGCCTGAAGTTGCACGCGTGACCCACATCCTCGTCACCGGCGCCTCCGGCGGGATCGGTTCTGCCATCTGCAGGATTCTTGCAGCGCGCGGCGTCACCGTGACACTGCACTACCAATCCGACCGTGCGGCGGCCGAACAGGCGCGGCGCACGCTGCCCGGGGAGGCACATCGCATCCTGCAGGCCGACCTCAGCGACCCGGCGGCGATCGAGCGGTTGTGGAGCGCGGCTGGCGCGGCCGGGCGTGTCGATGCCGTGGTGAACAATGCCGGCATATTTCCCAACCACCCGCCCCTGACCACCGAATACGCTGACTGGACAGCCGCCTGGCAGCGTACGCTGGCCATCAACCTGCTCGGGCCGGCGCACCTTTCCTACTGTGCCGCCCGGGCGATGAGCACCGAGGGGGGTGGGCGGATCATCAACGTCTCCTCGCGGGGTGCGTTTCGCGGTGAGCCCGCGGCGCCCGCCTACGCCGCCAGCAAGGCGGGCCTGAATGCCATGAGCCAGTCCCTCGCGAAAGCCCTGGCGTCGCAGGGGGTGTACGTGTTCGTCGTCGCCCCCGGCTGGGTCTCGACGCGCCGGGTCGCACAAGCCATAGAGGATCCGGCCGTGCTCGCCGACCAGCCGCTGCGGCGGGTTGCGACCCCGGAAGAGGTCGCCGAGGTGGTGACGTACTGTGCGCTCGATGCGCCCGCGAGCATGACGGGCGCTATTCTTGATGTGAACGGGGCCTCGTATCTGCGCTCGTGAGCGCGGCCGATGCGCCCGGCCCGGCAGGACCGTGCCGGCTCGTGCCACTGCCAATACAAGACCAACTCCGGCACCCAAGCAGAGGTAGCAGCATGCGTCTCGCCATCAGTCTCGTTGCCGTGCTCGGGTGCATGGTGCGCTTGTGCCCGGCGCAGGACAGCAGCGCGGCAGCGGCGCACCCGGTGATCGTTCGTGCGGCGTTGCTCATCGACGGCACCAGCGCGAAGGCGCGGCCGAATCAGGAGATTGTGATCGAGGCAAACCGGATCGTGGCCGTCCGCGCCGCCGGAACGCACCCCATCCCCGCCGGCACGCAGCTGGTCGACCTCGGCGGTGCCACCGTGCTCCCCGGGCTCATCGATTGTCACACTCACATCTTTCTTCAGGGTGAGGTACCCGCCGCCGGCGGCTACGACGTGCAGCTCCTCAAGTACCCTGCCTCTTATCGCGTTGCCCGGGCGGTGGTCGCCGCGCGCCGCGCCCTGGAACAGGGCTTCACGACCATTCGGGACGTCGAGACCGAGGGGGCCGGATACGGCGACGTCGGCATCAAGCAGGCGATCAACGAGGGCTACATTCCCGGGCCGCGCATGTTCGTGGCGACCCGCTCGATTTCAAGCACCGGGGGCTACCCGCTCGAGGGCTATGCGCCGGAGATCGTGGTGCCCAAGGGCTCACAGCTGGTGGATGGTCCGATCGAGGCACGCAAGGCGGCGCGCGAGCAGCTGGACCAGGGCGCGGACTGGATCAAGGTCTACATGACGCACCGCTCGTGGGTCGATGATGCGGGCGCGCTGGTTTCGCAACCCACTCTGACCGTTGAGGAGCTCAAGGCGATTGTCGATGAGGCGCACGGGTGGCACCGCAAGGTCGCCTGCCACGCTTACAACGGACCCGGCCTGCAGCGCGCCCTGGATGGCGGCTGCGACTCCATCGAGCACGGGCTCGAGCTTACCGACGCGCAGGTCGCACAGATGCTCAGGCAGGGCACCTGGTACGTGCCCACCCTGTCCGTCTACTACTACGATCTCGACCCGCCCGATACGCCCTCAGGCAGGCGCGATCGCAAGCGCGTCGCGGTCCATGGCGTTTCCTTCACCAAGGCCCTGCGTGCCGGTATCAAGATGGCCTTCGGCACGGACGTGGGCGGCTTCGTCTGGTCCGACCCCATTGCCCAGGAGTTTGCCCGCGAAGTCGAATTTGGCATGACGCCCATGCAGGCGATCCAGTCGGCGACGTCGCGCGCCGCAGAACTCCTCGACATGCGCGGCAAGCTCGGCGTGGTGGCGCCGGGGGCGTATGCGGACCTGGTCGCCTTTGCCAGAAATCCGCTCGAGGACGTAAACGCGCTCAGGGACGCGGAGTTCGTGATGAAGGATGGCGCGGTAATTCGCTCGCCCGCGGGTCACCCTGCAAAGTGATCTCGACGCCGCAGCCTCACGGACCTGCGTTGCCGGTGCGCCGGATGAAGTCCGCAACGTTGTCGTGCAGCTGCTTGAGCGCGGCGTCCTTGGCATAGACCATGTGGCCTGACTCGTAGAACTTGTACTCGATGTTCCCCTGCAGGTTCTGCGGGATCGGCAGGTGATGCATCTCATAGATGCCCTGGTAGAAGGGCGTCGCCAGGTCGAAGTACCCCGCGTGCAGCTGCACTTTGAGATTGGGGTTGAGTTTCATGGCGTTGGCCAGATCGGGCATGACGTTCGTGCCCTGCCGCGAGGTCATGGGCGGCTCATTCTGCCCGGGCAGCTGGTGTGCGAAGTTCCAGCTGCGGAAGGTGCGGATGCTCGGTTTGAACATCTTGTCTTCGCCGTAGCGCAGCTCCTTGCGCGCGTACTCGTTGAACGCGGACACGTAGGCGGAGCCGAGAGAGGCGGACTGCGGGTCATAGTCGGCCCGCTGGCTCAACGGATCGATGTCAGGCCCGGAGAAGCGCGAGTCCAGGCGGCCGGTGGTGAGGCTCGAGTCGCCCTGCAGGTTCTGCCGGAACTCCCCGCCGTCGATGCGCAGGTCGGCCTTCAGGATGTACTCGACCGGCAGCCCGGTGTACTGGTGCAGCTTCTCGGCGATCGCGGCGCGCTCGTTCGCGCTCAGATCCGAGCCCGCCGCGAGCGCGCGCCCGTAGTCGCCCATCGCGAACTGCTCCACCTCGGTGAGCAGGGCCTCGAGGCTCGCATGCTCGGCAGGTAGCTTGTGGTGATACCAGGCGGTCGCCGCGTACGTGGGCAGTACGGTCTGGTAGGGCAGATCGACACCGGGGTTGCCGGTGGGCCGATCGGGGCTCAGGTCGAAATTCAGGATCTGCGAGAGCAGGATGACACCGTTCAGGTCCACCGAGCGGTCCGCTTCGAGCTCATTCACCACCACCGCCGAGCGCGGCGTGCCGTAGCTTTCCCCGAAGAGGTATTTGGGTGAGTTCCAGCGACCGTATTTGGAGAGGAATTGCGAGATGAATTCACTGAAGGCGTAGGCATCCTGATCCACCCCGTAGAACGCCTTCTCCTTGTCCTTGCCGGCGATGCGGCTGAAGCCGGTCCCGGGTGCATCGATGAACACCATGTCGGTGGCGTCGAGCAGGCTGTAGGCGTTGTTCGTCAGGGAATAGGGCGCCGCCGGGGTGTGCTTGTCGGTTGCCGTCACGATGCGACGCGGCCCGAAGGCCCCCATGTGCAACCACAGCGTGGCCGAACCCGGACCGCCGTTGTAGAAGAAGGTCACGGGCCGCGGGCCGCCGCCGCTCTTGAAATAGGCGACGTAGAACATCGCGGCCTCGGCGCTGGGATTCGGCGGGATACCGCCTTCCTCGCCGCCCGCCGGTGTGGGCTTTTCGCTCGCCGGATCGCGCGGCACGTCGTCCCAGCCCTTCGGGTGCACGATGAGAGTCCCCGCAATCGCCTGGTAGGCAAGCGGGCGGCCGCCGATCGTGACGCTGCCGCTGCTGGTGATGGCTTCGGCCTTGAAGGGCTCGAACTTGTGTCCCTCGGGCTTCCTTGAGTCGCTCTCCGGCTTGGGATCCTGCCCCTTGGAGTCCGGTGTCGCTGCCAGGGCGGTACATGATGTCAGTGCGATGACTGCCATCAGGGGCCATAAACGGGCTCGGCTCATGCAGTCTTCCTTCAAATTCACCGTCCGCAAGGGGACGCGGAAGTCTAGCCGACCGACTGCGTAAAGTGAGCTTGCCGGATCCTCGTCCGAGCCCGCGGAAAGCAAAGTATTGTCAAGATGCGCCCGGGCCCGCCCGGCCCTGGCGGCACGCGCGGGGTGGTGGCGAACGCAGCTTCGCTGGCGGCCGACCCCGGCCGGTGCTATTGCTGCGCCAGATCCGAGAGCGAGGGTTGGTCGAGATGCAGTGCGGGCGCTGCCCGCTGGAAGCTGAGCACGAGTTCCTCGCTCGTGTGGCGAACCTGATCCCCGTCCACGGCAGCGAGGTTCGCGCCTTGCAGCTGGGACCTGAGCGCCATGATCTTGGTGCGCAGTGCCTGTGCCAGTGCCGGGTCGCGCGCTTCGAGCGCCGCGGCGAACACGAGCTGGTAGGCAGCGTCGATGCCGTCGACGTTGTTGCGCATGTCATCGATCGAGGTGCCGCTGAAGCGCGACTCGCCGCCGTCGGCCTTGCTCTCGCCGATCTCATAGGCCAGCTTGGCAGCCCCTTCGAGCATGCCCTGGCCGGTCAGGCGCGTGTCGCGGACCTTGAGACGCAGATCCGTCAGGTGGAAGATCAGGGCGTCGGTGGCCGCAATCGCATCCGCGCGATGGGCGCCGAACAGGCGCGCCTCGATGAAGTGAAAGCCGCTGACCGCGCTCGGCCAGGCATCGATCTCGGCATCCAGCTCGGACGTGAAGCCACTGGTAAACACCTCGGCGCGCTCCCACCCGACGCGGGCCGCGATCCAGGCGCGCTGTGCACCCTCGAGATCATTGGCGAGCATGCGCGCGCGCATGCTCTTGACATCGGCCAGGCACTGCTCGATCGCAGTCGTGAGCTGCGGGCGATAGCGCTCGGCGGCAACGTCCAGCGAAGGCGTCGGCGGCGCTGACGCCGCCGCAGCCTGCGCGCCTGCGCGGAGTGTCAGCGAGAACAGAAGCGCGGCGAGAGCGGTCATCACCTTCGCCACCCTCACGGACCCTGGTCTCATTCGCTTTTGCTCTCTGGTCAGTCAGCAGATGCCCGCACTACACCCGCGTTGTCTTTCAGAATCATGACAGCGAAGGCGCGGGAACGCGGCGCGCGGGAACTGCCTCGATGCTTGGCCGCAGCAAAGTTCACCAATCTGCAAGAGAACTGCAATCGCCCCCGGATAAAAAACACCGATCAGCGCACGGATTTCCTGTGACGCTCGTTCTGGGAGGGAAAATGAAATTGCATCCGCGCAGCCCGAAGATATGGATTGTTTCAAGCGCAGCGGCTCTGGTGCTGACGAGCGCTGAAGTCGCACCCGCATTCGCCGACCACGAGGATGGTTCGTCGAGGACCAAGACCCCGATCAAGCACGTCGTGATCATATTTGGCGAGAACGAGAGCTTCGACCACTACTTCGGCACCTACCCGGTGTCCCGCAATACCGAGCAGCCGCTGTTCAAGGCGGCTCCCGATACCCCCTCCGTCAACGGATTCAACGCCGGGCTCTTGAGCAAGAATCCGAACCTGTTCAACCCGGTTCGCCTCGGCCGCCAGGACGCCTTCACCTGCTCCTTCAACCATGACTACACCGCCGAACAGAAGGCGGCCGATGGCGGCCTGCTCGACAAGTTTGTGCAGGCCACGTCGCGCACCGGCACCGGTTGCGCCACCGATGGCTCAACAGTCATGGGGTACTTCGACGGCAATACCGTCACGGGGCTGTGGAACTACGCGCAGAACTACGCACTGAATGACAACTCGTTCGACACAAACTTCGGGCCCTCCACCGTCGGCGCCGTCAATCTGGTTTCCGGCCAGACGGGCAACGGACATCTCGCGACGAGCTTTGCCAACGGCAAGGTGACCAACTTCATGCCCGTGACGGTGACCGGCGATCCGGACCCGGCGCTGGATGACTGCGGCGCGGATGCCGGCGGGACGAAGGCCGGTGCCAAGACCGTGGAGATGCAGGGCCGCAACGTCGGCGACCTGCTGAACCTCAAGGGCGTGACGTGGGGCTGGTTCCAGGGTGGCTTCGCGCCCACCGCGGCCGCCGTGGTGAATGCCGACGGCTCAACCAACACGCCGGCGGTCTGCGGGGCTTCCCACGTGGAGCACCAGTTCGGTTCACTCGTGGTGCCCAACCCCACCATCAATCCCGGTGCGGACATCCACGTCCCGACCGCCGACTACTCCGCGCACCACGCGCCGTTCATGTACTACGCCTCGACGCGCAACCCGCATCATCTGCGCCCTGTCTCGGTGGCCGAGATCGGGCACAACGGTCGCGCCAACCATCAGTACGACATGACGGACTTCTACGCCGCGCTGAATGCGCACAACCTGCCGGCGGTGTCGTACCTGAAGGCGCCGAAGTACCAGGACGCGCACCCGGGCAACTCGGATCCGTTGCTCGAGCAGGTGTTCATCGTGCAGGTGATCAACGCCCTGCAGCAATCGGAGGAGTGGAAGGACACCGCGGTGTTCCTGGCGTGGGACGATTCCGACGGTTGGTACGATCACGTAACCGGTCCGATCGTCAATGCCTCGGCCAATGCGTCCGGCACTGATGACACCGATACCAACGCCAACGATTCGTTCATCCCGACGTTGCCGCTGTCGGCCTCGACGGCGCCGGCGAATTCCGCTGCGCTTCCGACCTCCGGGGTCTGCGGGCGACCGGGCAACGGCGCGCTGGCGGGCCGCTGTGGCTACGGCCCGCGGCTGCCGCTGCTGCTGGTCTCCCCGTGGGCGCGGCAGAACTTCGTCGACCACACACTGACGGATCAGACCTCCATGTTGAGCTTCGTCGAGCAGAACTGGGGGCTGGAGTTCATCGATCAGTCCCCGCCCGCCGCAGGCCAGGGATCGTTCGATCGCCTCGCCGGAACATTGATGAACATGTTCGACTTCGACGGTAATCCCGACAAGCGGCCGGTTATCCTGGATCCGCTGTCCGGACGCGTCGTCCGCAGGTAAGACCGCAACGTGCGGCAAGCCAGAACGAGCACCCTGACCGGGTGCTCGTTCTGGCCCCTGCAGCCTGTGCCCGCCATGCCGCAAAGCAATCGAACCGCAGTACGCGCCCTGGGCGTGGCGCTCGGCTGGTTGCCGCTGCTGGCGGGCGGCGCACCGCCGGGAGGAGCCGGCACGGTGCTGCCGCTGGGAACCGATCTAGGCGAGGAGGCGTTTACCCGCCCGCGCGAGGTATTCCGCTCGGAGGCTGCCGGCGGCCACAAGTCCTACATGGTGCTCCTCGGCGACGTCGCCTTCAGCTCCCCGAGGCTGCTCGGCACGGTGGCGCGCCAGGCCGGGATCAGCTGCGCTACCTGTCACGTCAACGGCACGACCAATCCCTTGCTGTACGTACCCGGACTCTCGACGCACGCGGGAAACTTCGACACGACCAGTGCGGTATTCAATTCCAAGACCGACGACGGCATCCTCGACCCGCTGACGGTTCCGAGCCTGCGCGGCGCCCACCTGCTCGCTCCCTACGGGCACGATGGACGTACGCTTTCCCTGCGGGATTTTGTCCGCAACGTGGTGGTGAACGAGTTCGCCGGCGCCGAGCCGCCCGCGCAGATCCTGGATGCGCTGGTCATCTACATCGAGGACATCGACTTCGCACCGAACCGGCGCCTGGGTGCCGGCGGCCGCCTCGTCGGCGCGGTGACCGCCGCGGAGCAACGTGGCCGCACGCTTTTCTTCAGACCGTTCGCGCACGACGCGAGCCTGAGTTGCGGGGGCTGCCATCAGCCGGCCGAGGCCTTCGTCGATCACCGGCAGCATGATGTCGGCTCGGGCGGTCTGTACAAGACACCGACGCTGCTCAACGCGAACTTCAACGCGCCTTACTTTCACGACGGGCGCTTCGCCGATTACGCCGAGGTGGTGGCTTACTTTGACACGGTCTTCAGGCTCGGATTCAGCGCGCGCGACCGCACGGACCTCGTCGCCTACCTGAGCGCGATCGGCGATGGGGAGCGGGCGGTGATTGCTGATGATGTCGATACCCGGCTCAGGGAACTCACCGACTTCGCGGTGGTGTTGGATACCGCGCTGCCACAGCATGACGCCGCCGCCGCCACTCTCGTGGTCGACGCCCTGAACCGGGAGCTGCGCGAACTCACCGAGAAGTTCCCGGAGCGTAAGGACAGCGCCGTCACCGGGGGCCTTGCCGAGCGCTCCCGGGCCCGCAGCGCGCTGAAGCAACTGGTGCTGTCTCTGCACGGCCTGGACGATGCCCTACAGGCGGGCCAGTTCGAGGCCGCCGCCGCTGCGCTCGGCACCTACCGGGCGCAGCTGCCGCCGACGGTGGAGGCCATGAGGGCGGCACGCAACTGGTCTCTGTTCGATCGCCAGATTCACGACGCGCACTTCGCAGCCCTGCGTCAGCTGTACCAGGCGGGCGCTGACTCCGCGTCGGCCGCGACGGCATCGCAGCTGCCCCCGCGGCCGTCCATGTCACCCACGAACTGACCGTCCGCACGTGGCTCTCGGTGTCCTCCTACGGTGGCTGAGGTTGCCCGCCGATGGGTGGGGTACCGCGCGGCATCGAAGCTCTTGGCGTTGATATTCATCAGCGGAGAGTGTGATGGCAAGGTACGGCAAGGCCGCGGGCGCCAAAGTGGAGCGCTCCATGAAGGAACGCAAGGCTGGCAAGCTGCGCAGCGGCCGCTCGGGCAAGAAGGTAACCAGCCGCAAGCAGGCAATCGCGATCGGCTTGTCCGAAGCGCGCAAACGGGGGGCGAAGGTGCCGCGGCGGAAGAGCTCCAGCCGCGGTTAGTCCTGCGCCGCGGCGCCTTGCGCGGCGAAGACCCTGCGCACCGCCTCCATGGTGTCGGCGTCCTCGACGCGCTTGTCCTCGCGGTAGCGTTTCACGCGCGCCAGTCGCAGCGCCATGCCGCCCGGATAGCGGCTGCTCGCCTGCAGATTGCTGAAGGCGATCTCGACGACGAGTTCCGGGCGCACGTACACCGTCAGCGGATCGCGGTGGCTCTCGCGCACCAGCAATTCCCGGGTCTGCCACTCGAGCAGCGCGTCGGTGAGGCCTTTGAAAGTCTTGCCCAGCATGACGTATTCGCCCGTGGCAGGCTCCAGCGCGCCGAGGTGCAGATTGGAGAGTTTGCCCGTGCGTCGCCCGTGGCCCCACTCGGCCGCCAGCACTACCAGGTCGAGTGTGTGGGCGCGTTTGATCTTCAGCCAGCTGGCGCCGCGGTTGCCCGCCTCATACGGGGCATCAAGGGCCTTCGCCATCACTCCCTCATGACCGGCCGCGAGCGCGGCCTCGTAGAACGCCGCGGCCGCTTCCGCCGACGCGGTAACCAGTCGCGGGACGCGCCTGGCCGCCGGCACGGCCGCAGCCAGGGCCGCGAAGCGCTCGTGCGTCGGGCGTTCCACGAGGCTGCGCCCCTCGCTACGCAGGCAATCAAAGAAGAATGCCTGCAGTGGCAGCTGCGCGCGCAGCTCTTCCACCCGCAGCTTGCGCCCGAAGCGGCGCATCGTGACCTGAAACGGTAGCGGCCGCTGCGCCGCATCCAGGGCGATGGCCTCCCCGTCCAGGATCAGCTCCTGCACCCGGAGGGTGCGAACGAGTTCGACAACTTCCGGGATGGCCGCGGTGACCTCGTTCAGCGCCCGTGTGTAGATGCGCACCGTCGCTGCCTGCTTGTGCACCTGGATGCGAGCGCCGTCCATCTTCCACTCGAACGCCAGCTCGCCGGGTAACTCCTGCAGCGCTGCGCCGACATCAGCCGCGGTCTGCGCCAGCATCGGCGCCACCGGCGAGAACAGCTGCAGCTGGAACTGGTCCAGCGCGGTCTCGCCCGCCAGCAACGCCGCGGCCGCCACCGCGCCCAGGTGCTTTGAGTACATCGCGGCACGCCGCACGTGCTGCACCGGTAGTTGCGCGGCCGCGGCGATGGCCTCGAGCATGACGCCCGTCAGCGCACCCTGTCGCAGTTCACCGCTGAGCAGACGCCCCAGGAACTGTTGCTCCGCGGACGTCGCCCGCGCGAACAGCTCGCGCAGCGCCGCGCTGCGCCGTGCCGCGGAACCTGCGCCGCGCAGCTGCGCGAGCCCGTGCAGTGCCTGGTCGACATCCGCTACCGACAGGGAGGCGCGGGCCGCGGGGGCTGAGGCTGCTGCCTCCTGCAGCGTGGCGTAGCCGAGCCCGATGCTGCCCTGCGGCGTTTCTCCGGAGAGGTAGAGCGTGCTGATGCCGACCTCGTCGGGCGCGAGCGCGCGCAGCAAGGCCGCCAGCTCGCGTACCTTGCTCAGGCGGCTGCCGGTGGCGCCCACGCGCTGCGAAGCCTCGACCAGGGCGGCCAGGAGTGTCATGGCCGCATTGTAGGTGCTGCCGAGGCGCGCCGGCCGGCAGCAGCGCGACCGTCAGCGCAGGGATTGGACGAGGCTTAAGAGGTTCTGCGGCACCACACGGATGATCCCGCCGCGCGGGCTGTCAATGTCGGCGATGAGCAGGAATGCGCTCGACACCGCGAACGGCAGCACCATCAGCATCACGAGCCGCGTCTTCAGATGGCGGGTGGCGTAACCGAGCAAGACGTTGGACATCAGGGCGATCATTATCAGCAAGGTCCACGCGCCCGTGGGTATGCGGTTCCACCAGGCCGCCTGGGTATAGCCCTGGGAGTTGACGACGTCGTTCATGCCCCACACCGCCAGCGCGCTCAGCGGATTGGGAACCTCGGCGGCGGCGCGGGACACGAGCTCCCACATCTCGGCCTGCAGCTGACTGGTCCTGGCGTTGATCTCGCCGAGCTTGCGCGCGTCGCGAGTACTGTAGAAAAGGACGCGCTGGTCCGCATACTCACGCAACAGCGCGCGCGTCTGCGGGACAACCGCGGCAGGCAGCAGGTCGGCGCGCAGGTACTCGGTGCCGATCGCATTCGCCTCGGCCTCTTCGTAGTTCTTGCGCTGGTCGTAGCGCCCGATCGCCATCGAGAAGCTGAAGGCGATGATGAGGCCCAGCAGCGTGAGTGTCGCGGTGAGCACCAGGCTGAAGGCGGCGGTTGCCTGCTCGCTTTGCGGCACGTACTCGCCCAGGAATGAGGCGCCCACCCACGCGCACAGCCATAGCGTCACGAACGAAACGATGAAGATCAGTATGGGAAAATCCACCAGGGTTTTCATGCCGGGTGCCTTTAGGAGACTGGCGCTGCGCCGCCCTCGCGGCGGCGGCGATCGACGAATGCGCTCAGTGCCTCGTGCACGCTCGCATCCATCGGCGGCGGCTGGAAAGCCGCGAGCGTCTCCCGCCACAGCGTCCCGGCGCGCTCGGTCGCGGTCCTGGCGCCGCCATCGGACCAGGCGCCGAAGTTGCGCCAGTCCGAGACCAGCGGCGTGTAGAACGCGTCGCGGTAGCGTTGCATGGTGTGGGCGGCGGCGAAGAAGTGCCCGCCGGGCCCGACCTCCGCCACGGCATCGATACCGATTTCCTCCGGCGACGCGGACACCGGCTGGAACAGCTCGGCAAACATCTGCAGCATCTCGACATCGAGGATGAACTTCTCGGTCGAGGCGGTGAGACCGCCCTCCAGCCAGCCGGCCGCGTGCAGCACGAAGTGGCAGCCGCCGAGCAGCGCACCCCACAGACTCATCTGCGACTCGTAGGCCGCCTGGGCGTCCGGCGCGTTGGCGGCGGTCGCGCTCGAGCAGCGCCAGGGCGCGCCGATGCGGCGTGCCAGCTGACCGGCGCCGAAGGCCGCCTTGGTGTATTCGGGCGTGCCGAACGCCGGCGAACCGGACTTCATGTCGACGTTCGAGGTGAAGCTGCCGTACA
This sequence comes from uncultured Pseudomonadota bacterium, assembly GCA_963781815.1. Taxonomy (GTDB): domain Bacteria; phylum Pseudomonadota; class Gammaproteobacteria; order Steroidobacterales; family Steroidobacteraceae; genus 13-2-20CM-66-19. The sequence continues at coordinate 634,108 of CAWAHK010000004.1, read as the reverse complement.
TGATCGGCGTTCCGGGCCGCACCAGCTGCGCGAGCGTGATGCCGAACAGGGCTTCGGCATGCGCGAGGGTCAGTGCGCCGGCGATGGTGATCGGCGCCATGGCCCCCGCGAGGGTAAAGGGTGTGATGATGACGAGCTGGCCGTGGCGCGCAAATTCCAGGATGCCGTCGGTCATCGGCAGGTCCAGCTGCAGTGGCGAGTTGGTGTTGCAGATGGTGTAGCAACGCGGCTCGCTCTGAAAGGTCGCCTCGTCGATGCCGTGCGCGATGCGCAGCATTTCAAAGCAGTCGGCCAGCTGTCCGTCGCCGCGACAATAGAAGTAGGGCACCTTGTCCCCGAGCGTCAGCTGCGCGAAGGTGGTGTCCAGGTGGCGTTCGGCAATCGAGACGTCCTGGGGTTCGACCATCTGGCCGAGGACGTGGATGACGTCAAAGGCCTGCGACAGGCGCACCCAGTCGCGAAAGTCCGCGATCGTCCCCGAGTGCTTGCCGTGCTGGGCGTCACTGACACTCGGCGGACCGGCGACGGGTGCGAACACGACGTGGCGACCCCCGACGCGGCACGAGCGCTCGGGGTTGCGTGCAATCAGGTTCGCTTCCGCCGGCACCGAAGCAAGCGCCTGGTTCACCAGCGCCGGATCGAGCCGCACCATGTGGGTCGATTCATCGACGCTGGCGCCGGCCGCCGCGAGCACGGCACGTCCCCGCGGCGAGAGGATGCGCATTCCCTGGCGCTCGAGGATGCCGAGCGCCGCCAGGTGCATGCTCTCGACCTGGTCGTCGGAGAACAGCTTCACGGGCTCGAACGGATTGACCAGACGCCGATAGCGGACCGAGCGCCCGATGAGCGGGGCGGCACCGGCTCTCGGGGTGTCTCGCCTGCGAGGTCTCATGTTTTAGGACAGCTCCGGTTGCACGAGGTGCGGGGAGTATGCCATTTGCGCGCCCCGCACCCACCGGCTCATGGCCGCCTCGCGCGGCAAAGCCCGTATAAAGGGAAGCCTGCCGGCGCACCGGTCGCCCGTGCGCGGCTGCCCGCACTTGAGGGGACCTGCGAAATGTCGGATCCGAAGACCCACTACGAGAAGCTGCTGGCGCCGTACTACACCTGGATGTTCGGCGTCTCCTTCGCGGATAAGGTCGCCGAGCAGCACGCGCTGCTGCAGCGCATCCTCGGGCCGGCGCCGGTGTCGGGCGGTACGCGCGGCGCCGCGTTCGATCTGGGGTGTGGTCCCGGCTTCCAGTCCCTGGCGCTGGCAGAGCTCGGCTTCGCTCCGGTCATCGCGCTGGACACCAGCGCGGCACTGCTGGCTGAACTGCGCCGTCACGCCGGCGGCCGGCCGATCCTGGGCCACGAGGCGGACCTGCTGTCGCTCGCCTCCTACGCGGACGCGGGATCGGCGGCGGTCATTACCTGCATGGGCGACACGCTCACGCATCTTGCGGATCAGCAGTCCGTGCGCAGCCTGTTCGCGCAGGTGGCTGCCGCGCTGGCACCCGGCGGGCGGCTGATCATCACTTATCGGGACCTGAGTGAGGAACTGACGGGCCTGGATCGCTTCTTCGACGTACGCAGCGACGCCGACACGGTCATGAGCTGCTTTGTGGAGTACGACACCCCCGGGACCGTGATGGTCCATGACCTGATGCACGTGCGCGAGGAGGCGCACTGGCGGCTGCGCAAGAGCTGCTACCGCAAGCTGCGGATGTCCTGCGCCTGGGTGACGCAGGAGCTGGTGCGGGCCGGGCTGACCGTGGCGCCAGCCGGCATGGCCGGACGGCTGGTGCTGCTGGAGGCGCGCAAACCCTGACGCGCCGCTTGGCGCGCGCCTGCTTCCCGCGAGGGCTCTGGCACGGCTCAGGACGCCGGCCCGGGCGTTCGCCGCGTCCGGCCTCCGGGAGGTAGTATTCGCTCGCCGCCTAACCGGGAATGCGCCATGTCCTCCGTCGCCAGTGTTGAGCAGATCCGCAGCCACTTTCCGGCGCTCCAGCGTCGTCACAACGGCTTCCCGGTGGCGTACTTCGACGGCCCCGGAGGCACGCAGGTACCAAAGGTCGTGGTTGATGCGGTCGCGGATTACCTGCTGCACCACAACGCCAATACCCATTGGGCGTTTCCGAGCAGCCACGAGACCGACGCGGCCATCCTCGGCGCGCGCGGCGCTCTCGCGGACTGGCTCGGCGGCGAGCCGGAGGAGATCGTTTTCGGCGCCAACATGACGACCCTCACGCTGCATCTGGGTCGGGCGCTGGGCCGCGACTGGCGCGCGGGCGAGGTGATTGTGCTGACCGAACTGGATCACCATGCCAACTCCGACACCTGGCGTCAGGTGGCCCGGGAGCGCGGCATCGAAGTGCGGGTGGTGCGCATGCGTCCCGAGGACGGGCGCCTGGACGAGGACGACCTGGCGCGCAAGCTCACCCGCGGGGTCCGGCTGTTCGCCGTGGGCGCAGCCTCGAACGCGCTCGGCACGGTCAATGACGTGGCGCAGCTCACAGCACAGGCGCACGCGGTCGGCGCACAGGTGTTCGTCGACGGCGTCCATTTCGCGGCACACCAGATGCCCCAGGTAGGCGCCTGGGGGTGCGATTTCTTTGCCTGCTCCGCCTACAAGTTCTATGGGCCGCACGTCGGGGTGTTGTGGGGTAGGCGCGGGCTGCTCGAGCAGCTCGACGTGCCCAAGCTCGCACCGGCGGCCGACAGCGCGCCGGAGCGGCTGGAAACCGGGACGCTGAACCATGAGGGCATCGTGGGAGCCGGTGCGGCGATCGAGTATCTGGCCTCCCTGACGCGGGCCGATCTGCCGCGGCGTGAGCGCCTGGCACAGGTGGCCGGGGTGCTGCACGAGCGCGGCGCGGAGCTGCTGGGCAAGCTGTGGAGCGGACTGGCCGCGACCCCTGGCGTCACGCTCTACGGTCCGCCGCCCGCGAGCGCCCGCACCGCGACACTGTCCTTTACTCTGGCCGGACACGATGCGGAGGCCATCGCCACGGCACTCGCTGCCCGCGGGGTATTCGTCTCGCACGGGGATTTCTATGCCACCACCGTGGCGCGCATTTACGGACGCGAGCGCGATGGCTTCGTGCGTGCCGGCTGCGCCGCCTATACCACCGCCGATGAGGTGGAGCGCCTGCTCGAGGCGGTAAGGAAACTCGCGCTCTGACGGTCTTCTTGGCGGGTCTGGCTTTAGCTCAGGGGGTCCTCGTGCACAAGCTTCTCCAGCTGACGCTGGCCGCAGTTGCCAGCACCATGGTCGTGGCCGGCTGCGGCGCCCCCGCACCGCAGGCGCCGGCGCGTTCCGCGAGCGCGTACCTGGACAACGCCGGCCGGGATGACGTCCTCAGCGGCGGGGTGCGGATGATCCCCGTGCAGACCCCCAAGGGTACCTTCCGGGTGTGGACCAAACGGGTCGGTAACAACCCCCGCATCAAGGTGCTGCTGCTGCACGGCGGCCCGGGATTTACCCACGAGTACTTCGAGGCCTTCGACAGCTACTTCCCGGGGGCGGGCATCGAGTACTACTACTATGATCAGCTCGGCTCGGCCTACAGCGATCAGCCCAAGGACGCCTCGCTCTGGGACCTGCCACGCTTTGTCGAGGAAGTGGAGCAGGTGCGCGTGGCCCTGGGGCTGGGGCCCGATGATTTCTACCTGTTCGGTCAGTCCTGGGGCGGGTTGCTGGCACTGGAATACGCACTGAAGTACCAGCAGCACCTGAAGGGACTCATCATCTCCAACATGATGGCGAGCATACCGGCGTACAACGTTTACGCCCACGAGGTGCTGATGCCGGTCATGGACCAGGGCGCACTTGCGCAGATCCGGCATCTCGAGGAGACCGGCGACACGGAGAATCCGCGTTACATGGAGCTGCTGATGAAGCAGCAGTACGAGGTGCACATCCTGCGCCTGCCGCAGGCGCAGTGGCCGGAGCCGGTCGCGCGCGCCTTCGCGCACCTGAACCGGGACGTGTACGTCGCCATGCAGGGCCCGAGCGAGCTGGGCGCGAGCGGCAGCCTCGTCAACTGGGACCGCACCAAGGAACTCGCGACCCTGACGGTGCCGACACTCACCATTGGGGCGCGCTACGACACGATGGATCCGAAGCACATGGAGTGGATGGCGAAGAGTGTGAGGAATGGCCGCTACCTCTACTGCCCGCAAGGCAGCCACCTGGCGCTGTACGACGATCAGCAGGTCTATGTCGAGGGGCTGATCGCCTTCATCCGCGACGTGGACGCCGGAGCCTTCCCGGCGCAGCCGCGCTAGCGGCCCTTCACCGGCGCCCCGCCTCACTCAACGTCGATGCTGCGAACGAACAGCACCTCGCAGGCGCCGGCACCCGCATCCGCGCGCGTCAGTGAGGTGCGGATCCAGGCCCCGTCGTCGCGGCGAGCGTCGACCAGCTGACCGCCGAGGTGCACGACCTCCCCGACCCGCAGCCGGGCGAGTTGCGAGCGTATCCGCTCATCGGCCGGAATCAGATGAGTGTTGGCGCTGTGGCTGATCACCGTCTCGCGCGCCAGCGGCAGCGTTCCATGCGGCCGCCAGCTGTAGAAGCGTGCCGACTGCTCGATGTCGAAGTGCGCCAGCAGCTGGTTGTCCGACATCGGGCCCCAGCCGAGCGCCAGGTCCTCGGGAATGAGATCGGCCAGTGCGTCGAATCGATAGTCGGCGCGGGACAGGATGCGCGCGGTGATGTCGTAGTCGGCGCGCGGGGTCAGGCGCCACTTGCCCAGGCGGACTTCAGTGGTATCGCGCGCATCACTTTGGCGCGGCTCCTCAGGGGCCAACACCCCGTCCGCCGGATGCACGGCGCGCAGTTCAAAGCGGTGCCAGCCGCTGTAGAGAGCGATGGCGACGACTGTGACGGACAGCACGGTGCGCAGGTCCATGCGATGATCTTCGCTCCGCCTACGCGGTCCACGCCGTGACCGCCATCTTGGTTAGCGCGTTCTGCGGTTGGCGGCGCGCCCGAAGGCACGAGCGACGCCGCCCGGGCCGTCAAGCGCACAGCGCGCCACGGCAGGATCCGCTGACCGCCGCGGGCGGCGGGACTTTGCGGCGCGCCGCATTTCGCAGGCGGGTAAGATCGACGTAAGCGCCGTGGCAGGGAGGCTGGATTGAACCTATCGGGACGCGAGGTGCTGCGGGTCACGGCGGCCGCATGTTTCTCATTGGGCGCGCTCCTGGCACAGGCCAAGAACGGCGGCGACGCCTGCGCGCTGCTCTCGGCCGCCCAGGTGAGTACCGTGCTGGGCGTGCCGGTGCAGGAAGGCGAGCATATCGTGCCGGACCTGCTGACCTCGTGCGGCTGGGCCGGGCCCGGCGGTCCCAGCATAGGTAGCAAGAAGATCGTCCTGAGCCTCATGACCGCGCGCTCGTTCGTGGCGGGCAAGACGCCGGTCAAGGGCGTCACCATGAGCGTCGCCGAGGGTGTCGGCGATGAGGCCTACTTCATCAGCATGCCGCCCTTTGGCACCGCGCTGAGCGTCAAGAAGGGCGATGCCTACTTCCAGCTGCGGATCGCCGGGTTTCCGAGCGGCCAGGTGCGCACGCTCGAACGGGCGCTCGCCCTGCGCCTCCTCGATCGGGTCTGAAGGCGCCGTCGGCCGGCACCGCGTCCCGCGAGCGGCAACGGCCGGCGGCAGCTGCCCCGCCGGCGTGGTACCTTTTGCGTATCAGTTTGGTGAGGAGTCTCTGAAGGATGCCCAGCAGAGTTCCCGACGGTGAGCAGCGCGGCTGGATCATTCCGATCGGTGGCGCAGAGAATAAGGAAAATGACCGCCGCATCCTCGAGCGCTTCGTGCGGGTCTCGGGGGGTGAGGACGCCGACATTGTCGTCATCCCCACCGCCAGCCGCATGCACGAGACCGGGGCGCGCTATGAGCAGGTGTTCACGGACATCGGCGCTGCGCGCGTGACGGTCATGGACTTTGACACCCGCCGTGACTGCCAGGAGCCCGGACGACTGCGGCGTCTGGAGGAGGCGACCGGCATCTTCTTCACCGGCGGCAATCAACTGCGCCTGACCACCCTGCTGGGGGGGACCCCGGTGGCCAAGGTGATCCGCGCGCGCAACGCACATGGCGTGACGGTCGGCGGCACCAGCGCGGGAGCGAGCATCCTCAGTGAGCACATGATCGCCTCCGGGGATGAGGGCTCGGCCATGATCGCCGGCAGCGTGCGTCTGGCTCCGGGTCTGGGCCTCACCAACCGCTTCATCATCGATCAGCACTTCCGCCAGCGCGATCGGCTCGGCCGCCTGCTCACCGCCCTGGCGTACAACCCGTTCGCGATCGGCATCGGCCTCGATGAGGACACTGCCGCCTTCATCGCGGCCGACGAGACGATCGAGGTGGAGGGCAGCGGCGGGGTGACCATCGTGGATGCCTCCGAGGTCAGCTATTCCTCGATCGACAAGGCTAACGATGGTCAGCCAGTTGGCATGCTCGGATTGCGACTGCATCTGCTGGTGCCGGGGATGACCTTCAATCTGAAGAGCCACCAGGCTTCGGCCGGCACGCTCGTGCACTCCAAGGAGTAGTCGACCGCCGGCACACACAGGCGCGGCAAGTTGCCCCGAACAACTATTAGATGAGCAACATCCATGCGCATTCTTGACCGTTCCGTTTACGTCGGCCCCTCGCTCTACGCGCGCTTTCCGGTCATCCGGCTGGAACTGGATCTGGGTGCGCTCGAGGCCTGGCCGACCGGGCGCCTGGGCGCGGGCTTCATCGATGCACTCGCCGCGGCGCTGCCAGGACTTGCCGAGCATGGCTGCTCGTACCGCGAGCCGGGGGGATTCTTCCGCCGCATGCGCGAGGGCGAGGGTACCTGGCTGGGCCACGTGCTCGAGCACGTGGCGATCGAGCTGCAGAACATCGCCGGCGAGGAAGTGACCTTCGGCAAGACGCGCGGCGCGGGTCCGCCGGGTGTCTACACGGTCGTTTACGAGTACGCCCAGCGCGATGAGGGTATCGCGGCGGGCGAACTTGGGCTGCGGCTGCTGTGTTCGCTGTTGCCGCCGCAGTTGCGGCCCGCGGACAGCGTGCCGGCCGACTGGAGCTGGCCCGAGGCCCGTGACCAGTTCATCCGCTTCGCGCAGCGGCGCGCGCTCGGCCCCTCGACCGCCTCGCTGGTGCGGGCCGCGGAGCAGCGCGACATCCCCTGGCTGCGGCTCAATGACCAGTCGCTGGTGCAGCTCGGGCACGGCAAGTACCAGCAGCGCATCCAGGCGACCGTGACCGGGCGCACGCCGCACATTTCCGTGGAACTTGCCAGCGACAAGGAAGAGACCAACAAGATTCTCGGAGGCCTGGGCCTGCCCGTGCCGCAGCAGGAACTGGTGCAGAGCGAGACGCAGGCGGTACGCGCCGCGCGCCGCATCGGCTTTCCCGTGGTCACCAAGCCCTACAACGGCAACCACGGCCGCGGCATTTCCATTCGCCTCACGACCGATGCGGAAGTGGCCCAGGGCTTCCTGGCGGCCCGCGAGCATTCCCGCTCTGTCATCGTCGAGACGTTTCTCGAGGGTGACGATCATCGCCTCCTGGTGGTGAACGGCGAGCTCGTGGCGGCCACACGGCGCACGCCCGGGCACGTGGTGGGCGACGGTGAACACGACATCGCGGCGCTGGTTGAGATCGTCAACCAGGATCCGCGCCGCGGCGTCGGGCATGAGAAGGTGCTGACCCGCCTCGAGCTCGACGCCCAAGCGCAGAAGATGCTCGAGCGCGCAGGTCTGACCGCCGCGTCCGTGCCCGCCCGTGGCCAGATGGTTTATTTGCGCTCGACGGCCAACCTCTCCACCGGCGGCACCGCTACCGATGTCACCGATGTCATTCATCCGGACAACCGCGAGATGGCCGAGCGCGCGGTGCGCGCCATCGGTCTGGACGTCGGCGGCGTCGATTTCCTGTCGAAGAACATCACCGAGAGCTATCGCAGCATCGGCGGGGGTATCTGCGAGGTGAACGCCGCCCCGGGGTTCCGCATGCACGTCGCACCGAGTGAAGGCAGCGCGCGTGACGTGGCCGCCCCGGTGATCGACATGCTGTTCCCGCCCGGAGCGGCCGCCCGCGTGCCGATCGCGGCGATCACCGGCACCAACGGCAAGACGACGACCGCGCGCATGCTGGCGCACATCACCAAGATGGCCGGCTTCACCCCGGGGCTGACGACCACCGATGGCGTCTACATCGACGGCCAGCGCACCGTGCCGGGTGACATGACCGGCCCGGTGTCCGCGCGCATGGTGCTCGCAGATCCGCAGATCGACGTGGCGGTGCTCGAGACGGCGCGCGGCGGATTGTTGCGCGCCGGCATGGGCGTGAACGAAGTAAACGTCGGCGCCGTGCTCAACGTGCAGGCGGATCACCTCGGGCTCAAGGGCATCGATACGCTCGAGCAGCTCGCGGAAGTCAAGCGCATCGTGGTCGAGGTCGCGACCGACTGCGCGGTGCTGAATGCGGATGATCCGCTGGTGCTGAAGATGTCCGGCTACACGGAAGCGAAGAACATCTGCTACGTCACGCTGAACCCGCACCACTCGCTGGTACGCGAGCACATTCGCGCCGGCGGCCGTGCCTGCGCACTGGAGGCGGGCGTCAACGGGCAGATGATCACGCTCTACGACCGCAGCGGCCATATTCCTCTGCTGTGGACCCACCTGATACCGGCGACGCTCGAGGGGCGTGCCACGCACAATGTGCAGAACGCAATGTTCGCCGCTGCCATGGCGTTCTCGCTCGGCATCAAGTTGGACGCGATCCGCCAGGGGCTGCGCACCTTCGATGCCACCTTCTTCCAGGCACCCGGGCGGATGAACATCTTCAGCGAGCATCCCTTCAAGGTACTGTTCGACTACGGGCACAACGCGCACGCGGTGGCGGCACTGGCCGACCTCGCGCAGCGGCTGGATGTGACCGGGCGGCGCATCGTGGTGCTGGCAGGACCCGGGGATCGCCGTGACGAGGACCTGGTGGCGATCGCGAACGCGGTTGCCGGACGCTTTGATCACTACATTTGCCGCCGCGACGACAGCCTGCGCGAGCGCGCGCCGGACGAGGTGCCGCGTATCCAGGCGAAGGCGCTGCGCGCGGCCGGCGTTGCCGAGCAGGCGATCTCGGTTATTCCCGATGAGCAGGACGCGATCGCCGCGGCGCTGAATATGGGCCAGCCCGGGGACCTGCTGCTGATCTTTGCGGATGCTCTGGTGCGCTCGTGGAAGCAGATCACCAAATTCAGGCCCGCCGGCGCCGCGCCCGTGAGCGCACCGGTGCCGATTGCATCCGCGGAGCACTCGACGCTCGCCAGTGCCCAATCCCGGCTGAGTGAAGGTCCCGCGCCCACCTTCAGCCTCGAAGGCCTGATCCGTGATGAACGCGGCGTGCGCTATGCGCCGGAGGCGGAAGACTGAACACCGACACGGGCCTCCCGTTTGACGCCTCCAGGCGTCTGACGGGCCCCAACCTATTCTTTCCCGCCACTGGCGCGCAGCTGGAAACTGCCGACATCACGGTAGACGGCCCGCTGCTAGCCGGGTGGCGGGCGCGCGTTGAGCGTGCCCGGGCGCACCTGGGTTGGCACGAGCGCGGACTCACCGACCGCCCGCACGCGAGCGGGGTATCGCTGGCACTGGCGGCGCCGTGCGACCAGCTGTTCACGGCGACCGAGGTCAACGAGTGGGCGCTGTGCGCTACGCTTGCAAGCGGCAACGCGGTGCTCACCCAGGAGTTCGAGGCGGCGCTGCTGGCGGAGATTCTCGAGGATGCTGCCGACCCGGCGCTCGTCATTCCCCCGGTGCTGGATGAGTCCGCCGCGCTGGCGCGCCTCGCGACGCTCGCTGCCCGCGAAGCGCAGCCGCGCCTCATGGCGCTCCTCGCGGCCGCGGGCGAGCGCGGCCTGCCGCAGGTGCTTGACGAGACCCTGCTGACCCTCGGTGCCGGCGACGGCGGCCGCGACTTCCCGCTCCAGGGGCTCAGCGAGATCGCCGCCGTACCTTGGAGTGAGCTGCACGATGTGCCCACGGCGATCGTGACCGGCTCGAACGGCAAGACCACCACCGTGCGCCTGCTGGCCGCGTGTGCCCGCGAGCACGGCTGGCCGAGCGCCTTCTGCTGCACCGACGGAGTGTTCTTAGACGGGCAGCTCGCCGTGGCCGGGGACTATTCCGGTCCGGAGGGGGCGCGCCGGGTCATACGCGAGCGGCGCGCGCAGGCGGCGGTCATCGAGACCGCCCGCGGCGGCATCCTGCGGCGCGGGCTTGCGATCTCGCGGGCGCGCGTGGCGGTGGTGACCAACGTCAGCGCGGATCATTTCGGTGAATACGGCATCGATGACCTGGCGGGGCTTGCGGACGTCAAGCTGACGGTGGGTGGCGTGGTAGGGGCTGAGGGCCTGCTGGTCCTCAATGCCGACGATGCGCAACTCATCGCCAAGGCTCCTGCCCTCGCGCAGCGCTTCGGACGTGCGCCGCCGCTGGCCTGGTTCGCCCTGGATGCCGATGACCCCACGCTGCGCGCGCACCGCGTTGGCGGCGGTTCCACGTGCGGGGTGCGCGAGGGACGGCTGCTGCTGCATCACGCGGGCCGCGATGCAGACCTTGGCGCGGTCGCTGACCTGCCCCTGACCGTCGGGGGGAGTGCCGCCTACAACACCGCCAACCTTGCGGGCGCTGCGCTTGCCGGCGCCGGACTGGGCATCCCGGCCGCCGTGATGGCGCGGGTGTTCGGCCGCTTTGGCCTCAAGTTCACCGATAACCTCGGTCGCATGATGCGTTTCGAGCGCGACGGTGTGCGCATTCTCGTCGACTACGCGCACAACCCCGAGGGCATGCGCGGCCTGCTTACCGTCGCCCAGCACCTGCGCACAGGGGGCGGTCGTCTCGGGACGCTGCTCGGCCAGGCGGGCAATCGCCGCGACAGCGAGGTCGAGGCGCTGGCGCGCGTGGTGGCGCAGTTCCGACCCGACCTGATCGTCGTCAAGGAGGACGAGGCGCATCTGCGCGGTCGCGACCCCGGCGAGGTCCCGCGCCTCATTCACGCGGCACTGCTACGTGCGGGCCTGCCGGAGTCAGCGTTGCCGATGCGCAAGAGCGAGCTTGAGGCGGTGCACTGCGCGCTCGAGTGGGCGCGTCCGGGTGACGTGCTGGCGTTGCCGGTGCATTCAGCCGCTGCCCGCGCGGCGGTGCTCGAGATGCTCGCAGGCTAGAGCTTAGCGCGCACGCAGGACTCAGTTCCCGCCCAGGGGCTACAACAGCGGCGCGTACGCGGCCCGGGCACCGTCGCTACTTGCCCACGTCGATGAACGGGATCGCGGACTGTCCGTACATGTTGACGGGTAGCTTGCCGTCCCACTTCTGCACCGCTTCCCAGGACACCAGCTTGGGATTCTGGGACAGCGCGTCGGCGCGGATCTTCATCGACTGCGCCTCGGCGGTGGCGGTGATGACCTTCTGCTGCGCTTCCTGCTTGGTCTGCTCGGTGCGGTTCTGTGCTTCCTGGGCGCGCTGCTGCGCAATGACCTTCGCTTCTACCGCCGCGTTGAAGGCCCGGCTGAACTGGAAGTCCGTGATTGAGAATCCGGTCACGTCCACGTTGCTGGCGGTCAGGGCCTCGACGATCGCCGCCTGCGCGGCATCGTTGGCCTTTTGCCGATTGGCAATCAGGTCCACCGCGTCCCACTGGCCGATCACGTTCTTGAGGTGCTGGTAAACCTGTTGCCCGATGAGCTTGTTGGCCCAGTCGGTGCCGACACTGCGGTAGACGTCGGCCGCGGCGTCCGGGCGCAGCTTGTAGTTGAGCGTGAATTCGACGGTGGCTTCCTGCACATCGCGCGTGTAAGCCTGGGTCTTGCCGTCCCAACGCTGGATGCGCACGTCCATCGGGTGAATCGAGGTGGTGAAGGGGTTGACGAAGTACAGGCCCTCCACCAGCGGCGCCCCCTCGACCTGCCCGAAACTGGTCTTGATGCCGCGGAAACCGGTATCGACCGTGTGCACGCCGCAGCCACTCAGCAGCGGAAGAAAAACCAGCGAGACAGGAACTAGGCGCCTCACGCGATCCCCCTGAATTTTCCGAACAACACCCGCCGGCCCGCCGTACTCACCAGCGCCAGGGGCCATATGAGTCCCATGGCGAGTCGCTTGGCAAGCAGGCCGAGCCCGTGGGGGCGGCGGAAGATGAAGTCCGACAGCGACACGATGCTCACGACGATCAGGCCAAACAGCCATAGCCGCAGGACGATCGTCGTGAGTTCCCAGGCGGTTCTCATTGTTAGGCGTGCATCATGCCCGCGCTGCCCAGCTTGCGCCACTGTCGCCCGCAAGGCCTGCCGCTCCCTCAGGACTCGCGCGCCGCGCCGCGCCGCTGCCTCACTCGGTGGGAGCTTTGGATGTCGAGGCCTAGCGCTTCGTCGCCGCGCGTTGCGTGAGCAGCGCATTCACTTCCTTGCGCGCGGCCGCCAGATCCTCCTGGAAGCGCCGCTCGGCGTGCAGGCGCGTGAGCAACGCGGCCGCCGCCAGGCGTGCCGCGGCGACGTCGGACGGGTAGTGAAACCCGCACACCACCCGGCTGTCCCCGAACGCGATGCCGCGCGCGATCAGCTGGTCGGCGAACTGCGGTGCGATCTCAGCCAGGATCGAGCCCCACAACCAGCCCGTGGTCGCGTGCCCCGAGGGAAAAGAGCCGGTCTCCCCGAGTGCCGCGTACACGAGTTCGCACTTCGGCAGGCTCGGGTAGTCGATGAAGGGACGGCGCCGACCGCCGCTGCCGGTGTCCTTCTTGACCGGGGCCATCAGCCACTCGGCGTCGTTGCGCACCAGGTCCATCATTTGCAGGAAGCGCGGCGCGTTCTTGCGGTCGAGTGTTATACCCAGCAGGTAGGTAAAGCGCGGTGCGACCTTTTCGGCGGGCTTGACGACATCGTCCGCGTGAGCCTCCTGCGCGCGCGCCGTGCCGATGAGCGAACGCGACCGGAAGTACGCCTCCACGTCTGCCGCCTTGGCCATCGAGTCATCTGCCGGCGCCGGCGGCAGCCACGCCTCGATGTGCAACGCTTCCCCCGGGAAGAGATAGCCGGGTTCGCGCTGCTGGGCACCCAGCGCCTGGGCGGCCAACAGCGCGCAGGCAGCAAGGAGGCCGCGCAGCGCACGGCCGCGCCGGCTCGTGCTCGTGCTCATCAAGCCCGTACTTTCATGTGGTGTGTCCTTGGCCGGATAGCTGCTCGCGGGTAGCGGCAAATCAGGCGCCCGATATTAGACCAAGCGTGCGCCGCCGGCGGCGTCGTCGCTGCACCGCGGTGCCGCAGGTTTGCCTGGGTCCGACCACGGCGGTAAGGTCAGCGGGCTTCTGGGAGCGGCGTCCCGTGACCAACAAGCCGCCCGGGGAGGGAGCAGGGATGAGAGGGCCTGGTTTGTTGGTTACCCTGGGACTTCTCGGCGGCTGCGGCAGTCACGAGACCCCGGCGCCGCTGGTGCGTCCGGTGCAGTCGACGGTGGTGCACTACGGGGCCGCCGGCGAGCCGGTTTCGCTCAGCGGGCAGATTCAGGCGCAGATCCAGGCCAATCTGGCCTTCCGCATCAGCGGACGCCTGATCGAGCGGCGAGTGAACGTCGGCGACCCGGTGACCGCCGGCCAGGTGGTGGCGCGCATCGAGTCCCAGGACCCGCAGAATTCGCTGCGCTCGGCGCAGGCGGATCTTGCCGCCGGGCAGGCGACCCTGGTGCAGGCGCGCAACAACGAGGCTCGCTATCGCGCGCTGGTCTCCAGCGGCGTCATCTCCCGGGCGCAGTATGACGACGCGCAGCAGCAGCTGGCCGCCGCCCAGTCACGGGTGACGGCCGCGGAAGCCGCGCTGCGCACGGCGCGCGACAACGTCGGCTACACGGAACTGCGCGCGGACGTGGCGGGCGTGGTCACGGCGACCGGGGCGGAAGCCGGTGAGGTCGTGCAGGCCGGCCAGATGGTGGTGCAGGTGGCGCAGAAGGGCGGCAAGGATGCGCTCTTCAACGTGCCGGCGGCGCTGATGCGCCAGACGCCGAAGAATCCGACCGTCACGGTCGCGCTCAGCGACGATCCGGCCATCACCGCCACCGGGCACGTACGCGAGGTCTCCCCCCAGGCCGATCCGGTGACCGGGACCTACGCGGTCAAGGTGGGGCTGGAAAACCCGCCCGACACCATGCGTCTCGGGGCCACGGTGGTCGGCAGCGCCGCCCTGAGCGCCGAGCCGGTGCTGCGGGTCCCGGGCGCGGCGCTCATGCAGGCCGGCGGCAAGCCCGCGGTGTGGGTGGTTGATCCGCACACTCAGACCGTGGCCGCGCGCGAGGTCACCGTGCTGCGTTACGACGCGGACGCGGTGGTGATCGGCGGCGGTCTGAAGAACGGCGACCGCGTCGTGACGGCCGGAGCCCATGCGCTGCGTCCCGGTCAGCAGGTGAAGCTCCTGGGCGAAGGCGGCTGAGGCCCTTGAGTTCCGGCGCGCTCAACCTGTCGGACTGGGCGCTGCGCCACCGCGCGCTCGTGGGCTTCCTGATGCTCATCATCGTGTTCGCCGGGCTGTTCTCGTACCGCAACCTCGGCCGCAACGAAGACCCCGCGTTCACCATCAAGACCATGGTGGTGCAGGCCGGCTGGCCGGGCGCGACGGTGGAGGACACCCTCAAGCAGGTAACCGATCGCATCGAGCGCAAGCTGCAGGAGACGCGCGACCTCGACTTCATCACCAGCTACACCACCGCCGGTCGCACCACGGTGTTTGTGAACCTGCTGGGCTCCACGCGCAGTGCGGAGGTGCCCGGCATCTGGTACCAGGTCAGAAAGAAGATGGACGACATCCATGCCACGCTGCCCGCCGGCGTCGTGGGCCCGGGCTTCAACGATGAGTTCGGCGACACTTACGGGATCGTCTATGCCTTCACCGCCGATGGCTTCACGCCGCGGCAGCTGCGTGACTACGTCGAACGCGCGCGCTCGGAGCTGCTGGCCGTGCCCGATGTGTCGAAGATCGACATTTTCGGCGCGCAGGACGAGAAGATCTACGTTGAGTTCTCCGCGCGGCAGCTGGCAGGACTCAAGCTCGACCGCCAGGCACTGATCAACGCCTTGCGCGCCCAGAACGCGGTGACCCCGGCCGGGGTGGTGCAGACCCGGGACGAGCGTATCCTCGTGCAGGTGACCGGCGGCTTTCACGACGCCGAGGACATCCGGCGCGTCAATTTCGTGGTGGACGGACGCATCTTCCGCCTGAGCGACATCGCCACCGTGAAGCGCGGTTATGCGGACCCGCCGCAGCCGCTGTTCCGCTTCGACGGCACTTCGGCCATCGCGCTGGGCATCGCCATGCGCAGCGGCGGCGACGTGCTCGCGCTCGGCCACAACGTCGAGGCGGCCATGAGCCGCGTCACCGCGCAGCTGCCGGTCGGCGTTGAGCCGCACCTGGTCGCCGAGCAGCCGCGCGTCGTGGGGGAGGCGGTCAATGACTTCATGACCGCGCTGTGGGAAGCGATCGCGATCGTGCTCGGGGTGAGCTTCCTCAGTCTCGGGCTGCGGGCCGGCGCGGTGGTGGCCTGCTCGATCCCGCTGGTGCTCGCGACCGTGTTCGTAGTGCTCGAGGCGACCCACATCGACCTGCAGCGCGTGTCACTCGGCGCGCTCATCATCGCGCTCGGCCTGCTGGTCGATGACGCGATGATCACCGTGGAGATGATGGTCACCAAGCTCGAGGAGGGGCTCGACCGCTTCCGGGCGGCGACCTTTGCGTACACCTCGACGGCCTTCCCCATGCTGACGGGCACGCTGGTGACGGCGGTGGCGTTCGTGCCCATCGGTTTCGCCAAGAGTGCCGCGGGCGAGTACACCTTCTCGATCTTTGCCGTGGTGAGCATAGCGCTGCTGATTTCCTGGGTGGTGGCGGTGATCTTCGCGCCCCTCATCGGCGTCGCGCTGCTGCCGGCGACCCTGCCGCGACGCTCGCATGACAGCGGCCCGATACTCGTGCGCTTCCGCCGCCTGCTGGTAGTGGCGATGCGCCGCAAGGGCGCGACCATCGGCGCCGCGCTCGCGCTGCTGCTGGTTGCTCTGCTGGGACTGCAGCTGGTGCCGCAGCAGTTCTTCCCGTCCTCTGATCGTCCGGAGCTGCTCGTGGACCTGACGCTCACGCGCAATGCCTCGATCTATGCGAGCGAGCGGGTGGCGACACGGCTGGAAAAACTGCTGGCGGGGGATGCGGACATCGATCACTGGAGCACCTACATCGGCCAGGGGGCGGTGCGCTTCTACTTACCGCTCAACGTGCAGCTGCCGAATGATTTCTTCTCCCAGCTCGTGATCGTGACCAAGAGCCTGCAGGCGCGCGAGCGGGTGCGGGCGCGCCTCGACCGGGCGCTCACTGAACAGTTCCCGGAGGTGGTGGCGCGCATCTCGCCGCTCGAGCTCGGGCCGCCGGTGGGCTGGCCGCTGCAGTACCGCGTCAGCGGGCCCGATCCGCAGAAGGTGAGCGACATCGCCTACCAGGCGGCCGCCGTGGTGGCACAGGAGCAGCGCACCCAGGGCATCAACTTCAACTGGATCGAGCCGATGCGCACGTTGCGCATCCACGTGAATCAGGACGAGGCGCGACTCCTCGGCGTGAGCTCCCAGGCGCTCGCCCAGGCGCTGAATGCCGTGGTGACCGGCGTCAACCTCACGCAGATCCGCGATGACATCTATCTGATCGACGTCGTGGCGCGCGCCGGCCCCGATGAGCGCGTGTCGCCCGCGACGCTCAAGACGCTCGCGATCCCGCTGCCCGATGGCAAGAGCGTGCCCTTGCTGCAGCTCGCCAGCGTCGAGTACGGACTCGACTGGCCACTCGTGTGGCGGCGGGACCGCCTCGCCACCATCACCGTGCAGGCCGATGTCGTGGGCGAGGTCCTGCCGGCGACCGTCATCGCGGCGCTGCAGCCGCGCATGCGCGCGCTGCAGGCGAAACTGCCCCCCGGGTACACGGTGGCCGTGGGCGGCACGGTCGAAGAGAGCGGCAAGTCGCTCGCGTCGGTCGCCGCGGTGCTGCCCTACGCGGGCCTGCTGATGCTCATTATCCTCATGGTGCAGCTGCAGAGCGCCAGCCGCCTGTTCCTGGTGCTGAGTGTTGCCCCCTTCGGGCTCATCGGCGTGGTGCTGGCGCTGCTCCTGGCGCGCAAGCCCATGGGCTTCGTCGCGATCCTCGGCATCATCGCCCTGGTGGGCATGATCGTGCGCAACTCGGTGATCCTGGTGGACCAGATCGAGACCGAGATCGCCCACGGGCGCTCGCGCTGGGAGGCGGTGATCGAGGCCACCTCGCACCGCTTCCGGCCGATCCTGCTCACCGCTGCGGCAGCTATATTCGGCATGGTGCCGATCGCGCCGACCGTGTTCTGGGGTCCGATGGCCTACGCCATCATGGGGGGACTTGCCGTGGCCACGCTGCTGACGCTCGTATTCCTGCCGGCGCTCTACGTTGCGTGGTTCCGGATCCGCGAGCACGAACCGGCACCGCTTAGCACCGCCTCACCCTGAAGGAGCCAGCAGCCCGCCATGCCTACGCTCGACCGTCGCGGCTTTCTGCAGGCCTCGCTCCTGGCCGCGGCGGGGCTGACGCTGGCGCGCGCACCGCTGCGGGCCGCGCAGCCGCAGCGCGTGGCGGTGGTCGGGGCAGGCATTGCCGGCCTCGTGGCCGCCTACGAACTGATGCGCGCCGGGCACACCGTGAGCGTCTTCGAAGCCAGCGCCCGACCCGGTGGCCGGGTGCGCACGCGCCGCGACGCCTTTGGCGACGGCCTGTACGTGGAAGAGGGCGCGGTCGCCTTCGGCGACGGTTATACCCTGCTGCGCCAGTACATCGAACAGTTTGCCCTGCCCCTGAGCGAGGCGTCGCCAATTGATCCGCAAGCGAGCGCCGATGTTTACTACGTGAGCGGCAAGCGCTTCCTCACCGCCCCTGGCAAGGAGCCCGACTGGCCTTACGCGCTGTCGGCGCAGGAGCGGCAGCTGGGCCTGAACGGTCTGTGGGAGCAGCACCTGCGGCCGGTGCAGGGCTCGCTGGCGGAGCCCTTCAGCGCCGGCTCCATCAATCACGCCGCGCGCAAGCTCGATGCGCTCACCATCAACGACCTGGTGCATAAGCAGGGCGCGACCGATGCCGCGGTGTTGCTGCTCGGCCGACGGCGGCTCGGCTACGACTTCGATCATGTCTCGGCCTTGCAGGACCTGGTGTGGGAGCGCTTCCTGGCACGCAACGGCCGCTGGTCGCGGCTGCGCGACGGCAACGATCGTCTGCCGGAGGCCTTCGCGCAGCGCCTGGGAGCGCGCCTGCATTACGGCGCCGAGCTTCGCAGCCTGAGGCAGGACCGCAAGGCCGTGCGGCTCGGCATCGCGCACGAGGGCACGCTCGCACAGGTGGAGGTCGAGCGCGCCGTGATCGCCATTCCGTTCTCGGTGCTGCGCCACGTCGAGCTCGACAACTCGTTTACGAGCGCCAAACGCTCCGTGGTCGCGGGACTGCGGTACGAGTCGGCGACCCACGTCTACCTGCACACCAAGAGTCGTTTCTGGAAGCGTGCCAGCCTCAACGGCTCTGCCATCACCGATTTGCCGATCGGCAACGTGCTGGACGCCTGCCAGGGTCAGCCGGGAGCCGCGGGCATTCTGTGCACCGCGGAGTTCGCCGCCCCGAGCCGGCAGGCGACCGCCATGACGGCGGAGGAACGCGTGCGCTGGAGCCGGGAGAACGTGACGCGGGTGTTTCCCGAGATGGCGCAGGAGTTCGTTGCCGGCCGCTCGGTGTGCTGGGACAGCGAACCGTTCGCGCGCGGCGCCTGGGCCTACTACGCGCCGCGGGAGATGCACACGATGTTTCCACACGTCGCCACGCCGGAGAAGCGCGTGCACTTCGCGGGGGAGCACACCGCGAGCGTGTGCTTCATGGAAGGCGCGGCGCAGTCCGGTGCGCGCGCGGCCCGGGAAATCAGCGCGCTGTGAACGCCCCTCAGTGCAGGCCCGTGAGCGTGCTGTACCCGTTCCAGATGATCTCGATGCCGATGCACATGAGGATGAAGGCCGAGAGGCGTACCAGCACTTCAAGGCCGGTGGCCCCCAGCAGCCTCGCCATGAGCGACGCGAAGCGATAGGCCAGATAGATGGTGAGTCCGATGGCGAGCAGGCCGAGCAGCGCGCCGGTGGCGTGGGTGGCGATCTGCGCCAGCGGCGGGATGCCCGGTTCCTTGCGGCTGCCGATGGTGATCGCCACCGACATCGAGCCCGGGCCGACCGTGAGCGGCATGGTGAGCGGATAGAAGCTGCCCACCTGCCGGCGGCCCTTGGGCAGCTCCGCGGAGCCGATGTGGTCCGACCAGTCTTCCTGGGTGAGAAGCTTCCAGCCGAGCGCGGTGACGACGAAGCCCCCCGCGATGCGCACCACCGGCAGCCGGATGCCGAAGAATTCCAGCAGGTAGGGGCCGAGCACGACTGACCCCAGCAGCAGCGAGAACCCGTTGATCGCGACCTTGCGCGCCATCACGTTGCGCTCGGCGCTCGAAAGACTGGCGGTCATGCCGTAGAAGAAGGGCGCCGCCTCGATCGGGTTGACGATCGGGAAGAGGGCGGCGAATGTCAGGAGAAAGGCGCTGGCGATTTCGTTCATGAAGCGTGCAGCGTGCGCCGCGTGCCTTTCATATACCATTCCCCGAAACACACCTTCGGCACGCAGTATGAACGGCCAGTTCTGCCTCGTCACCGGCTCCACCCACGGGATCGGCTATGAGACGGCCCGGGCGCTGGCCGCCGCGGGGGCGAGCGTGCTCGTGCACGGCCGCGACCTGACACGGGCCCGCGCGGCGGCCCTGGCGATCGGCCGTGACACCGGCAGCGCCGCGGTACACGCGGTGCAGGCAGACTTTGCGCGCCTCGCGGACATCCGCCGCCTGGCACAGGAACTCGCCGCGAGCCTGCCGCGCCTGGACGTGCTCATCAACAACGCCGGCATGATGAGCGCGCGCAAGGGCGCCAGCGCCGACGGGTTTGACCTGACCTTCGCGGTCAATCACCTGGCGCCGTTTCTGCTGACCAACCTGTTGCTGCCGAAACTGCGTGCGAGCGCTGCCGCGCGCATCGTCGTGGTGGCTTCCGAGGCCCACCGGCGCGCCACGCTCGATTTCCAGGACCTGATGAATGAGCGGGTTTCCGGCCTGCTGCCGGCTTACTCGCGCTCCAAGCTTGCCAACATCCTCTTCACGCGCGCGCTGGCGCGGCGCCTGGCGGGGACGGGCGTGACCGCCAACTGCCTGCATCCGGGTCTGGTGAACAGTCATCTGTTCCATGACAGTCCGGCGCTGCTGCGCGGCGTGCTGGGCGTGCTCGGGCGCACCTTCATGCTGTCCCCGCAGCAGGGGGCCCGCACCAGCATCTACCTGGCGATGTCCCCCGAGGTCGCCGGCGCCAGCGGGGGCTACTACGATCGCTGCCGGCGCGTTACCCCGAGCGGCGCCGCGCAGAGCGACGCGGATGCCGAGCGGCTATGGCAGGCGAGCGCCCGGCTGACGGGAGCGGGCTAAGAGAGCAGCGCGGGGAGGGGCCACGGCGACCCCGCGCCGCCGCCGCAGGATCGCGGGGGCAGCGCGGGGCGCCGGGCGAGCAGTCAGGGCGCCGTGGCCGAGCTCGTCAGCAACGACGGGTGAGGCAGATGCGTGAGCACCCGTGTCAGCACCCGCTCCAGTCGCACCGCGGGCAGCTCGAGCAGCGCCGGTACGGCGCGTACGCGGCGCACGGTCTCCGCATCCAGTCGCCGGTGTGCCCGGTACAGCCGGGTGCGCACGGTAGTCTCGTGCACCCCCAGGGAAGCGGCGGTCTCGATGCCGCTGATGCCCTCCACGACGCGCAGCACGAACACGGTGCGGAAAACTTCCGGCAGGCCGCCGATCGCGTGCTCCAGCTCGCGCCGCTCCTGGGCATCCTCGGCCTCGCTGCCGGCGACCGCCGCGCCGTTGCCTGCCACCGCGGCAGGCGCAGCGAAGCGCATGCCGCTGCGCTGCATGCGCGCCTGCTGGTACGCCAGGCGCGTCAGCCAGGCGGCGAATTTGCCGGTCGGCTCGTAGCGGGTGAGGTCCCCGAAGGCCGCGAGGTAGGCTTCCTGCAGCACCGCCTCGGCGCGGTCGTCATCGGGAACCACACTGCGGGCCACGCGGAACAGCCGGCGCGAATAGCGGCGGATGAGCGCCTCGATGGCCGCCTCATCGCCGGCGCGCGAGCGCTCGATCAACAGCAGATCAGGCAGATTCTCGGTGCCCGATCCCTGGTGACCGGTGCGCCGGCTGAGGGTGGCATGGTTATCGAGGCTTCGGGACTGAGTTACGGGATCCAGCATGTGCGTCGACCTCTGGTGTGTATCCTAGCCACCATGAACAGGAGACCGGCCCGAACGGCCGCGTATTGCGCGACGCTCGCTCTGGTGGCCTTCACGGCGAGCTTGACGGTGGTAGCCGAGCCGAAGCCGGCCGTTCTGATTCATCCGCAGCGCTGGCCGAAGCTCCCGCCCGCCCTGGGGCCGGATCAGGCACTCGAGGCACAGGTGGAGGACCTGCTCGCGCGCATGACGCCCGAACAGAAAGCCGGTCAGCTCATCCAGGCCGACATCGGCAGCATTACTCCGGACGATGTGCGTCACTTTCCCCTCGGGTCCATCCTGAACGGCGGCAATTCCTCGCCCCGTGACGACAAACTCGCTGCACCGAGTGAGTGGCTGGCACTCGCGGATCGGTTCTATGAGGCTTCCGCCGGGCGCCCGGGGGAGGCGCGCGTGCCCATGCTGTGGGGGACCGACGCCGTGCACGGGCACAACAACATTCCCGGGGCCACCATCTTCCCGCACAACATTGCCCTGGGTGCCGCGCGCGACCCGGTGCTGATCCGCCGGATCGGGGAGATAACGGCCCTGGAAGTGCGCGTCACGGGCTTGGACTGGGCCTTTTCCCCCACCGTGGCCGTGGCCCGCGACGGGCGCTGGGGCCGCGCCTACGAGAGCTACTCGGAAGACCCCGATCTGGTGCGCGCCTATGCGGCCGCCATGGTGCAGGGTCTGCAGGGCACGCCGGGAACGCCGGAATTCCTGGACGGTGCCCACGTACTGGCGACCCCGAAACACTTCCTGGGCGATGGCGGCACCGGGGGCAAGGACCAGGGCGATAACCTCGCGAGCGAGCAGGAGTTGCGTGACATCGATGGCGCCGGTTACCAGGCGGCGATCGCCGCCGGTGCCCAGACCGTCATGGCTTCCTACTCCAGCTGGCGCGGCCAGAAGATGCACGGCAACCAGGCGCTGCTCACTGACGTACTCAAGGGCCGCATGGGCTTCGACGGGTTCGTGATCGGGGACTGGAACGGGCACGCGCAGCTGCCCGGCTGCACCCCCGGCAGCTGCGCGGCGGCGGTCCGGGCCGGCCTCGACATGTTCATGGCGCCCGATGGCTGGAAGGAACTACACGCGAACCTGCTCACCCAGATGAACGCCGGGCAGATCCCCGCGGCGCGGGTGGATGACGCGGTGCGGCGCGTCCTGCGCGTCAAGCTGCGTGCGCACCTGCTCACCGAGGGACGCCCGTCCTCGCGCCCCTATGCGGGACACTTTGAGCTGCTGGGCGCGGCGGCGCATCGCGCCGTGGCGCGGCAGGCGGTGCGCGAGTCGCTCGTGCTGCTGAAGAACCGCAATCACCTGCTGCCGCTGTCGCCGCGCCAGCGGGTGCTCGTCACCGGCGATGGCGCCGACAGCCTTGCCAAGCAAAGCGGCGGCTGGACGATCGACTGGCAGGGCACCGAGCCGAACCAGGACTTCCCGCACGGCGAGTCGATCTACGCGGGTATCGCGCACCAGGTGACCGCGGCCGGCGGGGCCGCGGAGCTCAGTCCCGCCGGGGAATTCCATACGCGACCGGATGTGGCGATCGTGGTATTCGGCGAGAGCCCGTACGCGGAGTACGCCGGCGATGTGCCGACGCTTGAGTTCAGTCCCGGCAACAAGCGCGACCTGGCGCTGCTCAAGCACCTGCGCTCGCTGGACGTGCCGGTGGTCGCGGTGTTTCTGTCCGGGCGGCCGCTGTGGGTGAATGCCGAGCTCAATGCCGCGGACAGCTTCGTGGCGGCCTGGCTCCCCGGACCCGAGGGCGGCGGCATCGCCG
Organism: uncultured Pseudomonadota bacterium; assembly: GCA_963781815.1. Lineage (GTDB taxonomy): Bacteria > Pseudomonadota > Gammaproteobacteria > Steroidobacterales > Steroidobacteraceae > 13-2-20CM-66-19. The sequence continues at coordinate 610,917 of CAWAHK010000004.1, read as the reverse complement.
ATGTGCTCTTCAGGGCGCCGGACGGCACGGTGCGCTATGACTTTCGCGGCCGGCTGCCGTTCTCCTGGCCGGCGACGCCGCGCCCGCCGGCCGTGGACGGTCATCCGGGGGAGCCGCCGCTGTTTGCATTCGGCCATGGCCTGACCTACGGCGACGATGGTTACCTCAGGCGGCTGCCGGAGACGGACAGCGCCCCGCGGGGAGCCGCGGACTCCCCCTAGTTCCCGAAGCTGGCCCAGCCATCGCAGCGCCCGCCGTGTGGCGCGGCCATCGCATTGAGCTGCCCCTGCACTGCCACGACCCCATCGTAGGTGGCGAGCATGGATTTGGAGCAGTACACGCTCCAGGAGCGCTTCTCGGGGTCCTCATAGATCGAAGGATCGAAGCCCAGCAGCTCCGCCGCGGCGGCCATCCGGCGCGCCGCCGCCTCATCCGGCGCGGCGACCGAGAAGTCGATCGTCATGGGCTGCGTCATGTCGCTGCCGCTGCTCGCGACCTGCCGCAGGGCGTCGCCATCGGCGTCGGCCGGGTAAGCACTCATGGCGCGCCGCGCAGGCTCATTCGGAGGCCGCGCCGACCGCAACCCAGGCCAGATCGGAATTGGAGACCGAGCCGAAGTTGAAGTTGCGCGCCGCCGCGGCCATGCGCGTCAGTGCCTGCGCGATCGGCATCGGCGGCTTGCTGTCGCCCTTCTTGAGCTTGTGGAAGCGCACCGGGTTGATGCGCGCCACCACGTAGTTGCGCAGGTACGGCGACTTGAAGCCGCGCTCCTGCAGCGTGGCGATGACGGTCTTCACGCGGCCGTCGATTTCCAGCAGCCGCGCCGCGTAATCCTCCCGTTGCCGCAGGCTCGCCACCAGCGTGCGGTCGCTGAAGCGATCCACCTTCTTCAGGAAGGCGCTGTAGGCGCCGCCGGCGAAGCGCGGCGCCTTGTCATAGACGATGCCGAGGGTCAGCAGCTCCGCGGCCTCGAACTCCGCGCGGAACTGTTCCTCGCGCTCGCGCCCGCGGCGCCGGGCGAGGTTGCGCGCCATGCGGATCACCTCGAGGCTGCGGTCCTTGAGGTTGTGCGCCTTCTCGGTGTTGAGCGCGAGGATGCGGTAGGCGAGCGATTCATCGCCGGAGATGAGGACCGTGATCTGCTTCAGGCCCAGCACTTTCGCCGCGGCGAGGCGATGGCGCCCGTTGGGGGTCCACAGCCGCCCGTCTTCGCCGCGGACCACGATCAGCGGGTCGAGAAAGGCTGCCGTCGCCTCGATCGCCGCCGCCAGGCGCTTGGCGTGCGTGGGCGACAGGTCACGCTGGAACGGGGTGGGCTGCACGGCCGCGAACGGCAGGCTCGCCAGCAACAGCGGCCGTCCTCCGAGGGGTTCGCGATAGGCGCCGAGGGGCGCGCCGCCCGCTGCGCGCACGAGTTGGGCCAGCTCGGCGACGGCCGGATCCTCGAGGGCGACCGCCACCTGCGCGGCATCGAGCCCGCGGCTTTGCTTGCCCGGCGCGAGCTGTCCGCGGCGACGCGTGCTCCCCGCGGCGCTCTTGCGGCGTGCGGCCATGGCGCAATCTCCCGTTGGAATGAGTGTGCGAGAATGACGGATTGATCAGGATGTTGCCATGGACGCCCCTATCCAGTCAGCGAGCCACCCGCGCCCGGCGGGAACCCCTGCGCGCCTTCCGGCGCAGCGCCTCGACGCTGCCGGGCGCTCGCACGTGGATCAGCGGGCGGTGCTGGCGCTCGCACTGCCGCTCATGGCCAACAGCGCGGTGCAGATCGTCCTCAGTCTTACCGACATGTGGTTCATGGGGCGCATCTCCACCAAGGCGCTGGCGGCAGTTGGTGCGGTGCAGTGGCTCATCATCGTCGCCGTCCTGGTGCTCGGCGGCGCGGGCACGGCGGTGCAGACGCTGGTGGCGCAGCACTACGGTGGCCGGCGCTACATGCGTGCCGGCCAGGCGGTGTGGACCGCGCTGTGGGGCATGGCGTGTGCGGCACCGGTCTTCCTGCTGGTGGGTGCGGCGCGCCACCTGATTCTTACCCCCTTCGGCTTTGATGCCGAGATCGAGCGGCTCGCCGCAGCCTTCTGGTTCCCCCGCGTCGGTGGCGCCTTCGTGGGTGCGGCGGTGTGGGCGACGCTCGGCTTCTTCAACGGCATCGGCCGGCCGCGCGTGACCTTGTGGATCACGCTCGTCACGACGCTCGCCAACGCACTCCTGAACCAGGTCTTCATCTTCGGCCTCGGGTGGGGCATCGCCGGCTCCGCCTGGGCGACCAACGTCGCGCAGCTGATCGGGCTGTTGTTCGCGCTCGCCATCTTTCTGCAGCCCTACTACCGGCGGGTGTACCGCTCGCACCTCACCTGGCGGCCGCATGCCCAGCGCCTGCTCGAGCAGTTGCGCCTCGGCGTACCGATGGGGCTGTCGCCGGCGGCCGACCTGCTCGGCTTTGCGATCTTCCAGATGATGCAGACCTGGCTTGGGACCACCGACGGGGCGGCCACGCAGATGGTCGTGGTGCTGACCTCGCTCGCCTACATGCCCGGTTTCGGCATCGCCTCCGCGGGCACCACGCTCGTCGGCCAGTCGATCGGCGCGGGTGCGCGCGGCTGGGCGATGCGCGTCGGCAACCGCACCATCCTGCTGGCGGCGCTCTACATGGGCGGCATCGGTGTCGTGATCGCGCTCGCCGGTCCCTGGCTGCTGCCCTTCTTCACCGGCGCACATGACGCGGAGGCCGTCGCGGCGGTGGCGCTCGGGCAGCGCCTGCTGTGGCTTGCCGCGGGGTTCCAGTTCTTCGACGGACTCAACATGGGCAGCAGCATGTGCCTGCGCGGCTCGGGCGACGTCAAGGTCCCCGCCGCCCTGGTGCTGGGTCTGTCGCTGTTGCTGTTTGTGCCGCTGGCGCATGCGCTCACCTTCGCCCCGGGGCAGGGCTGGGTGCAGTTCCTGCCGCAGTTCGGCTTCGGGGCCGTGGGCGGCTGGGTGGCCGTGCTGTGCTATGTCATGGTCCTGGGCAGCACGCTGCTGCTGCGCTGGCGCTCGGGCGCCTGGCAACGGATCCGCTTATAGATAAGGTGCGCCGCGCATGTTCGTGACCCTGAAGACGCTGCTGCGTACGCTGCTCCTGCCGCCCGCGGGCCCGCTGCTGCTGGCGTTCGCCGGCGCCTGGCTGCTCGGCCGCGGCGCGGCGGCCCGCCGCCTCGGCTTCGCGCTGCTCGCGGCGGGACTGGGTTCGCTCTGGGTGCTGTCCACGCCGGCGGTCGCCGACCGGCTCGCCCACGCGGCCGAGCGTGAGCCGGTGCTCGACATCACCCGCCTCCCGGAGGCGCAGGCGATCGTGATCCTCGGCGGCGCCGGCGAGCGGCACGCGGCGCCCGAATACGCCGGCCTGCCGGCCGCCGGGGGCGACCTGCTCGAGCGGCTGGCCTATGGCGCCTACGTCGCGCACCGCACGGACCTGCCGGTGCTGGTCTCGGGCAATTTCAGCGAGACGCAGGCGATGCGCACCGCGCTCGCGCGCGACTTCGGCGTCACGGTGCGCTGGGTCGAGAGCAATTCGCGCGACACCTTCGAGAACGCGCAGTACGCGGCGCGCATCCTGCGCGCCGCGGGTGTGCAGCGCATCCTCCTGGTCACGCACGCCACGCACGAGTACCGCGCGGTGCGCGAGTTCGAGGCCTGCGGCCTGAGCGTCGTGGCCGCGCCCACCGGCGTCTGGGCGCCTCCGGAACCGAGCCCGATGCGCTACCTGCCGAACGTGAGCGCGCTCAAGGGCTCGACCGCGGCGCTCTATGAGCTGATCGGGGATGTGGCGCGCCGCGCCCTCGCCGCGCTTAACCTGCGGCGCCATGCACCCGAGCGCTGAAGTCCGGCGCAGGCCTGATGCAAGCCGATGACCTGACGAGCGTGTTCCGCTCACCCCGCAAGCGCGACTGCGATGAGCGCCTGCTGGTGCTCACCGCGGTCGGCATCCCGGCGCTCGTGGTGCTCGGGGAGGGGGAATTCCTGCTGCAGGTGAGCGCGCAGGATGCCGGCTATGCCACCCGGCACCTGCTGCACTACGAAGCGGAGAACCGCCCGCCGCCGCCACCTCCGCCACCGCCTCACGTGTACCCGCACGCCTGGGTCGGCTGCCTCATTTATGTGCTCGTGCTGATGGGTGTGACCGCGGCGCTGTCCCACGGGCTGGTGCGCCTGGATGCCTTCGACGTGGGTGAGCTCGATGCGGCGCGCGTGCAGGCCGGCCAGTGGTGGCGGGCGTGGACGGCCCTCACGCTGCATGTGGATGGTCCGCACCTGGCGGCGAATCTTGCGGCGGGGGTGTGGTTCGGCTATCTCGCCGCGCGGCAGATGGGTGCAGGCAGTGCCTGGCTGCTGACCGTCACGGGCGCCGGCATCGCGAATCTGCTGGAAGGACTGCTCGGGCCGGCGGACCACACGTCCGTGGGCGCCTCCACCGCGGTGTTTGCTGCCCTCGGGGCGATGTCAGCCTTTTCCTGGCGCGAGCGCCTGCCGCTGCGGCAGCACTGGGGGCGGCGCTGGGGTCCGCTGGTCGCGGGCGTGATCCTGCTGGGGTGGACCGGATCTGCCGGCGAGGGCACGGATGTCATCGCGCACCTCGCCGGGTTCGTGGTGGGCGCAGTGCTCGGCGCGACGGTGGCGCTGCCGCCTCTGCAGCCGTACCTGCGCGGCGTGCCGCAGTGGCTGGCCGGTGCCGCGGCGCTCGCCTGCGTGGCGCTCGCCTGGGGGTGTGCGCTCGCGAGCTGAGGCGCCTAGGGACCCTCGACGTGGTAGCCCTTGGACTTGAGGGCGGCCAGCGTGCCGTGTTCGCCCAGCAGGCGATCCATCGACTGCACGGCGAGGGTCCCCTGGTTACGACCCAGGCTGTCTTCGACGCTGATCAACCAGTCCGCCTGGGCGCGCGCGATGAGGCTGCGCACGCGCTCGGAGTTGGAGACCGCCGTGAGGCAGGCGCCACGGTCCTCGCTGTACGGCAGCGAGCGCAGGGTGTCGACATCCCCGAGCGCCCAGGCGCGCGCGCGTGCCTGCATGCGTCCCACGTCAGTTTCCAGCAGCGTCACCACCGCCTCAAGGCAGGCCACCTCGCGATCGAGCGGCGTGTGGCTGACGTCCTTGAGCACATCGACGGGATCCTCGATCCTGAGCTTGTTCTGGTGCACCCGCACGCCCTCCTGGCGGGCGAGCTCGAGCACCTTCTGCTGCACTTCATTGTGCAAGGCGAGACCTGCGGCCTCGAACACCCGCGTCACCAGTTCCCGGGCGGCGAGCATCGGGCGCATCTGCTCGAGCTTCTTGTCCTTGGGGTCGTAGCGGTTCTTGAGTGCCTCGACCCGCGCGTACAGCGCCGGTGGCAGTGTCTGGCGCAGCGGCAGGCTGTCGGGGGGGTTCTGCAGCCGGCGCCACTCGATGTACAGGCGCAGCGCCGTCAAGGGATGGGCGCCGATGCCGTAGTTGGGCCACGCGGGCACGACTTCCTGGGTCTGGTGCAGCACTTCGCGCACCGCGTCCGGCTGCCACACCATCTTCTTCGGCAACGGCGAGATGGTCCCCAGGATCCACAGCGTGTGGTCACCCTTGCGCACCGTCCACAGCCGCGGGCCCTCGTGGGAGCCCTCGACGACGATTTCCTGCAGCGGCGCCTCGCTCTCCACCGCCGGGGCGGCGGTGGGCTGCGAGGGCGCCGCCAGCGGTGCCAAGAGCAGCAGGCACTCAAGAGCGCGGGCGTAGCGTGCGATGCGCATGGGGCCGGCAGCCAGGCTCAGTCGCCGCTTGAGAGCGGCCGCGGCCCGGTTTCAGTGGTGGGGTTGTAGGTGCGGGTGATCGTGACCGCCGGCAGCTCGTACTGATCGACGTGCACCTTCTCCACCAGGTGCTTGCCATCGGCCGACAGCCCGAAGCTGTCGGTGATCAGCGGGCCCATCTGCGGCTTGATGCGCACCACGTACTGCTTGCCGTCCCAGCCGGAGGTCTGATCGCCGACGCCCCCTTCCGCGGAGACCACGCTGTGGGCACCGGGCACAAAACTGCGCCGCGAAGTGCTCCAGTCGAACACCATCTCATCCGCGGCCTGGTGGATGCTGAGGTGATCGCTGCGCTCGAGCAGCGCCTCCACCACGTGCGCCATCGCGGAGTACTGCAGCGGGTCGCGCCGTGCGCCGTGTGCCGGTGGTGCGCTCGCGTCGGCGCCCGCTGCACCCGGTGGCGGGGTCTCGGGGCGTCCCTGGGCGGCGTTGGCGCGGTTGATGATCTTCTGCGCCTCGGCGCGCATCAGCGCGAGGGTCTTCTGCGGGTCATCGCTCGCGGCGGGGTCCAGTTTCCAGTTGCCGGCCAGCGAGACGCCCACGGGGGTTTCGATGGACATTCGCGGACCGAAGCAGGCGGCGAGCGCGGCGGCGGCCACGGCGCACACCAGGAGCGCGCCCGCCCGGGCAATCGGCATATTGGGTTATCCTCAGTGGCGCTATGAGAGCGCCCAGCATCGCAGTTCGCCACGGCCCCGCGCAACGATGAAACGACGCCCCGCCCCGGAGCTCGCCCGGCTGCGCCGCCGTCTCACGCGCCTGGACCACGCGCACATCGACCAGCTCTACGGACTGGAGCCGGTGTGGGAGCCGGCCGCCTCGCCGCGCCTGGCGCCGGAGGAATTTGTCGCCGTACGCTGCCCGTATTGCGGCGAGCGGCTGGAAACCCGCGTCGACCTGACGGCCGACGAGCCCGCGTACGTGGAAGATTGCCAAGTGTGCTGCCGCCCGATCGAGTTTCACATCGAGCGCGACGCGGGCGGGGCGCTGCTGGCGCTGCAGGTACGGCGCCTTGACTGAGCCATATTGAACATTAAATAAGAGGACTCGCCCGCATGGGACTGCACACTGCGCGCGCCGCATGGCTTGCCGCGACGGTCCTGATGACGCTCGCCGCCTGTAGTGGTCCGGCGCCCGCGCCGTCACCGGCCGCCGCCGCGAAGCCCGATCCCTGGCCCGAGTTCGCGGCGCGCTTCCTCGAGGATTACTTCAAGGCCAACCCCTTCTTCGCGGTGCAGGCCGGCCGGCACGAGTTCGACGGGCAGATGCCCGATCTGAGCGCCGCGGGCATCGCCACGGAGGTCGCCCGTCTGCGCAAGCTGCGCGCCGAGGCGCAGGGCCTGGACACCGAGGCGATGACCCCGCCGGAGCGTTTCGAGCGCGAACATCTCTACACCGTCATCGATAGCGATCTGTTCTGGCTCGACCGCGCGCGCCTGCCGTTCACCAACCCGGCCTGGTACATCGAACAGCTGGATCCGGACGTCTACCTCAACCGCGCCTACGCGCCGCTGGCGAAGCGCCTGGAGGGCTACATCGGTTACGCCCGCGCGGTCCCCGGGATCGCCGCCGACATCCGCGCGAACCTGAAGACGCCGCTGCCGCAGAGCTTCGTGGCGCGCGGCATCGGGGCCTTCGGCGGCTTTGCGGTCTTCTACCGCAAGCAGGTCGCGCCGATCTTCGCCGCGGTCAAGGATCCGGCCGCGCAACGGGCGCTGGCCGAGGCCGATGCCGCCGCCGCCAAGGCGATGGAGGAGCTCAAGGGCTGGCTCGAGGGGGAGCGGCGGCATGCGACCCAGGGCTTCGCCCTGGGCGAACCGCTGTTTCTGGAGATGCTGAAGGTCACCGAGCGGGTGGATGTGCCGCTGTCGCAGCTGCTGCAGCTCGGACAGGCGGACCTTGAGCGCAACACCGCCGCCCTGAGGCAGGCCTGCGCCACCTACCTGCCGCAGGGGACCCTCGATGCCTGCGTCCGCAAGATGAATGCCAACAAGCCGGCGGGCGGGGCCGTGCAGGGCGCGCGGGCGCAACTGGCGCAGCTGCGCGCCTTCGTGGTGCAGAAGAACATCGTCACCCTGCCGAGCCAGGAGCAGGCGCAGGTGGCCGAGGCGCCGCCCTACAACCGCGCCAACGGGGCTTACATCAACATTCCCGGCCCCTACGACAAGGACGTGGCCTACGTCTACAACATCGCCCCGCCGGACCCGGCCTGGAGCGCGCGCGAACGAGCCGCCTACATCCCCGGCCAGGCGAATCTGCTCTACACCAGTGTGCATGAGGTATGGCCGGGCCATTTCCAGCAGTTCCTGCACTCGAACCGCAATCCGTCCAAGATCGCCGCCCTGTGGTCCGGCTACGCCTACGCGGAAGGCTGGGCCCATTACAGTGAGGAGCTGATGTGGGAGGAAGGCCTCGGCAACGGGGACGCCGAGCAGCACATCGGGCAGCTGGTGAATGCGCTGGAGCGCGACGTGCGCTACCTGTCGGCGATCGGGCTGCACGCGCAGGGACTGTCAGTCGCCGACTCGGACCGCATGTTCCGTGAGCGCGCGTTCCTGGACCCTGGCAGCGCACGCCAGCAGGCCGCGCGCGGCACTTACGATTCGGAATACCTCAAGTACACGCTCGGCAAGCTCATGATCAGAAAGCTGCGCGCGGACTGGGTGGCGCGGCAGCCGGGCGCCGCCGGCGCGGCGCCGATGCAGTACTGGCACGAATTCCACGACCGCTTCATGGCCTTCACCGGACCCATCCCCCTCATCCGTCAGGCGCTGCTCGGCGAGGAGGGCCCGCTCTTCTAGTCCCGCACCGCCGCCTCCAGGAAGCTGAGCGTGCGGGCGTCGGCATCGAGGCGCACGCGCACCCCGAGGGGGACCGGCTCGTTGTGCTCGCCGTGGCCGACGGGAAAGCCCGCCGCACACGGCAGCCCCGTCGCGAGCGCGAGTTCCCGCACGACCTCGGCGCCCGAGTACGGGGCGTCCTTCTCCTCGCACTCCGTGAAGCTCCCGAGGACGATGCCGCGCACGCGGGTGAACACCCCGGCGAGGGTCAGGTGCGTCCACATGCGGTCCAGGCGGTAGGGCCGCTCGCCCTGGTCCTCGAGCAGCAGCACCGCATCATCGAGCACCGGCATGTAGGGGGTCCCGAGCATGCGCGAGAGTACCGAGAGGTTGCCCCCGAGGAGGCGGCCCTCGGCCACCCCCGGCACGTAGGTCGCCGTGCCCTGGAGCGCGGGTGCGGGCGCGGCCGACTCGAGCAGCCCGAAGAGCCGCGCGTGCGTGGCGGCGGGCAGCCGACCGAGCTGGGTGAGCACCGGTCCGTGAATGCTGATCCGGCCGTGCGCCTGCAGCCACAGGTGCAGGGCGGTGATGTCCGAGAAGCCGACCACCGGTTTGCGCCGTCCCGGCGGCACCGCCGTCATGAGGCGCGGCAGCAGCCGTGTGGCGCCGTAGCCGCCGCGGGCGCAGAACACCGCCTTGAGCTGCGGGTCCGCCAGCGCCGCCAGCAGCTCGGCGAGGCGCCGCTCGTCATCACCGGCCAGATACCGATGTTTGCTGAAGATCCCCGCTCCGTACTGCGGCCGGTAGCGCGCGGCGAGCACCGCGAGTCCGGCATCGAACGCGCTGCGCTCGAAGCCACTCGCCGGCGCAATGACGGCCACCGCATCGTTCGGATGGACGGCTTCACAGGGCTGGAACGCGACGGCGGTCAAAGCTTCAGGCCTCGCTGCCTCAAGATTCAGGCGGGCGCGATTATCGCTCGATTGGGCCGATCCGAGCGTGCCTTTGCACCCACCCGCGCTAAGATTGCATGAACCTGGGACGGAGGTTTCGGCCGCCGGGCCTGCGCTGCTGAGGAGAGGGAGCGATGGTCGGTATTGTGCTGTGGCTGCTGCTGCTGGTGTTCTGCTGGCCCCTGGCGCTCGTGGCGCTGGTGCTGTTCCCGCTCGTGTGGCTGCTGTCGCTGCCGCTGCGGCTGGTGGGGATCGCGCTCGAGGGGGTATTCGCGCTGCTGCGAGCGCTGGTGCTGCTGCCGGCGCGCCTGCTGGGCGCACGCCGCTGAGGTAATCAGTCCGAGAGCGCCTTCAGGTCGCGCATCAGTGCCGCCCGTCCGGCGGCCAGCTGGTCCAGCCGCTGCGCGGCCCCGCGCAGCGCGCGCAGGTTCTGCACCGGCGCATCGTTCAGCCGGCGGTAGGCGGTCCGGGCGCTCAGCCACAGGCGGTTGATCCGCTCGTAGCGCTCGGCAATCTCGCGGCGCAGGGTGATTATTCCAAGTGCACTCGATTGCATGGGGCGATATCGCTTGAAAGCCGGCGGCGGTAACAGTGCAACCGTCACAGTTCGCGAGGGAGTCTACCGGCGCCGTATTGCGGTAGTAAGAAAGCGCGCGCCGCGTCCGCGCGTAGGCGCTAGCTGAGGGAGACGACCAGCTTGGCGGAGTGACTGCGCCAGTTGATGGGGATGATGAAGGAGCGCTGGCCGGGCTTCTGCGGGATAGCCGGCTTCTCGCCCGAGAGCACGCTCGGTACCGAGATGACGAAATCACGGCCGAAGTCGCGGCGCGCGTTGCCGGAGATGGTGTTCGCCACCTCGCCGACCAGGTCGCGCATGGTCTCGTGACTGAAGTCGTTTTCCTGCATTTTCATCAGCAGCACGGTCAGCATCGCCTTGGGCGCGGTGAAGTACACCACTCCCTCGCGCTTGCCCGAGATATTGATGATGCCGGTGTACTCGTGCACCGAGGGGGAGCCTTCCATGAGGTACGGTGAGCCGATCGAGGCGGGCTGTTGGGCCGCGACCTCGAAGAAGTTCGTCGTGCCCTCGACGAAGGTCTTGAGCTCCTGTTCGTACAGCATTTGTGGTGGTCCCTTGGCGAGCCTAGCGCATCAGCTCGGCAAAAGCTTCATTCAGCTGCCGGTCGGTGAAGGGTTTGTTCAGAAAGCCGTTCGCACCCTTTTCCATGGCCTCGACCGCGGTGGCCTTGTCGGCCAGGGCCGAGATCACGAGGATGCGTATCGCCGGCTTCAGCTGCACCAGCCTGCCGATGCACTCGATGCCGTCCATGCGCGGCATGGTCAGGTCCATGGTCACCACGTCCGGGTCGGTCTTCCGGAACAGCTCCAGCGCCTCCTCGCCGTTGCCGGCGGTTCCCACCAGTTCCAGCTCCTCGAACTGCTGTGAGCGCTCGATGCGCCGGCGCATGATGTTCGAGTCGTCCACGATCATGAGCTTGAAGGAGCGTTTGCCGTTCATCGATGTTCCGTTGCTGCTCATGGCTGCGGCTTACGCGACCGCGGTGCTGCCGACCGCGTCGGTGGCGGGCAGGACGATCTTGAAGCGCGTGAACTTGCCCGGGTGGGTGCTGACGCCGATCTTGCCGCCGAGGGCGTAGACGCTGCGGGCCACCACGTCCATGCCGACCCCGCGCCCGGCATCCATCGAGACCCCGTCCTGCGTGGAGAAGCCGGGCCGGAAGATCAGCGCCATGGTCGAGCGCGTGTCCATGATGGAGGCTTCCTCCTCGGTGATGAGCTGCTGGCGCACGGCGGCGGCCCGCAGCGAGTCCGGCGCGATACCGGCGCCGTCGTCCTCAAAGATGAGTTCGAAGCCCTCGCCGGCCTTGCGGAAGTCCACGCGCACCACCCCGGTGTCTTCCTTGGACTGTCCGCGGCGCACCTCCGGGGACTCGATGCCGTGCACCGCCGCGTTGCGCAGCATCTGGATGAGGCAGTCCTTGATCGTGGCGCCGTAGGCCGACGGCACCTCGCCGAGGCCGGTGAGCGAGAGCCTGAAGCGCTTGGCGTGGTCCTGGGCGAGGCGCTCGGCCATCGACTGCAGCGCCGGGGACAGGTCCTCGACCGCGCGCGGCTGCGGCCGTTCGGCCGGCCGCTCGGGAGCGCTAGCACGCGCCAGCGGCATGGTGCCGGTGGTCGCGGTGGAGTGCTCGCTGGCAGCCGGGCTCACCTTGAGCGTCGTGAGGCGCGCGGCCATCTCGCGCACGCTGCGCAGGTGCGCCAGCAGGTCGTCGAGCTTGAGCACCAGCGGCAGGAAGTCGTTGCCGGAGAGTTCCGGGCGCTTCTTGCAATCGCTCACCATGTCCTCGAGCGCGTGCACGCGGCTCGCGATGCTCTTGAGGTTCAGTGCCGAGGCCTCGCCCTTGATGGAGTGCAGCTCACGGAACAGCCCGGTGAGCTTCTTGCGGAACTCCGCGTCGGTGCGCGCCGGTTCCTTGAGGATCGTGTTGACCAGCTTCAGGCCGGTCTCCGCCGTATCGAGGAATGAGATCAGCTGCAGCGGGTCGACGTGCATCATGCCGAGCATCATGTCGAGCTGGGCGTTGGCATTTTCCTGCGAATCGTGCAGCTCGCGGGCCAGCAGCACGCTGGAGGTGATGTCGCCCACGGCACACAGCACGTGCTTGATGCCCTCCGGCCCCATGACGCGGTGGAAGTCGAACTGCAGGTAGCGCGTCTCCTTGCCGCCGTGCCCGTTCTCCATCGTGATCTCGAGCTGCCCCAGCGGGTTGATGCTCTTCATCAGGTTCTCGTGGGCCCGGTCGCCCCACAAGAGCTTGATGTACTTGGTGGCGGTGGCGAGCGTGGCCGCCGGCACCAGGTCCCGCAGCAGCTCTTCGAAGGACAGGCCGGCGAAGTCATGGCGGCTGAACATGCGCGTCAGCGCTTCCGACCACACCGAGCCGATGCGGTAGTTGGCGTCCAGCAGGAAGAAGCCCTCGCGCACCGTCTTGAGGATGTCGCGGGTCTGCTCCTGCGCGTCACGGGCGGCGCGCTCGTGACGGGCGCGGGTCACCTGGAAGTAGGCCGCCGCGGCGGCGAGCACCAGGGCCGCGAGCACGCCGGCCAGCAGCAGCGCCCGCAGGTGCGCGGCGGAATCCGAGGAGGTGCGCTGCAAGGTGGCGGCGAGGCTGGAGATCTGCGCCTGCAGGGCCCGCGCGTTGTCGCTGGCGAACAGCTGCGCGCGCTTCACTTCCGCGTAGTGCTGGCGGCCGTCGTGCGACAGCGTGCTGCCGCCGCTGTCGGAATCCACGTACGGCTGGCCGTTGAAGGCCACCACCGGATCCAGCACCGGGCCGTACTGGTGCCACAGCAGCAGCGCGCGGCCGAGCTGCGGGGAGTCCACCTCACCGCTGGCGTTCATCTGCTTGAGCTCGGAGTCGAAGCGCTTGACGGTGGTCTGCAGGTCGGCAAGCGCCTGACCCGAGTAGGCGCGCACCTCCAGGCGGTCACGCAGCGAGTTCAGCTGGTGCGAGATCTCCTCCGGGTAAGTCTGCAGCGTGCTCGCGGTCTGCAGGGCGCTGATATCCGCGCGCATGTGGGTCGCGAGGCGGAAACCCATGATGAGCACGGCGCCCATTACCAGGGTCAGCGCCGTGCCGATACCGGCGGTCACGAGTTGGCGACGGCGCTCTGTGCCTGCGAGGCTCATCGTGGGACTCTCCTGTTCTCTACTTGGGCAGCTCGAACCGCATCAGGGTTCGCACCGGCACCTCGACAGGCGTGCCGTTGATGACGGTGGGCGCGTAGCGCCAGTGTCTGATGGCATTCAGCGCGGCGCTGTCGAACACTCCCGGGGGGGTCGCTTCCACCACCCGAACATCACGCGGCTCCCCGCTGGTGCTCACCGTGAACTGCAACGTTACCGAGCCGCTGATCTTCTGCGCCAGCGCGCTCTGCGGATAGTCAGGGGAGGGGGAGCGCAGGCGCTTCAGGTTCGCGGCGAGGATCGCCGGATCGATGGCGGCCTGCGCTTTGGGCGCGTTCTGGGCCTGCTGCACGGCGATAATGTCCTTCGGGTCCGCGCCGAAGCGCTTGGCGAGGGTGATGTCGGCGTCGGCCGGCTTGCCGAGCGCCACCGCGGCGCGTGCCCGCTCCAGGAGCTTGCCGGTGAACTCGCGGCTGACCTCCGCCAGGGAGGCGTTGTTCGGGTCGTTGGTCTGCACCAGCCCCAGATGATACGCGGCGCTGTCCTGCGCCGGGTCCGTCAGGCGCCCGTCGCGTATGCGCTCGCGCGCCAGCTGCAATTCACGCTCGCTCTCGGCCTGCAGCGCCTTCTGGCGTGTGGTGCTCAGATCGCGCTGGAAGGCGGCGATTTCGGCGGTCTTCATGCCCGCCGCGCGCGCCTCGTTCAGCCAGCGGTCCTCTTCCACGGAATTCTTCGCCAGCGCCGCGTCACGCGCCTTGCGCAGGTAGGCCCCGCCCAGATCGTGCACGGCGCGCTGCGTTGCCGGGTGCGCCGGCGCCACCGCCTGCAGCTGCTGCAGGTAGATCTTGGCGCTGTCATCGGGGTCCGTGAGCTTGCCCTCCCGGATGCGATCGGCCACGAGCCCGGACAGCCGCGTGACCTTGGAGTCTTCCGCGCGGCGGGCGATGTCGGCGCGCCACTTGGCCAGCTGCTCGGGGGCAGCGGTGCCGGCCTGCTGCGCCTGGCGCACCAGGGCCGCGGCGCGCTCGAGGCTGCCGTCGGCGAGCGCCTTGGCGATGGCACCCGCGTAGAAGCGCTGCTCGAAAGTCGCCACGCGCGCATCCGCAGGGGCGGCGGACTTGAAGTTCGCGAGTGTCTGCGCGGCCTCCTCGAAGCGGCCGGCGTTGACGGCCTCCTCGAAGCGTCCCGCCAGCACCCCGGCCACGCGCTGCAGGCCATCGCGCGCCTCGGCGTTGCTGGCATCCGCCGCGGCGGCCGAGCGGTAGTAGAGCAGTGCGTTGTCGCCGGCCGGTTCGGTGAAGCGCCGCTCGTGCATCGCCAGGCGCGCCTTCTCGAGCAGGTCATCGACCTTGCCCTGCACGATTGAGGTGTCGGCCACGGGCTCCGCGGCCGGGGGGGCCTCGGGCGCGTTCGCGCCGGGGGCGGCAGGCGCCACGGCGGCCGGGGCGTTGCTGCTGACTGCCGGGGCGGCGGGCGGCGCCACCGCCTTCGGGCTGCGCGTGAAATACCAGAAGCCGCCGCCGGCGGCGGCGAGCGCGACGACCGCCGCGATCAGCAGCAGCCGGGTCTTGTTGGGCGGATCCTCGTGTGCGCGCTCGGGGGCGGCCGCGGCGCGGAAGGCACCGATGGTCAGATCGCCTGGCGCGGCAACCGCGGGGGGTTTCGCGGCGGCACCCCGCGCGGCGACGGCCTCCGCGATGGCGCCTTCGAACACCGCCTGGGTCTTGCGCGGATCCACCGGCGTCGACAGCACGGCGAATACCTTGCTGCCCTTGAGGGCGGCCCCCACCTGCTTCTCCGCGGCGGCCTCGGCGAATACCAGCACCAGCGCACGCGGGGCGCTGCTGACAGCGGCATCCACGGCCGCGCGCACGTTGGCCACGGCACGCGCGTCGATCACCAGCAACTGGGCGCGCTTGCCCGCGCCGAGGGCCTCGAGTGCGGCTTCCAGGGTTTCCACGGGGCGCACGGCGGCCTGGTTGTCGAGGGTCTGGCCGAGCTCGAGAAGGAAATCATCGCGGGTGGTGACCGCGGTGACGTCGACCACGGGCTGAGAGCTCGTGCTCCCCGAGGTTGAGTTCGCAGTCTGGGTGCTGCGGGAGGCAGGTGCACTGGCCACGGGGCGTGTCTCCAACAAAGTCTATCAGTTCAGCAGCGAATTCTCCGTTCGCGTGAGCAGGCGCACGCGGCACACCAGGCTCTGCCAAGGCGCGCAAGTTCCCGCCGTTGCAGGATATGTAGCCACTGCGATAGCGCAGTGCGTCAGTTCACAATAACGCAAGCGGCCGTCGGGGGCGTGCGACGCCGGTCACCAAACCTTTGAAGCACTGCTCGCTTTGCGCAACGGCGCGCCGCCGCTGGCACAGCTGATGCGTGCGCCGCAGAGGCGAACTGCAACCTGCGGTGGGGCACCCGCAAGGGGCCTCGATCGCGCCGCGCGCTTGCTGCTGCGGCGGCGGCGCGGCGGCAGCCCGGCAGCGGCCGCCGCCGGCACCCGCGCACGCCTTCAGGGCGCGCTCCCGGTGCGCTCCCGCACCAGGGCGGTGCGGCGGAGCTTTGCAATCAGCCACTTAAGGATGACGTGTACGCGGGCGCCGCGGTGTAGGCGCTTTGGGGCTGGCGTGATCGCGACGCGCAGTGAACAATCTGTTGCTGTGACCGTCTTAACGTAATAAGAGGAGCAGGATACGAAGGCGATCACCTTTTGTGCGAAGACTTCGGACTAAGTTAAGACCCGCTGGCAGCGCCGGCATCGCCGGCGCCCGGCTCTGTGGACTAAGAGCTCAACGGGAGGGAAAGGACGATGCGACCGTTCGCAGGTGACCAGAATTCCCAAGGCAGTACTGCCGAGTTCATCGATACGCTGAGTTCCTTCAGTCGCCTGCACCGTGCGCAGCGCTGGGAAGGCACCTTCGGAGACTTCCTCGGGACGATCCTCCCCGGCAACGCCGTGGCACTCGCCCGCTCCAGCCACGAGTACATCTGGGACATGCTGCGCTGGCACGGCCGCGCCGCACCCCCCGAAGCCACCGAGAACCAACGCGCGCGCGAGCTGTTCAAGCGCGAGCTGTTCGGTATCGACGAGCCGCTGTCGCGCGTGGTGGACTACTTCAAGGCCGCCGCCGCCGGCTCCGACGTCGGGCGGCGCCTGCTGCTGCTGCTCGGGCCACCCTCCGGCGGCAAGTCCACGCTCGCCATCCTGCTCAAGCGCGGGCTCGAGGAATACAGCCGCACCGATGAGGGCGCGCTGTACGCGATCCGCGGCTCGCCGCTGCGCGAGAACCCGCTGAACCTCATTCCCACGAGCCTGCGGGCGGAGTTCCGCGAGCGCTATGGCGTGCACATCCAGGGCGAGCTGTCGCCGTGGGCGCGCGATTTCGTCGAACGCGAGTTCGAAGGGGACTTCGTGCGCGTGCCGGTCGAGCGGGTGTTCCTCAATGAGGCCTCGCGCGTCGGCATCGGCACCTATGCGCCGCACGATCCGACCACCGCGGACATCGCCGACCTCGTCGGCTCGGTGGATCTGGCCAAAGTGGCGCAGATTGGCGATGAGGGCGACCCGCGCGCCTGGTCCTGGTCCGGCGCGGTGTACGCCGCCAGCCGCGGCGTGCTCGAGATGATCGAGATCCTCAAGGTAAAGCGCGAGTTCCTGTACCTGCTGCTCACGCTCACGCAGGAGAAGAACGTCAAGGTCTCGCGCTTCCCGCTCATCCACCTGGATGAGACGATCCTCGCGCATACCAACCTCGCGGAATTCCACAAGTTCCTGCAGGAGAAGGAGAACGAGGCGCTGCTGGACCGCATGGTGATCATCAAGATTCCGTACGCGCTCTCCTATCGCGACGAATCGCGCATCTACCAGAAGCTGGTATCCGGCGCACCGGCGTTCCGCAACGTGCACCTGGACCCCCACGTGCTCAACCTCGCCTCCGTCTTCGCGCATCCTGACGCGCCTCGTCAAGCCGGAGCGCGAAGGACTGGATCAGGCGAAGAAACTGCGCCTCTACTCGGGGGAAACCGTCGAGGGTGTCGCCGACAGCGAGGTCTCGCGCCTGCACGCCGAGGCCCCGGACGAGGGCATGAACGGCGTCAGCCCGCGCTTCGTCATCAATGCCATCTCGAACGCCATCACGCGCGGCAACACGCACAGCCTCACCAGCATGGAGCTATTGCTCGCGCTCAAGGATTCGATCGAGAACGACGCGCGCATGGATGCCAAGCAGAAGAAGGCCTGGATCGATCACCTGGTCACGGCGCGCAAGGAGTTCTACAACCGCTGGGTCAAGGAGGACGTGCACCGCGCGATGTTCGCCTCCTTCGAGGCCGAGGCGCAGCAGCTGCTGGAGAAGTATCTGGACGAGGTCGAGGCGTCCCTCGATCACCGCCAGGTCACCGACCCGATCACCGGCGAGAACCGCCCGGCGGATGAGCGCTTCCTGCGCTCGGTCGAGGAGAAGATCAAGGTATCCGACTCCGGCAAGCTGTCGTTCCGCCAGGAGGTGGTGCGCAAGGCGATGGTCGCCTTCAAGACCGGGGAGAAGTTCAAGCTCGGCAGCCACGCGCGCATGCGCGAGGCGATCGAGCAGTACCTGTTCGAGGAGCGCCGCGACGTGCTGCGGCTGGTGACCTCCACCGCGCGGCCCGATGAGGAAGCGCGGCAGAAGATCTCGGTGGTGCAGGAGCGCCTCGTGAACGAATATGGCTACGACGAGCACAGCGCCAAGGAGGCACTGAGTTACGTCACCACGCTGCTCGCCCAGGAGTAGCAGCACTTTAGCGCCACAGATTAAGGGGTGCGAGCGAGGCCCATGGACGAGGACAGCGGTAAGCGCGACAAACCGGGCGGGGGAAAATGGTATGAACTCTTCTCGCGTGGCGCCCGCGACTGGCTGCGTCACGATGAGAAGGTCCGCGAGGCGGTGCGCGCCAACCTGCCGGAGATCATCGCCGGCGGCGACGTGATCAACGAGAGCGCCCGCACGGTGCGGGTGCCGGTGCGCATGCTGGAGCACTACCACTTCCGGCTGCGGCGCCCCGAGGAGCAGCAGGGTGCGGGCCAGGGCAAGGCCAAGCCGGGGGACGTGTTCTCAGACCCGTCGCGCGACCCGGGCCCCGGGGAGAAGGGCGCGGGCGGACGCGACGACGGCGGCGTGCAGCTGCTGCTCGAGTTCAAGGTCGATGACATCGTCGACTGGCTCTGGGAAGAGATGCAGCTGCCGAATCTCAAGGCGCGCGCCGGGCCCTCCGAGGAGAGCGACTGGGTGCGCGAGGGCTGGGACCGGCGCGGGGCGCGCTCGCGCCTGGACCGGCGGCGCTCGTTCAAGGAGCTGGTGAAGCGTCGCGGCACCCCGGGCGCCACGCCGACCTTCACCGACGAGGATCTGCGCTTCCGGCAGCTCGTCACGCCGCAAGCAGCCGGCGGTGCATGCGGTGGTGTTCTTCATGCTGGACGTCTCCGGCAGCATGTCGGACCGCGACCGCAAGCTCGCCAAGACCTTCTTCTTCTGGGTGGTGCAGGGCTTGCGGCGCGAGTACCGCTCGCTCGAGACGGTGTTCGTCGCGCACACCACCGAGGCGTGGGAATTCAACGAACCGGACTTCTTTCAGGTGAGCGGCAGCGGCGGCACGGTGGCCTCCGCCGGGCTGCTCAAGGTGCGCGAGATTATCGATGCGCGCTACAACCCCGGGCGCAGCAACATCTACCTCTTCTACGCCTCCGATGGTGACAACGCCGTCAGTGATACCGCCGAGGCGCGGCAGGCACTGGCCTCGATCACCGCCGATACCTGCTACAGCGGCTACGTGGAGGTCTCCTCGGGCGTCTCCCGCCAGCTGGACACCGAGACCGGGCGCCTGTTCGCGGAACTGCACGCCGCCGGCTGCGCGGCCGACAGCTACGCCCTGAATGACTTCGATGACGTCTGGGGCGCGGTCAGGCACTTCTTCACGGCGCACAACCAGGAGTTGCCCCGCTCGTGAGCGGCGACTGGCAAAGCTACGTGCAGCGCATCGAGGAACTCGCGGCCCGCTCGGGCCTGAAGTTCCATCCGGTCGACTTCGAGGCGGTGCCTGACAGCTTCATGATGGAGATCGCCGTGTACGGGCTGCCGGTGCGCATGCCGCACTGGTCCTTCGGCGTGCGCTACATCTACCAGCTGATCCAGCGCCACATGGGGCACTCGCGCCTGTTCGAGGTGGTTTTCCCCGGCAATCCCGGGCATGCCTATCTTGCCGAGAGCAATGGGCTCGCCGAGAACATCCTGGTCACCGCCCACGTGCTCGGGCACGCGGACTTCTCGCGCAACAACCTGCTGTTCCGCCGCTGCCAGGAGCAGGTGAGCGAGCACATCGTGGAGCACGCCGCCAACCACGCGCGCCAGATCAGCCAGGCCATCGAGGCGCACGGTGCGCAGCGCGTCGAGGCGGCCCTCGATGCGGCGCTGGCGCTCGAGCAGCACATTGACGTGGACCAGGCGCTGCGGCGGCCGCCCTATCCGGAATATGCCGAGCCGCCCAAGGTCCTGGTCGATGACGTCTTCCGCAAACGCTTCGCCGCGCTCGAGCCGGCCGCGGGCGCGACGGGCACCGAGATCCGCAAGCGTGCGCCCGTGCCTCCGCACCCGGAGCACGACCTGCTGTGGTTCGTGGCCCACTACGCGCCGGAGATGGAGAGCTGGGAGCGCGACATCTTCCTGGCGGTGCGCGAGGAGTCCTTCTACTTCTACCCGGTGTTCGCCACGCAGATCATGAACGAGGGCTGGGCCTCCTACTGGCACGCGCGCCTGCTGCGCGAGGCGGACTTCGTGCCGCAGCAGGCGTACGTCGATGCCATCAAGTGTCACTCGGATGTCGTGCGCCCCATCGCCGCCGAGGCGCAGGTATCACTCAACATCAATCCCTATCACCTGGGATTCGCCATGTGGGAGAAGATCATCGCGGGCGCCGGGGGGCTGGAGGCGGCGCGCCGCATCATGGAGCAGGATGACGACTTTGGCTTCGTGCGCAATCACCTGACGCGCGAGCTGGCCGAGGAGCTCGGGCTGTTCCGCTACAACGCGCGCGCCGACGGGCAGGTGAAGGTGCTCGAGCTCGACCTCGCCGGCCTGCACGAAGCGATCCTCGGGCCCAAATACAACTTCGGCGCCCCCGTGGTCTCCGCCGCGCACGTGCGCAACGACGGCACCCTCGAGCTCACGCACGACAGTTCCGTGGACGGTCGCGGACTGGATCTTGAGCGTAGCCGCAAGGTGCTCGATTACCTGCACCGCGTCTGGCGCCGGCCGATCGTGCTGACCACGATCAACCAGAGCGGCAATACGCTGGAGCTGACTGCGCCGTAGGCACGGCGGGCAGGCTAACCCTTGGCCGGGGGGGCTTTGCCCTGCGGCGGGGCCGGGGCCTGCGATTCCGTGCCCCAGTCCTCCTCATCGCCGGAAGTCACGATCGACACCGGGTCACTCGCCGGGGAACTCGCCGCCAGGGCCTCATCGAGCTGGCGCTGGATTTTCTGCTGCCTGCGGCGCTCGGCCGCTTCCTCGTCGCTTAACTCGCTCATCTCGCCAGACTCCTCCAAGCTTTGCCGCGCACGGCCGGTAGCCGCAGGCACGCACCGGGAGTACGCTTTTACCTGCCGCTGGTGCTCACGTGGCGCCGGTCCGTCCTTGCCGGGGGAGCATACGCCATGGGGTACACGACTTCAGGCATCCGCAACATCGCACTGGTGGGTCAGGCGGGTGCGGGCAAGACCTCGCTGCTGGAGACACTGCTGCTGCAGGCCGGCGCCATACGCGCGCGCGGCAGCCTGCAGCGCGGCACCACGGTGTCGGATTTTGATCCGCAGGAGAAGCGCCTGCAGCACTCCCTCGACACCGCCATCTGCAGCTTCGACTACCAGGGCGTGCACATCAACATCATCGACACGCCCGGCTACGCGGACTTCCTGGGCAAGGCGCTGTCGGTGCTCGAGGCGGTCGACGCCGTGGCGATCGTGGTGAGCGCGGTGAGCGGTGTCGATACGCTCACGCGCCGGCTGATGGAGTTTGCGCGCGAGCGCGAACTATGCCGCCTGCTCATCGTCAACAAGGTCGACAGCCGCGATGCGCGCTGCGCCGATGTGCTGGCGGCGCTGCGTGAAGCGTTCGGGACCGAGTGCCTGCCGCTGAATCTGCCCGCCGGCGGCGGTGATGCCGTGGTGGACTGCTTCTTCCAGCCGCGCGGTCGCGCCACGGACTTCTCCTCGGTCGAGGCGGCCCACACGCAGATCATCGACCAGGTCGTGGAAGTGGACGAGAAGCTCATGTCGCTGTACCTGGAGCAGGGCGAGGAGCTGTCACCGGAGCAACTGCACGACCCTTTTGAGCAGGCCCTGCGCGAGGGCCACCTGGTTCCGGTGTGTTTCACCTCGGCCGAAGGCGGCGCCGGGGTCGCAGAGCTGCTGCAGGTGATCGAGCGCCTCATGCCCAATCCGGCCGAGGGCAACCCGCCGCCGTTCCTCAAGGGCAGCGGCGAGGAGGCGGTGCGGGCGCCGGTGGCGCCGGACCCGGACAAGCACGTGATCGCGCACGTCTTCAAGGTGAGCATCGACCCGTACGTCGGCAAGCTGGGGGTGCTGCGCGTGCACCAGGGCACGGTGCGTCCGGGCAGCCAGCTCTTTGTCGGTGACGGGCGCAAACCCATCAAGATCGCGCACCTCTACCGCCTCCTGGGCAAGGAGACGAGCGAGGTCACGGCCGCCCAGCCCGGGGACATCTGCGCGATCGCCAAGGTGGAGGAGCTGCACCTGGATGCAGTGCTGCATGACTCGCACGAGGAGGACCAGTACCACCTGAAGCCGGTCGCGTTCCCGCCCCCCATGCTGGGCCTTGCGATCGAGCCGCAGCGCCGCGGCGACGAGCAGCGCCTCGCCGACACCCTGCACAAGCTCACCGCCGAGGACCCCTGCGTCCGCATCGAGCACCACGCCTCGGTGAACGAGACCGTGCTCTACGGCATGGGCGAGTTTCACCTGCGCGTGCTGCTGGAGCGCATGAGCGAGCGCTACGGGGTGCAGGTGAAGACACATCCGCCGAGCATTCCTTACCGCGAGACCGTCACGCGCCCCGCGGAAGGGCACTGCCGGCATAAGAAGCAGACCGGTGGCGCCGGGCAGTTTGGCGAGGTGTTCCTGCGCGTCGAAGCGCTGGGCCGCGGCACGGGGTTCGAGTTCGTCGATGACGTCGTCGGCGGAGCGATCCCGGGTCAGTACCTGCCGGCGGTCGAGAAGGGTGTGCGCCAGGTGCTCTCCGAGGGGGCGCTCGCGGGCTTTCCGATCCAGGACGTGCGCGTCACGGTGTACGACGGCAAGCACCACGCGGTGGATTCCAAGGAGGTCGCGTTCGTGTCCGCCGGGCGCAAGGCCTTCCTGGACGCGCTGCAGAAGGCGACGCCGATCGTGCTCGAGCCGATCATGCGCGTGGAGATCACCGCGCCCGCCAGCGCCATCGGTGACATCACCGGCGACCTTGCCACCAAGCGCGCCCGCATCAACGGCAACCACTCACTGCCCGGCCAGCGCGCCACCCTCATGGCGTTCGTGCCGCTCGCGGAAGTCTCCGAGTACCAGTCGCGCCTGAAGGCACTCACGGGCGGGCAGGGCGCCTACATCATGGAACTCAGCCACTACGACCCGGTGCCGCCGCGCAAGCAGCAGGAGCTCGCCCAGGCGTGGCGGCCGCGGGCCGAGGAAGACTGAGGCGAAGACTGAGACGCCCTTCGCACTTGACCAAGTTGGCGCTTGTCATAACGCCGCCGGGTCTTTAACGGCTTCCCCGCCTGCGCAACACTGGCAGTTGCTGGTGCAGAGGGAGAGGTGGCATGCGCGCGGCTGTGGTTTCTGCGATGACGGTGGCGGCACTGCTGGTGCTCGCCGCGGGCGGCGTGGCGGGCGACTCAGCGAGCCCGTGCCCCACGAGCGCCGGCATGAAGGATGCGAGCAAGAAGACCAAGCCGAGCTCCTTCGCCCCGCGGCCGAGGCCACCGCACAATGCCTACGGTCAGCCGATCGGGGACAAGATTCTCACCAAGCGTGTGAAGAAGAAGCCCCCGGTGGTTGACGCCCCGGCGACCTGACTCTGCCGCGGGCGCCCGGGTTAGCGCCGCTGCGCTCACCGACGCTTACTGTCGCGTCCAAGCCGATGCTTCCCCGCAGGTCGGGCCGTGGCACAGTCCAAGGCTCCGTAGGGGCTATCTGACACATTGTGCGTACCGGGGCCGATCGAGCGTATCGTGGTGCGGGTAGAGATTACGCCGGCGTTGCGTCAACAACGCGCAACTACCACCACAACCACAATCACAACTACAACTCAGGAAACGGAGCGCATCATGTCGATCATCGGCTGGATCGTTCTCGGACTCATCTCGGGTTTCATCGCGAGCAAGATCGTCAACAAGTCAGGCGAGGGTATCTTGCTCGACATCGTCCTCGGCATTGTCGGGGCGGTCGTGGGCGGCTGGCTCTTTACTACCTTCGGCATGGCGCCGGTCACCGGCGTAAATATCTACAGCATGATCGTGGCGATCGTCGGCGCGATCATCGTGCTGGTGGTTTACCACGCCCTGACCCGACGACGGGTCTGACCTTAGCGCGGGTGCCGGGCTACGCGGTGGGCTTCTTCCAGCTCACCGCGTCTCCCACTTTCAGGCCGAGCTTTGCCGCGGCCCCGCCGCGCAGCTCCAGCACCGCCGCGACCGGCTCCCCGGAGCTGAGCGTCGCGAGCGACAGCGGCGCGGCGCGTTCGATGATCTTAGTCACGCGGCCGTTGGTGCCGATGAAGAGCATGTCGAGCTCGATGTAGGTGTTCTTCATCCACATGTTCTCGACCCGCGGCGGCTGCAGCGGAAATACCATGCCCTCGCTCTCCGGCAGGTCGCTCACGAACATGAGCCCCTGCTCGGCGCGCTGCGGCGTGTCGGCCACCCACACCCTGAAGGAGTGCACCCGGGGTGGTTTCCCCTGGGTAATGGTGAGGTCCGTGCGCGGATAGCTCGCAAGATCGAGCGGGCCGCCCGCGCCGTCGGCCACGGCGGCCTGCAGCCCTGCGGCCGCCAGGATCCCCACCAATATTGCCTGCCGTGCGCGCCGGCGCCTGCCTGCCTGAGTCATGTGCGGTCCTGAAGCTTGTGCTGCGGGGATTCTGCGGGCTTCTCCGCCGGCGTGTCATCAAACACCGCCGTGCCGGCAAAGTCGAAGCTGCTCACCAGGATGCGTGCGTCGCTGCTGAGCGTGCTGGCCGGGGCGATGCAAAAACCACGCGCCACGATCCGCCAGGAGCGCGCCGTGCCACCGAGCGCGCCCAGGCGCTCCTGCCTCAGCTCATCCACCGTGCAATGATCGTCGCCGCGGGTCGCGAACAGGCGGTCCTCGCCCTCGAAGATCACCGTAAGGTTGGTGGGCAGGGCGTGCCCGGCGCGGCCCTCGTGCACCGCGTCGACGCCGAACACCAGTCGCAGCCGCCGTCCGTCCGCATGCGCCGGCCCGGCAAAGGCGACGCGCAGGCCGCTGCCGTCCGGGCGCGGCCCGCCCTCGCACTGCAGCTCGGCGTTGTGCCAGTTGACGTCGAGGTTCATGGCGCCCCGGATGCGGGCGCGCAGATAACCATTGCCGGTCGGCAGGCAGCCCTTGGCGGCGCCCGCCGGCGCGGCCGGGTCGGCCGAGTATGAAAGTGGCGGCGCCGCGAGCAACGCGGCGGCGCACAGCACGGTCAGGGGGAGTCGCATGCGGGCAGTCTACCGTGCCGCGCGCGTAACTCCCCGCCGCTTACGCTCCCGGAACCACCAGCAGCGACTTGGCGAGGCTCGCATGGCCGCGTACCAGGGCGCGGGCGAGGTGCATCAGCGTGGTGAGGATGATGAGGCCCGCCACGAACAGCAGCACCGAGGCGAATATCGGGTGATCGCTCGGTATCGAGTCCGGGATGCCCGGCACGCCGGCAACCGTGATGTCATCCGCGAAGTCGAAGTGCGACCAGCCGAGGCGCTGCGCCAGCAGCAATAGCGGCATGCCGATGAAGGCGGCGCTCACCGACAGTCCGGTGATCGCGAGCGTGAAGTAGATGATTCCCAGCGGCAGCATGATCAGCAGATACGCGAGCGTGGTCCAGGTACGCACGTCCTTCAGCATTTCCCCGATCCGCGTCCACCAGCCCGCCGCCGGGCCCGGATGGACCGGGCGCCGCGGCATGCGCTGCCCGGTGATGCCTTCCAGCAGCCGGCCCTCCCCGAGCGCGATCACGCGGGCGATGCCGATGAAGGCAAGGAAGAAGGGCACGCCGATGATGAGGATCGCAAAGCCGGCCGAGAGCGACAGGCCGGTGACGACGAACGTGAAGTACACGATGCCCGTCGCCAGCGTCAGCAGCATGTAGAAGAGGGCGGTGTAGCTGCGCGGATCGAGGTAGACCCCGAAGAAGCGCCGCAGCGGCGAGGTGCTCGCCGCGGCCGGCGGCGCCGGCGTCCTCAGGGCCGCCTTCACCTTCGCCTCCGTGTCGCGGTAGGCGGCCGCGACCTCATCGGGCGCACCGTAGGTGCTGGCGATGAGCTCGAGCACGTCGGCCTCGGATTTCCCGGGAGGTGCGGCCACTTCGGCCCGCAGGTATTCCTCGGCGTCGTAGAGCGCATCCTGGATCAGCGCCGGATCCTGGCCCTCGAGCGCGGCGCGCAGCTGCTTCAGGTAGTCATCGATCGAGCGGGGAGCGTTCATGCGTCAGTTCCTTCGATGAAACGGTCGACGAAGCCACGTGTCTGGCGCCAGATGTCACTCCACTGGCGCAGCATCGAGCGGCCCTCATCGGTGATGCGGTAGTAGCGGCGGGGCGGCCCGGAGTAGGAGGGCACGACCCGGCTCGTGAGCAGCCCCTGCGCGGCGAGTGCGCGCAGCACCGGGTAGATCGTGCCTTCCTTGAACAGGGCCTCGCCTTCGTTTGCCTTCTGCAGGCGCTTGGCGATCTCGTATCCATACAGGTCCTCGGTGCTGCGCTCGAGCACCCCCAGGAGCACCAGCGCCACCAACCCCCCATTGAGGTCTTTCTGGAACTTGCGCGCCTGGCTATCGTCCATAAGCTAGTACTATTAACTACATAGTACTGGTCGTCAACCAGTATTGTGGAGCTCTTGGGCGGCCGGTGGCGGCGCTGCGGGCACGGCGACGGGCCTCCAGGCAGGTGCTGACACAAAAAAAGCTCATTCCGGAGGGGCCATACGAGGCTGCTAGACTTTCGCCCGCTCGCCCCCGCCGAAAGCCAACGATGAGAAATTCGCTCCTCGAAGTCACGCCCGTCCTGCCGGGGAGCCTGTCACGCCTGCCCGACCTTGCCGGCAACCTGTTCTTCAGCTGGCACCGCCCGACGCGCGCCCTGTTCGAGGATCTGGACCCGCAGCTGTGGCAGCAGACGAACGGCAACCCGCGCCTCATGCTCCGCTGCCTCAGCCAGGGCACGCTCGAGCGCTGCGCGCGCGATGAGACTTACCTGGCCCGCTACCACCGCGCGCTCGAGACCCTCGACGCCTATGTGCGCGTCAGGCCCCCGACGGCCGAGGAGCCGCTGGTGGCCTACTTCTGCGCCGAGTACGGTTTCCACGAGAGCGTGCCGATCTATTCCGGCGGTCTCGGCGTGCTCGCCGGGGACTACTGCAAGGCTGCAAGCGACGAGCGTGCCAATTTCGTCGCCGTCGGGCTGCTCTACGAGCAGGGCTACTTCACGCAAACCGTGGACAACGACGGCGTGCAGCACGCCGAGTACCAGGAGCGCGATGCGCGCGACCTGCCGGTGGAACCGGTGCGCGATGCCGCCGGCGCCTGGGTGAGGGTGAGCGTACGCATCGGTGCGCGCGAGGTACTGGCACGGTTGTGGAAGGCGCAGGTGGGGCGCGTCGCGGTATATCTGCTCGACACCAACTGCACCGAGAACGCCGCCGCCGACCGTGACATCACGCATCGCCTGTACGGCGGCGATGAATCCACCCGCATACGCCAGGAGATGATCCTCGGCATCGGCGGCGTGCGCGCGCTGCGCGCGCTGGGCGTGCAGCCCGCCCTGTGGCACCTGAACGAGGGCCACGCCGCGTTCCTCATCCTCGAGCTGCTGCGCGAGCATCTGGGCCAGGGCCTGCCGTTCGAGGCTGCCCTCGAGGCGGTGGCCGCCGACTGCGTCTTCACCACACACACCCCGGTGGCCGCCGGGCACGACGCCTTCGCCCCGGATCTGATCGTGCAGCACTTCGGGGACTTCATCCGCGAGCTCGGCATCCCGGTCGAGCGTTTCCTGGAGCTCGCGCGCGCCCCGGGCGCCCCCGGCCTGTTCAACATGACACGGCTTGCGCTGACCGGGGCGCGGCACGTGAACGGTGTCAGCCGCATTCACGGGGTCGTGTCGGCGAAGCTGTGCGCGGATCAGTGGCCGGAAGTGCGTCCCACGGACAACCCGGTGGGCTGGGTCACCAACGGCGTGCACGTCCCGACCTTCCTGCACCAGCGCTGGATGGAATTCTTCGACCGCGAGCTCGGCGGCGAATGGCGCGAGAAGCTGCGCGACGTGGAGTTCTGGCGCGCGCTCGAGCGCGTGCCGGATGAGCGCTACTGGGCCACCTCCCAGGACGTCAAGGCGCGGATGCTCGCGAGCGTGCGCCAGCGCCTGCAGCGTGAGTATCACCGCAAGGGCCTCAGCCCCGCCCAGCTGCGGCACGTGACGCGCTTTCTCGATCCACAGCGCCCGGACATCCTGACCCTGGGGTTCGCGCGGCGCTTCGCCACCTACAAGCGCGCCACGCTGCTGCTGCGCGACCGCGCGCGCCTGGCGCGCCTGGTGAACGATCCGGAACGCCCGCTGGTGCTGCTGTTCGCCGGCAAGGCACACCCGGCGGACGAGCCGGGCAAGTATGTGCTGCGCGAGATCCGCCAGCTGATGATGAGCACGGAGTTCGCCGGCCGGGTGGTGTTCCTGGAGGACTACGACCTGCAGCTCGCGCGCAGCCTGGTCTCCGGTGTGGACGTGTGGCTGAACAACCCCATCGCGCCGCTCGAGGCGAGCGGCACCTCGGGCATCAAGGCGGCGATCAACGGGCGCCTTAACCTGAGCATCCTCGATGGCTGGTGGGCGGAGGGCTGGATGCAGGACAACGGCTGGGGGATTCCGCCGGCGGCGGTGCAGGATCCGGAGCGGCGCGACGCCCTCGAGGCCGAACTCATCCTCGGCGCGCTGGAGGAGGAGGTGCTGCCGCTTTACTACGGGCGCGACGAGTCCGGCGTGCCGGGCGCCTGGGTGCGCACCAGCAAGCGCGCCATGATGAGCGTGATTCCGCGCTTCAACATGCGGCGGGTGTTGTTTGACTACACGCAGGGGCTGTACCTGCCCGCCGCGGCGCAATACCGCAAGCTCGCCGCCAACGCGTTCACCGGGGCGCGCACGCTTGCTGAGTGGAAGCAGCGCGTGGTGCAGGTGTGGCCGCGCGTGACGCTGCGCGTGCTCAGCAACGCCGCCCGCGACGTGCCGCGTGGCGAGCGGCTGCGCCTGCGCGTGGCGGCCGGTCTGCACGGCCTGGCGCCGGCCGACGTGCGCGTCGAGTACGTCGCCCGCCGGCTGCTGCCCGAGGCGGATCTGTCGCCGCCGCCGCTGTCCTCCTACCAGCGGCCCCCGCGCGCGGGCCTGTGGCACGCCGTGCTGTCAGCGACGGATGAGCACGAGGCGGACGGCAGCCAGGTGTTCGCGCTGGACGTGGAGCCCCCGGAATGCGGCCAGTTCCACACCGAGATCCGCATCTATCCGTGGCACGAGCTGCTCTCGCACCCCTACGAACTGGGCCTCATGAAATGGCTGTGAGCGGGGCACGGTGCAAGGTTGCGCGCGCGCCGCCGCTTGCGGTGTAGTAGCGCCCATGCCGCGCCAGCCCGCCCGCGCTTCTTCCGGCCGCTATGTCAGCCGCCTCACGGGCGGCACGCTCGCCGTCATCATGGCGGGCGGGCGCGGCGAGCGGCTGCGCGACCTGACCGAGCACCGCTGCAAGCCGGCGACGCCCTTCGGCGGCAAGTTCCGCATCATCGATTTCGTGCTCTCCAACTGCGTCAACTCCGGCATCCGCCAGATCTCGATCCTCACCCAGTACAAGGCGCAGTCGCTCATCCAGCACGTGCAGCACGGCTGGAGTTACCTGCGGGGCGAGTTCGGCGAGTTCGTGGAGGTGGTGCCGGCGCAGCAGCAGCTGGACGCGAGCTGGTACCGCGGCACCGCCGACGCGGTGTACCAGAACCTCGAGCTGATCGTCTCGCACCACCCGAAACACGTGCTGGTGCTCGCCGGGGACCACATCTACAAGATGGATTACGGGCCGATGATCGCCTACCACGTCGAGAAGGGCGCCGACATCACGGTCGGCGTGGTCGAGGTGCCGGCGCCTGAGTCGCGCAACTTCGGCGTGCTCACCGCGACCGAGTGGAACCGGGTCACCAAGTTCACCGAGAAGCCCGCGCAGCCGGACACCCTCGTCGGGCGCCCGGACACGATCCTCGCTTCCATGGGCATCTACGTCTTCAACTCGCGCCTGCTCGAGAACCTGCTCACCGCTGATGCCGCCGATGAGTCCTCCGCGCACGACTTCGGCAAGAACGTGCTGCCCGCTGCCATCGACGCCAGCCGCCAGGTGTTCGCCTATCCGTTCCAGGACGTGAAGACCCGCGCCCAGAGCTACTGGCGCGACGTTGGCACCATTGACGCCTACTTCGATGCCAACCTCGAGCTCGTGCACGTGCGTCCGGAGCTGAACATCTACGACCAGGACTGGCCGATCTGGACCTACCAGGTGCAGCAGCCGCCGGCGAAGTTCATCCTCGACGAGGACGGGCGCCGCGGCACCGCCATCAACTCCATGGTGTCCGGCGGCTGCATCATCTCCGGCGCCGTGGTGCGCGAGTCGCTGATGTTCTCCAACGTGCGCGTCGAGGAGCGCACCAGCATTCGCCGCTCGGTGGTGCTGCCCAACGTCGAGATCGGGCGCGGCTGCGTGATCACCGGCGCGATCATCGACGAGGGCTGCGAGGTCCCCGATAACACTCACATCGGGGTCGACGGCGCGGCGGACGCGCGGCGCTTCCACGTCACCGAGAACGGCGTGGTGCTGGTCACCGCCGACATGCTGCGCCGGTTGCGCGGTGAGTAAGGCCCGGCCGATCTACCGCCCTGCGGGGGATGCACGCCGATGAACAGCGGCGCGCGCCTGCCGGTGATCCTGTTGTGGCACATGCACCAGCCGCAGTACCGCGACGCGCTCACCGGCCAGTACACGCTGCCGTGGACCTACCTGCACGCCATCAAGGACTACACCGACATGGCGGCGCACCTGGAGGCCAACCCGGCGGCGCGCGCGGTGGTGAACTTCACCCCGGTGCTGATCGAGCAGGTGGAGGAGATTGCGCGGCGCATCGCCGAGCATCTGCAAAACGGCGCGGCGCTGCCGGACCCGGTGCTGGCG
The DNA here is from genome assembly GCA_963781815.1 of uncultured Pseudomonadota bacterium. Lineage (GTDB taxonomy): Bacteria > Pseudomonadota > Gammaproteobacteria > Steroidobacterales > Steroidobacteraceae > 13-2-20CM-66-19. Next base: position 580,163 of record CAWAHK010000004.1, on the reverse strand, counting down.
CTGCTCGGCCCGGAGGCCGTGCCGGTGGAGCCCGCGCAGCGTCTCGCGCTCCTGCGGGCCTGCCTGCGCGGGCACCGCCAGCACATGATCGAGCGCTTCGGTCCCTACCTCGAGCTCGCCACCATCGCCGAGACGCTCGGTGTGCCCGAGCGCGTCGGCTACGCCTCGGATCAGTTCATCCACGACCTGGCGGTCTGGTACCACCTGGCGTGGCTCGGCGAGACGGTGCGGCGCACGCATCCCTTGGTGGCGCGCCTCACCGAGCGCGGGCGTGACTTCACCGCCGCACAGCGACGGGATCTGCTCGCGCTGCTCGGGGAGCTCATCGGGCAGGTGGTGCCGCGCTACCGCGCGCTCGCCGAGCGCGGCCAAGTGGAGCTGTCCGTGACCCCGTACGGTCACCCGATCATTCCGCTGCTGCTGGACTTCAAGTGCGCGCGCGACGCGGTGCCGGCGATGCCGCTGCCGCAGCACCCCGCCTACGACGGGGGCGCGGCGCGTGCCGCCTGGCATGTCGAGGAGTCGCTGCGCGTCTTTACCCGCGCCTTCGGCAGACGCCCGGCGGGCTGCTGGCCGGCCGAAGGCGCGATCAGTGCGGCGACGCTCGAGCTGCTGGCCTCCGCCGGGGGCTTTCGCTGGGCGGCGAGCAGCGCCGCGGTGCTGCGCGGGAGCCTCGCGCTCAGCGATCCTGAGGCGGCGGCCGACCCCTTGGCCTACAACCGTCCTTACCGCGTTGCCGGCACGGGGCTCGATTGCTTCTTCCGCGATGACGCACTCTCGGATCTCATCGGCTTCACCTACGCCACCTGGCACGGCGATGACGCCGCGCAGAATCTGGTGAACGAGCTCAACCAGCTCGCGCGGCGCTATGACGGCAGCGCCAATCACGCGGTGCTGATCGCGCTCGACGGCGAGAATGCCTGGGAGCACTACCCCTTCAACGGCTATTACTTCCTCAGGGCGCTCTACGCGCAGCTGTCCAACCAGCCGCAATTCGAGCTCATGACGCTCTCGGAGTGTCTCGATCGGGGCATGCAGCCGGCGCCGTTGCCGCAGGTCATGGCCGGCAGCTGGGTGCACGGCACGCTCTCGACCTGGATGGGGGATGCGGCCAAGAACCGCGCCTGGGACCTGTTGTGCGAGGCCAAGCAGGCCTTCGACCGCGTCGTGCCGCAGCTGACCGATGCCGCGCAGCGCGCGCAGGCCGGCCGGCAGCTGGCGCTGTGCGAGAGCTCCGACTGGTTCTGGTGGTTCGGCGACTACAACCCGACCGATGCGGTCAGCCAGTTCGACATCCTGTACCGGCGGCAGCTGGTCACGCTTTACCGTCGCTTGAACCTCGTGCCGCCCGCGGAACTCGCGTTGCCGATCTCGCGCGGCTCCGGCACGCCCGAACACGGCGGTGTCATGCGCCGCGCCAACGCCGGCTGAGCGCGTAGCTGCCCCGGTGAGCACACGACTGCCCGTGTTTGATCGCCGTCGCGCCGGCGTGCTCTTGCCGCTCTCGGCGCTCGAGGCGCCCCTCGGGCGCGGTGGCCGTGCCTGCATCGACTGGCTCGCGAGTGCCGGTTTTTCGGTGTGGCAGGTGCTGCCCGTCGGACCGACCGGCGCGGACGGCTCGCCCTACTGGGTGCGCTCAGACGCCGCGGGCAATCCTGCGTTGCTGGACGCTACGGAGCTGCCGCCCGCCGAGGCACCGGTGGATGCGCAGTTTCTCGCCGAGGCGGGCGCCTGGCTGCCCGACTACGCGCTGTTCGAGGTGCTGACGCACGCCTTCGGGGGCGCGCCGTTCTGGCGCTGGCCGCAGCCGTTGCGGGATCGCGTCCCCGCCGCGCTGGAGGGTGTGCGGCGCGAGCGCGCCGCGGAATTGCAGCGCGTGGAGCGCGAGCAGTACGCCTTTCACCTGCAGTTTGGGGCGCTGCGCGAGTACGCGCAGGCACGCGGGGTGCGCCTGTTCGGTGACCTGCCGTTCTACGTCGCGCCCTCCTCGGCGGAAACCTGGGTGCACCGGGAGTTGTTCCAGCTCAAGGACACCGGCGAGCCGGCCGCTATCGGTGGCGTGCCGCCGGATTACTTCACCGAAAACGGCCAGAGCTGGGGCAACCCGCTGTATGACTGGGTCGCCGTGGCGCGGCGTGACTTCGACTGGTGGTGCACCCGGCTTGCGGTACAGCTGGCGCGCCTGGACCTGCTGCGCCTGGATCACTTCCGCGCCTTCGCCGCTCATTGGGCGATACCCGCCGGGGCCGCGGATGCCCGTGGCGGTTCCTGGCAGAGCACCCCCGGGGAGGCGTTGCTATCCAGGCTCAGGGCCCGCTTTCCCGACCTGCCCCTGGTCGCCGAGGATCTGGGCGTCATCACCCCCGACGTCATCGAGCTGATGCAGCGCTTCGGGCTGCCCGGCATGCGCGTGCTGCAGTTCGCCTTCGACGGCAATGCGGCCAATCCTCACCTGCCCTACCTGCACCTGCGCGACTGCGTGGCCTACACCGGCACGCACGACAACGACACGACGCTCGGCTGGTACCGCAGCCTTGATCCGCCGACCACGGCACGGGTGGACTTCTTCCTGCGCGCCGGTGCCGCCTCGATGCCCGAGTCACTCATCCGCGCCGCGCTCGGTTCGGTGGCGCAGCTGGCCGTGCTGCCCGTGCAGGACCTGCTGGGCCTGGGATCCGAAGCACGCTTCAATACCCCCGGAACCATTCGCGGCAACTGGCAGTGGCGCGTACCGCCGGGCGTGCTCAGCACCGAGCTGGCGCAGCGCTGCGCACAGCTGAACCGCGCCTTCGGACGCTGCTGAGGCCCGCCCGGGCCCCTTTGCTACCATGCCCGCGCCGTGAAGACTTTCCTGCGCAGCGTTCCGCTCTTGCTGGTGGCGATCCTCGGCGCCTGTGCCCTCGCGCCGAAGTTGCAGGCGCCGCAACTGTCGATCGTCGACGTCCAGCTCGTCAGCGCGGATCTGTGGCAGCAGCGCCTGAAGCTGCGCATGCATGTCGTCAACCCCAACGACCGCACCCTGCCGATCAAGGGCATCGAGTACACCCTCGAGGTGGACGGGCAGCAGTTCGCCACCGGACAGTCGGCCACGAGCTTCGTGGTTCCGGCGCTCGGGGAGGCCGAGTTCGACATGAACGTCAGCACCAATCTCGCCGGCACCCTGATCCATTTCCTCGGGCGCAGCCAGAATGCTCCGGCGGCGCTCGACTATCACCTCGTCGGCAAGGTGGCGCTCTCGGAAGGCTGGATGCGCTCGCTGCCGTTCGATCAGCGCGGCAGCTTCAAGCTGCCATGAGGCGCTGATACAGCTCGAGGTACTGCGCGCCCTGGCGCGTCCAGGAGAAATCGCACGCCATGCCGTTTTGCACCAGGCGCGCCCACAGCTGCGGCTGCGCATACCAGTCGAGCGCCGTGTTCAGCGCCCACTCGAGCGCCGGCGTGTCGAAGTCGTTGAACACGACGCCGGTGCCGGTGCCCGACTCGGGGTTGAAGTGCTCGACCGAGTCCGCCAGTCCCCCGGTGCGGCGCACGACCGGCACGGTGCCGTAGCGCAGGCTGTACATCTGGTTCAGCCCGCACGGCTCGTAGCGCGAGGGCATCAGGAACAGGTCGCTGGCCGCCTCGATCCAGTGCGCGAGCTCATCGTCGTAGCCGCGATGGAAGTGCACCCGGGCGGGGAAGCTGCGCGCCAGGGCGCTGAAGAAGTCCTCGTAGCGGGCCTCGCCGTTGCCGAGCGCCACGAAATTCATCGGCCGCGAGGCCAGGATCCGCGGCAGCCCCTCGAACATGAGCTCGATGCCCTTCTGAGCGGCCAGCCGGCTGACGATCCCCGCCAGCGGGATGTCGACCCCGGGCGTGAGGCCATGGCGCTCGACGAACATGCCCTTGAGCTGCGCCTTGACGCTCAGGTGCTGCGGATCGTAGTGCGCCGGCAGGTAGCGGTCGCGGCGCGGATCCCATTCCTCGTAATCGACCCCGTTCAGGATGCCGCTCACGTCCGCCGCGCGGGCGCGCAGGCTGTCCTCGAGCCCCATGCCGTATTCGTCCGAGCAGATCTCGCGCGCGTGGGTGGGGCTGACGGTGTTGATCGCATCCGCGTAGAGGATGCCGTGGCGCAGCGCGTTGATCCGGCCGCCGGCCAGGTCCGGCTGGTACAGCAGCGGCAGCTGCTCAGGCTCGAGTCCGAGATCCGCCACGCGCGCCGCCGGGAAGATGCCCTGGTAACCGATGTTGTGGATGGTGAGCAGCGTGCGCGCCGGCGCCAGCAGCGGCTCGGCGCGGTACAGCGTCCTCAGGAACAGCGGCGCAAAGCTGGTGTGCCAGTCGTTGCAGTGGATGATGCGCGGTGCCCAGCGCATCTCGCGACACGCCATGAGCGCGGCGCGCGTGAAGGCGAGGAAGCGCACGTGCTCGTCGGTGTCGCTGGTGTACAGCGTCGGGCGCGCGAACAGGGCAGGGCAGTCGATCAGGTATACCGCCGCGGCGGGGGCGAGCTTCCCGCGCAGCACCGAGAACACGAACGACTGCGCGCCCACGCTCAGGCGCAGTTTCTGCAGCTGGGGCACCGGGCGGGCGGCGCAGGCGGCCCGATCGATGCTCGCGTACGCCGGGGTGAAGAGCCGCACGTCGTGACCGGCCGCGCTCAGCACTTTGGTCAGCGCCCCGGCCACGTCCGCGAGTCCGCCGGTCTTGGACAGCGGCGCTACCTCGGACGCCAGCATGCACACGGCGAGTCGCCTGGCTGGGGTCATGTCTTTTTCACACCGACGCTCAGGTTATGATGGCGCGATGCGTCGGGTCCTGATCGCGCTCACCCTCGTGGCTCTGCTCGCGGTCTCCGTCGGCATCGGCGTAATCGTGGCGCGCTGGCCGCACCTGTGGCCACCGAGCGCGCATCGCGCGGCAGTGTAACCGAAGGCCGGCGGGCACCCCGGCACTGCCAGCAGCGCAAGATTCGGGTCGGTCCGCCGGCACCGGCGCCCTAGAATGGCTGCCATGAACGACCGTACCAGCAGTTTCCTCGACAGCCGCGATTTCAACCGCATCGCACGGGCGATCCGCTACATCGACGGCCACTTCCGCTCGCAGCCGCGCCTCGCGGCGATGGCGGCCGCCGCGCACCTGTCGGAGTTTCACTTCAACCGCCTGTTCCGTCGCTGGGCCGGTGTCACGCCGCGGCAATATCTGGCCTTCGTCACGGCGCGCGCCGCGCGCGCAGCGTTGCGCACCACCCCCTCGGTGCTCGAGGCGGCCTACGCCGTGGGCCTCTCGGGCCCCGGGCGCCTGCACGACCTGATGGTGACACTGGAGGCGGTCACGCCCGGGGAGCTCAAGGCGCACGGCTCGGGACTGGGGCTCACCGCGGGCTTCAGCGAGACGCCCTTTGGTCGCGCCCTGATCGCGAGCACCACCCGCGGCATCGCTCACCTCGCCTTCGTGGAGCCGGGCGCCGAGGCGGCGGCGCTCGCCTCGCTGCAGGGCGCATGGCCGCGGGCACAGCTGGAGCGCGCCGATGGCGCCGCGGCCGCGCTTGGCCGGGCGCATCTGGCACGCGCAGCCCCCCGGTGCCGCGCCGCTGCGACTGGCGGTGCAGGGCACCAACTTCCAGATCAAGGTCTGGCAGGCGCTGCTGACGGCGGGCCGGGCCGCGCCGCTCAGCTACGCGCAGCTCGCGCGGGCCGCCGGGGCCGGCGGTGCCGCCCGCGCCGTCGGCAATGCCGTGGGCGCCAATCCGGTGGCCTGGCTGATCCCGTGTCATAACGTGTTGCGCCAGGACGGCGCGCTCGGGGGTTATCACTGGGGCGAGGACCGCAAGCGCGCGATGCTCGCCTGGCAGGCGCTCGCCACGCCGGCATCACTGCCCGCATCCCTCGCGCGGCGCTCGGCGGGCCAGGCGACATAATGGTCCCGCGGCGGCCTCCTTGAGGCTGCCGCCGTCAAGGGGGAGTGACTGTCAATTTAACGCAACACGAAATAACTTATTGATTTAAAAAGATAAATTAAGTTATGGGCGGCCGAGCAAGCCCGCGGAACTGGTAAACTAAGCACCGTTCCGCCGCGATCCTTCCGAACCATGTCTGCCTCGCCCTACAAGCAACTCGAACAGGAGTTCAAGCGCCTGCACGCCTTTCGCGGCGCGCTCGCGCTGCTGCGCTGGGACGCGGCCGTGATGATGCCCCGGGGCAGCGCGGACGTGCGCGGCGATCAGCTGGCGGCGCTCGAGACCGAGCACCATGCACTGCTGACGGCACCACGCATCACGCGCCTGCTCGACCGCGCGCAGGCCAATCTGCAGGGGCTCGAGGACTGGCAGGTCGCCAACCTGCACGAGATGCGCCGGCAGCGTGATCACGCGATCGCCACGCCCGTGACGCTCGTCTCGCGCCTGACCAAGGCCGCCTCGCGCGCCGAGTCGCGCTGGCTCGAGGCGCGCGCGGAGGGAAAATTCGCCACCTTCGCGCCGTATCTCGAAGAGGTCGTGCACCTGGTGCGCGACAAGGCGGCCCTGCTGGGACAGGCGCTGAACCTGGCCCCCTACGACGCCCTGGTGGACGAGTTTTCCCCCGGGCTCACGACGCTCGACATCGATGCGATGTTCAAGGCGCTCTCGCGGCGGCTGCCCTCGCTCATCCGCGAGGCCATTGCCGTGCAGGACCACCGCCCGCTGCTGCCGCTGCTCGGCAAATTCCCGGCCGGCAAGCAGCGCGCGCTCGTGGTCGAGGTCATGAAGGCGGTGGGCTTTCCCTTCGACCGCGGCCGCCTCGACGAAAGCGAGCACCCCTTCACCGAGGGCAGCCCGGGGGACATCCGCATCACCACGCGCTTTGATCCGGATGACGTGTTCTCGGGCCTGCTGGGGGCGCTGCACGAGACCGGGCACGCCATGTACGACCTGGGGCTGCCACAGGACTGGCGCGACCAGCCGGTGGGGCGCGACCGTGGCATGGCGCTCGAGGAGAGCCAGTCCCTGCTCATGGAAATGATGGTCTGCCGCAGCCGCCCGTTCGTGCGCTACGTGCAGCCGCTGCTCGCCAAGCACTTCGGCGTCGGCGGCCCCGAGTGGGACGTCGAGAACGTCTACGGCCACCTCACGCGCGTGCAGCGCGGGCTGATCCGCGTGGATGCGGACGAACTCACCTATCCGCTGCACATCATGCTGCGCTACGAGCTCGAGAAGCAGCTGCTGTCCGGGGAGCTCGCGGTGCGCGACCTGCCGGAAGCCTGGAATGCCGGCATGGAACAGCGTCTGGGCATCCGGCCGCAGAACGACGTCGACGGCTGCCTGCAGGACATCCACTGGGCCGTGGGCTCGTTCGGCTACTTTCCCTCCTACGCCCTGGGCGCCGTCATCGCCGCGCAGTTCTACGAGAGCATGCGGGCGGAGGTGCCGGCCCTGGACGAACAGCTGGCGCGCGGGGAGTTCGCCGGGATGTTCGGCTGGCTGCGCACCCAGGTGCACAGCCTCGGCGCCAAGGTGCCGGTGCAGGAGCTGCTCAAGAGCGCCACGGGCAAGCCGCTCGGCTCCACCTCCTTCATCCGTTATGTTGAAGCGAAGTACCTCGAGGCGAGTGCCAGCAGCGCGGCGGCCTGAAGGCCTTTAAACTCACCTCCCTCGTCCGCACTGCCGGACCCGATGAGTGCCCTCAGCCTGTGTCTATGAATGCCGCTGCGAAGCCCTCCCGCACGCTCCACCGGCTGGCCGCGCAGCTGCGCAGCGCGGCCGGGCGGGCCATCGCCGACTACCAAATGATCAGTGCCGGGGACAAGGTCATGGTGTGCCTGTCGGGCGGCAAGGATTCGTACACGCTGCTGGACATCCTGCTGTCCCTGCAGCGCAGTGCGCCGGTGGACTTCGAGCTGCTCGCGGTGAACCTTGACCAGAAGCAGCCGGACTTCCCGCAGGAGGTGCTGCCCAAATACCTCGCCGGCCTCGGCGTGCCGTTCGAGGTCATCGAGCAGGACACCTACAGCGTGGTGAAACGCGTGGTCCCGGCAGGGCGCACCATGTGCGGGCTGTGCTCGCGCCTGCGCCGCGGCGCGCTGTACCGGTATGCCGCCGAGCACGGCGTGACCAAGATCGCCCTCGGGCACCACCGCGAGGACATCGTTGAGACGTTCTTCCTCAACCTGTTCTTCGGCGGGCGCCTGAAGGCCATGGCGCCGAAGCTGCTCTCGGACGACGGCCGCCACGTGGTCATCCGCCCGCTGGCCTATGCGCCCGAGCGTGACATCGCCCGCTACGCGCGCGGGCGCGCTTTCCCGATCATCCCCTGCAAGCTGTGCGGCTCGCAGGACAACCTGCAGCGCACGGCGGTGAAGCGGATGCTGGCGCAGTGGGAACGCGAGTTTCCCGGGCGTACCGAATCGATCTTCTCGGCACTGCGGAACGTGGAGCCGGCGCATCTGGCCGATCCGCGTCACTTTGACTTTGCGGGGCTGGATCTGCGGCAGGTGCGGCCCATGAGCGAGGCCGACGAAGAGGCGTTCGCGCAGGCGCGCGACAGCGTTCCGGCACTGGCTGGCTGAAGCGCCCGCGTGGACGCCCCATCCTCCGTCGCGCCGCTGGCGCTGCCGCTCGGCAATTATTACTGGGTGCTGCCCGGGCGGGTGCTGGCCGGCGAGCACCCCGCCGGCGGCGACCCGCAGCTCGCGCCGCAACGCCTCGAGAGCCTGCTGGCGGCGGGCATCCGCTGCTTCATCGACCTGACCACGCCGGAAGAATTCGCCTCCTACGCCGCGCAGCTGCCCGCGGACGCCCGCTACTTCCGCAAATCCATCCCGGATCACGGCACGCCCGGCAGCGCCGCTGACATGGGCGCGATCCTCGACCAGGTGCGCAGCGCGCTGCGCGACGGACAGGCGGTGTACCTGCATTGCCGCGCCGGCATCGGGCGCACGGGCATGGCCGCGGGGTGCCTGCTGACCGAGCTCGGGCGCACGGGCGAGGAGGCGATCGAGGAGCTCAACCACCTGTGGCAGCAGAGCGCCCGCTCGCGGCAGTGGCCGTCCGTGCCGGAGACGGACCAACAGACCGCCTACGTGCGCACCTGGCAGCGCGTTGCCGCGCCGGAGCTTGACCCGCTGCATGACCCGGCGACGCTGGCCGCGGTGCGCGAGCTGCGCGAGCGCTTCCTGGGGGCCCTGCTGGGCCTTGCCACCGGGGATGCGGTGGCGGCGGCTACCCAGTTCCGTCGTCCGGGTCGCTTCAGTCCGGTCGGGGACATGCTCGGCGGCGGGCCCTTCGATCTGCCGCGGGGTGCCTGGAGCGACGATACCGCGATGGCGCTGTGTCTCGCCGACAGCCTGCTGGAGACGGGGGGCTTCGACGCCCCCGACCAGATGGCCCGTTATCGGCGCTGGCAGCAGCAGGGCTACCTCTCCGCCACCGATCAGTGCGTCGGGATCACCGCAGGCACGGCACGCGCCCTGGCCAAGGCGCAGTGGCGCCGCCAGGCCTTCTCCGGCTCGCACGACCCGGAGGCGCTCGATCCGGAAACCCTCTCCCGGGTCGCGCCCACGGTCATGTACTACTTCGCCGACGCCGCGGCGGCCACCGAGCGCTCGGCCGAAGCGGCCCGCACCACCTGCCAGTCCGCGGCGGTGCTGGGTGCCTGCCGGGCGCTGGCATGCGCCCTGCACGCGGCGCTCTCCGGGGGCTCCCGCAGCGCGGTGGTGGCCGCCGCCGAGGCGCTCGTGGGCAAGACCTCGCGCCCGGCGGCCCTGGGCCAGGAGGGCAGCGCCCCGGCGGCGCTGGCGACGGCGCTGGATGTCTTTGCGCGGACACACAATTTCCGCGACGCGGTGCTGACGGCGGCGAACCTCGGCGGCACCTCGGACGTGGTCACGGCGGCAGCCGGCGCCCTGGCGGGTGCGCACTACGGTGCAAGTGCCATCCCCACTCTATGGCGCAACAGCCTGATGAAACTGCAATTGCTCGAAAGCTTCGCCGACCGCCTGCTGGCGCACGCGCTGCTCGAGTTCGGCAACTGAGGCCCGCGCACTCTGCGCACGGCCACAGGACCGGCAGACAGCGCGGCCGCCGCTGTCGTAAGCTCGCGCCTGCGACCTTCCCCTCGAAAGCCCCAAGCACGCGGATGTCCCCGACACGCGCCACCGGCCGTACCTCATCCCGAGCACGCCCCCGCTCCCGTGCGGCCGTGGTGCGCGGGTGGTCGCGGCTGCCGGACGAAGAACTGCTGAAGATGCGCTTCTGCGATCTGAAGCTCTCGATCGCGCGCTCGCCGCTCGCGCGACACCTGCGCCGGCTGTATGCGGACCTCGAGCGCCGCGGCATCCGCGTGCGCCCGCACGCGTGGCTGGCGCAGGAGTGGTTTTCCCCCGATGGCGTGCCCGGGATCGCGATGCCGTTCTACCTCGCACACCCGCGCCTCGAGCGGCTCGAGCGGCGCATCATGCGCGAGGCCGAGGGCGGCAACTCGCGCCTGCTGATGCGGATCCTGCGCCACGAGGCGGGGCATGCGATCGACAACGCCTACCGCCTGCGGCGGCGGCGCCGCTGGCGCGACGTGTTCGGGCATGCGAGCGTGCCCTACCCGGCGCGCTACCGCGCGCGCGCCGGCAGCCGCCGCTACGTGCAGCATCTGGGGGAGTGGTATGCACAGGCGCACCCGACGGAGGACTTCGCGGAGACCTTCGCCGTGTGGCTGACGCCGAAATCGGCGTGGCGCAAGAACTACGCCGACTGGCCGGCGCTGCACAAGCTCAAGGCCGTGGATGAACTCATCGCCAGCGTGCGCGAGGTGCGCGCCCCGGTGCGCAACCGTATCCGCGTCGAGCCGCTCAGCGAGGACACCCGCACGCTCGCGCAGCACTATCGGCGCAAGCTTGCGCACAACCGCCAGATCCGCCGCGGGCTCGCCGACGAACTGCTCAAGCGCGCCTTCACTGACGCGCCGACCCGGCGCCTGAGCGTGAAGGCGGCGACGCTGCTGCGCGCGCACGGCCGCGTGCTCACCGCGAGCGTGGCGCGCGCGCTCAAGATCGACCCTTACAGCGTGGATCAGGTCTTGCGCATGCTGATCGAGCGCACCGAGCGGCTCGACCTGTACGTGCGCGGCAACCAGCGCGACGCCCGGCGTTACTCGCGCTGGATGCTCGAGCGGCTGACCGGGCTGTACTCCCAACGCGAGACTCCACACCTGTCGCTATGAGACGGCTGCGCACGCTCGTCGTGGTGCACGCGAGCCTGGTGCCCCCGGAGAGTCTGGAAGGCCACACCGACAAGGAAATCGAGGAGTGGCGCACCGAGTACGATGTCATCACCACCCTGCGCAAGCGCGGCCACGAAGTACGTTGCCTCGGCGTGCTCGACAGCCTCACCGAGCTGCGCAGCGCCATCGCCGACTGGGAACCGGACATCGTCTTTAACCTGCTGGAGGAATTCGACGGCATCGTCACCTACGATCAGCACGTGGTGGCGTTCCTCGAGCTCATGCGTCAGCCCTACACCGGCTGCAACCCGCGCGGGCTCCTGCTGTCGCGCGACAAGTCACTGTCCAAGCAGCTGCTGGCGTTTCACCGCATCGCCACCCCGCAGTTCGCGGTGTTCCGCCGCGGCGCGCGCTTCCACGTGCCAAAGAAACTGCGCTTCCCGCTGTTCGTGAAGTCGACCGTCGAGGATGCCTCCCTCGGCATCGCGCAGGCCTCGGTGGTCGAGGACGCCGCCAAGCTCAAGGAGCGCATCGAGTTCGTGCACGAGCAGGTGAAGTCCGATGCGCTGGTGGAGGAGTACATCGAGGGGCGCGAGCTGTACGTCGGCGTGCTCGGCAACGAACGTCTCACGCGCCTGCCGGTTTGGGAGATGGTGTTCGGTTCCATGCCCGACAACCTGGCCGGCATCGCGACGCGCAAGGTGAAGTGGGACAAGCGCTACCAGGCGAAGTACGGCATCACCACGCACGCCGCCGCGGACCTGCCGCCGCAGGTGCTGGCGGCACTCGACCGTCTGTCGCGCCGCATCTATCGGGCACTGGGCATGTCCGGGTATGCTCGCATGGACTTTCGCGTAACCGCGCAGGGACAGGTGTACGTGCTCGAGGCCAATGCCAACCCGAACCTGGAGACCGCGGAGGATTTTGCCGAATCCGCGCGCGCCAGCGGCGTGCCCTACGCGCAGCTGCTGGAGCGCCTGATGGACCTGGGTCTGAAATATCGCGCGCAGTGGCGGGCATCGTATGGCTGAAATCAACTGGCGCGGCATCGGCGCGGCCTGCCTGCTGGCCGCGGCCCTGGCGCTCACAGGCTGTGCCGCCCAGAAACGGGAAAGGGAGCGCGCGGAGGACCTGGCGGACGTGCTGGCGTGGTTTCCGGGTCACTATGACAACGTGGCGCAGGCCGAGCACGATGAAAAGAACGGCGCGCACACCCCCCACGACCGGGTGGCGATCCTCATCATCCCGGTGCAGACGCCGCGCCTCGGGCACCACCTCTTCTTCGCCCAGGAAATGGCGGCGGATGATCCGAAGCGCGTCCTGAGCGAGCGCATGTTCAGCTTCGACATCGACGAGGAGCGCGGCATCATCGGGCTCATGTACAACTTTGCCGAGCCGCGACGCTGGCGCGACGGTCAGCTGAATCCCTCGATCTTCACCATCGTGATGGCCGAGGACGTGGCGCCGGTGGGATGCGAGCTCATCTGGAAGCGCAGCGGCGAGCAATTCGTCGCCAATCACGATACCAAGCACTGTCACCGTGCCGGGGGCAGCGCGACGAGCGGGCCCGATGCGACCCTGTCCGCGGAGACGCTCACCCTGAGCGGCTACGAGTTCCGCAAGAGCGGCTCCTGAGGCCGCGGCGCGCCCGCCGCGCTCAATCTTTCAGGTGTGCGTCGAGCCAGCCGAGCACCGTGTGATACCACAGCACGCTGTTGGCGGGCTTGAGCACCCAGTGGTTTTCGTCCGGGAATAGCAGCAGCTTGCTCTCGATGCCGCGGCGCTGCAGCGCCGTGAACGCGCCGATCCCCTGGGTGTAGGGAATGCGGAAGTCCTGCTGGCCGTGGATCACCAGCATCGGGGTGCGCCACTTGGCGACGAAGTCCACCGGGTTGACGTGCTCATAGTTTTCCGGAACTTCGTACTGCGGGCCGCCGAACTCCCATTCCGGGAACCACAGCTCCTCGGTCGCGTAATACATCATGCGCTGATCAAACAGACCGTCGTGGTTGACGATGCAGCGGAAGCGTTCCGGCCAGTTGCCCTCGATCCAGTTCATCATGAAGCCGCCGTAGGAAGCGCCGAGTGCGCAGGCGCGCTCGCCGTTGAGCCACGGGTAGCGCGCCAGCGCGGCCGCGAGCCCCTTCTGCAGGTCAACGAGCGGCTTGCCGCCCCAGTCCTTGCTGATCGAGTCGGTAAAGGCCTGCCCGTAGCCGGGTGAGCCGTGGAAATCGATCATGACGACCGCGTAGCCCGCCCCGGCGAAGGCCTGTGCGTTCCAGCGATAGGTCCACAGGTTCTGCATGCTCGCCTGCGGACCGCCGTGCACCAGGAAGGCGATCGGGTAGCGCTTGCCGGACTCGAAGCCGAAGGGCTTCATGACGTAGCCGTAGACGGTCTCGTCGTTCCAGCCCTTGAAGCTGAATTGCTCAAAGGCGCTCATGCGGCGCGCCTCGAGGTCCGCACGGTTGACCTGCGTCAGGCGCTTCATCGCGCCACCGCGCAGCGGCACGCTGTAAAGGTCCGTCGGCCCGCCAAGGTCGGCGCGCATGAACACGATGCGCTCGCGCGTGATGGCGAAGTCGTCCACCTCGCCATCCCCGACCAGCTTGCGCGGGGTGCCGCTCTTCAGGTCGACTAGGAACAGCGCCTTCTGTCCGGTCTCATCCGCCGTTACCACCAGCTCGCGCCCGTCGGCGGTCACGCCCAGGTTCGCCGCCGAGCGATCCCAGCCGCCGGTGAGTGAGCGCACCGCGCCGCTGCGCGCCTCCTTGAGCATGACGTGGAAGCGATCCGACTCAAAGCCCGGGCGATCCTGCGCGAGCCACGCCAGATCGCCGTTCGGCAGAAAGTGCGGCTGGGCGTCCCAGGCGGGGTTGGCGGCGGTGAGGTTCACGGGGGCGGCGCTGGCGTCGGCGGGGGTCGCGAACAGATCAAAGTTGGTCGACCAGGGCTCGGTGCGCCCCGCGAGGCGCGCCGAGAACACCAGTTGCTTGCCGTCCGGGCTGTAGTCGTAGCTCTTGTCATCGCCGAAGGGCTTCTCCGGAATATCCGCATCGAAACCCTTGGACACATCGACCGGCGTGCCCGCCGCGCCGCCCGCCGCCAGCGGCGCGGTGAACAGGTGCGAACGCGTGCCATCACTCCAGGTGTCCCAGTGGCGGATGAAGGTGCGCTCGTAGAGGCGGCCACTCGCCTTGTCGGCGGCGCGCTGGTCGAGGCGCTCCCTGGTGCACTTGAGGGACTCACAGTCCGGGAACACCTCCATCGACAGCGCCAGCTGCGCTGCGCGCGGGGAAACTTTCAGAGAGGTCACATCGAGGGGGTAGTCGGTGACGCGCTGGGCAGCCAGTGCCGGCAGGTCCAGGCGCCAGACCTGCGAGGTGCCCGAGCGGTTCGAGAGGAAATACAGCGTATGCCCGTCGGGCGCCCAGCGCGGACTGGAATCGTTCGCCGGCGCGCCGGTGGCACGCTGCGGGGTGGCCGCGGGGTCGGCCAGGTCGAGTAACCACAGGCTGGTGCGGCCCTTGTTGGCATTCATGTCGGTCTCGCGTTGCACGAAGGCGAGCACGCGGCCGTCAGGGGAGACCTGCGGATCGCTGATGCGCTTCAGGCGCACCAGATCATCGACCGTGAAGGGCGCGTCAGCGGCCTCAACCGCTGCTGCCCAAAGGGGCAGCGTACACACGAGCAGCCTGAGAGCGAGGCGAGGCGAAAATCGCATGGAGGACGTTTCCGTGAGGGAGGGAAGAAAGAGGGGCGTGTGGGTCTTCTAACCCACTTCGCTGGCAGGATTGGTCCAGGACTCGCGCCGCGCCCCCTGCAGCCATTCCTGCACGGCGGCATCCTCGAGCACGCTCGCCATGTACCAGCGTGCGGTCTGCGAGATGCTCGCGCCATAGGTGTTGAAGCGCAGCACGACCGGCGCATACATCGCGTCAGCGATGGTGTACTCCCCGAACAGCCAGGGGCCGCCGGAGCCGAAACGCGCACGGCAGTCGTTCCAGATCTCATCGATACGCCCGATGTCGGCCTCCAGCGCCGCCGTCAACGCGGTGCGGCGGTTGCGGGCGCGGGCGTTCATGGGCCACAGCGAACGCAGGTTGGTGAAGCCGGAGTGCATCTCCGCGCACACCGAGCGCGCGACCGCGCGCGCCGCGGGGGCTGCGGGCCAGCCCTTGCCGGTCAGCTCCGCGAGGTATTCACAGATCGCCAGTGAGTCCCAGATGCACAGCTCACCCTGCAGCAGCACCGGTACCCGGCCGCTGGGGCTGAACTTCTCGATGTCCTCGCGCGTGGTGGGCGTGTCGAGCGTAATCACGACCTCGTTGAAGGGAATGTCGAGACGCTTCATCAGCAGCCACGGGCGCAGTGACCAGGAAGAGTAGTTCTTGTTGCCGATGACGAGCGTAAGCGGCGCCATGGGAATGTTAACCTCTGCAGGTGCTCAGCGACGTGCGCGCCATAGCCTTTGACCTCGATAATACACTCTGGGATGTCGAGCCGGTGCTGGTACGCGCCGAACAACGGGTGTTCGCGTGGCTGCAGGCCCATGCCCCGCGCATCGCGGCGCGCCTGTCGATCGAGGACATGCGGGGGGCGCGCGAGCGGCTCGCACGGCGGGAGCCCCACAACGCGCACGACTTCACCTACCTGCGCACCACCGCCCTGGCCGAGCATGCGCGCGAGCACGGCTACCACGAGGAGGTGGCGCACCGCGCTTTCGAAGTCTTCCTGGCGGCGCGCTGCGAGGTCACCTTGTTCGAGGACGTGCTGCCCGGACTGGAGCGCCTGCGCAGCCGCCACCGCCTCGGCACGCTCAGTAACGGCAACGCGGACCTGCGGCGCATCGGCCTGGACCACCTCTTCAGCGTGTCCCTGAACGCCGGCCAGCTCGGGGCGGCCAAGCCCGCACGGCTGTGCTTCGAGCGTCTCGCCGCCGGGCTCGCCGTGGCACCGGCGCAGCTGTTGTACGTGGGCGACGATCCGCGGCTGGACGTGCGGGCGGCGCACGCGGCGGGACTCAGGGCGGCGTGGATGAACCGTTCCGGCACACCCTGGCCGGCGGAGCTGGGGGCGCCGGAGCTTGCGGTGCGTGACTGCCTCGAACTCGCCGCCGCGCTCGGCACCTGAGCCTCACTAGGGCGCGAGCGCGCGGCCGCGGGTCTCGACCAGGATTGCGCGCGCCAGGAGCGCCGCCGTCAGCGGCACGAGCGCGACCCAGGACAGAATGCCGGTGAGCGCGCCGCTCGAGCCGCCGGCGGCCGCGGTGACCCCTCCCACGATAACGGGGCCGGCGGCGGCGAAGACGCGCCCGATGTTGTAGCAAAAGCCGGCACCGGTCGCGCGCAGGCGCGCCGGGAACAGTTCCGGCAGATAGAAAGTGAGCAAGCCGAATACCCCGTAAACGCCCGCACCGACCAGCAGCAGCAGCGTGAGCCGCGTCTGCGGCGGCAGCTCAAGCCCGAAGGTCGCGCCGATGGCCGCGGCCGAGAACAGAAAGTAGACCACGAACAGCACGCGGCGCCCGAACAGCCGTGCCAGCGGCACCGCGGCGAGCGCACCGATCAGGCCGCCGAAGTTGAAGGCGTTCGAGGCGCGCGCCTGCCAGCCGGCGGCCAGCAACCGTGCCGCCGCGGGCGACAGGCCCGCGCGCACGGCATGCTCGGCGGCGAGCGTGCTGCCCAGCAGCGGTATGAAGGCGTTGCAGGCCCACCAGGTGAGCACCGCGACGACGGCGACGAACACGCCGCTCGCGGTCGCGCGGCGCCACTGCGCGGTGAATAGCTCGCGCGGTGTCGGCGGGCGCGTCGCGCGCGCGCGGCTGAGCTGCCAGGGCGTGCTCTCGCGCAGGAACAGCCGCACCAGCACGGCGATCACCAGCGGTGCGAGGCCGGCGAGGAACACGTAGCGCCAGGAGTTCTGCGGGTCATCCACCAGCCAGACTCCGGCGATCAGGTAGTTCACCGCGCTCGCCAGCACGATGCCCAGCGGCGAGGCGGTCTGCATGATGACGCCCGCCTCGACGCGCCGATGCTCGGGGACGGTCTCAGCGATGAGCGTTGCGCCGATTCCCCACTCGCCGCCGATGCCCAGACTGGCGAGCGTGCGACAGCAGATCAGCTGGCCGATGCTGGTCACGAACGCGCACAGACCGGTACCGACCGCATAGATCGCGATCGTCACGAAGAGCGCGCGCTTGCGGCCGATGCGATCCGCCACCCAGCCGAACAGCACCCCGCCGGCGGCCCAGCTCACCAGCAGCACCGCGGTGATCACGCCGATCCAGAACACCGCGGCTGCATGGGCGGCGGGCGAGCCGCGCGGCAGGTGCAACAGCGCCGGAATGCAGTTCGGGGCCACGAAATTGAAGAGCATGGCGTCGAAGACATCGAAGCCCCAGCCGGCCCAGCCGGCCGCCACGGCGAGCCACTGAAAGCCGGCAAGCCCCAAAAGCGTGCGCGGCGCGTTCGCTGCCTGCGGATCCAACACCCCGACCTCCCGCGGCCTGACTTGTTAGCACTGTGGCGCGTGCGCTGCCAGCTGTAGGAAGGAGCCGGCACGCGATCAGCGTAGCGCATCACGGAATTATGTGTGATACAGGGTGAACCTAAGGATGGGTGAGCCGTTGCCTGTTACCGGAGGCCCGACAACGATGGACCGAGCAGACAAGCACGTACTGCCAGTCGCCAATCTGCGGGAGTTCTTCAAGGACTCCGTGCACGGCGCGCTCGAGAAACAACGCGTGGCGGTCGAGGAGCAGACCGAGCAATACGTTGTGAACCTGCTCACGCTCTTTGCCCGCTCCGAGGCGCTCTACGAAACCACTCCCGAGGGCCCGCGGCTCAAGCCCCTGGCACTGATGCTGTGCGATGCGCTCGAGGCACCCTCGGTGAGCCTGCGCAACCGCGCGCTGCAGCGGCTCGGGGACGTGTCGCTGTTCATCGCGGGCTTCTTTGCCCCCGGCTTCGCGGCACGGCTGATCGACATCGACTATCACATCGCCATGGGCGGGCGCGCCTACGGGGCGCTGGCCGAGTCGACCGCCCGCGGCAGCCGCCGCGTGCTGGCGACGGTGTTTGCCGAACTGGCGCACAAGTTCCAGCCGCTCGTGGATGCCCTCAACGAAGTGAGCGAGACCTCGTACACGCACTCGGACCGCGACGTGCTGCGTCTCTATGAGATCTGGCTGAAGACCGGCAGCAAGCGCAGCTACGCCCTGCTGAAGCGCCTGGGGGTCGACCCCACCGCGGCCGGCGGTACGGCCTTCGCGCACTAGCGCAATGCTGCTGCTCTCGCGCCTGCAGGAGCTACTGGGCGGGATCTACGATGTGCGCATCGCGCACGACGTCTACGACTTCCTCGTGACCGATCGGGCGCGCCTGCCGGCGGCGGCCCGTGACGGCGGTGCCGACGAAGAGGTGCTGGTGGCGGAATCGGCCGACGGCAGCGAGATGGCGCTGTCCTTGTACCTGGACCCGGCGCTGCTGCAGCGCCTGGCGCAGGCCGATCCGCTCACGCGCCTGCACGCGGGCAACGTCGCGGACTGCCTCACGGCACTCGAGGGCGTGAGCCATTTTCTCTACCTTGCCTGGAATGCCGCCCACGACAAGCCGGTCTCGCTGCTGGAACTGGAGCTGCAGGCGGAGGTGGACAAATACGTAGCGAGCCATCTGCTGCTGCGGCACCAGTGCCCCGGACACTTTCCGCTGGAGCTGCGGCGGGTGCTGTTTGAGCGGGCGCGTCTGGATCCATGCCTGAGCGCCGCGCGCGCGCACCTCTACCGCGAGGCGAGCCTGTATGCGGAGCGCTTCTGCCGACGTCTGGAGCATCGCCTGGCGCGCACGCGTGCCGGCTCCGCCGCGGGGGTTGCCGAGCGCGAAGTGTTCGCGGAACTGCGCCGGTTCTACCGGCTGACGCATGCGCGCAAGCGCGCGCATATCGAGCGCACGAGCGCCTGAGGTCGCCGCCCGGGCACGGCCTCAGTCTTCTTCCGCGTCCCCGTTGCGCTGGCGTTCCTGCAGCGCCCGCATCATCTTGATGTGCTCCGAGAGCTTGCGCAGATCGGTGCGTGCAGCGCCGCCGCTGGTGCGCGGCGTCTCGCGGCGTATCCCGCCGCGTGCGTACGGGTTGAAGGTCTCCTCGCTCTTGACCGTGAGCTTCGGGTCCGTAAGCAGCTCCAGCACCGGACGCTCGTAGTCCTCGGGCGCATCGCGCCAGCTCACCGATGCGTTACCGCGCTCATCGTGCACAACGCGGCCGATGCGGCGCCGTTCGGACGGCGGCTGCGCCGGCGCGACGGGTCTTTTTTTACTCTGTTGGTCCACGGATTATGTACTGCCTGTCAGTGCAGCGTCTCCATTCACCGACGGTCAGGGTAGTGTGAGGCGCGTCGCAATTCCGCGAGGCCCGTCACGGATTTTTCGCGCGCTCCAAATTATTCCTGCGGACATATTCTGCGGCGCGTAACAGACCCAGCGCCGTCTTGCAGTCGGCGATGGTGCCGTCGAGCGCCCAGCCGCACGCCTCTGCCAGGGCCACCCAGCGCACCTGGATGACCTCGGCGTGCTCGTGGGCTGCCGTGGCTGGGGTGAGGCCAGTTGCCATATAGAGGTGCAGCCGCTCGGTGAATACGCCGGGGGAACTCAGCACGGTCCCCAGCTCGTGCCAGTGCCGCGCGCCCACGCCGGCTTCTTCGACCAGTTCACGTTGCGCGGTGTGCAACGGCGGTTCCTGCGGTTCGAGCTTGCCCGCCGGCAGCTCCCACAGCCAGCCGTCGGCGGCGTAGCGGTACTGGCGCAGCAGGCACACGCGCTGCTCGTCATCGAGCGCCGCCACCGCCGCGCCGCCGGGGTGATGCACCACTTCGAGCAGCGTTCGGTGCCCGTTGGGCAGGATGACCTCGTCGGTCGTGAGTCTGACGACGCGGCCGGCATATTGCAGGGTCTGCTTTTCGGGTTTCATGCCCGCATCCTAACCGCTGCCTGGTGCGGCCGTACGCGCCCCGGCGCCGACGCCAGTTGGGTGGTGCGCGGCGTCACGCTCCGTGCGCGCCGCAATCGCCACGCGAGCTTTCCCGCGCGTATAGTCCGGCTCGACCATGGCCACTACCGCACATCTGGACCGCCTCAACGCCGCGCAGCGCAAGGCCGTAACTCACGGCGAGCCGCTGCCCGAGAAGGGCTACCGTTCGGGTCCGCTCCTGATCGTCGCCGGCGCGGGCACGGGCAAGACCGATACGCTCGCGCACCGGGTCGCGCACCTCGTCATCAACGGCGTCGACCCGGCGCGCATCCTGATGCTGACCTTCACCCGCCGGGCGGCCACGGAAATGCGCCGCCGGGCGCACGAGATCACGCGCCGGGCGCTCGATGACGCCCTGGGCGGCGTGAGCCAGGGCATCGCGCAGCGCCTGAGCTGGTCGGGCACGTTCCATTCGATCGGCAACCGCCTGCTGCGCCACTACGCGCCGCACGTGCAGCTCGACCCGCACTTCAGCGTCATCGACCGCGGCGACTCCGCCGACCTCATGGACAGCCTGCGCCAGGAACTCGGACTTGCGGTCAAGGAGAAGCGTTTCCCGCGCAAGGATACCTGCCTGCAGATCTACTCCAACCGTGTCAACACGCGCGCGAGCCTCACGGAGACTCTGGAGCAGCACTATCCGTGGTGCGCCCAGTGGGAGGCAGACCTCGCCAACCTGTTCCGCGCCTACGTCGAACAGAAGCAGCACTCGAGCCTGCTCGACTACGACGACCTGCTGCTCTACTGGCACGCGATGATGTGCGAGCCGCGGCTGGCGCAGCACATCGGCGCCCACTTCGATCACGTGCTGGTCGATGAGTACCAGGACACCAACCGCCTGCAGGCGGAGATCCTGCACGCCCTGAAGCCCGACGGTGCCGGACTCGCAGTCGTCGGCGACGATGCGCAGGCGATCTACTCGTTTCGCGCCGCGGCGGTGGAGAACATCCTGGGTTTTGCCGAGCGCTTCACCCCGGCCGCCGAGGTGGTGACGCTGGCCCAGAACTACCGCTCCACCCAGCCGGTGCTCGATACCGCCAACGCCGTCATGGCCGAGGCGCCACGGCAGCACCGCAAGTACCTGCTGTCGGTACGCGGCGATGGCGCGCGGCCGCGTGCCGTCACCGTGGACGAGCTGCAGACGCAGGCGGAATACGTGTGCACGGAAGTGCTCAAGCGCCGCGAGGCCAGCGTGCCGCTCAAGCGCCAGGCGGTGCTGTTCCGCAGCGCCAGCCACAGCGACATGCTCGAAGTCGAACTCACCAAGCGCAAGATCCCGTTCGTGAAATACGGTGGCCTGAAGTTCCTCGAAGCCGCCCACATCAAGGATCTGTTGGCGGTGCTGCGCTGGGCGGACAATCCGCGCAATACGCTCGCGGCGTTTCGCACGCTGCAGCTGTTGCCCGGCATGGGCCCGGTCAACGCGCGTGCCGCGATCGAGCACCTGGAAGCCGCCGGCCATTCCTTTGAGGCGCTCAAGACTTTCAAGCCGCCGCAGACTGGGGAAGTGCAGTGGGAGCGGCTGATCACACTGCTGCAGGCACTCGCAGACCCACAGCGCCTGTGGCCCGGTCAGCTCAACATGGCGCGCGAGTGGTACCGCCCGCACTTTGAGCGCCTCTACGAGCAATTCCACACGCGCCTCGGGGATCTGGAGCAGCTCGAGCTGCTTTCCACCCAGTACCCTTCACGCGAGCGCTTCCTCACCGAGCTCACCCTCGATCCACCCAACGCGTCCAGCGATCTTTCGGGGCGCCCGACGCTCGATGAGGACTTTCTGGTGCTCTCGACCATCCACTCGGCCAAGGGCATGGAGTGGGACACTGTGTTCGTGCTCAACGTCGTCGACGGCAGCTTCCCGTCGGAGTTCTCGACCGGCAAGGCCGAGCTCATCGAGGAGGAGCGGCGCCTGCTGTACGTGGCACTCACGCGCGCCCAGAACGATCTGCTCCTGATGGTGCCGCTGAAGTTTCACCTGACGCACCAGTCGCGCCAGGGAGATGCGCATGTCTACGGCGGCCGCAGCCGCTTCGTGACCGAGAAAGTGCAGAAGACGCTCGAGCCCGTGACCTTCCACAGCGCCGCCTTCGGCGGCGGCGACAAGCTGCAGGAAGCCACCACGCCCGTCACCGTCGATGTGGGCGCCCGCCTGCGCGACATGTGGTAGACGGTCCGCGCCCCCTGAGGCTGCGGCTATTTCCCCGGCTTGACGAACCGCAGCGTCATGCGGTCGCTCTCGCCGATGGCCGCGTACTTGTCGTGATCCTTGGCGCCGAGGCGATAGCTCGGGGGCAGCGTCCATACCCCCTGCTCGTAGTCCTTGGTGTCTTTCGGGTTATCGTTGATCTGCGACGTCGCCACTAGGCGAAAGCCCTGCGCCTCGATTAGCTTGATGGCGAAATCCTCGTTCACGTAGCCGCTCTTGGCCTTCGGATCCTGCGGCACCGCCGGATTACCGCGGTGCTCGACGATCCCGAGTACGCCGCCGGGCTTGAGCGCCTTGTAGAGCGTGGCGAATACCTGTGCGGCATCGCCGTTGGCCATCCAGTTGTGTAGGTTGCGGAAGCTCACCACCATGTCGAGCGTGCCGGCCGGCACGACATCGCTGCCATCGCGCGGCAAGGTGACCACCGCCACCTTGTCATACAGGTCCGGCCGCGAGGCGAGCTTTTCCTGATAGCCCGCGAGGCGCTTGGTGACATAGGAGCTGGCGGGATCCGGGGCGATGACGGCGGCGTAGTACTTGCCATGCTCGCGCAGCAGGGGCGCTATGACCTCCGTGTACCAGCCGGGCTCGGGCCACACTTCCAGCACGGTCATCTGCGGACGGATGCCGAAGAACAACAGTGTCGGTTTCGGGTGGCGGTACACATCGCGCGCGCGGTTTTCTTCCGAACGGTGCTCGCCGGCGAGGATCTTGGTGAGCGCGTCCGTCGTGCTCTCGCGTGTGCTGGGGGTTTCGCACGCGCCCAGCAGCAGCAGTGCTGCGGCGACGCCGGTGGCCAGTGGGTGCTTCGGCAACATTGTCAGCGTCCTTCGGATGCGTCGCGGCTCGCTACCAACCCAGGGGCGAGCCAAAAAACCCCGCGCAAGGCGGGGTTCTTTGGCTCTACGTTCGAACCGTGGGCGCGTCAGCGGCGGAATGGGCCGCCACCCTGGCGGGGGCGTTGTGGCCGCTCCTGTGCTTCGTTGACGCGCAGCGGCCGGCCGTTCATCTGAAAGCCGTTCAGAGCCTGAATCGCAGTCTGCGCTTCGGCCTGGGGCATATCGACGAATCCGAACCCGCGGGGTTTGCCGGTTTCCCGGTCATTGATGAGTTTTACCGATTCCACTTTGCCGTGACGTTCAAACAGGGTCTTCACATCCTGTTCAGTCGCGTTGAATGGCAGATTGCCCACGTAAATCGTCGTCATCCGGGACTCTCTCTTGGGATTGCGGACAGCGGCGAGCCGCACGCGTCGGTCGCATGTACCGCGTGAATTGAACAGGTCAAGGCTTCAAGGCACACGATCGGCAATTTCGGTCAATGCGCAGCGCTTGGGCCGCAGGCCTGCACCTGCGTTCGCGCACGGATGAGCAGCGCGGGGAGGGATATGACGTCAACACATTCAGACAAGGCGCACTCATCCACGACGGATATGAACGCCCGTGTCATGCTACTCCCGGGCTTTCCCGTACGCAAACCAGGAGCGCGGCAGTGGAGGCGTTGCTCGTATCCGCAGGCGTGGTCGCCCTGGCCGAGATCGGTGACAAGACCCAGTTGCTGGCGCTGGTGCTGGCGGCGCGCTTCCGCGCCCCGCTGCCGGTCATTCTGGGGATCCTGACCGCGACGCTGAGCAACCACTTCCTGGCCGGGGCGGTCGGCACCCTGCTCGCGGCCCATATCAGCCCCGCGATCATGCGCTGGCTGCTCGCCATCTCCTTCTTCGCGGCGGCGGTGTGGATGTTCATACCGGACGCGGAGCCGCGGGCTGATGCCCGCCCGGGCCGGCTGGGCGCCTACGGGACGACCGTGATTTCGTTTTTCCTGATGGAGATCGGGGACAAGACGCAGCTGGCGACCGTGGCCCTGGCGGCAAAGTACCAGGCGCTCATCCCGGTGGTGGGGGGCACCACGCTCGGGATGCTGATCGCCGACGTGCCGCTCATATTCCTCGGTCGCGCGGCGGCCGATCGCCTGCCGCTTAAGCTCGTGAACCGCATCGCAGCCGCCGCCTTCGTGGTGCTGGCCCTGTTGGTGCTGCTGAGCTCGCCAGGCTGAGAGGACGGGGCGGGCGCCATGCCCAAGGTGGCGGTGTTCGGCTGCCTGCCCACGGGCCGAGCGGGCGCAAGTGGACACTCAGGGGGCGCGTCAGCTGCCGGCGGGCTCCAGGTACGCATAGCCGTCCAGCTCGCTCTCGTAGAAGCGCTTGAGCGACTGGCTTTCGGCGAGCGTCATGCGGCCGTCGCGGATCGCGCGCTCGCAATCGCGCGCCAGCGCCGGGTACAGCTCGGCCACGTCGTACTCCATGTACTCGAGCACCTTGTTGGCGGTGTCGCCCTTGACGACTTCCTCAATCCACCAGCCACCCTCGTCGTGCAGGCGCACGTGCACCACGTGCGTGTCGCCGAAGAGGTTGTGCAGGTCGCCCAGGGTCTCCTGGTACGCGCCGACGAGGAAGGCGGCGAGGTAGTACTTCTCCTCGGGCTTCAGCTCGTGCAGCTCCAGTGTCCGTTTCACGTCCCGCAGGGATACGAAGCGATCGATCTTGCCGTCCGAGTCGCAGGTGATGTCGGCGAGCACGCCGGTGCGGGTGGGCCGCTCGTCCAGACGGTGGATCGGCATGATCGGGAACAGCTGATCGATCGCCCAGCTGTCCGGCAGCGACTGGAACACCGAGAAGTTGCAGAAATACGTGTCCGAGAGGATCGACTCGAGGTCCTCAAGCTCCTCCGGCGAGCGCTCAACTTTGCGGCAGAAGTCGCGGATCTTGGCGCAGGTCGCCCAGTAGAGCCGTTCGGCGATGGCGCGGAACTCGAGCGAGAGCAGCCCGAGGTTGAACATCTGCAGGACTTGCTCGCGCGCGGTGAGCGCGTCGTGATAGCACTCGACCAGGCGCCGCGCGCTCACAGTGCGGTAGGCGTCGAACAGGTCCATTACCGGCTGCGGCAGCTCCTCGTTGCCCTGGTAGTCGAGCGCCGGGTCGCCGGTGACCTGGAACTTGTCGAGCGCCGAGGAGCCGAGCGTGTCGAAGATCAGCACGCTGTGGTAGGCGGCGATCGCGCGGCCGGACTCGCTCACGATCATCGGGTGCGGGATGTCGCGCGCCTTGCAGACGCTTGCGATGCGGTACACGACATCGTTCGCGTACTCGCTCAGCGTGTAGTTCATAGACGAGGAGAAGTTGGTGCCGCTGCCGTCATAGTCGACGCCCAGCCCGCCGCCGACGTCGATGTACTGCAGTCCCGCGCCCATCAGCTTCAGCTCCGCGTACACGTGCGCGAGCTCGTTGATCGCATCCTTGACGCGGCGGATGTCCTGCAGCTGACTGCCGGGGTGGCAATGCACCAGCTGCAGGCAGTCGAGCATGTCGCGCTGCTTGAGCACCGCGAACAGCTCGAGAATCTCGGTGATGAACAGCCCGAACTTGGACTTGTCACCGGCCGAGGCGCTCCAGCGCCCGGAGCCCTCGCTGAAGAGCTTCACGCGCACCCCCAGGCGCGGTCGCACCTGATAGTTCTGGGCGTGCTTGAGAATCAAGGCGAGTTCGTCGAAGTTCTCGACCACGGGGATGATGGTGCGTCCGAGCTTGGTCGCAAGCGTCACGGCCTCGATGTAGCTGTCGTCCTTGAAACCGTTACAGATGATGAGCCGCTCGGAGGCGTTCTCAGTCATCGCCATGACCGCCAGCAGCTCGGGCTTGGAGCCCACCTCCAGGCCGAAGCCGAACTCCTTGCCGTAGCGGTACACCTCTTCGACGACCAGACGCTGCTGGTTCACCTTGATGGGATACACCGCCGCGTAGCGGTTCTTGTAGTCATTCTCGGTGATCGCCTGGGCGAAGGAGTCATGCAGCCGGCGCAGGCGATGCGCCAGGATGTCCGAGAAACGCACCACCACCGGGGTGGTCAGGTCGCGCGCCTGCAGGCCCTCGACCACCTCGTACAGGTCGATTTCGCGCCCCTCGGTGGTGTCGGGGCGCACCACCACGTGGCCGCTGGCATTGATGCCGAAGTAGCCCTTGCCCCACGCCTGCACGTTGTAGAGGTCACGCGAGTCCGCGATCCCCCAGGGCTGCGCCGGATGGTTTTTTCGGATGCCGTTGACGGCGGTCTTGGGATCGGCGGCCACGGGGCGCGTTATATCAAAATTAGTCGTCAAGTAAGAGTGGTGCGCGCAAATGATTTCACGGGCCGCGCGCGACGGCGTGACTCGGGTTGCGGATCCATTCGCTCCAGGAGCCGCCGTACAGGCCTGCTCCGGGCAGAGCGGCGACTTCCAGCGCGAGCAGGTTGTGGCAGGCGGTGACGCCCGAGCCGCACATGGCAACGACCCGTTCCGGAGGCACGCCCTGCAGCGTGGCTTGCCAGCGCCGCCGCAGCTCGGGCGGCTCCAGAAAGCGGCCGTCGGCCCCGAGATTGTCGGCAAAGGGATGATTGCGCGCGCCCGGCACGTGGCCGGCAACCGGGTCGAGCGTCTCGTTTTCGCCCGCGAAGCGGTCCGCCGCGCGCGCATCGATCAGCAGGGTGGCGCCGCGCTGCAGCTCACCTTGTGCCACCCAGGCTGCGACCTCGGCGGTCGTGACCGGCAAGCGCGCCCCCGGGCGGGCGAGGAAGCTGCGGGGCGGGCGGGTCGTGGCGGCGCGGCCGAGCGGCAGCCCGGCACGCTCCCAGGCTGCGAAGCCGCCGTTCAACACCGCCACGCTGTGGTGGCCGAGCCAGCGCAGCAGCCACCACAGCCGCGCGGCGTACATGCCGCTGCCCTGGTCGTACGCGATCACCTGCACGCGCGCGTCGATGCCGAAGCGGCCCAAGGTGGCCGCGAGCTCCGCCGGCGCGGGCAGCGGGTGACGGCCGCTGTGCGCGCTGCGAGCGGCCGAGAGGTCACGATCAAGGTCGGCGTACTGTGCGTGCGGAATGTGCGCCTGCGCCCAGCTGGTGGCGCCCCAGCCAGGCCGCGTCAGGTCAAAGCGGCAGTCGATGATGGCCCAGTCCGGATCCTCCAGATGCTCCAGCAGCTCCTGCGGTTCAATCAGCGTGGTATGCATGCGACCCCCCGGCCGCGTCGTGCGGCGGTCTGCATTTTGGGTGCTGTACGCTTGTCGTTACAATCGCACGTGCACCCCCCGGCGGCGGAGGAACGATGGCAATCGAGGTTTTCTGGGGCAGCGGCAGTCCCTTCGCGTGGCGGGTGCTGCTGGCGCTCGAGTACAAGCGCCTCCCGTACGTCGGGCACCTCATGCAGTTCTCCAAGCAGGAGCACAAGTCCCCGCAGATGCTCGCGCTCAACCCGCGTGGGCGCGTGCCGGTCATCAAGGACGGCGACTACGTGTGCTTCGAGTCGCTCGCCATTCTCTATTACCTCGAGCGCAAGTATCCGCAGCCTGCGATCTTCGGGCGCACGCCGGAAGAGGGTGGCACCATCATGCGGGTCATCTGCGAGTACCAGGCCTACATCGAGCAGCACATCACGACCATCGCGCGTGCGGTCTTCAACGGCCAGGACCTGGCGGCCGATGAGGTCACCACGGCCATGCACGCGGCCGGCAGCGAGGCACGCACCATCGAGGGGCGGCTGTCGAAATCCGACTGGATCGTGGGCGATTCCTACTCGGCGGTCGACATGGTGATCTTTCCTGGCATCCAGTTGCTCAAGCGCGCACTGGAAAAACCGCAGGCCGCAGCCTTGTCCTCGCGTTTCATGCCGATGGAAGTCAACTACCCGGCGCTCGGGCGCTGGCTTGCGCGTGTGGCGGCGCAGCCGGGGTACGAACGCACCTATCCACCACACTGGCGCCAGAACTGACGGCGGATGGCGACGCCGCGCGTCGGAAAATTGAGCGGTGCCACTATGACTTGGTAGGCTGCCGGTAGCGCGAGCGTCGCGTCCAGCCGAGAGCACGACTAAAGCCGTAAATCATGAGCAACAGCCACAAGATTCACATCGAATTTCCGGGCCGTATCCTGTTCGTGGGATTCGGCAGCATCGGCCAGGGCGCGCTGCCCCTGGTGCTGCGACATGTCGGCATCGCCCCCGAGCGCATCACGATTGTCACCGCCGAGGATAAGGGCGCCGACGAGGCCGCCAAGTACGGCATCAAGTTCGTCAAGGAGCGCCTCACGCGCGAGAACTTCCGGCGCGTGTTGAATCCCCTGCTGGGGCGCGGCGATTTCCTCATCAACGTGTCTGTCGAGGTCTCGAGCGTCGCGCTCATCAAGCTGTGCTGGGAAAAGGGCGCGATGTACCTGGATACCTGCATCGAGCCGTGGCTGGGGGGTTACACCGATCCGACCATGCCGGTGGGCAAGCGCACCAACTACGCGCTGCGCGAGGAAGTCCTGGCGCTGCGGGTCGGCAACGCGCGCGCTCCTACCGCGGTGCTCACGCACGGCGCCAATCCCGGCCTCGTGTCGCACTTCGTGAAGCAGGCACTGCTCAACATCGCCGCCGACACCCAGGTGGATGCCGGCAAGCCCGCCTCGCGCGCCGAATGGGGCGACCTGGCGCGCCGCCTGGGCGTCAAGGTCATCCACATCGCCGAGCGCGATACCCAGGTGTCGAACAAGCCCAAGCTGGCCGGTGAGTTCGTCAATACGTGGTCGGTGGATGGGTTCGTGAGCGAGGGCTGCCAGCCGGCGGAAATGGGCTGGGGCACGCACGAGCGCAACTTCCCGCGCGATGGCAAGCGCCATGACGCCGGCTGCCTGGCCGCGATCTACCTGATGCAGCCCGGCGCCGGCACGCGCGTGCGCACCTGGACTCCGAAGGCCGGCCATTTCTACGGCTTCTGCATCACCCACAGCGAAGCCATCTCGATGGCGGACTACTTCACGGTGCGCGAGGGCATGCAGGTCGCGTACCGGCCGACGGTCCATTACGCCTACCACCCGAGCGATTCCGCCGTCATGTCGGTGCACGAACTGGGCGGGCACAACTACGTGCAGCAGGAGCGCCAGCGCATTCTCAAGGACGAGATCATCAGCGGCATCGACGAGCTCGGCGTGCTGCTCGCGGGTCACAAGAAGAACGCTTACTGGTACGGCTCGCAGCTGTCCATCGAGGAGGCCCGCAAGCTCGCCCCTTACAACAATGCGACCAGCCTGCAGGTGTGCGCCGCGGTGGTGTCCGGGGTCATCTGGGCCATGGAAAACCCGAACCTCGGGATCGTCGAGCCCGACGAGATGGACTTCCGGCGCAACCTGGAGATCTGCCTGCCGTACCTGGGCCCGGTGGTCGGGGAATACACCGATTGGACCCCCCTGCACCAGCGCGAGCGGCTCTTTCCGGAGGACCTCGATAAGAGCGACCCGTGGCAGTTCAAGAACGTGCGCGTGATCTGGTGAGCCGTGCGCTAGCGGCTCACTTCGTATTCGATCGCGACGATGACGAACACCCGGCCGCCCCCGGGGGCCGCGACGCTCACTTCCTCGTCCAGCCGTCGGCTCAGCAGCGCCCGCCCGAGGGGTGAATCCATGCTGATGTAGCCGGGCGCGAGGTCGAATTCGTCCGGCCCCACGATGCGGTGGCGCGCGCGGGTGCCATCCTCGGCCTCAAGCTCGACCCAGGCGCCGAAGAACACGCGCCGCGGGTCCGCCGGCGGCTGCGAGACCACCACCATGCCCTCGAGGCGCTGACGCAGGAAGCGCACGCGCCGGTCGATCTCGCGCAGGCGCCGCTTGCCGTAGGTGTATTCGGCGTTTTCCGAGCGGTCACCCTGCGCCGCTGCGGCGCTCACCGCCTGCGTCACCCGCGGACGCTCCTCGCGCCAGAGCTGTTCGAGCTCCTCGCGCAGCCGCCGCTCGCCTTGCGGTGTGATGTATTTCGAGCCGGCCGGCTCGCGCGGCCGGTAGCGGCCCATAGGCTGAAATTCCTGTGAATTATGTCGCAATCTCTTTTACCGAAATCCAGCTTTCTGTGGAACATTTCACGGACGTTTACCGGGCTGCGGCCATAACCTGCAGACGTGGCTACCAAGTACTACACGCACTTCGTGACCCAGGCTGACAAGGCGAAAAGCGCCGGTCCGGGCAATGAATGGAGCGGGGTGGTGGAGCTGCGCGAGCCGCTGACGCAGACGCGGGCCAACCGCGAACTGCGCGCGCTCCTGGCACAGAGTTTCGATCTGGATTCGGACGACATTCGTATCCTTCATTGGGCCCGATTGCACTGACGTATCCCCTGGCGGACTTCCTTCCCTTCATCGAAGGTCCGCCCTTACCAACCCCAGGCCTCAAAACCTGGGGTTTTTTTTGCACGTGCTGCGCCAGGTTGCGGCGATGGCACGTGCCCCCGGCACGGCAGCCACAAACCCCCATGTCGTAGCTTCTTGCGTCCTCAGGCGGCGCCTCGTCGCCCGGCATCGACCCCCCTCTGCTGCGCTGCGTCTGCGCCGGTTACCGCCAGACCTGGGGCTTGGGCGTGAAAATCGACGCCACTTTCGCGGCCATGTGACAATTCAGGTCCCCCGACATGGGGCGGGGCCGAATCAAAAGGAGAAGCTCGATGCGTGCGTGGTCGTATGCCTTGATGGCTGTGACGGTCCTGTGTCTTTCGGGTTGTGGTTACAACACTCTGCAGCAGAAGGACGAGGGCGTGAAGGCCGCCTGGTCGGAAGTGGTCAACCAGTATCAGCGGCGGGCCGATCTCATCCCGAACCTCGTCGCGACGGTGAAGGGCTACGCGGCTCAGGAGCAGCGGGTGCTGGTCGAGGTGACCGAGGCACGCGCCAAGGTCGGCTCCATCACGGTGACGCCGGAGGTGCTCAACAATCCGGAACTTTTTCAGAAGTACCAGGCCGCGCAGAATCAGCTGACCGGCGCCCTGAAGAGCCTGTTCGCGGTCTCGGAGAACTATCCGCAGCTGAAGTCGGACCAGAACTTCCGCGACCTGCAGGCGCAGCTGGAGGGCACGGAGAACCGTATCACGGTGGCCCGCAACCGCTACATCCAGGCGGTGCAGGAGTACAACGTGACGGTGCGCTCCTTCCCGCAGAATCTCACCGCCAAGATCTTCGGTTTCCAGGTGAAGCCGAACTTCACGGTGGCGAACGAGCAGGCCATTTCCGCCGCGCCCACAGTGAGCTTTGACACTTCGACCCCGGGCACGCCGGCGGCGACGCCGCCCCCACAACCCACGAAATGAGGGGCGCGGCGCGCGGCACCCGCCTGCTTGCGGGCTTTGCGCTGCTGTGGCTGCTCGGCCTCGGCCTGACCGCGGCTGCCCAGAACCAGCAGCCGATCCCCAAGCTCGCCGCCCGCGTCACCGACCTCACCGGCACGCTGACCGCGGAGCAGCAGACCGCGCTCGAGCAGAAGCTCACCGCCTTCGAGGCCGCCAAGGGCTCGCAGATCGCCGTGCTGATCGTGCCCACCACCAAGCCGGAGGAGATCGAGCAGTACTCCATCCGGGTGGCCGAGCAGTGGAAGCTCGGCCGCGGCGTGGTGAACGGTGCGCGCGTCGATGATGGCGCGCTGCTCATCATCGCCAAAGATGACCACCGCCTGCGTATCGAGGTGGGCCAGGGCCTTGAGGGCGCCCTGACGGATGCCACCTCCAACCGCATCATCTCCGAGACCATCACGCCGGCATTCCGCGAGGGCAGTTTCTACGGCGGCATCGAGGGAGGCCTTGACCAGATGATCAAGGTGATCGACGGCGAGCCGCTGCCGCCGCCGGAACACGAGTGGCGCTCCGGGCGCCATGGCGCCGGCCCCGGGGTGTTTCCGCAACTGCTGTTCGCCGTGCTCATCGGCTCGGTGGTGCTGCGCGGGATCTTCGGGCGCACGCTCGGCTCGGCCTTCACCGGCCTGGGCGCGGGCTTCCTGGTTTACCTTGCCGGCTACGCGCTCGCCCTGGCAGGCCTTGCGGCCGTCGCCGGCTTCCTCATCACCCTGCTCATGGGCTTTGCCGGGGGTGGCAGCGGCTGGTCGAGTGGACCGCGCGGCGGCCTCGGCGGTGGCTGGGGCGGACTTGGCGGCGGCTTCGGAGGCGGTGGTTTCGGGGGGGGCGGCGGCGGCTTCAGTGGTGGTGGGGGCGGCTTCAGTGGCGGCGGCGCCTCGGGCAGCTGGTAAGCCATGGGAATCGGTCGGCTGTTCCGTCATCTGTTCACGACGCGCTGGAGCACGCGCCGGCACTTCTCCGCGGCGGTGCTGGATGCGGTCGCGCAGGCCATCAGCGAGTGCGAGGGCCGTCACGGCGGCGAGCTGCGCTTCGTCGTGGAAAGCGCGCTTGACGTACCCGAGCTGTGGCGCGGACTCAAGCCGCGGCAACGCGCGCTGCAGCTGTTTGGCCAGTTCGGCGTCTGGGACACCGCGCACAACAACGGGGTGCTCATCTATGTTCTCATGGCTGATCACGACGTCGAGATCGTCGCCGATCGCGGCATCGCGCAGCACGTGGCGCAGGCAGAGTGGCAGGCCGTATGCCGGCAGATGGAATCGCATTACCGCGCGGGACGCTTCAGGGACGGCTCGGTCGTCGGCATCCTCGGGGTCGGCGCGCTGCTCGGGCGGCATTTCCCGGGCAACAAGAGCAGTGACAACGAGCTGCCGAACCAGCCGGTGCTGCTGTAGCCCATCGCCGACAATTGGTCTGGGGCCGACTTGGGTCATAATTCGGGTCGCATGAGTACTTCTACTACCCGCGCCGCACTGGCGGCGCTTGTGTGCGCCAGCCTCGCGGCCTGCTCGATCTTCGGCGGTCGCCACAAGGCACCCCCGCCGCCGCCGCCCGCGCCCGCACCGCCGGCGGAACCTGCACCGAGTGCGAACCAGCGCTTTGAGCTCTCGCCCGCGCAGGATGTGGTGGGCACCGTGCAGGTGGTGAAGGCGAGCAAGGAGGACACGCTCACCGACATCGCCCGCCGCTTCAACGTCGGCTACGACGAGATCGTACGGGCCAACCCCAAGATCGATCCGTGGCTCCCCGGGGAGGGCGCCGAGATCGTGGTGCCCTCGCAGTTCGTCCTGCCGGATGCGCCGCGCACCGGAGTCGTCATCAATATCCCCGCCATGCGCGTCTTCTACTACCCGACGCCCAAGAACGGGGAGCGGCAGCTGGTCTACACGCACCCGATCGGCATCGGCAAGGTGGGCTGGCGCACGCCCGAGGGCGTCACCAAGATCGTGCGCCGCCAGAAGGACCCGACCTGGCGCGTGCCGGTCTCGGTGCGCAAGGAGCACCACGAGAATGGCGAGGAGCTCGAGCCGGTCATCGGCCCCGGTCCCGACAATCCCCTCGGCCGGTACGCTTTTTACCTGCAGTGGCCGAGTTACCTTATCCACGGCACCAATAAGCCCGCCGGCGTGGGCTTACGCTCGAGTCACGGCTGTATCCGCCTGTATCCGGAGGACATTGAGCAGTTCTTCAACATGGTGCCGGTCGGTACCCAGGTGCGGGTGGTCAACCAGCCGTTCGTGTTTGGCTGGCGCGACGGGCAGCTGTACATGCAGCCCTACGACGTGCTCGAGGATGACTCGCGCGACTGGGCCAAGGCGCAGCGCAAGCTCTTGACCAAGTCCCTCGCGGCGCGCCTGCAGCACCAGGTGCAGGAGCATCACGAACAGGTGGACTGGAGCCAGGTGTCGGCTCTGGCGCGCAGTCCGCGCGGCATCCCGGTGCCGATCACCGCTGCGGACGCCTCGCTGGAGCAGATCCTGGCCGCGGCGCCGCGCGTGCAGAACACGTTGCCGGAAGGCTCGACCTGGGATGGGCAGTCGGACCTGCCGATGGACGAGGCGACCTTCAAGCAGATGGCTTCCGAGGTCGAGCCGGGCACTGGCGAGACGGCCGCCGGCAGTGCGGCGGCGGCAACGCCCACCGCGGCCGGCAGTCCGCCCAAGACGCCCCCCGCTGCGGCGCCCAAGAACGGCAGCTGAGGCGCGTGTGAGCCATGAACGCGCTCTCGGAGTGGTTGCAGCTGATGCTCGCGGAGATCACACGCAAGCAGGATGAGTCAGAACGCGCACGCGACGAGGAGACGCGGCGCGCCGCGGAGGAAGATGTCACATCGGCGCGGCGCGAACCCCAGGAGCGCACGCCGCGTCGATAAATTTTCCACTTCGTAGCGCTGACGAGAAGATCCCAACCCACTGACACGCTGTGTTAGAGTCGCGCGGGCAAGATCCCAAGAGGCGCATGAGTGGCAGACAGCCTCGCGTCCGGCGTACAACTCGAACACAAAAGCCGCACGGATCACGCGATTGAACGCGTGCCAACCGGAGTCGTCGCTTTCATCGGGCGCACGCTCAAGGGGCCGGTGAACCAGCCACTGGCCGTCAAGAGTTTCGTCGAGTTCCAGCAGCACTTCGGCGGGTTGTGGCAGCCCGCCACCTTGTCCTACGCGGTCGAGCAGTTCTTCGAGAACGGCGGTCGCGAGGCCCGCATCGTGCGCGTGGTGAACGGCGCGCGCCCCCCGACGATCACCCTGCCCGCAGCCGGCGGCGCCTTGCGTCTGGTGGCACTGAATCCGGGCTCGCGCGAGTACCTGCGCGCCTCGGTCGACTACGACGGGCTCGGCGCCGCCGAGCACGAGCGCTTCAACCTCGTGGTGCAGCGCGTGCGCACCGCCGGCTCCGAGCTGGTCGAGGACCAGGAGATCTACCGACGCGTCTCGATCGTGCCGGGGGCGGGGCGCTTCATCACCGACGTGCTGCTCGAATCGCGCCTGGTGCGCGTGGCCGGCAGCGTGCCGGCGCAGCGTCCCGACCGCTCCGCCGGCGGCCCGGGCGGTGTTGCGGTCGGTTACACCCTCTCCAACCCCGACGGAGATGACGGCGCGCCGCTTACCGATTACGACATCATCGGCGCCGCCGCCTCCGGCAGCGGACTCTTCGCCCTCCACGGAGCCCGTTTCAACCTCCTGTGCATCCCGCCGCTGGCGCGCGAGCGTGACGTGGGACTCTCGACACTGCTCGTGGCCGCGCGCGTGTGCCGGGAGCGCCAGGCGCTGCTCATGGTCGACCCGCCCGCCAGCTGGAGCACGCCGCGCGTGGCGCTGGATGCACTGCGGCTGTGGCCGTTCCGCAGCGATTGTGCGGTCATGTACTACCCGCGCGTGCAGGCCTTTGACCGCCTGCGTGGCCGCGTCGAAGTATTCGGCTCCTGCGGGGCGGCGGCCGGCATGATCGCGCGCTCGGACGAGACCTGGCCGGTGTGGAGCGTGGCGGAAAACGAGGAGGCGGTGCTGCGCCCGGGCCTGCGGCCGGCGGTGCCGGTGAACGAGGCGGAGCGAGTGCGTCTGTCGCAGGCCGGGATCAACACGCTGGTCTCGGTGCGCAACGGGGTGCGCACCGGCTTGAGCCCGCGCACGCTCGCCGCCGGCGGCTCGGACTGGCGTTACCTCGCGGCGCGCCGCCTGGCGCTGTTCGTCGCTGCGAGCATCGAGCAGGGCACCCGCTGGGTGCTGCTCGAGCACAATGGTCCGCCGATCTGGGAGCGCGCGCAGGCGCAGGTCGAGGCGTTTCTCGATGAGCTCGCCGCGCAGGGAGCCTTCGCGGGGGCGGCGCCGGATGAGAGTCACTTCGTGATCGCGGATGAGCGCGTCAACCATCCGCAGAGCCTGGCCGAAGGCAAGTTCAACCTGCTGTTTGGGTTTGCGACCAGCAAGCCGGGTGCTTTTGACACCTGGCTCGTGACGCACCGCGCCGGAGCGAGCCGCGTGCGCCCGGTGACTGTGAACCGCAGCGCGACCTCCAAGAACCGGGTCGAGTGGGAGATCGAGACCGCGATCCTGCGCTAGCGGCGCCTCACTCGGCTGGCCCGTAGCCGCCGCCACCGGGGGTGAGGATGCTCAGTTCATCGCCCGTCTCCACCGCGAAGCGCGCCGTCGCGCCCAGGGTCTCGACCTGGCCCGCGGCGCGCTGTATGTGCGCCTCGCCGCGCGCCCCGCTGCCACCGCCGTCGACTCCGAAGGGCGCAATGCGCCGGTGGTTGGCGAGCAGCGCGCCGGAGAAGGGCGCCCGGAACTGCAGCCGTCGCAGCGTGCCATCGCCGCCGTGCTGGCGCCCGCGGCCGCCGGAGCCGCGGCGGACCGCGAACTCGCGCACCAGCACCGGGTACTCCGCTTCCAGAATCTCCGGGTCCGTGAGGCGCGAGTTGGTCATGTGCGTCTGCACCGCGTCACACCCCTCGAAGTCCGGCCCGGCACCGGCGCCGCCGCAGATGGTTTCGTAGTACTGCAGGCGCTCATCGCCGAAGGTGAGGTTGTTCATGGTGCCCTGGGAGGCGGCGAGTATCCCGAGCGCGCCGTAGAGCGCATCCACGATGCATTGCGAGGTCTCGACGTTGCCCGCCGCTACCGCCGCGGGCGGCTGCGGGTCGAGCATCGAACCTGCGGGGATCACGATCTCGAGCGGCTCAAGGCACCCCTCGTTCAGCGGGATCGGCGCATCGGTGAGCGTGCGGAAGACGTACAGGACCGCGGCGATGCACACCGCCCGCGGCGCGTTGAAGTTGTGCGCTCCCTGGGCGGAGGTGCCGGTGAAGTCGATCCGCGCCCGGCGCGCGCCATGATCGATGTCGATGCGCACCACGATGGCCTCGCCGTTATCCATCTCGTAGCGGAAGCTGCCGGCACGCAGCTTCGCGATCGCCTCGCGCACGCAGGCCGCGGCGTTGTCCTGCACCGCGCGCATGTAGGCGTGCACGCTCGCGAGCCCGTGGCGCTGCACCGCACGCCCGATTTCGGCGATGCCGCGCGCGTTGGCCGCCAGCTGCGCCTGCAGGTCCGCGAGGTTCTGCCGCGGCCGGCGCGCCGGCCAGGCGCCGCCGGCGAGGGCTGCCAGCACCTCGCGCTCGCGCAGCTCACCGGCGGCGAGCAGCTGAAAGCATTCGAACAGGATGCCTTCCTCTTCTATGGTGCGGCTGAAGGGGGGCATGGAGCCGGGGGTCACGCCGCCGATGTCGGCGTGGTGGGCGCGCGAGGCCACGAAGAAGTCCGGCTGTGCGCCGCCGCCCACAAACACCGGCGTTACCACCGTCATGTCGGGCAGGTGGGTGCCCCCGTGATAGGGGCTGTTGAGGAGCCAGGCGTCCCCGGGCGCAAGGCGCGGCTGCGCCCCTCTGACGGCCCGCACGCTGGCTCCCATCGAGCCCAGGTGCACCGGCATGTGCGGGGCGTTGGCGACCAGGGCGCCGTTGGCGTCAAACAGCGCGCACGAGTAGTCGAGGCGCTCGCGGATGTTCACCGACTGCGCCGTGGCCTTGAGCACCTCGCCCATCTGCTCGGCGATGTGCATGAAGAGGTTGTTGAAGATCTCCAGGCGGGCCGGGTCGGTGGCCAGGCGCGCCGCCGGCTGCGCCGCACCCTCGTCCGTCAGCAGCAGCACGCCCGGGGCGAGCGCGGCGGCGCGCCAGCCGTCCTCCACCACGATCGTGGTGTGCGGGTCCACGATGAGCGCCGGTCCGGCCAGGGGTTCTGCCAGGGCATCGAGGGCCACCAGCGGTACCTCCCGCCAGGCGCCGAACCAGGCGCGCGCGCGCGGCGGCAGGGGAGCGTGGTGGCTGGCGCGGGGCATCGCCAGCGCGGCGGCATCGATGGAGGCGACGCGCGCCTCGGCCCGCAACGCCTCGATGATCACGTTCAGCGCCCGGGAGGCGAAGCCGAAGCGTCGCAGGTGTTCGGCATGGAAGCGCTCGCGCACCTGCGCCAGCGGACCGTCCGGCACCGACAGCGACACCTCGCTGTCCCCGGCGCGCAGCTCCAGCAGGTGCGTGACCCGCAGCCGCTGCGACTGCTCGCCGGCGGCCGTGAGTTCCGCGCTCGCCTGCGCCTGCAGTTGCGCCAGGGCGTGGCGCGCGGCGGCCAGACCGGCCTCATCGAGGCTCACCCTGAGGCTCGCGCGCCGCACGGCGAGCCGATCGGCGACTCCGATGCCGAAGGCGGACAGCACGCTCGCGAGCGGATGCACCAGGATGCGCCGCACGCCGGCGGCGCGCGCGACGCGGCAGGCATGCTGTCCGGCGGCGCCGCCGAAGCAGAACAGCGTGAAGTCGGCCGCATCGAGTCCCTGGCGCGTGGAAACCTGGCGGATGGCGTTGGCCATCGACTCGACCCCGACCTCCAGGAAGGACTCCGCCACGGTTTCCGCCGAGCAGCCGCCCGCGACCCGCGCGCTCACGTGCGCGGTGAGCTCGGCGAACTTGTGCGCCGCCAGCTGCGCATCGATGGGCGAGGCGCCGTCGTGCCCGAACACCCGCGGCAGCGTGTCGACGCGCAGGTGCCCGAGCATCACCTGCACGTCCGTCAGGGTGAGCGGCCCGCCGCGCCCGTAGCAGGCCGGCCCCGGGTCCGCGGCCGCAGAGGCCGGCCCCACCGCGAAGCGCCCGTCGCGGTAGGCGAGGATGGAGCCGCCGCCGGCGGCAATGCTGTGCACGTCCAGCATCGGCTGCGCCAGTCGCACTCCCGCGATCAGGTGCTCGAAGCGCTGCGGCAACTCCCCGTCGAGGAGCGACACGTCCGTGGAGGTACCGCCCATGTCAAAGCCGATGAGTCGCGGGAACTGCAGCTGCTCACCCACCCAGCGCATGCCGATGAGGCCCCCGGCGGGGCCCGAGAGCACGCTCGACATCGCATGGAAGTGCTGCGCTGCCGCCAGTCCGCCGTTGCTCTGCATGAGCGCCAGCGTTGCGTCCGGGTCGAGGGTTCGCAGCTGCTGCTGCAGAGCGTCCAGGTAGGCGCGCAGCGGCGGGGCGAGGTAGGCGTTCAGCACCGTCGTATCGCCGCGCGTCACGTAGCGCACCAGCGGGGACAGCTCGTGCGAGACTGATACCTCCTCGAAACCCAGTTCGCGCGCGCACGCGGCGGCCAGGCGCTCGTGCTGCGTATGCCGCCAGCCGTGCAGGAAGACAATGGCGACCGCGCGGCGTCCGGCCCGCCGCGCGCGGGTCAGATCCGCGCGCAGCCGCGCCACATCGAGCGGCGTCAGCACCTGCCCTGCGGTGTCGATGCGTTCCTGCGCCTCGATCACGGTCGCGTAGAGACGCTTGGGCAGCGTGATGTGACGCGCGAAGATGTCCGGACGGTTCTGGTAGCCGATGCGCAGCCCGTCGCCGAAGCCGGCGGTCGTCACCAGCACCACCGGTTCGCCGCTGCGGGTGAGCAGGGCATTGGTGGCCACCGTGGTGCCAACCTTGAGCGCCGTGACGTTCGCGCCCGCAGCGCCCGCGGCGCGCAGGATCTCCCCCGCCGCCTGCAGTCCCGGGTCCCCGCGCGCGCTGCCGGGCGCCGCGGAGGGCACCTTGCGTACGTGCAGGACGCCTGCCGGCGACACGCCGATGACGTCCGTGAAGGTGCCGCCGCGGTCGATCCAGAATTGCCAGCCCGCGCGCGCGCTCCCCACGGTGCTGTCTGATTGGCGTAACGATTCCATTGCCTGCATTATTCGCG
Source organism: uncultured Pseudomonadota bacterium (assembly GCA_963781815.1). GTDB lineage: Bacteria > Pseudomonadota > Gammaproteobacteria > Steroidobacterales > Steroidobacteraceae > 13-2-20CM-66-19. The sequence goes on along the minus strand of CAWAHK010000004.1, from coordinate 540,382 downwards.
CATGCGAGGAAAGCTCCCAGCGACCGCGGTGCCGCCATGCAAGAGCCGGTGATGTCCCGCCACGTTGTCTTCTGCCACGGCAAGGAAAGCGGCCCGTGGGGCCGCAAGATCTCCGCGCTGGCGGAAGTGGCGCGCTCGGAAGGCTACGATGCCCATTCGGTCGATTACCGCGGGCTGGACGAGCCGCGCGCCCGCGTCGCCAAGCTGGTGGACTTCTGCAAGGAACTCACCGGCGATCTGGTGCTGGTGGGCTCCAGTCTCGGCGGCTACGTCGCGGTCGCCTCGGCTTCGCTGCTGCACGCCCGCGGCGTGTTCCTCATGGCGCCGGCGCTCTACGTGGAGGGGCTGCCGGAACTGCGCGCCGGGGTGCTCGACTGCCCGGCCTCCGTGATCCACGGCTGGCGCGACGACGTGGTGCCGTACGAGCACAGCGTGCGCTTCGCGCACGCCAACAAGGCCGCGCTGCACCTGCTGGAGAGTGATCATCGGCTGCACAACCAGCTGCGCGTGATCCAGTACCTGTTCGAATATTTCCTCATCGCTCTTGACCTGCCCGCGATCGCCTTCGAGTGAACCCGTCAGCGCCGTTCACGGATGGCGCGCGCGGCCAGAGCATCCACGCGCCGCGGCACCAGCAAGCGTGCCCAGCGCACCAGGCGGCCGCGCGCCGAGGTGATGAGGAGCCGCTGGCGGCGTCGCATCGCGCGCGCAATGAGCTGCGCGCAGCGCGCGGCGCTCATGAGGCGTGCCTCCTGCATGGGCGTCGCGCCCAGCGGCCGCCCGTCGGGGCCGGTGGCACGGCGGTGAATCTCGCTGACCACGAAGTCGGGGGCCACGAGGGTCACGTCGACCCCGCTGCCGGTCAGCTCGATGCGCAGCGACTCGAAGAAGCCCACCATCGCATGCTTGCTGGCGGCATAACCGGTGCGCTCGGGCACGCCGGTGAGCCCGGCGATGCTCGCCACCGCGACGATCAGCCCGCGTGAAGCCTTCAGGTGCGGCAACGCGGCGGCCGTCATGTACACCGCGCCGAGGTAGTTGACGGCGAGCAGGCGCTCGTACACCGAAAAGTCGCTGACTGCATCGAAACGCGCCCACATCGTCACGCCTGCGTTGTTCACCAGTACGTCAATGCCGCCAAAACGCTCCACCGCCTGCGCCACGCAGGCCCTGCAGTCCGCAGCACGCGCCACATCCCCGGCCACGGTGTGCACCGCGGCGCCGCGCGCGGCGCAGGCGCGCGCCGCCTCCTGCAGCCGCGCCTCATCGCGCGCCAGCAGCACCAGCTTGACGCCGGCGGCGGCGAGCTCGAGTGCCAGCGCGCGCCCGATGCCCTCGGACGCGCCGGTGATCAACAGTGTCTTGCCCGCGTAGCTGCCCATTTGCCACCATGCCGCCTAGCAAACGCCGCGCGGCGGCGATAGGCCCATCTTACCGGCGATGAACTGGCTGTTGCGGCGAGTGCTCGCACTCGGGGTGCAGTTTCGGGTCCGGCCTGAGAACGCGGCGGCCCTGCTGCAGGGCTGCAGCCATCCGGTCTGCTATGTGCTCGAGCGCCGCAGCGTCACCGACCTGGCGGTGCTGCAGGAGGCGTGCCTGGCGCTGAAACTGCCGCGGCCCGGGCGGCGCCTGGGCGGCGCGCTGAAGGACCAGCGTTCCTACTTCTATCTGACCCAGCCACGCAGGCTCTGGAGCACCCGTCCCGCGGCGCATCCCCCGACGCAGCTGGCGCAGATGATCCGCGTGCTGCGCGCGGACCCGGCGGCGGATTTTGCCCTGGTGCCGGTGGCGGTCTACTGGGGGCGCGCCCCACAGCGCGAGGCATCCTGGCTGCGCCTGCTGCTGGTTGAGGACTGGGTGCTCACCACGCGGCTGCAGAAGTTCCTGCAGGTGCTCGTCAACGGCCGCGACACGCTGGTGGAGCTGGATGAGCCGCTCTCGCTGCGCACTCTGCTCGGCGCGGACCTGCAGGTCGCGCAGCGCGGCCGGCGCGTGACGCGCACCCTGCGGGCACTGTACGCGCGCCGGCGCGCCGCCCGCATCGGTCCTGACCTCTCGCACCGGCGCACCATCGTGAACGAGGTGCTGCACACGCGGGCGGTGCGCGCGGCCGTGTCGCAGGAGATGCGCGCCAAGGGACTGACGCGCCGCAAGGCCATGCTGCGCGCCCGCGCCTACGCGCTGGAGATCGCGGCGAACTACTCGCACGCCTTTGTGCGCTTCATGGAACGCGCGCTCACGCGCCTGTGGAACCGGCTCTACGATGGCGTCGAGCTCGGCCACGCGGCGACGCTCGAGCAGGTCGCCGAGGGCAACGAGATCATCTACGTGCCCTGTCACCGCAGCCACATGGATTACCTGCTGCTCGGTTACGCGATCTACGTGCAGGGCTACGCGGTGCCGCACACCGCCGCCGGCGTCAACCTCAATCTGCCGCTCGTCGGGCGCCTGCTGCGCAAGGGCGGGGGCTTCTTCATCCGGCGCAGTTTTCGCGGCAACCTGCTCTACACCACGGTGCTGATGAAGTACCTGGGGGCGATCATGGCGCGCGGCCATCCGATCGAGTACTTCATCGAAGGCGGCCGCAGCCGCACCGGGCGCCTGCTGCAGCCGAAGAGCGGGATGCTGGCGATGACGGTGCGCAGCTTCCTGCGCGATCCGGTGCGCCCGGTGGTGTTCGTGCCGGTGTACTTCGGCTACGAGCGCCTCGTGGAAGGGCGCACCTACATCGGCGAGCTCTCCGGGCGCCCCAAGGAGAAGGAGAGCGTGCTCGGCCTGCTGAAGTCCTGGCGCGTGCTGCGCGAGCGCTTCGGCAAGGTATACGTGAACCTCGGGGAACCGATCGCGCTCGCCGGCATCCTCGATCGCCACGACGGCGAGTGGCGCGCGCGACGGCCCGCGGACGATGGGCGCACCCCCTGGCTCGGCGCCGCGGTGGCGACGCTCGCCGAGGCGATCATGCGCAACATCAATGCCGCCGCGGCGGTGACGCCCATCAACCTCATCGCGGCAACGCTGCTGGCGATGCCGCGCCAGGCATTGCCGGAGGCGGATCTGGTGCGGCAGCTGGAATTGTATCGGGCGCTCTTGAGCGCCTGCCCCTACAGCGAGCGCGTCACCCTCACGAAGCTCAGCGGCCCGGAAATGGTCGAGTACGGCATCGCGCTCAAGCTCATCAGCCGCGAGGCGCACGCGCTCGGGGATATCGTGCGCATGAGCGAGGCGAACGCGGTGCTCGCGACCTACTTCCGTAACAACATCCTGCACCTGTTCGCGCTGCCCTCGCTGCTCGCCTGCGTGTTTGTCAGCCACGCGCAGGTGTCCACCTGGGACATCCAGCGCCTGGCGCGCCGCATCTACCCCTACATCGCGGCGGAGCTGTTCCTGCGCTGGAGCGAGAGCGAGCTTGCGCAGCTGGTCGACGCGATGCTCGCCGCGATGGCGGCCGCGGGTCTCATCGAACCGGAACCGGCGATCGACGGCTGGACGCGCGCCGCGCCCGCCTCCGCGCAGGCCATGCAGCTGTCGCTGCTCGGCCAGGCGACCGTGCAGACTATCGAGCGCTACTACATGGTGGTCGCCCAGCTGGTGCAGGCCGGCAGCGGCTCGCTGACGCAGGCAACCCTGGAGGAGCGCTGCCAGCTCACGGCGCGGCGCATGACGCTGCTGTATGGACTGAACTCGCCGGAATTCTTCGACCGCACCATGTTCGGCAACTTCATCGGACTGCTGCGCGAGCGTGGCGTGATCCGCGCCGGCGGCAACGGCAAGCTGGAATTCGACGAGATCCTTACCCATGTGGCGCAGGACGCACAGTTTGTCCTCAGCGAGCAGCTGCGCCACAGCATCCTGCAGGTCATGCATGCCTGAAACACCTTGCCGCAGCGCCGCGCCGAGTAATAGACTGATCCACACGGGCCATTTGCATTACGGCAACAAACAAGAACGGATTCGGTCTTGAACTGGCAAGTCACAGCGCGAGCGCGTGAAGCTGTTGGGCGGCCCGGGCGTGAGGCGGCAGGTTGAAGGGACGACGGGGTCTCTCGCCACCAAGGGAAGCGGGGAGTACATGAGGAAAGTTGCTACCGGGCGACGGCCGCCGTTCGCGGCGTGCGTGCTCGCGGCGGGTCTCGTTGCCCTGAGCTGCCCCAGCGCCTACGCGATCAACTGGCAGAGCGACACCGGCGCCTGGAGCCTCAGCTGGGACACCACCATCGGCTATGGCCAGGGCTGGCGCGTCTCCGGGCTTGACTGCCGCCTCATCGCCATCGCCAACGGCGGCTGCGGATACTCGCCGAACATCGACGACGGGGATTTGAATTTCCCGAAGAAGGCCGCCTTCAGCGAGGCGGTGAAGGGCGTCACCGAGCTGTCGCTCAATTTCCGCGACAAGATGGGCCTGTTCGTGCGTGCCGATGGTCTCTATGACTTCGAGATCATGGACAACCAGGAGGGCCGCCGCATCCCGCTCAACCACGAAGCCAAGAATCTGGTCGGCAGCTACACGCGCCTGCTCGATGCCTTCGGCTTCTGGCGTTTCGACCTCGGCAGCATGCCCGCGGAGCTTCGCCTCGGGCGCCAGGTGGTGAGCTGGGGCGAGAGCACCTTCATCCAGGGCGGACTTAACCAGGTCAACCACTTCGACGTCTCGGCGCTGCGGGTGCCGGGGGCGGAACTCAAGGAAGCGCTGCTGCCGGATGAGATGGCGGTGTTCAACCTGCAGCTCAGCAAGAACCTCAGCACCCAGCTGCTGTACCTGTTCGACTGGCACGAGACGCTGCCGGAGCCGGCGGGCTCGTACTACAGCACCAACGACTTCGGCTCCCCCGGCGGCAACCGCGTGTTTCTCGGGTTCGGAACGATTTCGGATCTGGGCGTCGACTTCCGCCCTCTCGGCGGTTCGCTCATCACCGACTTCCAGGCCGTCAACCGTCTCCCCGACCACAAGCCCCCGAATTCCGGCCAGTACGGGGTCAAATTCAAGCTCAACCTGCCGGATCTGAACCACGGCACGGAGCTCGGCTTTTACTTCCTGAACTACACCAGCCGCCTGCCGGTGGTCTCCACGCAGACCGGCACGGCGGCGGGCATCGGCACCGGTTTCGGTGCCGCCAATGCGGTGGGTGGCGCCGCGCAGGCGCTCGCGGCCGGGTTGCCCTTTGCAGCCGCCGTCGCGGTGGGCGCCGCGGCCGGCCAGCAGGCGGCCGCACAACACGGCGGCAGCCTGAGCGCCGCCCTGGCGCAGCAGTACGCCACCATCGGCGCGAACACGCTGCTGGCCGGCGGCAACGTGAACGGTCAGGCGAGCAGCATCGCGACCTACGAGTACGGCAAGACCGCCGGCTACTTCGAGGAGTTCCCGCAGAACATCAAGATGATCGGTGTGTCCTTCAACACCCAGATCCAGAAGACCGGCACGGCGCTGCAGGGTGAGGTGACCTACCGGCACGGCGTGCCGCTGCAGGTCGACGACGTGGAACTGCTGTACGCCTCGCTCACCCCCTTTGAGTCCGCGATTGCCACAGCCCTGCACCAGCCGGTCACCCCGCCGGGCAACTGCAAGCCGACCTCGGCCACCCCGGTCACCGGGTGCAACCAGCTCGGGGCCTTCCAGCCGGACCAGACGATCACGGGCTGGGAGCGCCACGACACCTGGCAGGGCCAGTTCACGGCCACGCAGGTGTTCGCCAACGTGCTCAAGGCCTCGCAGCTGGTGCTGCTGTTTGAAGGCGCGATCGACTACATCCCCGGGCTCGAGGACAAGTACGACGGGGGACCGGTGGGACGCGGACTGCGCTACGACGGGCCGGGCACCAACCTCAGCGGCAATCCGGAGCTGGGGAGTTACCCGCAGTTCCCCACGCTGTACGAGCCGGGTTCGGCGTTCCCGACCCGCACCTCGTATGGCTACGTCGTCGCCGGGCGCCTGGAATACTCGAACCTGATCGGTGCGTGGAACATCCTGCCGCACTTCACCTGGGAGCAGGACATTCACGGCACTTCGCCCGGTCCCGGCGGCAACTTCGTGGACGGCCGGCACGCGCTCACGCTCGGCATCGGTGCCAACCTGCGCGCCAAGTGGGACCTTGACGTGGCGTGGACTCAGTACGGCGGCGCGGGCCAGTACAACCTGCTCAACGATCGCGACTTCGTTGCAGCCAGCATCAAGTACTCATTCTAGAACGCGGTGCGCGCCCGGCAGGTCTGCGGTGCGCGGGTGATGGAGGGGCTGTAATGAAGACGCTGATCCGCTTTGCCGCAGCAGGAGTGCTGCTCGCGCCCGTAGCCTGGGGCGCGGTGAGCCCGCAGGAAGCCGCGCACCTGGGCGATGACCTCACGCCCCTCGGCGGCGAGAAGGCGGCCAATGCGGACGGCAGCATCCCGGCGTGGACCGGCGGCATCAAGTCCGCCGCCGACGCCGGTTTCCCCAACTACAAGTCCGGCGACCATCACCCCGATCCGTACGCGAACGACAAGCCGCTGTTCACCATCACCACGGCGAATCTGGCGCAGTACGCCGCCAAGCTCACCGAGGGACACAAGGCGCTGTTCAAGACCTACCCCGACTACAAGATGGAGGTCTACCCGACGCACCGCAGCGCGTCCGCTCCGGAGCGCATCTACGAAGGCACCAAGCGCATCGCGACGACCGCGACCCTGGTGCCGGATGGCAATGGTGTGACCGGCGCGGTCGGCGGCATCCCATTCCCGATTCCGAAGGTGGGCGTCGAAGTGTTCTGGAACCACCTGCTGCGCTATCGCAGCATCGCCGCCGCGCGCCAGGTGGGCCAGGTGCCGATGACCGCGGGGGGCAGCTACACGGTGGTGAACCTCAAGGAGGAGTTCTTCTTCCCTTACTACGTACCGGGTATGACCGAGGCCGGGCTGGAGAACGTGCTGGTGTACTTCATGCAGGAGACCACCGCGCCCGCGCGCCTGGCCGGAGAGGTGCTGCTGGTGCAGGAGACGCTCGATCAGACCAAGGATTCGCGCCGCGCCTGGATCTACAACCCCGGGCAGCGCCGCGTGCGGCGCGCGCCGCAGGTGGCCTTCGACAATCCGGGCACCAACTCGGACAACCAGCGCACCGATGACCAGTTCGACATGTACAACGGCAGCCCGCAGCGCTACGACTGGAAGCTGGTGGGCAAGAAGGAGATGTATGTGCCGTACAACTCCTACCAGCTGCAGAGCGAGAAGATCAAGTACAGCGAGCTGCTGCACAAGAATCACATCAACCAGGACTACGCGCGCTACGAACTGCACCGGGTGTGGGTCGTGGACGCGACCCTGAAGAAGGGCGTGAGCCACCTCTACTCGCGCCGTACGCTGTATGTGGACGAGGACTCCTGGCAGATCCTCGCCGTTGACTGCTACGACGCGCGCGGGCAGCTGTACCGCGTACAGGAAGGCCACGTCATCAACTACTACGACGTGCCCACCCTGTGGACCGACCTTGAACTGGTGATGGACCTGTCCAACGGACGTTACCTTGCGCTCGGTCTGCAGAACGAGGAGCCGAAGTCCTACGACTTCAGCATCAAGCGCACCGCTTCGGACTTCCAACCGAGCGTGCTGGAGCGGCGCGGAGTGCGCTAGGAACCGCTCATGGGCGCCCGCGCGCTGCTGCTCCTCGCCGTGCTCGGCAGCGCGCCCGCCGTCCTGGCGGCGCCCGAGCCACCGCGTGCCGCGGAGCCGGCGCGGCTGGCCGACCGCTCGCTGCTGACCGCCATCGCCGCCGCGGGCGAGCGGCTGGTGGCGGTCGGTGACCGCGGCATTATCGTTTTCTCCGACGACGGCGGGCGCAACTGGTCGCAAGCCGCCAGCGTGCCGACGCAGGCGCTCCTCACCGGTGTGTGTTTCCTCGATGCCCAGCACGGCATCGCGGTGGGTCACGACCTCGTGGCGCTGGCGAGCTCGGATGCGGGCCGCACCTGGCAGCGCACCCACTACGCGCCCGAGGCACAGCGGCCGCTGCTGGACGTCTGGTGCGGCAGCGACGGCCGCGCCATTGCGATCGGTGCCTACGGCACCTACCTGTCGAGTGCGGACGCCGGCGTCACCTGGAGCGAGCGGCCGTTCACGCCGGCGCCCGCGCCCGAGGCCCCTGGCGCCAGGGCCGCTAGCGCCGACGGTGCGCGCGGCGCGGAGGGCGGGGGCTTTCACCTGAACCGCATCGTCGCCGCGAGCGCCTCGCGACTCTACATCGCCGCCGAAGCCGGGCACCTGTACCGCTCGGATGATGCGGGTGCGAGCTGGCGGCAGCTCGCCTCCCCTTACGAGGGGTCCTTCTTCGGCGTGCTGCCGCTGGGTGCGGACGCGGTGCTCGCGTACGGCCTGCGCGGCAACCTCTACCGCTCGGAGAACGGCGGCGTTGACTGGCACAAGATCACCAGCGCAACGCTGGCGATGCTCGATGGCGGCACGCGCTGGGGCGAGGCGGGAGTGGTGCTGGTGGGTCTGTCGGGGGTGGTGCTCGTCAGCCGCGACGGCGGCCGCACCTTCACGCTGCTGCAGCAGGCGGACCACAGCGGGCTGGCGGCGACCCTCGCCCCCGGGTCCGGGACGCTCATCGCGGTGGGCGAGGCAGGCGCGCGCGTGATCGAGGTCAGCGCGGCGGCAGGGGGCGCACGATGAGCACGCCGGCGGTGGTGCTCATCCCGGAGGCTCGCGGTGGCCCGCTCGAGCGCTGGCTGGAACGCGCCATCTTCGGGCACCGCACGCTGATTCTGGTGCTGTTTGCGCTGTGCACGCTGCTCTTGGGGCTGATCGCCTGGCGCGGACTGCGCATCGATACCTCTTTCAACAAGACCCTGCCGCTGCAGCATGAATACATGCGCACCTACCTTGATCCGAAGGTGGCGGAGTTCCGCGGCGCCAACCGCGTGCTGATCGCACTGATCGCGCGCGACGGCAACATGTTCACGCCCGAGTTCTTCGAGGCGATGCGCAAGGCGACCGATGAGGTCACGGTGATGGACGGCATCGACCGCGCCCGCGTGCAGTCGATCTTCACCCCCAACGTGCGCTACCTCGAAGTGGTCGAGGACGGCATCGAGGCGGGCAATGTCATGCCGGCGGACTTCACGCCCACGCCCGAGAACATGGCGCGCGTGCGCGACAACATCCGCAAGGCCGGCATCCTCGGGCGTCTGGTAGCCAACGACTTCTCCGGCGCCCTGGTGAGCGCCATCGTGCTCGACCAGGACGCCCGGGGCCGGCCGGTTGATCCCATCAGGGTCGCGCACCAGCTCGAGGCACGCATCCGCGACGCCATCGAGACCTCCCACTCCGGCGCGTCCGGCATCGACGTGCGCATCATCGGTTTTGCCAAGGTGATGGGTGACATCGCCGACGGCGCCGCCATGATCGTGCTGTTTGCGGTGATCACGCTCGTGCTGACGCTGCTGGCGGTGCGGGTCTATTGCCAGTCCTGGCGCGTGGCGTTCGTGCCGGTGCTGTGCTCGGTGATCGCGGTCGTGTGGCAGCTCGGAGCGCTGGTGCTGCTGCGCTATGGCATCGACCCGATCGGCCTGCTGGTGCCGTTCCTGATCTTCGCCATCGGGGTGAGCCACGGGGTGCAGAAAATCAGTGCGGTGGGCGAATTTGCCTTCGAGGGCCTGGACAGCATGGCGGCCGCGCGCCGCACGTTCCGGCAGCTGCTGGCGCCGGCCATCGTGGCACTGCTTGCGGATCTGGTGGGGTTCGTCACCATCCTGCTGATCCCGGTGCAGGTGATCCGCGAGATGGCCGTGACCGCCAGCATCGGCGTTGCCATCGTGATCCTCACCGACCTGGTGCTGCTGCCGGTACTGGTGTCGTACGTGCACTTCGACGCCGGCTACCATGCGCGCGTCGAGCGACGCCACCGGCGACTCGAGCGGCTGTGGGAGCGCCTCGCCGGGGTCACCGCCCGCGGGCCCGCGCTCGCGATCATCGGCGCCGCGGCGCTGCTGGCGGTGCTGGGCTGGTGGCAGGGGCGCGAGACGCCCATCGGCGATACGCAGGCGGGGGTGCCGGAGCTGCGGGCCAACTCGCGCTACAACCGCGATAACGACGTCATCACCTCGAAGTTCAGCATCGGCGTCGATGTGCTGACCGCGATCGTCGAGTCCCGGGAACCGGTGTGCGTCAGCCACCACCTCATGACCGAGACCGATCGCTTCGCCTGGCACATGCGCAACGTGCCGGGAGTCCAGGACGTCGTCACGCTGCCCTTCATCGCCAAGATCGCGATCGCCGGGTGGAACGAGGGCAGCCTCAAGTGGCGCAGCATTCCGCGCGAGCAGACACAGCTCACCCAGTCGACCCGCTACATCGAGACCAGTACCGGACTGCTCAACGAGAACTGCGACGTCGTGCCGGTGCTGATGTTCCTCGCCGACCATCGTGCCACCACCATCGAGCGCGTGGTGGCGGCGGTGAAGGACTGGCGGCGCGACAACCCGATCGCAGGGGCCGCCGTGCTGCTCGCGGCGGGCAACGTCGGCGTGATGGCCGCCACCAACGAGACCGTCAGGGCGAAGGAGCTGATCATCCTGCTCGGGGTGTTTGCCGCGGTCATCGTCATGTGTCTCCTGACCTTCCGCTCGGTCACCGGCATGATCCTGGTGGTGCTGCCGCTCGCCCTGGTGTCGGTGCTGGTGTACGCGGTCATGGCGGTGGTGGGTATCGGCCTCAAGGTCTCGACCCTGCCCATGGTCGCCCTGGGGGCCGGCATCGGGGTCGATTACGGCATTTACCTCTTCAGCCGCATGCAGGAATTCCTGCGCCAGGGGTTCTCGGTGACGGCCTCCTACGAGCGCACCCTGCACGTCACCGGCGCCAGCATCATCTTCACCGGCGTCACGCTCGCGATCGGAGTCGCCACCTGGGTGTTCTCGCCGCTGAAGTTCCAGGCGGACATCGGCATCATGCTCACCTTCATGTTCCTCGTGAACATGCTGGCGGCGATCATTCTGCTGCCGGCGCTCGCGGCCTGGCTGATCCGCCCGCGCGCTGCCGCAGGCTGAGGACGCCTGACTGCGGCGCGCGGCCTTAGTGGTAGCCGAAGCCGCGTGCCATCAGGGCCGCGCCGAACAGGATCACGAGGATGGCCGCGAGTTCGAGCATCAGGCACAGCCGCACGCGGCGCGTGCGCTCGGGGGAAGGCTGCGGCGCGGTGCCGCTGCCGAGCTCGCGCTTCCAGGAGAGGAAGGTGACGGTCGGGTAGATCGAGATGAGCCCCGCCACGATGAACGCAGACAGCTTGAGGAGAAAGTAGCTGTTGTGCCAGTAGTAGGCCGGCCCCTTCTCGAAGTAGGTCACGCGCAGCAGTCCCACGATGAGCACCAGTGTTGCCGCGGCGCCGAACACGGCATCGGTGCGCAGCAGGCGCTGCGCCTGCGCGACCGACAGCGGCGGCCGGAAGAGCGCCACCTCGACGGCGAGGGCCGCGACCAGCGTAAAGGCCGCCAGGTGGTGCAGGAAAGCCATGAGGGCGGCGGCATACACGGCAATGCTCCTTGTCCGGCTGTCAGGGCGGTCGGGACATGGGGTGCCGCGCGGCGGACAAGCCGGGTTACGACTGGCGCGGATTCTACCCGACGCCGACCGCCGCGGCGCCCGTTGGCCTCAGGCGTCCCAGCCGGGCCTCGAGCGCAGGCGCTTGGTCTTGCGCCGCTGGGTCTTCTGTTCCAGGCGCCGTTCGCGCGCGGCACGCGTGGGGCGCGTGGCCTTGCGCGCTTTGGGCGGCACCAGCGCGCGCTGGATGAGTTCGGCCAGCCGGCCCTCGGCCTCGCGGCGGTTGTGCTCCTGGGTGCGGTGACTGCGCGCGATGATGAGGATCTCGCCCGCGCTCGTCAGACGCCGCCCGCTCAGGGCGCGCAGACGCGCCTTCACCTCGGCCGCCAGTGCCACGCTGCCGGCGAGGTCGAAGCGCAGCTGCGCGGCGGTGGCCAGCTTGTTGACGTTCTGGCCGCCGGGGCCCGAGGAGCGCACGAAGGACAGCGACAGTTCGCTGTCAGGAATCTCAACTCCCGGGGCGACGCTCAGCGGCACGGTGCCTGTTCAGTCCGCCTGGTGGTCCAGTCCCGGCGGCTCCTGGGCCTCCGGGCCGGCTGGGCGCCGCGGACGTGACTCCAGCAGGCGTGTTTCCTGCTGCGCCACGGGGATGCGCACGCCGTGCGCACGGAAGATGCGCCAGATGGCGCGGTTGACGTCGGAACGCACGTTGTTTACCCCGTTGACCGGGTCGGCGATCCAGAAGCGGATCTCCAGCGCCATGCCGTTGGGCTCGAAGCTGATCAGGCGCGACACCGGCGGCGGGTCGCGCAGGATGCGCGGGTGATTTTCCGTCGCCTCCACCAGCAGCTTCAGCGCGATCTCGGGGTCATCGTCGTAGCTGACCGTGACCGGCAGCTTCAGGCGCACGCGCTGATCCGAGTAGCTCCAGTTGATGAACGAGGTGGTGATTAGGTTCTGGTTGGGTACCAGGGTGTCCACGCCATCGCGGTCGCGCACCACCACGTAACGGCCCCGCAGTTCCTGCACCCAGCCGAAGTTGCCGGTGCTGGCCCCGGTGTGGCCGGTGAAGCTGATGACGTCCCCGGGCTTGATCGACTTGTCCATCAGCAGCACGAAGCCGCTCACGAAGTTGCTGGCCACCGACTGCAGGCCGAACCCAAGCCCGAGGCCGATGGCGCCGGTGAGCACGTTCAGCGTCGTGACATCGACACCGGCGGCGTTGATCCCGAGGAGGATTCCCAGTCCCACCAGCAGGAAGTAGGTGAACTTCGACACCCCGACGCGCGTGGAGACCGCCAGCTGGTCGAGCCGCATGACGTGGCGTTCGACGGCGCGGGCGATGAGGCTGGTGAAGATCACGAAGGCGGTGACGATCACCAGGCCCTTCAGCAGCGCCCAGAGGCTGAACTGGGAACGTCCCGGCAGGAGGCTGACGCGGTTCAGGCTCGCCTCGATGAGGTCCAGCCAGCCGAGGGTGGCGATGGCCACGATCAGCCACAGGAAGAAGGTGATGCGCGCCTCGCGCGTGCGTACCCAGGAGGCGGGCCCGAGCAGCACGCCCAGGATATGGACCCCGAGACGCACCAGGATCAGCGCCACCAGCAGCCGGGCGGCGGCATCGACCACCTGCGTCGAGACGCCCAGGGCCGCCACGAGGATATGTCCGGCGCCGAGCATGGCAAGCGCGGCGAACACCGGCGCGACCAGCACGGCACCCTCGAGCACGTGGTCGAGCGGGTGCGGGGCGGTGGCGCGCGTGTGATGCAGCCGCAGCGCGCGCGCGACCACCAGTGCCACCAGCGCGGCCACGATGAGCACCCCCACGGCCGCCAGCGCCTGCGGCGAGGTCAGCTGTTGCAAGGCGTCCCGGAGTGCGCTCTCGGCACTGTCCATCAGGCGTTCAGATCCGGAATCAGCTGACTTTCCAGGCGGGTGATCTGGTCTTTGAGCATGAGCTTGCGCTTCTTCAGGCGCTTCAGCGCCAGCTCATCGATGTGCAGATCGAGCGACAGGCGGCAGATGACTTCGTCGAGATCACGGTGTTCGATACGCAGCTGGCGCAGCTTTTCGATGTTGCGGAACAGCTCGCGATCAACGTTGTCTTCGATTTCCGCCATACGCGAGGGCCCATGATTCTCAGCTGATGGGCTTGGACGGCCTGGGGCTGTTGGCGGCGGCCGCCAAGGAGGCGAGCTTAGCCGAGCGGGCCCGTCAGCGCCACGGTCAGCGGCCGCGGCCGCGGTGCTGCGAGCGCCCGGGCGGGGCACCCTTGCGGCCGCGCCCGCCGCCGCCACCCCGGCTCCCGGGTCGCCCGCCGCCGCCGCCGGGGCGACCACCGGCGTGCGGGCGACGCGCTATCTGAGGACCAGCGACCAGTCCCGTGGCGAGCAGCTCGGGCGCGATCGGGGAGAAGGGGATCTTGTGGCCGACGTAGGTCTCGATGTCGGGCAGCGATACCGCGTACTCCTCGCAGGCGAAGCTGATGGCATCACCTTCCGCCCCGGCGCGCGCCGTGCGCCCGATGCGGTGCACGTAGTCCGGCGGATCCGAGGGCAGATCGAAGTTGAAGACGTGGCTCACGTCCGGGATGTGCAGGCCGCGCGAGGCGACGTCGGTGGCGATCAGCACCGCGAGCTTGCCGTCGTGGAAGTCGCGCAGGAAGCGCAGGCGCTTGTTCTGGGGCACGTCGCCGGAGAGTGCCTGGGCACTGAAACCGTTCGCCTTGAGGGTGCTCTCGAGGCGCTCCGCCATGCGCTTGGTGTTCACGAACACCATGGTGCGCACGGCCTCGAACTGGTGCAGCAGGCCGATCAGCAGCGGCACCTTCTCCTCCATGGAGGGGTAGTACATCATCTGCCGCACCCGATCCACGGTCATCTTGTCCGGCTCGATGCGCACCAGTTCCGGGTTGTTCATGTGCTCGTAGGCGAGCTCGAGCACCCGCTGTGAGAGCGTCGCGGAAAACAGCATCGACTGGCGCCGGTCCGGCGGCGGCAGGCGGCGCAGGATGTAGCGGATATCCGCGATGAAGCCGAGGTCGAACATGCGGTCCGCCTCATCGAGCACCAGCACCTGCGCATGCCGCAGCTCGAACACGTGCTGCTTGAAGTAGTCGATGAGCCTGCCGGGCGTGCCGATGAGCACGTCGCAGCCGCGCGCGAGCTCGCTCGCGCTGCTTCTCGTAGTCGATGCCGCCGAAGACCACCATGTGCTTCAGCCCGGTGTGGGCGCCGAGCACCAGCGCATCGTGGTGGATCTGCACCGCGAGCTCGCGGGTGGGCGCGACGATCAGCGCGCGTACCGAGGAGGGCGCGCGGTTGGGGGCGGCAGGGCGCGTCAGCAACCCCTGGTACAGCGCCAGCAGGAACGCCGCGGTCTTGCCGGTGCCGGTCTGCGCCTGGCCGGCGACGTCACGGCCGGCGAGCGCTATCGGCAGTGTTTGCGCCTGGATCGGAGTGCAATTCACAAAGCCGGCTTGCTTTACGCCCGCCATGACCTCATTAACGAGTCCGAGCGAGGCGAAGGTGACAGTTTCAGAGTGTGCTTCAGTCATCAATTAGTACTGGATTTGGGTGCGGAAAAACTCCCGAGACTTGCAAAAGCGCCCCGGAAGCGCTACAAAGTATCTTAAGTCAGCGGGCCAGCAGGTCCGCACCTGCCAGCCAGGTTTCCTTAATTCCCTAAGGTTTCATACTCAATCACGAGTTATTAGTGTAACCGTTTAGCGGGTGTCTCAGGCATCGCTTTTCGCTTACCACCGTTGCCGATCCGCTTCGGACCCCAAATTTTTCCCAATCGTATTTTCACGCTCCCTGCACTGACGGAGGTTCAACCGCGTGAGTAGCTCGCACATTGTGCACACCACGGACGCCACTTTCGCACAGGATGTCCTCAAGTCGGATAAACCCGTACTGCTGGACTTCTGGGCCGAATGGTGCGGACCCTGCAAGATGATCGCGCCGATCCTCGATGAGATCGCCAGCGAGTATCACGACCGCATGCGGGTCGCCAAGATCAACATCGATGAGAACCCGCAGACGCCGCCCAAGTTCGGCATCCGCGGCATCCCGACGCTGATCCTGTTCAAGAACGGCACGGTCGAGGCGCAGAAGGTCGGCGCCGTGTCCAAATCGCAGCTCTCGGCCTTCCTGGACAGCAACCTGTGAGAGGCTACCTCGGCAACCAGGGCCGCAACCGCCCCAACAAGGGCCCGCGCCACGGTGGCGGCAACCGCGATGGCAACCGCGGCAACAGCATGGGCAACGGCGGTGGCCGCCCCGATGACATGATGCAGGAGCCGGAGCCGTTCGACGTCGACGATTCCGAGATCATCAGTCCCGCCGAGCTGACGCAGTCGCGTCACTCGATGAACCTCACGGAACTCAAGTCCAAGCCGATCCATGAGCTGGTCAAGCTTGCCGAGTCCATGGGACTGGAGAGCCTGGCCCGTTCGCGCAAGCAGGACATCATCTTCTCGATCCTGAAGGCGCACGCGCGCAACGGCGAGAACATCTACGGCGACGGCGTGCTCGAGATCCTGCAGGACGGCTTCGGCTTCCTGCGCTCGGCCGATGGCTCCTACCTGGCCGGCCCGGACGACATCTACGTCAGCCCGAGCCAGATCCGGCGCTTCAACCTGCGCACCGGGGATACGATCTCCGGGCTCATCCGTCCGCCGAAGGACGGCGAGCGCTACTTCGCGCTGCTGAAGGTCGGCGAGATCAACTTCGACTCGCCCGACAGTTCGCGCAGCAAGGTGCTGTTCGAGAACCTCACGCCCTATCACCCGACCAAGCGCCTGAAGCTCGAGCGCGGAAACGGCTCCACCGAGGACCTCACCGCCCGCACCATCGATCTGGTGGCGCCCATCGGCAAGGGGCAGCGCGGCCTCATCGTCTCCCCGCCCAAGGCCGGCAAGACGATGCTGCTGCAGAACATCGCCACCGCGATCACCTCCAACCATCCGGAGGTCTACCTCATCGTGCTGCTCATCGACGAGCGGCCGGAGGAAGTCACCGAGATGCAGCGCACCGTCAAGGGCGAGGTGGTCTCGAGCACCTTCGACGAACCGGCGGCCCGCCACGTACAGGTTGCCGAGATGGTGATCGAGAAGGCCAAGCGCCTGGTCGAGCACAAGAAGGACGTCGTCATTCTGCTCGATTCCATCACGCGTCTCGCGCGTGCCTACAACACCGTGGTGCCGTCCTCGGGCAAGGTGCTGACCGGCGGCGTGGATGCCAATGCGTTGCAGCGCCCGAAGCGCTTCTTCGGCGCCGCGCGCAACATCGAGGAGGGCGGCAGCCTCACGATCCTGGCCACGGCGCTGATCGACACCGGCTCCAAGATGGACGACGTCATCTACGAAGAGTTCAAGGGCACGGGCAACAGCGAAATCCACCTCGACCGGCGTGTTTCCGAGAAGCGCGTGTTCCCCGCGGTCAACATCAACCGCTCCGGCACCCGCAAGGAAGAGCTCATCACCGATCAGGGCGAGCTCGCCAAGATGTGGATCCTGCGCAAGCTGCTGCACCCCATGGACGAACTCGCCGCCATCGAGTTCCTGCTCGACAAGATGAAGGACACCAAGTCGAACAGCGAGTTCTTTGAGGCAATGAAGCGCTGATACGCTGGCTGCCGGATTCTCGGCCGGTGCCGAGGGTCCGCGCATCACTGCCTCCTGCGGCGCGCGCCGGCCGGCCGCGCCGGCTTCCCGCCTTATGTTGCGCATGTGCTTCGCGTCACGTCGGCAGTCGGCGACGCTGGCACAGCAAGGCTGCCGGTCAGTAAGATCCGGGCAACCCGCGCCTGTTGCGCGAGGGAGCACCAGCTGCATGCGCATCCCCTTCACGGCCGCCGTGGTGATACTGGCGCTGTACGCTGCACCGGCGCTGGCGGACCGTGATCCGCAGTCCGGGGCCCCCAAGGCGCCGCGCAAACACAACAATGACAGCCCGATAACGGATCACTTCTTCATCCGCGCGTCCTTTTACAGCGCCAAGCTGGACACCAACCTGCGGGTCGATCCCTCCAATCCCGCGCCCGGCCAGAGCGGCACGGCCTTCAACGCGGAGAACGACCTCGGGTTGCCGGACAAGCTGCACAAGGGGCGCGTGGAGTTCATGTTCCGGCTGCGGGATCGCAACAAGGTGCGCGTCGATTACTTCGACGCCGACCGCTCCGGAAACAAGGTGCTCGCCAACGACATCGTCTTCAACAATCAGACCTTCGTGGCCGGGCTGGCGACCCAGAGCTCCTTCGACTGGCGACAGTTCGATATCACCTACACCTACTCGTTCATCCGCAACGAGCGCTTCGAGGTGGGCACGGGGGTCGCGCTGTACTTCCTGCAGCTGGAGGCGATCATGCAGCAGAACCCGCCGTTCGCGCTCGGCGTGCGCGAGGAGGTCTCCGCCGCGACCCCGTTTCCGGCGCTGCCGCTGGATCTCACCTGGCGCATCTCCAGCCGTTGGGCCGCCACGGGACGGATCGCGTACCTGAAGGCGATCGTCAGCGGCTTCAACGGCTGGTACGAGGACGCACACATGGACGTGCAGTACCGCTGGAACCCGAACTTCCAGATCGGGCTCGGCTATTCCCTGACGCGCGCCTCGCTGACGCGCGAGGGCGGCTCGTTTCCCGGCCAGCTCGGCCTGAACATCAAGGGACTCGAGGGTTTCGCGCGCTTCAGCTTTTGAGCTCCTGCGGCCACGCCGGGCCGGCCACATAGGCGTGCACGAAGCTTGCGGGCATGCGCACCGGGCGCCCGCTGTCGAGGTTGATGCACACATAGTCCACCTGCGCGCGCGCCAGCGTCTGGGCATCCGCGCCACGCCACACCTGGAAGCGCCGCCCGACGCGCAGCCGCGCGTCGCTGCGCACTATCCAGGTGGCCACCTGCACCGCATCGTGCGCGCGCGCCGCGCGCA
This sequence comes from uncultured Pseudomonadota bacterium, assembly GCA_963781815.1. Lineage (GTDB taxonomy): Bacteria > Pseudomonadota > Gammaproteobacteria > Steroidobacterales > Steroidobacteraceae > 13-2-20CM-66-19. The sequence goes on along the minus strand of CAWAHK010000004.1, from coordinate 521,951 downwards.
GGTACTCGATCTCGATGCGCTGCGCCGCCATGCCGCGCCGCTGCTCCACGCAGGTCTGCACCGGGATGCCGAGCGCCGCCGAGTGCGACCAGGCCACCCGGTCCAGCCAGGTGAGGTAGACGGCGTTGTTGACGTGGCCATAGGCGTCGATGTCCGCCGGCTGCACGGTGAGCTCGATGAGGTGCGGCGAGGGGAAATCCCACGGAGTCACTGCCCATCCTTCAGGCGGCGGGCGCCGCCTCGCGCGCGATGGCGCGATACCCGATGTCACGGCGGTAGTGCGCGCCGTTCCAGTGCACCGCGCCGGCGAGCGCGTAGGCCTCGCGCTGCGCGGCGGCCACGCTCTCCCCGAGTCCCACGGCGCACAGCACACGGCCGCCGCTGGTGACGATCCTGCCGTCCAGCAGGCGCGTGCCGGCGTGGAAGATCTTGCCCGGCAGGTGCGCCGCCTGCTCCAGCCCCTCGAGCACGTCGCCGGTGCGTACGCTGTCCGGGTAACCGGCGGCGGCCATCACCACGCCGAGCGCCGCGCGCGCATCCCAGTCGGCGCGCACGCGGTCGAGTCGGCCGGCGAGTGCCGCCTCGCACAGCAGGGTGAGGTCTGAGTTGAGCCGCATCAGCACCGGCTGGGTCTCCGGGTCGCCGAGGCGGCAGTTGAACTCGAGCACGTTAGGCGTGCCGTCGGGGGCGACCATGATGCCGGCATAGAGAAAGCCGGTATAGGGCATGCCATCGGCCGCCAGCCCGCGAATGGCCGGTTCGATCACCTCGCACATGATGCGCTCATGCTGCGCCGCCGTGACCACGGGGGCGGGCGAGTAGGCACCCATGCCGCCGGTGTTGGGACCGGCATCGCCGTCGTCGCGGCGCTTGTGGTCCTGCGAGGTCGCCAGCGGCAGGATGTGCTCCCCGTCGGCCATCACGATGAAGCTGGCTTCCTCGCCGGGAAGGAATTCCTCGATCACCACCTCGTGCCCGGCGGCGCCGAACTGTCCTGCGAACATCGCAGCGGCCGCCGCCAGTGCCTCCTCCAGGGTGGTGGCGATCACCACGCCCTTGCCGGCGGCCAGTCCGCTGGCCTTCACCACCAGCGGGGTGCGCTGCCGGCGCACCCAGGCGGCATCGAAGCTCGCGCGCGTGAAGGTCGCGGAACGCGCCGTCGGGATCCCGTGGCGCTGCAGGAATTGCTTGCTGAAGGCCTTGGAGCCCTCCAGCTGCGCCGCCGCGCGCCGCGGGCCGAAGCATTTGAGTCCGCGCGCCTCGAAGGCATCCACGACGCCGGCCACGAGCGCTCCCTCGGGCCCGATGATGGTGAGGTCGACGCGCTCGGCCTCGGCCAGCGCCACCAGGGCAGGGATGTCCTCGGCCCCGACTGCCACGTTGCGCACCTTCGCCTCGGTCGCGGTGCCGGCGTTGCCAGGTGCCACCAGCACCTCGGTGACGCGCGCCGCCGCGGCACACTTCCAGGCGAGCGCATGCTCGCGGCCGCCGCCGCCGACGATGAGGACCTTCATCAGTGCCGGAAGTGACGCATGCCGGTGAACACCATCGCCATGTCGTGGGCATCGGCGGCGGCGATCACCTCGGCATCGCGCTTACTGCCCCCGGGCTGGATGACCGCGCGGATGCCGTACTCGGCGGCGACGTCGAGGTTGTCGCGGAAGGGCAGGAACGCATCGGAGGCCATCACCGAGCCGGCGACGCTGAGCTTCTCATCGGCCGCCTTCATGGCAGCGAGACGCGTGGAGTACACGCGGCTCATCTGTCCGGCGCCGATGCCGACGGTGGCGCCGCCGCGCGCAAACACGATGGCGTTGGACTTCACGAACTTACACACGCGCCACGCGAAGCGCAGGTCCGCCAGCTCCGCCGCGGTGGGCTGGCGGCGCGTCGGCGTCGTAAGTTCGCTCTCGGTGAGGTCGGCAAGGTCGCGCGACTGCACCAGGAGCCCGCCCGTGACGCTGCGCAGCTCGTGCGCCGCGCCGGCCGCGGCGCCGAGCTCACCCAGGACCAGCACCCGCACGCTCGGTTTGCCCGCGAGCACCTGCGCCGCCTGCGCCTGCACGGCCGGGGCGGCCAGCACCTCCACGAACTGCCGCTCGGTGATGGCGCGCGCGGTAGCGGCGTCGAGTTCGCGGTTGAAGGCGATGATGCCGCCGAAGGCGGACGTCGGGTCGGTGCGGTAAGCGGCCTCATAGGCTTCGCGGATCGACGGCGCGACCGCCACTCCGCAGGGATTGGCGTGCTTGACGATGACGCAGGCGGCCGCGGCGAACTGCCGCACGCACTCGATGGCCGTGTCGGCATCGGCGATGTTGTTGAACGAGAGGTCCTTGCCCTGCAGCGTGCGCGCGCTGGCGATCCCCGCACCGCGCGCGCCCGGGTCGCGGTAGAACGCGGCCCGCTGGTGCGGGTTCTCGCCGTAGCGCAGGTCCTGGAGCTTCTCGTACACGAGCGGCAACGTCGCCGGGAACTCGGCGGCACCCTCGGGGTGGCGTGCCGTGAGGTAGGCCGCCACCATCGTGTCGTAACGCGCGGTGTGCGCGAAGGCCTTGGCGGCGAGTCGTGCGCGCGTGGCGAAGTCGCTGCCGCCGCCGTGGGCCGCGAGTTCGGCGAGCACGCCGCCGTAGTCGGCCGGGTCCACCACCACGAGCACCGCTTCGTGATTCTTCGCCGCGGCCCGCAGCATGGCGGGTCCGCCGATGTCGATGTTCTCGATCGCCTCCTCGTAGCTGCATCCCGCCCGCGCGACCGTGGCCGCGAACGGGTACAGGTTCACAACCAGGAGGTCAATCGGCGCGATGCCGTGCTCGGCCATGACGGCCTCGTCGGTGCCGCGGCGTCCGAGCAGTCCCCCGTGGATCTTCGGATGCAGGGTCTTGAGGCGCCCGGCCATGATCTCCGGGAAGCCGGTGTGCTGCGCGACCTCGCGCACCGGGATGCCATTCTCGGTGAGCAGGCGCGCGGTGCCGCCGGTGGACAGCAGCTCCACCCCGCGCCCGGTGAGCCCCCGGGCAAGCTCGACGAGCCCGGTCTTGTCCGAAACGGAGAGCAGCGCGCGGCGCACCGGCAGCGGCATGGCCTAAACCCCCAGGTAGCCCTGCGCCCGCGCCGGCAGGGCGGCGGCTCTAGGAGCCGCCAAGTCCGAACTGCTTGAGCTTCTTGCGCAGGGTGCCGCGGTTGATCCCCAGAATGCCCGCGGCACGGCTCTGGTTGCCTTCCGCATAGTCGAGCACCACCCGAAACAGTGGCTCTTCGACCTCGCGCAGCACCAGATCGTAAAGGTGAGCCGGGCGGTGCCCGTTGAGGCTGGTGAAGTAGTCACTCAGCGCGCGCTCAGCGTGATTGCGCAGCGGCAGATCCCGTCCGTGGACTCTGGCGGCGGCGGTTTCACGAGTCCGAGTCTTCTTTTTTGCCGTCATGCGAGACCCCCCGAGAGAAAACCCATCTTCAGGCCGCCACGGCGGCCTCGCTCACCCAGTCGTCAAAATGCTTAACCGCGTGCGCGAACTGTGCGGCTGTGTTCGCGGCTCCCATCAGATCCCGGCGGACCCGCGCCGGGAATGTCAGCAGTTGCTCGCAATACCAGCCGAGATGTTTTCGCGCGATCCGGACTCCGGTCTCCTCGCCGTAAAAGAGATAGAGGGAGTCGAGATGCGCGAGAATAATATCACGCACATCGGCGCGCAGAAGTGTCGGCGTCGCAATTCCTTCTCCGAGGTGGGCGTTGACAGTGCGAAAGATCCATGGTGCGCCATGGCTCGCGCGCCCGATCATTACTCCGTCGGCGCCGGTGAAATCAAGTACCTCGCGCGCTTTTTCGGCCGAAGTGATGTCGCCATTGGCGAACACCGGAATATTCACGCGCGCCTTGATGGCGCGGATCGTTTCGTACTCCGCCGCGCCCGCATAAAAATCCGTGCGCGTGCGACCATGCACCGCGAGTGCTGCAATACCAGAGGCTTGCGCGATGCATGCAATGTTCACGCCGTTGCGATGCTCGCGATCCCAGCCGGTGCGGATCTTGAGCGTCACGGGCACGTCCACCGCGCCGACGACGGCTGCCAGGATGCGCGCGACCAGCGGCTCGTCAGTGAGCAGCGCCGAGCCACACAGCTTCCCGCACACTTTCTTCGCCGGACATCCCATATTCAGATCAATGATCTGCGCGCCAAGCTGCACGTTGATGCGCGCCGCTTCTGCCAGCGCGGCGGGATCTGCGCCGGCGAGCTGCACGACGCGCGGTTCGGGTTCCCCGGCATGATTCATGCGGTGGCGCGATTTGGACGAATTCCACAATCGCGTATCGGAGGTGATCATCTCCGAGGCCGCCAGTCCCGCACCGAAGCGGCGGCACAGGACGCGGAACGGGCGGTCGGTGACGCCGGCCATGGGCGCCAGCACGACCCGCGAGGGCAACACGTAGGGACCGATATGCACGCTGGGCAGCTAGCGCAGTGTTGCGTCGTTGGCGCAGGCGACGCCGCCGCCGCGCGCCGGCAGGCAGGCGTCGATCTCGAAACCGACCGCATCCGTGCCCGGATCGGCAAACCCCATCTCCGCATCGATGCGCTGGCCGGCCGACAGGAATGAGGACGGCGGGATGGAACCGGGCAGGTAGGACTTCGGTTGCACGTCGCGCGCGGCGATGCGGTTGCCGAACCGGTCCTGCAGCGTGACGCGCAGCATCGGCAGCGGTTGTGGCTGCGGCGCACCGTTCTTGATGCTGGCCCGCACCGTGATCACGCCGGCACCCTCGCTGTCGGCGGAGGCCCCCAGCTGGCGCACGTCATAGGCGCGCAGGTCCCAGCGCGGGAAGAGCTGCACGCCGAGGGATCCATAGAGCGCCGTCAGCGGGCGGTTGAAGCGCGCCGAGGCCGCGAGGTCGTCACGGTAGTGATTGAGGACCTGAGCCAGGAGCACGAACGCCGCCAGTGCGGCGCCGAGGTGCCACGCGTGCCCCTGCAGCCACGCGACCACCCGTGCGCGCGCGCCGGCGACCACCGCGGGCAGTTCCTGCGAGTCCTCGGCCGGGACCTGCTCGGAGTACTCTCCCCTGAACTTCAGGTGCCCGTGCTTCGCGTAAGCAGTCGGGAACTCTCGCGGGGAATCCGGCGGGGGCGTCGCGGCGGCCGGTGCGGGCGGCCGCGTCGCCGCTGCAGCCGCAGGCTTTGCGGGTGCGACCGCCGCCTCCGGTGCGGGCGCCGGGGCTGCGGTCGGCGCGCGCGGCGTCTGGGCTGCCGCATCGGGAGCGGCGGATGGCTTTGCGGCCGGCGGCGGGCCGCTCGCGGGGTCCGGCGCGGCCGGTGCCACGGCCGGGGCCGCGGTCGGCGCGCGTGCCGGCGCAGCATCGAGGCTCTCCGCGCGCAGTATGGAGGCGAGGAAGTCCGCGTCGATCTCGACGTCGACCTGCGAATCGGGCAACTCGTGGCCCGTGTCCTGGTTGGCCGCGACCAGCGCCCGGAACGAGCCGGTTGCGGCCGCCCACTGCGGGTCCGGCGGCGGCTGTACGAACACGGAGTTCACATCGGTGGTGGTCGGGTCGAATTCGAGCGCGTCGTCGGAGATCGCCTCCTCGCCCTCGCCCTCGCCCTCGCCTGCGGCTGCCGCGTCGGGGTTCGCGCTCGCCTCGGGGGCGCGCGGCGCTGCGGGGGCGGGCCCGGCTGCGGCGGCCTGCGGTACCTCGGTACCCGGCCCGGCGGCCGGCTGGCGTTCCTCGGTGAGGCGCGCGAGCGCGTTGAAGACACTCGAGCAGCGCCCGCAGCGCACGTAGCCCTGGGCGACCCGCAGGTCGGCGGCGGTTACCACCAGGGTCAACGCGCATTTTGGACAGACTGTGAACATGCGGGGACGAGTCTCAGCGGCGCCGTCCGGAAATTCCGGCCCAGCCGTCGCGGCCGCCAAAGCGGGAGACATCAAAGCACGGGGCATAAGCGGCTGTCACGTCCGGCACTTCGTGCTCCAGGATCCCGGCCAGCACCGCCTCGCCGCCAGGCCGCAGCAGGGCCGCGAAGGCGGGCATGAGGCCGCACAGGGTGCCGGAAAGAATGTTGGCAAGTATCAGGTCGCACCCCTGCGGGAGCGTCGCGGCCTGCGCGTGCACGTGCACTGCCGTGCCCACCTCGTTGGCGGATGCGTTCTGCGCGGTGGCGAGCAGTGCCTGCGGATCGATGTCAAAGGCATGCACCGCACGCGCGCCGAGGCGCGCGGCGGCGATCCCCAGCACCCCGGAGCCGCAGCCATAGTCGATCACCTGGGCCCCGGGACGCAGGTGGCGGTCGAGCCACGTCAGACACAGCGCGGTGCTGGCGTGCGAGCCGGTGCCAAAGGCCAGGCCGGGGTCGAGGGCGACGATGACCGCGCCGGCCGCGGTGACCTGCTCGTGCTGCGGGCAGATCCACAGCCGCTCGCCGAAGCGCATGGCATGGAAGTCCCGCAGCCACTCACGCTCCCAGGCGCGGTCGGCGACCGGTCTCATCTTAAAGAGCGCCGGCGCGAGCCCGAGCGCGCCCGCGAGCGCGTGGGTGAGCGCGGCGGCATCGGCGTCCTCGTTGAAAAGCGCCCGCAGCTGCGTAGTGCGCCACAGGCGCACTTCGCCGGGGAGCGGTTCCAGGACCGGATCGTCCGCGGCATCCATGAACGTCACCGCGCTCGCGCCGCAGGCAAAGCAGGCCTCCTCGGCAGCCTCAGGCCCGAGGGCGCCCAGCTCGAACGACAGCTCCAGGAACCCCGCCACGGCCCTAGCGCAGCCCGAGTCGCCGCTCCAGGTAGTGGATGTCGGTGCCGCCCTTCTGGAACGCCGCGTGGTTGCAGATCTCCTGGTGCAGGGCCACGTTGGTCTTGATGCCCTCGATCACCATCTCGGCGAGCGCGTTCTTCATGCGCGCGATGGCGGTGTCGCGCGTGTCGCCGTGGGCGATCAGCTTGCCGATGAGCGAGTCGTAGAACGGGGGCACGTTGTAGCCGGAGTAGACGTGGCTGTCGACGCGGATGCCCGGACCGCCGGGGGCATGCCACAGACGGATCGGGCCCGGGGAGGGCATGAAGGTCTTGGGATCCTCGGCATTGATGCGGCACTCCATGGCGTGGCCGCGGATCTGCACGTCGCTCTGGGCGTACGCCAGGGGTTCCCCGGCGGCGATCAGCAGCTGCGCCTTGACCAGATCGATGCCGGTGATGAGTTCGGTCACCGGGTGCTCGACCTGGATGCGGGTATTCATCTCGATGAAGTAGAACTCCCCGTCCTGATACAGAAATTCCATGGTGCCGGCGCTGCGGTAGCCGACGGCGCGGCAGGCTTCCACGCAGCGCTCGCCCATGAAGCGACGCTGGCGCACGGTGATCCCCGGAGCGGGGGCTTCCTCGATCACCTTCTGATGGCGGCGCTGCATGGAGCAGTCGCGCTCGCCGAGGTGAATGACGTTGCCGTGCGCGTCCGCCAGCACCTGGAACTCGATGTGCCGCGGCTTTTCCAGGAATTTCTCCATGTAGACCTGGTCGTTGCCGAACGCGGCGCGCGCCTCGGCGCGGGTGATGCCGATGGCGTTCAGGAGCGAGGCCTCGGTGTGCACCACGCGCATGCCGCGGCCGCCCCCGCCGCCGGAGGCCTTGATGATCACCGGGTAGCCGATATCGCGGGCGACGCGCAGGTTCTCATCCGCATCCTCTCCCAGCGGGCCGCCGGAGCCGGGCACGCAGGGCACGCCGTGGGACTTCATCACCTTGATCGCCGAGACCTTGTCCCCCATCAGGCGGATGGTCTCGGCCTTGGGTCCCACGAACACGAAGCCGCTCTTTTCGACGCGCTCGGCGAAGTCAGCGTTCTCGGACAGGAAGCCGTAGCCGGGATGGATCGCCACCGAGTCGGTGACCTCCGCGGCCGAGATGATGGCCGGCATGTTCAGGTAGCTCTGCGAGGAGGGCGGCGGCCCGATGCACACCGACTCGTCCGCCAGCAGCACGTGCTTGAGGCTGTAGTCCGCGGTCGAATGCACCGCCACGGTCTTGATGCCCAGCTCGCGGCAGGCCCTGAGGATCCGCAGCGCGATCTCCCCGCGGTTCGCGATGACGAGCTTCTCGATCATGGGCGCATCATTCGACCACGAACAGCGGCTGGCCGAACTCGACCGGATCCCCGTTGCGCGCCATCACCGAGGTGATGCGGCCGGACTTGTCGGCCTCGATCTGGTTCATCATTTTCATCGCCTCGATGATGCACAGCACCTGGCCAACCTTGATCTCGTCCCCGATCTCCACGAAGGCCTTGGCCCCCGGCGACGGGGAGGCATAGAAGGTCCCCACCATCGGCGCGGTGATGACGTGTTCGTTGCTCTTTGGCTTCGGTGGTTCCACCGGCAAGGCGGCGGCGCTGGCCGCGGCGGAGGGTGACAGCGGCGCGGGCGCGAGGTGCGCAGCCTGCGGGGCGTGGGTCACCACGCCGACCGGCATGCGGCTGATGCGCACCGCCTCCTCCCCCTCTTTGATCTCGATCTCTGCAATGCCGGATTCCTCCAGCAGCTCGATCAGTTTCTTGATTTTTCGAATATCCATGCCGGGAATGCCCCCAAGATCAGGAAGTCAGAAGTGTGCCGGGCGCGCTCAGGCGCTGCGGGCGAGGCGTTGCGCGGCGGCGCGGATCGCTACCTCGTAGCCGTACGCGCCGAGTCCGCAGATCACGCCGACCGCGATGTCGGAGAAATAGGAATGCCGGCGAAAGGCTTCGCGGGCCTGCGTGTTGGACAGGTGCACCTCGATGAACGGCAGCGCGGTCCCGAGCAGCGCATCGCGCAGCGCGATGCTCGTATGGGTGAATGCCCCGGGATTGATGATGACGAAGTCCACCGCGTCAGCCTTGGCGCGATGGATGCGCTCGATGAGTTCATGCTCGGCATTGCTCTGGAATGACACGAGCTCGTGTCCGGTTTCGCGCGCGACGACTGCCGCACGCTTCTCGATCGCCTCCAGGGTGTCGGTTCCGTAGACGGATGGTTCCCGCGTGCCCAGAAGGTTCAGGTTCGGGCCGTTAAGTAAAAGCACTCGGGCCATGGCCGGTTGGTCTTTTTGTACCGCACTACAAGCAACGCGGCGCGAATGTACCGCAGTTCGCATGCATTACGGTACCTGTGGCGGCGAATTGCCGCAAACGCGCAGGACTGAGTCTACTCTTTTGAGGCCCCCCGGAGGGCCCGTGCGGCGGTGAGCCGGCTGATCCCGGCGCCGATCTGCTCCCGGGCGGCGGCCAGGGTCAGCTGGCCCTGGTCGAGCTGCTGCAAGCGCTCGAGGATGAGGCGGGCTTCATCCGGGTGCAGTTCGCCTACCTTCAGGGCGACTACGCGACCGTGGCGGTCGGCGAACACCGAAAAGGGCAGCACCGTCTCCATGCCGAACGCGGTGACGGCCGCCAGGCCCCCTTGCTCGCCTATCAGCAGCGGATAGTCGATGCCCCTGACGAGGGCGTACTTCACGACGGCATCGTGGTAATCGACGGCGATCCCCACAATTTCGAGGCCATATTTACCATATTCACGACGCAGGGCCTTCAGCAGCGGTATCTCGCGGCGGCAGGGTTCGCACCAGGTCGCCCAGAAGTTCACCACCAGCAGCTTTCCCCGGTAGTCCGCCAGCGTGTGCTGCACGCCGCTCGCGTCCGGGAGCGAGATCGGCGGCAGGTCCTCGGGGATCCTGCGCGCGGCGGCCGTGGCTTCCGCCGGGGCCGGCACGTCACCGGGAGCCGGGGCGACCCCGGGCGCCACGGCCTTCTTGGGGGCCGGCAGGGGGATCACCGTGAGTGCGCTGTGCCGGGGAGCGGTGAGGCGATAGGCCAGAAAGCCCCCCGCCGCGCAGGCCGCCAGGATCACGATACCCAGCAGTGCCCCGGTGGCGCGCCGCGGGGGTCGGAGGTCCCCGCGGGCGCTCACGAGGTCGCGTTGAAGGCGGCGCGCGTGCGTTCGGCGAAGGCCGGGGCCTTCATGTAGCCCACCACCCGGAAGCGGGCACGCTCCTGGCCATCCGTGCCGTAGAAGGCGATGGTGGGGGGGCCGAAGATGCCGAACCGCTTCAGCAGCGCCTGGTCATCGGCGTTGTTCTGCGTGACATTCGCACGCAGCAGCACCGTGTCCCGAAGTGCCTGCTGCACCTTGGGGTCGGTGAAGGTGTAACGCTCCATTTCCTTGCAGGACGTGCACCAGTCAGCCGAGAAGTCCACGAGCACGCTGCGCCCCTGCGAGCGCGCCTGCGCCACGGCCTCGTCAAGCTCGGCGACCGAGCGGATCGGCCGGAACGGCAGCTCGTGGGTCTTGCCGGCGAAGGCCGGTATCGGCGCCAGCGGATCGGTCCCGCCGAGCGCAGCGCCGGCAGCAAGCGCCACGCCGTAGAGCGCCACGGCCACGCCCAGGGCGCGCAGGCCCAGAACCACCGGCGAGCGCTGCCGCACCGTGCTCCACAGCAGCCACGACAGGATGAACGCGGGCACGGCCCACAGCAGCAGCGCGAGGCGCTCGGGCACGATGCGGGCCAGCATCCAGGCGGCGACCGCCAGCATCATAACCCCGAAGAGCTTCTTGACCAGGTCCATCCAGGGGCCTGCCTTGGGCAGCAGCTTCCCCGCTGAAGCCCCCACGATCAGCAGTGGCGTCCCCATGCCCATGCTCATGGCGAACAGTGCCGCGCCGCCGCGCGCGATCTGCCCCGTCTGGCTGATGACGAGCAGCGCGCCGATGAGCGCCGGACCCACGCAGGTGGTGACGATGAGCGCCGAAAGCGCACCCATGATCGCGACGCCGCCGAAGGTGCCGGCCGACTGGCGGTTGCTGACGCTGGCTATGCGGGTCTGGATCGCCGCCGGCATCTGTACGGTGAAGAGCCCGAACATCGACAGGGCCATCGCCACGAACAGGGCGGCGAACAGCGCCAGCACCCACCACTGCTGGAACAGGCCCTGGATCTGGCTGCCCATGGCCGCCCCGGCCACCCCGGCGGCGGTATAGGTGATCGCCATGCCGAGCACGTACGTCAGCGAGAGCATGAAGGCGCGGCCGGTCGTCTGCTGCCGGCCGCCGCCGGCAATGATCCCGGAGAGGATCGGCACCATGGGCAGCACGCAGGGGGTGAAGGCGAGCCCCAGGCCAGCGAGGTAGAACAGGGCCACCATCATGAGCGGGCTGTCGTTGCGGATGACCCCCGCAAACCAGTTCTGATCCCCATCGGCACCCGTCGGGGAACCGGACGCGAGCGCCGGGCCCGCACCGGAGGCTCCCGCGCCGCCGCCGCCGGAGAGCTGGACGGTGACGCTCTTGGTCACCGGCGGGTAGCACAGGCCCGCGTCCGCGCAGCCCTGGTAGGTGACTTCCAGGGGCACCTCGAGCGTGCCACCCGCCGGGCGCGCGACCGCCACCGTTGCGATCAGCTCGTGGTGATAGACCTCCTGGCGGCCGAAGTACTCGTCGTTCTTCACCTGGCCCGCGGGCATCTGCGGGGACCCCAGCTGCGCGTTGGGCGCGCTGGTGCTCACCTTGATGCGCGCCCGGTAGAGGTAGTAGCCCTCGGCGATCTCCCAGTTCAGGCGCACGCGGTCGCTGCCCTCGGCGAGGGCGTCGAACCGGAATGCCTGGTCCGGAGGCAGGAAGGTATCCTCCTCGGCCTTGGGCGCCTTGAGCACCGCATCCAGCCCTCCTGTCGGGCGGCCCTGGGGCTCGGAAGCCGCAGAGGGGCTGGCGGCGGGGGTGGCCGCAGCGGCGGTGTGCGCCTGCAGCAGGAGCCCCAGCGCCAGCACGGCGCAGCTTGAAATATGTCTAATGGCTTTCACGGCCCATACCTTAACGTCGGATCAAGCGGGGTTGGCCCGCGGCTCTTATAGCCCAGCTGTTTGATGAACGGCAGGAACTGCGGTTCATCTTTGCACGAAGCCACCCGTTCCGGCCCTGCTCCCGCCTGAGGCGTCCGGTCCATGGCGCGGGCGAAAAAAGTCCCGCGGCAGCTTGCAATCGGGGGGCTCGCCCCTATTATTAGCAGCCGTACCGGGGGAGTGCTAATAGCACCCCCGTACAAAAACCAATTCACAGAAGTACCTAAGGAGCGTTCCACCATGAAGATACGTCCTCTTCATGACCGCGTCATCGTCAAGCGCCTGGATGAGGAGCGTACCTCCCCGGGTGGCATCGTCATTCCCGACACCGCCGCTGAGAAGCCGGTGCAGGGAAAGATCGTCGCGGTCGGTAAGGGAAAGATTCTTGAAGACGGCCAGGTCCGTCCTCTCGACGTAAAGGTCGGCGACAAGATTCTGTTCGGCAAGTACAGCGGAACCGAGGTCAAAGTCGACGGTGATGAGCTCGTGGTCATGCGCGAAGAAGACGTCATGGCCGTGATTGAAGGCAAGTAAGCGAGGATCACGACAATGGCAGCTAAAGAAGTTCGTTTCAGCGATGACGCGCGCTCGCGCATGTTCCGGGGCGTCAACGTCCTCGCGAATGCCGTCAAAGCAACTCTCGGCCCCAAGGGCCGCAACGCCGTGCTCGACAAGAGCTTCGGCGCTCCCACCGTCACCAAGGACGGTGTCTCGGTCGCCAAGGAGATCGAGCTGAAGGACAAGTTCGAGAACATGGGCGCGCAGATGGTGAAGGAAGTCGCTTCCAACACCTCCGATGAGGCCGGCGATGGCACCACCACCGCAACCGTTCTCGCCCAGGCCATCATCCGCGAGGGCCTCAAGGCCGTCGCCTCGGGCCGCAACCCGATGGACATCAAGCGCGGCATCGACAAGGGTGTGATCGTGGCGGTAGAGGAGCTGAAGAAGCTCTCCAAGCCGTGCAAGGATTCCAAGGCCATCGCCCAGGTCGGCACGATCTCGGCGAACTCCGACGATTCGATCGGCAAGACGATTGCCCAGGCGATGGATAAGGTCGGCAAGGAAGGCGTGATCACGGTCGAGGAAGGCTCGGGCCTGCAGAATGAACTCGAAGTCGTCGAGGGCATGCAGTTCGACCGTGGCTACCTCTCGGCCTATTTCATCAACAACCAGGCCAACCAGACCGTGGAGCTTGAGAAGCCGCTGATCCTGCTGGCGGACAAGAAGATCTCCAACATCCGCGAGCTGCTGCCGCTGCTCGAGGCCGTGGCCAAGTCCGGCCGTCCGCTGCTCGTCATCGCCGAAGACGTCGAGGGCGAGGCGCTGGCGACCCTGGTGGTCAACAACATCCGCGGCATCCTCAAGGTCGCCTCTGTGAAGGCGCCGGGCTTCGGTGACCGCCGCAAGGCCATGCTGCAGGACATCGCGACCCTGACCGGTGGCACGGTGATCTCCGATGAGGTCGGCCTGTCGCTCGAGAAGGCGACGGTCAATGACCTCGGTGAGGCCAAGAAGATCGTCGTGGAGAAGGAAAACACCACGCTGATCGACGGTCACGGTAAGCCTGCCGACATCAAGGCGCGCATCGAGTCGATCCGTCAGCAGGCCGAGGAGGCCACCTCCGACTATGACAAGGAGAAGCTGCAGGAACGCGTAGCCAAGCTCTCCGGCGGCGTCGCCGTCATCAAGGTCGGTGCGGCCACCGAGATCGAGATGAAGGAGAAGAAGGCCCGCGTCGAAGACGCGCTGCACGCCACGCGCGCGGCGGTCGAAGAGGGCGTCGTTCCCGGCGGCGGTGTGGCCCTGATCCGGGCCCAGCGGGCGCTCGAGAAGCTCGAGGGCGCGAATGAGGACCAGACGGTCGGCATCCGCATCCTGTCGCGCTCGATCGAGGAGCCGTTGCGCCAGATCGTGGACAACGCCGGCGAAGATGCCGCGGTGATCCTGAACCGGGTTAAGGAAGGTAAAGGTTCCTTCGGATACAACGCCGCCAACGGCGAGTTCGGGGACATGCTGGAAGCCGGCATCCTGGACCCGACCAAGGTGACCCGTCTTGCACTGCAGAACGCCGCCTCGGTGGCCGGTCTGCTGCTCACGACGGAGGTCATGGTGGCCGAGGCCCCGAAGGATGAAGAGCACAGCCATGGCGGTGCTCCGGGTGGCATGGGCGGCATGGGCGGGATGGACATGTAAGGACCTCTCTAAAGAGGTATCGATTCCGCAGGCAACACTCGATAGTCTTTACATAACAGTTAAGGGTTCGCGGCCGGCTACGCCGGCCCAGCCCCGAAAGACGCGGAACAAGACCCCCTATTCCGCGCATTCCTCGCAGGCCCCTTCACCGGGGCCTGTTTTTTTTGGTGCACACGCCGCGGCTCGGGTGCGCGCTACTTCCCCACGCACTGCAGCAGGTTTATCGTGATCGCCATGAGGAGGCTCCCCATGGCTACCGTTCGCTTCGGCGCCCTCAGTGGCCCCGCGTGTGCAGCTGTGCTGCTGCTCGCCGGCTGCGCACACGAGGGTCAGGACCAGATGAGTTGGGCGCGCGCCGCGCTCGAGCGCAACAGCCAGCTCGAGGTGGTCGCCGCCGACCCGCAGAGCCACACCTTCACGGTGCGCGTGAAGGAGAGCGGAGAACTGCGCGTCGTACGCGCGGATCAGGTCATGGCAGAGCCACTGGTCTCGGGCCCCGCCGCCGCGGCGGCGCCGGCCGCCGCGCCCGCCGCGCCGCAGGCGCTCAGCGCCGATTCCAACACCCCGAGCGCCGGCAGCGCGCCGGCCCCCGCCGATGAGGCGCCTGCGGCGGCCGATGAGAGTGTCGATGCACGCACCGCCGCCGCGCCCGCCAACCCGGCCGGTGGCGGCCTGCTCAAATCCGGGCCGGGTTACAGCATCCAGGCGGCCTCGAGCGCGGCGCCGGCCGTTATGCAGTCCGGTCCCGGCTACAGCATCAAGGCCGCCCCCGCGAGCCCTGCTGCGGCGGGCAGCAGCGCACGGCTGCGCGATGCCGGCGTCACCAGCGCCGTGGTCGAGCGCCGCCGCGAGCCGATCGTGTGCCAGGGCGCGCGCATGCTGCACATCGACAACCGCAATCTTGAATTCGACGGGGACGCGGTGAGTGCCGAGGACGGCTGCGAGATCCACATCACCAACAGCCACATCAGCGCGACCGGCGTCGGGGTCCTGGCGCGCCACGCCAACGTGCACATCGACAACAGCCTCATCGAGGGCGACGGTGGTTCCATCGATGCTTCGGAGGGCGCCCAGGTGTACGCCGCGTCCTCGCACTTCCGCGGTCTGAGCCGCCGTCTGGACTCGGCCACCTTCCATGATCTCGGGGGCAACATCTGGAACTGATCCCGCCCGCCGGGATCAGCACTGAGCTCTCGGCCCTCCTCGCACGCGCGCTGGAGGTGCTGCTCACGCACGAGGCTGCCAGTGACGCGCTCGCCGCCGCGGCGGCGCCGGTACGCGCGTCCCTGACGCACGTGTTCACCGCCAGCGACTTCGTGGCGCAGTCCTGCGCCCGCGACCCCGCGCTGCTCGTGCAACTGCTGCACTGCGGGGACCTCGAGCGCAGCCTTGCCCCGCAGGACTACCTGGCGCGCGCGCCGAGCGCGGCCGCGGCGTCGGAGGTTCCCGAGGCGGAGTTCCAGGCGCAGCTGCGGCGCTGGCGGCGCTACGAGTACGTGCGGATTGCGTGGCGCGACCTGGCCGGCTGGGCGCAGGTCCCCGAGACGCTGGCCGAGCTCAGCGCCTGCGCGGACGCGGCGATCACCACGGCGCTCGCATGGGCACGCCGGACGCTGGTGGTGCGCTATGGCGAGCCGCGCTCCGCGGCCGGGGAACCCCAGCCGCTAGTCGTCATCGGCATGGGCAAGCTTGGCGGTGGGGAGCTCAATTTCTCCTCTGACGTGGACCTGGTGCTGCTGTTTCCGGAGCACGGCGAGACCGACGGCGCGCGCGGCATTGCCAACGAGGAGTTCTTCACCCGCCTCGGGCAGGCACTCGCGCGGCTGCTCGGGGCGCCGACCGCCGAGGGGTTCGTGTTGCGCGTCGACCTGCGCCTGCGGCCCTTCGGCGACTCCGGGCCCCTGGTCGCCAGCTTCGCCTCCTTCGAGGATTACCTGATGCGGCACGGGCGCGATTGGGAGCGCTACGCGTACGTGAAGGCACGCCCGATCGCCGGCATCGAACGCTACGCGGAAGTTGAGTCCGCGGCGGTGCGCCCCTTCGTCTACCGCCGCTACCTGGACTACGGCGTCTTCGAGAGCCTGCGCGACATGAAGGCGCTCATCGAACGAGAGGTCGAACGGCGCGAGCTGGCCGAGCACGTCAAGCTGGGCCCGGGCGGCATCCGCGAGATCGAGTTCATCGTGCAGGCGCTGCAGCTGACCCGCGGTGGCCGCGACCGGCGCCTGCAGACCCCCTCGCTGCTGCGCGCGCTCGCCCGGCTCGGCGAGACGCGCTTCCTGCCGCTGCCGGCGGTCGAGGAGCTGCGCGGCGCCTACCTGTACCTGCGGGGTCTGGAGAACTGCCTGCAGATGATGGATGACGCCCAGACGCACCAGCTGCCCACGGAGCCGCTGACACGCGAGCGTATCGCGCTTGCCATGGGAGCGGCTGACTGGGACGCACTGCTCGCCGAACTCACCGTGCAGCGCGCACGCGTCAGCCGCCACTTCCGCGTGGTCATCTTCGGCAGCGTCGAGGGGGAGCAGCCGGCGGTACGCATCGACCTCGGGCGCTTCTGGGACACGCAGGCGGAAACGGCGGCGCTCGGGGAGTCCCTGGCGCACGCCGGCTTCAACGACAGCGCGGAGGTGGCGCGCCTGCTGCTGGAGCTGCGTGGCTCGGCGCTGGTGCGCAAGCTCGATGAGCCGGGGCGCCGGCGGCTGCAGACGCTGCTGCCGGTGCTGCTGGCCGACGTGGCGCACAGCAGCGCGCAGCTGCCGGTGCTGCGCCGGGTGCTCGCGATCATCGAGGCGATCGGGCAGCGCTCGGCGTACTTCGCGCTGTTGCGCGAGAATGGCGCGGCGCGCGCCCGCCTGGTGGAGCTGTGCCGCCACGGGAATTTTCTCGCCGCCCAGATCGCCGCCCACCCGCTGCTGCTGGATGAGCTCATTGACGAGCGGCTGCTGTCGCAGCTGCCCGAGCGGGCCGCCTTCGCGCGCGATCTTGATGCCCGCATGGAACAGCTGCGCGAGGAGGATCCGGAGCAGCAGGTCGAGGCCCTGCGCCAGTTCCAGCGTGCGGCGCTGTTTCGCGTGGCGGTGGCGGATCTGACGGGCGTGCTGCCGCTCATGCAGGTGAGCGACCGGCTCACCGATATCGCCGAGCTCATCGTCGCGAGCGCCATGGATCTGGGCTGGGGGCAGATCACCGCGCAGTTCGGCGTGCCGATGTGCGGCGAGGGCGTGCAGCGGCGCGCGGTGAACATCTGCGCGGTCGGCTACGGCAAGCTCGGCGGCATGGAGCTCGGCTACTCCTCGGATCTGGACCTGGTGTTCCTGCACGACTCGCACGGCGAGTGCCAGGAGACCGGCGGCGACAAGCCCATCGACAACCAGCTGTTCTTTGTGCGCCTCGCGCAGCGCATCGTGCACCTGCTCACCATGCACTCGGCGGCGGGGCGTCTCTACGAGGTGGACGTGCGGCTGCGCCCGAGCGGCAAGGGAGGCATGCTCGTCACCAACATCGCCGCCTTCGCCGACTACCAGCGCGAGGAGGCGTGGACCTGGGAGCATCAGGCGCTGCTGCATGCGCGCGCGGTGGCGGGCGCGGCGCCGCTGCGCGAGCGCTTTGCGGCGGTGCGCCTGGAGGTACTGTGCAACCATGTGCGGCGCGACACGCTGCAGTCCGAGGTACGCAGCATGCGCGAGCGCATGCGCAAGGAACTCTCGCGCGGCGATGCAGCGCGTTTCGACATCAAGCAGGACCCCGGCGGCATCGCCGACATCGAGTTCCTGGCGCAGTACTGGGCGCTGAAGTGGGCGCAGGACTACCCGCCCGTGGCGATGTTCTCCGACACCATCCGGCAGCTGGAGTCGGTGGCGTCCGCCGATCTTGTGCCCCAGGCGAGCGTGGACGTGCTGACCGCTGCCTACCGGGCCTACCGCACCCGCACCCACCACCTCTTTCTCGCCGGGGGCGATGCGCTCGTCGCGGCGGCGGAATTCCAGGACACCCGTGCCGCGGTGACGCGCCTGTGGGATGCCACGATGGCCGCTGGCGCGGCGGGCGAGCGGCTATAATCACGCGCCCGCAGGTGTACCGGATGAGAGCCTCCCCATGGCTGTGACCGCCAAGCCGCTGATCGAACCCAACGCGCAGAATCAGTACGAGGTCTCGGCCGAGGATCTGCCGCTGTGCTGTCCGATGCCGCAGATGTACCTGTGGAACTCGCACCCCCGCGTCTACCTGCCGATCGAGGCCACCGCTTGGGCGAAATGTCCCTATTGCAGCGCGGAATACACCCTGCGCCGCTGAGGCTGCCGCGGCCGGGCGCGGCCGTGGCGCGCACGCTGGGGGTGTTCGCCACTGTGGGTCTGGCGGTGGCGGGCTGCGCGCCATCGCCGGCCGCTCTCAGCGCCGTGCAACAGCAGCTGTTGCAGCGTGATCAGGAGTGGTCGGCGCTGGCGGCCGCGGGCCAGGACGTCGAGAAGGCCGCCTCGTTTTGGGCCGATGACGCGGTGATCATCCCGCCCGGCCAACCGGTGATCGAGGGCAAGCAGGCCATTCGGGCCTTCGTCGCCGGGGCCTTCCAGACGCCCGGATTTCACATCCGCTGGAAGTCAGAGACCCCCGTGCTTTCCCCCGACGGTAAGCTCGCGTACCTGCGCGGCACGAACTGGATTACGGTGGCCGGTGCCAACGGCGTACCGGTAACCACGAGCGCGCGGGCCATGACGGTGTGGCGCCGCGAGGCGGATGGCCAGTGGCGCTGTGTCGTGGACATGTGGAACGAGGCGCCGGCCGCGGCCGCTGCTCCCTCACCCTAGCGGCCGTCACGTTCCCCGGCCGCCGCGCGCCGGCGCGGGCTAGCGGTACTGCTTGTAGGACTTTTCCTCGACGAGCCGCGAGCCGAGCTGCGAGTTGATGCGCTTCTTGATCGCCGCGCGCTCATCGTTGGAGACGTAGACCGCGCGCGCCAGCTCGATGAAGTCGCGGTCGAAGGACTGCTTGGCCTCCTTGTCGCGGATGCGGTCCTCGATGTCCCAGAGCCGTTCGTTCACGTGCTGCAGCGCGTGTTCGTCCGCGCTCACGTCCTGCGCCGCACACCCGGACTCGCGCCACGTCTGCTCCAGCAGCGACAGTTCCAGCTTTACGTTGGCCAGCTTGACCGCATCCTGCATGCGCGCGACCTTGATCCGCAGGATCGTGATCTTGTCCAGCAGCTCCCCCGGGGACACGGGCACGAGGATGTCTTTCATGGCGGCGATCCTAGCAATTCATCGATCTTCCGGGTCACCTGATCGATGCTGATGAGTTCCATGACGCCGGGTTCCTCGATCTTGTGCGTCCAGGGCAGCGCCTGCGGCTCAATGCCCCGGAATACGCGCGCCGCCTCCGGGTAGGCGTTCACGCACCAGCGCGCCGACAGATAGGGTCCGCTGCGCGCCGGGTTGGTGGCCGCGTACAGCCCCACCACCGGCGTGCCGACCATGGTGGCCATGTGGGCGGGGCCGGAGTCGGGTGTCACCAGGGCAGTGGCGCGCCCCAGCAGCGCCAGCAATTCCGGCAGCGTGTCCTTGCCGATCTGGTTGAGCAGGCCCGGGCAGGCCTGTTCGATGGCAGCCCCGGTGTCGCGCTCCAGCGTGCTTCGCCCCCCGGCGAGGATCACCCGCAGGCCGCGCCGCTGTGCGTATGCGGCCACGGCCGCGTAGCGCGTCGCCGGCCAGTTGCGCAGCGTGTGGCTGGAGCAGGGGCTGATGACGAGCGTCGGTTGCGCGTCCGGAATCAGTCCCCGGGCGTAGGCATGCGCGCTCTCGGGCAGCGGCAGGTCCCAGCGCAACAGCCGTTCGCGGATGCCGAGCGCCTCGGTGAATCCGAAGAAGCTGTCGAGCACGTGCTCGCGGATGCGCGGCGCGATGCGCGCGTTGGTGAACAGCCACTGCAGCTCGCGGGCGCGCCCGCGGTCGAAGCCCAGTTTGACCTGCGCGCACACCTGGCGGGCGATGAGGCTGGCGCGCAGCGCGAGCTGCATGTGCAGCAGCACGTCGAATTGCCGGCCCCGCAGCTGCGCTCGCAGCTCGCGCCGCGCGGCGCGACTCGAGCGCTTGTCCACGGTGATAAACTCCACGCCCTCGATGAGACTCATGAGGCGCGCTTCGCTCTTGCCGATGATCCAGGTCAACTGGGTCGCCGGCCATGCTTGCTGTAAGGTGCGCACGATCGGCACCACATGGCAGGTATCACCGATCGCCGACAGCCTGAGGATACAGACGCTGCGCGGGGCTTCGGCGAACGGCAACATCATGGAGACAGGTTTGTGAGTGGGCGTTTTGCGCTCGGCCCCGAAGTGAAACGCAGCGCGGTTGCGGGCGGCGCCATGCTATATGACACCTCGCGGGTCGGCAATTTGAACAACGACTGGTTCGAGCCGCGTTACTGGCAGGCGCGCGGTGAGATCGACGGCGCGGCGCGCGGTCGCGGCGCCACCTACTTCGTGAAGGCCGACGGCCGCAACTTCGTGCTGCGGCATTACCGTCGCGGTGGCCTGATGGCACACCTTTCCGGCGACCGCTACCCCTGGCGCGACGAGGAGAGCACGCGCCCCTTCGCGGAATGGCAGCTGACCTACCGCCTGCACCGCGCCGGACTGCCGGTGCCGGTGCCGCTCGCGGCGCGCTACCGCCACCAGGGATCGACCTATAGCGGCGACCTCATCACCGAACGGCTGCCGACGGTGGGCTCGCTCACCGAATGCCTGCGCACCGGCGCCCTGTCGGTGGTCACCTGGATCTCGATCGGGCGCTGCATCCGCCGCTTCCACGACCTGGGCGTCTGCCACGCGGACCTCAACGCGCACAACGTGCTCCTCAGCGAGGAGAGCGTGTACCTGATCGACTTCGACCGCTGCCAGCTGCGCAGGCCCGGGCTGTGGCGCGACGACAATCTCGTGCGGCTGCGCCGCTCGCTGGAAAAGGTGACCTGGGGAATGCCGGCCGAGCGCTTCGGCGAGTCCGACTGGCATGGTCTTCTCGACGGCTACCGCCAGCCCTCGGGCAAGACGGAACTGCCGCCGTAGACGCCCGGGGATTACTTGCGCCTCATCTACCTTCTCGCCGTCTACCTCGCCGCCCCGATCATCTCGCTCATGCTGCTGTGGCGCGGCCTGTGGGACCGCAGCTACTGGCGCAACTTCGGCGAACGCTTCGGCTTCGGCCCGGCGCTCACCCCCGGCGGGGTGTGGCTGCACGCGGTGTCGGTCGGTGAAGTACAGGCGTGCGCGGCGCTGGTCGGGGCGCTGCACCGAGAGCATCCGCAGCTGCCGCTGACGGTGACGACTTTCACCCCGACCGGGGCGGCGCGGGCGCGGGCGCTGTTTGGCAACGTGGCGCAGGTGCGCTACGTGCCCTACGACCTGCCCGGCGCCGTGCGGCGCTTCTTTGCCCGCGTGCAGCCGCGCCTCGCGGTCATCTTCGAGACCGAGCTGTGGCCGAACCTGTATCGCGAGTGCGGCCGGCGCCGCGTGCCGCTGGTGCTGGCGAGCGCGCGCATCTCGGAGCGCTCCGTCAGCCGTTACCGGCGGCTCGGTCGGCTCTTCACCGACACCCTGTCGCACGCCGCGGTGGTGGCGGCGCAGGCACCTACGGACGCGGCGCGCTTCCGCGCCCTCGGCGCGGATGCCGCCGCTACGCACGTCACCGGGAACCTCAAGTTTGATTTCGAGCTGCCGGCGGACATTCAGGCGCGCGGCGCGCGGCTGCGCGCGCAGTACGCCGCGCAGCGCCCGGTTTGGGTCGCGGGCAGCACGCATGGCGGTGGCGAGGAGGAGGCCCTGCTGGCCGCACAGCAGCAGCTGCGCGCCAGTGTCCCCGAGGCGCTGCTGGTGATCGCGCCGCGACACCCGCAGCGCTTCGCCGAGGTCGCGGAAGCGCTGACGCGGGCCGGCGTACGCTTCACGCGCCGCTCGCACAGCAGCAGTGCGGCGGCCGACTGCGAGGTGCTGCTGCTGGATTCCCTCGGCGAGCTACTGGATTTCTACGCCGCCGCGGACGTGGCCTTTGTCGGCGGCAGCCTGGTGGCGGTCGGGGGACACAACCTGCTCGAGCCGGCGGCGCTCGGGGTGCCGCTCCTCACCGGTCCCTATACCTTCAACAGCGAGGATATTGCGCGTCTGCTGATCGCGCAGGGCGCCGCCGAGGTGGTGCACACCCCGGCGGAACTGGCCGCCCGCGTGAGCAGCCTGCTCAGCGATCCGGAGGCCCGCGCCCGCATCGGCGCGCGCGGCCGCGAGTGCGTGGACGGCAACCGCGGCGCGCTCGCGAAGCTGCTCAGCCTGATCGAGCCGCTGCTCGAGCCCCCCAGCGCCTAGGGTTGGTTGCCCGGGGGCGTCTGCGGCGGGGGCGTGGCGGGGGTGCCCTGCGGGGTGGCCGGAGCGGGGATTGCTGGCGTGCCGCCCGGGGCGAACGGGGTGCCGGGCGGGCTGCCGGGCGGAGTGACCGGCTGGGTCGGCGGGCTCGAGGCGCCGACATTTTCCGGAGTGATTTCCTTCGGGGCCTCGCGCGAGACGACGGTCAGCCACTTGTTGATCTCGAGCAGCTGCGCCCGGTCGAGCGTGCCCGCCGCTTCGCGAAGCTGCAGGACGCTCACGATGTAATCATAACGGCTGCTGGCGTAGTCGCTCTGCGCCTGCGCCAGCGTGCGGCGCGCGTTGAGCACGTCGACTGCGGTGCGGGTACCCACCTCGTAGCCCGCCTCGGTGGCGCGCAACGCCGTCTCCGCCGATTCCTGCGCCTGGCGCAGCGCCTGCACGCGGGCGATGCCGCTGATGACGCCGAGATAGGAGTCGCGCGCGGCGCGCTCGGTGGCGCGCGAACTGGCGACGACCGCTTCCTTGGCCGCCTGCCAGCGGTACTCGTTCTCGCGCACCTTCGACTGGGTGAAGCCGCCACTGAAGATCGGCACCGTGAGCTGCAGCCCGATCTGCCGGTCGTTGAACTTGTTGTTGACGCCGCTGAAGGACTCGCCCTGCAGGACCTGGTCCGAGTTGCCCTCGGTGTAGGAGCGCCCCGCCACCAGATCGAGTGTTGGCAGGTGGCCGCCGATTGCTGAGCGCACGTTCTCGCGCGCCACGTCGGCACCCAGGCGGCTGGCGACCAGCGTCGGGTTCTGTGCCAGCGAGATGTCCACCCAGCGGCTCGCATCCAGCGGGTCCGGGCCGGCGAGCGGCATCTGCGGGTCGGGCTTGGACAGATGATCGTACTGTTGGCCAGTGATCTCCTGCAGCCGGTAAATGTCGGTGGCGAGGGCGCGCTTGGCGGCGATCACGGTCGCCGCGGCGGTGTCGTGGGCGGACCTGGCCTCCTGTACGTCGGTGATGGCGATGAGTCCGACCTCGAAGCGCTTGTTGGCCTGATCGAGCTGTCGGCTGATCGCTTCCAGCGCCGCCTGATTGGCGAGCAGTGTGTCATCGGCCGCCAGCACCACGAAGTAGGCGGTGGCCACGCGCAGGATCAGGTCCTGCTCGGCGGCCTCGTAGGTCGCCTCGGCCTGCGCTACCTCCTTGCTGGCCGCCTTGATCTGCATCCAGTTGGTCCAGGAGAACAGGTTCGAGCGCAGGTTCAGCGCCCAGGTCTTGGTGGTGGTGTCGATCGTCTCGGGCAGCGTCACGACGACCAGGCTCGTGTTGGTCGCGGTGCCGACCTCGGCTATCTGGCCCTGAAACCCGGAGGTGTGATCGCGCGTGACGCCGGCCGTGCCATTGAACTGCGGCAGCACCGCGGCCCAGGCCTGGGGACGCGCCTCGCGCGTGGGCAAGCCGGTTGGCATTCGCCTGCTTGATCACCGGGTCATTGTGCAGGGCGTCCTCGAAGACGCCCTGCAGGTCCTTGGCGCCGGCGGTGCTGGCCAGCGCGAGTAGGCTCAGGGTGAGGGTGGCGGCGCGATTCATATCAATCCCTTCGGTGCTCTTCGAGGAGGAGCAATGCTCAGAAAGTGAATTCCGGTAGCCGCACCGCGTTGACCAGCGGATCGATCACGGTCTCGAACAGGCTCTGCGTACTCCAGCTGTCTTCTGCCGTACGCCGTACCAGCTGTGCCTGCATCACCGGCGCCTCGCCGACGACGATGAACAGGCGTCCGCCGATCTTCAGCATGCGCGCAAAACGCTCATCGTAAAGCGGCAGCGAAGCGGTGACGGCGATCGCATCGAAACGGGTGCCAGTTTCAAAAAGTAGCGCGTTGGCGTCCAGCACTTCAACGCCCCGCACCCCCAGGGCGGCCAGATTGCCGCGCGCGCTGTCGGCAAGATCCGGATGGATCTCAAGCGAGCTTACCCCGGCCGACATGGCGCGCAGGCAGCTGGTAATGAAGCCGGTGCCGGCGCCGATCTCTAGCACCTGCTCGTGCGGCTGCGGCAGCAGGCCCTGCAGCAGGCGCCCCGCCACGCTCGGGCGCAACATGTGCTGCCCGTGCGACAGGGGCACCTCGGCGTCGGCGTAGGCGCGGTAGCGCTGTCCGGCGGGCACGAACAGCTCGCGCGGCACCTGGCGCATCACCTCCAGCACGCGCTCATCCAGCACGTCCCAGGCGCGCACCTGCTGATCGACCATCTGTTCGCGGACCTGTGCCGTTTGCATCCCTGGAAACCTTCCCGATTGGACTTATTGCCGTGCCGCTGAAAAGGCGTGAGAAGTTACGGGTTTTCAGCGGCTCTGCCAAGGGTACTTGCGACGAGATATGGTGAAATACCGACGGGGCGTGCCCGCGCCTGCGCTATGCTTCCCCTGTCCGTAATTCCGCCGGCACGACAAGTCAAATCAGAGTGCCCCCGGAGCGCGCGGGATACCCAAGCGCAAGGTGTAAGAAGAACGTAGATGTCGATCATTGGGCTGTTGTGCCTCCTGTTCGCCCTCATCGCCGCCCTGGTCCTCGTGCTCTATGCGTTGCAGCGCCGCGACATGAAGAGCGTCGTGGAGCTGTCCCAGCAGCTGCAGCGGATCGCTATCGGCGGGCGCCTTGCCGGGCGCGTCGAGATCGGCAGCGACAAGCCCGAACTCGCCGCCCTCGCCACCGCCGTTAACCACCTGCTGACGCGCGCCGCTCCGGGCCCCGAACGCGAGGCGCTCGAAGCCCCGAAGCTGTTTGCCGATCTCGGCGATCGTATCCACGAGGCGGTCCTCGTGCACCGCGAAGTGATCCTGTATGCCAACCGCCAGTTCGCCAGCTTCGTCGGCGTCGATCGCGTGGAGCTGATCGGGCGGCGCCTGGCGGACCTGGTGCCGCCGGAGTACGCCGAGCTGGTCAGCGACAACATCAGCCGCCGCCTGGCGGGCGAGGCGGCCGCCGAGCGCTACGAGATTGACATGGTCGGGTTGCAGGCACAGGTCAGCCGCCTGGAGATCGCCTCCACCCTGGTCGAGTACGACAAGGGTAACGCACTGCTGATCACCGGCCTTGAGATCATCCCGACGCAGACGGTGCCGGCGCTGCGGCTCGGAGCGGACGCTCCCGCCGCCGAGTCCCAGCTCCTGGCGCTGCAGTCCCTGGCCGAGGCCATCATCGCCACCGACAAGGACGGGCGAGTCACCTTCATGAATCCGGCCGCCGAGGCGCTGACGGGCAGCGAAGCGGCGAGCGCGGGCGGCAAGCTGCTCGAGGAAGTGGTGAGTCTCGTCGATGAGACCGACCGGCGCCTGTTGACCGACCCGGTGCGTCAGGCGCTCACCAGCGGCAGCGCGGTGAACCTGAGCCGCCGGGCGCTGCTGCTGTCGCGTAACAGCGGCAGCGAGCGCTCCATCGAACTTACCGCCTCCCCGATCCGCAACTCCTCGCAGGAGCTGGTCGGTGCCGTCGTGATGCTGCACGACATCACCGAACTGCGCGGACTGGCGCGGCAGATGTCCTACCAGGCGACCCACGATGCGCTCACCGGGCTTGCCAACCGGCGCGAGTTCGAGCGCCGCCTGGAGGAGTCGATCGACAGCGGCCATCGCGGCGACGGCCAGCACGTGTTGTGCTACCTCGACCTGGATCACTTCAAGCTCGTCAACGACACCAGCGGCCACGTGGCCGGCGACAGCATGCTGCGGGAAGTCGCGAAGCTGTTGCGCGATGCGGTGCGCGACAGCGATACCGTGGGCCGGCTCGGCGGGGATGAGTTCGGGCTGCTGCTGATCGGCTGCCCGCTGGACAAGGCGCGGCAGATCGCCGATGACCTGTGCCGGGCGGTGAGCGACTACCGCTTCGTGTGGAAGGACAAGATCTTCAACATCGGGGTCTCGGTGGGCCTGGTGGAGATCTCGCGCGAGAGCGGCACGCTGGAAGAGCTGCTGGCGGCGGCCGACACCGCCTGCTACGTCGCCAAGAAGCAGGGCTCGGGCCGCGTGGCGGTGTATTCCGCGCGCGACGAGGCGCATGCGCGGCACACCGGGGAGATTCAGTGGCTGCAGCGCCTGCAGAGCGCGCTGAAGGAAAATCGCTTCCACCTTTACCACCAGGTGATCGTCGGGGCACACGGGGAAGAGACCGGTCCGGCGATGGAGGTGTTGGTGCGCCTGGAGGATGAGGCCGGGAACGAGCTGCCGCCGTCGGATTTCCTGCGCGCCGCCGAGCGCTACCGCCTCATGGGGCTGGTGGATCGCTGGGTGGTGCAGACCACGCTGGCCGCGCTCGGGCGCGGGGCGATCCCGGTGCAGGCCAATCGCAGCGTCGCCATCAACATCTCCGGCCAGACCCTGGCGGACCTGCAGTTCCTCGAGTTCGTGGTGGAATGTTTCGACAGCACCGGCGCGCTGCCCACCCAGGTGTGCTTCGAGATCACCGAGAACGCCGTGATCGCCAACCTCGAGCACGCGCGCCGCTTCGTCGGGGTGCTGCACGGCATGGGCTGCCAGTTCGCCCTTGATGACTTTGGCTCCGGCGTGGGTTCGTTCTCGAACCTGAAGAACCTGCCGCTCGATTATCTGAAGATCGACGGCTCCTTCATGCGCAACCTGGGGCGCGACACTGTCAATCAGGCGATGGTGACCGCGATGATCCGGCTGGCGCGCACGCTCAACTTCAAGGTGATCGCCGAGCAGGTCGAGGACACGGCGGCCGTGGAAGCGGCGCGCAAGATGGGCGTGGATTACCTGCAGGGCTACGCGATCGGGCGACCGCAGCCGCTGTCACTCGCAGCCTAAGCCTCGCTCGGCTCGCCCGCCGCTGGTGGCGCGCCGCCGCCGGCGTACACGCAGCGGCGCTGGTGCCCGCCACGCTCAGAGCAACGGCACCAGCAGCAGCGCCACGATGTTGATGATCTTGATCAGAGGATTGATGGCAGGTCCCGCGGTGTCCTTGTAAGGGTCCCCGACGGTGTCACCGGTCACGGCCGCCTTGTGCGCATCCGAGCCCTTGCCGCCAAAGTTGCCTTCCTCGATGTACTTCTTGGCATTGTCCCAGGCGCCGCCGCCGGTGGTCATCGAGATGGCGACGAACAGGCCGGTGACGATGGTGCCGATGAGCAGGCCGCCGAGCGCGCGTATGCCCGCCCCCGGGCCCATCAGCGTGTTGATCGCCACGACCAGCACGATCGGCACCAGGATCGGCAGCAGCGAGGGCACGATCATCTCGCGGATCGCCGAGCGCGTGAGCAGGTCGACGGCGCGCGAGTAGTCCGGCTTTTCGGTGCCGGCCATGATGCCCTTGATCTCGCGGAACTGGCGACGCACTTCGTTGACGACCGAGCCCGCCGCGCGGCCCACGGCCTCCATGGCCATGGCGGCAAACAGGTAAGGCACCAGGCCGCCGATGAACAGGCCGATGATCACCGCCGGATCCGAGAGCGAGAAGTCGGCCAGCTTGCCGGCCGCCTCCAGGTTGTGGGTGTAGTCGGCGAACAGCACCAGCGCGGCAAGGCCGGCGGAGCCGATCGCGTAACCCTTCGTCACTGCCTTGGTGGTGTTGCCGACGGCATCCAGCGGGTCGGTGATGTCACGCACCTGCTTGGGCAGGCCCGCCATCTCGGCGATGCCGCCGGCGTTGTCGGTGATCGGGCCGTAGGCATCCAGTGCCACGATCATGCCGGTCATCGACAGCATGGAGGTCGCGGCAATCGCGATGCCGTACAGGCCATCGAGCTGGAAGGAGCCCCAGATCGCAAGGCACACCGCGATCACCGGCAGCGCGGTCGCCTTCATCGACACGCCCAGGCCCGCGATGATGTTGGTGGCATGCCCGGTCTGCGAGGCGGCGGCCACCTTGCGCACCGGGCTGTACTCGGTGGCGGTGTAGTACTCGGTGATCATGATCATCGCGGCCGTGAGGGCGAGTCCGATGAGGGCGCAGCCGTACAGCGGCGCCATCGCGCCCGGCATGATCTTCTGCGTGATGAAGTAGAACGCCGCGGCCGAGACGATGCCCGAGACGATGACGCCCTTGTAGAGCGCATTCATGATCTTGCCGCCGGCGCGCGCGGACACGAAGAACGTGCCGATGATGGAGGAGACGATCGAGGCGGCGCCCAGGGCCAGGGGATAGATCACCGCGGCCAGCGCCGCCTCGGCGCCGTCCTTTGCGAACAGCAGGCCACCGAGCAGCATGGTGGCCACCAGCGTCACCGCATAGGTCTCGAACAGGTCCGCGGCCATGCCGGCACAGTCACCGACGTTGTCGCCGACGTTGTCCGCGATCACCGCCGGGTTGCGCGGATCATCCTCGGGGATGCCCGCTTCGACCTTGCCCACGAGGTCCGCGCCGACGTCCGCTCCCTTGGTGAAGATGCCGCCGCCGAGGCGCGCGAAGATCGAGATCAGCGAGCCGCCGAAGGCGAGCCCGACGAGCGCGTGCAGTGCCCCTTCCGGGCCGATGGCGGTGAAGTGGCTGAGGAACAAGTAGTAGCCGGCAACGCCGATCAGCCCCAGGCCCACGACCAGCATGCCGGTGATGGCGCCGCCGCGGAAGGCGACACTGAGCGCGGCGTTGAGGCCCTGGGTCGCGGCCTGGGCGGTGCGCACGTTGGCACGCACCGAGATGTTCATGCCGATGTAGCCGGTGAGCCCCGAGAGGATGGCGCCGACGGCGAAGCCACCGGCGGTGGGCCAGCCGAGCGGCGAGAACCACATAACCACGAACAGCACGATGCCCACGACCAGGATGGTCGTGTACTGACGGTTCAGGTAGGCCTTGGCGCCGGCCTGAATGGCGGCGGCGATTTCCTGCATGCGGGCATTGCCCGCCGGCAGGCGCAGAATGGCGGTCATCGAGAAGACGCCGTAGAGCACGGCAAGCACGCCGGCCGCGATCGCGGCCCACAGCCACATGGTGGCATCCATCAGTGAAAACCTCCCCCAAAAAGGCCGCGCACTATAGCACGGCCCCCGGCGCGCTTACGCCCCGCGGGGGGCGGTATGTTGAATGCCCCGGGGCGCTCCCGCGCATCGCGCCGCAGCAGCGCTTCAAAGCTTGAAGTCCCCCTTGAGCTTGCGCCGCACCGGCACGCCCTTGATGCGCACGTAGTCGGGCAGGCCGTCCTTGTAGGGGGGGTAGGCCTCGCCGGCGATGAGGGGCTCGAGGTAACGCCGGCAGGCGCTGGTGATTCCAAAGGCGTCCGCGCGGATGTAGTCCGCCGGCAGCTTCTTCTCCTTGTTGGCGACCGCCGCGAGCGGCACGTGGCCGATGGCCCAGCGGTAGGGGCGGGAGGACTTGCGCACGATGGTCGGCATCACGGCGTTGACGCCCCTGACCCCGAGTTCCACGGCCGCCTTGCCGACCGCGTACGCCTGCTCGACATCGACCCGCGAGGCGATATGGCGCGCGGCGCGCTGCAGATAGTCGGCCACCGCCCAGTGGTACTTGTAGCCGTGCGCCTCGCGCACCATGTTGGCGACCACCGGCGCTACGCCACCGAGCTGCGTGTGTCCGAAGGCGTCCTTGGTGCCGGCATCGGCGAGGAACCTGCCGTCCGCGAAGGCGGCGCCCTCGGAGACCACGATCACGCAGTAGCCGAAGTCGGTGACGCACTGCTTGACGCGCGCCAGGAACTTGTCACGCTCGAACGGCACTTCGGGGAAAAGAATGATGTGCGGCGGCTCGTCCGGGCCCTTGCCGGCAAGCCCGCCGGCCGCTGCGATCCAGCCCGCGTGCCGCCCCATCACCTCCAGCACGAACACCCGCGTGGAGGTGCGCGCCATCGAGGCGACATCCAGCGCCGCCTCGCGCGTGGACACCGCGACGTATTTCGCCACCGAGCCGAACCCGGGGCAGCAGTCGGTGTGCGGCAGGTCGTTGTCCACCGTCTTCGGCACGCCCACGCAGGTGATGGGGAAGCCGAGGGATGCGCCGATCTGGGACACCTTGAGGGCCGTGTCCATCGAGTCGTTGCCGCCGTTGTAGAAGAAGTAGCCGATGTTGTGGGCGCGGAACACCTCGATCAGGCGCTCGTACTCGGCGCGGTTTTCCTGCAGCCCCTTGAGCTTGAAGCGCGCCGAGCCGAACGCCCCGGCGGGGGTGTGCTTCAGGGCGCGGATGACCGCCGGGCTCTCGCGGCCGACGTCGATCAGGTCCTCGGTGAGGGCGCCGATGATGCCGTGGCGCCCGGCGTACACCCTGCCGATATGCCTGGAGCGCAGCGCCGTCTCGATCACCCCGCAGGCGGAGGCATTGATGACGGCGGATACCCCGCCGGACTGGGCGTAAAAGGCGTTCTGGGCGGTGGACTTTTTCATGGGCGGCGGGCCGGCGGGCTTTAGCGGGGCCCGGAAGAATAACGCACGCGCGCTGCCTTGCGCAGGCGCCCGGCGGGTGTTTGACCTCTCCGGGAGCGGCCGGTAACGTGGCGCACCTTTGTGCTGCCGGTGGCAGCGGATTCGTACTGCAAAAACATGCGCATCGTTCTGTTGGGTGCTCCCGGCTCCGGTAAGGGCACCCAGTCGCAGCGTCTCGTGGAGCGGGTCGGCATCCCGCAGATCTCGACCGGTGACCTGCTGCGGGCCGCCGTAGCGAAGGGCACCGAGCTTGGCCGCCAGGCGAAGGAGGCGATGGACAACGGCCGCCTGGTGGATGACTCGCTGGTGCTCGGCATGATCCGCGAGCGGCTGCGCGAGCCGGATACCCGCAAGGGCTTCATCCTCGACGGCTTTCCGCGCAACCTCGCGCAGGCGCACGCGCTCGACCACCTGCTCGAGGCACTCAAGCAGCCCCTGGATGCAGTGGTGCAGTTCGAGGTCGACTACGGTGAGCTGGTGCGGCGCATTTCCGGGCGCCGCACCTGCGCCGACTGCGGGCGGGTCTTCAACCTGCTCACCTCGCCCCCGGCCGGCGCCAATGCGCGCTGCCCCAAGACCGGGCAACCGCACCGCCTGATCCAGCGGCCGGATGACAACGAGGCCACCGTCGCCGAACGGCTGCGTGTCTATGACGAGAAGACCCGGCCGCTGGTGGATTTCTACCGTGCGCGCGGACTGCTGCGCGTCATCGATGCCGCGGGCGATCTGGATGCCGTGACCCGGCGCCTGGCCCACGCGCTCGGCGCGCCGGCCCTGCGCAGCGCGCCGCGCCCCAAGCGCGCGCTCGCCAAGCGCCCGGTGCGCAAGCCCGCCAGCCGCGTCCGCGGCAACGCCAAGAGTGCGCGCAAGAGCGTGCGCAGCGCGGCCAGCCACAAACGCGCCACCCCGAAGGCCAAGGCCGTTACCACGTCCCGGCGCCCGCCGGCCGCGAGGCGCAGCCGCGCCGCCAGGGGTCGCCGCCGCTGACCGCGAGCCTCAGAGCGCCGCCAGCAGGCGCTCCCCCAGCACCGCGCGGCGCCAGCCGTGCAGCAGCGGCGTGTCGCGCTCACCATCGGCCAGCAATTCCAGATCGCGGCGCGTCGCCAGTACCTCCGGCGCCAGATGCAGCTCGCCCGCGACACTTTGCGTGACGGCGACGAGGTTCTTGAGCAGGGCAGTCTTGAGCGGATCGGGGCGCGAACGGCCCGGCAGCGGTGGGGCGGGTAGCGGGATGTCGGCCGCTGCCACGCAGGCGAGCAGCTCGCCGCCGCGGCGCTTTACCAGTCCTGCCGGCATCTCGGTGATTGCCTCCAGCGCCGCCAGTGTGCGCGGCACTTGCAGGACGATCTCGCGCAGCACGCTCTCCTCGAGGATCCAGCCGCGCGGGCGATCATGCTCGATGGCGTTGCGCTCGCGCCAGGCGGCCAGCGCGCGCGCGAGGCGCAGGCGCCCCGGATCAAGGTCGCGCAGTCCCTTGAGGCGCTGCCACGCCTTTTCGGGGTCGACGCTCAACGCCCCCGCATCCGCCAGTTCCTGCAGCTCCTCCTCGAGCCACGCGAGCCGCCCCAGGCGCGCGAGCTCCTGCTGCAGGCGATCGGCGAGCGGCAGCAGGTAGTTCACGTCATCGAGCGCGTAGGCGAGCTGTTCGGCGGACAGCGGGCGGCGCGACCAGTCGGTGCGTGTGTGTGATTTGGCGAGCTCGTGCCCGAGCAGGCGGCGCACCAGTTCGGCATAGCCGATCTGCGCCGGCAGCCCGGTGAGGCCGGCGGCGATCTGGGTGTCGAACACCGGGCGCGTGAGTCCTGCCACCGGCAGCAGCACCTCCAGGTCCTGCCGCGAGGCATGCATGACCTTGACCGCGGGTGCGGTGAGCAGCTGTGCGAGCGGCCCCAGATCCTCAAGCGCCAGCGGATCGACGCAGACTGACCCGCCCGCCCAGGACAGTTGCACGAGACACAGCTGCGCGCGATAAGTGCGCTCGCGCAGAAACTCGGTGTCGAGTCCCACGCGCGGCTGCGCGCGCAAGCGCGTCGCAAGTTCCGCAAGGGCGGCGGATGTGCTGATGATGGGCTGCAAACGAAGTGCGACGATGACCTGTACAATCGGGCTGCCGCGCATTATGCGCAGGAGCGCGCTGGTACCGATAGACATGAGGGAGCTCGTCAAGCTCTATACGCAGATCGCCCTGCTGCGGCGCGGTCCGCAGGACCTGCCGGCCTCGGCGCTGCTGCTGGCATTCACCATACTCGCGTACCTGGCCATGAACCTGCTGATGAATGGCCTGCTGCCGCCGCTGGAGCCGGCCGCCGCCTCCAATGGGGGCGAGACCGCCCTGCGCAGCTGGCCCGCGCAGCTGCTGCTGGACACCATATTCACCTACGCCTGGTACGCCGTGCTGCTGCGAGTCGCCGGGCGCCCCGAGCGCACCCTGCAGACCACGAGCGCCGTATTCGGTTTCCAGATCGTGCTCGCGCCGCTGCTGTTCCTCTCGAGCTGGCTGTGGCCGCGGTTCGCGCAGGACTCGGCCCTCGGCGTTCCGGTCGCCATCTTCGGCATCATCCTGCTCATCTGGCTGATTGCCGCCAACAGCCACATCGTGAAGGCGGCCCTGGAGTGGTCCGGGGGCGCAAGCGTGGCGCTCGTCATCCTGCAGATCCTGGCGGCGGAACTGCTGCGCCGCGCGTTGTTTCCGGCGGGACAGGGCTAGCCTCAGCCGATGCACGTTCACATCCTCGGCATCGGCGGGACCTTCATGGGCGGCGTGGCCGCCATCGCGCGGGCGGCGGGCTTTCGCGTCACCGGTTCCGATCGCAACATGTACCCGCCGATGAGCACGCAGCTCGAGGCGCTCGGTATCGAAGTCACCGAGGGCTTCGCGGCGTCCCAGCTCACGCCCGTTCCGGACATCGTCGTCGTGGGCAACGTCATGACGCGCGGCCAGCCGGTGATCGAGGAGCTGCTCGAGCGCGGGCTGCCCTACCTGTCAGGTCCCGAGTGGCTGGCGCGCGAGGTGCTCAAGGATCGCTGGGTGCTGGCCGTGGCCGGCACGCACGGCAAGACCACCACCGCCTCGCTCCTGGCGTGGATTCTGGAGCACGCGGGCCTTGAGCCCGGCTTTCTCATCGGCGGCGTGCCGGCGAACTTCGGCCTGAGCGCCCGCCTCGGCGCCGCGCCCTTCTTCGTCATCGAGGCCGACGAGTACGACACCGCCTTCTTCGACAAGCGTGCCAAGTTTGTGCACTACCGTCCGCGCACCGTGATCCTGAACAACCTTGAGTACGACCACGCCGACATCTACCCCGACCTCGCCTCGATCCAGCGCCAGTTCCATCACCTGGTGCGCATCGTCCCGGGCGGCGGGCGCATCCTGTGGAATGCCGCGGATGCGAACCTGAAGGACACGCTGGCGATGGGCTGCTGGACGCCGCTCGAGGGCTTCGCGCGTACCGCGCGTGCGGAGGCGTTGTGGACCGGCGTGGGCCACGCCGACTACTCGCGCTTCGAGGTGCTCGAGGGCGGCCAGGCTCGCGGCAGTGTCGAATGGCCGCTGATCGGGGCGCACAACATGGAGAACGCGCTCGCGGCGATCGCCGCCGCGCGCCACGCGGGGGTCGCCGTGCCGCAGGCGCTCGCGGCGCTCCGGGATTTCCAGGGCATCGCGCGGCGCATGCAGCTGCGCGGTGAAGCGCACGGCGTGCGCGTCTACGATGATTTTGCGCACCACCCGACGGCGATCGCGACCACGCTCGATGGCTTGCGGCGGCGCGTGGGGGAGGCGCGGATCGTCGCGGTGCTCGAACCGCGCTCGCAGACCATGCGCATGGGGGTGCACCAGGACACGCTCGCCCCCTCGCTCGCGGGCGCGGATGAGGTGTGGCTGTACGCGCCACCCGACCTGGGCTGGGATACCGGCGCGGTCATGGGCACCCTCGGGGCGCGCGGCCACGTCAGCCGCGACATCGAGGCGCTGGTGCGCGAGCTCGCCCGCGCCCTGCGCCCCGGCGATCACGTGCTCGTCATGAGCAACGGCGGCTTCGGCGGCCTGCACGGCAAGCTGCTGGCGGAGCTCAATCGTGAGCAGTAGCGCGGTGCCGACGCTGACGCTGCCGCTGTTCCCGCTGCACACCGTGCTCTTCCCGGGTGGCCCGCTGGCGCTGCGTATCTTTGAGCCGCGCTACACGGACATGGTGCGGCGCTGCCTGAAGGAGCAGACCGGCTTTGGCGTGGCGCTGATCCTGGAGGGCGAGGAGGCCGGGGCGGCGGCGCGCGTCGCCGCCACGGGCACGCGGGCGCGGCTGGTGGACTTCGATCCGCTGCCCGACGGGCTGCTCGGCATCACCTGCCTCGGCGAGGAGCGTTTCCGCATTACGCGCCGCTGGCAGCAGCAGGACGGCCTGAACCTGGCGGAAGTGCAGTACCTCGCCGCGCCGCTCGCCACCGAGTTGCCGCCCGAGCTCGCGCACCTGGCCGATCTGCTGCGTGAGGTGCTGCCCAAGCTCGGACGCAGCTACGCGCACGTCGATGCGCACTATGAGGACGCCGGCTGGGTCGCGAACCGCTGGGCGGAAGTGCTGCCGCTGGAAGCCGCCGAGAAGCTGCAGCTGCTGGAGCTCGACGAACCCCTGGCACGCCTGGCACAGGTGGCGGCGTGGTCAGCCCGGCAACCCCCGGCTGCGCATGAATAGCCCGAGGTACTTGCGGCGTACGTAGTTGGCCTCGATGAGCGCGAACACCAACCCGCGCCACCCGTCCAGGAATCCGAGCCGCAGCAGATAGCCGCGGATGAAACGCCACTGCGGATTCAGCAGCACCGGCGCCAGGCCGCAGCGCCGGCCGCGCTGGTAGAGCGCCTGCGCCATGAGATCCGCGTAGCGCTGCATGCGGTTCAGGTGATCGGTGAGGCTGCGGTAGGAGTAGTGCTCGAGGTGTCCGTGCAGGCGCGCCACGGGCCCCGCGACCCGGGTGTTCTCGTGGATCTCCTCGCCCACCCAGCCGCCGCGGCGGCGGTCGAACAGGCGCACCAGGCGGTCCGGATAGGCGTTGCCGTGGCGCAGGAAGCGCCCGAAGTAGTCGGTGAGGCGCGGCACCGAGTAGCCGGCGACGCCGGGGAATCCTGCCGCGCGCGCCGCCAGGATCTCCTCGCGCAGCTGCGGCGTCAGGCGCTCGTCGGCGTCCAGGCACAGCACCCAGTCGTGGCGCGCGTCCTCGACCGCGAACTGCTTCTGGGAGCGGTAGCCGGGCCAGTCGCGCTCGATCACGCGCGCCCCGAGCGCCGCAGCCCGGGCGCGGGTGTCATCTTGGGAGTGCGAGTCCACGACGAGGATCTCGTCACAAAAGCTCACCGAACGCACGCACGCCTCGATGCGGTCGGCTTCGTTGAAGGTGACTATGCATGCCGACAGGCTCGAGCGCGTCACGCCCCACCATTCATCCGTACGGGATCGCGCATAGAATAGCGCGAATGAGTTCCGTGCTGTTCTTTGATCCGGCGTGCCAACACCCCTATGACACACGCACGCTCGAGGACAAGGCCACGGGCGGCACCGAGGCGAGCCTCACGCGCATCGCCGACGCGCTGGATGCCTACGTCATGCAGCACAATCGCACGGAGGCCTGGGGGCGTTACCTGCCGGTGCAACGGCTGGCGGGAATCCAACATGTGGTGCTGAACCGCGACTCGCGCGCCCTGGCGCGCGTGCGCGAGCTGTATCCGCAGGCGCAGCTTTACCTGTGGGTCCACGACCAGCTCAATCCGGGCTCCAAGCGCGCGCGGCGGCTCGCCGCAAGCGCCGCGGCGCTGCGGGCGCGCGCGGTGCGGGTGGTGTGCGTTTCGGATTCGCAGCGGCGCGGCGTGGAGGCCACCTTGCGGCAGATCGGGGTGGACGATGCGGTACGCGCGCTCACGATCTATAACCCGATCGATGATCGCCTGGCGCCCGACGGTACGCAGGTGGATGCGGGCAAGCTGGTGTTCTTCTCCTCGCCCAACAAGGGCCTGGGCTTCACGCTCGACGCCTTCGGCGCGTTGCGGCGCGCCATGCCGGACCTGCGCCTGCTGGTGGGCAACCCCGGCTACAAGGCCGACCGGCAGGCGCAGCTGCCGGGGGTCGAGTTTCTTGGGCCGCTGCCGCAGGCGCGCGTGCACGCCGAGGTGCGCGGCGCGCTGTGTACCTTCTTTCCCAATTTTGTCATCCCGGAAACCTTCGGCCTGGTGTTCGCCGAATCCCACGCGCTCGGCACCCCGGTGCTGACGGTGGACTGCGGCGCGGCGCGCGAGGTGCTCGCGGACCCACTGCAAGTGCTGCCCCTGAAGCTCGCCTATCGTGCCTACGAGGCGGCCGTGGGCAGCCTGCCGAGCGCGCTGCGGCGGGCGCCGGCGCGCGTCGCAGCCGCGGCGGGACTGTTCGATGAGTTCATCGAGCGCATCCGCTCCTGGCGGTCCGGGGGCCGGCCGCAGCCCGCGCCGGACCCGCGTTTTCGCCTCGCGACGGTGACGCAGCAGTGGCGCACACTGCTTGCCGCGTGAGGCGCCGCTGCGGCCGGTTGCGACGCGGCGGCTGGCCCGCGTAGGTTAAGCCATGCGCACCCTGTGTTGGTTCCTGCTGCTCATGGCGCTGGCGCTCGCCGCCATCGCCGTCTTCTCCTACCCGGCCTGGCTGCTCCTCCACCCGCACTTTGACTTCCCCTTCCACCGCATCGGCGCGCGCATCGGCATGCTGGCGCTGCTGCTCGGGTTCGTGCTGCTGGCCCGCCACCTGCGGCTCGCCGACCGCGCGAGCCTGGGCTACGGGCTGCCGCGCCGCGCCTTCCTGCAGGAGCTGGCGCTCGGACTCGCCCTCGGCGTCGTGAGCATGCTCGGGGTGGTCGCGGCCATGAGCGCGCTCGGCCTGCTCGACTGGTCGCGCGCCGCGGCATTGACTGCCGCCGGCCTCGGCAAGCTGCTGCTGCTGCGGCTGCTGAGCGGATTGGCGGTCGCCTTCATTGAAGAGACCTTCCTGCGCGGCGCGATGCACACCGGCATCGAGCGCGAATCGGGAACCACGGCGGCGGTGCTGCTGACCGCCGTGCTGTATGCGGCGACCCACTTCTTTGCCAGCTACCACATCGCCGCCGCGCAGGTGACGCCGCACAGCGGTGTCGAGCTGCTGCTGGGCACGCTGCAGGCATTTGCGCATCCGGGGCGCATCGCGGACGCGTTTCTCGCGCTGTTCGCGGTGGGGGTGGTGCTCGGGCTGGTGCGCGCCGTGACCGGCAACATCGCCGCCTGCCTCGGGCTGCACGCCGGCTGGGTGTGGGTGATGCTGGTGGTGCACGAGCTCAGCGCGCCGCTGCGCAGCGCGCCGCTCGGGTTCCTGCTCAGCCGCTTCGACGGCTTCATCGGCTGGCTGGTGTTCGGCTGGACGGCGGCGCTGGCCCTGCCGTTGTGGTGGTACTACCGGCGCCGCAGCCACTCCGGGCGCAGCGTCAGTTGAGCTGGCGCGCCGTGTAGCCGCGTTTGCGCAGCTGTTCCAGAAGCCCGCCCTCGCCAACCAGGTGCAGCGAGCCCACGACGACCATGCAGTTCTGCTGAGCCCGCAGCAGCTGCTCGATCTGCGGCAGCCAGCGCTCATTGCGCTCGAGCACGAGCGGCCGGTAGAGCGCCGGGAAGGCCTTGTACTCGCTCGACAACAGCGTCGCCAGCCGCGCCGCGTCACCGCCGCGCCAGGCCGTGACGATGTCGGCCATCTCGCTCTTGATGTCTTTCAGCTCGTCCAGCGTCTCATCGAGCATGCGCACCTGATCCTCGCGCGAGAGCGCGATCAGCCCGCCGAGTTCTTCGGGCAGAGTTTCCAGGCCCGCGGTGGCCTTGCCATCCGCCTGCGCGCGACGCACCAGCTGTTCCTCCACGCCGGCCTCAGGATCGAAGCCTTCGTGGGTGTAGGCGGCCTCGGTGAGCTCGATGCCGACCATCCACGGGGCCTGCGAATCGAGCCCGGCCGCCGCCACACCGAGGCTGGCGGCCGCGCTGGTGACACGCAGGTAGCGCGCCTCCCCGAGCACCTGGCGCAACTTGACGCCCGGCGGCAGCGCGCCGTGGTCCATCATCCACACGGAGGCCTCGAGGGGATCAAACTTGCCGAGGTCGATTTCCATCACGAGCTTCGCCGCATCCACGTAGGCGCGGTCGAACGCCGGCGGCAGCGCCGTGTCGTCGCTCGGCAGCAGGTGGATGGAGCCGGCGAGGTAGACCGTGTTGTGGGCGCCGCGGATAGCCCAGACCGGGCTCGCGGCGTGGGCGTTCAGGCAGCCGAACAGGCCGAGCGCGAGGAGCCACCGCAATGCTGTTCGACCCACACGACCTCCGTCAGTAGTGATCCATCGGGGCGCAGTTCCAGCGTCCGGTACGCCGGCGGACGCCGGTCGACCGCGAAGTCATCCGAGTTGGGCAGGAACTGGGCGCACGTCGAGGGCGTGGCGAGCAGGCGCACGCCCTTGCGCAGGCTGTCATAGGCCTGGTGGACATGGCCCCAAACCACCGCACGGACGTTGCGGTGCTGATCGAGCGTGTGGAGAAACTCGGCCGCGTTGGTCAGCCCGACGCGATCGAGCCAGCGGCTCGACATCGCCACCGGGTGATGGTGCAGGCACACCAGGCAGTGACGCCCGTCGGCGGTGGCGAGCGCCTGATCGAGTTCCGCCAGCCCCTGGGCGCTCAGGGCACCGCCGGCGGCACCGGGGATGCAGCTGTCCAGAAGCACGATGCGCCAGCGGCCCATGTCCACGTGGCCGTCCAGGCGGAAAGGCTCGCCGCTGAGTTCGCGCCGCATGGCCCGCGGCTCGTCGTGGTTGCCCGGCAGGCACAGGACCGGCACACCCAGGCTGCCGAACAGACGACGAAAATGCGGATAGCCGGCCGGGTCGTCCTGCACCAGGTCCCCCGTGACCAGCACCGCCGCCGGCGGCCAGTCGCGCGCCTGTGCGTGGGCGAGGGCGGTCTTCAGCGCCGGCAGCGTGGCCACCCCGCGCAGGCACTCGCCCTCCCCGCCATACAGGTGCGGATCCGTAAAATGCGTCAGCCGTAGCACGCTCATGAGACTCAGACTAGCAAAGCCCTTCGGGCCTCTGCAGTGAACCAGTCCCCTCCAATAAAGCACCGGCGCCCCCAATTAGGGTGTCAGCGGCCACCTACATCGCGCGCACCCTCGGATTGCCAGGACTGTGAAGCATGCCCACGCTCAAGCCTGCCGCGGCGGGAACTTAAGTCGCCTCGCCTTCCACAGGGCCGGTGGCGGCCTGCGCCGGGGGCCCCGCGGAGCGCGATTTGAGCATCGGGCGCGAGTGGTGGAAAATGCGCGCCCCGCCGCCGCCGCCCCCAAGCGTGCGCGCTGGCTGGACCGCCAGAGCCCCCTTCAAACGCGGCCCGTGAGCCGCTGACGAAAGCCGCATGACCACACCTCGCGAACTTGCCAACGCCATCCGTGCCCTGTCCATGGACGCCGTGCAGCGGGCCAACTCGGGCCACCCCGGCATGCCGATGGGCATGGCCGACATTGCCCAGGTGCTGTGGCGGGACTTCCTGCGGCACAACCCGCAGAACCCCGCGTGGCCCGACCGCGACCGCTTCGTGCTGTCCAACGGCCACGGCTCCATGCTCCTGTATTCGCTGCTCTATCTGACCGGGTATCCGCTGACGATCGAGGATCTCAAGGGTTTCCGTCAGCTGGGCAGCAAGACACCCGGTCACCCGGAGCACGACCCGGCGCTGGGCATCGAGACCACGACCGGGCCGCTGGGACAGGGACTGGCGAATGCGGTGGGCATGGCGCTCGCGGAGAAGATGCTCGCCCTGCAGTTCAACCGCGAGGCTCTTGCGATCGTCGATCACTACACCTACGCCTTCTGCGGGGATGGCTGCCTGATGGAGGGCGTGTCGCACGAGGCCTGCTCGCTCGCCGGCACCCTGGGTCTCGGCAAGCTCATCGTTTTCTACGACGACAACGGCATCTCGATCGACGGCAAGGTGGTCGGCTGGTTTACCGACGACACCCCGCGGCGCTTCGCGGCCTACGGCTGGCACGTGGTGCCCGACGTCGACGGGCTCGACGCCGCCGCCGTGGAGCGGGCGCTGCGCGCCGCACGGAAGGAGCAGCAGCGGCCGTCGCTGATCTGCTGCAAGACGATCATCGGCTACGGCGCGCCCGACAAGCAGGGCACCAAGGAGGCGCACGGGGAGGCCCTCGGCACGGAGGAGGTCGCCGCGGCACGCAAGACGCTCGGCTGGCCCTACCCGCCGTTCGAGGTCCCGGAGGCGATGCGCGCGGAGTGGGATCATCGCCAGGCCGGCGCGCAGCGCGAGCGGGCGTGGCGCGACTTGTTCGCGCGCTATGCCGCGGCACACCCGGACCTGGCCTCCGAGTTCGAGCGGCGCACCCGCGGGGATCTGCCACAGAACTGGGGCGACACGGTTAAACAGACGCTCGAGGCGCTGCTGAAGCAGAGTGCGCCGCAGGCTACGCGCCAGTCCTCGCAGGCGGCGCTGAACGTGCTCGGTCCTGCGCTGCCGGAACTGTTCGGCGGTTCGGCCGACCTCACCGGCTCGAACAACACCCTGTTCAAGGGGGCCCGCACCCTCACCGCCGCGGATGAGAGCGGCGACTACCTGCACTACGGCGTGCGCGAGTTCGGCATGACCGCGATCATGAACGGCATCGCGCTGCACGGCGGCTTCATTCCCTACGGCGGCACGTTCCTGGTGTTCTCCGACTATGCCCGCAACGCGGTGCGCCTTGCCTGCCTGATGCAGCAGCGGGTCATCCTGGTGTACACGCACGACTCCATCGGCTTGGGCGAGGATGGCCCCACGCACCAGCCGATCGAGCACCTGAGCAGCCTGCGCGCCATGCCGCACATGAACCTGTGGCGCCCCTGCGATGCGGCCGAGACCGCCCTCGCCTGGACGCTCG
Source organism: uncultured Pseudomonadota bacterium (assembly GCA_963781815.1). GTDB lineage: Bacteria > Pseudomonadota > Gammaproteobacteria > Steroidobacterales > Steroidobacteraceae > 13-2-20CM-66-19. The sequence continues at coordinate 480,255 of CAWAHK010000004.1, read as the reverse complement.
CACTCGAGCGCCGCGGCCCCTCGGCGCTGGTGCTGACCCGCCAGGCACTGCCCCAGCAGCCGCGCAGCCCGGCGCAGCTGGAGGCGATCCGCCGCGGCGGCTACGTACTCATCGAGGGCAGCGCCACGCCCGAGTGCGTCGTGATCGCGACCGGCTCGGAAGTGGGCATTGCCGCCCAAGCGGTCAGTAGCCTCAACGGCAGCGGGCGGCGCGTGCGCCTGGTGTCGATGCCCTCGACCGAGACCTTCGAGGCCCAGGATGAGGCCTACCGCGACAGCGTCTTGCCGGCGGCCGTGACGCGGCGCCTGGCGGTCGAGGCGGGCGCCACGCAAAGCTGGTGGCGCTACGTGGGCCTCAAGGGCCGCATACTCGGTATCGATCGCTTCGGGGCCTCGGGCAAGGCTGCCGATGTGTTCCCACATTTCGGCTTCACGGCCGATAATGTCCTCAAACAAATTCGCGAACTGCTGGAGGTCTGAGACGCATGGCAATCAAGGTCGGTATCAACGGGTATGGGCGCATCGGACGCAACGTGCTGCGCGCACTCTACGAGAGCAAGCGCACCGCGGAAGTGCAGATCGTCGCGCTCAATGACCTGTGTGACTCGAAGGCCAATGCGCATCTGACCCGCTACGACAGCGTGCACGGCAAGTTTCCCGGCGAGGTGCACGTGGACGGCGACGCCATGGTGGTCAACGGCGACCGCATCCGGGTGTTCGCCGAGCGCGATCCGGCCAAACTGCCCTGGGGCGAGGTCGGCGCCGACTTCGTGCTCGAGTGCACCGGGCTCTTCACCAGCAAGGCGAAGGCCAGCGCGCACCTGAAGGGCGGCGCCAGGCGGGTGGTCATTTCGGCCCCGGGCGGCGAGGATGTCGACGCGACCATCGTGTACGGGGTGAACCACGGCGTGCTCAGGAGCGGCTTCACCGTGATTTCCAACGCCTCCTGCACCACCAACTGTCTGGCCCCGGTGGCCAAGGTGCTGCACGACAAGGTCGGCATCAACGCCGGCATCATGACGACCATACATTCCTACACCAACGACCAGGTGCTGACCGACGTCTATCACTCGGACCTGCGGCGCGCGCGCTCGGCCACCATGTCGCAGATCCCCACCAAGACCGGCGCCGCGGCGGCCGTGGGGCTGGTGCTGCCGGAGCTGAAGGGCAAGCTGGATGGCTTCGCGGTGCGCGTACCGACCATCAACGTCTCGCTCGTGGACCTGACCTTCACCGCCAAGCGCGCCACGTCGGTCGAGGAAGTGAACCAGGCCCTCAAGCAGGCCGCCGCGGCCGGTCCGCTGCACAAGATCCTCGCCTACAACGAGGCGCCGCTGGTGTCCATCGACTTCAACCACGACGCCCACTCCTCGATCTTCGATGCGACGCTCACCAAGGTCATCGATGGCACGCTGGTGAAGGTGTGCTCCTGGTATGACAACGAGTGGGGGTTCTCCAACCGCATGCTCGACACCACGCTCGCGTGGTCGAAGGCATCATGAGGGTACTGCGGATGACCGACACGGACCTGCGCAACAAGCGGGTCCTGATCCGTGAAGACCTCAACGTACCGGTACAGGATGGCGCCGTCACCAGCGACGCGCGCATTCGCGCCTCGCTCGCGACCATCCGCTACGCGCTCGATCAGCACGCCCGGGTGTTCATTCTTTCGCACCTGGGGCGCCCGAAGGAGGGCACCGCTGACCCTTCCCTGTCGCTCGCGCCGGTGGCCACGCGGCTCTCCGGGCTCCTCGGCAAGCCGGTGCCGCTGCGCAAGGACTGGCTGGACGGCGTCGACTGCGCGCCCGGCAGCGCGGTGCTGTGCGAAAACGTGCGCTTCAACAAGGGCGAGAAGAACGACGACGAGCAGCTCGCGCGCCGCATGGCGGCGTTGTGCGAGGTGTTCGTCATGGACGCCTTCGGCACCGCGCACCGCGCCGAGGCCAGCACCCATGGCGTGGCGCGCTTCGCACCCGTCGCCTGCGCCGGACCGCTGCTCGTCGGGGAGCTCGAGGCGCTCGAGCGCGCGCTGCAGGATCCGGCCCGGCCGCTGGTGGCCGTGGTGGGTGGCTCCAAGGTGTCCACCAAGCTCATGGTGCTCGAGTCACTGCTCGAGCGCGTCGACCAGCTGATCGTGGGCGGCGGCATTGCCAACACCTTCCTCGCCGCCACCGGGATCGATGTCGGCAAGTCGCTGTGCGAGAACGACATGCTGGATGTCGCGCGTCGCCTCATGGACAAGGCACGCGCCCGCGGCACCGAGATCCCGCTGCCCACCGACGTGGTGGTCGCCAAGGAGTTTGCCTCCACCGCACACGCCGACGTGCGCGCGGTCAACGACGTGCGGCGCGACGAGATGATCCTGGATATCGGGCCCGATAGCGCCGATCACTACGCCACCGTGCTGCAGTCCGCCGGCACGGTCATCTGGAACGGCCCGGTGGGCGTATTCGAGTTCGAGCAGTTCGGCGAGGGGACGCGCGCGCTTGCCCAGGCCATCGCCCGCAGCCGCGCCTTCTCGCTCGCCGGCGGTGGTGACACGCTCGCGGCCATCGAGAAGTACGGGGTGGAGGACAGCATCTCCTACATCTCCACCGGCGGTGGTGCGTTCCTGGAGTTCGTCGAGGGCAAGACGCTGCCGGCGGTGGCCGTGCTGGAAGAGCGCGCGCGTGGCTGAGCGAGCCGCGCCCGCCACGCTGCGGCGGGCCAAGATCGTGGCGACCGTGGGACCGGCCACGGATGACCTGCAGGTGCTCACCCAGATGATGCACGCCGGTGTGGACGTCGTGCGCCTGAACGCCTCGCACGGCACGGTCGAGGATCGGCGGCGTCGCCTGGGCCTGGTGCGCGAGGCGGCACGGCTCGCCGATCGCTGTGTCGGGGTGCTGCTCGATCTCGGCGGCCCGAAGATCCGCATCGAGGGCTTCCGCGAGGGGCGGGTGCTGCTCATCGAGGGCGCCCCGTTCACCCTGGATACCGCGCTTGATCCGAAGGCCGGCACGCTCAGCAGCGTGGGTGTGGCCTACAAGGACCTGCCGCGCGACGTGGAGGCCGGCGATGCGCTGCTGCTGGCGGACGGGCAGATCGTGCTCGACGTCGTGAGCGTCTCTGCCACCACGGTGGAAACGCGGGTGCGTGTCGGCGGGGAGCTGTCGGATCGCAAGGGACTGAACCGTCAGGGCGGCGGCATTTCCGCGCCGGCGGTCTCGGCGCGTGACCGTGAGGACATCAGGTTCGCGGCCGAGGAAGGCGTCGACTACGTCGCGGTTTCGTTCGTGCGCGAGGCGGCCGACATGGAAGAGGCGCGCACGCTGTTGCGCGCCGCGGGCGGGGAGGCGCGCCTGGTCGCCAAGATCGAGCGTCACGAGGCGGTGGAGAATCTCACCCGGATAATCGAGGCCTCCGACGTCGTCATGGTGGCGCGCGGCGATCTGGGCGTGGAGATGGGCTATGCGGAGCTCACCGGGCTGCAGAAGACCATCATCCAGGAGAGCCGCACGCGCAATCGCGTGGTCATTACCGCCACCCAGATGATGGAGTCGATGATCCACAATCCGGTGCCGACGCGCGCGGAAGTGAGCGACGTCGCCAACGCCGTCATGGACGGCACGGACGCGGTCATGCTGTCGGCGGAGACCGCCGCCGGGCGCTATCCGGTAAAGGCAGTCGAGGCGATGGCGCAGGTAATCGTCGGCGCCGAGAAGTACCAGCTCACCCACCCGCGCTGGCGGCAGCGCAGCGTGGAGGGCGAGTTCAAGGGCACCGAAGAGGCGATCGCGATGGCGGTCACCTACACGGCCAACCACCTCAAGGTGCGCGCCATCGTGGCGCTGACCGAGTCCGGCGCCACGCCCCTGTGGATGTCGCGCATCCGCTCGGATATTCCGGTCTACGCCTTCACGCGCCACGAGACCACGCGCCGCCGCGTGACCCTGTACCGCGGCGTGTATCCGGTCATCTTCGACGTCACCGGGCCGGATCATTCCACCGAGACGCTGTATCGCGCGCTGTTCACGCGCCTGCTCGAACTGCGCCTAGTGAAGAAGCGCGATCTGGTCATCCTGACCAAGGGCGAGCTGTCAGGTGTGCAGGGCGGCACCAACTCGATGCAGATCCTGAAGGTCACGCTCGACTAAATAACGCCAAGGGGCGCGCATGCGCATGCTGAAGTACCTCGGCGCGGCGGGCGCGCTGCTCATCCTTGCGGCCCTCGTCGGTGTCAACGTGCTGCTGCGCGGCTCGCTGCCACGGCTTGAGGGGCGCGAAGTGCAGCCGGATCTTGGCGCCGCCGTGCGCATCACGCGCGACGCCCGCGGCGTGCCGACGATCGAGGCCGCCACTCGTGACGATCTGGCCTGGGCGACCGGCTTCGTGCACGCCCAGGACCGCTTCTTCGAGATGGACCTCTCGCGGCGCCTGGCGGGCGGGGAGCTGTCCGAGCTCTTCGGCAAGGTGGCGCTGGATCAGGACCGCAAGGCCCGCATGTTCAGATTTCGCAGCGTGGCGCGCGAGGTGCTCGCGCAGGCCACTCCCGAACAGCGTGCGCTGCTCGAGGCCTACACCCGGGGCGTCAATGCCGGACTGGCGGACCTGAGCGCGCGGCCGTGGGAATACTGGCTGCTCGGCCAGCAGCCCGCGGCGTGGCGTCCCGAGGACGGCCTCCTCGTGGTCTATGCCATGTGGTGGGACCTGCAGGTGCGCGGGTTTCGCCGTGAAATCCAGCGCCGCGAGGTCAATGCGGCGCTCGGCGGCGCTGAGTGCGAGGACGGCTGGAAGTGCGCCATGCAGTTCCTCTACCCGCGCGGCACCAGCTGGGACGCCGCGGATGTGTCCACGCCCGAAGCCACCGCCGCCGACGCTGCCGTGCCGGATGCGAGTGTCCTGGACGTGCGCGGCGCCGCCGCGGCATCCCCGGTCGCAGCACTGCGTCAGCGCGCGCCGAGCGTGGGCAGCAACAGCTGGGCGGTGGCCGGGCGCCTGACCTCCAACGGCGCCGCGCTGGTGGCCAATGACATGCACCTGGGGCAGCGCGTGCCGACCACCTGGTACCAGGCGCGCCTGAAAGTCAGCGGCGATCCTGCGACTGCGCTGGATCTGAGTGGCGTGACGCTGCCCGGGGCACCGCTGCTGGTGGCCGGATCCAACGGGCACATCGCCTGGGGCTTCACCAACAGTTACGGCGACTGGCTCGATGTCGAGCGCGTCAACTGCACCGGGGTCGGCGAGCACGAACTCACCACCCCGTCGGGCAACGTGCCGCTTGAGGTGGTGCGCGAGGAGATCCGGGTGCGTGGCTCCCCGCCCGCGGTGGAACTGGTGCAAAGCGGCCCTGCCGGCTTGCTGGTGCGCCACGATGAGGCAACCCACTCCTGCTGGTTCGGCGCCTGGGTCGCGCAGCTGCCCGCGGCGACCAACATGAATCTCATGAAGCTCGAGCAGGTGAGCTCGGTGGAGCAGGCCCTGGCGCTTGGGCCGCAGATGGGCATTCCGGACCAGAACTTCGTGGTCGGCGATCGCGACGGGCATATCGGCTGGACGATCTTCGGACGGGTGCCGGCGGGCACCCGTGCCGGCCGGGCGCGCGGCGCCGCTGGCTGGGTTTCCGCCGCGGATCAGCCACGCATCATGAACCCGCCGAACGGACGGCTGTGGAGCGCCAATGCGCGCGTCGCCTCGGACCCGCAGCAGCTGCAGGTGATCGGTGGCCACCTTGCCAGCCTTGGCTCCGAGTACGACGTTGGCGCCCGGGCCGGCCAGATCCGCGACGACCTCATGGCGCTCACCGGCAACGTGACGCCCGCGGACATGCTGCGCGTGCAGCTTGATGACCGTGCCGTGTTCCTGGCGCGCTGGCAGAGGCTGCTGCTGACGTTGCTCGATGAGCAGAGTGTCGCCGGCAAGCCCGAGCGCGCCGCCTTCCGCCAGCTGATCGCGGGCTGGAAGGCGCAGGCGAGCGTCGACTCGGTCGGCTACCGCCTGGTGCGTACCTACCACGATCGGGTCCAGCAGACGGTCTGGGATGCGGTGCTCACCGCTCTGGCGGTGCAGCCGGAGGAGGACGTCGGGCCGCCGGCGCAGTTCGAGGGGCCGCTGTGGCAGTTGATTACCACGCAGCCCCTGCACATGCTCAGCAGCGCCTACCCGAGCTGGCCAGAGTTCCTGCGCGCGCAGGTGGATGTGACGATCAGCGACCTGCGCCACGCCTGCGCGGATCTGGCCACCTGTACCTGGGGCGCCCACAACGTGGTGCGCATCCGGCATCCCCTGTCGGGCGCGCTGCCGGCACTGGCGGGTTGGCTCGACTTGCCGACCCTGCAGCTGCCCGGGGATCACGACATGCCACGGGTACAGGACGGCGCCTTTGGCGCCTCGGAGCGCTTTGCGGTCTCCCCGGGACACGAAGCCGAGGCCTACCTCGAGTTGCCCGGGGGACCGAGTGGCCATCCCCTCTCGCCCTACTATCGTGTAGGGTTTCAGGCCTGGGCTCGCGGTGAGGCGCCGCCGTTCCTGCCGGGCGCGGCCGCACATTCGCTCACACTGACGCCGCGCTAGCACGGGGCACCCGCGTCGCCCTTTTGGGGCATTTCCGCGCCGGTGGCCGGCACGCGTAGACTCATCGGCATGAATGCACGCTTTACCGGCACCGATCAATACATTGCCACCGACGAACTGATGATGGCGGTGAATGCCGCGATCACGCTGGCGCGCCCCCTGCTGATCAAGGGGGAGCCGGGCACCGGCAAGACCCAGCTCGCGCAGGAGATCGCGCGCTCGCTCGAGCGCCCGCTGTACGAGTGGCACATCAAATCCACCAGCAAGGCGCAGCAGGGCCTGTACGAGTACGACGCGGTCTCGCGTCTGCGTGACTCGCAGCTCGGCCAGGAGCGCGTGCACGACATCGGCAACTACATCCTCAAGGGACGCGTGTGGGAGGCGTTCGAGTCCGAGACTCAGCCGGTGCTGCTGATCGACGAGATCGACAAGGCGGACATCGAGTTCCCGAACGACCTGCTGCGTGAGCTCGACCGCATGGAGTTCTTCGTCTACGAGACGCGCGCGCTGATCCGCGCGCGGCACCGGCCGATCATCATCATCACCAGCAACAACGAGAAGGAGCTGCCGGACGCTTTCCTGCGCCGCTGTTTCTTCCACTACATCCGCTTTCCCGACGAGGCGACCATGCGCGCCATCGTTGAGGTGCACTTCCCGAACCTGAAGCGGGAGCTGCTCGCCGAGGCACTCACGGCCTTCTTCGAGGTGCGCGCCACCCCGGGTCTGAAGAAGAAGCCCTCGACCTCGGAGCTGCTTGACTGGATCAAGCTCCTGCTCGCCGAGGACATCCAGCCCGAGGCCCTGCGCGCGGGCGACACCAAGAAGATAATCCCGGTGCTGCACGGCGCGCTGCTGAAAAATGAGCAGGACGTGCACCTGTTCGAGCAACTGGTGTTCATGCATCGCCGGGCGCGCTGAGGGCTGAGCCACCGTGCTGGTGCAATTCTTCTTTGAGCTGCGCAGCGCGGGCGTGCCGGTGTCCAGCACCGAGTTCCTGATGCTCCTGGAGGCACTGCGGGCGCGCGTGGCGCAGCTGTCGGCGCAGGATTTCTACTACCTCGCGCGCGCCTGTCTCGTTAAGGACGAACGCCACTACGATCGCTTCGATCGCGTCTTTGCCGAGGTGTTTGCCGGCGCCGAAAGGCGGTTCCCGCAACTGCTCGCCGAGGTCCCCGCGGACTGGGTGCGAGCACTCGCCGAGCGCACGTTCTCGGAAGCTGAGAAGCGCCGCATCGAGTCCCTCGGAGGCTGGGACAAACTGCTCGAGACGCTGCGTGAGCGCTTGCGTGAGCAGCAGGAGCGTCACGAGGGCGGCAACAAGTGGATCGGCACCGGCGGCACCTCCCCGTTTGGCTCGCGCGGCTACCACCCCGAGGGCATCCGCATCGGTGCCGGCGGCTCGGGACAGCGCCGTGCCGTCAAGGTCTGGGAGCGACGCGACTTCCGCAACTTCGACGACACCGTGGAACTGGGCACGCGCAATCTGAAGCTCGCCCTGCGCAAGCTGCGGCGTTTCGCGCGCGAGGGCGCGGCCGATCAGCTGGACCTGGAGGGCACCATCGATGCCACGGCGCGCAACGCCGGGCTGCTGGACCTGAAACTCGTACCCGAGCGGCACAACGCGGTAAAGGTGCTGCTGTTCCTGGACGTCGGCGGCTCGATGGACGATCACGTACGCGTCTGCGAGGAGCTGTTTTCCGCGGCGCGCAGCGAGTTCAAGCACCTGGAGCATTTCTACTTCCATAACTTCATCTACGAGAACCTGTGGAAGGACAATGCGCGGCGCTTTGCGGCCGTGACGCCGACCGAGCGGGTGCTGCGTACCTACGGACGTGATTACCGCGTCATCTTCGTCGGCGATGCCACCATGAGCCCCTACGAAATCACGCAGCCCGGCGGCAGCATCGAGCACTGGAACAAGGAGGCGGGTGCGGTGTGGCTGCAGCGGCTGGGCGCGGTGTTTCCGCGCCTGGTTTGGCTCAATCCCGAAGACCCGCAGCGCTGGGGATACAGCCCCTCGGTGCGCATCACGCGCGAGCTGGTGCGCGAGCGCATGTTTCCGCTCACGATCGGCGGCCTGGATGCTGCCATCCGCGAACTCAAACGTCCCTTGGGCACTGCGGGGCCGCTGCCGGTGGGGTTGCCCGCGACACCCGTCACACTGCCGTCCCCGCCCCGCGTCCCATACTAGGCGGCGGGATGCACGCACGATGGATGATCTAGCCGACTCAGTCCTCCGCCCCGGTTACCGGCCGACGGTCGGCCTCGTATTGACCGGGGGCGGCTCGCGCTCGGCCTATCAGGTGGGCGTGCTGATGGCCTTGGCGGAGTTTCTGCCGCGCGCACGCAATCCCTTCCAGATCATCGTCGGCACGTCCGCGGGCGCGGTCGCGGCCAGCGTGCTCGCCGCCGAAGCCCACGCCTGGCGGCGCGCGGTCGCGGGGCTGGAGCGCGTGTGGGCCAACTTTCGCTCCAGCCAGGTCTTCCACGTGGACACGCGCCACATGCTGCGCGCCGGCATTCACTGGGTGCTCGCGCTCGTCTCCGGTGGCCTGGTGCTGTCACCACCGAAGTCGCTGCTCGACAACAGTCCGTTGCGCGAACTGCTCGGCGTGCACGTGGACTGCGCCGGCATCCGCCGCAGCATCGCCCGCGGCCACCTGCGCGCGTTCGCGCTGTGCTCGACCAGCTACAGCAGCGGCCGCTCGGTGGCGTTCTTCGACGGCATCGATTCGATCGGGGAGTGGTCGCGGGTACAGCGCATCGGCCAGCGCACCGAGCTCACGATCGATCATCTCATGGCAAGCGCCGCCATCCCGCTGCTGTTTCCCCCGATCAAGATCGGCGATGACTACTTTGGTGACGGCGCCATGCGTCAGATACACCCGCTGAGCCCGGCGATCCACCTCGGGGCGGACCGCCTGCTGGTGATCGGCGTACGTGCGCGGCGCGCCGCCGGCGTGACCGTCAACCGCGTGCACATTCCCATGCCGACGCCGGGGGAGATCTTCGGCTACATGCTCGACACGCTGTTCACCGATCAGATCTACGGGGACCTGGAACAGCTCGAGCGCATCAACGAGCTGGTGCACAGCGCCCCGCAGGTGACCCGCGGCGAGCGCAACATCGAGACCCTGATGCTGGCCCCGAGCGTCGATCCGCGCGAGATCGCCGCGCACCATACCGCCGAAATGCCCGCGGGACTGCGCGCCCTGTTGCGCGTGATCGGGGGACGCGGCGCCAGTTACCAGCTCGCAAGCTACCTGATGTTCGAGGCCGGCTACACGCGCGCGATGATCGAGTTGGGCTATCGCGACGCGATGCAGGCGCGTACCGCGCTCGTCGCCTTCATGAGCGGCGAGAAGCTGCCGCACGTGATGACGGCCCCCGGCGTCGCGCAGGCGACCTGAAGCGGCCTCAGGCGCTTTCCTCGCTGAGCGCCCGCGGCCGTGGCTCGAACAGTTGCGATGCCGGCAGGCCGCTGTGGCGCGCCGTGACGTCGTCGAACTCGGCGGCGAAGTCCTCCGCCAGCCGGTCGACGATGTACACCGAGCGATGCTGGCCGCCGGTGCAGCCGACGGCGATCGTGAGGTAGCCGCGGTTGCTTGCCTGGTACTCCGGGATGCGTCCGCGCACGAACCGCGCGATATCGGCCACCAGGGCTTTCACGTGCGTATGGGTCTCGAGGAAACGGATCACTTCCGGGTCGCGGCCGTCGAGGTTGCGCAGGCCCGGTTCCCAGTACGGGTTGGGCAGTGCGCGCGCGTCGAAGACAAAGTCCGCATCCCCGGGGATGCCGCGCTTGAAGCCGAAGGATTCAAATGCAATGGAGAGGCGCCCCGCAGCGCGCTGCTCGACGCGCCGGTGGATGATGTCGCGCAGCGCGTGCACGCTCAGGCGCGAGGTATCAATCAGCAGGTCCGCGATCGAGGCGACCGGTTCCAGCAGGGAACGCTCCAGCGTGATGGCTTCGCGCAAGCCGACGTCGCTGCGGCTCATGGGATGCTTGCGGCGCGTCTCGGCGAAACGGCGCAGCAGCTCGTCATCCGCCGCAGCGAGGAAGATGACTTCGCACTGCAGGCCGCTGCGCTTCAGTTCGTCGATCAGGCGCGGCACGCTGGCGACTTCGGCGGCGGTATTGCGGGCGTCGAGGCCGATCGCGGTGCGCTCGTAGCGCGGTTCGGGGCTGCGCACCGTATAGGAGACGAACGGCTTCAAGAGCGCCGCCGGGATGTTGTCGATGCAGTAGAAGCCGAAATCCTCGAGCATGTGCAAGGCCACGCTCTTGCCGGAACCGGACAGCCCGCTGAGGACGATGATGCGCACGTTCTAGATGGTATCCACGGGGGCCGTCGATGCAAGTTTCCGGGGCTTGGCGGGGACTGCGGGCGGCGCCGCTAGTCCTTGAGCACGGGCGTTGGGGTCGCGCGGTGGGCGTTGCGCTTTTCCTTGTGCTTCTTGATGCAGCGATCAAGCTTGTCGGCGAGCCGGTCGATGGCGGCGTACATGTCCTCTTCAGTCGCGTCCGCGTGGATGGCGTTGCCGCTGACGTGCAGCGTGGCTTCCGCTTTCTGGCGCAGCTTCTCCACCGTCAGCACACAGTGCATGTCGATGACCTGGTCAAAGTGGCGGCCGATTCGTTCGAACTTCTTCTCCACGTAGCCCCTGAGGGAAGGGGTTACTTCGACATGGTGACCGGTGACGTTGAGCTGCATAACCGTCTCCTGCTCGTTGTGTTCGTACTTCCAGTTGGACTTTTTCAGTAGCGCTTACATTTGCTTCATCCCGGCGCGGCGGCGCTCGTTGGAGGCAACGATGCCCATGGCCTCGCGGTACTTGGCGACCGTGCGACGTGCGACCGGGATGCCCTCGTCCGAGAGCAGCTCGGCGATGCGTCCGTCGCTCAGGGGTGCCTCCGGGTCTTCATCCTTCACCAGCTTGCGGATCTTGGCGCGGATGGCGGTGGAGGAGGTGCCCGAGCCGTCGGCCCCCTCGACCTGGCTCGAGAAGAAGTAGCGCAGCTCGAAGACGCCGCGCGGCGTATGCATGTACTTGCCGGAAGTGACCCGCGAGATCGTCGACTCGTGCATGGTGACCGCTTCGGCGATGTCCTTGAGGATCATCGGCCGCATGTGCTCCTCGCCGTGCTCGAGGAACGCGGTCTGGCGCTCGATGATGGAGCGTGCGACCTTCATCAGGGTCTCGTGCCGGATCTCCAGGCTCTTCAGCAGCCAGCGCGCCTCCTGCAGCTGTGCCCGCATGCTGGCGTGGCTGGCGTTGCGACCGATCAGGCTGGCGTAGCCGTGGTTGAGGCGCACGCGCGGCAGCGTGGCCGGATTCAGTTCCACGCCCCAGCCGTGCTCGGTGCGCCGCACGAACACGTCGGGAACCACGTACTCGGCGTTGCCGGCGCTGACGGTGGCGCCCGGACGCGGATGGCAGGAGCGCACCAGTGCCAGCGCACTGGCGATCTCCTCCTCGGTGGCGCGCAGCTCCCGCCGCAGCAGCGACAGTTCTCGCTCGGCGACCAGTTCCAGGTGGTGGCGTGCGATTTCGAGCGCGGTCTCGTAGCCGGGGGTGGCCGGATCCAGCTGCCGCAGCTGCAGCTCGATGCACTCACTCACCGAGCGCGCCCCGACGCCGGGGGGGTCGAGCGCCTGCACGCCGGCGAGCACGGCACCCACTTCCTCGGCGGTGCACTCGATTTCCGGACGCAGGGTGTGCGCAATCTCTTCGAGCGATTCGGTGAGATAGCCATCGTCGCTGATGGCGTCGACGATGGCGCGCCCGATCGCCAGTTCCCGCGGCGCGAGGCTGGCCAGTTCCAGCTGCCACAGCAGGTGTTCCTGCAGTGACTGTCCGCTGTCGTCCGCGTAGTCCTGCTGGCGCTCGTCGTCGTCGGCGTTCCAGGCGGTCTCGGCCGGGCCGGCGCTTTGCGCATCCCAGCCCTCGAGCACCTCGACGGTACTCTCCGGTTCCTTGGCCTTGGGCTGCTCGGCGGCGGTGACGACGGCCTCGAAGGTGCCGGTGGCCTCGCTCTCCTCCATCGGCTCGAGCATCACATTGGTTTCGAGGAGCTCGCGGATGTGCGCCTGCAGCTCAAGTGCCGGAAGCTGCAGGAGCCGGATTGCTTGCTGCAGCTGCGGGGTCATCGTGAGTTGTTGACCCAGCTTCAGCTGCAGAGAAGGTTTCAGCATGGTGAGTTGCGAAAGGCTCGTCGGCGCCTTTCCAATTTCATTCCGTAATTACTTGAAAAACAATGTATTTAGCTTAGCTGCCCCAGAGCGCTCAGAGCTTGAAGGCTTCACCCAAGTACACCTCACGGACTTGGGGGTTGGCAAGGACTTCTTCCGCAGTCCCGGCAGCGATCACCGTGCCCTGATTGACGATGTAAGCGCGGCTGCACACCCCGAGCGTCTCGCGGACATTATGGTCAGTGATCAGCACACCGATGCCGCGCTGCGTCAGTTCGCGGATGATGCGCTGGATATCCAGCACCGAGAGCGGATCCACGCCCGCGAAGGGCTCATCGAGCAGCATGAACCTGGGCTCGGCGGCCAGCGCCCGCGCAATTTCCACGCGCCGCCGTTCGCCGCCCGACAGCGCGAGGCCCAGGCTCTTGCGCACGTGTCCGATGCGCAGTTCCTCCAGCAGCTGCTCGAGTCGCTCCTCGCGCGCCGCGCGCTCCATGTTCGGCCGCGTCTCGAGGATCGCCATCACGTTGGCCTCGACCGAGAGCTTGCGAAACACGGAAGCCTCCTGCGGCAGGTAGCCGACGCCGAGCTGTGCGCGCTTGTGCATCGGCATCAGCGTCACGTCCTTGTCACCCACATAGATGCGTCCGGCATCGCACAGCACCAGTCCCACGATCATGTAGAAGGCCGTGGTCTTGCCGGCACCGTTAGGTCCGAGCAGTCCGACGACCTCGCCGTTGGCGAGCTCGATGGAGAGGTCGCGCACGACCTGCCGGGATTTATAGCTTTTCTGCAGCCCCGTGGCCCTCAGCGACGTCATGGCTGTGGCGTGGCGGGCGGCTTGCCCGCATCCGGCCCGGGCGGCTTGCCGGGGTCCTTGCCGGCGGGCGGCGCGGTGCGCGGGGTGATGGTGATGTGCACGCGCTGATCGGTGCCGGGCGTCGTGACCGCCTGCACCTTCTCGCCGCGGATGTTGTACACCAGCAGCGGGCCGGAGATCTGGCTCTGGCCATCCGAGAGCCAGGCGTCCTCGGTGAGCCGCACGGTGCCTTCGCCGACGTCGTACACGATCTGATCGGCATGGCCGCGTGCCACCTGCTCGGAGCCGGCGCGCTTCTGCTCGAACTCGGCCGGCTTGCCGTTGACGGTTGCCTTGAGAATGTGATTGTCGCGGAACTCGACCACGGCCGAGTCGGAGCGCAGGTTGCCACGCGCCTCGGCGTCGATGCGCACCTTGCCTTCGAAGGTCCACTTGCTGTTGGCGAAGTTCAGCCCCGTGGCGCGTGCATGTTCGGCCTGCACGCGCGTCTCTCCCTGGGAGATGGTGACATCGCTGAACACCACGGTGTTGGTCTTGTAGTCGACCTCCGAGGAGGCCGCGTCCAGATTGATCGGCTGCTCACCGGCGCGCTGCGCCGGCGCCACGGGCGTGGTTGTCGGCGCTGCGGTTGCCGCTGCCCATGCCAGCAGCCCCACCAGCGTCGCCGCCCTAGTTATGGAACGAGCCATGAACCTCCGATTCTAACTGCACACGACGCTCCTTCAAGTTTGCGACCATCCCGTGCGCCTCGAGTGTGCGCCCCGTCATCACCAGCGTCACGGGCTCGCGCGTCGTGAGGATCTGCTCGTTGGTATCAAAGGCGAGGCTGTTGCTCGTAATGTCCGCCGGTTCGGCGGTGCCCGGCAACACGCCGGCCACGTGCACCGCGCCCTCGAGCTTGACGATGCCGCTGTTCTGGGCAAGCTCCCCGCGCTCGGCATGTGCGGTCCACTCATCGCCGCTGGCGTCACGAAACCCCAGCACTACCTGCTGCATGTTCACGAGGCCCTGGTCCGGCTGCTGCTGCACCTGCGCCGCATCCAGCGTGTAGACGGGCATGCCGTCGGCACCGGTCTGCACCATGCGCGCTTTCTTGGCCGAGTAACCCAGATCCGGCGGGGTGTCCTCGACGGTCACCGGGGCCGAGCCTTCGCGCTCCCCGCCGGAGAGCACCACGACGGTGACCAGGAGCGCGATGAAGGCCACGATCGCGGTAATGCGGTAGATCATGGCGGCGCCTGCTTGCCGCGCAGGCGCAGCAGGTGGTCACACACTTCGCGCACCGCGCCGCGACCGCCGCGCAGCCGGGTTACGATGCCGGCGGCGCGACGCACGTCCTGGTGCGCGTCGGCCACCGCGAAGGCGAGGGCCACGCGCTTCATCAGCGCCAGGTCAGGCAGGTCATCCCCGACGCAGGCGCAGGCCGAGGGCGGCAGATGCAGCCGCGCACGAAGCCGCTCGAACACGGCGAGCTTGTCAGCGACACCCTGGTGCACGTGGCGCACTCCCAGTTCACGGCAGCGTGCGCTCACCATTGGCGAGCGCCGCCCGGAGATGACGGCGACCTCGATGCCCGCGCGGCGCAGCTGCACGATGCCGTGCCCGTCGTGCACGTGGAAGACCTTCAGGGCTTCCCCGCGCGGCCCGTAATACAGCCGCCCATCGGTGAGGACGCCGTCCACGTCGAGCACCAGCAGACGAATGGCGCGGGACATGTGCTCAGGCGTGCGCTGCGTCAGACGACGCCGGCACGCAGCAGGTCGTGGACGTTGAGGGCACCAACCAGGCGCCCATGCTCATCGGCGACCGGCAGCGCGGTGATGCGATGTACTTCCATCAGGTGCACCGCCTCGGCGGCGAGTTCCTTCGGTCCGATGGTCTTGCCATGCGCCGTCATGACGCTGCGCATGGGCGTGCGGTGCACGTCGATCTGCCGGTCGAGCGTGCGGCGCAGGTCCCCGTCGGTGAATACCCCGAGGATGTGGTCATCGGCCCCGACGACGACGGTCATGCCGAGGCCCTTGCGCGACATCTCGAGCAGTCCCTCGCTCAGGGGTGCTTCGGGGGCCACCCTGGGTATCGCGGTCCCGGTGCGCATCAGGTCCTCGACGTGCAGCAGCAGCTTGCGCCCGAGGGCGCCGCCGGGATGCGAGCGCGCGAAATCCTGGCGCGTGAACCCGCGCGCCTCGAGCACCGCGACCGCGAGCGCATCGCCCATCGCGAGCGTCGCCGTGGTGCTGGCGGTCGGCGCAAGGTTCAGCGGACAGGCCTCCTCGGCGACTGCGACGTCGAGCATCACGCTGGCCGCGCGCCCCAGCGTCGAGTCACTCCTGCCGCTCATCACCATGAGGGGCACGGACAGGCGCTTCAGGTGCGGCAGCAGCAAGATCAGTTCCGGCGTCTCCCCGGAGTTGGACAGCGCCAGTACCGCATCAGTACGCGTGATCATCCCCAGGTCCCCATGCCCGGCCTCCGCCGGGTGCAGGAAGAACGCCGGCGTGCCGGTGCTGGCAAGCGTGGCGGCGATCTTGCCGGCGATGTGGCCGGACTTGCCCATCCCGGTGACTACGACGCGGCCCTGACAGTCAAGGCAGATGCGGCAGGCCCGCGCGAAGGCACTCCCGAGGCGGGGGGTGAGCCCGGCGAGCGCACGCGCCTCGATCTCCAGCGCACGGCGCGCGGAGGCGAGCAGCTGCTCGTCGGTGGGCGGCGGGGCTGCGGCGGAATGCACGTCCATGCGCTCATTATAGGCGCGGCCGCAAGCGGCCCATGTAATATCGCGCCATGAACCCAGATGAAGTCGCGCGGCTGATCCGCGCCGGACTCCCCGGAGCCCAGGTACAGGTGGTGTCGGAGGACAACACGCACTTCGCCGCGCGCGTGATCGCACGCGAGTTCGCGGGCAAGCGCAGCCTCGCGCGCCATCAGCTGATCTACCGCGCGCTCGGGGAGCTCATGGGCCGTGAGATTCACGCCCTGTCGATCGAGGCGCTGACGCCTGAAGAGTCCGGACAGGCGTAGGAACATGGACAAGCTGCAGATCCAAGGCGGCGTGCCGCTCGAGGGCGAGGTCCGCATCTCCGGCGCCAAGAACGCCACGCTGCCGATTCTTGCCGGCGCGCTGCTCGCGGACGATCCGGTCGTGGTCGCGAACGTGCCGCACCTGAAGGATGTGACGACGACCGTGGAACTGCTCGGTCGCATGGGCGCGACCGTGACCATCGATGAACGCATGCGCATCGAGGTCGATGGCTCGACCGTCAACGAGTGCTTCGCGCCCTACGATCTGGTGAAGACCATGCGCGCCTCGATTCTGGTGCTGGGCCCGCTGGTGGCGCGCTACGGCAAGGCGGACGTCTCGCTGCCAGGGGGCTGCGCCATCGGCGCACGTCCGGTCAACATTCACGTCGCCGGCCTGCAGGCGATGGGTGCGGACATCACTATCGAGGGCGGTTACATCCGCGCGCGCGCTGCGCGCCTGCACGGCGCCCGGCTGGTGCTCGAGACCGTGACGGTTACCGGTACGGAAAACCTCATGATGGCGGCGACGCTCGCGGACGGGGAAACCGTCATCGAGAACGCGGCGCGCGAGCCGGAGGTCGTAGACCTCGCCAACTTCCTCATCGCCATGGGCGCGAACATCCACGGCGCCGGCACCGACAAGATCACCGTGACCGGGGTCGAGCGCCTGCGCGGCACGACTTACGAGGTCCTGCCGGATCGCATCGAAAGCGGGACTTATCTGGTGGCCGGCGCCATCACCGGCGGCCACGTGCGCATCAAGAACACGCGCCCGGATCACCTGGATGCGGTACTGGCGAAGCTGGAGGAGGCCGGCGCCAAGGTCGGCGTTGGCGATAACTGGATCGAAGTCGACATGCGCAACCGCAAGCTCAAGGCGGTGGATGTGCGCACGGCACCGTATCCGGCGTTCCCGACCGACATGCAGGCGCAGTTTGCGGCGCTCAACACCGTGGCCGCGGGCGTCGGCACCATCACCGAGACCATCTTCGAGAATCGCTTCATGCACATGCTCGAAATGCGCCGCCTCGGCGCCGAGATCCGCCTGGAAGGCAACACCGCGATCATCCACGGTGTGGCCAAGCTCACCGCAGCGCCGGTGATGGCGACCGACCTGCGCGCCTCGGCGAGCCTGGTGCTCGCCGGCCTCATCGCCGAGGGACGCACTGACGTGGAGCGCATTTATCACATCGATCGTGGCTATGAGGCGATCGAGGAAAAGCTGGCGCAGCTCGGAGCGCAGATCCGGCGCGTGCCCAACTAGCGCGCGCTCAGCGCCCTGAGGAGCCTGCGCCTTTTACAGGAGTCACGGGATGCAGATCGGGATGATCGGACTCGGGCGCATGGGCGCCAACATGGTGCGCCGCCTGGTGCAGGGCGGGCATGACTGCGTCGCCTACGACCCGAAGCCCGAGGCAGTGCAGGCGGTGAGCGCGCACGGCGCCCGCGGCGTGGGCTCCGCGGCCGAGCTGGTGCGCGCCCTCACGCCGCCGCGCGCGGTGTGGATCATGGTGCCGGCGGGCATCGTCGATGCGGTCCTCGCGCAGCTGCGTCCGCACCTCGAGCGCGGCGACATCCTGATCGACGGCGGCAATTCCAACTACCACGACGACATCAGGAGAGCGCAGGAGCTCAAGGCCCTCGGCATCCACTACCTGGATGTCGGTACCAGCGGCGGCGTACTCGGGTTCGAGGACGGTTTCTGCCTCATGATCGGCGGCGAGGCGCCGGCGGTGACCCAGGTCGAGCCGGCCCTGGCGACGCTGGCGCCCGGGGGCAAGCTGCCGGCGGCAGCGGCCGGGGAGCGCGCGGCCAGCACGGCGGCGGCCGCCGTGGGTTACCTGCACTGCGGCCCCTCGGGGGCGGGCCACTTCGTGAAGATGGTCCACAACGGTATCGAGTACGGACTGATGGCCGCCTACGCGGAGGGGCTCAACCTGCTGGCGCACGCGGATGCGGGTCTTAAGAACTCGAGCGTCGATGCCGAGACCGCGCCGTTGTCCGACCCGCGCTACTTCCAGTACGAGCTCAACCTCGCCGCGATCGCGGAGCTCTGGCGGCACGGCAGCATCATCTCCTCGCGCCTGCTGGACCTGACCGCCGCCGCGCTCGCGAAGGATGGCCAGCTCGCAGGCTTTACCGGCAAGGTGTCCGACTCCGGTGAGGGGCGCTGGACGGTGCAGGCGGCGATCGAGGTGGGGGTACCGGCGCCCGTGCTCAGTGCGGCGCTCTATGCGCGCTTCGAATCGCGCGGGCAGGCGGAGTTCGCCAACAAGCTGCTCTCGGCCATGCGCCTGGGGTTTGGCGGCCACGTCGAGAGGTCTTCCTGAGACAGCGGATGCATGGAGGCGGTGATGGAACGGCGTGACTGCGACGCGATAGTCCTGTTCGGTGCGACCGGGGATCTGTGCTATCGCAAGATCTTTCCGGCGCTCTACCAGCTGGTGCGCCGCAACCTGCTCAACGTGCCGGTGATTGGTGTGGCGCGCGGCGGCAAGCTCGAGCCGCTGCTGGCGCGCGTGCGTGACAGCATGCAGGCCTTCGTCCCGGAGGCCGACGCGGCAGTGGTGGCGCGGCTGATCGGCCTGCTACGCTACGTCGATGGCGATTACAACCAGCGCTCAACCTTCGAGGCGCTGCGCAAGGCCTGCGGCGCCGCGCAGCGGCCCCTGTACTATCTTGCGATCCCGCCCAGCATGTTCCCCGTCGTGATCGAGCACCTGGGAGCCACCAGCGACGGGCTCACCGCACGCGTGGTGGTGGAGAAACCCTTCGGGCACGATCTCGCCTCGGCGCAGGCGCTGAACCAGACACTGCACCAGCGTTTCCCGGAGGGCAGCATCTTTCGCATCGATCACTACCTCGGCAAGGAAGCGGTGCAGAACCTGCTGTTCTTCCGCTTCGCCAACTCCTTCCTCGAGCCGGTGTGGAACCGCAACTTCGTCGCGAGCGTGCAGGTGACGATGGCCGAGACGCTCGGCGTCGCCGGGCGCGGCAAGTTCTACGAGGAGACCGGCGCGATCCGCGACGTCATCCAGAACCACCTGCTGCAGATCGTGGCGCTGCTCACCATGGAACCCCCGGTCAACGCCGAAGGCGAGTCGCTGCGTGACGAGAAGGTGAAGCTGCTGAAGGCGGTGCGCCCGGCCACGCCGGCGCAACTCGTGCGCGGCCAGTTCAAGGGTTATCGCGAGGAGCCGGGAGTGGCCAAGGATTCCAACGTCGAGACTTACGCCGCGCTCGTGCTGCACATCGATTCGTGGCGCTGGAGCGGCGTGCCCTTCTACCTGCGTGCCGGCAAGCGCCTGCCGGTCACTGCCACCGAGGTGGTGGTGGAGCTGCGGCCGCCGCCGGCGAACGTGTTCGGGGAGCTGGCGCCCGAGCAGCCGAACCACCTGCGCTTCCGCCTCGGGCCCGACGTGGCGATCGCGCTCGGGGCGCATACCAAGCGGCCCGGGCCGGTCATGAGCGGACGCGACGTCGAGCTCTTCGTGGCGCAGCAGCAAGGCGACGACATGGATGCCTACGCGGTGCTGATCAGCGCCGCCCTCATCGGCGACACCTCACACTTCGCGCGCGAGGACGAGGTGGAAGCGGCCTGGAAGATCGTCGATCCGCTGCTGCGCACCACGGTGGCGCCCCTCGAGTACCTGCCCGGCAGCTGGGGCCCGCAACGGGCCGACGATCTGATCACGGGCCCCTGCAACTGGCACAACCCCGGCGCGAAACCCCAGGACTGGACGCGCTCCTGCGCGCCCGCGGTCGCGGCGCCGTAGGCCATGGCGACACCCAACAACAGGCGCACCGGCGCCCTCTGCGGCGCGCTGTGTGCGCTGCTGTGCGCCGCCGCCGGCGCGGCCACCGATGCGGAGCGGGTTGAGCGCGTGCTGGCGCAGACCCCGCTCATCGACGGCCACAACGACCTGCCGTGGGAGATCCGTGATCGCTTCGGCGGCGACCTGTCCAAGATTGACCTCAGCGTCTCCACCGCGGGCCTGCCCGTGCCGGCGGACGCGCCGCCCCTGATGACCGACATTCCGCGTCTGCGCGCCGGCCGGGTGGGGGCACAGTTCTGGTCGGTGTGGGTGGATACGAAAATGACCGGCCCCGCGGTGGTGCAGGCGACACTCGAGCAGATCGATCTCGTGAAGCAGATGTGCGCGCGTTACCCCAAGGACCTGGAGATGGCGTACACCGCCGCGGATATCGTGCGGGCCCACAAGGCGCACCGGGTGGCCTGTCTCATCGGGGTCGAGGGCGGGCACCAGATCGATGACTCCCTCGCGGTGCTGCGCGCCTATTACGACGCCGGCGCACGCTACATGACGCTCACGCATTCTGCCAACACCGCATGGGCCGACTCGGCCACCGATAACCCCGCGCACCACGGACTCACGGCCTTCGGCAAGGAGGTGGTACGTGAGATGAACCGGCTCGGCATGCTGGTCGACCTGTCGCACGTCTCCGAGGACACCATGCGCGCCGCGCTGGCGCTCACCGAGGCGCCGGTCATCTTTTCCCACTCCTCCGCGCGCGCACTGGTCGATCATCCCCGCGACGTCTCCGATGAGCTGCTGCGGCAGGTGCACTCGAACGGCGGCGTGGTGATGGTCAACTTCGCCACCATCTACGTTTCGGAGGCGCGGCGGCACTGGGACGCGGATCGCCAGGCGGAGGAGGCCCGTTACAGTCACCCGCCCTTCGGTGGCCTCTACATCGGTCAGCCCGAGCGGCTCGCCGCGGCCCTCAAGGCTTGGGAGCAGGCGCATCCGAAGCCTGCGGTCACGCTTGCGGACGTCGCTGACCACATCGATCACATTCGCAAGGTCGCCGGTATCGATCACGTGGGGATCGGCTCGGACTTTGACGGCATTCCGGAGACGCCGGCCGGCCTCGAGGGGGTCGACAAGTTCCCCGCGCTGCTGGCCGAACTGGCGCGCCGCGGCTACGCCGATCAGGACCTCGCGAAAGTGGCCGGAGGCAACCTGTTACGCGTGCTGGGGGGGGCGCAGGACGTGAGCGCGCGCCTGCGGGCCGCCCGCGGCCCATCGGCCGCGACCCTCGCCGGGCTTGACGGGCCCGCCGCCGCCAAGCACTAGGACTCGCCCGGCGCTGCGCTCGCGGACTCGCCGAGGGCTTCCTTGAGCGGGCCGAGCCAGGGCTCGAAATGGCGCCACTGGTCCAGACTCTCGCTGTAGAGCGGGCTGCGTACCTGCTCGGAGCTCGCGGTCTGCACCACGCGGCGGGTCTCGTGGAAGCGCAGGCACTGCTCCTCGAAGGGCAGCCCGCAGTAGGCAAGCAGGCGGCGCACCTCCGGCTCCAGCTGCGTCACCAGCCGCTCGTACTGCACCCGGTGCACCCGCCCGGGCAGCACGGCGTCAAAGTGCGCCATCAGGCGCACGTAATCGCGGTAGTAGCAGCCGATATCCACGAGGTCGTAGCTGAACCACAGGCCGGACTGAAAATGTTGCTTGAAGTTGGAGAAGCAGCACGCCAGCGGCGCGCGCCGCGCATCGATGATGCGCGCGCGCGGCAGTATCAGATGGATGAGCCCGAGGTGCAGGAAGTTGTTCGGCATCTTGTCAATGAAGTGGGCGCGGCCCAGGCGGCGGTGGATCTGTGTCTGCGCGAGGTAGCGCTCGCCGAGTGCCGTGAGCTGTTCCCCGCTCAGGCGCGCCAGCCGCTGCGGGTACAGCGCCGGCGCTCCGGGGACGTCGCGTACGCCGAGCTCGAGTGCGAACGTGAGCACGTCCGGCAACTCGCGCGTGCCCTCCACCTGCGAGTGGCTGGCGAGGATCTGCTCGATGAGCGTCGAGCCCGAGCGCGGCAGCCCTACGATGAAAATCGGGTCAGCGGCCGTCGCGCCAAACTCGGCCCGCGTGGCGAAGAACTCGCGCGTGTACAGCGCGCGGCTGCGTTCCACCAGGCGTGTGGTGACTTCGCGGTCGTAACCGACGGCGGCGCGCCGCAGTGCGTTGCCGCGCGCGTAGTGGGCAAAGGAGTCCGCAAAGTCCCGCTCGTCCTCGAGCGCCTTGCCGAGCGCAAATTCAAACTGCAGGCGCTCGCTGTCGGGCAGGTCCGCGCGCGCCACCTGCGCGCGCATCGCGGTGAGGTCGGCGGCGCTGAAGCGGAAGGTCTTGAGGTTGCCGAGACTGAACCAGGCCTGGCCGAACCCGGGGCGGATCTGCGCCGCGCGGCGGTACGCGGCGATGGCTTCCTGCGGCTGTCCCGCGGTGCGCAGCGAGTGGCCGTAGTAAAGCCATACCCATTCGTTGTCGGGAAGCTCCGCCAGCAGTGCGGCCAGAATCCGCTGCGCCTGCTCGTTCTGGCCGAGCACGTTGTAGGCATCCGCCAGCAGCGTGCGGTAGTGCAGGTTCTGCGGCTCAAGCGCGAGCAGCCGCTCGAGCAGGGGCAGCATCGGCTCCGCCTTCTGCTGACTGTGCAGAATGCGGGCCAGGTCGAAGCGGGCGTGGCTGTAGCCCGGCGTCAGCCGCAGGCACTGCCCGAGCAGCGCTTCGGCCTCCACGTAATCCTCACGCTCGGCTGCGATCCCGGCCAGCAGCCTCAGCGCGGCGGTGTCCTGCGGCGCGCGCGCGAGCCGCGCCCGCAGCAGCGCTTCGGCGGCGGCCGGACGATGATTGGCAAGCGCGCGCAGCGCCTCGCCCAGGTGCTGTTCCGGTGGCGCGAGGCGCGTGAAGCGCGCATACGCCTGATCGCACGCGCCCGTATCACCGCGGGCCGCGTACAGCGCGGCGAGCTCCGCCCAGGCGGGGGCGAGATCGGGCGCGAGTTCCACCGCCCGCTGCAATGCCGCTAGCGCCTCGGTGTCGCGGCCCTGCGCTGCCAGCACGCGTCCGAGTTCGAACTGGATCGGGGCAGCATCGGGCTGCGCCGTGGCGAGCTGCGCAAATACCGCCGTCGCGGCCGGCAGGTCCCCGGCGCTGCGCTGCGCCGTCCCCAGCAGCAGTTGGGCGCCCGGGTGGCCCGGGTGCTCGCTCAGAATCCGCGCCGCTTCCTGCGCGGCCGCCGCCGGGTCGCTCTCCAGGAGGGTCGCCACCCGCAGCAACTTCACATCAATCGCCGCCGCCGCTCCCGCCAACGCCCTCTCCGTGTACAAGCCGCGTTAGAATTGCCCGCATAAACCGCACACGATAGGTGAGATTCTTGAGTAACGTCAATGTTGCGGGCGTCGATCCAGCCGCCGTCCTGCGAATGATCCAGGCCTCCCGGGCCGCGGGGGAGGCCGGGCGCGCC
This sequence comes from uncultured Pseudomonadota bacterium, assembly GCA_963781815.1. Classification (GTDB taxonomy): domain Bacteria; phylum Pseudomonadota; class Gammaproteobacteria; order Steroidobacterales; family Steroidobacteraceae; genus 13-2-20CM-66-19. The sequence continues at coordinate 456,415 of CAWAHK010000004.1, read as the reverse complement.
GGCGAGGCGGATCAGCTGCTGGCACGCGCCGCGCAGCTGGCCCCGGCGCACCCGGCAGTGCTCAACGAGCTCGGCGTGCGCATGCTGCAACGGGGCGACGCCGCCAAGGCGCGCGAGCTCTTCCACCGCGCCACGCAGGGCGATCCGACCCACCCGGCACTTTGGTCGAACCTGGCCGCAAGCCTCAAGGCGCTCGGCCTGCAGGACGATGAGCGCGTGGCCATTGACCGTGCGCTCGCCATTGATCCGCGCCACCTGGGATCGCTGTTGCAGCTGAGCGCGCTGATCGAGGCGCGCGGCGACATCCGCAACGCCGCGCGCAGTTATCGCAATGCGCTCGCGACGCTGCCTGCCGGGGTTACGCCCCCGGACACGGTGACCGCGGCCCTCGAGCACGGCCGCGAAGTGGTGCGCGCGGATGATGCCGCACTCGCCGCAGCCATCGAGGAGCGCCTGGGGGCCATTCGCGCGCGTCACGGCGGTGGGGCCTACCGGCGGGTCGAGAAGTGCATGCAGCTCTTGACCGGCCAGCGCACGCGCTTTACCTCGCAGCCGACGTTCATGTACTTCCCGGAGATCCCGACCGTGGAGTTCTTCGAGCGCAGTGAGTTTCCCTGGCTCGACGCGGTCGAGGCGGCCACTGAGCAGATCCGCGCCGAGCTCACCGCCGCGCTGGTGTCCGACCGCGCTGGCCTTGAGCCCTACATTGCCTATCCCGAGGGCGTGCCGCTGGATCAGTGGCGCGAGCTCAACAAGTCGCGCCGCTGGAGTGCGTACTTCCTGTGGAACCAGGGGGCGCCGCAACCGGAGCACCTGGCGCGCTGCCCGCACACCATGCAGGCGCTCGCGGGCGCCCCGCAGTGCGACGTCGCGGGGAGCGCACCCACGGTGTTTTTCTCGATCCTGGATGCGAAGACCCGCATCCCGCCCCACACCGGCGTCACCAACACCCGCCTGACGGTGCACCTGCCGCTCATCGTGCCGCCCGAGTGCGGTTTCCGGGTCGGCAGCGAGACACGCGAATGGATCCCCGGGCGGGCCTGGGTGTTCGATGACACCATCGAGCACGAGGCCTGGAACAACTCGGACACCCCGCGCGCGGTGCTGATATTCGACATCTGGAATCCTTTCCTGAGTGCCGCCGAGCGCGAGCTGGTGCGTGCGGCCACGGAAGTCTTTGGCAGCTACTACGCGCAGCCCGGACAGGTTGGAGGGGCGCCGCTGTGAGGAATCAGTTCATGGCGCAGGCGTTGGCACTCGCCGTGAGTTCCACCGCCGCTCTGGCAGCTCCGCAGGCCCCCGCGGTGGTACCGGCGGCTAGTCTCAAGGCGTGCGCGACAATTGCCGCCCCCACGGAGCGGCTGGCTTGCTACGACCAGCTGGCCGCCGGGACAGCGTCCGGGGCTGCTGCGCCGGCCGCAGTCGCGGCGCCGCAGGCGCCCGCGTCCGCACCCGTGCACGCGGCTGTGCCCGTCGCGGCGGCCGGCGCAGCGGCTGCCGCCGCGGCTGCGACGCCCCCCGCCAAGGATTCCTTTGGGCTCTACGCGGCCGAGCATCCGGTCGCGCCCGCGCCGGCGAGTTCCGTCACCCTCAAGGTCGTGGGGACCGGGGCGAGTGCGGGCGGCCATCCGACGGTCTCACTCGAGGGCGGGCAGCTGTGGGAACTGGATGAGGCGGACCCGCTGCTCCATGCCGGGGACCAGGTGAGCATCAAGCGGGCCACGCTGGGGTCATTTCTCATGACCACTTCCAGCGGCCGCACGCACCGCGCCCACCGGCTGCACTAAGCCGGGGCTGCCAGCCGCGCAATTCGCCGTTTCGGGCTGCCAAAAAAAACGGCGGGCTGAAAGCCCGCCGTCATAAGGTCATCGGTACCTTTTTTCTGGCTTAGAACTGCGCCGTCACGTGCGCGAAGATGTAGCGTCCCATCGCGTCGTAGGTGCCCGGCCAGGTGTTGCCGTTGCAGGAACTGCCGTTGGCCGTGATCGTCGGGCAGTCGTTCCCGAACCCACCACCGTTGGTCGCGATGATCGGCGGATCCTTGTCGGCGATGTTGTTGACACCCAGCTGCAGGCGCACGATCTTCCCGAGCGCGAACGAGGCCGTCATGTCAATGTAGTTATACGCCGGGATATGCGCCGTCAGCGGCAGCGGATTGCCCGCCAGCTGCGGGTTGTCGCTCAGCTGCTGCGAGTCGGCCTCCCCCAGGTAGCGCCACCGCAGGGTGATATCCATGGCGTCCCACGGCGTGGACCAGGTCGTGGTGAACACGTGCCGCCACTTCGGATTCGAGGCACCGCAGGTGGTGCCGAAGAACCCGACGCAGTCGTACGAGGGCCCGTTGGTCAATGGCTGGGTCGCCAGGTCCTTCAGGTACGTGCCTTCGAGGTTGAACGCCAGCGAGCCAAGGTTCGACATTGACAGCCGGTAGTTGGTCTTGACATCGACACCCTTGGTCGACAGCGAGCCGATGTTGACGTTGGTATCGGTGATATAGCCAGTCGGCGAGCGCCACAGCGTGCCACCGTTATCACGATGAATCTTCGAGCAGTAGGTCGGATCGGCCGTCTGCAGGCAGTTCAGGATGATGGTGTCAGCACCGATGCCCGTGATCGTGTCCTTGATCTTGATGTCGAAGTAATCCACCGACAGCAGGAAGTTCGGCAGGAACCGCGGCTGCAGCACGAAGCCCACCGAGTAGGTATCGGAGGTCTCCGGCACCACGTCCGGGTTGCCACCCAGCTTGCCGTTGTACTGGCCGGCGGCATTGGGCGGTACGTGGCCGTATTGGGCCGCGCTGACGCCCGTCAGTGCGCACTGCGCCGCGCTGAACCCAGGGGCTGGTCCGGAGCAGGGATCCTGCGAACCGTCGAGCACCACGACCTGCGGCGTGAAGAGCTCCGCGATGTTCGGCGCCCGCACCGCGCGCTGGTAGCTGGCCCGGAAGCGCACGTCGCGCACCGGAGCCCACTCAAGGCCCGCCTTGTAGGTGTCGGTGTTGAAGCCCTCGCTGTACTTCGAATAGCGGTAGCCACCCTCGAGCGACAGGTCATCCGCGAAGGCGATGTGCTGCGCCAGCGGCAGACGCATTTCCGTGAAGATTTCCTGCACGTGGAACTGGCCAGTCACCGGGGGCGTGGGACCACCGGATCCGGCCGCGTTGCCCTGCTGGCTCAGCAGGTCGGGCAGGAAGTTCGCACTCTCTTGGCGCCACTCGGCGCCGATGTTGAACTGCAGCCCGGTGTCCGCGGTCGGCAGCTTGATACCGTACTTGCCCATGTCACCCGTGACCGAGCCCGACACCACCTGCTCGGTGGTGGTCGCCTGGACCAGGAGCGGGACCGACAGGTAGCCCGTCGCCGCAGGCGTGACGCCATTCGGCCGCCAGATGTTCCACGGCACGCACGCCGTGTCGTTGCCGTTGATGACCGACTGGCAGGTCGGTGCGCCACCGGGTCCCGGAACCACGTCCAGCGCATTGAAGATGTTCGCGTTGGAGAAGTAGTTCTGGTTGCCGTTGCTGTTGTCGACCGTGCCGCGCTGCGCATAGACGTCGTAATGCCAGGCCTCGGCGAAGTCACCCTTGACGCCAACGACCGTACGGAACGAGTTGGAGTCGAACGTCGCCACACGTCCACCGCCTTCAACGTTACGGCGGCCGATGTACATGTTGATGCCCTGCACGCCGTTCTGGTCGGTGATCAGCGAGCCGCTGCACAGCAGCGCGTGTTCCTGCGCCGTCAGCAGCGGGTTATTGCAGGGGATGAAGGCCTGCTGGAAGAAGTCACCGCTCGCTGCGATCTGCGCCTGCGAGGTGTTGCGGGTGAACATGATCTCCATGTACGCCGTGGCGTGCGCGTTGATGTCGTAGTTCACGAAGCCGCCGGCCGTCCAGCGCTCGTTCGGGCGCTGGTAGAAGTTCAGCGGGCCGAAGTTGTACAGATCACCGCCCGTGTAGGGGCGCATCTGGCCGGTCAGACCGTCGACCGTGTAGGGGCCGGTGCCCACCAGGCCGTTGGCGTCGTAGCCGATGAAGTAACCGCCGGCGCCGTTCTTCGCCGAAGTGCCCGAGCCACCGCAGACGAGGTTGTTCGGACCGTGCGCATCGAGCGCGCAGGAGGAGTAGTCGAACTTCGACTGCAGCGTCGCCGCGGCCTGGTCGTAGGTCGCGTACAGGGTCGCGTTGCCCTTGTCGTCGGCGAAGTTCGAGCCCATCAAGATGGACACGTTCTTGCCGTAGCCGGTGTTGACGGTACTGTCCGGCAGCGGATAGCCGGCGTCCTTAACGACGGAGGCCACGTCGTTGGAGTTGTGATGGTTGAAGAAGTTGTAGCCTGCATCGACCCGCACGCCCTGGAAGTGCGTGTTCAGGACGAAGTTCACCACGCCTGCGACCGCGTCCGCGCCGTACACGGCCGAGGAGCCGCCCGTGAGCACGTCAACACGCTCGATGAGCGCTGCCGGAATCTGGTTGATGTCGGAGAAGTTGCGACCATCTCCGGCGCCAGGACCCAGGCGGCGGCCGTTAACGAGCACCAAGGTGCGCTTCGGGCCTAAGCCACGCAGGTCCACCACCGCCGTGCCGTCCGAACCGTTCGACACTGTCGAGTTCTGGCCCGCGAAGACCATCGGCAGGTTGTTGAGCACGTCTTCAACGCGCGTCAGACCCGTTGCCTGGAGATCCGTTGCGGAGACCGAAGTAATCGGGCTGATCGACGACTCGTTCGGCGTCGACAGGCGCGATCCGGTGACGACCACCTCTTCGACAGGGGCTGCGGCTGGGGCCGGCGCTTCCTGGGCGTGCAACGCCGTGGCGCCGGCGACGGCCGTCGCCGCCCCCAACGCGAAGCGCACCGCCTGCTGCAAGCTGCGACTTTTCGCCATGTGATTAGTTCCTCTGAATTAGATTCGCGAATTGTTGGATCACCGTCCAAAGCTCGCCCCGCGTGTTGCTGTGCACAGACCATCCCTCGGGGCGGCCGACGGACTTGGGGCGCAATTAGATCACGCTGACTGGGTGTTGCCAACCTGCCTCGCTGAGGCACACGGCGTCCGCGCAGGCCTTTCCAAGGCGGCAGCAGGCATCCGGAGGGGCTTGTTGCGCACTAGCCACAGTCTTCCGGGGCCGGCGGCGCTGCGAGGGGGTGGTTTAGACGAACCAGCAGTTTGTGGCGACCGTGATACGGGTGTCCCGGCCATAGAAGGGAGTCACTTCGTGGAAGAGGTAGGAGGGAAAGATCACCAGCTGCCCTTCCTCGAGGCGCAATTGAAGCGGCTTGACGGCGTAGGGCGCGCGCACCTGGCGATTGGCGCCGTCCAGGTAGCCATTGGCCCCGCTTCGAGGATCGAACAGGCGCAGGAGGCCGCTGTCGGGATGCTCGGGCACCGCCTCCCCGGCCCGCACGCAGTACACCGCGGACCAGGAGGCGAAGGGATGGTTGTGGGCGACGAAGGAGCCGGCGTAGCGCGAAACGTGGTACCAGGTGTGGTTGTGCATCGTCAGCTGCGCGAAGCGGGCCGGCGGCAGCTCCGAGGCCTGGGCGGCCACCCGTGCCACGCCACCGAGCACGAACTCGCGCAGCTCCTGAACGCACGGTTCGGTCCAGCGGAAGAGGTTGAAACGGCTCTCGAAGGTCTCGGCCTGGGGCGTGTGGCTCGGGCTCGGATTGCGGTACTCGTCGGTCTCGCGCGCCAGCATCAGGGTCTCCAGCTCCCGATTGAGCCGCGCGGGCCCGGTGAAGCGCCCCTCCGCCAGGGGTACGGCAAAGACGGGCCTGATCGGGAAGGCGCTCACCATGGCGGCAGGCCCTCCATCCCCGGGGCGGCGAAGCGCGCCCGCGCGAGCACCAGCCACAATTCGCCATCGCCGCGATTCAGGGCCACTTCGTGCAGGATCGAGCCGGGAAAAACCGCCATCTCGCCGGGAACAGGCCGCCAGACATAGTGCCCATGGCTGAACGGCTGCCGCAGCCGGTAAGTGGAGGCATCCATGAACATGTTGGCCATGCGGGTCTCGTACAGGCGCAGCGCGGCGCTGTCACCCCGGGCCGGGACCGCGGCGGGTGCTGCGATGCAATAAATGCCGCACCAGGAGGTCAGAGGCAAATCCGCGGCGGCAATGGCCCCGTTGGGCTTCACGATCGCAAAGCGGGCCCGCGCCTGCAGGGTGAGCGCATCGAACTCCGCCTGGCTGTAGAGGTTGGCCGCCATCACGGTGCGGCAGATCCCCGCCAGCATCTGCTGCCGCAGCACCGCCGCTGCGGCGTCCGGCCACTCGAAGAGCTCCTCGCGGCTGCGATAGCACAGCGGGTCCTGGTGGTAGAGCGGGTCGCGGTTGGCGGGGGTCGAGCGGCCGGCGATCAGCTGCACCAGTGCCGGATGTAGATCGCGCACTTGCGGCAGGGACACGGAGGCGAAAGGGGTCGCGAAGATGGGCAGCAGGGCGGGGGTCATCGAGAGTCGGGTACCTTGGCCAGTTCAGCCGCGAGCGGCGCGAGCTCGCGGACATAGTGATCGGCGCGACCCGAGGCGTGCTGATAAAGCCCTTCACGCACCTGCCACACGCTCGCGGTCTTCACGCTGCCGCGGTGGCCGAACTCAAGACAGGCCTCATCCCAGGGCAGATCGCAGAATTCCAGCAGCCGCCCCACGGCGGGGCGCGGGTCGCGCACCAGCGTATCGTAGTTGAAATCCAGGATGTCCTCGCCATAGAGCGCGTGCCAGTGGGCCATGAGGCGCTGGTACTGGCCGAAGTAGTGACCGATGTCACCCAGATCCAGCGCGTAGGCCAGGCGCGGGTCGAGGTGCAGAAAGAAGATGGACAGTCCCATGTCCAGCGGGTTGCGCGTCGTATGGATGATGCGCGCCTGCGGGAACAGCAGCTTGATCAGACCCAGATAGATGAAGTTGTCCGGGCGCTTGTCCGTCACCAGCGCCGCCTCGGGGAACCGGCGCGCCAGCTCGGCACGGTACTGGGCGGCCAGCCGCGCGAGCGTCGCGTCCGCGACCATCCGCAGGGACTGCGGAAAGGGACGCAGGCTGCGGCGCACGAGCTGCGGCAGCAGGTCCAGCTCGCCGCCGGCGGCGATCGCGGGGTGCCCCGCGAGCAGCTGTTCGGTGAGGGTCGAGCCGGAGCGGAACAAGCCGCAGATGAATAGCGGGCGCGGTCCCGGTGCCAGTGTCTGCGGGTGATGCTGCGCCTTGGGAAAGGCGCGGATCAGCTCGTCCACCAGTCTCTCCTGCGCGGCGCGGTCGTAGTGCACCGGTGGCGTGAGGCTCGCGCGGCTGTCGGCATTGGCCCGCTGCGCCGCCGCAAAGGCCTCCGCGTACTGCCCGCTGGCATCGAGGAGGCGGGTGAGGGCGAAGCCGAGGCTGGCGCGGCTGGCAGTGTCCGCCCCGGCACTGGCATGGGCTGCGCGCAGGCGCGCGATCAGCGGGTCGGTGGGCGAGGTCACGCTGAAGAGCTGCGAATAGCGCGCCAGCGCCTCGAAGGCCTGCGGCTCGCGCTTGAGGATCTGCTCGTAGGATTCGCGCGCCTCGTCGCGGCGCCCGAGATCCTCCTGCAGATTGGCAAGGTTGTGCCACGCCGGCAGGTAGGCGGGGTTGGCCGTCAGCGCGGCGCGCAGTTCACGTTCGGCCTGCTCATCCTGACGCAGCTCGTCGGTGAAAATGACGGCGCGGTTCAGATGCACCTCTTCGGGCGCGTTCGCGCCACGCGCGAGGGCCTGCGCATAGGATTCCAGGGCGTCCTCGTAGGCGCCTTCCTGGCGCTGGCGCCGCGCGAGGTTGTACCAGACATCCGGCAGCTGCGGAAAACGCGCCAGCACGCGCCGGTAAAGCTCGATCGCCTGCGCCCGGTTGCCCTCGTCCCCGAGGCGTTGCGCTTCGAGCAGCAGCGCGCCGATTTCCTCGTCAGCCATGGGCCTCATCCTCGGGTGTCAGCCACAGTTCAACATCCGCGCAGCCTTGGACCGCCCGCCAGGCCGTGAGCTGCCGGTCCTGGGCGAGCAGCGCCTGCACCGCCGCCTCCTTGCCGGCGCCCGCCACGACGAACAGCGGCTCCTTCACGGTCGCCAGCAGCTCCGGGGTCACGCTCACCGCCGCCATGCCGTCCGGACGCTGCACCGCGATGGCATAGCGGCCGCGCGCGCGCTCGAGCTCGGGCGCACCAAAGAGCGAGGCGGTGTGTCCGTCGGCGCCGAGCCCCAGCAATCCGAGCCCGATGCGCACCCCGGAGCTCAGGAGCGTCGCGAGCTCACGCTCGTAGCGCGCGGCAGCCTCCTCCAGTGGCAGCTCGGTGCGCACCCGCAGCAGCGATTCGTCGGGCAGCGCCAGCACGTCCAGCAGCGCACGCGCCTGGTGGAAATTGCTCGCCGGCGAATCCGCGGGCACGTAGCGCTCGTCACTGAACAGCACGTGCAGGCGGTCATCGTGCCGCAGGGCCGCGGCGGCAAGCGTGCGGTAGGCGGGCAGGGGCGTCGTGCCGCCCGCGAGCATGATTGCCGTGGCGCCGGGGGCGCTGAGCGCGCGCCCCAGGCGTTCGGCGAGCGCCGCATCGAGCGCGGCGCGCGCCTGGAAAATGCGGGTGGTGAGCGTGGTCATGAGGACGGCGGCCGCGGTCGCTCCCCCACCTGGGCCCGCACCTCGAAGGCGCGCCCGCCGCGCAGGCCCCGCAGCACGACGGTCGTGCCGGGCTTGTGGCTGGCGATTCTGCCCAGCACATCCTGGGCGCCGTGCGGGGTCGTGCCGTCGATCGCCGTGATCAGGTCCCCGGGCAGCAGGCCCGCCTGCTGCGCGGGGCTGCCCACGTACAGATTGCCGATGACGACGCCCGCCTGTGCAAAGCCGAGCTGCTGCGCCTGCTCGTCGGAGAGATCCTCGGGCACGATGCCGATCCAGCCGCGGATCACGCGGCCGTGCGCCACGATCTCATCGAGCACCCCGCGCACCATGTTGACCGGGATCGCAAAACCGATGCCTTCGACGCCGATGTTCTTGGCGACGATGGCGGTGTTGATGCCCACCAGGGCACCGGTGGCATCCACCAGCGCGCCGCCGGAGTTGCCGAAGTTGATAGGGGCGTCGGTCTGGATGAAATCCTCCAGCGGCGCGATGCCCAGCTGCTGACGGGACACCGCGCTGACGATGCCATGGGTGACCGTCTGCGACAGGCCCACCGGGTTGCCGATCGCCAGCACCACGTCCCCGACGTGCAGCTGATCGGAGCGGCCGAAGGTGGCCACCGGCAGTGGCATGAGGTCGATCTTCAACACCGCCAGATCGGTGTCCGGATCGCGCCCGACGATGGTCGCATCCGCCACGCGCCCGTCGGCGAGCTGCACGCGGATCGAGTCGGCGTTGGCGATCACGTGGTGATTGGTAACAATGTGCCCGCTCTCGTCCACGATCACGCCCGAACCGAGGCTGCGCTCGATGCGCTGCCGGTAGCGCGGCATGTAGTCCCCGAACAGCTCCCCGAGCGAGGGTGCGACGCGCTCGGTCACCAGGCGTGCTGCGTATACGTTGACCACGGCGGGCGCGCCGCGCTGCACGGCGCTGGCGTAACTGACCTGCGACGTCGCCGGCGGTGCGGCCGGTGGCGCCGGCGGTGCCGGACCTGCCACGCCGCTGCTGCCGCGGATCAGATCCGGGCGGGCCGCGACGATGAGGAAGGCCAGCGCCAGGCCCCCGATCACCGATCCGGCGATAAAAGTGAGTCCGCGTCCGAGGCGGTTCAGCATCGTCAGGCTCCGGGAATCCTCTTGGCGCGCGGCACGGCGCGCCCGGGAGGGGGTGTTCGATTGTGTATAATGCGCCGCCCCCCGCAAGGTATGAAATCGCGCGTCCGCCGAACAGCGTCGGCACGGCGGCGAGGACGCGAACCTTGAGTTGCGGCGGGCGTGCAGTTCAAGCGGGAGACGGGTGGATGGCGGATCACGCAGTCGTCGCCGACCGAGAAGTCGACTTAAGCCGGCGCAAGTTCCTCACACAGGCCACGATCGCCACCGGGGCGGTGGGCGCGGCGGTCGCCGCGGTGCCGTTCATCGAGTCCTGGATGCCCTCCGAGCGCGCCCGCGCCCAGGGCGCCCCCACTGAACTGGACATCTCCAAACTCGAGGCCGGGCAGATGACCACGACCGTGTGGCGCCGCTCACCCATTTATGTCGTGCGCCGCTCCCCGGACATGGTGAAGCGCATCGCAGGTCACGATGCGGACCTTAAGGACCCGAACTCGCTGAAGTCCGAGCAGCCGCCGTACGCCAAGAACGACCTGCGCTCGCGCAGCCCCGAGTTCCTGGTGCTGGTGGGCACCTGCACGCACCTGGGCTGCCTGCCCAAGCAGCGCTTCGGCGTCGGCGAGCTCTATCCGAGCTGGCCGGGCGGCTTCTTCTGCCCCTGTCACGGCTCGCGTTTCGACCTCGCGGGCCGCGTCTTCGACGGCTCCCCGGCCTCGATCAACCTGCGGGTGCCGCCTTACTCCTACCCGAATCCGCACACGCTGCTGGTCGGCGCCGATGAGAAGGGAGCCGCGTAATGGCCGTTAAGAGCGCCAGCGGGGCGCCCGCCACGCTGCCCGGGGTCGAGCCGCCTGCGGCCAGGAACGGCTTCTGGGGCTGGATCAACAAGCGCCTGCCGGTTGATGAGTTCATCCACGAGCAGCTGACCGGCTACTTCGCGCCCAAGAACTTCAACATCTGGTACTTCTTCGGCTCGCTCGCTCTCGTGGTGCTGGTGCTGCAGCTGGTGACGGGCATCTTCCTCACCATGTTCTATAAGGTGGGCGAGGCCTCCTCGTTCGACTCGGTCGAGTACATCATGCGCGAGGTCAACTACGGTTGGCTGATCCGCTACCTGCACTCCACCGGCGCCTCCGCGTTCTTCATCGTCGTCTACCTGCACATGTTCCGCGCCTTCCTGTATGGCTCGTACAAGAAGCCGCGCGAACTGCTGTGGCTGTTCGGCATGGCGGTGTACCTGGCGCTCATGGCGGAGGCCTTCATGGGCTACGTGCTGCCCTGGGGCAACATGTCCTTCTGGGGCGCGCAGGTGATCGTGAACCTCTTCGGCACCATCCCCGGCATCGGCCCCGGCCTGGTGGAGTGGATCCGCGGCGACTACGGCATCGCGGATGCGACCCTGAACCGCTTCTTCTCCCTGCACGTGGTGGCGCTGCCGCTGGGGCTGCTGCTGCTGGTGGCGCTGCACCTGGTGGCGCTGCGGCGCAGCGGCTCGAACAATCCCGACGGCATCGAGATCAAGGAAAAGCTGGGCCCGGACGGCACGCCGCTCGATGGCATTCCTTTTCATCCGTATTACACGGTGAAGGACGTGTTCGGCATCGGCCTGTTCTTGGTGATACTCGCCATCATCGTGTTCTTCGTACCAACGCTCGGGGGACTGTTCCTCGAGGCGCCGAACTTCGAGCCCGCCAACCCCCTGTCGACCCCGGAGCACATCGCGCCCGTGTGGTACTTCACGCCCTTCTACGCGATCCTGCGGGCGGTCCCCGACCAGCGCATGGGGGCCCTGCTCATGCTGCTCGCGGTGGTGTCGTTCCTGTTCATGCCGTGGCTCGATCGCTCGCCGGTGAAGTCCATGCGCTACCGCGGCTGGCTGTCGCGCACCGCGCTCGCGCTGTTCGCCGTGTCGTTCGTCGCGCTCGGCTACCTCGGCCTGCAGCCGGCGGACGGGGTGTACGTGGTGCTCGCGCGCATCTTCACGGTCATCTACTTCGCCTACTTCTGGCTGATGCCGATCTACACCAAGCTTGATCCGGTCAAGCCGGTGCCTGAGAGGGTGGTCTACCGTGCGCACTGAGCGGATGAGGGCGTGGCTCGGCGCCGCCCTGCTGGCGCTCGCAGGCTGCGCCGGCGGCAGTGCCCTGGCGGCCGAGGCGGCCGGTGCCGCCGAGGAGGCGCCCAAGGAGGGCAGCGGCTGGCAGCACTGGCGGGCGGACACGGACGTCACCAACATCGCTTCCGTGCAGCGCGGCGCGCGCAACTTCACCAGCTACTGTCTCGGCTGCCACTCGCTCAAGTACGAGCGCTGGTCGCGCCTCGGCACCGATCTTGCGATCCCGGACAGCCTGCTGCAGAAGGAGCTGCTGCCGCCCGGGGACAAGCCGACGCAGTACATCCTCACCAGCATGCCGGCCGCCGACGCCGAGGCCTGGTTCGGCAAGGCGCCTCCGGACCTGTCGCTCATGGCGCGCGCGCGCGGCCGCGACTACCTGTACCAGTTCCTGAAGACCTTCTACCTGGATCCCACGCGGCAGACCGGCGCCAACAACCTGCGACTGCCCGCGACCTCCATGCCGGCAGTGCTCTCGGAGCTGGAGGGCGTGAAGCGCGCGGTGTTCAAGGACGTCACCAGGAGTGTGGGCGGCCAGCTCATGCACGAGCAGGAATTCGATCACTTCGAGCAGGTGGCGCCCGGGCGCCTGAGTGCTGCCGAGTACGACGGCTTCGTGCGCGACACGGTGAACTTCCTGGACTATGTCGGGGAGCCGACACAGGCGGCGCGGCGCTCGCTGGGCTTGTGGGTGGTGCTGTTTCTGCTGGTGTTCACCTGGCTCGCATGGCTTATGAAGCGCGAATATTGGAAAGACGTGCACTGAGCGCCTGACCGGCGCGCAGGAGGGTGCCCGGCGCCTTTGGCAGCAAAACGGGTCTCAGGAGCGGCAAGTTGTCGAACAGACGATCCATCATGACGCTGTTCTCTGCACCGAATGACCCGTGGAGTCATCGCACGCGCATCGTGCTTGCGGAAAAGGGCATCGGCATCGACATCGTGAGTGTCGAGGCCGGGCGCTTTCCGGAAGACCTGCTCGACCTGAACCCCTACCACAGCGTGCCGACGCTGGTGGACCGCGACCTGGTGCTCTACGACTCGCGCGTCATCATCGAGTACCTCGATGAGCGCTTCCCGCACCCGCCGCTCATGCCGGTGGACCCGGTGACGCGCGCGCAGTTCCGCCTGGCGCTGTATCGCATCGAGCGTGACTGGTACGCCCTGGCGCGGCAGATCGATCAGGAGCCGGACAAGAAGCAGGCGCTGAAGCTCAAGAAGATCCTGCGCGACACCATCCTGCAGAGCACCGACCTGTTCAAGGTGAAGCCATACTTTCTATCCGATGAGTTCTCCCTGGTGGACGCCACCATCGCCCCGATGCTGTGGCGGCTGCCTTACTATGAGATCGATCTGCCCCCGCAGGCGCAGGCCATCGAGAAGTATGCCCACCTGGTTTTCTCACGGCCGGCGTTCCGCGAAGGCCTTTCCGAGCGCGAGCAGGAGATGCGACTCTTGTAGTCGGCTTATCCTTAGGCCATGAGTCAGGTGCTGCCCAAACGTCCTTACCTGCTGCGTGCCATGCACCAGTGGATCACCGACTGCGGTAACACCCCGCACGTGATCGTGGACGCGGGACGCGAGGGCGCGGAGGTACCGCGCGCCTACGTGAAGGACGGCAAGATCGTCTTGAACTTGAGCGAAGGCGCGACGCAGCGGCTGCGCCTCGGCGCGGACCTGGTGGAGTTCGATGCGCGCTTCGCCGGGGTCGTCCACCACGTGCGCTTCCCGGTGGGCGCCGTGCTCGGTATCTACGCGCGCGAGACCGGCGAGGGCATGGTGTTCTCCGAGCAGGATCTCGGGCCCGAACCCCCGACCCGCCCGACGCCGGCCGATGAGGGCGCGCCGCGGCGGCCACAGCTGAAGGTCGTTAAATAGAAAAAGAGTCGGCCTGTAAGCCGGGTTCTGTCGAGGGCAATCATTCCTCTGGGATCCGCGTCACCGCGAACCTCTAGCGGCCTACCCGGAAGCGCGCGCGGATCGGCGCTGCCCTGCACCGTTAAGTGCCGGACGGCTTCCCTATTTGGCCTTGCTCCAGGTGGGGTTTTCCATGCCGTCGCGTGTTGCCACCGACGCGGTGCGCTCTTACCGCACCGTTTCACCCTTGCCGGTCCCGTGAGGGACTTAGGCGGTCTGCTCTCTGTTGCACTTTCCGTGGGCTCGCGCCCCCCAGGCGTTACCTGGCACCTGATCCGCCGGAGCCCGGACTTTCCTCCACCTCGAGCTTGGAAGCTCAAAGCAGCGACTGCCCGGCCGACTCTAGGTGCGCACAATACGGGCACCAGCCGCGAAGTCAACCGCGCGCCCCCGCGCCTGCGTGCGCAGCGGACCCGCGCGCGGCAGGCACCCGCCGCGGCGCGTGTGCCGGCGTTTTCGCTTATAGTCCCCGCGTGCTAGTGGTGTAACGGGTGGTTGCGGCCGCCCCGTCGGTGAGGCATGTTTCTACTGATCGAGGATTTGCTGAGCGCGGCGGAAGTGGCGGCCGTCACCAAGCTGGCGCAGCAGGCACGGTTCGTCGACGGACGCACCACCAATCCCCACAACACCGCGAAAGTGAACGTGATCGCGGACGCCAGCAGCGCCGCCGCGCAGCAGGCGTCGCAGATTGCCTTCACCGCCCTGCAGCGCAGCGAGCAGGCGCTGAACTTCGCCTTTCCGCAGCGCATAGCGCCCCCCAGCCTGTGCCGCTACGGGGTCGGCATGACCTACGGTGCGCACACCGATGCGGCGCACATGGCAGTCGGGACGCAGGCGCTGCGCTCTGATGTTTCCTGCACGCTGTTCCTCAGCGACCCCGCCTCCTATCAGGGCGGTGAGCTGGTCGTGTATCTGGGCAGCGAAATCGTGCGCGTCAAGGGCAACCCGGGATCCGCGCTGCTCTATCCCTCCACGACACTGCACGAAGTCGTGCCGGTCACTTCCGGCGAGCGTCTCGTCATGATCACCTTCATCCAGAGCCGGATCCCCGATCAGATGCAGCGCGACCTGCTCTATACGCTCGGCGAGGTGCGCGCGCTCGAGGGTCTGAAGATGGACTGGCGCAACCGCGTGCACCTGGAGCACGTCATCAGCAACCTGCAGCGCATGTGGTCGCAGTAGCGCGGGGCGGCGGCCTCCGGCTGCGCCAACCACGCGGCAGGATGAGGTGCTACGTAACGCGCCTTGCTTCGAGCGCCCTGAGGACCGCCGCCGCCGGGGGATATTGCCGCGCCACGCCCTCCAGCCACGCGAGGCCCCGTCTTATTTCCGCGGCGTGATCCCAGTCGGCGGACTGCAGCACTTCCCTTCGCAACTGGGCGTCGTAGGCGTGCTCGGGTGCTTTGGAGTACTGGCGCATGATCGGACCGGACACGAGGGCTTCAATCTCCTGCTGCGCAGCCTGAGCCCCGAGCGCGCGGAATATCGCCTGCAGGCTCGGCTGCGGCGCGGCGAGGAAGGCATCGAAGTTCACCCACAACACCTTCGCAGGATGCAGCAGGGCTGCCTGGTGCAGCGTCAGCATCTCGCACAGCCAGCTCATCGCCACCTGTTCGCCCTCCGATTTGGGATCCGCGCGCCACTCGGCGGCGGACAGGCGGCGCACGAGGCGCTTGAGGCGCGCGGCCGCCAGTACTTTGGACTCGGCGCGCGAATTGGGCCCGGCGAGGATGCCGCGCAGGTAGGCGAGCGGCTCCACGAACATGAAGACGGCCGCCGGGTGCTCGCTGTGGGTGAGGATTTCATCGGCGAGCTCGCTGGCGACGCTCGTGACCTTGACCACGGCGCGCTGCGAGGCGCGCCAGGTGCGCGCCAGGAGTGAGAGCGTGACGCGCAGGGGCGGCGTCACTGCGGACGCCCCGGGGGCGACCGTCCCGGGCGGGAAGCGCTCGGCCGCGGCGCGCAGCAATGCGGGCTCGCGCAGCGAGAAGAAGTTCGCATGGGCGCCGATGAGGCGTGAGATGAGCGTGGAGCCGACGTGTCCGGTGTGGAACACGTAGTGCAGCCGTGGCACAAGGCCGGCCGCGGCGGCCTCGACCAGCGCAAGCTCGAGCGTGGTGTGGGTCAGGCTGGAACTCAGCAGGCGCTGGTCGAGGAAGCTCGCGTCCCGGTAGGCGCCTTCATCGAGGTGCACCAGCCGCACCGTATCGCGGCCAAGGGCTTCGAGCGGGAACCAGGCGGGCGACTGCGCGAGTTCCTCGATTGTGATCACGGCACTCATTCCGACCGGCATTCCCTGGCTTCGCAATCGACGGAGCCCGGCACGCCTCAGCCCTCGTCAGTCTTCTTGCGGGTGGCCATGGCATAGGCTGCCGCGCGCGTGGCGCCGGTGAGCTGCGCGGCGACTGCCGCCGCGCGGGGCGGCGGCAGTTCCTTAAGAAGTATGTCTACCGTGCGCAGCAGCAGTGCCGGATCAACGCTCTGCTCCTCGGCCCTGGGTGCACCCTGAACGACGAGGGTGATCTCGCCGCGCGCGAAATTCTCATCTCTCTGCGAGACGGTAATGAGTTCTTCGAGCGTGCCGCGATAGAGGCTTTCGTGCACTTTGGTGAGCTCGCGGGCCACGACCGCCTGTCGTGCCGGGCCGAACTCGGCGACCATGTCGGTGAGTGTGGCGACGATGCGATGCGGGGCTTCGAAGAACACCAGCGTGCGCTGGACGTGTGCGAGCGCGGCAAGGGCGGCGCGCCGTTCCCCGGCGCGCGCCGGCAGAAAGCCCTCGAAGCAGAAGCGGTCGGCGGGCAGGCCCGCGGCTGCGAGTGCCGTCGTGATCGCCGAGGGCCCGGGAATGGCGCGCACCTCGAAGCCGGCGCGCGTCGCCTCGCGCACGAGCTCGAAGCCCGGATCCGACAGCAGCGGCGTCCCGGCATCACTCACCAGCACCACCGTGGCGCCGGCGCTGAGCCGCTCGAGCAGCTGTGGCACGCGCTGCGCCTCGTTGTGCTCAAACAGCGACACCAGCGGGCGCGAGATGCCGATCGACTGCAGCAGCTGCAGCGTGCGGCGCGTGTCCTCGGCCGCGATGATATCGGCGCCGCGCAGGGCGTCCTGTGCCCGCGGGCTCAAGTCGGCGAGATTCCCGATCGGGGTGGCGACGACTTGCAGCGTGCCGCGCATCTTGGTCACTATAGCCCTCAACTCCGTGCCGCCCAGGGATGTGCGGCGTCAACAACCATCCTGCACGCCAACGAGAGGCCCTTCAACCGATGATCCTTGCACGCCGCGTGGCCTGTCTGTTGCTTCTTTCACTAGCCTTAAGCGGTTGTCCGAGCCTGACCGAGCGCGCCGGCCTGCCGCCCTCGCTCGATCGGGCCCAAGCACTCGAGCAGGCAGGGGAGGCGCACGAAGCGGCGAAAGCCTACGAGGAGCTGGCGGCACACAACACCGGCAGCGACCGCAACGACTACCTGCTGGGCGCGGCCCGCAACTACCTGGACGGGCACCGTCCCGAGGATGCGGCGCGCGTGTTGGCGCTGACAGAGGGCACGCTGTCGGCCGAGCAGGGCACCGAGCGCGCGCTACTGAATGCACAGCTGGCGCTTGCGCGCGGCCAGCGCGAGGACGCAGCGCGCCAGTTCGCCGCCATTCCTCAGCCGCCCGCCGGCGCGCTCGCAGCGCGTTACGCGCTGATCAAGTCGGCGCTCACCGAAACCGGGGGCAAGCATCCGGTGCCGCACGCGCTGCCTGCCACGGCCGGCGCGCACATCGCACTGCTGTTGCCGATCACCGGTCGTGCCGGCGGCGCCGCCGCGAGCGTGCGTGACGGGTTCATGACCGCGTACTACCAGGCCGCCGCCGATGAGCGCCCGCGCGTGCACGTCTACGACACCGGGACGCTGAGTATCGCGGATGCGCTCACGCAGGCGCGCGAGCAGGGCGCGGACTTTATCGTCGGCCCCCTCACCCGCGAAGAAGTCACCGCGGCGGCGGATTTTCCCGGCGTACACGCGCCGCTGCTGGCCCTGAACTTCCTGCCGAGCGAGCGCAGCCCGCCGGCGCAGTTCTACCAGTTTGCGCTCTCCCCCGAAGATGAGGCGCGCCTCGCGGCGCGGCGCGTGCTGGAGGACCACCACCGCCGCGGCGTCGCGCTGGTGCCGGCCGGGGACTGGGGCACGCGGGTGCTCGCCGCGTTCAAGCAGGAACTCGTCGCCGGCGGCGGCGACCTGGTCGCCACCGGGCAAATCGACGCGGCACGCACCGATTACTCCGCTTCGATCACCGAGGTTCTGCGCATCAGTGAGAGCGCCGCGCGCTACAAGCGGCTCGAGTCGGTGTTGGGTACCAAGCTGCAGTTCGAGCCGCGACGACGCTCGGATATCGAGTTCATCTTCGCGCCGGCACAGGCCAACACCGAGCGGCTGCTGCGCCCGCAGCTGCGCTTCCACTACGCCGGCGACATTCCAACGTATGCAACCTCGGACGCCTTCGAGCCCGACGCGAAGGCCAACGAGGAGCTGGATGGCCTCATGTTCCCCGACATGCCGTGGGTGTTGGGTGGTGATCTTCCCGATGCGGTGCGCGCGGCGACGCGCGAGGCGTGGCCGAGCGGCGGCCCGTATCGCGGGCGCTTGTTCGCCTTTGGTTTCGATGCCTTCCGTCTCGCGCAGGCGCTGCGGCACCGCGGCGTCACCGACAATGTCAGCGTGGAGGGGCTTACCGGGCGCCTGAGTCTCGATGCCGACCGGCGTGTGCGCCGCGAGATCGGCTGGGCGCAGGTGCACGGCAACGAACTACGCCTGTTGCCGGCGGCGGCGCAATGATCGCGACGACGCGCTGCAGCCCACACCCAACATCAACTTCAGACATCTGACATCCAACACGTAAGCAGCACCTGTGGCACCGCCGCGCGCCCCCGGGGACGTGCGGTCGCTCGCTTACCTCGGGCCAGCCGCTGACCCTGTCCCAGATCTCGCTTGCCGTGGTGCTCCTTCTTACCAGCGGCGGGGGCATTTCGAGCTTCGCGACGCCGGGTAGAGGCCTGACAGGTCCCGACTTCGTGACCCGCTGTATAAGGTTCACCCCTCAAGCCGCTGATTGCTAAGAACGAATGTGCCCGCGAGCTGTAGTGGACACTGTTCATTTCCACATAAGTCGTTGTGACTGCGACGAATTTCACACTATTTCAATTGACATAGTTCGCCGCGGATTCCTATAGTGGCGGCCAGTGGGAGAAGGTGGGGGGAAATGGGCGGTAACGCGCCTCACAGGTCATGTTTCGCGGTGCAACAAAAATCACCCTGGACGACAAGGGGCGGATGGTCATTCCCAACCGCTACCGGGAGCAGATCAATGAGCTCGCCCAGGGGAAATTGGTCGTTACCGTCGATAAGGACCAGTGCCTCCTCATTTATCCCTTGCCCGAGTGGGAGCTGATCGAACGCAAGCTCATGGGGCTGCCCAGCCTGAACGCCACCGCGCGTCGGCTGCAGCGCCTCATGGTCGGCCACGCGACCGATCTGCCCCTCGACGGGCACGGCAGGGTGCTGCTGCCGCCCGAACTGCGCGAATTCGCGCAGCTCGAGCGGCACGGAATGCTGATCGGACAGGGTAATCGCTTCGAGCTGTGGGACGAGCGGCGCTGGAACGAGCGGCGCGACCTGTGGCTGAAGACTGAAGAAGCCGCCACCGATCTGCCGTCCGAGCTCGAATCGCTGTCGCTCTGAGGGGTCCTTGGCAAAGAGCTGATCTGGGCATAGCCCGTGACTAGAGCACTCATGGAGGCGGGGGCGGACCGCTTCGCGCGTGGATGAGCACACACCGGTGCTCGCCGCTGAGGCGCTCGAAGGGCTGGCCCTGGAAGCGGGCGGTTACTATGTCGATGCGACGTTTGGGCGTGGCGGCCATTCCGCACTCATTCTCCAGGCCTTGGGTCGGGAAGGCCGCCTGCTCGCGCTCGACCGGGATCCGCAGGCCATTGAGGCCGGCCGGCGCCGCTTTGCCGACGAAGTGCGGCTTACGCTCGTGCACGCGTCGTTTGCGGACCTCGGCGCGCTCGTGCACACACACGCTCACGATCGCCCGTGCCGGGGCGTGCTCTTCGATCTCGGCGTTTCCTCGCCGCAGCTCGATGATCCGCGGCGCGGCTTCAGTTTCCGCGCTGACGGCCCGGTCGATATGCGTATGGACCCGACGCGCGGCGAACCCGTCTCGGCATGGCTCGCTCGGGCGGGCGTCGACGAGATACGCCAGGTGATCGCCACTTTCGGCGAGGAACGTTTCGCGCGGCGCGTGGCCCAGGCGATCGTCACGGCGCGCCGCGAGCAACCCCTCACGGGCACCGCGGCGCTCGCCGCCCTGGTCGCGGGCGCCGTAAGGACGCGCGAGCCCGGCAAGCACCCCGCCACCCGCACTTTCCAGGCCCTGCGCATGTTCATCAACGATGAACTTGGGCAGCTCGAGCGCGGTCTTACGGGTGCGCTCGGCGCGCTCAGTCCCGGCGGGCGCCTGGCGGTGATCAGTTTCCATTCCCTCGAGGACCGGGCGGTCAAGCGCTTCATGCAGCGCGAATCCCAGGTCGACCCGGCCCTGCGGAGCCTCCCGGTAGTGCCCGCCAAAGCGCGGCCGCGCCTGAAGCTCATCGGTCGCAAGCAGCGACCCGGACAAGCCGAGCTGGAGCGCAACCCCAGGGCCCGCAGCGCCTTGCTGCGCGTGGCCGAGCGGCTGCCATGAGCGGCCGGGGGGTGCTCTTCGTCGCCGTCCCGATCCTGTGGGTGGCGGCACTGGGATCGGCCGCGGGCGCGATCTACTGCAAGCACCGCGCGCGCGCCCTGTTCGTCGAGCTGGAAACGCTCAACGCCCGCCGCGACAACCTGGAAATCGAGTGGGGGCAGCTGCAGCTGGAGCAGAGCGCCTGGTCCACCCACGCCTTTGTGGAGCGGGTGGCCAGCGCCAAGCTGCACATGGCGATGCCACCCCCGAAAGAGATCGAGATCGTCTCGCCATGAGGGCGCGCGGTGCACGGGAAGACGCCGCGGGAGGTTTCCGCTGGCGGGCGCACCTGCTCATTGGCCTGCTGGCGGCGTGCGCGCTCGGCCTCGTCTACCGGGCGGTGAACCTGCAGCTCGTCGATCACGGCTTCCTCGCCAAGGAAGGCGACGCGCGCTTCTCGCGCGTGCTCGAGATCGCCGCCCACCGCGGCACCATCACAGACCGCTACGGCGAGCCGCTCGCGGTGAGTACCCCGGTGGACTCGATCTGGGTGAACCCGGGCGAGCTGGCGCTGGCGACCGATCAGATCCCGCGCCTGGCCAAGGCCCTGAGTCTCGACCGCCAGGAGCTGGCGCGCCGCATCACGAGCAATCTCGACCGCGAGTTCCTCTACCTGGCGCGCCACCGCCAGCCCGCGGAGGCCGCGCAGATCAAGGCCCTGGGGATCCCCGGGGTCTACACCTCGCGCGAGTACCGCCGCTACTACCCGGCAGGCGAGGTCGCCGGACACCTGCTCGGGTTCACCAACGTCGATGACGCCGGCCAGGAGGGACTGGAACTCGCCTTCGATCACTGGCTCGCCGGGGAGGACGGCGCCAAGCGCGTCATCCAGGACCGCTACGGCCGCATCGTGCAGAACGTGGAGAGCATCCGCCCGGCGCGGCCGGGCAAGGATCTCGTGCTCTCGATCGATCTTCGCATCCAGTACCTGGCGTACCGGGAGCTCAAGGCGGCGATCCGCGACCAGCGTGCCAAGGCCGGCTCGGTGGTGGTCATCGACGTCGCGAGCGGTGAAGTGCTGGCGATGGTGAACCAGCCCGCCTACAACCCGAACGACCGCGACCAGATCCAGGCGGCGACCTACCGCAACCGCGCCGCCACCGACATCTTCGAGCCCGGCTCCTCGATCAAGCCGTTCTTCGTGGCCGCGGGCATCGCCTCCGGCAAGTACGACAACCACAGCATCATCGACACCTCGCCCGGCTTCTTCAAAGTCGGGGTAAAGATCTTCGAGGACGAGCACAACCTCGGGGCGATCGACATCGCCACGGTGCTCGCCAAGAGCTCCAACGTCGGCATGGCCCACATCGCCCTCTCGCTGCCGCCCCAGGACATCTGGCGCACGCTCACGCATCTGGGCTTCGGGCAGGTGACGACCAGCGGCTATCCGGGGGAGTCGGCGGGCCTGCTGCCCAACTACGCGCAGTGGCGCCCGATCGGCATCGTCACCATGTCGCACGGCTACGGCCTCTCGGTCACGCCGCTGCAGCTGGTGCACGCCTACGCCACCGTGGGCGGCTTCGGGGTGACGCGGCCGGTCTCCTTCCTGCGCCTGGATGGCCCGCCTCCCGGGGAGCGCGCCGTCGACGAGCACGTGTGCCGCGAGCTGGTCGGCATGCTCGAGTCGGTGGTGGCCGCGGAGGGCACCGGAAAACTCGCCGCCATCCCCGGCTACCGCGTCTCGGGCAAGACCGGCACGGCGTGGAAGGCGACCGCCGGCGGCTACTCCACCGATCGCTACATGGCGGTGTTCGGCGGCATGGCGCCCACCACTGCGCCACGACTGGCGGCGGTGGTCGTGATCGATGAGCCGAGCGCCGGGCAGCACATGGGCGGCCAGGTGGCAGCCCCGGTGTTCTCACGCGTGGTCGGAGGGGCGCTGCGCCTGCTCGCCGTGGCGCCCGATCAGCGGGTGACTGCCCCGGAGGAACTGCCGGCGGCGCCCGCGCTCGGCACCGTGCGCACGGCGGCCATGCCATGACGCCGGGCGCCGAAGCCAGAACGCGCTCACTCGCCGAGCTCACCGCGGGGCTGGTGGCGGCACCGGCGGACGTGCGGGTGAGCGATGTCACGCTCGACAGCCGCGCGGTGACCCGCGGCAGCCTGTTTCTGGCCTGTCGCGGACGCACGCACCATGGCCTGGGGTTTGCCGCCGACGCGATCGGCCGCGGTGCCCGGGCCGTGCTCTACGAGCGCGAGGGCGCGACGGAGGTGCCGGCGGCCGGCCCGGGCACGTTCGTGGCCGCGGTGCCCGCCCTCAGCGCACACGTGGGGGAGATCGCCGACCGCTTCTTCGGTGCGCCCTCCCAGGCTCTGACCGTGGCGGGCATCACCGGCACCAACGGCAAGACCACCTGTGCCTGGCTCCTGGCGCAGGCGCTCGAGCACTGCCGCCGCCGCGCCGCGTACATGGGGACGCTCGGCTTCGGCATGCCGCCGCAGGTGACCCCGACGCTGCACACCACCCCGGATGCGGTGACGGTGCACCGGCACCTCGCGCAGCTGCGCGCGCTCGGCGCGCAGTGCGTATGCATGGAGGTCTCCTCGCACGCGCTCGACCAGGCGCGCGTCAACGGGGTGCGCTTCAACACCGCCGCCTTCACCAACCTCACCCGCGATCACCTCGACTATCACGGCACCATGCAGGCCTACGGGGCCGCCAAAGCGCGGCTGCTCGCGTGGCCCGGGCTCGCCCACCGGGTCATCAATATCGATGATCCCTTCGGCCGCGAGCTCGCCGCCATCGCCTCCCCGGTGCCGCTGATCGTCACGACGCGCACGGCGGCCGGCGCGCCGCCCGCCGGCGCGGAATTCGTACGCGCCACGCGCGTGAAGCCCGACACCGGGGGACTCGTGATCGAGGTGGACTCCAGCTGGGGTGCCGCGCAGCTGCCGGTGCGCCTGGTGGGAGAGTTCAACGTCGACAACGCCCTCACCGTGCTCGCGGTGCTGCTCGCCTGGCAGATCCCGCTCAAGGACGCGGTGCGTGGCCTCTCCAGGAGCCGCGCGGCGAGCGGCCGCATGGAGATGTTCGGCGGGCGCGGGCGCACGCCGCTCGCGATCGTCGACTACGCGCACACCCCCGACGCGCTGGCCAACGCGCTGCGCGCTGCGCGCCTGCACTGCCGGGGCGAGCTGCGCGTGGTGTTCGGTTGCGGCGGGGACCGGGACGCGGGCAAGCGCCCGCTCATGGGCCAGATCGCCGCGGAGCTCGCCGACGACATCATCCTCACCGATGACAACCCGCGCAGCGAGGATCCGGCACGCATCATCGCCGAGATCCTCAGCGGCATCGCCCCCGGCGCACCGCACGTGGTCGAACACGACCGCGCGCTCGCCATCCGCCTGGCGCTCGAGCGCTCAGCGCCGGATGACGTGGTGCTGATCGCCGGCAAGGGACACGAGGGTTACCAGATCGCCGGCGGCGAGCGGCGCGAGTTTCGCGACCAGGCGGTGGTGAGCGCTGAGCTCGCGAGGCTGCCGGCATGAAGCGCACGCTGGAAGAATTCGCGCGCGCCTGCGGCGGGCGCCTGCAGGGGGCGGATGCCGCCTTCACCGACGTGGTGAGCGATTCGCGCACGCTCAAGCGCGGACAGCTGTTCGTGGCGCTGCAGGGTCCGAACTTCAACGGCCAGGACTTCGTCGGCGCGGCACTGCAGGCCGGTGCCGCCGGGGCCGTGGTGGCCGCGGCACAGCCGGTGGCGCTGCCGCAGATCGTGGTCCCCGACACGCAGGCCGCGCTCGAGCGCGCCGCGCGCAGCTGGCGCGCGCACTTTGCCGGCCCGCTCGTCGGAGTCGCCGGCAGCAACGGCAAGACCACCGCGAAGGAGATGACCGCCTCGATCCTGGCGCAGGCGGGGGAGTGCCTGGCCACGCGCGGCAACCTCAACAACCACATCGGCGTGCCGCTGACCCTCATGCGCCTGACGCCCGGGCACCGCTTCGCCGTCATCGAGATGGGCGCCAACCGCGCCGGCGAGGTCGCGGCCCTCGTGGCCCTGGCGCGGCCGAGCATCGGCCTGATCACCAACGCGGGCGCCGAGCACCTGGAGGGCTTCGGCACGCTCGAGGGCGTGGCGCGCGCCGAGGGCGAGATGGTCGCAGGGCTCACCCCCGCGGCGACCGCCGTCATCAACGCGGACGATGAGTTCGTGAGCCTGTGGCGCGGTTCGACGCCGGCGCGCGTGGTGACCTTCGGCGTGCGCCAGCGGGCGGACTTCACGGCCACCGATGTGCGCGCCTCGGTCGGCGCACACGGCTTCCGCACCCACTTTCGCCTCAGCGCGCCGCAGGGAAGCGCGGCGATCGAGCTTTCCCTCGGCGGCGCCCACAACGTCGCCAACGCGCTCGCGGCGGCGGCCGCCGCCGCCGCCGCCGGCGCCACGCTGGAGCACATCGCGGCGGGTCTTGCGGCGGTGCGCGCCGTGCCCGGACGCCTGCAGTTCAAGCAGAGCGCCAGCGGCGCCTGGCTGATCGATGACTCCTACAACGCCAATCCGAGCTCCATGCGCGCCGCGATCGAGGTGCTCGCCACCCTAAGCGGCCGCAAGTGGCTGGTGCTGGGCGACATGGGCGAGCTTGGCGCCTTTGCCGCCGATGCGCACACCGACATCGGCGAGTTCGCGCGCGCCCAGGGGATCGAGCGCCTGTACGCCACCGGGCCCCTGATGCAGCGCGCGGTCGAGAGTTTCGGCGCCGGCGCGCGCTGGTACGGCGCGGCCGCGGAGCTGACCGCCGCGCTGCACGAGGCGCTGCGCGGCGCGGGTCCCGAGGTGCGCCTGCTCGTGAAGGGCTCGCGCTCCAGCCGCCTCGAGCGCGTCGTCGAGGCACTCACCGGTACCACGCCAGGAAGCGGGCACTAGTGCTGTACTGGATCACACAACAGTTCGCCGGCCACATCAGCGGCCTGCACGTGTTTTCATACCTCACGTTCCGCGCCATTCTCGCGACCGCCTCCGCGCTCGGGCTATCGCTGCTCGTCGGTCCCTCGATGATCGCGCGCCTGTCGCGTTACCAGATCGGTCAGGTAGTGCGCGACGATGGCCCGGCGACCCACCTGCTCAAGGCCGGCACGCCGACCATGGGCGGCACGCTGATCCTGGTCACGACGCTCGTGAGCACGCTCCTGTGGGCGGAGCTGGCAAGCCGCCTGGTGTGGCTGGTGCTCGGCGTCACCTTCGCCTTCGGGCTCATCGGCTTCTACGACGATTACCTGAAGCTCGTGGTGCGCAACCCCCGCGGGCTCGCGGCGCGCTGGAAGTACATCTGGCAATCGGTGGCCGGCCTGGCGACCGCGGCGACCCTTTATTACACCGCGACCGAACCGGCCGAGACCGCGCTGTTTCTGCCGTTCGTGAAGAACTTCCAGCTGCCGCTGTCTGCCTTCGGGTTCATCGCGCTCGCCTACCTCATGATCGTGGGCATGAGCAACGCGGTGAACCTCACCGACGGGCTCGACGGCCTCGCCATCATGCCCGCGGCACTGGTGAGCGCCGCACTCGGCATCTTCGCCTACGCCAGCGGCAACGCGGTGTTCGCGCACTACCTGCAGATCCCCGACATCCGCGGCGCCGGGGAACTGCTCATCTTCTGCGCCTCGCTGGCCGGGGCCGGACTGGGCTTTCTGTGGTTCAACTCCTACCCCGCGCAGGTGTTCATGGGCGACGTGGGGGCGCTCGCCATCGGCGCCGCCCTGGGGGTGATCGCCGTGATCGTGCGCCAGGAGCTGGTGGCGCTCCTGATGGGCGGCGTGTTCGTGCTCGAGACCGCCTCGGTCATCCTGCAGGTGGCCTCCTTCAAGCTCACCGGCCGGCGCCTGTTCCGCATGGCGCCCATCCATCATCACTTCGAACTCAAGGGCTGGGCCGAGCCGAAGGTGATCGTGCGCTTCTGGATCATCTCGCTCCTCCTGGTGCTGGCGGGGCTCGCCACGCTGAAGCTGCGATGAGCGCCGCGATGCCAGCACCACCGTACGCGGTAATCGTCGGGCTCGGCCGCACCGGCCTCTCCTGTGCGCGCTACCTGAGGGCCCGCGGCTGGCGGCTGGCCGTGACCGACACGCGCGACGCCCCGCCGCAGCTGGCGCAGCTGGCAGCCCTTGATGCCGCGATCCCGGTGAGCCTCGGGCGGCTCGACACCGCCCTGCTCAAGGATGCCGTGTGCGTGGTCGCCTCCCCGGGCGTGTCCCTCGAGGACCCCTTCTTTGCCGCGGCGCGGCGGCTCGGGCTCGAGATCGTGGGCGACGTCGAGCTCTTCGCACGCGCCGCGGACGCACCGGTGGTGGGTATCACCGGCACCAACGGCAAGAGCACGGTCACCACGCTCATCGCCCGCATGGCCGAGCGCGCCGGGCTGCGCGTGCGGGTGGGCGGGAACCTGGGCGAGCCGGCGCTGGATCTGCTGAGCGCGGGGACCGAGCTGTACGTGCTGGAGCTGTCGAGCTACCAGCTGGAGACCACGGCGTCCCTGAGCTGCCGCGCGGCGACGGTGCTCAACGTCACCCCCGATCACCTGGACCGCTACGGCAGCCTCGCCCGCTACGCGGCCGCCAAGGCGCGCATCTTCGCCCGCTGCGATACCGCGGTGATCAACCTCGATGACCCGCTGGTCGTGGCGATGCCGCGCACGGCGCGCCGCACGCTCAGCTTCTCGCTGCGCGCCGCCATCGGCGCGGACTACGCGGTGGCCGAGCACGGGGGCGCCTGGTGGCTGACGCGCGCCGGTGAGCCGCTGCTGGCCCTGAAGGAGCTGAAGATCCAGGGGCTGCACAACGCGGCGAACGCGCTCGCGGCGCTGGCGCTCGGGGAGGCGCTGGCGCTGCCCGGCGCGGCGATGCTTAAGGAGCTGCGCAGCTTCGAAGGCCTGCCGCACCGCTCACAGTGGGTCGCGGACGTGCGCGGCGTGCGCTATGTCGATGACTCCAAGGGCACCAACGTCGGGGCGACCCTGGCCGCCGTCGCCGGAATGGCGGGACCGCTGGTGATGATCCTGGGCGGCGAGGGCAAGAATCAGGACTTCGCGCCGCTGGCCGCGGGCTTTCGCGGCAAGGTCCGCCACGCGGTGCTCATCGGCCGGGACGCCGCCGCGCTCGAGCACGCCCTGCGCGGGGTGTGCGCGCTCGAGCGCGCGGTGAGCCTGCCCGACGCGGTGCGCGCCGCCGCCGCGGCGGCGCGCGCCGGTGACACCGTGCTGCTGTCGCCGGCCTGCGCGAGCCTCGACATGTTCACCGACTACGCCCACCGCGGGGCGGTGTTCGCGCAGTCAGTGGCGGAGCTTGCCGCATGAGTGCGAGTTCCTCACTCATGGGATTTGCGCGCTCCAGCTCCAAGCACGGCGCGGTGCACCTGGACCCGGTCACCCTCGCGCTGAGCCTCGCGATTGTGCTGCTCGGTCTGGTGATGGTGACCTCCGCCTCGGTCTCCATCGCCGGCCAGGAGAGCGGCCAGCCGTTCTACTACCTCGAGCGCCAGCTGTTCCTGACCCTGATCGGCGGCGCCTGTGCGGCGCTGGTGTTCTCGATTCCCACCGAGCTGCTCGAGCGCGCCTCGCTGCCGCTGCTCGCCATCGCGATCGCACTCCTGCTCATCGTGCTGGTGCCGGGGCTGGGCCACTCGGTCAACGGCAGCCGCCGCTGGCTGCGCCTCGCGGGCGCGAACTTCCAGGTCTCGGAGCTTGCGCGCGTGCTGGTGCTCATTTACATCGCCAGCTACGCGGTGCGCCGCGAAGCGGAGTTGCGCGAATCCTTCGTCGGTCTCGGCAAGCCGCTGCTGCTGCTCTTCGGCGTGTGCGCGCTCCTGCTGCTGGAGCCGGACTTCGGGGCCGCCACGGTGCTGTTCGCCACCGGGTTCGGCCTGCTGTTCCTCGCCGGCGCACGGCTGCGCTACGTGATCGCGATGACCGCCATCGCGGGGGCGGGCTTTGCGGTGCTGGCGGTGAGCTCCAGCTACCGCATGCGCCGGCTGACCGCCTTTCTGGATCCGTGGGCGGACCCGTTCAACAGCGGCTTCCAGCTGACGCAGTCGCTCATCGCCATCGGCCGCGGCCAGTGGTTTGGCGTGGGGCTCGGGGACTCGGTGCAGAAGCTCTTCTACCTGCCCGAGGCGCACACCGACTTCCTGTTCGCGGTGCTGGCGGAGGAACTGGGCCTCGTCGGCGTGGTGCTCACGCTCGCGCTGTTCCTCGGACTCGTGTGGCGCAGCTTCCAGATCGCGCGCCTCGCCGCGGCGGCGGGCCTGAAGTTCCCGGCCTACCTCGCCTCGGGGTTTGGCCTGTGGATCGGCATCCAGGCGTTCATCAACATCGGCGTGAACATGGGGGTGCTGCCGACCAAGGGTCTGACGCTCCCCCTGATGAGCTACGGGCGCTCGAGCCTCATCGTGGCGCTCGCCTGGGTGGGACTGCTCCTGCGGGTGTATCACGAGGCGATGCGCCAGCAGCGCGGCTCGGCGACCGTGCGGGGCGGCGCATGAGCCGGCCGATCCTCATCATGGCCGGCGGCACCGGCGGGCACGTATTCCCGGCGCTCGCGCTGGCGCGCCTGCTGCGCGAGCAGTCCCTCGAGGTCATCTGGCTCGGCACCGAGCGGGGGCTGGAGTCACGGGTCATACCCGCGGAGGGCATCCCGATCGAACGGCTCTCGATCGGTGGCCTGCGCGGCAAGGGTCCGCTCGCCTGGGTGGCCGCGCCCTTTCGCCTCGTGCGGGCGCTCCTGCAGGCGCTGTCGGTGATGCGTCGCCACCGGCCGAGCGTGGTCGTGGGGCTCGGCGGTTTCGTGACCGGCCCCGGCGGAGTCGCAGCCTGGCTCACGCGCCGCCCGCTCGTCATCCACGAGCAGAATGCCGTCGCCGGCTTCACCAACCGCTGCCTGGCACCGCTGGCGCGCCAGGTGCTGGAGGCCTTTCCCGGCAGCTTCGGGCGCGACGTGCACGCCAAGCTCATCGGCAACCCGGTGCGGCGCGACATCAGCGAGGTGCCGCCGCCCTCGGCCCGCTTCGCCGGCCGCAGCGGCCCGATCCGCATCCTCGTCA
Source organism: uncultured Pseudomonadota bacterium (assembly GCA_963781815.1). Taxonomy (GTDB): domain Bacteria; phylum Pseudomonadota; class Gammaproteobacteria; order Steroidobacterales; family Steroidobacteraceae; genus 13-2-20CM-66-19. Next base: position 426,857 of record CAWAHK010000004.1, on the reverse strand, counting down.
TCGGCGGCAGCCAGGGGGCGGCGCGCCTGAACGCGGTCGTGCCCTTTGCCCTGAAGCGCCTGTCCGCGTGGCTCGCCTTCGACGTGCGCCACCAGGCAGGCGAGCGCTGGCTGGAGGCCGGCCGGGCCTCTTACGCGCAGGCCGGCGTGCGCGCGGACGTGCGGCCCTTCATCGAGGACATGAGCGAGGCGTACACCTGGGCGGACCTGGTGATCTGCCGCTCCGGCGCACTCACCGTCTCGGAGCTGGCGGCGGTCGGCGTCGCGGCCATCCTCGTGCCCTTCCCCAACGCGGTGGATGATCACCAGGCCCACAACGCCCAGTACCTGGTGCGCGAGGGCGCCGCGGTGCTGATCTCGGACCGCGAACTCACCGCCGAGCGCCTCGCCGCCGAGCTGCAGCGCCTGTGCGCCGGGCGCGGGAAGCTCCTGGCGATGGCCGAGCGGGCGCGGCTGCTCGCCAAGCCGCGCGCCGCGGACGAGCTGGCCGCCTCCTGCCTCGAGTTCGCGCGGAGGGCGGCATGAGCCAGCGCCGTGCCTTGCCGCCACCGCCGCTCGAGCGCCGTGCGAGCCCCGAGCGCCGCGACCGCATGCGCCGCATCAACACCATTCACTTCGTCGGCATCGGTGGCAGCGGCATGAGCGGCATCGCCGAGGTGCTCTTGAACCTGGGCTACACGGTGCAGGGCTCGGACGTGCGCACCAGCGCCGTGACGCAGTGGCTCACGGGCCTTGGCGCGCGCGTCAGCGTCGGCCATGCCGCGGCCAATATCGCAGGCGCGGACGTCGTGGTGGTCTCGGGCGCCGTGGCACGCGACAACCCGGAGGTCGAAGCGGCGCTCAATGCGCGCATCCCCGTGGTGGCGCGCGCCGAGATGCTCGCCGAGCTCATGCGCTTTCGCTATTCCATCGCGGTCGCCGGCAGCCACGGCAAGACCACCACCACCAGCCTCATCGCCAGCATCCTCAACGAGGGTGGCGAGGATCCGACCTACGTCATCGGCGGGCGCCTGAAGAGCGCGGCCAGCAACGCGCGCCTCGGGGCCGGGCGCTACCTGGTGGCCGAGGCCGACGAGAGCGATGCCTCCTTCACGCACCTGCAGCCCCTCATCGCCATCGTCACCAACATCGACAACGATCACCTGAGCACCCACGGCGGGGACTTCGGGCTGCTCAAGAAGAGCTTCGTGGATTTCCTGCACAACCTGCCGTTCTACGGGCTCGCGGTGCTGTGCCTGGATGATGAGCACGTGCGCAGCATCGTGCAGGAGCTCGGCCGCCCGGTGCTGTCCTACGGCATCGAGGCCGGCGCCGACGTGCGCGCCGTGAATATCCGCCCGGAGGCGCTCAAGACCCGCTTCGACGTCGAGCGCGGCGCGGCCGCGCCGCTTGAGGTCACTCTCAACCTGCCGGGGCTGCACAACGTGCGCAATGCCCTTGCCGCCATCACCGTGGCGCTCGAGCTCGGGGTCGAGGACGCCGCCATCCTGCGCGCGCTGGCGGCGTTCCAGGGCGTGGACCGGCGCCTGCAGCACGTCGGGGACGTGGTGACGGCGGTCGGGCGCGTCAGCATCGTCGATGACTACGGCCACCACCCGACCGAGGTCACCGCGACGCTGGAGGCGATACGCCAGGGCTACGCCGGGCGGCGCGTCCTGCTCGCGTTCCAGCCGCACCGCTTCACGCGCACCCGCGATCTCATCGATGACTTCGGCAAGGCGCTCTCGGGGGCGGACGTGCTGTGCGTCACGGAGGTGTACGCCGCAGGCGAAGCGCCGATCGCCGGCGCCGACGGCCGCGCCATCTGCCGCGCGGTGCGCAGCCGCGGGCTGCTCGAGCCGCTGTTCGTGGAGAAGGTCGAGGAACTTCCCCAGGCGCTCAAGGACGTGATCAAGGACGGCGACGTCATCCTCGCCATGGGCGCCGGCAACATCAGCGCGGTGGCGCATGCGTTGCCCGAGGCGCTGTCCGCGCTGCTGCCGCCGGGGAGGGCCTCGTGAGCGTGGCCGTCGCCCCGGAATTCGTCGCCCGCGTGCGCCGCGATGAGCCCCTGAGCCGCCATACCTCCTGGCACGTCGGCGGGCCGGCGGACGTGTTCTTCAATCCCGCCGATCGCGCCGAGCTTGCCTCGTTCCTGCGCAGCGTGCCCGCCGGGGTGCCGATCCAGTGGATTGGTCTGGGCAGCAACCTGCTGGTGCGCGATGGGGGCATCCGCGGCATCGTCATCAGCACGCACGGCACCCTCGAGGCCCTCGAGCGCGTGAACGACACCACGGTGCGCGCCGAAGCCGGCGTCGCCTGCGCGCGCATCGCCCGCCAGTGCATCAAGTGGGGCCTGGGGCCCGCCGAGTTCTTTGCCGGCATCCCCGGCACCCTCGGCGGGGCGCTCGCCATGAACGCCGGTGCCTTCGGCGGGGAGACCTGGCGCCACGTCACAAGCGTCGAGACCATCGACCGCAGCGGCACCACGCACACGCGCCAGCGCCACGAGTACCAGGTGAGCTACCGCCACGTGGCGCCGCCGGTGGCGGAGGAATGGTTCATCTGCGCACGCCTGGAGTTTGAGCAGCGCCCCGGTGCCCATGCGGGCGAGGTGCGCGCGCTCCTCGCGCGCCGCAAGGCCTCGCAGCCGATCGGGGAGTGGAGCTGCGGCTCGGTGTTCACCAATCCCCCGGGCGATCACGCCGCGCGCCTGATCGAGGCGGCGGGGCTGAAGGGCTTTCGCATCGGCGATGCCTCGGTATCGACCAAGCACGCGAATTTCATCATCAACCACGGGCAGGCGCGCGCGGCGGACGTGGAAGACCTGATCGGACACGTGCGCGCCACCGTCGAGCGCCTGCACGGCGTCGCCCTCAAGCCCGAAGTGCGCATCGTAGGAGTGCCGTAACAGCATGCGCCTCAGTTACGAACCCAAGGACCTGCGCCGCATCAGCCAGCCGGCTGACTTCGGGCGGGTCGCGGTGCTCTTCGGCGGGGACTCGAGCGAGCGCGAGATCTCCCTGCTCAGCGGCAATGCCGTGCTCGAGGCGCTGCGCAGCCGCGCCGTCGACGCGCACGCCTTTGATCCGCGCGACCGCTCGCTGCCACAGCTGCTCGAGGAGGGCTTCGCGCGCGTCTGGATCGCGCTGCACGGACCCGGCGGCGAGGACGGCACGCTGCAGGGGGCACTGGAGTACCTGGGGGTCCCCTACACCGGCAGCGGCGTCATGGGATCGGCGATCGGGATGGACAAGCTGCGCACCAAGCGCCTGGCGCTCGCCGCCGGCGTCGCCACCTGCGACTTCGTGGTCCTCAAGGGCCCGCAGGACTTCGAGGCGGCGCTCGAGCGGCTGCGGCTGCCGCTCATCGTGAAGCCGGCGACGCAGGGCTCGAGCGTCGGCATGAACAAGGTCGAGCGCGCGGAGGACCTCGCCGCCGCCTACGCGGCCGCCGCCCGCTTCGAGACGCTGGTGTTCGCCGAGCCCTGGCTCACCGGCTCCGAGTACACGGTCGCGATCCTGCAGGGCGCGGCGCTGCCCTCAATCCGCATCGAGACGCCGCAGACCTTCTACGACTACGAGGCCAAGTACTTCCGCGACGACACCCGCTACTTCTGCCCCTCGGGATTGCCCGCGAGCGCGGAAGCGCACCTGGCGAGCCTGGCGCTCGCCGCGTTTGAGGCCACCGGGGCCTCCGGCTGGGGGCGTGCGGATTTCATGATGGACGGCGCCGGGCGGCCGCAGCTGCTGGAGATCAACACCATCCCGGGGATGACGAGCCACAGCCTGGTGCCGATGGCCGCGCGCGCCGTGGGCATCGACTTCGCCGAACTGTGCTGGCGCGTGCTCGAGACGAGCTTCACTCGGCGCCTGCAGCCTGCCACGAAAGGACACCCCTAGCGATGCTGGGCCGCCCCAAGAACCGCCGCAAGCCGGCCGAAGCGCGCCGCCGCTTGCGCCTGCCCGCGATCAACTGGCGCTACGCCGGGATCCTCGCCGGCGTGCTCGCGGTGATCGCCTGCGGCACCGGCGGCGTCATGTGGGCGATGAACCAGCCGATCGAGACGGTCGCGGTGCAGGGGCGCTTCCAGCGCGTGACGCCGGCGGACGTCGAGCGCGTGGTGAAGAGCTGCGTGCACGGCGCGGGGCTCCTGTCGGTCGACCTGGCCCAGGTGCGGCGCGCGATCCACACCCTGCCGTGGGTGGACGCGGTGAGCGTGGAGCGCGCCTGGCCGCGCGGCCTGACGGTGCTGGTGGTGGAGCAGACCGCCGCCGCCCGCTGGGGCGAGCGCGGCCTCCTCAACGCGCGCGGCGAGCTGTTTGACTCCGACGAGCGCCACATCCCGCCGGAACTGGCGCAGCTGGAAGGTCCGCCGGGCAAGGAGTCACTGGTGGCGCAGCGCTACCTCGCCGCCGAGGGGCGGCTCATGCAGGCGGGCCTGCGCCTGACCGCGATGCGCCTCGATGCGCGCGGCGCGTGGGAGTTTGATCTGGCGAACGGCGTCACGGTGCGCCTAGGGAGGCGCCAGGTGGATGAGCGCTTCGAGAAGTTCATGGACGCCGCCTTGAAGCTCGTCACGCAGAAGGGCGAGGACATCTCTTACGTGGACATGCGTTACACCAACGGATTCGCCATCGGCTGGCGCGGCAATGCCGCCCGCGGCGCGGGCCGCGAGGAAGGTCATGATGCTTAAGCGCAGCGAGCGAAACCTCATCGTCGGCCTCGACATCGGCACCTCCAAGGTGGTCGCCCTGGTCGGGGAAATCGGCGCCGACGGCTCGATCGAGCTGCTGGGCCTGGGCTCGCAGCCCTCGCGCGGACTCAAGAAGGGCGTCGTGGTCAACATCGAGTCGACCGTGCAGTCGATCCAGCGCGCGGTGGAGGAGGCCGAGCTCATGGCCGGCTGCGAGATCCACTCGGTGTTCGCCGGCATCGCCGGCAGCCACGTGCGCAGCCTCAACTCCCACGGCGTGGTCGGGGTGCGCGACAAGGAAGTCAGCCACGGCGATGTCGAGCACGTCATCGATGCCGCCAAGGCGGTCGCGATCCCCGCCGACCAGAAGATCCTGCACGTGCTGCCGCAGGAATTCATCGTCGACGGCCAGGAGGGCATCCGCGACCCGATCGGCATGTCCGGGGTGCGCCTGGAGGCCAAGGTGCACATCGTCACCGGCGCGGATTCGGCCGCCCAGAACATCGAGAAGTGCATCCAGCGCTGCGGCCTGGAGGTCGATGACGTGGTGCTCGAGCAGCTCGCCTCGAGCTTCGCGGTCCTCACCGAGGATGAGAAGGAGCTCGGCGTGTGCCTGGTCGACATCGGCGGCGGCACCACGGACCTGGCGGTGTTCGCCAGCGGCGCCATCCGCCACACCGCGGTGATCCCGATCGCCGGCGACCAGGTGACCAATGACATCGCGGTGTCGATGCGCACGCCGACGCAGTACGCCGAAGACATCAAGATCCGCTACGCGTGCGCGCTCTCGCAGCTCGCCAATCCCGACGAGAGCATCGAGGTGCCCTCGGTCGGTGAGCGCCCCGCGCGGCGCCTGGCGCGCCAGACGCTCGCCGAGATCGTCGAGCCGCGCTACGAGGAGCTGTTCGCGCTGGTGCGCGATGAGCTGCGCCGCTCGGGCTTCGAGGAAGTGATCGCCGCCGGCATCGTGCTCACCGGCGGCAGCGCCAAGATGGAAGGCTGCATCGAGCTTGCCGAGGAGGTCTTCCACGTGCCGGTGCGCCTCGGGATCCCGCAGGCCGTGCAGGGGCTCTCGGACGTGGTGCGCAATCCGATCTATTCCACGGGCGTGGGGCTGCTGCTCTACGCGCGTGACAACGCCTTGCCCGCACGTCGCGGGCGCTCCCTGGGGGGAAATGCCAAGTCGATGCTCGACCGCATGCGTTCCTGGTTCCAGGGGAACTTTTGAAGCTGACAGTGCAAGAGAAGAACGACTCAACCAACCGTTTGTATTTGTGTAAGGAGCGATAACATGTTTGAACTGATGGACGCGTACAGCCAAAGCGCCGTCATCAAGGTGATCGGGGTCGGGGGTGGCGGCGGCAACGCCGTGGCGCACATGGTGACCGCCGGCATCGACGGCGTGGAATTCATGTGCATCAACACGGACTCCCAGGCCCTGAAGCACGCCAAGGTGAAGACCGCTCTGCAGATCGGCACCAACATGACCAAGGGACTCGGCGCGGGCGCGGACCCGGAAGTGGGCCGCCAGGCGGCGATGGAGGACCGCGACCGCATCGTCGAGCTGATCGAGGGCTGCGACATGCTGTTCATCACCGCCGGCATGGGCGGTGGCACGGGCACCGGGGCTGCGCCGGTCGTGGCGCAGGTGGCCAAGGAGCTCGGCATCCTCACGGTCGCGGTCGTGACCAAGCCCTTCGAGATGGAGGGCAGCAAGCGCAGCTACGTCGCCGATCACGGCATCAGCGAGCTCGGCAAGTACTGCGACTCCCTCATTACAATTCCTAACCAGAAGCTGCTCACGGTGTTGGGACCGCAGACGACGCTCTTGGATGCCTTCAAGGCTGCCAACCAGGTGCTGCAGGGCGCCGTGCAGGGCATCGCGGAACTGATCACCCGTCCGGGACTCATAAATGTGGACTTCGCGGACGTGCGTACGGTGATGGCCGAGACCGGCATGGCGATGATGGGTTCGGGTGCGGCCAGCGGCGAGGGCCGGGCGCGCGCTGCGGCCGAGGCTGCGGTTTCCTCGCCGCTGCTGGAAGACATCAACCTCGCCGGCGCCCACGGCATCCTGGTGAACGTGACCGCCGGCATGGACCTCTCGATCGGGGAGTTCCAGGAAGTCGGCCAGATCGTGAAGCAGTTTGCCTCCGATGACGCGACGGTCGTGGTCGGCACGGTGATCGACCCGGAGCTCTCCAACCAGGTGCGCGTGACGGTGGTGGCGACGGGCCTGGGCCGTCCGGCCGCTGCAGCGCGCCTGCCGCAGCGCGAGAGCGCCGCCCCGGCGCGTGACTCCCGCGAGCAACGCGACACCGGCATGCGTGTTGTAGCAAGGCCACGCAGTGCCAGCGACTACGCCGCCTACGAGCGACCGACAGCTCAGCGGCAGGCGCGGGCCGTTGGGGATGGCCTGCGACCGGATGCGGGCACCGAGGACGTGCTCGACATCCCGGCGTTCCTGCGACGACAGGCCGACTGATGTGATACGGTAGCTAACGCGCCTTACATAAAGCGCCTTGGAGGGGCCCGCTGTGGCTTAGGGGCAGCCTCCCTCCAATGGCGCTTATGGCGCTTATGTCATCCGCTGTAGGCTTGAGGCGTTACAGCAAAGCAACAAGCATGGTCGGTCAACGGACGCTTAAAAACACGATTCGCGCCACCGGTGTCGGGCTGCACACCGGCAAGAAGGTGCTCATGACCCTGCGGCCGGCCGATCCGGATCAGGGCATCGTCTTCCGGCGTACCGATCTGGCGCAGATGGTCGACATCCGCGCCACCGCCGAGAACGTGGGCGACACCATGCTCGGCACCACCCTGGGCCGGGGCGAGTCGCGCGTCTCCACCGTGGAGCACCTCCTGTCCGCGTTCGCAGGTCTCGGGATCGACAACGCGATCGTCGAGGTCTCGGCGGCCGAGGTGCCGATCATGGACGGCAGCGCCGGTCCCTTCGTCTTCCTGCTGCAGTCGGCCGGCATCGAGGAGCAGCGGCGGCCGAAGCGCTTCATCCGCGTGAAGAAGCGCGTGCGGGTCGAGGACGGCGACAAGTGGGCGCAGTTCGATCCGTTCGATGGCTTCAAGGTCAACTTCGAGATCGAGTTCAACCACCCGATCTTCAAGCGCCGCTCGCAGCGCGCCTCGATGGACTTCTCGACCACCTCCTTCCTGAAGGAGGTGAGCCGCGCGCGCACCTTCGGCTTCATGCGCGACCTGGAGACGCTGCGCTCGCGCAACCTCGCCCTCGGCGGCAGCCTCGACAACGCCATCGTGCTCGATGATTTTCGGGTGCTGAACGAGGACGGCCTGCGCTACGAGGACGAGTTCGTGAAGCACAAGATCCTCGATGCCATCGGGGACCTGTACCTGCTCGGGCACAGCCTCATCGGGGAGTTCAGCGGCCACAAGTCAGGCCACGCACTCAACAACAAGCTGCTGCGCACGCTGCGCGCCGACAGCACCAGCTGGGAAGAGGTCGTGTTCGAGCGCTATGCGGACGCGCCGATCTCCTACATCGAGGCCCCGGCGCTGCACCCGCCCGGCGGCTAGCGCTTCACGGCGGAGTCTTTTTGCTGCTGCGCGGCAATACGCGCACTTCCAACCCGATCAACCCCGGCACCGCCGCGCGCGCGGTGTCCTCAAGCTCGAGCAGTGCGTAGCGCAGCCGCGCCGACCACGCGGCGGATTCTGCAAACACCACCACCGTTCCCTCGCGCTCGGTGATCCCGGAGATCCGCCCGTGCAGTTGCGCGGGCAGATGAGCGGCCAGCCAGGCGCTCCAGAACACTTGTTTTTCAGCCTTTTCCGTGACGCGCGTCAGGGCCGGCGCATAGCGCGAAAGCAGGTCTTTTACAGAATGTAGGGGTGCGCCGACGCGTGCTCTCGAACCTGCGCGACTCCTCATTGGAGCTTTTCCGCGCTTGTCTCGACTCATCTTCTTCGGCATATTGCTTCAGCTGCCCCAGAGCAAACCCGCCGAAAGGCGGCGACGCAAAGCCACCGGTCTAAAGCGAGGAGCCATGACAGCGGGGTTGCCAGCATGGTACAGGTTACGTCAAGTAGAACAGGGCCTTCTCAGGCCCGGGCACGGTTCAGGCGCGAGCCTGGTTTTTGCCTGTCCGTCGTGAGTTTTTAGGCAAGCCCTGGGCGCGTTGTGAACGTCATATTCCTGTCCAAACGTGAGGGAACGGCGAGGCAGTTCAACCTCGCCCACCCGCTCACGTTAAGTTTAATCGCGGGCTTCGTGCTCGTGGTGCTGGGCAGCGCGTTCGTGCTCGGGGTACAGCTGGGCCGCGGCAACCACGAGCGCGTGGTGCTCTCGGACACGGTGCGCTTCGGCGCCACCCTCGCCCAGCAGAAAGCCCTTATTGCCGATCTCAAGGCTCAGTTGCAGCTGCGCGTGGACGCGATGGCCATGCGCCTGGGCGAGGTGAACGCCCACGTGATCCGCCTGGACGCACTCGGCAAGCGCCTCACCGAGATGGCCGAGATCGACAGCCGCGAATTCAATTTCGACCGTGACCCGCCGCGCGGCGGCGCCAGTGAAGGCGACGGGGTGAGCGCGCAGATCCCGGATCTGTCCGCCATGCTCGCGAGCCTCGAGCAGCGCGTCGACCTGCGCGAGTCGCAGCTGGCGGCGCTGGAGAACCTGATCCTGGCGCGCGAGCTGAAGGAAGAGATCCACCCCGAAGGCCGCCCGGTGCAGAGCGGGTTCATCTCCTCCTACTTCGGCGAGCGCGAGGATCCCTTCGACGGCCAGGAGACCTTCCACAAGGGGGTCGACTTCGCCGGCACCAAGGGCTCGACCGTCATGGCCGTGGCGGCCGGGGTTGTGACCTGGGCCGGTGAGCGCTCCGGCTTCGGCAAGCTCATCGAGATCAACCACGGCGACGGCTACGTTACCCGCTACGGCCACAACGAGCGCACGCTGGTCTCGGTCGGCCAGACCGTCAAGCGCGGCGACCCGGTCGGACTGATGGGCTCCACGGGCCGCTCCACCGGTCCCCACGTGCACTTCGAAGTGCTGCGCAACGGGCGCCAGGTCGACCCGCTGTCCTTCATCGGGCGCTAGCCCCAGCGCCACCCTCCCGCCTTGAATTCCTCCGCCCGAGAACCAATTGGGCGGCTTTGGCGTCTATTGCGTACAATACGCCGCTTTCACGGCCCGCGGTCTTACCTAAGTACTTGTTGGGCAAGACGTTTTTCCTTAGACGAGTCACCCTTTGCGACAACTCCTCACCCGCGTTTTCGGCAGCCGTAATGAGCGCATCGTGCGCGGCTATGGGCGCTACGTGCGCGCCGCGAACCAGCTTGAGCACCAGATCAAGCCCCTCAGCAACGAGGCGCTGCGCGCCAAGACGGACGAGTTCCGCGGGCGCCTGAAAGAGGGCGCCACGCTGGATGACCTGCTGCCCGAGGCGTTCGCCGTGGTGCGCGAGGCGGCGCTGCGCACGCTCGGCATGCGGCACTTTGACGTGCAGCTGATCGGTGGCATCGCGCTGCACAAGGGGATGATCGCCGAGATGCGCACCGGGGAGGGCAAGACGCTCATGTCGACCCTGCCCGCCTACCTGAATGCCCTGAACGGGCAGGGCGTGCACATCGTCACGGTGAACGAATACCTCGCGCAGCGCGATGCGGACTGGATGGGCCCGATCTACCAGTTCCTCGGCCTCACCGTGGGGGTCATCAAGAATGCGCAGAGCTCGGCGGAGAAGCGCGCCGCCTATGGGAGCGACATCACCTACGGCACCAACAACGAGTTCGGTTTCGACTACCTGCGCGACAACCTCGCGTACCGCCTGGATGAGCGCGTGCAGCGCGGCCTGTCCTTCGCGGTTGTCGACGAAGTCGACTCGATCCTGATCGACGAGGCGCGCACGCCGCTCATCATCTCCGGCCCCGCCGAGGAGAGCACCGAGCTGTACCTGCGCATCAATGAGCTGGTGCCGCGCCTCACCCGCCAGCAGCAGGAAGACGGCCCCGGCGACTACGCGGTTGATGAGAAGAGCAAGCAGGCGCACATCACCGAAACCGGGCACGAGCACGTCGAGCAGCTGATGCTGCAGGCCGGATTGCTCAAGGAAGGCGAGAGCCTCTACGACCCGATGAACATCCGCCTCATGCACCACCTGAACGCGGCGCTGCGGGCGCACGCGCTCTACAAGCGCGACGTCGAGTACATCGTGCGCGGCGGCGAGGTGATCATCGTCGATGAGTTCACCGGGCGCACCATGCCCGGCCGGCGCTGGTCGGACGGGCTGCACCAGGCGGTGGAGGCGAAGGAAGGCGTACGGGTGCGCGAGGAGAACCAGACGGTCGCCTCGATCACCTTCCAGAACTATTTCCGGCTCTACAAGAAGCTCTCCGGCATGACCGGCACGGCGGACACCGAGGCGCCGGAGTTCCTGCAGATCTACGGGCTCGAGGTCGTGGTCATCCCGACGCACCGGCCGATGATCCGCAAGGACAACGCGGACTTCGTGTACCTCACCCAGGATGACAAGTTCAAGGCGATCATCGAGGACATCCGCGAGTGCGTGGCGCGCGAGCAGCCGGTGCTGGTGGGCACCACCTCGATCGAGACCTCCGAATACCTCTCCGGGCTGCTCAACAAGGAGGGCGTGACGCACGAGGTGCTCAACGCCAAGCAGCACGAGCGCGAGGCGCACATCGTGGCGCAGGCCGGCCGGCCGGCGGCGATCACCATTGCCACCAACATGGCCGGGCGCGGTACCGACATCGTCCTCGGCGGCAATCTCGAGGCCGAGCTCGCCCAGGCGGCCGACAGCGACGATCTGGCGCGCGAGGGCATGCGCGCGGCCTGGCAGGCCCGGCACGACAAGGTGCTCAGCGCCGGCGGCCTCCACATCGTCGGCACCGAGCGGCACGAATCGCGTCGCATCGACAACCAGCTGCGCGGCCGCTCCGGGCGCCAGGGCGACCCGGGCTCGAGCCGCTTCTACCTGTCGATGGAAGACAACCTGATGCGCATCTTCGGCGACCCGCTGCGCACCCAGCGGCTGCTGAAGATGGCCGGCATGCGCGAAGGCGAGGTCATCGAGAGCGGCATGCTGACGCGCCAGATCGAGAAGGCGCAGCGCAAGGTCGAGTCGCACAACTTCGACATCAGAAAGAACCTGCTGCTGTTCGATGACGTGGCGAACGATCAGCGCAAGGTGGTCTACAGCCAGCGCACCGAGATCATGGGCACCGAGGACCTCTCCGGCGCCATCCGCGGGCTCATGGAGGAGGCCACCGGGACGCTCCTCGACCAGCACATGCCCAAGCAGGCGAGCCCGGGTGACTGGGACCTCAAGGGCCTGTCCGAGTCGCTGGCGCGCGATTTCAGCGTGCGCGTGGATCCACAGGCGTGGCTGACGGCGGAAGCGGAGCTCGAGGAGCAGGCGCTGCGCGAGCGCGTGGTGAAGGCGGTGCACGAGGCCTACGATGCCAAGGTGGCACGCACCGGCGCCGAGGTCATGCGCCACGTGGAAAAGCAGGTCATGCTGCAGAAAGTCGACCATCACTGGCGCGAGCACCTCGCGGCCATGGATTACCTGCGCCAGGGCATCCACCTGCGCGGCTACGCGCAGAAGGACTATCGCTTCGAGTTCAAGCGCGAGGCTTTCGAGCTCTTCGCCGCCATGCTCGAGCGCATCAAGTTCGAGACCGCTTCCCTCATGGCGACGGTCGAAGTGCGCACCCAGGAGGATCTGGAACGCGAGGAGGAGGAGCGCCGACTGCGCCTGATGCGGGCACTCCAGGCGCAGCACGCCGAGGCCGGTTCGCTGCTCGCGGCCGCCGAGCAGCCCGCGGGCGCGCCTGCGGCACGCGGCGCGCCGCAGCGACATGATTCGCCTGCGGGGGCGCTGCCCCTGCCGGAATCCTCCGGCCCCTTCGTGCGCAACGAGCGCAAGGTCGGGCGCAACGAGCCCTGCCCCTGCGGGTCGGGCAAGAAGTACAAGCACTGCCACGGCGCACTCTCGAGCGTCGAGTAACGAAAGCCGCGCGGGTATCAGGCGTATCGCAAGTCCCGTCATCCTCGTGGTGGCTGCGGCGCTCTACGACGGCGCGGGGCGCGTGCTGATCGCCGAGCGGCCTCAGGGTAAGCACATGGCCGGGCGCTGGGAATTCCCGGGCGGCAAGGTGGGTCCGCGCGAGAGTGAACACGAGGCGCTGACGCGCGAGCTTAACGAGGAGCTCGGCATCAGCGTCACCGCAGCGCACCAGCACATGCGTCTGCGCCACGCGTATGCGGACCGGGAGGTCGAGCTGTCGCTGTGGATCATCACCGCCTACCGCGGCGACCCGCAGCCGCTCGATGGGCAGCGCCTGAAATGGGTGGCCCCCGTAGCTTTGCCCGCGGAGGATATCCTCGAGGCCGACCGGCCGTTCGTCGAGGCCCTCGCGCGCGTGGCGCCGCCCTGAAGGTCCGCCGCGCGCGCGGCCGACGCTTACCCGCAGGCGTGTACAATTGCGGTTCGCAACTCCCGTTCATGATGGAAAATCCCGATGGCAGCGCAAAACGATCTTCCGGAAGTCCAGCTCGACCCGACCAGCCTGTACCGCGAGGACGTGTTCACCGACCGCCACGCCGGCAGCATTCGCCGCCTGACGCCGGTGAAGGTGGACGGCAGCACCGATGAGACGCGCCACGTGCTCTATTCCGGGCAGACCCAGCTCCTGACTCCCGCCGGCGTGCTGCCGCTGGGGTTTGAGATCGAGGCAATGTCGCTCGAGGAAGCGCTCAAGAAGTTTCCGGAGGGCGTGAAGGTGGCCCTCGAGCAGGCGATCGATGAGGCGCGCGAGCTGCGCCGCGAGGCTGCCTCGCGCATTGTGGTGCCCGATGTCGGCAGCGGCGTGGGTCCGGGGCCGGGGGCCGGTTCCGGCGGCGGCAAGATCAAGTTTCCTTAAGAGCCGCGCCCAGGCGTGCGGCACGCGCGCGGCCGCCGCGCCTTGTTACACTCACGGCGATGAAAATCCCCCTGCTGCTGAGGCTCCTCGCAGCGCTCGCGTTTAGCGCGTGCGCGGCGTTGGCGCTTGATTCCTGCGCCAACACAGAAGTCGTCACCGGCAACGAAACCGTGTCGGGCCCGGGTCCGGGCGGCAAGCCCATGCGCACCGCGACCGATGCGGCGGTGGGCATGCCGGCGGTGGCCCAGACCCAGATCTATCCGCTCACCGCGCGCATCGAGGTGAACGACAACTACTTCGGTACCAAAGTCACTGACCCGTACCGCTGGCTTGAGAAACTGGATTCTCCGGCCGTGCAGCAGTGGGTGGCGCAGCAGAACGCGCTGTCGCAGCCGCAGCTGGTGGCGCTGCCGCAGCGCTTCTGGCTGAAGAAGCGCCTCACGCAGCTGTGGAACTACGAGCGCTACGAGGTTCCCGTCAGCCGCAGCGGTCACTATTTCTACCTGCACAATGACGGGCAGCAGAACCAGAGCGTGCTGTACGTCTCCGAGGATCTGAATTCTCCTGGGCGTGTGCTCTTTGATCCCAACGGTGCGCGCGAGGATGCCACCGTGTCGCTGTCGCAGTTCCGCGCTTCCGAACAGGGCACGATCATGGCCTACGCGGTTTCCGACGGTGGCACCGACTGGGAGATCTGGCGCTTCCGGCGGGTGAAGGATGGCGTGGACCTGCCCGACACGCTGCGCTACACCAAGTTCTGGGGCGTCTCCTGGGCGCACGACGGCTCGGGTGTCTACTACAGTCGCTATCCGGCGGCCGCGCCGGGCAAGGGCGATGACGCGGCGAAGCCGGCGGTTTACTTCCACAAGCTCGGCACAACCCAGGATGACGACCGTCTCGTGTACGAGGTCAAGGACCACCCCACGCGCCTCCCCACCGGACGGGTTACCGAGGACGGTCATTACCTCGTCATCACGCAGGTGGACGGCTACGAGAAGAACGGCATCGAGCTGCTCGACCTGCGCAAGCCAGGCGCGGGCGTGCAGCCGCTCCTCATGGACTGGGACGCGCTCTACAACTTCATCGGCTCGCGTGGTGATGAGCTTTATTTCCAGACCACCTACAACGCGCCGCTCGGGCAGGTCATCGCCGTCGACGCGCGCGGGGGCGCCGACCGGCGCACGGTCGTACCGGAAGGCAGCGCGGCCATCGAGCAGGCGAGCTACCTGGGCGGCCGCATCGTCGCGAGCTACGTGGAAGACGCCCACGGGGTTGCGCGTCTCTATGAGCGCGATGGGCGCCTCGTGGGTGCGGTACCGCTGCCGGGCATGGGCGGCATCGATGGCTTCCAGGGCGAGGGGTCCCGCAGCGAGACCTTCTTCTCCTACACCGACTACCTGACCCCGCGGCGGGTCTACCGTCTCGACGTGGCCACGAACCAGGCTACCCTGTGGCGCGAGCCGCAGGTGCCGGCGTCGATGGCCGACTTCGTCACTGAGCAGGTCTTCTACACCAGCAAGGATGGCACGCGCGTGCCGATGTACATCACGCACCGGCGCGACATGGTGAGGGACGGCAACACCCCGATGCTGCTCTACGGCTATGGCGGCTTCAATATCTCCGCAACCCCGGCCTACCGGCCCCAGGTGCAGGCGTGGCTGGAAATGGGGGGCGCGTTTGCCGAGGCGAACCTGCGCGGCGGCGGGGAGTACGGCGAGGCCTGGCACAAGGGCGGTACGCTCGCCAACAAGCAGCACGTGTTCGATGACTTCATCGCGGCGGCGGAGCACCTGATCAGCGAGCACTACACGAGGAGCGCGCGCTTAGGGATCCACGGGCGCAGCAACGGCGGGCTCCTCGTTGGCGCTGTGCTGGTGCAGCGCCCGGACCTCTTTGGCGCCGCACTGCCGGCGGTGGGCGTACTCGACATGCTGCGCTATCACACCGCCAGTGCCAACGCGCGACAGTGGTCCTCCGATTACGGTCTGTCCGAGGATCCGGACCAATTCAAGACCCTGTACGCGTACTCACCCGTCCAGAACGTCAAGAAGGGAGTCTGCTACCCACCAACCCTGATCACGACCGCCGACCACGACGATCGCGTGGTTCCCTGGCACAGCTACAAGTTCGCCGCGGCGCTGCAGGCCGCGCAGCTGTGCTCCAACCCGATTCTCATCCGCGTCGAGACGCGCGCCGGGCATGGGGCGGGAAAGCCGGTGTGGATGCAGGTGGAGGACTATGCGGATCAGCTGGGATTTGTCGCCCAGTGGCTCGGGATGCAGGCCCCAGCCGCGCACTGAGCCTAACCTGGCGCTAGTAGAGCTACCATCTGCAGCGTCTGCGGATCGAAGACCGCCAACACGCGTCTGCCCCCGCCCCACATGATCATTGCGTTACGCTGATCAGACGCCAACCCAAGCTTCGTAATACTCTGCGTAAGAGAGGTCTTCTCGATCTTCGACAGGTACCTTATCTCGCTCACTGGACTCAAGTGGTCCCGCAGCTGCGTCGTACAATCGACCCAGGGTCGGAAATAACGCGGTATGTCGACCACATCCTCACCGGTACCAAAGACCGCGGAATTTACGATCTTGGCCGCTTCGTCCGGATTGTCCGGTAGTGGCGCCCAGATCCAGCGCGGCCTGCTGTACCAGTGTGGCGCAAGTGCGGGATTCTGCTGACGGGCCAGTGCGATTTCTTTGGCATCGATGTCAGACGCCTGCACCATCTCCAGCGAGTCCACGGAGAACGCGTAGTAAAGCGGCCTCCCTTGCCACAATGTCGCCGACCCATATATCAGTGCTGCGATCTGCACCGTTACGATGATCGTGATGTCGCGCGCAAGCGCTCGCCGTCGCTTCATCGGATTGGCAACTATCAGGGTAAGGGTGGGACCCACTACGAGGTCCACTACGCCCACGATTATCAGCACGCGCAGCACGCCGGTGAGATACCAGCCCGGCCAGCGATACCAGCCGAGGTACAGGCCGCCGAGAATTAGCGTCAGGGCACAGGTACTCGCGGCGAGATGCAGGCCAAATGCTTTGAGCCGAAATTTCATGTCTTAACCAGGGCCATCAAGATCTGTTTCGTCAGGCGATTCCGTCTGAGCTGAAGTGTCGCCGGGGATCGCCCGTTGCTCGGTCAACCACGCCCCGAGATCCACCAGACGGCATCGCTCGCTGCAGAACGGGCGAAACGGGGCGCTCTCCCATTCCAGTTCACGACGGCACGTCGGACACTTAATGTGCGCGGCACTCATTGCCTTGAATCGTCTCGTCCGAACTACCTATGCGCAGCAGCTCAGCAGAAAAGGCACGTCGTCCTCAGCTTGCGTCGGCCGCGTGGCCAGACCATTCCACTTCAGAAAACGTACGCTGCAGCGATGGTGGCTACCGCTGATCTCGGGATACAGGCCGGAAGCAACGGGTAGCGAAATACGCAAAAGCTGCAGCGGATTATCCCGTTCGAAGGTGATGCTGAATGTGCCCGCCTTCGCAATTTCTGACCGGCTGCGCCCGTTCTGGCGGGTGAGCCAGAGGATTTCTGCGATCGAATCACAGAGGGGGCGCAGCAGTCCCAGCCACTGACTGAAGGTACGCATGCGCGCTTCGCCAGGCTGACTCAGCCAGAAATAATAGTCCGGCAAGTCGAACTCGCAGGTGCCCCCGGGGATTGCACTGCGATGCCTGATGGCGTTGACAAATTCCGAGTCGCGCAGAGGTTGCAGAAACGCGGATCCGGCACTCATAAGATCGGTGCGCAGGCGAACCAGGTTCGATATCAGGGTCTTGAGTCGCTGTGAATCGACGCTGGGGTTCGCGTGGAACTCATTCAGGGCGCCCAGCTGGCTCTCGAGCTCCTTGAGTACGTCCGATCGGACATCGCCGCGGGTCGTAAGGGACAGGATGTCGATCAAGCTGGACATCGCGGCACGGCTCCCCCAGGGGCTGGCCATCTCGTTGTGGTAGACGGCCTGGTTGTACAGGAAGTCCAGGCGCAGGAAGGTGCGCATCCGCTCGTTCAGCGGCTGCTCGAAGATCAAGGTACCCGTGCCGGCCCCGCCTGCGGCTTCGCCTTGTGAAAAAGGGATGTCCGTCATGCCGGTATTGTGCTTGACGTGTGCGCCCGTCGTAAACGGCGCGATCGAAAAAGGCTCGGTCAGCTGCGCGGCTGCGCGGAAAGTTCCAGATAACGCGCGTGCAGCGTGGCCACCTGGGTCTGTACGGCGCTCATATCGGCGTCGTTGGTGATGACATCATCCGCGACCTTTAGTCGTGCAGCGCGCGAGGCCTGCGCATTGAGGATGGCCTGCGCCTGTGCAGCTGTAGATCGATCGCGAGAGCGCAAGCGGCGGATCTGCAACTGCTCGTCGCAGTCGACGACCAACACGCGATCCACGTGCGATTTCAGGCTCTTCTCAACCAGGAGCGGAATCACCAGGACCTGATAAGGTCCGCCGGCCTCAGCGGAGCGGGCTTCCATCGCAGCTCCAATAGCCGGGTGCGTTAATGCCTCCAGATCCGCACGCGCCTTAGGGTCCGCAAACACGATGTCACGCAATGCGGGACGGTCGAGGTGGCCGTCGGGCGTGAGAATCGTCGCCCCGAACCGCGCGACCAGGCGTTCAAGCGGCGGTTGCCCGGGCTCAACGACGTCACGCGCTATCTGATCGCCGTCGAGGATGGGAACGCCCAGTGCCCCGAAAAACTTCGCGGCGGTGGATTTGCCGCTGGCGATCCCGCCGGTCAACCCTACCCGGAACACCCGCGAACTCACTGCGCCCCACTCATGAACGGGTAAACCAGTGGAGGTAGCTGGCAACCAGCTGCGGGCCCCACATGAGCATCACCCAGCCAGCGGCCGCCAGAAAGGGGCCGAAGGCGATCGGTGTCGCGCGGTTCTGCCTGCGCACGGCGAGGACACTAATGCCCACGACCGCGCCCACGACCGCGGCAATCATGATGAGCGGCACTAACATCTGCCAGCCGAGCCATGCGCCAAGTGCAGCGAACAGCTTGAAATCACCGTAGCCCATGCCCTCTTTGCCGGTAAGTGACCGGAACAGATGATAGACGGTCCAGAGACTCACGTAACCGGCGATTGCACCGATAACGCTGGAGCGGATATCAGGCGGGAAAGCCATGCTGCCCGCCTGGGCACCCCAGAGACTCACGAGCAGCCCACCCCAGAGAAGTGGCAATGTAAGGCTGTCGGGCAGCAGCTGATGGTCCACGTCGATGAAGGTCAGTGCAACCAGAAACCAACTGAGGACCATCCCGCCCAAAGCGGGCCACCCGAAGCCGAATTTCCACGCCACCGCAGCAGTAAGTGCGCCTGTCAAAGCCTCTATCAATGGGTAGCGCACCGAGATCGCCTTCTTGCAGCTGGCGCAGCGACCTCCGAGGATCAGCCACGACAAGAGGGGTATGTTCTGCGACGCCGTGATGGGCGCCTTGCACGACGGGCACGCGGAACGCGGCACGACCAGGTTGAACTTCTGCAGCGTCACCGCGGGCGTCGTGGCAGCAGCGGAGTCATCGCCGGTGAACTCGGCGCATTGTTCGCGCCATTGCCGGTCGAGCATGAGTGGCAGGCGGTAGATCACCACATTGAGGAAGCTGCCGATCGCCAGTCCAAGTACCAAGCAGGTGCCGACGAAGAGGCCCGACGAGGCAGCAAGCACCGCGAACACGGACATGGCCGTCCCTAATTTCTTGGCGCGTGGGCGCCGCGCTTACGCGCGGCGCCCCGGGCGAAGTACTAACGAGCGATATGCTACGTCAGACAACCGAAGCAAGCTTGAAGATCGGCAGGTACATGGCGATTACGAGGCCACCGACGAGAACACCCAACACGACCATGATGAGAGGCTCGAGCAGACTCGACATGGCATCGACCGCGTTGTCGACCTCGGCTTCGTAGAACGTCGCAACTTTCGCGGACATTTCATCAAGAGAACCCGATTCCTCACCGACCGCGATCATTTGATTGACCATGTTGGGAAATAGGCCGGTCTGTTCCATCGAACGCTGCAATCGCTGACCAGTTGCGACTTCGTCGCGCATCCTCAGTACGGCGTTTTCGTAGACGATGTTGCCGGTGGCTCCGGCGACAGAGTCCAGGGCCTCTACGAGCGGAACGCCCGCGGAAAACATGGTGGAGAGCGTTCGTGCGTAACGCGCTATCGCCGCCTTGTTCAGGATCGGCCCGATCACCGGTACCTTGAGCGCCACACGGTCAAGGAACTCACGCATGGCCCTGGAGCGCTTCTTGAAGTAGAAGAACACCCAAACCACGCCGGCCAGTACACACCCCATGTAAATGCCATCGTGTTGTACGAGCTTCGAAATTCCAATTACAAACTGTGTGAACGCCGGAAGGTCGGCGCCGAATCCCTTGTAAAGTGCCTCGAACTGCGGAATTACAAAAACGAGCAGCACAATGGTCACAATCACGGCGACGGCCATGACGGCGGCTGGATAAAAAAGGGCCTTCTTGACCTTCTTTTTCAGCGCTTCGGTCTTTTCCTTGTAGGTCGCGACCTTGTCAAGCAGTGACTCAAGCGCGCCCGCCTGTTCGCCAGCCTCCACGAGATTGACAAAGAGGTCATCAAAATACAGCGGCTGTTTGGCGAGCGCCTCGTGTAGTGACGTGCCGCCTTCGACTTCGGCCTTTATATCAAGGATCAGCTTTTGCATCGCGGGCTTGTCATTGCCATTACCGACGATTTCAAAGGCTTGCACCAGCGGTATACCGGCAGCCAGCATGGTCGCCAGCTGGCGAGCGAAGATGGCGATATCGGCGGCATTGACCTTGCCGCCCTTGCGACCCTGCCGCTGCTTGCGAATCCTGGACGGCGCGACGCCCTGGCGGCGCAGTTCCGCGCGCAGCGTGTTTTCATCAGGCGCAAGACTCTTGCCCTTGATGCGCGCTCCGCGCTTATCGCGGCCCTCCCAGGCGAAGGGGATGTCGCGCTTGATTGCCTTGACGCTAGCGGTTG
The DNA here is from genome assembly GCA_963781815.1 of uncultured Pseudomonadota bacterium. GTDB lineage: Bacteria > Pseudomonadota > Gammaproteobacteria > Steroidobacterales > Steroidobacteraceae > 13-2-20CM-66-19. Next base: position 406,264 of record CAWAHK010000004.1, on the reverse strand, counting down.
CTGCTTGAGCCATGACTTACTTTCCGTTGCGTCACTCGACCGTGACGCTGTTAACTTCCTCGAGACTCGTAAGGCCGTTCTTGACCTTTTCCAGGCCGGCACGGCGAAGGTCCCAGACGCCTTCTTTGGCTGCCTGATCAGCGATCTCGACCGCGCTACCTAAGGCGAGGATGATTCGTGCAATTGATTCCGTAACCGGTAGGACTTGGTAGATTCCGACGCGGCCCTTGTAGCCGTCCGTGCAGTTCGAGCAGCCCTTGGGAATGTAGATCTTCATTCCGGCTGCAACTTCGGCGTCCGTAAAGCCTTCCTTGAGCAAGGCTTCTTTCGGGATATCCATAGGCTGTTTGCAATGGTTGCACAGCCGGCGTGCCAGCCGCTGAGCGATGATGAGGCTGACGGATGTTGCTATGGCATAGGGTTTGACGCCCATGTCGATCATTCGGGTCAACGTCTGGGGCGCATCGTTGGTATGCAGGGTCGATAACACCAAGTGGCCCGTTTGCGCCGCCTTGATGGCAATTTCTGCCGTCTCAAGATCGCGGATCTCACCGACCATGATGACGTCCGGATCCTGGCGCAGGAAGGCGCGCATGGCCGCCGCGAAAGTCAGGCCGACCTTGGGGTTCACGTTGACTTGGTTGACGCCCGGGAGATTGATTTCCGCCGGATCTTCCGCCGTGGAGATGTTGGTATCTTCGCGGTTGAGGATGTGAAGGCCAGTATAGAGCGATACCGTCTTGCCGCTGCCGGTCGGGCCGGTAACCAGGATCATCCCTTGCGGCTTGGCCAGGTACTTCGTGTAGAGATCTTTCTGGAACGGTTCGTACCCGAGTGAGTCGATGCCGAGCTGCGCCTGTGCCGGATCCAGGATGCGCAGCACGATCTTCTCGCCGAACAGGGTCGGACAGGTGCTGACGCGGAAGTCGATGGCGCGATTCTTCGACAGCTTCATCTTGATGCGGCCGTCCTGCGGGACGCGCCGCTCAGCGATATCGAGTCGCGACATGACCTTGAGACGGGCCGACAGTTTCTGCGCCAGCTGCACCGGCGGCTGGGCAATTTCCTTCAGCACGCCGTCCATGCGCAGACGAACACGGTAGATTTTCTCGAACGGCTCAAAGTGAATATCCGAAGCACCGCGCCGGATGGCATCGAGCATGACCTTATTGACGAAGCGTACGATCGGGGCGTCTTCGACATCGTCACGGCCAATCTTTTCGTCTAGCTCATCTTCGCCGCTGCTGGTTTCAAGCGACTCAAGGTCGACATCCCCCTCGTCTGTAAGGGCGTTCATCTGGGCGTCGGCCTGTTCGATGGCCTTGTCGATCGCCCTCTGAAGCTTGTCGTCCTCGACGATGATGGCCTCGATACCGAGGCTGGTCTGGAACTTGACCTCATCGATCGCGTGCAAATTGGTGGGATCTGCGACCGCCAGGAACAGTCGCTTGCCGCGGCGGAACAGGGGCAGTACGCGGTGCTTGGCCAGGAGCTTGTCTGAGACCAGGCGGATTGCCTCGAGATCAAGGTTCACAGCATCGAGGTCAAACAGCGGCACGCCGAACTCAGTAGAGGCAGCGACCGCGATATCGCGAGCATTAGCAGCACCGCTCGCGACCAGCTGGGTGACCACGCTGGTTTTGCGGTCGCGCGCGGCATTCACGGCGTCCATCATGGCTGTCTCTTCGACCAAGCCATCCTGGACCAGCCGCTGCGGCAGACCACCGAGGCCGCTGCGCCCAGCTGCCAAAGAAGCGTTGTCATTCATGGGCTTACGACAAGCGAGAAAGGACCATAATCAGTTTACCCGAGAACCCCGGACACGCAATTGTCAAATCCTCACCGATTCTGAATGAGGGGGCCATTAGGGGGCAGGGTACGCGTCACATTTGGCTCAGGGGGACCCTGAAAGAAAAGCCCCGGCACAAGGCCGGGGCTTAGAGACTTCATCGGTGAAGTCAGAGGTCGTTTACTTGCATTCCGTCGGCGCGTACTTCGGAAGCAGCGAGCCAGGGGTGGGGGCGACCATCGTCGGGGTACGCCCGGTCGCCGTATTCGACGTCTGTGAACTGCAAGCCCAGTCGATGTTGCCCGGCTGACCCGTGGTGAGGGCAGCATATGCACCGGTGACGTTCTGCTGAGGCAGCAGATACAGGGTCTGACCAGAGATCTGCGGGGTGTTCGGCCCGTAGGTCACCTGGATCTCGCCGGTAGCCCCGTTGATATTGATGTCCGAAACATATTTCGAGGGGCTGAAGTTAGGCGCATTCCAGGCGGTCGCGGCGGCAGATACGCCGTTCATGTCATTCGACTGGAACCCTTCCGCCACAGCGATCTTGGCAGACGCCGCGAGGTTGAGGCCTTCAGTTACCTTCGAGCGAATGGTGTAGTCCTGGTAGGCCGGAATCGCGATCGCGGCAAGAATGCCGATGATCGCGACCACGATCATCAACTCGATAAGGGTAAAACCCTTTTGCACAGACTTCATTTGGGAAACTCCTAAAATTTTTGGGTACAAACTCAGCGGCGCATTGCGCCCGCTGGAGTAAAAGCAAGGCGCGTGCCAAGACCATGTCGTGATGGTAACTATCTGATATATAAAAGGAAATTAGAAAAAAGGGACGCCGGCTGTTGACTTAGTTCTGTCGCACACAAACGCCAACTGTTTGCATTTTGGTCAGAAAGTGACCAAAAGCGTCACGTAGGAAGCGGTGTGGGCCTATTCGATCCCGAGCTTTTTGATGCGATAGCGCAGGGCGCGAAAGCTCATCCCGAGAAGCTTGGCGGCGGCGGTCTTGTTGTAGCGGGTCTTCTCGAGCGCCTTGACTATGGCGTCGCGCTCGATGCTCTCAAGTTGGCTCCCCAGCGCCGTGTCCCCGCTCGTGGCGGCAGGCAATGAAACAGCAGGTACCTCGCCTGCGTGCCGTACGCCCGCACGTAAGCGGATGTGCTCCGGAGTGATCACTCCGCCTGTGCTGAGCGTGAGGGCGCGCTCGAGTACGTTTTCCAGCTCCCGCACGTTGCCAGGAAACGGGTACGTGTGAAGCAAGTCGATCGCGTCAGGCGCGATGATGGGAGCTGAAGAATTGGAGCGTCGTGCCAGGCGTTCAAGGATCGCCTCGGCAATCTCTCCAATATCAGCTCCCCGCTCACGCAGGGCGGGCACCCGCAGCTCAATGACGTTGATGCGGTAGAAGAGGTCCTCACGGAACTGGCCCTGGGCGACGAGGTCGGCCAGATTCTTGTGAGTGGCAGACAGGATGCGTACGTCGACTGTCTCCTCCCGGGATTCACCGACCGGGCGCAACGTCTTTTCCTGCACCACCCGGAGCAGCTTTACCTGCATGTGCAGCGGCAGGTCCGCCACTTCGTCCAGAAAAAGCGTGCCGCCTTCGGCACTCTGAATGAGCCCCTTCTTGTCGGCGACGGCGCCGGTAAAACTGCCGCGCTTGTGGCCGAAGAGCTCGCTTTCCATGAGCTCTGTGGGGATAGCCCCGCAGTTCACCGCAACGAAGGGTCCGTCGCGGCGTGCGCCACTATCATGGATCATTCGTGCGACGAGCTCTTTGCCGGTCCCGGACTCACCGCATATGTGCACCGGGGCCTGACTGCGGGCAACGCGGCCGATCATCTCCCGCAGCTGTTCCATGATCGCGGAACTGCCCAGTAGTCGTGGCCCGCGCAGAGTTGCTGCTGTCTCCTCGTCGATTGGCGAGCCCAACTTGATGGCACTGCCCACGATCTTGCGCAACACGCCAAGGTCCAGGGGCTTGGAGACGAAGTCGAAGGCTCCGAGCTTGAGTGCTCGTACGGCGGACTCGACGTTACCGTGTGCGGTTATTACGGCGACCGGCAGCGCGGCGCGGTTTTCCTGGATCCAGGCGACAAGATCCAAGCCATCACCGTCGGGCAATCGCATGTCGGTGAGGCAAAGGTCAAACCGCTCGCTCCTAAGGAGACGGCGCGCGCTGCCAAGATCCGCAGCGGTGCGGGTACTTAGGTTCATGCGACTTAGAGTGAGACTTACTAATTCGAGCAAATCCGGTTCATCGTCCACGACTAGCACTACTGGCTGAGTGCCATCGCTGCGTACTGCCTCCGGCGTCTCGGCCATCAGACCTCCCAGCGCCGCGGGTCAGCGAATACCAGTCTGAACAGACTGCCGCCCTCGGCGCGCGGCTCATAGAGAAGTGTCGCCCCGTTGGATTGGGCCAGTTCCCGCGCAAGGAAGAGACCCAAGCCGGTGCCTTGGCCGCCGCTATAAAATGGCTCGAAGATCCGCTCGACCTGCTCGGGCGCCACGCCCGTGCCGCGGTCGGCAACTTCAAGAAAAGGTCGGGCACTCCCGCTCATGCGTCCGCATCGTATCTCGATGATCTGGTTGATGTCGGTTGCGATTGCATGTTTGAGCGCGTTTTCACACAGATTCCACACGATCTGACGCAACTGATTGGGATCGGCCCGCACCTCAATCTCGGGTGTCGCACCGCTTAGTTGCATCCTCACACGCGGCCACTGCATCGTCTCGCAGAATTCCTCATGGAACTCCTCGGCCCAGGCTCCCAGGCCCAGGCGTTCCAGCTGCGCGGGCTCGCGTCGCGAGAGCCGCTGGATATTTTCTATTATCCCGCTGACACGATCGGCGTTGCTGCGGATAATGTCCGTGAGTCGCCGGTCCTCGTCCGTCACCTTGGGGGACTCGGCCAGCAACTGTCCCGCGTGGCTCATCGCGCCGACGGGGTTTCTGATCTCATGCGCGATGCTAGCACTCAGGCGTCCGAGCGCCGCGAGCTTGGACTGTTGCACTTTTTCGTCGAGGAGACTCGTGTCCTCCAGAAACACCAATACCGGCGGCGGATTCGTTCTACCCAATGGCGCGAAATGCGGGCGGATTACTCGCGCGCCATCGGCGGCGACAAACGTTGAATCCGGAGCAGGCATCGAGGCCGCCATCGTGGAGGCCTGACGCCATGATTCGAGCAGATAGAGCAGGCGCGGTGAGGTCTCGCCGATCAGTGCGTCCGGGTACGCCTGCTCGTCTCCCAGCATCTGGGCGGCCGACTCGTTGATCAGGCGGATTCGATCCTGTCCATCAATGACGAGGATGCTCTCACGCAGATGCTGGACGATGTACTGTGACAGCTGGGCCATGTTCTCGAGATCGAGCTCCTGGCGCCGGACGAGTGCCTCGCTCTCGCGCAAGCGGTTGGCCACCGGCCACATGGCAAGTGCCACCACGAACAGCACGAGGCCGAGGAATCCCGCCGTCACATACTCCGAGGCCGAGCTGCCTTCGGTGAGCCCGACGAAGACCTGCTGCACGAGCACAGCCAAGGCGCCGACGGCGGCGATCAAGAGCGCATCGCGGCGGTCGGAGAGAACGGTCAGCGCAAGAACGGGCAGCACCAGCAGGATGGCAAGGCCGCTCTCGACGCCGCCGCTGGCGTAAAGAATGAACCCGATCGCGAGCGCGTCCACGCTGGCGTTGACCAGGGCGACGATCCTCAGACTCGTCCAATGCAGCCGGCGCGCGATCACCAGGAGGACGGCGGCGGTGAAGTAGGCGATGCAGGCCGCCAGTAGGAGGGAGGGCTTCGTGGCCGCCAGGCCCCAGGCCACCCCACCGAACACCTGCAGGGTGATGAGCATCAGGGGCACGAGCAGTCGATAGAGATTCAGGAGCCCGATGACGCGCCAGGCGAGATCGCTCGGCGTTACGGATGGGGCGGCGACGCTGGCGGGCGTAGCAGACAAGCTTTTGGCAGCGTTTCGCGGTGAGGAGTCCGTACTCTACCACCATCGTCCGAGTTGAAAACCGGAACCGCTTCGCACAGTCAGTCACGCATTCTCAGGGCGGGGCACTGAGTCGCGGAACTCCCCGATTCTGTTCAGGGCTTGATCGCAATGCGTCCGGTCTCGTCGATGCGGCTGAGGAAGAGGCTTCCGGAGAAGTACTCGTCCACGGCCTTTCGCGCACCAGCCCAATACCCGTAGTCATCGATGATCAGTACTCCGCCCGGAGACAAGCGGGGATATAGATGTAGGAGTTCATGCCTGGTTGATTCGTACCAGTCCGTGTCAAGCCGCAGAACAGAGACCTGCTCTGGTGCGTTTGCCGGCAGCGTGTCCTCAACCCTGCCCTTGACGTAGGTGACATGGGATTCCGGGTACCCGGTTGAGGCCATGTTGCGCTTCACTTCATCCAGCGGCGAGTAACACCAGTTCGTCGTCTCCTTCCGGGCACTCTTCAGCATCGTAGCGGCGTCCGCACCATCCTTAGCGCGCCGGTCGTGCGTACCCGGCGCGCTCATGCCTTCGAAGGTGTCAAATAGGAACAGCTGTCGCGAAGGACTAAAGGTGAGAGCCGCGGCCATGCTCGATCCGCCCCTCCACACGCCGCATTCCACGAACGCGCCAGGAACGTTCTTCGCATCGACGTATCTTGCCGCTGCGCGCACTGCCGCCACGCGTGCCGGCGAGGTCATTGTATAGGGGAGGACGCGGGCCAGAAGGTCGAGCGTGGCGGCGTCGAAGTCCGGGAACCTCCAGCGCAGTACTGCTCGTGAAGACAGCACCGACCGCGTCAAACTAAGGGCCAGATCTTTGAGTTTCACGATGCTCTGGAGGACTCCGCTTCATCGAGCATAGCGTGGGGTGGATCGGCAATCCAAACGTGACGGGCGGCGGCAATGTGTGACACTGCTCATCAGCGGATCCGTTTCCAGGTCAATTCGTCTTGTGCTCATCGTGAGTGGCCAGGGGACGTCCTTTTCACGCAGAATGTGTGTTTTGTGCGTGACAGGCGGTGCCGATGAATCTTCACGAGTACCAGGCGAAGCAGATCTTCCACGCCTACGGGATCCCGGTCCCGACCGGCAAGGTGGCGGCGAGCGCCGAGGAGGCCGCCGCGGCCGCCGAGGCGCTCGGCGGGAGCGCGTGGGTGGTGAAGGCCCAGGTGCACGCCGGCGGGCGCGGCAAGGCGGGGGGCGTGAAGCTGGCGCGCGATCTTGGGGCGGTGCGCGCCGCCGCGGCGGCCATGCTGGGCAAGCGCCTCGTGACCCCGCAGACCGGCGCCGACGGGCTGCCCGTCGAGCGCGTCTACGTCGAGTCGGGCTCTGACATCGCGCGCGAGATCTACCTGTCCCTCACGCTCAACCGCGAAACGAGCCGCGTGGCGCTGATCGCCTCGGCCGCCGGCGGCATGGATATCGAGGAAGTCGCGCATAAGACGCCGGAGAAGATCCTGTCGGTCAGCGTCCACCCGGCCGCGGGGCTGCAGCCTTTCCAGGCGCGCGAGCTTGCCTTTGGGCTTAGGTCTCAGCGGCACGCAGATCGGTGAGTTCACCGCGCTCGCAAGCGCCCTCTACCGGCTCTACATCGAGAAGGACCTGAGCCTGGTGGAGGTGAATCCCCTGATCGTGACCCGGGCGGGCGCCCTGGTGGCGCTCGATGCCAAGATCAATGTGGACGCGAACGCGATCTTCCGCCATCCGGAGCTGGCTGCGCTGCGGGATGCGACCCAGGAGGATCCCATGGAGCGGCGTGCCAGCGAGCACGACCTGAACTACGTCTCCCTCGAGGGTGACATCGCCTGCATGGTGAACGGCGCGGGTCTGGCGATGGCGACCATGGACCTGATCAAGCTGCACGGCGGGCAGCCGGCCAATTTCCTCGATGTCGGCGGCGGGGCCACCAGCGAGCGCGTGACCGCGGCGTTTGAGCTCATTCTCTCCAACTCGCGGGTGCGCGCGGTGCTGGTGAACATCTTCGGCGGCATCGTGCGCTGCGACATCATCGCGGACGGCGTCATCAAGGCCGTGAAGAAGGTCGGCGTGAAGGTGCCGGTGGTGGTGCGTCTGGAGGGTACCAACGCGGAAACCGCGCGCGCCATGCTCGCCAAGAGCGGGCTTACGATCACACCGGCGGAGGATCTGACGGATGCGGCGCGCAAGGTTGTCGCGCTCGCCAGGAAGGGCAGGGCATGAGCATTCTCGTTAACCGCAACACCAAGGTCATCTGCCAGGGGTTCACCGGCAAGCAGGGCACCTTCCACTCCGAGCAGGCGCTCGCCTACGGCACCAAGCTCGTCGGCGGCGTGACCCCGGGTCGCGGTGGCCAGCAGCACCTGGGCCTGCCGGTGTTCGACACCGTGAAGGACGCGGTGCGCGACACGGGCGCGACGGCAAGCATGATCTACGTGCCGCCCGCGGGCGCGGCGGACTCGATCCTAGAAGCCATCGGGGCCGGCATCGAGCTCGTGGTGTGCATCACCGAGGGCGTGCCGGTGAACGACATGGTGCGGGTCAAGGCGGTGCTCGCCTCCTCCGGCACGCGGCTCGTGGGACCCAACTGCCCCGGTGTCATCACCCCCGATGAGTGCAAGATCGGCATCATGCCCGGCTTCATCCACAAGAAGGGCAGCGTAGGCATCGTGTCGCGCTCGGGCACGCTTACCTACGAGGCGGTGTTTCAGACCACGCGCATCGGCCTCGGGCAGAGCACCTGCGTCGGCATCGGCGGCGACCCGGTGCGCGGCATGAACTTCATCGACGTGCTCGAGCTGTTCGAACGCGACCCGCGCACCGAGGGCATCATTCTGGTGGGCGAGATCGGCGGCAGCGACGAGGAGGCGGCCGCGAACTTCATCCGCCGCTTCGTCACCAAGCCCGTCGTGGCCTATATCGCCGGCGTCACGGCGCCCCCCGGCAAGCGCATGGGCCACGCCGGGGCCATCGTGGCCGGCGGCAAGGGCACGGCGGCGGACAAGTACGCCGCCTTCGAGGCCGCGGGCGTGCGGACCGTGAAGTCCCCGGCGGAACTTGGCTCGGCGATGGACGAACTGTTGCGTAAGCGGCGCCCACGCGTCGCGGCCCCGGCGCGGCGGCACGCCCGTCCGGTGGCCGCGGCGCGGGCCGCCAAGCGGCCGAAGAAGGCTTCCCCCGCCAAGGCGCGCGCGACGGCAAGCCGCACCCGGGTAGCCAAGAAGACCCGTCCGGCGGCGCGGCGCAGGCGACGCTGACTCGTGAAACAATAGCGGCCAAGGCGGACCGGGGGTGACGTTCGCCGCAAGCCGGCCGGTGACGCGCACATGAGTGACTCCCTGAGAATCGCGCTGGCACAGCTGAATTTCCTGGTCGGGGATGTGCAGGGCAATGCCGCGCGCGTCATTGCCACGGCCAAGAGCGCCGCCGCCGAGCTCGACGCCGACCTGGTGCTGTTCCCCGAGCTCACCCTGTCCGGCTACCCGCCCGAGGACCTCTTGTTCCACCGCGGCTTTCGCCGCCAGATCGAGGCGGGCCTGGCGCGGGTGCGCGCTGAAGTCGGCGACGTGAATGTCATGCTCGGCTTCCCGGAGTACACCGACGCCGGGATCTACAATTCTGCCGCCTTCATCAGCGAAGGTCAGATCGCCGCCATCCACAGAAAGGCGGAACTGCCCAACTACAAGGTCTTCGACGAGAAGCGCTACTTCGGCGCCGGCTCCCAGCCGACCCTCACCGAGTGGCACGGCGTGCGCACGGGCCTCCTCGTGTGCGAGGACATCTGGGCGCCGCAGGCGGCGCAGTTAAGTCGCGCGGCCGGCGCGCAGCTGCTGCTCGTGATCAACGCCTCCCCTTACGAGATCCACAAGCAGCGCGAGCGCGAGGAGACCGCGCGGGTACGGGTGCGCGATGTGGGGCTGCCGCTCGCCTACGTGAACCTGGTCGGTGGCCAGGACGAGCTGGTATTCGACGGCAATTCCTTCGTCATGGACGCGGACGGGGAGGTGGTGCTGCGGGCCCCGGCCTTTGAGGAGGGCGTGTTCGTCGCGGAATTCGTCCGCGACGCGCGTGGCCGCGTAGTGCCACGGCCCGGTGCCATCGTGCCGGAGCTGTCCGACGAGGCGAGCGTCTACAACGCGCTCGTGCTCGGGGTGCGCGACTACGTGCGCAAGCACGGCTTTCCCGGCGTGGTGCTCGGGCTCTCCGGCGGGGTCGACTCGGCGCTGACACTCGCCATCGCGGTGGATGCGCTCGGGCACGAGCAGGTGCAGGCCGTCATGATGCCCTCGCGCTATACCTCGCCGATGAGCCTCGCGGACGCCAAGGCGCAGGCCGAGCAGCAGGGCGTGAAGTACAGCGTGCTCTCGATCGAGAACATGTTCGAGGCGACGCTTGCGACACTCAAGGAGGAGTTCGCGGGGCGCCCGCCCGACACCACCGAGGAGAACATCCAGTCGCGCTGCCGCATGCTGATCCTCATGGGCCTCTCCAACAAGACCGGGCGCATGCTGCTCACCACCGGCAACAAGAGCGAGATGGCGGTCGGCTACGCGACCCTGTACGGCGACATGGCCGGCGGCTTCGCGCCCATCAAGGACTGCAGCAAGCTGCTCGTGTATCGCCTGGCGCGCTACCGCAACTCGCGGGGGGCGGTGATCCCGCAGCGCGTGCTCGAGCGCGCGCCGTCCGCAGAACTGCGCCACGAGCAGAAGGACTCCGACTCGCTGCCCCCCTACGAGGTGCTGGATGCGATCCTGGAGGCATTCATCGAGGAGGACCTGTCGGTGGATGAGATCGAGGCGCGCGGCTTCGAGCGCGCCACCGTCCGGCGCGTGCTCGACCTGGTGAAACGCAACGAATACAAGCGCCGCCAGGCGCCGCCCGGGGTGCGCGTGAGCCGCCGCGCCTTCGGGCGCGACTGGCGCTATCCGATCACGAGTGGCTACCGCCGCTGAGCGTCAGCCGGCCGCCGCTACCAGATCTGCCACCAGGACTTGTGGACCTCCGCCTGCGCCAGGCGCACTTCGCCGGGATAGTTGGCGGCGTAGACCTCGCGACTCTGCGTCGCCAGATTGGGGAGGTTCAGGCGGTCATAGGAACCGATGAGGATCTGCAGCGCCTCGCGCGTGGCCGGCGAGCCGTCGTACTGCTCGATCGCTGCCTTGGCGCGCTGCGCCGAGGCCACCCACGCGCCGCGCTTGAAGTAGTAGCGCGCCACGTGCACCTCGTAGCTGGCCAGCCGGTCGCGCAGGTAGATCATGCGCTGCAGCGAATCGGGGGCGTACTCGCTCTTGGGGTACTGCTCGACCACCGTCTTGAAGGCCGCGTAGGCCTTGCGCGCGGTGCTCGGCGGGCGCTTGGTGATGTCGGCGCGGAACAGGCTCTCGATCGAGTTCGTCTGGCGCTCGAAGTCCACCAGCCCCTTGACGTACCAGGCGTAGTCGACCCGCGGGTGGGTCGGGTTCTCACGGATGAAGGTCTCCGCGGCGTCGGTGGCCGATTCGCCCTCGCCGGAGCGGTAATATACGTAGATGAGGTCCAGGCGCGCCTGGCGGGCTTCATCGGTGAAGGGGAAGCTCGCGGTCAGACGCTCGTAGGTCTTGATGGCCGTGTTGAAGTCATAGGACTGCATGGCCTTGTGGGCCTTCTTATAGAGGACATCGGGGCTGTCCTTGGCGAGCTGCTTCTCCTTGCGGCCATGGCAGCCGGTGAGGGAGACCGCGAACAGGACGACACACAACGCGAGCACGCCGCTGCGCGCCGTTCGGGACAAGAACATCTGAAAAGGACCCCTCTGTGGCTTCGCGCCGCCTGAATCCGGGCAGTATAACCAATCCCCCGGCTGCACCTCCGACCGCGGCCGCAGGGCCGGAGTTCCGTGCGCACGCCCTGAGGCTGCCCCCGGAGAGCGCCGGCCTGCGCTTCGATCAGGCCCTGGCCCGCTCCCTGCCCCAGTATTCGCGCGCGCGCCTGAAGGACTGGATCGAGACCGGCGCGGTGCAGGTGGACGGCCGGCCGTTGCGGGCCAAGGACAAGGTCCTGGGCGGGGAGCAGGTGCGCATCCAGGCCGAGCTGGCCGTGGAAGTGACGATCGCTGCCGAGGCGCTGCCGCTCGAGGTCCTGTTCAAGGACCGCACGCTCTTGGTCATCAACAAGCCGGCGGGGCTGGTGGTGCACCCGGGCGCCGGTAACGCCCGGCACACGCTGCAGAACGCGCTCCTCGGGCTGGATCCCAATCTGGCCCGGGTGCCGCGCGCCGGGCTGGTCCACCGCCTCGACAAGGACACGAGCGGCCTGCTGGTGGTGGCGCGCACGCCCGAGGCGCACACGGCACTGGTGGCCGCCATGGCGGCGCGCGAGATCACGCGCGAGTACCTTGCCGTGTGCACGGGAGTGATGACCGGCGGCGGCACCATCGATGAACCGATCGGCAGGCATCGCACGCAGCGCACCCGCATGGCGGTACGCGCCGATGGCCGCCCCTCGGTCACGCACTACCGCGTGGTGCGGCGCTTCCGCGCACACACCCTGGTGCGCGTGACGCTCGAGACCGGGCGTACCCACCAGATCCGCGTGCATCTGGCCCATGCCGGTTACCCGATCGTCGGGGATCCGGTGTACGGCGGCCGCCGCCGCCTGCCGGCCGGCGCAACCGCCGCACTCGCGGCGGCCCTGCAGGGATTCCCGCGCCAGGCGCTGCACGCGGCGCGCCTTGAGCTCGCGCACCCGGTGAGCGGCAAGCTGCTGGAGTGGGAGGCGCCGCTGCCTCAGGACCTTACGGGGCTGCTTGGGGCGCTGGCGGCAGACGCTTGAGCGGGTCAGAAGAGGGCGACTGCCTCCGGCCCGAGTGGCCGGTACCCGCCCGTGTGCACGCCGCCTTTACGCTGCGCGGCGGCGGGGTGAGTGCCGCCCCCTTCGCTACGCTCAACGTGGGCGCGCACGTGGGGGATTCCCCGCCGGCGGTCGCCGAGAACCGCCGGCGCGTGCGGCGCCTGCTGGCGCTGCCCGCCGAGCCTCTGTGGCTCGAGCAGGTGCACGGCACCGCGGTGTTCGACCCGGATGCAGCTGCTGCCGGGATCCCGCCCCATGCGGACGCCCTGATCGCACGCTCGCCGGGCCAGGTTGCCGTGATCCAGGTCGCCGACTGCCTGCCCGTACTGTTCGCGGCAGCCGACGGGGACGCGGTCGCCGCCGCGCATGCCGGCTGGCGCGGACTGGCCGCCGGAGTGCTGGAGGCCACGATCGCAGCACTCGGCGGTGACGCCTCGCGGCTCCTGGCATGGCTCGGGCCGGCCATCGGGCCGCGTCATTTCGAGGTGGGCGCTGATGTGCACAGCGCCTTCACAGGGCAGGATCCGGCTGCGGCGCAGGCCTTCGCCGGCAACGCCCGGGGACGCTGGCAGTGCGACCTGGCGCTCCTCGCCCGCCAGCGACTCGCCCGGGCCGGCGTGACGCAGGTGTTCGGCGGCCGCTGGTGCACCTACTCGGATCCAGCGCGTTTTTTCTCCTACCGGCGCGACGGGCAGTGTGGCCGCATGGCCGCGCTCATCTGGCTCACGTAGAGGCGCTGCCTCGACGGCAGTGGCCGCGAAAGCGCGTGCTAGGATCGCCTCGAAGTCACCCGCCAAGAAGCTGACCCCGTGCCGTTGCTGCTGTGGATCATCCTGTGCGCCGCCGTGGGCGGTATTGCGAGCGCCGCGTTCGCGGTCGTGTTCCTGTGGATTTCCGCGGAGCGCAGCGCGCGCATCCTGCCGCACTTTGTCAGCTTCGCCACCGGGGCGCTGCTCGGGGCGGCGCTGCTTGCGCTCTTGCCGGAGGCGATGGAGGGGGTGGGCCCTGCCGGTGCCCGCAGCCTCGGGGTCGCGCTCGTAGTCGGCCTGGGCTTTTTCTTCGTGGTGGAGAAGCTGGTGCTGTGGTGGCACTCCCACGAGGCCGAGGAGGCGCACCTGGGGCATGATTCCGCACCGCATGCGCATGGCCACCTGCACGCCTCGGGGGTCCTGGTGCTGGTCGGGGACAGCATCCACAACGCCCTGGACGGCATCCTGATCGCGGCCGCCTTCCTCAACGAGCCCTCCCTCGGACTCCTGACAACCTTCGCCGTGGCAGCGCACGAAATCCCGCACCGGGTGGGAGACTTCGCGCTCCTGGTGCACGCGGGACTGTCGCGGCAGCGGGCGCTGGTGCTGAACCTGGCCACCGGTCTCGCCTCGGTGGTCGGCGCCGTGGTGGCGTATTTTGCGCTGCGCCAGGCCATGGAGACGCTGCCGTACGCGCTCGCGTTTGCCGCCGCCGGGTTCCTCTACATCGCGGTCGCAGGGCTCATCCCGGGGCTGCAGCGGCGCGCCGATCCGCGCACCAGCGCCGGCCAGGTGCTGCTGATTAGCCTCGGCATCCTCGTCATCGCCGTCGCGGAGCGGTTGACTCACCCCTAGGGTCGCGCGAGTCTTCTGGCGGGCGGCGCGGCGGTTCCCGCCCCGGCACCCGCCGCCGGCGCCGGGGAGGTGCGCAGCCCCTTGAACGGGCTGCCATTTGTCCCCACAAAACCACCACCCGATTTAAGGCCCTCACCCATGCGTCAGGACAAGCTCACCAGCCGATTCCAGCAGGCGCTGGCCGATGCGCAGTCACTCGCCCTCGGCCGCGACCATCAGGTGCTCGAGCCGCTACACGTCATGCTGTCGCTGCTCGACGGCTCCGGCAGCACGGTGCGGCCGCTCCTGATGAAGGCGGGGACGGACGTCAACAAGTTGCGCGCGGGGCTGCTGAGCACGCTCGACGGTTTGCCCAAGGTCGAGGGCACGCCCGGGGAGATTCACGTCTCCAACGACCTCAACCGCGTCCTCAACGTCACTGACAAGCTCGCGCAGCAGCGCGGCGACCAGTTCATCTCGAGCGAGCTGTTCGTGCTCGCCGCTTTCGAGGACCGCACCCTCGCGCGCCTGTTCAAGGAATCCGGCGTGGTGCGGGGCGCCATCGAGAAGGCGATCGATGAAGTGCGCGGCGGGGAGAAGGTGGCGGATCCGAACGCCGAAGAGAGCCGCCAGGCGCTGGAGAAGTACACCATCGACCTCACCGCGCGCGCCGCGGCCGGCAAGCTCGACCCCGTCATCGGGCGCGACGACGAGATCCGCCGCACCATCCAGGTGCTCGCGCGCCGCACCAAGAACAACCCGGTGCTGATCGGGGAACCCGGCGTCGGCAAGACGGCGATCGTGGAGGGGCTCGCGCAGCGCATCATCAACAACGAGGTGCCCGAGGGACTCAAGAACAAGCGCATCCTGGCGCTGGACATGGGCTCCCTCATCGCGGGCGCCAAGTTTCGCGGCGAGTTCGAGGAGCGCCTCAAGGCGGTCCTGAACGATCTGGCCAAGCAGGAAGGGCAGATCATTCTCTTCATCGACGAGCTGCACACCATGGTCGGCGCCGGCAAGGCCGAAGGCGCCATGGATGCGGGCAACATGCTCAAGCCCGCGCTGGCGCGCGGCGAGCTGCACTGCGTGGGCGCGACCACGCTCGATGAGTACCGCAAGTACCTCGAGAAGGACGCAGCGCTCGAGCGGCGCTTCCAGAAGGTGCTGGTCCAGGAGCCCTCGGTCGAGGACACCATCGCGATCCTGCGCGGACTCGCCGAGCGCTACGAAGTGCACCACAAGGTCGAGATCACCGACCCGGCCATCGTCGCGGCGGCGACGCTGTCCCATCGCTACATCGCCGACCGCCAGCTGCCGGACAAGGCCATTGATCTGATCGATGAGGCCGCGGCCCGCATCCGCATGGAGATCGACTCCAAGCCCGAGGCGCTCGACAAGCTCGAGCGCCGCATCATCCAGCTGAAGATCGAGCAGGAGGCCCTGAAGAAGGAGAAGGACGAGGCCTCGCGCAAGCGCCTGGCGACCCTGGAAGCGACGCTCGCGACGCTCGAGAAGGAATACGCCGATCTTGATGAGGTGTGGAAGTCCGAGAAGGCGGCGCTGCAGGGCACCGCCCAGATCCGCGAGGAACTGGACCGCACGCGCCTGGAGCTGGATGCCGCGCGCCGCGCGGGCAACCTCACGCGCATGGCGGAACTGCAGTACGGCAAGATGCCCGAGCTCGAGAAGCGCCTCAGCGCCGCGCAGGCCGCGGAGGACAAGGCGCCCACCCTGGTGCGCAACAAGGTGACCGAGGAGGAAATCGCCGAGGTCGTCTCCAAGTGGACCGGCATCCCGGTCTCCAAGATGCTGCAGGGCGAGCGCGAGAAGCTGCTGCAGATGGAGGCGGCGCTCGCCAAGCGCGTGGTGGGCCAGGACGAGGCGCTGCGCATCGTCTCCAACGCGATCCGCCGCTCGCGGGCCGGGCTCTCCGACGCGCGCCGCCCCAACGGCTCGTTCCTGTTCCTCGGCCCCACCGGCGTTGGCAAGACCGAGCTGTGCAAGGCGCTCGCGGAGTTCCTGTTCGACACCGAGGAGGCCATGATCCGCATCGACATGTCGGAGTTCATGGAGAAGCACTCGGTGGCGCGGCTGATCGGCGCCCCGCCCGGCTACGTCGGCTACGAGGAGGGTGGTTACCTCACCGAGGCGGTGCGCCGCCGCCCGTATTCGGTGATCCTGCTCGATGAGGTCGAGAAGGCGCACCCGGACGTGTTCAACGTGCTGTTGCAGGTGCTGGACGACGGCCGCCTCACCGACGGCCAGGGTCGCACGGTGGACTTCCGCAATACCGTCATCATCATGACCTCGAACTTAGGATCGCAGGTGATCCAGGAATACGCCGGCGAGCAGAACTACACCCGCATGAAGAGTGCGGTGATGGAGGTCGTGCAGGAGAGCTTCCGGCCCGAGTTCATCAACCGCATCGACGACATCGTGGTGTTCCACCCGCTCGGCATGCGCCAGATCCGCGCCATCGTCGACATCCAGCTGCTGTACCTGCGCAAGCGTCTCGCGGAGCGCAACATGGAACTCACGCTCGATGACGCGGCGCGCGATCTTTTGGGCGAGGCGGGCTTCGACCCGGTGTACGGCGCGCGGCCCCTGAAACGCGCCATCCAGCAGCAGATCGAGAACCCGCTCGCGCAGCGCATCCTGCAGGCAGAGTTCGTCCCCGGGGACCGCATCCGCGTGGCTGCGCAGGACGGTGAGCTCGCGTTCACAAAAGTGGACGAGCGCGGGGCGGGACGCGGCAAATAAGCCGATTGCCGCGGCCGGCGGACGCCCGCGTCCGCTATAATCGTGCGCACAACAACCCAACGCCAGAAGCCCCATGCCGTTCTACGAGTACGAGTGCCAGTCCTGTAAGTTCTATACCGAGGTGATGCAGAAGATCACCGACGCGCCGCTTGCCAAATGCCCCTCCTGCGGCAAGAAGGCGCTGAAGAAGCTGGTGTCCGCCCCGGTATTTCGCCTCAAGGGTGATGGCTGGTACGAAACCGACTTCAAGTCGGACAAGGAGAACAAGCGCAACCTCTCCGGCACCGAGAAGGAGGAGCCGAAGGCGGAAGCCAAGGCCGACAGCAAGCCCGAGACCAAGGCGGACGCCAAGGAGGCAACAACCGACGCCAAGGCCGGCAAGGAGGCGAAAGAGGCGAAAGAGGCGAAAGAGGCCAAGCCCGCCGAGGCCAAGGGCGCGAGCGGCGCCGCGCGCCGCGGCGGACGCCGCCCAGCCAGGCCCGCGCCGCGGGTGAAGGCGAAGAAGTCGAAAGGCAGCCGTAAGGGCCGGCGCTGACCTGAAGTGAACGGCGGCACACGCAAGTGGGTGGCGCTGCGACGCTACATGGTCGCCGGCGTCCTCGTGTGGCTGCCGATCCTCGCCACCATCTGGGTAGTGAGTTTCATGCTGCACATCATGGATCGCACCCTGCTGCTCCTGCCGCCGTCCTACCGGCCGCAGGCACTGGTGGGGTTTGCACTGCCGGGCGCGGGACTGGTGCTGGCGCTCGCCATCGTGCTCCTCACCGGGCTGCTGGTAACCAACCTCATCGGGCGGCGCTTCGTCATCTGGGGCGAGGAGCTGCTCAACCGCATCCCGGTGGTGCGCAGCATCTACGGCGGCGTCAAGAGCTTCACCGAGAGCGTGCTGTCGCAGTCGAAGTCGTTCCGCCAGGTGGTCATGGTGGAGTACCCGCGCGAGGGCGTCTGGAGCATCGGTTTTCTGACGTCGGAGGATGTCCCGGAGGTGAGCGAGCGGCTCGGGGAGCCGCACGTCGCGGTCTACATTTCAGCCGCGCTCAATGCCACTGCGGGCTACCTCGTCATCGTGCCGCGCCGTCAGATGGTCGAGCTCGACATGACCGTGGATGAGGCGATGAAGATGATAATTACCTGCGGCGTCGTGGTTCCCCACCCGCCTAACGTGAAGGCTGAACGCGCCGCGGCTAGGCCCGTCGTGTAGCTGCAGCGTTTCGACGCCATTCTCTTAGGGCCAGAGTTCGAACCATGGCGGGCACCGAACCGGCCGCGCCTCATGTCTCTCGTGGGGGCATACTCCGCAGATCTATGAGTCCCAGAAGAAACGACGCAAAAACCAACTCCGCGCCGGCGAGCATCAGGGTCACCGACGGAATTGCTACGCGCATCATTGAAGAAGGATCAAGGGTCCCTAGGCGCACGTGCGCCCAACTACCCACCGAGTAGAGGGCGAGCGCGAATCCGGACAGGCCTATTGCGAGGCCCAGGACAATGCCGCGCTCAAGAGTGAAGACGCGCAGGAACCGTTCGAGGGAAGGGGTGATCGGAAGCAAGTTCTTCACGACCCCGATCGTGCGTGCTACCAACGAGAACAGCACGAGCTGCACGCCGAGCACGGTGGCACCACCCGCGTAGAGCATCGTGTGAATGTCGAATCCAACTCCGCGCACAAAGACCGGGGCGCGGGCGAGAGCCAGTTCGGCAGCGATTCCGAGTGCGGTGAGCGTCAGCCCGGGATACAGCAATAGCCAGCGCGGACTCATCATGAGCAGGAACCGCAAATGGCGCCACCCGTCGCGCCAGCTGCGCAGGTGAGGAGGCCGGGACCGCCCGGCGGGCCATAGCACAGTCGGGACTTGCGCAATCTGCCAACCCGCCAAAGTGGCCTTGACGATCATCTCGCTGGCGAATTCCATACCTGGCGAGGCGAGTCCCAGTCTAAGGGTCGCTGCGCGATCGACACCTCGCAGCCCACAATGAAAATCGCCGATGCGCGAGGAGAAGAATAGGCGCCCGGCGAAGCTCAGTACGGGATTGCCGAGGTACCTATGCAGGTGGGGCATTGCTCCCGGGCGTATGCCTCCGCGGAAGCGATGTCCGATCACCATGGTATTGCCCTGGCGAAGGGCATCGACAAACCGATCAAGTTGCGAGAAATCGTAGCTGTCGTCGGCGTCCGCCATGATGACGAATCGTCCTCGTGCGCTTCTGATGCCGCCGAGGAGCGCGCTGCCGTAGCCCTGCTGTGCGACATGAATCACGCGTGCTCCGGCGCCGCGCGCAAGTTCCGGAGATCCATCCGCGGAACCGTTATCCGCCACGAGAACCTCTCCGTCGATCCCGGTGCGCTCCAGGAAACTTCGGGCCTTCCGCACGCAGGCCACCACCGTCTCGGCTTCGTTCAGGCACGGCATGAGAATCGACAGCTCGAGGCCCCCGGATTCACTCGTCGCATGGTCAGACGCAGCTGGGCAAGAGAGGCGGGCCGATTTCATAGGCCAGTCAAGTATGCCACTATCGAAATTACATAAGATGTGAAGCGCTCTGCAGATCAGCGGCAGCGAATGGTGTCCACTGGGACCGTGGCTCTGCGAGACCTCGCGGCTCTGAGTATGCGAGAAGTGTGTGTGGGCGGCGCCCCGTCATCACCGGACTTGAATGCCCAAGTACACGCCCGACCATCGGTTTTCGCCCTTAAAGATCTACTGAGGTGTTGTGGATATCGATCCCGGTCGTCGCCGCCTGCACCCGAGGATCACCGACTCGGATTGGCTCGTTTTGCGCAAGATGCGGCCAGCCATCGAGGCGATGGC
Source organism: uncultured Pseudomonadota bacterium (assembly GCA_963781815.1). GTDB lineage: Bacteria > Pseudomonadota > Gammaproteobacteria > Steroidobacterales > Steroidobacteraceae > 13-2-20CM-66-19. The sequence continues at coordinate 386,518 of CAWAHK010000004.1, read as the reverse complement.
GGTCAGGGTTGCGGAAGCGCAGAAAGTTGTGATTGACCTGGGATGCGGTGCCCAGCCGTATCGCACGACGTTCGAGGCTCTCGGATTTGACTATCGCGGTGCGGATCTTGGTGGCGCCGACCTCGCAATTGACAAAAGTGGGCGCGTTGATGCGTCGGATGCGAGTGCGGATGTAATTCTCTCGGTACAGGTGCTTGAGCACGTCGCCAATGTGGATATTTACCTCTGTGAAGCGCTACGACTGCTGCGCCCGGGCGGCTGGATGATACTGTCCACTCACGGCACCTGGCTCTATCACCCGCATCCGGAGGACCACCGGCGCTGGACGCGACCCGGGCTAATTTCGGAGCTTGGACGCCATGGATTTGAGACCACGGTATGCATTCCGATTCTCGGTCCACTGGCGTGGACCACGCTGGTACGCCTGACTTGCATCTATCACTCCTGCTTGCGTTTGCCCCTGCTCGGCGGTGCGCTTGCGCGCGCAATCGCGCTCGTCATGAACATGAGGGGATTGTTGGAAGACGCGCTTACCCCGGCGTGGGTGCGCGAGGACAACGCCTGTGTCTATGTGACTTTGTCCAAGGTGAGTGGCTCGAAGTCATGAGAATCGGCAGATACCTCGTGGTCGGCGCGGTTTGTGCACTGCTGACCAACGTCGGAGTCGTGGAGCTCGTAAATCGAGGGAGTGGAATTACTGGCGCGAGCCTGCTGATGTTCGTGCCTGTGCTGCTGGTCGGCTACGGACTGCACGCTTGGGTTACCTTCCGCACCCAAACCTCGCGCCCGAAGTTTGCACGCTACACGCTTGCTGCCGCGGCAAACGTTCCCTTGTGGATCGCCGGTCTTTGGCTTCTCTGCAAGTCACTGAATCTGCCAATCGCCATTGCGGCTCCGGTCACGACGGTGCTGGTGTTTCTTCTGAACTATCTTCTGATTTCTTGGGCCTTCCGATCGGAGCCGTCGCCGCGCGAGCCCAGCAGCGAGGCCGAATGGAGGGGCTGAGTCTTGAAAACGTGAGACGCTGCTTGTCCGAGCATGTTCCGATGTATGCGTGGCGGCGCCCGATATATCAGCACGCAGCTCTGTCGAGCCTTAAGCGCATGTGGGAGAGCGAACATCGCCATGTGTTGGACGTCGGCGGTGGCACAGGTGTCATCGCACAGGCGCTGAAGGACCTCTTTGGCGTTGAGCGGGTTGTCTCGGTGGATGTCGAAAACCGATATATCGAGTCGCTGACCATTGAAACCGCAATCTTCGACGGCGTAACACTACCGTTTTCCGACAATTCCTTCGACGGTGTTGTTTTATTTAACGTACTTCACCACGTGCCTCCTGAAGTGCGCTTGTCGCTCCTGCGCGAATGCCGGCGCGTGGCAGGCAGGGGGCCCATTTACATCAAGGACCATCTTACGCGCGGCACGGTTGACGACCTGCGCTTGGCAGGCTTGGACGTGCTGGGCAATCTACCCTTTAGCGGCATGTTACGCGCGAGGTACCTGACTGAGGCAGACTGGTCCGATCTGGCAACCCGCTCCGGCCACGCGCTTGAACTGCAGGTCCCCGGTTGCTACCGCTCCGGCTTGTCTGGGATGTTGTTTCCGAACCGCCTGGAGGTAAGTATGAAATGGCGTCCCGTGTGACGACGGAGGGCGTCGGGCAGAGGTTGCGTGTGCTGATGCTGTCCCACTACTTCGCCGAGCGACGGGGTGGTGTCGAACTGGTGGCAGCGGCCCTGGCGCGCGGAATGTCCTCGCCGCACGTGTTCGTCACCTGGTTGGCAACCGGTACGCCTGATGAGACGGCCGAGGGGGTCGGCTACCAAGCGAAGACTCTTCGCGCATCGGCGGTTGCTGAGCGGCTTCTGCGAATCCCTTATCCGCTGCTTTTGCCTGCGGCCTGGCGCGCGATTTTTCGTGCTGCAAAGCAGAATGATGTAATTCTTGCGCACGATGCGCTGCAAATGACTAGCGTGATTGCTTGCTGCGCGGCGATGGCTTATCGCAAGCCACTCATAATGGTCCAGCACATCCACGACGTGCCGTACGTCAACCCGGTCATGAGAGTTCTGATGACCCTCGCCAATCGCTGCGTGGCCGTGCCTGTACTTCGGAACGCTTGGCGCGTGATTTTTGTCAGCGAGCGGACGATGCACTCTTTTACCAAGAGGATCCGTTGGCAGCGCAACCCCTTGGTCATCTTCAACGGCGTTGCCACGGAGGTATACACACCGGCCCTCGACGCAGCGGAGGTCAGCCAGTCCCGCGTTACCTTGGGATTGCCGACGTCCGGGACGGTAGCACTGTTCGTAGGTCGCTTCGTTGAGAAAAAGGGATTGCGCGTACTGCAGGCCGTAGCCCGCAATCGCCCGGGCGTCCTATTTGCGTTTGCCGGCCGTGGGCCGCTCAATCCTGCCGCATGGAATTTGCCGAATGTCAGGGTCTACTCCGACCTGTCGGGAGACGCGCTGGCGCAGCTCTACCGTGCAAGTGACGGTCTCTTGCTGCCAAGTGTCGGGGAGGGGTTCCCGCTTGTTGTCCAGGAGGCGCTTGCCTGCGGGTTGCCGGTCATCTGTGGGATCGACTCAGCACAAGCCGACCCCGAGGCTGCCCCATATCTGTATGGCGTGGAAGTCGAACCGGACCATCCGCTCCAGACCGCTCTGCGGTTCGGCGAGCAGCTGGATCGGGTGCTAGTGGCCTCCGCAGACATGCGCCGCAGGCGCGCCGACTTCGCCCGCTCGCGCTATTCTTGGCCCGCCACCTGTAACAGCTATGCCAGGGTGATACGCGAGGCGGCCGACCGAAGCTTGGCTCAGATCGCGTGAGACCCATCGGAACAGCAACCGAATAGTCGCAAAGCTCGTCGGACCCTGCACTTTCCCGATGCCGGGCGACACGAACCTGCATTTTGGTTGCGAGGTCAGCCCGGCCTCCGTAACATCGCGCGCCTCTATGCGCTCACACTATTGCGGACACGTCAACGAACAGCTCCTCGGCCAGAAGGTCACGGTCGCCGGCTGGGTACATCGCCGGCGCGATCACGGCGGCGTCATTTTCGTCGACGTGCGCGACCGCGAGGGGCTGCTGCAGGTCGTGTTCGACCCGGATCTCGCGGCGGTCTTCAAGGAGGCCGAACGGCTGCGCAACGAGTTCGTGATCCGGGTCACGGGCAGCGTGCGCGAGCGCCCGGCCGGCACGGTGAACGCCAATCTCGCCTCCGGGCACGTTGAATTGCTGGCGCGCGAGCTGGAAGTGCTGAACCGCTCCGAGCCCCTGCCGTTTCAGCTGGATGAGACGGTAGGCGAGGAAGTGCGCCTGCGTTACCGCTACCTGGACCTGCGGCGCGACGTCATGAACCAGCGCCTGCGCCTGCGCCATAACCTCACGCGCGCCATGCGCACGTTCCTGGACGGGCACGGGTTTGTCGACCTTGAGACACCGATGCTCACCAAGGCCACCCCGGAGGGCGCGCGCGACTATCTGGTGCCCAGCCGCACGCATCCGGGGAAGTTCTTCGCGCTGCCGCAGTCGCCGCAGATCTTCAAGCAGCTGCTGATGATCGCCGGCTTCGACCGTTACTACCAGATCGTGCGCTGCTTCCGCGACGAGGACCTGCGCGCCGACCGGCAGCCGGAGTTCACGCAGCTGGACATCGAGACCTCCTTCCTCGCCCAGGACGACATCATGGGTCTGATGGAGAGCCTCGTGCGGCACTTCTTCCAGGCCGTGCTCGGCGCCGCGCTGCCGGATCCCTTCCCGCGCATGAGCTACGCCGAGGCCATGCGCCGCTACGGCTCGGACAAGCCCGACCTGCGCATCGCGCTCGAGCTCACCGATGTCGCCGACCTGGTGAAGGATTGCGACTTCAAGGTATTCGCCGGTCCCGCCAGGGATTCCAACGGCCGTGTCGCGGCCTTAAGGGTGCCCGGCGGCGGCAGCCTGCCGCGCTCGCAGATCGATGAGTGCACGGCGTTCGTGGCGCGCTATGGCGCCAAGGGGCTGGCGTACATCAAGGTCAACGAACGCGCCCGCGGGCGCGAGGGCCTGCAGTCCCCGATCATCAAGTTCTTGAGCGACGCTGCGGTGGCGGGCATCCTCGAGCGCACGCAGGCCGCGGACGGCGACCTCATCTTCTTCGGCGCCGACAGCGCCAAGGTGGTGAGCGATGCGCTCGGCGCACTGCGGCTGAAGATCGGGCAGGACCTGAAGCTGGTACAGCCGGGCTGGCGTCCGTTGTGGGTGGTGGAGTTCCCGATGTTCGAGTGGGACGCGGAGGCGAAGCGCTGGGTGGCCATGCACCACCCCTTCACCGCGCCCGCGAACGAGGACCCGGCCGCGCTGCGCGCCGCTCCAGGCGCGGCGCTTGCCAAGGCCTACGACATGGTGCTGAACGGCTCGGAAATCGGCGGCGGCTCGGTGCGTATCCATCGCCAGGAGATGCAGTCGACGGTGTTTGAGCTGCTCGGCATCGAGGCTGCGGAGGCGCAGAAGAAGTTCGGCTTCCTGCTCGATGCTTTGAAGTTCGGCGCACCGCCCCACGGCGGGATCGCCTTCGGGCTCGATCGCCTCGCCATGCTCATGGCCGGCGCCGACAGCATCCGCGAGGTCATCGCCTTCCCCAAGACGCAGACGGCCGCCGATCCGCTCACCGACGCGCCCACCGAGGTGAGCGAGGCGCAGCTGCGCGAGCTGCACGTGCGGGTGCGTGTCCCACCGCCGAGCTAAACTGCGCTCGGGGCGCTCGGTAAGGAACGTCAAGGTTTGCGCGATATGACTCCCGTTGTATACGTGCACGGCTTGTGGATGCCCGGTGACGAGTCGCTCGTACTACGACACCGCCTTAGCCAGGAGTTCGCGCTTTCCCTCCACTCTTTCCGTTACTCGGCCGCATTCGCTAGCATTCAGTCGACCACGGAGCGCCTCGCTGCGTTCGTGTCAGACCTCAAGTCGCCGGCCGTGCATTTTGTCGGCCACAGCCTTGGAGGCCTCATCATCCATCGCTTTCTGGAAGGTTTTGCCAGCCTGCCTCCCGGGCGCGTGGTATTCCTCGGTACGCCAGCCGGTGGCAGTCGCGCTGCCGAGCAGGCAAGTCGTTTCGCGCCGGTGGCGCATCTGATGGGGTCCACAGTAGCGGAGGAGTTGCTCAAGCCACAGGGGCGGCGCTGGAACCATGATCGTGAGCTTGGCATCGTGGCTGGAACACAGCCGCTGGGCGTCGGTCAGCTGCTCGCGAACTTCAGTGAGGACAACGACGGCACGGTCGCGGTGAGCGAGACCCGCATGCCGGGCGCTACTGATCACATCGTCTTGCCGGTGAGCCACTTGGGGATGCTGATCTCGACGCGCGTGGCACGCGAAACGGGACATTTCCTCACTCAGGGCCGGTTTTCGCTCGATCCGCGCTAGCGACCACTACTTCGTCCCGTCCCGGGATGGTCCCGGCACTAGAGTCGCGAAGGCGTGTCCTTCGCGTCGTCCGCATCTCACATGTAACGGCGCGGCCAACCACTCTTTCTCGGAACCAAGAAAAATGGGCCCGTCGCCGTTAACCGGGTTATAGAACTTCACATAGCCGCGGCTAACCCACGCCCATATGTCCGTATTCAGATAGACGCGCTGCCATCTGTGGTTGCGATATTCAATCATTGGACGTCGCGGCTGGAAGAGGGCGGGACACGCGTCCTCAAGCCGATCAAGAATCACCTGCGCATCGCGGCCGGCCTGGGTCTGCGTGGGTGTGCCTGCAGCGGCAACAGCAGCGCACGTCACCAGGTGTTTCACGTAGCGATCACGCTCTTGGCTTGAACCGTCCACGCGTATGGACACGCAGTCGTCGAGATCGACGCGCAATCCAAAACGCGCCAGTGCGCCATCGACGTCCGATACATTGGGGAGGTGTTTGAGGTCTGTGTACAGTCGTTCACCCTCGGCCAAGACGCGCAGCCGACCCCTGTTGTGCTCGATGAGCGCCCTCACGCGCTCGCCATCAGCCCCTGCCGGATTCAGTGCGTAAGCTCCGGTGAAATTGATGAATCCCGACGTCTGAGCGACGAATGGGGCGAGATACGCGTTCGACATGGCTCCCATCGTCAAGTAGAGGTAGGGAACGTTAGTGAGTTTCTCTGGAACCGAAACAGCCAGCCACGGTCCCGAGTCCCAAGACGTCGCGTTCCACCGAACTCCGGGATTCATGACGATCTGGGTAACTTGGAGCGCAGTGAAGGCGACCAAGATCCCGACCCAGGCCTTGGTCCTTTCTGCAAAGACGCGGATCAGGAGCGCAACGATGAGAACGCTGGCGACAGAGGCCATAGGAAGGAAGTAACGACTGTTTGCGGAACTGACTTGCCACAGCACCCAGTCGGCTGCGAATCCGCACCCGAGCGCCAGTACGACACGAGCGTCCGTGACCGAACGTGCGTTCACGGAGCGTGAGTCGTGCGGCGACGAAGCGTGCGCGAAATGTCTCCATAGTTGTGCCGTCAGAAGCGCTAGCACAATCCCAATCAAGAGAGCGTACCGAGCATCCGGCACTCGCAGTTCGTCATGCACCATCGGCTCTGGAGCAATTGTGGCGAACGGGCGCCAGAGTGCCTCCCCAAGGCTCGCGGGGACAAAGCGCAGCAAATGCACTGGCTCGGTAGTGAATTCTGGCGAGCGGAAAATGTCGTTGAAGAGCGGAAAGAACGGGTTGCCAAACGCGGCCTGCAGGCGATATGCCCAAGGCGCAGCGACGATGGCAAAGGCCAGTCCCAACACCGAAAAATAGCCAAGAGCGTAGCGGAGCCTTTGGCGCCCGGTCGACGGGAGTAGGAGGAGAAGCATCCCGCCCGAAATTGCATGTACCGCGTTGGTGAGCTTCAGCGCTGTGGCGGCCCCGAGGAGTACCGCCGACCAGACGATCAAGGCCACGCGTGGTCGTAGCACCGCTTTCGCAAGCAAGACCCATGCTGCGAGCGCCATCTCCGCGGTGGTGATGTCGGCAAAGGACGAACCGAGCTGCTGAAGCAGAATGGGGTTGGTCAATGTCAGGACGACGGCGAAAAGGCCTACGGTCGCCCGCGTCCCCGTGGCTGCCCGGGGGCACGCGGAAACTGCCAGCTCAAACGTTAGCCACAGGATGATGCTGTGACAGATTACGAGGACCGTTCCGACCGCCAGCGCAGATAAGCCGGACTCGATGAGCAAGAAGAACGGTGCATAGGCGTACGGGTTGAGGTACGCCTGGGGACCAGCAGCGAAATAGTCCTGCGCGAAGCGGTCATGCAAGGCGCTGAAGCCGGCATAGATGTGATAGTTGAAGGTATCCCACGGCAGATCTCGGCCTAACGCGTACGTGATCGCCAACGCGAACAGCGTGCAGGCGGCATAAATCGGCAGGCGATACAGCGCGGTCGCGCCCGATGACCTGAGAACCCAGCTCGGGCGAACCCGCAGCGCCGCACGAAATGTCCCGGCGCTCATGAGCCGGTGAACTTGGTGGCCCGAGCCGTTCGAAATTGCATAGTGGGTGATGACATAACGGGGGAGTATCTCAGCGGTCGTATCGAGACGGCTGTGACTCGATCGGCACATTCGCCGCAGCATCTTCGAGCGTGCCGGCTCGCCCATGCGTGAGTCTTCTCGTACCGAGATCGCCCCGGGCGCGCGCACTGGCTAGTAAGTTGACGGCCGCGAATCTGAGACGCTTAGGACTTTAACAATGATTTGAGCAGATACAGCGCTTCGAGTGCTGCCCTGGGAGTTAGCTGATCAGGATCTAGTTCTTCAAGCGTTTGCCGTAGCTGCTCCAGGGCCACGGTTTCGGATGGCGCGGTGAAGAGGGGTAACTCCCCCTGTGCACGATCGGGATGGCCTTGAGCGGCGCGCTGCTGTTCACGTTGTGACTCCAAGGCCTCCAGGTATTGGCGCGCTGCGCCGATGACTGACATGGGTACCCCTGCAAGCTGCGCCACCTGCAGACCGTAGCTGCGGCTGGCTGGTCCATCCTTGACGGCGTGTAAAAACACGATGCCCTCGCCATGCTCGGTGGCGTCCAGGTGCACGTTGGCGCAGCCCTCGACCTCGGACGCGAGCGTCGTGAGCTCGAAGTAGTGGGTGGCGAAGAGCGTGAACGAGCGCACCCGGGTGGCGATGTCGCGCGCCATGGCCCAGGCGAGTGACAGGCCATCGAAGGTGCTGGTGCCGCGACCGATCTCATCGAGCAGGATCAGGCTGCGCGGGCTGGCGTTGTGCAGGATGTTGGCGGCTTCGGTCATCTCGACCATGAAGGTCGAGCGCCCGCCGGCCAGATCATCGCCGGCGCCGATGCGCGTGAAGATGCGATCCAGGGGCCCGAGGATGGCGCGCTCTGCCGGCACGTAGCTGCCGACGTGCGCCAGTAGCGCGATGAGGGCCGCCTGGCGCATGTAGGTCGACTTGCCCCCCATGTTGGGCCCGGTGACGATGAGCATGCGCCGTTCGGCGTCGAGCTTAAGGTCGTTCGGCACGAACGGCGCCGCGGAGAAGCGCTCCACCACCGGGTGCCGTCCCCCGATGATCGTCAGGCGCGTCTCGGTGGTGAGCTCGGGCGCGGACCACGTGAGTGCGCTGGCGCGCTCGGCGAGTGCCGCCAGCGCGTCCAGTTCGCCGAGCGCCCCCGCGGTGGTCTGCAGTCCGTCCAGGCGATCGATGAGCTGCGTCAGCAGCGCCTCGTACAGCTGCTTCTCGCGGGCGAGTGCCTTGTCACGCGCGCCGAGCACGCGGTCCTCGAAGTGCTTGAGCTCCGGGGTGATGAAGCGCTCGGCGGACTTTACCGTCTGGCGGCGGACATAGTCCTTGGGGACACGCTCGGCGTCGCGGCGCGCGACCTCGATGAAAAATCCCTGCACCCGGTTGTAGCCGAGCTTGAGCGCCGGCAGGCCCGAGCGCTCGCGTTCGCGCTTCTCCAGTTCCAGCAGGAACTCGTCGGTGTGGGTGGCAATCTGGCGCAGCTCGTCGAGCTCGGCGTCATGGCCGGGCGCGATCACGTCGCCGTCGCGCACCAGCGCGGCCGGCTCTTCGGCGATGGCGGCGCACAACAGCGCCACGACGTCCGTGTGCGTCTGGGTGCGCCCGTGGATCTGCCGCAGCAGCGGGGAGTCGTAGGCGGCGATGAGGTCGCGCAGCCGCGGCAGCACTTTCAGGGAGCTGCGCAGCTGCGTCAGGTCCCGCGGCCGTGCGGAGCGCAGCGCCACGCGGGCGAGGATGCGCTCGATGTCGCCGATGCCGCCGAGCGCTTCGCGCAAAGCGTGGAAGCGACGCTGGTCGATGAGGGTGCCCAGGGCCTGATAGCGCGCGCGCAGCGGCGCGTGCAGCGTGAGGGGTCGGTTGAGCCAGCGGCGCAGCTGCCGCGAGCCCATCGCGGTGACGCAGCTGTCGATGACGGCGAGCAGCGTCGCCTCCTCGTTGCCGCTCAGGCTCGCATCGAGCTCCAGGTTGCGCCGGGTGGCGGCATCCAGGATCAGCGCCTCGGTGCGCTCCTCGACGTGGAGTGCTCGGATGTGCGGCAACGCTGCGCGCTGCGTGTCGCGCACGTACTGCAGCAGCGCCCCCGCGGCACGGATCGCGAGCGGCAGTTCGTCGGCGCCAAAGCCCTTGAGGTCGAGCGTCTGCAGCTGGTCCGTGAGCAGACGCGAGGCGCTGGCGAGCTCAAAATGCCAGGGTGCGCGATGCCGCAGCATCGTGCCGCCGCGGGCCAGGTCCTCCTCCGGCGTGCCTTCCGCCAGCAGCAGCTCGGCGGGCTTGAGGCGCTCCAGTTCAGCGGCAAGCGCGGCACGCCCTTCGCTTTCCAGCACCGTGAAGCGCCCGGCGGCGAGGTCCAGCCACGCGAGACCAAACCGCGCGCCCTCGCGCACGACGCCAGCCACGAGCGTGTCCTGGCGTTCATTGAGGAGCGCCGCATCCGTCACCGTGCCCGGCGTTACGATGCGCACCACCTGGCGTTGCAGCGGCCCCTTGGCGGCCCCGGGCTCGGAGAGCTGCTCGCAGATCGCGACACTTTCGCCCCGGCGCACGAGCTTGGCCAGGTAGCTGTCGGCGGCGTGGTAGGGGACGCCGGCCATCGGTATCGGCTCCCCGGCGGACTGGCCGCGCGCCGTGAGGGTGATGTCCAGCAGCGCCGCGGCGCGCCGGGCGTCCTCGTAGAAGAGCTCGTAGAAATCGCCCATGCGGTAGAAGAGCAGGGTATCCGGGTGCTCACTCTTGATGCGCAGGTACTGCTGCATCATGGGCGTGTGGTCTGGGCTATTGATTGCCGTTCCTTCTTCTCAACGTGCGAAACCTGTCACCAGCGCCTGGCCTGCGATCCGAGGTTCTTGTTGGGCACGACCGCTTCACAGCGGCTCGTGGGCACCGCGTTCAGGCGCTGGGCGGTCAGCAGCAATCCAAGTGCTGGCGCAACCCTGCCGGCTTTGTCGGCGCGGGCGCACTGGGCGCGCGGCGGCTGGTGACGGCGGCAGCTTAGATCACAAACAATCCGTCGACCAGCGCACGCGGTCCACCCATCTCGTCCACCGCGCGCACCACACCCTGATGCTGCAGCGGGTCGTAGTCATCCCCACATATGATGCTGGTGCCGACCCTGCGCGCCCATTCCAGGTCTGCCTTGACGGCCTCGTAGGCGTGGTTGGCGTCACAGAAGAACAAGGCCGGCGGCGGCCCCGAATAGCTGGCGTAGAAGTTGGCCGTGTCCATGTCCAGGACCTTGGTGTTCTGAGTCTCGATCGCTTCCCGCAGGGCGAGTCGCGTCGCAAGCAGGTGAGCTTCGCGGGCAAGGCCGAGCGGGTTCCAGCAGTAGTTGTCCACCGTGATCAGTTCCTGCGTGCGATCCTTGTTCATCGCGATGACGCGCGCCGAATGACCGAACAGCGTGCCGACCTCGATGATCGGGCGCGTGCGGTCGGACTGGCGGACCAGTTCCCCCAGGAACCGGGCTTCGTCGACGCTGATCTGGCCGTGCGCGCCGAAGACTTCGAGGACCCTGAGGTCCCGGATGCCGAAGCGTTGGTGCGCAGCCAGCATCGCTTGCTCCTCGCTCCGGTAACGTACGAGTTCGGCGTTTGCCGAGCGCAGCAGGGCCTTGATCCAACGTTTCATTCGCGCCTTTCTCTGGCCGGTCCGGCATGGTCCTGGTTAACCGCCGCTGCGGACGGCCCTGAACTCCCCTGGGCCGCATTCTGTACCGGCGCCCCCGGAATCCCAAGCAAGCCGGGGCGGGTCGCGTACCTCCGGAAGGTACCAGCGCCTCTTGGCCACCTGCCCTGTCCTCCGCCTGGGTGAGGAATCCTCCCGCGCGCCCCGCTACCGGCGGCCCCGCCAGCTGGGGTAGCCTCGCTCCCATGGTGAGCGATCCGGAACTGTACGAGCTCGCCGCGCGCGTCGCCCATAAGCTGCGCGCCGCGGAGCGGCACCTGGTGACGGCCGAGTCCTGCACTGGCGGCTGGGTGGCCAAGGCCCTCACCGATATCCCGGGCAGCTCGCAGTGGTTCGAGTGCGGCTACGTGACCTACTCGAACGCCGCCAAGATGCGCGACCTGAAGGTGGCGGCCGGCACCCTCGAGCGCTTCGGGGCAGTGAGCGAGCAGACGGTGCGCGAGATGGCCGAGGGGGCGCTGCGCGTCACCGGTGCCACCGTGGCGCTGGCGGTCACCGGCATCGCAGGTCCCGATGGGGGTTCGCCGGGCAAGCCCGTCGGCACGGTGTGGTTCTGCGCCGCTGCCCGCCAGGGCTCGGCGATCGACATCATCGCGGAGGAGAAGCTCTTTGCCGGCGACCGCGCTTTCGTGCGCAGCCGCTCGGTGCAGCACGCGCTGCGGCTGATCCTGCGCCTGGACCTGCCGGTGCGGCGGGAAGTCGCACCGCGGGCAGGACCGGTGTGAGCGGGCAGCCGCGTGAGGGCACGCGGCGGGTCTTCTTTGCTCTCTGGCCGAGTGATGCGGAGCGCCGGGCGCTCGCGGCGGCGACGCAGGCACAGATCGAGGCGGCGGCCGGCCGCGCCGTCCCGCTCGCGAACCTGCACGTGACGCTCGCGTTCTTGGGCGACGTCGCCGCCGCGCGCCTGGGCGAGCTGGCCGAGCTTGGCCAGCAGGTCGCAGTCTCCTGGCAGGGAGCCATCCCGATCGGGCTGAGCTTCGAGCGACTCGCCTGCTGGCGGCGGCCGCAGATCCTGTGCGTGCTGGAGCGCGCACCGGGCGAGTCGGCGGCGCTGCTGGCGGGCGCGCTTAAGCGTGCTGCGCTCGCGGCTGGTTTTGCTCCGGATCTCAAGCCCTTCCGCGCGCATGTCACCGTGGCACGCAAGGTCGTGCAGCTGAGGTCCGCCGCGGCGATCGAGACCGTCACCTGGGAGAGCGCCGCGCTCGCGCTCGTCGAGAGCCGCGGCGGCGCCGCGGGCCCGCTATACAGTGTCCTCGAATCGCAGCTACTGGGTAAGAACAAAAAAGTGCACGAAAAGCATTGAAACAGCTGCGTGCGCGCGCACTGGCGGCGGCCGCTTTGTGTGATAATTGCGGCACGAAGATTTTCCTTCGTCGCCAAACTCTGTAGGAATTTCGCGCAATGGAAGACAACCGCAAGAAGGCGCTCGCCGCCGCACTGGGTCAGATTGAGAAGCAGTTCGGCAAGGGCTCGGTCATGCGCCTGGGCGATGCCGCAGCCACTTACGATGTCGAGGCGGTGTCCACCGGCTCCCTCGGGCTCGACATCGCGCTCGGTATCGGCGGCCTGCCGCGGGGCCGGGTGGTGGAGATCTTCGGTCCCGAGTCCTCCGGCAAGACCACGCTCTCCCTGCAGGTGATCGCGGAAGTGCAGCGCGCCGGTGGCACCGCGGCCTTCGTCGACGCCGAACATGCGCTCGATCCCTCGTACGCCGAGAAACTCGGTGTCAACATCAATGAACTCTTGGTCTCGCAGCCGGACACCGGCGAGCAGGCGCTGGAGATCACCGACATGCTGGTGCGCTCCAATGCGGTGGACATCGTGGTCATCGACTCCGTTGCCGCGCTCACGCCCAAGGCCGAGATCGAGGGCGAGATGGGCGAGATGCAGATGGGCCTGCACGCGCGCCTCATGTCGCAGGCGCTGCGCAAGCTCACCGGCAACATCAGCCGCTCGAACACCATCGTCGTGTTCATCAACCAGATCCGCATGAAGATCGGGGTCATGTTCGGCAACCCCGAGACCACCACCGGCGGCAATGCGCTGAAGTTCTATGCCTCGGTGCGTCTGGACATCCGCCGCATCGGCGCGATCAAGAACGGTGAGGAAGTCACCGGCAACATGACGCGCGTGAAGGTGGTGAAGAACAAGGTGGCGCCGCCGTTCCGTGAGGCGGAATTCGAGATCATGTACGGGCAGGGGATCTCGCGCGAGGGCGAGATCATCGAGCTCGCCAGCGCCCAGGGCATCATGGAGAAGTCCGGCGCCTGGTACTCCTACAAGGGCAACCGCATCGGCCAGGGCAAGGACAACGCGCGCGCCTATCTGCAGGCGAACAAGGAAATCGCCCGCGAGATCGAGGAGCAGGTGCGCGCGCGCCTGTTACCCGTGCGTCAGGAGCGTCGCAGCGATCAGGCCGCCAATTCGGCCTGATCGCTCGCGGTATGGGGCGCCTCCTCGCGTTGGCGAGGAGACCATGGTGCGGAGGGAGTCGGCGGCACGCCCGCGGGGCATGCCGCCACCGGACCCTGGATCAGCTGCAGGGCTTCATGCAGCCCGTGCGGGAACTGCGCTGAACGCTCTCGATCGTGTCCTTGGACTGCTGCTCGGCCAGCCGGATCTGTTCCGGCGTGGAGCAGACGAGCTTGCCGCCCACACGCGAACCAAGCACCTCTTCGTGGCGGCACCAGAGCTTCTCGCCGTCGTGCATCTTCATTGAATAGCCCAGGGAGCGGAAGTGCCGGTCCTGCTCCGCGTCCGTCATCTTGGCCGCCTCAGCGACCGGGGCCGCGGATGCTGCTGCAGTCACGGGTGCGGCCGATGGAGTTGCCGCTGGTGCGGCGGGGGCCGAAGCTGATACGGGTGGCGGCGCCGCTGGCGCGGAGGAGGCCTTGGTCGGCTTATCCGCGCAGGCAGCACACAGTGCGCTTATACCCAGACATACCAGCACGCCTAGCGAGAGTCGCATGATCATTCCTTAAGTGATTGAGTGGCAGGCGGCTCGTTCAGGGAGGCGCCGGGGGTGACTATACTGGATGAAATGTCCGCGCGCAGGCGGGCCTGCCCGACCCCGGATTCCGATGACTTTACGGCCTAGGCGCACCTCATTAAGTCCTGAACAGCGTGCCGATCCGGCCGCCGCACGGGGGGCGGCCGTGGCGCTCCTGGCGCGCCGCGACTTGGCCACCCAGGACCTGCTCGCGCGCCTGACCGCCCGGGGGTTCGACGCTGACACGGCCGCGGGGGTGGTTTCGGAGCTGCTCGCGGAAGGGATCCTGAACGAGGCCCGCTTCGCGCAGAACTTCGCGACCTGGCATGCCGCCCGGGGCCAGGGGCCGCTGCGCATTGCCGCGCAGCTGAAACAGCAGGGGGTGGCGCCCGATCTGATCGAGGGCGCGCTCGCTGGGCCGCACGACTGGACGGCGCTTGCGAGCAAGGTCCGCCGCGGCCGCTTCGGGCCACAGCCGCCGCGGGGCTGGCCGGAGCAGGCGCGGCAGGCGCGCTTTCTACAGTACCGCGGCTTCTCGCTGGACCAGATCCGTGCTGCCACTGGCGCCAGCGTCGAGGCCGACTGAAGCGCGGCCCCCGCCGCGGTACGCCATTTATTCAGCTTGTTGAACCGCTCGATCGTCCTTCCGGCGCCTTGCAGCGCCGGCGCCACCGAGGCGCCGGCGGAGCGCCCTTTGGACTATCGTGCCTTTTCATCGGATCATAGCCCTTCGGCCACTGGCCGCTCCCGACCCTGGACTGGACTTAAGGACCTTGAGCAAACCCTCGTATATGAGCGCTGCGGACGTGCGCAGCGCGTTCCTGGAATTCTTCCGGGCGCAGAGCCACATGATCGTGCCCTCAAGCTCGCTCGTGCCCGGCAATGACCCGACGCTGCTCTTCACCAACTCCGGCATGGTGCAGTTCAAGGATGTCTTCCTCGGCAGGGAGCAGCGCGACTACCTGCGCGCCGCCTCGAGCCAGCGCTGCGTACGCGCGGGCGGCAAGCACAACGATCTGGAGAACGTCGGCTACACCGCCCGGCACCACACCTTCTTCGAGATGCTCGGCAACTTCTCCTTCGGCGACTACTTCAAGCGCGAAGCGATCCATTTCGCCTGGGACTTCCTGATCTTCACCCTGGGTCTGGATCCGGCGCGCCTGTGGTGCACGGTATACACGGATGACGACGAGGCGGCGGACATCTGGCTGAAGGACATCGGCATCAGCCCGCGACAGTTCTCCCGCCTGGGCGAGGAGTCGAACTTCTGGGCGATGGGCGACACCGGCCCGTGCGGGCCCTGCAGCGAGATCTTCTACGACCACGGGCCCGAGGTTGCCGGCGGGCCACCCGGATCGGCCGATGAGGAGGGCGACCGCTTCGTCGAGATCTGGAACCTGGTCTTCATGCAGTACGAGCGCGCGCCCGACGGGCGCATGACGCCGCTGCCGAGGCCCTCGGTGGATACCGGCATGGGGCTGGAGCGCATCGCGGCCGTGATGCAGGGCGTGCATTCGAACTACGACATCGACCTGTTCAAGAACCTGATCCGGGCGGCAGGCAAGCTGGCCGGGACCCAGGTATTCACCTCCAGCTCCCTGAGGGTGATCGCCGACCACATCCGTGCCAGTACCTTCCTGGTGGTGGACGGCGTGACGCCGTCCAACGAGGGACGCGGCTACGTGCTGCGGCGAATCATCCGCCGCGCCATCCGTCACGGCTACAAGCTCGGCATCAAGCAGCCGTTCTTCTACAAGCTGGTACCGGTGCTGGAGGCGGAGATGGGCAGCGCCTACCCAGAGCTGACGCGCGGCAAGGCGCACGCCGAGCGCGTGCTGCGGCACGAGGAGGAGCGCTTCGCCGAAACCCTTGCCAACGGCATGGTGTTGCTCGAGGGCGCCATCCGCAACCTGCGCGGCGCGAAGACCATCGACGGCGACACGGTCTTCAAGCTCTACGACACCTACGGGTTTCCCATCGACCTGACGGCAGACATCGCGCGCGAGCGCGGCCTGGGCATCGACCAGGCGCGCTTCGATGCGGCGATGGAAGAACAGCGGCGCCGCTCGCAGGAGGCGAGCAAGTTCGGCGTCGACCTGCGCGCCGACGCCAAGGTCGACTCACGCACGCTGTTTCAGGGCTACGAGCGCCTGAAGTCCGGCGGCCGCGTGTTGACGCTGCTCAAGGACGGTGGCCCGGTCGAGGCACTGCAGAAGGGGGATAACGGGGAGGTCATCCTCGATCGCACCCCGTTCTACGCTGAGGCCGGCGGGCAGGTCGGGGATGTCGGCGACCTCACCGCAGTGGGCACGCATTTCATCGTCGCGGACACCCAGAAGCGCGGCGCCGCGCACTCGCACCTGGGGCAGCTCAAGAGCGGCACGATCCGGGTCGGGGACGAGCTCGAGGGTCACGTCAATGGCGCGCGCCGCCAGGCCACCGCGCTCAATCACAGCGCGACGCATCTGCTGCATGCGGCCCTGCGCAAGGTGCTCGGCAACCACGTGCAGCAGAAGGGCTCACTGGTGGCTCCAGACCGCCTGCGCTTTGACTTCGCGCATTCGCAACCGGTCATCGCGGCGGAACTGCGCGAGATTGAGCGGCTGGTGAACGCGCAGATCCGCGCCAATGCCCCCAGCGAAACACGCGTGATGGATTACGACGGCGCCGTGGCGGCCGGTGCCATCGCACTGTTCGGCGAGAAATACGACAAGGACGTGCGCGTGCTGCGCATGGGGGACTTCTCCATGGAACTGTGCGGGGGCACGCACGTGCAGCGCGCCGGGGACATCGGGCTGTTCAAGATCGTGGGCGAGAGCGGCGTGGCCTCCGGCGTGCGGCGCATTGAGGCGCTCACCGGGGAAGCGGCGCTGGAGTACGTCGAGCAGAACGACGTGCTGCTGAAGGATCTCGCGGGGCTGGTGCGCGGCACGCGCGAGGATCTCAAGGACAAGGTGGGCGAGCAGCTCGAGCGCACCCGCGCACTGGAGCGCGAGATCCGTTCGCTCAAGGACCGCCTCGCATCAGGCCAGGGCGTGGACCTCGCTGCCGGCGCGATCGACGTGCAGGGGGTGAAGGTGGTCGCCACCAAGGTGGACGGCGCTGATGTCGGGGCGCTGCGCAACGCCATCGACCAGCTGAAGGAGCGCCTGAAGTCCGCCGTGGTCGTGCTCGCCAGTGTCGAGAATCCCGACAAGGTGGTGCTCGTGGTGGGGGTCACCGCGGACCAGACCGGGCGCATCAAGGCCGGCGAGCTTGCGGGCGCGGTGGCCGCACAGGTCGGGGGCCGCGGCGGCGGCCGCGCGGATTTTGCCCAGGCCGGCGGCAGCAAGCCCGAGGCGCTCGATGCGGCCCTGGGATCCGTGGAGGAATTCGTGCGTACCCGTCTTAGCGCCTGACGGCGGCGCATTCATCCCGCTGGCGCGCACGCGTCATTGGATCTCACCCAGTCCGGGTAATGCGGTTCTGCCCGGCGGTGGAATCATCGATTGCGGGAGATGGTCCGTGATTGCGAGAATTTTCAGCGACTTGCCGTGCCAGGAGCGAGCGCGCGCGCGACCGCGCCAAGAGAAGCTGGCGTCGCGATTCACTCAGCCCCATCTGCGCCCGCCAGTGGCTGCCCGTTCGTTTTGCTGCCCGTTGCAGGCTTGAGTATGATGGCCGCCCCGCGCACCGGCCTCGCCCGGCACCTGCAGACGCAAGCCACTGAAAGAAAAGCGTTTGGGTCAAGCGGAGAGATGGCCGAGTGGTCGAAGGCGCGCCCCTGCTAAGGGCGTAAGGGTCAAAAGCCCTTCGAGGGTTCGAATCCCTCTCTCTCCGCCAGTTCCAGGACCAAAGCTCGCGAAGCGTTGAATCAGATCCAGCAGGTTGGTGCGTCGTGCCTCCTGGCGGCGCATGACAGTCTCCCGATGCTTCGCCACCCCTGAGTCATTAGCGGCTGGCCTGCGAGGCTTCTCCCGGTGCATCGGCCTCGTCGTGGATGCGGCTCTCGAGAATCATGCCCGCAGGCAGCATGATGGTCGGCGAATCATCTTCGTGCTCGGAGGGCTCGTCCGTCTCGGTTTCGCTGCCGGTCTCGCTCATGGCGACGCGCGCGGTGCTGCGCAACTGCTGGAATACCGCCTCCGCATCCACCGGGGGCGAGAAGAAATACCCCTGCCCGAAGCCGCAGCCCATCTGCGCGAGCGTCTGCGCGTCCGCCTTTGTCTCCACCACCTCCGCCACTGCCCGCAGTCCCAGATTCGAGGCCACCTGCAGGATGGCGGCGGTGATCGCGTTGTTGGCGCGCTCGGAGCCGGTGCGGCTGACGAACGGGCGGTCGATCTTCACGTAATCGAAGGGGAAGAGCTGCAGGTAACTGAGCGAGGAATAACCGGTGCCGAAGTCATCCAGCATCAGCTCAATTCCCATGTTGTGGAAAGCATCGAGCACGGCGCGCGCCGTGGTCACGTTGCCGACCAGGCCTCCCTCGGAGAGTTCGAACTTGAGGTGCGCAGCGGAGACCTGCGTCTCCTCGAGCACTTGCGCGACATACTCACACAGCCCCGGCGACCGCAGCACCGCCGCCGAAAGATTGACGCTGATGTAGAAATCTTCGTTCTCGGGCAATCGCTGGCGCCATTCGGCGGCCAGACGGCAGACCCGCTGGATGATCCAGCGGGTCACCGGCACGATCACACCTGCCTCCTCTGCGATCGCGAGGAACTTGTCTGGCGTCAGCAGCCCCTCGACCGGATGTCGCCAGCGCAGCAGCGCTTCGGCGCCCACCACCCGCCCAACTTGCAGGTCTACGATCGGCTGGAACAGCAGCCGGAACTCGCGCCGGTCGAGTGCGACGTACAGGTCGGCCTCCAGACTGACGAGACTCACCGCCGCGCCAGCCATTCCGGGCGCGTAGGCGAGGGCGCACCCCGCCTGCTGCTGTGTCGCAGCCACGAGCGCGAGATCGGCCTCGCGCAACACTTCCTCAGCACGCCGGATTCCGGACTCGACATAGGTGAAGCCGACCCGCGAGGTGACGCTGAGACGGTGCTGGCGCAGCTCGTAGCGTCCCTGAGATTCCTGCTGAAGCGCGTCGGCGAGCTGCCGTGCGTCCGCTGCCGAGGCCGCCCCGTAGAGCAGCACCGCCAGCTGATCCGCTCCCCACCGTGCCAGCACGTGCTCGGATTCGCCAAGCGCCTGCGCGCAGCGCTGAGCGGCCTGCAGCAGCAGCTCATCACCGGCGGTGTGACCAAGGGTGTCGCTGATGAGCCTGAGCCGCTCGATGTCGATGAGCGCGACGGCGATGCGGTGGCGCCGGCGCGTACGGATCTCCCGCAGCGCGCGATCGAGCTGATCCATGAAGTAGCGGCGGTTGGGCAGCCCGGTGAAGACGTCGTGATAGCGTGCATGCTCGAAGCTTCGCTCCAGGCTCTCCCGCTGCTCAATCTCGCCGGTCAGCCGCTCATTGACGACCTGCAGCCGCTGCCGCGCGGCCGCCAGTGCGCTGCGCGCGCGCTTGAGGCTATGCGTCAGATCGTAGGCGCCGAAGGCCACCGCCCACACGAGCAGCGCCAGCAAGCCGGTCTCGGCCGCCAGCTCCCGGGCCGGATACCACCCGGTACGCGGCCGAATGGCGAGTGACAGAAAGGGCGCGCCGGCAGTGCCTGGCGTTGCGCCCGGCTGGCGAATGGCGCTGGTCGCCGGTTCGGGCAGCATGCCCTGCTGCGAGGTGAGGAATACCCGCGCGCGGTGGGTCGCCGGATCGGGCTGTGACAGTTGGAAATCGTAGCCTTGGTTCACCAGGGTTCCGAAGCGCGCCCGCGCCAGGAGGGAGTCGAGGCTTTCGTAGCTCACCGACCAAAGCGGCGGGGCGGGAGGGCCGGCCGCAGCCGTCGCCGGCGGCGCGGCCGGGGCACTCGCCGCGATAATCCAGCGGCTGCCGTAGCGAACCGGTCCGAACAACGCCGCGGCGTCGCGCCGGGCAGCCGGGACTGCAGCCCATTCGGCCGCCACCGCACCCGCCACGGCGCCATCTCCGGTTGGCGCTGCCAGAACCAGGCCGGCGCCGTCCATCCGGAACGTGCGCCGCTCGCGCGCGTCCCCGAGCGGCGCTCGTGCGCCGGGCTGCGCCGCGGCGCTGCCCGCGGCCGGGCGGCGCGCTGCATCGGCGAGTGTGGCGAGCTCGGCCTCGATCCGCCCCGTGTGCTGCACCACGTCAGACTCGGCGGCGCGCCGCAGCTGCTGTGAGCGCTCGCTGACGCTCAGGGTGATGAGTCGCGCACCGAGCAGCGCCACGAACGCCGCGGACAACAGCGGCAGCAGCCAGTAAGCGTGGCGGCGCACCACGTGCACTATGCTCATGACGAGGGCCTCA
Source organism: uncultured Pseudomonadota bacterium (assembly GCA_963781815.1). Classification (GTDB taxonomy): domain Bacteria; phylum Pseudomonadota; class Gammaproteobacteria; order Steroidobacterales; family Steroidobacteraceae; genus 13-2-20CM-66-19. The sequence continues at coordinate 366,000 of CAWAHK010000004.1, read as the reverse complement.
GCGCGCCGAGATGTACCGTGCAGTTGAGCGTGATCGTGGTGCGCTTGAAGCCCTCCAGGTCCTGGTAGTCACCGATAAGTTGCAAGTCGGTGCGTCCGAAGGACTTGCCTGCTCCGATGAAGCCTTCCTTCAGCGTCGGCGAAGGCGCCAGGACCTGGCCCACGAGGTTGAGGATGCTCGGCGCCACCGGGCCGTAGGCGCCTCCCACGAGCCAGGTGAAGTGTGTCCCGGAATAATCCACCCGGGCCGTGCCGAGCTTGGTACCGAGGTTGCCGCCGAAGGACTGCGCGTACGAGAGTGCAGCGAGCAGTTTGGGTGCGAGACGAAAGGACAGGCCGACCTTGGGCAGATGGCCGTGGCTCGGCTCGATGTCGATGTAGCGCTCCTCGAGCTGCACGGTGAGCCATGGGGCGAGCGTGCTGAAGAGCCCGCCGGCTACGTTCGTATAACGGAAGGCCTCACCGGCCGTATCGCCGGCCCCCAGGTGCGCCTCGGCGTACAGCGTTGTCTTCACGGTGCTTTGCCCGAGTGCCAGGGCGCCGTTAAAAGTACCGAGCGTCCAATGCGAGTTGTAGACGGTCTGGTATTCCGCGCCGAGGCCGATCAGGCTGCCGGTGTCCAACTTTCTGAGCCAGGTCGCAGAGCCGCCGCCACCGCCATGGTCCCCCGTGAGGGTCGAGCCATTGCCTGAGAAGATCAGTTGATCGTCCGCGTCCGCAGTGCGTGTGCACAGCAGCAACGGTGCCAGAGTGAGTGCGATGGCCGCTCCGCGCGTGCTCGTTGCGCAGCGCACGCTCACGGGCGTCTCAACAGCGCGGTTACGGCGGTGCCCTCTTGCTGGGCTGCGGCAACTTGCGCGGCCGGCACGAAGGCTAGGACATACAGACGCTCGTCCTCCCCGGGCAAGGGCACGGCGGAGCAGGTGAGCTGATACACGCGTTGCATCACGGTGACGTGCATCCTGCGGCGCCCGCTCAGGCCCGGGTCCCACCAGCGCGTTTCCGGCGCGATCTCGGGCAGGATGCGCGCGATCGGGGCATCGACCTCGGCGCCGGGAAAGAGCGCGGTGGCCGGCTTGTTCCACGCAAGCAGCCGCCCGTGCGAATCGACCACGAGGGCGGCGTGCTCCGCGCCATCCAGCGCCACCTGCACGCAGAAATTCTCTGTGATGTCCTGCACGATCACGAGTGCGAGGCGCCGGCCCTTCTGCGCCAGATGGCGCACGCGCACCTCGGTGGCCAGCAGTCGTCCGCCGAGGCGCAGCATGCACGGTCTGGCCACCCCACCGGTGCCACTGATGAGATCGTGCACAAGCTCGGGGTACGAGAAGTCCAGCGCCTCGAGGAGGCTGTGTCCGAGCAGGGCTTCCACACCCAGGCCGAATCGGTCCAGCGCCATGCTGCTGGCGAAGCAGACCTCGCTGGTCTCGGCATCCACGATCAGGGCCGGGAGCGGCAGCCGCTCGAGCACCGCCGACCAGAGGTGCTGTCCGCCCTCCGCCTCAATCAGCGCCGCCGCTACCTGCGTGTGCAGCCGCTCGTAGACCGTGCCGAGATAGTCCGCGGCCACGGCGCAGGCGAACATCAGAACGGTGAACACCTGCAGCAGGACGACGAAGTAGTCCGATGGCGCGTAGAAGCCGGTAAAGGGCAGGGAGCGGCTGGCACTCCCCGCACCGAGCAGCTTCGCGACCGATCCGGCGATCGCATCGACACCGGGCGCATACCAGCGCAGCTCCGGAGCCTCGATCGCGGCGATGAGCGCCACCGCGGCGACAGCGATCGCCGCCATGAGATACGGATGCCAGCGGGAGAGAAAGATCGAGCCGATGATGGGCAGGGCGAATAGCATGAGGAATATCGGATTCTGCAAGCCGCCGACGTGTTGCCAGACGTAGGCGATGGCGAGGACGCCGAACACATGCAGGACGCTGAGTGCGCGCGTGTGCCAGCGGCTGACGGTGCGGCTGGCGAGGGCAGCGAGCGCGACATGGATGGCGCCGAGCACGAGCAGGCCGCCGGCCGCAGCGATGAAATCGATGCTGAGGCCGCTCAGCAGCCAGGGCAGGGCGGTGGCGAACAGCACCGCGAAGATCGTTATTAACCACAGGTCATCGAGCAGGTGGATGCGCGGATCGCGCCACGCGGGCGTCGCCAGGAGCTGAGTCGCGTCGCCGTCATTCATGGCTATTGGCACCCGGTGCATGCGTCCCGGCGGCCACTGTTGCGAGCGTGTTGGCGCGGAAGTTGTTGTTGTCGAGAACCGGACGCGCAGCAACCTTGGAGCCGTCGGGCCGCTCGAAGTCCGCAACGTGCAGGGCGTACGCGCGCGGCTGCAGCACTTGGTTGTGGCGCAGAATTGGCGAGTCGCCCACGACGTCGATGCCGTTGAACTGCGGCGCGATGATCGTGTTGTCCGTGGCGGTGCTCGGCCGCTGCGGATCCCCGAGTACGAAGGCCAAGCCGTATGCGCAGTTGTGCACCCGGTTGGCGCGCACCAGGATGCTGGCCGAGCTCCGCACCATGATGCCGTAGGCGCCGAGATGATCGAGTTCGTTGTTGTCGATCACCGCTTCGCGGGCGTTGTCGGCAATGATGCCCATGGCGGGTCCGCCGCTGAGGTGATTGCCGCGTACCACCGCGCCCGCGCCCAGGAGTTGGACGCCCGCCTCCGGATGCGCGGCGAATTCGTTGCGCTCCACCAGCAGGGCCACGTTTGCGGCCACCAGGCCGCTGCGATCACTGTCGAAATGATTGTCGCGCACCGTGATGGCGGTGCCATGCGCGTCGGGCGCGCCGCGCACGGCCCACACGCCCGCGTCGCGGCTGTGCGAGAACGTGTTGCCGACTACGGCCGCGTTGCGCGTCGAAGCTGCGAAGCGCACGCCGATGCGATCGCCCGTGAAGCGGTTGCCCTCGAGCAGCACATCGCTGGCGTTTTCCGCGACGTCGACGCCGACGTCGCAGCTCTCGATCGTGCTGGTGCGCAGCCGGAACTGTGCGGCCCGCAGCAGGATCGCGTTGGCGGCGCAGTTGCGCAGCTGCAGGCCTTCGATCGAGGTATTGGCGCCCGCAACGTCGAGCAGCGGACCGCCGCTCAGGCCGCGGGCGTCGATCTCGGTGCCGCCCTGCTGCGTGAGAATGCGCACCCCGTGCGGGTTGACCAGGGGCGGCAAGGGCGTCTCGGGGGCGATACTCTTCACTTTGAGCAGGACGTCCGCCTTGCCGGTGGCGGCCGCGACGATGAACAGCGCCTCGCGCAATGTGCCGGGTCCGCGGTCGGCGGCGCTCGTGACCTCGACCGTGAGCGTGCCGGCGGGCTGTCCCGCCGTGGGTTGCTGCCGCGCCTGATACCACCAGCCGAGCGCGGCCAGTCCGCCGAGAAGCAGCAACACCGCGACCGCGACGAGGGTGCGTGCGCTAGTGCGCATGAGCATTCCGTGAGTGCCCCAGCACGAAGACCGCGTGCCAGGAGCGCTCGACCATCACGCGGCCGAAAGGAACGTCAATGGGCAGCGACAGCGCCGTGACGGCAGCGAGTGCCGCCAGACGCACTGGGGACGGCAGTTGCGGCAGGTGCGGCAGCAGCCAGGTGCGAAACGGCGCCGGGTCGACGCCCGTGGTGGCACGCACCTCCAGGCCGCATTCGCTAAAGAGCCGCAGATAGCTGCTGCGCGGGCGCGCGCGAAAGATGGCACTGTCACACGTGCCGACCGGGTGCTGCGGTGCGGCCTCGAGCAGCACCATCGCACCGTCCCGATCCAGATGCTGCACCATGCGTTGCAGCGCTGCTCGCAACGCGTCGGCCTCAAGGATGTGCTGCAGGACCGTGACGCTTAACACGAGGTCATACTTGTCTCCCGCCTCCAGAGCCGCCAGGTCCTGGACCAGAAAGCGGCACTGCCCACGCAGCCGCGCGCCGTTGGTGCGCCGTTGCGCCTCAGCGATCATGGTAGGGCTGAGGTCGATGCCGGTGACGGCTGCGCCGCGCCGGGCAAGTACTCGGCTCCAGCGACCCACCCCACAGCCGATGTCCAGCACGCGCATCCCCGGGCGCACCTGCAGCCAGCGCTGCAGCGCCAGGCGCTGGCACAGATCGATCGTGCGGTTGTAGAAGTACGGCATGCCGAAGGAGCACACCGCCGCGAGCCCGGCGCCGTCGGCGGCAAAGCGGCGCGCGCGCTCTTCCCAGTAATCCGGAAAGCCGACGGCCGAAGTTTGCGGTTCCATCAGTAGAGCCTCCGCCCCTGCTCCCAGACACCGGACTCGGCGGTGCCCGGTTCATAGTGATCCAGGTACAACCTGCGCCCCCACATGCGAACGGCTATGAAGTTGCCGAAGCCCACCGTCATGGGCACCAGCTGCACCAATGCGTACAGGAGGTACAGCGGCACGATGGGGGCGATGTAGGAGCGTTCCGCCTTGGGCACCACGGTAAACAGTGCGATCACTCCGAGGGCGAGATAGCTGCCCACCGCGCCGACGAAGTAGGACGGACTGGTGAGCGTATTGCGTGGCAGCAGATGCAGGAGGAACAAGCTGTCGAACCCGCCGATCAGGCTGAGCAGCAGCAGCAGCGCGCTGAGAATCTTCACCAGATGCAGCACCAGCGACAGCCCGCCGACATAGACGATGAAGTGATAGGCAGCGAACGGCGTGCGCTTGCTGATGCGCCAGATCGCGCCGAGGCGTTCGGTGTATACCTTCAGCAATCCGTGGTACCAGCCGACGCGCTGCGAGAACCAGCGGCGCAGAGTGCCGGGTCCCTCCGTGCTCACCACCAGTCGGCCATCGTAGTAGATGCGTTCGCCCTGGCTGAGGAGGATCACGGCGTTCTCCAGGTCCTCGGCATATACCGAGAGCGAGTGCTCGTGCAGTGCGCGCCACAGCGCGTCGCGGCGGTAGATCGAGACGCCCGAGGTTATGCTGTAGTCGGCGAGGCTTTCGCGCCCGACCCGGAAGGCGAGCGCGTACTCGAACGCCTGAAAGCGGGCGAGAAATCCATCCGGCTCGATCATGACTCGCGGGCACACCGCGGCTGCCCCGGACTGCTGGAAGTCACCGATCACGCGCTCGAGCTCGGCGGAACTGCCGCCGCCGAGTCCACGGATGCGGATGTCCGGATCGACGACCATGACGGTCTCGATGTGCGGTGGCAGCCGTTCGAGCAGCTGCCGTAGTGCCGCGGGTTTGCGCCGATTGACGCCATCGTCGAAGCAGCGCCAACCCTCCTGCAGCAAGCGCTTCACGGTGTCGTCGGTCGAACCGTCGCTGATGAGCCAGACGCGATCGCGGTAGGCGGCGAAGTACTCGGTGAACTCGTCGAGGTGCTCGGTGAGATTGAACACCGAGGCGACGATGGCGTACGGCCGCAGCGGCACCAGGCGGCGGATGCCGCCGGGCAGTGAGCCCACCAGATCAATCGAGACATTGCGATTGTCGGCGCTCGCACTTGCCGTGGCGGTGTGCCGGCGGCGCACGTGCATTCGCAGCAACAGGTCCAGCGCGTCGGTGTAAACGATCAGATTGGCGAGTCCGTAGAGGAGGACGGAGAGGGTCGCGGCCTGCACGTTCGCCGCGTCGAGCACGATCCAGACCGTCAGCAGCGCGCACACCGCAGCGGGTGCCAGCAAGGCCCAGGGCGGCGTCTTCCTCATGCGCTTGCCACGCGCGGCGACGCCTGCTGCTGAGGCACCTTTGCCATCATGGCGGCGCGTACCTGCCCGTCGTCCGCCACCGCGAGGCCATGCGCCGCCATGGGCTCGAGCGAGGAAAGAATCCACAGCAGGGAGCGGGTTCTGGAGGGCAGATGTGGGACGGTTTGCTGCAGTTGCTCGAGGCGCCTCTCATAATCGCGTTCGATGGCGAGGATCGTGTCGCGCACGTTGGGATCGATCGGCAGGATCTTCGCCGGCTGATTCCAGGAGATCTGTGTCCCGCGGATGCGCCGCCGTTCATTTATGGTGAAGGGCCTCAGCGCCGGATCAGCCGCCAGCGCCGCGCCTGAAAATGGAACTACGTACGGGTACATGCCCACCTCGCAGCCGCGCTGCAGCCAGTACCAGGCGCCGCGCAGTGTCTCCGCAACGTCGGCGAGGCTCGCCCGCGGGGAACTGAGGATGATGTCCAGAAATGGCGTGATCCCCAGCTCGAGTGCGCTCGCCAGGGTCGGCGCGATGTGCGGGTATATCTGCGCCTTGTTGAATTCGGCGAGTATCTGGCGCGAGAAGCTCTCGATGCCAAAGCCCAGTACGCGGAACCCGGCGCTGCGCATGGCAGCGAGGCGCTCGGCGGACATGGCGTCGATGCGGTTGGTGCTGATGAACTGGAGCTCACGCGGCAGCGTCCCGCGTTCCTTGGCGGCAAGGATAGCCTCGCACAGTTGCAGGACGCGGCGGTCCTTGGTGAAGACGAAGATATCGTCCTGGAAAATGATCGTGCGCACTGTTGGGTGTGCGCCGACGATGCGTTCGAGCATCCGCACGCAGTCGGTCGCATCGAGGCGCGCGATGCTGGCGACGCCGCCTTGGGCTTCGTGCAGGAAATTCGTGGCCGAGCAGAACGTGCACCCCATCGGACAGTAGTTGAGCGTGATCAGCCGCACCGAGCGGATCTCGGCGAGCCGCGCCTCGCGCTCGGCCTTGCTCGGTAGCGAGCCGAGGCCGTACGCTGTTTCGAGACGCTCCCAGTAGGCGCGGTAGGGCATCCTTTCATACGGGGTGCTAAACACCGCATCGCGCAGCGCAGCCGCATCGAGTGCCTGCTGCGGCAGCTTCAGGACCCGGCCATCCGCTAAGCGCTCGGCAGTCCCGGCGATCCCCTTTACGGACACTCCGGCACGCAATCGCGAGGCGAGCTCTAGCAAGGGACGCTCGCCTTCACCGAGTACCACGAGATCGAAGGGTGCGAGCTCGTACATCAGCTCGGGTCGAAACGTGGCTTCCATGCCACCGGCGAGGAGCAGCGCCCGGGGCGCCGCGCGCCGCGCGCGGTGCGCCAGCTCCAGATCGAACCGCAGCGTCATGCCGGTCGTAGAGATGCCGATGACGTCCCAGGCGTCGGCCAGGATCTGGCGCTCCAGTGCCGCTGCGGGGGCTCCGGTACAACAGTTCGGGTCAAAGACCTGGACGTGTGCGCCCGCGGAGTCGAGCACCCCCGCGAGTCGCCACACCCCGAGCGGTGGCGCAAGAAAGGTGTACTCCCCGCAGTTTGGGTCGTACGGCCCTACCAGAAGAATCCTTGGCGAGCGCATCCCCTGCTTGCCTCTCATTTTCCCTAAGGCATGCCAGCATTGTTGGGCTGCGCGCCCCGTGTGGGCAAGTGCAGCAATGCGTTAGAAACTTCTGGCGCCCTAGCGTCAGTCGGCGATAGGCAACACGAAACTCACTCTCTGTGGGACCGCCTTCCGGTCGACGTGCGCCTGCTGACTGCGCACCGAATGTTCCTCGCGTGCGGCAGCAACTCATCGGCGTATGCCTTGATCGCGCTCGCTTTAGTCGTGTTAGTCAGCCCCTGTTGACTTTGCGTAGGTGCCGGCGGCTCGTGCCTCCAAGCGCTGTGCGGCACCTTGTTTTGCACTGTCTGGAATGCATGGGGCAGGCGGCGAGGGGCCAATTCGCCGACGCCGTAATGGACTTCCGTTCCCACCAGACTTTGTGTAGGCATCTTCTGACGCTGTGCCGTGCGGCGCTGCAGAGCACTTCGCGACGGGTCTAGAGCGGGAGGAGTCCAACTTGCACTCCAAGGCTGATCCGCTTGCCGCGCACGCGGCGGTGGCACTATGCGCGCCAGTCCCCGGCCCTCACCAGATGCGTACCCGCGCCTTCGGCTCCAGATACAGGCGTTGCCCGGGCTGTACGTCGAACGCGTCGTACCATGCATCGATATTGCGAACTGTTGCAATCCGAAAATTCTCCGGGGCGTGATCGTTCGTGATTATCTGAGCGCGCAGCGCGTCTTCGCGTGTCTTGGTGCGCCAGCTGCGGGCAAAGCCGATGAAGAACTCCCGGTCGTGCTGTCTCACATATTCTTTGTCGCCCGCCCTGCTGCCGAGCGTACGACGATATGCGTCGAAGGCGGCGACAAGGCCACCGAGGTCGGCGAGGTTTTCGATTAGCGTCAACTTGCCGTTGATCGTCATGTCAGGGAACGGGCGGTAGTCGGAGAACTGAAGTACCAGCGGCTTGGTGGCGGCCTCATAGCCGGCCACATCCTCTGCCGTCCACCAGTTGACCTTGCGTCCCGCGACGTCGTAATCCGCGCCCAGCGTGTCGACGAAGTGGCTGACCTCGTGACCGATGATCGCGCCGATGGCGCCATAGTTGGCGGCGTCTGAGGCGGAGGGATCGAACTTGGGTGCCTGCAGCAATGCGGCGGAAAGGTTGTACGCGTTCTGCTGAAACAGCAACAACGCGCCCGCACTCTGGGGCGTGATCCACCATTCGGTGACATCCACAGGTTGGCCGAGCCGCGCAAGCGCTAGGCGACGGTTCCAGTCCGCCAGGCGTTGCTGATTGCCGACGGCATCCAGCGCACTTATCGTGAGCCTGCTGTAGTCCTGCCATTTCTCCGGGTAGCCCACGCCGAAGTAGAGCGCCTTCAACTTCGCCAGCGCCTGTCTCTTGGTGGCGGGCGATAACCACGTCACGCCTTCGACGCGCCGGCGGAAGGCCTCGATCACGTTGGCCGTGATGGCTTGTACGCGTGCTTTCTGGTCGGCCGGGAAGTAGCGTTCCACGTAGAGCCGACCGAGCACGCCGCTCATCGCCTGCTGAGTTCCTTCCAGCGCCCGTTGCGCACGCGAGCTGCGTTCGCGCGACGCCGCGCTGCCGGGAGCCGCCAACGCCTCCTCGGCAAAGGCGCGCGGCAGTACGTCGGCGTGTGCGTGAATGAGGTGAAAGCGCAGATAATCGAGCCACGCCGAAAGCGGTTGCGAGGCGACCAATGCGGCGACGCCCTTCACGGCGCTCGGTTGCCAGACGACGATCAACTGTTGCTTGGACAACCCGGCGGCAGCGAAGAACCCGGACCAGTCGAGCCCGGGTGCCTGGCGGAGGAAATCGGCGCGCGTCCAGCTGTTGTCGGCGTTGCGCTCATCAGCCGAGGCCTCGCGCGTGGCATGGGTTTGCGCGATGGCAGTTTCGAGCGCCATTACGCCCGCGGCGCGTTCAACCGCGTGATCGAACCCGGCGAGTGCCAGCATGCGAGCGATATAGCGCCGGTAGCGGGTGCGCAGCGCCTGGTTCTCCGGCGCGCTGCTCGCGTAGTGGTCGCGATCGGGTAGGCCGAGACCTCCTTGCAGCAGGAAGGCGACGTAGTTCCCTTCGGCGTGCAGCCCGGGCTCCACCGACAGACCCAGCAAGTGAGCGGAATCGTAGATCCCCCGGTTCAACGGGTCGACGTCGGCCTCAAGGTCGCTGCCCAACAACCGGGTCAGTGCGGCTTTGTCGTGTACGCCGTTGATGCGGTCGAAGGGGTGCGCAAGTGATGCAAGCCCGCGCGCCTCGATGATGGCCTCGTTCAGATAGGCCGCGCGGAAATCCGCCACCTTGTGCGCGTCTGACCCGGCGGGGGCGCCCGCTGCGTCATCGATCAGGCTTTCGAGTTGGCGGCGGGTGAGGTCGTTGATCTCGTTGCGTGCGTTCCAACGCGGACTGCCCTCGGGAATCTGCGTCGCCTCGAGCCAGGCGCGATTGGCGTAGGTGAAGAAGTCGTCTCCGGGTCCAATCCCCGCATCCACGCCGACTTCGATGACGGGATGAGCTGGTGCCGGGGTCGAGTAGACGCCTGCCGCCAGAGTCGATGCCCACCAAAGTGCCAATGCGAATGCGGCCCGGATAGCGGTGGTCAACCCGCTCGCCGGTATTCGGCTGCGTACGCAGCGCGGTCGGGGAATGATGGTCGCGCTGGCGAGCATGGCGAGGGTCTCCGGGTGTGCGTCATGTTAGTGCGCCTGCCGTACGTTCCTCGGACACGCTTGGAGCAAAAGCGGACATCCGCTGACTCCCGTCGCTCGCATCTCTCCGAATCTGCACGCTGCGCATGAGGGCATGGCCAGCGTTCCCGATCGAGGAGTCCGACGCCGGACTCGGCAGTAGGCGCGACTGGTCGGCGCCTGCCCGTTACCGCCTGACGCAGACCACAACGGGCGAGCAGCTGGAAAAGGCCCCGGTTGCCCGGGGCCGTTCAGTAGTACAAAGAAACGCGCCGCAGGGGTTTAGAACTTCAGCGTCGCGCCGAAGAATACTTCACGTCCGAGCGTGTCGTAGTTCGGGAACACGTTACCCGAGCCCGTGCCGGCATAGTCCGAGGCCACCACCGGCGGATCCTTGTCGAGGAGGTTGTTTATACCGGCGCGCACCGAGAGTGCCTTGTTGACGTTCCAGATCGCCGAGAGGTCCAGATAGCTGACGCTGGGGATGCGCTGGTAGTACGGATCGAACGCCCCGTTGCTCAGCAGTGGGTTGGTCGAGTTTGTATCCAGATCCTGTGAGCTGATGAAGCGCCACTGTGCCGATACGAGCAGGTCGGCCGACGGCGTCGTCCAGGTCGCGCGCAGGTTGTGCCGCCAGCGCGGCGTAACACTGCAAGTCGGCCCGTACAGGCCGGCGCAGTCGTAAGTGCCCAGCCCCGGCAGCGGCTCGACGCTCGAGTTGTGCATGTAGCTGCCGGCCAGGTTGAAATTCAGCGACCCGAGCCGAGCCAACGGCAGCCGGTAGTCCAACTGGACGTCTATGCCCTCCACCTTGGCATTCGCCACGTTTATATTGGTGCCCTGGATGTAGCCGCCCCCGGCGATCGTGGTGCCGAATAGGCTGCCCGTCGCGCTTCGCACGATCTGGCTGCAGTAGGTTGGATTACCCGTGGTCAGACATTGATTGTAGGAAGTGTTGAGCGGAATGATCCCGATCTGACCCTTGGTCTTGATCTGGTAGTAATCCACACTCGCCGTGAAGTCCTGCCAGGGCGTCAGGGTCACGCCGACCGACACCGTGTCGGCACCTTCGGGCTTGAGGTTCGGGTCGCCGCCGGTGAGCGTCGCGCACTGCCCGGCCGGGCATTGCGGGATGTGCCCGTACTGAGCCGCGGTCACACCGGTGCGCTGGCACTCGGCCAGGCTCGCCGTCGGATTCGCGCCTGCGCACTGGTCAACGCTCACGACGCTCGTGTTGGTGACCGATTGGGGGTTGTACAGCTCGATAATGTTCGGCGCCCGCAGGGCGTGCTGGTAGCCGCCACGCAGGCGCAACGCCCGGAAGGGCGCGTACTGCAGCTCGAACTTGTAGGTGTTGGCCGGGCCCGAGGGGTCGTAGCTCGAGTGCCGGTAGCCGGTGTCGAATACCAGCTCGTGGGCGAATGCGAGCTCCTGCAGGATCGGCAGCCGCAGCTCCGCGAACTCCTCCGTCACGTGGATCTTGGCATCGATCGAGGTCGCGGCGCCGCCAAAGCCCGCGAGATCGTTGGAGAGCGAGGCCGCGTCCGGCAGGAAGTTCAGCGTGTCGCTGCGATACTCCGCCCCCAGGTTCAGCGTGATGCCCTGGTTTGCCGTCGGCAGCTTCAGGCCGTACTTGCCGAAATCGCCGGTAATGTTCCCCGAAATGATGCGCTCCTGAATGGTACCGGTTTCAATGGCCGGCACCGCCAGCGAGTCCGCGGCTGCGCGCGTCACGGCTCCCTGCGTGAAGATCTGCCAGGGAACGCAGTTCGCGGTGGTGGGGTTGATGCAGTGACCGGCGCTGTCAACGTTCAACGCGGAATTGATCGCGTTCCAGCTCAGGAAGCCTGTGTTGGTCTGCGTGAGGGAGGTGTGGTAGTTGGAGAGGTAGAGGTCGTAGTTCCACGCGTCCGTCACGTCACCCCTGATACCCGCGACCATACGGTAGTTCTGGTGCTCCCACTCCGTGTTACGCGGTCCGCCCTCGATGTTGCGGCGGCCAATGAAGAGGTTCACGTAGCCCGGGGGCGAGTCGCCCGTACCGCAGAACTGCGACAGCTGCGCCTGCTGGGAGGCGCTGAACAGCGCGCTGTTGCAGGGAATCAGCACCCCGCCGTCGGCTGAACCACCCGGCACCGAGGTCTTCGGATCGCCGCCGTAGAAGAAACCGCTCGGTGCGACCTGGGTCGAGGACCTGTCGTTCATGTAGTTGAACTCAAGGTACGGCTTGGCCCAGTCGGCGATGTCGTAGTGCGCGAACACACCTGCGACGTAGCGTGCGCTTTCGAGCTGAAAGAACTGGTACGGGCTCGAGTTGAATGCCGCGGGGGGGTTGCCACCGGGCGTACCGAACGGCTGGAACGTGTTGCCGATGACCGTGTAGTCGTGCTGATTCCCCTCGAGGATGCCGGCCGAGACGATGTTCGAGGTGATCGAACCGCCGCAGAACGGCGGGTTGCCGATGCGCAGCAGGCAGGCGGCGAAGTCGCGGTTGCCCTGCGATACCGGGTTCTGCGCGCGATAGGTCAGGTAGCCGGTCACATTACCCTTGCCTGCTGCGGTGTTGGTGCCGATGATGAGGGTGAAGGCTTGGTTTTGACCGTCGGTGCCCGAGCCAGTTGGCGCGGGGAAGCCCGCATCGGTCTCCAGCTGCTGCATGGCGGTGTTGTGGTTGCTGTGCTGGTAGAAGCCACCCTGGGCATCCAGCTCCACGCCCTCGAAGTCGCGCTTCATGATGAAGTTGACGACGCCGCCGATCGCATCCGAGCCGTAGGTCGCGGACGCACCGCCGGTGACCACCTCGATGCGCTCCACCAGCCTGGCCGGGATCTGATTCGTATCCGCGCCCGGATTCGGGTTGGCGGTGTTCGCATCCCCTGGGCCTAGCCGCCGGCCATTGACCAGCACGAGCGTGCGCTGCGGGCCCAGACCACGCAGGTTGACGGTGGCCTCACCACCGGCGACGCCCAGCGGGTTCTGGCGCGGGCCGAGGTCGACCACTCCGACTTGCAGAACCTGCGGCAGCGTGTTCAGCAGGTTCGCCATGTCGCTGGCGCCCTGCAGCTTGATTTGCTGCTCGGTCACGACCTGGATGGGGCTGGTGCTGGTCGCGTTCGGGGTCGCGATACGCGATCCGGTAATGACAACCTCGGTTATCACGTCGGCCGCCGGTGCGGCTGGCTGCTCTTGAGCAACTGCCACGCCTGCGGCCAGACCCGCGGTCATTGCGGCGCTGATCAACAAGGCACGCGCCGCACCTCTCGTATGCGAGTTACAGTTCATGGGTACTCCCTTGTCAAAGACAGGCTGGTAGGGCGCGCGCACATCAAGATCGGCGCCTACCAGTCCTTTCCAGTGTTATTACGCGCGCTACCGGTGAACACGATCTTCGGTGAAACGAGAACGTCAGCCTCTGCCGTTACGCTTGCTTGATCACGAGACGATGGTCAGGTTTCGGCCACTTCGGTGGTGACTTCGGCGTTTAGCGTTCCTGGCTCGATCTTGCGGACCGTAATCAGCGGCGAGTTGCCGCCGTTGATGTTCACGGGTTGCTCCGGCGCGGGCCATACAAAATAGGCCTAACCGCTGTGACTTTCGGACACAGTCGGCATTCCCATCTGTCTTGGAAGACTCAGGAACGCCGTCGCGTTCCTCGGTCGGAGTGGCGTTCCCGACAACACGTCCGGATCGCTGCAGCTCGCAGCTCGCGTACACATCGTCCACAGGACGCGGGCATACTCACGCGCTGCCAGCGCCGGGCGATAGTTGCACCGCTGGGCGTGCCCGGCCATGCCTGCATCGGAAGGCCGTCAAACTCTGGTAAGGCCGCTCTTTAGAATCTTCGTGCCGCGGCGGCCGTGCAGCCGACCCGACCTCATCATCGGCCTGAACGTGCGCGCGGCGCGCAATGGTGACCGTGCGCGCTTCGGGCTGTACCTCAACGGAATTGGCGCAAGTCGCCTCGAGCGGCGCAGCGGCGGTGTGCTTCGCGGCCGCGGTGGACTTTAGTCCCCAAGCTCCTCAGCGTCATTCGGTCCTGATGGCATGTCCAACCTCGCCGTCGGGCGCGTGGATTCAACCAACCGAGCCAACAGCGCTTTGACGTGAGCTTGACCCCACGCGCCCGACGGGAGCCCACATGATCGTGCCGAAGTGCACGTAACTCGGTGACTGGGCAACCCCAAGGGCTTTACCCAACCTCCGCGTTTGCTCGCGCGCACTGGTTGCTTTGATTCGTGTCTGCCGGATCGCGATTCTTGCGCCAATCCATTAGGCTACACATGAGCTTTACCGCAGCCGGTGCGCGTCGTTCCTCACAAGACCGTGGTGGGTAAGTCCCATGGACCTCAACATGATTCGTTCGGCATTCGACGCACAGGAATTCCTTCTCGTATATCAGCCGATCGTCTCGCTTCGCGACGGGCATTGCTTCGGGGCCGAGGCACTCATCCGCTGGCGACGCGAGAATACCGTCCTCAATGCTTCGGAGTTCATCCCGCTGACCGATAAAACTCCGTTGTCGGGGACGCTCACCTATTGGGTCATCGACACGGTCGCCATGGAGTTGAGCGACTGGCTCGGAGGCCATGAGGCCGTTCACATCAGCATCAACGTGCCGCCGGAGATCTTGGGCCGCGGCGGACTCGAGTACGCCGCAACCAAGTCGGGACTGCGCGCGCGCGTCAAGCAGCTCATCGTCGAAGTTACCGAGCGCGGCATACCTGACCAGCTGGGATTGGATGCGCTCAACAGCATTCCAAGCACCGGCGCACGGGTCGCGCTCGATGACACGACGCTCTCCGGCACGAACCTAGCCTTGCTCACGCGCTGCAACTTCGACTTCATCAAGATCGATCAGCTGCTCGTGGCCGAGCTTGCTCGCGACCAGCCTCCAGCCCCCTGGTTGGACGGCCTTGCGACGCTGTTGCAAACAACATCGTTGCAAATCATCGCTGAGGGGGTCGAGACAGCCTTCCAGGCCGATACGCTCAGGGCCGCCGGTGTGCAACTCGCCCAGGGTCACTATTTCTCGGCACCGCTGTCCGCGCGTGACTTCAAGCGTTACTGTGCGGCAACTTCCCCGATTGGGCCGGTTCCTTGAATCCAAGCCGGCCGTGGCTGTAATGAGCCGCGGCTTTTGGATCCGCAACTCCCTGATTCGGTTTACGGCTCTGCGCCAGTTTTCGCTTGATGTGCGCCGAAAGCGTTACAAGAAGCTCACGAACCGCATACGCCGTGGGAGCGGATGCCACCACAGGCTCCGCTCGCCCCTGTCGGACGTAACTGTAATTGAGCAAGACAAGCCACTCATCGCGAGCCTGTCCGCCTCTGCTTTGCCACCCATCGTGGCTTGCGCGACTCTCGAGCCTCCCGACGCATGGCGTCGGGAGGCCAACGACTCAGTAGCGAGAATTGCCTTCGCCAGAACGGGGGCGTTCCTGGGCTTCATTGATCTTGAGTGCCCGACCGTCGAAATCTTTACCGTTGAGCGCTTGCATCGCCCGCGCAGCGTCCGCACTGGACATTTCGATGAAGCCGAATCCACGGGGCCGACCGGTGTCGCGGTCGCTGATAAGAGCGAGCTTCTCGATCGTGCCATGGGGTGAGAACAAGCCGCGAACGGCCTCCTCGGTCGCCGTGAATGGGAGGTTGCCGACGTAGAGTTTTGTCATGAATGAATCTCGTACAGATAAGGGGAAGAGCGCCGCAGAGCACAGCTCTGCAGTGAGTTCGGGAGGCTTTTGAGCTGGCAGATTGGCCGTGGGAAGCGCCGCAGGGGCGAGAGGCCAAGGAGACAAGGCGAAAGGATCACGAGCTAAGGCACGTTACCTTATCTGGCGGGTACCTGCTCGCTTTTCGGTGCGGGCGCCATTACTAAGTCATAGGGAAGCGCGCCCTGGACAGACTGACGGAGCTCCACGGGCACAAACGTCAGCCTGCGATCTCAGGCACGGGTCGCACGAACGCCTGACACCGATTTCGTCTGGACGGCTGCGCACCACCTGCGGCCGGCGCCTCGAGGGCATGAGATCCTGGGAGCAGTCACATAGAGATGGCGCGCAGAAGGCAGCTCGCGCACTTCCTGACCGCGTCCTGGCGAGCGTCAATCGCCGACGCGTGCAAGCGACCGTGATCCCCGGCGCTGATCTCGGCGTTTTCCAATTACCAACGTCACGACGCCAATCACAACGATGCTGGCGGCAAACCATTCCTGATGAGTGACCGCTTCACCACCAAAGCCAATGCCGAGCAGCAGTGCGATGACGGGATTGACAAAGCTGTAACTTGTCGCGAGCGCGACGTCGGTGCGTGCCAAGAGGGTCATGTAGGCGGTGAACGCGATAAGCGAACCGAAAACGACCAGGTACATCCATGCCACGAACGCGAGCGGTTGCGGAGGCCAGTGGAAGCGTTCCCCCACCAGCTGCGAGATCACGAGTAGAACTGCGCCCCCGCAAATCATTTCACTCGCGAAGCCGACCGATCCCGGGGCCAGCGGAAACCGGTGCAGACTCAGCACGCTGCCTGTCGACCAACTGAGCGTGGCAGTGCTGACCGCAATCAAGCCACCGGCCGAAGCGGAAAAGCCGTGGCCCCGTGCAAGCAACAGCACGCCCGCAAGTCCGATGGAAATCCCAAGCACCTCCACGCGCGAAGGCCTTACGCCGAAGAGCCGGTTCGCCAGCACCGTCAGGAGCGGGACAATCGCTATGAACACCACTACCAGCCCGGAGGGTACCCACTGCTCGGCATAGGCCACACACCCCATCCCGCCCCCCAGCATCAGCGTGCCGATGATCAATGAGTTGCGCCACTGTGCGAGAGTCGGCATTTCCTGCAAGCGGTAACGTCCCCAAAGCAACAGCAGCGATCCTGCGAGCACGAACCGGGTACCCATCTGAAAGAACGGGGGAAAGCTCGTTAAGGCGAACTTTATTGCCAGATAAGTCGACCCCCAGATCAGCCAAGTCGCTGCGAGACAGCCTAGGACCAGGGGTGAGATTCGCTCCACAGCTGCGCGGTTCATGGTCTCTCTCAATTCAATCATGTCTGCCAGGCTCGGAGCCTTGTTGGACTCGTCACCGGCACGAGTGGAATAGCGCCACGAAGAATAGCGACAAACGCGCCGGTGCGTCAGGCGGCTCCGACTAGGAGTGCTCCTTAGTACTTGTGGTGCAGCAGTGTGTGAGGTCGGGGCCCCCATGATTGCCTGTCGATTCCTCGACCAGTAGGCCGAAGGAGCAAGCAGCCGCAATGCGACCTTGGGTGCTGGATCAGGGCGCCGCGGACAATGCGGGCCGCGATTTCGATGCACTGTTTCGCGAGAGGTACGCTGACTTGCGTGCGCTGGCAGATCAGCGACCGCGGCAACATCAACGTGGAACGCTTCTCGACACGACCGCGGCACACCCGCCGTCGGGGCGCGCGGGTCCGTGGGCGCACCGGGAACCGGAGATCGCCACCGCCGTGGTCTCCATGTCAGATCTCAATCTGTCCACGGCGACCGACATCCAGGAGGCGTGCCAGCGCATCCAGTCCACGGCGAACCGCCTGTGCCACAGACTCATCAACGACAACATGGTTGCGGCGCAGGTGTTGTATGAGGAATGCGCGCGCGAAGCCGTTGCGGACGCTGTGCGGCGTCTTCACGCCGCAATCCGGCTCGCAGATAACTGAATGCCGAGGATTGCGCGCTTAGTCCTCCCTGCCCGT
Source organism: uncultured Pseudomonadota bacterium (assembly GCA_963781815.1). GTDB lineage: Bacteria > Pseudomonadota > Gammaproteobacteria > Steroidobacterales > Steroidobacteraceae > 13-2-20CM-66-19. The sequence goes on along the minus strand of CAWAHK010000004.1, from coordinate 348,354 downwards.
CCGGGCAGGGAGCGAGAGATCGCACTTCTGACGGCAGGAGGTTTCCCGCCGAGGTCCCGTTGGAGCGCGCGATGTCTGAGTCAGCAACGCCCTGGCGGCGTATCGCGCCGCGCGACGCGCTTAGTGCTCCTGCTGACCCTGCGCCTCGTGGTCCGGCTTCTTGTGATGATCGTTCGCGTCCGGCTTCTGGGACTTCGCCTCGTTCGCCGAGTTCCCGTGCGCGGCGGCAGCGCCTGCTGAGTTGCCGTGAGCGGGCGGCGGGGAATTCGCCTGCGGCGGCCGATGAGCGACGCCGTTGTTCGCAGGCGTCTGCTGCGCGGTGCCGTTGTTCGCAGGCGTCTGCTGCGCGGTGCCGTTGTTCGCAGGCGTCTGATGGGCGGCGCCATTGTTCGCATGCGCTGCGCCATTGTTCGCGGGCCCCTGATGGGCGTTGCCGGCATTCGCGGGCGCTTGATGCGGGTCGTGCCCGGTCGCGGCATTCTGCGCCGGGGGCGGGCTGTAGGCGGTCAGCGCGTGGTTACCGTTCATCGGAGTGCCTCGCGCCGGACCGGACTCGTGTCCCACGGCCACACCGTGCGGCGGCGGACCCGGATGGACCGGGACGCTGGGGGGCTGAGCCGCGGCGTAGGGAGTGATCGGGCGGGCACTGTTCGGGGCGGGAGCGTGCGCCTGCACCACCGCGGGACGCGCCGCGGCGAGCTGCGGCGCGGCGGGGATCTGCGTGTTGAAGGCGTGGTGGTTCGCCGTCGCGTTCGGGGGCGCGATGATCGTAACGTTTGTCACGTTGGTGACGTGCGTGACGTTGGTGCTGCGGACGTTGGTGACGTTGTTGGTCACCCGCATGCCCGCGGCGATCACTGGTGGCGCGCTTGTCACTACCGCGGGCGCGGTGCCGATGGGCGCCGGCACGATGATGCCGTGGCGCGAGCCCGGCGGAGGCGGAACGAAACAACCCTCGGGCCCGATCGGCCGCGGTCCGCGAATGACGCCTACCGCGGGCTGCTCAACCACCAGGCGCATCCCGCGCGGCGGGGGTACGAACGCGACGCCCGGCGCCGACCAGTGGCCGTCAATGAAGATCACGGTCTCCCCGCGGTGCTCGTAGTACGGGTGTACCCACACGTACGCAGGGCGCGGCGGTGCCATCCAGTAGCCGTGCGCCCACACCCAGTCTCCGCGCCAGACCCAGTAACCGCCCACCCACGCGGCGCCGTCGTACGGCATCGGCGGGGGTACCTCGACCAGCATCGGCGGCGGCGCCCAGCCCACCACCACCGGCGGGGGCTGATCAATCGGCGGCTGCTCCTCAACACTGGTGACCGGCGCATCGGCCGGGGAATCCTCGGACATCGCTACGGGCTCGGGCGGGGGTACCTCGCGCGGAGGTGCTTGGATCACGCAACCGGTCAGCAGCAAGGCAACGGAAATCAGGGGGATTCGCATGGGAGGCCTCGTTGGCGGATTCGCGGCTTACCTAGAGCTACCGTTTAAGGATGGCAGGGTGGGCGGGGCGATTCTGTGCACCACTGCCGAAATAGGAGTCGCCGCGGGCCGGGGGCCTGCCGCGGCCTGAACGGGGCGTAAACGGGGCCGCCGCCCCTAAGGGCGCGCCCCGAGCCACGGCGGGCTCCGAACAACGCGCCAGACTGGGACCCGCTCAGTGTGGCGTCCGAGGCGGCCTCAGATAGGTCTTCACGGGAGCGGTCTCGGGCAGCTGGAACAGCATGGCAAGCCCGATCAGTACCCCGCAGAGCATGTACCACGCAGGAGCCAGCGGGTTGCCGGTGGCGCGGATCAACCAGGCCACGAAGAACTGGGTGGAACCGCCGAACACCGAGATCGCGATGGCGTATATGAGTGCGATCCCGGCGGAGCGCGCCCGCCGGGGCAGTGATTCGGTGATCGCGACGATGATGGTGGCGGAGGAGAGCGTGGATATGCCGCCCAGCACCGCGCACGCCGCATACAGCGCCGGCCCGGTTCGCAGGCGCTCGAGCAGCCAGAAGGAGGGAAAGACCGCGGCCGCCAGGAACAACCAGGGGACGATCATGATCGGCTTGCGGCCGAAGCGATCCGACAACCAACCGCCCAGGGGATCACAGATAACGCCGCTCAGCCCGATCACCGCGGTGGCGCCGAAGGCGAGCCGGGCCGACATGCCGAGCGTCACGCTCGCGTAAGTGGTCATGTACTCCAGTAGATAGTTGGTCGTGGTGGCGGTACCCAGCAGGATGAGGCCCATCACCACCAGCCGCGCGTAGCTGCCGCTCGCCGGCGGCTCGTGCACCTCCGCGGGCGCGCCCAGCGTTTCATCCAGCGTCCGGCGCAGTACGAGGCCCACCGGAATGATGCTGGCGCCCAGCAGCAGCGCGACCCGCCAACCCCAGGCATCCAGCGCACGGGCGTCAAGCACGCTGGCGAGCGCGACGCCGACGATTCCCGCAATGCAGACGGCCAGGTCGGCGCTGGTGGCCTGCAGCGACACGTACAGGCCGCGCCGCAGCGGTGGCGCCGCTTCCATGAGAAACGCGGTACTGGGTCCGACCTCGCCGCCCAGTGCAAACCCCTGCAGCAGGCGAAACGCGATCGCGAGCAGCGGCGCGGCCACGCCGATGGAGGCATACGAGGGGATGAGCGGCAGCCCGACCACGCCGATCCCGATCAGCCAGAACGACAACAACATGGCGGGTTTGCGACCCACACGATCCCCGAGGCGTCCGATGACCAAAGCCCCGAGCGGGCGCGTCAGGAATCCCACGCCAAACGTGGCGAGTGAGGCCAGCAGGCTCGTGCCTGGAGTATCCGAGGGGAAGAACGTGCGCCCAATCTGCGCGGCAAAGAACGCGTAGGTCACGAAATCATAGAATTCGAGCCCGTTGCCGATGACGACGGCCAGCACTTGCCGCTTCGGCAGCGCCCGTGCAGCGGGGTCAGGTTCCAAGCGTTCTCATCTTGTGCCTCCCGTTCGCCCGACATCCATCGAGCCACATGGCGGCATCGATCGCGCTGCCTTGTGCCTTGGGGCATGCGGCGCTCGCGGTAGTCAGGTCTGTTCCACCGTGCCCCAACCGCGAGCCTCTAGGGCTTTGCCCAGGCATGCGAGCGCGCATGAGCGGCCGAAGGTCTCTCGCAGCGGGACCGTTTGTGCAGTTGTTAGCCGGCAGCTGATGTGGGTCTCGCGGCACGGTCATTATGTATCATATCAAGGCCTTAAAACCGCCGGCACGGTTGATTCACGAGCCCGCGCGCACGCGCCGAACGCCGGCCGGCCCGCGCCACTGCGGCGGCGTCGCAATCGATGCGGCTGTTGGAACCAAGCACAAGCGCAGCCGCAGTGCGTCCTCGTCGGCAGCTTAAAACGCATGTATAAAATCCACTCCAAAACGCCAACAAGCACGGTCTCTTCCGAATGACGTCCCCGAAGGTGTTACAGGACACCGAGCACCAGGCAGTTTCCGCGCCGCCGGAAATGGAGCTGTTCGCGGGCGGCGGCGAGATGGGCAGACGAATGCGCGCGTTCGACTGGTCGCGCAATCCTCTCGGAGCGCCCGGGCTGTGGCCGCAGTCGCTCAAGACCATCGTGCGCGTCATGCTCGATTCACGCTATGCGATGTGGATGTTGTGGGGACCCGAGCTCACCTTCTTCTGCAATGACGCCTACCTGCCGACCGTCGGCATCAAGGGCGACTGGGTGCTCGGTGCGCGCTCCGACAAGGTGTGGGAAGAGATCTGGCCGGATATCGGGCCGCGCATTCGTCAGGTGCTTGAGCACGGACAGTCGACCTGGGATGAAGGCCTGCTGCTGTTTCTCGAGCGCAGCGGTTTCCCGGAAGAGACCTATCACACCTTCTCTTATAGCCCGGTCTATGACGACGGCGGTCGCATTGCCGGGATGCTATGCGTCGTTACTGAGGTCACCGACCGCATCTTGGCGGAGCGTCGTCTGCAGACACTGCGCGAACTGGGCGCACGCGCCAGTTTTCTGGAGCGCGCGGCCACGGCCCAGGAGGCGTGTGCGGTGGCGGTCGAGACACTCGCGCAGAACACCAGCGACCTGCCGTTCGTGGCCGCCCTCATCGTAGACCCGACCCAGCACCTTCCCACGGCGGTGGCAGCCGCCGGCGCGAATCTGGCGAGTCTGCGTCTGGGCGAGCCGCCCGATGTCACGGGCGCCGAGAGGTTCTGGAAACTGGATGTGGTCATACGCACCGGTACGCCGATCATAATTGAAGACCTCGAAGCCCTGTCGGTACGTGGCCGCTGGTCGCGGCTCGTGAAGCGCGCGCTCGTCGCGCCCGTCACGGCGCCCGGCCGCGAGGGCGTTGCCGCGATCCTGGTGCTGGGCCTGAGTCCGACGCTGATGCTGAACGACGCCTACCAGAGCTTCCTTGAGCAGGTGGGGGTTTATCTCGGGCAGGCCATTGCCAACGCCCAAACTTACGAGGAGGAGCGTCGCCGGGCGACAGCCCTGGCCGAGATCGACCGCGCCAAGACCCTGTTCTTCTCCAACGTGAGCCACGAGTTCCGTACCCCGCTGACGCTGCTGCTCGGGCCGCTGGAAGAGCTGCTCGCGGACCCGTCTCTGCAGGTACAACAGCGCGCCAGGTTGACGGTCGCGCACCGCAACTCACTGCGCCTCTTGAAGCTCGTCAACTCGCTACTGGACTTCTCACGGATCGAGGCGGGCAAGGAGCGCGCTTACTTTGTACCGCTCGATCTGGCCTCGTTGACGACCGATCTGGCGAGCAGCTTTCGCTCGGCGATGGAGCGCGCAGGACTTGAGTTCCGCGTGGAATGTGCGCCGCTGGCGCAGCCGGTGTTCGTCGATCGTGACATGTGGGAGAAGATCGTCCTCAACCTGCTCTCCAACGCCTTCAAGTTCACGCTCGCCGGCCGCGTCACGCTGCGCCTGCGCGGCGAGCCGGCCGCCGCAGTCATGGAACTTGAGGACACTGGAGTCGGCGTGCCGGAAGCTGAGATCCCGCGCCTGTTTGAGCGTTTCCATCGCGTGGAGGGCACGCACGGGCGCACCCACGAGGGCTCCGGCATCGGCCTGGCGCTGGTGCAGGAGCTCATCAAGCTCCACGGCGGCAGCATCACGGTCGCGAGCAAGCTGCACGAGGGAACCACCTTCACGGTGCGGGTGCCCTTCGGCGCCGAGCACCTCAGCCAGGAGCAGCTGCACCAGGGCAGGGACAGCTCCACCGCCATCGGCAGCCATGCATTTGTCCAGGAAGCTCTGCGCTGGCTGCCCAGTCGTGCGGGCGCCGAGCAGGAACTGGGGTCGCCGCCCGAAGGCGAGTTCTCGCAGCACAAGCGGCGCTTCGCCTCTACCCTGGGCGCACGCATCGTATTGGCCGACGACAACACCGACATGCGGGACTATCTGCGTGAGTTGCTGCAGCCGTACTACCACGTGGAGGCGGTGCCCGATGGCGAGGCCGCGCTGGAAGCCATCCGCAAGATCCGGCCGGCGCTGCTGCTGTGCGACGTCATGATGCCGCGGCTCGATGGCTTTGCACTGCTGCGTGCGCTGCGGGCCGAGCGCGGCTACGAGAACCTGCCGGTCATTCTGCTGTCGGCGCGCGCCGGTGAGGATGCGCGCGTTGTGGGTCTGGATGCGGGGGCCGACGACTACCTCGTGAAACCGTTCTCCGCGCGCGAACTTCTGGCACGGGTGGGTGCGCTGCTGGAGCGCAGTCGCGTGCTGGCGAACATCGCCTATCGCAATGCCCAGTTTGAGACCCTGATCGGGCGGGCGCCGCTGGGCATCTATCTGGTGGATGCCGACTTCAGGATCAGTGAGGTGAATCCTACCGCCCGCACCGTCTTTGGCGAGGCGCTCGAGGTTATCGGACGCGACTTTGGCGAGGTGATGCGGCTGGTGTGGCCGGAGCAGTACGCCGAGGAAATGGTACGCCTGTTTCAGCGCACCCTGCAGACGGGCGAGCCGTACTTCACCTCCGAGCGCAGAGTGCGGCGTCGCGAGGGTGACGTCGTTGAGTACTACGAGTGGCAGATCAACCGCATCCGACTGTCCGATGGGCGCTACGGCGTGGTCTGCTACTTCCGCGACGTTACCAATCACGTTGCCGCGCGCAAGGCCCTGCTGCAGCAACAACAGGAACTTGAATCGGCAGACCGCCAGAAGAACGAGTTTCTGGCCATGCTGGCGCACGAACTGCGCAATCCCCTCGCACCCATCCGCAACTCAGGCCAGGTGCTGGCCCGCACGGTGCGCGCCGATTCGCACGCGGCGAAGGCCGTGGCAAGCATCGAGCGCCAGGTTACCCATCTGGCGCGCCTGGTCGATGACCTGCTGGACGTTTCCAGAATCACGCAGGGCCGCATTGAGTTGCGCAGGCAGGCGGTCGTGTTGCGGGACGTCATTGCCCGCGCCGTTGAAACCGTCGATCCCGTGATTCGCCAAAAGGGCCACAAGCTGGTAATCGCCGCGGCGGCGCGGCCGCTGCGCGTGCACGGTGATCCCGAGCGCCTGGTGCAGTGCGTGGCGAACGTGCTGACCAATGCAGCCAAGTACACCGACGCCGGTGGGGAGATCCGCATCGAATCGGGCGTGGAGGGGGACGAGGCGGTATTGACCGTGAGCGACAACGGCATCGGGATCGCCCCGGACCTGTTGCCACGGGTGTTCGATCTGTTCGTCCAGGGGGACCGCACGCTCGACCGCGCCCACGGCGGTCTCGGTATCGGGTTATCGATCGTGAAGCGCGTGCTGGAAATGCACGGTGGCACCATCAGCGCCGCCAGCGCCGGCACTGGCGGGGGTTCAACCTTCAGCCTGCGGCTGCCCCTGTGCGAGATCGAGTCGCCAAGCGAGGCACGGCCACCGCCGCCCAAGCCACCCGCCCGCCGCATTCTCATCGTGGACGACAACGAAGACGCGGCGGACTCCCTGAAAATGGTACTGGGCCTTGATGGCCACCAGGTCGCCACCGCCTACAATGGCGAACAGGCGCTTGCGCAGGCGCAAGCCTTCAGGCCCGAGGTGGTGCTGCTGGATATCGGCCTGCCCGGTCTGGATGGTTACGAGGTCGCGCGCCGACTTCGCGAGCTGAGCAACCTTGCCTCCGTGCAGCTGGTCGCCGTGACAGGCTATGGCCAGGATGAGGACCGCCAGCGCGCGCAAACCGCCGGTTTCGCCCACCACCTGGTGAAACCCATCGAGTTTCCCGCGTTGCAACGCATCCTGGCGGGCTGAGGTGACTGACGCTCCTGCGCTATGGAGGCGCGCGGGTGATGGTCAGGCGCATGCTGGCAGCCTGCACGCCGCTCAGCTGCAGGACCAGCGTTCCGGCCGGGAGGTCAAACTGCACCACCTTGTGGGGAGCATCGCAGCCGCCGCCTGCAAAATCACCGGAGGCGATGACCCCAGGCTCGCCGACGACCTCGATCCAGCCGGAGCCTGCGAGCGAGATGCGATAGTTCCCGGGCATGCTGAGGTTCAAGAGTGCAAGGCCCGCGAACGCACCGTCCTTGCGGGCCTTGTGGCCGAGCGGTGCGGCGGGCGTGATCTGTTGCTGCGGGCTCAGGGTGAGTTCGTACAGCTGCTGTGGCAGCAACCGCGGCCCCGACGGTGCGTCGCGGCCGGCCGTGAGTGTCTTGGCGCTGCCGGCGAACAGCGCGCGCTCGCGTGTAACGTCCCACTTCAGGGCGCTGCAGGCTTCCTCGGCCCGTGCCAGGCGAGGCGCAGCGGCGGCAATGCACGCCAGCAGCAACACCAGTAGACGCGGGCCGATCGACACTTCGTGCGCCTTTCCACCGTCGGTACCGGCGCAGCATGGACAGTCCGCACGGCCGGTGCACGCGAAACCGCGTCGGTGGGCGGTCGTTGCCGGACGGATCGCAAGTCCAGCCGGCGCGCCACTGTCAGCCGCAGGTGTCACCCGTGCACGCACACCCCGGCCTTGCCCGCGCCGCTACTTCGCTTCCGTGTACAACTTCACGAGGCGATAGAGGAAATCACGCGACTCCATGAGTGCCTTCACGCTCACGTACTCATTCAATCCGTGGATGTTGCCGAGGTCGCGCCCCAGGAACAGCGGCTCGATGCCGTAGGTGGGTATGCCGGCGGCATTCAGGAACTCGCCGTCGGTGGCGCCGGGCTGCAGGATCGGCACGACCGGAACGCCCGGCCAGAACTGTGCCGCGAGCTTCTCCACCGGACCCATGATTTGCGGGGTAAGCGGCGGCGGAGGGGAACTGGGTCCGCGGGTCTCGAGTGTGGTGACCTTCACGGCCGGATCCGCCACCAGTTCTTCGAGCTTCGCCCGCACGCTCTCGGCCGAGACGCCCGGGAAGATGCGGCAGTTGATGTTGGCGCGCGCCCGCTGCGGCAGGGCGTTGGTGGCGTGCCCGGCATCGAGCATCGTGGCAACGCACGTCGTGCGCAGGGTCGCATTCCAGCTGGGATCCTTGGCAGCGACCAAGCTGATCGCCTGCAGATCCTGCGGATCCTTGAGGAAGGCGTTCATGGCGCCCGCGACCGCCGCATCACCCTTGGCGGACTCGATTTTGGCCATGCCGCGGAAGTAGGCGCGGTTGCCGTCGGTGAACTGCGGCGGGAACTCGTAGGCTTCCACGCGCTTGAGCGCGCCGGCGAGCCGATAGATGGCGTTGTCCTTCACGGGTCGGGAGCTGTGGCCACCGGGATTGGTGACCTCGAGGCGGAAGTTCTGCGCCAGCTTCTCCCCCGCCTGCACCTGCAGCAGCACGCGGTTGCCGGCGGCATCGAGCTCACCCGAGGCGCCTTCGTTGATCGCAAAGGCCGCGTCGATCAGGTCGCGGCGGTTCTGGGTCAGCCACTCGGCGCCGTTCAGGGCCCCGGCGGTCTCCTCTCCGCAGGTGAGCGCGAGTTTCAGCGTGCGCAGCGGCTGGAAGTGCTCGGTGCGGTAGCGGATGAGCGTGTCGACCCAGATCGCCGCCTCCGCCTTGTCATCGACCGCGCCGCGCGCGTAGAAGTTGCCGTTCTCCTCCACGAGCTTGAAGGGATCGCGCGTCCAGTCCTCGCGTTTTGCCTCGACGACATCCAGGTGCGCCAGCAGCAGGATTGCCTTCAATTTGGGGTCGCGCCCCGGATAGATCGCCACCAGCCCGCCCTCCTTGGGGTGCTCGGGCGGGGTGAAGACCTGCAGTTCCGACTCCGCAAATCCGGCCGCCTTGAGGCGCGCCGCCATGCGCTCAGCCGCAAGCGTGCAACTGCCGGCCGAGAGGCTGGTATTGGTCTCGACCAGCTCCTTGTACAGTTCGCGGAACTGCGCCTCGCCGTCAGCGGGTGCGGCACTCGCGTGCACGCACAGGCAAAGGAATGCCGTGGTAACCGCGGCGGTGAGCGTTCTCTTCATCGATCTCTCCTGTGGGGTGGCCGATTAGACGTGGCTAGCGCGGTCTCTGCAAGGGTCAAGCTTGGGCCGGTCGGCGCGGCCCGAGGGTATCAGGATCGAAACTGCGGTTGGCCAATGGCTGCGACGGGCCTCCCGCCAGCGCACCCGCAGTGACGCTGCCGCGCGCGCTGCAGCTCACCTCAGAGTCCGGCGGTGAGTCGTGCGCCCGTTCAGGAAGAGCGCCACGGCGGGTGGCCCGGGGGCACCACCGGCGCAGAGGCGGTGGCGGTGAACGAAGCGGTATTCTTTCTTATCTGCAAGCGGCTCGCAGTCGGTCTCGCGCTGCGGTGGTGATAGCGCGGCATCACCACCGCAGCGGCGTTTCGCTACAGCGAGTTCAGGAAGGCAATCAGGTCGGACTTCTGCGTCTCGGTGAGCTGCATGCCGAAGCGCTGGTCGTAGAAGTTGACCAGTTCGCGCAGGTTGGCCGCCGCGCCGTTGTGGAAGTAGGGCGCGCGGGCGGCGATGCCCCGCAGTATCGGTCCCTTGATGCGGTTGAAGTCGCCGCACTGTCCGGTGATCAGGGCCTTGCCCGGATCGCTGGTGTAGAACGATTCCGGTTCACCGGCCGCAAAGGGACTGGGGCAGCCGCTCACCAGGTAGACCGGCAGGTCCGGCATGCTCAGCTGTGCCAGCGCGGCGGCAATGGCGGCGTCGGTTTCCATGCTCGGCAGCACCGCGTGGGCCGTCCCGATATCCAGCGGCAGCGGCAGGGAGTGGTTGCCCACGTTGGGACTGTCGTGACAGCTGGTGCAATGGCCGATGAAGGAATCCGGCGCGCCGAGCGCGGCGTTGTCGTTCAGGCCCCTGACGTTGTTGATGCGAATGGGGAAAGTGTTGAAAAGTTCTTCGCCGGCGGCGATCGCGCGGCGTGCGGCCGCCTTGCGCTCCTCCTCGGCGCGCGGGTAGCGGGCCTGGGCATTCGCCCATGGCGCGAACAGGGTCATCGCCGCGGCGTTGAACGCATCACCCGACGGGTCGGCGCCGAGGGAGTCATTGATACCGGGGTAGTACTCCTCGCGGGCGAGCATGAGCGGACCGCCCAGTGCCGGGCGGGCATCCAGTTCGCCAGCCCGCGCGTCCCGCATTTGCGCCGTGAAGAGTCCCAGCTCGAACGTGACGATGTCGGACAGATCGCCCGAGCTCGGCGGCTGCGCGGCCTGGGCGTGGCCGTTGGTCGCGTCGAGCGCCTGGTGCGTGAGATTGGACGAGAGATTTGCGAGGAAGGTCGCCTCGCTGTTAAGCGGCGCGAGCGTCTCGCGTCCGTCGAACATGATGGTGCTCAGGAAGGACAGGTTCGCCGTCGGCAGCGGCCGGCGGTACACCGAGACGATCGCTGGTCCGCCCTTGGGGTCCGGGGCAATGGCACAGCGGTAAGGGTCGTGCACCACGCTGACCGTGAACTGCGCGTTCGCCGGCAGGGGCAGTCCCACGCGGATCAGTCCGCTTTTCAGCAACAGGCTGCGGGCCGCCGCATTCCCGTCCGGGGCATTGGGGCAGTTGGCGCCGTCGAAGGCTGCGAAGAGCGGGTCACGGCCGTGCGTGTGTTCGAAACGCGCCCGGATGTCCGGCGGGCTGATGCTGAAGGCCTGGTCGGCCACGTGGCAGGAGGAGCAGCTGCGTCCATTCGTGCCAAGGCTGCGGAAGAACGCGTTGCGCGGGTCGGTGCGACCATTAATGTTAAGTGTGCCCAGCACCCCCGTCGGATCTGCAAACCCCTGCAGGCTCGGCTCATTGTCGTGGCGTGGATCCGCTAGAGCGGTGCTGCCTAGGGTGGCCGCGAGCAGCACAAGGCCCAGACCGAATTTATTCTTCATGATGGGTTCGCCCCCTGAACGGCCCCCGAATCTGGGGGTCAAGGAGGAAATCGGAATTGACGCCCCGGGAACGACACCCTCGGCGCCCGGGCACCCGGTACTGGGGCGCACCGCGGGGAGGGGGTGCAATCGGATTCTGACGAAGAAAGACGACAGGGCGCCGCGAACGATCCTCGTTGTCATCAGCACGAGAAATTCGGCATCCTGAGGCGAGAGTCACCGGGGGGACAGCGCAATGTTGCCGGCGCAGCTGCAGCTGCTGATTCAGTCCGCGGAAGGCGGCGACCCCGGCGCCCGCGAGCAACTATTTGCCGCGCTCTACCAGGAGCTGCATCGGCTCGCGCAGCGCGAACTGCGACGCAATGCGTTGCTCACCATGAGTCCCACGACGTTGCTGCACGAGACCTATCTGAACCTGTCCGAGCGCGACGCGGTGAGCTTTCCCGATCGGGCGCACTTCCTCGCCTATGCCTCACGCGCCATGCGCGGGCTGTTGATCGACTACGTGCGCAGCCGCAGAGCACAGAAGCGCGGCGGGGCGTTTGAGATTACCGCGCTGCCAACCGAGATCCCGGCTGGCGAAGCGGGTACCGACCAGCTGGATGGCCTTGGCGAGGCGCTCGAGGCCTTAGGGGAAGTCGAGCCGCGCCTGGCGCATATCGTCGATCTGAAGTTTTTCTGCGGGTTCTCGTTTGCGGAAATTGCGGAGTTGCTCGGGATCTCGGAGCGCACGGCGCAGCGTGACTGGGATAAAGCGCGGATCCTGCTGCAGCGGTTTCTGCGTGATGGCAGCTGCAGCGCGGAGGAGACATGAAGGCGGACAACACCGAACACTGGTCCCGGGTCTTGCCCTACCTCGATGAGGCGCTGCAACTGGATGCCGGCGCACGCGACTCCTGGTTCGCGACCCTGGGTTCGTCGCAGCCGGCGCTGGCGGCGGAATTGCAGGAGCTTCTGGCTTTGCATGCGCAGAACCGGGCCTCGGGATTTCTCGAGCGCTCGCCGCTGGCCTCCGACGATGTGCTGATCGGCAAGCCCGTCGGGGCCTACACCGTGGAACGCGCACTCGGCCGCGGCGGGATGGGCACGGTGTGGCTGGCCCGTCGCAGTGATGGCAAGTTCGAAGGCCGCGTCGCCATCAAGCTGCTGGACCGGCGCGGCTTGGGGCCGGGTGCCGCCAATCAGATCCGGCAGGAAGCGAGTCTGCTGGCGCGGCTCTCGCATCCCAATATCGCGCGGCTTTTCGATGCCGGGGTGCGTGAGAACGGCCAGCCGTACCTGATCCTCGAATACGTCGAGGGCGAATCCATCGACCGCTATTGCCGCGACCGGCAGCTGTCGCTGCACGAGCGGCTGCGTCTGGCCCTGCGTGTACTGGACGCGGTTGCCCATGCCCACGCGCAGCTCATCGTGCACCGGGATCTGAAGCCCTCCAACGTGCTGGTCACTACTGAGGGCATCGTGAAGCTGCTGGATTTTGGGATCGCCTCACTGCAACAGCCGGCCACCGCGGCGCTGTCGCCGGCCGAACCCCAGGCGCTGACCCCGGGCTACGCGGCGCCCGAGCAGTTGCGCGGGGATCCGGTTTCGGCCGCCACCGACGTCTATGCGCTCGGCGTGCTGCTGCATGTGCTGATCACCGGCGAACACCCGTATGGAACCGGTGACTCCACGCACACGCGGCTCGCACGCGCGACGCTCACCGAGGATGCCGAGCCCGCATCGGGCCACCTGCATAAGGGCGCGGAGCGCCGGCAGGTGCGTGGAGATCTGGATGCGATCGTGAGCCGCGCACTGTCCCGCGAAGCGGCGGGTCGCTATGCGACCGCCGCAGAACTGGCTTCTGACATCCGCTCCTTTCTTGACGGCTTCCCCGTCAAGGCGCGCCCGGCCACGCGCGCCTATGTGGCGCACAAATTTGCCCAGCGGCACTGGGGAGGGATTCTCGCCGGCGGCCTGATCCTGTTGGTGCTGACCGGCGCCAGCGTGATTACCACGCTGCAGCTGCGCGAGGTGCGCCGCCAGCGTGACTTCGCGCGTACGCAGCTGGCACGCGCGGAAGCTCTGAACGAGCTCAACGTTTACGTGCTGCAGGATGCCGCCCCCGCCGGCAAGCCCTTCACGGTGAACGAGCTGCTGGGACGGGCGGCGCATCTGCTGGAGCGCCAGGCCGCCACCGACGCCAACCGCGTGGCACTGCTGACATCGATCGGGCAGCAGTTCGCCCTGCAGGACGAAGACCGGGTCGCCTTGAGGTTGCTCAACGAGGCCTATCGGCTCTCGCGTGCCATCCCGGACGTCTCGGTGAGGGCGCGCGCCGCGTGCGCGCTCGCGGGCGCGCTGTCCAGAGGCCAGGATTCCGTGCGCCCGGAGGCATTGATCGCCGAAGCGTTCACCCTGCTGCCGGCAGAGGCCGAGTACGCCCTCGACCGTTCGTTGTGTTTATCGAGCGGTGGCCTTGTGGCGACGAACCGCGGTGACGCGCAGCTCGCGATCCGTCGCAGCGAAGACGCGGTGCGGGAATTGAAGCAGGTGCCGTTTGGCCATCAGTTGGCCGAACTCAAGGCGGACGCGGATCTCGCGGAGGCGTACCGTGGCGCCGGCCGTTTCCGCGAGGCACTGGCGGTCTACGAGAAGGCGTGGCCGCAGCTGGTCGCGCTCGGACGGGACGATACGATCGTTGCGGTCGCGTGGCTCAACAACTGGGGCCTCGATCTATGCGAACTTGGGCGACCGCTGGAGGCCGAGGCACTCCTCCATCGCTCCATCGAAATTCACCGCGCCGACGCGTCCGAGGATGCAGTTTCGCCGATGGTGCTGACTAACTATGCGCAGCAGCTGTACGACCTCGGCCGAGCGGATGAGGCCGCCGATTACGCCGAACGTGCTTACCGGGGCGCGCAGCGCGCCGGCGACCAGATCGTCATCAACCAAACGCTGCTGAGGCTGGCACGGATCTACCGCCGCCGCGGGGAACTGCCGCGCGCCACTCAGATGCTGGACCAAGTCGAGCCGCGGCTGCAGAAGGCGCTGCCGCCGGGTCACTACGCCTTCGGCACCCTCGCTTCCGAGCGCTCCCTGATCGCTCAGGCTGACGGCGATCTACCGCGCGCGTTGCAGCTGTCGCAACAGGCCGTGGAGATCGTGCAACGCGCGGCGCAGAACGGTAAGGCCGGCGCCCAGTTCCTACCCATGTTCCTGACCCGGCGTGCGTCGATCGCAAGCGATATGGGCGACCTGTCGGCCGCCGAACAGGATGCGCGGCGGGCTCTCGCGCTGCTGGCACAAGGCGCACCGCCCGGAGAGGTCTCGAGTTTTGTGGGAGAGGGCTACCTGGTGCTGGCACGCACGCTGAACGCGGCGGGCCGTGGCACCGAAGCGCGCTCAGACGCGCAGCTGGCCGCCGAGCACCTGCGCAAGGCTCTCGGTCCGAACCACCCGGACACCCGCGCGGCGGAAGCACTCAGTGCCGGTCATGGCCCGCTGCGCAGGGCCGATGGCGCCCCGGTCCCTCAGGGGACGGCAGCCGCGGCGCCAATCAGACCGCAGGCCGCGAACAGCAGCGTGATGCGCAGCGGCGAGGCACTCTCGTTGTAAAGCAGCACGCCGATGGCGATGACGCCCAGGGGAATTACCGCGGCCAGCAGCGGGCTCATGATTCCAAGCTTGGCGCCGCTGGCGTACATGCGCGCGATCAGCCAGATGCCAGCGATGAAGAATACGGCGCAGCCCAAGGTTGGCAGCAGCACCGTGAAGCCGCGGGTACGCGGCAGCAGCGTCATCGCCAGCAGCTGAAACCCTACCGATGCTGCAAACATGACGAAGATACGCAATGGAATGCCGGACATGTCTTCCCCCTGATTCGGTGATTCTCGGCTAAGTCGACTGCGGGCATGCGCACCCAGAGGCGTCAATTTACCCGGTTGAAAGCCTGATTCGCCGTTATGGTAGGATGCGCGCCCCCAACGGGGTGGGGCCGTAAGGCACGTCGCCCGCACGCTGGGATCCAGGGGTAGCACGGCCTGCGGGAATCGGTAACCTACTGATTCCATTTGGAACGCGCACAAATGCTGCCCAGCGAATTTTGTCGCGCGCCCGTAGCTCAGTTGGATAGAGCGCCTGGCTACGAACCAGGAGGTCGGGAGTTCGAATCTCTCCGGGCGCGCCAATTGCGACAGCGACTTAGCTCAGCTCGTCCCATGGTGGTTGGCCACCGGTGACAGATTTGTGCCGTTGACCGGCTCACTCACAACCCTCATGGCGCATAGGCGATCCGCATAGGGCGCCAGGTGCTCCGCCGACAGATGCGCATAGCGGCGCACCATCTCCGGACTTTCCCAGCCCCCAAGCTCCTGTAATGCATACAGCGGCGTGCCTTGCTGCACGTGCCAGCTCGCCCAGGTGTGCCTCAGGTCGTGCCAGCGAAAGTCCGCGATCCCGGAGCGCTCGAGCGCCGCGTACCCCGCCTTCGTACTGATCTTACGGATCGGCTTCCCACGCAACGCGGAAGTACGTACTTGCCTGTGTCACATTTCCTCGCACCGACAGCCGCGAAACTAATGCCGCTCCAATGCGGTGCGAATATTCATGTGGTTTTTCCCGCGGCGCGGGCGTCGCACACATCTATCGAAGCGTTGGCTGGAAATGCATGCGGATTGATCTTGTCGCCAAGTTCGGCACGCAGCCGGATATAAGTATTAGCATCGCCTGCGACGCAGGCGAACGAGGCGAAATGGCTGCGGTTCCATCGGCTATTCGGGTAGGCCTTCAGTAGCGATTCAAAACCTTCCTTCATTCGCGGCCAAGACGCTCCCATGTCGCGAAATATATCCACGTTTAGGTCCGTAAATTGATCTGCCGACCACCACAGACGCGTATACGTCTCAGCGCGTAGCGCGGGAGGTGAGTGCGCCGTCACGGTGTCGATAAAGGCAGCCTCGGCCGGGTTCGACCCGTGCCATTGCGGCAACAGCGCCACAATCATCTGCATGTGTAAAGGGAAGAATTCAGGGAACGCCTTAACTCCACGCTCATAGATTGCAAACTGCTCGCTTAGAGGAGCATCAAGTCCTAGGTTCACCTGCATATACTCGAGATACCAGAGTGGATTAGAAGCGGCGTACGCCTCAGAGGTGTTCAACGCCGTCCTCGCCCGTTCCAGGCGCTCGTGAAACAATCGCCACCCCTCTGGCGAAACTGTATTTGCAAATCCATTGCCGCGTGCGCGCCACGCAGCGTTTCGCCAGGCTGCTGCTGTGGCAATGGCCGCTCCGACAGATCTAGGATTCGCAGCTGTCCACGGCTCCAGAAGGCCCTCGATTGACTCCCCGTTTGCGAGCGTTCCGAATGTCTGATCAAAAAACACGCCGATGCCGCTCAGCTTGAAGCGGCCATCATCGAAACGATATTGCAGAGTGGCATAACGGCCGATCAGTGCGTCGAGGTCGGCGAAGCGTTTATGCGAGAAGAGTAGCGAGGCATTCTCGCTGACTCGCGTTACGCCGCTGGAGCCGTCGTCGGACGGAATCCAAGCGGCTCCGGGTGTAGGGTTTTTCGGAGGATCGGGAATACACGGTAGCGGAATCCCGTCGCAAGTTATTTCTTGTGCTGGGTTGCCGACCGAGTTCTTGCCCGGCAATCGCGCCAGCTTCGGCGACTGTATCGGCTCACGAAATGGGATTTGGGAGAACTGCGATCGAAAAACGTATCCGAGTATCAGAGCGATCAGTATTCCAGCGAGAACAAGGGGGCGCCGCAATGCCATTCGTGGCCTCTGATCGCTCGGGACGGGTCGTTGAAACACGCCAGCTCAGCTGGCCACGGCAAATTCTGGATTTTCAACTCACTCGGTTCGACGTTCTCGTTCACAATTCCTGAGGATTGAGTGTCGGAGCCTTGGATTGCCGCCGGCTGAGACCCCGGTTACTGACGATTGCCTTTGAGCTTGTGAGGCGGGAGGCCGACGAGGGACGTACGCCTAGCAAAGCGCCGTGACCGGCGGTCACTTCCGCGAATGCGGCTCAAGGGTTCCTGGTGACACTTTTGCGGCAGCGGTGGATTGTTGTGGCGTGTGTGCCTTGGACAGACTGACGCGGGCCTTGGCAAGCACCGCAAGTGATTGATCTACCTTCGAGCTGGCCTTAGCGCGAATCGCTTGATGATTGATGGATGACGAGCCCATAAGGCTAGCTAGGAATGTAAGGGCGGGTCGACCGGTAACGGGTCTTGGCGATCTCGCGAGCCACGTCGCGCGGAGCTTCATGGATGCTGCGCGTGATCTTGCGGAACGGTGTGCTCGGACAGCAGCGAGACTTTAGCGGACCTGCCGCGCAATCGGATTGTCACGGGTCTGGACGGCTCTTACGATGCGTAGACACCGCGCCTATGCTGTTCTTGAAGAAACGGCCGAGTAGCGCCGCCGAGGCCGGGCGGCATCCCGAGGAATCGCACTAGCGACTATCAGCCCGCCTGGCGCCTGTGCACGAGAGGCGTGTCCGGCAGTGTTCCGGGTCGCACTTCCAGAGAGTGCGCCAGCCTCTCGTAGCGATCTGCGAGCAAGCGGAGGTCTGCGATAGACTCAGAGTGCAATATCAAGGGGATGAGGTCCCGAATCTCGCTGGCCATCGAGCGGTAGTCGGCTCCGGTCATGGGGAGCTACCTCCTTGTTAGTCTGGCAGCAAAGGGTAGCTGCCAAGCAATCCCTCGCCTGTCAGTGATTTCCTTGCGTGTTGTCGGAGGGAACTTACACGCGGTTCGCATCGAAAGCTGGGCAGAGCGGGCACGAGGCCCCCGCGTGGCACCGACAGGCGCCGGTTCACTCCGACATGCCGGGTCCGGCCAACGTCGGTAGATGGGGCACGCTGAATTGCCCGCCCGAAAGCGGTCGGTCGCCACCGGGAAGTCCGGGCCACTAAGCGACAGTCGGCGAGTCAGTCGCACTCAACCGTCGCAGACCGGCCAAGAGCGGGCAGTTCGACCCATCGATTGGCTTCCCGAAAAGCTGCCGTCGAGAACAGCCACGGCGCGCACGAGAATTATGGGGCAGCGCCAGGTACGCCCCGCAACTCCTGACCGGCGCGAATTGGCCGGTCACGGCTACGCTCGGTCCGCAGCCGGCCGAAGGCGCAACCCGGTCAGCGCCCCATGCGCCGTTGATAGGCACTCGTCAGACGATCCTGCAGGCTCGCGTCCTGGGACGATTGTCCGGTCACCGAGAATGCGACACGGATTGATTCGTCGGCCTGCGTTACCACCGTAATCAACACGCTGGACGATCCCTTATCGCCGCGCAAGGTCCCGGTGGGGCGATCTTCGTAAGTAATGCGGACACCCTCGTCGGAAGCCGCGGCACGGGCTGCCTGCCATGACGCATCGAATCTCGCGGAAACGGACGACGAGACCGGAACGGCCACGTACGCTGGGTAGGTATAACAACCCTGCAACATGAGGCCAGCTGCGGCGGCAATACCGGTCGCAACAGTCCTAAAGTTAGGCATGCTCTTCACTCCGCTCTCGTTTCTGGTTCGCCGGACCTCTTGAACCCAAGTCTAGCAGCGGTTCCGACACGCGCGTGTTGCGGTACACCGAGTCTGCTTCACGCGCAAACCAGCCTAGATCACACGGCCGCGCCGTGCCGGCTCACCATGCGGCGTCGGTCATTATCAGCGACGGTTCACTCCGAAAGGCGGGTCCGGCCAGCAGCCGTCGCTGACGGGTCTGAAATGGCTGCCCGGAAGCTGCCACTCACGAAATAGGATGATCTCCGTCAGCTCGCCGCCGTCGTAATCCCGATCGTGCGCGCCATCGGTAAGCAGGTGGGTGCAAGGTCGCGGTCTGGCGTCTACTGAGGTGAAACGCTCCATGAATGAAATGCCGATTGTTCGGCATGGCACCCTCAAATAAGGTCCACGCTTCATATCGATCACTGTGAAATATGGCGAGGCTCAGCCGTGACCCAGAAGGACATTCGTGTCGGAATAGTCGGTGCAAACGCCAAATCAGGCTGGGCCAAGGTGTCGCACGTTCCCGCGATCAACGGTCTGCCCGGCCTGAAGCTCGCGGCTGTGGCAACACGCAACGAGCAGATTGCACGGGAAGCCGCTCAAGCCTTCGGTGCCGATCGCTGGTTTTCCGACCCCTTCGCGATGATTTGCGATGATCAGATTGATGTCATAACGATCGCCGTCAAGGTGCCCGCACACCGCGACCTCGTTCTGGCAGCACTGGCCGCTGGCAAAGCGGTCTACTGCGAGGCGCCGCTCGGGAGCACCGTAGCGGAGACCGAAGAGATGGCGAGGGCGGCCGGTCCACTCCATACCGCGATCGGATTGCAGGGTCGTTTGAATCCAACCGTGCGCCGTGCGGCCCAGTTGGTCGCCTCCGGAAAGATTGGGCGGCCACTGAACGCGAGAATCATCTCCACCACCAGCGGCTTCGGGCCGGAAATGGATTCCACCCGGGACTTTTACAATCAAACATCTTCCGGTGCCAACCTGCTAACGATCACTGCTGGCCATACACTCGATTTGGTGGAGGCGGTCCTCGGCGAGGTCGTCGAGGTTGATGCCCGTGCGGAGACTCTATGGCCGGCTGTCAGATTGACAGACCACGGCGGGGAGAGCTTGCGTGATACTCCCGATCAGGTCGCTGTCCTCGGAAGGACGCGTACCGGTGCGGTATTCGCAGCCGACATTAACGCTGGAGTAGCGCCGGAGGATATTCGATTCAGCTTCGAAATCAGGGGATCAGAGGGGTGGCTCCGCCTACTGGATGATCACCCCTACGGCTTCCAGGCTGGGAATCCCGAGCTGACTTCAAACGTCCATTTTGAGACACCCGAAGAGGCCGCGGTCTCCGGTGGGCTTATAGGTGCCGCGATCAACGTGGGAGAGGTCTACGCTCATCTCCTCCGCGATGTGCGCGCGGGCACTTACAACGCACCCAGCTTTGAACACGCAGTTCACAACGCCCGTCTCGTCGAGGCTATAAGGCGGGCCGCAGAACGAGGCGAGCGGCAGAAGGTCTGCTAATTCCCGCAGCGGCAGGCTCCTGCGCAGCCTCATGGAGTTGCGCCCTCGCAGAGGTTCGACCGACAGCTCGCGCGAGGCGCAGGATCGTCGCCGTTTGCCGTGTGCGAGGGAAGCGGCACTGGCATGAACCCTCGAACCATACGGAGCCCGGTCGCTAGGGTCATAGTGGGAGCCGGCGAGCTCGCACGCCGATAGGGAAATCGGCGTTACCCGTTCTGAGGAGGTTGTCCGCCCGGCTAACGGGGCCGCCTGATCCTTCGCAAGTTCTCAACTCAGTTGGCTGCGCGGTGGCATAGATGCAGCGTGTGCCGAGCTTGCAAGCCAGCTGTGGCACAGGAACTCACCGACCGCGCGTTTGGCCGGCGCGATCTGCTCGAAGGTCTGAGCGCGGGTTGAGGTGCTGTTCGACCTACCCGTTGAGGTCAGTCGGCGCGCTGCGGCGCCGGCGCCGTGAGAGCATGGTTCCGAGGACACCCAGGCCGAGGAGCGCCAGCATTCCGGGTTCCGGTACCGAAGCAGGGGCGGCGGTGCCGGGGCTGCCGACGTGGGGCACACTCCCGCCGCTGCCGCCGGTCGGAACCACGGTCTCATCGTCGCCGTCGTGGTCATTGTGGGGGTGCTTGTCAGCGTGGCGGTCCTGGTCACCGTGGCGATGCTTGTCGGCGTCGTGGTGCTTGTCAGCACCGTTGGCATGTCCGTGCTCCTCGCCCTGCTCACTGGCCTGACGCCGGTCGGAAGCGTGTTTGCCTTTGTGAGCACTGCTTTCATCAGCGCGATGCTCTTGTTGGTCGGAGGAGCCGGCCTCGTCCCCGCCTCTCGCCGGACTCGCCCAGGCGCCCGTGGAGATCGCGGCGACAAACACCAGTGGCAGGCTGCCTACGAGGATACAGCGCGTGCGGAGACTCATGAGTCCTCCCATGCTCCCGGAAAGGAGAGCGATGGTGTTAGTTGTAATCTCTCGATGGTCCGCCTGCAGTGAAGGAACTTCAACCACGAGCGCGAGCACGGCGCACGCCGGCAGGTCTCGCGTCTGACCATGGCCGGTCGATGGCGCCGTTCCGACTCTGGCTTAAGCTGTGACTTAACGACTGGATCGATTTGCCGGTCTGACAGCCTCCTCTGAACAGGCGCATCCCAGGGCGCCCGATAAATCCCAATCAGACGTCGAAGTCCACGATTCCCGAATCCGCCAGCCCGGATTCATCACTTGGGCGCGTCCATTCACGCGCGCCGCGAGGCTCAGCACCGCCGGCGTCGGCGCGAGGACGCTCCTGGCGTTCCCGCGACGTCAGCCGCTGCGTTCGCGCAACGCGGCCGCCAGAGACGTCAGTCGCTCGCGCTGCTCAAGTCTCACCAGGTTCAGCGCCGGCAATTTCCTGGCGCCATTCGCGGCGCCCCAAATTGCGCCCGCCATCGCGCCGATGGTGTCCACATCTCCACCGCAGTCGACAATGAAGGCATGCATCGCCTCAAACGGCCTTCGCATAAACCGTACCGCGAGGTAAACAGCCGTTACGCAGGACTCACTCGCCGCCACGCCGTTCCCGAGGCTCTCACGGACCGTCGCTGGCGCCGGCTCGCCGCCCGTCGCCATCCAGCTGTCCGCAATCCTGAGTCTCGCAATGAAAGGCGGCAGCGCGCAGGTTTCGGCCGCGCGTCGCAGTAGCGCCCTTGGTTGCCAGCTAGCAACGCCTAGCGCCGTCGCCGACGCCACAAGGACCGCACCCTCCATACCTAACGGGTGGGCGTGGGTAATGCTGGCCGACAGGCGCGCGGCTGCGGCTAGATCCTCCTGTCGACCCGAGAAATAGAGACCGATTACGGGGGCCCGCATCGCAGCGCCGTTTCCGAAGGACCCCGCCGGGTGCACCAGGCGATTCACCTGCCGCCAATCCGCGCCTCTCCCGATCCGCTTCAATAACTTGGCCGCGCTCGGCCCGTAGCCCCGAGTCCAACGGTAGCTGCGCGCGAATCGCAACGCTAGGTCGTCAGCATCCAGTCCCCCTTTGGCCAGAAGCGACTCCGCAATGTCCACCGACATCTGGGTATCGTCGGTCCATCGCAGACGGCCTCCCGTTGTCGATGCGATGAAGGACCACAGGAGTCGCTCAGCGAGGCCGCCTTCATAGCGGGCACCCAGGGCATCTCCGAGCGCCAATCCGAGCAGACAGCCCTCGAATCGGTCGGTACTCACGTGATCCATCCCCATCACGCTGATGCAACCGTGTCATGAAGGTCAGTGCGGCGCGGAGTCAGTTGCGTTTTAGCGCTCGTATCCAACTCTTGCTGATCTATGATCAGGGCCCACGCTTACACGGTTTTCGTTTTCGAGGGAGGTTCCTAATGAAAGCGCTGGCCGAATTTACCCGCACGACACTCGTTGGTGGCATCCTGGTGCTGCTCCCCATCTATCTCGCAATCCTGCTGCTGTTAAAGGCGCTGTCAGCTGTGATGGCGCTGATGGCGCCGGTGACGGCCCGGGTGCCCGCAACCGCGGAGCTGCGCCAGGTGATTGCCATACTGATCACCCTGGCGGCCTGCTTCATCGCCGGCATCGTCGTGCGTACCGGGCCCGGGGGGCGTGGTGTCGAGAAGTTGCAGCGCCATGTGCTGGAGAAGATCCCAGGCTACAAGCTGCTGCGCAACATAATGGCTCGCCTGAGCGGCGATGAGTCGGCAAGTGCGTTCCAGCCGGCCATGGTGGAACTGGAGGACGCGTTGGTTCCCGCACTGATCGTCGAGAAGCTACCCGACGGGCGCTGCGTGGTGCTCGTGCCCTCGGTGCCATCACCCATCTCGGGCGCTTTGTACATCCTGCCGCCGAGCCGGGTGCATCCTATCGAAGTGCCGCTCACACAGGTGATGAAGGTCTATTCAAAGTGGGGAGAAGGTGCTGGTGAGCTCGTTGCCGCCATGAAGGGTCCCCAGAGTCAGAATTCTGACACCGGATCTGGGGGCGGAACGCTGAGAGTCTAGCTAGCCGTCTCTGCCGCGACATCATGCCCCCGGGCCCAGGCTGCGTGCTGGCTGCCTGGGTGGTTCCGAGACGTCACGGGCCGAAGCGCGCCCGGTGCTCGCCCGATGGTCTCCGTCCGGTGCCTGGCGCGTGGCTCAGCCCCCGTCCGCCACGCGGCACTTGCCGAAGATCACGTAGGAGCCAACGCGGTCGGCGACCGACAGCGTCAGCGCACCGGTCTTGCGGTTGACGATCGCGCTCCAGGCGAACTTGAGGTCCGTGCCCTGCATGATCAGTTGCTCGTCATTGGTCGCGGAATGCTGAATCGGCAGCTCGGCGGTGCGATACGGTGTCTTCACGGTCTTATTGGCAAAATCGATACGCATCTCGATCGGGCCCTTGGACTTGGGAGTGAGCTTCTCGCACTGCGTCTTGGCGGGGTCGCAGTCGTGGCCCGCCGTTGCGGTGCAGGTGAGCGGTACGGTGCCGTCCAACTCGGCGGCGCCCGCCGCCAGAGAGAAGCCGAGGGCAATGAGGAGGGCAGGGGCGCGTGAGACTCGCATGGTTATTCTCCTGTTAGCGCTGGTCGGGGCGTCGCTGGACGCAAAATGTAGCATCCGCCGCAGGGAGCGCAAGCGAAAAACGCCTTTGGGAGGGCCTGCGGTCCGTGCACCGCAGGCAGGCGGCACGCGCCTGCGCTGTCCTTGGCATGTGCGCAAAGCGTAGGCGCGATGCCGGGCACTTTGATCGGCCCAAACGACTCAGCATCACGTGGACGCGCGCGAAAGACGACCGCGCGCATAGAGCCGAAATGATTCGCGGCTGGTTTTGACACAGACTTCAAGTGCCAGCGTTCTTGGTTTGTGCGTCCGCGACCACGCGGGTGCGCCGGCGCGTTCACCCCCGTGGCGAACCGCCGCCCACCGTGGGATTGGGCGACCAGAGCGCGTGCTAGGAAATGTTGACCATCGTCATCTGGTCGGCAGTGACCACGACGCCGGTAGTGACGGGGCTGAACATTACGCTGGAATCGGAACGGGCCGGATCGTCCTGCGCGGCCTGACACGTCAGAGCCAGCGTGTAGCTACCGGCCGCCAGGGCCGTGAACTGATAGAAGTAAGGCGGCACCGACGTCGCAACCGGCAGCGTCGTGGCCAGCGGCTGGTTGGCATCAGTGGACGGGGCCGTACTGTTCCGGTCCTCCGGTGCCATCACGTTGCCGCTGTAGAGATAAATGCCGGGCGTGCATCCGCTTGGCAGCGTGCTCGTAATCTGCCCCTGGATGCTGCCGAACGTGATGTCGAGCGTCGCGGTCTGGCCGGCGGTCACGGCCGCCGACGCTACCGCTGTTAGGGCCACTGTGGAGCGGTCCGGCTGATCAGGATTGTCCAGTGCGCTCTGACAGGTGAACGCGACCGTATACGTGCCGGGCGGCAGGAACGTGAACTGGTAGTAGTAGGGCGGCATCGAGGTCGCGACCGGCGCTTTCGAGGCCAGCGGCTGATTGGGATCGCTACTCGCGTTGCTGTTCATGTCTTCGGGGTTCGTCACGGCGCCACTGTAGAGGTAGACGCCCGGGGTGCACCCGCTTGGCAGCGCGCTGGTGATTTGCCCCTGGATGTTGCCGACCGAGGTGTTGTTTACAAGGCGTTCCACCGGCTTCAGGATGCACGCCGGAGCCTGCCCCGGCGGGCAGGTTATGGCCTTGCGCAAGTCGAAGTCGATCGTGTAGTCGACGACGCCGCTGCTTGGCACCGTGAACCCCGAGACCAGCTTGAGGCCAGTTTCCGAGCCACTAGGCACTCGTAGGCCGAATCTCGCCCCGCTGGCCAAATCGATGTAGGAGTTATTGGCGCTGCCGTCCGCCGTCACCATCAGCCGAATCTGGCCGTATGAGCCCGGGGGGATCGGCTCATCGAACAGCACCGCGGAGGCAGTGCCGCTCTGGGTCATGAGATCGATAGTCTTCGGCGCCGGAAACGTGATGGTCACCGGAGGGCCACTGTCCCCGGTCAGCTCGACGCCAGTGAACACGACGACGACGTGCGTGGCGCCGTCAGCCGGCGGAGCATCGCTGACCGACAAGCGCATCTGCGCCTGGCTCGTCGGAGTCGAGCTGCTGCCGGCGCCGCACGCGGTTATGCCAACGGCCGTGGCCGCGAACGCTGGCAACAGCACTAGAAAACGTTGCGGAAACATACTGACCCCCTCGGTGCCGCGTATCGCTGTACGGTGGGCTGACGCACGCGGCTACCCCCTATCAGCTCGATCTCTGACCGCGCGTGAGCGCCGATCCCGCCACCGCGCGACAACAAATTCTCACGCCCAGAAGCGCGTGCCAACACTGTCTGTGTGACGCGACAGTTGCCGGACCGCGGCCGGACACCAGTATCCGCGTGTCGGTGATCCCGGGTGGGCGATTTGACATTACATGGCGAGTGTTCGCGCCACGTTGCGCAAGTAGCGGGGTCAACCCGGACTCGAAGTCGGGAAGCGCGTCAAGTGACCGATTTGCATATGCGACGCGGGGCTCTGATCAGCTGACAGACCACGACGTCGGGAGTTTAGATCTCCGGGCGCACCAATTAGTCAGCTCGTGACTGACTCACGCTGCGATGTCCTTGACGAGCATTGCGTCGACGTCCGCGACGAATCCCGGGATGAAGCCCGTTTGTTTCGCGCTGTGCCACCAGATGCCACCGCGCGCCGTCCCGAGTAAGCCGCGCAGCAGCGCTCCGCCCGTCAGTTCGAAAGTCCCCCTTGGGAAGATACCGCGTTGAGTTCTATCCCAAATGTGGTAGGCCGCCCAGGCGTTTTCAGCCAGCACCTGCTCCAGTCTGAGTTGATCGGCGGCATCCAGGGGGAGCTCGCCGTGAAGCCCGGCTGTCATGAGTTCGGCGATGTCGCGGTTTTGCGCAATCGCCATTCGGATCACGGTCCATTGCGCCATCGTGGAATTGTGCTCACTGCGTTGCAGCGCCGCGGTATTCGCTCTGATCTGAACAGCGATGAAGCCAAGCGAGGCGATGACACCAACGGAAGCAACTATCTGCGCGAGGTAAAATAGTTGTTCGAGTGTCATGAGTCTCTCAACCAACCGTTAAGTTTCGGAAGGCAACCCTACCAGACTCGTCAACTCACGTGGTCGCGGGTGCACGTTGGCTCACGGCCACGCTGTCTGCCCGCAAGGGCTATGCCGTCCCTTGCTCGCCGGCAGCCTTGGCCTTTTTGATCGGGTCACCCGGCGGTGCCAAGTCACGGCCGTCCTAACGAGCGATCAGTCCCTGCTTGGCCACTTCCTTTGCGACCGCATCGGCAACCTCGTCGACCAGCTCAGAGAGACCCTCGGGATTGCTGGTCCGGCTGGTACCTGCCCAGAGGAGCTGATCCTTGTTTAGCGAGTAGATCAGCGTCTCAATTGAAACTACGGTGTCGGTTTGCACCGAGCCCGTGGAGTAGCTTAGCTCCATGCCGTACGACGAGTAGTACGACCCGAATGTGCCGTAGGCGCTGCCCGAGAAGCCGCCCGGGTCAACGATGACCGTCTGGTCGTGGCCGACCAGGCGCATGACCACGACACCCTCGACGCCGGCTTCCTTGAAACGGGCACGGGCGTAATCCAGGCTGGGACGATCCAGGCCTATCAGCGTGTATGCGGCGATGCCGCGCGCGCCGCGGATCGTCAGATCGTTTGCCAGATAGACCTCTGCGGAGCGCCGCCGCCCTGCATCACTGGAGATGACCAACGCCGCGATGTTCTTGCCTCGCGCGTCGATCCGCTGCGCATCCGGTGCCTTCCAGGTTGAGATGAAAGTTGTGCTTCCGCACGCGCCCAGGCAAAGGGCCGCACCGAAAATCAGAACGCGCAATGTTTGTGCCAAGCGTGTATCCCCCAATCGCAGGTGTCGGACACTAGACTGTGCGTCCTGCAAGTAGCAAGCACTGCCACGGGCAATTCTTCTGCCAGCACGCCAGGCACTCAGAAATTGCCGCTTGGCGGCGCCGTCGTCTCTGAGATGTGCCGGTAGGGACCAGACCCACAAACGGGCGAGCCTCGGTACTGGTTTGCCTCCTTGCGGGTGTCCGGCGCGGCAAGCCCTGCAAGTGATTGATTGCTAAGCCACGAAGTGCCCCGGAGGGCAGCGGCTCATTTAGCGCCTGCTTCACCAGCCCAAAACTGCAGTTCTGCGCGCAGCGCATGTTTCGCCTGCGACTCGGGTACGGGTTGTGGTGCCGCTCCGGCGCTGTAGGTCACGGCCTTTTCCAGATGACCTCCGGACTTGAGCAGGAACGCTTGCGCGACCTTGGTGCTCTCGTTGTAGTCCATGAGCACCACGACGGGTTTCTTCTGCGCCTGCGCCACGTTGAACGTGTGCACCTCCTGCCCCGAGCGCTTGGCGGCCTGGCGCACCGCCAAGTCCTGTGTCCCGTCGCCCAATCCCAGCACCATGGAAAGGTGCGGGGGCAGGGAGGCGACCGCTCCTTGACTCTGCACGCGCTCCGTATACGCCGGTAGCCAGCTCACATCCGCAAGAGCCGCATGCAACAACATGAGTCCGCAGATAGCCGCCCCGAGCGGCACCTTCATGCCAAGGCCCTGATCTGGTCGAGTGTCAGTCATGCAGGCAGGCAGCGAACTGGGAACTGACGCTCCTGCGCGTGTGGCCCCTTTGCTTTCGTTGCAGCAACTGGGTCGGCATCTTCGGGGATTCCTGTTCGCGGTTCATTCGGACGCTACTCCAGGAGGGCATGATCCGTGGGCAATTGGTGCGCGTACCAGGTTGCCAATCGATGACGGATCGACTTCTCGCTCACCTGACTTTCAGGCATCGGTGCAATGAGCTTGTCGTGCACCAGCAGGCGGTAGATGTACAGGGCTTTGTCCCGAGCCGAATCGGTCGATTCAAACTCAACCGCCTTGCGGCCCTCGGCATAGGCGATCCCGGCCGATAGTGCCGCCTTGAACAGCTCCGCTTCGTGCTTGAGCTTTTTCATGTCCGGATGTCCCGGGTGATCCACCCTCGCGCCTGCATCAGCAAGTTATTCGCGACTTAAGTTATTGAAAAACAAAACGCGCTCCAATTGTCCCTGGGCCAATCAGCCCGGAGCCCTGAACATTCGAATCTCTTCGGGCGCGCCCCGATACACATGAGGCTTCACGGTGGCGGCGCGATGAGTCTATCGTCTGACGCGTCGCGGCGACAGCAGCGCCCGCTCTGGCAGGGGGCCTTGGCCGTAAGAGTCTGTCAGCGTCCGTCCGGAGGAAAGTCAATGCGCTACCGTCGAATGGCAATCGAGGTCGAATCCCCGGAGGAGTTAGGTTACGGCCGTATCCGTTACAACCTGGCGGAAAGCTCGATTGCGGACCAGTCTGTTTCCGGCTTGGGCCTGCAGGTGCCGGACCTGACGCTGCTCTACAACGAGCACCGTGGCACCCCAGCACTGCGCGCGCTGGTCGTGGCCGGAGCAGCGGGTCTGACGGCTGATGACGTACTGATAACCAGTGGCGCTGCCGGTGCGCTCTTCATCGTCGCAACTTCGTTGCTGGAACGGGGCGATCACCTGGTCGTCGTCCGCCCCAACTACGCCACTAACCTTCACACCCCGCGCGCCATCGGTTGTGAAATCAGTTTCATCGATCTGCGGTTCGAGGACGGGTATCAGCTCGATCCTGACGCTGTCGCGGCCGCAATTACGCCGCACACCAAGCTCATCAGCGTCACCTGCCCGCACAATCCCACGGGCGTCATGATGAATGAGGGAGAGCTGCGGCAGCTCGTTGATCTCGCGGCCGCGCACGGCTGCCGCCTGCTGGTCGACGAGACCTATCGCGATCTGGCCTACGGGGGTGCTCTGCCCATGGCCGCCTCGCTGGGGGAGCACGTCATCGGGGTGTCATCCTTGTCGAAGGCCTACGGCGTACCCGGTATTCGCATCGGGTGGCTGATAACTCAGGATGCGCGCCTGCAGGAGATGCTGCTGTCTGCCAAGGAACAGATCAGCATTTGCGGCAGCGTCATCGATGAGTGGATCGCGGAGCAGATCCTGGCGCGACGGTCCGCGGTGCTGCCGCCGACACTGGCGGCCATGCGCGCGCGGCTCCAACGGGTAGCCGACTGGATGGGCGGCGAGCCGTTGTTGGAATGGGTGCGACCGAGCGGGGGCGTGATCTGTTTCCCGCGCATGCGGTCCGAGCCGCCTGGCGGGACGGGGGCGTTCTACCAGCGCCTCCTGCACACCCACGGAACGTACGTCGGCCCGGGCCACTGGTTTGAGTTACCTGACAGTTATTTTCGTCTCGGCTACGGATGGCCGGCATTCGATGAGCTTGAAGGTGGCCTCCGCGGCATCTCGCGTGCCCTGCGGGGTTAATTGCGCCAGGCGATCAAGCGTCTCCGGCTCCTCAACCGGGAGAACGGAGCGCGCGCGCTTTCAAGGTCAGGAGCGTGCGCAGTTTGGTTCCTGCGCACGTCCCAGCCTTGATTCGCTTCACACTCCGCCCTGGTGCTCGGGCAGGAGGCGTCCGGATACCAGGGGCCGCGCGGCAGCATGGCGGCCGGCGAGCTGCCCGGATAACCGAACGCGCGCGCTGAACGCGCGCGCTGATTCACATCAATGTATCAGCGGAATGCGAGCCGCCAGCTCGGCATTCACAATCGCGTCAAGCTTCGCATCGATCTGGAAGAAGCGGGCGACGGTGCGGGCAGACAGATCCTTCGACATCTTCTTCACGTGGTCCTGCCTCACCTCGACCTTGTCCTCCTCGATTGAAAGCGCTTCCTTGGTGAGTCGCGCGCCTTCATCCTCACTCATGGCGTTGCGGTGGGCCGCAAAGTCGGTAATCAGGCGTGTCCTGCGGTCATCGAGCTTCCGCATGTCCTTACGATAGTCGTCGTAAAGCGGCCAGAATGTCGCGGCCTCGGTTTGAGTCAGCAACATGTTCTTCTTGACGATTTCGCGACGGTCCTGACCGACCTCTTCGCGCAGCATCTGGATGGCAGGCTCGAGGTCGGCGAACTTTTCATTCACCACCGGCTTGTCGTCGGCCAGGCTCAGTGGGGAACCCAGGACTGCGCAGAGTGCTGCGGCACTGGCCAGCATCACTGTGCGCGGGAGGGCAGATTGCAGAGAGTTGAGGATGTTCACGGTTGCGTCTCTTTCACGTCAGGAGAGCCACAGTGCCCCCTGTTCCAAGATGGTTTGTACAGTGATGTGCTGACCACGCCCATAGGACTCTTGGCTTACGTCGCCCCCTAAGGGAGCGCGGCGCGCACGCCGCATTAAGGCGCGGCGGGGGTTTCCGGCGGTGATTCCTGCCGCCGGCGGAGATTTTGGAGGACGGGCGACAGGCGGTGGGTGAGTCAGCGACGGTACTCAAGGGCTCGGGGACCCGTCGTTTCCGCGTCCCTCCGGTGTCGCATCCAGGATGGTCCATATTGGCCTGAGATCCGTGGCACGGCGCGGGTCTTGGCCGGGATCGGCCGCCGGCACCGAGCGCCGCGCTCAAGAACTGGCGAATCGATCCGTCGGAGCGTGTGACACTCTTGTGTCGGCGTGTTCGGCGTGAGCGCGCGATAATCGCGGCTGAACCCGCCCGTCGTGTCGCTATACAGCTTAAGGCTGCGCCAGCCGCGCTCCGTATTGGAGGGCACCGGGTTAGGTGACGGGCGCGACGGGTGCCCGAAGCTCAGGCGCGGGCGAGTTCGCGCATCACCGGCTCGATGAGGCCGGGATCGTTGTTCGTCACGGCGTTGACGCGGCCGGAAACCTCGAAGGCGTCCATGAGATCCGCCGGGTATTGCTTGAGCACGGCTCGCGCCTCCTCGGGAGTGCCTCGGAGCCAGGTGTCCCGGTCCTCGAGGCGCACGATGGCGGGCATTCGCTGCGGGTTGCTTCCCGTGTTGTGGATGTCAGCCAGCAACGCGTTCCCCGGCATCGTGATGTGCACGCAGCTTTCCACCACGGACCCGTCGGCCCTGCGACTGCACTCCCAGAGCGCAGCGAATGCGAACAGTGCCTGGTCCGCTACGGTGATGAGGTATGGCGCCTTGCGCCCGTGACGATCGAGGTGCCATTCGTAGAAACCGCTCGCGAGCTGCAGACACCGCTGACCCCGACGCCAGGGGGCCCGGTAACTCGCGGCCGTCTCGAAGGTCTCAATGCGCGCGTTGATGGTGGAATACGAGGGTGGCGCGCCGCGGGTAAAAAACGGCACCAGACCCCAGCGTACGCTCGCGAATTCAGGCGCGTCGTCCCGCAGACGCACGATCGGGACCTGCTGGGTCGGTGCCACGTTGTAAGACTCAAGGAATGGCGGGGGTCCGTACCTTTCCCATTCGCGCAACGCCTTGGCCTGCTGCCGGATGATGTATCGGCCACACATGGGACATTGATCCTCGGGACGGCCGGAACTTGTTCAGTCCGGCAGCTCAGCGACAGAGCGTCCGTGGCTTTGCGGGAAGGCGCCGCCGCACTTTCATGCGGTGGTGCCGACCCATTTATGCCGCGGAGCGCCGGACCGCAGTTTCCAATTCCACTTTCTTCACCAGCACCCGGGTTTCATCCGGGAGGGCGTCATCGATCGCCATGCAGACTGCGGCGACGTCGTCGCGAATCATCTCCTCGTCGTCGAAGAGGTAACGGTCGAGAACTGCGCGTGCCTTGGTCAGCAGCGTGAGCAACTCAGCGGGCGACATCAGGTACCTCGCATCGGGTGCGGGATTTAGGTGCCCTAGGGTACGACGAATCGGTTGGGCGTCACACCAGATCTTGGGTCGCCTACTGGTTTTCAGCCACCACATCTTGTGTCTGCTGCATCGCAACTTATGGTTTTCAAAGAGTTACGCACAGCCCATCTTCGCGCAGGAGGGAGGGCCCCGCCCCATGCTGCCCCGGGACGCCGCGTCGCGCCCTCGCGGCGTCTCAGATTGGCTGATCGAGCGACTTGGCGAGTGCGGTGAAGAGCTTCGGGCCGCTCTGTGTCATGTACCAGCAGTCCTCGAGACGGATGCCGAACTCACCGGGGATATAGAGGCCGGGTTCATCGGAAAAGCACATACCCGCCTGCAACGGGGTCGTGTCACTGCGCACCAGATACGGCGGCTCGTGCCCGTCGAGTCCGATGCCGTGCCCCGTCCGATGCGACAACCCGGGCAGGGCATAGTCCTTGCTCCAGCCCTTCTTCTCGTAGTGCGCCCGCACCGCCTGATCGATCGTGCCCACGGGCGCGCCGAGCTTGGCCGTCTCGAGTGCGATCTCCTGCCCGCGCTTGACCGTCTCCCAGACTTCGCGCTGCTTGGCGGAGGGCGTGCCGAATATCCAGCTCCTGGAGATGTCGGATTGATAGCCGTGCACCGTGCAACCGCTATCGACGAGGATGACCGACCCCTCACGCACTTTCTGTGGCGTGACCGATCCATGCGGGAAGGCGCTCGCTTCGTTGAGCAGTACCAGCGAGAACTCGTGCGAGCCACCGAGCTGCTCGGTGGCCGCGATCATCAGGCTCAGCACGTCCGCGCTGCGCATGCCGGCCTCGATGCTTGCATGCACGTGGCGCAGGGCCGCGATAGTCACGTTGTTGGCCGCCTGCATGAGTGCCAGTTCTGTCGGTGACTTCACGATGCGGCAGGCGCGCACCACCGCGTCGCCCGGCACCACCTCGCGCTTGTTCGCGGCGGCCTTGGTGACGCGGTCGACGATGAAGAAGCGCGTGGTGGGCTCGATCGCCAGCGCCCCCGCCAGGGCGCCACGCTCGCGCAGCGCCCGGGCGAGCAGCTCGAAGGGACTCTCGTCCTCCTTCCACGCGCGCACGTCTCCTGCGACCTTGAGGGTCTCGCGGATGGAAGGCTCCTCAAAATACGGCGTCACCACGACAGGCTGGCCGGAGACAGGAATCAGGGCCGCGGTAGTGCGTTCTGACCTCCACCAGCGGATGCCGGTGAAATACTCAAGGGTGGAACCGGACTCCACCAAGAGCGCCGCGATCTTGTGCTGCTGCATCTCGGCGCGCAGCTTCTCGAGGCGGCCGGCATGCTCCTGCGCCGCGATGGGTACGGTGTCCTTGGTGAGAGAAGTTAGGGCGGGCTTCTTGCCGGCCGCGTTCGCGCGCGCGCTGACGGCACCGGCCGCCGTCAGGCCGAAGAACGTGCGCCTGGAAACTGTGCTCATGGGATGGGATTCTCCACGCGCAGCCCGATCCTGCTCAGACCACCGCGTTGGTCAAGGGTGAGTGCATGCGCTCGGCTGCGCGCCGCTCGATGTCGCAAGGAATCGTTACTCCGCCGGAAAGCCGCTCGCGCGCTAGTCAGAACACTTGCACAGGCCATCACTGAAACCCTGTAGCTGCGCGAGGTTCAGGGTAGCCGTGTCGAGGGCGCTGTTCAGGGTTTCCTGGTAGTCCTCGTTGCTGCCAGAATAGCCGTAATTCTCCGCCTGGCCCCGGCTCGTCTCCTGCCAGCACACCTTTCCAGAGGGTGACTCCAGGCGCCCCGTAATTGCAATCGTTGCCTGGTAGCTGGATCGATGCCAGATGCTCTCCGTGGTGTGCAGCGCATCGATTGACACCAGTAGCTGCGGGCCCTTGTTCTGGAAGATCACGCCGTTCTGCGTCAGCACGGTCTGCATGCCCTGCTGCACCCAAACTCCCGGATCACTCGCGGCCGTCACGTCGGCCTTGAGCGGCTGGCTTTCGTGGACACGTACACCGAGGGTCTTGTCACTGCGCTCATCGCTCACCTGAACCTGCGAGAGGGCATTGCAGGCGAGCGCGCCGCTCAAGCCGGCGTTCTTCGGATTTTGGGTGTAACTGAGGGGTACGCTGAGCGGATCCACGCGCGAGACCGCACAAGCTGAGACGAGGAGCGGTAGCCACACCATCAGCGTTGTTCTCTTCATGGCGGTGTCCCTGCGATTGTCCGGACATGATAGCTAAAGCTTGGCGGCGGCGGTATCGACCGCCGCCTGCCGTCCTGCGGTGGCACGTCGTCGAACGATCATCGACTGCCTGCCACGCCGCGGCCGCGGGCCCGGCGCGGCTGTCCCAGCATGCGCACGCACCGCAGGTTCCTGAGCTGATCTTGTCGTAAACCGGCGACGCGCCGTGACCCGGCGGGGAGCGCCGGGGCGCCTGTAAGTGTGACGCGGTTCACTCGCGCGGGGCGCTTCGCGGCTCAATCTGAGAGCCCGTAACACGATGTAAAAGGAGATAGCAATTAGCTTATTCAGGTGAATATCCGCTCGCAGATCACCATCCTCATTGCCGGCGTCTTTGTGATCCTCGGCGTGGCCGCGATCATGGTCGGCCAGCTCGTGATCATGCCGAGTTTCGCCGAGCTCGAGCGGGCGGATGCCCGCACGGCCATGCGTCGCATCGACTACGCCCTCGGCCAGACCCTGGAACAGGTTGCCGTGGCCGCGGTGGACTGGGGCAATTGGGCCGACACCTATCACTTCGCCGAGGATCGCAACCCCACGTTCGTCCGCGCCAACATAACCGGTGTCGCGCTGCGGCAGCTCGACGTCAATGCCCTGATGATCATCGACCGGGCGGGCGACGTCATCCTCGCCAGGGACACCGACCTCAGGTCCGAGCTGCCGCTGAACCTGGATCTCACCGCGCTGCGCTCGCTGCCGGCGCAGTTTCCATGGCTCGAGCAGCTGCGCGCCGGGCGTCCGGCCCGCGGACTGCTGCAGACGAGCCGCGGCATCCTGATACTCGCCGAATCGCCCGTGCTTGATGGCACCGGCGCTGGCCCGGCACGCGGCATGGTGGTCATGGGGCGCTTACTGACGCCGGAAGTGATCAAGGTCATCGCGGCGCAGGCCCAGGCCGACCTGACCCTGCTGCCGCCCGCGGCCAGTGCGCAGCCTGAGACCATCGAGGACACCGAGCAGCTCACACGCGTCTACCGCACCTTTCACGACCTGTACGGCAAGCCGATCATGACGCTGCGCGTTGATGTCCCGCGGGAGGTCTCGCTGCGGGGCAAGGCGGCGGTGAAGGTCGCTGCGCTGTGCCTGTTCACGGCCGTCGTGGTGGTGCTGATCCTGCTCGTCGCGGTGCTCAACCGCGTGATTCTCGACCCGCTGGCGGCGATTACCCGCCACGCCGTGACGATCGGCGAAGGCAAGGATCTCACCACGCGACTGGACCTTGCGCGCAGCGATGAGATGGGTGTGCTGGCGCGTGAGTTCGACCGCATGGTCGAGCGCGTGGCCGAGTCACGCATGCAGCTGGTCGATCAGTCCTTCCAGGCGGGCTTCGCGGAACTGGCCAAGGGCGTGCTGCACAATCTCGGCAATGCGATGACGCCGATCGGTGTGCGCCTGGCGAACCTGGCGGAGCGGCTGCGACGCACGCCCGCAGGGGATGCGGACTTGGCCGTGGCGGAACTGCAGGCCGGCGCGGCCGATGCGGCACGCAGCGCCGACCTCGAGGAGTTTCTGCGGCTGGCCGCCAAGGAACTCGCCGCTACGGTGCGCCTGGCGCAGGAGGACGTGGCGGTGATGACCCGCCAGACGACCCTGGTGCAGGCGACGCTGGCGGAGCAGATGCGTTCCACTCGCAACGAACACGTGATTGAACCGGTGCGTCTCACGGAACTGGTGTCGCAGTCGCTGGAAATCGTGCCGGACGCCTGCCGGCAACGCTTGCGGATCGACACTGACGAGACGCTCAAGCGTGTCGGGGCGGTGCGCGTGGCGCGCACGGTGCTGCGGCTGATCCTGCAGAATCTCATCATCAACGCCGCCGACGCCGTGCGGGATGCCGGCAAGGAGCGCGGCGTATTGCGCCTCAGCGCCGAAATCGTGCGCGAGGACGACATGCAGCAGCTGCACCTGCAGTGCCGGGACGATGGCGTCGGCATTGCCCCGCAGCACCTCACACGCGTCTTCGAAAAAGGTTTCTCCACCAAGTCCCCGGAAACCAACCATGGCATCGGCCTGCACTGGTGCGCCAACGCGATCGGCGCGCTCGGCGGCCGTATCTGGGCGGCCAGCGATGGGCCCGGTCATGGGGCCTCGATGCATCTGCTTGTACCGCTGGGTGCCCGTGAACCCGCCTCGCTCGCCGGGGCTGCCTGAGGTCGTTATGGCTGATTCAAATTCAACCCCGATCCGCGTGCTGGTCGTCGACGATGAGGCTGAGGTGCGCGACGCGTACCGCCAGATCCTCCTCGAGAACGAAGTGACCCAGGAGATGGTCGGCTTTCGCGAACTGCGCAGCCGGCTGTTCCGCAAGGATCCCGCCGATACCGCGCGCGAGCGCTCGCCGGCGCGCGCCGCGGGTTTCGAGCCGGTGTTCTGCGACAGTGCGGAGGCCGCGGTGACGGCGGTCAAGGAGAGCCTGGCGCGCAACGAGCCGTTCGCGGTCGTGTTCCTCGACATGCGCATGCCCCCCGGACGCGACGGGGCGTGGGCCGCGACCCGGATCCGCGAGCTGGACCCGGCGGTCGAGATCGTCATCTGCACCGCCTACTCAGACGTGGATCCGTGCGAGATCGGCGGGATGGCGCCGCCGGAGGACAAGCTGTCCTACCTGCAGAAGCCGTTTCATCCGCACGAAATCCGGCAGCTCACCATCGGATTGAGCAGCAAGTGGCGCGCCGAGCGCCGCATCGTGAAGCTGGCGTACTTCGATACGCTCACCGGACTGCCGAACCGTGAGCAGTCACGCAACCGCCTCGTCGGCGCCCTGCAGGCCGCCAAGGACAACCAGCGTACCCTCGCGGTGCTCTACCTCGATCTGGATAATTTCAAGCGCGTCAACGATACGCTCGGGCACGCGGTCGGCGACGAGCTGCTGTGCGTGGTGGCGGAGCGTCTGCGCAGCTCGCTGCGCTACGGCGGCGAGTCGGGGCCGGCGGGCAGTGCCGACAGCGCCCGCCCCGGGGATCTCGCACGCCTGGGCGGCGATGAGTTCCTGGTGCTCCTGCCAAACCTGCGTAGCGCCGACGATGCGGGCGCGGTCGCCGAGCGGCTGATCGCGGCGCTGCGCGAGCCGGTGCAGCTCGCCATGAATTCCCTCGTCGTCACGCCGAGCGTCGGCATCGCGTTGTTCCCGCGCGACGGCTCCGACGCCGAGACGCTGCTGCGCAACGCGGACCTCGCGATGTACTTCGCCAAGCGGCGCACGCCCGGGACCTACGCCTTCTTTGACGTCGCGATGAATGCGACCGCGCTGCACCGTTTCACCATCGAGGAGCAGCTGCGTGGCGCGCTCGAGCGCCGGGAGTTCTCGCTCCAGTATCAGCCACAGTTCGACGTGCGTACCGGCACGGTCTCCGGGATGGAGGCGCTGCTGCGCTGGAACAGCGCCGAGCTTGGTGCGATAAGCCCGGTCGAGTTCATCCCGGTGGCCGAGGAGACCGGCCTGATTCACGCCATCGGCAAGTGGGTGCTGCACACCGCGTGCGCCCAGGCGCGCATCTGGCGCGACGAGGGACTGCCGTTCCAGAGAATCGCGGTCAACGTCTCGGGGCGGCAATTTGCGCTCGCCGAGTATCCGGCAGAAGTGGCGGCCATCCTCCAGGCGACCGGGCTTGAGCCCTCCGCGCTCGAGCTTGAGATCACCGAGTCGGTCGTCATGGCCGACGAGGTGTGGGCGCAGAAGGCCATCAACGAGCTCAAGCAGCTCGGTATCTCCCTCGCCATCGACGACTTTGGGACCGGCTACTCGAGTTTCGGCCGCCTGCGGCACTTCTCGGTGGATCGGCTCAAGATCGACCGCTCGTTCGTCAGCAGCGTGACGGAATGTAACGACGATCGCGCCATCGCGGCCGCCATCATCGCCATGTCGCGCTCGCTGCGCATCAACGTGACCGCCGAGGGCGTGGAGAACTTCCCGCAGCTCGCGTTTCTGCAGGAGCAGGAGTGCCAGGACGCGCAGGGCTTTCTGCTCAGCCGGCCGCTGGTGCCGGAGGCGGCGAGCGAGTTGCTGCGCCGGGTGAACGACGCGAGCGACGAGTCGCGCACGCAGCGCCTTAAGGTCATCATCGGCTAGCCCGCGGCCGGCTCCGGCGCCGGGCCCCTGACATGGCCGCCGCCGCGGCGGGGATTCCGCGTAGAATCGGGCGGGCTCTCGTGCTTGCCGTGAATCCCGGCCTATGAAGACCGCGCTCGCCGATTTCATCAGGGACACGCCCGCGGGGCGCGAGGCGGATGCCATCCTGCGCAGCTGTGTGCACTGCGGCTTCTGCCTCCCCGCCTGTCCCACCTACCAGCTGCTCGGCGACGAACTCGACAGTCCGCGCGGGCGCATCTACCTCATGAAGCAGGTGCTGGAGGGGCAGCCCGTCACGGCCAGCACGCAGCTGCACCTGGATCGCTGTCTCGGCTGCCGCGCCTGCGAGAGTGCCTGCCCCTCGGGGGTGCAGTACGGGCGTCTGCTGGAGCTCGGGCGGGCGGTGACCGATGCGCACGTGCCGCGCGCCGCGCTGCCGGCGACGAAGCGCTACCTGCTGGGCAAGATCGTGCCGCACGCGCGTCGCGCCGGCGCCTTCCTCGGCGTGGGCCGAGCGCTGCGGCCGCTGTTGCCGCGGGCGCTCAGGGCCCAGGTGCCGGCGCCGCCAGCGCCGGCGACCGCCGCGGCCCTGGCGTGGCCGGCGCCGCGCCATGCGCGCCGCGTCGCCATCCTCGCCGGCTGCGTGCAGCCGACGCTCGGCGCGGGCATCAATCCTGCCGCCGCCCGTGTGCTCGACCGGCTCGGGATCTCCGCAGTTACTGCCGCCGGGGTCGGCTGTTGCGGCGCGGTGACGCTGCACCTGAGTGATGAAGAGGCCACGATGGCGCAGCTGCGCCATAACATCGATGCGCTGTGGCCTGCCGTCGAGGCGGGCGTCGAGGCGATCGTCGTGACCTCGAGCGCCTGCACGTCGATGCTGGCTGATTACGGCCGCCTGCTGGGGCAGGACGCCGCCTATGCTCCCCGTGCGGCGCGCATCAGTGCGCTGACGCGTGATGTCTCGCAGGTGGTGGCCGGCGAGGCTTCCCTCCTCAGGGGGCTCCTGCAGCAAGCGCGTGCCAAGCTGCCAGCAACCGCTACTGGCACCAGGGTCGCCTTTCAGGCGCCCTGCAGCCTGCAGCACGCACTGCGACTCGGCGGCGTGATCGAGCCGCTGCTATTGGCCGCGGGCTTTACACTCACGCCGGTGAGCGATGGGCAGCGCTGCTGCGGTTCTGCCGGCACCTACTCGATCCTGCAGCCGCAGCTGTCGCAGCAACTGCTGCACTCCAAGGTGGCGGCGCTGGAGAGCGGCACCCCGGACCTCATCGCCACCGCCAACATCGGCTGCCTGCACCATATCCGCAGCGCCGCCTCCGTGCCGGTGCGTCACTGGATCGAGCTGCTCGCCGAAAGACTGCCGCGTGACTGACCAATGGGGCGAGCGCATGCCGCGCTCGGTCGGTTTGCTGCAGACGGTTGCCGTATCGGTGGGGGTCGCGATCGGCAGCGGCATCTTCCGCGTCCCCGCCACCGTCGCCTCCCAGCTGCAGGCGCCCGGCGCCATCCTCGTGTGCTGGGTGCTCGGTGGCATCATTGCCCTGTGCGGCGCGCTCTCGGTAGCGGAGCTGGCCGGCGCGATGCCGCGCTCGGGGGGCATATTCGCGTACCTGCTCGAGGCCTACGGTCCGCTGCCTGCGTTCCTGTTCGGCTGGACCGAACTCGTCGTCATCCGTGCCGCTGCGCTCGGCGCTATCGCCACGATCTTTGCCGAGTACCTGGGCTACTTCTGGCCGCTCACCCCTGCGCAGGTGCGTCATGTCGCTGCGCTCGCGATCGTGCTCATCGGCGCTATCAACTACCTCGGCGTGCAGCGCGCCGCGGTGTTGCAGAGCATCACCACCGCGCTCAAGTACGGCGCGCTGCTGGCGCTCGGCCTGCTGGCCTTCACCGCAACGGGCGGCAGCGGCGCGCACTTCACGCCTGCCTGGGGCGGCGGGATCTCCCTGTCACTCCTGGCGACGGCCCTGATTCCGGTGCTGTGGACCTACGACGGCTGGGCGGACCCGGCCACCATGGCCGGCGAGATCAGCGATCCGCAGCGCAACCTGCCCCGGGCCCTGATCGCAGGAGCGCTGTGCGTCATGTTGGTTTACCTCGTCGTCAACGTCGGCTTCCTGTACGCACTGGCGCCTGCGCAGATGGCAGGCTCGAGGCTCATCGCCGCCAGCGTGGCCGGGCGCATCCCGCTGCTGGGTAACGCCGGGGCGGGCGTGATCGCCGCCGCGGTGGTGGTGGCGGCCTTCAGCGGGCTCAACGCCTCGATGATGACCGGTTCGCGCGTGTTCTTCGCGATGGCGGACCGCGGGCTGTTCTTCCAGGCGGCCGCGCGTGTCTCGCCGCGCTTCCAGAGCCCGTCGGTGGCGATCTGGCTGGCCACGGCGCTGGGTGTCGTGTACGTGCTGGCCAACGACTTCGCGCAGCTCGCCGACAAGTTCGTCCTCGGCATCTGGCCCTTCTATGCGCTCATGGTCGCCGCGGTGCTGGTGCTGCGCCGGACGCGCCCGGACCTGCCCCGTCCCTACCGCGTGTGGGGTTATCCGGTGGTGCCGGTCGTGTTCCTCTTGGCCTCGGTGCTCATGGTGCTGAACGCGCTCGTGACCGCTCCGGCAGACACCGGCGCCACCTTCGCCCTCATTCTCGCCGGCATTCCGATGTACTGGCTTTGGGCCCGATTCGGCCGCCCGCGTTAGATCTGGCTTTGGCGGCCCGAATTCTTCGCCGGGGTGCTCCAGCAAACCCTGGAGTCCGGGAGTCTGACGCTGCGCCTTCGCCTGGCCCGCGGCCACGAGCGGTGCGGCGCGCAAAGCACGCGTTGCGCTTCGTATAAGATAGCCCGCCTCACGAAGGATCCCATGAGCTCGCCCCAGGCCGGCAAAAGCGCATTCGTTTTCGTTTTCATCACCGTGCTGGTGGATTCGATCGGCTTCGGCATCATCCTGCCGGTGCTGCCGCGGCTGATCATGCAGCTCACCGGGGTCAGCATCGACCAGGCCGCGGAGTATGGCGGCGGCCTGTCGTTCGTGTACGCGCTGATGCAGTTCTTCTGCGCCCCGATTCTCGGCAACCTGAGCGATGCCTTCGGGCGCCGCCCGGTATTACTGTTCGCGCTGCTGGCGCTCGGCTGCGACTACTTCATCATGGGCTTCGCGCCCACGATCGGCTGGCTGTTCGTCGGCCGGCTGATCGCCGGCATCGCGGGCGCATCCTTCACCCCCGCGTATGCCTACGTGGCCGACATCACCGAGCCGGCCAAGCGGGCGCAGAGCTTCGGCTTGATGGGCGCCGCCTTCGGGGGTGGTTTCATCCTCGGGCCGGCGATCGGCGGCCTGCTGGGGAACCTGAGTCCGCGTGCGCCGTTCTTCGTGGCCGGCGCGATTGCATTGACCAACTCCGCCTTCGGCTACTTCGCGCTGCCGGAGTCGCTGCCGCTCGCGGCGCGGCGCGCCTTTCACTGGGCGCGCGCCAATCCCCTCGGCACGCTCGCCCAGGTGCGCAAGTATCCGGTAGTGACCTGGCTGCTGGCTGCGCTGTTCCTGTGGCAGCTCGGGCACCAGGTGCTGCCGAGCATCTGGGCGTTCTACACCATCTCCAAGTTCAACTGGACCAGTGCCCAGGTGGGCTACTCACTCGCCTGGGTCGGCATGGTCATGGCGATCGCGCAGGGCCTGCTGACACGCGTGCTGATCCCGTGGCTCGGTGGTGAGCGCCGCGCCGCGCTCGCCGGCATGGCGGCCGCCGTCGTGGCCTATCTCGGCTATGCCTTCGCAACCCAGGGCTGGATGATGTACGTCGTGTCGCTGAGCACCTTCATCTTCGCGCTCAGCTACCCCTCCATGAACGCCATCGCCTCGCAGCACACACCCGCGAACGCGCAGGGGGAGCTGCAGGGAGCGGTGGCGTGTCTCTACAGTCTGAGCGCCATTCTCGGGCCGCCGCTGATGACGCAGGTTTTCGCCCACTTCTCGAGTCCCACGGCGCGGGTCCACTTTCCCGGCGCCCCGTTCCTGGCGGCCGCGCTGCTCAGCGTCGGCTGCGCGGCGCTGTTCGTGCACGCACTGCGCATGTCCCCGGCGACTGCGGTGGCGCAACTGCCGGTGCAACCTGACAAAGGATGAGGCGTGCCGCTTAACCTCCAGGCGCGCTGCGTGTGGGGCCTGCTGGTGCTGGCAGGCTCAGGCCTCGCCACCGCCCCGGCAGCCGCGCCGCCGCTGCCGCCAATCCGGCACGTCTTCATTGTCATGCTGGAAAATCAGTCCTACGAGACAACCTTCGCCGCGAACTCTGCGACGCCCTATCTGGCACGCACGCTGGCGGCCAAGGGCGCACTGCTCACGCACTATTTCGGTATCGGGCACTACAGCCTGGACAACTACCTCGCGCTGCTGAACGGCCAGGCGCCCAACGACGAGACGCAGCAGGACTGCCTGGTGTTCAGCGAGTTCCGTGCGACCGCGGGCCCCGACGCGAACGGCCAGCTGCCCGGCAGCGGCTGCGTCTATCCGCCGTCGCTGCGCGCGCTGCCCGACCAGCTCGAGGCCGCCGGCCTTACCTGGAAGGCCTACATGGAGGACATGGGCAATAACCCGGCGCGCGAGGCCCCGACCTGCGGCCATGTGCCGGTGGGTGCGGCGGAGACCACCGATGCGGCCCAGATCGGCGACCAGTACGCCACCAAGCACAATCCCTTCGTCTATTTTCACTCCATCATCGATGACCAGGGGCGCTGCGACGCGCACGTGGTGAATCTCACGCAACTGCGCCAGGATCTCGGCAGCGCCGCCACGACGGCGAACTACGTATTCATCACCCCGAACCTGTGCCACGACGGACACGATGATCCCTGCGTCGACGGCCGGCGCGGCGGGCTGCGGGCCGTGAACGAGTTTCTGCGCGAGTGGGTGCCACGCATCCAGAAATCCGCCGCCTTTCGCGCCGACGGCATGCTGCTCATCACCTTTGACGAAGCCGGCACGCTCGGTCAGGTGGGCTCGATGGCCTGTTGCGGCGCGCAGCCCTTGCCGGGCGCGCGTTTTCCGCCCGGCCTCAACGGCCCGGGCGGCGGCCGCATCGGCGCGCTGGTGCTGTCGCGCTTCGTGAAAGCGGGGACCGTCTCAAGCGTGCCCTACAATCACTACTCGACGCTGCGCACCGTGGAGGCGATCTTCGGGCTGGAGCCCCTGGGTTACGCCGCCGCGCCCGACACGCGCGCCTTCGGCAGCGACGTGTTCAGCGCCGCCGTGCCACGTCCACCCGTTCGATAAGATCGCTCACGATCGGGTTCGAGGTCCGCAGCAGCGGCCCGAAGAAGGTCTGCACCGGGGAGAAGCTGACTTCCCTGCCGAAGCGCCCCGGATCGCGCAGCGTGAGCGTGACGCGCTGCGGATTGCTGATGCCCGCAAAGCTGATATTGATGATGTTGCCCAGCGCAATGCGCTCCTCCTCCGTGCCGAAACGCACGCGCAGCGCATCCCCTTCGTCGTACACCGCATCGGCTAGATCGAACACCAGTCGCCGCATGATGAACCAGCCGAGGGCGAGCAGGGCCACGGGCATCACGAACACGAACGGGGAGACGGACTTGGCCCCACGCCCGCCGGAGGTGAAGCCGATGACGAGGATGAGGCCAATGATCCCGAACCAGAAGAACGGGAAGATGCGCTTCATGAAGAACGTGTTGCGCGAGGAGATGCGCTTGCCGAGTTCCGGTCCTGACACTCAGCCCCCCGATTGCGGCGCCGCTCCCGGCGGCGCGCGCGGCGCGCCCGGGGCCGCCTGCCCGGGCTCGTCGAGCTTGTCCCCGAGCAGCCGCCGCACGGCAACGTAGCACACCGGGATCAGCAGCACCCCGAGCACCGCGGCGCTCAGCATGCCGCCGACGACGCCGGTGCCGATCGCGTGGCGCGCGTTGGCACCCGCGCCGCTGGAGACCACCATCGGGAACACCCCGAGGATGAAGGCGAACGAGGTCATCAGAATCGGCCGGAAGCGCAGGCGTGCCGCCTCCAGCACGGCCTGGTGCAGGCTCTTGCCTGAGCGCTGCTCCTCGACTGCGAACTCGACGATCAGGATGGCGTTCTTGGCGGTCAGTCCGATGATCGTGATGAGGCCGACCTTGAAGAACACATCGTTGGGAAGCCCGCGCAGGTGCGCTGCCACTGCCGAGCCGATGAGGCCCGCGGGCACCGCCATCAGCACCGCCGCGGGAATGCTCCAGCTCTCGTACAGCGCTGCCAGGCACAGGTACACGATCAGAATGGAGAGTGCGAACAGCATCGGCGCCTGCGCGCCGGAGAGGATCTCCTGCAGCGACTGTCCGGCCCAGTCGTTGCCGAAGCCGTGCGGCAGATCCTGCGCCACGATCGATTGCATCTCTTGCATGGCCTCCCCCGAGCTCTTGCCGGGCGCATTGCTGCCGGTGATCTCGACCGCGGGGTAGCCGTTATAGCGCGTCAGGGCCGGGGCGCCGACGGCCCAGTCCGCGCGCACGAAGTTCGCCAGCGGAACCATGGCTCCGTTGGCGCCGAGTGCGTAGAAGTGCCCGAGCGCATCGGGTGTCATGCGGTAGCGGGCATCCGCCTGCAGCAGCACGCGCAGCACCCGTCCCTGGTAGATGAAGTCGTTGGCGTACACCGGCGCCAGCATCAGCTGCAGCGCGGTGTAGACA
Organism: uncultured Pseudomonadota bacterium; assembly: GCA_963781815.1. Taxonomy (GTDB): domain Bacteria; phylum Pseudomonadota; class Gammaproteobacteria; order Steroidobacterales; family Steroidobacteraceae; genus 13-2-20CM-66-19. The sequence continues at coordinate 303,480 of CAWAHK010000004.1, read as the reverse complement.
TCACTGGCCGACAGCCCCATCGACTGCGCCTGGACGCGATCGACCGTCAGGTTCAGCTGCGGCGAAGGCGAGAGCAGGTTGGCCCGCACGCTGGTCAGGGACGCGTTGTGGGCGGCCTTGTCGAGCACGGTGGCTTGGGCGCTGGTGAGGGCTTCCCGGCCAAGGCCGGCGCGATCCTCCAGATAGAAATCGAACCCCCCGAACGCGCCCAGGCCGCGGATCGTCGGCAGGTTGATCACGAAGGCGCGCGCATCGTGGATCTCGCGCGCGAAGCTCATGTTGGCCCAGCGGATCAGCTCCCCGGCCGTCTGCTTGCGCTCGTCCCAGGGCTTGAGGTGAACGAAGGCGCGACCGGCATTCTCGCCGTTGCCGGTGAAGCTCGAACCGACGATGATGAAGACGTTCGCCACGGCCGGGTTGGACGTGAGGATCGCGCTGATCCGCTGCATCACCTCGCGGGTGCGCGGCAGCGTCGCACCGGCGGGCAGCTGCACATCCACCAGCATGTAACCCTGGTCCTCATCCGGCACGAAGCTGCCCGGCAGCTTCAGCAGCAGGAAGGCACCCAGCGCCAGCATGACGCCGAAGGCCGCCATCCAGCGCGGCACGTGGCTCACGGACTGGAACACGCGGTGCACGTAGGACTCGCGCACGCGCTCATAGGCACGGTTGAACCAGTTGAAGAAGAAGTTGCCGCGCAGATGCTCGGGCGTCAGCAGCGAGGCACACAGCGCCGGGGTAAAGGAGAGTGCCAGGAACGCCGAGAATCCCATCGAGAGGGCGATGGTGAGTGCGAACTGCCGATAGATGACGCCGGTGCTGCCGCTTTGCAGCGCGCTCGGAATGAACACCGCCGCGAGCACCGAGGTGATCGCGACGATGGCGCCGGTGATCTGGCGCATCGCCTTGCGCGTGGCTTCCTTGGGGCTCAGGTGCTCCTCGCGCATGAGCCGCTCGACGGCCTCGACGACGACGATCGCATCGTCCACCACGATGCCGATCGCGAGCACCATGGCGAACAGCGACAGCTGGTTGATCGAGAAGCCCACTGCATACATCCCGAGCAGCGTCCCCAGCAACGCCGTCGGCACCACCAGGGTCGGAATCAGGGTGGCGCGGAAGTTCTGCAGGAACACCAGCATCACGAGAAACACCAGCGCCACCGCCTCGATCAGCGTGATGGCGACCTCGCGGATCGCGACCTTGATGAAGGTCGTCGAATCGAACGCCCAGAACCAGCTCACGCCCGCCGGAAAACTCGGCAGCATATCGTTCATCTTGGCCGACACGGCCTTGCCGACCTCGAGCGCGTTGGCCTCAGGGGACAGCTGGATGCCGAAGGCCGCCACCGGGGTCGCGCCGACGTTGGTTTCGAAGCCGTATTGCGCCGCCCCCAGGCTGACCACGGCCACATCCTTCAGCCGCACGGACGCACCATTCGGTTCGGTGCGCAGCAGGATGTTCTCGAACTGCTCGGGGGAGCTGAAGCGCCCCTCGGCCGTTACCGTCGCGGTCGTGCCCTGACCCGGCGCCGCCGGCTGCGAGCCGATCGCGCCGGAGGCGAACTGGGCATTCTGCGCCTGCACTGCGGCCAGCACTTGCGCGGCCGACAGGTTGTAGGCGCGCAGCTTGTCGGCATTGAGCCAGATGCGCATCGCGTACTCGGAGCCAAACTGCACCACCGCGCCGACTCCGGGAAGGCGCTGGATCTGGTCCAGCACGCGCGAGGCGACGATGTTGTTCAGCTCCTCCGGGCTCGGCCCGCCGGGAGCCGAACGCAGGCCGATGCCGCCCAGGAATCCTGCGCTCACCTTGGCGATGCGGATGCCCTGCTGATTCACTTCCGCCGGCAGGCGCGGCGCGGCCAGCGTGACGCGGTTCTGCGTCTGCACCGCGGCGATGTCCGCGTTGGTGCCGTTCTCGAAGGTGAGGGTGATGGCGGCCGAACCGTCGGAGGCGGACTGCGAGGTGAAGTACAGCAGGTGATCGAGGCCGGTGAGTTGCTGCTCGATGACCTGCGTCACCGTGGTCTCGACGGTTGCGGCGCTGGCGCCGGGGTAGGTCGCGGACACTGACACCTGCGGGGGTGCGATCTGCGGATACGCCTCCGCCGGCAGCCGCGTCAGTGCGAGCAGACCGCCGAGGGTGATGAGGATCGCCAGTACCCAGGCGAATACCGGGCGATCAATGAAATATTGCGGCATGGCTCGTTAGCGACCCGGAGCGGCTGCCGCCGGGGCGGCCCCCTGCGATGCATCTCCCTGCGCCTGGTAGGGCACCGCCGCCACCACGGACCCGGGCCGCGCGTTTTGCGTGCCGGAGAGAATCATGCGGTCACCCTCGGTGAGCCCGTCGGTGACGATCCAGTCCTGGCCGTGCTGTCCGTCGACCCGCACGCGTTTCAGCACGACCTTGTCATCGCTGCCGGCGACGAGCACGTAGGGGCCGGTGCTGTCGCGCTGCAGTCCCGCCTGGGGCACCAGGAAGCCGCGGTTCACCGCTCCGGAGGTCAGGCGCACGTTTACGAACATGCCCGGCAGCAACTCGCGTTCGGGATTCGGGACGATGCCGCGCAGCGCCACCGCACCGGTGGCCGGATCGACGCTCAGGTCGTGAAAGTCGAGCGTGCCGGTGTGCGGGTAGGGGGTGCCATCCTCGAGCAGCAGCTGCACGGTGGCCTGGTTGCCAGCCGCCACCGTGACGTCGCCGCTCGACTGCGCGCGCTGCAGGCGCTCGATGTCGATCGCCGGCTGATCGAAATTCACGTAGATCGGATCGATCTGTTCGACCGTGGTGAGCAGCGTCGCGGTACCGGCGCCGACCAGGGCCCCCTCGGTCACTCCCTGTTGTCCGGCGCGCCCCGCAATGGGGCTGGTGACGCTCGCGTAGCCGAGGTTGATGCGCGCGGTACCGACGCCGGCGCGCGCCTGCTGGACGGCGGCCGCGGTCGAACGCTCGGCGGCTTCCGCGTTGTCCAGGTCCGAGCGCGACACGAGTGCGCTCGCGATGAGCTCGCGCGCCCGCTGGGCGGCGACGTGGGCGTTCGTCGCCTGCGCCTCCGCCTGCGCCAGCTGCGCCTGGGCGCCCTCGAGCGCGGCGCGCAGCGGCGCCGGATCGATCTGGAACAGCGGCTGTCCCTCCTTGACGTCCGAGCCTTCCTTATACAGGCGCTTCAGTAGCACTCCCGCCACGCGCGCCCGCACGTCCGCCGAGCGCGTCGCCGACAGGCGTCCGACCAGGCTGCGCGTCAGCGGCACCGACTGCGCATGGGCCGCGAGCACGCCCACCTGTGGCGGCGGCGGGGCCGGGGGAGCGCTGTGGGAGCCGCAGGCCCCCAGGGCGCCCGCCAGGGCCGTGATGGCAGTGCGCCGCAGCATCGCTGCCGTCAACGATGGCAGGGGAACTCGGCTGATCACGCGTGTCCTTTCAATCGACAAATACCTGCCGAGGCAGTATTATCATTGGCAGTAATCTCCCCGGCAGCCATAGGATAGCAAGCGGCACGCATGCTTCGCAGAACCCCCATCAAAGCCGAGCCCGTTGCGGCGCCGCAACCCTCGGAAGAGGGATTGAGCGTCGGCTACCTCATGGGCCGTGCCCGTGCCTCGCTGCTCGCGGGGCTGGACACCAAGCTTGCGCGCTTTGGGATCAGCGGCATGCAGTATGCCGTGCTCAAGCACCTGGCCGAGGGCTCGGCGCGCACGGCGGCGGAGCTGTGCCGCTTCATGCACTACGACACCGGCGCCATGACCCGCATCGTCGACCGCCTCGAAGGCAAGGGCCTGGTGCGACGCGAGCGCAGCCGCGAAGACCGGCGTGCCGTGGTCCTGCGCCTGGCGCCGAGCGGTCGTGCGCAGTTGCCGCGACTGACCGCGGCGGCCGCGCGGGTGCTCGAGGAGCACCTGGCGGGATTTAATGGCACGGAGATCGAGGCGCTGAAGAGCTACCTCGGACGGATGATCGATAACGGACGAGGCGAGGGGGACAATCGTCACACCGGTACAGGTGGAAAATCATGACTCCCCGTTCCCTGCTTTTCGTGGCTCTGACACTCCTGCTGAGCGCCTGCGTCGATCGCGGCGACTGGAAGCCGGCGCCGCAGCTTAAGGCGCAGGACCTCGCCGCCGCGCAGACGCTGCAGGCCGCGAAGCTTGATGCGGCGGCCTGGCCGGCTGACCAGTGGTGGCGCAGCTACGGCGACCCGCAGCTGGATGCGCTCGTTGATGAGGCGCTCGCCGGCAGTCCGAGTCTTGAGATCGCGCAGGCGCGGCTGCGCGCCGCGCAGGCGCAGACCGTATTCGCCCAGGGCGCACGCGCGCCCCAGGTGGCCCTCAACGGCGAGGTTACGCGCCAGCGCTACTCGGAGCACGGTCTCTACCCGGCGCCGCTCGCCGGTTCCTATGCGACCGATGCGCGCGCCGCGGTGGATTTCAGCTGGGACCTGGACTTCTGGGGACGTAACCGGGCGCTGATCGCGGCCGCGCGTGCCGGCGAGCAGGCGGCGGCGGCAGACCGTGAGGCGGCGCGCCTGGCACTGGCGGTGGCGGTGGTGCGCGCCTATGTCCAGCTGGACCTGCAATACGGCCTGCTCGATGTCACCAACGATAACCTCAAGCAGCAGAGCGCGATTCTCGAGCTGACGCAGCAGCGCGTGAGTGCAGGCCTGGAAAACACCGCGCGTGTGAGGCAGTCCGAGGGCACGGTGGCGCTCACCCGCGCCGCCCTCTCGTTCGTGGAAAACGGCGTGCAACTGGCGCGCAATCAGCTCGCCGACCTGGTCGGTGCCGGCCCGGACCGCGGCCAAAGCATCCGGCGGCCGCAACTCAACGCCCCGCTGGACCTGGTGCTGCCCTCGACGCTGCCGGCGGATCTGCTGGGGCGGCGTCCGGACGTGGCCGCGGCGCGCTTGCAGGTCGAGTCCGCGAGCCGCGGCATCAAGGCTGCGGAGGCCGATTTCTACCCTAACGTGAACCTCACCGCCTTCGCGGGCTTCCAGGCGATCGGCCTGGCGCAGCTGTTCGATGCGTCGTCCCGGATCGTCGGAGTCACCCCGGCGGTGCATCTGCCGGTGTTCAACCGTGACGCGCTGCGCGGAGAGCTCTACGGCCGCCAGGCGCAGCTTGATTCCACCGTCGGCCAGTACAACCAGACGCTGCTCGATGCGGTGCGTGAGGTCGCCGACGTCGTCACCAACTGGCGTGCGCTGGAGCGTGAGACCCTCGAGCAGCAAACCGCGCTCGATGCGGCGCAAAGCTCGTACGACCTCACCAGTCAGCGTTATCGCGCCGGGCTCGACAACTACCTGAGCGTGCTCTCGAGCCAGAACCAGGTGCTGCTCACCCAGACGCTGCGCGCGGAGTTGCAGGCGCGCCGCCTCAGCTACAGCGTCGATCTGGTGCGCGCCCTGGGCGGCGGCTACGTGGCGCCGGCAGGCTGACGGCCGCGGATCATTGCCTTAAGGACGAGTACCCGTACATGGACGCCCTGGTCGAAACCGCGCCCACCGCCGCGCAGCTGCAGCGCCGGCGGCGGCAGAAGTGGTTGCTTTCCCTCACGGCGGCGGCGGTCGTCGCGGCGATCCTCGTGGCGCTGTGGTGGGTGCTGTACGCCAGTCACTACCAGAGCACCGATGACGCCTACGTCGCCGGGGATCTGGTGAACGTCATGCCGCAGGTGAACGGCACCGTGGTCAGCATCGATGCGGATGAGACCGATCTCGTCAGCGCCGGGCAGGAGCTGATCCGGCTCGATCCGACCGACCTGCGCATCGCACTGCAGGACGCCGAACAGCAACTCGCGCGCACGGTGCGCCAGACGCGCACGGTGTTTGCCACCCGCGATCAGCTGCTGGCCGTGGTCGGCCAGCGCCGCTCGGATCTGACGCGCGCCGAGTCGGATTTCAATCGGCGCAAGGACCTGGCCGCCACCGGCGCGGTATCCAGCGAGGAACTGGGGCATGCGCGCGATGCACTGAGCGCGGCTCGCGAGGCGCTCACGGCGGCGCAGAAGAACCTGGCCGCCAGCACGGCGCTCGTTGGCCGCACCGGGGTCGCGGACAACCCGGACGTGCAGGCGGCGGCCACGCAGGTGGAGCGGGCCTGGCTTAACCTGAAGCGCACGAGTGTGCGCGCCCCGGTATCCGGCTACGTGGCGCGGCGCGCGGCGCAGCTCGGCGACCGCATCGCCCCCGGCGCACCCCTCATGGCGCTCGTGCCGCTCGAGCGGCTGCGCGTGGAGGCCAACTTCAAGGAGGTGCAGCTGACGCGCATGCGCATCGGACAGCCGGTCACGGTGGTGGCCGATCTCTACGGCGGCAGCGTCGAGTACCACGGCACGGTTGCCGGGGTCGGCCTGGGCACCGGGGCTGCCTTCGCGCTCCTGCCCGCACAGAACGCCACCGGCAACTGGATCAAGGTGGTGCAGCGCGTGCCGGTGCGCATCGAGCTGGACCCCCAGGAACTGAAGGCGCACCCGCTGCGCATCGGACTCTCAACGCGCGTCAGCGTCACCACCGTGGACACCTCCGGGCCCGCACTCGCACAGCGGGTGCACGAGAAGCCGGTGCTGACCACGGACGTGTACGAGATGGACAACGGCGACGTCAAGGCACGCATTGCCGAGATCATCCGCGACAACACCACCGAGGGTGCGGCAACCGGCAAACTACACCGAAGCTCACTCGAGCTTGAGGTAACACAAGGGCAGGGCGGTCGTGTACTTGATCGTCTCGAGCGCGAAACTTGCGCTCACGTCCTGGAACTCGACCGCAGCGATGAGGCGCTTGTAGACCACGTCGTAGGCATCGATGTCGGGCACCACGATACGGATGAGGTAGTCGACATCGCCGCTCATGCGGTGGATCTCGGTCACCTCGGGGATGTCGCGCACCGCGCGCACGAAGCGCTGGAACCACGCCTCGCTGTGATTGCCGGTCTTGAGGGTCACGAACACCGTGGTGCCGACGTTGAGCGCGTGTGCATCCAGCAGCGCCACCCGCTGGCGGATCACCCCATCGGCCTGCAGCTTCTGGATGCGCCGCCAGCAGGGGGCCTTGGAGAGTCCGACGCGGTCGGCGATCTCGGCGGCGCTCAGCTCACCGTTGCCCTGCAGCAGGTCCAGGATTTTGGCATCGAGCTTATCCATGAAACACCGTTTCTTTGGAAGCCGATATTGCGCAACATTGTTGCGCAAGTCACCCCTCTTTACCATACCTTCGCAACCACGTAGCGCGGCACTGGGGCTAGGATCACCTGATGCATCCGCTGCGCCCCTTTACCGAACACCCCGCTAGCGTCGGGGAGAGCTACGTCGAGCACTTCGGCAGCGCGGTCGTATTCGGCACCCGCATGATCTTCGCCGGCTTCGCGTGCCTGGTGCACGGCGTGCTGCCGTTCCTCTTCGTGCGCACCGGCAGTCAGGCGATCGCTGAACTCAACGACCGCATGCTCCTCAAGCGCCGCGCGCACGCGCCTGCGGTCGAACACCGCCTGTCGCTGTAGTCGTGGGCACGCTCTACCGGGCGTGCGCTCCGGGCCTGTCCCGGGCGCGCCAGGCGGTTCCTGGCGTGCTCATCGCGATCGCGCTCGCCGCGGTGGCACGCGCCATGGCGCAGCAGTTTGCGCAGGGCGCGGCCGGCCTGCCCAAGGTTCCCCTGAGTCCCGTCATGTGCGCGGTGCTGCTCGGCATGCTCTGGCGCAACAGCATCGGCGTGCCTGCGTGGGCGACCGCGGGACTGAACTGGACCATGCATCGCTTGCTGCGCGTGGGCATCGCGCTGGTGGGCCTGCGGCTTACCCTCGGCGGCGCCACGGCGATCGCCGCCACCGCGCTGCCCGTGGCACTGGTGTGCCTCGCCGTGGCGCTCGGTGGCGGCATCGCAGTCTCGCGTACGCTGGGCGTTCCGCGGCGTCTGGGGTACCTGCTGGCCATCGGTACGGCGGTGTGCGGCTGTACCGCGGTGGTCGCGATGTCGCCCGTGATCCGCGCCCGCTCGGCGGAGACCGCATTCGCCGTGACGTGCGTGGTGCTCTTCGGCTGCATCGCGATGCTGTTGTATCCGTGGGTCGCGGGCTACTTCTTCGCCGGTTCCCCGGTGCACGCCGGGGTGTTCCTCGGCACGGCCATCCACGATACCTCCCAGGTGATCGGTTCGGCCCTCATGTACTCGCAACAGGCCTCGGCGCCGCAGGCGCTGGCCGCCGCGAGCGTCGCGAAGCTGCTGCGCAACCTGTCCATTGCGGTGCTGGTGCCGGTGGCGGCGTGGCTCACGCAGCGGCATGAGGCGCGCGAACTCGCCGCGGACCCGGCCGCCCGCGCGCCCGGGGCGCACGTTCGCACTTCACTGGTGCCGTTCTTTGTGCTCGCCTTCATCGCCTTCATCGCCGTACGCACCGCCGGCGATGCGTTGTTTCTCAATGGCGGCGGCTGGCAGGCCCTGGTGAACACCGGCTACACGGCCTCGGATCTGTTCCTCACCTGCGGCATGACGGCGGTGGGACTGTCGGTGTCGTTCACCGACATGTGGCGCATCGGCTGGCGGCCGCTGGCCGCAGGTTTCGTGGTGGCAACGCTGGTGGGCGGCTGCAGTCTCGCCCTCAATCTCGGCATGCTGCACTGGCTCGGCTGAGCCGCGCGCGCCGTGCGCCCGCGCACGCTACACTCGCGCCCGAGATGGCGGTCGGCCGCAACAGGCCGTGCCTGCGGGAGGCATCACGATGGGGAGCGCTCGAGCTAAGGTTTCACGGCGGGCCGCGGAGGGTGCGGTGCGCACGCTGCTGCGCTGGGCGGGCGAGGATCCGCGCCGCGAGGGACTTCAGGACACCCCGCAGCGCGTCGTGGACGCTTACCGGGACTGGTTCTCCGGCTACGGGATCGATCCGGCGGCCTACCTCAGGCGTACCTTCGAGGAAGTCGGTGGCTACGACGAGCTGATCGTGCTGCGCGACGTCTCCTTCGAGTCGCACTGCGAACATCACATGGCCCCGATCATCGGGCGCGTGCACGTGGGCTACCTGCCGGCCAACAAGGTAGTGGGTATCAGCAAGCTCGCGCGCGTCGTGGATGGTTATGCACGGCGCTTTCAGGTGCAGGAGAAACTGACGGCGCAAATCGCCACCTGCATCACCGAGGTGCTCAAGCCGCGCGGCGTCGGCGTGGTGGTCTCGGCCGTGCACGAGTGCATGACCACACGCGGGGTGCACAAGCGCAACGTCTCGATGGTCACGAGCCGCATGACGGGCGTGTTCCGCAGCGACGCGCGCACGCGCGCAGAGTTCCTGCGCTTCATCGACATGACCGGCAGCCGCGAGCCGTAGCGCGAGCGGGCGCTTTGCACCCCCGGCGGCGGGTGCGGTTGGGGTAGTTGGCGTGATGCGGCAATCTGGCGCGGCGCAACATGCACCGGGCAGCCGGCCCCGTGCCGCTTGACGGGGCGGCGACGCCGCGGCGAGGCGGGCCCGCTGCACGGGCCCGCCTCGCAAAGGGCGGCGCGCGAACGCCAGCGCGCGCGGCCGCGCCTAGGGCTGAACCTTTTGCACCGCCGGGAGTGCCGCGCTGATCGCGGATACGCCATCGACGCCGCCGATCTTGCAGATCGGGTGCGAGAAATCATTAGGCACGCTGGGTACCGCAACGAGCCCCTGGTAGTTGATGTTGTCGTCGGACTTGCTGCTCACGCCTGCGGGCACGAAGTCGAGGTTCAGGGCGTGGCGGGTGCGCCAGGAGATGTTGTGGTCCGCGCAGGACGTGTCGCCACTCACGCCGACGCCGCCGACCAGCACGCCCTTCGAGTTGTACAGCCCCAGCCCCCCGCCGAAGACGTTCACGCCGCCGATCCGGCGACCGATCATCGGATCGTCGTCCTGGCCAAAGTTCGAGGCCGGCCCGCGATAGGCAATGGCCGGGTCGACCGGATTGCTGTGCTGCAGTCCGTAAAGCGTGCCCCCAGGCTGCACCGCGGCATACAGGTTGGCCGTGGACAGGGCCAGGCCGGGAAGGCTGAAGGCATTGGCCGTATTTGCCTTCTGCGCCGAGATGACCCTGCTGCCCGGCCACTGCGAGCCGCGGTTGGTCCCGGTGAAGGCGACCGCGCATACCACGCCGTCGCGGTTCACGACCGTGCCCCACATGTCCAGATTGAAGCCGCCGTTGCTCTGGGCGCGCGCGCTCTCCAGGGCGTTCTGCAGCTGATGATGATTGGGCAGGCCGGCGCACGCTTGCGCGGGGCGCTCGCCTTCGTCGCCCTCGCCTGCAACTGCAATCGCAGACACAAGGCAGAAACTCACGGCGATCGGCAAAACTGCTCGTTTCGCAGGTTTTAACATGACTGTCTCCCGGGAATGTTCGGATTATTGTGATAGGAGCGCCCGGTGCCGGGCACGTCGAGCCCCCGAACGGCTGCTCCTGAGCTAACCGCTGGGCGCGTACGCGACGGGGGAGGGTCCCTCACGAAGAGTTGGGGTGTGGTTTCCGCCCGTCCGGCAGGCGATCAGCTGGTCGCGCTGCAGCGGAAATTCTGCGTGCACCTGAACTCTCCCGCCGTGCACGCTCAGCCTGCCAGCGCAAGTCCGGTCGTGCGGCTCTCGCGCGCAATTATGCGAGCCGTATGTGTCCAAGGCAAAACAGCCGCCGGCGCTGGATGTGCAGGTGCAGCACACGCAGCGCAACGCGGGTGCGACGCGGAGCGTTAGGCGATCAGCACCGCGTCGCTGCGCGAGGCGCGCTTGCGATCGGTCTCTTTGAGGAAGCGCTTGCGGATGCGGATCGAAGTGGGCGTCACTTCGACGAGTTCGTCATCGGCGATGAACTCGACCGCATACTCGAGGGTGAGTTCGATCGGCGGCGTCAGCAGGATCGCCTCGTCCTTGCCGGCGGCGCGGATATTGGTGAGCTTCTTGGTCTTGATCGGGTTCACGACGAGATCGTTGTCGCGGCTGTGGATGCCGATGATCATGCCCTCGTAGAGCTTCTCGCCGTGTCCGATGAACAGGCGGCCGCGCTCCTGCAGGTTAAAGAGCGCGTAGGCGACGGAGTCGCCGTTCTCGTTGCTGATGAGCACGCCGTTGTGGCGGTCGGGGATCTCCCCCTTCACCGGTGCGAAGCCGTCGAAGATGTGACTGATGAGTCCGGTACCGCGCGTGAGGGTCATGAACTCGCCCTGAAAGCCGATGAGGCCGCGTGCCGGCACGCGGTACTCCAGGCGCGCGCGCCCGTTGCCGTCCACGCTCATGTCGGTGAGCTCGGCGCGCCGCGTGCCCAGAGCTTCCATGACGGCGCCCTGGTGGCTGTCCTCGATGTCGACGGTGAGTGCCTCGTAGGGCTCGTGCACCTCACCGTTGACGAGCTTGGTCAGCACCTGCGGGCGCGAGACTGCGAGTTCGTAGCCCTCGCGACGCATATTTTCGATGAGGATGGTGAGGTGCAGCTCGCCGCGGCCGGAAACGCGCAGCACGTCCGGCTCCTCGGTGTCCTCGACGCGCAGCGCGACATTGCTCTGCAGCTCGCGGTAGAGACGCTCGCGGATCTGGCGACTGGTGACGAACTTGCCTTCGCGGCCAGCGAGCGGGGAGTTGTTCACCTGGAAGTTCATCGCGAGCGTCGGTTCATCAACGCTGATCGGCGGCAGGCCTACGGCGTGTTCCGGATCGCAGAGGGTGAGTCCGATGTTCACATCCTCGATGCCGGTGACGGCGACGATGTCCCCGGCACTCGCCTCCTCGACAGGGCTTCTTTGCAGGCCGGTGAAGGCGAGCACCTGGGCGATCTTCGCAGTACCGCGGTCCTCCTGGCCGTAGCGCAGGGCCACGGTCTCCCCGGGGCGCACCACGCCGCGGCGGATGCGGCCGATGCCGATGCGGCCCACGTAGGAGTTGTAGTCCAGGGTTGACACCTGCAGCTGCAGCGGCAGGTCCGCCTGGGCCGCCGGTGGCGGCACGTGCGTCAGGATCGCCTCAAAGAGTGCTGACATGTCCGGGCGGCGCTCGGTGTAGTCGGTGCTCGCCCAGCCCTGCAGCGCGGACGCGTAGATCACCGGGAAGTCCAGCTGCGCATCGCTGGCGCCGAGCTTATCGAACAGATCAAAGGTCTGGTCGATCACCCAGGCGGGGCGGCTGCCGGGGCGGTCGATCTTGTTGACCACCACGATCGCCTTGAGCCCCAGCGCGAGCGCCTTGCGCGTGACGAAGCGCGTCTGCGGCATCGGTCCTTCGACCGCATCGACCAGCAGCAGCACCCCGTCCACCATCGACAGCACGCGTTCAACCTCGCCGCCGAAGTCAGCATGTCCCGGGGTGTCGACGATGTTAATGCGCGTGCCGCCGTACTCGATGGCGCAGTTCTTGGCGAGGATGGTGATGCCGCGCTCGCGCTCGATGTCGTTGGAATCCATGATGCGCTCGCCCATGCGCTCGTGGGCGGCGAAGGTCCCGGACTGCTTCAGCAGGCAGTCGACCAGGGTGGTCTTGCCGTGGTCCACGTGGGCGATGATGGCGATGTTGCGGATCGGGCGGTTCATGGTTGCCTGCGCGGCCGATGGCGGCTGCGTTCCTGCGCGGGCAAACGGGCCCGCCGCCCCTGTCAGGGCGTGTCCAAAAAAGGGTGCGCAGGGTAGCAGATCCGCCCTGCGGTTGCCTTGTTTTGCCGCGCGGCGGCCCGGGAGGCCTAGATGTGGGGGGTGCCGATGCGCAGCGCCGCGGTGGCGTAGCGCACCTCGATGAAAAAGGCGATGAAGGCGGCGCTCAGCACCAGGAGGGAGCCGACGAAGAGGGAGGCGATGAGACCGGCCAGGCCCAGCCCGAAGAAGGCATTGGCGAACAGGGTCACGACCACCAGCGCGACCAGGACCGCCGAGATCGCGCACAGCGAGATCGCGAAGTTGATGTAGCGCGCGCGCCGTGCGAGCACCCCCAGATCCGCGTGCAGCTGCTTGGTCTTGCCGTGCTGGCTCTCCAGCCGCGTCTCAAGGGTGCGCGCGCGATCCACGATGCGCGCCAGGCGGTTGGTGAGCACGCTCAGCGTTGCGGCCACGCCTGTCAGCAGGAATACCGGGGCGACCGCGGACTGGATAAGATGCGCAATGTCGGCAGTGGCGATCGGCATGGCTTCCCGGCTGCTCCTGGGGTGGGCGCGGCAATTCTGCCTCACAAAGCCGGCCGCGCCACATTTAACTGCCGCGCTCCGATATTGCGTGCCCACGGGGCTTGTTGTACGATCGTTCAACAACGCCCACCCTCCCGGACGTGCCATGAAAAGCGCTCATCTGCACCGTGTCGACGCTGCCCAGACTGCCGACCTGGACGGCTCAAGCCTGCCCGCGTGGATCTACCACGACGCGGAATTCTTCGAGCACGAGAAGCAGGCGATTTTCCGCAACAGCTGGCAGGTCGTCTGTCACCTGAGCGACATCCCCAAGGCGGGTGACTTCCACACGTTCGAGTTCTTCGGCGAGTCCGTGGTCGTCATCCGCGCCGAGGACGGCGGCGTAAACGCCTTCCACAACGTCTGCCGCCACCGGGCGGCGCGCCTGCTGGATGGCCCCAAGGGGCACTGTGGCAAGCGCATCACCTGCCCCTACCACGCCTGGACCTACGGCCTGGACGGACGCCTCGTGGCCATCCCCAATCGCGACAGCTTCAAGAGCGTCGACCCCGCGCGCCACGGGCTGGCCACCCTCGAGCACGAGGTGTTCCTTGGCTTCATCTTCGTGCGCTTCGCTCCCGGGCTACCCAGCGTGCGGGACATGGCCGCACCCTACCTGCACGAGATGAAGCCCTATCGCTTCGAGGACCTCGTCCCGATGGGTCGCGTGTCGCTGCGCCCGCGGCCGGTGAACTGGAAGAATGTCGCCGACAACTTCTCCGACGGGCTGCACATCAACGTCGCGCACCCGGGACTCACGCGGCTGTTCGGCAAGGGCTACGGCATCGAGGCGCGGCCCTGGATCGACAAGATGTGGGGCACGCTGCGCGACACGCCCTCCGCGAACTGGTCCGAGCGTCTCTACCAGCACTTCCTGCCGAAGGTGGAGCATCTGCCGCCCGAGCGCCAGCGACTGTGGACTTACTTCAAGTTCTGGCCGAACGTCGCCTTGGACATCTATCCCGACCAGGTCGATTTCATGCAGTTCATCCCGGTCTCCGCGACCGAGACGCTGATCCGCGAGATTGCCTACGTGCACCCGGATGTCAGCCGCGAGATGCGCGCCGCGCGCTACCTCAACTGGCGCATCAACCGCCGCGTGAGCCTCGAGGACAAGACACTCATCGAGCGCGTGCAGGCCGGCATGGCCTCCAGCAGCTATTCCTCCGGTCCCTTGAGCGACGGGGAGGTGTGCCTGCGCAGCTTCGCCCGACGCATGCGCGGGCTGATTCCCGAGAGCACGCTGCCGCACGCGCCGCCGCGAGGTTGGAGTCATGGCTGAAGGCGGTGACGGCCGCTGCGATGCTCTGATCGTCGGCGGCGGTCACAACGGCCTCGTGTGCGCAGCTTATCTGGCCGCGGCGGGCCTCAAGGTCACCGTGCTGGAGCGGCGCGAGGTCGTCGGCGGCGCGGCGGTCACCGAGGAGTTCCATCCCGGGTTCCGCAACTCGGTCGCCTCCTACACCGTCTCGCTGTTGAATCCCAAGGTGATCCGCGACCTGGACCTGCCCGGCTACGGCCTCAAGGTGGTCGAGCGGCGGGTGGCCAACTTCCTGCCCACCGCGGACGGCCGCTACCTCCTCAGCGGCGGCGGGCGCACCCAGCAGGAGGTGGCGCGCTTCTCGGCGCGCGACGCCTCGCGGCTGGCCGATTACGCGGAGCGCCTCGAGAGCATCGCGGACGTGCTGCGCGACATCGTCCTCACGACGCCGCCGAACGTGCTGCAGGGCAGCTGGCGCACGGCGCTGCCCGAGCTGGTACGCGCGGCGCGCTTCGGCGGCCGTCTGCGCCAGCTCGACATGACGCAGCGGCGCGAGCTGCTGGCGCTGTTTTCGATGTCCGCCGGGGACTACCTCGACGGCTGGTTCGAGAGCGACCCAATCAAGGCCGTGTACGGTTTCGATGGCATCGTCGGCAACTACGCGAGCCCGTATTCGCCCGGCTCCGCCTACGTGCTGCTGCACCACGTGTTCGGTGAGGTGAACGGCAAGCGCGGCTCCTGGGGCCACGCCATCGGCGGCATGGGGGCCATCACCCAGGCCATGGCGCGGTGCGCCGCCGCCCGCGGCGTCGTGATCCGCGTCGGTACGCCGGTGCGCGAGGTGCTGGTCGAGGGCGACCGCGCGGTCGGCGTGGTCACCGAGTCGGGCGAGACGCTGCGTGCGTCCGCGGTCATCTCCAACCTCAACCCGAAGCTGCTGTACATGAACATGTTCGCGCCGGCGGCGCTGCCGCCGGAGTTCCGCGAGCACATGAGCCACTATCGCTGCGGCTCGGGCACCTTCCGCATGAACGTGGCGCTGCGGGAGCTGCCGGACTTCAGCTGCCTGCCCGGCAGGCAGCTGGCGGACCACCATACTGCGGGCATCATCATCGCCCCGACGCTCGCCTACATGGAGCGCGCCTACTTCGACGCCCGTCTGCACGGCTGGTCGCGCCAGCCGATCGTGGAACTCGTGATCCCCTCGACCCTGGATGACTCGCTGGCGCCGCCCGGGCAGCACGTGGCAAGCCTCTTCTGCCAGCACGTCGCCCCGACGCTGCCGAACGGGCAATCCTGGGACGCGCACCGCGAGACGGTCGCCGATCTGATGATCGACACCGTCAACGCCTACGCGCCGAACTTCAAGGCCGCCGTGCTCGGCCGCCAGATCATGAGTCCGCTGGATCTTGAGCGCACCTTCGGCCTGGTCGGCGGCGACATCATGCACGGCGTGCTGAGCCTGGATCAGCTGTTCTCCGCGCGCCCGATGCTCGGCTACGGCAACTACCGCGGCCCGCTGCGCGGCCTCTACATGTGCGGGGCCGGCACGCACCCGGGCGGCGGGGTGACCGGGGCGCCCGGACATAACGCGGCGCATGAGGTGCTCAGCGATTTCCGGCACGGGCGGCTGCGGCGGGTGGCATGAGCGCGCCCCACGGCATGGACGCTGTGAGGCGGAGCGCCGCGTGCCGGTGAATGCCCTCGACAAGCCACGCGGCGGCAAGCCGCGCTTCGAGCGCCAGCTGCCAGAGCAGCGCCGCCAGGCGCTGGTGGCGGCCACGATCGAGTGCCTGAAACGCTACGGTCACGAGGGACTGTCGATCCGCACCATCAGTACCCAGGCGGGGGTGTCGGTGGGACTGATCAACCATCACTTCCCCAACAAGGATGAGCTGATCGCGGCGGCCTACCGGCACTTCAACAGCGAACTCGTCGCAGGCTTCATCGCGGCGGTGGAGCGGGCCCCGGCCACGCCGCGCGCGCGCATGCACGCGTTTCTGGAGGCCTCGTTCTCTCCGCCGAATCTGGATCAGGACGTGCTCGCGGTCTGGGTGGTGTTCTGGGGCATGTACCGCCATTCACGTCTCATCCAGCGCGTGCACCGCGAGACCTACGAGGGGTATGTGCAGCTGCTGCGCAGCATGCTCAGCGACCTGCTCAAGGAGGAACGACCGCACGCCCGGGTCGACCTGCGGCTCGCCGCCATCGGCCTCACGGCGCTGCTGGACGGGCTGTGGCTCGAGTGGTGCCTGGAGCCGGGCAACTTCCGCCCCGCCGAGGGGGTGTCGCTGTGCGAAACCTGGGTCGACAATCTTTGCCGTCGCACCGATAGATCCGCACTGGAATAGCTGGTAATCATCCCCAGCTTAAGTACGGGGGATGTACTCGGGTCTCGGGAGGCGTCGTTGGCAACTGCGGGTCGGGCGCGGATCGTGATCGTGGGCTGCGGCTTCGGCGGCTTGTTCGCCGCCAAGGCCCTGAGCCGCACGCCGGCCGACGTGCTGGTCATCGACCGCAACAACTATCACCTGTTCCAGCCACTGCTGTACCAGGTCGCCTCCGCCGCGCTCGCGCCCGCCGACATCGCGCAGCCGATCCGCACCGTGCTGCGGCACCAGAAGAACGCCAGCGTCATGCTCGCGGAGGTCACCGGCATCGATCTGACCGCGCACCTGCTGCTCGCCGCGGAGCGCCATATCCCCTACGACTATCTCATCCTCGCTCCGGGCGCGGTGGACAACTACTTCGGCCACGAAGACTGGCGCGCCCTCGCCCCGGGTATGAAGGAGGTGGAAGACGCCACCTTCATCCGCTCGCGCCTGCTGCGCTCGTTCGAGCGCGCCGAGATCGAGACGGACTTCGAGGAACGCGCCGCGCTGCTCACCTTCGTCATCGTCGGCGGGGGACCCACGGGGGTGGAACTCGCCGGCGCCATCAAGGAGCTCGCGGTTGACGTGATCCCGCGGGATTTTCGCGTGGCGGACACCCGTCGCGCGCGCGTACTGCTCATCGAGGCCGGCCCGCGTCTGCTGCCGGCCTTCAAGGAGGATTCCTCGGCGCGCGCGCTGGCACAGCTGCACGCGCTCGGCGTCGAGGTGCGACTCGGGGCGCCGGTGACGCAGGTGCTGCCCGACGGGGTGGAAGCCGGCAGCGACTTCATCAGGAGCTACAACGTCATTTGGGCCGCGGGGGTCAAGGCTGCGCCGCTGGTCACGCGCCTCGCAATCCCCGCCGGTCCCGGCGGGCGGGTGGCCGTGGCGCCGGACTGCTCGCTGCCGGCACACCCGGAGGTGTTCGTGATCGGGGATGCCGCGAGTCTGACCGATACCGCCGGCCGTCAGGTGCCAGGGGTGTCGCAGGGCGCGCTGCAGATGGGGCGCTATGTTGCCGGCGTGATCGATGCGGAGGTGCGCGGCCGCAGCGGCGCCCGCGCCGCCGGCTTCCGCTACCACGACTACGGTTCGATGGCCACCGTGGGCAAGTCGCGCGCGGTGGTGGAAATCGGGCCACTGCGCTTCGGCGGCTTCCTCGCCTGGATGGCATGGCTCGCCCTGCACATCACGGTGCTGGTCGGCTTCCGCAACCGCGTGGCGGTGCTGGTCTCGTGGATCTACGGTTACGTGTTCATGCGGCGCGGGTCGCGTCTCATCACCCGCAGCCAGCCTCCGGCAATGCTGCCGTGCCCGCCACCGGGCGCCCCTGAACGACCCTCCTGATGGCGACCCCGGTACACCCGCCGCGCCAGGCCCAGGGGTTGTTCAAGGCCGTGCAGGATCCGACCACGCTGCGCGGCTTCTTCGGCGTGTTCCGTTACAGCCGCCGCGCGCTGGAACTGGTGTGGAGCACCAACCGGCCGCTCACCCTGGCACTGGCGGGCTGCACGCTCGCCGGGGGCATTCTGCCGGCCGCGGTCGCCTACGTCGGCTCCCTGATCGTGGATGCCGTGGTGAGTGCCATCCGCAGCGGCGGCGGCGCGGGACACGCGCTGCAGCTGGTGCTGCTCGAGGGCCTGCTGGTCGCGGCGATCTCGGCGGCGCAGCGCGGCATTTCCTTCTGCCAGTCGCTGCTGCGGGCGCAGCTCGGGCAGCGTGTCAACGTGATGATCCTCGAGAAGGCCCTCACGCTCGACCTGCAGCACTTCGAGGACTCGGAGTTCTACGACAAGCTCACGCGCGCGCGCCGCGAAGCCTCGACGCGCCCCCTGAGCCTGGTGATGCGCACCTTCTTCCTGGTGCAGAACGGCATCTCGCTCGTCAGCTTTGGGGCACTGCTCGCGCATTTTTCCCCGTGGGCGGTCGTCGTGCTGTTGCTGGCGGGCCTGCCGGCCTTCGTGGCCGAGGCCAAGTTCTCCGGCGACGCCTTCCGCCTGTTCCGCTGGCGTTCACCCGAGACGCGCATGCAGATCTATCTTGAGACCGTGCTGGCGCGCGAGGACCACGTCAAGGAGGTCAAGCTGTTCGGTCTCGGCACGCGCCTGCTCGAGCGCTACCAGGCCATCTTCCGCCGCCTCTACCAGGAGGACCGGGCGCTCACGATCCGGCGTGACCTGTGGGGGTTCTTCCTGAGCCTCATCGGCAGCGGCGCGCTGTACGGCGCGTACGCGTGGATTGCGATCTCGACGGTGCGCCAGCTGATCAGCATCGGCCAGATGACCATGTATGTGGCGCTGTTCCGCCAGGGACAGACGACGGTGTCCGCCATGCTGACGGCGGTCGGGGGCATGTATGAGGACAACCTCTACCTGTCCACGCTGTACGAGTACCTGGAGACCGAAGTGATACTGCCGACGGGCAGCTCCGTGCGCGGCCCGCACCCGGAGGATGGCATCCGCTTCGAGGATGTCAGCTTCACCTACCCCGGCGCCCAGGAGGCCGCGCTTGAGAACATCACGCTGCACCTGGTTCCCGGCACCAGTCTCGCGCTGGTGGGTGAGAACGGTTCCGGCAAGACCACGCTCATCAAGCTCCTGACCCGGCTGTACGCGCCGACCTCGGGGCGCATCCTGCTTGACGGCCAGGATCTCGCCGAGTGGGACGAGGCTGCGCTGCGCGAGCGCATTGGGGTGATCTTCCAGGATTTTGCGCGCTACCAGCTGCTGGTGGGAGAGAACGTCGGCGCCGGAGACGAGCGCTACTTCGAGGACGAGGAGCGCTGGCGCTCGGCCGCCGTGAAGGGGCGGGCGAGCGACTTCATCGACACGCTGCCCGCGGGGTACCAGACACAGCTCGGCAAGTGGTTCAAGGACGGACGCGAGCTCTCCGGCGGTCAGTGGCAGAAGATCGCGCTGTCGCGCGCCTTCATGCGCAGCCGTGCCGACATCCTGGTGCTGGACGAGCCGACCGCGGCCATGGATGCGCAGGCGGAGGCGGAGGTCTTCGAGCACTTCCGGCAGCTGGCGCGCGAGCGCATCACCATCCTCATCTCGCACCGGTTTTCCACGGTGCGCGTGGCCGACCAGATCGTCGTGCTCAACAACGGTCACATCATCGAGCGCGGCAGCCACGAGGAGCTGATGCAGCTGCACGGCCGCTACGCGCAGCTGTTTACGCTGCAGGCGCGCGGTTACCGCTGAGGCCGGCGTAGCGCCCCGGTCGGCCTGGTTTGGAAAAACCGGGCAGGGTGTCCTCGTTACATCCGTCGATCGCGTTGCTGCAGTGGCGCGGGCCCCCGCGCAGTGATCATTGCTGGGTGGTGGCGGCGTCCGCCTTGGCTTTCGCCGCCTCCGCGCGCATGTCCGCCTGCATGCGCTGGTAATCCACCTTGCGGATCTCGGCGATCGGACAACGCATGTTCTTGACCGTGACCGAGTCGAGGCGCGCCGAGACGGTGTTGCCGGTGGAGGTGAGACCAATGGCTTGGGCGAAGTTCAGGTCGTTACAGGGTGGTCTCACCGTCAGCAGGTAAGCGTCGAACGGGGTGGTGAACAGCACTAGCTGGTTGTCGCCGATCGACTCCCAGCTGTCGTAGCGCCCGAGCCAGGTAAGGCTGTCGATCGGCGGGCCCGCGTAGCTGGCATAGCGGTCGCGCTGCTTCTGCTGGCCCTCGTGCTTGGGGATGCCGCCGCTGCTGCAGGCGATGAGCACCGCTGCGGCGATCAGTGTTGCCAGGAGTGCGGCGAGGGCGCGTCGCATGCGAAATTCCCCAGGGGTGTTGGTAGACAAATTCTGCGCCGGCGTGCTGCGCGCTGCCACTGCGGGGAGCGCTGAGTGCGCGTCAACCACTGCGGCAGGCGCGCGTTCGGTAGTAGTTGCGCCGGCTACGGGGGCGTGAGGATCACGACCGCGAGCGGCGGCAAGCGCAGGTTGAGGGAATGCGCGAAGCCGTGGGATGCGATCCCCTGCGCCTCGAGCGCCCCTAGGTTTCCCTGGCCGCTGCCGCCGTAGGCGCAGGCATCGCTGTTGAGCCGCTCGCTCCATTTCCCGCCGGCGGGAACGCCCACGCGGTAGTTCTCGCGCGGCACCGGGGTGAAGTTGCAGGCGACCAGGACCGGACTGCCGGCCGTGTCGCGGCGCAGGAAGCAGATGACGCTGACGTCGGCGTCGTCGCAGTCCACCCACTGAAAACCGGCCTTGCTGAAGTCAAGCTGGTGCAGCGCCGCGGTTTCACGGTACAGGTGGTTCAGGTCCGTTATCCAGCGCTGTACCCCGGCGTGCAACGGATATTCCAGCACGTGCCACTCGAGGCTCTCCTCGTGCTGCCACTCGCGCCGCTGCCCGAACTCGCCCCCCATGAACAACAGCTTCTTGCCCGGGTGCGTCCACATGTAGCCGAACAGCAGCCGCAGGCTCGCGAACTGCTGCCACTCATCCCCGGGCATCTTGCCGATGAGGGCGCCTTTGCCGTGCACGACCTCGTCGTGCGAGAGCGGCAGCACGAAATTCTCGGTGAAGGCGTACCAGATACTGAAGGTCAGGCGGCTGTGGTGGTACTTGCGGTGCAGCGGATCCTGCTGGAAGTAGCGCAGCGTGTCGTGCATCCAGCCCATGTTCCATTTCAGGCCAAACCCCAGCCCGCCGAGGTAAGTCGGGCGCGATACCATGGGCCAGGCGGTGGATTCCTCGGCAATGGTTTGCGTGTCCGGGTGGTCACGGTAGACGGCAAGGTTCAATTGCTTGGCGAATTCAACCGCATCCAGATTCTCGTGGCCGCCGAAGCGGTTCGGGATCCACTCGCCCGCGCGGCGCCCGTAGTCCAGATACAGCATCGAGGCGACCGCATCCACGCGCAGGGCATCGATGTGGTAGACGTCGAGCCAGAAGAGCGCGTTGCTGGCGAGGAAATTGCGCACCTCGGCGCGCCCGTAGTTGAAGATGGAGCTGCTCCACTCCGGGTGGAATCCCTGGCGGGGGTCGGCGTGTTCGTACAGATGCGTGCCATCGAAGCGCGAGAGCCCGTGCTCGTCGGTGGGGAAGTGCGAGGGCACCCAGTCGAGGATGACGCCGATGCCGCGCTGGTGCAGGTGATCCACCAGGTACATGAAATCCTGCGGCGTGCCGTAGCGCGAGCTCGGCGCGAAGTAACCGGTGACCTGGTAGCCCCAGGAGCCGTAGAACGGATGCTCCATCACCGGCATCAGTTCCACGTGCGTGAAGCCTAGCTGCTGCGCATAGTCCGCGAGCTGGTGCGCAAGCTCGCGGTAGCTGAGCCAGCGGTTGCCGTCCTCGGGCTTGCGGCGCCACGAGCCCGGGTGCAGCTCGTAGATCGACCAGGGCGCGCCGAGCGCGTTGCTGGTGGCGCGCTGCGCCAGCCACGCCTCATCGTGCCAGCGGTAATCAAGATCCCACACCACCGAGGCGGTGCGCGGCGGCAGTTCCGCGCGGAAGGCGTAGGGGTCGGCCTTGTCGACCGCGCCGCCGTGGCGCGACTCGATGTGGTACTTGTAAAGGGCTCCCGGGCCGACCTGCGCGAGCGTCGTCTCCCAGATGCCGGAGGAATCCTCGCGCGCCACGAGCGGATGCCGGTCGGGCTGCCAGCCGTTGAAGTCCCCGATAACCGCCACCGCGGAGGCATTCGGGGCCCACACTGCAAAGTGCGTGGCCACCTGGGTCTCATCGCGCGGGTCGCGGCTGCAGTGCGCGCCGAGCTTCTCGTAGGCGCGCACGTAACTGCCCTCGCGGAAGTGGTAAATATCGTGTTCCGTGAGTAGCACGCAAAAAGTCTAGCAAGACGCGGGCCCCTGTGCTGGTATCGCTGCCATGACTGCGGTTCCGATCGTCATTGGGCACCGTGGCGCGGCCGGATATGTGCCCGAGCACACTCTGGACTCGTACTTCCTCGCGATGCAGCTCGGTGCCGACTTCGTCGAGCCGGACCTGGTCATGAGCCGCGACGGGGTGCTCATCGCGCGTCACGAGAACGAGATCGGCGGCACCACCGATGTCGCCGCGCGCCCGCAGTTCGCGGCGCGCCGCACGCGGCGCAGCATCGACGGCACGCAGGTCGAGGGCTGGTTCACCGAAGACTTCACGCTCGCGGAGCTCAAGACCCTGCGGGCGCGCGAGCGTATCCCCACGGTGCGCCCCGCCAACACGCGCTGGGACGGTCGGTTCGAAATTCCGACGTTCGAGGAAGTCCTCGCGCTGGTACAAGGCGTCGAGGGCCAGCGCGCAGCGCGCGCCCGGCAGCTGGGCCTGCCGCCGCCGGCGCGCATCGGGGTCTATCCTGAGACCAAGCACCCAAGCTACTTCGCCGCGCTCCGGCTCGCCATGGAAGAGCCGCTGGTGGCGACGCTTGAACGCTACGGTTACCGCGACGCCGCCGCGCCGATCTGGCTGCAGTCCTTCGAGGTGGGTAATCTTAAGGCCCTCGCTCAGCTGACCACGCTGCGGCGCGTGCAGCTCATCGAAGCAAGCGGCGCGCCCTACGATTGGGTGGCGGCGCACGATCCGCGCACCTACGCGCACCTGCTGACCCCGCAGGGCCTGGCGGACATCGCGCAGTACGCGCAGGCGATCGGGCCGGCGAAGAGCCTGGTCATTCCGCGCCGCGCCGACGCCACCCTCGGGGAACCCACGCGCCTCGTCGCCGACGCGCATGCGCAGGGACTCGCGCTGCACCCCTGGACCTTCCGCGCGGAGAACGAATTTCTGCCCGGGGATTTTCGCCACGGAACGGCCCCATCCGGGTGCGGCGACCTGCGAGGCGAGATCCTGCGGTTCCTGCAGGCCGGGATCGACGGCTTCTTCACCGACCAGGCCGATATTGGCGTGGCGGCCCGGGATGCCTTCCTCGGCGGCGCCGCGCCGCGATCCTAGGGGGTGCGGCGGCGCGTGCCGCCGACGAACACGAGCGATTCCACACCCTCGTGCCGCGGCACGCGGCTGCCCGCCTCGAGCGACAGTCGTGCGCGTGCGCTCGCCGCCTGCGCTTCGCTGGCGGCCGAGGCTGCCTCCACCGGATGCGCCAGCAGGTATCCCTGTACCCCGATCGGGCCGCAGCCGGCGAGGAAGTCCAGCTGGGCGGAGCGTTCCACGCCCTCGGCCACCACCTGCAAGCCAAGACCATGGCACAGCGCCACGATCGAGCGCACGATCGCAGCCGAGCGCGAGTTGGTATCAACGCCGGCCACCAGCAGTCGGTCGAGCTTCACGCGCGTGATCGGCAGCTGCTCGAGGGAAGTGAGTGAGGAGTAGCCGATGCCGAAGTCATCCAGTGCCACCGCCACTCCCAGCGCCCGCAGGCGCCGCAGTGACTCGATGGTGGCAGGTCCGGTCTGGAACACGGTCTCGGTGATCTCCAGCTCGAGCGCGCTCGCCGGCAGCCCCGTGACCTCCAGGGTACGGGCGACGTGTTCGACAAAGTCGCTCTCGAAGAACTGCGGCGGTGAGACATTGATGGCGACGCTGGCACGGTGCCAGCCCTGGGCGCGCCAGGCTGCCGCCGCGGCGGCCGCGGTATGCAGAATCCAGCCGGTGAGCTCGTGGATCAGCCCGGTCTTTTCAGCCACGTGGATGAACTCGGCGGCAGTGGCGACGCGGCCATCGGGCTTGCGCCAACGCAACAGCGCCTCGACGTTCGTCGACTCCAGGGTATGCAACGAGACCTGCGGCTGGTACATGAGCAGCAGTTCGCCCTTTTCGACGGCGCGCCGCAGCGACTGCTCCAGCCGGAAGCGCTGCGCGGCCGCATCGAACAGTGCCGGGCTGTAGAGCGCGACGCGGTTGCGCCCGAGTTCCTTGGCGCGAAACAGGGCCACGTCGGCGGCCCGCAGCAGGCCTTCCGCGTCAGCGGCGTGATCCGGGTACATGCTGGCGCCGACGCTGGCGCTGGTGGTGAGCACGCGCCCGTCGATGTTGAGCGGCTGCTGCAGCGTGGTGACGATCTGGGCGGCGTGTTCCTCCACCTGCGCGGCCGATTCGACGTTCTCCAGCAGCACCGTGAACTCGTCGCCCCCCAGGCGTGCCAACAGGCCGTGTGCGCCGGTAGCCGCACGCAGCCGCTCGGCGATGAGCTGCAACACCCGATCGCCGAAGCTGTGACCGAGCGTGTCGTTGATGGACTTGAAGTTGTCCAGGTCCACGAACAGCAGCGCCAGGCGGCGGCGCGCGCCGGCGCGCGCCAGCGCCCCGGCGAGGCGCGCCGAGAGCTTGCGGCGATTGGGCAGCTGGGTGAGCGGGTCGTGGTACGCGAGGTGATGCAGCTGGCGGGTGCGCTCGGCCACGTGGCGCTCAAGTTCCGCCTGGTGCGCGCGCAGCTCCGCCTCGGCATGCTCGATGCGGTCGGCCATGGTGTTGAAGGATTCGGCCAGCTCGGCAACTTCCGCCGAGCCGCCGCGCGGGGCGCGCGCGGCCCGGTCCCCGGCGGTGAGGCGGCGCGTCGCGGCGGTGAGTCGGCGTATCGGCAGACTGATGCTGACGGTGAGCAGCACCGAGACCAGCAGCAGCAGGCCCAGCACCGCGGCGGCGCTGGTGCGCAGGGTGTTCTCGGCGACTTCCGCGGCGGTGGCGGCGTGCTGTGCGGCCTTCACCAGGCCCAGGCGCGCCGGCTTCTGCAGCTGCTGCTGGATCGCGGCGATGAGCGCGGCGCTCTCCTCGAGCAGGTTGTGCCATTCGGGGCCGCTGGCGCTGTCGTAGCGCGCAATCTCAAGTCGCAGGCGCACTGACTCGGCGAAGTCCTGGCGCAACAGCGCCAGCCACGCGCGCCCGGGGGACACCTGCAACTCCGCGGCGTTCAGGTCCAGCAGCGAGCGGAAGTCCTCTTCACGGCGCGCCATCACTGCGGCCTTGTCGAGGTTTCCGCGCACCGCATTGATGGCGGACTGAAGTTCGGCCAGCGAGCGGCGCGCATATACCTGGGTACCGTCGATGGCGACGCCCGAACCGCCCGCTGAGGCGATGAGCTGGTAGACGCGATTGAGGGCCGCGCCGCGGGCGTCGACCCACTGCCAGCGCTGCGTTGCCCGGCTCGCCAGCTGCCGCGCGGTCTCGATGTGACGCGTCAGCTGCGCCCGCAGTGCCACAGTTGCCGGGTTGACGGGGGCTTGCGGCCGGTTGGCGAAGTAGGCGGCTACCGCATCCTCAAGCGCATCGCCGGCGAGCGTGATGCCATCGACGTCGGTGCCGCTGCGGGCCTGCACGTACGCGCCGACCGCCTGATCGTACGCGACCAGCTTCTCCAGCACCGCGTCGGCGCTGTTCGCGAGCGGCTCGTGCTCGCTCTGCATGGCACGCACCGCCTCGAGGGCGTCGCGCGTGGTGCGGGTGGCGAGCACCTCGGCGCCGACCAGCACCGCCGCCACCGCCGCCAGCCCCAGGCCCAGCCGCCAGGCGATGCCCAGCAGTGGCGCGCCGAGGCGCCAGCCGCGCATTCTTTGCGGGCCGGGAACCGCACCCGGGGGAGGTGGAAGGCGTTTCATTTGTCTGCATGCGACATAAGTCGCGATCGGAACCGACGCGGCTCGCATTCAATCGTGGGCCCGGACTCATGATGCGCGCCGCCAGCCGGGGGCTTCCGAGGCGGGCTTCGCATAAATGCCGTCGAAGGCTGCGTCTCGGCCGTTAACCCGCGTGGAAAGTGTGCTTTTTGCCCCGCGACCGCCGGCCGGGTGGGAGCGCTTGATGCCCTATACTAGCTGCCACGATGAAGGGGCGGCGCAAAGCATGACTGAGCTGGCTGATACGTTTGATGCGGCATTCTCCAAGGCGGTCGACCTTGGCAACCGCATTGCGGACAAGGACAAGGATGCGGACCTGTGGGACATCGCAGACGGACTGTTGGCTGGTGCCATCCAGTATTGGCTGTATTCCCGACAACCGTGCGGGGACCCGCGCTGTCAGGACTGCATGCCGATCAGCACCGCGCAGGGGCGCATGGCTGAACTGAAACGCCTCATCGAGCAGCTCGCCTCGGAGAGCGAGTATTTCCACACGCCGACCGACGCCAACGCCGGCCGCGCCTGAGCGCCGCGCGCGGGCCTAGGCCGTCGCTTTGGCCGGCACCGCGGTACCGGCGACCTCCGTCAGGGCGACCTCGAAGAGATGGAAGCCCTCCTTGAGGAGCGCGTCGCTGATGGTGAGCGGGGCGAGGAAGCGAATTACGTTGGCATACACGCCGCAGGAGAGCAGCACCAGCCCGTGACGGCCGGCCGCCTGCACCAGCGCCTTGGTGAGCTCGGCATCGGGCGCATCGGCGCGCGAGTTCTTCACCAGTTCCACCGCGACCATCGCGCCCAGGGCGCGCACCTCGCCGAGGCAGGGAAAGTGAACCTGCAGGCCCTTCAGGCGCGAACTCATGAAGCGCCCGATCTCCTGGGCGCGCTTGAGCAGCTGCTCTTCGCGCATCACTTCGAGCACCGCGAGTCCGGCTGCACACCCGAGCGGTGAGCCGGCGTAGGTGCCCCCCAGGCCGCCCGGGAGCGGTGCGTCCATGATGTCGGCCTTGCCGATGACGGCCGAGAGCGGCACGCCGCCGGCCACGCTCTTGGCGATCGTGATCAGGTCCGGCTCGATGCCGGCGTGCTCGATCGCGAACATGCGTCCGGTGCGGCCGAAGCCGGACTGGATCTCATCGGCGATCAAGACGATGC
Organism: uncultured Pseudomonadota bacterium; assembly: GCA_963781815.1. Classification (GTDB taxonomy): domain Bacteria; phylum Pseudomonadota; class Gammaproteobacteria; order Steroidobacterales; family Steroidobacteraceae; genus 13-2-20CM-66-19. Next base: position 276,058 of record CAWAHK010000004.1, on the reverse strand, counting down.
CGTGCGCGTCGCAGATGCTGCGCAGGCGCCGCATGAGTTCCGCGGGGGCGGCGTAGAAGCCGCCCTCGCCCAGCACCGGCTCGATGATGATGGCCGCAACGCGCGCCGGATCCACATCCGCCTTGAACAGCTGCTCGAGCGACTCGAGGCAGTCCTCCACCGTTATGCCGTGGTAGGACATCGGGTAGGGCAGGTGGTAGACCTCCGGCAGCATCGGTCCGAAGCCCGCCTTGTAGGGTTGCACCTTGCCGGTGAGGCTGATGCAGGCGAGCGTGCGACCGTGAAAGCCGCCGGCGAAGGCGATGATCGCCGAGCGCTTGGTGTGGAAGCGCGCGATCTTGATGGCGTTCTCCACCGCTTCCGCGCCGGTACTGAGGAAGATCGTCTTCTTGGGCGTGGTGCCCGGGGCGAGGACATTCAGCTGCTCCGCGAGTGCGACGTAGCTCTCGTACGGCGTCACCTGGAAGCAGGTGTGCGTGAACTTCTCCAGCTGTTGCGCGATCGCTGCCTGCACCTTCGGGTGCAGGTGCCCGGTGTTGAGCACCGAGATGCCGCTTGCGAAGTCGATGTAGCGCTTGCCCTCGACGTCCCAGATCTCCGCGTTGCTCGCCCGCTCGGCGTACACCATGAGCGAGTTGGAAACCCCGCGCGGGATGGCCTTCTGGCGGCGGGCATTCAGTTCGGCATTCGAGCTCAAGACAGTTCCTTTGACAGCCTCACGGGGCGCTGACAGTTTGGTAAGGCAACAGCGTGTTCAGGATCCTCAGTCAGTGCAGCGGTTGCCGGCCGCGACGGCGCCCGGGCGCAGCCGTGGACTGCTAAGGTTGACCCTGGCCAGGCAATTCCTCCGCGTGTAACGCGACAGTGCAGGCGCCATACGGTGCGCGCCGGGGCGCTACTATAAGGCGCGGCCCGCACTGAGTGCATCCTGCGCTGAGCGGACCCGGAAGAGCCGCCATGCGGCGGCGGTGCGGACCCTCTACAATGGCTTTCCGCAACCGATTTTCCGAAAGCCACCGCCTTGAGCCAGACGTCTCCCGGGGCCGCCGCGCCCGCCGTAACCACCGAAGTCCTCATCATCGGGGCCGGCCCCTGCGGACTGTTCCAGGTCTTTGAACTCGGACTGCTCGGGATCAGCGCCCACGTGGTGGACTCGCTGGCGCACCCCGGCGGCCAGTGCGCGGAGCTCTATCCGGACAAGCCGATCTACGACATTCCGGCGCTGCCGGTGTGCGGCGCGCAGGAACTGGTCGATCGGCTGCTGCAGCAGATCAAGCCGTTCAAGCCGCAGTTTCACCTGGGGCAGGAGGTCGTGGAGTTCGCCCGTCGCGAGGATGGCCGCTTCCGCGTGCGCACGGCCGGCGACGTCACCTTCGATGCCGGCGCCGTCGTCATCGCCGCCGGGGTCGGCTCGTTCCAGCCCCGGCGCATCGGCATCGAGGGATCCGAGGCGTTCGAGGGAACGGCGGTGCAGTACCGCGTCAAGAACGCGGCCGAACTGGCCGGTAAGCGCCTCGTCATTTTCGGCGGCGGCGACTCGGCGCTCGACTGGACGCTGGAGCTGCTGCCGCGCGCCGCCGGCGTCGACCTCGTGCACCGCCGCAGCGAGTTCCGCGCCGCGCCCGCCTCGGTCGCCAAGATGCGCGAGCTGCAGACTGCCGGTCGCCTGCGCTGCTTTGAGGCGCTGCCACATTCGTTCATCGTTGAGGACGGGGCACTGCGCGGCGTCAACGTCAAAAAGCCCGACGGTGGCATCGAGGCACTTCCGGCCGAGCGGCTCCTGGTGTTCTTCGGGCTGCATCCGAAACTGGGGCCGATCGCCGAGTGGGGCCTGGCGCTTGAGAAGCGTGTCCTCAAGGTCGACACCGAGAAATTCCAGACAAGCCTGCCGGGGGTGTTCGCCGTGGGCGATATCAACACCTACCCCGGCAAGAAGAAGCTGATCTTGTCAGGGTTCCACGAGGCGGCACTGGCGGCGTTTGCCATCCAGCATCACCTCTATCCGCAGAAGAAACAGTTCCTGCAGTACACGACCACGAGCCCGGTGATGCACCAGCGGCTCGGAGTGCCGGACTGAGGTGCTGACCGGGTGGCAGCTATGGCCATGAACCCTCCTGCGTGGCACCTCGCAGGGCGTGGCCCGGGGGCGTGATGGACCAGCGGCTCGCGGACCTGCTGGCGCTGCTGGAGCTTGAGCAGCTCGAGGTAGACCTGTTTCGCGGCGAGAGCCGCGACATCGGCGCCGCGCAGGTCTTTGGCGGCCAGGTGCTCGGGCAGGCACTGAGCGCCGCCGCGGCCACCGTCCTCGATGAGCGTGTGGTGCATTCCCTGCATGCCTACTTCTTGCGCCGCGGTGACTTTAACGCGCCGATCGTGTACCAGGTCGATCGCAGCCTGGATGGCCACAGCTTCTCCAATCGCCGCGTGGTGGCGATCCAGCACGGACAGCAGATCTTCAGCATGGCCGCCTCCTTCCAGACGCAGGAAAATGGCTTCGATCACCAGATGGAAATTCCCGAGGTCCCCACGCCGGAGAGTCTGGGTGACTACTCCGGTCCGCCCCCGGAGTTCCTGGCGCGCCTGCCCGAACGGGTGCGGCGCTTTTTCGCGCAGCCGCGGCCGTTCGAGTTCCGCATGGTGCAGCCGATCGATTACCTGCAGCCGCAGCGCGCGCCGCCGCTGCGGCAGATCTGGTTCCGCGCCGTGGCTCGGGTGCCGGACAGTGAAATGCTGCACCGGCGGCTGCTCGCCTACGTCTCGGATTTCTTCCTGCTGGATACCGCGACGCTGCCGCATGGCACCTCGTTCCTCAAGCCCAGCATCATGATGGCAAGCATCGATCACGCCATGTGGTTTCATCGCCCGCTGCGCGTGGATGACTGGCTGCTGTACGCCATCGAAAGTCCCAGCGCCTCGGGTGCGCGCGGCTTCGCGCGCGCCAGCGTCTTTGCTCGCGACGGCCGCCTGGTCGCAAGCGCCGCCCAGGAAGGTCTGGTGCGCATGGTGAAGGATCACTGACCGGTAGGACCCTGATGCCTGCCCTCGTTGGCATGTTGGTAGCGGCCGCGGCGGCCGCCGATGGCGACGTCGCTTCCCTGGAGCTCGTCTGGTCCGGCGTGCGCGACTCGAGCGAACAGGTGGTCATGAGCGTGGACGCGCCGCCCACGGCGTGGCCGCAGGCGAACGAGCGCCGCGTTCGCACGGTCGTGGCACCGGTGGACATCGCCTGGCTCGGCGCGCACGTGCTGTACCTGGAGGAGTTTCTCGAGGACGACCCGGAGCACCCGCGGCGGCAGCTGCTGCTGCAGCTGCAGCCAGCGCGCGACGGCAACCACGCCGTGCACGTGCACCTGTTCACTTTCGCCAGCCCGCGGCGCTGGACGCACCTTAACTTTCGCCCGCCGCTCATGGCGGCGCTGGTGTGGAGTGATGTGCGCTCGTCCGCCGGGTGCGATCTCACGCTGGCACGCGCCGGGGATCAGTTTCGCGGTGGCACGGTCGGTCGGCAGTGCCTCGATGCCAGCACCGGCACGCCGCGCTACCTCGACTATCAGCTGGTGATCAGCGAGGACCTGTACTGGTACCGCAGGCGCGTGCTGCGCCAGAGCGACGGGGAGCCGCAGGAGGAGACCATCGGCTTCAATCGCTTCGAGCCCAACCAGGCGCGCCTGTTCGCCTGCCGCATCGCGTGGTCTGCGAGCGGGGGGGCAGACGATCTGCGGCCGCTGGCGAGCCTCGACCTCAACGAGGAGGGCGGCCGCGGGCGCTTCGTGACGCCCGACGGACGCGCTTTCGAGCTGATCCTGCACGGCCGCGACTGGCCGTTCGCGCTCGATCGTGACGCGCTCATCCTGCTGCTGCAGGAGCAGGGCCGCGAGACCCCTTTCGCCAGCGCCTGGGCACAGCTGGACGTGCAGCGGATCGCACTTGAGCTTGGCTGGCTGCAGGTGCGCTGTGGGTCGCTCGCGCCCGACTCAGACGAACTCGCTCAGTGAGCCGGCGGCGCGGCGAGCGCCGCGAGGTCCTTCAGCAGCAGCGGATTGAAACGCGCCGGCGCCTCCAGCATGAGGAAGTGGCCGCTGTGATCGAGCACGTCGAGGGTGAAATCAGGCAGCGCCTTGCGGATGCGCGCGGCATCGGTGGGCAGCAGATCCGAATTGATGGCGTACACCGGCACGTGGATGGCCTGCAGCAGCCCTGCGAGGTCCACCGACAACAGCGCCTGCAGTGAGGCCACAGCCACCGCCGGTGGCTCGAGCGACATGTCGTAGGCGACCTTCTGCACCAGCGCCGGGTTCGCGCCGCGCTCAAACAGCGAGTCAGTGACGAGCTTGCGCGTCTCGCCCACAAAGTCCGCCCGGAACGGAGCCACGCGCTGCTCGATGTCGCGCGCCGAGAGCACCGGCTGACCGACCGAACGCAGCGCATCGACTGCGATGATGCCGCTGACGCGCGCGCCGACTAGCGGCGCCGCTGCCAGGACCACGGTGGCCCCCATCGCGTGCCCGACCAGCACCAGGCGCTGGTTCGGGAGCTGAGTTGCCACGGCCGCCACGTCCGCCGCGTAATTCGCGATCGACCACTCGCTGCGATTGTTGCCCGAGCCCCCATGACCGGCCAGGTTGATGGCCACCACGGTGTAATGCGCCTTCAGAGCCTCCAGCTGCTCGTTCCAGTAATTTGCGTCGCAGGCCCAGCCGTGCACCAGCAGCACCGCCGGGTCGCCGTGGCCGAGCACGCGGTACTCGATGTGTACGTTGTCCGGTGACAGCGCCAGCCGCGGACCCTCGCCGGCCTCGCCCGCGGGCGCCCCCGCTGCCGGCACCGCGGCCACCGGCGGGGCGCTGGTGCGCTGGCCGCAGGCGCTCAGGAGGAGCAGCAGCACGGCGGCTGCGGCTGATCGAGCGCCCCTCATGCGCGGCTCCTAGTTATCACTCAGGACCTTGCCCGGATTCATGATGTGGTGCGGGTCAAATGCCTGCTTGATCGCGCGCATCAGGGACAGCTCCACGGGCGAAGTGTAACGCTCGAGCTCCCCGACTTTGAGGCGTCCGATGCCATGCTCGGCACTGAAGCTGCCGCCAAACTCCTGCACCAGCTCGTGCACGGCGCGCTGCACGGCTGCGCCGCGCGCCAGGAAGCGCACCGCATCGGCCCCCGGTGCGGCGCTGACGTTGAAGTGCAGGTTGCCATCCCCGGCATGCCCGTACGCGACCAGCTGGCCGTCGGGAACGTTGGCGGCGATCCAGGGCGCGGCGCGCGCCACGAAATCCGCCAGCCGGCTCACCGGCACGGAAATATCGTGCTTGAGGCCGGGGCCCGCGCGGCGCTGCGCTTCGGGGATGGATTCACGCATCTTCCACAAGGCCTCACGCTCGCGCTCGCTGCGGGTCAGCACCGCATCGACTATGAGGCCCTCGCTCAGCGCCGCCTCCAGCGCCTCCGCGAGGATGTCCGGCAGCGGGTCACCGGCACGCGCGGACTCCAGTTCACACAACGCATACCAGGCGTGCGGCGTGGCGAAGGGGTCGCTGCAGCCGGCGATGTGGCGCACCGTGAGCTCCAGGGCGAGCCGCGGCATGACCTCGAAGGAACAGACCCGGTCACTGCTCGCAAGCCGCAGGCGCCCGAGCAGTTCGAGGGCGGCGCGCAGGTGCGGCACGGCGACGAGTGCGGTGGCGCGGGCGTGGATCTCAGGAAACAGCTTCAGGGTCGCGGCGGTGATTACCCCGAGCGTGCCCTCGGCACCCAGGAAGAGCGAGCGGATGTCGTAGCCGGTGTTGTCCTTGCGCAGCCCGCTGAGCGCCTCGAGTACGCGCCCGTCGGCCAGCACCACCTCGAGTCCGAGCACCAGGTCGCGCATCATGCCGTAGCGCAGCACGCTGGTGCCGCCGGCGTTGGTGGAGAGATTGCCGCCGATCTGACAGCTGCCCTCGGAGCCCAGGCTCAGCGGGAACAGGCGCTGTGCGTCTGCCGCCGCTGCCTGCACGTGCGCCAGCAGACAACCGGCTTCCGCGACGAGGGAATGGTTGGCCGCATCGACGCTCCTGATGTGGTTCAGGCGCTCCAGCGAGAGCACCAGCTGGTGGCCGCTGTCATCGGGCGTGGCGCCGCCGCAGTAGCCGGTGTTGCCGCCGTGCGGCACCACCGCGACGCGCGCCGCGTTGCATAGCGCGAGCACCTGGGACACTTCTGCGACCGAGCGCGGACGCACCACGGCCAGTGCCCGACCCTGGTACAGCCGGCGGTGATCGGTGTTGTAAGGGGCGCTCGGAGTGCCTTCGGCAACCAGCCCGTCGGCCCCGAGAATCCCGCGCAACTGCTCGCGCAGGCCGACCCCCACCTCGGTCAAGTGATGCTGAGGGCCCGCAGCGCCGCGATGCGCTCCTCAAGCGGCGGATGGCTCATGAAGAGGCGCTTGATGCCGCCGCCCACCGGCCCCTCGGCAATGCCGAAGGCGGCAAACTGCTGCGACGGCAAGGGCTCATGCACCTGCTTCAGGTCCTCGAGCGCGCCGATCATGTTCTCGCGGCCGGCAAGCTGCGCGCCCCCGCGGTCGGCACGAAACTCGCGATGCCGCGAGAACCACATCACGATCATGTTGGCGAGGATGCCGAACACCAGCTGCAGCACGATCACCGTCACGAAGTAGCCGCCGCCGCGACCGTCTTCCGAACGGCTCAGGAAGCCACCGATGACGCGCGAGAGGAAGATCACGAAGGTATTAACGACACCCTGCACCAAGGTGAGCGTGACCATGTCACCGTTGGCGACATGCGTCATCTCGTGCCCGAGCACCGCTTCGACCTGCTGGCGTCCCATGCGCTGCAGCAGTCCGCTGCTGACGGCGACCAGGGCGGCATTGCGGCGCGCGCCGGTGGCAAACGCGTTGGGCTCGGGGGAGTCGAAGATGCCCACTTCCGGCATCGTGACCCCGACGTTGCGGGCATGATGCCCGACGACGCTCAGCAACCACTGCTCGGTGGGATCTGGGGAGGTCGGACTGATTACCCGCACGCCCATGGAGCGCTTGGCCATGAACTTGGACATGGCCAGCGAAATGAAGGAGCCGGCGAAGCCAAAGAACGCGGCGAACACCAGCAGGCCGACGTAGCTCTGGCCGTGCACCGCCAGCCACGTGTCGAGGCCGGTCACGCGGGCGACGATCGACAGCACCAGCACGACGGCGAGGTTGGTCAGCAGGAACAGGAAGATGCGTTTCATGGCGGCGGGCCTGGCGTTGGATGGGATAGCGGCGATGGGTATCCGATGTTCACGCCGACTCTACCGGGACGGCGTGATGCTCGCCAGCGTGGGGGCGGGCGCGCGGATTTCAAGGCCTGAAATATCAGTGGCCTGCGGGCTTCAGCTGGTCACGACTCCGAGTGCCCGGCCGACCAGAAAGCTCACCACGCCGGCGCCGCCGCCGATCAGCACCATGCGCAGCGCGCCATACACCGCGCCTCGGCCGGTGAACAGCGACAGACCAAGCCCCACGGCGAACAACACCAACAGCGTGAGGGCCCCGGCCGCGGCCACCGCGCGCATGCCGGTGAAGCCGCCGAGGAACGGCAGCAGCGGGACGGCAGCGCCAAGGGCAAAGGTCACGAACGAAGCCGAAGCGGCCCGCCACGGGGAGCCCAGATCATCCGGATTGAGGCCCAGCTCCTCGCGCGCCAGCACGTCGAGGGCCTGCTCCGGGTTGGCCAGCAGCGCCTGGCTCACCGCGCGCGCCTGCTCGAGATTGACGCCGCGCGCGTGGTAAATGAGCGCGAGTTCTTCGGCCTCCTCCTCGGGGTACTCGGCCAGCTCTTCGCGCTCGAGCGCGATCTGGTGTTCGTACATCTCGCGCTGCGAGCGCACCGAGACGTATTCCCCGGCAGCCATGGAGAGCGCACCGGCGAGCAGGCCCGCCACGCCGGTGGTGAGCACCGTGGCACTCTGGATGCCGGCACCGGCGACCCCGAGCACGAGGCTCACGTTGGACACCAGGCCATCATTCACGCCGAACACCGCGGCCCGCAGGGCACCGCCCCCTGCGCTGCGATGCCGGGCGCCGACCTGGGCCAGGGAGGTCGGCATGGCGTGCCCCTGCACGGCGGGCGCGGCGTCATAGACCGAGAGCCCGCGCACCTTCATGGCCGCGAGCACCATGCGCAGCGAGCGCGCTTCGAAGCGGCTGAGCAGGCGCGCCACGATGCGGGCGCGCAGCGAGGGCGCGTAGAGGCGCTTGGGCGCATCCCCGGCCGCCAGCGCCTGCCACTTGTCGGCCTGCTCGTCGGCGGCTGCGGCGAGCTTCAGGAACAGCCCGCGCTTCCGGGGATCCGGTTCAGCGGCGGCGACCTGACGGTACAGCCACGCCGATTCTTTCTCGTGGTACCAGCTATCGAGGCCGGATGCCGTCAATATTCATCCCGCTGTTCATCGGCATCGTCATCGTCATCGTCATCGTCATCGTCGTCATCATCGTCCTCATCATCGTCCTCCTCGTCCCAGTCGTCGTCCTCCTCGTCCTCTTCCTCCTTGTCGGACTCCGACCAGCCTTCCGGCTCCTCGATACGGTCGAGATCCATCTCGTGCCACGCCTCGATATCGATTTCCTCGATATCCCCATCGAGATACTCGATTTCCACGAGCTCGGAATCCTCGTCGACCGACAGAACGCGGAACTGTTCTTCTTCTTCGAGGTTCTCGTACCATTGGCCGGCCACCGGCTCGTAATCTCTGCTCACGGCAACAGCCACCCTTGTCTTCATGCGCCGCCGATAAGTGTAGGGGCTGCGGTCGGGTTGGGCAACGCAGCTTGAATGCGTATAGTTTTCCATCATGAACGCCCGCGTCCCCGATCCCGTCACACCCCTGACACAGGCACGCCTGGTGGTGGTGAAGGTGGGTTCGGCGTTGCTCGTCGATGGGGACAGTGGGCGCGTGAACCGCGCCTGGCTCGAGACCCTGGTCGCGGATCTGCTTCGCCTGCGCAAGCGCGGCCAGAAAGTCATCCTGGTGTCATCGGGCGCCATCGCCCTCGGCCGCCGCCGGCTCGGGCTCAAGTCAGGTCCGTTGCGGCTCGAGGACAGCCAGGCCGCGGCGGCGGTGGGCCAGATCCGACTCGCGCACGCCTACAAGGAGTTGCTGGAGGGGAACGAGGTCACCGTGGCGCAGGTGCTGCTCACGCTCGAGGACAGCGAGCGGCGCCGCCGCTACCTGAACGCCCGCGCGACGCTCGAATCACTCCTGGCGCTCGGGGCGCTGCCCGTCATCAACGAGAACGACACGGTGGCGACCGCCGAGATCCGCTACGGCGACAACGACCGGCTGGCGGCCCGGGTGGCACAGATGGCCAGCGCCGATTGTCTGGTGCTGCTCTCGGACGTGGATGGCCTCTACAGCACCGATCCCAATCATGACCCCGGCGCCCGCTTCATCCGCGAGGTACGCCACATCACCCCCGAGATCGAGGCGATGGCGGGACGCTCGGCGTCCGCGCTCGGCACCGGCGGCATGCGGGCAAAGATCCTCGCGGCGCGCATCGCGGTCGCGGCCGGCTGCCACATGTGCATCGCGGCCGGCGCGCATCCGCATCCGCTGCGCCGCATCGAGGAGGGCGCGCCGTGCACCTGGTTCCTGCCGAGCGCCACCCCGGCGGCGGCCCGCAAGCAGTGGATCGCCGGCACGCTGCGCCCCTCGGGCGCGCTCATCATCGATGCCGGGGCGCTGCGCGCCCTGCTCGAAGGCCGCAGCCTGCTGCCCGCCGGTGTCACCGCCGCCCGCGGCCGCTTTGACCGCGGCGACACGGTGAGCGTCTTTACCGTGGACGGAGTTGAGATCGCGCGCGGCATCGTCGCCTACTCCGACACCGATGCCGCCCGCATCATGGGGCGTCGTTCCTCGGAGATCGCCGACCTTCTCGGGTTCCGCGGCCGCGACGAGATGATCCACCGTGACGATCTGGTGCTGATGCGCCAGGACGCAGCCTTGCCGGCCCCGCAGGCGACGAGCTGAAGCGTGCCGCACGCCCCGCACCTCGGTGAGCTGATGGAAGGACTCGGGCGCGCCGCCGTGCAGGCAGCCGCGGTGCTGGCCGTGGCGGATACCGCCCAGAAGAACGTTGCCCTCGAGGCCGCAGCGCAAACCGTGCGGCGCGACGCGGGGGCTATCCTCGCGGCCAACGCTCAGGATCTCGCCGCGGCGCGGGCGCTGCCCGCCGCGCGCCTCGATCGCCTGCGCCTGGATGGCGCGCGGGTCGAGGCGATCGCCGCGAGCATCGAGGCGGTCCTGGCGCTGCCGGACCCCATCGGCAGCGTGGCTGCCGAGTGGCAGCGGCCCAACGGACTGCGCATCCAGCGGATGGTGGTGCCGCTCGGGGTGATCGGGATCATCTACGAGAGCCGCCCCAACGTGACCGCCGATGCCGGCGCGCTGTGCCTCAAGTCCGGCAACGCCGCGATCCTGCGCGCCGGATCCGAGAGTGAGCACTCCAGCCGCGCGCTGCATGCCTGTCTGGTGGCAGGACTGGAAGCGGCGCGCCTGCCGGCGACCTGCATCCAGCTCGTCCCGACCAGCGATCGCGCCGCCGTGGGCTACATGCTGTCCGCCATGAGCGAGTACCTGGACGTCATCGTGCCGCGCGGCGGCAAGAGACTGGTCGAGCGCGTGCAGAAGGAAGCCCGCGTGCCGGTGATCGGCCACCTCGAGGGCAACTGCCACGTGTACATCGATAGGGACGCGGACGTGCGCATGGCGCGCGCCATAGCCCTCAACGCCAAGATGCGCCGCACCGGCATCTGCGGCGCTGCCGAGACCCTGCTGGTGGATGCGGCCTGCGCGGCTACGCATCTGGCGCCCATCGTGCGCGACCTGCTGGCGGCGGGCTGCGAGGTGCGCGGCGACGCCACGGTGCGGGGGGTGGACCCGCGCGTGATACCGGCGAGCGAAGAGGACTGGTACACCGAATACCTGGATGCCGTCATCGCCGCGCGCGTGGTCGCGGGGGTGGATGCGGCGATCGCCCACATCGCGCATTACGGCTCGGCGCACACCGAATCGATCGTCACCGAGAATGCGGCCACCGCCGAGCACTTCCTCGCGCGCGTCGACAGCGCCATCGTGCTGCACAACGCCTCCACGCAGTTCGCCGACGGCGCTGAATTCGGCATGGGCGCGGAGATCGGCATTTCCACCGACCGCTTCCACGCGCGCGGCCCGGTCGGCGTGCAGCAGCTCACCAGCTACAAGTACGTCGTGCGCGGCAGCGGACAGGTGCGCAGCTAGTCAGCCGCTAACGGTGCTCGTGCGCCTGCGCGCTCAACGCCGACTCCGCCGGCGCGGTGGCACAACGCTCGCAGTTGACCCAGCCGGAATCGCCGCCGAGGTAGTGCTCCTTCTTCCAGATCGGCAGCCGGTGCTTGACCTCGTCGATGATGTAGCGCGCGGCGAGGAATGCCTCGTTACGGTGCGGCGCACTGGCGCCCACCCATACCGCGACTTCACCGATCACCAGGTCCCCAAGGCGGTGCTCGCAGGCCGCGCGGGTGACGCCGAAGCGGGCGATCGCCTCGGCGACGATGCGCTCGCCTTCGCGCACCGCGAGCGCCTCGAAGGCCTCGTACTCCAGGTGCCGTACGCGCTGGCCTTCGTTGTGGTCGCGCACCCAGCCCTCGAAGGAGGCAAATCCGCCACAGGCCGGATCAGTCAGCGCCGCGCGCAGGGTCGCGCTATCAATCGGGGAGCGGGTGAAGCGGAACGCCGGCATGGCCGGTCCTCAGCCGCCGGCCACGGGCGGGATGAAGACCACCGCGTCGCCCTCGCGCAGCGGCGTGGACCACTCGGCAAACTCGGCATTGATCGCGACGCGCAGGACATCCGCCGGCAGTGTGAACGGGTAACGGGCCGTGAGTTCCTGGTACAGCTCCCGCGGGGTCTGTGCGCGGCTCACGACGGCTTCCTCGCGCCGGCCGGCCTGCTCGCGCAGCAGCGCGAAGTACTGCACCGTGAGGTTCTTCGGCTGCATCGGGCTCTCCTGCCGCAGGACATCGCTCACCGCCTCATATTCCTTGGGGGTGTTGATGTTGTCTAGGGCGCGGGGGTTGGGTTCCTCGACCAGGCGGGCGCCCGCCTGCAGCAGGAACTTGCGCGGGCAGTGCTTGCCCTTGGCGACGTAGTCGGCCAGGGCCGCGTGGCTGCGCGGCTCATAGATGGCGCACAGCGGCTCCGGCAGGCCGTCGTGGCTTGAGCGGTAGGCCGTCGCCAGGGCCGCCTGGTCGCGTGCCTCGAGCAGGTGCGCGAGTGTGCCCTCATCCAGCAGCGGCAGATCGCAGGCCAGCACCAGCCAGGCGGCCTGCGGGTGCTGCGCCTGCGCGGCCAGGACGCCCGCGATCGGACCGAGGTCGTCCCGCTGGTCCGCAATCCGGGGAAAACGGGCGCGCAGCGGCTCAACCGACTGATCGCGGCGCACCGACACATAGGCGCGCTCCACGTGCTTCTCGAGCAGCGCCATGGCCCGTTCGAGCTGCGTGCGGCCTTCATAGGGCAATGCCGCCTTGTCGCGGCCCATGCGCGAGCTGCGACCGCCGGCGAGCACCAGACCGTACAGGGGGGCGGCCACGGGGTTATCCGCCGCTGCGGCGCGCGAACGGTCGCCGCCCACCGGACTTTTCCAGCAGCCGCACGCCCAGGATCTCGATGTCGTGCGACAGCGCCTTGCACATGTCGTAGATGGTGAGCGCGGCCACGGCGGCGCCCGTGAGCGCCTCCATCTCGACCCCGGTGCGGTGATGCACCGAGACCTTGCAGCGGACCACGACCTCGCGGCCGCGCGGGTGCTCGACCTCGACCTGGCAGTTCTCGATGCCCAGGGGGTGGCAGAAGGGGATGAGTTCGTGGGTGCGCTTGGCGGCCATGACCCCGGCGATGACGGCGGTGTCGAACACCGGGCCCTTCTTGGTGCGGTGGCCGCTGGCACGCAGTGCGCCGGCCACGCCACGGGGCAACCGCACGCGAGCCTCGGCCACGGCGGTGCGCAGCGACACCTCCTTGGCGCCCACGTCCACCATCGCGGGACGGTGGCGCGTGTCCAGATGGGTGAGCCGGCTACGTGCCATCAGCCACCGATGTAGAACATCTCGACCTTGGGCTGCTCGTGGGCCTGCGGTCTGAGGCTGGCGCGCAGTTCACTGTAGCGATCGGCGCGCTTGGACCAGGTGGTGCGGATCTGCTCGAGCAGCGCATCATCGCTCGCCCCGCCGCGCAGCGCGTCGCGCAGGCTCGTGCCGTGGGTGGCGAACAGACAGCTGTAGAGCACGCCGTCCGAGGACAGGCGCGCGCGCGAGCAGTCGCCGCAGAAAGGCTGCGACACCGAGGAGATGAATCCCACCTCGCCCGTGCCGTCCGCAAACGCATAGCGCTCGGCCACTTCGCCGCGATAGTCCGGCCTGAGCGGCGCGAGCGGCCAGCGCGCGCCGATCTGCGCTGCGAGTTCCCGTGAGGGCACGACCAGGTCCGAGCTCCAGTGGTTGCGATTGCCGACGTCCATGTACTCGATGAAGCGCACGATGACGCCCGTGCCGCGGAAGCGCTCGACCAGCCCAAGCACGGTGTGGTCATTGACGCCGCGCTGTACCACCGCGTTCACCTTGACGGGAGTCAGCTCCGCGCGTCGCGCGGCCTCGATCCCGTCCAGCACCTCCGCGACGCCGCCGAAGCCGCCGCTCATGCGTGCGAATACCGCATCATCCAGGCTGTCGAGGCTCACCGTGACGCGCTTGAGCCCCGCCGCCTTGAGCTCCCCGGCGTAGCGAGCGAGCAGCACGCCGTTGGTGGTGAGGGCGACATCCTCCACCCCGGGGATGGCGGTGAGGTCACCGATCAGGTCCGGGAGGTTGGCCCGCAGCAGCGGCTCCCCGCCCGTAAGGCGCACCTTGCGCACCCCGAGCTGCACGAACAGGCGTGCGAGGCGCACGATTTCATCGAATGACAGCCGCTCGTGAGAGCCCATGAAGCGGTAGCGCTCGTGGAAGGTCTCCCGTGGCATGCAGTAGGGGCAGCGAAAGTTGCAGCGGTCCATCACCGAGATGCGCAGGTCGTGCATCGGGCGGGACAACGTGTCCCGGGGCAGGGGACGTACGGTCAGGGGCACTATGACTTCGTGTGCGGGCATGGCTTACGTGAGTATGGGCAGCCTTGCGGTCAATTGGCTATCCGCCAGAGGGGTGGCCCGAGGGCCGGAACTTCCGCGGGCACCGCCGGGAGTGGGCTAGGACCAGCGGTAAAAGCGGCTTACGTGCCCCTTAGGGTAGGTATTGGGGCCCGGGGGCAGTTCCACAAACCCGTCGGTCCCCGCCAGGCGGGTAACGTCGCCGGAGCCGTTGGTGGGGGCGGGAATGGCCCAGGCACGGCCCCAGTCATCCTGCTCCAGGCGCACGGGCAGGAAGTGGGTGAGCGGGGCCGTGAGGCTTACCGGGGCGCCCAGGGCGATGCGCTCGGTCGGCGCGGCATTGTGGCCGAGGCTGCCCAGCAGTGCCGGCAGTACATAACGCGTGAAGCACACCAGCGTCGAGACGGGGTTCCCGGGCAGGCCGAAGGCGGCTGTGCCCGAGGCGGACATCCCGAACCACAGGGGCTTGCCGGGCCGCTGCGCCACTGTGTGGAACACCGTGCGCACGCCGAGTTCCTCGAGCACTTTGGGCACGAGGTCGAAGCGCCCCGTCGACACGCCGCCGGAAAGCACCAGCACGTCGTGGGTGTCGAGGTGGAATTTCAGTCGTTCGCGCAGCTCGTCCGCGTCATCGTGGATGTGATCATCCGCCACGCGCTGGAAGCCATGCTCGCGCAGCGCGCTCACCACCGCGTACGCGTTGGAACGTCGGATCTGGTGCGCGAGCACCGGCTCGCCCGGTTCCACGAGCTCGTTGCCGGTGGAGATGACGGCCAGCATCGGCTGGCTGCTCACGCGGACGCGAGCCATGCCGGCGGAGGCGGTGATTGCCACCTCGGGGGCGCGCAGCTTGACTCCCGCCGCCAGCAGCAGCGTCCCCTGCCGCGAGTCGGATCCGCGGCGGTGCACGTTGCGCCAGGCTTCGGTGCGCGCATCCCTTGATAGCAGCGCATCCCCTGCGGTGACCGTCAGTTCCTCGAGCGGTACCACGCAGTCGCAACCGCCCGGCAGCACCGCGCCGGTCATCACCTCGATGCATTCCTGGGCAGCGCCGAGGCTCAGCGGCGGGTCCCCGGCGGCCTGGGTCGCCTGGATGCGGAAGCTGCGTCGGCCGGCAGCCGCCGCATGGCTGGCGAGCGCTACTCCGTCCATCGCGACGCGATTGAAGGGGGGCTGGTCACGCTCGGCGTAGATGTTCTCGCGCAGCACCGCGCCGGCGCACTGCGCGAGCGGCAGTGACTCGATCGGCAGGCATTGCAGGTGCTGCCCGATCAGGCGATCTGCCTCGGCCGGCGTGAGCACTCAGCCCTTCTTGTCGGCCGCCTTCGCCTTGTAGATCTTGATCTGCTCGTTGAAGCGGTCAACGACGCTCTGCAGCTGGTCGATCGCAGCGTTGTGTTTCTGCGCCTCCACCTTCTGCATGTCCGACTTCTGCTGCGGCTTGAGCTGATCGCCAGCCTTGGCGATTGACGCATCGAGCTCCTTGTCGATGCAGTCGACGTAGGTCTTGATGGCCGCGTCGTACTCCTTGACGGACTTCTGCCCTGCGACCATCTCCTCCATGGTCGCCGTGCGACCGTCCGGCAGGTTGGCCGGCGCGGCCGGGTAGGGGCATTCGGCAGAGGCTGTGCCGCCCGCAAGTGCTGCCGTGAACGCGATGGCAAGAAGTACCTTCATACACAGGTCCTGGCGCTGATTGAAAAGGGGTCGCTATCTTAAGAGGCGAATGGCGCCGGAAGCTACTTTAAAGTGCTGGTGCGGCGCCGCGCCCTGCGGCGGCCGGGCGGCGGGCAACGGAAGCAGCCGCGTGCATGGTCGTTCACGACGCCGACGGCCTGCAGATAGGCATAAACGATGGTCGAACCAACGAACCGGAAGCCACGCTCAAGCAGATCCCCGGAAATGCGGTCGCTGAGCGGCGTGCGTGCCGGCACCGTGCCGGGGCGGGGGCGGTTCACCAGGGGCCGGCCGCCGACGAACCCCCACAGGTAGGCGTCGAAGGAGCCGAACTCCTTCTGGACGGCGATGAAGGCCCGGGCGTTTGTGACGGTGGATTCGATCTTGAGGCGGTTGCGGATGATGCCCGGGTCACGGCGCAGCGCCGTGCGGCGGCGTGCGTCGAAACGCGCCACCTTGCGGATGTTGAAGCGCGCGAATGCGCGCCGGTAGCCGGCGCGCTTGTGCAGCACCGTGGACCAGGAAAGACCCGCCTGCGCGCCCTCCAGGATCAGCATCTCGAAGAGTCGGCGGTCATCGTGAACCGCGCGACCCCACTCCTCATCGTGGTAGCGCAGGTAGAGCGGATCGTCGAGCGGGGCCCAGCGACAGCGTCGCTTGCGGGAGGACTGGGAGTTGTCGGTCACACTGGTGCCCTGTGCAATCGGCGTTAGCGCAATGATCTCAGAGGCGCGCCCGCCGTTGCGAGTCCCTGCGCCGAGATCGCCGCCGGCGAGGGCCGTAGGCGGCGCACCCTGTGCTGCACGCGGCACCGTGCGCGCCGTGGCGGACGCGTCCTCAGAGGCCGCTCTCAGGTCAAGCACGCTGCCGGCGCACACCTAAGGAAGCGCACGGACGATTTAACTGTCAATGTGGGGGTGGCGAGCGCAGACTGCAGAGGCTGTCGAGGACGCGTGTGACTCATACCCGGCAGCTCGCCCGCGCGCGGACTTCCGCGAGTCGATCCGGCGCGCCAACCAGGAGAGATCTTTGAATTCACCGTTTACGCCCTTTTCAAACGATGCTGGTTCGCACCGTGCCGCCGGGGATCTGATCAATGATTACCGCGCGCGCCGTGCCCTCGAAGAGCAGGAACGCGCCCAGCGACGTCGCATCGAGATTGAAGAGCAGCGTTCGGACCTGAATCCCCCCAACGTGCGCATTCGCGCCTGGGAGAAGCTGCACGGGCTGCGCCTCCCGGCCTCTTCGACTCATCGCATCCTGGACATCATCGCGGTCGACACCCGCTTAACCCTCGCCGAGGTGCAGGAAGAACAGCAGGCGCGTGCCGCCGAGGCGCTGCGGCGTCGGCAGCAGAAGGCAGCCGAGGCCAAGACGGCCGCCGAGTAGCAGCTGGATCTCCGGGGCCGGGGGTTCGGTTCGTATCGCGAGTTTGCGCGCCACCGGTGCGGTTCGGGCTCACCCTCGGTCGTTAGTGCGCCCGCGACGCCCAGCCGATGTGCTCCGTGAGAGCATCAGGTCAAAACGGGCCGTACAGTTTTCGGACCAAATCCAACACCAGCGTCCTGACTAACTCCGCAGTGACTTCTGCGATCGGGTAGTCGCCTACCGCGCTCCCGCCACGACTGTCAGAGGTATTTCGCTCAAAGTGGATCCGCTGAGTCTGGCGGTCTGGCCTGGCGCGTAGGTACGGGTAACCTCCGTGACCATGACCAAGGCGCGCGTGTCTGCTCACGGGAATATCAATCCGCGCATCGCTTGCGTCAGCTGGCACTCTCGCCGCCACACCGCGCTCGTTGAGCGCCTGGGCCATCTGCTGCAGGGCAGGCGTAATCACACTGGCCAGGCACTCTGAGGCGGCTTTGGTGAAATTCTCCTCCCCCGCGCTCTTGCCGCCTGCTTCATTGCGGGCCTGCGTCACGCGAGCCTGGTGGGGGGCGAGGATGGCGTCAAGCTCCTGCCCGATGTCTTTGGCCATACCCGATGCTCCGAGTTAACGCGCGCCCGGAGAGATTCGAACTCCCGACCCTCAGGTTCGAAGCCTGATGCTCTATCCAACTGAGCTACGGGCGCGAGCGGCGGATTCTACTGCGAATTCGCGTAGAGCCGGAGTACCACGAACAACGACGCTGGGGGGTGTGAGACGGCGCCGGTGCTACCTGGGAGGGCGCTTCAGGCCCGCGTACCCCAAGGCGAGCAGCCCGAACCAGAAGGGCGCGACATAGAGTGCGACGCGCGTGTCCTTGTCCAGCCACAGCATCGCGGTCACGCCGATCAGGAACACCAGCACTGCCCAGTTGGCGAACGGCGCGAGCGGCATGCGGAAGGGAGCCGCCGCCACGCGTCCGGCGCGCACCGCAACCCGGTAGTTGCGGTGCGCCACCATGATGATGCCCCAGGTCCACAGCGTGCCGATCAGCGTGATGCTCGTCACCCAGGTGAACACCTCCTTCGGCACGGTGTAGTTGAGCACCACCGCGATCAGCATCACCGCGGCAGAGGCGTGTATGCCGGCCGCGGGTACCTGCTGGGCGTTGAGATGGGCGAAGGCGCGCGGTCCCTGCCCGCGCTGCGCCAGCGTCCACAGCATGCGCCCGGTGCTGAACAGGCCGCTGTTGCAGGAGGACGCTGCGGCGGTGATCACGACGAAGGTGATGATGCCGGCTGCCGCGGGCACGCGCAGTTTCTCGAACACGTACACGAACGGACTCACGCTCGGGCTGAGTTCGTTCCACGGTACGACTGACATGATCACCAGCAGCGCGCCAAGATAGAAGATGAGGATTCTGAGGATGATCCCGTTGGTGGCCCGGGGCAGCACCACCGCCGGATTTTCCGCCTCGCCCGCCGTCACGCCGATCAGCTCCACGCCCGAATACGCGAACATCACGATCTGCATGGTGAGGAGCACCCCGACGATGCCAAAGGGCAGGAAGCCCCCGTGGGACCAGAGGTTCGCAAAGCTCGCCGTGGCGCCGAAGTCTCCCCCGACGTGGAAGAAGATCACGACCAGTCCGGTGAGGATGAGCGCGACGATGGTGATCACCTTGATCAGTGCGAACCAGAACTCCAGTTCACCGAAGACGCGCACGGCGAGCAGGTTTGTGCCGTAGAGCACCACGAGGGCGATGAGCGCCGGCAGCCATTGCGGCATGTCCGGGAACCAGTAGCGTACGTAGATGCCGATCGCGGTGAGCTCGGCCATCGCGATCACGACCCACATCAGCCAGTAGGACCAGCCGGTCACGAAGCCGGCGAAGGGTCCGCAGAATTCTTCCGCGTAGGTGGCGAAGGAGCCGGCGACCGGGCGGTACGTGAGCAGTTCCCCTAGAGCGCGCATGATGAAGAAGATCGCGGTGCCGCCCAGCACGTAGGCGAGCAGCAGCCCCGGGCCGGCATCGTGGATGGCCTTGGCCGAGCCGAGGAACAGGCCGACGCCGATCGTGCCGCCGATGGCGATGAGCTGGATATGGCGGTTGCGCAGGTTACGCGCCAGGCTGATCTCGGGGTGGGTCATGGCGGGTTCTTTCGCTTGGGTTGGTTTTTAGAAGACTGACTCAGCTGCGCGGTGGCCCGAGGAGGGCATAGCGGCGCCCCCGCGGCAGCTCGTAGCGTTGCACGATCGCCGCCGCACCGGAAGCGTCGAGGCTGGCGGCGACACCCTCCGGCTGCGCAGGCCGGCTGGCGCCGCGGGCGGGCGAGGGCAGCAGCACCAGAATGCGGGCGCCGCGGCCGTGCGAGTCGAACCACTGTTTTACCGCGGCGCCGCGGTCGGGGCTGCCATGGAGGACCGCGAACGGCGCCGTGAAGCCATGATCGATGATGGCGATGGTGGTTTCGTCCGGGTCCAGCAACGCGAGCGGTTGTTGCGCGGTGTCGGCGCGCACGCGATGCGCGAGGCTGCGCAGGTCCTGCATGCGATCGATCACCGGGAAGACCAGCATCGCACTCAGGCACAGCGCCGCCGCGTACCCCGCGTACGAGCGCAGCAGGCTCTCGCGCAGCTCGCCGCGGCGCTGCGCGCGCGCCGAGTGCAGCAGGGCCGGGACTGCGAACAGCAGCACGCCGAGCGCTGCCGCGGTGCACGCGGGTGCGGAAGCGAGGCCCATCCAGGCCAGCAGCCCCAGTGCGGCCATGAGGGCACAAGCCACCAGGCCCACGAGCACCCGGGTCGCGGCGACGCACCAGCGGTCGAGGCGGGTCGGCGCGCCCTGCGCCAACGGCAGCCACAGTGCCGCCAGCAGCGCGACCCCGAGGAGCACCGGCGCGGCGTACACATCGCGCGCCGTGGCCGCGAGGCACAGCAGCCCGAGCCAGGGCAGGCTCGCGCCGAGCGCGAATCGCCAGGCCGTGGCGGCGGCGCCGGCGGCGCGTACCTGCGTCACCGCGCGCACCACCGCTGCGAGGCCCACCGCCGTCCAGGGCAGCAGGTACACGGGCAGCTCGATCAGGTATTTGCCCGGCCGGTTCTTGTGCCCGGTCGTGTAGTCCAGCGCCGCGGGCGCGGCGACGTGGGTGAAGCGGCCCACGAGGTTGTTCCAGAAGAGGGTACGCAGGGCCGCCGCACCCTCGGTGGTGTGCGCGACGGCGAGGAGCCACGGGACGATGATCAGCGCCTGCAGCAGCAGCCCGGCGTACAGCTCCCAGCGGCACAGTTCCCGCAAGCGCCGCTCCCAGAGCACGAGGGTCAGCAGCGTCAGCCCCGGCACCAGCCATCCCGGGGCACTCTTGGCCATGAAGCCAACCGCCGCCCCCGCGTGCATCAGCGCGTAGCCGATGGCCTTGCCGCGCCCCGGCGGCGCACTGTAGCCGCGCCAGAGACCCAGAAGTGCCAGCGCGTTGCCGGCCAGGAGACAGGCGTCGGGCGCAAGCCAGCTTTGCACCCGGAAGCACAGCAGCGCGCTCGCCGCGACCAGCGCGGCAAACACGGCGGTGAGCAGCTCCAGACCCATGGCGGAGGCCAGCGCGCCGATGCTGAGCGCCGTGGCGAGCGCGTACAGCAGGTTCGGGGCCCGCGCCGCCGCCGGCGAATCCCCGAACAGCGATATGCCCGCCGCCGACATCCAGTAGGTGAGCGGGGGCTTCTCGAGGAACGGCGTGTCGGCGAGCTGGGGCAGCGCCCGCTCGCTCTGCAGGCTCATGCGCCAGGCGATGTCGGCCTCGCGCGGCTCATCGGGCGTCCACAGATCGCGGCCGAAGATGCCGACGAGCCACAGCGGCGCCGCTGCCAGGATGATGAGCGCCGCGCGGGCGCCCGACCCGGCGCCGGTCAGACGTCCCCCGGAAGGGTCTGGCCCTCGTGCGCCAAGGCAGCGGCGTGGCTTTGCAGCCAGTGCTCGAGGGGGGTGAGGTCAGCCTCCTGCAGATGCAGGCCGAGCTTGGAGCGGCGCCAGAGGATGTCCTCGCTGGTGTGCGCGAACTCCTCGCGGCACAGGTACCGCAGTTCGCACTCGTAGAGCTGCGGGAGAATTTGCGCGCCCAGATCCGCCAGCGAGCGGGCCTCGCCAAGCACGCGCGTCAGGCGCGTGCCATAGGCGTGCGCGTAACGACGCCGCAGCTCCGCGGGCAGCCACGGATAGCGCCGCTCGAGCGCGCGCAGGAACACGGCGAAGCTGCCCTCGGGCAGATCCCCGCCCGGCAGAGTCGCGGTGGCGGTCCAGGGGGCTGCCGGGGAGCCCAGTACCGTGCCGAGGAGGGTCACGGCATCCTCGGAGAGCTTGCGATAGGTGGTGATCTTGCCGCCGAACACCGACAGGAGCGGTGCGGGCTCGCGATCAAGTTCCAGCGCGTAGTCGCGCGTCACGCTCATGGGGTCGGTTGACTCGTCCTGTAACAGCGGACGTACCCCGGAGTAGCTCCACACCACCTCCGCCGGCGTGATCTGCTGCCTGAAGTAGCGGTTCGCGAGCGCACACAGGTAGGAGATCTCCGCGGCATCGATGCGTACCGCCGCCGGATCGCCGCGATAGTCGACGTCCGTGGTGCCGAGCAGGGTGAACCGATGTTCGTACGGTATCGCGAACACGATACGGCGGTCTTCGTTCTGGAAAATGTAGGCGAAGCGGTGATCGAACAGGCGCGGCACGACGATGTGACTGCCCTTGACGAGGCGCACTGCGTGCGCGGCGCGCACCGGCGTCGCCTGCCTCACAAACTCGCTCACCCAGGGGCCCGAGGTGTTGACGACGGCGCGCGCCCGCACCACGAGTGCGGCACCGGCGCGAGGGCGCAGGGTTGCGCTCCAGCCTGCGCCCGCCGGAGTGAGTCGCTCGCAGCGCACGCGTGTGAGCACGGTGGCGCCGTGCGCCTGCGCATCCAGCGCGTTCAGCACCACCAGGCGCGCATCATCCACCCAGCCGTCGGAATACACGAAGCCACGCCGGTAGCCCGCCTTGAGCGGCCCGCCGGCGATGTGCGTACGCAGATCAATCGAGGCGGAGGCGGCCAGATGCGCGCGGCGCGCGAGGTGATCGTAGAGGAACAGGCCCGCGCGGATCATCCACGCCGGGCGCAGGTGCGAATCGTGCGGCATGATGAAGTGCAGCGGCCGCATGATGTGCGGGGCGGAGCTGAGCAGTACTTCGCGCTCGCGCAGGGCCTTGCGTACCAGGGAGAAATGAAACTCCTCAAGGTAGCGCAGCCCGCCGTGGATCAGCTTGGTGCTGGCCGAGGAGGTATGGGCGGCGAGATCGTCCTGCTCACACAGCAGCACCCTCAGTCCCCGTCCCGCCGCGTCGCGCGCGATACCGGTGCCGTTGACGCCGCCGCCAACGACCAACAGGTCGCATACGGCCGGGGCGATGACGTCTAGACCCGGCGCGGCGCCTGACGGCCGTAGTAGTCCGGGTAGTCCGCGGTGAGACCCTTGAAGCGGCGGTGAATCCACAGATACTGCTCGGGTGCAATGCGCACCTGTGCCTCAATCATACGATTGAAGCGCTCCGTGTCGCTGACCGAACAGTCACTGGGGAAGTTTTCCAGCGGCGGGTGGATGGTGGCGAGGTACCCCTGTGCGCCCGGCAGGCGCTGCAGGAAGTAGGGCAGCACCGCCGCCCCGGTCATGCGCGCCAGGCGCGAGGTGAGGGTGTTGGTGGCGGCCGGGATGCCGAACAGCGGCACCATTTCCGCGCCTTTCTTGCGGTAGCTCTGGTCGGGTGCGTACCAGACGCACTCATTCTTCTTCAGTGCGCCGATGAAGGCGCGGATGTCGTCCTTGGGGATGGGCCGGCCGCCGTAGCCGGTACGGAAGCGGTTCAGGGCGTATGCCAGCACCTCGTTCTTGGTCGGGCGGTACAGGAACTTGACCGGCGCGATCGCGAGCAGCGTGCGGCCGGCGAGCTCGAGGGAGGTGAAATGCGCGGTCAGAAGGATGACGCCCTGGCCGCGCGCGATCGCGGCGTGCAGGTTCTCCGCCCCCTCGATGCGCACGATCTTCGCCAGCTGCGCGGGCGTGATCCACCAGGCGAGCGGCACTTCCATGAGCGCCATGCCGAGGCTCTTGAAGTGCTCATCCAGCAGCTTCTCGCGTGCCGGCGCGTCCAGTTCCGGGAAGCACAGCTCGATGTTGCGGCGCGCGGTGCGCACGAAGCTGATGGGCAGGTGGCGCAGCAGTGCCCCGAGTACGCGCCCGGTGGCAAGCAGCGCGGGAAATGGTAACAGCGCCAACAGGCGCAACAACCCGATTCCGGCCCACGTCAGCCAGTACCGGGGGGCTAGCAGCCGCAATCGCATCGGACCCCCTAAGGTCTGCGGGCAGGCCTTATGGGTGCAGGAGAATACTCCTTTCGGGCAAGATATCTGTGATCCAATGTTAAGGATGTATCGTCCGCGGAAGCTGGCCGCGCCCCTGGGCGCGGTGGTCCTGCTGGTTGCCGCCGCCGTGTTCGGGCCGGCCTGGTGGAGGACGTACCTCGAGGCGCTGGCACGCCGCAGTGCGCCGCTCTACCAGCCGCGCGAGCGGGTGATCGGGGGTAACGAGCCGCTGGCGCCGCGGGTGGCTCCCGCGAGCGAACAGCTCGACGCCGCGGTACTCGAGGAGGCCGCCCGCTACGCGGCCGCGCATGGTTCGCGGGCGCTGATCGTCACGCGTCACGACCACATCGTGTTCGAGCGCTACTGGCAGGGAACGGACTTTGACACCCTGAGCGATGCGCAGTCCTTCACCCCGGTGCTGGCGGCGCTTGCCACCGGGGCGGCGCTCTCGCACCGGCGCCTCGGCTGGTCCGATGAGCCGATCGGGCTGCTGATTTCCGAGTGGCGCGAGGATCCGCGCGGGGCGATCACCCTCCGCAACCTCATGCAGATGTCGAGCGGACTTGCCCCGCAGGCCCCGCCGCAGGCGACGGATCTCACCGCCGCGCTGCTGGCGCGGCCGCTGGCCGGGCCGCCCGGCGTGGCGCGCGTCGAGCAGTGGGCCGACCCGCAGCTGCTCGCCCTCACCCTCGAGCGGGCGACGCAGCAGCGCTATGCAGCCTATCTGTCCGGCGCGCTGTGGCGGCGCATCGGGGCCGCGGACGCGTGGCTGTGGCTCGACCACCAGGGCGGCACGGCGCACGCCGACTGCTGCATGTTCGCCCGTCAAGGCGACTGGATCCGCCTCGCCCAGATGATGCTCAAGGATGGCAACTACCGCGGCGATGAGGTGATCCGGCCGGGCTGGACGTTGCTGATGCGCTCCCCGGCCAGGAGCGATCCGAACTTTGGCAGTTTCGTGCGCGTGGGCAGCCGCCCGGGGGCAGGCCTGGAGAGCTACGCGGCGCGCGACCTGTACGTGATCGGCGGCCGTGGCGGCAACCGCCTGTGGCTGATTCCCTCCATGCAGCTTGCGATCCTGTGCACCGGGGATGCGGCCGGGCGTGATGCGGGCTGGGACGACACGCGCATTCCCAATCTCATCGTGCGTGGCGCCCGCGATTACCTGCCCCCGGCGGCACTGCCGGGCGCCGACCTGTCCTCGATCGTTCCCGGCCACTAGGCTCAGAACCGGGGTCGATCGGTGCGCCGGCAACTGGCAGCGTTGTTTGTCTTCTGCGTGATCGACACGCTCGGCTTCGGCATCCTCATCCCGCTGGTTCCGTACATGGCCGACCGCTTCGGCGTCGCCCCGCAGTTCATCACCCCGGTGCTTGGCAGCTATTCGCTGTGCCAGCTGCTCGCGGCTCCCCACTGGGGGCACCTGAGTGATCGCTACGGCCGGCGCCCCATCCTCATGAGCAGCTTGGCCGGCGCCTGTCTTTCCTACGTGATGCTCGGCCTTGCGCACAACATCTGGTGGCTGCTCGCCTCGCGCATGCTCGCCGGTCTCATGGCGGGCAATATCGCCGCCGCCTTCGCCTATGCCTCGGACGTGAGTACCCCGGAGAAACGTGCGGGCACGCTCGGGCTCATCGGTGCCGCGATCGGCATTGGCTTCAGCCTCGGCCAGCCCCTTGGCGGGGTGCTCGCCGGGCCTGATGCCGCGCACGCGAACTTCGTCGCCCCGGCGGTGCTCTCGACCCTCACCAGTCTCACGGCGATTCTGCTGGTGCGTTTCGTGCTGCCGGAGAGCCACGGCGTCAGCTCGCGCGCGCAGCGGCCTCAGGATGAGCCGCGGCGCGGGTCCTGGCGGCTGCTGCGGCAACGACCGGCGCTCGCCCGTCTCGCCGCCTCCACCCTGGCGGTGAC
The DNA here is from genome assembly GCA_963781815.1 of uncultured Pseudomonadota bacterium. Taxonomy (GTDB): domain Bacteria; phylum Pseudomonadota; class Gammaproteobacteria; order Steroidobacterales; family Steroidobacteraceae; genus 13-2-20CM-66-19. The sequence continues at coordinate 250,566 of CAWAHK010000004.1, read as the reverse complement.
TTATTCGCAGGCGATACTCGAGTCGATCTTCGCGATCTGGGCGCTGCACCGTTATGGCTTCGGGCCGCGCACGGTCGGCTTTCTGCTCTTTGGCGTGGCGTTGCCGGCGCTGCTGATGCAGGGCGGGGTGGTGCGCATGCTGGTGCCACGCCTCGGCGAGGCGCGCCTGGCGATGTGGGGGGTGCTGCTTTACGTGGCCGGCCTTGTGATGCTGAGCGTGGCACCGGTGCTCGGCGTGACCATTGCGGGGCTGTTCCTGTGCGGCACGGGGTTGGGTGCCTACAACCCCAGCGCTTTTGCGCTGGCCTCCAAGCAGTCGCGCGGGCACGACCGCGGCGCGGTGCTGGGCGCCTACGTGGCGAGCGCCAGCCTGGCACGCGTCCTCGGCCCCTTCAGCTCCGGGCCCCTGTACGCGCTGCTCGGCCCCGCCGCACCGTTTCTCGTCGGCGCCTGCGTGACTTTGCCGGCGGCGTGGCTGATGCGCCGCGCCGGCCCTGCCGCGGAGCGTTGACTACAGCGCCACCTCGATGGCGCCGTCCACCACGCGCACGGCGTGCGTGGCGAGGGGCACCTCGGCCGGCGGCCCGAGCACGCGCCCGTCGCGGATATCGAACGAGGCACCGTGCAGGGGGCACACCAGGCGCGTGGCGCGCAGGCGCCCCTCGCACAGACGCGCGTACGCGTGCGTGCAGGTATTGTCGAGGGCGAACACACCCTCGCGCGTGTGGCAGATGACCAGTTCGCGGCCCTCGACCACGCAGGTGCGCATGCCGCCAACGGGCACGTCGGCGAGTTGCATCACCGGCCGATACTCTGCCACGGAGTTCTAAAGCTCGATTTCGGTTTCGAAGATCGAGACCGCCTGGCCGCTGATCCATACGCCGGCGAGCTGGTCGCCGGCAAACTCCAGCTCCACGTCGACGCGGCCCGGCCGGTGCAGCGAGTGTCCCTGGATCCCCGAGAAGCGCGCGCGGTCGCCGTCCTTGCTGAGCACGCCGCGCTGCGCGAGGTAGGCACCCAGCAGCCCGTGTGCGTTACCGCTCACGGGGTCCTCGGCGATCCCGAGCGCGGGGCAGAACATGCGCGACTCCGTCAGGTGGTCCTGGCCGGGCGTGAGCGCGAACACGAAGTAGCCGGCCGCGCCGATCTGGGCCGAGAGGGTGGTGAGACGCTGCAGGTCCGGCTTCAGGTGCTTCAGCGCCTCCGGGCCGCGCACGCCGATGAGCAGACGCGTGCCGGTTGCGCCGACGATGCGCAGCGGCATGTGGGGGTCGAGGCTCTCGGAAGCGAGCGCCAGTGCATCCAGCACCGCGAGGCGCTCCCGGTCGTTCAGTTCACGCCCGAGCGCGGGCGGGCTGCGGCGGATGGCGATACGCCGTTCAGGTCCCGTGCCGCGCACCTCGATGTCGACGATGCCCGCCTTGGACTTCTGGCGCTGCCAGCGCGGGGCGTCGTGCCGCCGTGACAGCACGTATTGCGCCGCCACGGTCGCGTGTCCGACAAAACCTGCCTCGCTGCGCGGGGTGAAGAAGCGCGCACGCACCGTGTGATCGTCGGCATCCGGGGAGAGGATGAAGGCAGTCTCGGCATTGGCCAGCTCGCGCGCGATGGCCAGCATCTGCGCTTCGGCCAGTACGTCGGCATTGAGTACCACGCCCGTGGGGTTGCCCGTGAAGGGTTCGCGGGTGAACGCGTCGACCTGGTGAACCTGGATTTTTCGCGCCATCGTTCGTTACCCGTTGCGCCCCGTGGCACACCATTCTAGTCCGCGCCCGATCATAGCCGCCGCCTTTCGGCGTGCAATACTCGCCGCAGGCGTTTCCGGGGAGGTACTTCGCATGGACATCGGAGTCGAGATCAGCCTGTATCCGCTGCGCGCCGACTTTGCGCCGGCCATCCGCGAGTTCCTCGGGCGCCTGGGGCGCGAGGAGCAGCTGCGCATTGTCACCAACAGCATGAGCACCCAGGTGTTCGGTCCGTACGATGAGGTCATGCAGACGCTGACGCGCGAGCTCAGGACGACCTTCCTGAATCTGGGGGATATGTCGCAGAAGGCCGTGTTCGTGATGAAGGTGCTCGGGCCGTTGCCGGGCGCCTGAGTCCGCAACGCCGGTACTGGGCTGGCGGGTCGCATAGCGAACCGGCAAACTAGCAGATCCGGGGCGCGTGCGCCTTAAACAAGTCTATCGGTGATCGGGGTAGTTGCATGGCGCTTATGCGAGTCGTGGATCGCGACGGAGTCGAGCATGAAGTCGACGCCAAGACCGGCCTCAAGGTGATGGAGAACCTGCGCGAGCTCGACTACGGGGTGGCGGCGATCTGCGGCGGCATGTGCTCCTGCGCCACCTGTCATGTCTACGTCGATCCGGAGTGGGGCGCGCGGGTGCCGGCCATGATGTCCGACGAGCGTGAGCTGCTCGCGGAACTCTCTCACTATACGGAGAATTCCCGGCTGTCCTGCCAGATCGAGTTCACCCCGGAGCTCGCCGGCCTGCGCGTCAGCATCGCGCCGGACGAGTAGCCCGCGGCCGTGTCTGCCCCCACGGTCCAGGTCGAGACCCGCGGCGCGGTGGCGCTGGTGACGCTCAATCGCCCCGAGAACGCCAACACCCTCAACCTGCAGATGGCGATGGACCTGCTGGCCGCGGCGCTCGCCTGCGCCAGGAACGCCGCCGTGCGCGCGGTAGTGCTCACCGGCGCGGGCCGCAACTTCTGCTTCGGCGGTGACCTGCGCGCCATGGCTTCGCGCGAGACCGCGGCCGATGACTACATCCGCGAACTGACGACTTACCTGCATGCGGCGATCGCGCACTTCACGCGCATGGACGCCCCGGTGATCGCCGCCGTCAACGGCACTGCCGCGGGCGCCGGCGTCGGCCTGGTCGCCATGGCCGACATCGCCCTGTGCACGCGCGGCTCCAAGTTCAATCTCGCCTATACCAACGCGGGACTCACCCCCGACGCCGGTACTTCCTTTCTGCTGCCGCGCATCATCGGCGCCCGGCGCACCATGGAGCTGCTGCTGCTCAATCGCACCCTGGCGGCGGGCGAGGCCCTCGGCTGGGGACTGGTGAACGAGGTGCTCGAGGAGGAGCAGTTGCTGCCGCGCGCGCACGAGCTCGCCGAGCAGCTCGCCGCGGGCGCCACCGGCGCCTACGGCGCCACCAAGCGCCTGGTCGCGGCCGCGCTCGGGGCCTTCGAGTCGCAGATGATCAGGGAGAGCGAGACCATCGCCGCCCACGCGGTGGGCGCGGAGGGCACCGAGGGCATCACGGCCTTCCTGCAGAAGCGCAAGCCGCACTTCCCCGGCAAGGGCCCGCGCTGAGGCGCCCGGGACGAGCGTGAAGATCTGGTTCTTTACCGCGCTGGTCGCGGCCCTCGGCATCATCCTGGTGCGCCTGTACTTCAAGGTACGCACCGTGCGCCGTTCGCGCGCCGAGACCTGGGACGAGCACATGATCACGCAGCTGCGCTCGCAGGGCTACGCGCCCTTCAACGACTACCGCGTGGATTTCTTCCTGGCGCTGCCGGACGAGACGGCGGTGCAGAGCGCCCGCTCCCGGCTGGAGCCCGAATTCACCGTGGACGCGAAGCCCTTGCAGGAAGAGCGTGGCTTCAGTCTGCACGCCACCAAGACCATGCGGCTCATCGTGCCGGAGATGCAGGAAATCAGCCGCCGCCTGACCGCGCTCGCCGCGGAGCTCGGCGGGCGCTACGACGGCTGGGCCGCCTGAGGCATCAGCGCTTTTCGGCCTGGCGTTTGACCGCCTCGGCGGCGGCGGCGATCGCCGCGGCATCCCCCAGGTAGCGGCTCGCGAGCGGTCGCAGCTGCGCATCAAGCTCATAGAGCAGCGGCACCCCGGTCGGGATGTTCAGCTCCGTGATCTGCGCGTCGCTCACGTTGTCCAGCATCTTCACCATGGCCCGCAGGCTGTTACCGTGGGCCACGACCACGACGTTGCGTCCGGCGCGCAGTTCCGGCGCGATGCGCGCATTCCAGAACGGCAGCACCCGTGCCAGGGTGTCCTTGAGGGATTCGGTCGCGGGCAGCTCAGCGTCCGGCACGCACGCATAGCGCGCATCGAAGCGCGGGTGGCGCGTGTCATCCGCGGCGAGCGGTGGCGGCGGAATGTCGTAGCTGCGCCGCCAGATCTTCACCTGCGCCTCGCCGTGCTGTGCCACGGTCTGCGCCTTGTTGAGCCCCTGCAGCGCCCCGTAGTGCCGCTCGTTGAGCCGCCAGGAGCGCTCCACCGGCACCCACATGCGATCCATCTCATCGAGCATCAGCCACAGGGTGCGGATGGCACGCTTGAGCACCGAGGTGAATGCGATATCAATCTCGAGCCCCTCGCGCAGCAGCTCACGCCCGGACTGCGCCGCCTCGCGTCGTCCGAGCTCGGATAGGTCCACGTCCGTCCAGCCGGTGAACAGATTCTCGACGTTCCAGGTGCTCTGGCCGTGGCGTACCAGCAGCAGCTTGCCCGGCAGGGCGGCAGGTTTGGCGTTCATGTGGAGGCCGCTTCAGCTCGCAAGCTTGCGCACCGACTCCACGCCCACGGTAAGCGTGGCGAAGTCGCTCGCGCCAGCGGCGCGCATATCCGCGAGTGTGCGTTGCCAGTGCGCGAGGTCCTTGCCCGCGGCCGCCACCCAGGCGCTGACGCGCGCCTGCGCGCTGCCGCGGTCCTTGCGCGCCAGCACGCGCTCGGTCAGGCGGCGCTGCACGCGCAGCGCCGCATCGCGCAGGCCGCTGCGGGCAATGGCCTGCCAGGGACCGTCCACGGTGAGCTTCTCGATGCGGGCACGCAGCCAGTCAAACCCGATGCGGGTACCGACCTCGAAGTACACGCGCGCGGTCTCGGCAACGCTCACGCGGTGGCCGGCTGAGATCTCGGAGATGTCGAGGGCGGCGTTGAGCGCCTCCAGGCTCGCGATGCGCACCGCCAGCGCCGGCGGCAGGCCGCCCTCGGCGAAGCGCTTGCGGCTCTCCTCGAAGCGCGCAAGTTCCGCGCCGGTGAGCAGCTCGTGGATTTCCGACTCGAGATGCCGCACGTCGTCGCGGAACTCCGCCACCGCGGCATCCACCTGCAGGCGCGTGCGCGAGGCGAGCAGCCAGTAGGTGGAGTGACGCAGCAGGCGGCTCGTCTGGAACGCCGCCTCGTACTGCAGGTTCGCGGTCACCTTGTTGTCGAGTGCCTCGATGCGCTCCCACACGTCGCGCATGGCGAAGATCTCGCGGGCGGCGGTGTAGGCGCGCGCGATCTGCGCCGGCTCCGCGCCAGTGTCCTCCTGGGCGCGCGTCACAAACGTCGGCCCCATGCGGTTCACCAGGCTGTTGGTGGTGGCGGTGGCGATGATCTCGCGCCGCAGGCGGTGATGGCTGATGGCGCGCGCGAAGCGCTCCTGGATGGGCGTCGGGAAATAGCGCGCCAGTTCCGCCGACAAGTATGGATCTTCCGGCACGTCGGAGGCCAGCAAGTGGCTGTTGAGCCAGATCTTGCTGTAGGCAAGGAGGATCGACAGCTCCGGGCGGGTGAGTCCCGCGCCACTCTTGCGCCGCTCGGTGAGTTCCTCGTCCGTCGGCAGGAACTCGAGAGCGCGGTTGAGCTCACCGGAACGCTCGAGCTGGCGGATCAGGTGCTGGAATTCCGGCAGCCGTGCGGTGGACTGCAGTTCCAGGGTGCTGATCGCCTGGCTCTGCAGGTAGTTGTTGCGCAGCACCAGCGCGGCGACCTCATGGGTCATGCGCGCCAACAGGCGATTGCGGTCTCCGCGCGCGAGCTTGCCGTCGTGCATCAGGGGATTGAGCAGGATCTTGATGTTGACTTCGACGTCCGAGGTGTTCACGCCGGCGGAATTGTCGATGAAGTCCGTATTGAGCCGTCCGCGTGCGAGCGCGTACTCGACCCGCCCGCGCTGCGTGAGCCCGAGATTGCCGCCCTCGCCGATCACCTTGGCGCGCAATTCCCTGCCGTTGATGCGCAGCGCATCGTTGGTGCGGTCGCCGACCTCGGCGTTGCGCTCCTCGCTCGCCTTCACGTAGGTGCCGATGCCGCCGTTCCACAGCAGGTCCACCGGCAGGCGCAGGATGGCGCGGATGATGTCATTGGGTGCAGCGCTGGCGCTCTCAAGCCCGAGCAGCGTGCGCGCCTCGCCTGACAGGTGGATGGACTTCGCGCTGCGCGGATAGATGCCGCCGCCGCGCGAGAGTCTCTTGCGGTCATAGTCGTCCCAGCTCGAGCGCGGCAGGGCGAACATGCGGGCGCGCTCGGCGAAACTCACCGCCGTGTCCGGGTTCGGATCGATAAAGATATGGCGGTGATCGAAGGCGGCCAGCAGGCGGATATGCCGCGATAGCAGCACGCCGTTGCCGAACACGTCGCCGGACATGTCACCGATGCCCGCCACCGTGAAGTCCGTCTTTTGCGTGTCGATGCCCATCTCACGGAAGTGCCGCTTCACGCATTCCCACGCGCCGCGCGCGGTGATGCCCATCTTCTTGTGGTCGTACCCGGCGGAACCGCCGGAGGCGAACGCGTCGCCGAGCCAGAAGTCGTATTCGGCCGCGATGGCATTGGCAATGTCCGAGAAGGTCGCCGTACCCTTGTCGGCCGCCACCACGAGGTAGGCGTCATCGCCGTCGCTGCGCACCACCCGGGGAGGCGCGACTATGCGCCCGGAGACGATGTTGTCCGTGAGATCAAGCAGCGCGCGGATGAAGGTCTGGTAGCAGGCTACCACCTCCGCCTGCACCTCCTCGCGGCTGCCGCTCGCGGGCAGGTGCTTGGCGACGAATCCGCCCTTGGCGCCGACCGGGACGATCAGCGTGTTCTTCACGTTCTGGGCCTTCATCAGTCCCAGCACTTCGGTGCGGAAGTCTTCGCGGCGATCCGACCAGCGCAGGCCGCCGCGGGCGACGTAGCCCATGCGCAGGTGCACGCCTTCAACACGCGGGCTGTACATGAAGATCTCGAATTTCGGCCGCGGCAGCGGCAGGTCCGGCACCTTGCTGGGGTCGAACTTGAAGGCGACGTAGCCTTTCGGCTGTCCGTCGGCACCGCTCTGGAAGAAATTGGTCCGCAGGGTCGCCTGGATGAGAGTCAGGTAGGCGCGCAGGATGCGGTCATCATCGAGGCTCGTGACCGCATCGAGCGCGGTGCGGATCTGGGTCGCGATGCTGACCGCCTTGCGATCGTTGCCGCGCTGCTTGTGCGCGGCCGGGTCAAAGCGCGTCTCGAACAGGCGTACCAGGTCCTTGGCGACACCGGCGTTGGCCGCGAGCGTGCGCTCCATGTAGGCCTGGCTGAACGGCACGCCGGTCTGCAGCAGGTAGCGGCAATAGGCGCGCAGCATCACCACCTGGCGCGCATTGAGTTCGGCGGCGAGCAGCAGGCGGTTGAAGCCGTCGTTTTCCACCGCGCCGCTCCAGGCGAGGCCAAAGGCTTCGCGGAACAGCTCCTCGATGCGGTCGATCTCGATGATGAGGCGCTCGCGCTGTTCCAGTTCGAAGTCCTGGATCCAGGCGCCACCGCCCTCGGGCCAGGTGAGCTCGTACGGCCGCTCCGAGATCACGCGCAGACCGAAGTTCTCGAGCATCGGCAGCACGTCCGAGATCGGAATCGGGTCGCCGAGCTTCACGATCTTCAGGTGCACGCGCTGCAGCACCTGCACGGGCGGACGGTACAGGTTGAGCCTGAGGGCCCGCGGCTGTTCGCGCAGCGCCTCAAGATCGTTCAGATCCTCGAGCACCTCGGGCGGGGTCACGTCCTCCTCGTAAGCGAGCGGAAAGGCTTGCTGGTACCGTGCCGAGAGACTGAGGCCGCGGGCTTCCCCCAGGCGCTCCACCAGCACCTCGCGCAGGCGGTCCGACCAGGTGAGGGCGGCTTCGGCGATGCGCCGCTCAATCTGCGCGAAGTCTGGCTTCTGGTGGTGCGCCGGGTCAGTGCGCACCACGACGTGCACGCGCGCGTGGCTTGAGCCGGAGATCTGGGCGTGGCTCTCCACGGCGGTGCCGGCGAAACCTTCCCGCGCAATCGCCTCGATGCGCTCGCGCACCTCGGTGTTGTAGCGATCGCGCGGCACATACACGAGGCAGGAATAGAAGCGGTGATAGGGGTCGCGGCGCACCAGCAGGCGTACCGTGCGGCGCTCGTACAGGTTAACCACGCCGCGCACGATGCGCACCAGGTCCGGGACGGCAGCCTGAAAGAGTTCATCGCGCGGATAGGTCTCCAGTACGTTGAGCACCTCCTTGCCGTCGTGACTGGCCGGATCGAGACCGAAGTGCTCGATGACCCGGTCCACCTTGTGGCGCAACACCGGGATTTCCCGGGGGCTGCCGTGATAGGCGGTGGAGGTCCACAGCCCCAGGAAGCGATGTTCGCCGCTCACCCGGCCGCGGCGATCGAAGGTCTTTACGCCGACGTAGTCGAGCAGCTCGCCGCGGTGCACGGTGGCGCTCGAGTTCGCCTTGGTAATGATGAGCAGTTCCGGCTCGCGCGCCTTCGCGCGCACGTCACCGCGCAGCACGGTAGCGGCCAAGTGTGCCTCGCGACGCGTCGTGCTGAGGATGCCCAGGCCCGAGGCGCGCTCGGGCACCAGGCGGTCCTCGCTGCGGCCGCGCTCGAGCTCGTAATGCCGGTAGCCGAGGAACACGAAGTGCCGCCCCTCCATCCAGTCGAGCAGATACGCCACCTCGCTCACCTCTGCCGCGGGCAGGGGTGGCGGGTTGTTCTCCAGGCCGCTGATGATGGTGCGCACGCGCTCGCGCATCGCCTTCCAGTCGCGCACCGAAACTCGCACGTCGCCGAGCGTGGCCTCTAGGTCCTGCTGCAACTTGTGCAGTTGCGCTGGATCGGTGATGCGGTCAATTTCGTAGAGCTGCCAGGACTCCGCGTGCGTCGGGCCGGCCCCGTTGGCGCCAATGTCCAGCAGGCGCCCGTGCCGGTCCCGCCGTACCTGTAACACCGGGTGCACGATGAGGTGCACGGCCAGCTCGGCGCGGGCGAACGCCATGCCGAGGGAGTCGACGAGGAAGGGCATGTCGTCGGTGACCGTGAGCACGAGCGTGTGCGGGCTCTCGAAGCCCTCGGTGGCGGTCTGCGGATTGAACACGCGCACCAGCGAGCGACTCGGCGAACGCCGCGTGGCAAACTGAAGATGCGCCAGCGCGGCGCGCGACAGCTGCCGGGGGTTGCGCGCCGCCAGGTCCTCCTCCGCGACTCCGTGGTAGTAGCTGCGCACGAAGCGTTGCGACAGTTGCCGGCGGACCGCGCTGCTGCCCGCGCTGCGCGCGATGCGCTCGATCAGCGCGACGCGTGCGGCGGGGATGCCATGAAGTAGCCGACTATCCTCAACAGCAACTGCGTGCATGCCCGATTATCCTGACTGGGGAGCGTGGCCGCGTCGCGTGCACGAAGCGCACTTATGACAGGTCGGCGTGACCAAGGATCCCCCATGGTTGCGGCGCGCGATTATACATCTCCGCGCATGACAGCCGGTCGGCGCCTGCAGGTGCGTGGCGCGCGGTCAGTTTTGCGCGCCCGCGGGGCGAAACCGGCCGGGACGGCTATAATAATGATTGCCCGTGCAACGATCTGTCTTGAGGACCCAAGCCCATGAGCGACCTGTTTGACAACCCGATGGGCACGGACGGCTTCGAGTTTGTCGAGTACACCGCTCCGGACCCGCAGCTGCTGCGCACGCTGTTCGAGCGGCTGGGGTTCCCGGCTGTGGCGCGCCATCGCTCCAAGAATGTGACCCTGCACCGCCAAGGCGAGATCAACTTCATCATCAACGCGGAGCCGCAATCCTTTGCACAGGCCTTCGCGCGCGCACACGGTCCGTCGGCCTGCGCCATGGCATTCCGGGTCCACGACGCCGCGCGTGCCTACAGCCGCGCACTCGCACTCGGCGCCAAGCCCGGTCCGAGCAGCGCGGGTCCCATGGAGCTGAACATCCCCTGCATCGAAGGCATCGGCGGCTCCCTCATCTATCTCGTCGATCTGTACGGGGACCGATCCATCTATGACGTTGACTTCCGTCCGGTGGAGGGCGGTACGCAGTCTGCCGCGCTCGCCGGGCTCACGCTCATCGATCACCTGACGCACAATGTCGGGCGCGGACGCATGGACGTGTGGGCGGGATTCTACGAGAAGCTGTTCAACTTCCGTGAAATCCGCTACTTCGACATCGAGGGCAAGCACACCGGGCTGTTTTCGCGCGCGATGACGAGCCCCTGCGGCAAGATCCGCATTCCCATCAACGAGTCCCAGGACGACAAGAGTCAGATCGAGGAATACCTGCGCGAGTATCACGGCGAGGGCATCCAGCACATCGCGCTCGCGAGCGCAGACATCTACCGCACGGTGGACGTGCTGCGCGGGCAGGGGGTCGCGTTCCAGGACTCCCCCGACACCTACTACGAGGGCGTGGCGGCGCGCGTCCCGGGCCACCACGAAGCGCTCGAGGAGCTGCGCCAGCGGCGCATTCTCATCGACGGCAATCCTGAGAAGGGCGAGGGCGTGTTGCTGCAGATCTTCACGCAGAACGTCATCGGTCCGATCTTCTTCGAGATCATCCAGCGCAAGGGCAATGAGGGCTTCGGCGAGGGCAACTTCCGCGCCCTGTTCGAATCGATCGAGCAGGATCAGATCCGGCGCGGGGTGATCTGAGGGGGCCCGCCTTAGGCCACCTCAGGCACGGTGTTCGCGTGCCAGGTAGGCCGCGCTCTGCATCTCGACGAGGCGGCTGGCGGTGCGCTCGAAGAGCGCGTGCAGCCGGCTGCCGGCGTAGAGCTCGGCGGGAGCCGCCGCCGCGGAGACTACGAGATTCACGTTGCGGTCGTAGAGCTCATCGACCAGGGCAATGAAGCGCCGCGCCTCATCCTCCAGCGCCGCGTCGAAGACCGGCACGTCGGAGACGATTACCGACTGGTACTCGCGCGCGATCTCAATGTAGTCCTCCTGGCTGCGGGGGCCGGCGCACAGCGAGCGGAAATCGAACCACACCGCGCCGTGAGCTGCGCGCACCACGGGGATCGGACGGCCTTCAATCTCGATGGCGCCGCCGGCCTGTGTGCCCGCGTCGCTGAGCTCGCGGAACAGTGCCTCCAGGCGCGCACCGCTGTCCGCGGCCTGCGCCATGAGGTAGGTGCCCGCCTGGGTGAGCTGGCGCAGGCGATAGTCGGTGGCAGCGGCGACCTGCAGCACCTCCAGATGCTCCCCGAGCAAGTTGATCGCCGGCAGGAAGCGCTCGCGCTGCAGCCCGTCCTTGTAAAGATCCTGCGGCGCGACGTTCGAGGTCGCCACGAGCGTCACGCCCGCCTGGAACAGGCCCGCGAACAGGCCGCTGAGGATCATGGCGTCGGCGATGTCGGTGACGAACAACTCATCGAAACACAGCACCCGCGTGTTGCGGGCGATGCCGGCCGCGACGTGCTGCAGCGGGCTGCGCCGCCCCTTGAGCGTGGCGAGTTGTGCGTGCACGTCATGCATGAAGCGGTGAAAGTGGCAGCGCCGTCGCTCGGCGAAGGGCAGGTCGGCGTAGAAGTGATCCATGAGCCAGGTCTTGCCGCGCCCGACGCCGCCCCACAGATACAGTCCGCGCACCGGTGGGGGCGCCCGGGCCGGCCGCATGGCCCGCAGCCAGCGACCCGCAAGCCCCGCCGGCCGGTCACGGGCGAGCAGGCGCGCCTTCAGATCCATGAGGCGGTTGACGGCGGCGATTTGCGCCGGGTCGGCTACGAAATGCCGCTCCCGGACTTCACGGTAGTAACGCTGCAGCAGGTCTTCGTCCGCGGCGCGGGTCGCGCCCGGGGCTGAGTCATTCACGGGCGCTAGATCTTCAGCTCAGGCAGATCGCGAAAGTGCTCGAGCGCGGCGGGGTTGGCGAGGGCATCGAGATTTTTGACCGGCAGTCCATGGATGACGTTGCGCACCGCCAGTTCGGTGAGTTTCCCTGACAGGGTGCGGGGGATGTCGGGGACGGCGATCACGCGCGCGGGCACGTGCCGCGCCGTGGTCTGTGTGCGGATGGTTTCGCGGATGGTGCGCTTCAGCGCCTCATCGAGTTCGACGCCGGGCTGCAGGCGCACGAACAGCACCACGCGCACATCACCCTGCCATTCCTGACCGACGGCGAGCGCTTCGGCCACCTGCGGCAGGCTCTCCACCGCCGCGTAGATTTCCGCGGTGCCGATGCGCACCCCGCCCGGATTCAGAACCGCATCCGAGCGGCCGTAGATCACGACGCCGTCATGCTCGGTGATCGCGGCGTAGTCCCCGTGGTGCCAGACGCCCGGAAAGCGCTCGAAATACGCGGCGCGGTACTTAGCGCCGTCAGGATCGTTCCAGAATCCGACCGGCATCGAGGGAAAGGGTGCCGTGCAGACCAGCTCGCCGCGCTGCCCGCGCAGCGCTTCCCCGGCATCATCGAAAATATCGACGCTCATGCCCAGCCCGCGGCACTGGATCTCGCCGCGGTAGACGGGCCGCGTCGGGCAGCCGAGGGCGAAGCAGGAGACGATGTCGGTGCCGCCGGAAATCGAAGCCAGCTGGACGTCGGCCTTCACCGAGCGGTAGACGTAGTCGAAACCCTCGGGCAGCAGCGGGGAGCCGGTGGACAGCACCGCGCGCAGGGCCGACAGATCCGCAACGCTGCCCGGCGCGTAATCGCGCTTCTCCAGCGCCGAGAGATACTTCGCGCTGGTGCCGAAGACGGTGATGCGCTCCTGGGTTGCCATTTCCCACAGCGCGCCCGCCTCGGGCTGAAAGGGGCTGCCGTCGTAGAGCACCAGCGTCGCGCCGGTCGCAAGACCGCTCATGAGCCAGTTCCACATCATCCAGCCGCATGTGGTGAAGTAGAACAGCCGATCGCTGCGCTTGAGGTCCACGTGCAGCAGGTGCTCTTTCTGATGCTGCAGCAGGGTGCCGCCCGCCCCGTGCACGATGCACTTCGGCACCCCGGTGGTGCCGGAGGAATACAAGATGTAGAGCGGATGGTTGAACGGCAGCTGCGCGAAGGACAGCGGCCGGCCACGCACGCCCCAGTCTTCCCACAGGCAGGCGCGCTCGCTTGCCGCCCCCAGCCGCTCAAGCTGCGGCGCCGCCTCGACGTAGGGCACCACGACGACGCGGCTGACGCCGGGAAGCTCGGCGAGCACGGCTGCCATGGGCTCCAGTGAGTCGAGCTTCTTGCCGCCATAGAAGTAACCGTCGGCGGTAAAGAGCACCTTCGGGGCGATCTGACCGAAACGGTCGAGTACCCCATGGACACCAAAATCCGGGGAGCAGGAGGACCAGATCGCCCCCAGGCTGGCCGTGGCCAGCATCGCGACGGCGGTCTCGGGCAGATTCGGCATGAAGGCCGCGACCCGATCCCCATCCGTCACCCCTGCAGCTCGCAGCCCGTCGGCGATGCGCGCCACTTGCAGGCGCAGTTCACGGTATGACAGGACGCGCCGCGCGCCGCGCTCGTTGCGAAACACCAGCGCCGGCTGCTCGTCGTCGAACTTGAGCAGGTTGGCCGCGAAGTTAAGGCGCGCGCTAGGGAAGAAGCGTGCCCCGGGCATCTGCTGCGGATTCTCCAGCACCGGCCCCTCGCCCCAGTCGGCGCGCACGTCCGCAAAGTGCGCGAGTTCGGCCCAGAACTGCTGCGGCTGTGCCAGCGACCACGCGTACAGCTCAGCGTAGTCGCGCAGCTGCGTGCCGCGGCGCGCCTTCAGGCAGCGCATGAAGCGGGTGAGGTTCGCGTCCGCGATACGGGCCGGGGAGGGGCGCCAGAGTTCAGTCATGGGAGCATGCCGCCGCCGTCGATCCTACAACGACTGGTAGTTCGGTCCCGAGCCGCCCTCGGGCGTGGTCCAGGTAATGATGCGGTAGGGGTCTTTGATGTCGCACGCCTTACAGTGCACGCAGTTGGCGGCGTTTATCTGCAGCCTCCTGCCGCCGGCGCCATCGCTCACCATTTCGTACACCCCCGCTGGGCAGAAGCGCTCGCAGGGATTGCCGTATTCCCGGGCGCAGCGGTCCGCGCAGATGCTGGTGTCGGTGACCTTCAGGTGCACTGGCTGGCTTTCATCGTGCGCGTTGCCGGCGAAGAACACGAACGAGACGCGGTCGCGGGGCGGCAGCGTGCGCTCGCCCCAGTGCCGCTCGGGCGAGGTGTAGTCCTCAAGCTTGCGCAGCCGTGACCAGTCGGCCGTGTTCCTGAGCGTCCACGGTGACTTGCCGCACGTCAGGGTCTCCCACGCGGAATTGATCAGGCCGAACCACATGCCGCGCTTGAAGGCCGGCTTGAAGTTGCGGATGCGCTTCAGCTCCACTCCGCCCGGGGAGGCGCGCCACTTGGCGTCGAAGCCCGCCGCCGTGTTGCCGGCGGCAATGTGCTCCCCGGCAAGCGTGCCGCTGCGGATCGCCTGGTGCACGCCCTTGATCTTGGCGAAGTTGAGCGTGCCGCCGGCATCCCCGATGAGGATGGCGCCGGGCATCTCCAGGGTCGGCGTCGACTGCCAGCCGCCCGCGGCGATGGTGCGTGCCCCCGCGGAGACGATCTCCCCGCCTGCCAGCAGCGCCTTTACGCTCGGGTGATTCTTGTACTGCTGGAAAGCCTCAAACGGCTGCAGGCGTGGATCCTCATAGTCCAGGCCCACGATGTAACCCACGTACACGCGATCCTTGTCCAGGTGATACAGAAAGCTGCCCGCGTAGGTGTGCGAGTCGGCCGGCCAACCGAGCGCATGCTCGATGCGGCCGGGCTGCACGCGCCCGGGCGGCAGCTGCCACAGCTCCTTGAAGCCCAGCGCGAAGGTCTGCGGGCAATGGCCCTTGGCGAGGTTGTACTTGGCGATCAGCTCCTTGGAGATCGAGCCGCGGCAGCCCTCCGCCAGCACCGTGAGGCCGGCATGGATCTCGACGCCGGGGGTGAAATTGGGGCCTGGCCGGCCCTCGCGATCGAGTCCCATGTCACCAATGCGCACGCCCTTGACGGCGCCATGCTCATCAAACAGCGGCGCGGCCGCGGCAAACCCGGGGAAGACCTCGACGCCCAGGCTCTCCGCCTTCTGCGCCAGCCAGGGCGTCAGCTGCCCGAGGGAGATGATGTAGTTGCCGTGATTGTTGAACGGCGTGCTGTAGGTCATCGAGGCGGGCAGCAGCCTGACCGCGAAGTCCGGCACCGGCTTGTAGGAGCCCCGCGCCGTGAGGATGCGAAAATCATCCACGGCGGCCGGCACCTTCATGCCGGGGTATTCGCTGTGCCACTCGGGCAGCAGTTGCTCGAGCGGTCCAGGCTCGAGCACCGCACCCGAGAGCGAGTGCGCGCCGACGGCCGAGGCCTTCTCGAGCACGCACACGTTGGCGGACGGTTTCAGCTGCTTCAGGCGGATGGCGCACGCCAGTCCCGCGGGACCTGCGCCCACGATGACGACGTCATACTGCATGACGTCCCGCTCGATCGCCTGCGCCTCACTCACTCGCCGCCCCCGTTCAAGCCCCTGTCGCTACCGTTGGTCGTTTACTTTGGCTGCATCCGGATCGCGCCGTCCAGGCGGATGGTCTCCCCGTTGAGCATGGGGATTTCGATGACGCTCGCCACCAGCTGCGCGAACTCTTCGGGCTTGCCCAACCGTGCCGGGAAGGGTACCTGGGCAGCGAGCGAGGCCTGCACCTCGGCGGGCATCCCGTCCATCATGGGGGTGTGGAAAATTCCCGGGGCGATCGAGACGCAGCGGATGCCAAAACGTGCCAGCTCGCGGGCGATGGGCAGCGTCATGCCGGCCACGGCGGCCTTGGTGGCCGCGTAGGCCGCCTGACCGATCTGCCCCTCGAAGGCGGCCACGGATGAGGTGTGGATCAGCAGTCCGCGCTCACCGTCGACTCCCGGGGCGTTGTGCTGCATGAGCGCGGCGGCGGCCTTGTCACACAGGAACGTGCCGATGAGGTTGATGTGGATCACCTTGGTGAAGAACTCACCGGCCATGGGGCCGCTCTTGCCGAGCACCCGCCCGGCGCCGACGACCCCGGCGCAGTTCACCAGGAGGTTAAGAGCGCCCAGGTGAGCCTGCGCACTCTCCATCGCCGCGTTGACCTCCGCCTCGGAGGTCACGTCGCAGCGAACAAAGCGCGCGCTGGCACCCAAGGCGGCGGCCGCCTCGCGTCCCGGACCCTCCTGCACGTCCAGGATGACAACCTTTGCGCCCCGGGCGCTGAGGTGACGCGCGACCGCATTGCCCAGACCCGAAGCGCCGCCGGTGATGACGGCACGCACGTCCTGAATTTTCATGAGACTCCCGCCGCGGAGGCGTGCTGGTTAGACAAGTTCGACGGCCATGGCGACCGCTTCGCCGCCGCCGATGCACAGGGCCGCGATGCCGCGCCGGCCGCCGCGACGCTTCAGAGCATACAACAGCGTTGTCAGGATCCGCGCACCGGTGGCGCCGATCGGATGGCCGAGTGCGCAGGCGCCGCCGTTGACATTCACGCGCGCATGTTCGATGTCCACATCGCGCATGGCGGCCATGGTGACGGCGGCGAACGCCTCGTTGATCTCGTACAGATCGGCGTCATGCGGCTTCCAGTTCAGCTGCTTGAGCACCTTGCGGATTGCGCCCACGGGGGCGGTCGTAAACCACTCCGGTTCCTGGGCGTGACTGGCGTAGGCCAGCACCCGCGCCAGCGGCTGTATGCCGCGGCTGCGGGCGGCTTCGGCGCTCATGAGCACCAGCGCCGCCGCGCCATCGGAGATCGAGGAGGAGCTGGCTGCCGTGACGGTGCCCTCCTTGCCGAACGCAGGCTTCAACGCCGTGATCTTGTTGATGTCGCAGGTGCCGGGGGTCTCATCGCGCGCCACGAGCGTCTCGCCCTTGCGCCCCTTCACGGTCAGCGGGGTGATTTCCGCGTCGAACTCGCCTTCTTCCACCGCGCGCAGGGCGCGGCGCACGGATTCAGTGGCGAAGGCGTCCTGCTGGGCGCGCGTGAAGCTGTACTTCGCCGCCGTTGCGTCCGCGAAGCAGCCCATGAGCTTGCCATCCCAGGGGCTCTGCAGCCCGTCGTAGAACATGTGATCGAGCACCTCCCCGTGCCCCATGCGATAGCCGCTGCGGGCCTTGGGCAGGAGGTACGGAGCGTTCGACATCGACTCCAGGCCACCGGCAAGCACGATCTGCGCCGACCCGGCGCGGATCTGATCCGCGCCGAGCATCACCGCCTTCAGGCCCGATCCGCACATCTTGTTGAGCGTCGTGCTCGGCACGCTCGGCGGCACACCTGCGCCGATGGCTGCCTGACGTGCGGGCGCCTGCCCGAGGCCTGCGGGCAGCACGCACCCCATGATTACCTCCTGGATGTCGGCGGCGGCGAGGCCGGCGGCGCCAAGCGCTGACTTGATCGCGGCACTACCGAGCTGCGGGGCCGTCAGGGGCGTGAGCGCACCGAGGAACGCACCGATCGGCGTGCGTTTGGCGGCGACGATGACCACTTCGTTGCTGGACATGTTAGGAGCCTCGAGTTGAATACCGGTGCTAACGCGGGAGGGCGCCGGCGGCGCGCCGCGGGCGCCGCCGCGGCGCCTCGCGCGCCGCGGCCAGGGGCGTGGCGCTTGGTCGCGGCCGCAGGCCGCCTTCAAAGATGGTGACGAAGGCCTCCGCAATCTGCGCCCCCGACAGCGACTGATCTTCGCGGTACCAATGCGCGATCCAGTTCAGCGCGCCTGCCAGGGCGAACGCGGTCATCTTCGGATCGCACGGATGGATGGAGCCATCCTGCACCCCCTCACGGATGAGCCGGCGGATGCCATGATCGATCTCGGATTTCAGTGCCTTGATGTGGCGGCTCATCGCCGGGGAGAGGTCCTGCTCTTCGGCGCGCACCATGCACCAGCCGAACTCCGACGCCACCGCCTCGCCGTAGCGGCGCAGCACCGCGTTCAGGCGTTCCCGCGCCGGCAGCTCCAGGCGCCGCACGTCGCGGAAGGCGGCGCGGATGCGCTCCACGCCCGCCACGAAGCACTGGAACAGCAGCTGCTCCTTGCTGGTGACGTAGTAGTAGACGGTGGGCTTGGTGACCTCGAGCCGGGCGGCGATGTCGTCAAGGGACGTATTGTGGTAGCCCTTGCGGTTGAACTCGCGCGCTGCAGCACGGATGACCGCGTCGCGCTTCACCTCGCGATCGCGCTGCCGCTCGTGGCTCGCCTTCCAGGGCGATGCGGCCGGGACGGGGTTCTTGCCCGCGGCGGGCGGGCTGGTGCGACGGTTGTTCATGGCTTACGAGTATTATAGCGGCGCAGGAGCGGCAACCGTGACTGCCGTGGTGATCCCAAGACGGTGACGGCGGCCACGTTGACCGGCCGCTGGCGTGTCGATCATACTCACGGGTAGGAATCCTACCCGCCGGTAAACAGGTAAGTCCATACATCATTCGGACTACGTGCCGCGAGCGAGAAACGCACTATGAATGCCGGTCTCAAAGGTGGCGCGACCTTGCCGCGCAGTGACGCCGCCGCGGCGCGCCCGCCGCTGCGCTTCGTCTCGGCCGCCTCCCTCTTCGACGGCCACGACGCCGCCATCAACATGATCCGCCGTCTGCTGCAGGCACGGGGCGCCGAGGTGGTGCACCTCGGTCACAACCGCAGCGTCGCCGATATCGTGCGTGCCGCGATCGAAGAGGATGCCGATGCGATCGCGGTCAGCTCCTACCAGGGCGGCCACAACGAGTACTTCACCTACATGGTGGACATGCTGCGCGAGCGCGGCTACGAGCACGTGCGGGTCGTGGTCGGCGGCGGCGGCACCATCTCCCCGGATGAGATCGCAGCCCTGGAGCGCTACGGCGTGGAGAAGATCTACACGCCTGAGGACGGCCGCAAGCTCGGTCTCGCGGGCATGATCGACGATGTCTTCCGGCGCATCGCCACGGCGCACAAGCCGCCCTATGAGCTGCGGCCGCTGAACGCCCGCGACCACGGCCTGATCGCCCGCAGCATCTCGGTACTCGAGGGCGCCAGCGGCGAGGAGGCACATGCCGAGCAGATCCGCCGCGCGCTCGCGCGTTCACGTCACAAGGTGCCGGTCATCGGTGTTACCGGCACCGGCGGTGCCGGCAAGTCGAGCCTCACCGATGAGCTGCTGGGGCGTCTGGTGCGCCATTTCCCCGCGGCGCAGATTGCGGTCGTGGCCATGGACCCGACCCGTCGCCGCAGCGGCGGGGCCCTGCTCGGGGATCGCATCCGCATGAATAGTCTGGCCGCCGAGAGCGTCTTCATGCGCTCGCTCGCGACGCGGCGCGCGCATCTGGCGACCTCGGCGGTGCTGAAGGACGTGATCGAGCTCTACAAGGCCGCCGGCTTTGACCTGGTGATCGTCGAGACCGCCGGCATCGGGCAGTCGGACACCGAGATCGTGGACCTGGTGGACCTGTCGCTGTATGTCATGACGAGCGAGTACGGTGCCGCGAGTCAGCTCGAGAAGATCGACATGCTCGACTACGCCGACTTCATCGTGCTCAACAAGAGCGAGAAGCGCGGCGCCGAGGACAGCCTGCGCGACGTGCGCAAGCAGTGGCGCCGCAACCACCCCCAGCGCGCGCAGCTGCCCGACACCGAGCTGCCCGTGTTTCCGACCATCGCGAGCCGCTTCAACGACCCGGGCGTCAACCGCCTGTTCGCGGCGGTGTGCGCGGCGCTCGAGGAGAAGCACGTGGGCAGCGCCCATTGGCGCGTGGCGGACGCGGGCCCTACGACTCTCAGCGTGCGCGCGCCGCTCGTGCCCGGCTCGCGCACGCGCTACCTGGCGGAGATCGCTCAGGGCGGCCGCGAGGCGCGTGCGCGCATCGAGGCGCAGGTGCAGGCCGCGCGCCGCGCCTACGGCCTGTACGAATCCTTGAAATCCCTGCATGACGCGGCGCTGCCAGGGCCGCTCGAGCGCTACCCGGCCCAGGCTCTGGAGGAGGGGGATGCTACGCGCCGCGAGCTGCGAGCCGGCTACAACCGTGCCCTGGAGGAGATCGGCAGCGAGGGCGTGGCGGAGCTTAAGGCGTGGCCGGCGCGCGAGCGCTCGGCGACCGAGGCCACCTATACGTACAAGGTGCGCGAGCGGGTACTCAAGGGCGAGAACTACACCGAGAGCCTGTCACGCTCGGCGGTGCCGAAGCTCGCCGTGCCGCGCCTCAAGGACTGGGGGGAGCTGCTGCACTTCCTGCTCAACGAGAATCTGCCGGGGGCCTTCCCGTACACCGGCGGGGTTTACCCCTACCGGCGCGAGGAGGAGGACCCGACGCGCATGTTCGCCGGTGAGGGCGGGCCGGAGCGCACCAACCGGCGCTTCCACTACGTGGCGGCCGGGCATGGGGCGGCCCGACTCTCGACGGCGTTCGATTCGACCACACTGTACGGCGAAGATCCGGACACGCGGCCGGATGTCTACGGGCGCACCGGTAACTCCGGGGTCTCGATCGCGACGCTTGATGACATGAAGAAGCTCTACTCGGGCTTCGATCTGTGCCTGCCCTCGACCTCGGTGTCCATGACCATCAACGGCCCGGCGCCGATGATCCTCGCGATGTTCATGAACACCGCGGTCGACCAGCAGGTGGAGCGTTACCTGAAGGCCCAGGGTCAGTGGGCGGCCGCCGAGCAGAAGATCGCCGCCCTGCACGCCGCGGCGAGCGCGCGCGGGGTGCCACCGCCGAGCTACAAGGGCGCACTGCCACCCCATCACGATGGCTCCGGGCTCGCGCTGCTGGGCGTGACCGGGGATCAGCTGCTGGAGCGCGAAACCTACGAGCGCATCCGCGCCGAGGCGCTGCAAGCCGTGCGCGGCACCGTGCAGGCCGACATCCTCAAGGAGGACCAGGCGCAGAACACCTGCATTTTCTCGACCGAGTTCGCGTTGCGCATGATGGGGGACGTGCAGCAGTACTTCATCGATCAGCGGGTACGCAACTTCTACTCGGTCTCGATATCCGGTTATCACATCGCGGAGGCCGGCGCGAACCCGCTCTCACAACTGGCGTTCACGCTCGCCAACGGCTTCACCATCACCGAGTACTACCTCGCGCGCGGCATGAAGATCGATGACTTCGCCCCGAACCTGTCGTTCTTCTTCTCCAACGGCATGGATCCGGAATACGCCGTCATCGGGCGCGTGGCGCGGCGCATCTGGGCGCGCGCCATGCGCGACCGCTACCGCGCCGGTCCGCGCAGCCAGATGCTCAAGTACCACGTGCAGACCTCCGGGCGCAGCCTGCACGCCCGGGAGATCTCCTTCAACGACATCCGCACCACGCTGCAGGCGCTGTATGCGCTCTTTGACAACTGCAACAGTCTGCACACCAACGCCTACGATGAGGCACTGACCACGCCGACCGAGGAGAGCGTACGACGCGCGGTTGCCATCCAGCTGGTCATCAACCGCGAACTTGGTCTCAACAAGATCCAGAACCCCTGGCAGGGCTCCTTCGCCATCGATTACCTGACGGACATGGTGGAGGAGGCGGTCTACAAGGAGTTCGAAGCGCTCTCCGAGCGTGGCGGGGTGCTCGGCTCCATGGAGACCATGTACCAGCGCGGCAAGATCCAGGAAGAGTCGCTGTACTACGAGACCAAGAAGCACGACGGCTCGCTGCCCATCGTGGGGGTGAACACCTACCTCTCCGGGAGCGACGGCTCTGAGGAGCACAAGGGCGCGCAGCTGATCCGCTCCAGTGAGGAGGAAAAGCAGGCGCAGGTCGCCGCCGTGCGCGCCTTCCAGGCGCGCAACGCCGAGCGCGCCCCGGAGGCGCTCACGCGCCTGCAGCAAGCGGCCGACCGCGGCGGCAACGTGTTCGCCGAGCTGATGGAGAGCGTCAAGGTCTGCTCGCTGGGACAGATCTCGCACGCGCTCTATCAGGTGGGCGGCCAGTATCGTCGCAACATGTAAGGTCCGGTTCCCCGAGCGCGGCGAGGATCGCGTTGCGCGCCGCCTCGCGTAGCTGCGGCGCGGCCTCCGGATCATCTGCCTCCGCCGCCGGTGCCAGCGGCGGCAGGATTTCAAGTTCGATGCGTCCGGGCACGGGCAGGGCGCCACTCGGCGGCAGTGCCCGGCGGGTGCCGCGCACCACGGCCGGCACCAGCGGGCAACCCACCCGTACCGCGGTGACGAACGCCCCGAGGTGGAACTTCAGCAGGCCCGGCGTGCGCGTGAAGGTGCCTTCCGGAAAGAACACCATCGAGCTTCCCTGGGTCGCGTTACGCAGCACGCGACGGGCATCCGCGGCGCTGCGATGGCGGTCGAAGCGCTCCACGAACTGCGAACCGAGTCGCCGCAGCAGGGGTCCGGCGAGCGGAAAGTGCGCCATCTCGCGCTTGATCACGAAGGTGAAGCACGGCGGCAGTGCGGCGGTGAGCACGATGCCGTCGAGGTAGCTGGCGTGGTTGCAGATCACCACGCACTGGCCCGTGGGAATGCGCTCGGGGAACTTCACCGTGAGCGGCATACCCGCCACGGCGAGAAAGGCGCGCGCCAGGGCGCGGGCGGCCGCGCGGCGCTGTTGCATGCGCGGCAGCAGCAGCAGCAGCACGAGGGTGCTGAGTCCGGCGACCAGGAATGCCGCGACCGCCCAGGCGGCATAGAGAAGCCGCAGCGGGGCAAGGAGGAGCGCCTGGAGCATGGCGAGCAGATTCACAAAGTCTCGTGCGTTATGTGAGGACGGGTGAAAGGGATGTGAACTGGTTCTCTTTATGTTAATGCCGGAGCGCGGATGTGAAGATCGTCACGTCGACGTACGGCCCCCGGTCACCATACTGCGGTCACCACATTACCGGGAATCCGAGGCACGCACACCGCGCACCCGAGCGCGGGCGGTTACCTTAACCTCCCAGCGAGACAGGCTTGTCCAATACCGCGATCGCCATGACCCCCAGCGCCGATTCGGCTGATCCTGCGGTTTCCCGCTTCCTCGACGCCGTCTGGATGGAGCGGGGCCTGTCGCCGAATACCCTGGCCGCCTACCGCGCCGACCTCACCGCGCTCGCCCGCTGGCTGGCCGAACGCAGCGTGCCGATCATGGGCACCACGCGCGCGGACCTGCAGGACTTTATCGCCTGGCGTGTGAAGGCCGGCGCTCGGCCGCGCTCCACGGCGCGTCAGCTCTCCAGTTTCCGGCGCTTCTTCCGCTACTTCATGCGCGAGGGCGCCATCCGCGAGGACCCCACCGCGCAGATCGCCATGCCGAAGATCGGGCGCTCGCTGCCGCGTTCCCTGACCGAAGAGGAGGTCGAGTCGCTGCTCTCGGCGCCGCTGGTGAGCGACCCGCTGGGCAACCGCGACCGCACCATGCTCGAGGTGCTGTACGCAACCGGCCTGCGCGTGTCGGAGCTCGTGAACCTGCGCCAGAGCCAGATCAACCTGAACCAGGGCGTCATCCGCATCCTCGGCAAGGGGGATCGGGAGCGCCTCATTCCGCTCGGCGAGGAGGCGATGCGCGCGCTGAAGGAATTCGCACGCGGACCGCGCGGGGAGATCCTGCTGGAGCGCCAGACCGACTATCTGTTCCCCACGCGCCGCGGCGATCGCATGACGCGCCAGGCGTTCTGGCACATCATCAAGCGCTACGCCCGCAAGGCGGGGATCGCCAAGGAACTCTCACCGCACACGCTGCGGCATGCGTTTGCGACCCACCTGCTCAACCACGGCGCGGACCTGCGCGTGGTGCAGATGCTGCTCGGCCACAGCGACCTCTCGACCACGCAGATCTACACGCACGTCGCGCGGGAACGCCTCAAGGACCTGCACTCGCAGCATCACCCGCGCGGCTGAAGCCCGGCGGCAACCGCAGTCGCCATGCCCCTCTGCTACACTCTTGAGCACGGCGCGCGCACGGGTGAACTCTGGCCCGGGCGCACGACTCGAAATCCCACCGACATGACGGGAAGTTCCATGACAGGCAAGTGGTTGGGCGGTTTGCTGGTGCTGGGCGCGCTGCTGGTGCAAACGTCGGCGCCGGCTGAGCAGGCGAGCGTGGATCCGCGCGTGGAAGTCGCCAGCCGCATTCCCGGTGCCAAGGTTGATCAACTCAAGGCCACCCCCATCCCGGGCATGTATGAGTACACGCGCGGCACGGAGATCGCCTACGTAACCGCCGATGGCAAGTACGCGATTTCCGGTGATCTGTTCGACCTGGCCAAGAACGACAACCTCACCGAGCAGCACCGTCGTGAATTGCGCAGCAAGCTGATCGCCGCCGTGCCCGAGGACCAGATGCTCATCTTCGGGCCGAAAGACCCGAAGTACACGATCACGGTGTTCACCGACGTTGACTGCGCCTATTGCCGCAAGCTGCACAGCCAGATCGCCGAGTACAACCGCCTGGGCGTGCGGGTGCGGTACCTGATGTATCCGCGCACCGGGCCCAACACCAGTTCGTGGACCAAGGCGGAGCAGGTGTGGTGCTCGCCGGACCGCAACGATGCGCTCACCAGGGCCAAGCTGGGCCAGGACCTGAAGGCCAAGCCCTGTGCCGACAATCCGGTCGCCCGCACCTATCAGCTCGGCCAGGACTTCTCGCTGCAGGGCACGCCGGCCATTATCCTCGCCGACGGTGACCTGCTGCCGGGCTACGTGCCGCCGGACGTTCTGGTGAAGCAGCTGAAAGACGCGCACCCCTGAAGCCCGCGCGCCGCGCCTAGCGCGCCGGAGCTGCGCCCGGGGAGAACCTTTTTCCTAGGGCCCGCAGTCCGTCCGACGTTTGCAGCGACCATGCCGCCGCCGCGGCTCCTCAGGGCAGCAGTCCAAACACGGCCACGCCGTTGGTGGTTCCCACGAACACCTTGCCGTTGGCGACGACCGGCGCGATGAACTTGTTTCCCGCGCCGAACTGGTCGCGGCCGCCCGCCGCATCCGAGCTGCTGTAGAGCTGTGCGAGCGTGCCGGCGTCAAAGGCGTAGAGGACGGCGGGATCGGAATTCTGGTGTGCCCAGACGATGGCGTTGGCCGTGCCGTTGGCCGAAACCACCGGCGCGGCCCCAGGGTATACGAACTTCACGCTGGTGCTGGCGACGGGTGCCGTTGAGAGTTTGGCACTGGTGTAGGAGAAGGACTTCAGCGAGTCGTTCACGGGCCCGAAGTAGACGTGGTTGTTGAAATACGCCGGTGTCGACCAGATGCCGCCGTGGCCGGTGGACGGCAATTCGCCGAGGTTGCCGAGGATGCTGGTGAGCTGCTGCCAGATGTTGTTGCCGGTGGCACTGAAGTGGCCCATCGAGTCGCGGTTGACGAGATAGATGTTGCCGTCCTTGCCGGCACCGACGGCGATATGGCGGACGGTGCCCGAGGAATCGGTCTGGTCCGGCAGCAGGATGAGGCCGCCGGAGCCGAGATCCTTGTCGGTGCTGCTCAGGGTCACGCCGTTGAAAGGCGCGAAATAGTCCGTCACGCTGAGTGAGTCGCCGGCAATTTTCAGGAACGAATTGCCGAAGTCGCCCATGTTCGGAAAACCACTGGGGTCCAGTGCGGTATCGAAGACGCCGTTCGCGGTGATGAGGTAGACGTTGTTTGCCGAGTCGGCTGCGGGGCCGTTGCCGGCCATCCAGATCGCAGGTCCGACACCGCCGCTGTTGGGGGCGACATTGAGCACGCCGGTCTGCTGCAGCGTCGCCGCGCTGTAGGACATGATCCAGCCGGTGTAGAAATACAGGTCACATCGTGAGGTCCAGGTCGTATAGATCGTGCCGTTGTTCAGCAGCAGCGCCGCACGTTCGTTGGCCTGGGCGGGATTGAAAGTCAGCGTGCCACCGCCCTTCGGCGCGACGGCGGTGATCGGCATCGGGCCGCCAAGCAGCTCCGCTCCGGTGGTCACGTCAAGGGCGTACAACCAGTGGTGGTAGGCCGTGCCGGACTGCGTCCGGGCGACGGCGTAGATCGTGCCGTGTGCTCCGGCGCTGCGGTCGATCACCGGCGTGGCCATGACGCCGGTGGTCTTGAGGCAGGTGTCGTTGCCGACGGTCTCGCCCGCCGGCACCAGTGCCTTCTTCCACAGCTGCGCACCGCTGTCGGCATCAAAGGCATAGATCGAATCGTTTTCGGTCGCGACGAACACCACGTTGTGGCTCACGCCGCTGATGTTGAGCGCCCCAAGGTAGAGGGGCTGCGCGTCGACCTTGCCGTCGGTACTGAGGAAGCGCAGTTTGCCGAAAGTCGCGGCGCTGACATTGGCTGGCGTCAGGACGGTCTCGGACTGATTCTGTCCGGTGCGTGCCTTGTCGTATTTGTAGGTAACGACATCGACGCCGCCTGGCTGTGCAGCGCTGGTCACACTGAGCTGTGCACCGACGCTGGTGACGCTCCCGGCCGTGTTGCTCACGATCACGACAAAGAGCGCGCCGTTGTCGCTCGTGGCCTCGGCGGGGGTCGTGTACGTGGCGGCCGTGGCGCCGGCGATGTCGACGCCGTTCTTCTGCCAGCGATATGCCAGTGGCGCGCTCCCGGTCGCCGTCACACTGAAGGTGGCCGTCTGGCCGGCAGTGATGCTCTGGTTTGCAGGCTGCGCAGTGATGCCCGGCGCGAGTGCCGCGGAGCGTACCGAGAGCCTCGCCGCGTTGCTGTCGACCGCGCCCACCGGGTTGCTCACCCTGACCGTGAAGCTGTCCCCGTCGTCATCCGCACTGGCGGCGGCGCTGTAGCTCGCCGTGACCGCGCCGTTGATCACGGCGCCGTTTCTGCTCCATTGGTAGGCGAGCGGCTGCGAGCCGGTCGCGACCACGGCGAACGTGGCCGTCTGCCCCTCAGCGACATCCTGGTCGGCCGGTTGGGTCAGGATCGCCGGGGCGCTGGCGGTGTCAGGCTGCGCGTCAGTTCCCACCTGGCTGCAGCCGACAAGCACCAAAGCGAACCACGATAAGACAATCCATGTAAGACCGGTGCGTTGCCGCCGCATTCAACATCCCTTTTTCTTCTGCTGCAAAAATCGCACGTCCACAGCGCGCTCGGCAACTGGTCTGTGAACTGCGACACAAAAATTCGTGTTATGTGAAACGCGCACACCGATCTTGCCCGTAATCGGCCGTGGTGTCGCGGCCGATCACCGTCGCCGCTGCGCGTCGGCAGGGCTGCAGGCCCGGCGCGACCTTATCAGGAGTGCGCGGGGGACGGATGGCCCTGTTCAGCGTTCAAGGAGCTTGAACTTGTCCGGCTTGCCTTCCCATTCCTTGGCGTCCGGGGGCGCGTCCTTTTTCTCGGTGATCACGGGCCACTGCTTCGCGAGTTCGGCGTTCAGCTGTTTGAAGTGCTCCTGTCCTGCGGGCAGCTCTTCCTCAGAAAAGATCGCCTCCACCGGACACTCCGGTTCGCACAGCGTGCAGTCGATGCACTCCTCCGGATCGATGGTGAGAAAGTTAGGTCCCTCGTGGAAGCAGTCGACGGGACACACTTCCACGCAGTCCATGTACTTGCACTTGATGCAGTTTTCAGTGACGACAAAAGTCATGCGATTTCCTCAGGGGTGCCCCGGCCGGGAGCCGCGGCGGCTCAACCCTGGCAAGGGGGCGGCATTGTGCCACGCCAGGCGCGGGTGGTGAATCAGTGCCGAGGCTTAGGTTGCGGCTCGTGCCGGTCGAGGGTGGTGAAATGATGCTGTTCGCGGCCCGCCGCCTTGTCTTCCAGGTAACGCCGCAGCGTGAAATCGGTGCTGCGGAAGGCGATATCGTCCCAGGGAATGTCCCGGGGCTCGACCAGCATGACCTCCAGGCTCTCAGGACCGGCACCGAAGTGCGCCACCGGCAGCCGGGCCCGGAAGAACACGTGGACCTGCTCGGCGTGCAGCACGTGCACCACGCTCAGGAGCGAACCGATGAGAACCTCGGCGAGGGCCTCCTCGTGCGACTCGCGGGCGGCTGCTTCCTGCAGCGTCTCGCGGTTTTCCATGAAGCCCGCCGGCACGGTCCAGTACCCGCGGCGCGGCTCGATCGCCCGTCGGCACAGCAGAATGCGCCCCTCGTGCTCGGGCACGCAGCCGACCACGAGGCGCGGGTTCTCGTAGTGAATCGTGCCGCAAGCCTCGCAGACGTAGCGTGGCAGGTGATCGCCCTCGGGGACGCGCAGCTGTACTTTGGCGCCGCATTTGCTGCAGAAGTTCATGGTGTGCGCGCAGGATACGGGGCGTTGCTACAGCTTGTCGACGCCGCGGAGGGGCGTACGCCCTACTTGAGTCCTACTTGAGCAGGCCAAACACCGCCACGCCGCTCGCCGCGCCCACAAAGACCTTGCCGTCCGCGATCACGGGCGTGATGAACTTGTTCCCGGCGCCGAACTGGTCGCGGCCGTTGGCGGCCTGCGAGCTGCTGTACAGCGGCTTTGAGACATCGTTGGCGTCGAATGCATACAGCACCGCCGGGTTGGCGTTCTGGTGCGCCCAGATGATGCCGTTGGCCGTGCCATTGGCGGAGACCGACGGTGCGGTGCCCGGGAAACCGAAGGTGACGCTGCTGGAAGAGTCTGCGGGCAACACCACCTTGGCGGCGCTGATGCTGAAGGACTTAAGAGCGCCGTTGGTCTGCCCGTAGTAGATGTGGCCGTTGAAGTAGGCCGGCGTCGACCAGATCCCCCCGCCGAGCACGCTGTTGAGCTGCTGCCAGATATTGTTGCTGCTCGGGCTGAAATGCCCCATCGAGTCGCGGTTGACGACGTACATGTTGCCGTCTTTGCCCGCACCCACGGCCAAATGACGCACGGTGCCGCTCGAGTCGGTCATGTCCGGCAGCAGCATGACGCCGCCGGCCCCCAGGTCAAAGTCCACGGCGCTCAGGAACGCCGTGTTGTTGGGGGCGAAGTAGTCCGTGACCCGCAGGCCGCCGCCGCTGGTGGACAGCTTGAGGAAGGAGTTGCCGTAGTCGCCGAGGTTGGGAAATCCGGCGGCATCCAGGGCGCTCTCGAAGGCGCCATTGGCGGTGATCACGTAGATGTTGCCCGCGGCATCCACCGCCGGGGCGCCGCCGGACATCCAGATTGAGGGACCGACGCCGCCGCTGTTGGGCGCGATGTTGAGCACCGCGGTGCGCTGCAAGGTGCCCTGGTCATAGGCGATGATCCAGCCGGTGTAGAACTTGTTATCGCAGTGCGACGTCCAGGTCGTATAGACGGTGTGATGGAGCAGCAGCAACCCCGCGCGCTCCAGATACTGGCCCGGATCAAAGGTGATGGTGCCGCCGGCGGTGTCGTAGGTGGCGGTAATCTCCCTGGGACCGCCGGCGACTTCCGCGCCGGTCGTGACGTCCAGCGCGTGCAGACGCTGGTGCCAGGTGGTGCTCGATTTCGTCATGGCCACGAGGTAGATCGTGCCGTGCGCGCCGGCGCCGCGATCGATCACCGGCGTTGCCGTGACGCCGATGGTGGGCTCGATGACGTCGCACACCTGTGGCAATTCGCCGGCGACGGTTTCCCCGGCGGGCACGAGCGAGGCTTTCCACAGTTGGGTGCCGGTATCGGCGTCGAACGCGTACGCCGAGTCGTTCTCGGTGGCGACGAACACCACATTGTGCTTGACGCCGCCAATGCTGAGTGCGGATAGGTACAGCGGCTGCGCATCGACTTTGCCGTCGGTGCTGAGGAACTGCAGCTTGCCAAAACGCGCATGTTTGACATTCGCTGGCGTCAGGGTCTTCTCGTTGAGGTTCTGCCCGGTGCGCGCCAGATCGTTCTTGTAGGTCACGACGTCCGTGCCTGCGGTGCTGACGGCAGGCGTCACTGTGAGAAGGGCATTGCGGCTCGTGACATTGCCGGTGCTGTTGCTGATCACGACGGAGAACGTGGCCCCGTTGTCACTGGTGCCCTGTGAGGGGGTCGTGTAACTGGCGCTGGTGGCACCGGGAATCGTGGTGCCGTTGCGGCGCCACTGGTAGGACAGCGGCGCGCTGCCGGTGGCCACTACAGTGAAGGTGGCGGTCTGCCCGGCATGAATGCTCTGGTCCGCCGGCTGCGTCGTGATCGCCGGGGCGCTTGCGGCGGCCGTGACGGTGAGCCTGGCCGCGCGGCTCGTGACATTGCCACTGCCGTTGCTGATCACGACGGAGAACGTGGCCCCGTTGTCACTGGTGCCCTGTGAGGGGGTCGTGTAACTGGCGCTGGTGGCACCGGGAATCGTGGTGCCGTTGCGGCGCCACTGGTAGGACAGCGGCGCGCTGCCGGTGGCCACTACAGTGAAGGTGGCGGTCTGCCCGGCATGAATGCTCTGGTCCGCCGGCTGCGTCGTGATCGCCGGGGCGCTTGCGGCGGCCGTGACGGTGAGCCTGGCCGCACGGCTCGTGACATTGCCACTGCCGTTGCTGATCACGACGGAGAACGTGGCCCCGTTGTCACTGGTGCCCTGTGAGGGGGTCGTGTAACTGGCGCTGGT
This sequence comes from uncultured Pseudomonadota bacterium, assembly GCA_963781815.1. GTDB lineage: Bacteria > Pseudomonadota > Gammaproteobacteria > Steroidobacterales > Steroidobacteraceae > 13-2-20CM-66-19. The sequence goes on along the minus strand of CAWAHK010000004.1, from coordinate 220,213 downwards.
AGCACCGGGAATCGCCGTGCCGTTGCGGCGCCACTGGTAGGACAGCGGCGCGCTGCCGGTGGCCACTACAGTGAAGGTGGCGGTCTGCCCGGCATGAATGCTCTGGTCCGCCGGCTGCGTCGTGATCGCCGGGGCGCTTGCGGCGGCCGTGACGGTGAGCCTGGCCGCACGGCTCGTGACATTGCCACTGCTGTTGCTGATCACGACGGAGAACGTGGCCCCGTTGTCACTGGTGCCCTGTGAGGGGGTCGTGTAACTGGCGCTGGTGGCACCGGGAATCGCGGTGCCGTTGCGGCGCCACTGGTAGGACAGCGGCGCGCTGCCGGTGGCCACTACAGTGAAGGTGGCGGTCTGCCCGGCATGAATGCTCTGGTCCGCCGGCTGCGTCGTGATCGCCGGGGCGCTTGCGGCGGCCGTGACGGTGAGCCTGGCCGCACGGCTCGTGACATTGCCACTGCCGTTGCTGATCACGACGGAGAACGTGGCCCCGTTGTCACTGGTGCCCTGTGAGGGGGTCGTGTAACTGGCGCTGGTGGCACCGGGAATCGTGGTGCCGTTGCGGCGCCACTGGTAGGACAGCGGCGCGCTGCCGGTGGCCACTACAGTGAAGGTGGCGGTCTGCCCGGCATGAATGCTCTGGTCCGCCGGCTGCGTCGTGATCGCCGGGGCGCTTGCGGCGGCCGTGACGGTGAGCCTGGCCGCACGGCTCGTGACATTGCCACTGCCGTTGCTGATCACGACGGAGAACGTGGCCCCGTTGTCACTGGTGCCCTGTGAGGGGGTCGTGTAACTGGCGCTGGTGGCACCGGGAATCGTGGTGCCGTTGCGGCGCCACTGGTAGGACAGCGGCGCGCTGCCGGTGGCCACTACAGTGAAGGTGGCGGTCTGCCCGGCATGAATGCTCTGGTCCGCCGGCTGCGTCGTGATCGCCGGGGCGCTTGCGGCGGCCGTGACGGTGAGCCTGGCCGCACGGCTCGTGACATTGCCACTGCCGTTGCTGATCACGACGGAGAACGTGGCCCCGTTGTCACTGGTGCCCTGTGAGGGGGTCGTGTAACTGGCGCTGGTGGCACCGGGAATCGTGGTGCCGTTGCGGCGCCACTGGTAGGACAGCGGCGCGCTGCCGGTGGCCACTACAGTGAAGGTGGCGGTCTTGCCTGCCGCAATCGTCTGGTCCTGCGGCTGCGTGGTAATGCTCGGGGCGGTGCCACTCACGGTGAGTTTGGCGCCGCGGCTGGTCGCGGTGCCTGCCGCATTACTCACGACCACGGAGTAGGTCGCGCCGCTGTCGGCCGAAGTCAGGCCGCCGGTGGTGAAGCTCGCGGACGTGGCTCCCCCGATGGCAGCGCCATTTTTGCGCCACTGGTAAGTCAGGGGGGCCGTGCCTGTGGCAACCACGGCGAAGGTGGCATTCTTACCCGCGGCCACCGTCTGGTCCGCAGGTTGGGTCGTGATCTTGGGGGCCGTCCCGCTCACAGTGAGTTTGGCGCCGCGGCTCGTCACATAGCCGGCGTCGTTGGCGATGATCACCCCGAAGAGCGCGCCCGAGTCGGAAGCCGCCACGGGCGGCGTCGAGTAGCTGGCCGCATTCGCTCCGGGAATGTTGTGGCCGTTGCGGGTCCACTGATAGACCAGCGGCGCGGTGCCGCTCGCAGTTACTGTAAAAGTCGCGATCTGTCCCGCCCTGATGCTCACATCGGCGGGCTGGCCACTGATGGTCGGCGCCACCACGCCACCGCTGGCCGTGCTGACGCCGAGCCGCGCCGGGTGACTGGAAATGCTGCCCACGGGGTTACTGACGATGACGGTGAACAGGGCGCCGTCGTCCGCGCTGGATGCTGCTGCGGTGGTGTAGCTTGAGTCCGTAGCGCCGCTGATGGGGGCGCTGTTGCGCTGCCATTGATAGCTCAGCGGCTCGCTGCCGGTTGCGGTCACGCTGAACGTGGCGGTCTGCCCGGTCGTGACGCTTTGATCGGCGGGCTGCACGGTGATGCTGGGCGCGACGTCCGCAGGCATGACGAACAGCTTCGCCGCCGCGCTTTCGACCGAGCCGACCGCATTACTGACGATCACGGAGAAAGCAGCCCCGTCGTCTTCGGCCGTGGCGGGTGCGCTGTAGGTGTCACTTACGGCGCCCTCGATCATGCTGCCGTTCTTGCGCCACTGATAGGCAATGGGCGCAGATCCGGTCGCCGCCACCGAGAATTTGGCCGTCTTGCCCGCCGGGACCGACTGGCTCGCCGGCTGCGAGGTGATTGTAGGTGGGACGGCTGCGGCGTCAGCGTCGTCCCCACTCAGGGTGTTCGTGGCAACCTGGCCGCAGCCGACCAGCACGAGCGCCAACAGTGAAAAAGTCCCTGCAAGACCCGTGCGCAAATGCCGCATTCGTTCGTCCCTTATTCTCATTAACGTCGCACGCCCGCTCGCCAGGTGGCAACTCGTCGGTAAACCGCGACAAGACCTCGCGAGTCGAGTGGGAGGTCGGCGGCCGCCTCCTGGGTGAATCCACCGTCGGGGACGTCCGCAAGCAGCCCCAGAGGTGTGCGTAAGACACCCGTAACAACGTTCAGGATCGCGGTGGTGCCCGAGGTCGGAGTCGAACCGACACGCTTTTAAGGGCGGCGGATTTTCTTACCACTTCGGCTTTCGCCGCCCCGAGCGAACGCGTCGCCAGGGTTCGTGGTCCGGAGCACGCCTTCACCATAGCCTGCTAGGCCTTAGGTGCCCGCCGTCTGCTCTCTACACCTTCCCTGCGCGCTTGCGAGGGCTTGGCTCGGCATCAGCTCGAGTCAGAAAACCGCTAAGGGCCTTCACCGAGTTTGACGGGCTTCACCCCGAAGATTTCTCCCCGGGGGCTCAAGTCGTTTCGTCTGAGTCCGCTGCGTCTACCAATTCCGCCACTCGGGCCTCGAGTGCGCATCCCTGTCCGAATCGGACCGGGCGGCGAGTATAGAGCCCCGGGGCCGCGAAGGGTACGGAAAATACGGTGGGGCGCTGCGACCTTTTGCGGCTCTCGCGCATCTAAGCAACCGTGAGCCGCCTGGTCGAGATCGCAGTTTCCGGGGAGTTGCTGGCGCGCGCCCGCGCCGGCGAGGCCGCCGCACGGCAGGCGCTGTATGTGGCGCTGGCGCCGGCCACCCACGCCTTGATCCGGCGGCTGGTGGGCCAGCGTGCGCTCGCGGAGGACCTGTTCCAGGACACCATGATGATCTTCTATGAACGCCTGCCGCAGTTTCGCCAGGAAGCGCCCGTGGGGGCGTGGCTGCGTCAGATCGCCGTCTCGCGCTGCCTCATGTACCTGCGCTCGCCGTGGAAGCGGGCGCGGCTGTGTCTGGAGCCGGTGGATTGCGGAGTCGCCGCCGAAGTCGCGGCACTCATCACGCCTGGTTACAGCGGTGAGCTCATCGACCTGGAACGCGCGCTCGCCAGTCTGGCGCCCACCGCGCGCGCGATCGTGTGGATGTACGAGGTCGAGGGTTACTCGCACCAGGAGATCGCCCACGCCTTTGGTCGCTCCGTGAGCTTTTCCAAGTCGCAACTGGCACGGGCGCACCTGCGACTGCGCACGTGGCTGCAACCACAGGAACATCCTCCGTCATGCACCCTGATCTAGATCCCCAGCGGAGCGGTCTTGCGCGGCTGCTGCGCGAATTGCCCGAGTCAGCGGCAGCGCCCTACGGCTATCGCGAGTTCGAGCGGCGCGCGCTGGCGCGCGCGCACCAGGAGCACGGTCATGCCGGCGGCCGGCGGCTTGCGGTGGCCGCCGTGCTCTTCCTTGCCGTGCTGGCGGTGTTGCTGCGGCTGAACGGCACCCCGCACACCGCGCCACATGGCCTCGGCGCCGCAGTCCGGGGCGCGCCGGGCCTGGATCCCGAGGACGCGCCGGCCCCGAGTGCCGGCACGGCAGAGCGCTGGCTCGCCAGTTTGCCCAGCGAGCCTGCGATGGTGCGGGTCGGCACGCGCGCGGCAGTGATGGGACTTGAAGATCGCATTGCGCGGGTTGATGACCTGCTGACTGCCACCGGCGATGCCGCGAGTGCGCCTGAACGCCTGCGCGCCTTGCAACAGGAACGCTCGCGCCTGGTCGGTACGCTGGTGCAGGTGCGTTACGCGCAGACGCTCGCGAATGCCTCGCCCTGAACTTCGAAGGAGTGCATATGAGTAAGAGTCCGTGGTTCGGTTTCTGCGGCACCGCAGCTCTTGCCGGGCTGGTGCTCGTGTCCCTCGCGGGCGCTGCGGTGCCCGTGGCCGCCCCCCCCGTGCCGCCCGTGCCGGTGGCTCCGAGCGCGCCCACCCAGGCGGAAATCGACAAGCGCCTGCAGGCCGCGCAGAAGCAGCTCGAACAGGCGGCCAACGAGGTGGCGCGGCTGTCCACTCAGCTCAGCGACACGATGCTCAGCGAAGTGATGCCGCTGGTCGGACCGCACGTGATCATCGGGGTACAGCTGGAGAAGGCGGCGGACCACACCGGCGCACGGGTGCGCGAGGTGAGCCCCGGCGGGCCAGCGGCTGAGGCGGGCATCCGCGTGGACGATGTGATCGTCGCCGTGAATGGCACGGAACTTAAGGGCGAGAACCCGCCGCATCAGCTCAGCTCGATACTGCACGGCGTGAAGCCCGATACGCCCCTGAGCGTACGGGTGCTGCGGCAGGGCAAGCCCCTGGACTTCAAGGTCACGGCGCGCGGCGGACCGGGGCTGTTTGGCTCCGGTCACGACATGGATTTCAACGTCGCGCTCCCCGAGCTGCCGGAAGTGTTCGTCAACCGGCCCCTGCGGGACATGGAGCTCGCCACGCTCACGCCGCGACTTGGCAGCTATTTTGGCAGTGACAAGGGCGTGCTGGTGGTGCGCGCGCCGGCCGACGGCACCCTCAGGCTCGAGGACGGGGACGTGATTCTCGCCATCGACGGGCGCGAGCCAAAGAGCGGCTCGCATGCCACCCGCATCCTCAGTTCCTACCAGTCCGGGGAAAAGGTGACGCTGCGCATCATCCGTCAGCACAAGGCGCTGGATCTGGAAACGACGATCCCCGAGCGCTCCGCGCGTCACGAGACGCGCTACCTGGCTCCGGAAGCGGGCACGCGCGCAACGCAAGTGGTTTTCGGCAACGACGAGGCATAAAGCGGGCACGTGTAACATGCGCGCGTGCGTCGCCAGGACTTCGCCTACGAACTGCCCCCCGGGCTGATTGCCCAGCACCCGCTGCCCGAACGCTCGGCGAGCCGCCTGTTAGTGCTCGACGGCGTCTCGGGCGCGCTCGCCGACCGGATGGTACGCGACCTGCCGCAGCTGCTGGCCCCGCATGACCTTCTGGTCCTGAACGACACGCGCGTGGTCCCCGCGCGCCTGCTCGGGCACAAGGCCTCCGGCGGCCGGGTCGAGATCCTGCTCGAGCGCGCGCTCGCCGGCGCGGAGGCACTGGCGCAGGTCTCGGCGAGCAAGCCCATCCGCGCCGGTCTGGAGATCGCCACCGCCGGCGGGACCGTGCGCGTGCTCGAGCGCGAGGCGGATCTGTGGCGGCTCGCGCTGCCGGGCGCGGCGCTGGGATTCTTCGAGCGCTGGGGCAGCGTGCCGCTGCCCCCCTACATACGCCGCGAGGCCGAGGCCTGCGATCGCGAGCGCTACCAGAGCATCTTCGCGCGCGCCGCCGGCGCGGTCGCGGCCCCGACCGCGAGTCTGCATTTCGATCAGCCGCTGCGCGAGGCGCTCGCCGCGCGCGGCGTCGGCCACGCCTTCGTGACGCTGCACGTCGGGGCGGGGACCTTTCAGCCGGTGCGCACCGCGGATCTCGCCGCGCATACCATGCACGCAGAGCGCGTCTCGGTGGACGCGGCGGCCTGCGAGGCGATTGCGCGCGCGCGCGCATCCGGCGGGCGCGTGGTGGCAGTTGGCACCACGGTGGTGCGAGCACTCGAGTCGGCCGCGCTTGCCGGGCAGGGAGCGCTCGGGGCGTGGTGCGGCGAGACGCGCCTGTTCATCACGCCGGGTTTCAGATTCCAGGTGAGCGATGTGCTGTTGACCAACTTTCATCTGCCCGAGTCGACGTTGCTGATGCTGGTGTGCGCCTTTGCAGGTCAGGACGCGGTGCTCGCAGCCTACGCGCACGCGGTGCGCGCGCAGTACCGCTTCTTCAGCTACGGCGATGCGATGCTCCTCACCCGGGGGCGCGCTTGAACCCGCAGTTCAGCGTCGAGGCCCGCGACGGGGCCGCGCGCGCGGGCGTGCTGCTGACCCCACACGGCAGCCTCGAAACGCCGGCCTTCATGCCGGTGGGCACCTACGGCACCGTCAAGGCAATGACCCCGGAGGAGCTCGAGGACCTCGGAGCGCAGATCATCCTCGGCAACACCTTTCACCTGCTGCTGCGCCCGGGCCCGAGGGTCATAGCCGCCCACGGCGGGCTGCACGGCTTCATGCACTGGCGGGGCCCGATCCTCACCGATTCCGGCGGCTTCCAGGTGTTCAGCCTCAAAAGCCTGCGGCACATCAGCGAGGAGGGGGTGCGCTTCCGCTCCCCGATCGATGGCAGCGAGGTGCGCCTGACGCCGGAGGACTCGATGGACATGCAGCGCACGCTGCGCTCGGACATCGCCATGGCGCTCGATGACTGCACCGAGCACCCGGCCACCGAGCCGCAGGCGCGCGCCTCCATGGAACGCTCCATGCGCTGGGCCGAGCGCAGCCACCGGCACTACTACGCGGCCGAGCCTCCCGGGGGGCTGTTCGGCATCGTGCAGGGCGGCATGCACGCGAATCTGCGCCTCGCCTCGCTGGAGGCCCTGCTGCGCCTGGATTGGCCGGGTCTGGCGGTGGGCGGCCTGGCGGTCGGGGAATCCGAGGAGGAGCGTCTGGGGATCCTGGAAGCCCTCGTGCCGCACATGCCGGTCGCGCGCCCCCGTTATCTCATGGGGGTTGGGCGCCCGGAAGACATCGTCGCCGCGGTGCTGCGCGGCATCGACCTGTTCGACTGCGTGATGCCTACACGCCACGCCCGCAACGGGCACCTTTTCACCTCCGCCGGCGTGATCAACATCCGCAACAGCGTCCACCAGGAAGACCTGGCGCCCGTGGACGCCGCCTGTGCCTGCTACACCTGCCGCAACTACAGCCGCGCCTACCTGCGCCACCTGGATCGCTGCAATGAGATCCTCGGTTCGCGCCTCAACACGATCCACAACCTGCATTTTTACCTGCAGTTGCTGCGCTCGCTGCGGGCGGCCATCAAGGCCGGCGGCCTCGAGGCCTGGGCGCGGGCCTTTGTTGCGTCCCGGCGCGGCCCCGACGCTATGGCATAATGCCGCCCTTTTCGCTCCCCGGAACCTACATATGAATGGTTTGATATCCGACGCTTGGGCGCAGGCCGCCCCTGGGGCCCCGAGCCAGTTCACGCCGCTGCTGATGGTGGCGGTGTTTTTCGTCATCTTCTACTTTCTGCTGTTCCGTCCGCAGCAGAAGCGGGCCAAGGAACACCAGAACCTCATCTCCAAGCTGGCGACCGGCGATGAAGTCGTGACGACCGGCGGCATCCTCGGCAAGGTGACCGAGGTCGGTGACACCTTCGTCACCCTGGAGATCGCCGACGGCGTACGCATCAAGGTGCAGAAGACCCAGATCACGCAGCTGATGCCCAAAGGCACGCTGAAGAGCGCCTGAAATGCTCGAGTACGCCCGCTGGAAATACATCCTGGTCGCCGTGGTGCTGGCGCTCGCGCTGCTGTTCGCGCTGCCGAACGTCTTCGGCGACGATCCGGCGCTGCAGGTGGCCCGCAAGGATCACGCACCGATCACGACCGACGTGTCGCATGAGGTCGAAGCGTTCCTCAAGGAGCGCAACGTCCCCTACGTCAAGAGCTACATCGACAACGATCGGCTCATGGTGCGCTTTGCCAATGTCGACAATCAGCTCGCCGCCCGCGACGCGGTGAACGCCAAATACGCGGGCACCTACATCACGGCCCTGTCCTTCGCGCCGCGCACGCCCGCCTTCCTGCGTGCGCTGGGCCTGCGGCCGATGCCCCTCGGCCTCGATCTGCGTGGCGGCCTGTACCTGCTGTACCAGGTCGATGTGAATGCTGCCGTCAATCAGGCACTCGAGGGTTACGCCCAGGACGCGCGCCGTGCCCTCGCCGCCGCCAACATCCCCTTCAAGGACGTCACCGCGGTGGCGCTGGGAAATGACAAGATTCCGAACGCCGTGCGCGTGGTACTGCCGCCACAAGCCGATCTGACGGCGGCGCGCACCGCGGTGAACCAGGCGCTGCAGGGGCTCTCGCTCAGCACCGAGAACCTCGCCAGCGGCAGTGCCATTACCGGTGTCATGACCGGTGCCCAGATCCGCGAGCGCCAGGACTACGCGATCCAGCAGAACATCACGACGCTGCGCAACCGCGTCAATGAACTCGGCGTGTCCGAGCCGATCGTGCAGCGCCAGGGCATCGACCGCATCAACGTGCAGTTGCCCGGCGTGCAGAACTCCGCGGAGGTGAAGGACATCCTCGGCCGGGTGGCGACGCTGGAATTCCGCCTCGAGGACATGCAGAACAACCCCCTGGAGGCAGCGCAGACCGGACGCGCGCCCCTGGGCTCCAAGCTGTACACGAAGACGCGCTTCGGGCGCCCGGTGCTGCTCAAGCGCGAGGTGATCGCGACCGGGGATCAGCTGACCAACGCCACCACCGGCCAGTCGCAGGAAGGGCCGGCGGTAAACATCAAGCTCGATGCACGTGCCGGCGAGAACATGCTGAAAACCACGCGCGCGAACCTCAACAAGCGCATGGCGGTGGTGCTCATCGACAAGCGCCGCGAGACCATCGAGGTCGACGGTAAGAAAGTGACCCGGGACGTGACGGATGAGGAGGTCATCAATGATGCCACCATCCGCGGCGTGTTCAGCAACCAGTTCCAGATCACCGGTCTCGGCGCCGCCGAGGCCCGCGACCTGTCGCTGCTGCTGCGCTCCGGGTCCCTCGCCACCGGGATCTATCCGATCGAGGAGCGGGCGGTCGGCCCCAGCGTCGGGCGCGAGAACATCCAAAAGGGCGTCACGGCGCTGCTCGTCGGCATGGCGGGGGTGTTCCTGTTCATGGCCATCTACTACCGCACCTTTGGTCTCGTGGCAGACCTGGTGCTGCTCGCCAACGTGGTGCTGCTGACGGCGCTCCTGTCGATGATGCGCGCGTCGCTGTCGCTGCCCGGCATCGCCGGTATCATCCTCACCGTCGGCATGGCGGTGGATGCCAACGTGCTGATCTACGAGCGCATCCGTGAGGAAGTACGCAAGGGCGTCTCGCCGCAGGCAGCCATCCGCGCCGGCTTCGACAAGGCGCTCTCGGCGATCACCGACTCGAACATCACGACCCTGATTGCCGGCGTCGTGCTGTGGATCTTCGGCACCGGTCCGATCCGCGGCTTCGCCATCGTGCTGACGCTCGGCATCGCGACCTCGATGTTCACCTCTCTCATGGGCAGCCGGGCGCTGCTCACGCTGATGTACGGCGGGCGGCGCAAGATCGCGCGGCTGTCGATCTGATGGCCGCCGGCGCGAAGGACTAACCGTGGAATTTTTCAGTCACCAGACACGCTACCCGTTCATGGCCACGCGCAAGGTGTGGTACACGCTGTCGGCGGTCCTCATGATCGTCTCGCTCGCATCGTTCTTCACGCGCGGACTGAACCTCGCCATCGACTTCACCGGGGGGGTGAATGCCGAGGTGAACTTCACGCACGCGGCCGACGTCGAGGCGGTGCGCGCCAAGCTCGTCGCGGCCGGTTTCCACGAGCCGCAGGTGCAGCGATTCGGCTCCTCGCAGGACATCAGCATCCGGCTGCCACCGGATCCGAAGCAAAGTGCCATCGAGGTGCGCGCCCGGCTCGAGGGGGCGGTGAAGAGCCTGGATGCGGGCGCGCAGGTGGCGCAGCTGGAGGTGGTAGGGCCGCAGGTGGGCAGCGAGCTGAAGACCAGTACCGTGTGGGCGCTGTTCTTCACCCTGCTGCTGATCTTCATCTACATCGCCTTCCGCTTCCACACCTGGCGGTTGTCGCTCGGGGCCATCTTCGCGGTGCTGCACGACCCGATCCTCGTGATCGGCTTCTTCTCACTCACGCAGATCTCGTTCGATCTGGCGGTGGTGGCTGCCATCCTCGCGGTGGTGGGCTACTCACTCAACGACACCGTGGTGGTGTTTGACCGCATCCGTGAGCGCTTCGAGACCAACCGGCGCTCGGCTCCCGACGTGGTGCTCGATGAGTCGATCAACCAGACACTGTCGCGCACCATCATGACCAAGCTCGTCACCTCGATCGTCGTCGTGGCGTTGCTGTTCCTTGGCGGCCCGGTACTCAGAGGCTTCTCCGCGGCGTTGCTGATCGGCATCATCGCGGGCACGTACTCCTCGATCTACATCTCCAGTGCCATTGCGCTGGACTTCGGGCTCAATGCAGAGCACGTGTTTCCGAGCGTGAAGAAAGACGCGCTGGATCATCTGCCCTGACGCAGGAGTGCGCCGCTGCTCGGTGACCCACATATCTGGCTAGCGTTTCTGACGCTGTCGCTGCTGGAGATCGTGCTCGGCATCGACAACCTGATCTTCATCTCCATCCTGGTCGAGCGCCTGCCGCCGCAGCGGCAGAACCGTGCGCGCATCTACGGATTGGCGCTGGCGATGGTTACCCGCGTGGGCCTGCTGTTCTCGGTGGTGTGGCTCACGCATCTGGTCACGCCGCTGTTCCAGGTCGCCGGGCAGGGGGTGTCGGGGCGCGACCTGGTGCTGCTCGGCGGCGGCATGTTCCTGCTGGTGAAGAGCGTGCTCGAGATGCATTCGGCGCTGGAGGGTGCCGCGCGTGACAGCAAACCCCGCCGCCTGTACGACAGCTTCGCCCTCGTAATCGTCCAGATCGGCGTCATCGACATCGTATTCTCGCTCGACTCGGTGTTCACCGCCGTCGGGCTCGCACGGGAACTGCCGGTCATGGTGGCGGCGATCGTGGTGGCGATCATCGTCATGATGGCGGTGTCGCGCTCGATCGGCGGGTTCATCTCCCGCCACCCCACCATCAAGATGCTGGCGCTCGCGTTCCTGCTGCTGATCGGCTTCGCACTGGTGGCCGAAGGACTGCATTTCGAGATCCCCAAGGGATATCTCTACTTCGCCATGGCTTTCTCAGTCGGCGTCGAGCTTATCAACACGCGCCTGCGAAAGCGGCTCGACGAACGACGCAAACAGGCGCCGTAACTGCAGTCATCGCAGTAGTCAGCTGGCTCTCAGCCCCGCTCCTACGCGACTATGGCTACGGCCGTAGACCCCGTAGATCGCTATCCCGATGAGCGTCCACCAGAACAGTCGCCACCAGGTCGGTGCGCCGAGGAAGAGCATCATGGCAAAGCACACCAGCGCGCCTGCTATGCAGGTGAACCAAGGCCACGGCGTGCGAAACGGCCGGGGTAGGTCAGGGCGTGTGCGCCGCAGTATCAGTACCCCGATGCACACCGTTACAAAGGCGGACAGTGTGCCGATGGATACAACCTTGGCCAGCAGGTTGACCGGGAAGAGGCCGCCGATGATCAGTGCACTGACTCCGGTCACCAGCGTGCCCACCGAGGGCGTGCGGAACCTGGGATGAACGCGTCCGAAGATTGGCGGCAGCAGCCCGTCGCGCGCCATCGCAAAGAAAATGCGAGCCTGCGCGAGAGTCATAACGAGCATTACCGAGGTGATCCCCGCGATTGCACCGATCTTGACGGGCCACGCCAACCAGTGCAGCTGCCGGTACCGGTCAACTGCCAGCGCCACGGGTGCTGACACGCCCAGATCCTTGTAGTTCACCATGCCAGTGAGTACCGAGGCGACGATGACGTACAGGACGGTGCAGATGATGAGGCTGGAGAGCATGCCGATCGGCATGTCCCGCTGCGGGTTCTTGGTCTCCTGCGCGGCGGTGGAGATGGCGTCGAAGCCGATGTAGGCAAAGAAGATGATGCCCGAAGCCGCCAGTATTCCGCTGATACCGTACGTGCCCCACTGCCCGGTGTTCGGCGGGATGTACGGATGCCAGTTCGCCGTGTTGATGTAGCTCGCACCGAACAGGATAAACAGCAGGATGACCGTGACCTTGATGGCAACGATGAACGAGTTGAACGTCGCAGACTGTTTGATGCCGATGTAGCAGATCACGGTGAGCAGCCCCACGATCAGTACCGCCGGCAGGTTGATGATTGCGCCCGTACGGACGATGTGCACCGTGTCTCCCACCGAATCGAAGGGCGCGTTCGAAAGTGCAGACGGAATGTGGATCCCCAGCTGTTCCGTGCAGAAGCTCACTACGTACCCCGACCAGCCGACCGATACGGTCGCGACCGCGAACAGGTACTCCAGTACCAGGTTCCAGCCAATAAACCAGGCAATGCCTTCGCCGAGGGTCGCGTACGAGTAGGAGTACGCGCTGCCGGAGACCGGGATCATTGAGGCGAATTCGGCGTAGCACAGACCCGCGAGGGTGCAGCCGATCCCGGCGAGTACGAACGAGAGGGCGAGTGCGGGACCGGCTTGGTGGGCGGCCGCCGTGCCGGTCAGTACGAATATGCCGGTGCCAATGATGCCGCCAATGCCGAGCAGGGTCAGCTGCGTGGCGGTGAGGGTACGGCGCAGTTCGTTCCCCGTGGCTTCCTGGGAGCACAGCAAATCAATTGATTTCGTCGCAAACAGTTGTGACGCCATGAAACCCCCGATTTTGCGCGAGGACTCTACACAAGCACCCTGGGGAAAGCGAGGTAACGCGACCGCTTGGCGCGGCTCACGGCTCGCGCAGATCGGCGGGCACGTGCGGCGCGATGAGTTCCAGCAGCGCTGCGTACACCTTGGGATTGCCGGCGACAATATGTCCGCCCTGGCGATACTCGCCTCCGGTGAGCGTGCCGGTGTGGCCGCCGGCCTCCTGGATGAGCAGCGTGCCGGCCGCCGTGTCCCAGGGCGCCAGGCCGATCTCCCAGAACGCGTCCACGCGGCCCGCGGCAACGTAAGCGAGGTCCAGCGCCGCGGATCCGGGACGGCGCACGCCGGCGGCCTGCTCGGTCACGGCGCGCAGCATCGCCAGATAGGCATCGAGGTAGCGCATGTTCGCGCGATAGGGAAAGCCGGTCGCCACCAGCGCCCCGTCGAGCGTCTTGGCCTTGCTCACGCGGATGCGACGATTTTCCAGATGTGCGCCCGCCCCGCGCGAGGCGCTGAAGATCTCCCCGCGCATCGGGTCATACACGACGGCATGCTCAAGGCGGCCCTTGACCTGGCAGGCGATCGATACGGAGAACACCGGGAAGCCGTGCAGAAAGTTCGTGGTGCCGTCCAGGGGATCGATGATCCACACCGTGTCGTTGTTACCGCTCTGGCCGCTCTCTTCGGCCAGGAAGGCGTGCTGCGGGTAATGGCGGCGTATGGTAGCGATGATCTCCTGTTCCGCGGCCTGGTCGACCTCGGTGACGAAGTCGTTGCGCCCCTTGGAGGTGACGGTGAGGGACTCCAGGCGATTGAGGCTGCGGATGATGACTTCGCCGGCGCGGCGCGCGGCGCGCACGGCAATATTGAGAAGCGGCTGCACGGTAACTAAGCTCGTATGCTCCGTCGGCGGCGTAGGCGCCCACGGCACTTTTGGCCCTATTGAACCACTAGCCTAACAGATGCACTCCCCCGAGATCCGCGTGGTACTGGTCGCCCCCTCGCACCCGGGCAACATCGGCGCCGCGGCCCGCGCCATGAAGAACATGGCGCTCAGCGAGCTGGTGCTGGTGCGCCCGCGGCACTTCCCGGATGCCGAGGCGACCGCCCGTGCCTCGGGCGCCGACGATGTGCTCGGCGCCGCCCGCGTGGTGGGGACATTGGCCGAGGCGCTGCATGGCTGCGGCTACGTGGCGGCGACCACCTCACGTGAACGTGACCAGTACTTTCGCATTGTCGACGTACGCGAGGCCGCCGCGCGCATCGTGGCGGCGGCGCAGCGCGCACCAGCGGCGGTGGTGTTCGGCGCCGAGCGCACCGGACTGACCAACGAAGAACTGGAGACCGCGCACGCCCTGATCCGCATCCCCGCCAATGACGCCTACGCCTCGCTCAACCTCGCGATGGCGGTGCAGCTGGTGGCCTACGAGCTGTTCCGCGCGCACGCGCAGCCGGTGATCACGAGCAGCCCGGGAGCCGCGCCGCTGGCCTCGGCCGAGAACATGCAGCGGCTGTTCGCCCACTTCGAGCAGGTTCTTGAGGAGGTCGATTTCCGCGACCGCACGCAAAGCGGCACGCATCTCATGTCGCGCATCCGCCGCTTCCTGCAGCGCGCCGAACTGGACCACAACGAGGTGAATATCCTGCGCGGCTTCCTCACGGCGGTGCAGAATCGCCGCCGCCCTGCCGGTCCGCGCACATGAGCAAGGGTGCCCCGCTGTACCTCGACTACGCCGCCACCACGCCGGTGGACGCGGCCGTGGCGCAGGTGATGGGCGAGTGCCTGACGCTCGCCGGGACCTTCGGCAATGCTGCCTCCGCGCACGCCTTTGGCTTCGCCGCGGCGCGGCGGGTCGAGGCGGCACGCGCCCAGGTGGCCGCGTTGCTGGGGGCCGCGCCCGAGGAGATCGTCTTCACCTCCGGTGCCACCGAGTCCAACAACCTGGCACTGCTGGGGGTGATGGCGGCGAGCGCCGAGCGCGGTCGGCATGTCGTGACACTGCGCACCGAGCACAAGGCGGTGCTTGATCCGTGCCGCCACATCGAGAAGCAGGGCGGCAGCGTCACCTATCTCACGCCCAACCGCGGCGGCGTGCTTGAGCCGCAGGTGCTGGCCGGCGCGCTGCGCCCCGACACGGTGCTGGTGTCGGTCATGTACGCGAACAACGAGACCGGGGTGCTGCAGGATCTTGCCGCCCTGGGGGCGCTGTGCCGCGAGCGCGGCGTGCTCTTGCACAGCGATTGTGCGCAGGCGGCCGCGCGCGTGCCGCTCGACGTGCGCGTGCTGCCGGTCGACCTGCTGTCGCTCACCGCGCACAAGCTCTACGGGCCCAAGGGCGTCGGCGCGCTGTACGTGCGCCGTGGCGTGCGCCCGGCGCTGCGGGCGCTGAGCTTCGGTGGCGGCCAGGAGCGCGGCCTGCGGCCCGGAACCCTGCCGGTGCACCAGATCGCAGGGTTCGGCGCGGCCTGCGAGATCCTCGCCCGCGAGCTCGCCGCTGAGGGAGCGCGCCTGAGAGTCCTCACCGAGCGCCTCTGGGAGGGCCTGCGCCCGCTGGGAGAGGTCTACCTGAACGGGGAGGGCGCGCCGCGCGTGCCGGGTATCCTGAACGTGTCCTTTGGCGGGGTGGAGGGCGAGAGCCTCGTGAGCGCTCTGCCCGGCATCGCCGTGTCCACCGGGGCCGCCTGTAATTCCGAGTCCCGCGACCCCTCCTACGTGCTGCGTGCCCTGGGGCGCGATGCACGCCTGGCCGAGAGCTCGCTGCGCTTCAGCCTCGGGCGCTTCACGAGCGCGGCCGACATCGACCTCGCCCTCACCGCCGTGCTGCACGAGGTGCGGCGGCTGCGCGCGCTGTCGCCCGCCGCAGGCGCCGCGGCCGAGGCACGCTCCTGGGCCTGCGGCGCGGGGGAGCGGGTCATCAGCGGGGAGGCCGGAGGGCCGGGCGAGGGCACCTGGATACGCTTCCACCTGCGTGTGGCGGCGGACACTGTGAAGGAGGCCCGTTTTAAGGCCTTTGCCTGCCCCCATACTATGGATACGGCGGCGTGGCTGTGTGGCCAGCTGCCCGGGCGCGCCCGCGCGGGCCTGCTGCCCGGGACCCCGGCAGAGTGGGCCCAGGCGCGCGGCGTGCCCACTGAGAAACTGGGACGGTTGCTGGTGGTCGAAGATGCCATGCGCGACTGCCTCAGCCACTGGACTTAAGGCGTACAATACGAGGACCGATGGCCATCTCCCTGACGGAATCCGCCGCCAACCGGGTTAAGAGTTTTCTTGCCGCTCGCGGGCACGGCATCGGGCTGCGCCTCGGCGTTCGCAAGACCGGCTGCTCCGGCTTCGCCTACGTCATCAATTACTCCGACGGCCCCGACCCCGGCGATGCGGTGTTCGAGGACCGGGGTGTGCAGGTATTCGTCGACCGCATGAGTCTTGCGCTGCTCGACGGCACCATCGTGGATTTCGTGAAGCAGGGGCTGAACGAGGCCTTCCGCTTCCGCAACCCGAACGTCAAGGGCGAGTGCGGCTGCGGAGAGAGCTTCTCCGTGTGAGGCGGGCGGCACGCGCCGCCGGACGATTCGCGGGGCGCACGTAAAAAAGCCTTACCAAACCGGTACTTCCAAGCCACGTCAAATTGCCGGGGAGAGGCTCCCCAAGGTAGACTTCGCGGCTGACTCCGGGGCGGCCGCAGGGCTCGTCCCGGCTCCCCCCTCACCCATCATCTGATTTCGAAAGGTCACGCGAATGGCGCTCGAGCGCACCCTGTCCATCGTCAAGCCCGACGGCGTAAGCGCCAATCTCATCGGCGAGGTGTTGCGGCGCCTGGAGAAGGCCGGGCTCACCATCATCGCGGCGCGCATGCGCCAGCTGTCGCAGGCGGAGGCTGAGGGGTTCTACGCGGTGCACCGCGAGCGGCCGTTCTTCAAGGACCTGGTGCGCTACATGACCTCCGGCCCGGTGCTCGTGCAGGTGCTGCAAGGGCAGAACGCCATCGCCCGCAACCGCGAGATCATGGGCGCCACGGACCCGAAGAAGGCCGCTGCCGGCACCATCCGGGCCGATCTGGCCAAGAGCATCGAGCAGAACGTGGTGCACGGCTCGGACGCACCCGACACCGCGGCCCGCGAGATCGCCTACTTCTTCAGCGAGACCGAGCTGCACCCGCGCGCCTGAGGCGCGCGGCAGCCGAGAGCACCATGAACCCCGAGCTCAGCGCACGCACCAACCTGCTGGGCCTGCCGCGGCCGGCGCTGGAGGCGTTCGTGGCCGGACTCGGCAGCAAGCCGTTCCGCGCGCGCCAGCTGATGAACTGGATCTACAAGCGCGGCGCGGGTTCCTTCACGGAGATGACCGACCTTGCGAAGGACTTTCGCGCGCGCCTCGCCGCCGTGGCCGAGGTGCGCACGCCGCAGATCGTCTCCACGCAGCGCTCCGCGGATGGCACCCTCAAATGGCTGCTGCGCGCGGACGCCTCGCAGGCCTTCGAGACGGTGTTCATTCCGGAGCCCGGGCGCGGCACGCTGTGCATCTCCTCGCAGGTCGGCTGCGTGCTCGACTGCTCCTTCTGCGCGACCGCGCAACAGGGCTTCAACCGCAACCTCAGCACCGCGGAGATCGTCGGCCAGGTGTGGCTGGCGGCGCGCGAGCTGGAACGCGAGGAGCGCGCCCGCGGCGTCGACGGCGCGGCGCCGCGAGCGAACGGCGATGAGCGCCACATCAGCAACGTCGTGCTCATGGGCATGGGCGAGCCGCTGGCGAACTTCCGCAACGTGGTGCCCGCGCTGCGCATCTTCCTGGACGACTTCGGCTTTGACCTGTCGCGCCGGCGGGTGACGCTCTCCACCTCCGGCCTGGTGCCGCAGATCTACAAGCTGTCCGAGGAAACCAACGTCGCGCTCGCCGTGTCGCTGCACGCCCCGGATGACGCCCTGCGCAACGAACTCGTGCCCATCAACCGCAAGCATCCGATCGCGGAGCTGCTGCAGGCGTGCTGGCACTACCTCGACGAGCAGAACGGCCGCAGCGTCACGTTCGAGTACGTGATGCTCGAGGGAGTCAACGACTCCCCGGCGCAGGCGCGCGCGCTCGCGCGGCTGCTGAACGGGCATCCGGCCAAGGTCAACCTCATCCCCTTCAATCCGTTCCCGGGCACGCACTACCGGCGCTCGAGCGCCGCGGTGATCCAGCGCTTCCGGGACGAGCTGCTGCAGCGCGGGCTGCTCGCGACGGTGCGCCGCACGCGCGGCGAGGACATCGATGCCGCCTGCGGACAGCTCGCCGGGCGCGTCATCGATCGCACCACCGTGCGGCTCGGCAACAAGGTCATCGGCGTCGCGGTCCAACCATGAGAACACCAGTGAACCCATCCCGGCACGTTCGCTTGCAGCGCTGCGTTGCGGGCGCAGCACTCACGCTCGCTCTGGCCGCTTGCGGCGGGACGAACCCAACACACTCCTCCAACCCGAAGAACGCCGCGATTGCCAACACGCAGCTGGGCAGCGCGTACCTGCACGACGGGGAGCTCGCGCTCGCCAAGGAAAAGCTCGACAAGGCGGTGGAGCAGGACCCCAACAATGCCGAGGTGCACAGCGTGCGCGCACAGCTGTTCGAGCGCCTGGGACAGCCGGACAAGGCCGACTCCGAGTACCGCACCGCGCTGCGCCTGGCGCCCAATGACCCGAACGTCATCAACAACTATGCGGTGTACCTGTGCCAGAACGGGCGCACCAATGAGGGCGTGAAGCACTTCGAGGCCGCGGCGAAGAATGCGCTGTACCGCACCCCGGAGGCCGCCTATACCAACGCCGGCGTGTGTCTGCGGGCCGCCAAGCGCGACGAGGAGGCACGTCCCTACTTCATCAAGGCGCTGCAGGCGAAGCCGAACTTCCCCGACGCGGTGCTGCAGCTGGCGGACCTGGAGTTCCACCATGGCGAGTTGCCGCAGGCGCGGGCGCTGCTCGATGCTTACTTCGGCAACTTTGGCGAGACTCCGGACCTGCTGCTGCTCGCGGTGCGGGTCGCGCGCTCGCAGAAGGATCCGCTGGGCGCGCAGCGCTACGCGCGCAAGCTGCAGCTGGATTACCCCGGCTCCGACCAGACCCGTGCGCTGGCCGCTCTCGACCGCAACCCCGGCTGAATGTCGTGACGAGGGCAGGTGGCAGCGTCGGCATCGGCGCGCGGCTGCGTGCCGCGCGCGAGCGCCGGGGGCTCACCGTCCTGCAGGCCGCCGAGAAACTGCACGTGGACGCTAAGGTGCTCGAGTCACTCGAGGCGGAAGACTTCGCTCCCCTGGGTGCGGACGTGTACGTGCGCGGTCACCTGCGCCGCTACGCAGAGCTCATCGGGGAGTCCTCCGGGGAGCTGCAGGACCTGTATGCGAGCGCCGGCCTCGCGGTGCATCCGGACCTCACCCGCATCCCGCGCGTCGAGCGCCCCTCGGAGTCCTCGCACCTCGTGTTGCCGGCGCTGCTGACGGTCGTGGGACTGGCACTGGCCGGCGTGCTGTGGTGGGTGTTCACGCTGCCGGGCGCCAGGCCCCAGACGCTGGTGAGCCCGCCACCGGCGGCGGCGGAGGCGCCGGCTGCGGGCGCCGCGCGCCCCGCGGAGACACCGGGACTGGCGGCCGAGGCATCCCCGCCGGGCGCCGGCACGGGCAGCAGCGCCGCCAGCGCCGGGCAGACCATCGGCCTGAAGCTCTCGGCCGACAGCTGGGTGCAGGTGGCAGACGCGCGCGGCCGGGTGCTGCTCGATGGCCTGCTGCCGGGCGGCAGTACGCGCTCGGTCACGGGAGCCGCGCCGCTGCGCGTGGTGCTCGGCAATGCCCCGGCCGTGACCCTCGAGGTCAACGGCCGGTCGGTGTCGCTTGCCGGCCTGGTGCGCCGTCGCGGCGACGCCCACCTGCTGGTGGACGCCGCCGGGCAGGTGTCTTCGCCCCAGCGACGGGCGGGGGACTGAGATGGCCGAGCTGATCCAGGCGATTCGCGGAATGAACGACGTCCTGCCACAGGAGATCAGCGCCTGGCAGCATTTCGAGACGGTCACGCGCGAACTGCTCAGCGCCTACGGTTACGAAGAGATCCGCGTGCCCCTGCTGGAACATACCGAGCTGTTCAAGCGTGCCATCGGGGAGCACACCGACGTTGTCGGCAAGGAGATGTACACCTTCACCGACCGCGGCGGCGACAGCCTCACGCTGCGTCCCGAGGCGACCGCCGGCATCGCGCGCGCGCTGATTTCCAATGGCATGCTGCGCGGCGCCCGCCACAAACTGTGGTGCCTCGGCCCCATGTTCCGCCACGAGACCCCGCAGGCGGGGCGCTACCGGCAGTTCTGGCAGGTGGACGTTGAGGCCGTCGGCTACCCCGGCCCGGACGTGGATGCCGAACTCATCGCCTGCGGCACGCGCCTGTGGCGGCGCCTGGGGATCGGGGGCTTGAGGCTGGAGATCAACTCCCTCGGCACGCCGGAGAGCCGCCGCGAGTACCGTGCGCGCCTGGTCGAGTACCTGCGCAGCCACGAGGGGCAGCTGGACGCCGACAGCCAGCGCCGCCTGAGCGGCAATCCACTGCGCATTCTCGACAGCAAGAACCCGGAGATGCAGGCGCTGATCGCCGGGGCCCCGCTGCTGACCGACTACCTGGATCCGGAATCGCGCCAGCACTTTGAGCTGCTGTGCGCCATGCTCACGGGGATCGGCGTGCCGTACACGGTCAATCCGCGCCTGGTACGCGGCCTCGACTACTACACGCGCACGGTGTTCGAGTGGATAACGGCGTCCAGCGGCGCACAGAATGCCGTATGCTCCGGCGGCCGCTACGACGGCCTGATTGCGCAGCTCGGGGGCGAGGCGACGCCGGCGATCGGGTTCGCCATGGGCGTGGAGCGGCTGATCGCGCTGCTGGCGGCCGCCGGCGGCACGCCCGCGGCCGCGGCCCCCGATGTCTACGTGGTGGTGAGCGGTCCGCAGGCCGGCGCGCGGGCGCTGCAGCTGGTCGAGCGGCTGCGCGACGAGCGCCCCGGACTCAGGTTCGAGCTGAACTTGGGCGGGGGCAATTTCAAGGCGCAATTCCGCCGTGCCGACAAGAGCGGGGCGGCCCTGGCACTCATCGTCGGCGAGGATGAACTCGCCCGTGGCGTGGTCGCCATGAAACCTTTACGCGAGACATCGGGTCAGAGCGAGTGCCCGATTACAGACCTGGCGGTCGGGGTCGATCGGGCGCTGGCCGCGCTCGGAGGGCCCGGGCATACGCCGGCGGCATGATGGTGGGGAGGATGCGTGGAAGATTACCTGTCCGAGAAAGAGCAGTGGGAATGGGTCAAGGCGCAGGTGCGCGAAAACGGCCCGGCAGTGATCCTGGCGGTTGCCGTGGTGTTCGCCGGCGTCGCCGGCTGGCGCTGGTGGCAGGCGCGGCTGGATGCGGGCCGGCTCGAGGCCGGCCATCGCTACATGCAGATGGTGCAGTCGCTCGAGCGCGGCGACCGCAGCCAGGCACTGGTGCTGCTCGGGGAGCTGGAGCGCGGGGCGGTCGGCTCCCCCTACACCGACCAGGCGAAACTGCTGGCGGCGCGCGTCTACGTCGACGGCGGTGAGCTTGACAAGGCGGCGCAGGAACTCGCCGCCGTGGCCGAGCACTCCAAGGATCGCGAGCTGGCGACGATCGCGCGGCTGCGCCTGGCGCGGGTGCAGATCGCCCAGGGCAAGGCCGAGGCGGCGCTCGCCACGCTCGGTGCCAGCGACGGCGGTGCGTTCGCCTCGCGCTATCATGAAGTGCGCGGCGATGCCTACTACGCCAAGGGTGACAAGGCCGCCGCGCTCAGCGAGTACCGCAGCGCCCAGGGGTCCAACAGTGGCGGCAGCACGCCGCTCTTGGATCTGAAGATTGCCGAGCTCGCCGCCGCGGCGCCGCCCCCGGCGACGAGCGCCAACCGCGCCCCCGTGCCCGCGAAATGAGCCACATGCGTCACCTGCAACTCGGGTCCTGGCTCATTCTCATGGTGCTGCTGGCGGCCTGCTCCAAGGACAAGGCCATCGATGAGCCGGCCAAGCTCACCCCGTTCGCCGCGACGCTGCGCGTGGAGCACCTGTGGGGCGCCTCGGTGGACAACAGCAAGGCCGTACCGCTGCGTCTGGGGCAGGCCGTGGCGGTGGTCAACAACCGCGTCTACGCCGCCGGCCACACGGGCGACGTGGCGGCCTTTGATCTGAACAGCGGCAAGGTCCAGTGGCGCGCGCGCACCAAGGCGCCGCTCTCCGGCGGCACCGCGGCCGGCGCCGACGTCGTCATGGTGGGCACCGTCGACGGACGTGTGTTCGCCCTCAACGCGGCCGACGGCAAGCTCCGCTGGCAGGTGCGCATCAACGGCGAGGTGCTCGCCCCGCCGGCGATCTCCGAGAAGTTCGCCGCGGTGCGCACGGGGGATGGCAAGTTGCGCGGCCTCGCGCTCAGCGATGGCCACGAGCTGTGGATCCAGGAGCAGCAGGTGCCGCGCCTCTCGCTGCGTGGCACCGCGCGCCCCGTCATCAGCGGGGACACCGTGCTGTGCGGCTTCGACAACGGCAAGGTCATGGCGGTGAACAGCAACGACGGCTCGGTGCAGTGGGAGGCGACCGTGACGCCGCCCCACGGCCGCACCGAGCTGGAGCGCCTGGCCGACATCGATTCGGCGGTGCTGGTCTCCGGGCAGAACGTGTATGGGGTCGGCTTCCAGGGCCGCGTGGCGATGCTGGCGCTCGACACCGGCCAGGTGTGGTGGTCGCACGAACTGTCGAGCTACCGCGGCATGGGACTCGACGACGAGGCGCTCTACGTCTCGACCGCTGAGGGGGAAGTGGTGGCGCTGCGCGCCAAGACGGGCGCGGAGATCTGGCGCCAGAGCGTACTGCTGCATCGTGGGCTGTCGGCACCGGCGAGCATGGATGATGTAATCGTGCTGGGTGACTTTCTGGGCTACGTGCACTGGCTCGACAAGGCGAGCGGCGCGATCGCGGCGCGCGTGCATGCCGGCAAGGCACGCATCAGCGCACCCCCGGTGGTGGTGGGCAATCTCGTGGTGGTAGTCACTGACCGCGGCCAGATCAACACCTACCGCGTAAGTCCGCTCGCCGCACCGGCGCGCGGCAAGAAGACGGTGCCGGAGACCCCGGCGCCGCCGCCCGCGGAAAGCAAGTAGCGCCGCGTCCGGCCGCTGCGCGCGGGCCCCGCCATGTTGCCTGTCGTCGCCCTGGTCGGTCGCCCGAACGTCGGTAAGTCGACGCTCTTCAACGTGCTCACCGGCACGCGCGACGCCATTGTCGCGGACGTGCCGGGACTGACGCGTGACCGCCAGTACGGCTTCGGGCGTCTCGGTCCGGTCCCCTGCATCGTCATCGACACCGGCGGCCTGGTCGAGAATCCGGTAGGCATCGAGGCGCAGATGCGCGCCCAGACCGAGCGCGCGGTCGCCGAGTCTGACCGGCTGGTGTTCCTCGCCGATGCACGCGCCGGGCTCTCGCCCCAGGATTACTTCGTCGCCGGCGAACTGCGGCGCTCCGGCAAGCCGGTAACGCTCGTGCTCAACAAGGCCGAAGGGCTCGATGCGGACATCGTCGCCGCGGATTTCCATTCCCTGGGTTTCGGGGCGCCGCTCGCGATTGCCGCCGCGCACGGCCAGGGCTGCGAGGAACTCATGGAGCAGGTGCTGGCCGGCTTTGCACCTGAAATCCCGCAGGAGTCGGAAAGCGACGCCATCCGCATCGCGATCATCGGCCGCCCCAACGTCGGCAAGTCGACGCTCGTCAACCGGCTGCTGGGAGAGGAGCGCGTCATCGCGAGCGCGGATCCGGGCACGACCCGCGACAGCATCCTCGTGCCCTTCGAGCGTGACGGCCGCGAGTTTCTCCTCATCGACACCGCCGGCGTGCGCCGGCGCGCCCGGGTCGAGGACGCGATCGAGCGCGCCAGCGTCGCCAAGACGCTGCAGGCGATCGACGAGGCCCACGTGGTCATCATGGTGCTCGACGCGCACCAGAATGTCGCCGAGCAGGACGCGAGCGTGCTCGGCATTGCGCTCGAGCGCGGCCGCGCGCTCATCATCGCGGTCAACAAATGGGATGGCATCGCGCAGGAGCAGCGCGAGGAGATCCAGCGCCAGCTGTCCCTGAAGCTGGACTTCGTGCCGTTCGCGCCGCTGCACTTCATCTCCGCGCGCCACGGCACCGGCGTCGGCGAGCTGATGCAGTCGACCGTGCGCGCCTATCAGGCGGCGATGCGTGCCATGCCCACGCGTGAGCTCACGCGCACGCTCGAGCACGCCCTCACCGTGCACCAGCCGCCCCTGATTCGCGGGCGGCGCATCAAGTTGCGCTATGCGCACCAGGGCGGGCGCAATCCGCCCCGCATCGTCATCCACGGCAACCAGACCGCCTCGGTGCCCGCGGCCTACACACGCTACCTGGCGAACGTGTTCCGCAAGACCTTCGATCTGTTTGCGACGCCGGTGTTCATCGAATACCGCACGGACGCGAACCCCTACCTGCGCGAGCGGCGGGTGAAGCCGCGCGCGGACAAGTCGCGCCGCCGGCGTTCCGGAGGCCGGCAGCGCCGCAAGGGCTGAGGCAATCGTTCCCGCCTGACGCGATTCTTCAAGCGTCACGTCGTGCCCGTAACCGCGCAACGGACGAACGGCAGTCAGATCAAGACATCCGGACGCTCGAGCAAGGACGCGCTCCCGCCTCCTCCCTAGAATGCCGGCCCTGCGCCACAGCGAGGATGCCGATGTCATGAGCAGTTCTTCCGCACTTTCCTGCGCAATTCCGGAACGCGTCGCGCCGCGCGCCGTCGCCAAACAACTGCCCATGCTCTACCCGCAGCTGCGGCGCCTGGCACGCGCCCGGCTCGCCGGCGGCAGCCGCTTCACACTGCTCGATACCACCGCCCTGGTGCACGAGTCCTTCATGCGGCTGCAGGCGGCCGAGGGGTTCGAGCCGCGCGACCAGGAACACTACCTCGCCTATGCGGCCACGACCATGCGCTCGGTGGTCATCGACTACGTGCGCCGTCGCCAGGCCGAGCGCCACGGTGGTGGTGCCCCACACACGGGCCTGACGGGTGCGAATGCGGAGCAGGTCGCCTCGGACGAAGAGATCCTCGAGGTCCACGAGGCGCTCGAGGCACTCTCCAGCGTCGATGCGCGCCTCGTGCAGGTCGTCGAGATGCGCTACTTCGGCGGCCTTACCGATGAGGAGATTGCGACGGCTCTCGGCATCAGCGACCGCACGGTGCGCCGTGACTGGGAGCGTGCGCGGCTGCTGCTGGCGGTGGCGCTGGGCCGCTGAGGCGCGCCGCCCTGGCCGCGCACGGTGGCGATTTGCGTTGAGTCCATAGGGCCGGATGACGTTCCAAGGTGGATTCGCTATGTATTCATCGCTCGTGGCCAATGTTCCCCGCTGGCGGCGCGTGAACGCGCTGCTGCCGGAAGTACTGCTGCTGTCCGAGGACGAGCGCGAGGCGTGGTTGCGGGCGCTTAGTCCGCGGCACGCCGACCTGCTGCCGGCACTGCGCGCGCTGCTGGCGCGCCGTGCGGCGGCGCTAGGCCGCTGAGGGCGCGGCGCCTGGCCGCGCACGGAGGCAGTTTGCGTTGAGTCCCTAAGGCCGGATGACGTTCTAAGGCGAATTGGCAATGTCTCCATCGCTCGTGGCCGATGTTCCTCGCTGGCGGCGCGTGAACGCGTTGCTGCAGGAAGCATTGCTGCTGTCCGAGGACGAGCGCGAGGCCTGGCTGCGGGCCCTTGGGCCCCGACACGCCGACCTGCTGCCGGCACTGCGCGCGCTGCTGGCGCGCGGTGCGGCGGCGCACACGGATCAGTTCATGCGCCGCTCCGCCGACAAGGTGTGGGCCGAAGCGGTCAGTGGCGGTTCCCCGGCCGCTCCCGGGCAGCTGGTCGGGCCCTACCGGCTCATCCGTGAAATCGGTGCCGGCGGCATGGGGACCGTGTGGCTCGCGGAACGCGCGGACGGCACGCTGCAGCGACAGGTGGCGCTGAAGCTGCCGCGCTACGGCTGGGCGGCCGGTGTTGCCGAGCGTCTCGGCCAGGAGCGCGACGCCCTGGCGGCACTCGAGCACCCTCACATCGCGCGCCTGTACGATGCCGGCATCACGCCCGCCGGGCGCCCTTACCTGGCGATGGAATACGTCGACGGCCTGCCGATCGACGCCTTTGCCACCGCGCACGGCCTGTCGGTGCGCGCGCGCGTCGGCCTGCTGCAGCAGGTGGCCGCCGCGGTGCAGTACGCGCACGGCAGGCTCGTGGTGCACCGGGACCTGAAGCCCTCCAACATCCTCGTGACGCGGCACGGCGAGGCGCGGCTGCTGGACTTCGGCGCCGCCAAGCTCTTGCACGATGGCCCGCAGGACTCCGCGCTCACCCGTGAGGTCGGGCGCGCGCTGTCGCCCGACTATGCGGCGCCCGAGCAGATCCGCAACGAGCCCATCACGGTCGCAAGTGACGTCTATTCCCTCGGCATCGTGCTGTTTGAACTGCTCACCGGCAGCCGTCCGTACACCCTGGGCGCACACCACGGCCTCGCCGCGGCGCTGGCTGCCGCCGATGTGGCGCTGCCGAGTTCCAAGGTCGGACACAACCGCCGTCTCAGCCGCGAGTTGCGCGGCGATCTGGACAACATCATCACCAAGGCGCTCAAGCGCGACCCGCGCGAGCGCTACCGCACGGTGCTGGAGTTCTCCGAAGACCTGCAGCGCTGGCTGAATCACGAGCCGGTGCTGGCGCGTGGCGACAGCCTCGCCTACCGCGCCGCGAAGTTCGTACGGCGCAACCGCACGGCCGTGGCCGCCGCGGCGCTGATGTTCCTGGCGCTGGCGGGCGCCTCGGTCGTGACCAGCGCGGAAATGTTCGAGGCCCGCCGCCAGCGCGATGATGCGCGCCAGCAGGCCAAGCGCGCCGAGGCCGAGGAGCGCTTCACCAACATGGTGATGGAGCAGAGCGGCCCGGGCGGCCGCCCGCTCACCCGCGAGGAAATGATCGACCGCAGCGTGGAGCTGCTCGAGCAGCAGTACGCCAACGATCCGGGTTTCATCGCCCGCGCGCTCATTCCCATTTCCGGTCGCTACATGGACCTGGGCAACACCGAAAAGGAACTCGCGGCGCTGCAGAAGGCCGAAGACATCGCCCGGCGCCTGTCCGACCCGGTGCTGCTGCTTGACGTGCAGTGCAACACGGTCGAGACCGAGCTGGCCCGGGGGCGGGCGGATCTTGCCGCCGCCCGCATGAATGAGGCGGTGGCACTGCTGGCAACCGCCCGCGCGCTGCCGCTGTCCCGGCGCATTGACTGCATCCACGCGGAAGCGACGCTTGCGGATGTGCGCGGCGAGCGGGCCAAGGCGCTGGAGCGCATCAACGCGGCCCTTGCCCTGCAGGAACAGCTCGACCGCACCGATCGCACTTACCGCTCGCTGCTCTCGCATGCCCAGGTCCTTTACCTGCACGCCGGGCGCCCGCGTGAGGCTAACGCGATCATCGAGAAGACCGTCGCCGTTCTGAAGGCTACCGATGCCAAGAACAACGAGGAACTGGCAGGCTCGCTGCACAATCAGGCGGTGGCGCTGCAGCTGATGGGCGAGTTGAGCGCCGCGCTCGGGCGTGAGCGCGAATCGCTCGCCCTGACCACCGGGGATGCCGCCAGTGCGCCACTCAACCCGGTGACGGCGATTGCCCTGGGACGTCTGCTCACGCGGCTCAACGATACGGACGAGGCCGCCACCTGGGCGCGGCACGCGCTGCAGCGCGCCCGCGAGGGCGGCAACCTGACCACCAAGATCTTCGCCCTGGTCACGCTGGCGGAGACGCGCGCAGCTCCGGCGGCGCTGCCGGAGGCCGAGGCGGCGGTCGCCGAGGCCGCCGCGCTGCTGACACCCACGAGCGAGCCGCGCCTGCGAATCGCCGTGGACCACGCGGCGGCGCTGCTGGCCCTGCGCAGCGCCGACCTGCCGCGTGCCCAGGCGGCGGTGACGATACTGCTGCGGGACGTGGGCTATCCGGACCTGTCCCGGATGCGCGAGGTGGCCGCCTGCGACACGCAGCTGCTGCTGGCGGCGCGCGTCGCCCTGGCAGCCGGGCGGCTGGATGAGGCCGCCGCGCTCAGCGTGGCGGCGCTGAACCTCGCCACCGCGGCGGCGCGCGATCCGCTGCGCAGCGCCACGGTCGGGGAGGCGCGGTTACTCCTGGCCCGTGCGCGCGCAGCTCAGCATGACCCGGTCGGAGCGCGCGAAGCGATCCAGGGGGCGGCGTTGGCCTTGCAGACGGGCCTCACCCCGCGGCATCCGCTCACGCTCGAGGCTCGCGAGCTGGAGGCGCATCTCTGAGCAGCCGGGCGCTGGCTCCGGTCGCCTGGCACGCGCGCGCGTGCGGGCCGTGTCCGCTTTTGCCATCGCAGCGCGTGGATTGCAACGACACCTGAAGCCATCCGGCTCGGAGTGTGACGATCCTTACCGCGCGGCTCAGCGCGCACTACCCCCTTCAGGAGCGGCTCGCCGCAGGCGCGCCGGTGAACACTTCCCATGGAACTCATTTTTCTCTCGGCGATTGGCACCACGGCCTTGTTTGCTTCGGAGTTCTGGACGCTGGTGCTGCGCGGCACGCGTCGCACGACTCATCCGGAGCGTCGTGGCCCGATCGCGGCGACCGTCTTCCTCACGCAACCGCTGCCGCGCAGCTGCGCGACGAGCCGCTTCCTCTGAAGCGGGGGCGAGCGCGCCCTCCGTTTCGCCAGCACCGCCGAAGCGCATCACCCCTGCAGAGGTGCTGGGTAAGGGCAGCATCGATGGGAAGACCTTCCTCCGGGTGCCGTTTGCTGCGGCCGCGCGAGCGCCCAGCACACCGACCCATCCCTGGTAAGTCCGTGGCGCGTCCACCGCGCGCCGCAGGAGGTCTCTCCTGCCTGCCTTTTTCAGCGCGGGCGCCTGAACTTCAGTAGGAACTGGTCCGTGTGTCCGGCGATCGACTTGTCGAACACATTAGCGGTGTGCGGATCATCGGGGTTTCGCAGGATGGAGCTCTCCGCTTCCAGCACAAATCCGGCCGCCAGCACTTCGCGCTTGACGGTGTCCGGCTCGATCCGATGCAGGGTCTCGGTCACATCCGCCGCCGAGCCCTTCGCGGCAACGTGATCGAGCACGACGTAAGTGCCGCCAGGTTTCAGGGCCTGATAGACCTGCCGATTGAACGCCGCGACGTCCAGCGGGCCCAGGAACTTGTCGTGCAGGTCGTGATAGTTCTGGGAGATCCAAAACACGTCCAGCTTCTGCGGAAAGACCAGACCCTGGGCGGCCGGCACCGTCATGACCGTGACGTTGGTCTGGGTCTTGGCCCAGTCCTTCAGGCGCGCGTAGGCGGGCGCAACGTTCGGAAACGTCACAATCTCGGTCGGCTCCACGGCATAGACGAAACCACCGGGGCCCACTGCAGCGGCGAACAGCCGCGTGAAGTAGCCGCTGTTTGCGATGTAGTCGGCGATCTTGTCCCCCGAGCGGATGCCGGCGAAGGCGAGCGTTTCGAGCGGCTTGCGATTCGCGTCGCGCGCCGTGTCCGCCGGTGGCCGGGTCGTGTCGGCCACTGCCCGGCCGAGGTTAGCCATGTCAGAGGGCGCGTCGCGCGCCTCGCTCGGGGCGCTCAGGGCGGCAAGGGCGGTGGCAGCAACACAGGCAATCAATGTACGCACAGATATGTCCTCCAATGGCAATGCGGGCCGGGGCGTTGCGCCCGGCCGCGCCGATGACTCCCGCGTCGGGCGCGCCTCATGTCTCGTCGGGGGGTACTACCGTGCGCAACATTATGCGAGAGACCAGGCGGTTGTCTGCCGGTTTGCCGTGCTCGATCGCCACGTTCGTCTCAGCCGACGGGCGGCTCACCGTTTGTGCATTCAGATCCACGCTGCTGTTGGGCCCGAGCTGCGCGATATGGACATTCCTGATCGTCAGCGGCTGTCCCGCGGCGAGTACAGCGGGCGGTTGGCGCGGCACGATCAGCCAGGCGCTGCCCGCAGAGCCGCGCGCCAGCCGGCCGATGCCCCGAGCATCGATGAGCAGGGCGCTCTTCTCGTCAATGCCGATGCCGACGAGCTTGGCTTGCGGCTCATCCTCGTGCAGGCGCGCCAGGAACACGATCGAGCGGCCCAGGCGGGCACGCGCCGAAAAGTGCGAATCGGTAATGACGTTGTCGAGCCCCTTGAAGTGCAGGAAATCCTTCTCGAGCGTGACTCCGGAATTCCATGGGTCTGCCAGGGCAAGCTTGGATTCCATGCTGCCGCCATCAAGTGCGGTGTAGCTGTAGTGGCCGAGGATCGCGAGTCCCGCGCTGCTGCCGCCGATGGGGCGGTTGTGGCGCACGTGGTCGTTGAGTGCCTGCTGGACCGGGGTGCCTTTCCAGTAGCGAATGTAGTTGGACTGGTCGCCGCCGGCGAGGAAGATCCCGTCCGCTCCCGCCAGGGCGGTGAGGACGCGCGGGTCGTAAGCGGCCTCGCGGTGATGGAAGACGATGGTTTCCGCAGAGGCAACCGGACCCCATTTGCTCGAAAAGGAGATGCCGTAGTCCCCATCCTCGGCATCAAAGCTGTCGTCGGCGACCGCGCGCAGAATGACGATGTGTCCCCCGCCCGCGTGCCTGGCGATCGCCGCGAACGCCGCGTCAACCGAGCCGCCGCCGCCCATTAATGCCAGGGCGAATTCGGTGTGCGGCGCGCGCGGCGTCGCCGGATCCCCGCTCACGAAGTAATCAAAATTCCGGTCGCGGAAGTTGTGTCGAACGCTGGCTGCCTCGTGCCCCCCGGCGTTGTCCGCTGGTGCGCGCGCCGGCGACCCCATTGCCAGCATGGCAGGTGCGGCCAGCACTGAGGCGATGAAGCGCCGGCGGCTCGAGAGTGACATCGTGCAAGTCTCTCACAAGTTCGGCGCAGGTCCCTGCCCGGGAAGTTCGCCGGGCGCAGCAAGCCAGCCCCGACCTACTGGAGCCCCGTCGCCCGTACGCACGGCTCGACGTCGTGCGGCATACTCAGCGGGTGAAATTGACCGAACACTCGATTGCACTGACCTGACTTCTCGGGAGTGACATGACTCTTTTGCACAACCTGCCCAGGTCCTTGCTGGTCGCTGTTGCAATCTGCTGCGGGCAGGCGAACCCGAACGCGGCAGCGGCGGCCGCGACGGCTGCTGACCTCGCATTCGAGGGTGGCGCGGTCTACACGGTGGACGCAGCGCGCACGTGGTCCGAGGCTGTCGCGATCCGTGCCGGGCGCATCGTGTTCGTGGGCTCGAACCGGCAGCTGAAAGCCTTTATCGGTAAGTCCACGCGCGTCGTCGATCTGAAGGGCCGCATGCTCCTGCCTGCGTTCCAGGATGCACACATTCACCCCATCAGCGCCGGGCTGGAAGCCAGCGCCTGCGACCTGAACGGACTGAAAAGCGCCGCCGACTACGTCGCGGCGGTCAGCAAGTACGCGCAGGCGCATCCGGAGGCCGCCTGGATCACCGGCGGCGGCTGGCTCATGTCGACGTTCGGTCCCGGCGGCCGCGCCCGCCGCGAGCTGCTCGACGCCGTCGTTCCTGACCGTCCGGTGTACCTGTCCAGTTCCGACGGCCACACCGCTTGGGTGAATACCAAGGCGCTCAACCTCGCCCACATAACGAATGACACGCCTGATCCTGCAGATGGCCGCATCGACCGCGATCCGGATACTGGTGTGGCGACCGGCACTCTCCAGGAAGGCGCCGACGCGGCGGTCGCGGCGCTCGTGCCGCCCGCAACGGCCATGCAGCGGCAGGAAGGCCTGCGCTATTCAATAAAATTACTCAACGCCTATGGCATCACCGCCATCCAGGATGCCTCGGTCGATGAGGATGACCTGAAGACTTACAAGACGCTGGACGCCCGGGGGGAACTGAGCCTGCGGGTGGTGGCGGCGATATGGTGGGAGCGCCGCCAGGGCCTGGAGCAGATCGACAACATCAAGCGCCTGCGCGCCAAGTACACCGGGGGGCACGTCGATGCGCGCACCGTCAAGATCATGCAGGACGGCGTCATGGAGAATTACACCGCCGTACTCCTCAATCCCTACCTAAAACCGGGCAACGTGTACGGAATCCCCATGGTTGACCCCCAGCGCCTGAAGGAGATCGTCACGCGCCTGGATGCCGCGGGATTTCAGGTCCACTTCCACGCCATTGGCGACGGTGCGGTGCGCCAGGCACTCGACTCGGTGGAGGCGGCGCGGCGTCGCAACGGGGATCTCGGGCACCGCCACCACATCGCGCACCTCGAGCTGATCGATCCGGCGGACGTGGCGCGTTTCCGTGAGCTCGGCGTGAGTGCCAATTTCCAGCCATTGTGGGCGTTTGCCGATGAGTACATCACCCAGCTGACGATCCCGTTCCTCGGGCCGGAGCGTTCCACGCGGCTGTACCCGATCGGCACCCTCTACCGCAGTGGTGCGGTAGTGGCTTTCGGCAGCGACTGGTCGGTCTCCAGTCCGAACCCGCTGGAGGAGATCGAGGTCGCCATCACGCGCATGGGGCCCGCGGGGGAGACCGACACGCCATTCCTGCCGGCCGAGCGCATCAACCTGCCGGAAGCGCTCGCGGCGTTCACAATCAATGCGGCCTACCTCAACCGCCTCGAGAAACAGACGGGCTCAATTGAAGTCGGGAAATTCGCGGATCTGGTGGTGCTGGACCGCAACCTGTTCGCCATCCCGGCAACCGAGCATCTCCCAGGCACGCGTAGTCGTGACGATGTTCCAGGGCAAGGTCGTGCACGGAGATCTAGGGGCGCTTTGAAGCCACTTCGGGATGCTGCCGTGAACGAAATCGGCGATCCGAGAGTCGCGCGTGTCCAGCGCGTGCCAGGCGGCCGACCCGCTCTGGCCGCTAGCTCATGAGTGCCAGGGGTTTCGGCAGTCTGGCCAACAGTTCCTCGCTGAAACGCGCATCGATGTGGAAGAACGCCGCGCGTGCGACCGTGCCGGCGCGATTCTCCCAGGCGTGATCCGTGCCCCGCTGCACTACCACGTCTCCGGGTTTCAGGGTTACCTCACTGTCATCGAGAATCAGGACCAGCTCGCCCTCGATGACGACCACATAATCCAGTGTTCGTGTCCGATGCATCACCGTCCGCTTGCCACCGTCCTTGAGTGGATAGACGTCCAGGATCCGCAGCAGGTGCCCTGCCACCGGCATGATGGTGAACGGGCGCTCGTTTGGCTCCTGAGCCTTGATCGAGGTTAGGCCGGGGATCGTATCGGCCTCGCTCCACATCTCATGGAAGTCGGCGCCGATTGCCGGGCCGTGCATCGGGTGATGCTGGGGCGGGGGGCCGTCCGAGAGCACCACCGATCTTCCGCGGGCATCGTGGCCCGTGACCACGCGTCGAGATGGGTCTCGGCATCGCTCTACTCCCACTCAATAAATCTTCTGGCTTCGTAACTCGCTGATTCAATTTGAGCTTCACAAGAACACTGCTCATAGGACCTTAGAAATACCAGCAAGTTTCGCTTGGCGGCGATAGTAAGCGATAGTTGGTGGATGCAGATTGCCCACTCTGAAGGCAGAGGCGCCTTTCGATTCTGTAACCCCGCTCCACGCTCGCACATATGCCGTTAAGAGTAGAGGCGTGCATGCCAAATTTTCGAACCAAAAAATGATGACCCCGTTCTGGATGGAGATTGCGCTCGAACAACCACGATATGCCGATCGCGTCGAAGTACCAAAGTCCACTCATCCTCAGCGAGTTAGCTGGAGAACAGCGTCCGTCACGATCATCCCGAAAAAGCCTATCGCCGGTATCAGATGCGAGACTCGCTCACGCCCTCTCAGCAGTGTCACTATCGTGGCAAGAATCAACAGCGACAGCCCCAGGAGTGCGATGCGACGCGTGGGTGGAAGCAACAGCGCCCCCGCGCCCGCGAGTTCCAGACCCGCGGTCAATAGGCGCCATCCCTTGGGGTAGCCCCAGCGTTGGAAGCTTGATTCCGCGTTGCCGACATTGAAAAGGTTGGCAAGCCCTGCACCGGCGAACGCCAGCGCCGTGATGCCGTTCACAACTGCGGCGAGGGTCATCGCGTCGCTCCCGGTTGCATCGGGATTGCGCCCATCTGCTGAAATACCTCGAGCAGATTTAGCTCGTCCCAATGCTCGACAAATCGATCGTTGGCGAAGCGCCAAATATCGATCGAACGCATGGTGATGACAGCGCCAGAAGCCGGGACACCCACGAAGGGTCCAGTGTGGCGAGCCCGATAGGTGTAGCGGCCAACCACGCGGTCGCCGACCGCGAACGCGTCCTCCACCGCGACGCGCGTGTCGGAGAGGGTGTCGAACCAGTGCCTCATGAACGCCACCAAGCCAGCGCGACCGGTCTCGACGCCGGGATTGTGATTCACGTAGCTTTCCGACACGAGTTCGGCGAAACGCTCAGGGTCGTGGCTATTCATGATGTCGGCAAATAGGTGGGCTAATTGGACGGGGTTGCGCATGACGTTTCTCCATTACTATGAGACGATACGGAATCGTATCGCATCTGAACTACTCATGCAAGACGAATTAGTATCGTATGAAAAACCCTGATTCCCGGAAATGGCGCGCGGATGACCCGCGCAGGCTCCGCATGGTGGAAAAGCGCGCTGAAATCCTGCGGGCTGCGCGTCCCATTCTGCTTAGGGATGGCTTGGGTGGAACGACCCTTGACCGGGTCGCAGCTGAAGGGAGGATCTCTAAAATGACCCTCTATCGGCACTTTCCCAGCAAGGAAGCGCTGTTCGAGGGTCTGGTCACGGCCATGTGCGATTACATGCGTGAGGGCCTCGAAAACGCACCTTCGGCAAACGCTGATAAACCCGCCAAGAA
Organism: uncultured Pseudomonadota bacterium; assembly: GCA_963781815.1. GTDB lineage: Bacteria > Pseudomonadota > Gammaproteobacteria > Steroidobacterales > Steroidobacteraceae > 13-2-20CM-66-19. The sequence goes on along the minus strand of CAWAHK010000004.1, from coordinate 185,627 downwards.
AAGGCTCGCGGATGAGCTACGTGCCTTCATCTCGGCGCTGATCGAGCCGGACGCACTAGCGCTCTATCGCTTGATCGTCGCAGACGGCTGGCGTTTTCCTGACCTTTCGCGCGTCTTCGATCAATCCGGCATGCGCATTATCCGCCGACGGATCGCGCAGCTGCTCGAAGCCGAAGGAGTGCCTGCCAACAAGTCGAGGCAAGTTGCGGCCGAGGTCGTGGCTATGGTGTTGGGCGATGCCTACCAGCGCGCGATTCTTGGCATCTCCGAGGAAGGAGACAGCGAGGCGTTTGCACAGCAAATCGCAGCTGCTATAGCGTACGCGCTTAGCTGGCGAGCCTAGCTCTGCAGTCGCGTTGTTACCTACGCCCGCCACTTTATCCTTGGGTTTCCAAGACCACGCCGCAACGTCGGCACGGACCATCGCCAATGCTAAGAACGAGCAGCTACTGATCGACGGCATCATCGATGAGCGTGTGCAGAGCAAGGCTCCTTCCGACAAGCGTGACGAGGTCTTCGAGTTCTTCGCAATGGAGCAGCTGCTGAAGTTTGCAGACCTGTCATCACGAAGTTGACTTCAACCTTGATCTCGATGCGACCGCGGCGCACCAGCAGTTTGGTTTCGGCGGCATCGGCCGCCGACGGATGTGTTCGGAATCCTCGCTTCTTCAATCGGTCGGTGGGACGACCGCATGCCGAGGATTTTGATTCGCCACCTTGAGCATGCCGTGGGCGTGTGCGGAGAGGATCACGTGGGACTCGGCACCGATGGCGGCATTTTCGGGCATAGCGCTCAAACGAGGACTACGCCAAGTTCCAGCGCAAGTATTTCGAAGATCGGGCGAAGGTAGAGATCGCGGCGCCTGGCGAGGCCGCGGACGTTTTAACTTGATTCCCGCGTACAACGAGCCGCGGCGATTTGAGACGTTGGCCAATGACCTGGCCCAGCGAGGTTGGACTGCAGGTCGAATTGAAACGATTCTGGGTAGGAATTTTGCCCGTTTTTTCGGCGACGTCTGGAAATCAGTCATTATTGTACTAGCTCGCTCCAGAACCAACATTCACAAACGCCATAAACGGGTCGCAGAAAGACACCGGGCAAGAGCTGAGCGACGATAGTCGCAGAACGGCCAAAACCGGCGGGTCGGCCTCCTGTTTCGGTTGACCTAAAAGCCGCCATTTGTCGCGCATAACGTGCTGGCGGGCGGAGTACGGTCACGCTCTGGCTTAGATTCTATCGCGCACACCACTTCTCGCCCTGCTGCTGTGGCTCTACCGGATGTCCCCCGCACGGGCCTCGAAGTCACAAGCGCGAGCCGCGCACCGATCAGTTTCAACCGCCATTCCGGTTCTACACATGTGGGCGGCAATCTGTAACCACCCCGCCACCAAAGGAGAAGGTATGAACATCGCGAACAAGACAGTTTTGATCACGGGCGCCAACCGCGGCATCGGCCGGGCGCTGGTTAGTGAGGCCCTGGTACGGGGAGCCGAGCGGGTATATGCCGGAGTGCGCGGTGGCGGCCTAGATATCGCTGACCCGCGGGTGACGCCGCTGACACTCGATGTCACCAACGCAACGCAGATCGCACGGGCGACCGAGCAGGTCGGTTCGCTGGACGTGCTCGTCAACAACGCCGGCATCGCGCTCTATGACGATCTGAGCAACCCCGCGCTCACCGAGCGGCACTTGGCGGTCAACCTATACGGGCCGCTGAATGTGACGCGGGCTTTCCTGCCGCTTCTGAGACGCTCGCAAGGAGCCGTCGTCAACAACCTGTCGGTGGTGGCGCTCGCGCCCGTCCCGGTCATCCCCGCCTACTCCATTTCTAAAGCAGCCGCGCTCAACATGACGCAGGCGCTGCGCGCGCTGCTGGTGGGCAAAGGCGTGTCGGTGCATGCGGTTTTCTTAGGTCCAATTGACACCGATATGAACCGTGGCCTCGACATCCCGAAGGCACCGACCGACGTCGCCGCGCGGGGTATCTTCGATGGGCTTGCGCGGGGCGAGGAGGATATCTTCCCCGATCCGATGTCGCAGTCCATTGCGGAAGGTTGGCGGGCGGGCGCCGCGAAGGCGCTGGAGCGTCAGTTTGCAGCCTTCGTGCCACAGAGCGCTGCGGCGGCCTGACGGGGTCGAGGAGGACACAATGCTTCCACTCATCGGTAAGAACGTAGTGGTGATCGGCGGGAGCCGTGGCGTCGGGCGGCGCGTCGTGGAAGGCGCGATCGGCGACAGCGCACGCGTGCTCGCGGTCGCACGGCAGGAGGAGCGTCTCCGGCAGCTTGCCCGGGAGGTCCGGGGCGTCGAGGTTCTAGCGCTCGACGCAACCGAGGAAAGCGCTCCATCCCGCGTGTTCGACGTGCTCCGCCCCGACATCCTCGTGGTGACGGCCGGCGCTTTTCCGCCTGTCGCGCCGCTGCACGAGCAGAGCTGGCGTGAGTTCTCGGTGAACTGGGAAGTCGACGTCAAGGTCGCCTTTCATTTCTCGAAGGCGGCGCTCACCCTGCCCCTGCCCGCAGGGTCTACCGTCATTCTGATCTCGAGCGGTGCAGCGCTCGCCGGTTCACCCATTTCCGGAGGGTACGCCGGCGCCAAGCGCACGCAGATATTCATTGCGAACTATGCCCAGAAGGAATCGGATCGCCTGAAGCTGGGCATCAGGTTCATGGCACTGGCACCGCGTATGATGCCGGACAGTGAGCTCGGCAAGCACGCAGTGGCTGGGTACGCGCGTTATCTCGGCATCTCAGAGGCGAATTTCATTCAAAGCATGGATTCACCTCCCACCTCAGCCGATGTTGCGGCAGCGGCGCTGGAGGTCGTCACCCACTGCTGATCGCTCCAAGGGTAAAGTGTTCGTGGTCTCCGGGAAGGGCCTCGAAGCGGTACCCTGAAAGGAACTTGGCCCATGGCAGCGCGCTCGCGTCGGAAGTCAGCCTCAGAGCATTCAAACCAGGCGTTTGAACGGCTGGCTGAGCCGTTGCGGCGGGAAATCAAAGTGCATTGTTATCGCATGCTGGGCTCCTTGCATGAAGCCGAGGATCTCGTGCAGGAAACCTACATGCGCGCCTGGCGCAGCTTCGAGAACTTCGAGGGTGGCTCGTTTCGCGCGTGGCTCTATCGGATTGCGACTAATGCGTGTCTCAACGCGCTCGCGAGCCGCAAGAGCGCGCAGCGCTGGCTGCCACACGAGCGCGCACCCGCCGCCGTTCAGATGCCGGACGGCACCCCGGCAACCGACGTGGGGTGGCTTGAGCCTTACCCGGACTCGGAGTTGGAAGGGATCGCTGACGACGCGCCCAATCCGGAAGCGCGCTATACCGCGCGCGAAGCCGTGCAACTGGCGTTCATCGCGACGATCCAACATCTGCCGCCGCGCCAGCGCGCCGTGCTCCTGCTGTGCGATGTGCTCGGTTGGGCGGCCACTGAAGCCGCCACGCTGCTCGGTGGCTCAACGGCCTCGGTCAATAGCGCCCTGCAGCGTGCGCGCCAGACGCTCGGCAAGCGCAATACCGAGGACCAACCATTGAAGGCATCTCCGGTGGACGCGACGCAGAGGGAACTGCTCGGGCGCTACCTACAAGCCTGGGAAGCGCTGAATGTGGCCGACTTTGCCGCACTCCTCAAGGAGGATGCGACGTATGTCATGCCGCCCACGCCAGAGTGGTATGCGGGGCGCGAGGCAATCCGTGCGTTCTTCGATTGGGCGTTGAAGCGTTATGAGGGCTTCCGCCTCATACCCACCGGAGCCAATCGGCAGCCTGCATTTGCCGCCTATTCCCGCGCCAGCGTGGACGAACCGTGGACCGCCCACTCGATCCACGTGTTGACGCTCGAGCGCAACGCGATTTCCACGCTGACTTTATTCGTGAAACCCGACGGCCCGCGGTTGTTCCACGCCTTTGGGCTTCCGCTGACTCTCCCCGACGCCGAATTACCGCCAACCCGCGACAGTGCGGGCCCGATAAGTGGTGTACCAGCGAACGCAGAGCTCGATGGTTTCAGGTGAAAAGCGACGACACCGATAGATGGTGTCGCGTTCGATGGGCCTGGTCATGCGCGTGTCCTCTCAATAGGGGACACGAATACTAAGTAGTTCCTCTTACGGACCAGAACCCAGTATGTCCGTCAAAAAATTGCCGCTTGCCGGCGCTTGTCCGCGATCGACAAGAGCCAAATTATTCGCGGAAACAGTAACTTAGGTTTTAATTTAGATTAGGGCCGATTGGCACCTGCCCGGCATAGGCCTGCGCTTTAAGTGATGCCAAGGAAAGCGCCATCGCCCAGCCACGCTGTTTCTCATGCGCCGGTGCGGTGCTCCCGCGCTCTGTCGCTCGCTGGGGCCGCCGTCTGGCGGCTCGCTTAGGGGTAGCTGAGCCTCGGGAAGAAATCGCCGCGGCCCTCCGGACTCATGTCGAGCAGGCCCCAGACCGGATCGACCAGGTCGCCGGCGCGGTGATGCTGGCCCGGCTCCTCCGGCGCATAGACGATCTCGCTGCCCCAGAAATGGCGGATCGTGTCGCCGTCGCGGCGAAACACGTTGTACATCGGTTCGTCCCAGTTCTTGCCCGCTTCGTAGCCGCGCTCGCGCCGCATCGCCTCGGAGAGCCGGGACGTGTCGCCGAAATAGTCGGCGTCGTAGCTGTTGCCGGCGGTCGAGAGCATGGCAAGGTGGTCCCAGCCGCGCTGGTGCGCCCAGGCGGCGAGCCGTGCGAGGGGCGATTTCGCGACGATATACACCGGCAGACGCTGGGGCACGTGGCGCGCGGCACCGTCGATGGAATCGAGCATGTGGGTGCACCCGGGACAGGGCGTCTCCCGCTCCGGGCCGTACATGAAGCTGTACAAGAGGAGGCTGGGATGTCCGGCGAACAGCTCGGACAACCGGACCTTCTCGGGCGCCTCGTTCGCGCCGATGCGTGCGAACACGTAGTCCTTGGCCACCACCCCGCCCGGGGGCAGTGTGCGGCGCAGGGCGGCGACGCGTTCGAGCTGGCGGCGCAGCTCCATCTCGGCGTCGAGCAGCGCGTTACGCGCCTGCCGATAGGTGGCGCTTTCATTCGGATAGATGAGATGTTCCATCGGCGCGCTCCTCTTGCGGTGGACCCTGCCGGTCCCCGGCGTCCCCTGCCACGGCAGGGTCGCGTACTCGGCATTGACCGGGTGAATGATACGACCCCTGCGCGAATTCCGAAGCGCCGCCGTGTGCGCAAGGCCAGGGCGAGCTTGAGCGAGTCCAGGCGATGACCCGGCGCGCGCTGTGCGGGGAGGCTGAAGCGAAACGCTAGCGCCCCGGGGGCAGGTTCACTCCCACTCAATCGTGGCCGGCGGCTTTCCTGAGATGTCGTACACGACCCGTGAAATCCCCGCCACCTCGTTGACGATGCGGCGCGAGACGTGATCGAGGAACTCGTAGGGCAGCCGTGCCCAGTGGGCCGTCATGAAGTCGATGGTCTCCACCGCGCGCAGCGCCACGACGTAATCGTAGCGGCGCCCGTCGCCCATTACGCCCACCGAGCGCACCGGAAGGAATACCGCAAACGCCTGGCTGGTACGGTCGTACAGGTCGTGCTTGCGCAATTCGTCGATGTAGATCGCGTCGGCACGGCGCAGCAGGTCAGCGAATTCCTTGCGGACCTCCCCGAGGATACGCACGCCGAGGCCGGGTCCGGGGAACGGATGCCGGTACACCATGTCGCGCGGCAGTCCGAGCTCCACGCCCAGGCGCCGCACTTCGTCCTTGAACAGCTCGCGCAGTGGCTCCACCAGCTTCAGGTTCATCGTCTCGGGCAGGCCGCCGACGTTGTGGTGCGACTTGATGACGTGCGCCTTGCCAGTGCGGGCACCGGCGGACTCGATGACGTCGGGATAGATCGTGCCCTGCGCGAGGAACTGCACACCGGTGAGCTTGTGCGCCTGCTCGTCAAACACCTCGACGAAGGTGCGGCCGATGATCTTGCGCTTGGCTTCCGGGTCGCTGACACCGGCCAGGGCGCTGAGGAAGCGTTGCTCCGCGTCGACACGGATCACGCGCACGCCCAGATGCTGGGCGAAGGTACGCATCACCTCGTCGCCCTCATTGAGGCGCAGCAGCCCGTGGTCGACAAACACGCACACCAGCTGTGCGCCGAGCGCCCGGTGCAGCAGGGCGGCGACGACCGATGAATCCACCCCGCCCGAGAGCCCAAGCAACACCTTGCCCTTGCCCACCTGGGCGCGCACGCGCTCGGTGGCGTCCTCGATGATGTTGCCCACGCTCCACAAGGCGTCGCTGCCGGCGATCTCGCGCACGAAGCGTTCGAGCAACCGCGCACCCTGCGTGGTGTGGGTCACCTCGGGGTGGAACTGCACGCCGTAGAAACGGCGCGCCTCATCCGCCATGGCGGCGTAGGGTATCGTGGCAGTGGTCGCGGTCGCGACGAATCCCGGCGGCAGCGCGTCCACGCGGTCGCCGTGACTCATCCACACATCGAGCACCGCCTGGCCGCCCGCATCGCGGCGATCCTCGAGGTGATCGAGCAGGCGCGAGGCGCCTTGCACGGTAACTTGCGCATAACCGAACTCGCGCTCGCTTGAGGGGGCGACGCGGCCGCCGAGCTGCTGCGCCATGGTCTGCATGCCGTAGCAGATACCGAGCACCGGCACGCCCAGTTCAAACACCGACGCGGGCGCGCGCGGCGGGCTCTGGTCCGTGACCGACTCGGGGCCCCCGGAGAGGATGACGCCGCGTGGGGCGAAGGCGCGCACCTCCGCATCGCTCACATCCCAGGGGTGGATCTCGCAGTAGACCCCCAGCTCGCGCACCCGCCGCGCGATCAGCTGCGTGTACTGTGCGCCGAAGTCCAGAATCAGGATGCGGTGCGCGTGGATGTCCGGATGCGCAGCCACGCTGGGCGGGTTGCTGTCGGCAGGTCGGGGAACACTCGCCATAGGGACCGTCAGGACACCCGGTAGTTGGGCGCCTCCTTGGTGATGCTGACGTCGTGGACGTGGCTCTCGCGCACGCCGGCCGTGGTGATGCGCACGAACACCGGTCGGGTGCGCAGCTCGGTGATGTTGCGGCTGCCGGTGTAGCCCATGGCGGCGCGCAGTCCCCCGGACAGCTGGTGCAGGATCGTCACCACGCTGCCCTTGTAGGGCACGCGGCCCTCGACGCCTTCGGGCACGAGTTTCTCAAGCTCCGAGGCGGCGTCCTGGAAATAGCGGTCAGCGGAGCCGTGACGCTCGCCCATGGCCGCGAGCGAACCCATTCCGCGATAGGACTTGTAGGAGGCGCCCTGGTAGAGCTCGACTTCGCCCGGTGACTCCTCGGTGCCGGCGAACAGGCCACCGATCATGACCGCATGCGCCCCGGCGGCCAGTGCCTTGGCGATGTCGCCCGAGAAGCGGATGCCGCCGTCGGAGATGACCGCGACATCGGTATCGCGCAGCGATTCGGCGACGTTGGCGACTGCGGAGATCTGCGGCACGCCGACGCCGGCGACGATGCGCGTGGTGCAGATCGAGCCGGGTCCGATGCCGACCTTCACCGCATCCGCGCCGGCATCGACGAGCACCCGCGCGGCCTCCGGGGTCGCGATGTTGCCGGCGATCACCTGGGCGTCGGACCACTTCGCCTTGATACGCCTGACCGTGTCGATGACACCCTTGGAATGCCCGTGCGCGGTGTCCACCACCACGAGGTCCACGCCCGCCTCGCGCAGCGCGGCCACGCGCTCGAGCGTGTCGGGGGTCGTGCCGACCGCCGCCCCGACCCGCAGCCGGCCGGTATCGTCCTTGCTGGCGCGGGGAAATTCCGTGGCCTTCTGGAAGTCCTTCACGGTAATCATGCCGACCAGCTCGTTGGCGCGATTGACGACCAGCAGCTTCTCGATGCGATGGCGGTGCAGCAGCTCCAGCACTTCATCCTTCGGCGCGTCCTCGCGCACCGTGACCAGGCGCTCCTCGGGAGTCATCACCGCGGAGACCGGCGCCTCGAGCTTGTATTCGAACCGCAGGTCGCGGTGGGTCACGATGCCCACCGCCTTCTTGCCCACGACCACCGGCACCCCGGAGATGCCGCGCGAGCGGGTGAGGTCGAGCACCTCGCGGATGCTCATGTCGGGAGGCACCGTGATCGGGTCCTTGATCACGCCGCTTTCGAACTTCTTTACCCGCCCGACCTCGCGCGCCTGCGCGGCGATGGTCATGCTCTTGTGGATGATGCCGATGCCGCCTTCCTGGGCGATGGTGATCGCCAGACGTGCCTCGGTGACCGTATCCATGGCGGCCGACATCAACGGCACGTTCAGCCGGATCCGGCGCGTGACATGGGTGGAGAGATCGACCTCGCGTGGCAGAATTTCCGAGTAAGCCGGAACCAGGAGGACGTCGTCGAAGGTGAGAGCTTCTTCGAGGATGCGCATGCGCAATTATATGCGCCCGGGCCGTCTCGGTAAACCTCGTGATAAGGTGCCCTATGCCCGCAAATCCTGAGGTTCACGGCGTGCCGGTCCCGGGGCGCGACGTCTACAGCGTCACCCGCCTGACACGTGAAGTGCGCGTGCTCCTGGACCGGGGGCTTGGGGTTGTGTGGGTCGAGGGGGAGCTGTCGAACTTCTCCCAGCCCGCGTCCGGGCACTGGTATTTCTCGCTCAAGGACAAGGATGCGCAGCTGCGCTGCGCGATGTTCCGCATGAAGAACATGCTGGTCGGATTTACCCCGCGCGCCGGTTCCCAGCTGCTGGTGCGCGGCCGCATCAGCGTGTACGAGGCCCGCGGCGAGTACCAGCTCATCGTCGAACACCTCGAAGAGGCGGGCCTGGGCGCGCTCAAGCGCGAGTTCGAGCGCCTCAAGAGCCAGCTGGCCGCCGAGGGGCTGTTCGCTCCGGCGCGCAAGCGGCCACTGCCGCGCTTTCCGCGCCGGATCGGGGTAGTCACATCGCCCACCGGGGCCGCGCTGCGGGACATCCTGCACATCCTCAAGCGGCGCTACCCGCCCGCCGCGGTGCTGATCTATCCGACGCCGGTGCAGGGTGTCGCGGCCGCACCCGCGCTGGTGCGGGCGCTGTCGCTCGCCTCCGCGCGGCGTGAATGCGATGTCATCGTGCTGGCGCGTGGCGGCGGCTCGCTCGAGGACCTGTGGGCGTTCAATGACGAGCGGCTGGCGCGCGCCATTCACGCCTGCTCTGTGCCGGTAGTGTGCGGTGTCGGCCACGAGGTGGACTTCACCATCGCGGACTTCGTGGCCGACGCGCGCGCGCCGACGCCGTCGGCGGCCGCCGAGCTGGTGGTGCCGGATCGCCTCGCCTGCCTTGAGGCACTGGAGCGCAGCGCGCAGCGTCTCACCGGCGGCATGCGACGCGAGCTGCGGGTCGCGGCCGTGCGCCTGGAAACCACCGAGCGGCGGCTGAAGCTGGCACATCCTGGCGTGCGCCTGCAGCAGCAGATGCAACGCCTCGATGATTTCAGCCAGCGCCTCGGCCGTGCGGTGCGCGCCCGCGTGCATCACGGGCGGCTGCGGGTATCGGAACTGAAGACCCGCCTGGCGCGCCGCTCGCCCCAACATGAGCTGCAGGAGTACCGCGCGCGGCACCAGCAGCTGCAGACGCGCCTGAGCCGCGCGTGGGAGCAGACCCTGGCGCGCGTCGCCCAGCGTCTGGCGCTGGCGCAGCGCGGGCTGCATGCGGTCAGTCCGCTGGCCACCCTGACGCGCGGCTTCGCCATCGTCACGCATGCCGACGGACGGGTGCTGAGTGATGCAGCCGCGGTCGCGCCCGGCGAGGAGATCGAGGCGCGGCTCGCGCGCGGCACCTTGAGCGCCCGCGTGACCGGCAGGAAATGAGTCGCAACGATGCCCGGAATGCCAGAGTGAAGGCGGCGGCAGTGGCGGCGCGCGGCTGGCGCAGCAGCGGTGCGGTGCTGCTCTTGAGCTGCGTGTTGGCAGGCAGCGCTGCGGGCGGTGAGGCCGGCAGTCCCGTGCCGCTGCCGCAGGCGGAGTTCGTCCCGGGCGGCGTCGCGTTCATCCCCATCTCCGCGCCGGCCGGCAAGCCCCCGGTGGTCACTTTTGAGGAGCGGCGGGTGCTGGTGCTGCCCGCCAGCGAGGGCTGGCTGGCCGTGGTTGGCATTCCGCTCGCGCAGGTGCCCGGCCACGCCGTCGTGCGCGTGCAGGACGGCACGCCGGGCGGGGCGGCGGTCGGCTTCGAGGTCGCCGACAAGCAGTACACCGAGCAGCGCCTGACAGTCGCGCCGCGCCAGGTGGATCTTTCGAAGAAGGACCTGGCGCGCGTCAACAAGGAGACCCCGCACATTCACAAGGCCGTGGGCACGTTCTCCGAGACGCTGCCTGCGACGCTGCGGCTGCAACCCCCGGTTGCGGGCATCCGTTCCAGCTCCTATGGCTCGCGGCGCGTCTTTAACAACCAGGCGCGCAACCCTCACAGCGGCATGGACATCGCTGCGGACAAGGGCACGCCAATCCATGCGGCCGGCGACGGGCGGGTGCTCGACACCGGTGACTATTTCTTCAACGGCAACACCGTGATTCTCGATCACGGCGCCGGTCTCATCACGATGTACTGCCACCTGAGCGAGATCGACGTCACGCCGGGTTCGGAGGTCAAGGCCGGTGCGGTGATCGGCAAGCTCGGTGCGACCGGCCGCGCGACGGGTCCGCACCTGCATTTCGGGGTGGCATTGAATGCCAACTTCGTCGATCCGGCACTCTTTCTGACGCCGCCGGCGCCACCGCCGGCGCCACCGCCCGATGATGCCCATGGCGGCGCCGGCTGACACCGGCGTGGATGTCACCTTCATGCGCGCCGCACTGGCGCATGCCGTGGCGGCGCGCGGGCGCGGCGAAGTACCCGTGGGCGCCGTCCTGGTACGGGGGGAAGAGATCCTCGCCGGTGCCGGCAACAGTCCGATCGCAACCCATGACCCGACGGCACACGCGGAGGTGCAGGTGCTGCGCGCCGCGGGCCGAGCCCTCAGCAGCTACCGGCTCGCCGACACCACGCTCTACGTGACGCTCGAACCGTGCGTCATGTGCGCCGCCGCGATGGTGCACGCGCGCGTGCGGCGGCTGGTGTTCGGTGCCTGGGACCCGCGCGCCGGCGGCGCCGGCAGTATCACGGATGTCTTCGCGCTGCCGGGACTGAACCACCGCGTGGACGTCTTCGGTGGCGTACTCATGGAAGAGTGCGGACAGCTGCTGCGGGAGTTCTTCGCGCAACGTCGCGCCTGAGGGCGGCGCTCGCTCGCCGGGGGGTTACTTGATGGCCGGGGACGTGCTCGTGGCAGGAGGCGTCAGAGCACTGACCGGCACCACGGGCGGCGTGGCGGCAGCAGGGGTGGCGGCAGCGGGCGCCGTGGACGCGGGCGCGACGAGCGTCGCGCCGCCACTCTCGCCCGGCTGCCATTCCAGCAGCGTCAGGTAGCGCTGGATGCGATCGACGAACTGCACCGGCTCCCAGCCGCGCGCGTAACCACGCTTGGCGCGGTCATACCAGCGCTGCTGCGCCAGCAGCGGAAGTTGCTCGCGCACGTCGGCCCAGGAGTCCGGATTCTTACCGCGCGACTGGGCGATGATGCGCGCATCCTCGAGGTGGCCGAAGCCGACGTTGTAGGCCGCCACGGTGAGCCAGGTGCGGTCCGGCTCCGCGATGCGCTCGGGGATCATCTCGCGCACCTGGGCCAGGTAGCGTGCCCCGCCTGCGATGCTCTGCTCCGGGTTGGTGCGATCCTTGATGCCCATTGCCTGGGCGGTATCGGCGGTCAGCATCATCACCCCGACCGCGCCTTCGCTGGAGGCGGCGCGCGGATCCCACTTTGACTCCTGGTAGCCGACCGCCGCCAGCAGGCGCCAGTCGATGCCCGAATGCACCGCGGCCTCCTCGAACCAGCCGCGAAACTGCGGCAGGCGATCGGCGACGTGCCCCTGAAACTCGCGCGACTCCTCGTACGCGAACGGGCGCGTGTCCCCGGAGGATTCCTGCACCATCTGCGGCAGGCGACCGGAGGCGGCCAGCGCGCGGAAGAAGCCATCGACGCTCGCCAGCAGCCCGGGCGCGCCGTGTCGCACCATCCACTGCACCGGGCGTCGCTCGGGCAGCGCGAAGCCGATGAGGACGTTCGGATACAGGTGGTGCGCGAACGAGAACTCGCGTTCGTCGGTGAGTGCGTACTGGGCGTCGCCCGATTCAACATCCTCAATCGGGTCCGCGACGCTCGGCGCGGTCTCTTCCCACTGCAGGCTCGGCGCCACGGTGCCCTTCAGGTGCTGCAGGATGCGCTCCTGCGGACTGCCCGCGCGCACGGCGATCTTGGCGGACTCCAGCTGCAGCGTCTCGCGCGGTTTGACGCCGCTGCGGTGGTAGACGACGAGCTGCGGAATGAGCGTGTAGGGCGCGGCGGCATCGGCGACCCGACTCCATTCCGGGGTGTTGGTCAGGGAGGCGGCGGCGATGTCGGCATGCCCGGCGGCGAGCTCCTGCTGCATCGCATGTTCGTTGGCGACCGGGTACATCGCGAGCTTGACGCCGAGGGCTGCCGCGTAGGCGGTCGCCAGGTCGAACTCCAGGCCCTCGGTCCCCTGTGCGCCCAGGTAGTAGCAGGTCGGCAGGTTCAGCGTCACGACGCGCAGTTCGCCGCGCGCGCGGATTTCCTCGAGCGCGCTTTTCTCGAATATCTCCTGCGGCTGGAATTTGCCGCAGCCGCCCAGGCCCGCCAGCAGCAGCACGACAAGGGCGAGAGCGAATGCGCGCACGAACCTCCCCTCACCGCACGGGCTTTCCGCTAGAATACCAGCCCCCGCCGGACTCACAGGGCAGCCGGAGAGGTACCGAAGCGGTCATAACGGCGCCGACTCGAAATCGGATGGTCGGGTAATTCCGGCACGTGGGTTCGAATCCCACCCTCTCCGCCACCAACCGACGCAGCTGCGAGCATCTGGATGCAGGTCGAGCAGCGCGTAACAACTCGGGGGACGGGTTTTGCCATTGCCTTCCTTGCTGTGACGGCCGGTTGCACGCGGCGGCTCCCATGCCACAACGCGCTGATCCCGCCGCGCGCGCAGCAGGGCGGGAAACTCCTAATCGAACGCGGGCCCGCCGGCGACGGCGTGTGCGTCTTCGAGGGGCACCGCAGCACTGCTCCGTGGCCGCGACTGTTCACTCAGGGGCATGCGGCTTTCTCAGAGCCTCACGATACGCCGCCGCGAAGGCCTCGACGAAGGTGTGCGGCAGGTGGTCCGCCGGCATTTCGATGAGATTGCGATAGAAGGTCGTGAACAGCTCCCAGTACTGCGCCGTATCGGCCGCGCGGGTCTTACCGCGGCGCGCGGCGCGCTCGAAGCGCGCCTCAAGTTCGGCCGGATCCAGTCGATCCAGAAACTCAATGAAGGCCGCGCGTGTCGCCTGGGCGATCGCCTGCTCGTGCACCTTGGCTTCGGTAACGGTCTCGCGCACCCACTGCACCGAATCCAGGCGGCGCCCCTCGTGCTGCAGGAACAACGAAATCAGCAGATCCTCGACCATGAGGTGGGCGAGAGAGGGCCGCGAATCATCCGGATCCGGCGCCGGGCTCTCGATGCGATAGCGGTTGCGGGTTTCCCCGCGGGTCCGCTCCAGATCCTTCAGTCCGACGAAGATCTCACGCACCAGGCGCCCGGCCAGATGCAGCAGGCGCGCCTGCGCATCCGCCGGCAGGCTGTCCGGGGCGATGCCGGCCCCGCGGCAGAAGGCCTCCAGTCCCGAGCGCATGTCCTCGAGCGCGATCGGGCTGAGCGCGCCGTTCTTCGGTTCACGGCTGACCGCCTCCGCCAGCCGCCCCATGCGCTGGGAGATCGACTCGGAGGTGTGCTGTTCCCCGAGGGCCTGCCGTCCCGCGACGGACGCACCCGCGGGAGCGCCCGCCAGCGGTTCCGGGCCGCGACTGAGCGCATGCACGCGCCCCGAGTCCACCGCCTGGCCGTAGGCGTTGACCGGCAGCACCGGATCCGGGTCTTCGGACGGCAGCAGCAGCTCGTCGAGATTGATCGGGGCGCCGATGTCGCGTTCCGCGATGCGCTTGAGCGGCCGCAGTGCCTGGATGCTGGTGGGCACCGCGGGGACGACGTCATCGTCGGGCTTCTTGACATCGAGCGCCGCCACGATGTGGTAGTCGCCCATGCGCAGCACATCGCCGTTGGCGAGCCGGTAGCCGCTGGAGCCGCGTTTGGCGAGCGGCTCCATGTCATCATTCACGTAGACGCCGTTGGTGCTGACGTCCTGCAGGTAGAAATGGCCCTCGCGGAACTGCACGCGGGCGTGGTGCGCGGACACATAGCGGGACGGGTCGGGCAGCACCCAGTCGTTATCGGCCGAGCGGCCGATGGTGCCCCCCTCAACCGAGAAAACGGCGCTGCTGCGCTCAGCGAGCGAACGCCGCTGATCGCTGACGATTCTCAGCCTGAGCATGGTTCCCCGCGTCAAAAGCCATCCGTCCGCTTAATGGGTGGATCGGTCCGGTGGATGCAACAGCGTCCCCGGGCGCGCCCGGACATATAATGTCCAGCCTCAACGCTAGCAGTGGATCCCCGCCGAGCCATGGCAACCAGTCACATTTTCCGCATTATGTTCGTGAATCAAGGCAAGGTATACGAGGTTTACGCCCGCAAGGTAAACCACGGGGAGCTGTTTGGCTTCATCGAGGTGGAAGAGCTCGTCTTCGGCGAGCGCTCCTCGGTCGTGCTCGACCCCTCGGAGGAGCGTGTCAAGGGCGAGTTTGCCGGCGTGAAGCGCACCTTCCTGCCACTGCATTCGATCCTGCGCATCGACGAAGTCAGGAAACAAGGCGTCAGCAAGATCACCGCGCTCGAGGGCGGCGCCAACGTCACCCAGTTCCCGATGCCGATGTACACCGTTCCGCCGGGCGAGAAGAAGTGAGGGCTCCGATAGCATGCTGCTGATACCGGGGCCGCCCGCGCTATCGGACTTCCGTATTGCGAAACTCCTCCAGCGGCTGAAGGCGCTCGATGCGGCGGTGCAGGGGCTGGCCGCCCGCTTCGTGCACTTTGCGGATCTGGCGGCGCCGCTGAGCGCCGCGCAGCGCAGCATTCTCGAGCAGTTGCTGACCTATGGTGCCGCCGCCCCGCAAGGCGCGGGCGCGGCACCCGGGGAAGCCATCCTGATCGTGCCGCGCGCCGGGACCATCTCGCCGTGGTCGAGCAAGGCGACCGACATCGCGCACGTGTGCGGCCTTGAGGTGGTGCGGCGGTTGGAACGGGGCATTGAGTACCGGGTGAGTGCCGCGGGCGCGCTGGGGCGTGAGCGCCTGCTGCGGCTCGCCCCGGCGCTCGGTGATCGCATGACGGAGATGGCGCTGCTCGCTGGCGCGGAGGCTGCGCGTCTGTTCGAGCACGCGCCGCCGCAGCCGCTTGCGGCGATCTCGCTGGCCGCGGGGCGGCCGGCGCTGATTGCGGCGGACCGCCGCCTCGGGCTGGCGCTGTCGGCCGATGAGATGGACTACCTGCTGGAGAGTTTCCGCGGTCTGGGGCGCGATCCCACCGACGTCGAGCTCATGATGTTCGCGCAGGCGAACTCCGAGCACTGCCGCCACAAGATCTTCAACGCCAGCTGGATCATCGACGGCAAGCCGCGCCCGGACACCCTGTTCGGGATGATTCGCTACACGCACGCCCACAGCTCCGGCGGGCATCCTGTCCGCCTACAAGGACAATGCCGCGGTCATGGAAGGCTCCGCCGGGGTGCGCTACTTCGTCGACCCGGAGTCCGGGATTTACCGCGCGAGCCACGAGCCGATCGACATTCTCATCAAGGTCGAGACTCACAACCATCCGACCGCGATTTCCCCCTTCCCGGGGGCTGCCACCGGCTCGGGCGGCGAGATCCGCGATGAGGGCGCCACGGGTCGCGGCGCCAAGCCCAAGGCCGGCCTGACCGGCTTCTCGGTGTCGCACCTGCGCATTCCCGGATACGAGCGTCCCTGGGAGCGCGAGTTCGGCGCCCCGCAGCGCATCGCCGCGGCGCTCGACATCATGATCGAGGGTCCGATCGGCGCGGCGTCCTTCAACAACGAATTTGGGCGGCCGGCGATCTGCGGCTACTTCCGCACCTTCGAGCAGCACGCGGCAGGGGATCCCGCGCCGCGCGTGCGCGGCTACCACAAGCCGATCATGATCGCTGGTGGCCTTGGGAACGTGCGCCGCCCGCACGTGGAGAAGTCCGAGGTGCCCCCGGGTTCCAAGGTGGTGGTGCTGGGCGGCCCGGCGATGCTGATCGGCCTGGGCGGCGGCGCGGCCTCCTCGATCGGCAGCGGCGGCTCGAGCGCGGACCTTGATTTCGCCTCCGTGCAACGTGGCAATCCGGAAATCCAGCGGCGCGCCCAGGAAGTGATCGATCACTGCTGGTCTCTGGGCAGCCGCAATCCGATCGTACTCATTCACGATGTCGGCGCCGGGGGCCTCGCCAACGCGGTGCCGGAGGCCGTGGCACACAGCGCGCGCGGTGCGCGCATCGACCTGCGCGCCATTCCCAGCGCGGAAGCCGGCATGTCGCCGCTCGAGCTGTGGTGCAACGAGGCCCAGGAGCGCTACGTGCTCATCATCGAGGCAGGCTCGCTCGCGGGCTTCGCGGCGATCGCGGCGCGCGAGCGCTGCCCCTTTGCGGTGATCGGCGAAATCGACACCTCCGGTCAGCTGCTCGTCGAGGATCCGCTGTTCCGCAACCGCCCGGTGGACCTGCCGCTCGAGGTGCTGCTCGGCAAGCCGCCGCGCCTGACGCGCGATGTGAAGAGCCACAGCACCCGCCCGCCGCACTTTGACCTCGCGGGCATCGATCTCAAGGAGGCTGCCTATCGCGTGCTGCGCTTCCCCGCGGTCGCCGACAAGACCTTCCTGGTCACGATCGGTGATCGCACGGTCGGCGGCCTCATCAGCCGCGACCAAATGGTCGGGCCCTGGCAGGTGCCGGTCAGCGACGTGGCGGTCACGCTCGCCGACTATCAGGGGCGGGCGGGCGAGGCCATGGCCATGGGCGAGCGCACGCCGGTCGCGGTGCTGGATGCGCCGGCCTCCGGGCGCCTGGCGGTGACCGAGGCTATCACCAACATTCTGGCCGCCGATATCGACTCGCTGTCCGCCATTCGCCTCTCGGCCAATTGGATGGCCGCCTGCGGCGAGCCGGGCGAGGATGCGGCACTGTACGAAACGGTGCAGGCCGTGGCCAAGCAGCTGTGCCCGCAACTCGGCATCGCGATCCCCGTGGGCAAGGATTCACTGTCGATGAAGACCACATGGCGCGAGGGCGCCGTCGACAAGAGCGTGGTCGCGCCGGTGTCGCTGATCGTCTCGGCGTTCGCACGCGTCGGCGACGTGAGTCGCACCCTCACGCCGGCGCTGCAGCTCGATGAACGCCCGACCTCGCTGTGGCTGATCGACCTGGCGCGCCATCGCAACCGCCTGGGCGCCTCGTCGCTGGCGCAGGTGTACGGCGAACTCGGCGCCGAGCCTGCCGACCTCGATGCCCCCGCGCAGCTGCTCGGACTGGCCGCAGCGCTCAAGGAAATGCGCGCGCGCGGCATGCTGCGCGCCTACCACGACCGCTCCGACGGCGGCCTGTTCGTGACGCTCGCCGAGATGGCATTTGCCGCGCACTGCGGGCTCGACATCGCGCTGCCGGCGGCGCGCGGAGCGGCGCTGGCGCAGCTGTTCGCCGAGGAGCCGGGCGTGGTGGTGCAGATCCTGGCCGCCGATGAGCCGGCCTTCAATGACATCCTGACGCGCCACGGGCTGGGCGAGGCCGCGCTGTACCTCGGCGCCCCGGTGAGTGAGCTGCGGGTGCAGATCCGCGTCGGTGCCGAGCAGCTGGATGAGCCCTGGGCGGAGCTCAAGCGCGCCTGGTCCGAGACCTCCTGGCGCATGCGACGCCTGCGTGATGACCCGCAGTGCGCCGACGAGGAGTTTGCGGCGCTGACGGCGGAGGAGGATCCGGGCCTCACGGTGGCACTGAGCTTCGATCCCCAGGCGGACCTGGCCGCGCCCTATCTCGCACGCGGGGCGCGCCCGGCGGTGGCGATTCTGCGCGAGCAGGGCGTTAACAGCCAGGTCGAAACCGCCGCGGTGTTCGAGCGCGCCGGCTTCACGCCGCACGATGTGCACATGACGGACCTGCTGGCGGGCCGCCGCACGCTCGCCGAGTTCAAAGGGCTGGTCGCCTGCGGTGGCTTCTCCTACGGCGACGTGCTCGGTGCCGGCGAGGGCTGGGCCAAGTCGATCCTGTTCCACGAAGCGGTGCGCGAGCAGTTCCTGCGTTTCTTCGCCCGCGCCGACACCTTTGCCCTCGGCATCTGCAACGGCTGCCAGATGTTCGCGGCCCTGCAGAGCATCATCCCCGGGACCGCGCACTGGCCGCGGTTCGTGAGCAACCGCAGCGAGCAGTATGAGGCGCGCTTCTCCCAGGTGGAGGTGCTGCAGTCGCCCTCGGTGCTGTTCCAGGGGATGGCGGGCTCGCGGCTGCCGATCGCGGTGGCGCACGGCGAGGGCCGCGCGCACTTCAGCACGGCCGCGGCGGCCGCGGCCTGCGCCGCCAGTGACCTGGTGAGCCTGCGCTACATCAATGCCGATCGCAGCGCGGCCACGACCTATCCGGCCAATCCGAGCGGCACCCCTTACGGGATCGCGGCGCTCGCCAACACCGACGGGCGCGTGACGATCACCATGCCGCACCCGGAGCGCTCGTTCCGCTATCTGCAGAATTCATGGCACCCGCGCGATGCGGGCGAGTACAGCGGCTGGATGCGCCTGTTCCACAACGCGCGCCGCTTCGTCGACTGAGGTGTTTCAGCTCGCGGAGATGAACGGCGTGACGTTGCTGCCGGTCTCATCGAGGAAGAAGCGGCGCACCATGATCGCCTGTTGCAGCTTGCCCTTGCGCACGTAGGCCTCGTAGAAGAGATCCTTGACGACCTCGAGCATGATGCCGGCCTCGTAGCCGTCCAGTTGCGGCAGTGCCGAACGCGCATCCAGCTCCGCTCCGAACAGCACGCTCTTCATCTTGGTGAAGATTTCCGGCGCGATGTTGGCCAGGTCGCGCACCGCGTTGAGCTCGTCGAACAGCCGCAGCTTGCCGGCTTCGCCGAGGTCCGCGAACATCGACTGCGCCGCGCGCCGGCACATGGAGGCGAAGGCGTTGAACGCACCGTTGGAAAAACAGGTGAGCGCCTCGCGGAACAGCAGTTCCACGTCCTCGGGGATGTAGGCGAAGCTGAATTTTTCGCGCGCTCGCTCGACCTCGGAAAATTGTGGCGACAGTTCGATGCGCGCGGCACCGTAGACGCGCACGGTGAAGCGCAGAAAGATCGGTGCGTGGCACGCGTCGCACAGATACACGAGCCCCACCTGCTTGGGGCGGTACAGCTGCAGGTCCTCGAAGCGCGGCACCGCGCTGGCCGTGATATGTGCCACCGCCTGGCAATGCGGACACGTCACGACCAGGTTCTTGTCCAGGTCGTGGTGCAGACGGCTCGCAGAATCGATGTACAGGGACATTGCGGTTGACGCCGGCGGCTCGCGTTGTTGTATCTGCCGCGTGGCTCCCATGTTACCCCAGCGCGCGCTCCGGAACGCAGCCCCCGCCGTGGGGCGGGCGCCTTGGGCTGTGGCGCCGCGTTATGTCACAGGGTGGGGTGCCCGGGCGAAGGCGAGAATGCGGTCGGCGAGGGTGGCGTACTCGCCGCCGAAGTGGTGACCGCTGCCGACCTGTTCGCGCGCGATCGCGCCGGGGGGCAGCCCGGGACAGATCGAGTCCTTCTCGCCCTCCCCGTAAAGGCACAGCACCGGCAGCTGCGTGATGCGCACAAGTTCGGGCCGCGTCGGCGCGCCGCCGTTGTCGGCGCCCACCCACTCGGCAATCCGCACCTCGAAGGAAGCATTCGCATCGATCCCGAGCAGGCTGACGCTGGCGATGCGATCGCGCAGGTCGCTCGGCAGGCGGTTGACCACAAACGGCAGCACGTCGGCGCCGAAGGAGTAACCCACCAGCAACACGCGCTTCTTGTTCCAGGCGCTCAGGTAGTGACGCAGGATGCGCGCGACGTCGCCGGCGGTTTCCTCCGGCGTGCGCTCGCGCCAGAAGTACTTGAGCGAGTTGAGGCCCACGGTCGGCACCCCGTTCGCCGCCAGGCGCGCGGCGAGCTCCTGGTCGAGGCCGGCCCAGCCGCCATCACCGGTCATGAGCAGCGCCATCTCATCGGAAGCGCCGCTGGCGTGCACTTCCTGCACCGGCAGGTCGCCGATGTCCGCCGCGCCCACGGCGGCGGCCGGCTCGGTGTGGCTCGCCAGGTGCGCGTACGCCTGCTTGAACTGCGGCATCCAGTTGCGCTCCACCGAGAAGCCGTGCCCCACCAGCGGCAGCTGCACGAGCTCCCCGTTCGCAACCCTGGCGGCGAACTCATCCGCGGCGTGCGGACTGCATACCTGGTCCTTCTGGCCCTGCAGGGCAATCCACGGCTGTTTGAGCGTGGCGGCGGGCTGCAGCACCAGCTCGTGGTGCGCGTTGGGGGTGTAGTGCAGGCCCGCCCCGGGGCAGAGACTCGCACCGGCGAAATCCTGCTCGGCGCAGAAGCCCAGGCTGAGCGCGCCGGCAAAAGTACCGGGCGGGGACTGGACCAGCGTGGCGTAGGCGACGCTCGCACCCGAGGAATAGCCCACCAGCACCGGCACCAGATAGTCGTTCATGCCGATTTCCTTCTGCACCTGGTGACTGAGGGATTCGAAGTCCGCGGCGGGCATCTGACAGGGCGCGGCGGCGCGCGCGGCCGCCCTGCCGAGGCTGGCGAAGTACTGACGGATGTCCACCCCGATGACGACGGCGCCCGTCTGCACCAGCGCGTGCGCCATGTTGATGACACCGAGTTCCCAGCCGCCATCGCCGGAGAGGAAGATCGCGACGCTGTTGGGCTTGCCCTCCGGGATGTAGACGGTGACCGTGCCGAAGCGGCCCGCCGGCAGATGCGTGGCATAGGTGCTATCGGGCGGCGGCGCTGCGCTCGGCGCGGGCTTGTGGTGAGGGGCGGGCGCGGCGGGAGGCGATGTCCCGGCGGCGTGCGCCACCGCCGCGCTCAGCATCAGCAGGGCCGCTGGCGGGCACCAGTGTCTTGGGCTCATCGGGCGAACAGCTCCTTCATGCCGCCGGCGATCAGCACCGACACGTCCACCAGCACGCGCGGCAGGGCGAGGCCACCGCGCGCCACCAGGTAGCGCGCCTCCCAGGTCGGGTCAAACTTGGACTTGTAGCGGCGCAAGCCCTCGAAGTTATAAAAATGCTCGCCGTGGCGGAAGATGAAGTTGCCCACGCGGTGCCACGCCGGGGCGAGTGGGTGCGCTTCCAGCCCCGACAGCGGCGCCATGCCGAGATTGAACCAGCGGTAACCCTCGCGCCGGCCCCACAGCATGAGTTCGATGAAGAGGTAGTCCATGGCACCGCGGGGCGCGTCCGGATCAAAGCGCATGAGGTCCACCGACAGCTCGGACCGGGTGCCGGTAGTCCACAGATTGGCGAACGCCACCGGGTGTCCGGCCGTGCGCACCAGCGCCACCGGGAACTGCCGCACGTAGGCAGGCGAGAACGCCCCGACCGAGAAGCGCTTCTCGCCGGTGGACTTGCTCGCGAGCCAGGCGTCCGAGATCTGCCCGAGCAAGGGCATGAGTGCCTGCAGCTCCCCGGGCGGCACGACCTCGAAGGTGGCGCCGTCGCGCTGCGCGCGCCGGTGCGACTGGCGCAGGTCCGCGCGCGCGGCCCCCTCGAGTGAGAATTCCGCCAGTGGCACGCGCGCTTCCTCGCCGATCTTCATGGCCGCCAGTCCCAGGTCCACGTACAGCCCGAGGTGCTCGGCGGCGATCTGATAGAACACCGTCTGGCCGCCGTGGTGATCCGAGATTTCGCGCAGGCGCCATACGAGCTCCTCGGCGCCCGACTGCGAGCCCACCGGGTCCCCGAGCGCCACCCAGCTGTGGCCGGCGATCTGGTACATGACGAAGGCGTCGCCGGCGTCGCTGAACAACAGGCGCTTGTCGCCGGTGAGAGCCGCATTCGCCAGCGTCAGGTCCGCGCCTGCAATGAGCGCCCGGGCGCGCTCGAGTTCCTCCGGCCCGGCCACCGCCGGCTCCGGGCGTGCCGGCCGCAGCATGTTCCACAGCACGTACGTAGTGCCGAGCACGATAACCGCCAGCGAGGCGCGCAGCATGCGCGGCGCGTTGCCATCGAGAGCGAAGGTCCACCACAGCTCGTCCGAGTAGCCGAGATGGCGATAGGAGATGATCCCGATCCACACCGCCGTGGCGATGACGCCGACGATGCTCACGACCCAGGCCGGTGTGAAGCGCTCCGACAGGATCGCCGTCGGGCGGTAGAACGCCCGCCGCCCGAGCATGAGAACGCCCAGGACCAGTGCCAGCAGCGCCGCCTCCTCGAAGTCGAGGCCCTTCAGAAGCGAGGCCACGATGCCAGCGCCGAGCAGCCACACGGAGATGTGGTACGCGGTCCGCACGCGCCGGAATAGCGCGCGCGACAGCACCAGCAGTCCCAGACCAACCACGCTGCCGGCCAGATGCGACACCTCGAGCACGGCAAGCGGCAGCACGCGGTCGAGGAAGGCGAGGCGCTCATCGATCGCCGGTGTCGCTCCGGAGAACAACAGCAGGGCGCCGGCGAGGAAGGTGAGGGCACCGGCGATCTGCGGCACCACCGGCGCGATGTACATGCTGGCGAGCTGTTGCGCCCGGGCGAGACGCGCGCCCTGCGCCGCCAGCTCCTTGGCACCGAACAGGAGGGTGCCGAACACCAGCGGCACCAGGTAATAGATGGCGCGGTAGGCGAGCAGCGAGCCCAGCAGCGCCTCCGGCGGCACGTTCGGCACGGTGAGCAGGACCACGGCTTCGAAGACGCCGACTCCGCCCGGGACGTGGCTGATGATGCCGGCGATCACCGCCGCGGCATAAACACCCAGGAAGGTGATAAAGGGCACCTGGGCATCGGCTGGCAGAAGCGACCACAGCACCGCGCTCGAGAGCGACAGGTCGAGCACCGACAGCCCGAGCTGCACCAGCGCGATCGCCGGCCCCGGCGCGTGCAGCGCCCAGCCGCGCACCTCGAGCACCCCGCGGGCGAAACAGGCCCACAGCGCATAGGCGAGCACGGCGCATAAAAGGCCCGCGCCCGCCAGCAGCGACCAGTTGTGGTGCAGGTGCAGCAGCATGGCCGCGTGCCCCGGCGACAGCAGCAGCGACAGCCCCGAGATGGTTGCCAGGCCGATTCCCAGCGACAGGCTGCAGAAGGCGGTGACCGTCGCGACGTCAATCGCGCTCAGCCCCGCCGTGACGTACAGGCGGAAGCGGATGGCCGCGCCGGTGAAGACGGCGAAGCCCAGCGTATGCCCGAAGGAATAGGCGATGAAGGAGGTAAACAGGATCCGCGTGTAGGGGATCGCGCGCCGCAGATAGCGCAGCGCCAGTACCTCGTAGGTCGTCAGCAGCCAGTAACTGAGCGCGGTGAACAGCAGCGCCGTCAGAATCTGCCGCCGCGGGATCGCGTGCAGATGGGCGAGCACACCCTTGATGTGCAGTCGGGCCAGCTGGTGGTGCAGGATGAACCCCACCAGCGTCAGGATCAGCAGCGCCGCGAGCGGCCCGACCCAGCGCCAGAAGGCCCGTTCCTCGCCGTCCTCGGCGGCCGCTGTCGATGGCGCGGACAAGTGCGGCGGCGCTCCGCGGGCTAGCGGGTCAGCGGCTTGTACTTGATGCGGTGCGGCTGCGCCGCATCCTCGCCCTTACGTCGCTTGTAGTCCTCGGTGTACTCCTGGTAGTTGCCCTCGAACCAGACCACCTGCGAATCACCCTCGAACGCGAGGATGTGGGTCGCGATGCGATCGAGGAACCAGCGATCATGCGAGATCACCACCGCGCAGCCGGGGAAATTCCCCAGCGCCTCCTCGAGCGCACGCAGGGTCTCGATATCCAGATCGTTGGTGGGCTCGTCGAGCAGCAGCACGTTGCCGCCCTGGCGCAGCACCTTCGCCAGGTGCACGCGGTTGCGCTCGCCACCGGAGAGTTCCCCGATCAGCTGTTGCTGCTGGGTGCCCTTGAAGTTGAAGCGCCCCACGTAGCCGCGCGAGGGCGTCTCATAGTTGCCGACCTTGATCATGTCGAGGCCGCCGGAGATTTCCTGCCACACGGTCTTCTTGTCATCGAGCGCCTGGCGCGACTGGTCCACGTAGGCGAGCTTGACGCTGGGACCTACGCGGATCTGCCCGGCGTCGGGGTTCTCCGCGCCGGTGAGCATGCGGAACAGCGTGGTCTTGCCGGCGCCGTTGGGGCCGATGATGCCGACGATGCCGCCGCGCGGCAGGTTGAAAGCGAGGTTGTCGATCAGCAGCCGCTCGCCGTAGCCCTTGCGCAGTCCGCTCACCTCGATCACGAGATCCCCGAGCCGCTCACCCGGCGGGATGTAGATCTCGTTGGTCTCGTTGCGCTCCTGGAACTCGCGCGAGGCGAGTTCCTCGTAGCGCTGCACGCGCGCCTTGCTCTTCGCCTGGCGGGCCTTGGGATTCTGGCGCACCCATTCGAGCTCGTGCGCCAGGGTCTTGCGCAGCGCCTCGCGCTCGCGCTCCTCGAGCGCCAGGCGCTGCTCCTTCTGCTCCAGCCAAGAGGAGTAGTTGCCGTGCCAGGGAATCCCGTAGCCGCGGTCGAGCTCGAGGATCCACTCGGCGACGTTGTCGAGAAA
Source organism: uncultured Pseudomonadota bacterium (assembly GCA_963781815.1). Lineage (GTDB taxonomy): Bacteria > Pseudomonadota > Gammaproteobacteria > Steroidobacterales > Steroidobacteraceae > 13-2-20CM-66-19. The sequence goes on along the minus strand of CAWAHK010000004.1, from coordinate 160,868 downwards.
GTAGCGGTCGTGGGTGACCGCGATCACCGTGCTCGGATACTCCTCGAGGTAGCGCTCGAGCCACGCGATCGACTCGGCGTCGAGATGATTCGTCGGCTCATCCAGCAGCAACATATCCGGCGCGGACAGCAGCAGCCGGCACAGCGCCACGCGGCGCTTCTCCCCGCCGGAGAGCTTGCCGATGGTCGCCTCCCAGGGCGGCAGACGCAGCGCGTCCGCGGCGATCTCCAGCTTGCGCTCCAGCTCCCAGCCGCCGGCGGCGTCGATGGCATCCTGCAGCTGCGCCTGGCGGGCGAGCAGGGCATTCATCTGCTCATCGTCCATCGGCTCGGCGAACTTGTCGGAGATCTGGTTGTACTCCTGCACCTGGCGGAAGCTCTCCCCGACGCCTTCCATTACCGTGGTGCGCACATCCTTGGCATCCTCCAGCTGCGGCTCCTGTGGCAGGAAGCCGATGCGGATGCCGCTTTGCGGGCGCGCTTCCCCGTCAAAGCCGGTATCCACGCCCGCCATGATCTTCAGCAGCGAGGACTTGCCGGAACCGTTAAGGCCGAGCACGCCGATCTTGGCGCCCGGAAAGAACGACAGGCTGATGTCGCGCAGGATGACGCGCTTCGGGGGTACCACCCGGGAGACGCGGTTCATCGTATAGATGTATTGAGCCATGCGTTTTGGACTGTAAGGTGAGGTTGGCCGAGGGTAGCGGATTATCGTTGAGGCCGGCGGAGATGGCGATGGTTCAACTGCGCGGGCACCCGGGTGTGGCTGTGTTAGGCTCACGCGCGGTGACCGGACCGGGAGCAGTGCGAGAGCCATGAACAACGTGGCAGTGGTCGTCAGCGAGCGCGTCGCACGCTACGGTTTCGGCGACGGACATCCGTTCGGGCCCGACCGACACGCCGCCTTCGTGCGCGAATTCGCGGCGCGCGGCCTGGACCGGCGTGTCACGGTGCTGGAGCCGCGCAGCGCCTCGGATGAGGAGCTGCGGGCGTTCCACACGCCCGCCTACCTGGATTTCGTGCGCGAACGCTCCGCGAACGGCAACGGCTTTCTGGATGCCGGGGACACGCCCGCGTTCCGCGGCGTCTACGAGGCGGCCGCGGACGTGGTCGGGGCGACCCTGAGTGCGATGGAGGCGATCATGCAGGGGCAGTGCCGCCGCGCCTTCGTGCCGATCGCCGGCCTGCACCACGCCGCGCGTGACCGGGCCGCCGGCTTCTGCGTGTTCAACGACTGCGGCGTCGCGATCGAGTTGCTCAAGCGCGCGGGCCTCAAGCGCGTCGCCTACGTCGATATCGACGCCCATCACGGCGATGGGGTCTTCTACGCGTTCGAGCACGATGCCGCGGTGGTGTTCGCGGACCTGCACGAGGATGGGCGCTTTCTGTACCCGGGCACCGGCTCGGCGGACGAGATCGGCCGCGGTGCCGCCAGCGGCACCAAGCTGAACCTGCCGCTGCCCCCCGGGGCCGACGACCGCATATTCGAAGGCGTGTGGCCGCAGGTGACCGCGCATCTGGAGCGCTTTGCACCGGAGTTCATCATCCTGCAGTGCGGCGCGGACAGTCTCGAGGGCGATCCGATCACGCACCTGCGCTTCTCGCCGCAGTCGCACGGTCGCGCCGCGCGCGACCTGGCGCAGCTGGCCGAAAGGTGCGGTCACGGGCGGGTGCTGGCCCTCGGGGGCGGGGGCTACAACCGCACTAACCTCGCCCACGCCTGGAATACGGTGGTCGAAAACCTCATGTAGGGCACCGCCGGCGCACCAGCGCGCTGCCAGGGAGCCTGTCGTGAAGCTTCCGTCCCCGCGCCGCTTGGCAACAAGGGCGGCAGCGGCATCGTTCCGGTACAATTCGCGCCCCCGTTCTCAACCCCTTTTTCCAGGCGGCGCGGCACATGTTTCGGACGACCATGACGATTGAGGGCTTCGATCCGGAGCTGGCGAGCGCCATGCGGAGCGAACGACAGCGCCAGGAGGATCACATCGAGCTGATCGCCTCCGAGAACTATGCCAGTCCGCGGGTGCTCGAGGCGCAGGGTTCGGTCCTGACGAACAAGTACGCCGAGGGCTACCCAGGCAAGCGCTACTACGGCGGCTGCGAATATGTCGACATCGCCGAGCAGCTGGCGATCGACCGGGCCAAGAAGCTCTTCGGCGCCGACTATGCCAACGTGCAGCCGCACTCGGGCTCCCAGGCCAACGCCGCGGCTTACTTCGCCCTGGTGCAGCCGGGCGACCCGATCCTGGGCATGAGCCTGGATCACGGCGGCCACCTCACCCATGGCGCCAAGGTGAATTTCTCGGGCAAGTTCTTCCGCGCCGCCCAGTACGGCATCCGTCCCGACACCGGCGAGATCGACTACGAGCAGGTGCAGCGCCTGGCGGAGGAGCACCGGCCGAAGATGATCATCGCGGGCTTTTCCGCCTACTCGCGCGTCATCGACTGGGCGCGCTTTGCCACCATCGCCAAGAGCGTCGGCGCCTATTTCGTCGTCGACATGGCGCACGTGGCCGGGCTGGTTGCCGCCGGCATCTACCCCAATCCTCTGCCACACGCTGATGTGGTGACCACGACCACGCACAAGACGCTGCGCGGCCCGCGTGGCGGCCTGATCCTGGCGCGCGCCAACGATGAGATCACCAAGAAGCTCAGCTCGCTCGTCTTCCCCGGTACGCAGGGCGGCCCGCTGATGCATATCATCGCCGCCAAGGCGGTGGCGCTGCTTGAGGCGCTGCAGCCGGAGTTCCGCGACTACCAGCGCCAGGTGCTGACGAACGCGCGCGCGATGGCGGCGCGTCTTGCCAAGCACGGCTACCAGATCGTCTCCGGCGGCACCGACAATCACCTGTTCCTCTTGAGCCTGGCCGATCGCAACATCACGGGCAAGCAAGCGGACGCGGCTCTCGGGCACGCCAACATCACCGTGAACAAGAACGCCGTGCCCAATGACCCGCGACCCCCCATGGTCACGAGCGGGCTGCGCCTGGGCACACCCGCCTCCACCACCCGCGGCTTCAGGCAGGCGGAGATCGAGCTGGTCGCGGACTTCATTGCAGAGGTGCTCGATGCCGAGGGCGCCCCGGCGGCGCTCGAACGCGTGCGGCCGCAGGTGATCGAGCTGTGCCGGCGCTTCCCGGTCTACGGACCGTAAGCGGCGGAGGCGCACGCGCCGCATGCATTGCCCTTTCTGCGGCCACGAAGAGACCAAGGTGAACGATTCGCGCCTCGCGGGCGAAGGCCGCCAGATCCGTCGGCGGCGCGAGTGCCTGCAGTGCGGGGAGCGCTTCACTACCTTCGAGACCGCCGAACTCGTCATGCCGCTGGTCATCAAGGGCGATCGCGCGCGCGAGGCGTTTGATGAGGCTAAGCTGCGGGCCGGCATGGCGAAGGCGCTGGAGAAGCGGCCCGTCTCACCCGAGCAGATCGACGCGGCGGTCAGCCGCATCGTGCACCAGGTACGCGCGCTCGGGGATCGCGAGATTTCCGCGCGCGCCATCGGCGAGCTCGTCATGGAGGAGCTGCGGCACCTGGACGAAGTGGCCTACGTGCGCTTCGCCTCCGTCTACCGGCAATTCGAGGACGTCGAGGCCTTCCACGAGGAAATCCAGCGCCTGCGCAACGCGCGCCAGGCGCCCTCGAGCGGTGGCCATGCGCACGCGCGCAAGCGCGACGGCAGGCGCGCGGCGAATCGCGAACAGCTGCCGCTGTTGCCGACGGACGAGCCACCGGCCGACAAACGCGGCGGGAATAAATAAATGAGCAGCAGCCGGGAGCGCCATGTTCTCTGACTTCGACCGTTCAGCCATGCAACGCGCGCTGGCGCTGGCGGCACGCGGCCTGCACAGCACCGATCCGAATCCGCGCGTGGGCTGTGTCATCGCCCGCGGCGAGCGCATCGTGGGTGAGGGCTGGCACGAGCGCGCCGGGGAAGCGCACGCGGAAGTGGCGGCGCTGCGCGCGGCCGGTCCGCAGGCCGCCGGCGCCACCGTCTACGTGACGCTCGAGCCGTGCAGCCACCAGGGCCGCACGGCTCCTTGTACGCTGGCGCTCACCGCGGCGCGCGTGGCGCGCGTGGTGTACGCCATTGCCGACCCCAACCCGCAGGTCAACGGACGCGGTGCCGAGGCGCTGCGCGCCGCAGGCATGACGGTCGAATCGGGGCTGCTGGAAAGCGAGGCGCGCGAGCTCAACCCGGGCTTCATCAAACGCATGCAGCAGGGACGGCCCTTCGTGCGCGTCAAGCTCGCCATGAGTCTCGACGGGCGCACGGCGCTCGCCGACGGCACCAGCCAGTGGATCACGGGGGAGGCGGCGCGCGAGGATGTGCAGGCGTGGCGCGCGCGCAGCTCCGCGGTGCTGACCGGAGTGGGCACGGTGCTTGCCGATGACCCGCGCCTGGATGTGCGCCTGGCGCCCGCTGCGGGCAGCGAGCGGCGCCAGCCGCTGCGCGTGGTGCTCGATGGGCACCTGCGGACGCCCCCCGGGGCACGCTTGTTCAGCACCGGTGGCGAGTTGCTGATCCTGACGGCGCTCGCCTCGCTCGATGAGAGCCGCGCCGCGGCCCTGAGTGCCAGGGGCGCACGGGTCGAGAGCCTGCCCGCCGCTGACGGGCGGCTGGAACTGCCCGCGGTGCTCGATCGCCTGGGGGAACTGGAGGCGAACGAGGTGCTGGTGGAGGCGGGGGCGACACTCGCCGGTGAGTGGCTGCGCAGCCAGCTTGCGGACGAGGTGCTGTTGTACGTCGCGCCCAAGCTGCTCGGCAGCGACGCCCGCGCACTGGTGGAGGTGCCCGCGCTTAAGGAGCTTAAGGATGCGCTCACCTTCACGCTCCTGGAGGCGCAGCCGGTGGGCGCGGACCTGCGGCTGCGCTTGCGGCCGGCGGCGGACACGCCCCGCTAGAGCGCGCCGCTGTGTTTACCGGAATCATCCAGGACGTCGGCCGCATCAAGAGCCGCGAAGCACGCGGCGGCGACGTGCGCCTGCTTGTCGGCTTTGAGAACCTCGACGAGGCGCGTCTTAAGATCGGGGACAGCATCTCGGTGCAGGGCTGCTGCCTGACCGCGACCGAGATCAGCGGCCGCACCTTTGCGGCCGACGTGTCGCGTGAAACGCTGGCGCTCACCACGCTTGCGGACCTGCAGGTGGGCGCGGGCGTGAATCTCGAGACGGCGCTGCGTGCCGGTGAGCCGCTCGGAGGGCACCTGGTCTCCGGCCACGTGGATGGGGTGGCCCAGATCCTCGCTATGGGCGGTGATGCGCGTTCCCAGCGCCTCACGATCGGCGTGCCGGCGGCGCTGGCGCGGTATCTTGCGCCCAAGGGCTCGGTGGCGCTGGACGGGGTCAGCCTGACGATCAACTCCGTCGCGGAGGCGAGCTTCGGGGTAAACATCATCCCGCATACGCAGGCGGTGACCACGCTCGGCAGCCTCACCGTGGGCAGCCGCGTGAACCTCGAGGTGGACCAGGTGGCGCGTTATCTGGCGCGGCTGCTGGCGCTTCCACCGGTGTGAGCCCGCCAGGCCGAGGGCCTGACTGAGTACCAGGCCACACGGTGTACGCCCCGTGAGCGCGCACCGCATACGCTTTCGAAGGAGTCATGCGATGGGAACATCTGGCCTCGGTTGGCGCGTGGCGGGGGGGCTGGGCGCGGCGCTGCTCGGCGCGGTGGTAATGGCTGCCGGACCCGCCGGGCCGGTCGGTGCGCCGGCACCGGCGCTCGTGGTGGCGCAGCTGGACGGTCGCGAGTTCGATCTCGCCGCCCTGCGCGGCAAGGTGGTGATCGTGAACTACTGGGCCACCTGGTGCTCGCCGTGCCGCGCGGAGATGCCGGTACTGGATTCCTTTTATAAGCGCTACCGGTCGCGCGGCCTGGTGCTGCTCGGCATGAGCGTGGATGAGGCGCGCGATCGTCCCGCGGTCGCAGCGCTTATGCAGAAACTGAGCTATCCGGCTGCCCTGGCCAGCGACGCCAAGGTCAACGGCTTCGGTCCGCCGCTCGCCGTGCCGATGACCTGGATCATCGATCCGGCCGGCGTGGTGCGCGCGCGCCTGGTGTCGGGCAACGCCGTCACCGAACAGGCCCTGTCCCAGACGGTCGTGCCGCTGCTGCCGCCGGCCGCCGCCGGCCACTGACGGCCCCGGCGGTCGAGCGCAGGGCTCGGGTATACTGATCTGCCGTACGGCCCGGTCGTTCCGCCATGTCTAAAGTGCTGCCTCTACCCGGTAAACCTGCAGCCGCCGGTGCTGCCTCCGCGCTCAGCTCGCTCGGGGAAATCCTCGCCGAACTGCGCGCCGGACGCATGGTCGTCATCATGGACGACGAGGACCGGGAGAACGAGGGCGACCTCATCATGGCCGCCGAACATGCGACTCCCGAGGCGGTGGCCTTCATGATCCGCCACACCAGCGGCATCATCTGCGTGCCGATGGAAGAGGAACAGCTCGCGCGCCTGGAGCTGCCGCAGATGGTCCCGGTCAACAGCGAATCGCACCGCACCGCCTTCACCGTATCGGTCGACCTGCGCGCCGGCACGACCACCGGGGTGTCCTCGGGGGACCGCGCGGCCACCATCCGGGCACTCGCGGATGCCGCCTCCGCTGCCGCCGACTTCGCCCGTCCCGGACATATCTTCCCGCTGCGTGCGCGCCGCGGCGGCGTGCTGGTGCGCGCCGGGCACACCGAGGCGGCGGTGGACCTGTGCCGCCTCGCCGGCCTGAAGCCCGCCGGGGTGCTGTGCGAGGTCATGAACGATGACGGCAGCATGGCGCGCCGGCCGCAGCTGCAGGAGTTTGCGCGCCGCCACGGGCTCAAGATCGGCACCATCGCGGATCTCATCCGTCACCGGCTGCGCAACGAGCGCTCGGTCGAGCGTCTCTCCGAGCACAGCGTGCAGACCGAGGCCGGCGAGTTCCGCCTCTATACCTACCAGGACTGCGTGAGCCTGGAGGTGCACGTGGCGCTCGCCCACGGACGCCTCGACGGCGAGCCCTCGCCGCTGGTGCGCGTGCACCTGGCCGACACCCTGCGCGACCTGCTCGGCCTGCAGGGCGCTTCGCGCACCTGGACGCTGCGCGCGGCGATGCAGCGCATCGTCGAGGCGGGCAGCGGCGTGGTGGTGGTGCTGCGCCAGCAGGAATCGGCGCGCGAACTGGCCGACGCCGTGCGCACCTTTGTGGCTGCCCCGGCCCCCGGGGCGCTCCCGGAGCCCGCCTCGAGCGAGGCGGATCGCACGGTGCTGCGCACTTTCGGCGTCGGCGCGCAGATCCTCAAGGACCTGGGCGTGCGGCGCATGCGGGTGCTCTCGGCTCCCAAGCAGATGCACGGCATCTCGGCGTTTGGCCTTGAAATCGAGGGTTACATCGGGGACGCGGGGTGACCGCGGCGGAAATCAGCGCAACCGAGGCGACCGCCAGCGGTCGCAGCGTCGCGATCGTGGCGGCGCGCTTCAATGACCTGATCGTTGCCAGCCTGCTCAAGGGCGCGCGCGAACGCTGGATCGAGCGCGGCGGCGCCAGCGAGGAACTGCTCGTGGTGCGCGTGCCCGGGGCCTTCGAGCTGCCGGTGGTGGCGCGCCGCCTGGCCGGCAGCGGCCGCTACGATGCGATCGTGGCGCTCGGGTGCGTGATCCGCGGCGACACGCCGCACTTTGAGTACGTGGCGGGCGAGTGCGCCCGCGGCCTGCAGCTGGTGAGTCTTGAGACCGGCGTGCCGGTGATCTTCGGGGTGCTCACGGTCGAGACGCTCGAGCAGGCGCTGGAGCGCGCGGCCGTCTCCGCCGGCAACAAGGGCGGTGAGTCGATGGAAGGCGCGCTCGAGATGGCGGCGCTCATGGAGCGGCTGTGAGCGCGCCGTGGTGAGCCCGGCGAATCCGCGCGAATACAGCGGCACGCGCAGCGTCTCGCGCAAGCTGGCGCTGCAGGCCTTGTACCGCTGGCAGCTGAATGCGGCTCCCTGGCAGGATCTGATCCAGGAGTTCGGCGAGGCCGAGGACATGGCGCGCGCTGACCGCGAGTACTTTCGCACGCTGGTCGAGGGGGTATGGCACGCGCGCGATGCTCTCGATACGCGCCTCGCCGCCCTCGGCGATCGTGCGCCGCACCTGCTCGATCCGATCGAACACGCCATCCTGCTCATGGGCCTGTTCGAACTCAGCGCCCAGCCGCAGGTCCCCTACCGCGTCGCCATCAACGAGGCGGTCAGCCTCGCGAAGCGCTTCGGCGCCACCGACGGGCACAAGTTCGTCAACGCCGTGCTGGACCGCGCCGCCCGGGAATTGCGCCCGGGCGAACACTGACAGGACAGCCGGCACGCTCATGGCGCTGACGGAAAGCACCCTCATCGAGCGCTACTTCCGTGCCTGCGGCGCGCAGCGCACCGATGTGAGCCTGGGAATCGGTGATGACGCAGCGCTGCTGCGCGTCCCCGCCGGCAGCGAGCTGGTGGCCACGACCGACACCCTGGTGGCGGGCGTGCACTTCCCGCCGCAGTCACCCGCCGCCGCCATCGGCCACCGCGCGCTGGCCGTGAACCTCAGTGACCTCGCCGCCATGGGCGCGCGTCCTGCCTGGGCGCTGCTCGCGCTCACGCTGCCGCAGGCCGAGGAGAGCTGGCTGGAGGAATTTGCCGCAGGTCTGGGCGCGCTGGCGCGCGAGCACCGGGTCGCGCTGGTCGGCGGTGACACCACGCAGGGCCCGCTGTGCGTGACGGTGCAGCTGCTGGGGCTCGTGCCGCCGGGGACCGCGCTCACGCGCTCGGGAGCCGCGCCCGGGGATGCGCTGTTCGTTTCCGGCACGCCCGGGGACGCGGCCGCCGGACTGGCGCTGGAGCAGGGAAGCCTCACGGCCCCGGCGGAGGCGCGCGCCTTCCTGCGCGAGCGCTTTTTCATGCCCAGCCCGCGGGTGGCGCTCGGGGAGCGCCTGCGCGGCTTTGCGAGTGCCTGCATCGATGTGTCGGACGGGCTGCTCGGGGATGCCGGCAAGCTCGCCCGCGCGAGCGGGCTGGCCGCGCACCTTGAGTTCGAGTCACTGCCGCTCTCGGAAGCGCTGCTGGCCGCGGTCGGTGCCGAGCGCGCGCGCCTGTTGGCACTCAGCGGCGGTGATGACTACGAACTGCTGTTCGCGGTGCCGGGTGCAGAGGTAGCGCGGCTGCTCGTGGAGTTGCCGCCGGAGCGCTGGGGCTACGCGCGCATCGGCGAGCTGCGCGCGGGCGCGGGCGCCCAAGTCCTGCGCGCGGGTACTGTGATGGAGTTCTCGCATTCCGGGTACCAGCATTTCAGCTGATGCGAGCCTGGCAGCCGCGGCGCGGCCACCGGCCCTGCGCGGGCCACGCAGCGGGATGCGTGAGGGTTAGATCACAGCAGGGTATCGGTGCGAGACCGTATCCTGACGCGCCGTTTCGACTTACGTCGCGCCATGTCAGCACCGGCTCCACAATCTGTTCCGCCCGCCAAGCCCGCCGCCCGTATGCCGGACAAGATCGGCAAGTACGTGGTCGTGCGCGAGGTCGGCCGCGGCAGCACCGGGGTCGTGTACCTGTCGCACGATGCGTATTACGGCCGCGATGTCGCCATCAAGGTGTACAACATGGACACCGGCGGCGACGAGGAACGCGCCCGCATCGCCCGCAAGATGTTCCTCTCCGAGGCGCACCTGGTCGGGATGCTGCAACACCCGCACATCCTGCCGATCTACGACGCCGGCGAGGAAAACGGCCGCTGCTACATCGTCACCGAGCACGTGCACGGCGCCCGCACCCTCGCGGCCTATTGCCGACCCGACAACCTGCTGCGCATCGACGATACCGTTGAGATTATGTTCAAGTGCGCGAAGGCCCTGAACTATGCGCACTCGCGCGGGGTGATCCACCGCGACGTGAAGCCCTCCAACATCATGCTCACGCAGGACAGCGACGTGCGCATCATCGACTTCGGCATCGCGCTGGTGTCGGATTCGGACATCTCGCGCATCGAGGGCATCGCCGGCAGCCCCTCGTACATGTCGCCCGAGCAGGTGCAGAGCTTCGAGCTCACCAACCGCTCAGATCTTTATTCGCTCGGCGCGGTCATGTACGAGCTGCTGACCGGCTCGCGCCCGTTCCGCGCCGGCAACCTGCAGAAGCTCCTGCACCAGATCGTGTACGCCACCCCGCCGCCCATTCATACGCTGCGCAAGGACGTGCCCGAGGAGCTGGAAACCGTCGTGGCGCTGGCGATGCAGAAAGACCCGGAGAAGCGCTGCAAGAGCGGCCTGGACTTCGCCGCCGAACTCACGCGCGTGCACCAGCGCCTGCGCGAGGAGAACTCGCGCATCGATCGCCAGGAGCAGTTCGGGGTGCTGCGGCGCCTGAAGTTCTTCCACGAGTTCTCGCACGCGGAGATCTGGGAGGTGCTGCGTGCCAGCAGCTGGCAGGACTACGCGGCCGGGGAAGAGATCGTCAAGGAAGGCGAGATGGACGACCGCTTCTACATCCTCGTCACCGGCGGCTGCGTCGTCGAGCGCCACGGCAAGAGCATCGGCGCGCTCGACACCGGGGATTGCTTCGGAGAGGCAAGCTACGTGCCGGGCGCCAAGCGCACCGCCACCATCCGCGCCGGCGGCGCGGTCACGGTGCTCAAGGTCAGCTCGACCCTCCTCGAGCAGGTCTCGGCCTCCTGCCAGTTGCGCTTCAACCGGGTGTTCCTGAGCTCCCTGATCGCACGCCTGCAGAGTGCCGAGCGCGCGCCGCCGACCCCCGCCTAGCAACCCCCCGACGCACGCTGCGCTTGCGCGCCGCCGGTGGCGCCTCCTACGCTGTCGCCCCGTGCACGCCCTGCTCATCGAGGATGACAACGAAGCGGCGCGCTTTCTCGTCAAGGGATTGCGCGAGAGCGGTCATACCGTGGAGCACGCCGCCGACGGTCGCGCCGGACTGGCGCAGGCCGAGAGCGGCCAGTTCGACATCGTCATCACCGACCGGATGCTGCCGCAACTTGATGGCCTGGGCGTCATCGAGGCGATGCGCGCGCGGGGCATCGCCACACCGGTGCTGGTGCTCTCGGCTCTGGGCAGCGTCGATGACCGCATCAAGGGACTCAAGGCCGGGGGCGATGACTACCTCACCAAGCCGTTCGCGTTTGCCGAGCTGCTGGCACGCATTGAGGCGCTGCTGCGGCGGCACCCGAGTGCTCCGCATGCGACGCGCCTCAAAGTCGATGACCTGGAGTTTGACCTGCTGGCGCGGCGCGTGACCCGCGCCGGCCAGGCGCTGGATCTCACGGCCCGGGAACTGAAGCTCCTCGAGTACCTCATGCGCCGTGCCGGTCAGGTGGTGACGCGCACCATGCTGCTCGAGGGGGTGTGGGACCTGCACTTCGACCCGCAGAGCAACCTCATCGACGTGCACATCAGCCGCCTGCGCCAGGCGATCGATCGCGGCGCGCAGCACCCCCTGATCCACACCGTGCGCGGCACCGGCTACGTGCTCGGCAGCGAAACCTAGCGCAGCGTGCGTCTGGACCTTTTCAATACCACCGCCTTCCGCCTGTCGGTGGGCTACACGCTGCTGGTCACGCTCGCGGTCGGCGTGACCCTCGGCAGCGCCTACTTCCTCACCGAGAGCCTGATCACCGATGAGGTGGACCTGATCATCGACACGGAGCTGAAGAGCCTCGAGGAGAAGTTCGCCCGCAGCGGGCTGGCGGGCGTCACCGACGAAATCAACCTGCGCATCGACAGCTGGGGCCGCATCGGCGCGGTCTACATGCTCGCGGACCCGAACTTCGAGCGCATCGCCGGCAACGTCACCGACTGGCCGTTCGAGGGCATGCCGGCGGAGCGCTGGCCGGAATTCGAGATCGGCACCATCGAGCCCGGGCGCCGCGCGGTGCACCCGGTGCGCGCGGCCGTGCGCACCCTGCCGGGCGGGGACCTCTTGCTGGTGGGCACCGACATCTCCCAGGGACGGCGCTTTGCGGAAAAGTTCCGCTTCGCCACGCTCTGGGGCATCGGGCTTTCCACGCTCGCGGCCGCGCTGGCCGGTTTCTGGTTCAGCTACCGCCTGGCCCGCCGCGTCGGAGCGGTCGCCAGCACCTGCGAGCGCATCCTGGCGGGGGATCCCGGGCGGCGGTTGCCGGTCGCCGGCACGCGCGATGAATTCGATTCGCTGGCGATCTCGGTCAACCACGTGCTCGATCGCCTCGAGGAGCAGGCCGGGACGCTGCGCGCCACCTTCGACAGTGCCGCCCACGATCTGCGCGCCCCCCTGCACCGGCTGCGCACCCGCATGGACGCACTGCTGCTGCGCTCACCGCCGCTGGAACCGCCGGTGTACGAGTCGGTGGACTCGGCCATGCGCGAGGTGGATCACCTGCAGCGCACACTCGCGACGCTGCTGCAGATCGCGCTCGCCGAGTCCGGGGCGCCGCTCGCGGCCCCGGCGGCGGTGGACCTGGCCGAACTGGCCGCAGAGCTGGGCGAGCTGTTCGAGCCGGTCGCGGCGGCCAAGGGGCTCGAGCTCGTCTGCGAGCCGGCCGGGCCGGCCGTGGTGCAGGGCAACCGCCAGCTGCTCGCGCAGTTGCTCACCAATCTCATCGAGAACGGGCTCAAGTACGTGCCGGCACACGGGCGCATCGAGGTCACGGTGCGCCCGCTGAGCGGCGCGGTGCGCCTCGTGGTGAGCGATAACGGCCCGGGGATCGCCGCGGCCGACCGCGCCCGCGCCGGCCAGCCCTTCACGCGCTTCGTCACCGCCTCCGCCCCGGATGGCAGCGGGCTCGGCCTGAGCCTGGTCGCCGCGATCGTGCGACTGCACCGCGGGCACCTGGAACTGCAGGCGAACGATCCGGGGCTCAGAGTGCTGGTTGACTTGCCGGCCTGAGGCGGCCGGCGCATATCAGGTCTTGCTCGCCTGGCATTCCTTGATGAACTGCGAGCGTGCGGCGCCGGTGAGCTTCTTGCTGTCCGCCTGCTTGTTGCAGGCCTTGAGCGTCGTGTGCTTGATCGGGGTCGCCGACGGGGCGGCGGGCGGCTCGGCCGCCAGGGCGGCGCCGGCGGCCGCGAGTGCCACAGCGACGGTGAGGGTACGGAACTTCATGCGCGCTCTCCTGGCAGCGGCTCGCCAACGAAATCTGGTAGGCGCAGAAGTTAGAGGGGCGGGCGGCGAGCCGCAATGCGTGCGGCATTAAGAAATCGTCATCCGGCGCGGCCCGCCGGCGGGTACCCCGCGCCGGCGCTGCCTAGCGGGCGTCCTTGTCGCGCTCGATGCGCGCGTAGGCGGAGTGATTGTGGATGGACTCGAAGTTCTCCGACTCCACCACGTAGGCGCTGATGCGCTCATCGCGGTTCAGGCGCGTGGCGACATCGCGCACCACGTCCTCGACAAACTTCGGGTTGTCGTAGGCACGCTCGGTCACGTACTTCTCATCGGGCCGCTTGAGGATCCCGTACAGCTCACACGAGGCCTCGCTCTCGGCGATCTCGATGAGTTCCTCGATCCAGATGTGGCTGCGCAGCCGTGCCTTGATGGTCACGTGCGAGCGCTGGTTGTGGGCGCCGTAGTCGGAGATCTTCTTCGAGCACGGGCACAGGCTGGTCACGGGCACCTCGACCTGCACCCAGGTCTCCACCTGGCCGTGGTGGTTCTCGCCGATGAGCGTTGCCTGGTAGTCCATCAGGCTCTCGACCCCGGAGATGGGCGCCTTCTTCATGACGAAGAACGGGAACTTCATCTCGATGTGGCCGCTGTCCGCCTCCAGGCGCGCCGTCATGGTGCTCAACATGGCGCGGAAGGACTCGACCGAAATCTCGCGCTCGCCGTGCAGGATCTCCACGAAGCGCGACATGTGCGTGCCCTTGAAGTTATGCGGCAGACTCACGTACATGTTGAAACTGGCGATGGTGTGCTGCTCCCCGGCGGAGCGGTCCTTCACCCGCACCGGGTGGCGGATGTCCTTGATGCCGACGCGGTTGATCGGCAGCTGGCGCGTGTCGGCATGCGCCTGAACGTCCTCGACTTCCGTCGTGGTCGGACGCGCGATCTTGGCCGTGGAGACCGGGGGATTCATGATGAGGAAAGCCTACAGGAAACGTGCCGAAATCCGTAATGGCATTGTCGCGGGCCCCATGCGGCGGGGCCATACCCCTAAATAAGGACCCGCGGCTGTGCCCCATGGCAGCAAGGTTAAATCGCGTTCCCGGGGGACTAGTTTGGAGGCGCGGCGGCGACTATCAAGCGCGGCTGGCGGAACGCAGGCGCTCCTGCGTCTGCAGCGCCCACCAGTCCTCGACGCTGGCGCTGAGCCCGGCGGCATCTAGGCCGGCGGCCGCAAGACAGGTGTCGCGCGAGCCGTGTTCGATGAAACGATCCGGGATGCCGATCTGCAGCAGCGGCAGTTGCAGGCCTTCGGCGGCCAGCAGTTCTGCGACCGCGGACCCCGCGCCGCCCAGGATCGCATTTTCCTCGATGGTGACGAAGGCGCGATGGCGCGCCGCGAGCATCAGCACCAGCTCCTCGTCGAGCGGCTTCACGAAGCGCATGTTGATGAGCGTGGCGTCGAGACGCTCGGCGATCTGCTGTGCCGGCGCGAGCAGCACGCCGAACACCAGCAGTGCGAGCCCGCTCTTGCCCTCGCGCCGCACCTGCCCCTTGCCGATGGGCAACGCCGTCATGTCCTTCTGGATCGGCACGCCGGGACCGCTGCCGCGCGGATAGCGCACGAACGCCGGCCCGTTGATGGTGGTGGCGGTGTAGAGCATCTGGCGACACTCGTTCTCGTCCGCGGGCGCCATGATCACGGTGTTGGGAATGCAGCGCAGGAACGACAGATCGTAGCTGCCCTGGTGAGTGGCGCCGTCGCTGCCGACGAGACCGCCGCGGTCGACCGCGAAGGCGACCGGCAGCTGCTGCAGGGCCACGTCGTGGATGAACTGATCGTAGGCGCGCTGCAGGAAGGTCGAGTAAATCGCCACCACCGGCTTCAGGCCCTCGGTGGCGAGTCCCGCCGCGAAGGTGACCGCGTGCTGCTCGGCGATCGCCACGTCGAAGTAGCGCTGCGGGAAGCGCTTGGAGAACTCCACCAGCCCGGAGCCCTCGCGCATCGCGGGCGTGACGCCGACGATGCGCGGATCGCGCTCCGCCATGTCGCACAGCCACTCGCCGAACACCTGCGAGTAGGTGGGCCCGGTGCTCTTCTCCTTGAAGATCGTGCCGCTGGCCGGATCAAACGGCCCCGGGCCGTGCCACTTGATGGGGTCGGCTTCCGCCGGCGCGTAGCCCTTGCCCTTGCGCGTCACGACGTGCAGGAACTGCGGGCCGTGCAGCTGCTTGACGTTCTGCAGCGTGCTCACCAGCGCCTTGACGTCGTGGCCGTCCATGGGCCCGATGTAGTTGAAGCCCAGCTCCTCGAACAGCGTGCCGGGCAGCACCATGCCCTTCAGGTGCTCCTCGGAGCGCCGCGCCAGCTCCCACACCGTGGGCATCTGCCGCAGCACCTTCTTGCCGCCCTCGCGCAGGTGCGCATACACGCGCCCCGAGAGCGCGCGCGCGAAGTGATTGGAGAGCGCTCCGACGTTCTCCGAGATCGACATATCATTGTCGTTGAGAATGACCAGCAGGTCATTCGGCAGCGAGCCGGCGTGATTGAGCGCCTCGAAAGCCATGCCGGCGGTGAGCGCCCCGTCGCCGATGATGGCGACTACGCGCCGGTCCTCGCCGCTGTGCGCCGCGGCTACCGCCATGCCCAGCGCGGCGCTGATCGAGGTGCTCGAGTGTCCGACCCCGAAGGTGTCGTACTGGCTCTCGCTGCGGCTCGGGAAGGGTGCAAGGCCGCCGTGCTGCTTGATGGTGTGCAGCTGGTCGCGCCGGCCGGTGAGCACCTTGTGCGGATAGGCCTGGTGGCCCACATCCCACACCAGTCGGTCGCGCGGGGTGTTGAAGACGTAGTGCAGGGCGATCGTGAGTTCAACGGTGCCGAGCCCGGCCGCGAAATGCCCGCCGCGGGTGCTGACGCTGTGGATCAGAAAGTCGCGCAGCTCGCGCGCCAGGGCGGGCAGCTTGCCCACGGCGAGGCGGCGCAGGTCCGCCGGACTGGCAATCGGGGCTAGCAGGGGGTAATTGTCCAGATCGACGCTCATCGCTGCGCAAGTGTACACGGGCGCCCGCAGCGCACCGAAAGCGCGTGCGCCGGGGCGCGGCTAGCTGGCACGATGGACGAGGAAGTCCGCCAGTTGCGCCAGCGCCGCAGCCCGCGGCAGCAGGGGGGTGAGGGCGCCGATAGCGCCGAGGCGCAGCTGCTCGGCCCGCTGCCGTGCCGCCGGCAGGCCCACGGTGCTCGGATAGGTCGGTTTCAGGTGCGCCGCATCCGCGCCGGTCGTCTTGCCCAGCAGCGCGGCATCCCCCTCCACGTCGAGGATGTCGTCCTGGATCTGGAAGGCGAGCCCGATCTCGGCGCCGAAGGTCTGCAGCGCGGAAAGCTCCGGGCCGGCGGTGATGCCGGCCGCCAGTGCCCCGAGCACGACGCTGCACTCGATCAGCGCCCCGGTCTTGCGCCGATGCATGTTCTCGAGTCCCTCCACCGTAAGCTTCTGCCCCACGGCGGACAGATCGATCGCCTGGCCGCCAGCCATGCCGCGCGTGCCGGTCGCGCGCGAGAGCACCCGGATCATCTCCAGTCGCGCCTGCACCGAGCTGCCAGGCAGCGGCTCGGCGGCGAGCACGGTGAAGGCGAGCGCCTGCAGGGCATCGCCCACCAGAACGGCCGTGCCTTCATCGAAGGCGCGGTGGCAGGTGGGGCGGCCGCGGCGCAGGTCATCATCGTCCATGGCGGGCAGGTCATCGTGCACCAGGCTGTAGACGTGAATCAGTTCCACCGCCGCCGCCGGCGCGTCGAGCCTCGTCAGCGGTGCGCCGAGGCACTCACCGGTGAGGTAGACGAGCGAGGGCCGCAGGCGCTTGCCGGCGCCCAGGGTGCTGTAGCGCATCGCCTGCTGCAGCCGCTCCGTGCCGCCTTCCGGCTGCGCCAGTGCACGGTCGAGCACCTGCTCGATGCGCGCGCGGTAGGCGCCGAGGCGTGCGGACAGCTGCGTGTCCGGCGCCAGCGCTGTGGTGCAGACGTCGTTCACGGCGGCTCCACGCCCTCGACGTCCTCGTCTTCGTCGCCGTCGTCCTCGGCGAAGGCCTCCGGGTGCGCCTCGGCTCCGCGCTTGAGCAGAATCTCGACCTTCTGCTGCGCGGCCTGCAGCGAGGCCTGGCAGTGCCGCGTGAGCGCGACGCCGCGCTCGAACAGTTTCAGGGCTTCCTCGAGCGCAAGGTCGCCGCCCTCGAGGCGCTCGACGAGGGCCTCAAGCTCGGTCAGGGCCTGCTCGAAATCCGGCGGTTTGTGGGTACGGACCAAGATCCTCGGGACTCCTGAAAAGGCCGGCGCTCAACTTCAGCGCGCGCAACGTTACACAGCGCCCCCGCCGAGGGTCAAACCTGCGGTTGACGCCGCGTCAACGGCAGCATAGAGTTTCCCGCCTGCGGTTAGACCCAGTCTAAGTGAGGAGTGACATGAACCTTAAAGGCAGCAAGACGGAAAAAAACCTCAAAGAGGCTTTCGCCGGTGAGTCGCAGGCGAACCGCCGCTACCTGTACTTCGCCAGCAAGGCCGATGTCGAGGGCTTCAACGACGTGTCTGCCGTATTTCGCTCCACTGCGGAAGGCGAGACGGGCCATGCGCACGGCCACCTCGAGTATCTCGAGGCGGTGGGCGATCCGGCGACCGGGCTGCCGATCGGGGAAACGCGCCTGAACCTCAAGGCCGCGATCGCCGGGGAGACGCACGAGTACACCGATATGTACCCGGGCATGGCGAAGGCTGCGCGCGACGAGGGCTTTGCCGAGATCGCTGACTGGTTCGAGACGCTCGCCAAGGCCGAGCGCTCGCACGCCAATCGCTTTCAGAAGGCACTCGACGCACTCTGAGGTTTCTTCCGCTGATCCTGCCAATGGCGCTCACCGCGGGCCGGCACGGGCCCGCGGGGTGGCGCGCCTCAAAGGTCCGCGCATGAGCACGACGCCGGCTGCACCGGGTGCGAAGGAGGGCAGGCGCGAGGGCAGCCTCGAGGCTCCGACCCGCCACCCGATCGCGTGGCGCACGGAGGCGTTCTACGACGCCGCGGCGCTGGAGCAGGAACTCGAACGCGTCTTCGACATCTGCCACGGTTGCCGCCGCTGCTTCAACCTGTGCAACTCCTTCCCCACCCTGTTCGATGCGGTCGATGCCACGAGCGAAGGGGAAGTCGCGGCCGTCGACAAGAAGGTCTACTGGGAGGTCGTGGACAACTGTTACCTGTGTGACATGTGCTTCATGACCAAGTGTCCCTACGTCCCGCCACATCCCTGGAACGTCGACTTTCCGCACCTGATGCTGCGCGCCAAGGCGGCGCGCGCGCGCACGCAGGGCATTGGCCTGCGGCAGCACGTGCTCGCGGCCACCGACACCGTCGGCGCGCTGGCCGGCATCCCGGTGGTCGTGGAGCTGGTGAACGCCGTGAACCACTCCCGGCCCGGGCGCGCGCTGCTGCACAAGGTGCTCGGCGTCGCGCGCGACGCACCGCTGCCGCGCTACCACGCGCGCACCGCGCGCGCCCGGCTGCAGCATCTTGGCACCACCGGCAGGCCGGCGAGCCGCGACGGCGGCCGCAGCGCCGCCGCGACCCCCGAGACCACCGGACGTGTGGCTCTCTTTGCCACCTGTTACGGCAACCGCAACGAGCCCGCACTCGATGAGGACTTAGTCGCGGTCTTCGAGCACAACGGCATCGAGGTGGCGCTCGTGGGGCAGGAGCGCTGCTGCGGCATGCCGCGGCTGGAACTCGGGGACCTGGAAGCGGTCGCGAAGCTCAAGGAACACAATATCCCGCAGCTCGCCGCCGCCGTGGCCGCCGGCTACGATCTGGTCGCGCCCATCCCCTCCTGCGTGCTCATGTTCAAGCAGGAGCTGCCGCTTCTTTACCCGGAGGACGCCGCGGTGCGCAAGGTCGCCGAGGCGATGTTCGATCCGTTCGAATACCTGATGCTGCGACACGCGGCCGGACTGCTGCGCACCGACTTCAAGGGGCGCCTCGGCAAGGTGAGCTACCACGTGCCCTGTCACCTGCGCGTGCAGAACCTCGGTCTTAAGACCCGTGATGTGCTGCGGCTGGTGCCGGACACCACGGTCGAGGTCATCGAGCGCTGCTCCGGGCACAACGGCACCTACGGGGTGCGGCAGGAATTCCGCGCCGCCTCGGTCAAGATCGGGCGCCCGGTGGTGCAGCGGGTCGAGAACGCCCAGGCGGATCACTACAGCAGTGACTGCCCGATGGCCGGCCACCAGATCGGCAGCATCATGGGCGGGGAGCGCGCGCCCGAGCATCCGCTGGCGCTGTTGCGCTTCGCGTACGGGATCTGAGGGCCAAAGGAAGCGCCCGCATGAGCAAGCTCTCTGCCGCCGACCTGATGCCGCTTGAGCAGTATGCGCGCGAGCGCCCCGGCTTTCGCACGCGGGTGCTCAAGCACAAGGCGCTGCGGCAACTCGCCGTGGGCCCCAATTGCACCTGGCTCTTCGAAGATCGCCTTACGGTGCAGTACCAGGTGCAGGAGATGCTGCGCACCGAGCGCATCTTCGAGCCGGACGGCATCGCCGAGGAGCTCGGCGCCTACAATCCGCTGATCCCCGACGGCAGCAACTGGAAGGTGACCTTGCTGCTGGAGTTCGAACCGGCCGCGCGCCCCGCCGCGCTCGCCAGCCTCCGGGGCGTCGAGGACCGCTGCTATGTGCAGGTCGCCGGCAGCGAGCGCGTATTGGCGATCGCGGACGAGGATCTGCCGCGCGAGAACGCCGAGAAGACCTCCGCGGTGCACTTCCTGCGCTTTGAATTGCAGCCGCGCATGATCCAGCAGCTGCGCGCGGGAGCGGCGCTCGCGGCCGGGGTCGATCACGAGCACTACCGTCACCAGGTGCAGGTGAGCGCGCCGGTGCGCCAGGCGCTGCTCGGCGATCTCGCCTAGCGCATCCCGCGCTCCCCCAGCCTGAAGACCCAAGTCCGCGCCGGGGGCTGCTACACTCGCGCCGGCCCCGCGCGGCAGGCAAATTCACGCAACCATTGCATGTACCGATGAGTCAGTCCTATACCGCCTCCGACATCGAAGTCCTAACCGGCCTGGAACCGGTCCGGCGCCGCCCGGGCATGTACACGCACACCTCGCGGCCGAATCACCTGGCGCACGAGGTCATCGACAACAGCGTCGATGAGGCGATCGCCGGTTACTGCAAGCAGATCGACGTCACGCTCTACAAGGACGGCTCGCTCGAGGTCGCCGACGACGGGCGTGGCATGCCGGTCGACATCCATCCGAAGGAGAAGGTGAGCGGCGCGGAACTGATCCTGACGCGCCTGCACGCCGGCGGAAAATTCACCGACCAGACCTACAAGTTCTCCGGCGGCCTGCACGGCGTGGGGGTCTCGGTGGTGAACGCGCTCTCCCGGCACCTCGAGTGCTGGATCAAGCGCGGCGGCAAGGAATACAACATCGGCTTCAAGGACGGCAAGATCACCACCAAGCTCGAATCGATCGGCAGCGTCGGCCAGCGCAACACCGGCACCACGGTGCGCTTCTGGCCCGATCCGAAGTTCTTCGACTCCGACAAGTTCTCCGTCCCGCAGCTCAAGCACACCCTCAAGGCCAAGGCGGTGCTGTGCCCGGGGCTGCGCATCAGCTTCAAGAACGAGGCGACCGGGGAGAAGGACGAGTGGTTCTACACCGGTGACCTCGGCGCCTACCTGGTCGAGGAGCTGGGCAAGGAAGAGCGCATTCCGGCAGAACCGATCACCGGCACCAGGAGCGGTGACAGTGATGCGGTGGACTATGCGCTGTGCTGGGCGCCAAACGCGGAAAACACCGTCGGTGAGAGCTACGTCAACCTGATCCCCACCATCGAGGGCGGCACCCACGTCAACGGTCTGCGCGCCGGGGTGGCGCAGGCGGTGCGCGAGTTCTGCGAGTTCCGCAACCTGGTGCCGCGCGGCATCAAGCTCACGCCCGAGGATGTGTGGGACAAGGCGAACTACGTGCTCTCGGTGAAGATCCAGGAACCGCAGTTCGCCGGGCAGATGAAGGAGCGCCTGGGCTCGCGCGACGCGGCGCCGCTGGTGGAGAGCTTCGTGCGTGATTCGCTGGCGCTGTGGCTGAACCGCCATCCGGATGCCGGTGAGCGCATCGCGCAGTTTGCGATCGAGAATGCCCAGGAGCGGGCGCGGGCCGCGCAAAAGGTGGTGCGCAAGCGCATCGCCGGCGGACCTGCGCTGCCGGGCAAACTCGCCGACTGCGTGAGCCAGGAGCCCAGACGCTGCGAGCTGTTCCTGGTGGAGGGCGATTCGGCCGGCGGCTCGGCCAAGCAGGCGCGCGACAAGGATTTCCAGGCGATCATGCCGCTGCGCGGCAAGATCCTGAACACCTGGGAGCTCGATCCCGGGCAGATCGCCGGCAGCGAGGAAGTACACAACATCAGCGTGGCGATGGGCATCGAGCCGGGTTCGGCGGACTTGAGCCAGCTGCGCTACCACAAGATCTGCATCCTGGCGGACGCCGACTCCGACGGGCAGCACATCGCGACGCTGCTGTGCGCACTGTTCCTGCGGCACTTCCGGCCGCTGGTGGCGCACGGGCACGTGCACGTCGCCATGCCGCCCCTGTATCGAATCGATGCCGGCAAGCAGATCCACTATGCGCTCGATGACGCCGAGCGCGATCAGCTGCTCAAGAAGATCGAGAAGGAAAGCCCGCGTACCCGGCCGACGGTCACGCGCTTCAAGGGCCTGGGGGAGATGAACCCGACGCAGCTGCGCGAGACCACGATCGATCCGCGCACGCGCCGCCTGGTGCAGCTCACCATCGACGGCAAGGACAACACCGATCAGCTGATGGACATGCTGCTCGCCAAGAAACGCGCGGCCGACCGGCGCGAATGGCTCGAGCAGAAGGGCAACCTTGCGGAAGTGCAGGTCTAGGCGTGCCGGAGAATCAGGAACTTAATTTCGAGGGCATCGAGCGCCAGCCGCTGCGCACCTTCACCGAGAAGGCCTACCTCGATTACTCGATGTACGTGATCCTCGATCGCGCGCTGCCGTTCTTGGGCGATGGTCTGAAGCCGGTGCAGCGGCGCATCGTGTACGCGATGAGCGAGCTCGGCCTCTCGGCGGTCAACAAGGCGAAGAAGTCCGCGCGCACCGTGGGCGACGTGCTCGGCAAGTTCCACCCGCACGGGGACAGCGCGTGCTACGAGGCCATGGTGCTGATGGCGCAGCCCTTTGCCTATCGCTACCCGCTGATCGACGGGCAGGGCAACTGGGGTTCGCAGGATGACCCGAAGTCCTTCGCCGCCATGCGCTACACCGAGGCGAAGCTCACCCGCTACGCCGACATCCTGCTCGGGGAACTCTCCGACGGCACGGTCGACTGGACCGCCAACTTCGATGGCACGCTCGAGGAGCCGGTGTTCCTGCCGGCGCGGCTGCCGAACCTGATCCTGAACGGCACCTCGGGCATCGCGGTGGGCATGGCGACCGACATTCCGCCGCACAACCTGCGCGAGGTCGCCGCCGCCTGCATTCACCTGCTGGAGGAGCCCGAGGCCACCACGGCGGCGCTGATGAAGCACGTGCGTGGTCCGGACCTGCCCACCGGCGCAGAGATCATCTCCCCGCGCGCGGACCTCAGGGAGTTCTACGACAAGGGCGTCGGCACCTTCAAGGCGCGCGCCACCTGGGAGATCGAGGAGGGCAACATCGTTATTACGGCCTTCCCGTACCAGGTCTCCCCGACCAAGGTGCAGGAGCAGATCGCCGAGCAGATGCGCGCGAAGAAGCTGCCGATGGTAGATGCGCTCAACGACGAGTCGGACCACGAGAACCCGACGCGTGTCGTCATCGTGCCGCGCTCCAATCGCGTGGACCTCACCGAGCTCATGAATCATCTGTTCGCGACCACCGACCTCGAGCGCAGCTACCGCGTCAATCTCAACATCATCGCGCTCGACGGCCGGCCGCGGGTGATGAACCTCAAGGAGATTCTCGGCGAGTGGCTGGAGTTCCGCACCCGCACCGTGACGCACCGCCTCGAGCACCGCCTCGGCAAGGTGGCAAAGCGGCTGCACATCCTCGATGGCCTGCTGATCGCGTTCCTCAACCTTGATGAGGTGATCCGCATCATCCGCCGCGAGGATGAGCCCAAGCCGGCGCTCATCAAGCGCTTCAAGCTCTCGGACGAGCAGGCCGAGGAGATCCTGAACACCCGCCTGCGCCATCTCGCCAAGCTCGAGGAGATGAAGATCCGCGAGGAGCAGAAGGCGCTGTCGGCCGAGCGCGAGGAGCTCGAAGCGCTGCTCAAGAGCAAAGCGAAGCTGAGGAAACTGATCGCCAGCGAGATCCGCGCGGACGCGGAGAAGTACGGCGACGAGCGGCGCACCAAGATCATCGAGCGCGAGGCCGCGCAGGCCATCGACGAGACCAGCCTCATCCCGAACGAGCCGGTCACCGTGGTGCTCTCCACCGGCGGCTTCGTGCGCTCGGCGAAGGGCCATGAGATCGAGCCCGGCGGCCTCGCCTACAAGGGTGGCGACGCCTTCCAGGCGCTGGCCCGCGGTCGCAGCCTGCAGCCGGCCGTGTTCATTGACAGCACCGGCCGCACTTATTCGCTGCCGGCGCACTCGCTGCCCTCCGCGCGTGGCCATGGCGAGCCGCTCTCCGGGCGCCTGGATCCGCCCGATGGCGCCAAGTTCGCCGGCGTGATGATCGGGGAACCCGAGGACCTGTGGCTGCTCGCCAGCGATGCCGGCTACGGCTTCACCGCACGCCTGAAGGATTTGATCACTGACCGGCGCGCGGGCAAGACCATACTCACGGTGCCCGAGAACGCGCACGTGCTCGCACCGGCACCGGTATTCAGTGCGGACAGTCTGCTGGCCGCGATCAGCAGCGAGGGCAAGCTGCTCGCCTTCCCGGTGGGGGAGGTGCCCGAGATGCCGCGCGGCAAGGGCAACAAGCTCTATGACATCCCGGGCAAGAAGGCGCGCGCGCGCACGGAGCTGATGACCGCCGTGGCCGTGGTGCCGCCCAAGGGCAGCCTCATCCTCTGGTCCGGGGAGACGCAGAAAGTCCTCGAGTGGCGTGAGCTGCAGGACTATCTCGGCGAGCGGGCGCAACGCGGTGCGGTCCTCAAGCGCGGCTGGCCCCGCAAGATCGACCGCATGGAAGCCCGCGCCGCTGCCGCGCCGGCGTGAGGGCTCCTGCGACCTCCAGGCAGACTGCAAACCCAGGCATCCGGCTAGCTGCAAACACCTGGCAGGCCACCGACCGGTAGCGGCCGGCTAAAGCGCTGTCAGGCGATCCAGCGATTTACCGCTCACGCGCAGGCCCGGCGCGCGGCCGGATGCGACTCTGCGACCCGCCTCCGTGGCCCCGGGACCACCCGCCGCCGGCCCCGTGACCCCCAACCCAGGATGGTATTGCGAATAGGAATGATTCTCATTAGTATTTCGTTCCGGAGTTGAAAAGTGCTGGCCTGGGGGGCGGATGTTTTGGCAGGGCACACGGGCGGCCACGGCCGCCGCGGTCGCGCTGTGCGCGGCGCTCGCCGGTTGTGGCGGCGGTGACAGCGGGGGCGTGGCCCCGAGTGCGCCGGCTCTGTCCGCGCAGGCCGCCGCGGGCAAGGCGCTTTTTTTCGACAAGTCGCTGTCGGCCTCCGCCGAGCAGTCCTGCGGGACCTGTCATGTGCCGAGCCACGCCTTCACCGCCGATCCTGCGACCGATCGGGGCCTGCCGGTGCCGCTGGGCGGCCGTCACATGGACCTGCCGGGCTTTCGCAATGCGCCTTCGCTGGTGTACGCACACCTCACGCCGGCCTTCTTCCTCGATGACGACACACCCACCGGCGGCTTCTTCCGCGATGGCCGCGCTTCCTCGCTCGAGGTGCAGGCGCAGCAGCCCTTCATCACCGAGTTCGAGATGGGCAACCGCAGCGCGGCCGAGGTCATCACGCGCCTGCAGGCCTCGCCGGCGACTCTCGAACTCTTCGTGGCGGCCTTCGGCGCGCAGGTGCTTGCCGACCCGGAGGCGGCGCTCGCCGACATCGGCAGCGCGCTCAGTGCCTATGAGACCGAGGCTCCGGAATTCTCACCCTTCAGCAGCAAGTTCGACGCCTGGCTGGCAGGGGAGGCGCAGCTCAGTGCCCGGGAACTGAACGGGCTGGCGCTCTACAACAACCCCGGCAAGGGCAACTGCACCGCCTGTCATCCGAGCCAGGCGCAGGGCTACAGCCAGCATCCGCTGTTCACCGATTTCACCTACGACAACATCGGTGTGCCGCGCAGCTGGAACATTGCGGCCAACCTGCCCGGCCCGACGAGCCCGGTAAGCGGGGCGGCCCTGGATTACCTGCCGCAGCAGCTGAACCGGCCGGCCGATGCGCAGTATCCCTACTACGACGCCGGACTGTGCGGGCCGTTCGCACCGGCTGCCAACGACCCGGAGCCGCGCACCGACTTCACCCGTGAGACCTGGCTGTGCGGCCTGTTCAAGGTGCCGACGCTGCGCAACGTCGCCATCACGGCGCCGTACTTTCACAACGGCGCGCTGGCGACGCTGCACAAGGTCGTGCAGTTCTACGTGACGCGCGATATCAACAACAACACCGGCAACAACCCCCTGCCGGTGCCGGCAGGCCCCGGCGGCAATCCCTACCAGGCGGTCGGCACCTTTTACACGGCCGCGGACGGCACGCCCGACCTGTATCAATACAACGACCTGCCGGCAGCCTTTGATGCCAACGTCAACGCCGGGGAGACGCCTTATACGGCGCCCGCGTTCGCCGGTGGCAACGCGCCGACGCTCAGCGCCGCGGAGATCGATGACCTGGTGGCGTTCCTGTGCACGCTCACCGACGGCTACGACCCGCAGCAGCCTGCCGCTTACCACGTGCCGACGCAGTGCGCGCCGGGCGCGAACTGATCGCTGACCTCAAACCCTGGGAAACCGAAGCCATGCACCGCCTACCGCGCATGCGAGCGACGCACCTGTTGCCGCGACTGACCCTCACCCTGGCCCTCGTGGCGGCCTTCGGCTTCGGTGGCGCGGCGCGCGCAGCCCCCGCCGCGGACGCAGCGACGCTTGCCGAGCTGCAGCGGCAGCTGGCGCAGGTGCAGGCCGCCCTGCAGCAGCTGAGCGATGAGAACCGCGCCCTGCGTGAGCACGAGAAGCAGATCGACCAGCAGCTGGCGCAGCTCAGCGCGCAGGCACCCGCGGCGGGCAACGCACCGGCGCTGGCCGCGGTACCCGCCGCCGGTGCGAACGCGGCGGCCCCGCCGCCGGCGAATACCTCCGCGCTGCCGGCGGCCGGCACGCCGGTAAGCACCTCACTCGGCCCGGTCGGTTCCGGACTGCGACTGTGGGGGTACGGTGAGGTCTACTACACCCATCCGGTACACGACAGTTCACAGACCCAGGCGGATCTGGCCCGCGCGGTATTCGGCATCGGCTACAAGTTCGATGATCGCACCGAGTTCAATTCCGAGTACGAGATCGAGCACGCGGTGGCCTCCGCCGATGACGTCGGGGAATTCGAGGTCGAGCAGTTCTACGTCGACCGCAGGCTCAATGACGCGGTCACGGCGCGCGCGGGGCTGTTCCTGATGCCGTTTGGTCTGCTGAACGAGAACCACGAGCCGACCAACTTCTACGGCGTGCAGCGCAACTTCGTCGAGACGCTCATCATTCCCAGCACCTGGCGCGAGGGCGGCTTCAACCTGCACGGCGATACCGCCGCGGGCTTTGGCTGGAACGTCGGGCTCACGACGGGAATGAACCTCTCCGAGTGGGACTTCGCCCCCGAATTCCCGCCCTACCGCAACGCGCTCGAGCTGGAGAACAACGGCATCGCGCCGCTGCAGGCGAGCCACCAGGAGCTCTCGCTCGCCGACGCACACCACCTCTCGCAGTACCTCGCGCTCAGCTACTACGGCGTGCCGGGACTCAAGCTCGGCGCCGCGATCAGCACCGGCAAGGCTGCCGCCGCGGTCGGGGACCCGCGGGTGACGCTGTGGGAGGCGCACGCGCGCTGGACGCCCGCGCGCTGGGAGCTCTCGGCGCTGTACGCGCGCGGCACCATCAGCGGCCTGACGGAGGTGAATGCCATGAACCCGGGCTCCCCGAATCCGCTCCCGTCCGCGTTCGACGGCTACTTCCTGCAGGGTGCCTACCAGCTGTGGGAGCACGGGGACTACCGCTTCAACCCCTTCGTGCGCTTCGAGCGCTACAACCTCGGGGCGAGCTTCGAGGGCACGGTGGGGCCTGACATCCCCGCGGGCCTGGTGCCGATGTCCCCGAGCCCGGGCGACTTCGGCTACTGGCCCGTCAACCATGACCGCGTGTGGACCGCCGGCGCGAACTTCTACATCGGCCAGCACCTGGTGCTGAAAGCCGACTACCAGTGGTTCCAGGAGAACACCAACTTCACGCGCTTCGATCTCGGGCTGGGGGTAGCCTTCTAGCGGCGGCGGGACTTCAGCGCTCGGCGCGCAGCACGACTTCCTCGGGCTCGTTGACGAAGTAGCCCTGGATGTACTGCACGCCGACCTGCCACAGCACCGCCATGGTGTTGGCGTCCTCGACGCGCTCGGCCACGGTCTGGATGCGGTGCTTGCGCGCGGCTTCCACCAGCAGGCGCACGCGCTGCTGCAGCTGCGGGTCACCGGCCAGGCCCTGCACCAGCGTGCCGTCGATCTTCACAAAGTCGAGCGGCACGGATTCGAGCATGCCGGTGCTGTTGCGCCCGGAACCGAAGCCCTCGAGCGCGAAACGGAAGCGGCGCTCGCGCAGCGCGGCGGCGAGCGCCTTGATCTCGGCGACATGCGCCGCGGCGCTCTCCTCGGTCACCTGGAAGCACAGGCGCTGCGGGTCGGCGCGGCTGGTGCGCAGGTGGTTGTCGAGCCACTCCAGCAAGGCGGAGTCGCGCGCGCTCTCGCGCGACAGGCGCACGAACAGGCACTGGGGCTTCTTCTGCGCGGCAAAGGACAGCGAGGCGCCGACCACCCAGCGATCGATGTTCTTCAGAAGGTCGTTGCGGCCGGCGGCGGCCATGAACTCCGAGGGCAGCACTTCCTTGCCCTGCTGGTCGATCATGCGCACCAGCACGTCGAACATGCCCGGATCCTCGCCCTGCAGGCTCGCGATCGGCTGCTGCACCAGGCGGAAGCGGTTCTCCATGAGCGCCGCCTTGATGTGCTTGACCCACACCTGGTCATAGGACATGACGCGGCTGTCGTTGTCGGCGCGGTCCGAGCTGATGCTCTGGTTGCCGCCGCGGGCGCTGCCCTTGCGGGCGCTCTCGATCGCATCCTGGATCACCGCGTCCAGCCGGGTGTCACCCGGGGACACCACCGAAAGCCCGATGGTGCAGGTCACCGCGACCGACTTGTCGTGAATGCGCATGACGTGGCGCTGCACGCGGCTCAGGAGCCGCTCGCTCCAGGCGCTGATGTCGTGCTCGTTGCCGCGCTCGAGGAGCGCCAGGAAGCGCACTCCGCCGAAGCGGCCCACGACCTCCCTGGGGGTCAGGGTTTCCTTGAGCAGCCGCGCCACCTCGGTGATGACTTCCTCGCTCGCGGTAGCGCCGATGACGCGCTCGAGGGCCCCGAACTTATCGATGCGCACCAGCGCCAGACAGCGCATGCCGCCCGCGGCGGGCGTGGCGAGGCGCTCGGCGAGCGCCCCGAGCAGTTCCGGCCGTGGCAGCGGACCGGCCGCCGGTTCCGGCCGCGCCACGGTGGGGGCGGCGAGGATGATCTGATCCTCACGCGCACGCGAGGGCACGACGAGCCGCACGCACGGCTCGCCCTCGTGCTCACCCAAGGCGAGCGAGATTTCCAGCGGCAGCACCGTGCCATCGTTGAGCAGCGCGTTGGCGCGCAGCGCGTGATCGCTCCAGCGGCCCTGCTGGCAGGCCGCCAGCGCGCCGCGCAGCGCGGCGTGCGTGGATTCCTCGAACAGGTCCATCACCGGCTGACCGGCGATGCCGTCCTCGACGCCATAGAGCTCGTGCCAGGCGGGGTTCGCCTCCGTGACGATGCCTTCCTGCACCTGGATGATGGCGTCGTTGGAACGCTGCAGCACCACGTCGAGCTGGCTGCGCGCGTCGTGCGCAGACTTCTCGGTGGCCGCGAGCGCGCGCTCGGTATGAAACACCTGCAGCTCGCGCAGGATCACCGCCTGCAGGCGCGCCGGGCTGGCGAGCGTCACCGCGTCGCGCGCGCCGCCGCCGATGGCCGCCGCGATCAGCGCTTCATCGACCTGCGGGGCGAGCAGCAGCACGGGCACCGTGGGGGCGAACTGGTTGCGCACGCCCACCGCGCCATTGAGTTCCGCGGCGCTGCCGGCGACCTGCACCAGCAGCTGCGGGTTGATCTGGGTGAGGGCATCGGCCAGGTCCCGCAGGGCCGGGATCCAGGTGCAATGCACCGGCTGGCCCGCACGCCGCAGCAGGCTGTTGATGGCTTCGACCGGATCGCGCGCGGAGCTCAGCACGATGAGCGGAACGGCGTTCGGCTCGGTCAAGGCTCCTCCAGGGTGGGGCGTGCAGCAGGGGCGGAGTCTAGCACCGGCCCGGCGCGTCCCCGCGTGAGGGAAGTCGCGGAAAGACACCCCTTCGCCTTACCCGAGCTCCTCGCTGTCGAGTTCGTTGAGCAGCGCTTCTGACAGGCTCTCGGGGCACAGCAGCACGCACTTGGTGAGGGCATCGGCCGTCATGGCATCCGGGGCGCGTACCGCGCTGTAGCGGCGCGCGGGCACGCGGCAGCCCGTGCGCGCGTAGTAGCCGCGGTGCCCCGGGGGCGGCTGCGAGGCATCCTGGTCACTCACCGCCACCGCGCCGTTGCTCAGGGCATGCGCCTGCAGCGCACCGCGCGGGCCGCGCAGCAGGATGGTCTGTGCCTGGGTGCCGAACACGCGCACGTCACCGCCGGCATTGACCAGGCCCGCCTCGCACCCGGCCGCGCGCAGCGCCTTCACGGCACGGTCGACGGCGAAGCCCTTGGCGACCCCGCCCAAGTCCAGCCGCAGGGGTACCTGGCAGGTCACCGCCGGGGCTTGTTTCCAGGTGAGTTCGAGGTCCTGGACCGTGCCCGGTTTCTCCGGCAGGCACGGGTCAAAGATGCCCTCGCTCAGCCGGTTCAGCCGCTGTGCGAAGGCGAGCACCCGCCAGGTGTGCTCGTGCACCGGCACCGCCACGCCGCAGCGGGCGCGGTTGAGGCGCTCAAGATCACTGCCCGAGCGCTCCGGGCTCATGAGGGCCGCCACTTCGGTGACCGCGGCGAAGGCTGCGGCGAGGCCCTCGCGGGCGCGGGCCGCCGCGGCGGCCCGTGCCTCGATCGCCACCCAGGTGCCCATCTCGATGCGCATGCGGCGCAGCGGCGGTGGGGGCAGCGCCTGCGGCGGGCCTGCGGGTGCGGACGCTGCGACGGGGCTCACGAGGTCTCCGGGCCAAAACGGCGGTCGTATGCTACAGTAATTAAGAATCATTCGCATTTGAGATCCGATGAAGCGCGCAGGACCCGCATCGCTTGGCTGGCTTGGCACACTCGCGGCGCTCGCGAGCGCTCCCGTGCCCGTGATCGCCGCCGACTACCTGTCGGTGGAGGGCGCGCAGCGCGCGCTGTTTCCGCTGGCGGATCACTTCACCGAGGTGGTGCTGGCGCTCAGCCCTGGGCAGCGCGAGCGGGTGGCGGCACTCGCGGGCGCGCAGCCACCGCATCGCAGCCTGCGCGCCTTCCGCGCGCTGCACGGAGAGGAGTTACTCGGCTTCGTATTCATCGATGAAGTCATCGGCAAGGAGGACTTCATCACCTACGCCGCCTCGGTGGATCTTCAGGGGCGGCTCGGGCCGCTGGAAGTGCTGAGCTACCGCGAGAGCCACGGCGGGGAGATCCGCAACGAGTCCTGGCGGCGCCAGTTTGCGGGGCGCTCCGAGCTTCAGGCGCTGCGCGCCAGTGCCGACATCAAGAACATCGCCGGCGCCACGCTCTCGTGCGAACACGTCACCCAGGGGGTGCGCTGGCTCGTGGCGCTGTGGCAGGTGGCGCTGCAGCCGGGCGCGCCGGGATAGGCGCATGGCACTGCGCCAGAGCGACCTGCAGGTAGAGATGCTGGTGCGCAGCGCGCCGCGGGTGCGCATGCCGCGGGTGCTGCGCACGATGGTCTTCGGCGTGTCCGCGTTGCTGTGGCTCTCGGGGGCGCTGTGGCTGCTCGTGCACTTCGCCTTCCCGCAGCACAACCAGTTTGGCTCGCTGCCGAACCCCTGGGAGCCGGGCCTCATGCGCGCGCACGGCATACTCGCCGTGGGAGCCGTGTTCCTGCTCGGGTGGCTGGCGGCCGAACACATCCCGGCGGGCTGGTCGCGCGCGCTGCGGCGCGCCTCGGGCCTGTGGTTGGCAGGCTGCACACTCGTGCTGGTGGTGAGCGGCTACGCGCTCTACTACAGCACCGGGGGGCTGCACGAAGGCGCGGCGGCGGTGCACGAGTGGCTTGGAATCGCAGCGCTCGTCGCCGCGCTGGCGCACTGGCTGCGCAGCCGCGCGGCGCGCTAAGGGCGCGCGGGGCGCGGCTGGCGGGGTTACGGGGATGCCGCTATCATACGCGGCCCTTTGAGCGGGCCGCCGCCTGCGCCGGCCCATTAAAAAACGCGAGATATGTAATGGCCAGCTTCACCACCAGCGAGATCCGTGGGGGTTTCAAAGTCCTGCTCGACGGCGACCCCTACGCGGTGATCGACAACGAGTTCGTGAAGCCAGGCAAGGGCCAGGCCTTCAACCGCATCAAGGTGCGCAACCTCAAGACCGGCCGCACCATCGAGCGCACGTTCCGCTCCGGGGAGTCCCTGGAGGCCGCCGACGTCGTCGACACCGACATGCAGTACCTCTACCAGGACGGCGATTTCTGGCACTTCATGGTGCCGGACAGCTTCGAGCAGTACACCGCCGGCAAGGCCGCCGTGGGCGATGGCGCCCAGTGGCTCAAGGATGGCGTGGTGTGCGTGGTGACGCTGTGGAACAACGAGCCGCTGGTGGTGACGCCGCCGCCGCACATCGAGCTGAAGATCGTCGAGACGGATCCGGGCCTGCGCGGTGACACCGCCACCGGCGGCCAGAAGCCGGCGAAGCTGGAGACCGGCGCCGTCGTGCGCGTGCCGCTGTTCATCAACGAGGGTGAAGTGATCCGCATCGACACCCGCACCGGCGCGTATATCTCGCGCGCCAAGCAGTAGCCGCAGCGGCCGCGCGCCCTCAGGCGCGCGCGGCGTTCGCGGCGCGCGCCCTGAGCACGCCATCTAGCGCGTACACCACGAGCGCCAGCCAGATCAGCACGAAGCCGGCCGCGCGCGCCGCGTCGAAGCGCTCGCCGAAGAACCACACGCCGCAGACCAGCTGCAGGCTCGGGCCGATGTACTGCAGCACGCCCACGGTGGAGTACGGCAGGCGGCGCGCGGCGTAGGCGAACAGGAACAGCGGCACCGCGGTGACCAGCCCGCTGCCGATCAGCAGCACGGTGATCAGGGAGCCGGAGTGCGCGAAGGCGCCGCTGCCGCGATCCGCGCACCACAGCAGGTAGCCCACGGCGAAGGGCATCAGCAGCAGCGTCTCGGTCGCAAGTCCGGGCAGTGCCTCCACGCTGATGACCTTGCGCACCAGGCCGTAGAGCGAAAAGCTGATCGCGAGCGCGCACGCGATCCACGGCGGGTGCCCCGCCTCGACCGTGAGGTACGCCACCGCGGCGGCCGCGAGCCCCACCGCGAGCCACTGCATCGGGTTCAGGCGCTCGCGCAGCACGAAGATCCCGAGCACGACATTCATCAAGGGATTGATGTAGTAGCCCAGGCTCGTCTCCACGATGTGCCCATGGCTCACGGCCCACACATACACCAGCCAGTTGCCGCTGATCAGCAGCGCGGTCAGGAGCAGGCGGGCGAGCAGGGCGGGACTGGTGAAGATGCTGCTGAGGCGCCCGAGCTGGGCGCGCAGCAGCATCCAGCTGAGGATGAACAGGCACGACCAGGCGATACGATGCGCGATGATCTGCGGCGCCGGGACCGTGCGCAGCGGGTGCAGGTAGAGCGGGAACAGGCCCCACATCGTGAACGCCGCGGCGCCGGCCGTGAGGCCCCGCGTGGACAGGCGTGCCGGGGTCATCCGAGCTGCAGGCTGCGAGCGGCTGCCGGACTGGCGGCGACGAACAGGCCCGCCAGGCGCTCAAGCCCCGCGGCATCGGCCGCATCGAAGCGCGCCAGGCGCGGGCTGTCGAGGTCGAGCACGCCCAGCAGCGTCGCACCGGCAATCAGTGGCACCACGATCTCCGAGCGTGAGGCGGCATCGCAGGCGATGTGACCGGCAAATTGGTGCACATCCGGCACCACGAGCGTGCGCCGCTCTGCCGCCGCCGTCCCGCACACGCCCCGGCCGAGCGCGATGCGCACACAGGCAGGCTTGCCCTGGAACGGCCCGACCACAAGCTCGCCGGACCTGAGGAAGTAAAATCCGGCCCAGTTGATCTCCGGCAGCGCATCGAAGAGCAGCGCCGCGGTGTTGGCCGCGTTCGCCGTCGGGTCGGTCTCGCCCGCCAGCAGCGCCTCAAGTTCCCGCGCCAGGCGCTGATAGTCGGCGGCCTTGTCCTTGAACTCGTAGCGGGTGGTGGCAAAGCTCATGGCGTAACGGCGGGCGCAATGCGGGTGCGCATTCTCAGGCACGGGCGGTGGGAAAGGCCAATACCTCATCGATATGCGCAGCGCCGCAGGCGAGCATGAGCGTGCGCTCGAATCCGAGCGCGACGCCGCTGCAGTCGGGCAGGCCGTGCTCGAGCGCCGCGAGCAGCCGCTCGTCCAGCGCATGCACCGGCAGGCCCCGGCGCCGCCGCTCGGCCTGGTCCTGCTCAAAACGCGCCCGCTGCTCGGCGGCGGCCGCCAGTTCATGGAAGCCGTTGGCGAGTTCCATCCCCTCACCGTAGAGCTCAAAGCGCTGCGCGGCGCGCGGATCCTGCGGGTCAAGCCGTGCCAGCGCCGCCTGGCTGGCCGGGTAGCCATAGATAAAGGTGAGGGCGCCGCGACCGAGCGCAGGCCCGATGACCAAGCCCATGAGGGCCTCCAGATACTCATCACGCGCCGTCGCCGCAGACCCGGTGAACCCGGCGGCGGCGGCGGCGCGCGCCAGTTCCGGGGCCGCCGCCGTGAACGGGTCCAGGCCGAGCGCGCGCTGGAAGGCCTGCCGGTAACTGACGCGCTCGGCCGTGCGGGCCGCCGCGCCCGCGCCCAGGAGGGTGCGCACCAGCGCCTCGACCTCGTCCATGAGCGCCGCGAGCGAGAACCCCTGCCGGTACCACTCGATGAGGGTGAACTCGGGGTTGTGCAGGGGACCGCACTCGTGGCCGCGCACCACGTGGCAGATCTGGTAGATGTCGCCGCTGCCGGCGGCGAGCAGGCGCTTCATCGCGTACTCGGGCGAGGTGTGCAGGAAGTACCGGGCGGTCACCGCAGCGGGCCCCTCCGCCGGCGCAAGCTGCGCCTGGGCGGAGTGCAGGTGCACGTCGCTCACGGGTGCGTTCACCAGCAGCGGCGTGTCGACCTCGAGCACGCCGCGCGCGGCAAAGAAGTCACGCGCGCGCGCCAGCAGTGTCGCGCGCTCGGTGAGGCGCGCGCGCGAGGCGCTCGGCGGCCAGTCCGCGGCCGGGCTCATATGCGCCGCGCCAGCGTCTGGCCGACGCGCACGGCAGCCCCGGGGGCCAGCTCCGGCAGCCACTCGCTGCGGCCCGGCGGCAGCAGCAGGATGACCGTCGAGCCCATGTTGAAGCGACCCATCTCGGCGCACTTCGGCAGCGAGGCCGGCGCGGCGCCCGTGACCGCCGGCAGCGCCGCGCGGCGCCGCGGCCGGCGCGGCGTGACATCCCCGTGCCACACCGTCGACATGCTGCCCACGAACAGTGCCCCCACCAGCACCATCGCATAGCAGAGCGCTCCGTCCTCGAAGACGCACACCACGCGCTCGTTGCGCGCAAACAGCCCCGGGACGCTGGCGGCGGTCGTGGCATTCACGCTGAACAGCTGGCCCGGCACATACCAGGCGGCGCGCAGCGTGCCCGGCAGCGGCATGTGGATGCGGTGGTAGTTGAAGGGTGCCAGGTACAGCGTGGCGAATGCGCCGCCCCGGAACACGGACGTCCAGGGCGCCTCAGCATCGAGCAGGGCCTCGAGCGTGTAGGCGTGTCCCTTGGCCTGCAGCAGATAGGAGCCGTCCAGGCGCCCGATCTGACTGACGCTGCCGTCCACCGGGGACACCAGTGCCAGCGGGTCAGGATCGAAAGGCCGCGCACCGGGCCGCAGCGCGCGGGTGAAGAAGGCGTTGAAGCTCTCGAACTGGCGCGCGTCCGGCTGCTCCGCCTCGCTCAGGTCGGGGCGGAAGCTGCCGATGAAGCTTTCGATGAGCGCGTTTTTCAGCCAGGGCACGCGCGTGCGCGTCACGGCGTGCACCACGCCCGTGAGCAGGTGCTGCGGCAGCAGGTACTGCAGCGCGACGAAGGCGCGCGCCCCCAGGCTGTCCGGATCCGGGGCCGTCATCCGGAAGACCGGCTGCGCTGCAGGTACGGCGCGGCCCGCTTAAGGTCCTGCGCCATGGCCGCCGCATCAAACGGGGGCGTGAAGATGGCAACGATGTGGGCCGCATCGTCCAGGAGGAACACTACCGCCGAGTGATCCATGGTGTAGTCCCCGCCGGGCAGCTCGACACGGTTCACCGCCACCCCGAAGCCGGATGCCAGCGCCGCGATGACCCCGGGCGTGCCGGTGGCGCCGAGGAACTGCGGGTCAAAGGCGTGCACGTACTCACCCAGCGCCTGCGGGTCATCGCGCTGCGGGTCGACGGAGATGAACAGCACCCGCGGCGGCGCCGGCGCCAGCTGCCGCCGCACCTGCGCCAGCTTCAGCAGCGTCGTCGGGCACACGTCCGGGCAGTGCGTGAAGCCAAAGAAAACCAGGGTCGGCTGGCCCTGCAGGGACGCCCGGGTAAGGGGCTGACCGGCGGCGTCGCGCAGCTCGAACTCGGCCACCGCGCGCGCCTGCGGGTACCAAGTGCCGCTTGCCAGCTGCGGGCCTGCCCTGTCAAGTTGTCGCGCCAGATAAAAGCCCGCCGCGGCCGCGCACAGCGCGGCGGCGGCGAGGATCCAGACGCTGCGTGTCATCCTCATGAGTGAATTATTTCATAGGCGCACACGCGCCGTGGGCGCACCGCCGCGGCCCGCGCGGCGCGCCACGGTGGGGGAACTCATCGAGCGTGGCGCGCGGCGCCTGCGGCGCGCCCGCGTGTTCTTCGGGCACGGCACGGACAACGCCCGCGATGAAGCCGCCGCCCTCGTGCTGCACGCACTGAAGCTGCCCCCGCAGGGCGGCCGCGCCTGCTACCGCCGCCGCGTCAGCGCCGCCGCGCAGCAGGCCGTGCAGGCACTGCTGAGGCGGCGGATCAAGGAACGCCTGCCCGCCGCCTATCTCACGGGCATCAGTTTTTTTGCGGGGCTGCCCTTCAGGGTCGACGCCCGCGTGCTGGTGCCGCGCTCGCCGCTCGCCGAACTCATCGAGCGCGGCTTCGCGCCCTGGACCGAGCCGGCACGCATCCGGCGCGTGCTCGATCTGGGCACCGGCTCCGGGTGCATCGCCATCGCCGCCGCACGGGCGCTGCCGCGGGCGCGGGTGGATGCCGCGGACATCTCGGCGGCGGCGCTGGAAGTGGCGCGCGCCAACGTCCGGCTGCACCGCCTGCAGCGGCGCGTGCGCGTGCTGCCGTCCGATCACTTCCGCGCGCTCGGCGGCCGCACCTACGATATCATCGTGACGAATCCGCCTTACGTGGGGGCGCGCGAGCTGCGGAGCTTACCGGCCGAATACCGGCACGAACCGCGCGTGGCGCTCGCCGCGGGGCGCTCCGGGCTTGATTCGGTACGGATCATCCTGCGCGAGGCTGCCCGGCACCTGCGGGCGCGCGGGCTGCTGGTGGTGGAGGTGGGTAACACCGAACGCGCCGTGCGCCGCGCGTTTCCGAGGCTCCCCTTCGTATGGCTCGAATTTACGCGTGGCGGCGGCGGAGTGTTCCTGCTCACGCGCGAACAACTGCAGGCTCACTGAAACGATGTCCGGCAACACCTTCGGCAAGCTCTTTACGGTCACGACCTTCGGGGAGAGCCATGGGCCTGCCATGGGCTGCATCGTCGACGGCTGTCCGCCGGGGCTGGAACTGACCGAGGCGGAGCTGCAGCAGGACGTGGACCGCCGCCGCAGCGGCACCTCGCACTTCGTCAGCCAGCGGCGCGAGGCGGACCAGGTGCGTATCCTCTCCGGCGTGTTCGAGGGCCACACCACCGGCACCCCGATCGGGATCCTCATCGAGAACACCGACGCGCGCTCGCGCGACTACGAGAAGATCAAGGACCGCTTCCGTCCCGGGCACGCCGACTACACCTACCAGCAGAAGTACGGCCTGCGCGACTACCGCGGCGGCGGCCGCGCGTCCGCGCGCGAGACCGTCATGCGCACCGCCGCCGGGGCCATCGCGCGCCGCTATCTGGCCACGCGCCTCGGCGTGCGCATCTATGGTTACCTCAGCCAGGTGGGCACGCTTGAGATCGAGCCGGTGGATCCGGCCTTCGCCTACCAGAACCCGTTCTTCTGTCCGGACCCCAAGCGCGTCCCGGAGCTCGAGGAACTGATCTGGCGCGTGCGCGGCGCCGGGGATTCGATCGGCGCGCGCGTCACCGTGGTGGCGAGCGGCGTGCCGCCGGGCCTGGGCGAGCCGGTGTTTGACCGGCTGGATGCGGATGTCGCGCACGCACTCATGAGCATCAATGCGGTGAAGGCCGTGGAGATCGGCGCCGGCACGCGCGCCGCCACGCAACGCGGCAGCGAGCATCGTGACGAGCTCACCCCCGGGGGCTTCCGCAGCAACCACGCCGGCGGCATCCTCGGCGGGATTTCCTCCGGGCAGGACGTGATCGCGCACCTCACGCTCAAGCCCACCTCCAGCATCCAGGTGCCCGGCGACACCATCGACACGCACGGCAACGCGGTCGCCATCGAGACCACCGGGCGGCACGATCCGTGCGTGGGGCTGCGGGCCACGCCGATCGCGGAAGCGATGCTCGCGATCGTGCTCATGGACCACTACCTGCGCCACCGGGCCCAGAACATGGACGTAAGATCGGCCACGCCGGACATCACGGCACCGCGCGGCTGATTGCCCGCGTCAGCCGGAGCCCCATGACTTTCCCGGTGCGCAGTGGCAGCGCGGACGGCCGCACCGCCCCCACACCCTGCAGGAGATTGAGCGCATGGACAGGCAATTCACGGTAGCCGTCGTCGGCGCCACCGGCCTCGTCGGGGAGGCGATGGTGAACGTGCTCGAGGAACGCGATTTCCCGGTCGGGCAGCTGCATGCGCTCGCGAGCGAGCGCTCCGTCGGTCGCAGGGTCAGCTTTCGCGGGCGCAACTACCCGGTCCAGGAACTGCAGGGCTTCGACTTCGCGGACTGCGACTTCGCGCTGTTTTCCGCCGGGGCGGCGGTGTCACGCGAGCACGTGCCGCGCGCGCTCGCAGCCGGGTGCCTCGTCAT
Organism: uncultured Pseudomonadota bacterium; assembly: GCA_963781815.1. Lineage (GTDB taxonomy): Bacteria > Pseudomonadota > Gammaproteobacteria > Steroidobacterales > Steroidobacteraceae > 13-2-20CM-66-19. The sequence goes on along the minus strand of CAWAHK010000004.1, from coordinate 122,188 downwards.
CGACAACACCTCCGAATTTCGCTACCGCGAGGACGTGCCGCTGGTGGTCCCGGAGGTGAATCCGCAGGCGCTCGAGGTTATCGGCACGAGTGGCCTCATCGCCAACCCCAACTGCTCGACCATCCAGCTGGTCGTGGCGCTCAAACCGCTCTACGACGCGGCCGGGATCGAGCGCATCGACGTGGCGACCTATCAGTCCGTGTCCGGCGCCGGGCGCGAAGCGCTCGAGGAACTGGTGCGCCAGTCGATCGCGGCCTTGAGCGGCAAGGGCCCGATCGAATCCCCGGGCGGTGCCAAGCAGATGGCCTTCAACTGCGTGCCCCACATCGATGTCTTCCAGGACAACGGCTACACGCGCGAGGAAATGAAGATCGTGTGGGAGACGCGCAAGATCCTCGGCGATTCCAACTTGCGCGTGAATGCCACCGCGGTGCGCGTGCCTGTGTTTTACGGGCATTCCGAGGTGGTCCACATCGATACCCGGCGGCCCCTGAGTGCGGCCGAGGCGCGCGAGTTGCTGAGGAATGCGGCCGGCGTCACGGTTTTGGACGAGCCGCGGCTCGGCGGGTATCCCACGGCTGCTACCGAGGCAGCGAACCGCGACACAGTTTATGTCGGGAGAATCCGTGAAGATCTCGCCCCGGACCGTGGACTTAACTTATGGGTTGTATCTGACAATGTGCGCAAAGGCGCGGCCACCAACAGCGTGCAGATCGCAGAGGCTTTGGCCCGGCGACCTATTTAAGTTATATTGCCGCGAGGCTGATGGGGGGGTCGCAACATCTGCCCCATCCTTTTGTTTTCAAAAGATATTTCACCCAATGATTCTTCTCGGGGTGCTCTGATGCTCGTCAAACGCTCGGCTCGGGCGCTGGCATTGCTGCTCGGTCTGCCGTCAGCAGCGTTTGCCTTAGGTCTTGGAGATATCCATCTCCTCTCGCCGCTCAATGCGCCGCTGGATGCGGAAATCGAGCTCGTGGATGTGGCCCCGGACGAGCTGGCCACCATGCAGGTCCAGCTTGCCTCGCGCGACACCTTCAGCCGCTACGGCCTTGAGTGGCCCGCTTACCTCAGCACCGTGCAACTGAAGACCGTGCGCACGCCCGATGGCCGCCAGGTCGTGAAGCTCAAGTCCACGGACCCGATTGCCGAACCCTTCGTGACGCTGCTGGTGGAGGTCAACTGGGCCCGCGGCCGCCTGGTGCGCGAGTACACCATGCTGCTCGACCCGCCGGTCTACACCCCGGGTGAGTCCGCCGTGGCGAGCGCGCCCGTGGCGCCCGCGGCAACCGGCCCGGGTGCGCGCGAGGGATCGATCGCGCGCGCGACGGAGACTCCACCGCCTCCGGCTCCCGCACCGGCGGAAGCCCCGGCGACCGCCGCGGCACCTGCCACGGCCACGGCAGCGCCGCCTCCGGCCCATGCCAGCCGTGCGCCCGCCGCTGCCCCGGCGGGCACCTCAAGCCCGGCAAGCAGCGAGGAGGGCAGCCATGTCGTGCAGCGCGGTGAGACGCTCTCGCAGATCGCCAGCGGCGTGGCCGGCGAAGGCGCGAATTCCCCGCGGGCCCGCAGCTGGATGCTCGCCATTTATCAGGCGAACCCGAAGGCCTTCCGCCAGAACATGAACGTGCTGCGCTCGGGCGCAGTGCTGCGTATTCCCGATGCTTCCGAGGCTGCGGCGGTTTCTCCTGCCGAGGCCTCCGCCGAAATCCGCCGCCAGTACGCGGCCTGGCGCTCCACGCCGGTGCCGACGGCGGCGACCGAAAAGCCCGGACGCCTGAAGCTGGTCACCCCGTCTGAGTCCGAGCCCGCCGCGGCGAATACCGCGCCGCCGGCCCCCGCCGCGAATGCCGCGCCCAAGGGCGGCACGGCGGCCGCGCAGCAGGCCGCGCAGGCCGCCGCGCAGGAGAGCGAGACCAAGCGGCTGCTGGAGCTAAAGAATCAGGAGCTCGCGCGCATGCAGGCCCAGGCGGCCGCCAAGCAGGGCACGCCTGCGCCCGCCCCGGAGGCAACCCCGCCGCCCGCGACCGCACCGGCGCCCGCGCCCGCGGAAGCCCCGCCGGCGGCCAGCACCGAGCAGCCCCAGACCGCGCCGGCTCCGGCGGTGGAGGCCACACCGGCACCCCCGCCGCCCGCACCGGTCAAGAAAACCCCCGTGAAGGCGCCGCCCAGTGGCGGCTCCTTCCTCGACACGCTCCTCGGCCTGTGGTGGGTGCTCGCGCTCCTGGCGCTCGGCGTGATCGGATTCTTCGCCGCGCGCATCGTGCGTTCGCGCCGCAGCAGCGAGTTCGACGATTCCCTGGGCCGCCTGGCCGCTGCCGGCGCCGATGCCGCCGAGCTGGGCGCCATGAGTGCCACGCGCAACTTCGCCGAACCTGAGCCCGTGGTGCCTGCGCCGCGTGCCACGGCACGCGCCGCGGCAGCCCCGCTGCCCGAGGCGGCCTTCCTGGTGGAGGAAACCGGCTCGCACGAGCGGCCGCGCCTGTCCGCCACCGGCACCGTGCCGGCGATGGCCGCGCCGAAACACGTCGCGAGCGATGAGACCATCAGCAGCGAGACGGCGATCAACCTTGACCAGGGCGATCCGCTGGCCGAGGCCGATTTCCACATGGCGTACGGGCTGTACGACCAGGCGGCGGACCTGATCCGCATCGCCATCAGCCGCGAGCCCCAGCGTCGTGACCTGAAGCTGAAGCTCCTCGAAGTCTTCTTCGTGTGGGGCAACAAGGAGCAGTTCCTCAGCGCCGCGCGTGAGCTGGCGCAGAGCCGCGGCGAGGCCGCCCCCGGGGAGTGGGAAAAGATTCTCATCATGGGCAAGCAGCTCGCTCCCGAGGACCCGCTGTTCTCCGGCGGCGGCGGCGTGGCCGGGGCCACCGCCGGTGGCGTCGACCTCGATCTCGAGGGCGGCCAGAGCCGCGTCGACTTCGACCTGCTGGGAGACTCGGTGCCCGAAGAGGCACCCGCGGGGCTCGACCTGGACATCGGCTCGGCCGTGGGGGACCTGGAGGCGACCGCGGAATCACAGTCGGGCATCACGGACCGCAACGCCGCGCTGCTCGAGAACAGCTTCCTCGGCACCACCGGCACCACGCGGCAGATGACCGCGCGCGTGCGCCAGGGGCCCGGCGGCACGGTGGAGACGGAAGGCCCGACGGTGGAGCAGCCGCAGCTGTCCCCGGCGGACAACCCGACGATCCGCCAGAAGCTCGAGGGCGCGATGCGCCAGGGCGGGGCCGAGCACACCGCGGAACTTGCAATCGACGATCTGGGCCTGGATGTGGGCGCCGTCGACACCGTGGACCAGCCCGGCATCGCCTCGGCGCAGGCCTCGACGCCGGACGCGCCCACCCTGGTCGCGGGGCTGGATGATCAGTCACGCCGCATCATGGAGGACGCGCAGCGGCGCGCCGCCAAGGAAGACACCGGTTCCAACACCGGCGCCTGGCAGTTCGACCAGAACGAGCTGGAGGCCGCGCTCACCCAGACCAACCTCGTCGCGCCTGACGGCTCGGCCACTGCGCGCCTGCGCGCGTTGAGCGGGCAGGGACTCGATGTGGATGTCGGCGATGCGACGGGCACCCACGCCGCGCACGGCGACGTGGAATTCGACGTCGGCATGGCCACCGGCACCCACGAGACCAACGGCGGCACGCTCGACCTCGACGTGGGGACCGCGACGGTGCCGGATGCGGCCTTCGCCGCCACCCAGCGCCTGTCCTCGGAGGACCTGGCACTGCCGGACCTGGAGCCGGTCACCATGAGCGAGGTGGGCACCAAGCTCGACCTCGCCCGCGCTTACATGGACATGGGCGATCCGGACGGTGCCCGCAACATCCTCGAGGAAGTGCTCACCGAGGGCTCGGCGGCGCAGAAGCAGGAAGCCCAGCGGCTGATCGAGTCGCTCCCCGGCTGAGCCCGCAGCGACCACCCTAAGGCGCGTGGCCCGCATCGCCGTCGGCATCGAGTACGACGGCTCAGCCTACTGTGGCTGGCAGGCGCAGCCTGCGCTCGCGAGCGTGCAAGCGGTGGCCGAGGAGGCCCTCTCGCGTATCGCCGCCGCTCCCGTGGCACTGGTGTGCGCCGGGCGCACCGATGCGGGCGTGCACGCCCTGGGTCAGGTGGCGCACTTTGATACCGAAGCGACGCGCCCCATGCGCAGCTGGGTGCTCGGGGCCAACAGCGAACTGCCCGCCGATGTCAGTGTCTGCTGGGCGCTGCCGGTGCCGGAGCATTTCCACGCGCGCTTCAGCGCCGAGGCGCGCACCTACCACTACCTCATCCTCAACCGCACCGCACGCTCGGCACTGCACGCGCGGCGCGCGGCCTGGGTGCACCGGCCGCTGGATGCCGAGCGCATGAATGCGGCGGCGCGCCTGCTCGAGGGCGAGCACGACTTCAGCGCCTTCCGGGCGGCGGAATGCCAGGCCAAGTCCCCGATCCGGCGCCTGCAGCGCCTGAGCGTGGAGCGCCACGGTGAGTGGATACGGATCGAGGCCACGGCCAACGCCTTCCTGCACCACATGGTGCGCAATCTCGCCGGCCTGCTCATCGCCATCGGCAGGGGCGACGCGGAGCCCACCTGGGCGGGAGAGTTGCTCGCGACGCGCGATCGCACCCGGGGGGCGGCCACCGCCCCGGCTGCCGGGCTGTACTTCGTTGCAGTGCGCTACCCGGCGGCGTTCGGGGTGCCCGCGGCCGCAGCGGGGGGCGCCGCCCCCTGATCGGCTATGATCCGCGGCCAGTACCCGCTGTGAGCACGACGAGCTAACGATGTCCTGGTTCGAGAAGATCATGCCCTCGCGCATCAAGACCGAGCGCCGCACGCGCTCGGTCCCGGAGGGGCTGTGGATCAAGTGCCCGGCCTGCGATGCGGTGCTCTACCGCGCGGAACTGGAACGCAACCTGTCCGTGTGCCCCAAGTGCAGCCATCACATGCGCATGGGCGCGCGCGAGCGGCTGGAGCGCTTCCTCGACCCGGACACCATCGAGGAGATCGGCGCTAACATCGCGCCGGAGGATCCGCTGAAGTTCCGCGACAGCAAGCGTTACCGCGACCGCCTGGTGCAGGCCCAGAAGGCGACCGGGGAGAGCGATGCCCTGATTGTGCTCACCGGCACCCTGCAGGGGCTGCCGATCGTCGCCTGCGCCTTCGAATTCCAGTTCCTTGGCGGTTCCATGGGCTCGGTGGTGGGGGAGCGCTTCAAGCGCGGCGTCGACTACTGCATCCAGGAGCGCCGCCCGTACGTGTGCTTTTCCGCAAGCGGCGGGGCGCGCATGCAGGAGGCGCTGTACTCGCTGTTCCAGATGGCCAAGACCGCCGCCGCGCTCTCGCGCCTCGCCCAGGCACACCTGCCGTTCATCTCCGTGCTCACCGACCCGACCACCGGTGGCGTGTCGGCGAGCCTCGCGCTGCTCGGGGACCTGAACCTGGCGGAGCCGCGCGCGCTGATCGGCTTCGCCGGCCCGCGCGTGATCCAGCAGACGGTGCGCGAGACGCTGCCGGAGGGGTTCCAGCGCAGCGAGTTCCTGCTCGAGCACGGCGCGATCGACATGATCGTCGACCGCCGCGACATGCGCGACCGCATCGCCGCAGTGCTGCGCATGCTGCTGAAGCTGCCCGCCGCGGCCGCCTGAGGCGCGCGCCTCCTCCGCCACGCACGCCGCGATGCGCACGCTCGCCGAGTGGCTCACTCTGCAGGAGTCGGTGCACCCGCAGAGCATCGACATGGGACTCGAGCGCGTGGCGGGCGTGGCGCGCACCCTCGGGCTCACCGCCCCTGAGTTCGCGGTCATCACGGTCGCCGGCACCAACGGCAAGGGCTCGATCGCCGCCCATCTGGAGGCCCTGCTGCGCGCCCGCGGCGCGTACACCGGGCTGTTCATGTCGCCGCACCTGGTGCGCTACAACGAGCGCATCCGGCTCGATGCGGCGGACGTGGAGGATGCCGCGCTGGTGGCGGCGTTCGAGCGCATCGAGGCGGCGCGCGGCGCCACCACGCTCACCTTCTTTGAGTACAGCACGCTGGCGGCGCTGCTCCTCTTCGCCGCGCGGCCGGTGGAGGTGGCCGTGCTGGAGGTGGGACTGGGCGGGCGCCTGGATGCCACCAATCTCATCGATGCCCACGTGGCGGTGCTCGCCTCGGTGGGCCTTGATCATCGCGACTGGCTCGGCGACACGCTCGAGCTGATCGGCGCGGAGAAGGCGGGCATCGTGCGCGCGCAGCGCCCGGCCGTGCTCGGCACGCCACACATGCCCGCGAGCGTGTTCGCCGCGATCCGTGCCCGCGGCGCGCAGGCGGTGGTGGCCGAGCGCGACTTCAGCTGGCAGCAGGCCGCGACGGGCTGGGACTACCGCGGCCTGAAGGTGACGCTCAGCGGGCTGCCACCCTCGGCGCTGGCCGGGGACATCCAGTACCGCAACGCCGCCACCGCGCTCGCCGCGCTGGAAGCGCTCAAGGCGGTGCCGGCCGCGCCGGTCGCGCGCCTGCAGCGCGTGCTGACGCCGCTCACGGCGCTGAACGCAGCGCAGGGGCTGCTCAGCGTGCACCTGCCCGGGCGCTTCCAGGTTGTGCCGGGCGAGGTGGAGTGGATCCTTGACATCGCGCACAACGAGCCGGCCGCGCAGGTGCTCGCCGCGCAACTGCGCGCGCGTGCGCTGCCGCCCGGCGCGCACGGCGCGGCACGCACTATCGCCGTGATCGGGGTGCTCGCCGACAAGGATGCCGCCGCGATCGCCGCGGCGCTGCAGGGGGTGATCGATCACTGGGTGGTGTGCGCGCTGCCCGGTGCGCGCGGCAGCAGCGCGGCGGCGCTCGCCGCGCGCCTGGGCCGCCCGGGCAGTACGGTGACACTCGCCGCCTCGGTGGGCGAGGGCTGCGAGCGGGCGCGCGCGCAGGCACGGCCCGGCGACCGCATCGTCGTGTGCGGTTCGCTGCACACGGTGGGGCCGGCACTGCAGTGGCTTCGGATATACTAAAGCGGGCTCACGGAGTTAATGACCTGAGTGTCTTGCACAAGGCGTCCGCCGCGCTTGCGTTGCGTGGTTTTGTCCCCATCGTGGGTACTTCGGTGAAAGAACGGTTAACGGGCGCAATCATTCTCGTGGCGCTGATCGTGCTCCTGGTGCCCGAGCTGTTGACCGGACCCATCCGGTCCGCGCCCCGCGCCATGGCCTCCGCCGCAGGGGAACCGCCGTTACGCTCCTACACCATCACCCTGGGGGACGAGACGCACTCGAAGCCGGCCGAGCCGCAGGGCGCAACGCCGGCGGTGTCGCCCGTGCCCGTGCCCTTGCCAGCCCCGGCCGCCGCCAGCAAGGACGACAGTGTCGCGACGGGCACAGCGCCGGCGCCCGACACTGCGGCAGCGGCGGCCGCCGCGCCCGTCCCGGCGCCTGCAGCAGCGCACGCCCGGTCCGAAGCGCCACCGCCGGCGGCCCACGCCGCCAAACCGGCCGCATCGGGCAGCGCGGACACCAGCGCCGCCGGTGCTGCGTGGCTGGTGCAACTCGGCAGCTTCGCCAGCCGCAGCAACGCCGAGCGACTCGCGCAGCAGCTCAAGGGGCAGGGCTTTGCGGCCAGCGTCTCGCAGGGCAGCAGCGGGCGGCACCTGTACCGCGTGCGGGTGGGGCCGGTACACGATCACGGCGCGGCCACGCAGCTGCAGGTGAAACTGCAGGCGGCCGGCCACTCAGGTTCGATCGTGCCGAAGTAGGGGCGGGACGCGTGACGCGTTCCTTAGGCAAGCCGGGCGCTCTCTTGTACAATCCGCGCCGCGCGGAGCTGACCGCGGTCACGAACGGTTGCAATGAACCTTGCGGACTACCTGGTGATTGCCGCCATCCTCGTCTCGGCCATCGCCGGCGCGATGCGCGGCTTCCTGCGCGAGGCGATCGCCTTCGGTGCCTGGATCGTGGCGCTGTTCGTCGCCTGGCACTTCTCGGACCTGATCGAGCCGCACCTCGGCGGGCTCCTGGCGGACCCCACGGTACGGCCGTGGGCGGCGCGCGTCATCATCGTGGTGCTGGTGCTGCTGCTGGGCGTTGCCATCGGCTCGCTGCTGTCGCACTTCGTGCGCCTGTCGATTTTCTCCGGCATGGATCGTCTGCTCGGCTTTGGATTCGGGCTGCTGCGCGGCTTCGTGCTGCTCGGAGTCTTCGTGATCCTCGGCCAGCTGCTGCGGCTGTCGGAGGAGGGCTGGTGGCGCCATTCGCTGCTCATCCCCCACGGCGAATCGATCGCCAACGGGCTGCGTTCTCTGGTCGGGGAGCCCCACGTCGCCCACGCGCGTGGCGAAGTACGGACCTAGGGGGCTAGCCAAGCATGTGCGGCATCGTCGGAATCGTCGGCACCAGCGCGGTCAATCAGCGCATCTACGATGCGCTCACCGTGCTGCAGCACCGCGGCCAGGATGCCGCCGGCATCGCCACCTCCGGCGAGGGCGAACTCTACGTGCGCAAGGGCTCAGGCCTGGTGCGCGATGTCTTCCAGCAGCATCACATGCTCGAGCTGAAGGGCAACTTCGGCATCGGCCACGTGCGTTACCCGACCGCCGGCTGTGACAGCGCCTCGGAGGCGCAGCCCTTCTACGTCAACGCCCCCTACGGGATCTGCCTGGCGCACAACGGCAACCTCACCAACCAGACCGAACTGGCCGAAATTCTGATCCGCGAGGACCGGCGCCACCTGAACACCACCTCCGACTCGGAGGTGCTGCTGAACGTGTTCGCCTCCGAGCTGCAGCGCGTCGGCGCCGCCCGCATCACCCCGGCGGACGTGTTCGCGGCGCTCAACGCCGTGTACCGTCGCTGCCGCGGCGGCTACGCCGTGGTGGCGATGATCATCGGGCACGGGATCCTGGGCTTCCGCGACCCGCATGGCATCCGCCCGCTGGTACTCGGCGAGCGGCGCACCCCGCGCGGCACCGAGTGGATGCTGGCCTCCGAGTCCGTGGCACTCGACAGCCTGAGTTTTCGCTTCGTGCGCGACGTCGCCCCCGGGGAAGCGGTGTTCATCGACGAGCAGGGCCGGCTGCATACGCAGCAGTGCGTGGCCATGCAGCGGCACACGCCGTGCATCTTCGAGTACGTGTATTTCGCACGCCCGGACACGAAGATCGACAACATTTCGGTGTACCGGGCGCGCATGCGCATGGGGGACCGGCTCGCGGAGAAGATCCTGCGCGAACGACCGGTGCACGACATCGACGTCGTCATCCCGATCCCTGACACCAGCCGTACCAGCGCGCTGCAGCTCGCGCAACGCCTCGGGGTGAAGTACCGCGAGGGCTTCATCAAGAACCGCTACATCGGCCGCACCTTCATCATGCCCGGCCAGGAGCAGCGCGAGAAGTCGGTGCGCCGCAAGCTGAACGCGATCGACCTGGAGTTTCGCGGCAAGACCGTGCTGCTGGTGGATGACTCGATCGTGCGTGGCACCACCTCGGCGCAGATCATCGAGCTCGCGCGCGAGGCCGGCGCCGCCAAGGTGTACTTCGCCTCCGCCGCCCCCCCGGTGCGCTTTCCCAACGTCTACGGCATCGACATGCCGGCGGCGAGCGAGCTCGTGGCGAGCGGGCGCACGGTGAGCGAGGTGGCGCGCCTTATCGGTGCGGACTGGCTCATCTACCAGGATCTGGAGGACCTGATCGCGGCCTGCAAGCACGAGGATGCGCGCATCGAGGAGTTCGACACCTCCTGCTTCTCCGGCGAGTACGTGACCGGCGACATCACGCCGGAGTACCTCGAGCGGCTGCAGCTCGAACGCTCGGACGCCGCGAAAGTGGCGCGTCGCGAGCGCCATGCGAAGCTCAAAATCGTCCGCGGGACCTAGCCTGGCGGGCGCGTCCGACCCGCGCCGCGCCCTACTGCTCGAACTGCTGCAGGCGGGCCTGCGCGCCGTGGACGGACGCAGCTGCGTGCGCGCCGCCCTCGCCGGCGAGCTCCCCGATGCTGGCACGCCCGTGTGGGTGGCCGCGGTGGGCAAGGCGGCAGCCTCGATGGCGCGCGGCGCGCACGAGGCACTCGGCAGCGCCGTCGGCCACACGCTCCTCATCACGCGCGACGCGCAAAGCGCCGCGCTCCTCGCCGCGCGCCCCGACGTGCAGATCGTGATCGGCGCACATCCCTTGCCGGATGAGCGCTCCCTCGCCGCCGGTGCGCAGCTGCTCGCCTGGGTCGAGACGCTGCCGCCGCAGGCGCTGCCGCTGTTCCTCATCTCCGGGGGCGCCTCGGCTCTGGTAGAGGTGCTGCGCGAGGGAGCGACCCTGCAGGACCTGCAGGCGCTCACCCGCGAGGCACTGGCGCAGGACGTCGCCATCGGGGAGCTCAACGCGCGCCGCATCGGCATCTCGCGCATCAAGGGCGGCCGGCTCACCGCGCGCCTCGGCGGCCGCCCGGGGCGGGCGCTGTTCATCTCCGATGTCCCGCACGACGATCCGGCCGTCATCGGCTCCGGCCTCCTCGGGCCTGCCAGCGAGGGCGCCGATCGCATCGTGCGCCGCGTGGTCGCCTCGAGCGAGCAGGCGGTGGCGGCGGTGGTGGCGCGCGCGCGCGAGCTCGGCCTGAGCGTGCAGCCACCGGGACGGCGCTTCGCCGACAGCGCGACACGCCTCGCCGCGCGCTTCGCGCACGAGCTGCACCTGTCGGCGGCCCAGGTGTGCGTCTGGGCCGGGGAGTCGACCGTGGCGCTGCCGGCGCAGCCCGGGCGCGGCGGGCGCAACCAGCACCTGGCGCTCGCCGCCGCCCGCCTGATTGCCGGTCACGCCGACCTGGCGCTGCTCGCCGCCGGCACCGACGGCAGCGACGGGGTGACCGAGGATGCCGGCGCGCTGGTGGATGCCGACACCTGCGCGCGCCTGTCGATCGCCGAGCTCGACGCCGATGCGTGCCTGCGGCAGGCCGACTCCGCCGCCGCGCTCGCCGCCAGCGGGGACCTGGTGCACACCGGCCCCACCGGCACCAACGTCGGGGACCTGGTGATTGGACTTAAGCTGTCCGCGGCCGCCGCCCGCGCGCTGTGCGCTGAGCGTGGCGGGGCGGGTGCACGCGTGCTGTAATTCTTCGATGCGTTTGCTCTTGATCGAGGAGGACGCGCGCCGCTGCGCGCACATCCGCGAGCGGCTCGCCGCCTGGCGCCCGCGGGCCGAACTGATCGTGCACCGTCCGGTGGCGCAGGGGGCGCTCGCCCCGGAATTCCTGGCGCAGGGCTTTGACGCGGTGCTGCTCGCCGACGAGTGGCCCGGCGGGCGCGGCCTCACCTGGGCGCGCGAGCTCGCCGGGCGGGCGGGGTTTGCGCCGCTGGTGCTCCTGTGCCGTAAGGACCCCTCCCTCGCGCGCGAGGCCGCGGCGCTGGGTGCCTTCAGCGTCACTGCCGAGGAACTCGATCACGAGGCGTTCGCGCGCGTGCTGGCGGCGGCCGAGCAGCGCCAGTCGCACGCGCGCGCGGTCTGGCGCAGCAGCGTCGCCGGGCGCGACACACAGCGCTTCGGCGATGCCTTCATACGCGGCTACCGCTGCATCCGGCGCCTCGCCAACGGCGCCACCACCGACCTGTTCCTCGCCGAAAGCGAGCGCGCCGGCACGCTGGTGGTGCTCAAGATCGCCCGCGACCGCCAGCACGAGCCGGAGCAGCCGGTGGATTCCTTCCGGCGCTTCCTGCAGGAGTATGAGATTGCGCAGCGCATCGCGAGCCCCGCCGTGGTGCGGCTGCATGACCTCGGCGTGAGCGACGAGCACGCCTGGCTGGTCATGGAGTACTTCGCGCGCGGGGACTTGCGCCGTCGCCTGCGCGCGCGCCTCACGCCACGCGAGGCGCTGCAGTTCGCCGCCGCCATCGCCCGCGCGCTCGCCGCGGTTCACGCCGCCGGCGTGCTGCACCGCGACCTGAAGCCGGGCAACATCATGCTGCGCGACGACGGCAGCATTGCACTCATCGATTTCGGCATGTCCAAGGATGCGGCGCTGGCGCTCGACATCACCGAGACCGGCACCATCTTCGGCACCCCGCACTACATGAGCCCGGAGCAGGGGCACGCCGAGGCGCTCGATGAGCGCAGCGACCTCTACTCCCTCGGTATCATCCTGTTCGAGATGCTGACGCGCCAGAAACCCTACCGCGCCGAGAACCCGATGGCGATCGTCTACAAGCACCGCAAGGATGCCATCCCGCGGCTGCCGCAGAAGTTCGCCCAGGTGCAGCCGGTGCTCGAGCGCCTGCTCGCCAAGGACCCGGCGGACCGCTACGCGAGCGCGCCGGAAGCGGCCGCGGCGCTGGAGAGCACGCTCGCCCGCTGGCGCTCGCGCGCCGCGGCGTCGCGATGAACGCGCCGCCGGCCGCGGACACGATCCTCAAGGCGCCGACGCCGGCCGCCTGGTTGGAGGCGGCCGTCGCGCACTGGCCGGAACTGCTCATCGATCACGCCAACTGCGAGAAGAAGGCCGCCTCCACGGCGCTGGCCCTGATGTTCGCCTACCCCGAGGACCGCGAGCTGTGCGTCGCGCTCGCACGCCTCGCGCGCGAGGAGCTGCGGCACTTCGAGCAGGTGCTGCGCGCCATGCGCGCCGCCGACGTGTCCTTCACGCGGCAACGCCCCGGTCGCTACGCCCAGCAACTGCGCGCGCTCACGCGCACCGCCGATCCCGGGCGCAAGCTCGACCTGCTGCTGGTGGGGGCGCTGATCGAGGCGCGTTCGGCGGAGCGCTTCAGCCTGCTCGCGCCACGGCTGCCGGCGCCGCTGGCGCGCTTGTATGAGGACCTGGGCACCTGCGAGGCCCGCCATTTCGAGCTGTATGTCGGCTTCGCACGCGCCGCGGCCGCGGATGAGTGGCGCCTGCGTCTGGAGGTGCTGGCCGCGCGTGAAGCGCAGCTCGCCACGACGCCCGAAGGCGTGCTGCGCTTTCATTCCGGGCCGCCGCCGCTGTCCGGCTAGGGCACAGTTGCTTACAAGCAGCGGGTGTGCCGATCATTAAAGGAACGTAAGACAGTCTGCGGCACCAAATCAGCTGCCAGCGGTCCTTTGCCCCGGTATCCTCAATACTGAGGGCGCACGCGAGGCACGATGAACGACCGAGCACACCTGTTGATCGTCGATGACGATCGCGAGATCCGCGGACTGCTGGCGCAGTATCTGGAGAAGCACGAGTACCGCACCACCGCGGTCCCGGACGGCCGGGAAATGCGCCGTGTCATGGAGCGCTCGCACGTCGATCTCGTGGTGCTGGACCTGATGCTGCCCGGCGAGGACGGCCTGTCGCTGTGCCGCGAGCTGCGCGGGCGCTCGCAGGTGCCGATCATCATGCTCACCGCCCGCGGCGAGGACGTGGATCGCATCATCGGCCTCGAGCTCGGCGCGGATGACTACGTGGGCAAGCCTTTCAACCCGCGCGAGCTCCTCGGCCGCATCAAGGCGATCCTGCGCCGCTCGGCGCACGCGCCGCGCGACCCGAGCCCGGAGAGCGTGCGCGGCTTCAATTTCGGCGGCTGGCGGCTCGACACCGTCACGCGAACCCTCACCGACAACGCCGGCAAGGAGGTCGCCCTGAGCGGCGCGGAGTACCGCCTGCTGGCGGTGCTCGTGGGTTCGGCCAACCGGGTGCTGACGCGGGCGCAGCTCACCGAGCTCTTGCGCGGCCGCGATGCCGACCCCTTCGACCGCAGCATCGACGTGCGCGTCAGCCGCCTGCGCCAGATTCTGGGCGACGATGCGCGCGCACCGCAGATCATCAAGACGGTCTATGGTGAGGGCTACGTGGTCGGCGTCAACGTCGTGACCGACTGACACGGGACGAAACTTCTCCGATGCGCCTGCCCCTGTGGCCCCAGTCGCTCTTCGGCCGGCTGCTTGCGGCGTCGGTGATCGCGGTGCTGCTCGCGCAGACGGTGGGTCTGTTCCTCATCGCCCAGGAGCGTGAGCACTTCGTGCTGCAGGGGAGCGTGCGCGAGTGGGTGCGGCGCATCGTCGAGACCACCCTCATGCTGCAGGCGCTGACGCCGGCCGAGCGTGCCGAGGCCGTGAGCGAGCTCGCCGCCCCGCGCGACGGCCAGAGCGCACGGGTCACGCGCCCGCTGCCGGAGGCCGCGCGGCGCGGGCTGCCGCCGCCGGAGCGCGTCTTCCTGCGGCTGCCGCTGCTGCCGGGCTTCGAGAACACCCTGCGCGAGCACCTGCATGCGACGCTCGGTCCCGAATACACCGTCGACGTGAGTCCCACGCCCGTGCCGCCGCCGCCGGCCGTGCCGGTCCCGGTACCCTTCTACGAGGCGCACGAGCTGGCCGCGCACCTGGAGGACGCGCTTCGCTACGACGTCACGGTGCGCTTTCCGGATGCCGACACGGTGGTGTACCGCGTCACGCGCATGGCCGGTGGCGCGCCGCTGCCACGCAACCTGCTGATCAATCTCATTCTGCTGGTGTTGATCCTCGTGGTGGTGCTCTACCTCGTGGCGCGCAGCATCACGCGGCCGCTGTCCGAGCTGGCCGCTGCCGCGGAGCGTGTCGGCCGCCAGAGCGGGGTGGCACGGCTGACGGAGCGCGGCGCCCGCGAGCTGCGGGACGCGGCGCGCGCCTTCAACACCATGCAGGATCGCCTGCGGCGCTATCTGGACAGCCGCACGCGCGTGCTGGCGGCCATGTCGCACGACCTGAAGACCCCGCTTACGCGGCTGCGGCTGCAGGTGGAGGCGCTCGACAACCCGCCCATGCAGGAGCGCATCGGTCACGAGCTCGACGAGATGGAGGGCATGGTGCGCGATGCGCTGTCGCTGTTCCGCGGCCTGGATGATGGCGAACCGCTGGCCGCGGTCGACATCGACGCCCTGCTCGCGAAGGTACGCGCGGAATTCGCCGTCATGGGCGAGGTCACGGTCAGCGGCCAGGCAAGCCAGCCCTTCACCGCCAAGGCGCAGATGCTCAAGCGCTGTCTCACGAACCTGATCGCGAACGCCATCAAGTTCGGGGGCCGCGCGGACGTCACGATCGAGGACGCCGCGCAGCTGGGCATCCGCGTGCGCGACGCCGGGCCCGGCATCCCGCCGCAGGAGCTCGAGCGGGTGTTTGAACCCTTCTACCGCGTCGAGTCCTCGCGCAACCGCGACAGTGGCGGCACCGGCCTCGGCCTCACCATTGCCCGCGACATCGCCCAGGCGCACGGGGGCACGCTGACGTTACAGAACCTGCCCGGCGGGGGCCTGGAGGCGCTCCTGCTGCTGCCGCGGCGCCGCTGACAGCCTGCGCCCGCGCGCCGCACACTGCTTAACGATTGTTCACTGCCACGGCGCCACCCGGACCTTAGCTTAGACTGCGACACGGGGATCTTCTGGACCGCCCCCCGCAAGGAGACACGAACATGAGAGCCACTCTTTTGGCGCTGGCACTGCTCGCCGCCGGGGCCGCCGGCGCGCAGCCCCCGCCACCCGCCACGGCCGCAAACCACGAAGCGCGCATGATGGATGACCTGGCGACGCTCCTGGACCTGACCGCCGCACAGCGGCCCCAGGTGCAGAGCATCCTGCAGGAGCAGCACGCGCAGATGCAGCAGCAGCACGCGCAGATGAAGGAGGCCTTCGAGCAGGCCAAGGCCGCCGGCACCAAGCCCGACTTCAGCCAGATGAAGGCCCAGCACCAGCAGCTCGAGCAGCAGACCATCGAGAAGCTCACGCCGGTGCTGAGCGCCGCGCAGCTGCAGAAATTCCAGATCCTGATGAAGATGCATCACCCGCACTTCCATCACCACGGACCGCCGGCGGGCGAGGAGCCGGCCTCCGGCTGAGGAATCCGTGATTACCCCCCAAGGCGCGGGGTCCGGGCCCAGGGGAGGGCCTTCAGCGGCGCGCGTGCCTCAGCGCGGCAATTCGATCAGCTGGTAGCTGCCGGCCTCGCAGCGGATGTAGCTGCCCTGCTGGTGCCAGGCGCCGAGCACCAGGCGCTCGGCGGCTGCGCCGTCCACCTCGTGCCGATGCACTCCGGGCCGGTGGGTGTGGCCATGGATCATGCGGCGCACCCCCGCGGCGCGGAAGGCGGCGCTCACCGCGGCCGCATTCACGTCCATGATGTAGGGCACGGTGCGCGTGGTGTGGCGGCGGCTGCCGGCGCGCGCCTCGTCCGCGAGCAACTCCCGGCGGGCGCGCGGTAGCGCGAGGAAGCGCTGCTGCCAGGCCGGGTCGCGCACCACGCTGCGCAGTTCCTGGTAGGAATGATCGTCGGTGCACAAGGCGTCCCCGTGCGTGAGCAGCACGGTCTCGCCCTCGATCTGGGCGACCACCGGATCGCTGAGCAGCTGGCAGCCGCTGCGCTCGCAGAACCCGGCACCGAGGAGAAAGTCGCGGTTGCCGTGCATCGCGAAGCACGGCACGCCGCCGCGCACCAGGGCATTCAGTGCCTGGCAGACACGCTCCTTGTCCGGGTCGGCATCATCATCCCCCACCCAGGCCTCGAACAGGTCGCCGAGGATGTACAGCGCCTGCGCCGCTGCGGCCTCGGCGGCGAGGAACGCCAGGAACTGCGCGGTCGCCTCGGGTGCGCTCACGTCCAGGTGCACGTCCGAGACGAACAGGCGCGCCACCGCGGCGGCCTATTTGGGCGAGAGGATGGTGTCGTCCTGCCGCGTGGGCGTGACGGGCGTCGCCGCCGCCGGGGCAGCCGCGGCGCTGGCGCCGATGATCTCGACCTTCTGGATGATGACCGGCTTGAGCGGCGCGTCCGCCTTGAACGGGCCCTGCGACCCGGTGGGGGTCTCCCCGATGTGCTCGATCACGTCCATGCCCTGCACGATGCGTCCGAAGACGGTGTAGCCCCAGCGGGTGGGCACCGGGTCGAGGTCGGGGTTGTCCACCAGATCGACGAAGAACTGCGAGTTGCCCGAGTGCGGTGGGTCGCTGCGCGCCATGCCCACGGCGCCGCGCTTGTTCTGCAGGCCGTTGCCGGACTCGTTGAAGATGCTCTCGTGCGTGGGTTTGACCTTCTCGGTCGTGGCATCGAAGCCGCCGCCCTGGATCACGAAGTTCGCCACGACGCGGTGAAACAGGGTGCCGCTGTAGAAGCCCTCGCGCACATAGCGCAGGAAATTGGCGGCGGTGAGGGGCGCACGGTCGGCACGCACCTCGATCACGAATTCGCCCATGTTGGTCGTCACCCGGACCTGGGTGGGCCCGGCGGCGGGCGCGGCCGGGGCGGGGGCGTCTTCGGCGTACACGGCCCCTGACGCAGTGAGCAAACCGAGGAGCAGGCCGGCGAGCAGGGCAGACCGGGTCCGGGACTGAATTGGCATCGATCCTCCGCGGTGGGGCTTGGTTAACGCGCCGGCGCGGATTTTATAGCAGTGCGGCCTGGCGCGGCGCTTTGTTGCGATTCACGCGTTTCCCGTAACATGGAGTCATGAAGTCGAGCGCAAGTTCACCCGCCGCTGCCCCGGCGGCCTCCGTGACCCGGTTTGCCCCGAGCCCGACCGGGCAGCTGCATCTGGGGAATGCGCGCACGGCGCTCTTTAACCTGCTGCTGGCGCGGCGCGCGGGCGGGCGCTTCATCCTGCGCATCGAGGATACCGACACCGAGCGCAGCAGCGCGGGCCACAGCGCCGAGCTGATGCAGGACCTGCGCTGGCTCGGCATCGACTGGGATGCGGGTCCGGACCGCGAGGATGCCCGGGGCCCCTACCGGCAGTCCCAGCGCGGCAGCCTCTACGAGCGCTACTTTGAGGCGCTCGAGGCGCGCGGGCGGGTGTACCCGTGCTACTGCACGCCGCTGGAGCTTGAGCTCTCGCGCCGCGCCCAGCTGGCCGCCGGACGCCCGCCACGTTATGCCGGCACCTGCCGCGAGCTGTCGGCCGCGGAGCGCGGGAGCCGCGCCGCGCAGGGACACACCGCGACACTGCGCTTCCGCGTGCCCGCCGGCGAGCGCATCTCGTTTGTCGATTTCGTGCACGGGCCGCAGAGCTTCCTGAGCGATGACATCGGCGACTTCGTGATCCGCCGCGCGGACGGCAGTGCGGCGTTCTTCTTCTCGAACGCGGTCGATGATGCCAGCATGGGGGTCACCCAGGCGCTGCGCGGCGAGGACCACCTCACCAACACGCCGCGCCAGTTGCTGATACTGGCGGCGCTGGGGCTCGCCGCGCCCGCCTACGGGCACGTCTCGCTCATCGTCGGGGTCGACGGGGCCCCGCTCTCCAAGCGTCACGGCGCGGTGAGCGTGCGCGAATACCGCGAGCGCGGCTACCTGCCGCTGGCACTCACCAACCACCTGTTCCGCCTCGGGCACTCGAGCGCCGAGCACGGCCTGCTCACGCTCGAGGCGATGGCGCACGCCTTCGACCCGAGGCACCTCGGCCGCGCACCGTCGCGCTTTGACGAGCAGCAGCTGGACGTGTGGCAGAAGGACACCGTGCACCGGCTGAGCAACGAGGCCGCGCGGGCATGGCTGGCGCAGGTGCTGCCGCAGGGCCTGGAGCCGGGCGCGGCGAGCGCCTTCGTCGAGGCGCTGCGACCGAACATCGTGCTGCCCGAGGACGCGCAGCCCTGGGTGGAGATCATCTTCGGCGCGCCGCCGGCGCTCGGGCCGGAGGCGGAAGCGCTGGTGCGCAGCGCGGGTGCGGGCTACTTCGCGGCCGCCGCCGCGGCGGCTGACCGCGACGGGACCGACCTGCCCGGCATTGCCGGGGCGGCGCGCGCGGCCACCGGACGCAAGGGCGCGGAGCTTTACATGCCACTGCGCATGGCGCTCACCGGGCGCCGCCACGGACCGGAGCTCGCGCCGCTGCTGAAGGCGCTACCGGCGGGCAAGGCGCGCGAACGACTGGCACGCTTCGCATGATCCGCATCCACAACTCCCTCACGGGCCAGAAGGAAGACCTGACGCCCATCACGCCCGGGGAGCTGCGCATGTACGTGTGCGGTCTTACCGTGTACGACTACGTGCACATCGGGCATGCGCGCATGCTCATGGTGTTCGACGTCATCAGCCGCTATCTGCGGCATCGCGGGTATCGCCTGCAGTACGTGCGCAACATCACCGACATCGATGACAAGATCATCCGCCGCTCCGCCGAGCTCGGCGAGCCGATCGGCGTGTTCACCGAGCGCTTCATCCAGGCGATGCACGAGGACTGCGCGGCCCTGGGCATCCTGCCCCCCGACGCCGAGCCGCGCGCCACCGAGTTCGTGCCGCAGATCATCGCCATGGTGCAGGCGCTGCTGGCGCGCGACTACGCGTACCTCGCCGCGAACGGCGATGTCATGTACGCCGTGGCGCGCTTTGCCGGGTACGGCAGGCTCTCGGGCAAGCGCCTCGCGGACCTGCGCGCCGGCGCGCGGGTCGAAGTGGACGAAGCCAAGCGTGACCCGCTCGACTTCGTGCTGTGGAAGCACGCCAAGCCCGGGGAGCCGGCCTGGGAGTCGCCCTGGGGTCCCGGGCGGCCCGGCTGGCACATCGAGTGCTCGGCGATGGCCACCGCGCTGCTCGGCACGCACTTTGACCTGCACGGCGGGGGCCTCGACCTCAAGTTCCCGCACCACGAGAACGAGATCGCGCAGTCCTGCGCGGCCAGCGGCGAGCAGTTCGTGAACCTGTGGATGCACAACGGCTTCGTCAACGTCGACGAGGAGAAGATGTCCAAGTCCCTCGGCAACTTCTTCACCGTGCGCGAGGTGCTGCCGACGCTGCGTCACCCTGAAGTGCTGCGTTTCTTCGTGCTCTCGAGCCAGTACCGCGGGCCGATCAACTACTCGCTCGACCAGCTCGAGCAGGCCGATGCCACCCTCAATCGCATCTACATGGCGCTGCGCGACGTGCCCGTCGTGCCCGCGGTGCCCGCCGGGCACAGCGCGCGCTTCCTCGCGAGCATGGACGATGACTTCAACACGCCCGAGGCGCTCGCGGTGCTGCAGAACATGCTGCGCGACATGAACAGCGCCAAGGATGCGGGCGAGGCGCAGCGCGTGGCGGCACTCGCCGCGGAACTTACGGCGCTCGGGCAGGTGCTGGGTCTTTTGAACGTGCCGCCGGCGGAGTGGGCACGTCTCGGCAAGCCCGCCAGCGTCGCCGGCGCCGCGCCGGGGTCGCTTGCGGCGGCCGCCGCGCAGGCGCTGCCGGATGCCGAGGTGCAGAGCCGCATCGCCGCACGCGTCGCTGCGCGCCAGGCGAAGAACTGGGCTGAATCCGACCGCATCCGCGAGGAACTCGCAGCGGCCGGCGTGCTGCTCGAGGATAAGCCCGGCGGCCAGACCGTCTGGCGGCGCGCCTAGCGCCCCTCAGAGCGCCGGCGGCTGGCCCTGCAGCCGCAACGAGGCTTCGAGCGTGTTGTGCATCAGCATCGCCACGGTCATGGGGCCGACGCCCCCGGGCACCGGCGTGATCCAGGCGGCGCGCTCCCGTGCCGCCGCAAACCCCACGTCCCCCACCAGGTGGCCATCCGGCAGGCGGTTCATGCCGACATCGATCACGATGGAGCCGGGACGTACCCACTCCCCGGGGATGAGGCCGGGCTTGCCCGCGGCGACGATGAGGATGTCGGCGCGGCTCACGTGCTCGCGCAGGTCTGCCGTGAAGCGGTGGCACACGGTGGCGGTGGCGCCGGTGAGCAGCAGCTCCAGCGACATCGGTCGGCCGACGATGTTGGAGGCGCCCACCACCACCGCGTTCTGGCCCTTGAAGGGTGCCCCGATGCTCTCCAGCAGGCGGATGACGCCGTAGGGGGTGCAGGGGCGCATCACCGGGATGCGCTGTGCCAGGCGGCCGATGTTGTACGGATGGAAGCCGTCGACGTCCTTCGCCGGCAGGATGCGCTCGATCACCGCCGTGCGGCCGATCTGTTCCGGCAGCGGCAGCTGCACCAGGATGCCATCGACGCGCGCATCGTGATTGAGTGCATCGATCAGGGCGAGCAGCTGCGTTTCCGGGGTCGTGCCGGGCAGGTCATAGGCGAGCGAGAGGACTCCGACCTCTTCGCAGGCGCGCCGCTTGCCGCGCACATAGACCGTGGAGGCCGGGTCGTCGCCCACTCTGACGACCGCAAGCCCGGGGCGGCGTGCGCCGCGTGCGGCGAGCTCGTCGATCTGCGCCCGCACGGCGCCCTTGACCGTCGCTGCGAGCGCTCTGCCGTTGATCAATCTTGCTGCCATACGCCGTGGTGCGCTTCGCGCCAAACTGCCCGGGGGGAGGCGCATCTTGCCACGGGACTGGCAACGGGAAGGGCCAGGACGGGATGCCGGCAGGCCGGTGAGCGACCAGGAACCGAGGGCGGGCGCGTCAGCGGCTCAGGGGTTCCCCGGCCTGCGCAGCAGCCGGTAGCGATGCACGCAGGCCGGGCACGTGGCGCGCAGCCCGTGAGCGATCAGGTGGCGGAGGCGGGCGCGCAGCAGGCTGGCATGCACGCGCCGCCGCAGGCGCCGCGGCAGCCCGGAGCGCACGAACAGGGCGTTGAACTGCGGGCGGCCCGGGACCCGGTCGGTCGCGAGCTCAGCGAACCCCAGCCGCGCGAGCAGCGCCTTCACCTGCGGGTAGAGCTTCTGGTCTTGGGCGATGCAGGCAGTGGCCTCAACTTCAACGTGCAGCAACTGAATCTGTCCGGCCAGACCGGTGCACCCTTCGATCACTTCATACCCCGCACCCTCGGCGTCAATCCACAGGGCCAGCGGCCCATCCGCGGCACACCTGGCGGCGAGGAAGGTGTCCAGCCGGATGGCAGTGACACGCACGTGCGCGGACGAGGCGAGCTCGCCGGTGCGGGTGTAAAGGGAACTCATGCCGCGCCGCTCATTGGCGTGGCGATAGTCGGCCTCAACAAGAAAGAACTCGGCCTCGCCGTCGTAGTTGCTGGCCGCGAGCGGCAGCACCTGGATGTTGCGCTCCGGGAAGGCCGGGTTAGCCTGCATCAGGCTGAAGTTGTGCGGGTTGGGCTCGAACGCATAGACGCTCGCCTCCGGAACCACCTCCCTGAATGCCAGCGCGTCGGCGCCGTCCATCGAGCCCACGTCGCAGATCGTGCTGATCTGCAAACGGGGTAGCAGTGTTAAGAACAGGCGCCGCGTGTTGACAATCATCGAGTTCGATCGTCTGGCTGCAGATCGGCAACAGTATAGTTAGGCCACCGCCCACGTCGAGGCAGCGGCCGCGCGGCAAGAGCCCAGCGAACTTGCGCCCAAGCAGCCAGGGACACGGCCCGGCTGCCGGCGGTGGGGGTCACCTCTTCACGGAGTCCACAGATACGAGGCGCGGTTGTTCAGATCCAGCAGCTCCGAGCCATCGGAGCGGGCAGTGACATACTGGAAAATATAGCCATCCACGAGGAGCGTCTCGTCGTGGGGCGAGAAGTCCACGACGCAGTTCGAGGCGCTGTAGCCGGGCTTATAAGTGACCACGACACGGTTAACCAGGGCGGCGTTGGTCGTGGCGCATAGCGGACCCAGGACAGGATGCAGCCCCTTGCTGTCCCACGTGATGACATATCGCCTGGTCGCCAGCTGGCAGTAGCGGCAGGACACGGTATAGATCTTGTACCGGCAGGCGCCGTAAATGGTGCCGTGCGCGGTAAAACCGATGGCGGCACAGGCCGGAGTACCTACCGAGGAGAATCCCGGGGACGGCAGCGACTGAAGCAGCTGCAGGCTATCGGCATACGCGGGGGAGACGAGCAAGAGGGACAACGCAAGTGTGGCCTTCATGAGCCCTCCCTTGGTTAGTCAGCACTGGCGCAAGCTTGACTGCGAAGCTCAGTGCGCGCGCGGGACCGACGCATCGCGAGCACTGTTGGTGTTGGAGAAGTAGGAACCGGTTCGCGCTATCGCGCAACCTGTCGCCCACCGACGACTGTTAGGATCATGACCTAACACCGGCCTCGGTAATTGCAGTGGTGCGAGGCTGCGCGTTGTCCAGTCGTGCGCGTGGCGGAGCTTTTCCAGCAGCTCGCCGCTCTGGGACTTGATGTAACGCTTAAGCTACGCGAGCATGGCTTAGCTGGGAGCCAGTCATGCTAAACCGCCGTAGTTTTCTTCTTCGGACTTCCCTGACCGCCGTGGCCGCGGCCTCCGCGGGTCGCGCATGGCCGGCCATCCTGAGTCCGTCGACGGGTGTCGAGCACGACCTTGAGGCGGTCACGGGTGACGGCAGGGCCATCACACTTGCCCGCGCCACCGTGAAGGAGCTCGGCGACAGCCTGCGCGGCAACCTGTTGCTGGCGGGTGTCCCGGCCTACGAGCAGGCCCGTCGCGTCCTGAACGCGCAGATGGACAAGCACCCGGCCCTGATTGTGCAGCCGCGCGGCGCCTCCGATGTCAGTAACGCAGTGCAGTTCGCCCGCGCCTCGAATGTGCTCCTCGCCGTGAAGTGCGGTGGCCACAGTCCCTCCGGCAAATCCACCTGTGAACGCGGCATGCTCATCGATATGTCACTGATGCGCGGGGTGAGTGTCGATCCTCACGCGCGCGTCGCGCAAGTGGGCGGCGGGAGCCTCCTCGGGGACCTGGATAAGGAGACCGCGGCGCACGGGCTGGTGACCACCACGGGCACGGTCTCGCACACCGGCGTCGGTGGCCTCACGCTGGGAGGTGGCTTCGGGCGCCTGGCGCGACGTTTTGGGCTGGCGCTGGATAATGTGCGCGCGGTGGAGATCGTGACCGCCAACGGCGATATTGTGCGCGCGGATGCGCACGAGAACGCGGATCTGTACTGGGGCGTGCGCGGGGGCGGCGGCAATTTCGGTGTCGTCACGGCCTTCGAGTTCAGCCTGCACCCCATGCAGCGACAGGTCATCGGCGGCAGGATGCTGTTCCCGCTGGACCAGGCGAAAAGCGTGCTGTCCTTTTATTCCGATTATGAGGACAGCGCGCCCGGCAATCTTTCTCTGGACGCTGCTCTGGGGAGCAACGTGCGCTTTTCGGGCGCAAGCGGAGTCCTCCTGGCCGTGTGCTATTCGGGCCCCGCGGCTGGAGCTGAGAAAATCCTGCGCACGATTCGCAGCGCCGGCACACCGCTGCAGGACAATATCGGTGCGATCGACTACGTCGCGCTACAGAGATCCGGAGATGGTGATGAGCGCCGCGCCATCGGCTCGTACACGAAAACGGGTTTCGTAAAGAAGATCTCGCCGCAGCTCATCGACGCCATTATTGCGGGCCTTCAAGAGGACCCCGAACGTGCCACCGGCCTAGGATTTCAGCATGCGGGCGGGGCGATCTCCCGCGTGCCAGCGACCGCCACCGCATTTCCGCATCGGGACATCCATGCGACGGCTGTGCTGAACGCCGACTGGCCGGCTACTGCCGACCCGACGCCACACGTCGAGTGGCTGCGGCAGTACTGGGCGGGCATCGTGCCGCATACCTATGGCTTTTATACGAATGATGCCATCGACGAGTCGCAGCGGCAGTTGGATGAAAACTACCTCGGCAACTACCCGCGGCTGGTGACACTCAAGAACAGATACGATCCAACGAATCTGTTTCGCTTGAACGCGAACGTGGTACCAACGGCCTGACCGGACGCGCAGGCGATCTGATCGTTCCCTCGACGACCCCGCTGCCTGTCGGGACGCCGAGCATGGCTCATACTGCAAAGGTCTTCGAATCGGCTGCTGCGGTTCATACAGGCATCGAGGTTATGGGCGAGGGTGGTTCCAGGCAGCGACCGTCCTTACGTGGCGTGGCTGGCGCATTCCAGCTGCCAGACCGACTGACAGACCAGGTGAAAGATGAGGCTGTGCTGGCCGCTTTCGACCTCGAATTCGATCTGATTACCTTGGACCGGCTCGGCGCACAGCGAGCAAAGCCGACCGGTTCCGTAACCTCCCCACATTCGTAGGGCCGGCTCGCGTAAAGCCGGCTCGCCCGGCAGTTCTCCCTTTGCGATGCGTTCGCGCGCGAGGGCCCTCAATTCCTGTTCCTGTTTCGCTTGCGACATGTTGGCGCAATTGTCTGCGCCGCAGGCCACCGCTGATCATCAGCAGTATCGCTTAGGACGTGTCAGCGTTTGCCTCTCTTCAATGTTATTTTCATGTTGTGTTTATGTTGGTTGTTGCACCGCGAGATGTTCCGACGCCATGCAGCGACAGTGGTGTATCGACTTGCGTTTCGTCAGTCGCATGTTGGCCTGGCTGGACGTGTTGCGGGCCCCGTACGCTCAATATGGACGTCGCATCCTGAGTGCACCGCGAAGCAGGTAAAAGCGTCGCGTAGCGCGGCGGCTTAATAGTCCTTTGCGCGATCGCAATCGGGAGCGACACACGCTCCTCGCCAGTCACCCCCGATCCGTACGGTAGTCAAGGGACATCCTGCGTCCCAAGCTCGCGCTTAGAATAGCTTCACGAACGGACTACTGATGACGTATGGCATTCCTGAGTGCCGTGTCATCGAGCGCCTTGTCGACGACCTCATCCAGCGTCTTTTCAGCCAGCAGACGCAACGTATCCACGTTGCCGAATACCCCGACGTTGAGGGCTAATAGAGAGCCTTGAAGTTCATCAGCCGTGTAGCTCTGGACGAATATCTGCTTGCCCGAAGGGTCGAAAACGCTGACGTCGATAATGGCGTGTGCTTCCCGTCGTACGTACTGGCTGCAGTCCAGCTTCTTAATGACCCCCGAAATCTGATATGCACCCGGGCCAGTTGCGAGAAGTCCACGTTCCTTAAGCCCATCTGAGAAGGCATTTTGGACCAACGTCGAAACCGGCTTATCGGTTTCCAGGGTTTTCAGCGGATTGCCATAACCGCCCCGTACTGCGCCAATCCAAGTTGGCGTTTCCCCTCTTTGATCGAGGAAGGTTCCGACCGATGCCGCTGCACCAGAGTTATCAGAAGTGACCTGCCCCCCGGACTTATAGCCCATGCTCACGGTGTCCGTGACGCAACCGGCTGCGATACCGAGCAGCAATACAATGGCCAATGTTTTGACGACTCGGCTGGTGGACATGTTGAGCATATTGGGATTGGATCCTGCAGAGGTTTAGTGAGACCGGCGTAATGGTTGTGTCCGTAGATGCGGGTGAGTTTGCCGATGGCCGCCTCGCGCCCGCTCTTTTGAAGCGCCGCGTTGGCACCGGGTCGGCGTTTTCCTTCCGGCCCCTACGAGCGGTTGAGTACGTAGACGACGGCTACCTTGGTGCTCCCCGCCTGACCCGTGACGCCGGCGATGACCTGCTGCGGTGAGGTAGAGGTGTCGAGCGTTCCGAGGCCGCTGACCTCGACCCCGTTCAGTATCGCGTCCGCACCGACGCAGTTGGCGTAGGTGGCCTGCATCCGGTAGGCGTCGTAGCTCGCATTGAGGATCGAGACGGTGCCGTTGATCACGCAACCGCTGTTCGCATCCTGCGCGAAGATCGTTCCATCAGCTCCAATCGTGACGACCGTTCCGGTCGCCGAGTCGGTGTAGTTGCCGGCGAGCGTCGCCAGCGAAGACGCTTGGTTGTATTCGGCGTTGAAGGTGAGGGTAACCGTGCCGCTATCGACAGCGCCGCCGTCGGTGGTGAAGGTCGTATTCGCAGTAAAGGTGCTGCGCTCCTGCACGGTGCCGGTGAGTGTGCCGGTGCCGTGAACCGAGCCGTCTGCGAAGGTGGTTCCGGCCGGCGCGAAGCCGTCGAAGGTGCCCGTGACAGAGTTTCCGGACACAGCGACCGTGCCCGCGTACTGCACGCCATCGGCCTGTATGAAGTGGAACTCGCCGGCCTCGTCCACCAAGCCCTCGACCTGCAGGCCACTCGCCGACGACGTGCCCTGCCAGATGCCGCCGGCGGACCGATTAGTTATAGTCGGCGAACCACCGTCGCCAGACCCGCCGCCTCCGCATGCGGTCAATATGATCGCTGCCAGCGCGCAGATCGGTAGCCACTTCATGTCGGCTCTCACTGTGTCGATGTGTGAGAACCTTATACGCACAGCGCGCCGAAGCATCGGAATCGAGATCACGTTTGCACGCGGTTAGACTGAATCTCGCGCGCCCGCGTACGCCAAGTGTGATGCTTCCGCCGCTAGCGACCGCGGCGCGGGTGCGTTTGGGCGTGGGGCCGTGGGGAACGACCTGTGGAAATTCGCCGGCGCGGATTTC
The DNA here is from genome assembly GCA_963781815.1 of uncultured Pseudomonadota bacterium. Lineage (GTDB taxonomy): Bacteria > Pseudomonadota > Gammaproteobacteria > Steroidobacterales > Steroidobacteraceae > 13-2-20CM-66-19. Next base: position 95,167 of record CAWAHK010000004.1, on the reverse strand, counting down.
CCCTAGACAGACTTGTCGGGGCACCGGCTATTGCCAACTCGCTGCCACTGATTCTCAAGTGTGCTCGGGAGCCGGGACTTGGCACGCACCCGGGCTACAGACCTGAGGGTGCCTTAACACTTAGCCCAGTGCGAAACCGAAAAAGGGCGGCCCTCGACCAGGGGGTGGGGATTGAATCTAGGTCTAACGCAGCGCCTTGGCGATGGCGGCGCGCGTCACGTACAGCACCTCGAAGCGCTCGTCACTCCTCGTACCGTCTTCGCGGCTGATGTAGTCCTCAACGACTTGCAGCGCGGCGAGAAGTTCTGCCGCCTGAGCGAGCAGGCTCGCATGCGCTGAGAACTCCTCGTCGCGGCTGTGTCCGCGCACGCGATCGAGGATACGCCAGAACTTGCGGGGCGATACGGTGGGGGCATGCAACGAACCAGCCTGTCCATTGCGGACATATCGCGCCTCCGTCGACTCTATCCCTGCTGCTGGGTGCAAGTTCATTGGCGAATCTCCGCGGGCGACCATCGCCGACCGGCAACCTCAGTCTCTGCTGCAAGGGTTGACGGCGCCGTCGGCGCGCAATGGCTGTCCATGTAAGCGGCGGCGGACATGTGCCGCCTGCGGTGCGAGATCAGACGAACGGCACTCAGCCGGCCTTGGCAGCTTTCGCCTTCTCTCTTACCGAATCCATATGGGCGTTTGCCGTGTCTTTGCACTCCTTTTGAGCATCACCTTCCAACGCCTCGCACTTGGCCAGAGCGACCTTTGTTTCGCCCTCAGCTTGGATGACCGCATTGTCCACTAATGCGCCGACATTCTTGTCGACCGCCTTGGCGTCCGCATCCACCCGGTCCTTAGCGGCCTCGGCCTGAACTTGCTTCTGTTGCTCGTCCGCCTTGGCGTTCTCAGCGACCGCATCGCTCTGGGCTTTCGCGACATCCGCTTGAACCTTGTCGGGAGATTGCGCCTTGTTGCAGGCAGACAGGCCCAATAATGCGCTGGCGAGTAAGGCGCAGCTTAATGCTAGTTTCATTTGAATCCTCCAGTTTTCCACTCGCACGGTCGCCGCTTCGCGCGCTTTCGTCGGTGCGCTGGGACACCAACCCATTAGGCACGAAAGAGGCCGCGTGGTAGGCATGCTTGCTCGTTAGTCCTATCAGCCGCGGTTCATGAACTCTAGCTCGGCCTGCCGTTCGGTAAATACCTGGGCACCCCTTCTGGATCCTTGGGTGATGAATCAAAAGACCTCGCCGTCCGGTGCGCTCGGGCACCGAACATGCGCGAGCGCCGAAATATTGCCGGTGCCTTCCGCGCCGCGTCCGAGGCACGCGGCGCAGTGGGCCGCGTAAAGCTCGCCGCCCGCTTCCGCGGCCGAGGCTTCCCCGCGATACGGGTTCTCGAGGCTCGCGACCGACGGGGGCTTGGTGAAAGCCAGGGTATCTGCCCGCCCGAGCGCAGCCGGCAGCCAGCCCGACAATCCACTCGTGATCGTGAACAGCGCTGGCCCCCAGCTGCATCGCGCGTGCGGATCTGCACGCAGGACGATTCCAAGGAGCAGCGGTTCTCGTGCCCTGAGAAGCAATCCGACCGCACTCGGTGAGGCTGCCGCTGGCGGAAGAACTACCCTTCCTTGGCCCCATGTTCGACAGCGAACAGAAGGTCCGCACTCGATGGCCCAGCGTTGGAGATTCGGAGCGTGAACCTCCGCTCGCAGTATCCTTTGCCGACCAAAGCGGAGAAGATGGCCAATCCAAACGTCTTGAAGAATACCGTACTGGCCAGCCTTCCTCCGGCCAGCGTGGCACGACTGCAGGCAATGCTGGAGCCGGTGACTTTGGAATTCGGGCAGGTGCTTTACGAGCCCGGGAGAGCGATCCGCTACGTCTACTTCCCGATTGATTGCCTTATTTCCCTGTTGACTGCCGTGGATAAGCACCGCTCACTGGAAGTTGGAATGGTGGGCAATGAGGGCATGGCCGGGATGCCGTTTATCCTGGGAATGGGGGTTTCCGGTGTCCGGGCGCTTGTGCAGGGCGGCGGCGGGGCACTACGGATGGCTGCCGCGCCCTTTCGCGTTGAATTCGATGGCAACCCGGCGCTGCAGGAGGCGCTATATCGCTATATGTATGCGCTCATGGCTCAGATCTCGCAGACCGCGGCCTGCAACCGCTTCCACGAAGCCGAACCACGCCTGGCGCGGTGGCTCCTCATGACTCGTGACCGAGTCAAGTCTGACCGATTCCCCCTCACACACGAATTTCTGGCGCACATGCTAGGCACGCGGCGTGAAGGTGTCACGGCAGCGGCTAGCGCTATCAAGCGCCGGAAGCTCATTGAGTACCGGCGCGGGGAGATCCGGATACTCGACCTCAAGGGTCTGAAAACGGCGTCGTGCCCGTGTTACCAGGTCATCCAGACGGCTTTCAGGCGCGCGCAGCACCCCAGGGCCCCCGTCGGCTGATCGCGCGGGCCTGTCTGCAAGGACTTGAGCAGATCCCAGGCGGGCAGGTAGGCGCTGGAAAAAGCGCCCTGCGCAAGCCGTGAAGGTCGCAATATGTGCGCTGCAGTACACAGGCGGCGAAAGAGGCTAGACTGAAGCGCTAGACTCCCGGAAATGCCCGATGCCGCGTACTCCTTCGCCGCTTCAAAATTGCATTCTGGATGCGCTGCCAGCGCCGGAGCGCGAGCGGCTATTCCCGCATCTCAAGCTTGTGGCGCTCCCCCTCGGCACGGTTCTTTATGAGTCCGGCGATGCTCTGCGGCACATATATTTTCCCACCGACTCCATTGTGTCGCTACTTTACGTGCTGGCGAACGGGGCATCCGCGGAGATCTCCATCGTCGGCAATGAGGGCGCGATCGGCGTTGCGCTTTTTATGGGTGGTGAGACGACAACCAACCGCGCCATAGTTCAGAGCGCCGGATCTGCGTATCGTCTGACAGGTGCGCGGCTTAAACAGGAGTTCGAGCGTCACGGCGAACTGCTGCATATACTTTTGCGCTATACGCAGGCGCTGCTGACCCAGATGGCGCAGACCGCAGTCTGCAATCGTCACCACTCGGTGGACCAACAGCTATGTCGCTGGCTGCTTCTTTCGCTGGATCGGCTGTCTTCGGATAAATTGACCATGACCCAAGAACTCATTGCGAACATGCTGGGCGTGCGTCGGGAAGGGGTGACGGAGGCCGCAGGCAAACTGCAGAATCTTGGCGTCATTCAGTATCGCCGCGGTCACATCACCGTGCTCGACCGGCCGCGGCTGGAACGTCTCTCTTGCGAGTGCTATGCGGTCGTAAAAAAGGAATCCGACCGACTGCTGCCAGTGCGCGTGAAGCGCGAAACGGCGGCATATGCGGCTAACGTTTGAGCCGGTTGGCGGGCGGTCATCTCGCGCTGGCCCCCGAAATGCGAGAATTCCGCGCGATGTCCAATGCCTGTGCGCACCGTCGCACACGGACGCTTAACCTACCGGAGATGCCGCTTCCGCGCGCTTTTATCCCCTGGCACGCTCCAGGATCTATGACTCGCGGCTTGGACGTCCCGCGTCACGCTATGTGGGCTGCCGAACAGAACAATTTTAGCCCAAGTCACAGCTTAGGCAGGTTAACTTGCCCCTGTTACGTCCGTACCCCAGCGGACCCGATCGAGTTTCAAGGTTCAAGGATTTATGCGCGATCCACGCAAGCGAATGCACGTGCGAAAGGTCATCGGACCAAGGCATGCGCCGTGGCCGCCGGCAGGCGAGAATCTCCGTCCACGCCTTGGGTATCCAATTCGTAATCATGTCCGCGAGGGTTGGTCGCAAATCGCGACGGGCCTGTCAAGACTCGAGGCTCACGAAGAGGCGGCCCGGTCCGCCGGAGCCTCGCCAATTTGCAGTATCCAGACGCGCACGTTCATCGAAAGTGAGTTGGGCCCGGTATCGAAATCCGGCGCACGGACAAATTGCGCCGAGGATTTGGGCGAGGAGCATATTTCGGTAGGCAGCTTCAAAAGCGTCGCCACCAGTGCTGGCTTGCTCAAGGATTCCCCGCTGCTGTTCGCGCAGTTGCAGGTGCAACAGCTCGTGGCCGCAAATCGTCGCAAAGATGAGTTCCTGGCGTTTCTGGCCCATGAGCTGCGAAGCCCGCTCGGCGCAATCGGCTATGCCGTTGGACTTCTGCGTAAGGACTCGACCGACAGCGGCCGGCAGCAGCCTTTGCAAGCACTCATCGAGCGGCAAGTTTTTCGTATGACTCAACTTGTCGATGAGGTGCTGGACGTGTCCCGCATCACCAATGGGCTGCTGAGTCTACACAACGAACGAGTTGATCTTCGCGTCGTAATAATTCATGCAATGGAGACACTCCAGTCGGACATCAAAGGACGTAAGCAGCACTTGAGCAGCTGTATGCCAGAGGTGCCTGTATGGGTAATGGGCGACGAACGTCGCCTGGAGCAGATCTTCGTGAACCTGCTTGCCAACGCCTCAAGATATACGGACAACGGCGGGCAGCTAACGACATGGTTGTGCACCGAAGGAGCGGCGGCGGTGATTCGCATTCGGGACTCGGGAATAGGAATTGCGCCAGAGTCGCTATCCGGTATCTTCGAGCTCTTCAGGCAGGCAAATGAAGCCGATCCGCGCTCAAAGGCGGGACTGGGCGTCGGACTCGCGCTGGTGCGTCAGCTTGTTGAACTGCACGGAGGTAGGGTGACGGCTGCGAGCGAGGGGATTGGCCGCGGTAGTGAGTTCACGATTAGCCTTCCGATCCACCCCCATTGGCTGCCTGTCACGGTTGAGATGGGCGAAGAAAGTCTCATAAGTCCGGCAGGGCGCACGAGCCATTCTGCATCTCAAGCAGAGAAAGGATGTAGGGGATAAAAGCTCTCGTTTATCTGGGTCCGGATAAGAAAGCTCTACAGGAGCGTCCACAGCCGATCATCGGCGCGGCCACGGATGCAATCGTCAGGATTACCAGAACGACGATCTGCGGCACTGATTTGCATATCCTCAAGGGCGACGTCCCCAGTTGTCAGTCTGGCCGCATCCTGGGTCACGAGGGTGTGGGAACCATCGAGCAGGTGGGCGCAGCCGTGACGGCTTAGTCTGTGGGATCGCAACATCACGATCACCACGCGGTTGGTCGACACTGTGAGCACGCCAATGCTGCTGAACACCCTTCGGTCTCACAAGCTCGACGCGAAACGTCTTATTACTCATCGCTTCAAGCTCGACCGCATTCATGACGCCTATGAGACCTTCGCGCACGCAGCCGATTCGCGAGCATTGAAGGTGATCATCGAAGCCTGAGCACCCAGACGCGGGAAATCTTAGTCTCCGCTGGCGAGAAGGGATTCGGCACGGGATCCTAAAGCGCCACCCGCGCGATTCAGGCGAGGTTACTGAGCTTATCCCCTGGGATAAAACTGCCTTGAATCGGGCGCGCCATGACGTCTAGTGGACTTCGACGCGAGAATCCCAGGTGTTCCTTGGGCTCATGAAGTCTGTAAGTTATTGATCGTAAATGGTCGGGGTGACAGGATTTGAACCTGCGACATCTACGTCCCAAACGTAATTTTGTGGCTCTCAGACCCTGACACGCTGTGACAAGATTTGATACGCCAAACGCCAAGAAACAGGCTCCGCGTAGGCGCGGCAGCACCTCACAGATCTTGTCATAGCTAATCATCCGCGTATATTCCGGTAGTGCTTCGGTTGTGCTTCCGGAGGTTTTGATGCGAGCCAAGCTCAATCAGCGCACCGTCGCGGCCCTCGAGCCCTCGGAAACGCCATACGACGTCCGTGACACGGCGATCTCCGGCTTCCTTATGCGCGTACAGCCCAAGAGCCAAAAATCGCCTGGCGGGCGTCGTGCGTGGTTCTACCAGTACCGTACGCCGCAGGGTCGCCAGACCCGCATCAAGCTCGGCGACTTCCCCGGGATGAGTGCAGAGGGCGCGCGCTCCATCGCGCTCGAGCGGGCTACTGAGGCCGGCAAGGGCATCGACCTGGTGAAGCGCAAACGGGATGAGCGCGCCGCGGGCGTTCGGGCTCGCCAGCAGACGCTCAAGGCATTCCTTGAGCACCGCTACGAGCCCTGGGCCCGGACGCACCTCAAGAGTGCGGCGATTCAACTCGCGCGCATCCGCAGCGACTTCGAGGCTTGGCTCGAGCGGCCGATGTCGGATATGAACACCTTCGCCATCGAGGGCATGCGCTCGCGGTGGATGAAGGCCGGGATGAAAGCCCGCAGCATCAACCGGGATATTCAGAGGTTGCAGGCCGTGTTCTCGCGCGCCGTCGAGTGGCACGTCCTCGACAGACACCCCCTGGCCGGCCTTAAGCCGTTGAAGACCGATAAAGCGGGGAGGGTGCGGTTCCTCTCCGGCGAGGAGGAGGCTGCGCTCCGTAAGGCATTACAGACCCGCGAGGGACGGCTCCGAGAGGCGAGGGTACGGTTCAACACCTGGCGCATTGCTCGCGGCAGGGCGCCGCTCCCAGAGCGTGAGGGGGATCTCCTCGACCATCTGCGCCCGTTGGTCATGGTGGCGCTTAACACGGGGCTGCGCCGTGGCGAGCTACTCGGGCTCACGTGGGATTCGGTGAACTTCCCCGCCAAGATCCTCACCGTGACGGCTGCGACGGCGAAGTCCGGCCACACGCGCCGCATGCCGCTAAACCGCGAGGCCCTCGAGGTGCTGAAGGCCTGGCGTGCGCGGCAGGGGAAGGACGCCGGGCAATTCGTGTTCCCCGGCCGCGAAGGTGAGCGCATGACGCACATCTCGACGTCCTGGGCGTCGCTCGTGAAAGGCGCAAACCTTAAGAACTTCCGCCTGCACGACTGCCGGCATCACTTCGCGTCCAAGCTCGTGCAAGCTGGCGTCGATTTGTACACCGTGAAGGAGCTGCTTGGGCACAGCGAGATTGCCATGACGGAGCGCTACAGCCACCTGGCACCGGACAACCTGCGCAAGGCGGTGGAGGCGATATGAGCGAGGACAAACCGCCGTTACCGATGAATCCGGACTTCCTTGACGGGGAGCCAACACTAAAGGGGGCGCAGCGGGCGGCTGCTGCCAAGAAGCCGACGAGGGACACTCTGCAGGAGCTGCAGCGCTTCGTCTCCGGCCGCGGGCAGAAAGGCGGGTGGGCAAGGACCGAGGCCGGGCGGGCAACGTCGCCCGAAGAGCGACGGCACTTCGAGGATCGCGCGTCCAGCGCAGACGCTTCCGCGGCGCTCATTACAGAGGCCCGCGACGCACACCTGGCGAGCGTCCTCGCGTCCGAACGAGCTCCGAAACAGCGTCCTAACTGGCTCAGTCTATTGATTATGGGGTACCTCAACGAGGAACCCACGCTGGACGAAAACCGCATTCGACAAAGGCTAAGGAACGAGCCGGACCTGACCTTTACGCCACCAGATAAGGACGGGAAGGTTTGGATTTGCCGAGGCAACAGCGAGCAGCGCTTTTCCGACACGGGCCTAAAGGACATGATCAGCGGGGTACGGACATCAGCACCGCGGGCGGTGAAATAGAAGATTCGCTGTAGCCGCTAGAGCGAGAGCGCGCAAAGGCTGGCCATTCTTAACATCTCCGCACGTTTACTGAGTGCTGGAGATGCTCATGCGCACCGCCGATGAACGACCCGTTCGCTGTTTGAAGACTGTCGACGCAGCTCGATACCTCGGCCTCTCGCCTTCCTGGCTGCGCAAGCAGCGCATGCGCGGTCCCGATGATCCGGGCCCGGCAGGCCCGCGGTTTATTCGCACTGCAGGTCATTGCTTGTACGAGATCACTGCCCTGGATGAGTGGCTCGACGAAGCCAAGGCGCGCTCTGGCAACACTCCGCGCGCTGCGTAAGCCCTGAATGCGACAGCGCCCCCTTAAACCGGTGCAAGCGGTGGGGGCGCCCGGCTGTTCGCCACGAGGTCAACACGATGATCATACCGTTTCCTGGTGCGCGCGTGCATCGAGGCTGCGCACTACGAAGGAATTGTCCCCGGGCCGTGACGTGTCACGCCGCCGCCATCGACGAGGTCGCCTCTCGCTTGGAAGCGCGGATACGTAGCGCCCCCGGAGCGCCGCGCCGCACGGCAGCCCTCGAGGACGCCCGCATAGCTGCCGCCCGCGGCTTCGGCCGCATAGTCGCCGCCCTTGTGGAGGCTCACGCACTCGCCGCCCCGGCCGGGCAGGAGCGGCGATCGACTCCCCAGGGGCGTCGTCTACGTGAGTTGGTCGCGGAGCTAGAGGCCGAGTGTCTTGCCTCGGAGCGCTGGAAATGAGCGCTACCGTGGAGGTCTCCCGCGTGCTGAAGCGGCGCGCAGCCGTGAGTGCCGATCCTATCGCGCTGCCATGGGCCTCTCTGGCGCCCCAGATCGGCCAGCGCCTGCGCGCCGAGGGTATCGAGACGTGCGCTCAATGGCGCGCACTTGGCGCCGGCCGCGAACGGATTTTCGGCATCACCGGCCGCATGCGACTCGCGATCGCCGCCGCGATCGCCGCGGTGCTCGATCGGGGAACATCGTGAGCGCTGCCCTCGAGCCGACGAGCGTTGCAACGCAGCCTTCTCTCCGGGCCGAGGAAAACGTTCTCGGGTGGCTGCTCGCGCGACCGGGCGACCACTGGCTCGACGTCGACCTGCTGCACGTCCACTCGCCGCAGCACCGCATCATTTTCGGCGCGATCACCGCGCTCCGGGCCAAGGGCGAGCCGCACACCGCTGACGAGATCGTCGCGCACCTCAAGTTGTCGGGCGCGTTGCACGCGGCCGGGGGCGAGGACTACGTGAAACGCTTGGCCAACGAGACCATCGCCACCCCGGAATCGATCCCCGCGTACGTGGCCAGGCTCAAGGCCGTCCCCGCGGCGCCGGCCGCCGCGCCGGGCACCGCGGAGGCGGACGCGGAGGTCTGCCCACCCACCGCGGGCAGCAACGGGCGGCAGCGCAAGTCGGGAAGCACGCTTGAACCCTGGCCGGATCCTGTCAACGTCTTTGCCGAGTTGGGCGCCCCGCCGTTCCAGGCGACGGATGCGCCCCCAGAACTCGCCGATTACCCGCGCCTCTACGCCGAGTGCACCGGCATCGACTTGAGCATCATGCTCGTCTCCGCCGTCGCGGCGGCGGCCGCCGCAATACCCGATCAGATTCAAGTGTGTGGAGCGGCCAGCAGCCGATGGTTCGCGCAGCCTCGTCTCTGGGCGCTGGTGATCGGTGCGCCAGGGGCCGGCAAGTCGCCAGGACAGCGCGAGATGCTTTCGCCGCTCTGGAAACTTCACAGCGACCTCGATAACTCGTGGCGTGAGTCGATCCGCAGCCTGACCGACGAAGACCCGAGGCCACCGCGGCCGCGGGTGATCGTGGGCGACACTACGCTCGAAGCGTTGAGCGAAGTGCTTAGCGACAACCCACGTGGCGCGCTCGTCGCGACCGATGAGTTCGACGCATGGCTCGGGGGGCTGGACCAGTACAAGAGCGGCGGCATCGGACGCGATCGCGGCGAATGGCTCCGGCTCTTCGACGGCGGCCCGCACTCGGTCGAACGCGTGAAGCGCGGCACCGTGTTCGTGCCGAACTGGGGCTGTTCGATCCTCACCGCGACCACGCCCGCCGCAATGGCGAGACTTACGCGCCACCTGCCAGAGGACGGCCTTCTCCAGCGCTTTATCGTTGTGCTCGCCCGGCGCCAGAAGTTGCTCGGCGAGGCTCCGATCCCCGCCGACATCGAGGCCGAAGCCACACGCTACAACGAAACGATTCGCAGACTCTGGTCCCTCGCGCCCCGGGCGCACAACGGCGTCGTTTCACTATCCGCCGCCGCGGCCGAACGCTTCACCGCCTGGCGCTTCCAAAACCAGGGGCTACAGGAGGCACTAGGGAGCCTCGACCCCGCCCTGGAGGGGCACATCGCCAAATACCCCACCCTCGCGTTGCGGCTAGCGCTCACGTTTCACTGCGCGCGCATCGTGCACCTCACCGACGTGCGCGCGCGCGACCCCGCCTCCTACCCGATCCCCGTGGAGACGCTCGACATCGCGCTGGCGTTCCTCCACCGCGCCAGTCAACACGCCCAGGCCATCTACCTGGGGCGCCGCGGCGGTTCGCCCGCGTTCGAGGTGGCCCGCGCCACCGCGCGCTACATCGTCGCCCGCACCGCCCAGGACAACGCCCAAGGCGTGCAGCGCCGCGACGTACTGCGCCACGTCCTCGCATTCCGCAACGCGGACGACGGCGTGCAGGCCTCTGCAATGCGACTGCTGGCAGACCTCGCATGGGTGCGCGAGGTCGACGGCGGCTACCAAAAGGCCCAGCCCACGCGCTACGCCGTCAATCCGGAGATCGCCAACCGGTTCGGCGCCCTGGCAGAACGAGAACGAGCCCGCCGCGCAGCCGTAAGGGAACGAATTGCCGACGCGGTTGAGCAGCGAAGGGCCGATGCTGGAGCGGCGTGAAATGTCGAGAAAGTCACTTGCGCGCGCAAAGGGTAAAGGGAGGGGAAGAAGTCCTCTCTCCTTCTCGCGCACGCAAGGGACAAATACGACATTTCAGAGCGCACGAGTTCCAGGAGTTCAGCCCACACGAGGCCACCAGCCGCCCACCAATCAATGCCTTCAGCATCCCGCGGCGACACTCCAACGCCGCGACCCCCAAGCCGAAAAATTCCGTGCCTGATCAGCGGGCTATCACCCGGTTGCCGACACCCATCGAGAGTTCGAGGTCAGCGATCAGCGCGCGCGGCTGAGGTCTACCGACGTACCGGTCGTACCGCTGCGCACGGAAGCACGTCAGGGGCCGAGGGCGGTGTTGGTTGACTGGGTGCCCTCGGCAAGCCACCCCGTGATCGACGTCGCTATGGCCGTCCTGGTGAGTCTGAGGCGGTCGTGCTCGGCGCGGCGCGAGCAGTCACTCGCGTGCCACGGCAAGCTGGACCTCACCGATGCGCGGGTCTGCATTGTGCAGGACTGGCGCTACCATATGATCGTGCGGTCGCAAGTAGCGCACCCGCGTTCGCCAAGTCGTCAAGGGAGAAGTATGCCCGGCGAAGCTAATCCCGCCGCCTTTGCCTGCGGACAGCTCGCTCAGAGTATGGTCAGTGGTTATTTCAGCCATCGCGTCGCCATGCTGATGGCCGCTGATGAGAGGGTCCAGGCGTTACCCCTGGACCGGGTGGCGACGCCAGACCAGATAGACGGCCACCAATTCGACTTCAGACACTTTCTCCGGCAGGTTCGAGAGCCTGAACTTGCGGCCGAGTTTGAGCGTGTCTGGCTGGCGGGGGCGCTAGTGCAGGTTGGCAACGAGGTCGCCCAGAACGGCTACTTTGACCACGCTCCAGAGATCGAGCTAGTGCGTCATCTGCGTAATGGAGTCGCGCACGGCAATCGATTCGATATCCGGTATCCAGAAGAGCTGAAGAAATGGCCCGCCCACAATCATCATGCGTGGGTGAGGGGCGCGGCGATTGAGATTACTCCGGAACTAAACGGCACCCCGGTCCTGTTCAACTTCATAAGCGCGGGGGACGTGCTTCGGTTGCTCACGGGCGTCAGCCTTTACCTGATCCGGATGGGTAATGGTGATCCGCTCCGCCCGGAAGCTTCCCCTGCGTCTGCTTGAGCCTCACAGATCTTTCGAGCGCAGAAACGAACGCGAGCGCGCCGAGCAGGCCGCGATCGGCCATGGGCGCAGGGTTTGGCGCGGCGGCGAGCAGCACGACCAAATCGACAAATTGGAGGACTCGCCGACCATGAGCTCCTGCGGGGTTGCCACCTAAGGTAGAACGTGGGTTAACACGCGATGACTAATCGTACCTTCCAGCTCACACTTAAACTCCTCTTCGTTATCGGAGCTTGGATCGCGTATAGACTCGGGTCAATTCCCGGCCTTCAGACTTTCAAGCTACTGAATATTGTCGGAATCGCTTATGGCCTTCTGGGCGTGGTTGTGTTGTCGGAATTTGTTACACGGAGCGAAAGATGGCGACTATTCATCGTCGACATAGTGGCTGGGCTTGCGATCTGGTCCCACGGCGCGATTACGCTCGGCGGCGCCATGGTCTCCGTCCCTCTCTTCATGTTCGCTCCTGATGCGTTTCCATCCTCTCTCACGGTTTTCAAGGCATTTCTAGCGTACTTTGGTTTCGGGTTACCGCTGACGTTCTTTGTGGAAGACTTCGTGTTCGTGCCGAAGATCATACGGTTTAACGATCCGCTTATTCGGACACGTATCTTCGGACTGTTCTTGGTCATTCTGGGAATGGTGGTGCAGCTCATCGCCGCCTTTCAAGACTTGTTCGCTGGTCATTGAGCCTCTGCACCATCAATTGAGTCACGTCTCCTTCACCACATCTAGCGCCGCCTTGTCGGTCCGCAGCCCCAGAAACCCCGCGTGCCGCAGGCGACTGTCCTCAGTCCACTCAGCGAAGCGAATCTGGGCGACTAGGTTGGGCCTCGTCCACTGCATCGTGGTCATTTCGCCCGCTGTAATCCCGGCGCCCCATCGTGATTTCTTGGCGTCGGGCAGATTTGCGAAAGGGCACTTTTCAGTGTGCAGCGGCCTCAACTTTCCCACGATCTCGCGGCGTACGCGTGGAATGAACCCGGCGCGTACCTTCGCAGCGAACCGTAGCTCGCTGCTTTCGTAGAAGCCCACCAGCAGCGCATCGAGGCTGTCAGAGCCGTCCGGCCTGTAGCCACCGATGACGAACACCTGCTGCGAATCGAGACGCAACTTAACCCAGTCAGCCGAGCGCTCGCCCGGCGCGTAGACCGACTTGCGGCGCTTGGCGACTACACCCTCGAGGCCCGTGGCGCGCACCGCTTGAACCACGTCGGCCGCAAGGCCCTTCAGCTCCATTGCCACGCGCAAGGTGCCGTACTCGTCAGGCAATAGCTCTCTCAGCAGTGCGCGGCGCTTTTCTAGCGGCTGGCCCGTGAAGTCGATCCCGTTCCGATGCAGCGCGTCGAAGGTGTAGGAAACCAAATCTGTATCTGTCGCGTCCCCCACTGTTATCTCACTTAACAGTGCAATCTTGCATTGCTAGGTTTTCACTGCGCTTCCGCGAGCGGAGGTTCGGCTCGTTCTGCAACACGCCCATCCATTCCCACCTCGCAATGCAACAATCGCTCGACTCTGAGGAATGTACATATTTCTTGCAATTGACAACATCCTGTAACGCGCCCTAGAGTGCTGGCGCCATCCGGGAAACGCTAACGATGAAGAAATCCTTGGTGGCGCTCACTGTTGGTTTCGTGTTTGTCTCAACTAGGGGAGTGTTATGAATAACTGTTTCACACCTAGAGCAGCTCTGCTTGCGGTCCGGCGGGTTATCGTGCTCACGCTTATTTCGGGGGGCACAGCGATGGCGACTTGCACGTCAAGTACCTGCACCGACACCCTTTCGCAGCTCTACGTAAGCGATACGGCGGTTCTATTCAAGCTAACCAACGGACTGACCAGTCTTTCGAATTGCGTTGCACAAACGGGCGTGTACCTGACGGTACAAAAGGCGACGAGTGCAAACTACAACTCCTTCTACACCATGCTGTTGTCAGCAAGCCTCACGAAGCAGACTCTTACCATTCGCCTGGTTGATAACTCAAATCCGTGCACGGTCTCCTACATGTACATGAACATCCCGTAGGTGAACAAGAAACTCCACGACTCGCTTAAGTGATTCCTTCTCGACGTGGAGCACTGTAAGCCCGCAACGCGCACACGCTGCTGTGCGCATGGCCTGCCTGCAAGAGGATCCACGGCCCTTGTTGCGGCGACGCGCGCTTCGGGGAATTTTGAGCGGAATTAATTGACGGAGTGCAATAAGATGAATACTTCCACGAGCTTATGGCTGGCCCGAAGTACTGCACTCGCGATAATCATCCTAGTTTTCACTTCACCGTCAAACGCAACAGCGCAGGCGCGGCTGGTAGGATTCGATCAACCGAAAAGAGTTCCAGGGTCGTTCTTGTTGATTCTGAAGCCAGAGGCAGATTTGTCGGCCTTCACGCCACCCAATTCGGACAACGTCCCTTCGGATCCTGTTGAGACCAATATCAGTCTCTTTGCTGCTGACCTTGTGCATAGATTGAGCAAGGGGAGCGTTAGGAATGCGGCGCAATTCGGCGACGTGCGCTTCCTTGCTGTGAGCGGTGCGTTGGATGAAGAAATTCTAAAAGTCGCAGCAAATGACCCACGGATAGCAGAAATACAAGCCGATCTGCCGCTGCTTGAACCCTCGCCCCAACCGACAACGACGAAGCTGAGTGCCCAGGGAACCGCGGATATCGTCGTACAGAATCCTGCCGCGTGGCATTTGAGTCGACTTAGTAACGGCGCCTTGCCGCCGCTCGGTAGTAACTTTCCCAACTCGTACACGGCGGACAACGCAGCGCAGGGTGTTCGTATTTACATATTGGACAGCGGAATTCGCACCACGCATGTTGAATTCGGCGGACGCGCTGGGAACGTCGTACTGGATTGTGTGGCCGGTAGCAACGGTTGCCTCGTAATTTCTCCGAGCGGGAATAATCAGGACTGTTACGGACACGGCACCCACGTAGCCAGTGTAGCCGGCGGCGCGACATACGGCGTCGCGAAGTCTGTAAACCTAGCTGGATTCATCGTAACCCGAAGCCAAAATGGCGGATTCACATGTGCTGAGACACCGACAACGCTAGCAGTTCGAATAGCCTTGCTGTACATCCTACAAACAGAGAGATTTCATTGGAGTGGGCCACAGGTGATAAATCTCTCTCTAGAGGTTGACGGTGTCGACTCGGCGCTAGACAGCCTGCTTGACCAATTGATCGCAGTGGGGCTCACCATTGTTGTAAGTGCTCCGGACAACAGGGGCGGACACTATTACGCGAATATCTTCGACGGCAATAACAGTAACTGGGGCCTAAATCCATGTAACGGCTCACCCGATGCTGTGTCCCCTGCCGACGATTCGTCAGTTATTGTGGTGGGCGGCACCAGCTATCAGAGGGGCTGGACTGGGTCGATCGGTAACAACCCGAGGCTCTACTACGACACAAACGGTTTTGGCGCGGCAGGTTGGGACCTCGGTAGCTGTATCACCGTTTTTGCTCCAGGTGCCGACGTCGCTGCAGCGATCAATACAAGCGACACCGCCATAAACACCTTGAGTGGAACGTCGTTCTCTGCTCCGATTGTTGCCGGCATCGCTGCCATGTATTTGCAGACACATGCGCACGCATCGAATCTGGAAACCAAGATAGCTCTAACCAACGCCGCGCTCACTCATCAAATTTTGAGCTGCCAAATTGAAGACCCTAGCGGCCAGACCGGGGATCTTTTTGACTACTACGTCGATGACTCGCATTGCCCTCTTACGGCACCGAACAGACTTGTTCACTTACCGTTACCGGTGGGAAGTGACATTGCGACTGGCACAGCGGTAGGGGGCATTTGGATCGACATTAAAACCTTCCTGTCGATAATTTTTGGACCCTTTTCTTCCAACTAAAGACAGGACGGCTGTAGTGCGCGTTCTTCTGTTCGTAGGTTGTGTCGCGCTCGCCGCAACTGTCGCGAACGGAGATGCGCGTCTGGTCAACTTCGAGTCCAAAGGACGAGTCCCCGGATCGTTCGTCGTCGTGTTCAAGACGCAAGCGGAACTGGCTGCTGTTCCGGTCGACGGTCCAGGGTCTCCGGCAATCTCGCCGAAAGTCTTTCCAGTGTCACGAAATTCCACTGCCGCCCTGGCGGAAGCGATCTCCAAGTCCATCGGTGCCCACGTGACACGAGTCATCTATTTAGATGGAGGCACTGCCGAATTTTCGATCTCCGGCGCAACAGATGAAAATATTAGAAAAATCCTAGCGAAAGATCCTCGCATCGCAGAAATTATTGCCATACAAACGGTCACCGATAACCGGAAGTGATTCAACGCCGAAACGACAGTTTACGTCCCTCGCACCGCAGCGTTCCCGCCTCGAGATTGCCGCGTGCAGAGGTTGAAGGCATATCGTGACGCCATCTACCGGAGGGCCTCACGATGAAGCACGCCATCGCCTATCTGCGCGTAAGTGCACGCGCCTGACGTACGCGTTGCGCGAGCTTGCCCGCACGCTCGAGGCAGAGGGCGCCCCCGTCGATGTGCCGCCCTCAACCTCAGAGCGCGAGTCTTCCGAGCTTCCATGCCTGCGCGCCTTGCTTGCCGAGATCGTGGGAGGCCCGGCATGACTGTCGACGCAACCGCGCCGGCGCTTGCACGGGAATGACCGCCATGGCTTCCTCGCCTCCATCCAAGCACTCGTCCGCACGCATCCCTTCACTTGGCCTTCTTGCGTAGTAGCAGCGGCTGCAGGATTGCGTACCAACCAACAACAGCAGCCAGGACGCCAGTCCCGGAGCATATAAGAGCCAGCCACGCGCCTTGACGTGCGGTCAAAGTGCCGTCCAGGTAGTTCCAACCGAGGAAAAGAGCAAAGAGGGGCGCTGAATAAATCGCCTGAATGAAAACGATGTGTCCCCAGACCGAGTGGGTCGCACTCTTAAGGGTTGGCAACATCATGACACCCGCCTGCCGAGCCCAGGGTGCACGCCAACATCGCCGCGGAGATTGCCGATCCTCGGTAGCGGTCGAATTATCACGCAGGCAAGCCGCAAGCTAACGTGAATTGCTGCTTGTGGTAACGCAGGTGGCAACTACCGCCGCATCTGCGACGCGCGGTGCGACATAGAGTGGTTGTAATTGTGGAGAGCAATGCGTCGAAAATTGAATCTCCAGCGTAAACCGCTTGATGTCAGAACCATCGGCCCCCCAGGTTTTCGGCACTTCAAATTTTCGCTGCTTTACGTAGTCCGTGGCAATCGCTACCAGTTCCGGTGGAGCTGCAAACGGCACCGTCAAATCTTTCGCGCGGCCCCGCACGTCAATGCTGAACTCGACATCGACGACCTTCGGACTCGGGAAATCCACCGTCGGGTGCCACTTCACGTCGTCCGTATCAAATCGCGGCATCGTTGATTTGGAGACGGAGGGGGCTCCTTCCCACGGAGTCCTCTGTTGGTTGGCACATGCCACTGCGAGAACTAGAACTAGCGAACTAGGTACCGCTCGGGAGATTACAGACTTCACCACGTTGACCCTTCCCCAGCGCCCGCGGCGCCAATCCGCTTACCCCGCACGGCCTTAGTCAGATCATCCATCCAGTAGCGAGTAGATAAGCTTTGTACGTCCATCCGAGAATTGAGACTACCACCCAAACTTTCGCCAAAGCGGTCATCGCCTCGTGAGAGGTATTGCCGGCGCATCTCCAAACGCAGACACAGGAAAACACAATAATGGCGAGAAACCAGAGAGAGGCTGCCACTGTAACCACGACCACGTTCAGACCAAGAGACTCTGCCGCTCGTAACAAGGCAAGCATGACGAAGACGCACAGCCAATAGCCAAGAACGGCCACCAACCAGAACGCTTGCCACAGACGAGCCCGTCCATTCCAAAGGCTTCGAAACCACGAGACAGGTGAAGCCACGCGCGTCCTCTGGGTGATCTAACGATTAGTTTGAGCGGCCGGCCACCGCCCTGTCCAGAGCGACGCGGGTGCACAATTGTCCCAGGCGCCCGCGGCGCCACTCAGCCTAGCTATCACGGCCGCTCCAAGTGTTGGTTAGACGACTCACGTTAACGTCCGTGCAAGTAACCCGCAAACCAGGCGCATACGGGCCAGGCCAGCGCCAAAGAACATATGATGAAGAATAGTCCGTTCTGCTTACGGCCCAGCGCGGTGAGCTCAGGATCTTTCAGGGCTTCGTATTGACCCTGCAGGAGCCACCAGAAGTAGCTACGGGGAGTGCCGATCCAGTACCACCACACGGGGGCTAACCAAAGGCGCAACGGCGTGGGGCTACCCAGAGACTCCCAAGTCGGGACGTGGTTCGAGCGTAAGCGACGAGTAATCTGGAACTGAAAGCGCCAGTTTCCAATCGCTGCGACGAGCAATGCAGCGGGAAGAACAAAGAAGAGCAGTATGCGCATCGGCCACCGTCGTCTAACGTTCGCGCGCAGGCGCGCCGAGCGAGTTCTTCGAGCGAGGGCACCCCGGCATGCGCAGCCAATGCCGGGGCGTCGCCTGGAGCGTCTGGTTAGGCATCTCGATGATGGTCTTCATAGGTGTTAATCGAGCTTGCGACGTTCCCTAAGACGAACGTTAGAGCCACCGCAATGAGAAGTACCCACCAAATGGAATTAGCCAAAGTAAGGCACCAAATACCAACCAGCGTGGCGACCACCAGCACTGCCGAGTAGAGGCGTGTATATGCAGCGGAAGTGGGAACGGCGTGCTTAGCGATCGTGAAGGACACTACAAAGGGTAAGACTGCTGGAAGAGCCGCAAGCGCAACGAAACCACTGCGCGTCGGCCCTGGGGACAGGATAAATGTGAGATTCCCGCTTTCCCTACTTAGAAGTGTAAAAGCGGCGGCTGCCGCAGAGAGAATATGCAGCCAAAGCAACCCTGTCCGCCGAAGCGCAACAGTCCTTCTTTTCGCGACTCCTTGCACCGTGTATCTCACGAGATGCCTAACGTTCGCGCTCAGGCGCGCCGAGCGAATTCTGCGAGCGAGGGCACCCCGGCACGCGCAGCAGGTGCCGGGGCGGCGCCTGGAGCGCCTGGTTAGACGCCATGTGTCTCATCTCGCGAACGTGCGCTCAAGGATGACGCGCCAGCACCCAAGAACCTTGAACAGGACGTACTGACCGTCTGTGTTGTAAGTTTGAGTGGAAACCGCCAGGGCGCGCGTCGGAAGAGAAGGGAAAGGCAGCACCTCCGTCTTGATGAAGTCGTTTCGTTCGCAGGGACTCACGGCCAGAGCATGGGGAGCATAGCTCTTGCAACCGAGATCTTCAGGTCTGGAGGCCCAAGGCCTGAACTCCAAGGTCGGATAGTCGTGCTGCAATTTAAGCGTCAACACGGGCCCAAGCCCGCTCTTCACATATATCACTGCACCGGCGGAGAATCGCGATAACGACGGCCGCACAACCAGCGCCAGCGCGTCGGCTATGTCATTCGGATCCACTGCAACCATCTCGTGTGGGGTCTCGAGCCAGAGATATAACGCCAGCAGTGCCGCCGCCACTCCGGCAATGAAGGTGCCAATCAGTACCCCGAGACGGCGCATCGTGAGGCCTGGCGTCTAACGAATGTAAGGGACTTCCCCGTCCCGAGATGACACCGAGGTGTCAGGATTGAGTTGCGACATCGATCCTTCCGAAAGGGGAAGTCCCATGAACCTAGTTTCTACGCTTGGAATCGACTTGGCAAAGAACAGCTTTTCGTTGCACGGGGTCAATGCAAACGGCGAGGTGGTGCTGCGCCGCAGCCTCTCGCGGGCGAAGCTCAGCGAGCTGGTGGCGCAGCTGCAACCGTGCCTGATCGGCATGGAGGCCTGCTCGGGGGCACACGAGTGGGCGCGGTGCTTTTCAGCATCAGGGCATACGGTAAAGCTGATGGCGGCGAAGTTCGTGATGCCGTATCGCAAGAGCGGCAAGAACGACGGCAACGATGCGGAAGCGATCTGCGAGGCCGTGGCGCGCCCGAACATGCGCTTCGTGCCGGTGAAGTCCCTCGAGCAGCAGTCTGATCTGACCCTGCACCGCGTGTGAGAGCGAGGAAGCTTTCTCTAATGGACTCGCGGGTTGCGGCCTCATTGAGCAACAACGCGACGTTGGCTGCCGGGAAGCCGAACCGGTCAATCAATACGTCGGCTACAGCTATCGCGTCCTGACACGCGTAACCCAGGGGAGATGTATGCTGGTACTCGTTGATTCCCACAACCACTGCCCAGCTCTTCGCGTATTTGGGCAGATACATGTTGTCACTCTGTCGAAGGTGTATCCGAAGAAATCACTCGCAAGGGCATCCGTGAGTACCGCGGTGCCTCCCCGTCGATCATCCACACAAATGATGGATCTGACGGCTCGGCCTCCGACGGCCACTTGCGTGGCACCAGCGTCAGTATGGGCTGTGCGCGTGACGGTGAGTCGGTCATAACTGCGAGCTTCGCATTCCGCTAATATAGCCCCGTGGGCAAGGTTGTCGAACTTCCGCTCCCCGAGTTCCCCCAGGGGACCACGTTTTACGATGTCGAAGGCGTGCCGGTGGCACTCAAACCGGGGGACGTCTCCGTGGCATTCGACCCGGCGCCGCGCTGGTTCCCGCTGTCCTCGGTGTCACACAACGGGACGCAAGTTTCCGAAGATCAATTCAAGCGGCATGTCGCCCGCCGAAAGGAAGAGGTTGCCCCGGATGGGCTCCATCAACCCCGGGAATGGGGGTACGGTGGGCCGCGGCGCCAGCGTCCCAAGATCTGAGATCGACGTGGACACTGCGTCCGAGCCCTCCATTGCACTCATCCTGCGCGCCGCAGCGTTCGCGGCCGAGCGGCACCGCGATCAACGCCGCAAGGGCAGCGAAGCCGCGCCGTACATCAATCATCCCCTTGCCTTGGCGAACCTCCTGGCCACTTGCGGCGTCGATGATCCCGCAGTACTTGCGGCCGCGTTGCTCCACGACACCGTGGAAGATACGGAGACGACGCCCGAGGAGCTCGCGGACGCCTTCGGAGCCGACGTCGCGGCGATCGTCGTGGAGGTCACCGACGACAAGTCGCTGCCCAAGGCCGAGCGCAAGCGCATGCAGGTCGAGCACGCTGCACACCTCAGCGACCAGGCCAAGCTGGTGAAGCTCGCCGACAAGGTCTGCAACCTGCGCGACCTCTCCCACTCGCCGCCCGACTGGCCGCTTGAGCGCAAGCGCGAATACTTCGACTGGGCAAAGGCTGTGGTCGACCAGATGCGCGGAACGCATGCGCGCCTCGAGGCGTTATTTTCAGTCGAGTACGCGCGGCGACCCTGAGCGACTGCTTAGCACCACGGCCATGCGGCTCAGGACATATCGAGAGCGAGAGAACCTGGGGCGCAGTCGCGTTGGCAAGATTCGCGCCCTATTTGTAGATCCGTAAAATGACCGTCCTACGCCAGCAGAAGGACTTCCTCAGGTAAGGCGCTAGGTCTTCAAGCGGCAGCGCGCGGTTTGATCAACTGAAACGCTGGCCCCGACATAGGTATGACGTCAGCCGGGAGCTTCCCGCAAAACTCGATCAGTACTCGCCGGTTCGGCGGAACATCATCAGCATTCACGCGCACGACCTGTGCGGTAATCATCTCTACGTCTGCTGTGGCTTTGATCAAGTCGGCGATCAAGTAATGCGGAGTCCAACCCACAAAGTAGTAATCCCTCGTAGTGAGCTGGATACCAACCTTGGTCGCTGGGTTTGTGAGTTCTACGGAGACTCCGAGCTGTTCTCCCTGCCGAAGCATCAATGCACGTGTCCGCGATTCCTCTGGCATGTAGCGGAGTCCGTGAAGAAAGAAACGGCACTTGAAAGAGCCATCTACTTCTTTAACGATCCTGGGGAAGACTTCTAGGTTATCGGTTCGTCTCTCACCACCAGTGACCGCAAGAATTTCAATAGGATCGTTGTGTTCGAGGCCCAACGACGCCAAATACTCATCGAAGTTCTTACGGTTCGGATCAAGCACTCGATTCTTGAAGAGCGGGAACAGCTCGAGCGATTCGTACGAAGCCCGAAAATCAGGAAATGCCGGAAGTGGGCGAAACCCGACTGATTCCTCGGCTTCTAGCGCCCCTTTTGTATAGCCGAAACGGTACTGGCCGTCGGCGATACCCGCGTCAAGGCGACCCACAGGGAACCACTGCCGGTTTGGTGCTTGCCAAGCAAGGTAGAGAGATTTCATGGAAGTAACTCTATGAGGCGGGCGTGATTGTATCTCAATACCGCTTTGGAGAACTCTCGCGCAGGCTGGGACATTCGGTCCGGGGGCACGTCATCGATTGTTGCACACAGAGATTCTATCGGCGCTTGGGAAAGATTTTGAAGGGCTGTCCTGAAGTAGTCCGGATATATCTGAGACGCGGCTTCAACAAGATAGAGGGGATTCGCACCGTGGCGTTCTCCACGCAGGTAAATGCCGCCCCGGCCACGCCGAACGTACGTTGCGATCTGCCCGCGCTCCAGGAGCTCCCGACGACCCTGGTCGCTTAGTTCGCGCCCGAGGGAGGATGCATGATCAAAGGAGGGTGCTACCCAAAGCTGGCGCACTTCGGGTTCTCCAGGAGCCGCGGAGAACCTGAAGATTAGGCCCCAGTTTTCATGGTGCCGATCCGTATTTCCTATTAGCGCGTCTAGGACCATATACCCGGCGAGTTCACTCAAGACAACGCGACAGATGTCTTCACGCTCCGGAAATAACTTGGTGACTGCTGCCACAATGTTGTCCAGCGTATGGTCGGATTGGCGCTGGCGTTTGTTTCGGTCGTAGCCCGTGATTTGTCCGGCGAGCAGCTCATTCCCGTGAACAAGGTTGTCAAGGGACCGATCGATGAACGATTGGCCAGCGGATCCATTCTTCCCGCGGCAACGCGCAAGTTCTACAACGGCAGCTTCAACGCCGATGCGCCGCGCCAATTCCGCTGCAATTTTCTCCGCCCAGTCTTCGCCTGTGTTTGTTCGAGCTTCCTTAAAGAGCCATTCCCGATGATCGCGTAGGAACCAGACCTTGGGTTTGCTTCCTAGTTGCTCATCGCCAATCAAGGACTCTGCGGCGACTTCCAAAACTGGATAGGGCATATGCGCGTCAGCCTTGGTCTGCAACCCAGATTACACATCTCGCGAACGCTTGCCCAAATAGTTGCGCACGGCGGTTAGCGTCAGCGCCCAAAGCTGGTCGTGCAGCTCGCCTTGCCTATGGAAGGGCGGATCCCATCCGAAAGCGCGCCCCTCGTCGAAGGCCATCAGCCCTGCGCCGTGTGAGATCTTCGAGCGCAACTGATACATGAGGTCGCGATCCTTCCGGCGGCTCGTTCCGGGCGCGTATTCCTCAAAGAAGTCCTTGAACAGCCCGGTGGGACCCGGCTCATCGTGCGCGCGGTCGCGACCGCACTGCTCGCAGTGCGCCGTGTGCGTCACGCCCCGCACCGTAAGGGCCTCGACCGCCGAGACCAAGGAGGCAAAGGACGCCGACATAGAGAGCGACCACTGCTGCATGGCGATGTCGAGCCAATAGAGTGCGCGATCGAACCTTTCCCGCTGCTCGGGCGCGAGGCTGCGGTACTGGCAAATCGACTCGTCCAGGTCCGCGGGTACATCAAACGCGGTGCCGTCGAGCCCGTAGCGTTCGTAGTACGTACCGGGCGCGAGCACCTGCATGGCTTCGGCCGCGGGCGGCGAGAGGCTGTCGCTCACGACCTGGCCGAAGTCTGCGAAGTACGAGAGCTGCAGATACGCGCACTGGAACGTTGTGGCCGCAGGTTCGCGCGGGAGGACCGCCCAAGCCTTGCGCAACTGGCGCTGCTCGAAGCGCACCCCGCCCCTTACCAAGATGCTGAGTAGCAAAGTCAGCTTCCGCACCTCGCGCCGACGGCGCGCGTTGGTTACCTTCCACTCTGCATCGGAGTGAAGCGGAAATTCCAGCAGGAAGGGGTGCTCGCCCATCTCGTAGGGCACCGTGGGAGCACCAGGCGGGGGCGGCAGGATCTGGAGTCCGGAGCGCTCGCCACGCCAGGAGCCCGTGACCCGGTAGGCGGCAAAAGCCATATCCCGGCCAACTTTGTCCGGCGGGTCGCGGAGGAGCTTTTCGACGGGCCCACATACCTGCTCTTCCCACTGCTTCGGGTCGAAGGCGGGCCCTGCCTGGACTTGCAGATCCGGTTGTCGGTGAAGTACAGCACGATGCGGCAGGTGGGCCCCACTAGGGGCAGGTAGAACCCGTCATCACCAGGCAGCCCCGTGGTCTGTCCGGGCTCGCCGTACCGAGCGCCGAGCAGCGTGCGCAGGTCATCCGAATCGATGGCTGCCCATGTGGGGTTGAAGAGATTCCCGTCCAATGCCTGCTCGCTACTCCCGTACCGGATGGCTCCGTGCGCTGGTCGCTGCCATCTAGCCTGGGCTCAGCACCTGCAGTCGAGTGGGAGATCGTGGTGCCGCGCGTATCAGCGCCGGTTGTGCTTCTGATGTGCTTCCAACGTGCAGTGGAGTCTGATGAACCGAGGTCTGATACAAATAACCTATTGATTATGTTGGTCGGGGTGACAGGATTTGAACCTGCGACATCTACGTCCCAAACGTAGCGCTCTACCAGTCTGAGCTACACCCCGAAAGCGGCGCGTGATTCTACGCCACGGGGTCGCGGCTTCAATAAAGACCGGTGCCCACACCGTCGTCCTGGCGCCGCCAGTACGCGCCGCGGAATGGTCTGCGCCGCCAAAACCGCCCGGGCGGACGGGTTCGCGGGCTGCCGCGGCAATCAAAGCCTTGACAAATACGGCCTAGGCAACTACTATCGCGGCAGTCCCCGAAGAAGGGGTCGCCGTCCCCCCAAGGGGAGATGCTCGGGAGCCATTCCATGGGTGATATTTACGACGTCGCGACGTATCAGCCGAAGAAGAGCCTGGGCTCACTGCTGGGTCGCGTGCGGGTGGAGATGCTGACGGCGCTCGACAGGGAACTCAGTGCCGACAAGCGGCTCGCGCCGCTCGAGCTGAGCGCGGCGCAGTTCATCATCATCGCGAACCTGGCGGGTGCGGAGGAACCCAAGTCGGCCTCGGATCTGTGCAAGGGTATCTCGTACGATGCGGGTGCGATGACGCGCATGCTGGATCGCCTGGAGAGCAAAGGCCTGATCCGGCGTAACCGCAGTGCGCACGACCGGCGCCTGATGCACCTGGAACTGACCGATGAGGGGCGCGCGGCGTATCCGCGCATGCGGGAGATCTCGATGGCCGTCGCGAATCGCTTCCTGCGTGGCTTTACCAAGACCGAGGCCCGGCAGCTGGAGGGGCTTCTGGCCCGCATGCTCGAGAACGCCCAGGGGCTGACGCAGCGCGCCAGCGCCTGAGCCGACAGCGGTTTTTTTTCAGGGAATATTTGCCTAGGCATTAATAGCCGCGGCAAAGACAACGGTAACTTTAAGGACAGATTTTTATGAGTACGCAGAACATCAAAACGCCCGTTACGCAGAGCCGCCGCTGGCGCTGGCTCGGTGGGGTGCTGGGCGCCGTCCTCGCGGTCGGCCTCGGCTACACCATCTACTGGGCGCAGGTGCTGCGCTACCACCAGACCACCGACGACGCCTACGTCAGCGGCAATGTCGTGCAGATCACCCCGCAGATCTCCGGAACCGTGGTGGCCATCGGCGCGGATGACACGCAGTTCGTCAAGGCCGGTCTGGCACTGGTGCGCCTGGACCAGGCGGATGCCAAGGTGGCGCTCGATCAGGCCGAGGCGCAGCTCGCGCGCACGGTGCGCGACGTGCGCAACCTCTACGCGACCAGTTCCGGGCTTGAGGCGAGCGTGCAGCTGCGGCAGACCGATCTGGCCGCCGCGCAGAGTGACCTTGACCGGCGTGAGCGCCTGGGTGCCACCGGGGCGGTGTCGGGGGAGGAGCTCAAGCATGCGCGCGATGCGGTCAAGGCGGCCCAGTCGAGCCTGCAAGTGGCGCGCGAACAGCTTGCCGCCAACCGCGCGCGGGTCGACAACACCACCCTCGAGGATCATCCGCAGGTGCGCGATGCCGCAGCCGCGGTGCGCAACGCCTACCTCACGCTGTCGCGTACGGAGCTGCCGGCCCCGGTCGCCGGCTTCGTCGCCCGCCGCAACGTACAGCTCGGCCAGCGCGTCGGTCCGGGCGCGCCCCTGATGGCGGTGGTGCCCCTTGATGAGGTGTGGGTGGACGCCAACTTCAAGGAGCCGCAGCTCGCGCGCATGCGCGTGGGTCAGCCGGTCATCCTGATCGCGGACCTCTACGGCAAGAAGATCATCTACCACGGCAGCGTGGCCGGCTTCGGCGCCGGCACGGGCGCGGCGTTCTCGCTCCTGCCCGCGCAGAACGCCACCGGCAACTGGATCAAGATCGTGCAGCGCGTGCCGGTGCGCATCGCGCTGGAGGCCCGCGAGCTTGCCGCGCATCCGCTGCAGATCGGCCTGTCCATGAAGGCCGACGTGGACGTGAAGAATGGCGGCGACGGGGCGCGCCTGCCGCAGCTCGCGAGCACCGCGGTGAGCTGGTCCACCGACGTGTTCGGTTCTGGGCAGGAGGTGGCCGAGCGCCGGGTGCAGGCGATCATCGCCGCGAATCAGTTGCCAGCCCCGCATGTCGCGGCGCAGCATGCGGCGGCGCAAGAGGGCCTGCTGGCGAGCAACGAGCATCTGGGGGGCGCGGCGCGGCACCTGCACTGAGCGGGAGCCAAGCGCGGAAGATCTCCAGTGGCTGGACAGGATGCTGACAGACCGGTGGGTGCCGCCGGCGCTCCGGGGGGAGCGCCGGCCGCACCACCACCGCTGACCGGCAGCACGCTCGTCATCGGCACGATCGCGCTGTCGCTCGCGACCTTCATGAACGTGCTCGACACCTCGATCGCCAACGTGTCGATTCCCGCCATCGCCGGGGACCTGGGCGTCTCACCCGATCAGGGCACCTGGGTAATCACTTCCTTCGGCGTCGCCAACGCAATCTCCCTCCCGCTCACCGGCTGGCTGACGCGCCGCTTCGGCCAGGTGCGACTCTTCCTCGCCTCCGTGGTGCTGTTCGTCGTCGCCTCGTTCCTGTGCGCGCTGGCGCCGACCCTCTCGGCGCTGATCCTGTTTCGCGTCCTGCAGGGCGCGGTCGCAGGTCCGATGATCCCGCTGTCGCAGTCGCTGCTGCTGGCGAGCTATCCCAAGCAGCGCGCCGGCTCGGCGCTGGCAATGTGGGCGATCACCACCCTGGTGGCCCCGGTGGTCGGTCCGCTGCTGGGCGGCTGGATCACGGACAACATTTCCTGGCCGTGGATCTTCTACATCAACGTGCCGGTCGGCATCGCCGCGGCGTTCGTCTCCTGGCTGATCTACCACAAGCGCGAGACGCCCACGGCCAAAGTGCCGGTGGATGGCGTGGGCCTGGGACTTCTGGTGCTGTGGGTGGGCGCGCTGCAGATCATGCTCGACAAGGGCAAGGACCTCGACTGGTTCCACTCGACGCAGATCGTGGCGCTGGCGTGCGTCGCGGTGGTGGCGTTCGCGGTGTTTCTCGTCTGGGAGCTCACCGAGGAGCACCCGATCGTTGACCTGTCCCTCTTCCGGCGCCGCAATTTCTGGGTCGCGACACTGGCGCTCCTGTGCGCGTACGGGCTGTACTTCGGCAACGTCGTGCTGCTGCCCCTGTGGCTGCAGCAGTACATGGGCTACACCGCCACCCTGGCCGGCCTGGTGCTTGCGCCCGTGGGCCTCTTGGCGATCGTGCTCACGCCCTTCGTGGGGCGCTTTTCCGACCGCTTCGATCCGCGCATCCTGGTGACCATCTCCTTCGCGGTGTTCGCCCTGGTGCTCTTCATGCGCGCGCAGTTCAACACCGACGCCACGATCGGCACGCTGCTGGTCCCGACCATCATCCAGGGCGCCGGCATGGCGGCCTTCTTCATCCCGCTGATGTCGCTCACCCTCGCCGGATTGCCGCCGGAGCGCATCCCGGCCGCCTCGGGACTGTCCAACTTTGCGCGCATCACCGCCGGTTCCTTCGGCACCTCCATCACGACCACACTGTGGGATCGTCGCGCCACGCTGCACCATGCACAGCTGGTGGAGCATCTGGATCCGAGCAATCCCGTGACTTCGCAGGCCCTGGGAACGCTGCATGCGGGCGGGATGGGGAGCGACCAGAGCTACGAGCTCCTGAATCGCCTGGTCGATTCGCAGGCCTTCATGCTCTCGGCGAATGACATCTTCTATGTCTCCGCCATCATCTTCATCGGGCTCATCGGCCTGGTATGGCTGGCGCGTCCGGCGCGCGGCGGCGCGGCGGGTGCGGCGGCCGCCTCCGGCGCCCACTGAGGCCCTCAGCGCGCGGCGCGCAGCAGCTTGGGCGGCAGGAACCACACCAGCCGGCCGCGGCCCGCGCTCACCGTGCCCCCGAAGGTCACGAGGGCGGCGCCCATTTTCTTGAACCCGAACGCACCGTGCGCGGCGCTGCCGTAAAGGCACACGCTCAAAAAGCTCGCTCAGGCCGGGCTCGTGCCCCACGGCCGCGATGCGCGCCGTGGCATTGCGCCTGAGGAACGCCAGGAACTCCTCCGGGGCCGTCCCCGGAGCGAGCGGCTTACAGCTGCTCGCCGCGGGCCAGCCAGCAGATTGGGTGAGGATGGCGGCGGTCTCGCGGGTACGCAGCAGCGGGCTGGTCAGTACGCATCCGGGGCGTGGCACGAGGCGTCGCAGGCCCGCGGCAGCCAGGCGCCCGCGCGCGCGCCCGGGCGCTGAGAGCGGGCGCTCGTCATCGTTGCGCCAGCGGGCCGCGTCACGTTCGCAGGCGATGGCGTGCCGGATGAGCAGCAGCTCCATGCGGGCGGATTGCCGCTAGTGTCGGACGTTCCGCGGCGCGAACACGGGCGCGACTTCGGGCGCTGCCGGGGCAGGAGCAGGCGCGGCCGCCGCCGCGCCGGTCGGCGGAAGTTTCGCAGCGGACGGCTGGGATTTCTCGCTCACCTCCTGCATCTTCGCGCTCAGGGCCTTCCAGCGCCGGCCGCGGACCCTGCGCCAGGCGTCGGCCAGGTCCTTGCGCGCCCGCGCGCTCTCCTTGACGTGATGCTCAGCCAGACGCCCCATGAGAAAGACCGTATCCGCCGGCAAATGACTGCCCTGGTCGGCAACGATGCTCGCGAGGCGGTTCTTGGCCGTGTGCGCATCCTGTTGCGCGCCCAGACAGTCCTGCAGACGGCGCAGCGCCTTGAGCATCTCGTCCGCCGGCTTGCCAAACATGCGCGCCCCACATTCGAGCGCGTAGCGCAGCTGTTTCGCGCGCCGGCGTACGGCGTGGTAGTCCTCCATCGTCGAGCGGGCGTCGAGTTTGCGCACCTGCTTCTTTAGCTTCTTGAAGCGCCCGCGCACGCGCTCGGGCAGCACCTGGACGGCCGGCACTGCGGTGGGCTCGCTTGCGGCCGTGAAGTCGGCGCTCGCCAGACTTATGGTTTCCAGCCAGTGGCGGGTGACTTCCGTGTCCAGCGCCCGGGTCATCTTGCTGCGCGCCCGCACCCGCTCCTCCTCCAGGCGTGTCTGCAGCGGCGCGGCCGCCGCTCGCTCCGCCGCCGGCAGCTCGGCGCAGTAGCGCTCGAGTAAGGCGAGCTGGACGTCGAAATCGCGGGCCGTCCCCAGGGTGCGCAACACGCCCTTGGCGCCGTGGCGGGCCTGCAGCAGGCGCGGGGAAAGCTGGTGTTTGAACAGTCCGAGCGTTGCCTCGATGCGCCGCACAGCGACCCGCAGCTGGTGCAGTTCCTCCGGGTCAGCACCTAAGCGCGCGCCCGGTTCGTGCCGCATCCAGGCGGTTAGTTGCCGCCGCAGCTCCGTGAGCGCCAACTGCAGCGCCGAGCGGAAGCCATCTGGACCCTTATCAAGTACCGCTTCACTGATTGACCCCGCGCCCGCCGCGTTCCGCGAATCCGCGCCCAAGATAACCCGCACCTTTTTCATCTATCCGCCGACCGGGCTTTACATACGCGACGACCGTTGTCAGGCCCCCGTCGAAGGGTTGACGGCCCAGCCCAATCGCGCGCCGCTCGACCTCGCCTACATGGCCGCCATGCTGGAGCGCATGGGCGTCACCTGCAAGATCCGCGACTTCGCGGCCGAAAAGGCGGCGTGGGACGACGTCGAGAAAGACATCGCCGAGTTCAGCCCCGACATGCTGGTGGTGTCGGTCACGACGCCGACCATCCTGCGCGACCTGGCGGCCGTACGCATCGCCAAGAGGCTTTTCCCCGGCATCGTCACCGTCGCCAAGGGCGCGCATTTCACTCCGAAGGACAAGGAGATCATGCTGGCCCACACGGACCTCGACCTCGCGATCCGCGGCGAGTCCGAGCACGCCATCGAGGAGATCGCCCAGGGCCGCCGCTTCGCCGACATCCTCGGCTTGTCCTGGCGCCGGCCCGGCAGCCTTGGACACAACCCCGACCGGCCGTACATCGCGGTGCATGACCTCGACAGCCTTCCGTTCCCCGCGCGGCACCTTCTGCGGAACGACCTTTATGTCTCGCCCGACACGGGCGCGCCGCTCACGATGATCAACACGGGCCGCGGCTGTCCGCATCAGTGCATCTACTGTGCCGTCACGATCGCCTCGGGCTACAAGCTGAAGGTGCGCTCGCCCAAGAACATCGCCAATGAGATCGAGGACTGCGTGAAAAGATTGGGCATCCGGGATTTCTTCTTCCGCGCCGACACCTTCACATGGAACGAGAAATGGGTCGTGGACCTGTGCAATGAGTTTCTGGCGCGCGGCCTGAAGATCCGCTGGGGCTGCAACAGCCGCGTCGACACGATATCGGAAAAGCGCCTCGAGGCGATGAAGCAGGCCGGCTGCTGGATCGTCGGCTTCGGCATCGAAAGCGGCAACCAGGAATCTCTCAACAAGATGAAGAAGCGCGCGAAGCTCGAGGACGCGCGCAAAGCGCTGGCGCTGTGCAAAAAATACGGGATCAAGACCTACGGCCTCTTCCTGATCGGCCTGCCGTGGGAGACGCGCGCGATGGTGGAGGACACGATCCGGTTCATGAAGGAGATCGATCCCAGCTTCATCGACGTGCAGATCGCGTATCCGCTGCCGGGCACCGAGTATTACCGCATGGCGAAGGAGATGAACCTCTTCAAGGAGGAGGACCTCCACTTCGGCGATTACTCGAAGCCCATCGTGCATACGGTGGAGCTGTCGACCCCCGACCTGATCAAGCTGCGCCGCAGGGCCATCCTCTCGTTCTATCTCCGCCCGTCCTACATTTTCCGCACGCTGTCGGGCATCCGTTCGCCGCGCGTATTCATGAACTACATCCAGTCCGGCATCCGCCTGTTCAAAAATCACGCCTTTACGTTCGCAGGGGCTGAGTAGGTCCCGAGCCCGCAATTCATTTGCGGATGATGTCCGCTATTGGCCCAAGCAGACATGGCCGCGTGCAGCGCACATGTCCAGCAGACATGACTTTTGCGGAATGTCTGTTTTCGCGGTCGCTATCGGGGGTAAAGCGGACATTAGCTCTCTGACCCTTAGCCTTGATGGCTCGAAGCGTTATTGCCTTTGCGGGATTTCGGTTGTGCCCGTAGGCCCCTGGTCAGTTCGAGCGGGCACGCTCGATCCCTCGGCCAGCGGATTGCAATTCGATACGTCGGTTATGGTAGTTTGCCGACCAGGGGGCTGCATTGCGCTAGAAATCTAACTCATGCAATTTGTACGTCCCGGTTACCGAGCATTGCGCTAGAAATCTAACTCATCCAATTTGTACGTCCCGGTTACCGAGATGAAACCGTATGTCGAATTTATGACAAGATATGCGAATCGTCATGCCAGAAGTTCAGCCCAACGCCAATTACAATGTCGCCGCGGCCGGGAGCTTGCCGGTCCGCATAATGGCGCACCAGCGTCGCAAGATGTTCGGCCGGTTCGTGCGGGATACAGGGGTTGCGGCCGAAGAACGCATCCTTGATGTCGGCGTCACGTCAGATCGGACCTACGAGGCGTCGAACTATCTCGAGGCCTGGTACCCGTACAAACACATGGTCACAGCGGTGGGAGTCGACGACGCATCGTTTTTGTGCGGCCAATATCCGGGGATGAGATTCGTCATGGCGGATGGCCTGCGGTTGCCGTTTCGTGATCAGGCGTTCGATGTGGTTCATTCGTCGGCCGTGATAGAGCATGTCGGGTCATTGGCGCGGCAATGCGCATTCGTGGCGGAATGCTGCCGGGTGGCGCGTCGTGCGGTCTTTATAACGACGCCGAACCGGTGGTTTCCGGTGGAATTCCACACGGTTTTGCCGCTGGTCCACTGGCTCCCCAAGGAGGTTTTCCGCGCCCTCATGAGCCGCACCGGCCGGGGTTTCTTCGCTGAAGAGTGCAACCTCAATCTTATGACGGCAGGCGCGCTCTCCCGCGCAGCCTCAGCAAATCACGGCTTCAGACATAAAGTATCCAGCGTCTTGTTGGGCGGATGGCCAAGCAACCTGCTGTTGAACATGCGTCGAGTTGGCGCCGCAGTCGCACCCTGAGGGATGCGCGCCTCGCTGCCCTGATGCGCAAGTATTTCGACAATCCCGAGCATTGGATTGCGGCGGCATTGTTCGCGACGGGTTTTGCGTTGGTGTTTCGGAGTTGGTTGTTTACAGGCTTCGACGGCGCATTTGGCGATGACGAGGACGGCTACCTTGCACTGGCGTTGATCTAACACTGGCGTCATGTCTTTTCCGGTGCGGCGCATTGGACCGATCCGATCTTCCATCCGCAACGCGGCGCTCTCGGCTACACCGACGCATTTTTTCTGTTTGGCGTTGTCCATGCGCCGCTGCGCTTTGTCGGGGCTCCCTTGATCCTAATGTCCGCTATTGGCCCAAAGCGGACACGGGCTCTTGCACTGCACATGTCCGCTTTCGGGGGTAAAGCGGACATTTAGCGCGGCCCAAACAAACTCACCGGCGCTCTCTCATTCCAATTCGGCCGCGCATTCCGTGCTACGCATCCGCTAGCCCCCTAGAGACGAATGATGATCCTATCGTAAAGCCTGCCACCCCGTGGCCCCGGAACGAGATGTTCCATGATGACGTGACGATGGCTCTCGGCTGCAATGTCCAAAGCTCTCGAGCGATGCACTGGAAGTCAATCAGAGACTGCTCATCGCCGTCCACGCGAGGCATGAGTATCAACGCGCCCTCCGAGGTTATTATGGCCGCGTGAAACGCCGACGAGTGTTTGAGTTCGGCAAACGGGTCCTCCATAGCTATCAATATAACGCAGGGCCAATGCATGGTGGCGCCAATATGCGGTGCTCGCTAATTCTTCTTCGTTTTACCCAAAGGCGTGCCGTCACCGCGACCGTCCGCCTTTTATGGGTTCACGACCTAGCACATAGCGCTCAACGCAAATGGCGTTCACGGCGCTGCAGCGGCATCCTCGTCGTCGATCTCTTCTTCATCGGGTTCACTTGGCCAGACCTCATCAGCCCAAGCGTTCGCTTCTGCTTTGGAGATTAGGCCGGTGTCGAACAGGTAAACCCACCGCTGCTGCTCCCATTGTCCGTTCTGACAGGCCCAATCAGCACAGATGATCCCCTTCGCGCCCACCTTAAGCGGCGTTTCGCTGCCGAACGCACCGAGCGCAAAGTCGCAATATCCGAAGGCATCCGGGCTGTCCGCCGAAGCGGCCTAGGGCGCACGCTCATCCTTGAGGCGATCGGGAACGCCGAAAACATTGCCGTTCGCTGGACTCCACTCGATCATTGTGAATTCCACCGCTGGTGGGATGACGCCGATGCTTTTGCACTGCTTCACAGATCGGAAGGTTTCGGCTTGCCCATTGCGGAGGCCATGTGCGCCGGTTATCCTGTCGTCGCCGTCGGCTGGTCCGACTATATGACGGAGGAAACCTCGTTCCCGGTGAGGTATCGCCTCGTCGAGGTCGACGATCCGCAGAAGCTATATCATCGCACGGAAGGGATGTGGGCCGATCCGGACTACGAGCATGCTGCAGAGATTTTCCTGTGCTTAAGCGAGGATCGGACGCTGGCCGCGGCCGTCGGCGCAGCGGCCCGGAAATCGGCGATGGAAAAATTCAGCGCATCTCATTTCGTCGAGCCGATAATCATCTCATGACGCGATGCACTGAGACAGCCCGCATGCATGGATGTTTGAAATGTTGTCCCCGCCCCGCTGTACAAATCAGACAGCTACACCAGCCACGCTGGCATAGCGCGCTGAACTAGCGTTTCCAGTCAGGGGGAGAACAAGAACCTGTCCAAACGCACGGATCGAAGTAGATCGGAAGATGGGATAGCAGTGAGCGAGAACTCGACGCCTGGGCGCCCATGGCTCTCCCCGTGGTCGGCGGCCCCGTCCGCATCATCAGCTCCCGGCCATACCTGGGCAGTCGGTCCGAGAACCAGAGTTGATGGTGATGTCGTTTCCCTATCATGACCGCTTCTGGCGCGACGCTGCAGACTTTCTCGAAGCACGTGCGGCTCGCCGTGATTTGATTCTCGCGCCTGATATCTTCTGGTGGCACTTTCGCAAGATCTACAGCTACGCTAATACGCGACTATGCCCAGATTTCGAATACGACTGGGTCGTGCTTCACAAGGGTTTCATCGACGAGCTCCCTGCCCTATTCATCATTCAGGCTTTCTCGGCGCTCACTCCCCTCTTTGCCAACGAAGTGTTTGTTATATTGGGGCGCGGCGGGCCCGAAGAGGCGGTGGTCGCCGGAGACCCGCATCTCGTCTCTCTGACGGAGCGCTTGCCCCATCTCGACGAGATTATCGGGTTTATCGATCAGCCGGCGCAAGGATCGAAGCCGTTTGATGTCGGAAGCATTGAGATCACTGGCTGGGCTGCCTCGAAACTCGGAATTGAAAATATCGAAATCGATTGCGATGGAACTTTACTCGGTATTGCCTTTTTCGGCGTATTACGCCCGGATATAGCCATTGCCTTTCCGGATTTCAAAGACGCAGGGCGCAGCGGGTTCTTTTGGATGTTAGATGCTACACGGCTGGCTGCTGGTCGCCATGTTGTGCGGGTAGTTGCCCGGTCTCATAGTGGGCAGTCGAAAGAATGGACGAGGGACTTTAGCCTTGGCAGTACTACATCGTACGAAGAGTGGTTGACCAACAACACGCTGGACTCAGAAAAGAAAAAGCTGCTCATCACCAGGGCCAAACAGCTCAAGACCAAACCAGCCATCACAATCTTAATAGTCTGCAAATCAATCGTCGATCGCGATGCGATTTCGCGCAGCCTGACTTCGTTGGCTGATCAACTGTACCAAAATTTTAAAGTCATTATCACGGCGGCAAAGGCGGAAATTCAGTGCATCCAAACAGCGGTTGATACGGGCGCAATAGCAGGTCGCATCCATCTCGTGCCCTCCGACCAACCTCGTTGGGCACAAGGTTTCTATAACTGCGACGGCGATCTAACAGGAGTTATGGAATTTGGCGATGTACTGGAACCGAGAGCGCTGCTGGCGGTAGCTGAGAATATAGAGCGCGATTCCTCGATTGATTTTCTGTATACCGATGAAGACCGTTACTGTGACGGCGTTCGCACCCTGCCGACTTTTAAACCCGGCTTTTCGCCAGTCTATCTTGACCGCTACAATTATATTGGCCGTCCTTGGTTTGCACGAACTACCTTGATTAAGGAAGCGATAGAAAGCGTCGGACCAAAGGAAAACTTATCAGAACATGAGCTCCTCCAGCGCCTAGGACGCGCTGCGCGGGCTGTCTGTCACATCCCGATGGTTTTGGTATCCCGGTCATCCGACATGGCCAGCTCCGCACGCGTCGAGACGCAGCCATCAGAAGATGCCGCTTTGCCTGACGCGTGCGCAGATGAAACTTTGCCAAGCATCTCCGTCGTGATTCCAACATGTTTACATGAACGCGAGATCATCACGCGCTGTTTCAATAGCCTCGTCGAGCGCACGAACTATCCAAATCTTGAAGTAATCGTTGTTTTAAACAATGTGCCGGACATAGCAGCGGCTCAGGCCTTCCTTGGGAAATGGCCGTTTGTCGTTCGGGTCTGGGAAGGAGCTTTCAATTGGTCGAAGATCAACAACTTTGGCGCGAAGGATGCTGGTGGGGATTATCTCTTATTCCTCAATGATGACGTGGACCCGGTTGATCCGAACTGGTTAAAGAATATGGCCCGTATTGCTCGTCTGCCGTCTGTAGGGGCAGTCGGTGCAACACTTAAATACTCGAACAATATGCTCCAGCATGCCGGTATTACGATATCGAATCACCCCGAGGGAAGGCGTCATTGCGGCCGCCATGTATTCAGGTTCTGCTCGGGCGATGAGATTTATATCTCCCCAATTGCGCACCACGATCATGAGTGTCGCGCAGTGACCGGCGCTTGTCTTTTGACCCGACGGGATTGCTTTGACGAAATCAATGGCTTTGACGAAAACTTGGAGGTGGCGACCAATGATACCGATTATTGTTTGCGGCTCGGCGAAAGGGGCTATTCAAGCGTGATTTCCGCGGCGTCTGTACTGATTCATAATGAAGGCATAAGCCGCGCTGGAATAGCTGATGATAAAGACCTCGAGCAATTCTGGGAACGCTGGGCGACCCGCTTGCCAGCGGACGATCCTTTCAGCAACCCGAATCTAAATAACGATAAAGATGATTGGAGCGTTGATGGTAGGGCGGTTGGTACTTTGATAGGCCGCATTCGACGTCAAGGTGATATACGTAAAATATAGGCGTTCCCTATCTGCACGAGGTGGAAAATTTTTGTGTCGGCTCGCCGCATCAAGAGGATGTAAACCACGACGCCGGTCCCGGGTATCAGACCTGCAATGTTTTTTGTGAGAACCGCACATGCAACAAGGCCGCCGGCAGCAAGGACCTTAACCGGTCTCGGTCGGCGTCGGTGCAGCGTAAAGAACAGCATGCAAACGTACGCGGTGCTAAAGAAACACAATGTTGCATCGTAGTCACCCGTGGCCGCCGCGTGAAAGCCGTAGAAGCCGTAACTCGTGACCAGCAAACTGCAAGCCAACAAAGCGGTCACGAGCGAGTGCGTTAGCCGCCATGTAAAACCCATGACGACGGCCAGCGTGGCTATCGCGGCGAGTGCCGATGGAAGCCGAAGCGCCAACTCCGACGGGCCGAACTCACGGATTCGGGCTCGAGCGAACCGCTGGAATTTTTCTGTATCCTTACTGGGGCGTTCCTGGTGTGGATGAGGTCGTGCGGAAGCGATGGCTAGTACGCGCCCCAATCGGCCCGGCACTTCCGACGCGCGCTTCGCATCATTGTCGCAACGTCAACAGCAACAATGATCATAGCCAGGGCACTGGGACAGTGGTTTTTGTGTCCCTGATGTTAATTTACGGAAGGCTCTGGAACGGGTCGACGACGGCTACGTCCATCGGTGCGAAATGGTGTTTGTTGCACGAGAGTATTGTTAGCTCATGCCGACGGGCCGTCGCGGCAATGGCGATATCGGCAAAGCCGGGAGAATGACCACGGCCGCGTGCGAGGTCGGACAAGGTACCTGCGATTTCAGCTGTCGGGCTGTCGAAGGGCAGGACGCGATCGGCATAGAGATGCAGCACGGTTCGCAACCAGGCTGATAGACCGGAGGCCTTCCGCTTCGCACCCACGCGCTTGGCTTTCGCGATGCCGTCAGCGATCTCTGCAATCGTGACGGCCGACAGAAAAAGGTCGGGCGAATGCGAATCCATCCACTCAATGAGCTCGGGGCGCCGCACGGCAGTGCTCGGCGCGGTGGCTGAGATGACGTTAGTGTCAACCAGATAACGCGTCACAGCCCTGCATCGCGCAGTGGCGCGCGATTGCGCTCCGGCGAATCCCCCTCCTCAAAGGGTGCCGCCATAAGAAGGCGGCCAAAGGAAGGTACGCGGGATAACCGCTCCCAATCGGCAAAGCCAAGGACAACTGCCTCTGGCTTGCCATGCCGGGTGATGACGGACGGCTTGCCCCGTGTTGCCTGATCCACCACCGTCGACAACTTCGCTTTGGCATCTTTCAATTGGATCTTGCGCATGACACCCTACATATGACCATAGTAGTCATATACATGACAACCGTTCGGCCAGCAACACGGATGCGGGGCGGCGAAGCCAATCGTCGCTTGACGCAACGAATGAGGCGCCTCTCAATGGACGAGGAGGCGTCCGCGCGCACAGGGAAGCTGTAATTCAGAGCAGAGAGCTACACCGGCCCACGCTGGCATGACGCCCAGCATTTTCAGTCAGGGGTCAGGTATATAAAAAAAAGCGGGATTTCGCTGGGCGGGGCCTCGACCCCCGGCCGCCCACAGCTCTCCCTCCTGGCCGGAGGCGCTGGTCCATCGGTTCCGGCCATACGTGGGCCAGTCGGTCCAAGAAACTAGAGTTTGGTGATGTCGTTTCCATATCATGACCGCTTCTGGTGCGACGCTGCCGACTTTCTTGAGGCTCGGGCGGCTCGCCGTGATTCGATTCTCGCGCCTGACATCTTCTGGTGGCGCTTTCGCAAGATCTACCGCTACGTCAATACGCGACTACGCCCAGATTTCCAATACGACTGGATTGTGCTTCACAAGGGTCTCATCGACGAGCTCCCTGCATGGTTTATCGTTGAGGCATTCTCGGCGCTCACCCCCCTCTTTGCCAACGAGGTGTTTGTAATATTGGGGCGCGGCAAACCCGGAGACGCGGTGGGCGCCGCCGACCCACATCTCGTCTCTTTCACAGAGCGGCTGCCCAGTCTGGTGCGCGAGAGTAGGCAGCGCTCGTCACCGCCAGCGGCTCAGCCGGCTCTTCCGGAACCCGGAGCAATTTTCAAGTTCTCCGCTTTGGGGGCCGCCGAGTTTGCGGAGGCAATGGATCAATTCTGGCTGAACGGCGGCTACATCTATCCTACTCTCCGCGACAAAACCTATTATGCCGAAATCGATCGCTACATTGCAGAATTCATAGGCAATGGGCAGGGGCAGACGATCCTGGATCTGTGCTGCGGTGCCGGCCGACTAAGCGCAATTATGTCGCCGCAAGCGCGGGTGATCGGCGTCGACATATCCGGGGTGGCGATCGGAATGGCGGAAGAGAGGCATCGGGGCAAGTCCAACTTCAACTTCCGGCAAATGGACGCCCATGCTCTCGCCTTTCCCGATGAAAGCTTCGACGTCGTGCTCTTCATCGATGCCATCGAGCACGTCATGGATGCCGACCAGGTTTTCACCGAAATCCGTCGCGTTCTGAAGTCCGATGGACTCATAATGGCAACGGTGGCAAATCGCGACAGTGTCAATCAGATCTTGACGACGAAGCTGGGTCATCCAGAATTCGTAACAAACTATCAACATGTGAGAGAATTTTCGTACAGGGAGACGCTCGACCTGCTCGGCCGACATGGATTCGGGCTCGACCGAACCGCCGGAATTTTTCTTTATCCGTACTGGGGCGTTCCCGGTGTGGACGAGATCGTGCGGAAGATCACCGACGAAGATCCGGAATTCGTTGAGTTGATGCGTCTTCTCGGCGAACGCGTCGGTGCCGAGTACGCCTACTGCTCGGTCGTCCTCGCACAAAAGAAAAGGTCGGGTTAAGGCCGGTGCCGCAGATATCACTAAAGCCATAGGGTCGCCGCAAGAACAGAAGCGGACCCGCTATCGCACGACGTCAGTCGACGAGATTCCCGCATTGTTTTATCATTGTGGCTTTCGTCTCGCCCCGGTCGAGGTCGTGAAGCCGATCCCGCATAAGGGTATTGCAAAATTGGGCTTCCCGCGTCTTGCCGGAACGCCCATCGAGGAGCTACTGAGAGAGGCTAAATTTTTGACTGCAAGGAAATCGGGCAAAGTTTAACAATGCGGTGTGTTGAAAGCTTAGTGCAAACGAATGCGACAAACGTAAAACTCGCTTTGGCCTACGAACTCGGTTTCGACCGGTTCTGGATCGAGGCCTTGGATGCAATTTGTCGCCGCTATTCGCTTGGGGACAGCTTGCTCGCGCCCAACGAATTTATGCATTTTTTCGATAGCATCTACCCCCTGCATATTCGCCGGGCGATGATCGAAAGCGAACGGATCGACTGGTTCCTACTGCACAAAGGCATGCGGAACAGGGTTGACACCGCAATTGTAGAAGAGGCCATCGGCCTATCTGCACATTTCGCCAACGAGGTCTTTGTCCTATTCGGCCGACACGACGGCGAATTACCAGATGATCAGAAGGCCCATCTGCAACCAGTATTGGAATGGAAAGAAAGCTCAAGCACCTTCGCAAAGGTGGTGGACGGCCATGCCGCCTTGGTGAAGACTTTCGACAGGCCGACATTTCTCGAACGGTGCCTTAAATCGCTTGTCGGGCAGTTCGATCGTATTCTGATTGTAGACGATGGATCGCAATCCGTGGCGCGGGGTCGTAATAACGAGGCGGCAAGCCGCGCCGACGCTGAATATGTGTATCTTGGCCGCAATCGGGGGCATGCCTGTGCATTGAACGCGGGGATCGCCATACTCCTTGCGGATTTGGATATCGGCTGGATATCCGCGTTTGACGACGATACTGAGCTTGTTTCTGGTGGGCTTGAGCGCCTCAAGTCGATAACGCATTCTTTCGGCACGGCCGCCCGGCGCAATCTCTATTCTGGTTATGCCAGTCCCAACCACAGGATCCAACGGGAGGAAATGATCTTGGGTGAAAGGGTGTTGATTTGCCGGTCCTGCTCTGGACAACACATGCATGCCCATAGGTCCTATTGGGAGGCTGTCCTACCCATTCCAACCGCCTATGCGTGTGCCCCAAAGAGTACGGGCGCTGTCTTTGCTGGGCAGGGCTCCGATGCCGATTGGTGGTGCTCCAACTGGGCGCCGCGCTCGGCCGTCAAGAAGGGAGGCTCGGTCTACGTGCTGCCCGGGTTGGTGAGAAACGATGGAATGGGCCGTTCGACATGGTCCGGCCCTGGAACATGAGGTTGTCACCGACACGAGTATCAGTATGACTAAAACGGTCGCGATTGTAACGGGGTCGGACACCGTCAGCGCCGCAATCGACTGCATGAAGTCGCTCCGGCACAGTCTTCCGCCGTGGTGCGATATCGTTCTTGCCTACTCCACGGCACCTTCATGTGTTACCGATCGGGTGCGTGCCGCCGCCGGCAGCCGCCATGTCACGATCCTGGAAAGCCAAATATGGCAAACGCAAAACCAATTGCGCAATCGGGCGCTCGTCGCCCTGCCACCCTATGACTATTATCTTTTTCTCGATCTTGATAGCCGTATCGAACCTGGCAGCCTGGAACGCTGTATAGAAACTCATAATAAGACCGGCGCGGGTCTCGTTGGGGGTGTCGTCCTTTATGACACCTCGATCGATTTCGGACGGGAAGGCGAGAAGATTATTCACTTTGCCGGCGGTGAGTGCCGCTTCCGTCCCGATGCTGACGGCCGCCCAGGATTTGAGCGCGTCCACCCTTGGGTGCCGAGACGTCTTGATGAACTTCGCGACGAAACCGGCAACCAGCCGTGGGACACCGAGCTCGTTGAATATCACGGTGTTTGCCTGACCCGGCGCGCCGTCGAGGCTCTCACGCCGCTCGATACCAACATGCTGGCAATGGAGGAAGCCGATCTATCGTTGCTCGCTGGCAAGCAGGCTTTTAGGAAAGTTATGGACGCCCGCTTTGAGGTCACTTACGTACGCGCCGCCGAGTATCTCTGCGATATTCACCCTTATCGGCAGCACTGGGGCAAGGATGCCGTGGGGGAGTCAGTGCGCTATTTCGCCAAGAAATATGGTCTTCCACCTGATGGTGAGTTTGTGCGTCATCAGACCCAATGGAACCGGCAACACTATGAAGACATCGGAGTCGTAACGAGACCGCCGTTTCCGGCACCGACTTTGACTGATCTCTATGCCTACCCGTTTGCGCAAACCTGGCCGCAACTGTCGCACCAGTTGTATCAACAAGGGTGGAGCGCAAGGGAGATCGACGGAGTGAAACGATGTTATGATGTCGGACGGCGGCTTACCGACGGGTGCCACCTCCCCTCCGGCAGTCCCGTCATCGCTTACCTCATTGGCACCGCGAGCATCCTGGCAGCATACGGCGCCCCGCCGATCTTGGTTGAAAGCGCGCTCGTTCACGCGGCCTACGACGAATTCGGAGTGGACTTGGACGAGTTGGGCAACGGTACCGTAGCGAAGGCACTGATGCAGCGCGTGGGCATCAACGTTGACCGGGTTCTTCGTGCCTATGCTCAGCAGGATTTTCGCGGGACTTCGCCACCTGAGACCGAAGATGCTTTGGCCATGTATCCGCTTGACGATGCACGGACGTTGTTGATCCGCGTGGCAAAAGCGATCGAAGGATGTCTCGGCGGCGCCGACGCGCTAATAGCCAGGCGTGTCCATACCGGTCCGCTCATGGGACATGCGCGCAAGATACTTCCAGTCCTGGGATTTGACGGCCTGTTACAAGCCTTGGAAAGCGCCCTCGCCCGCAGTGAGGCGTTTGCCGGATCGGTGCCCGATCGTGCTTCTCCACAATCGCACCAGTCCTATCCGCCTTTGAACCCAGCAACAGCAGATGCGCTCGCACTACCGGATCAGAAATGGGTCGAAGTA
Organism: uncultured Pseudomonadota bacterium; assembly: GCA_963781815.1. Taxonomy (GTDB): domain Bacteria; phylum Pseudomonadota; class Gammaproteobacteria; order Steroidobacterales; family Steroidobacteraceae; genus 13-2-20CM-66-19. The sequence goes on along the minus strand of CAWAHK010000004.1, from coordinate 52,990 downwards.
GCCGCATTCCTGCGTCGGGAAGGCCGGACGAGCGATGTCGCAGCGGCGCCAGAAGAATTCGCGTACCTGTGCGACCGCATCAGAGGTGAATTCCTGCCGGAGGACCCGTCGAAAATATTGAACCCGGAGGCGATCGTCGTCCTGCACAAGGGCCGCTTGGTTTACCAGCCCCAAGCCGCTCTGGCGGCGCTTCTATCAGCGACGCCTATCTTCGCCAATGAAGTGTTCGTGCTCTTTTCCAAGACTGGCAAACCCATTGTGGCCGAGGCGCAAGTCCATATCGGCCCCATCAAACACGCAGTCGAATAAAACACCATATTAGTTGATATGCTCACGGCCTGAGGTGCTGTCTTGGATCGTTACACGCGAGAAATCTTATTTCCATTTTGCGAAAAACAGTTTGCCTCCGGCATCGCGGAAGCTTCGAGCCAGCCGAGGGAGGGCAAACGCTGTCGCAATGCGACGTCCCAATGACGGGTATGAAAACCTTTAGCGCCGCTTATAATCTAGCTAATTACGGGCTTATGTCCAACTCGCAACGTCCAGAGAGTGAACTTTCGCCAACTGAATACCGCGAGCCCCTGCCAATACGTAAAGCGTTCAATGCTCCAGCAAAAACACCACTCGACGTTCGTCACGTTTTGGCACGGGCTCAAGCTTTCCGCGCTGGAGTGGGCTTGCATTAAATCCTTCATCGATCGAGGGCATGAGTACCATCTTTATGCGTACTCTGACGTTATACTGAACTGTCATGTGCCGCCAGGCACGTTAGTCAGGCCGGCCGAAGAAATACTGCCTAGGGAGCAGCTGTTCTACTTTGAAAAGAGCCCCTCGGCATTCTCCAATTTATTTAGGTACAAGCTGCTGTCCCAAACGAACGCGTGGTGGGTCGATACCGACGTGTACTGTTGCGGAAGTCAAATTCCAAATGTTGATTATTGTTGGGGAAACGAAGAGCCCGGACAGATCAATGGAGCAATCCTGAAATTGGGTAACGATAGACGTCTCGCGGAAGCGTTATACGAAGCAGCGTTGGCCCGCTCCTCGACGATAACCAAGTGGGGTCAGCTTGGCCCGAATCTATTGACAGAGTACCTCGCTTCAAAAAGACCGCTGTCCCATTACGGAGATCAGCAAAGTCTATACCCAATACACTGGTTAGAAGCCTACTACTATTGGCTTCCAGAATTCCACGCGGAAGTCCTCTCACGCTCAGAGAGAAGTCTATTTCACCATTTCTGGCACAGCGTTCTTGTGAGAGCGATGGGGATCGATGGTAATGCGCAGCCGCCAGAAGGCAGCTTTATGGCATCGATATTCAACTCCGGTACACCGCCAGATGTATCTAGCAACTTCTCTTCTGACATTCGACTTCGAATAAAAAACTATTTGTCTCAAACCTGGGTGCAGGAGGCATGTACAAAAAGAGGTATCTTCCTAAAACGTCCTATATGAGTTTTCCGCGAAAGTTGGTGACGGCGAGAAGGGTAAGGCAGCATATCGTGTGGATGTTCGAGACCTCCGGGCCCATTGAATCGACCGAGGAAGACGCTGTCTGACCGCGCCCGGAGTAGACGTAAAACGGCGTCAGGGTCTGCGGCTGCAGGATTGCCTGCGTGAGGTGGCCGACGAGGAGCGGGCGGAGGAATCGAGGACCGTAACGCCGTCGGCTTCATGCGCAATGCTCGTGCGCGAGTTGCCCCGAGGGTGTGATTGCGGAATTTGCCGCCACACTCAAGGCCTACCGCGTGTTAAAGGTGGCGGGCGACCGTTGAACCGACGATACAGGCAGCGAGTTGGAGAGAAACACGACTTTAGATTCAAGGGAATTGCCAAAACGAATTTGCAAGGAAACCGAAATCCAAGCTAAAAAAATCTGATTACTTAATCGCTCCAATCAGCCCTAGCCCTCAATGGCTTAGAAATTCTTCACGGACGACTACATTTAGTTTGTTGCGCGGAGGACCGAATGACACGAACACCAAGGATTGCAATAGCAGGTGGCTTTCCCTTTCCATATGGGAAAGCCTCTGCGTCAAGAGTGTTACACCTCGCAGCCGGCCTCAGTCGAGCCGATTGTGAAGTCCACGTTATTTCTATCTGGGGTAACGTTGAGCCCTATCAGAATAAAGATGACTTATTGTCCGATGACATTAGGATTCATCGATTACTTCTAAAGCAGGAGCTCGGGCCGCTGACCAAGGCAAAGCTGATTTTTGACTCGATGTCGAACATCATCGCTTCTGAGAAACTGGATGTTTTGCTATTGTACGGCGGATCCATTGATATAACACTTCCGCTGTTTGTCAGCGCGAAGTTGAAGTCCCTTTATATCGTTGCGGAGATCTGCGAGTGGTTTCCATCAAATCGATTCGAACATCGCTGGTATGACAAGGACTTCATTTCCGAGTTAATTTATAGAAATATCGTGCCGATGTTCTCAGACGCCGTTCTGTGTATTTCAACACACATCCAAACAAAGGTTTCTAAATACAACCGAAATACGATCATAATCCCGGCGTTAGGCTCTCGAAAGCACGTGTCGCCGCTGACTTGCGCTGAAAAAGACCGAACTTTTAAAGTGGTATACTCAGGCAATTTCAAAAAGGAAGATGCGGCCTACCTTCTCATCGAAGCTATACGATTGTGCCTAATGAGAGGCAAGAAAATGAAACTTGAGATGATAGGTGGCTGGGGCCGCGGGGAGGATGAGGCATACTGCAAGTCGCTCGTAAGCACAGATCCCCTTCTCAGGGATTCCGTTTCGTTTATTGACCATCTTCCAAATTTACCAGATTCGGAATATTGGAGGCGTATTGAATCCGCTTCGTGTCTGGTTATTGTCAGGCCCCACAATAAGGCAAACATTGCGAATTTTCCAACTCGCCTTCCTGAGTTCCTCTGGACAGGAAAGCCAGTAGTCATATCTTCAGCGGGTGATATTGAGAGGTATCTGAAAAGAGGGATTCATGCGCATATTATTGATCACGTTAGTCCGCAGAGTTTGGCGGAAGCGCTGAGCAGAATATATGGAGATTGTGAATACGCCGCGGCACTCGGTAATCGGGGAAAAACAATTGCCGAAGCGGCCTTCAACTACCTTATATACGGGAAGGAGCTCGCATCGTTTATGCGGTATCTTGTCGACAATGGACAAAGGGTGCGAAGCCCTCTGGACGGGTGAGGGCATGTTTGTTTGCCAGGCGGCTGGAGCCGGGATTTCCCGGATCGCAGGGTGTTCGATGCCTCCACTTCTCCACTGAAGGAGTGGATAGCGTCCATAATCTTTCGCACAGGCAACGGCGGCTCCGGTTTTAAAGCCTCTGGATAGGTCGGCTGATGAGCCCCAAGTTTCATCCGCCTATGAGTAGAGTCCTGGCGTTATTTGACTCGTTGCATGCCGGGCACGCTGAGTCTGGCGTAGGCCCGCTGGCGACAGATTGCCAAGGGCGATATGGGTCTGACGGTGTTGTAGTTGTCCATCCAGCTCGCCAGAGCTTCTCGCCCGTGAGCGAGCGAGATGAACAGTGTCTCGTTCAGCAGTTCATCGCGTAGCCGTCCGTTGAAGCTCTCGATGAAAGCGTTTTTCGGGCGGTGTAGCCGCGGCTGATGCTTCAATTCGGGTTTCCGAAAGGTCCATAAACTCGCTACAGTGTAACCAGTCTGGGTTCATCTGGGGAATCCCGGATCAAGATGGATGCGAGGGTATTGAATCGAATTCAATGAACGGTTTGAACACCAGCAATCTGACTCCGCGCGATGTTTGCCGAGATCAACGCTGAAATGCGCGCAGCGTTGAACTCAGCAATCAGGCCGTGACTATAAACCTGGATTTGCGAATGGTAATATTTAGAGACAGCGCGCTTCAAATTCAGCGAGACCTTGTTTTTGATGTCGGCCTGCACAAAGGGGAGGATACAGACTACTATCTAAAAAAAGGATTCCGGGTCGTCGCTATCGAAGCGAATCCAGACCTTGTTCGGGAGTGTCGCTCGCGTTTTGCACAAGAGACTGCGAATGGACGACTACACATTATTGAGGGCGCGGTTGCCAAAGGACTTGGCAAAATTTTGTTTTACAAAAACAAATATTCAGTATGGGGCACAACGAATGAAGAATGGGTAAAACGCAATGAGAAAGTCGGCGCGCAAAGCTGGCCAATTGAGGTCGATATTGTTGATATGAGGTCCATTTTGCAACAGTTCGGAATGCCATATTACCTAAAAATCGATATCGAAGGGGCGGACGGTTTGGTCTTAGAAGCTCTACTGGATCTTTCGGATTCGCCGCCATTTCTTTCAATTGAGTCAGAAAAAGTCAGCTTTAAGAGGTTGCTCTGGGAATTCAGAATACTCAGAAACCTAGGTTATGATCGTTTCAAGATTGTGCAGCAAGTATCAATCTCGAGATCGAGCATACAAACAGTTGACCTCAATGGTCATCCGTTAGCTTACACTTTTGGGGAAAAGTCATCGGGACCATTCGGAGACGATTTGCCTGGATTTTGGTGCACCTATCGCCAGGCGTGCATGAGATATGTATGGATATTTTTTCTTTATCGATTGTTCGGAGAGAATGGTTTAATTTTTAAAATCAGAGGCGGACACCGCCTGTATTTGAAATTGAAACGCGCGACAGGCTGGGAGCTTCCTGGGTGGTACGACACCCACGCAAAAAAGTCACGTTGAGAGGACAACCGCATTCGGTGCAAATGACGACAGAATAGCTAAGCGGAAGCCGTCAGAAGGGCGGGCCCTGGTCCTAGTGCCCCTCCGTTGTCCTGCGTGCGTGACACGTAAGGTTTGAAAGCAAGCATTTTTCCGAGAGAAGAAAACGGTGTGCGGTAATGTAAGACCGGGATCCTCCATTTAGTGTTTAGGGTGGAACGTTATTCAAACCTGGGGCCTTGCTAAAGAGAGTGTCCGCGCAATCGGTTGAGCATCCGACGCATGGGTTGCCTTCCATGCGGCAGTGACGCTTCAACCAAGTGAACAGCGACGACAAGAAACAGTGTGAGCCTGCTCTTCCGAGTTACCGGCCACGCGGGCTGAGAATGACCCTTTCGACATGCACGTCGGGTTAGGAATGAGCACCCTGAGTGTCAGGCATGCGCATTTATCGGAATTGGGGTTTCACATTTAGCCCGCATACAGTGGCCATTTAATTGGGAGAATGCCGTCAGGGCTGATCATAAATCCTTCGCTCTTGGCGCGACGCCAGTCCATTTGGACAATTCTCTGAAGTCCCTCCCAAGGTGCTAACGCACCATCTTTTATGTAGTTGTGAAACTTATACCACCTACTGGAGCGCCAGTCCGCAAAATGAAGGTACAAGAACCCGCGGTGAACGCTTTCTCGGTAATACGAATAAAATTCGTTGGTCAACAATCCATCTTTCCAAAACCATGACATCCTTTTTGCGGGACCAGGCGAGCTATACCTTTCTTGAAAGAGAGCACTAACTCGGCTCTGGCCAGAACATAGATCGCGGATAACCCCTGTAAACTGGCGTTCATCAACCATATGGTGGGCTTCATCAGAAATTAGCACTTCCCAACCAGATATCCTCGAAAATGCTTCGACTAACTCAAGGCGATTCCTCATTAGGAGAAAATGTCCGCAAGTTCTCTCAGGATGGGTGGATAAAAGATCGTACTGCCCTAACGTAGGTGTATCGTAGAAATCCCGGATCCGGCCATAGATCACGTCCAAATCCCCGTACCCATAAAAATCAAAACCTTTTATGTATTCGCTGTGCACAACGCCGAAAGCAGGCCGCACATCGCAAAGCTTATAGGGACTGGGTGGGTCGAAATCTACGTGCAATCTATTTCGGATCAAACCTTTATATTCATCAAAGCTAATGTCAACCAATCGCACATTGCAAGCTGTATTTTCTGTTGGACCGCAATCCGAAAAAATTACCCACTCTATATCGGTATTGTGGGTACAACTCTCGATGAAAAAATTTATCCACTCTGGCCATTTTCCGAAGTGAGCTATTAAAATTACGATAGAATATTTCATCGAGCGTTCTCGCTAGTTTTGATGTCGACTATGCAGAATAGACGCTCTCGATCTTTGAAGGTTCAGGCTGCGATTGCCTGCTGATGCAGGCGGCTTGTGTTTGATGGTTTTCGTTTGATGTTTCCCTCCGGTTGAGAATGGCCGGCCTTTACTTTTGGAATTGCGATTATGGTGGCGTACTTTTCAACACGCCACAAAAGCATCAATGCCGACCACGCCGTGATTACTGACGGCGTTATGACCGGGGAGAAATGAGGCGGCATATTCCGCTAAGCTCCTGACCACCTTTTCCGATACTTCCTCAAACCTACGGTATGAATCCAAATTTCTGATCGAATGCGCAAGGATACCCATTGATTTCCAGGTAATATCGCAAGACCGATTTGTATTTCCAGTTTTTCAGCTTAGAGCTCAGACTGAGAAACTCCTGAACAAGTGCCCTATCTAAAAATGGATATCGGGCTTCAATGCCGTAAGCACCGGCCACGTACTCCTCCTTCATCAAGTATGCGGCCTGAGAAGAGCCAAAAAAAGAAGCCCAAGGAAAGATCAAATTAAGATTATCAGGAAATAACCCCCCAAAATTGCTGTGCGGATAGAAACGCTTTCCACCATATCCATAATCCGATATGATTTCATCGGATCCCTGCCCTGATAGGTAAATTCGCCGACGATCAATCGACGCATGCGCGCAAACAATTGAAAGGCCATTGGCGCCACCATCGTCTTGAAGTCTGGTAGTTTCGAAATGACCTGTCCCGCTCGAACGTATGTCATAAGAAAGCGGTTCGACATTTGATTCAATATATTCGTGCGCTGCTCTTTTCTCGTCGGCTGATGGATAAATCAACTGGAAGTGAGCTTTAGTGTGAAAACGTTGGACCCGCTCCTCGATGACGCGTACATCTTCATTACTCATTATCGAGTAGCTCTTAAATGGACGCTTCTGCTTGTTAAGCTCGCAAGCAATGGTTCCACTGTCGTAGCCGCTCGACAAGCCAATGAAGATCTTCTCTCGGCAGTCATATGTTCGTTTTCCTATCGAGTTCTGAAATGCAATTATCCAGTCGTCAAAATCTGATTTGTTCTGCGCAGTTGAGAACCGACAAATGTCAAAAATAGTCTGAATAGAATTAGAAGATAAATCTATCACGATACAGGTGTTGGCAGGAATTTTCTGAATGGAAGGCCCAAACCCAATCTTCGTGAGCGCTGAAGCATAGGAGGAAACCCCAATCCGTGCTCCCTCAATAGCATAGTGAAGCGGCTTCGTCCCGAACACATCAGTTGCGAGTATTAGGACACCCGCCTTCCAATCTAAAAGGGAAATGGCGAACTCCCCGTCAAGCTCACCTAAAAAACTTGGGCCAGCTGCTTGGTAGGCAGGGATTAGGCACAGTCCATCAGAAGCAAACTTTCCGAAGTGTGCATGGTTATATATTTCGCCATTATACATACAAGCGATGTCGCATTGGACAAGTGGCTGCGGAGTAAAAGCCCCGGTTATACTCAATAAGTTATGAACGAACGTGAATTGATTTATCTTGGATACGTTTGTTAAGTCAGGCCCCCTAAACCGTTGAAGCTCGTTTGCTTGAGTGAAGTCGACATTCTCAACATTTGTGAGAAGAAAGCTGCACATGGAGTTTTACCATACTTCAGTGTAACGAAGCAGCGTCACAATTTGCTCAGCGCTAAACCTCTTCCTCCCCATAATCAGCTCCTTTCCAAGCTCATTCTCTCACAATGCTTGATCTAAAAACGATCCTCGCGTGCCGACTTTGACCGCATTCCTGGATGCCGAGTCAAGATTGAGAGCCGATTGCCCGTCCAGAAAAGTACCTACTACACGCGTAAACCGTCTAATGTCACGCAGGTCCGTTCCAGTGGATTATTGGCCGGATGCGACGTTGCTCCTCCGGCAGTTGCTAGTAAGTGATCAGTGTGAGTCACGTCGAGAATCGCGGTAGGGGCTAGCGGCCCCGAATCTTGGCTGAACGGCTGTAGCGCATTGTATCGCGTTCCACCTTCCCAACAGGGTCAGCAATCTTTGCTGGGGTCAATAGCTGGCCTGTGTGCTCCCCTACCGACGCTTCGCTGCCGAATGGATACCCTGATTCGCAGGCCACAGCGCGCCTGCCGTTAGGCAGAAACTACGATCTCCTCAAAGTATTCAGCCGAAGGGCCGGCCTCGGAAATCTGCACAGGACGATACGTAATCAACCAGTTCATCGACAATTGTCTTGCGGTTCATAAAATCAGCTCCTGATTGATCTCAGCGCACAAACTCAAATAACGGCCCGGCATGGCAAACCGTCAGCCGTCATAGAGCTGTTGCGGTCTCGCAACATGCCTGAGATCAGTAGCTACTAGCACGTCAACTTCGTGAGAGCTGGCCAAGCTCTGGAGAAGAGTGTGGGCACTTAACTCACTCCCTGCGTACGCTTGGGGCGCGTATGTACCGCTTATGTAAAGCAGGCGCATATATGAACCCTGACATCTTATGAACATCTCAAATAATTGAGCGGGTCAACTTTGCAGCGGAAAAAACCCTCGCGAATTGATGCGAAAACCATGAGCAATTTCAGTTTCGCTAATGTTCATGACTGAATCCAGACGCTCCCACTGGGCGTTCCCACACTTCCTCGGCCAATCGCCCCCTTTCCAATGCATAAAGTGAAGGTAAGGGAAGCTTCGTCCACGATCCAAGTCGTTGGTAAGCTGTCCCGCTCGCCAATACCATTCTGTAGGAAACACGAACCGACCGTCCGTCCAGGGTATTATCGGCGAGAGCGGGGTGTTAAAACTTTCCACTGCCGACAAGGTCAACCCCTCCAGATATTTAGGCTCATCAAGGTGCTGATAATCCGGATCGTCGACCCGATGGGGCCAATTCGGAAAACTTGCGACCAGCCGGTCTGCGCAAGAAGTTCTGGCAAGTGTGAGGTGCCCAGATATATGTTTTCGACTAAAGGATATAATATCAGCGCTGAGCATTGCCGCCGTTAGATATCCCGCAACATCTCCATACACGACGTCAATATCGCCCCACCCAAAAAACTGATGGTCGACTACGTACTCGGCAAATATTACACCATAAGCAGGGCGGAGATCGCAAAGTTTGTATGGATTTTCCACTCGCCGCTTGCAAGGGAAGCGCGCAGCATACAGTTCATTGAACTGTGACAGCGTCATCGCCACCAGCGAGACATTTGACGGCAACGGGTTTTTTGGCAGACCACAATCAGTGAAAAATATATAATCTATTGCCCGATTCCATCGACAGGTTTCGAAATATGCATCGATCCATTCTGGCCAACTTCCAAAGTATGGCATGAGCAGGACCGCAAACTTGTCGCCCGGTTTATGTGCTGGCATTCGACTACGAAGTCCACTTGTTCGCCATTTGCTGACACAATTGACCCTAGCCTGCAATTCATTTCGTCTAGTAGTTTGCTTCAGTCGGAAGATTCCAAAATCGGCCGAAACAGTTCGAGCTGTCGCTCGCGCATCCGCTACATGTGCGAGGTAAAAATGAGGGCTACGCAAAAGCGTTGATCTACGGATTAACCAAGGTGTCGTCAGAAATAATCGGTATTCTCGATAGCGACGACGCCTTGATGACCCTGCGATTGCAAGGGTACATCTCTCAACACCCAACGTCCTGAGCTGAGGCTAATACTTTCACAGATTATCATGTTCATACGACGTTGAAGCCCGTATACACAGTGTAAATACAGCAAAACACGTAAGCCAAACACTCTTATGGCTCGGGAAACAAACGCATTTCGAACATTCAAGTTAGAGGCGTATAAGAAGACGCGAGGCCTCGATCTGCCATACGCACAGCTGTGCCCAACTTGTCCAAACCCGTCATGCTTGGAAATATCACCACTTGTCGGGTCGGTGCGCTCGTCGTCAAAGCGATTTTGCAATATCCTTCAAGCGTAATTGCATCCGATACAGGCAACCTGATGCACCGTATTCAAGCCTTTTGGCAGATTGTAAAGGGGGCTTTCCGAAAAAAGCAGAATCGACGAAGACTCCTGTATGTGTGCGGAACATATGCACCGGGTGCTTTTGCAGGAAGCGAACTTAGCGCGCACGAGCTTTTACGCGAATTGAGTCATAATCATTTCATCGATGTAACCGTTGTTACGGACCAGCGCTATACAGGCGGGCGACCGGGTCGAGAACTGTACCAGAGCGTCCCCATTGTTGGACTTGCGCACGAGAAACGATCAGAAGGGATATCCCAGATAATCGATGAGTTTCGGCCTAACGCTATTCTGACCCAGCTTCTTTGGTCTGACGTAGCGTTGTCCGTTGGAAGAGATAAGGGCATACCAACCATATTTCGTCTGCCGAGTGTGCCTACGAATATTGATCTGACACTTCCCACGGCAATCGTGGCCAATTCGCGTTTCTCTAAAGAATGGGTTCGCAGCTCGTGCGGGCGAGAGAGTGATCTCGTGTTTCCAACCATAGATCTCACCAGAGTGCTGTCGGGTGCAAACCTAGGGAATCGGCGGCTCATTACGATGTTCAATCCAATTGATGTTAAGGGCGGTCGGATTTTTCACGAGATTGCGCGCGCCATGCCCAGTCGCCGCTTCGCCGTGGTTCCTGGTTGGCACTCTCTCAGGAAAGCGAACGGCGATTGGGACGAGAATGTATTGCGCCGTTCCCTGGAGTTGCAACGAGCAAGTTTCGATTGGAGACCAAAAGATATTAGTTTTCTTGATCTGGGGAACGTCGAGATTTTGCCGCCCCGGGAGAAAGTTTCCGAGATCTACGCGCAGACCCGGATATTAGTGGTACCCTCCCAATGGGAAGAAACTCTGGCACGTGTTTCAATAGAGGCGCTAGCGAACGGAATTCCGGTAATTGGAAGTGCAGTTGGCGGCTTGCAAGACCATGTTGCCGCCGCAGGTATTCTCGTGAAGGACAAACAAAATATTGATGCCTGGGTTAGTGCAATTGAATCACTCGATGATCCGGAGCTATACGCCGAGTACTCCCGAAAGGGGCCGAGCTTTGTAAAACGGGAACATAGCGCGGAGAGAACCGCACGCGATTTTTTGGCTGTTTTTGAGAGGGTCATCAAAGGTTCCGGTGACTTTAGCTGAGAGGAATGTAACTGCAAAATGTGTATCGGCGCGGCTTCTGTTGAGGCGTATGCCGATTATAAGCGTCCGCACACGGCGCCTGGCTTCGGAAAGCAGCACAAGTCCGCGAAACTTTCAGTTGGAAGCGGCTGTCGAGTATCTACGAGCCGCGGGGTCGACCGGAATTCCCTCGTTGGAAGGGTCGATCGCGAACTCTTTTTGGCGCTGCCTCAGCGTCGCTGGGTTGCAGCAGCATCGCATCACGAGAGCCCGTCGCGCCTTGAAAACATTGGATATTTTGGCTTCGTTCTGCCAAAATCTTTGCAGGATTATTTTCCTACCAATAACACGTCACAGCGATTTTCTTGCTCGCGGGCCTCATCGAATACAACTTGTCTCATCTTTGGTTATTCCATTTTGCCGAACAGGTGCGCCAGCGGCAACCAGTGAACGTGCTTGGCAGTGGCACAATAATGTTCGACACCGCGGCGCTGCAGTTCGACCCACGCCGCTGGCAGCACAAGAACTTCACGGATATTCAGGTTGCCCTCGAGGTGGCAAAGATCGGGCTGCCAATGTTCTGCGTGTCGCGCAGGAAGGGCTTCGTTCGCGCGCTAGAGGAAGGGCAAGAAGATTCTGCTCTATGCAAAGTTGCTGAAGGACGATTCTACGGAGACCATATTAGCGCGCGAGCTGCTGGCATTGCCCACGTCGCAGCAGCGCCGATGGAGTGGAGATCGAAGGCTGAGGCGCTCGGACCCCATGTCGTATGACCTCGAGCCCGGAGAGCGGATAATAAAATTCCATTCATGATCGCTATTCAACTAAAGTGTCAATGCGCGCAGGAGATATGTAGTGAACGAGGATCGAACGGCTCCGTAGCCAGGGTCGCGGTGGGTGCGCCATTGAACACAGAGCGGAGAGCAATGAGCTGTTCTCCTCCGCCAATGGAGCGGTATCTAAGAAAAGAATTGCTCGTGGGCCGTGTCGTTGCGATGTGCAACCTCGTAGCAGTGTAATCGGGGGTCTTTGGATCAAATTCGGCTAAAAGCGAAAAAATTCCACCGCACTTGGGATCACCGAAGAAATCGAAGAATACGGCGGTCTCAAGCTCAGAATTGTCAAGCCGACCCTGAAATTCAATATTTTCACCGTACCTGAGATTGGCGTATTCCTTCCAATAGGTCGGCCGAGGGTTAACTTGCCAGTAACTATTCCACAGTTTCGGTGCGACGACCGTTCTGCCCCGTACAGCTTGTCTCATCTTTGGCGTCTGCATAATTAGATCGAATGCACGCCACCGATCGGAATTAGCCTGCATATTCGTTGCCACGACTGCATTCGCGTAGGAGCTATACAAGCCCCCCACTGCCAGCAATACTATAGCTGCGAGCCTCACCGCACTCTGCGTCAATCGATGACCCTCAAGTGCCTGCACGGCGGCGATGAGACTCGAAGCGGCAAGCAGCGCAAAGCCGAAATGCGATAGAGTTGTATAAGCATAATACCGGTGTCCAGCGTCGAGGTAAGACGACTGATATTTGTCCGTCAACGCTATCAACATGTTGGGGAAAAACATGATCAGGAAACCTATCGCACTCGCGCCTGCCAACATCCCCCAGCGCAGCCGAATTGGGGGGCGAAGGAGAAAGAAAGCGGCGACTGCTGAAATGACAGCTTTTGGAAGATGCACAAGAATCCTTTCACTCGTTAGGAATCTTGCAGGCAGTTCGCTCGAGTATATAACTGATTTCCCGCTCAGGAATTCACTTACGGAAAATGTATAAGGGGTCCAAAGCCAAGCGTAGATAGAGCTATGCGTACTCAAGCCAATCATAGTCTGCAAGAAGGCGAGCGGACGAAAACTTCCAGCGAACTGAGTTCCTGGGTAAGTGTGAGGCGAGGCTGCCCTGAACACAAAGTAGGCCGTTAGATAGAAGACGATCAGCGCTAAAGCCGCAGCGGCGAGACGGAATTCAGGAGCAGCAACGCCTGCATCCACCCAAAGTTTCCGGATGGATACTCCCTGAAACAGGCATGCAATATATAGGACGGTGAAAATGAAGGGCATAAATTCGTAATTTAAAAATGCGAATGTCAGTAGCAAGAGACTCAATGCGGCAAGCAAGCGCGATCCGCCCCTACGGTAAAAATCGAGTGCAACAAGCGAAAGAGTTCCCATTAGGATCGAAAAAAATGTTGCAACGGGATATGATGTAAAAAAATTATTTTCCCAAACAAGCGCCATCGTTGCCACGTAGATCAGAGCGAATAGTGCGGCAAACCGAACTCCTAGATAAAGAACGGCGACATAAACGGCGGCCACGTGAGCCGTAGCAAGTGTTCCATAATGCAGCAGATCGTAAAGCCAGCTGTCCTCGAGCCGGAGCGGGAAAAGCCACAGCGGATAATAAATGAATTGTTGGATGCGCCCGTAGCTCTGCATCGCGCCCAGAGCCAAGTCCCAGATATTATATCGATACCCCCAGATCAAACCCATCGCGTCATCGTCAGTAGTGAAGCGAATTCCGATCAGTCGGTAGAGTTCTATCATGCTCAACGCAATGATGAGTAACCAGGTCCAACGCGGTACATCCTGCCGATTATGAGTTTTACTATCCATAGCAAGGGACTTCATCAGAGCACTTGTAGGTTTCAGTCCACGACCACGAGCTAGTCAGTAGACGGCAACGGTGGTGGATTGTCGTCTTGAAGTTTCCGAATGAATGCGCCTCATTCGCAAGCCACTTGACGATTATAGCCTCCAACGCACCCAGGGAGACGCCGCTATGTTGAAAAGGAGTGACACGAAAGCATCGCAAATCTTCTCCCGATCATGCGTCATGCTAGCAAACGACAGTCCTAATTGAGAGTAGTAGGTGTGGATCAACTAGTGATTCTATCGTGTCGGGGGACGGTCATGGCTATGGCGGCCTTTGGCGACCCAGACAGATTTGCAAAAAATTTGCGAAGAGCCTTTTTTGGCTTCCCAACAGAGATTTTCTAGATGTGAGTATTAAAGAAGCACTCGCTCCTAGAATAAAGGAAGTTAGTCGCCCTCTCGTAACGAACAGGACCGATTTGACATGGCTGCCGGCCTACAATATTCCACTTACTGAACAGCGTTTAAAGCCCTTCTTAAGCCGATTTATTGTTAACAGCGTCGAATACGTTTGTCTAACAGGAGGGTTTTTTTGAACTGTCAAGTTACAGGTAAAATTCGACAATGGTTCCCCCATCTGAAGGGGGTATTTGTGCCGCCTGCCCCGTACGACGGCGGAACTCAGCGTGCACACCTCGCAGCGTGGAAATTAATGCGACCACTGCCAGGCGGAGAGCGCGAGGATGACCGCAGGCAAAATCAGAAAACTTGCAGATGGCGGGTTTATCGAAATAGGTACCCATTCCGTCAGTCATCTGCTTCTTACTGCGCTTCCCACTGACGGCTCTCCGTGACGCAGCATGTGTAACCTAAAGCAATGCGTCTTCTTCCTGAAGGCCAAGACGGCGTCCCCCGCCCTGCTAAGAAGCCCGACCCGCGTTGTACCTTATCTGAAGCCGTAGCCCGAATGGCACGACCTGCTTTTTCCGTACTGATGGCAAATTACAATAATGGCCGTTACATTGACGATGCCATCCGATCTGTTCTTGCCCAAACCTTTAGCGACTGGGAATTGGTCATCGTAGACGACGGTTCCACAGACGATTCCCTCGCGCGGATCAACAAATACATCAATGATCGGCGGATCCGACTTTTTCCTCGGGAAAAAAATGAAGGCATCACAAAAACCCAAATATTCGGGCTGACCAAGGTTCAGTCCAAGATCGTTGGCATCCTCGACAGTGACGATGCCCTAGTGCCACAAGCGATCGAGAAGGCTTATACCACGCACATCCAGCGGCCAAAGTTGGGGTTGGTCTTATCTCAAGCGGCTATATGTGACCAGAACCTCAACCCAGTATATACACTCACCACCTCTCCCCAGCGACTGGCGGAGCCGATGCTTTGGATGAGGGGTCCAACCCATTTCAGAACCTTTAAGTTAGACGCGTATAAGGCGACATCGGGTCTTGTCATCTGCGCAAAGAGCTGTGCCGAAGACTGGGACTTAATTTTTAAGCTTGAGGAGGTGGCGCCAGCCATAATTATAAATGAAGCGCTATACCTTAATCGTCAAACGCGGGATTCCCAGTCAAGAGGAGCAGTTAACAGGAATTACTCCCTCCGCGGGCTTGGACTTTCCATTTACAGGGCCTATCTGCGTCGAAGGGGCACATCTATACCAAATCTGCCGCGTTTCGTTGTTGCCGCATGGCTTATTGCTGGGATCCGCTTCTCCCTCGAGCTTGGGCAACGGGGAACTGGTCTTGCCTTCGCTCTCCGGACTCTGAGAGTTGCTCCGTTTTCGCCGGCGTCTTACAGAGCCACCAGACTGGCAATACAGGCCTTATACAAACCACGCGATAAGAAGCAGCATGCAGATAGACGTTTTTATCCCGTTCTACGCTTACAGACTAATACTGGGAACGTGGCACCGGATCGCATCGAATGCATTCCATGGCTGCATAAGCGAGGTCACGCACTGTTCGGCGGGGATGAATTAATCCTCTTGGACGCCAGCTATGTTGTGACCTTTGAGTTAGAGATAGATGGGTTTTCATTTTCTGAAAATCCAATTGTCGTACTCGACGTTTCTGCAAATTTACCGCAACAAACAATCCTCGCAGAACGCCAGATTAATCGAGCAGAAGTCGGCAAGGGACGTCGCAATTTCAGCGTGGAGTTTGAAGGGCAAGCGGGACAGCGGGTAGAGTTTCGCGTCTTCTGGGGCGAACAGTGTTTGCTTAGAGTGTACGGTGTTACCCTGGAGCGCCTGGCACAGAGCTCACAGTAACCATGGCTCGCTTCTCAGTTCTAATGGCAAATTACAATAATTCTGCGTATATTGGGGACGCGATTTCGTTCCCTATTTTCGCAAACCTTCAACGATTGGGAACTAGTTATCGTAGATGACGCGTCGACAGATAATTCACTGTCCGTCATTGAGGAATACCTCCACGATAAACGTGTACGGCTCTATGCCAGAGACAAAAACGCAGGGTATACCAACTCTCTGATTTTTGGCCTCACGAAGATTATGACGAACATTGTTGGCATTCTCGATAGCGATGATGCGCTAGTGCCAGCCGCTATTGAAAAGATTTATAATATACATACCGATAAACCGCAGGTTGGATTAGTTCTATCACAATCCATCGTGTGTGATGCTGCGCTAACTCCTCTCTACAATACCACGAATACGCCAGTTCATCTAACCGATCCGATGTTATGGCTCCGCGGCACCACGCATTTTCGAACCTTCAAGAAACATTTTTATGATCGTTCCCGACAACTAAGCAACGCATTTTCGATAGCTTCAGATTGGGACTTAGTAGTAAAGTTAGAAGAGGTAGCCCCCACGCATCGAATCGATGAACCTCTTTACATATATCGGCAACTTCCCGCCTCCATATCTCATAGCGCTGTAAAATTTAACCTAGGGTACTCGGAACTTTGCCTTATTGTATACTATGCTTATCTGAGGCGGCTTAATACCACTCTACCAAACCTACCGCCCCAAGTTGTAGCAGCGTGGACAACCTCTGGCACCAGATACTCTATTGAAGCGGGAAAATTCAGACGTAGCATTGCTTTCGCACTGAGAACATTAAGAATTGCACCGTTTGCACTAGCTTCTTACAGAACTATCGCTCAAGTTTTCAAATCCTTCCGACAGGCATTCGGTTTGTCACCCAATAGGGAGAGGTTATTTTTCCCTGTTCATCGCTTACAGAGCAACACCGGCAACATGAATGCTGATCGAATTGAATGTATACCTATAGTACATAAGACGGGCCATGCATTATTTGGCGGTGATCAAATAATTTTTCTTGATGGAATCTATCGCGCCATCTTTGCATTACGGATAAAGAGAGAGTTTTTTTCCCAAGATCCGATTATCGTTTTAGACGTGTATGAAAACCTACAAACCAAAAGTATACTGGCCCAACGACCAGTTTTACGAGCTGAAGCCGACCATTGCGTACGCGAATTCAGCATTCAGTTCGCAGCGGTACAAGGACAGCGATTGGAGTTTAGGGTGCATTGGGGCGGCCAATGCTATCTTACTATCTACGGTGTTGTCCTTGAGCGGGTCGTCGTCGGAGATGAAAGTATTCTAGAAGACAGCTGTTCCAAAGTCGCGGTGTAGGGACATATCCGACATATCTTTGTAGATTGGTTTGTAAAGCAGCACTTATTGGCGCCTGCTTACGCTTTTATGTGCGCCGCTTAAAGTCCGGCGGTTCCCCGTCCGTGTTAGTTCTTGTATCGCATGAAATAGATATCGCACAGCTGAACACACTAGTTTTGTGTAAAACGTGAAGTTCATTAGTTAGGATTTTGGAGCTCGCAGGAAAAAAGTGGAAACCTTATTTGCAACTCCAACAGCCGCAATAAATGCAATAATTCCATTCGCGCCCCAGCCAAACCAGAAAGTTATTGATTACGATAACCCTGCTGTCAATGATCCCGATAGGTGCCCTGTCATTCATCGTTTGCAATCGAAGTTCGTGTCGGTGGCAGGTAGACAATCAAGTGTGAGCTCGGCCAGCAGTCCATGTCCGGTCATATTCAGGAGTTTGATCGCACCAAAATTTTGGTAGTGTCACTATGCTTTGTCACCCTTGAGGCGAAATCGTTGCGGGTTATGTCCCGTATCACAAATTGGGGCTTATCGTTGTTCGTAAGGAACAGCCGACCGAGATACTCGCCAAGGACGCCTAAAATGATGAGCTGCACGCCAGAAAGCAGCAGCGTGACTACCATTAACGAGGCCCAGCCTTCCGGTGTCCTGCCGTGCAACGCCTCGACGACGACGCTCAACAGGCCGAGCAAGCCAAGCCCGGCCATGCTGATGCCCAAAATGGTGCTGAGGCGGAGCGGCATCACTGAGAAATTCAGGAACATCGTCATGAACAGCCGCACCAACCTGCGGACTGTGTAATTGCTGTACCCGCCCTTGCGTGGTAGGTGCCTGACCTGCAGCTGGCCAATGTTTTGCGTCGCCTGCATGATGAGGCCATCGATGTACGGGAATGGACCACCATAGGCCAGAATGGTGCGCACGATAAATGCGCTCACGCAACGGAAGCTGGACAGGTAGACTCCCTTAGGCTTGTCGATCAGCACATCGGCGCACCAGTTGGTGAAACGGCTGCCAAGATTGCGCCAGATTGCATGCTGCTTCTCTGGATAGTACGTATAAACTACGTCGAAGTTGTTATGGAGGGCATACTGCCACAAACGCACGACCTCTTCTGGTGGGTTCTGCAGATCGTCATCCATGGTGATCACATAGGCGCCACGAGCTTGGCCAAGGCCGGCCAAAACAGCGTTGTGCTCGCCGAAATTGCGCGTCAGATTCACCACGGTCAGAGCTACTGTGGCTTGGACGCACAGCTCCCGGCAGACGGCCAGAGAATTGTCCGCGCTGCCATCATTCACTAAAACGATCTCCAGGGCGCCCGGCACTTCCAGCCGGCTCAGAGCTTTGACCAGTACCGACACGCTTTCGGCGCCGTTATAAACCGGTATGACGATCGACAAGGCAAAAGGGAATGCGCTCACGGTTGCATACCCCTATGAAAACCGGTCCGCCGAACGGAGACGGAAACCATTGCGCGCTAGCTTCCGCTCAGCAGTGACGATGGTGAAGAACAAACTGTCTTGTACGGCCGATAGGCTCCGCACGTTGCTGGAGGTTTGTTGACGACCAACGGTCAGACGATACGAAAGCATTAGTGGAAACAATGGACTATTCCAAGGCTGCTGCCATTTGACTCGCTGCGTCACAAGCATAGTGGCGGATATTGTGTACATACCGGTCACGCGCTGACAGGGATCCAGCGGCAGCGGCGCATTTCGGGCAGCGCTGCCCTCTGCTCTACTGCAGCATAGTACGTCGGCGCTAACCACAACGTCAAAATAGCTGTCCGGAGCAAAGCGTTACCCTGCTGATTATGGCTGGCGTTGCCCTGCTGCATCACTCGTCCTAGAGCAGAAACGCCCGGTCAGAACATTCAGAATGGACTCGATGGTTAGCGCAACCTCGTCATCCGTCAGTTCCGGGAACATCGGTAGGCTAAGTACCTCCTTGGCAGCACGCTCGGTTACGGGCAGCGCCCCGTCGGCTAGCCAGATACGATCTCGGTATGCCGGCTGCAGGTGCACGGGCACTGGATTCCACCAGGGGTGCTAGCAGGCCCTCATCACCGATGTCCCCCTCGAACACACGTAGGGCGCCTGGCACGTCTTCGAGATTTGCAGGGTTTGCCCCGCCCTCCGGCAATAGACGGTCAACCACGATTACGCAGGCGCCTGCGCGGACTAGCCTGTGCACGAGGTTCGAACCCAGGAATCCCGCGCCGCCAGCAACGATAACCTGACGACCAGACCAATCTATGAGTGAAACATTCCCGTTAGCCACTGTGGGCGCCCTCAGACGGAAGGACCGTAAATGGCCGTGGACGACATAAATTGGGATGAGTCTACTTTCATTATCATAGGACAATCCGCAGTTGGCTTTCTTCCGAACGAAATTGCATGGGATGCGCCTCAGAGGAGGCTGTCGACCCCGATGACCCTGTTGTCTTTCATCGTTTTACACTCGAACTTTATGTGAGCTCCACGGGTTTCGTCATTTCTTTATCGCTGTGGCTATTACAGATCCGCCGAAGGGTAAACTCAGACCACGGCTAAGGATGAAAGTCTCAATACGCATAATCGTTCGGAAGATCGTTTCCACCGGTCTCGCATATAATCTCACGTCACTCTCATCAGGTTTTGAGGATAAGATGCGATGTAGAACCATCAAAGGAAAGAAGATGGTATTCCAATAGGTAGTTTCGACATCGACAAAGCCGGCCGCCATCAGCAGCTCCCGAATATCATGGCTTGTGTAACGACGCACGTTGTGCACGGCTCGATCGTGTCCTGAGAGTAGCCAGCGATAAGCGGGCAGATTTAGAACGAGTATACCTTCAGGTTGAAGACAGCGATGAAAATTTTGCAGTGCTTGTTTCTGGTCGACGCCGCCATGACAGAGGACATCAGCGCTAAAGATCGCGGCGAGACACGCGTCGGAAAGGGGGAGAGAATTAGCGGTGCCGAGACACACGAATTGGCCGCTCTTCGCGTGCGCGATCTCGCAGGCCGTTTTATCGGCGTCCAATCCAAGCAACGTGTATTCTGGTAGCACTTGGGCGAGCGTGCGCAAGAGACCGCCGGTTCCACAACCAGCATCGAGTATAACGCCGTGAGGTCGCTTGGGGCGCCTCTGATGAAACATCGTAACAAGGTTCTCGTGCAGACCACGGAACCACCACATCTGGTCTTCTACCTGATTTAGCTTTTCGTACTCAAGCGACCGCACTGCACTACCTCACTGACGCGAAAAATAAGCGCGCGTTTGGATGCATAGATAGCGGATGCCAACTGCTCAGAACAGTGCGAGCCCTCTGTTCCTCGGGGGATGGAGGGCGACCATAGCGCGGTTTACAACCAAGATTGCGCCAATACTTCGCTGCCGCAGGCTATGATCCGGATTACGCTTTAGTCCGCCAATGAGAGTGGGTGATTATACAGCCACAGTTTCTTATCGCCACAGTCCTTAATCTGGTCGGGCGGCCCAAAAACACGCTCCAAAGCATCGATCTTGAGTCTTGCTGGGACGATAAAGTCGAAACGTGGGCGCGCGTCGTTGTCGGCACGCCGCGAAAACCATGTTTCATTGGTTATCCAGCGATATGGACGCCCGTCTGCGGCGATCTGTGCCATATGAATGCGCCTATCACTCATTAGTATGAGTTGCTTAGCCGTCCAATAGTCACCTAGTCCGGCAGTCCTGCCTTCAGCTCCGATGCAGATTTGGATAGGTCGTGGGGCCGCGAGCCGTGTAGCCGCTCTCCAGGCTGGCATAAGGATTGCGGCGCAAAGCAAAACGATAAGCAATGGCATTATTGGAAGAAAACCGCGCCGCAGGCCGGCGGGAATAGTTTTCACTGTATGGTATACGACCCAGAGCATCGGCGTAAGCATAAGGATAAGAGAGTAACGCCAATGTGCTGCATCATAGATCATGTTAGTCATTATTGGAGCTAGCAAGGCTATGGCACAGACGCCCGCGAGGAAGATCTCCATGACTTCCCCGCAGGTTGGCGTCAACCTCCGGAGCGATTTGGCGGTGAGCACAATCCCCCTGGACAAAAGAGCCATGATCGTCAATGCAATTAGAAACAAAGGCACGTCGAGCGGATGGAGACTGCTTGCCAGAGACTGGCGTAATACGTGTTCTGAAAGTGCCCATGATCCTGTGCTGGTCTTAGCGGCCACATAGGCCACGCGCGCGCTATCGCCATACATCGTGCTCAGTGTCTGGTCGACAACCCAACCAGTCGCCGCTGCAATCGCAACGATCGTGATGAGAAGTAGCCCACGACGTTGATGTGTTGCCCAAGTGTACAGCAGACCGGTAATGCATGCTGGGCCGACAAACCACACAGAAAACAATATGTCGGAAAAGCTTGCGGCAAAGGTCAATACCCCCAGTGCGACGATGGCGACCACCGCAGGCGACCGGGAATCCCGGAGCAAAGACAGAAAAAGTGCCGCTGCTGCCAGCGTCGAAAGAGCGGCACCGGTATGAGAGCCGGCGGCCGCAAGGGTGGCGTAAAGCCAAGTGCTAATGATGGGTGCATTGAATGCTGTGGCTAGGATACCTCCGAGAGCCAGCGCCGACGCCGTCATCCATGCCCCGGAGGCAAGCGTAACCTTATCGGTTGTAGCCAGAAGAGCGCCGCCGGCCAGACTATAAAGTGCCATGATGAGCGCGCCATAAATGAGCGGCATCCAGCTGCCGGGAAACGGCGTGGCTAGCACCAAGGCACTCAACAGCCAATCAGGAAAAACGTACGGCGCCGGTGTATAGTACCAAGTGAACAGCGCGCTCGGGTGTCTCATCAGGTCGCCGACAACCAGAAAGGGAGTGACCAAATCGCTGTTGTAAAGGGGTTCGCCGCGTCCGATACGCCACAAGCCCTTTCCGGTAGGCCCTAATATGTAAGGCTCCAATACGTAGGGCAAGAAGACAAAGAATACGAAGGTGAGCAAAGCAAGGTGTAGAAATGGGGCGGCAATGTTAAGTCTCCTCAAGAGGCCATCAAGTTTCATGGTAGCGTCCTCGGCAGTTTGATACGCCAGACGACCCTCCCTCTCAGGGGGGTGGAGCTGAGGGGGTGGGTTCTTCATAGGCGGCCGGCCAAAACGTGGCGTAGCTTCCTTGATGACGAGGCGGGGACCACGGGTGCACCCGCCATCCATCGTGGCAGATACGGTTGGCGTTCAATTATTTCTGTCGGCGGCATCCAATCTAGCCATTCCGCCTTGCGCGCGATACGTTCTGTGCCACCCTATGTACCCGTGCTCGGATGCCGCAGGCGGCTCTGCGCCCGAACTATATCACGTCGTTGACGGGGAATAAGCGATGTTGATGGTCCGAGGAGCTATCATGCGGCGGGTCAGAGAGTGACGGTACTGCTCTTCCAATTATTTGAGTAAAAATCCATGGGACCCAAGGTGTATCCACTGGATCCCTTCGTCACCCGGAACTGCGAATAACTTTCACAAAAAAATTCTGGGGCGTGAACTCACAAATCGAGGTTGGTAAGAGAAAGTTGGTCAATGTCCGCTTTGCCCCCCAAAAGTGGACTCTCGACCGCAGTCGCGGACTGTCCGCTAATGGCCAAACGCAAACATCGCCTTCATTTGATCTTCTGCACCGCCTGGCCGTACCGCGCGTGTGGGGTTCCAACCAGTTCAGAAAACACCTACCATCGACGCCGGTTCGGGGTCATCCGGGGAACCCCGGATAATTAAATGCTTCAACGACGACATCGTATCGTTTCGAGATTTTTTGCACCAACTTGGCCGACGCCGAATGCGTTCTCGGGTTAGTCGTGTTCTTGGTAGGCATGCTTTAAATTTTCAGAGGCGTGACCTCGCAAACTTGGAGACGAGCAGACATGGCCACCGACGGCAACCATTACAAATGGCTAGTGACCGGTGGTGCCGGCTTTTTCGGCGTGCATATGTGCCGTGGACTTATCCAGCGTAACGAACATGTCATCTCCTATGATGCTGCAGTATTCCCGCCGGAAGAACATATCGAGGGGCTCACCACCATTATCGGCGACATTCGTGACACGGATAAGCTACGAACTCAGCTTAAGGGCGTCGATTTCGTCATTCATGCCGCTGCTGCGCTCGCGCTCGCGGACCCTTCGGAAATTCAATCTGTCAATGCGGAAGGCACCAGATTGGTGCTGGAAGCGGCGGCGAGCGCAGGCGTGAAGCGGGTTGTCTATATTGGTACGACGGCGGTTTACGGCATGCCTAAAGTTCATCCGCTCTACGAAGTTTCACCGCTGGATCCCATGGGCCCTTATGGCATCGCCAAGGCTCAGGCGGAACGCTATTGCTCGGACGCCGAGGGCGTTGAGACTGTGCGGATTCGACCGAAGAGCTTTATCGGCACGGGACGTCTCGGGATTTTTCAAGTTCTGTTTGATTGGATCGAATCGGGCAAGAAAATTCCGGTCTTGGGCGATGGCAACAATCGCTTCCAGTTGCTGGAAGTCCGCGATCTCGTCGAAGCAGCTTATCTCGCAGCACTGAAGGGCCGCGACAAGGAAGTCTACAATATCGGCGCCAGCGAGTTCGGTACGGTCAATGAGGATCTCGGCGGCTTGCTGGAATTCGCCAAGTCCGGCAGTCGCATACTGCATGTACCGTCCCGGCCCACCAAAGCGGTTTTGGCGGTGCTTGAGGCGTTACATATCTCGCCGGTCTATCGCTGGGTCTATGACACGGCCGATCAAGAACTCCTTTATCTCGACTGAGAAGGCGGAGCGCGAGCTCGGATGGCGCCCGCAATTGAGCAATCGCCAGGCCCTGATCAATACTTACGCTTGGTACCTTACTGAGGGCAAAGAAATGGCGAAGCAATCCGGCACCAGTCACCGCGTCGCCTGGAAGCAGGGCGCATTGCGGATTGTAAAATTCTTTATGTAAAAACCGCGATAGGAGCCGTAAGTGAACAGATGCAGAATCAAAGCCGGCGTCCCCAAGCTTCGCACTTTACTGGACCTATTCATCTGTCAGTCGCCGCACCGGCCTACAATGAGGAATCCGGTATCCGTGCAGTGCTTGAGAATTGGTTACAATTCCTGCGCGGCGCTTCGGAGATCGGCGGATTTGAAATCGTCATTTGCAACGACGGCAGTCGTGATTCGACTGGCGCGGTGCTAAGTAGCATGGCCGCTGATAATCCAGAAGTGTGCGTGGTGCAGTTCGACAAGAATCAAGGCGCAGGTGCGGCTCTGACCGCCGCGATCGCGGCAACGCGGCTTGACTGGGTCCTTCTGGTTGATTCCGACGGTCAGTTTCCAATTGAAAACCTGCGCCCTCTGCTGGCCGGGCTGCGGGGTGTGCGTGCGCTTGCAGCAATCGGTATCCGCCAAAAGAAGGACACCCTATTCGCCCGCTTCGGAACCTGGGCGAGCGGCGTTGTCTGTAATTTGCTGTATGGCACACGCATCCTCGATTTCAACTCAGCTTGCAAACTAGTATGGGGCCCGCTCCTGCGGTCGTTGCGCTTGGAAGCGAGAGGAATGAACTATTCAACCGAGGTGACGGCCCGACTGCTCGAATGTGGCGTATCCATCGTCGAGGTCGCGATCGAGCACCGACCGCGGACCTCAGGGACAAGCAGTATGCGCCTTATTCGTGGCTCGCTGCATCGGCTTCTTTTCGTCTGCTATCTTGCTATGCGTGGCCTCCTGTTTCGCATCGGAGTGCTGCAAGTGCATAAATTTGACTGAGCGATCCCAGATGTCTCCCGAGCAGCAGGTTGGAACTACCAAAGTTGCAGTGTTTTGTGGCGGGCGCGGCAGCGCCACGATCATTCGCGAGTTTTTACGGTGGCCGAACGTGCAATTAACGTTGCTCGTCAATGCCTATGATGACGGACTATCGACTGGTGCTCTCCGCAAATTCATCCCGGGGATGCTTGGTCCATCAGACTTCCGTAAGAATTTATCTTATCTGCTCGATCTCTATTCCGACGAGCAATATGCGCTCAAGAACTCTGATCGAACTTCGGTTGCCCATGGACTTCGGCCCAGCGGACGAGGAGCGGCTGAGACGTTTTGTCGTAAGCGGCGAGACGTCCAGCATGCCGAAGACCTTTACCGATCTGGTTGCAGAGCTCGATCCGACTTCAGTCGGAAGCGTGCGACGTCTGCTTGGCACATTCTTGCGCTATGCGGATGAAAAAAAGGAGCCGTTCGACTTTCGCGATTGCGCGATCGGCAATCTGCTGTTTGCGGGCTGCTTTCTAGAAGGCGGACGCAACTTCAATGCCGCTGCCGAAGCGATGAGCCGGCTCGTTAACTCCCAAGCCGCGCTGGTCAACGTCTGTATGGGCGAAGATCGTGTATTGGTCGCACTCAAAGCCGATGGCGAACTGCTTTCGCGCGAAGCCGATATTGTCGGCAAACAATCCAGCGTTCCGATCCTCGACCTATTTTTCATGGCTAATCCCATATCGCCAGAAGAATGGGCCGAGGTTGCCGGTCGCCCGGTCGAAGAGAAGCTCTCGTGGCTCAAAGCGCGTGCCGCACAAACCCAACTATCGCCCGAGGCGCGTCGCACGATCGAGGGAGCGGACATCATTGTCTATGGTCCGGGCACCCAACACTCATCACTATTGCCGAGTTACCACATCGCCGGTGAGGCGCTACGATCCGCGCGCGCGCCCGTTAAGGCATTCATTGTAAATCTTGGGCCAGATCATGATATCCAGGGGCTCGCCGCCAATGATCTGGTCGATCGTGCACTCGCCCATGCCGGGGATCCAGAAAATCGAGTGCCGGTTGTCACACACATTCTTTTCAACACCTCACATGAAGGGGACGCGGGCGCCCTTCGTTTCGGAGCGGGGAAAATTTCCGCGGATAATCGATATCGCGGAGCTCTTGTCGTTAAAGGTAATTTTATCGTCGGCGACACGCTCAAGGCGCATAATGGGTTTGCCGTAGTGTGGAAACTCCTGCGCATTGCCGAGGCGGACGGTGCCGTCGATCGTAAACCGTCGGTGGATATATTTGTCGATCTTTACAAACGTTCAGAGGCGGTACCGACGCTCATTGAAGAATTTTTAGAAGTCAACTGGTCGGAGCAATTCAATATCGTCCGTTTGCGCCTTGCGGGAGGCGCCGTCGGCACCATCAAAACACCAGCTGGCATAACGATTGAGCAGGCAAATTCCGGCGGAACATTTCCAGAGGTGCGAGAAGTCATCGACTGGATTGCGCGGCGCGACAGCGATTTTCTGGTTACGATCACGGGCGACGGCGAATATCGTTTCCGCGATGTCCGCAACGGCATCGCCGTACTACACGACAGCGTGTTCGGCGCGGTCTATGGCTCGCGTACACAGAGCCGCGGTCAGTTCAACACGTCGGTGCGGGCAGCATATGGCGAGCACGGCTTACTTCGATGGATCAGCATTTCTGGCGCGTTTCTGCTCACCGTGCTTTACGCCGTTCGCTTTGGGGTCATATTTTCCGATCCGTTGACCGGTTTTCGTATTTATCGCCGCCGTTACATCCAATGTTTGAGGGAGCTCAAACCGAGCGACCGATTGACCCCGACCTCGATCACCAAACAACTGGTCTCCCACAAGGTGGAGATCGCTGAATTGCCGGTGCGCTACCGTACATTTGTCGGTTTTACAGATCCATGGTGGCGGCTTAAACGCGGTCTCTCGAACCTGTTTGGTCTGTTGCGATAGCGCACATGCTCCATGCAAATATCTATAATCTGCTTTTCGACTTTGACGGGACCCTAGCCGATTCCGCGTCGCTTCACGCCCAGGCGATCGTTGACGTGCTGACCGTGGAGCGTCCTGACCTGCTTGCGGCTTTCAGTTACGAGGCGCTGAAAGGCCTGACGACCGCGGAAGCCTTCCGCAAAGTCGGGATCGGCGAGGAGCCGCAATTAAGCCGATGCGTGATAACCAAACAGCAGAAATATCGTCGCCTCGTAGCGGAGGGCCACCTCTTGCTTTTGCGCGGCGCGCGCTCCGCTTTGGATGTCGCCCGAGCAAACAAGCGCCGCCTGTTTCTCGTGACCTCCGGCAGCGCCGGTTCAATTTCGCTAGCGCTTGCGAAGCTTGGCATCGCTGATTTCTTTGAGGGAATCGTGACCTCCGACGATGTTCCGCGCGGCAAACCGGCGCCAGATCCCTATCGTTTCTGCATCGAACAATTCGGATTGACGTTGGCGCAGTCAATCGCGATTGAAGATTCGCCATCCGGCGTATGTTCGGCGCGCGCCGCAGGGCTTAGGGTCATTGGGGTCAACAATCCGGAAATCCGGACGCTCGTCAATTGCTTTTTCCCTGATATCAATCTCTTTGCAGAATCGTTGAGCGAGATGTGCGCGGAGGATATTCAGAGATGAAGACCTGTGCTGTGATTCCGGCTGCGGGCCGCGGCACGCGACTTGGCCTCGATCGACCGAAGATTCTTGCTCCGCTCTCCTCCAGCGAGACAATTTGGTCAGTGCTGCGCCGCAAATTGTTGGCGATGGTCGACCACATTCACGTCATTCTTTCACCAGAGGGTGAGCAACTCTTTCGTCAAGCGCTCGCTAGCGATTGCTCCAACGGCCGGATCTCGATTGGTATCCAACCTGTGCCTGCCGGCATGGGCGACGCAATCTTTTGCGGCCATGACGTCTGGCGCGCGGCCGAGATTTTGCTGGTGATCTGGGGCGACCAAGTATTCGTCTCCGAAAAGACGCTATGCGAGGCCCTCGGGCTCCACGGCGCGTCACCCCGAACGCTTGTCCTGCCGGTCGTTTCACTTCCTACGCCCTATGTCGAATATATCTTTGATCCCGATGGACGATTGGCAGCCGTCCGGCAGTCGCGCGAGGGCGAGCAATGCAGCGCCGGGGGCTGGAACGATATCGGCACTTTCGTACTATCGGTTAATGGACTAAAGGAAGTATGGGAGCGCTATCTCTCAATGGATCCCAAAGGCCGAGAAACCGGCGAGATAAACTTCCTGCCATTTTTGCCGTTCCTCTCGCGTAATGGCTGGCGCGTCCGGCGCCTGATCGTCGACGATGCGCGGGAGGCGCGCGGGATCAACACGGCTGACGATTTGCGGTTCTTTCAGGAATTGTGCGCGCCTTGACGGGATCTTAAGCTTGGTTGGTTCGAAGGGAGTGAAGTGGCAGATTTGACGCTCATCACCGGTGGCGCCGGTTTTATTGGTAGTCATCTGGCCGAGCGCCTGCTGGCGCGTGGTTATCGTGTGCGTGTGCTCGACAACCTTTCATTCGGCCGGCGCGAGTGGGTACCTGCAGGCACTGAACTTATCGAGGGTGACATTCGCAATTTGGAGGACTGTCGTCGCGCTTGCGCCGGTGTCGTCGGTATCTTTCATATGGCGGCAATGTCGCGCGCAGGACCATCGATCGATGCCATCGACACCTGTACCCAGCAGAATATTGTGGGCACGCAGAACATCCTGATCGCGGCGCGCGATGCCGAGGTGCGCAAATTCATCTACAGCGGGTCGTCGACATTCTATGGCAACCGCCCGCCGCCTCACCATGAGGACACGCCGGCCGATTTTCTCAATTTCTATGCGCTTAGCAAGGCGGCCGGCGAACAGTATTGCCTGATGTTCGACCGCCTGTTTGACCTGCCCGTAACAGTTCTGCGGTATTTTAACGTATATGGTCCGCGTCAACCGCAGACGGGCGCGTATGCCCTTGTCTTGGGTATTTTTCTTCGCCGCAAGTTTGAAAACCAACCACTCGAAATTCACGGTTCCGGCGCGCAGCGGCGGGATTTCGTTCATGTCCGCGACGTCGCCAACGCCAATCTCGCAGCGTTCGAATCGTGGCGCCACGGAAGGATCTATAACGTCGGCAGCGGCACAAATATTTCGGTCAGGGAACTCGCCGATATGATTTCGTCGCGGCAGGCGCACGGGCCGAGACGCGCTGGTGACGCCGAGGTTACGCTCGCTGATATTATGTGCATTCGCAGCGAACTCGGCTGGCGCCCACAGGTGCCATTCGATGTCGGCCTCCGGGAACTGACTGAGCTGATGGCGAAGGGCGAGCAGGCATGAGGTCGGGCTTATTGGTTGCAATGAGAAACATTTCGGATTTTTTCCTCACGCCCTTGCGGTCAAAACCATGGTCGGGCAACGGCACGCGTCGCCAGTATTCCGCTGGCAGGTTGTTCCTGCGTTTTGTGCAAAGCCCTAGTTTCGTTGCCACAAGCTTCGTTGTGCTGGCCTGTATACTCATAATCACCCTGAAATTTGATTTCCTGTTCGTTAATCCCATTATTATCGAGCGAGGGGATCTAGCTAGCGACGACATGCTCATCTTGGACGCAAAGCACTTCGCTCTGCTCCACGGTCAATATAGCAAGTACAACTTTTACCATCCAGGCCCGTTCTTCCTGCAGTGGATGGCGATGTTTGAAATCCTGTTCCTCGACATGTTCAAGGCGTTCGCGTCTCCCCACGCCACTCACGCGTTCGCTGCGGCATTCCTCCAGATACTCGCCTATGCTCTCTATTTTCGGCTGTGGCAGCTTTGGTTTGGCAAAATTTGGGTGGCGGCCGTATCCGGCCTTGTAACCTTCGCCGTGACAAGTGCTGGCGTGAACTTAGAAACGAGGATTCATCTTGTTTCCGTGGACCACCCTTATGCTTCTCGCAAGTGCGTTGATGACGGTAACGGGCTTTGTTGGCTTGATTGTGCGGGGCCCAACATGGCTTCCGCTTGTTGTGTTCGGGTTGGGGCAACTGCTCCACGGTCACGCAAGCTTTATTGGACTCATTCCGATCATGCTCGTCGTGGCCGTAGCGACTGCCATCGCATTCGGCCGCTTTTCATTGAACTCGCTTTCGTTTAACCAAGTTCGCGCATTTGCGGCGCTTAACAGGGGGCCGCTTACATATTCCGTAGCCATATTATTGCTTTTCCTTCTGCCTATCGGGCTGCAGACACTTATCGACTGGCCAGGGGAGATTCCAAAGTATTTTTCTGTGATAGGGCAGCCTAGGTCCCAAACGCCGGTGGCTGCAGCGGCTTATGTGATCTCCTTTATTCCAGCTCTCGGCCTTTGGGCGCTCGGGTTACTCATCCCAACCCGTTTGTATACAAATGAAACGCGGGCTTCTGACCTCCGGTTCGTGGCCGTGTTTCTATTATTCGTAGGGTGTCTCACCGCTTGGTTTTATGCATGGAAGGGATTGATCGCGTTGATCACGCTTGAGCGCTATTTGCTTTTTTGGCTTTTGCCTTTTATTGGCACCGCACTCGCCGCAACCATCATCCTCGTCCTAAGTTCGTTCCGTGGCGCAGCTCAAATCCTATTGATCATTTTCGTTTCGATCCTGTCGGTCGGGTCGATTAATAAATACCCCTTGGAGGATTCTCCGGATATTAGAGATCCTAAGGCACAGCGCATCATACAGATGGGCCCTGCCCTAGAACACTTACGCACTCGCGTCCCTCCAGGAATGAAAATCGCTCTCAAGCGCGGTGAGAAGCAAGAGTGGGGGGACATCGTATCGCTGCTTGCCCTCATGAACCGGCAGGACCAGCGATTTCTTTGTGTTGAGCCGGCGTCATGGCACCTCCTTTTCAACGAGAAATATCGTTGTGGCCCCAGCGATAAGATCAGCGAGACCCTCTACTTCACCGATAAAGCTTCGATTCCGGGTGAAACCATTTTGGAGCTCCCGGAAAGCTGGGTAATGCCGCTGCAAGTTCCAAAAATTGGCTTGAGTATAAAAGCCGGTGAGATGCGTCCGTTTCTTGCAGAAGGATGGTCGCGGCCAAGAGCGTGGGGTACTTGGTCGGTTGGTCCCCGCGCGTTTCTGGTTTTCGATGCCACAGCTTTGCCCTCCCGCTTTAGCCTTGCAATCACGGCGCGGCTATCCCCTGCCGTTCAATCAGTTCGGATTTCCGACGAGGCCGGTCAAACGTTGTCGGTGGTATCTGCGGACCAACTGGCTGGTCCCGTTCTCCTGAACATCGATCGCTCTAATTCTCAAGAGCGGAATTACGTATCGCTAATTTTCGAAATCAATACGAAAAAAATACCGGCCGATCCGAACGCGAATCGGGAGAGTCAGCAACTCGGGATAGGGCTCGAATCTCTGACTTTTAGAAATTGACGCATCGTAGGGCTTCGTAGCGGGTGCTGATGACCACCGAAGACAAATCCGAGTGCGAATATTGTAAAAGGAATGTACCAATTACTCCAGCGCGTCGACCAGATTAATTGGGCTTTTTAGCAACCCGGTTTTTGAGCGCCCCCATTCTAGGGGAAGAGGGGGCGCTAGAGGGCTCAAACCGCCGGCGGACAGCGGTGTCCGGCAGGCCGTAAACTTTTTTATTGGGAGCGTTGAGACATCGGCCGGCATGTTGCACTCAATCCAGACCGGCCCGAATACCACGAAAGATTGGGTTGTCGTCGAAGCTCCAAAGTCGCGCCTTTTCATTGTCGTCGGGAATTACGTTCCAGGAGATGGTCGCGGGGCTAAAGGTCCCCATGAACTGTACAAAGACCGAGTAGACCAAGATGAGGTTCAGGCACACTATAGCTGCGGCAAATCCCCGCCCCTGAACCGGAAACACCAGTCCGAGGATTAGGAAAATCGGCCCTTCAACCTCAGTGAAATAACGCGGACCGAAGCAGTGTCCACCCCCCCAGTCCCACCACAGCGAATTAAGACCGGTCACAAGCACGACACCGGTAGCTAACATCAGCACAAGGCTATTTCGCCAATGGGCTGGCTGCCGGAGTATCAGGACGAGGGCGAGGAATACTGCCGGAAAATAAACGAATAGGCCCCGACCGGGACTGAAAAGGGACCCCATAAACCCGGCGTGGAAGTTTTTGATCGACAGACCGTCAACCCGCCCATAGCGACCACCGCCACCCAAAAAATTGCCGAACACCAATTCGTTGTACGCAATTATCGGAGTGATAAAGATTAAGCCGGGGATGACCAGGTACAGCCACAAACGCGGCCAATAGTACAGGGCGCCGAGAACGAGCGGGGCCACGATAAGCAGATTGTTGGTCCTGATGGCAATTGCCAGACCGGCAAATAGCGACAACAGGACCGCGGCAAGCACTGGCCGCATGTGGAGTGCCAAAAGGCAGCGAATCGAGGCGAGCACTGCCAAACTCCCTGGCCCGTGCTGCCAAAGCGCCTGCGAAGAAGTGGCGAAGGCCTGACTACCGAAGGCAAAGAGGCCCGTGAGCAGAATGGAGAGGGTGATGCTGAAGCCAAGCGTCGAGCAAATCGACCAGAAGACGGCAACTGCCAAGGCGGCGTATAGAGCGGCAGCCGGTTTTTGATAGCTGTCCACGGCCAGATCGCGCCACCTCTCGGGGCTCAACTGCTGATCCCGGTGTAAGAGCACAGGCAAAGCGTAGATTGGGACGGCCAGAAGGCCGGTAGCAATCGGGAACAGCGATGTCGCGCCGTGTGGGGTCTCGACCAGCCAATATGGGTTTGTAGAGCGCCGGTGTTCTTCCTCGTTGAAGCGGTCAAGCATGACCGTGCCGTCGAGTATTGTCGTGATCGGAATTAGAGAGGCGGGTACGGTGTCGCCGCTGCCAATCACGCGTCCGTTCGACATGTAGACGGCGAAACTTGCCGCGAACCAGAGGATAACGTGCAATTTAGTCCGCTTAGTTGGCATTGAACCAGCCAGAGCACCAATCATAGCCACCTACGAAGAACCCCAAGCGTCATATTGATATGCCGGTCGGGCAAAAATGCGCCGCACCATTGGTCGAACGTCTATGCCAGTTGTTCATCGTTGATGGCGCCAAGTCACTGAGCAAGGCAATCCGCCGGACTTTGGGCCCACGCGCCGATCTAAATTGTTCTCGGGCATTGCTGCATCGAAGTCCGACTGCATCATAAGCTTTCTGGGTGGCGATGACGATGAATGCCTGTATTTGATCGAATGCGGTCACGCTTCTGTCCATGGTCGGCGGAGTGCCGCTCTGTCCGAGTGATCGAGAAGCTGCGCGCGCTACGAACAATGCGGGTACCTGGTCATTAGGAGATCGGTCGCTATGATCGGGATCTTGCGGTCGGCAGTGCAAGTATGCCCCTCGCCGAACGCAGTCGCCCAGATCAAAAATTGATGCGTTCGAAGTGCTTCATTACCGGAGCGTGTGGCAAGGACAATACTCTTCGCGTGTACAAGTTCAGCTCTGATAAACCGAAGCCTCGGTTTTGAAAATCGAATTGTAGCGAACCGTTTTCGCAGCCGGCCTGCGAACTGGGTTCCACGGCTTCGATTTTCACAATCGATGCATCGCGGTGATAAAGCACATTCAACACAAT
This sequence comes from uncultured Pseudomonadota bacterium, assembly GCA_963781815.1. Lineage (GTDB taxonomy): Bacteria > Pseudomonadota > Gammaproteobacteria > Steroidobacterales > Steroidobacteraceae > 13-2-20CM-66-19. Next base: position 19,284 of record CAWAHK010000004.1, on the reverse strand, counting down.
CGGCGAAATCCCGTTATCCAGGCAAATGTTCGCATCGAAGCTTAACGTCAGACGGTATGCTCCAGGGCGAAGGTTTGCTGGAACGGTCGAGAATATCAACTCGTTCTCTGCTGTTTGCCCACCCGCGGCGAAACGAACGGCAACATTTTCGGGTTCATCTACTCGCATGGGGCTGGAGAGTTTTGCCGCTTCGCCCGGCGGCCGGACCTGTGTGATGAGCGGGTCGATCGGGAACAGGCCTAGGACCATCCAAGGCTGGGATTCCGAGTTCGTTTCGCCCGAACGGTAGCTCGTCAGGATCTCCAGCGACCGGCCGCGGGGGATTGTCGAGGTATGGATATAGTCGGTCGCAGCCGCCCTTAATTGGCGGATGTACCCGCGCGTGCGCCGGTCCATCGCGATTCGGCCCGCATCGGCAGCAAGCTCGGCTGCCGCCAGCCCGCGCAGGAGCATCCCTGCCTTGAAACCCCAGAGGATGCCGTCGCGGGCTCCGGACTGGTTCGGACTGGTTGCGATGGAGATTTCGCCATCACCTCGCACAACGATCGTGTGGCCCTCTAGCGCCTGCCAACTATACGATTTCATTTTGACGGCGTTGATCCCGTCCACTACGGCCGCCCCGAGACGCGGGTCGTCCAGCAAAAGGGCCGCGCGCGCCAGTGACAGAATCATGGCGCCTTGAGAGTCAAGATCGCTGCCCGCGCCACAGCAGCGGAAGATCCCGTCGAGACGCCCCTCGTGGCGCTGCAAATCCAGCACGATGTCGACCATGCGCTTCATGCTGTCGAGATAGCGGCGCTCGCCGGTCGCTCGGTACATGCAGTCGGTGGCAAGAATGGCGAACGCGGTGCCGCGGCCGAACAGATAGGGGAATGGATTCTCCTTGTCGTTCTGCTCTAGCAGAAAATTTTGCTCGAACATCGAGAGGTGCCGATCGAACCAGTCCTTGAGGCTGGCAACCTCGGGATCATCGCGCCGCCGCGCCGGTTCGTAGCGCCCGGAGCTGGCGAACATATAATAGCACCCCACCGCATTCAGCTCGGCGCCATAGTCGTACGAAGCACTGAAATCGATACCCGGACTGTTACCGGAATTCCTGATCAGCTCGCCATAGGCTTCCATGGAGCGGTATAGTCCGCCCGAGGTCAGGAGCTTGGCCTCGCGAATCCGCCCGGAGGCAGTCTCGTCGACATCGCCCATTCCGTAGACCGAGTAGACCCGGTCGAAGCGGTCGTTCCGCGACCCCTCGGCCACCACCTCGGCCAGCCGGTCAGGTGCCATGACCTGGGTATGGACAGCATAGCTGAAGCCAAGATTGCCGAGTTGGATCAGGCTGTACCAATCGAGCCCGCCCTTGGCCAGCGAGATGCGAGCTTCCGCCGCAGCGTTTCGGCACGATAGGTCCCCCCCGCGCATCCCGCAGAACTGGCGATAGGAGACTCCCCTGCGGCAGATCGGACAGCTGGTCCATCGCCGAGGTGACCTGAACATTACGCAGCGTGGCACCGCCTAGAGCCTCGACCGAAATGTCGAGCAAAAGCCGCGTGAGCGCAGGATCGATCGTATATGAATAGGTTGCCCGGGCTACCGGCCTGAACCCCGAGACGACATATTCGCTGACATGCTCGAGGATCACCAGCCCATCTCGTCGCGCGAGGCGCGCGGAGGTGATTGAATCCTTCACGTCGAACTGGTACGTGCGCCCACCGAGATCAAAACGAATCCAGTTCCCGCTCAGCTTCACCGCGTCGACGTCGCGGCCGTCGTGAAAACGATACGAAATGGCTAACTCGTCTCGGCGCAGATTGCCGTGAAAGGTCATCAGCCCCGTACCAACCCGGAAATTATCGGGATTCTCCGACTCGACGTTCAGCGCCGGCTTGGCTATCCGACGCAGAATTACTGGCCCCTCAGACATACGCCGGACGAACGAGAGGAGACTGTCTGCGATGTCCTGATAACGAGCGTAGGCTTCGGGAACGAGATAGGCTTCCAGGGCCTTGGCGTTGTCGTCCGTCCAGAACCACACATCGCCGTTCAGCGGCTTTTCCGTTTCGGCCAGCGCCCGCAAGCCCTTCAGCGGTCCGGAACCGACCTGCTGCCAAAGACGGTCGCGGATGAAGTCGAGGTACGGCCCTGCTTGTTTGACATAGGCCTGTCCGTCAGATGCCGCCTCGATCGGTGCGGTATCGGCGAAGGTTGTCGGCGCCTGGAGCTGCAGCCCGGCGACAACGATGAGAACGACGCCGAGCAACCGCTGACCTGCCAAGGACGTCAATGAACGACGTGCGGACAGCCGCGGAGTGCGTGGCAGCCATTGCATCATTGATTGAATCACAGATTCATCTCCTCGGCATTTCGTCTTTCAACGATCTTCAAAAGCATTATCGTCACGCCGTCAACCTCAATGTGCTCCGTGAGCCAGCCTCAAACGAAGCTATTCCGGAGGGCCGCCAACCTTTTCGTAGAGCCTCTCAAGCCGATCACGATATCTCTCACTCGAGTAGCATGCTGCCACCTTGTAGCCGAGCATCGATTTCTCGGATTGCAGCGAGCTGTTCGAAACTATGGCTGTGATCGCCTCTTTGATCTCCCGCGTATTATACGGGTCGACCAGTAACGCGGCGTCACCCGCAATCTCCTTCATGGAACCGACATTCGATGTGATCACCGGGGTGCCGCACACCATGCTTTCCAGGATTGGCAATCCGAAGCCCTCGTAAAGCGACGGAAAGACGACCGCTGTCGCACCTCGTATGAGATTGACCAGTTGAACGAACGACACATATGGAACTCTGACGATTCTTCGCTTCCGCAGTAGATCCCTCCCTTCGAAGCCGGTCAGCACCCTGAGTTCTTGATCCGATTTCCAGGCAGACATGCCCACTACTACGAGCGGCTTGTCAATGTTGCTAGCCAGATAGGCCTCAATAATTCGACCAACGTTCTTTTTGGGCTCTATTGCTCCGTAAAAGAGTAGGTAGTTCTTATATTGCAAGCGGAAACTGCCTTCCAGATCAACCTTCAATTCCTCAATCGAGACGTCAAGGTATGAGCTTGGGATGTCGACGGCCTGATACGTATTCGTCACCTTGTTTTCGGGGACTTCCAGCAGTGCTACAATGTCCCGTTTCGAGTTTTCCGAGACGGTAACGATATGATCTGCCTCACGAGCAATCAACTTCATGAGTTTCAGGTAGAGGAACTTGTTGTCCAGCGTCGTGTAGGGCAACTGCAGAGGCACGAGGTCATGCAGAGTGTAGATGTTCTTGGCACCCTTCACTCGCACGGGCACTGGATAAGTCCAGTGCATGACTTGAATGGGCGAACCCGGCATTTACGCTCAGCCCGCGACTGAAATAATGAGAATCCCCGATTTGCTCGCTCGAAAAGATTCGGCACGTTCCACAGTTTGTCAAAGCTAGGCATGCGCGGTGCGAATTGCCGATTGATGACCCGCCCGGAAATAGGAATCTCGTATGAGGAAAGCGGCCTGAATGGGCCGGAAAACAGCAGCCATGCTCGGTGAAAAGGTTCGAGGAATTTGCTCGAGCCTGCCGCTTGGGACGGCATGGATCGTAGAACGATATTTCCCGCATGATCGCGGATCGATCCGGCGAGCGCACGAATGCCGTAAAGAACATGAACCTCGTGGCCGAGCGCTTTGAGATTGTAAGTCAGATTCCTGGCGTAGGTTGCGACCCCGGTGCCCTGTGCCAGCGACAGGTTGAAACCGTCGACCATTACTTTCATAAGCTATTGACCACTTTTCCTGCTGTGTCAGCTAGGAGGTTCACCATGGGGACCAAGATAGCGCGCGAGGCCAGCACGCGGCACGCCATCAGCAAAAGTGCACGCTCGGTCATTGAGATTGCGTGCTGCCAGGCTGGCGACCATCCGCGATCACATTTTTTTTGCAGCTTCCACGCGCTCATGCTCAAAAAGGCGCTGGAAGACCGCATCGAGGCACTCATGATCGATTTACGCCCGTAGCGCTGGATGGCCTTCAGCGTCTGGCATCAAGGAAGTATGGTTAGGCAGCAGCCCAACTTCGCCTGCTCCTGTCCGCTCAGCTTTTGCCATTCCGTAGAGGCTCTCATAGGCCTGCACGACGCACTCCGGCGGTCCGAACTGCTTGATAGTTCCCTGCTCCAACCAGACAACCTTGTTGCAGATATCTTGAATGACCTCCATGTCGTGCGACGCAAGCACTAGGATATTGGCCTTACCGACCACTTCATGCAGCCGTCGCTTCGCCTTCTCGATAAACTGCGCGTCGCCGGCAGAAATCATCTCGTCCATGATCAGGATTTCCGGCTCGATCGATGTCGAGATCGCAAAGGCAAGTCGAAGAAACATGCCGGTCGAATAGGTTCGCGCCGGCAGATTAAGATATTCCCCAAGCTCGGAAAACTCCGCGATGGCGGCGGAACGGCGTTTTGCCTCCCGGAAGCTCATTCCCATAAAGGCGCAGCGGAAAATGATGTTCTCCCACCCGGTCGATTCCGGATCCATCCCGAGCGTAAGATCGGTGAACGATGACACCGAACCTTCAATCGTCGCGGAACCTTGCCCAGGCACATAGACCCCGGCCAAGACGCGAAGCAAGGTCGTCTTGCCCGATCCATTGTGGCCGATAATACCAAGGCGATCGCCGTCCGCGAGCGCGAGATCCACGCCGTCGAGCGCGCGGACCACCACCGTTTTGTGGTGGGACGTCAGTTTGCCTCCCAGCGATTGGAACAGTCGGAGCTGAAGGGAATAAGACGACGCGTTGGCGATCGGAAAATCAATAACGACATCTTTCAGATTGATAAGAGCCATGATTCGCAACTTACGTCCAAAAAATTATGCGGCGGTGATAGTAGCCGATTACAGCAAGTGTCATGAGGCCTCCACCAAGCGCAATCACCGTGGTAGAAAGCCAAGCATAGGAGCTGACCGGCTGCCCCAAGAGCGGGTTGCGCAGGATTTCCAAGAACTGGGCAAGTGGGTTAAATTCAATGATCGAATGGTACTGGCGCGGAAGGAAATCAGGCTTCCACATCACCGGCGTGACAAAGAATAGAACCGTCAACCATGTGGTGATCAATTGAATGATGTCACGATAGCGCACGCATGTCATGGCGATGAGGTATCCCAACCAGACCATTCCAATCCACGTGAGTCCGAATGCTGGCACGATCTGCAGAAGATACCAGTTGACCGGGACGTTGAGGGCGATGATGAGAACGACGATGATGACCAGGCTGTGCGCAAGCATAATTGTGTTCTTGTAAATCACGGAATAAATCGATACCGAAAAGTTCATCTTTTGGTTTCGATATAAGCTGCCCTGAGTGACGAAGATTGACGTGCACTCGTTGAGCACCTGCGACAGGTAATTCCACATGATGAGGCTCACGCCGATAAACGGCATCAGTTCGTGCATCGGCTGATTGAACAGCAGCGAATAGACAGCCGCCAGGACCCCGATCATGATGGCAGTGGATAGCGTCAGCCAAAGCTGTCCGAGCTTCGAGCGCGCATAGCGATGCCGTAAGTCATTTACCCCAAGGAGATGCCACACCCGCCAATGATGGATGCCGCCTAAGAGCTCTTCGAAGCCGGCGATTGCAGCGCCTTTGACCGAGACCGGGAAGGCCGTTTCGCTTTGCATTTGCTGCTACTGTTTGTCGAGGCTCACGGCAGGCAAATGCCCCCGCATAGGTTCCAAGCGTGTCTCTACCGCACCAGCGACAGTCGATCAATGTCCAATCGTAGGCCTCTCATCCGGAGACATTCCTCTGCCTTCACCCCATCCCATGGCCCTCCTGGATGATGGTTACCCCGTCTGCGTGCACGTTGATCCGGACTCTGGCGACATCGCGAGGAAGCTCCCGCGATTCTCTCGGGTCAGGAGGCAACGGGATTCGATAGTTTGCCGGTTCGAGCTGTCGAAGCCAAAGATCCGATTGGCTTCCGAGACCGTGTGCCAACCCTCAAGATAGAATAGCTTACGGCCATTGGCATCGGGTCCGGATGTAACGGTGATCGGGACTGCGCCGCCGCGCTTCAGTCCAAAATAGAACGCTTGGTTAAGCGCTTTTTTCAGATGAAGGCTATGAAGCAAATTGCGGACTTAGGAGACTCTCGTACACCCGCGATGATCGAAGTTGCTCCTATCTTGGAATTGGAATCCCGCCTCTAAAGAACCTATGGAAGAACGAAAAAAGAAGAACAATCACAGGTAGTCAACTCGGCAAATTGGAGCGAGCAAAAAGTTTAGAAAAACCAGCTGACGCGACCTAGACGTATTACAACGGCGCGCGGACGACGCTGGATGCTCTCGGTGCCAATTCACGACGCCTCGGTCAAAGCCTCATCCTGCATGCAAAGCGCCAATGCCTGTTGCCATTCCGGAAGAGCGATCCCGAACCGTTCGCGCAACCGTTCGCCCGCCAAGCGGGAGTTCTTCGGCCTTGCCGCAGGCCGAGGATACTCCGAACTCGCGATCGGACGGATCTTGGGTCTGTTCCGATGCACGCCCTGCCGGCCCATCGCCTGATCCAGAATGGCCTCCGCAAAGCCGCACCAGCTGGTCGCGCCGCCGGCGGTCAGGTTGAGAATTCCCGACGCAAATTCGCCCTCGCCCCGCTCCCGGCAGGCACGTTGCATGATGAGCGCCGTGGCGTCGGCGATGTGGCGCGCCCAGGTCGGCGCGCCGATCTGGTCGGCCACGATGGATAGCTCGTCGCGTTCCCGCGCCAACCGAAGCACCGTTTGCAGGAAGTTGCGGCCGCGCGCCGCAAACACCCAGCTAGTACGCAAAATCAGGTAATCGCCGGCGGATTGGCTCGCAGCGCGCTCGCCGGCGAGCTTGCTGCGTCCATAGGCATTGATCGGATTGGGCGGATCATCTTCCGTGTAGGGAGAATCCTTTGCCCCATCGAACACGTAATCCGTGGAATAGTGGATAAGGAGAGCGCCACGCTTCCGCGCCTCTGTGGCCAATACTCCCACCGCGGTACCGTTCACCAGAGTTGCAAGCTCCTCCTCTTCCTCCGCTTGATCGACGGCCGTATAGGCCGCGGCATTGACGATGACGTCCGGCTGGACCTCTCCAATGAGGCCGGGCAGATCGTGTGGCCGTGATAGATCGCAGGCCTTGCGATCCAAAGCGATCACGTCGCCAATGGCGGCCAAGCTGCGCCTGAGCTCCCAGCCAACTTGACCGTTGCCACCTGTTACTAACAGCCTCACGCGAATACCTCGGCTTTGGCGAACGAAAGCCCCGATTGATCCTTGGCGGAGAGCACCGGCTCGCGGTCTAACGGCCAATCAATTCCGACCTCCGGGTCGTTCCAAATGAGACAGCGCTCGTGTTCCGGTGCGTAGTAATCTGTGGTTTTATAGAGGACGTCGGCGATCTCGGACAGCACCAGAAATCCGTGCGCGAACCCGGGGGGAATCCATAGTTGTCGGTGGTTGTCCTCGCTGAGCTCATAGCCCACCCACCGACCGAACGTCGGCCTGGATTTGCGAAGATCGACGGCGACATCGAATATCCGCCCCCGCGCCACGCGGATGAGTTTTCCCTGCGGTTGCCTTATCTGATAATGCAAGCCCCGGAGCACGTCGCGGCCGGACCGAGAATGGTTATCTTGGACAAACTGCACATCCAATTTAATCTCATTCCGGAATGTGCGCGCGTTCCAGGTTTCCAAAAAGTAACCTCGCTCGTCCTGGAACACGCGCGGCTCCAAGAGCAAAACGTCCGGGATTTCCGTGCTGATCACCTTCATGGCTGCGATCGTCGTTCATCTTCGACCAGGCGCAGCAAGTAGCGGCCGTAGTTGTTCTTCGCGAGCGGTTCGGCCAGCCTTGCCATCTGTTCGATGTCAATGAAACCCGAGCGGTAAGAAATCTCCTCCGGGCATGCGATCTTGAAGCCCTGACGATGTTCAATCGTCTCAACGAAATTTGACGCCTCGATGAGCGACTCGTGCGTCCCGGTGTCGAGCCAGGCAAAACCGCGGCCGAGAATTTCCACCGACAGCTTGCCACGCTCGAGATAGACCCGGTTTAGGTCGGTGATCTCTAACTCCCCGCGCGCCGATGGTTTGAGACTGGCGGCAATTTCGACGACTTCAGGATCGTAGAAATAAAGTCCGGTCACCGCAAAGCTTGATTGTGGCTGCTTGGGCTTCTCTTCAAGGCTGACTACGCGCTTTTGATCATCGAAACTCACCACGCCATACCGCTCGGGATTGCTCACATGATAAGCAAATATCGTTGCGCCGTCGCGCTGCGCGGTAGCGCGCTGCAGATAGGCCGGAAGATCGTGGCCGTAGAAGATGTTGTCACCCAGGATCAACACGGAATGATCCTGCCCGATGAATTCGCGGCCGATGATAAATGCCTGCGCCAGACCGTCGGGAGAGGGCTGCACCTTGTACTGAAGGTTCATGCCCCAGTCAGCGCCCGTACCAAGGAGCCGCGCAAACAGCGGCGTGTCATCGGGCGTAGAAATGATCAGGATATCGCGAATCCCCGCCAACATCAGCGTGCAGAGCGGATAGTAAATCAGCGGTTTGTCATAAATCGGCAGGAGCTGTTTCGACACTGCCTTGGTGAGAGGGTAGAGCCGCGTCCCCGATCCGCCCGCCAAGATGATCCCTTTGCGGCTCTTCGACACTCCCGCTGTATTGGACTGAAATCCAATTGTGGTACGCGCCGGTAGTGACATTTCTGACCCATTCCTGGTTTGTCAGATACCAATTCACCGTCTTGCGGAGCCCCGTTTCAAAACTTTCCCTTGGCTTCCAGTCAAGTTCGCTGCGGATTTTGCCGGCATCGATGCCGTAGCGCAGGTCGTGCCCCGGACGGTCCTTTACGAATGAAATTTGCTGCGCGTAGGACTTCCCATCGTCGCGGGGCCGTTCTTCGTCGAGGATGGCACAGATCCGCCTAACGATCTCGATATTCGGTTTCTCGCAAGATGCGCCGATGTTGTACGTTTCGCCAAGTCGGCCGCATGAAAGGACGCGTTCGATCGCGGCGCAATGGTCCGAAACGTACAACCAGTCCCGAATATTTTTTCCGTCGCCATAGACGGGGATCGCTTCGCCCGCCAATGCACGGTGGATCGCCAGCGGAATCAACTTTTCGGGAAACTGGTAAGGACCGTAATTATTGGAGCAATTCGTCGTCACGACGGGCAGGCCGTAGGTATGGACGAACGAACGCACCAAGTGGTCTGAAGCAGCCTTGCTTGCCGCGTATGGGCTGTTGGGCGCGTATGGCGTGCGCTCGCTGAACGGCGCGTCATCCGCATTGAGCGAGCCGTAAACCTCATCGGTGGAAACGTGCAGAAACCGGAACGCGGATTTTTGGTCACTCGGAAGATTGGCCCAATAGCCATGCGACGCCTTCAACAGGCGAAAGGTGCCCACGACATTCGTCTGGATGAAGCATTCCGGATCGTGGATCGAGCGATCGACATGGCTCTCGGCCGCGAGATTGATAACGGCCCGCGGCTGATGTTGCACCAACAGGCGCGAGACGAGCTCCTGGTCGGCAATGTCTCCTTTGACAAAAACATGCTTATCGGTGTCGATGGATGCGAGATTCTGTAGATTTCCCGCGTATGTCAGCTTGTCAAAATTGACGACGGTCTCTCCCGACCCAATTAAATATCGCACGAGATTCGAGCCGATAAATCCCGCGCCCCCAGTGACTAAAAGCATTTGCATCCCCGCTTTGCATTTGTATGTGTACCTGCTTTTAGGAACCAATTCAACCGAGGCGGCGAGGAGCCGAAATCTCAAATTCTCTTAAGTACTGTCGCCGCAAGCAGCCCGAGATTGCCGAGCAAAGTCTGGCGGTAGACGCCCGATTGCCTAAGGTAGTACAGACGTTTCGGGAGGGACGCGCACCGCGCTTTCGCGAAGAGCGCGAGGACCTCTCGATTTTTTGGTTGTAGCAAATGAGCAGGCAGTCGCCGGAGCGCGGTGATGTTCGTTTTGTTCCAATCGCGAAAACGTCCGTGCAGCATCATACGCAGGCGAACCAGGCGCGCGTGCCAGCTTATATTCGATCCAATGAGGTTATCCGGATGTTGGCGATATTTGACCATCGGTCGTGGATCGTAGTGGACCAGGCCGCCGGCTGCCGACACCAACTGATACACCCACCAATCATGGAGCACGACGTCGATCGTGGCGGCCTCCTCCAATATCTTCTTTGCTGCTCGATTGAAAATTATTGTGTTGCCTCCGCCCAGGCTTTGGACGAGAGCGTTCTCAAATGCAGGCGGGCGCGTGAAGAGCGGAGAAAGGCCATACGATCGTTCATCAATCGTCAATCAGCTCGGTCCGGCCGCAATACATGCCAGGCACGTCGGCGGGAACGGAGGCAAGCCAGGCTAAAGCGCGCCGAAGCTTCTCTTGATTCCAAATATCGTCTTGATCGCTGAAGGCGAAGTAATCCGCGTCGATTGTTGGATCGTTCGCGAGCGAAAGAAAGTTTGCGCAGACCCCCCTTCCCGGCCCGTTTCTGATTATGGTTTTTTGTCGGTGAGCCTCGGCGAACCGTTCAAGCTTCGCTACAGTCTCATCGTTGGAACCATCATCTGATACGATCAAGATCCAATTTTCATGAGTTTGGTCTACAATCGATTTCAACTGATCGTCGATAAATGCGGCGCCATTTTTTGTGCACATCAAAATGGCGACCCGCGCGATGGCGATGTTTCCGTGCGGCATGATGGCAACGACCTCGTTCTCGCGCCTTATAAAGAAAGCTACTTAACCATATCGGCGGACACCTTGATAAGGCGCGCGATCGTACCTGGGGGTGTTGGTCGAACTTGGCGGTTAGAGAACAGGACGAAGTCCGCCCGACCAATAACTACGGCCGCTCAAAGCTTACCGCTGAATTGGTCGTGCAGGCGGCGGGCGTGCCGTTCTCGATATTGCGGCCCGTTGTCCACTATGGCCGTAATCTGAAAGCAAATATCAAATTGTTGGTTCGACTTGCGTCCTTGCCGCTGCCACTGGCGGTCGACATTTTTAACAGCCGACGATCGCTTCAGGGCATCGACGACCAAATCAGCCTTGGCTCGTCAAAAAGCCGTCCAAGTTTCTCGAGCCGCAACTCCTTGGTCCGCGTCTCCAGCGATCATTGCGGCGAGGCCTTCTGGCGTTGCGACGACCGGCGAATAGCCAACACTATTCAGTTTCGCGATAGAAAGCTCGAGGCTTCCGGCAAGTTTCTCCCATGCCTCCGACATCCAACACATGCGGAAAAGAGCCGACAACAACGCGGGCGGAATTGAAATCATATTGGAAGACTTGCCCATGCCATGCCGCAACGAAGCGATGATTTCTGGCAATGAAACTGGTGTTGCATCGGCGACTAGGAACTTCTCATTACGAATGTCGTCTCGCTGAATTATCAAATCAATGGCCGAAATGAGATTGTCAATCGCCAGCAAACTTCGTTTGTTCGTCAAGGCGCCAAAAGGAAGCGGTAGTGACAGTCTTGCAAGGCGAATGAGCTTCCTCATGTTGCCCTTCGCCGCTCCCCCGTAAACGAGGCTTGGCCGAAGAATAACGTATTGTCCGCCGGCAGCGGCGACCTCGATTTCTGCGTTGAGCTTCGATCGGCCATAAGCTGTCGTTGGCAGGCAAGGGTCGTATTCGGTCAAGACCAGATCGGATGATGACGGAGATTGTGCCGCGATTGAGGACAAAAATATCAGCTTTACTCCGGCCTTCGCTGTGGCACGAGCCAATGTCGCAGTGGGTTGTCGATTGATTTTGTCATAAATCTTTTCGCTCACGTCGCTATGCTGGTGAGCCAAAGCGGCGAGGTGGATCACCACGTCGATGCCTTGAAGCAGCGGCATCCAATCGACACCCTCTGCCAAGTCTGTGATGAGCACGAAGTCAACCGACGGCCCCAACGTCAGCGGACGTCGAACGGCCGCAATCACGTGGTGCCCACGGCCGACAAGAGCGGGGACCAGGTGTCGGCCGATGAAGCCGCTAGCGCCGGTAATTAGCAGTCGACGCCTTCCGTGCATGACCACACCCCCTTGGGCCAATGCAGACTATTAAAGTCAGCACATAAAGGTATTATCCTGCTGTGAAAGTATCATAAAAAGACGTTTTATTGCCTTTTTTTGCCTTTTTTACGCGCGCCGTCAAATATTCGGTACCATAGAGACTATCAGGGCTGACCGGTCGAAAAATGCTGCCCGGGTGAGCTGTTGTTGCCTTTCTCCATCGCCCTTTGGCTCAACCCCGCGAAACGACCTACGAGTGATATTGCCGTGACCGGGACATAGGGCGACGCATCCAGTGCAAGGGCTTAGTTGATTTTGCCTGTGCGGTGAATTTTCGCGTCCATCCTCCGCAAGTGAGCGGCGTAGGCATCTGGACCATGTCGCTAATAAGCTTGTCCGCGATGGCATCTTCGTTGCAATGCAACACCGCCAATGATGCCGACCCCGAAGACATAGGTCCAGCCCTGCGTGAAATCGAACAAATGGGAGTTGAACATAGAGGAGATGATGTTTTGAATTACGAGAAGAGCCCCGATCCAACCCTCCTGCCCAGGTAGCGAGAATATCAACCTTGCATGGCTTATCCACATAGCATACAGCACAATTACCCCGAGGACGCCGAGCTGAATTGCAACTGCAAAGGTCTGATTGTGCGGATTGGTCGAGACGGTTGCATCAGCGCCCTTTTGGCCGACGGCGGATTGCCGATATAGCTCAGTAATCGAACCGGTACCATGCCCGATTAACGGCGCCTCTTCGACAAATTGGACCGACTTTTTAAGGAATGAAAAATGGAGCGCGGCTGAAATCTGCGATTCATTAGCCGCTGAAAATGGTGGATCACCAGCCTGAGAATGCTGGATCGCCTCCACAACGTCTACCACACGACCACGAAGATAGGGCGAAGTAAACCACACCAAACTCGGAAGGACGCCTCCGGTGGCGAGTGCGACATAAGCAGCCCCCCGTAACCCAAAACGCTGAATTGCGAAAACAACCAACAGGAAAGGAAAGACTACGAGTTGAGTGCGGCTTGGTGCTACGTAGAAGACATTAATAACGAAAGCGAGTGCCAATCCGGCGAAAGCAAGCCCGGTTAGATGACGCTTTATCTTGAGTGCATTCAGGGCAATGTGGAGCGAGCCGAATGCACAAAGGACAAACTCCCCGCTCTGGGCAATGTAATCTTTCACAGGTACGCCTGGGTAAGGACCCCAAGCCACTGCTGGCCAGAGCACTGAGGCCCACGAGAATATTAGCAAGACCGTGCAAGAAAATAAAAATCCGACAAGCAAATAGTGCGCCTGCGCAGACCGGCTAAATTGAACAAAAAGAAGCGGAATGACCAATAGCTTGTGAAAGCCTGCCAAACCCCGGAACCGCTCGAGCCACGAAACGTCAGCCCACAGCATCCCAAGCACTGCAATCAACCATAACAATACTGGCAAACCACCTGCAGGGGTAGTTAGTGACTTTCGTAAACTACGGAGGCTTTTTTGCAGCCGAGGGGAGCGCAAGAACGGCAGCGTGGACAAAAGCCAAAGGCCTATCAGACTAGCAGTGACGCTGGTCGACCAGGGCAGCGAAATTACGACCGCCATCGCCAGGGCATCGGCAACTTGTTCGGCGTTGATACGTTTGATCGCTCCCGGAAATGAGATTGGGAACATATTCGAGCCTATTGTGGTGGGAATGCTATTACGCAAGAGCCAAGAAATCCGGCCACCCAGCAACTAGGATACCACACTACCGATGCATCAGTTTTGTCAAAATTTGCTGGCATTATAGCTGTTGACTGGCGGGATCAGCCTCCACGGCGATCCGTACAAATTAAAATCCCAGCTCGGGAAACGCGAAGTGTAACGATCGCAATCGTAAGGAATGACCCCGCTAACATGAAGTATCCGCTCTTGGCCTCAGCTCACCAAAGTTGGTTACGTATTATTCGGCCCTGCGTCACCCTGGTGCCCTTACAATCAGAGCGTCTTCGATCCGAAATCGACTGGGGCCATCGGCGCTTAATCCCATGCGTGCGGCGGGGACGCCACGACGGAACTCGTGCGCCGCGTCACAAGAAGCAGCCGAGCGCCAGTAAGATATACGCGAATGTCATAAGAATTGAGGGATGTTGGCCGAGGTACCCAAAGTCCGCAAAGACGCTGAGCCACGCAACAGTGGCAAGGATCAGCGAGACGAGAAACAAGACTCGATTTGGTGCTTTCAAAGTAGGCATGTTCTCCCCTGACCACGTTGCCACGTTGCGGTGCGACGCCGACCCACAATCCGGTCTGCCCCGAGTAACTTAAACCACCTCAGCTGGTCGTCTATAGAGGAAACGACAACGAGTTTGGGCGCCTTTGTCGGCGCATGAGCGCGGGCGATAGGTACCACTTTCACCACCAACAAAGGATTGCACCAAAATACATTTTTTAGATGATTTTTTCATATCACCTTTGAAATTTACTCCTCCTGGTCCGAGGCGGGCGGGAAGAAAATCGCGGAGGTTATTAATGCTGTTGCGAGTATTGAGCGGTTTTGAGTTCTTTAAGGATATTCCTGCACACCTCTCGATATCAGGCCCAGCGCTCCAACCAGGAGCGCTAAATGATCGTTCCGACAATTTCGCCCCGACACGAAAACGCGCGATGTAGTGGCATGACGGTTTTTGGTCGCTTCGGGTCTAATTCGCCTTGGGCCGGCGCTTTCTCTTTCAGCACCAACGCATTCCGCGTTACAGCGCGATCCTGCGCGAGACCGCTGGCAAACTCCACCAGTCACTCATAAGAACCCAGAGCCCGATTCGGATGTTCGGCGATCCGCTTAGGGCTATGTTTGGTTCTGGCCGTCCCCGCGCTGCATCACCGCCTATTCTGTGCGCCCATTGCTTTTTGCCGCGAACGGAGCTCCCATAAGCGCAGCGACTAAGCGCCCAACGCCGGAGTGCAGGCCGAATAGTGATATGCCGGAAAACAAACTGGAGAACCTGTCTCGATGCACACCTTAACGCTAGGAGTCACATTGTTTGCGCTAGTAATTCAGGGTGGAGTTGCTTTCGCCCAGCAAAAACAGAAGGAGGCAACGATTGTATCCGGCATGACTATCGAAATCGATTCTAAGGGCAAGGCTGTGATCATAGCGCCGCGTAGCGAATCTCGCGTGCTGGAGCCTCTTGCAATCCCAATTAGTGGCGCAAAGCTCCTTGTAGATACCTTGGTTGTCATGATAGCCGAAGCCGAGGCAGTTGCCGCTAAACAGCCGAACAAACAATAGTGCTCCGTGGATTTCCAAAGCGTGCATATGGCCGCGAGACTTCGGATTTTGATTTTGATCAGCGACCCCTGCTGAAGCGGGCCCACCAATTAGGCGCAATGCAACGCTTGGCCGGAGTAAAAAGTGCCTGCCGAGTGTGGGCACGGCGGGCAAAGTTGTAGAATCTGACGAAAGAAGAGAGTTGTTGCATGCGACCCTAGCGCGCCATTGTAAGGGCATTGAGTGGGTTCGCCGCCAAAGTGAATCGCGTTGATTAGATCAATGAACGAAACCGTGTTCCTTCTGTATGCGTCCGTGCCCGAGTTATCATCGCACATACCCCGGGCAACGGTGGACCGCCCCCTATTTGAATTGCGTGCGTAGAAACACGGCCTATCAGGGCTACTTAACCTCTTGCGATTGATGTCACGTCAAATCGCGCGCTTCATTCGAGCGCATTCTTTCCCCATCCCCCGCAGCAAGATGTGTTTTGCAACTGTGTCTTGAATTTATTGATTTCTTACCCTCAAGATGTCCAGCAGATTGGCAAAGGGGATCGCTTTCGGAACGGTGCGTTGCCGTTTACTTTCTTTGGTTTTTGCTCACAATCTAAAATACGAACGTCTGTTTGGCCTGCCCCCGGTTTCGGATCTCGTTTTGAGGCGCATTCATGAACTTCAAGATGATTGTTGTTGTTTTGGGAATCGCCGTCGTGCCGGTGTGTGTGCAGGCTCAAGCGCCTAACCCGCCGAAAGCTTCGAAAGCTGCGAAACCCGCGAAAGCTGCGAAAGCTGCGAAAGCTGCCCGGCGGCGCCAGTGACCACAGTGGCGGCCGCTGTCAAAACGATCAGCGGCGACATGGCTAAGACTCAGACCTATTGCGACATTGGCAAGCTTGGTAGCCAAATCGAGGACGCCGAACAGAAAAAAGATATGAATAAGATTGACGAGCTGAATAAAAAAATGGACGAAATGACAACAAAACTGGGCCCGGAGTATGTGGCACTACTGACCAGACTTGAGGAGATCGACCCAGATTCACAAGAGGCTCTCGAGATTGGTTCAGCGCTCGAGACACTCGACAAGTTGTGTGCGAAATAACGCACGGCTCGTACGCACACCAACATGACTCCTCGCCCAGCGCAAATCTTATCGCATACTTTTCCAGGGGTCGGACTTTTCGCTCGATGGGGGTATGCTTTTTAAAGCGTCTTCGTATGCCTTCTCATCCACTTTCTTTTTTTTTGCTTGATCTTCTGTCTTTTGAGTGTCCCGATGTTTTTTACCCTTCTCACTGCCAACCATCTGCGCACTAGCAGCTACAGTGAGCAACGCCATAGCGATTGCCGCTAGCAATCCACTCCATTTTGAAACCGCTCGATACCTAGAGAAAAGATTGCCGAACCTCATCAATAGAACCTCTCCCTGCAAATTCATGATTTGCGATTGAAGCTGCTGGATCCACTCGCCTTAGTGATGTCGATTGCCCGCCGCTTTCCAAATTGCCCATATTTTTTCGAAAAGGTAAGGAAGCCCCATAACGAAGCCTATTAACAAGAACAGCATCGTTAGTTTTAGGTACATTCTTCTCTCGGCATTTCGGCTCGAATGTCCAATTATCGCAGATATGTCGCTAATGCTGTGGAAACGAAGCTGTGCATTCGAACCTGCGTTAACAACGCATAATTTTTTTCAAAACGCCCATTCGTCAAAGGTGCGCGAGACGCCGACCGGAACTTGGGCCGAACTCATCGTCTTCCGAAGCAAAGCGCAACGGCTTGGGTATCAGTCATTGGCGACGGTGGCTCTTGTGGCCTGGGAATGGCTGCAACGATAGGAACACTATTTGGCGCTTTTGACGTCGCTCACTATCGGGCGAAGGTGCGACCCGACAGCGTTCGGATTGTCCATCCCTAAACTGGTGAGGAAGCGTGGTGGCCGCTCTTCGGCAATACCGGTCGGCCAATATATCCAGATCTGACGGCCGAGCTCGACGCGATGAAGGCTGACACGGTGGGCGGGCCCAAATGCTGCGTCGGGACGGTCCCCACCGTCGCAATCCAGTTCCCCAACCCTGGATCACGCCATTCAAGCAAATTCATCATTCATCGGCGCGCTAACACCACTTCAATAATGACATGGATCGGTCCTTTCTCCGCAAGGAGCAGCATCCATAACGAGTCTTCTTCACCCGCAATGCAAGTGCTTGCTAAGGGCCAAAAGCAGTGGACTCAATCGACGCAATAAAACACCGCCACTCGATCACCCGTCGCCGCGGCGCGAGCAGACTCAGTGTCCCGACCCCTTCAGTGACCAATCAAACTTATTGGGTTGATCGTCAGCCCATTGCTTTGTTCTTGATTGCGCCGATGACCGCCGTGAGTATGGCCCCGCCAGCGCCGCCTGCGATCGCCTGTGAGACAATGCCGCTGATACTCAGATTGCCCGATTGCGCTGCGGCCACGACCGCTGGCAGAGCTAACGTAGCGATCTGTCCGAGCACCCCGCCTCCGACCAAGCCGGAAATAATGTTACCAGCTGTACCGAGATCAAAGGTCGGAGATGCCTTACCTGCGCCAACTCCGCCAAGCGCTCCTGCGATGAGGTTGATCAAAATCTGTTCCATGTCGATCCCCTATGACCCGTGGTAAACAGGATTAATCACGCGTGAGTCTAGCGCCGCTCATACGGTCGATCCATCCGGATAAACGTTCTTCGCACAGCATTATGAAGATATGGAGTTTTGCATCGCACCCAAATCGACGCTGCTGATGTCCGCTTTGGGCGAAAGGCGGACATGCCAATCAGTCGATTACGTGGTCCGCGCGTGCAAGAAACGCTGGCGGGAATGTAAGGCCCAGTGCCTTCGACGTTTTTGTGTTGATCACTAGCTCGTACTTGGTCGGTGATGACAAGGTCCGGGCCCCACAGTGTTGGCCATCACAAATATCCCGCCAGCGTGTGATGGCCATCACAAAAAAACGGTTTTTTAAAACTTCCATCAATAGCGCGGGTAGCTGCGGTGCCTTTGGTGTTTTTGCATCCGCTGCTCGGGCGCATTGTGACGGCTGTCACAGCCAACGGCTCCAAAATCAGTGAAGCTCTTTTTGTGAAGATCGTTCTACGAACCTTCATGTCCCTTACTCCCCAGCCAGCACATGGCGCTCACCATTGCCGGGGGGTTTTAACCATGGGTCAATCGGGAACGTGGATATCGGAGGCTCATTTGGATCACGATAACGCCAGCCGCTTGTCGAAAAGACGGTCCAACAAATCATTGGCAACAACAATGACCCAACACTCAGTGGAGGTGCTCAGTCAGCGGTATGCCCTGCACGTTTATCAATACGCAGACAACCTTTGGATAGCTGAGGGCGCATTTCTTGGCCAGCAACTCAGAACGATAGAAAGAACTGTGCAAAAAGCGGTGCACGCTTGGCAGAAGGCAGCCATAGAAAAGCGATTGTTTGGCGACGACTGGCTCACAGGGATGAATGAAGGTAGCAGGCGCGCTTAACGGCCTGCCGCGAGAGTTACACCACAACAGGGCGCGATGTAGCGCGTGCAACACCAGAGAAAAAGAGCCGGCATCGTCCAAGGTCTGCAGCTCTCGAAGTTTGATTCTAACAAACCTGCCAGCATCGGTACGCGTTGCAGACTCAACGGCAGGCGGGCACTGCGCGCTGTTACCGCCACACCTGGGTTACCGCAACGCCTGCGCTACGGCGCCGCCGTAGTAGCCGTTGCAGCGGCATAGTGTTGCAGACAGCCCATACCTGACAAAGAATTCACTGTAATTGGTTCGAGTGGATGACTGTGTTGCGGCCGACCCGGCTAAGCTCGGGTTATGGTGACTCTTACAGTGGTGATCCTTTTGTGGGCGCGTTACTCGTTGCCGCTAACTACAAATCGTTTGTCGACTAACGCAATTTTCGTTATCCCCATCGGTCCACTATTGGACAATAGCAGAGATTCGAGTATCACAG